>NZ_CAXUPH020000001.1:0-2178615 GCF_964252795.1 Devosia sp. LjRoot16
CATCGTTGGTGCCGGTAACAGTGATATCGATCGTCCGGCTTGCCGTTCCGTCCAGCGACTTCACCACCAGGGTGTCGTGGACTATCTCGCCACCATAGAGGTGGTTGGCCTTGTCGTGGTCGAGGTTGTAGGTCCACTGCCCGCTCAGCGCGTTGAAGGTGAAAGTGCCGTAGGTGCCGTTGAGGCTGGCCGCCGCGGGCGCCTGGAAGACGTTCTGGCCAACATCGAGGTCGTCGACAGCAAGCGTTCCCTGGGCCTGCGTCTGGCCGGCAGTATCTTCAACCGTGCTGCCTGTGGAGGTGCCGGTGATCGTCGCGGCATCGTTAACGCCGGCAATCTTGATCTGCGCCGTCGCCCAGCTCAGCGTGCCGTTGGCCATGCGGATGGCATAGGTGAACGTATCGGTGAAGTACTCCCCTGCTCCGAGCCCCTGGATCTGCAAGAGCTTGGCCGCACTCAGGGTGCTCGCGTCATAGCTGACCTGGCCGTCGGCGGTAATCCATATCCGGGCGCCGTTGGCGCTGGTGTCGGTGCTGGTGGCGGCAGTGCGCCCCATATCCTGCGTCAGCAGATCGGTCGGGCGGATCCCGCCGTCGCTCGTCCCATTGTCAAGCGAGTAAAGCGTCTTTGCGCCGCCCGCCTTGTCGTTGGCCATCACGTCGATGAGGATGGGAGTGAAGGGGCCGCTCGAACCGATGCCAAGCGCCAGCGCCGTAGCGTTGAAGACGTCGTCTACCGCCTGAGGCGTGTTTCCGAACGACGTGACAATGCCCTTGGTGATCGCGGCCATTCGATATCCCCCATTGGCCGCGTCGGAGCGCGGCATGCTCTAAGTCTGCCCCAGGTCCCGGCCGCAACGGGAATTAAGACATAATTAGCAATTACTACTTCGAACGACTGTAGATGGACCTTCTTAATACCTGGAATATGGACCGAGGTCGCCATTGAATGCTCGGGATACGGGTGAGGTAAGCAGACCCTACTCGCCGCAAAATCCACTATTAGGCCCGAGAAGCGGGAGACGGACCACGAGCCAATACCCGGACGGAGCGCTAGGGACCAAGGTCGCCATCGGTTACCCCCCGATTCCACGCTAAGGTTAATGCTGGTGTTCTCTTGGTCCGTGACGCTATTTTGCGGCAGACCAACAAGACAAATATTTCGACCCTCCGCGCAGAGCATTGTCTGCTCATCGTCACGACTACGAGACCACAAGGTGACCGAACTGCTGACTAAGGACCATCGGCAGCCATATTCATCCGGCCCATCCGGACGCCGACGCCTTGCTCATCTTTCCTGTGTGATCGCCGCGCTCGGCCTGTTGCTGAGCTGGCCTGCCATCGCTGCCGGGGCAAAGTGGGTTGCCGTAGCGGTCAGCGGCACAGTGCTGTCGATGAATGGCGATCAATGGGCCGAGCTGCCGGCACGCTCGCAGGTGCTCGACGGGATTCCGGTTCGAACGCTGCAGGGGGCCGAGGCCGAGCTGGTGCGGGGCGAGATCACGCTCAAGCTCGGGCCCAACACCGCGCTGCAGGTCGACCAGGCCACCCACAACCTTACCCTCATCACCCAATATGCCGGAACGGTAAGCGTCGACGCCCGCATCCCGTCAAATCAGCGCCTCATGCTGAAGACGCCGAAGATGACAGTGGTTGTGGGGATGGGACATAGCCGTCTGATCGTTGCCGGCGACACCGGCGAGGTGATCGTGGACCTGGGCAAGGCGACGGTGGTCGACCTGCTGACGGGACAAGAGCAGACTGTACCCGCCGGCGTCACGCTTGCCGAGGCCACGGCAGGGGCGGCGCTGCTGGAAGCCGGCAACGGCCGGAACAGCGGCGGAAACGAGAACGTCAACAGCAGCGCCGGCGGCAACGGCAACGGTAATGCCGGTGGCAATGGCAACGGCAATGCCGGCGGGAACGGTAACGGCAGTTCCGGTGGCAACGGCAACGGCAGTTCCGGCGGCAATGGCAACGGTAATTCCGGCGGCAATGGCAACGGTAATTCCGGCGGCAATGGCAACGGTAATTCCGGCGGCAATGGCAACAGCAATGCCGGCGGGAACGGCAACGGCAGTTCCGGTGGCAATGGCAATGCCGGCGGCAATGGAAACGGCAGTTCCGGGGGGAACGACAATGCCGGTGGTAGCGCCGGGGGCAATGGAAATGGCAATGCCGGCGGTAACGGCAACGCAGGCGGCAACAGCAACGCCGGGGGCAACGGCAACAGCAATGCCGGTGGTAATGGCAATGGCAACGGCAATGGTGGCGGAAATGGCAACACACCCAGTGAGTGACGCTGCCGATCGCTCAGCGCCGGACAGCCAGCCAACCAGCATCGCCTTCGTGGATGATCATCCGACCCTGCTGGCCGGCATCGCTTCGCTGTTCGCCGACGATCCTCGCTACACCATCGCGGGCACGGCCTCCTCGGCCGATGGGGCCGTGGAGTTGGCCGCATCGGGCCGTCCCGACATCATGACGCTCGACCTGAGCATGCCGGGCGACGTGTTCTCGGCCATCCGTTCGATCGCCGAACGCTGTCCCGCCACCAGAGTGGTTATTTTCACCGCCTATGCCGATGTCGACATGGCGCTGCGTGCCCTCGATGCCGGGGCACACGCTTTCGTTTTGAAGGGTCGCCCGTCCGAGGACCTGTTTGCGGCTATCGAAACGGTAAAGAGTGGCGGCCTGTTCGTTTCGCCCGATTTCTCTCCGATGCTGATCGGCGGCTTCCGTAACCGCGCGCGGCGCGAACGCGAGCGTCCGGCCGCGAAGCTGAGCGCCAGGGAGCAACAGTTGCTGCAAGGGCTGTTCGAGGCCAAGACCAACAAGGAAATCGCGCGGGCGCTGGGCCTGACGGAGAAAACCGTCAAGCACTACATGACCAACCTGATGACCAAGCTGAAGGTGAAAAGCCGCCTCGAGGTTGTGCTGGCAGCAAAGCGCCTGGGCTCGCCATACAACATCGACGGCTTAGCCCCGGACGAGAACGACTAGACCACTCTGCCAACTGGAATGTGGGCGCCAACCCTGGCCTGGTCGGCATCGATGTCGACCGACAGGCTGCCGCCCTGCGACTCGACGCGAAAGCGCATCGCCCTGAGGCCCACCTGGTTGGCCGACGAGGTGCCGGGTCGGCGAATGGTCGTGCTGTTGGTGACCTCGAGGCGAAGCCAGCCGGCGTCGACGCTGGCCCGAACCCTCTGGTCCTCGCCGCCGCCGTGCCGGTAGGCATTGTTCAAAGCCTCCTGCACCACCCGATAGGCGCAGATCCTGACGGTGATCGGCACCTCGACGTCGTTGGCGAGATTCAGCTCGTGCCGGACCAGCGTGCCGGTCAGGTTCTCGTGACGGCTTATCGCCAAGGCGATGGTCTCGGAGATGCTGAGCTTCGCCAGCTCGGGCAGCACGAGCCCGGCGGAAATGCCGCGCAGATCTTCGAGGGCCTCGCTCGCCAGCTTGGCCTCTGCGGCAGCCTGATCGCTCGCTGCGCTACCCCGCGTCCCGGTCAGCTTCAGGATCAGCAGGGTCAGCAGTTGCACCGGACCGTCATGAATGTCGGACCCCACCTGGGCCAGCACATGCTCATTGGCGAGGCCGGAGTCGACACGCAGTTTCTCCGAGGCGAGCTGCAGCGCGACATTTTCCTTGAGCAGCGCCCGCGTGGCGATGAGGTTGGCAGCCAGCCGCTGGCGCTGTCCGGTGATGATGCGGCCCGTCACATCCACCAGCAGCGCCAGGGCGCCAACCGACACCATGCCGATGACCGCCACGATGATCCACACGTCGGAGCGCGCCTGCGCCTGCAGTTCACGAACCGTCCTGGCGCTGAAGTAGAGCTCGGCGATGGCGGCCACCCGATCACCGTCACGCCGCAGCGGCGTGTAGATCTTGAGGATCGGCAAGGTCGACCTGGGCAGATCCCCGACAGAGCGCAGTGGCAGATCGACCACATGCGCAGTCACCATGCCGCCCGCGGCCTCGGACAGACCGACTGCCGATGCCTCGTCCTCCAGCCCACCGAGGGATTCGAAGGCCACCCGACCGTCTGCGTCCCGCACACGGATCTGCAGCAGCCGCGTGCTGTCGGCACTGTTGGCCACCTTGAACACGGCTTGGAACGCGGACTGGCTGTCGGCTGCCGACAGCGCGCCGTCGAGACTTTGAGCCATCAACGCCTCGAAACTCGCCGCGGCCGTCTCGGCCACCCCTCGGGTGATGCTCTGGCTGATATAGGCGTTGGTCCAGTTGCCCAGCGCCAGCATCGCCGCAAGCACAACGGTCAGAGCCACGAGGAAAAAGCGCTGCGACAGCGAGACCCGGCGCCAGACTCGGGCCACCACGGTTCTGATGCGCCGGGCGACGCGAGGGTAGTGCATCAAGTCGAAGCTCGGTTGGGCTGCACGGGCAAACGTTACACGAAATACGCCCCGCCACAAAAGTCGTCTGATTGCCTGCCACCGGCACCTCAAAATTCATCATACGTTCAGTCGAAAATTCATCATACGTTCAGTCGCGAGGTGGAAGAAGCGGCGGCCTGGTCTACGCGGCGAGGGCGGCCGCTGTGCCACGCCGGGGTAGACGTCTATGCAGCTGACCTTTGGTCCCTTCGTCCTCGACGAGGAAGCCCGTGCGCTGATGTTGCGCGGCCAGGCGCAGCACATCCAGCCGCGGGTTTTCGATCTGCTCGCCTATCTGGTTCGGAATGCCGGGCGCGTGGTGCCCAAGGACGAGCTTCTGGACGCGCTGTGGCCCAATGTCACCGTAACCGAGTCATCACTGCAGCGCGCCGCGAGCCTGGCGCGGCGCGTTTTAGCGGAAGGTGGGGTCGGCGAGGCGCTGCGCAATTTTGCCCGCCATGGCTATCGTTTTGCGCTCGACGCGCCAGAGTTTGCGGTGGCGGCGCCGAAGTCATCCGCCGCGGCGGGAGGACGGTTGGCGGCGGCCCGCGCAGCCGTGAGCAGATACGATTGGGTCACGGCCACCCGCCTGTTTGCCGAGGCCGCAACGACCGACCCGCTCGATGCCGAAGACCTCGAGCTCTGGGCGCTCGCCGACGAATGCCGCGGCCATGCCGTCGCCGCATTGCCGGCGCTGCAGCGGGCGATCGAGGCGCACCTGGCGGCCGGACGGAACGACAGGGCAGCGCGGACTGCAACAACGGTTGCCCGGGTGGAACTCGAACGCGGCTCGAGCGCCGCAGCGCAAGGCTGGCTCAAACGGGCCGACACCATCCTCGCCGACTCGGACAATGCCGGCGTGCGGGCGCACCTATTGTGGATGCAATCGCGCCTTGCGGCCTCCGGCGGCCGGCCGGAAGACGCCTTGCAGCTCGCCTGCAGGGCAGCCGAGCTCGGGGCCAGCGCGGGCGACCCGGGCCTCGAGGCGCTGACGCTGGTCTATAAGGGCTTTTTCCAGATGTCGCTGGGCCAGGTCGAGGAAGGCAGCAGGTTGCAGAACCATGCCGCCGCCATCGCGCTCTCCAGCCATGTCGACCCGATCACCGGGAGCCTGGTCTATTGCAACATCCTGTGGACGTGCCGGACCTTTGCCGATTGGGAGCGCGCACTGCAATGGAGCGATGGCTTTGATAGCTGGTGCGATGCCAGCTTTGCCGAGCGCCCCGGCTCGTGCAACCTGCATCGTGCAGAGATCCTGGGCGCCCGCGGCACGCTGATCGAAGCGTTCGACTCGATCAGCCGGGCCTTGCCCAAACTGATCGAGGAGGAATCCTGGTCGCTGGGCGATGGATATCGCGTGCGCGGCGACGTTGCCGCCATGCTGGGCGATTTCGCCACCGCCGACACGGACTATGCCATGGCCTATGGGCTGGGCTGGGATGCCGAGCCGGGCCACGCGGTTCGGCTGTTCGAGCAGGGCGACGCCGCGGCGGCGCTGACGGCGCTCGACCGGACGATGCAGGGGCGCGGCTGGTTCCACCTGCAGCGCCGTGGCGTGCTGCTGGTCAATGCGGCGCGCATCGCCGCCAAGTCCGGCGACGCGGCGCGCGCCGAGGGTTACCTGGCGGAGCTCACGGACAGCGAGGAGCGCTGGCCGCAACCCGCCATCCGCGCCATGCTCGCCGAGACGCGGGCTGCCCTGCTGCCGACGGGCGACCTCAGGGCGACGCAGCTGCGCATCCTCGCCCGCCAGCTCTGGACCAGCGCCAAGGTCGATTATCACGCCGCCCGCGTGCGGCTCGAGCTGGCGGAGGGCTACCTCGTTGCAGGCGACCGGCCGGGAGCCGAAGCCGAGCTCGGCGCGGCCGAGATGACGGCCCGCCGCATCGGCTCGCCGCGCCTGGTCGAAGCCGCCCTATCGCTGCGCCGCGAAGCGAGCATCGGCAAATGATCAGCGTCTGATCAGGTCGCGGTAAGGACAGTCAGCCCCGGTCCGCCTATTGCAATCCCCGTTCCGCAGCCTCCCGCCCGGGCGGCTGCAGCGCATGAGGATTGAAATGCAACTCTATGTCGTCCGTCGCCCCAGCGCCTGGGTTGCCATGCCCGATATCGAGCAGGTCAGCCAGGTCTGCGACCGCATCGCCAATGATGAGATGCAGGGTCGCGTCAGCTGGATCCGCAGCTACGCGGTGCACGAGCCGGATGGCCGCCTCGGCACATTCTGCGTGTACGAGGCGACCGATGGCGAAGCCATCCGCGAACATGCGAGGCGTGCCGGCATACCGGGAGAAGAGTTCTACCCGGTGGCCGAGACCCTGGTGGTTCGCCCCGATCCGGGGCGGCAACAATCCTGAGGCTGGACGTTTCAAAAGACCCTACCGGCGGGGCGCCATGCGTCGCCGAGGCAGGGGGGCATCACCACAATCTGTTCAGGACCCAAGACAAATGAACTTCACTCTCCCCCGTCTGGCGCACGACGCCAGCAGGCGAGCCTTGCTCGCAACGTGCATGCTTGCGGCGGCAGTCATCGCCCAGCCGTCCCTGGCGCACGACCATGCCGCCGGCGTTTCGCCCGACAACCCGCTCGCCAACAAGGTGCGCGAGATCAACGCCCGCTTCGCCGATGTGAGCGTCGCAACCGCCGAAGGCTATGCCCCGATCCCCTGTGTCTCGGGTGTCGAGGGTGGCGCCATGGGCATCCACTACGTCAACGGCGCACTGATCGAGGACGGCGTCGTCGATATCGGTAAGCCCGAAGCGGTGATGTACGAGCCGCAGGCCGATGGCAGCATGCAGCTGGTGGCGGTCGAATACATCACCACCAAGGGCCCGGCCAATCTCGACGGGCACCTGTTCAGCTTCACCAACGCGCCCAACCGCTATGGCCTGCCGCCCTTCTACGAGCTGCATGTCTGGGCCTGGCGCGCCAACCCCACCGGCACCTTCGCCGACATGAACCCCAATGTCTCCTGCGACGCGACCGTCGCAGCCACCAACTGAGGAGAACTGAGAATGAAACGCTATGTGATTGAACGCATGATCCCCGGTGTCGGCAAGCTCTCGGCCGAGGAGCACCGCGAGGCGGCCAAAGTCTCGAACGAGGCCCTGGCCAAGCTCGCGCCGCGGGTACAGTGGGTGCATTCCTACTTCGCCGACGATATGACCTATTGCGTCTATCTGGCCGAAGATCCGGAAGACATCCGGCGCCACGCCGAACTCAGCGGTTTTCCGGCCAACAAGATCACCCAGATCCGGGTGGTGGTCGATCCGGGCACCGCTGAAGCGGCCTGACGCAGCGACCGGGCGGAGTGCCTCGCATGGCGCTTCGCCCGGGTTACGCCGGTGAACTTCTCTTTGGAACCGATCGAGCCACGGGGACTTCCCCCTTTGGCGGCGGAGACAAGAAGAAGGATTGCAAAAATGAAGAAACTGATCCTGGCCACCCTGGCAGTGTTCACCCTTGGTAGCGGTACGGTGCTCGCGCAGAGCGATGCCGGCGCCGCGGTCGGCGGTACGGCAGGCGGCGTCAGCGGCGCCATTGCCGGCGGCCTGATCTTCGGCCCGATCGGCGCAGTCATCGGCGGCTTTACCGGCGCGGTGATCGGCGCGAGTGCGGTCGCCGATACCTCCATCGAGTATGCGCGCCTCAACCCGACCGAACCGATCATCATCGAAGGCGATATCGACGTCGGCTATGTGGTGCCAGACACCATCGAGCTGCACGTGATCGATGGCGACCCCGACCACGCCTACTTCTACACCAACGACCGCCTCTACTTCGTTGAGCTGGAAGGGCGAACGGTCGTCTACTCGCCGGGCATCGTCGTCGCGGCGAACTGACCGAGAAACCGGCACGGCGCGGGCCAAGTCCCGCGCCGGACCTCCGGGGCTAGGTTGCCGGCGCGGGCGGGATGCGCACCGTGGCCTCGAGCCCGCCGGCTTTGGAACGGCCGATACTCAGGGTACCGCCGTTGAGTTCAAGGATTTCGCGCGCGATCGAGATGCCGAAGCCGGTGCCCGATCGCTCCTCATCGAGACGCCCACCGCGTTTGCCGAGTTTGCCGATATCTTCGTCCGACAGCCCCGGGCCATCGTCGCGGATGATGAACTCGGCCAGCTCGCCGCCCGGCCGGCAGACCACCTCGACTTCGGTGCGCGCCCATTTGGCGGCGTTCTCGAGCAGCACCCCCACCAGTTCCA
Organism: Devosia sp. LjRoot16; assembly: GCF_964252795.1. Classification (NCBI taxonomy): domain Bacteria; kingdom Pseudomonadati; phylum Pseudomonadota; class Alphaproteobacteria; order Hyphomicrobiales; family Devosiaceae; genus Devosia; species Devosia sp. LjRoot16. The sequence continues at coordinate 8,606 of NZ_CAXUPH020000001.1, forward strand.
TCAGATCATGGGGGTCCATGTCGACGCTGGCCGGGTGGGCATCGAGCTTCCAGAACAGCTCGGGCCCCCGACCAGCCTTGCGCATCACCGTGACACTGCGCAGCAGCACGTGGTCGAGCGAGGCAGTGAGCACGTGCTCGGCGCTGCGCATCCGCAGTTGCGCCAGCCGCAACTGGTAGTCGATCCGCTCCGCCATCTCCTCGCTGAGCAGCTCCAGCACCTCGGCATTGCCGGTGTCGCCCTCGGCTCGGAGGCGCCCGGCGGTCGCCGTCAGCACGGCCAGCGGGGTCTTCAGCCCATGCGCCAGATCGTCGGCGCGGGTACGGGCGAACTGGATGGCACGCTCGTGGCTGGTCAGCAGCGCATTCACCTCGTGCACCACCGGGCCGACCTCCTCCGGATAGGGTCCGTCCAGCCGCCTGGTCCGTCCCTGCACCACGTCCTCGACGGCGCGCTGCAGGGCCTGCAGCGGGCGCAGCCCGAGATAGACCTGCAGCCAGGCGGCGAACACCAGCGCCGCCCCGACCGCGAGGAGCGCCGTCGCAATGTCGGTGGCGAAGCGCCGGAGATCGTGCCCCCTGAGACTCAGGTCCTCGGCGACACTGACCCGCAGACGCCGTGGCCCCGTGGCGGCGTCGATCAGCACATCCTGTGTCGCGATGCTCAGCATCTGGCCCTGCGGCCCCGGTACGTGGGCAAAGGTCGGCTCCCCGGCAGTTGCCGGCTCCGGCGCCCGGATCTCGGTGTCCCAGAGTGACCGCGACTGGCCCAGCTCGCCGCTATCGAGGTCGACGACCTGCCAGTAAAGACCTCCCGCCGGGGCGGTGTAACGGGGATCGCTGAGGCGGGGGCTCAGGTCAGCGAGGGAGACCTCCGAGTCGATGCCGCTCAGCACGCGGTCGAGGCTGGCGAGCAGATCCTCACGCTGGTCGCGCTCGACCGTGGCCGCGAAAATCGAGACGATAGCGACGCCGGCGAGCAGCAGCGCCACGAGGATCCACAGGCCGGCGCCTGCCAGCAGCCGGAGCCGCAGCGAGTGCAGCTTCACCCCTCGTCACCGGGCAGCACGTAGCCGTATCCACGTCGCGTCTCGATGATTCCTGGTCCCAGGCGCCGCCGCAGCCGGCCGACCAACTGCTCGATCGAGTTGGGATCGCGGTCGCTGTCCTGGCTGTAGAGGTGATCGGTCAGCTCGATCTGCGACAGCACGCGGCCACGGCTGTGCAGCAGTTGCGACAGCAGCCGGAACTCGAGTGGCGTCAGCTCGATCGGCACGCCATCCTTGCTCACCTGCATCTGCCTCGCGTCGAACACGTAGTCGCCGAAGTTGATGCGCGAGGAGGCCAGCCCGTTGGAGCGGCGGATGATGGCGCGAACCCGAGCCAGCACTTCCTCGACGCGGCAGGGCTTGACCACGTAGTCGTCAGCGCCGGCCTCGATGGCTTCGACTTTCTCCTCCCAGCGACCGCGCGCGGTCAGCACCAGGACAGGAGAGTTCCGATCGGCACTGCGCCAGCGCTTGAGGATGGTGAGACCGTCGAGCGTCGGCAGGCCCAGGTCGAGGATCACGGTCTCGAATTCCTCGGTATCGCCGCGATACCAGGCGACCTCGCCGTCGGTCTCGATTTCGACCACGAAGCCGGCACTGGTGAGCGCCATGCTCAGCGGCTGGGCGATGCGTTGGTCATCTTCGGCGATGAGAATGCGCATCAGTGGTCCACCAGCGCTCCGGAGCGCGCATTGTAGTAGAGCTTGTGCAGGCGGCCATCGGGCTCGAGCACGGTGACCTCGTAGAGATATACGCCCGCAAGCCGCACCAGTTCCACATCGAGCACCCGGCCCTTGGTGCTCTCGCCGACGAGCGCCGTGACGGTCGCCAGCGACAGCACCTCGCGCTTCTTCACCGCCTCGCGCGCGACGTTCTCGTCCTTGGGAACCCTGGTGAGCTGGTTGCCGGCATTCGCACTGGCGTTGCCACTGGAATTGCCGCTGTTGTTGCCGCTGCCGGCATTGGGGTTACCGGAATTCTCGCTCCCCTGGCCGCCGGCGTTGCCGCCGCCATTGCCGCCACCACCATTGCCATCGCCGTTACCGGGGTCGGCAAGGACCGGGGCAGCCAGAGCGGCGGCCAGCAGCAGGGCGAGGATGGGAGTGAAGGTGCGCATAATGTGCAATTGTAACGAAGCTCAGCTGTAATTTCCCTGAAATTCGAACTCAGGCGCGCATCAGCATGTGCCTGCTAGGTGAGAGGTGTCCTGGCAGTTGCACACACCGCCGGGGCGGTGCCGAAAGGCACCTTCCAACCCGGCGGCATCGCGCGCCCCCATCCGCTAGCCCACGATGCCGCCACCCCGCCCCAGCGAGCCGCAACCCTCCAGAACGGGCTGCTCCCGTTGCCATTACTACGCCAGTACTTTGAGGCGTGCTGGAACCTGCAATTTCGCTGAGACGGCGCCTCAGCGGCACATCAGACGTCGAATGCTAGCCTTGGATTGCCCTCCCTGCCCCCAGGGTCGGGCGCGAGCGCCGAACGGCGCTCCAAGCGTGGCGGCACCGCAAGTCCATCTCCGCCGCAACCCATGCGGTGCCGCCATCCCGATCAGCCGACCCGACTATGAGGGACTGACTTGCCAATGACTGAAGCTTGGTTTTCGGCGAAACGACAGGTTCGCCGCGCCCAGATCATCCTCGACAAACTTGGAACGCGCCTTGCCTGCGAGGTGCATAACGGCTCGCGCGCCGGCGCGACGCTGCGTGTCAACAGGGCAGCCAACGTGCCTTCCTCGTTCGACCTCGAGCTGCAGCCCGGGGAAACACTCAGCTGCACAGTGGTGCGGCGCTCGCGGATCGATATCTCCGTCCGCTTTCAACCCGCCTGATTTGAGGGGAGAAGTCCCGGGCACCGGGCCCGGGACTGATCGTCACTTGTCAAAGTGCGTGTTGCACAGCTCTTCCGCCGACGCGTATCGACCGCCAGTCACCAGCGGATCGCTGGTGTAGTCGAACACCCGCTCCCTGCTGGGATCCTTCTTGGCCTGCGCCTCGGCGGCCTTGCGCGGCAGCCACTTGGTGCCGGTCACATCGACATCGTTGAAGCTGTTGGGCGTGCCTGTGGTGACCAGGCAAACACGATCCTGGCCAGGAGCGCCAGGGTTCGCGTTGTTGTCCTGGGCCACCGCTGGTCCGATGCTCAAGGCCATGATGGCGGCAAGGATGGGTAGGGTTCTCATTGTTCTTCTCCTTTGCGTCCATCTCCATTCCCTCAACCTCGCGCTGCCGGCATGGTTCCGTAGAACTGCGCAGCGTGGGAACAATCCTCTTACCGGCGGTGTTTAGCTGATGCGGCTGTGACGCGGCACCGTGAAAAGAGTCGATCACCATGACGGCCTATACAAAGCACGCGCGACTTCCGGGCCAGATCGTCATGCTCGGGTTCGGTAGTATTGGACAAGCCGTCCTGCCCCTGCTCATCCGTCATCTTGACCTGCCAGACGAACCGATCACGATCTTCGCGGCTGACGCGAATGGCGCGGAAATCGCCCGCGAGTCGAATGCCAAGCTGGTGGTCGAGGCGGTGACGCCGGAGAATTACCGGGTGCTGCTCGGCCCGCTGCTCACCAAGGGCACCCTGCTGCTCAACCTGTCGGTCGGGATCTCCAGCACCGCGCTGATCGAGCTCTGCCAGCAGAACGGTTCGCTCTATCTCGATATGTGCCTTGAGCCCTGGCCGGGCGGCTATGTCGATCCGTCACGCCCGCCGGCGCAACGCTCGAACTATGCGCTACGCGAAGCGGCGCTGGCGCTGCGGCAGAAATATCCGACCGGCCCGACCGCCGTGCTGACCATGGGCGCCAACCCAGGTCTCGCCTCGATTTTCGTCAAGCAGGGCCTGTTACGCATCGCCGCCGAGAACGGTCTGCAACTGTCGCCGACGGAAGCGATCGACTGGGCGGCACTGGCGCGCCGGCTCGATATCAAGACCATCCATATCGCCGAGCGCGACACGCAGGTCACCGGCCGACGCAAGCAGCGCGGCGAGTTCGTCAACACCTGGTCGGTGGCGGGGTTCATCGGCGAAGCGCTGCAGCCGGCCGAACTGGGCTGGGGCACGCACGAGCAGCATTGGCCGACCGACGCTTCGCGCCATGGCAATGGCTGCGATTCCTCGATCTATCTCAACCAGCCGGGCGCCGCGACGCGGGTGCGCAGCTGGACGCCGCTCGAGGGCGCCTATCACGGCTTCCTGATCACGCACGGCGAGTCGATCTCGATCAGCGACCACCTGACGATCTGGGAAGACGGCGAAGTCGCCTATCGACCGACCGTCCACTACGCCTATTACCCGTGCGACGATGCCGTGCTGTCACTGCATGAGCTCGCCGGCAGCAACTGGTCGGCGCAGCGCACGCGGCGCATCATCCGCGATGAGATCACCTGCGGCATGGACGAGCTGGGCGTGCTGCTGATGGGCAACTGCAAAGGCGCCTACTGGTTCGGCTCGCGGCTCAGCATCGCCCAGGCACGGGCGCTGGTGCCGCACAACAATGCCACGAGCCTGCAGGTGGCGGCGGGCGTGCTGGCCGGCGCCGTGTGGGCGGCGCAGCACCCAAACTCAGGCATCCTGGAGCCGGACGATCTCGGCTATGACGAGGTGATGCAGATCGCCAGGCCCTATCTCGGCGATGTGGTGGGGGTCTATACCGACTGGACGCCGCTGGAGGGTCGCGGCCAGCTGTTCAGTGAAGACCTCGACCGCGACGACCCCTGGCAGTTCAAGAACATCCGGGTGCACTGAGAGCTTCCGCTTACCCCTCTCCCCGCGGAGAGAGGGGCTGCCGGTTTCTCTCTGCTAGAAGCTGTTGCGGCCGTCGCTGCGCGGATCGCCGGCGACAAAATGCGGTTCATAGAGTCCGGCCCGGGCCGTCCGCCGCCATGGACGCGACGGGTCGGCCGGATCAGTGGTGATGTCGGCCAGCGCGACCGCCGGTGTTTCGTCCGCCGGGCACTGAGCCACCCATCGACCATTGGGGCCGACAATACCGGCAGGCGCGCTCAGGCTGTGCTTGGCGAGAACCGCGAAGCTGACCCAGTAGCTATTGCTGGCCGCGTGCCCTTGCGCCTCGGCCGCGAACGCGCCACCGCCATGGGGAAGTCCGTCCCCGGTGCTCGAGAACAGCACGCAATCGACGTCAAGCCGCTCGTACTCGGTGAAGATTTCGGGGAAATGCGTCTCCATGCCGAGTGCGCAGCCGAAACTGATCCCATCGACCTCGAACGTCATCGGGATCGACCCCGGGGCATACATGAAGGAGATCTTGGTGTTGGAGAGCAGGCGCTCGTCGTAGCGCGTGACCAGCTCGCCACGATCGGAAACGATGTAGAGGCTGTTATGCGGCCGGTGCGGCGACGACAGCCGATGCACTGCACCAAACACCACCCAGATGCCGAGCTCACGAGCGTAGCCGCGGGTCCGCTCTAGCTCCTCGTTGAACACGCCCCAGTCGCAGCGATCCCAATCGGCTGGCCCGATCTCGTCTGGCCCGGTGGACGACAAGATGCGCTTATTGGGCGAGCAGATCGCGCCTTCGCCGAAGTGAACGATCCGCGCACCGGCCTCGGCCGCCTGCTGCATCAGGCGCCGCAGCGCTTCGCCGCTGGCGCGCAGGGCCACGGCGTCGCGCGGATCATCGCACAGCGTCGTCTGCGCCACGGCCAGGCGAACCGAGCGGGCCATGGCGTCTGGCGGGGAGCTGGCACGAACGTGCCGCAGAGCGGCGGTGTAGGATTCGCCGGTCTTTTTGGCGCGGCTGCGCACGCGGCGCTTGAAGTTCTGGTTTTGCGTCATTTGTCAGGCCTTTCGCGTCCCGGACGAGTTCCCCAGCAACGGCATCCGAAACGGAATGAGACCAATGACAGCGACCCGAGACTGAAGTCCCTTTGCCTCCGTTCGAGACCATGCTGGGGAAGGTCCTGGGAGGTTCGGCGATGGGCCACGCACAGGTTGAAGATGGCGGGGTGAGGGTCGATTCGTCAATGATGGGGCGGCCGAGCCGTCGTGCCCTCCAAAACCCCCTCTCTTGCAAAATCTAAGGCTTAGCCAAACGGCTAAACCTAAGATTTTGCTTTCTCCCCCGCCAAGGGGGAGATGATCCGTGCCTTCCACTTGCGCCTGAGTATCAGTCGGGACTCTCCCCCTTGGCGGGGGAGAAAGCGAAAACTTGGGCTTAGCGCAGCTAAGTCCTTAGTTTTCGGGAAGAGAGGGGGTTGTTGGGAGCCACCCGGGTTTGCCGCGGCGTGAGCCGCGAGACAAGACCGGCAATCCTGGAGCGCGCACAAAAACAGCAGGGGAGCGATTTTCATCTGCTTCCCTGCCGCTTTGCAATCTGATCGACTCTTTCGAGTGTTCACGGATCGCACATACAAAACGCCTTAGCCCGATGTGGGTTCCAGGCTTTGGCGAAAAAAACTAGCCGAAACGATGGGCCGCGATCGAGGCGGGCTTCATCTCGATGGAGAAGCCGGCCCGCTTTGGCGGCATGTAGGCGGCTTTTTCGATGACGCAGGGATCGAGGAAGTGCTCGTGCAGGTGGTCGACATATTCGATCACCCGGCCGGTCTTGGTGCCGGAGACGGCGAGATAGTCGATCATCGACAAATGCTGCACATATTCGCAGAGCCCGACGCCGCCGGCATGCGGCCACACCGGCAGGTTGTATTTGGCGGCCATCAGCAGCACCGACAGCACCTCGTTGAGGCCACCGATGCGGCAGGCATCGATCTGCACGATATCGATGGCGCCGCGGGTGATGAACTGCTTGAACAGGATACGGTTCTGGCACATCTCGCCGGTCGCCACCTTAACCGGGGCAATGGCCTCGCGGATCTTCCGATGCCCCTCGATATCGTCGGGGCTGGTCGGCTCTTCGATGAAATAGGGCTTGAAGCGGGAGAGCTCCTTCACCCAATCGATCGCCTGGCCCACTTCCCACACCTGGTTGGCGTCGATCATCAGGTAGCGATCGGGGCCCATGATCGAACGGACGATCTCGAGCCGGCGGATATCGTCGGCGAGGTCGCGGCCGACCTTCATCTTGATGTGCGAGAAGCCGGCTTCCACCGCCTCGGTGGCGAGCCGGGTCAGCTTCTCGTTGGAATAGCCGAGCCAGCCGGCCGACGTGGTGTAGCAGGGGTAGCCATTCTGCTCGAGCTCGGCGATGCGCTCGGCCTTGCCCACCTCGGCTTGCCGGAAGATCGCCAGCGCGTCATCCGGGGTGATGGCGTCGGTCAGATAGCGGAAGTCGATGATCGAGACGAGCTGCTCGGGCGTCATGTCGGCGACATAGCGCCAGACCGGCTTATCGGCCTGTTTGGCGAGAAGGTCCCACACCGCGTTGACCACGGCACCGGTGGCGAGGTGCATGGCGCCCTTGTCCGGACCGATCCAGCGCAGCTGGCTGTCGCCGGTGACATGGCGCCAGAAGCGGCCGGGGTTCTCGGCGATCCCATCGAGTTCAAGCCCGGTGACGCGATCGCGCAGCGCTTCGATCGCCGCCACCACCACCTCGTTGCCGCGACCGATGGTGAAGGTCAGGCCGTGCCCCTCGAGTGCCCCATCGGTCTCCAGCACCACATAGGCGGCGGAGTAATCGGGGTCCGGGTTCATCGCATCGGAGCCATCGAGCGAGGCAGAGGTCGGGAAGCGGAGGTCGTAGGTGCGAAGGCCGGTAATGCGGGTCATGGATCTGGTGAGGTTCTTTGGTCTTAGGTCTCTCAGGCGGCGAGGGCAGCGCCGGTTTTGCTGTCGAAGCAATAGACGTCGGACGCCCCGATCGCCAGCCCGATCACCTCGTTGTCGCCGAAGCGCTGCTGGCCCTGACGCCTGATGACGATGCGAGCCGGTTCGGCCGCCTCGCCGACATCGCAATAAAGGAACGTCTCGCCGCCCAGCTGCTCGGTGAACTGCACCCGGGCCCGCGCCGCGGCGCCCTCGGGGGCTACCACTTCGAGATGCTCGGGGCGAATGCCGATCTCGATGGTTTCGCCCTGCCGAGCCGGTTGCGGCAAAGGCAGCACGCCGCCGGGAACCTCGACACAGGGACCGGACACCGTCTCGGCCACCCTGCCCTGGAGGAAATTCATCCGGGGCGAGCCGAGGAAGCCGGCAACGAAGCGGTTGGCCGGCTTGTTGTAGAGATCGAGCGGGGTGCCGACCTGCTCGATGCGGCCTTCGTTGAACACCACGATGGTATCGGCGAGCGTCATCGCCTCGACCTGGTCGTGCGTCACGTAGATGGTGGTGCGGCCCATGCGCTTGTGGAGGTTGGCGATCTCCACCCGCATGTGGACGCGCAACTCCGCATCGAGGTTGCTGAGCGGCTCGTCGAACAGGAAGATGCGCGGGTTGCGCACGATCGAGCGGCCGATGGCGACGCGCTGGCTTTGGCCGCCGGAGAGCTGGCCGGGGCGGCGCTGCAGCAGCGGCTCGATCTTCAGCGTCTCTGCCGCTTCCAGCACCAACTCGCGGATCTGCGCTTTGGGGAGCCTCGCCTGTTCGAGGCCGAATGCCATGTTCTGGTAGACGGTCATGTTGGGATAGAGCGCGTAGCTCTGGAACACCATGGCGATGCCGCGACGGGTCGGGGTTTCCTCGTTCATCACCGTGCCATCGATCAGCAGCTGGCCCTCGGTGATGGTCTCGAGCCCGGCGATCATCCGCAGCATGGTGGATTTGCCGCAGCCTGAGGGACCGACGAAGACGACGAACTCGCCATCCTTCACGTCGAGGCTGACGCCGTGGATCACCTCATGCTTGCCGAAGGATTTGCGGATGTCGCGAAGGGCGAGCGTCGCCATGTCAGTGCTCCCTGATCGCCATTTGCTGGCGGTATTCGGATGGGGTGGTGCCGAGGTATTTCTTGAACACGCGCGAGAAGTATTGCGAGCTGCCGAAGCCGAACTCGACGGCGATGTCGGTCACCGGCTCGCTGGTGGTCGCCAGCCGGGTGCAGCAGCGCTTGATGCGGAGCCGCTGCGCATAGTCGCTGGGCGACATGCCGACTTCCTTGCGGAAGCGGTTGTGCAGGTAGCTGCGCGAATAGCCGAGCCGGGTCGCCACCTCGCCGATATTGAGTTCGGTGTCGGGGTCGGAATGCAGCACCTCGAGGAAATCATCGATCAGCGCACTGTTGTCGCGGTCGGCGAGCTTTTTATCCTGCGCCTTCCAGGCCTCGATCAGCACGGTGTGCAGTGCCGCCCGCATCTCGGCAATGAGGAGGCTCGAGCCGGTATAGATGCGCGGGTCGCTCATCAGCCGGTGCAGCTCGCCGATGGCATCCATGCAGCGCGCCTCGATGTCGTGGGTCAGCCCACGCCGCCCGAGATAGTTCTGAAAGTCGCGGAAACCGTCGCGGGTCAGCAGCGCCGGATCGGCGACGTTCGTGGCATTGGCCATGACGATCCAGAACGAGTGGCTGGGCGGATAGAGGCCGTTGACGATGCGGTGCTTCTTGCCGGCGGGGAACAATGCGAACTGGCCGCCCGAGACTGGCACCAGCGCCTCGTCTTCCAGTTCCCAGCAGGCCTCGCCCTCAATGACGAACACCAGCTCCGGCCCGCCATGCGACGTCCAGCTGTCGGTGGTGGCCATCGCCTTCTGGAACGTGGCAAAGCCGAAGGTCTTGATCTCGGGCACGCCGATATCGGCGCCGCTGATCGAGGTGTTGAGATCGAGGATTTGCGATCCGAGCATGATGGTCTCCGCTTAGCGCTTGATGCCGGTGCTGGCGATGCTCTCGACGATGAAGCGCTGGGCGACGAGAAACACCACGAGCAGCGGCAGCACGCACATGGTCACGGCCGCCATGATAACCGACAGCGACAGCGCGCCGAAGGAATCCGACAGGCCGAGCAGGCCCACTGGCAGCGTCATCACCTCGAACTTGCGCACGAAGATCAGCGGCAGCAGGAAGTTGTTCCAGCTCGAAGTGAAGACGATGATGGAGAGCGCGGCGATCGGCGGGCCCATCTGCGGCAGCGAGATGCGCCAGAAAATGGTCCAGTAGCTGGCGCCGTCGATAAAGGCGGCCTCCTCATATTCGCGCGGCTGGCCTTCCATGAACTGGCGCATCATGAAGATGGCGAGCGGCGAGGCGAGACCCGGCAGGATCAGCGACCACAGACTATCGAGCAGTCCGGCAGCGGCCATGCCGTAGAACAGCGGGATCACCACCAGGGCATGCGGCACCATCAGTCCGACCAGTAAGAGACCGAACAGCAGCGAGCTGCCGGGAAAGCGCAGCCGCGAGAAGGCGAAGGCCGCCATGGCGCTGCTGACCACCACGCCGATGGTGGTGGCTGCCGCGACGATGAAGCTGTTGAGATACATGCGCAGGAACGGCAGCGGCGAATCCAGCACCGCGGCATAGGCATCGAAGTTGAGCCGCGTCGGCAGGAAGCTCGGCGGCAGCTGGTAGGCCTCGCTGGCCGGCCGCATGCTGGTGGCGAACATCCACAGGAATGGCAGCAGCATGAAGATGGCGCCGATGCCGAGGACGATCATCACCGGCAGGTTGCGCCAATCGATCACCTTGGTGGCCGAATGGACGCGGGCGGTGACGGAGGCTTGGGCAAGGCTCATGGCTATCTCCCGGCGAAGCGACGGCCGAGCGTCAGCTGGATGGCGGTGACGATGGCGATGACGACGAGCAGGGTCAGGGCGGAAGCAGCGCCGGTGCCCAGTTCGCCGGCGCTGAAGGCTTCGGAGAACATGTACATCACCACCGAGCGGGTGGAATCGCCCGGCCCGCCATCGGTGATGATCTTGATCGAGTCAAAGACCTGGAGCCCGCCGATGGTGGCGTAGGTGACGCAGAACAGGATCACCGGGGCGATGTAGGGCAGCTTGATGCGCCTGAGCGCGGTGAAGGGCGAAGCGCCATCGATGCGCGCGGCTTCCATCAGGTTGCGCGGCACGCCTTGCAGCGCGGCGAGCAGAATGATGACGAAGAAGCCGACATTCTTCCACACGTCGATGATGACGATCGAGAACATGGCGACGTTCTTGTCGGTGAGCCAGCCGACCGGCGGCAGGCCGAGCATGCGGATGTAGTAGTTGATGGCGCCGAGGTCGAACGAGAACATGAAGCGCCAGATGAAGGAGACGAAAGCCAGCGACACCAGCACCGGCAGGAAATAGGCGAGACGGAACAGATAGAGCAGCGGGCCCGGGATGTTGCGGTCGAGCAGCACGGCGAGGCCCAGACCGAGCCCGACATTGCCCACCACCGCCAGCGCGATGAAGTAGAAGGTGTTGCCGAAGGTTTTCCAGAAGCGCGGGTCGGTCAGCACCCAGTCGAAGTTGGCCCAGCCGACGAACTGGGTGGCGAGGGTCAGCCGGTCGACTTCCAGCACCGAGAGCAGGAGCGACGCGACCATCGGGATGGCCAGGAACAGCAGGTAGATGAGGTAGGCCGGTGCGAGGAAGCCATAGGCTGCCAGCGTTTCGCGTTGCCTGAGGGTTGCCATGGTGTCCTCCGCCGGTGGCGAGAGGGGGCGCCCGAGCGGGCGCCCCGGGTCAAGCGTCAGTTGTAGGCGCGCTTCATGGCCCGCGACAGTTCACTGTCGAGGCCGCTGATGGTGGTATCGAGGTCCTCGTTGCCGTTGAGGTAGGCGCCGACGTAACGCATGGTCATCTCCTCGACCTGGGCAAAGTTCGGCGGCGAGGCGACCGGCTTGGCGGTGGCGGCCGAGCCGTAGAAGATCGCGGCGTTGTCGGGGAACGACAGGTACTTGTCGGTGGTGGCAAGGCTGCGCCAGGACGGGATCGAACGCTCGGAATCGGCGAGCTCGGTCTGGAACTCCTTGCCGGTCATTTCCTTGACGAATTCCCAGGCGAGCTCGGGGTTCTGCGAAGCGCTGGTGACGGCGAGACCGCCAATGCCGAACACGGTGGTTTTCACCTTGTTCACCGGCATGATCTGCACCCCGACATTGGTTAAACCGCTGGCGCGGATCTCGGGGATCGGCCAGTGGCCGGCCGAGAACATCGCCACCTGGCCGGCGACGAACTTGCTGTCGCCGACGCCGGACTCGAAGGCCGGGGCGGATTTGTCGACATTGATCAGGTCATGGAGGAACTGCAACGTCTCGCGGAAATTGTCGGTCGCGACGGCCGACTGCTTCCAATCCGCATCGAGCACGCTCGCCTCGTTGGTGAGGAACCAGGGCGTCAGGCCGAAATTGAAGCCCGGCACGAAATAGCCGTACTGGGTGACGTTGCCATTGGCATCGGCGATGGTCAGCTGCTTTGCCGTCTCGCGGAAATCGGCCCAGGTCCAGTCATCCGCCGGGTAAGCGACGCCGGCTTTATCGAACATGTCCTTGTTGTAATAGACGACGATGTTGTTCCACTCGGTGGGAAAGAAGTTCAGCTGCCCGGTGGAGCGGGTGCGCATCCCGTCGAGGAGGTTGGGGTCGAGCTCGTCGAGCACCGCCTTGGCGGTCGGATCGGCGTCGATGAGCGGCCCCAGGTCGCGCAGCAGGCCGCGATTGGCGGTCTCGGCAAACCCCTCGATGGCCGAGAACATGATGTCGGGCGCCGCGCCGGTCGCCACCTGGTTGATGAACGAGGTGTTGTACTCGCCCCAGGAGGGCTGCGGCACAAACTGCGGTTCGATGGTGACGTTGGGATACTTCAGCTTGAAGCGGGCGATCGCCTTGTCGGTCGAGTCGATCATCTGCTGGTTGACCGGCTGGAAGATCGTCAGCTTGGCGGTGATATCGGCCGCCGGCTGGGCGAGCGCGGGCGATGCGGCCATGGCAAGCGCCATGACGCTGAGGGTCAATCGGGTGCGCATAGGGTCCTCCCTGTTGGCGCTAAGCTTTTATTGGGCGATGTCCGGTTGGTTGCTGACGGCGATCCCCGCATGGCGGAGCATCAAGCCCATGCCGGGGTTGAAGATCGAGCGGCCGTCTCGCCGCTCGGGTTTGCCGCCGAAATGATCGGTGGCTTCGGCCTTGAAGACGTGGCCGCAGATGGAGATTTCGGCGACTTCGAGCGTGCCGCCGATGACGGTGAGGCGCGCCTCGCCATCATCGATGGCGACGCTCCCCCAGGCCGTGCCGGTCGACCACAGCGAGCGGAAGCGGCCCTCGCTCATCAGCTTGGGCGCGAAGGCGATGCGGCCCTCGCTGAGGTCGAAGCCGAAGCCCGAAAGCACCAGGACGGCGGCATAGCTCGCCATCGAGCGCGCATAGTTCGAGCCGCACTCGATCTCGTTGAAGGGGTTGCGGTTGTGGCCGCGATAGCGGTCGCGCACCGCGGCGAACACTTCGATGGCCTTGTCCAGCTCGCCGATCATCATCAGCTGGCAGCCGAAGGCATATTCGAAGCCGTGCATCGATTCCTGGCTGTAGGGCACTGGGATCGCCGGGCGCACCGCGCCCTCTGGCCAGGCGCACATCAGCGTGCCGGCCTCGTTCTCGAGCCCGAAGACGCGGCACGGGTTGGCCTCGTCGCCGAGCCGGCGCTTGAAGTTGTGCTGGTAGACGGCACGCACCGCCGAGGCAAACTGCTCGGGCTCGAACACGTCGCCCAGCCCGTAGAGCCCGGCATGCCACTGGGCCAGCACCTGGTCGATCTCGCAGCCTTCGCCGACCTGGTACTTCACCTGGCCGTGCTCGTCGGACCAGTAGAGGTCGTAGATCGAGCCGCGCACGTAATTGGATTGACCGAGCTTGGATTCGAAGCGCGCCAGCTGCTGCTTGTCCTCGAGGTCAACGTCCTGGATGAAGTAGCTGCCGTTGAACAGGTTGTCGTGCGTCCACCTCCGGCCGCGGGCGTAGATCTCGGCGAACTCGGCTGCCGTGTCGGCCTCGCCGACCGCTTCGGCCATCTTCGAGCCGGCGAGCAGTGCGCCGAGGTAGAAACCGTTGAGCCATGAGCTCGGCCCGAACAGCTCCATATCGAGCGTGTGGTGCTGGCGGCCGGTGAGCACACCGGATTTCTCCGGGTCCCATTTGTCGTAATTGTCGGGGTGCCAGGCGTAGCCGATGGCTGCCTTCACCTCGGGCCAGATCGAGCGCAGCCAGGCGAGGTCGCCGGTAAGCTTCCAGTCGCGATAGGCCTTCAGCACATTGCCGAACTGGCCATCGACGCAGGGCCGGTCGTTCGAGGTGCCGATGCCGAGCGGCAATGCCAGCCGGAACGCCATGCCGCCCGATGGTACCTGGTTGTTGAAGAAATCGGCCTCGCGCATCGAGCGTTCGAGGTCGGGAAACAGGAAGGGCAGCACCTGCTGGTAGTTCCAGACGTGGGTACAGCTGCCCTCGCACGAGCCGGCATCGGGGTGGCAGCCCTCCCAGCCGTAGAAGGTGCCATCCTCGAGCCGCAGCACGGTGGCGGTCTTGACGATCGAGAGGTTGGCCGACACCGCGTCGAGCACCGGATCCGGCAGCGTCGAGGCGAGCAGTTCGGCCTGCAGGCGCTTGGTCTGGCTCGCCAGGCGATCCCAGCCGGCGAAGGCCTCGGCGGCGACTGCGTCGGCGCTCGGCCACTGCGTGGCGTAATAATTGCGCCAGACGCTGGGGATATCCTTGGGCTCGCCGATCAGGGCGTTCTGCGACACCCAGTACTTGCTGGCGTTCGGCACGTACCAGGCGATGGCGACGCGCAGTGTGCGGCTCTCGCCGGCGGGGATGGTGACGTGCGAGGCGAGCGTCGAGTGCTCGGCCACGGCACGGCTGCCCGACATGCGATGCGTCGCGGCATCGTCGTAGAAGCGGTCCTTCAGCCTGCCGGGCCGGTTGATGTCCTGCCAGTAGACCTCGAGCGCGTCGAACCAGCTGCCGCGGAAGAAATGGCGCTGATAGCTGGTCTCGGCGCTGTCGGTCGTGATGCTGAGCTCGCTGTAATGGATCGACTTGCGGTCGGAAGCCGAGCGCCCGGTCAGCGCGGTGCGGCCATCCGGCGCGCTGGCGGTGACACCAGCCTGGTCCTTGAACTCGAAACCGAGGCAGCCGAACAGCGTGTAGTCGATCGGCTCCGCGGTGGTGTTGGCCAAGGTGAACTCGAACATCGCCACGGGCAGCGAGGAGAGCCGGCTCTCCATCGGCAGGTAGGGGCTGAAGGCCTCGAGCTTCACCGTGCCCGGGAAGCGCTTATCGGCGAAATCGAGGGTCGCCACCGGATAGGGACCAGAGAGCGTCGCCGCCTCGAAGCTCGGGAACCCCGCCATGTGCTCACGGCGGACGCCGAAGCCAAACGAGTTGAAGTGCTTGCCGAGGTAATCGCCGGTGAGCGAGCCCTGAAACGGGCCGTGCAGCACCCGGGTATCGAGCACCTTGCCGTCGCGCTCGGCCTTGACGGCGAAGTGCGAGAAGCCGTTGACGCTGCCCTTGCTGGGACGGTTGTAGATTTCCCAGTCGCGCAGACGCCCATCGCCGCCGATGCCGATGGAGCCGGCGCCGATGCCGCCGAGCGGAAACACGACGTTGCGGGCGTTTTCGCCGGCGTAACGGAAATAGGCTGCACGATCCATGTGCACATCGCTCCAAGAGGCAGGACACGGAGGGTGGTTCCCCCGTCATTTCCTGCCTAATAGCGCGATCTCACGCGGCGCGCGTTCAATCCTGTCGCGAGGACATTTGTGCACATGGACTGACGCGCAGCGCCGGAACCCCGGCGCTACGACACGGCCCAGTCCAGCGAGCAGTGAATAGCTCGGTCGCCCTTTGGTGGGTATGAGGGCGCCGGCAGATCGTGTAGAGGGCTAGCCGTCTCATGATGCGGTGGTAGCTCAGCATGAAACTGCAAAATCGGCGGGTGCTGCTGATCATCGGCGGCGGGATCGCTGCCTACAAAGTGCTGGAGCTGATCCGGCGGCTGCGTGACGAAGGCGCCAAGGTGCGCTGCGTGATGACGGCGGCGGCGGCCGAGTTCGTGACGCCGCTTTCGGTGGCGACCCTCAGCGCCGACCGGGTGTTCACCAACCTGTTCGATCGCAATGACGAGCACGATGTCGGCCATATCCGGCTGTCGCGCGAGGCCGACCTGATCGTGGTGGCGCCGGCGACGGCGGACCTGATGGCCAAGGCTGCGACTGGCGCGGCGAACGACCTCGCCAGCGCCGTGCTGCTCGCCTCCGACAAGCCGGTGCTGATGGCGCCGGCGATGAACCCACTGATGTGGTCGGCGGCGCCGACCCGGCGTAACCACGCGACATTGCTGGCCGACGGCGTCCAATTCATCGGGCCGAAGTCTGGCGCGATGGCAGAAGCGGGCGAGGCCGGCGAAGGCCGGATGGCCGAGCCGGCGGAGATCCTCGCGGCCATTGTCGAGCAACTGGCCCGGGCGACGCCGCTGTCGGGCAAGACATTTATCGTCACCTCGGGGCCGACGCACGAGCCGATCGATCCGGTGCGCTACATCGCCAACCGGTCGTCGGGGAAGCAGGGGCACGCCATCGCCGCGGTGCTGGCGAAGCTCGGGGCAAACGTGCGGCTGATCACCGGGCCGGTATCGATCGCCGATCCCGATGGCGTCGCCACCACGCATGTCGAGACGGCGCGTGAGATGCTGGCCGCCGTAGAAAGCGCCCTGCCCGTCGACGGTGCGGTGTTCGTCGCCGCGGTGGCGGACTGGCGGGTCGACAGCGTCGCCGCCGACAAGATCAAGAAGCAGCCGGGGACAAGCGCTGTTCCCAGCCTCAGCATGGTCGAGAACCCCGATATCCTCGCGACAGTCGGACACCATGCCCAGCGCCCCGGGATCGTCGTCGGTTTCGCCGCCGAAACGCGCGATGTGGTGGCGAATGGCGAGGCCAAGCTCAGGCGCAAGGGCGCCGACCTGATCGTCGCCAACGACGTCTCGGCCGAAGGTGGCGCCATGGGTGGCGACCGCAACAAGGTGACGCTCTTGAGCGCCGCGGGCGCCCAGGCGTGGCCCGAGCTGGACAAGCTTGAAGTGGCGGAGCGACTGGCAAAGGTGATCGCCGCGCGGCTCAATGGCGGGCCGACGCGCGCATGACGCAGCCGGCTGAACTCTCCCCCTACCACCACTTCAGCAAGGCGGAATGGGTGGCGCTGCGCGCCGACGAGCCGATGACGCTGAGCGCCGACGACGTGATGCGGCTCCGCGCCCTGTCGGACCCGATCTCGCTTCAAGAGGCCGAGCAGGTCTACCTGCCGCTGGCGCGCCTCCTCTCGCTCTATGTCGAGGCGATCCAGGGGCTGCATCGGGTGTCGCAGCGCTTCCTCAATACCGGGGCACCGAAGGTGCCGTTCATCATCGGCGTCGCGGGGTCCGTGGCGGTGGGCAAATCCACCACGGCCCGCATCCTGAGGGCGCTGCTGCAGCGCTGGCCGTCGAGCCCGAAGGTCGATCTCGTCACCACTGACGGGTTTCTCCACCCCAACGCCACGCTGATCGAGCGCGGGCTGATGCGGCGCAAAGGCTTTCCGGAGAGTTTTGACCGGGCGCGGCTGGTGGCGTTCCTGGCGGCGGTGAAATCGGGGACGCCGGCGCTCGAAGTGCCGATCTACTCCCACCTCGTCTATGACGTGGTGCCGGGCGAGCACCTGATCGTCGACCAGCCGGACATTCTGATCGTCGAGGGGCTCAACATCCTGCAGCCGGGGGCACCGGGCAAGGCCGGCACGCCGATCCTCTATGCCTCGGACTTCATCGACTTCTCGATCTATATCGACGCCGACCCCGAGGATCTCGAAGCCTGGTATCTCGAGCGCTTTTTCCGGCTGAGGGAGACGGCGTTCCGTAACCCCGACTCGTTCTTCAAACGCTATGCCGACATGAGCAAGGACGAGGCGGGGAAGTTCGGCCTCGACAACTGGCGCTCGATCAACCTGCCCAACCTGATGGACAATATCGCGCCGACGCGGACGCGGGCCGACCTGATCCTCAAGAAGGGCAGCGATCACCTGGTCGCCGATGTGCTGCTGCGCATGGTGTAGAATGGCCCTTCATGGCGCGCCCGCAACGGGTTAGGCTCCGCTGCCTATTCATGCGGGGATGAACCATGGCCAGCCTGCTGACACTCACCTATTCATCGCCGACGCTCGATGTCGCCAAGGGCGAGGAGCTGGTCACGCAGGGCACGCCCGGGCGCGATCTCTACGTGCTGGAGAGCGGCAAGTTCGTGGTCGAGCGGAACGGGGTGGCGATCGCGACGATCGAGCATTCCGACGCAATGATCGGCGAAATGTCGGTGCTGCTCGGCCGGCCGCACAGCGCCACCGTCCGGGCCGAGCGCGACAGCAAGGTGCGGGTGGTGCGCGACGCCATGCGCATCCTCGAAAAGCACCCGGAGCTGGCGCTCAGGATCGCCCAGTTGCAGAGCCAGCGGCTCGACGCCACCTCGGCGCTGCTGGTGGAGCTCAACCACGAGCATGTCGATAAGCCCGCCGAGCGGAACCTGATCGGGCGGATTTTCTCGACGCTGATGACGCCGGGGCAGCACTAGATATTTGGCACGGTGCTTCAGCTGTCGCCTCCCTCCCCCCGGCGCTACGCGTCCGCTAGGAGGGGAGCTAGGTCAGATCGCCACCAAGCCTTCGCGCAGGATGATCGACACCGCATCGGCGCGGTTGCGGGCGCCGAGCTTTTCGAGGATCGCGGTGACGTGGAACTTGGCCGTGTGCACCGAGATATCGAGTGCGCGGGCGATCACCTTGTTGGAGGCCCCATCGACCAGCAGTTCCGCGACCTGGCGTTCGCGCTGGCTGAGCCGCGGCAGGAGAGAGGCGGGCAACCGCTCGTTGCTGGCGCGCTCGACCGTCTCGCGCTCCAGCGCATAGCCGGCGCCGATCAGCAGGGCGGCGGCGAGGATCAGGCCGGGATCGAGGCTGTCGATGGCGTTGCGGCGCGCTTCGTCGGCGCCGACGCGCAGCACGCGGTGCGCACCGGTGACGCCGCCCAGCGCAGCCGGGCGATCGGTGATGGTGACCGCCGCCTCTTCGGCGTCGGCTTCGTAAAGGTCATGACGGCCGGCGATCAGAGTGCGGAGCACCTGTTCGAGGGCCGGGTCGGTGAGATCGAAGGCGACGCCGAGGACCAGCCCGCCGAGGACGGACTGCCCAACCGAAGCTTCAGCTCCGCGGACGTTCGCCGATAGTGATCTCGAGTTCCAATGCACTGCCACCGCGTTGCACTCCCAAGCTGATAGTCTTACCGACGGTGCCGGCGTTCAGGCGATCGGCGATATCGCTGACCGAATGCACCGCTGCTCCACCCCATGTGGTGATTATGTCGCCAACAAGGAAGCCCCCATTGGCAGCCGGGCTCGCCGGCTCGAGACCGACGACGATGGCGCCGCCAGCCGCTGCGAGTGGATGGAGGCTGACGCCGAGCCAGCCGCGCGGGATATAGCCCTTCTCGCTGAGCGTCGCCACCGAGCGGGCGATGGTCGAAGCCGGAATGGCGATGGTGCGGCGGCGAGCCCCGGTAACGGCCATGCCGATCAGGCTGCCATCGGGCGCTACCACGGCGCCGCCTTCGCTGCGCGGCGAGAGCCGAAGCCCGAGCGTAATGCGCGCATCGATCTCGCCGCCGCGCATGCTGCGCCAGGCCGAGCCGACCTCGGTGACCGAGGCGAGGCCCGACAACACCGAGTCCTCACCGCGTCCGACCAGCACTGCCAACGAGCCCGGCGCCGGCAGGGCGGCGTGGGTCCAGTCGGCAAACTCTGGGGTATCGAGCTTAAGCAGCGCCACGTCGGTGCTGGGATCGCGGCCGATGATCTGGGCGGTGGCGAGCTTGCCATCGGCGCCGAGCGCGGCGATTTCGTCGTCGCCCTCCAGCACCTCATCGGCGGTGATGGCAAGGCCGGTGCGCCAGATGAAACCCGAGAGTTCGCGGCCATCACGGCCCTGCAGAGCGATGATGCGGGGGGCGACGCCGGCGGTGAGCGCCGCAAGGGAAGCGGAAAGCGCCTGGAGTTCGGGGAAGGACATGTGAGTGGCCTGTTGCGGATGCTGGCGAAAACTTGCTCCCGGACCCGGCACCTCGAAAGCTCCCCATATGGGCAGGATCGCGGGCGGCGACCGCGAAACCCACATTTCTCGCTACACGAAACTGCCGGAGCATCCCAATGGCTCAGCCCTTGCCCTTCCCCACCGACCAACGTCTGCTCGATGTCTATTCGCTCACCGTTTCCGAGGTCGCCGAGACCGTCGGGCCGGCCGTCGGCATGGTGACCACCGACGGCAAGGGCCACGGCTCGGGCGTGGTGCTGTCGCAGGATGGGCTGGTGGTCACCAACTCGCACGTTGTCGGCAGCCACAAGGACGTGCATCTGGCGCTGCCCGACGGGCAGCGGCTGGCCGGGCGGGTGCTCGGCGCCGATCCCGACACAGATCTCGCCATCCTCAAGGTCGATGGCAGTGCGCTGCCGATCGCTTCGCTGGGCGACAGCAGCGAGCTCAAGCGCGGCCACATCGCCATCGCCATCGGCAACCCGCTGGGGTTCGAGTCGACGGTTACCGCCGGCGTCATCTCGGCGCTCGGGCGGAGCCTCCGCTCGCCTTCCGGGCGGCCGATCGAGGACGTGATCCAGACCGATGCGGCGCTCAATCCGGGGAACTCGGGCGGCGCACTGGTCTCGAGCCTCGGCGAGGTGGTGGGGATCAGCACGGCGATGATATCAGGGGCGCAGGGCATCTGCTTTGCGGTGGCCAGCAACACGGTGAAGCTGGTGCTGGGCGAAGTACTGCAGCATGGCGGAGTACGGCGCGCCTATCTTGGCGTCGCGGCCGACACGGTGAACCTGCCGCGGCGGGTGGCCGACGCCGCCCATGTCGGCACGCAGACGGCGGCAGTACTGCACTCGATCGTCGTCGATGGCCCCGCGGCCCGGGCCGGGGTGCGTGAGGGCGACGTGCTCTTGAGCCTCGACGGTCGTCCGGTCGAAGGCCCCGGTCCGCTGCTGCGGATGCTCACCGCCGACGCCATCGGCCGGCGCGTCCGGCTGCAGCTGTTGCGGCAGGGCCGGCTGCTGGAACTGGATGTGGTGCTGACGCAGCGGCCGAGCGGGCCGGAGGGACGCTGAGTTCCGAGCGTGTGGCCCACCCCCACCCTTGATCCCTCCCCACAAGGGGGAGGGAGACCCTCACGCCGACATCTCGGTTCCATCGTCTCCCTCCCCCTTGTGGGGAGGGCAGCAAAGCTTGTGAGCGAAGCGAACTAGCGTCGCTGGGTGGGGGCGCCCCACGCACCGGCTGGAGTAACCTCACCACCGTCTTGCTGCTGTGACGCCCGTTCACTACGGTGCCGCTCAATGGCGGAGGACATGTCATGGCGGCTGAGTGCAAGGTGATCCGGGGCGGCGAGGGCTTCCGCGGCAAGCAGGGGCTCGACTATTTCGCCGGTGTTTCGGCGCAGTCGGCCGGCGCGAAGGGCATCTGTATGCACATGGCGGTGATCCCGCCCGGCGCCGAGGCCAAGCCGCACTATCACGAGGCGCATGAGACAGCGATCTTCCAGATCGAGGGCTCGACCTCGTTCCGGCACGGGCCGAACCTCGAGTTCACCGATGTCGTGAACGAAGGCGACTATGTCTACATCCCCGCCGGCGTGCCGCACCAGCCGTTCAACCCGACCAACAGGATGGCGCGGGCGATCATCGCCCGAACCGATCCCAACGAGCAGGAAAGCGTGGTGCTGATCTAGCTCCCGCTGTTCGCCACTTTCCTCGATCCCGCTCAGTTTGTTTGTCGCGCAATCGATTTTCCTGATCACGCTCCGGAAGCTCCACGATGCAGAAACTCCTCGTCCTCCAATCGCTGTGGACCATGATCGGCCTCAAGGGGGCGCCGCGCGAGCGCTCGCTCGAGGCCAATGTCGAGATCATCGCCAATGCCGGGTTCGATGGCTTCGGCACCCAGTGGATCGATCCCGAGATGGCGCAGCGGGCGGGCCGGCTGGCGAAATCCGCCGGGCTGGTGGTCGAGGGTCTGTGCTTTCCCACCGATATCGACAGCCTCCTGCCGGTGCTCGAATGGGGCGCGGCCTATGGCGTGCACCACATCAACATCCAGCCCAACCTCCGCCCACGGACGCTGGCCGAAGCGGTGCGAGTGGCGGAGGGCTGGCTCAAGCTTTCCGAGCAGGTGCCGTTCCCGGTCTATGTCGAGACGCATCGCGACCGGATGACCAACGACCTGCATTTCACCCTCGACCTGATCGCTGCCCTGCCCGAGCTGAAGCTGCTCGGCGACCTCTCGCACTACGTGGTCGGCCGCGAGATCGCCTTGCCGGTGCCCGAGGAAATCGAAGCGCAGATGACGACGATCCTCGAGCATTGCTGGGCCTTTCACGGCCGGGTCGCCAGCAGCGAGCAGGTGCAGCTGCCGCTGTCGTTTCCCCAGCATGCCCCGTGGCTCGAGCAGTTCGGCACCTGGTGGCGCAACGGCTTTGCCGACTGGAAGAACCGGGCCGGCGCGGATGCGGAGCTCAGCTTCCTCTGCGAGCTCGGCCCGCAGCCCTACGCCATCGCCGGGGCTGATGGAACCGACCTCACCGACCGCTGGGCGGAGTCGCTGCAGCTGCGCGACCTGGCGCGGGCGGCGTGGGGCCGAACGATAAATTGATCGACAGGCAACTTGCCTGAGCCATAATGGTGCGCAAGCTGAGGTAGTAATCAGCTCTGGTGGGCAGCCTTTCAGGGGGCGAGTTCCGTGCAGGCGAAGACGATCGGCAATAACGGCCCGTCGCGGCGGGCCTTTCTCTTGGGTGCAGCGAGTTTCGGCGGGTTGGCGCTGACCGGTTGCTCGACCACCATCGGCAATCGGCAGGTGACGGTCCCCAACCTGCTGCCGGCGATTATCTCGCCCTATTACCTGCAGATCTACGGTGCGATGCCGGAGGAAAAATTCCCGGTGCCGGCCGTCGACCTCAATAAGGTCGACCAGCGCTATCTGAGGACCGAGGTGGACGATCCCACTGGCGAGAAGCCCGGCACCATCGTGGTCGAGACTTCGGCGCGCTTTCTCTACCTGGTGCAGGACAATGGCACCGCCATCCGCTACGGCGTCGGCATCGGGCGCGACGGCTTCACCTGGTCGGGGCGCGGCAGTATCGGGCGCAAGGCGCAATGGCCGACCTGGTATCCGCCGGCCTCGATGATGCAGCGGCAGCCCGAAACGCGCGAGTTCGCCGGCGGCATGCCCGGCGGCATGAACAATCCGCTGGGCGCACGGGCGATGTACATCTACCGCAACGGCGTCGACACCATCTACCGGATCCACGGCACGCGCGAGTACTGGAGCATCGGCAAGGCGGTGTCGTCGGGCTGCGTGCGGCTGATCAACCAGGACGTGATCGACCTCTACTCACGCGTGTCGGTGGGGACACCGATCATTGTGCGCGGCTGATCAGTTCTGCTTGCGGATTGTCGCCTTGGGCACCGGGCAGTTCATCTTGCCGGTGAAGGGATCGAGGGTGCAGGTCGGCCAGATGTGGCAATTCAGCTTCTTGGTGAACGGGTCGAGCGTGCAGTTCGGGGGAATGCTGTCGCCGTTGTTGCGCTCGGCAAAGGCGGGCGCGGCGCCAAGGGCAGTGACGAGAACGGCGGAAAGCAGAGCAATGCGGAGCATGGTCTTGGTCCTCTCGGCTGGTTCTATGGTTCCGACCGTGCGCCGGGCCGACTGAACGAGCGCTGAGGAGCGCGTTCAGGGAACCAAGCGGCCAGGACCTACTTGTTCGATCACCATCGGAGGGAGATGCGATGAGTGCCGACGTGAGACGAACGCCCAAGGTGGCGCGAGTGGATCAGTTGATCGACGAAAACGGCCAGCCGATCTCGCTGCCGGAGAACTCCACCCTCAGGGTGACGCGCGATGTCGAGGAGAGCATCGGCGGCACCGGGCCGACCAATTGGTGGAAACGCGGACTGATCGGCTTGGGGATCGTGGCGGTGATCCTCCTCGGCTTCCAGCTGCTCGCCAGCACCACCCGCTCGCCGGCCACCGCGCCAGCGGCCACGACCGCCGGGCAATGAAAAAGGCCCGGGAGATGCCCGGGCCTCGATCTCGATGTCGCCGAACTCAGCCCTGGATGGGCGAGAGCTGGATTTCGACGCGGCGGTTCTGCGCGCGGCCCGACTCGGTGCCGTTGGAGGCGATCGGATCCTCCTCGCCCTTGCCGGTGATGTAGAAGCGGCGCTGGTCGACGCCCTGGCTGGCGAGGATGGTCGCCACGGCCGTGGCGCGCTTCTGGCTCAGCTCCAGGTTGTAGCTGTCCGAGCCTTGGGAGTCGGTGTGGCCATAGACGTCGATGACGGTCTTGTTGAACTTCTTCAGCACCAGGCCCACCGAGATCAGCGTCTCGCTGAACTTGGGCTGCACTGTCGCCGAGTCGGTGGAGAAGGTGATGTTGGACGGCATGTTGAGGATGATCTGCTGGCCGACGCGGGTCACCGAAACCCCGGTACCCTGCAACTGGGCGCGCAGCTCGGCCTCCTGCTGGTCCATATAGCTGCCGATGGCCGCCCCGGTGAGGCCGCCGACGCCGGCGCCGATCAGCGCCGCGACACGCGGGTCAGCGCCGGTCGCCGCGCCGATAATGCCACCGACCACGGCGCCGCCGCCCGCACCGAGCAGCGCGCCGCCGGTGGTGTTGGAGAGCTGGCTCTGGCCGGTATAGGGATTGATCGAAGTACAGGCGCTCAGCGACAGGGCCGCGAGGCCGGCGATCAGTATCTTGGATTTCATCGAGTCCCCCGTAGGTGTGGCGCACGTTCTCGCCACCGATTGCGGCAGCAAGGTGTCGCCTCGCCGCCTTTGCCCGCGGCGAGACTAGATCATGAACGCCCCGTGTTGAAGCAGTCGTTTGCGGCCGATCAGCCGTGCGCCCAGCCGCCATCGACGATGAAATCCTGAGCGGAGATCATCTTGGAATCGTCGGCCGCGAGGAACAGCACCATGCGGGCGATATCCTCGGGGTAGAGCCGCCCCTTCAGCGCCTGCTGCTGGTCGAGCGAGGCCATCGCCTCGGGAGTGGCCCAGAGCGAAAGCTGCCGCTCGGTCATGATCCAGCCCGGCACCAGGGTGTTCACGCGCACGCCATGCTGGCCATACTCCTTGGCCATCGAGCGCGACATGCCATGCATGGCGGCCTTGGCGGCGGTGTAGACAGTGAGCTGCGCCGAGAGCGTCATCCAGCTGACCGAGCCGAAATTGATGATCGAACCGCGGTTGGCGGCGACCATACCCGGGGCCACCGCCTGCGCGGCGAAGAAGGCGTGCTTCAGGTTGACGGCGATACGCTTGTCCCAATCCTCGGGGCTGACCTCGGCGATATCGTGCCGGTGGTCGTTCGCCGCGTTGTTGACCAGCGCCAGGGTCGGGCCGTGTGCCGCCTCGAAACCCTTGATGGCCGCCTGGTAGGCAGCAATGTCGGTGACGTCGCAGCGGGTGAATCTCACCGTGCCGCCGGCTGCGTTCAGCTCGGCCGCCAGCTTGTCGCCCGCCTCGCCAGAGATATCGACGAAGCCGACTTTGCTGCCCTGCGCCGCGAAGGCGCGGACCATGCCCTCGCCGATACCCGAAGCGCCGCCGGAGATGATCACCGGCATGCCCTTGAGACTGGGATAGATTGCATATTCAGACACGGAAACCCCCGGGAAACAGTATTGGCGGGGGATTTAGCGCGCGGTTAGGCGCGCGACAAGGCGCGATCCGTACGCCGGTGCGTTTCACCGTTTCGATGAAACGGCGATACGCACCAGATCGTTGATTTGTCGCGCTTTCGAACCGGAAAAGTCTGCAACTTTTCCTGAAAGCGCTCCGGGTTACGCCAACCCACGATTTGTCACCGGGACGACATATCGGCTGGCTAGGGGAGGCGTTCCCCTCCTCGCTGACCAAGTGCCAACACCCATGTCTCTCGATCTCGTCAAACCCGCCCAGATTGCCCTGCTGCAAGGGCCGCCGCAGGCCGAGCGCGACCGGCTGGACGCGCTGGAGCGGACCGAGGCCAACCATGCCGAGGCCCTCGCCGGCCTCGCCTGCCTGCAGCGCGTCGAAGTGCCGGTCGCCGAACGCGGCGACGTGCTGGCCTTCCCGCTGACCGTCGCCGCCTGGAACCTTGAGCGCTGCTACAATGTCGAGAAGTCCGCCGCGGTGCTGCAGCGCGAAGGCGCAGAACTGGTGCTGCTGTCGGAAGTCGACAACGGCATGGCGCGCACCGGCCAGCGGCACACCTCACGTGACATCGCGGTCGAACTCGGCATGAACTACGCCTTCGGGGTCGAATTCCTCGAATTGGAGCTCGGCGCCGAAGTGGAGCTCGAGTTCTGCGAAGACGATTTCAACCGCCATGGCTTTCACGGCAACGCGCTGCTGTCGAAGGCGGCGTTGCAGGCGCCGGTGATGATCCGGCTCGAGCCGCATGGGCACTGGTTCACGCCGGAAAGTCCGGCCCGCCGGGTGGGCACGCGCTGCGCCATCGCAACGGCGGTTGAGACGACCGAGGGGCCGCTCTATGCGGTGTCGGTGCATCTCGAGAACCGCGGCGATGCTGGATATCGCGAAGCACAGGTGAGGCGCCTCATCGACGCGATCGACGAACTCGCCGGCGCCGCGCCGGTGATCATCGGCGGCGACCTCAATACCGGGCTCGCCGATGGCGGCGACTTCGAGAAGGAAACGCTGTTCGCCCACGCCTATGGCCGCAGCTTCGAACGGCATGGTGGGCCGATCGGCCAGACCACGACGCGCCCGAGCCGGGTCAGCCGCAGCCCACGGGGAACGTGGAAGCTCGACTGGTTCCTGACGCGCGGGCTGCTGGTGGAGGACAGCCGCATCGTGCCGTCGCTGGCCGACGACGGCGAGGTGCTGTCGGACCACGATATGGTGGTGGCGAAGCTGGGTGGGTTCAGGGGCTGAGTGGCCCTCGTCCCCACTCACGGTCAATCGACGACCGCGATTGCATCGACCTCGATCAGATAGCCGGGTGATAGCGTAGCGACGCCGAGGACCGTATCTGCCGGCTTGTGATCGCCGAACAGTGCAACCCGCGCCTGCTCGATAATCGGCAGGCACGCGTCGCGCTCGTAGTTGACGACATAGATGTTGATCCTGGTGACCTGGTCGGTCCGAGCTCCGGCGGCAGAGAGGGCACGACCGAGATTGTCGAAAACCTGTCGTGCTTGGGTCGCCAGATCGCCGCGACCTACGAGCTTGCCATGGATATCCTCGGGCTCCTGCCCTGCGATGAACACCAACTTGCTGCCGGTGGCCACAACGACCTGGGTGTAGGTTTGTGGAACGGGGAGATCGCTGGGGTTGATGAGTTCAAGCGCCATTGTTCAGCTATCCGATGGTGGGCGGCGAGGACGGGGTGCCGCCGAAGCGGGATATGGTGGTGACGCGTGGCGGCGATCAACAGCAACAGCGACCGGCCGACAACCACCGGCCGTCAGCCGGAGCCCAGTGCTCAGGCCCATCCACCGGCACAACCGTGCCGACCTTGCTGTGAAGGATCGGAGGGGTTGCATCCGGACCGACCGTCCGAGCAGTGGGTCCCGGCTCTCGCCGGGATGATGGCCGGTGGGTATCTGCGCTATCTCGCCTTGGCTCAGACGGTGTCGTCTTCGACGATCACCTTGCCGGTCGGGGCGACGTCCATCGCTTCGACCTTCTGCAGCAGCTGCTCGATCTTTTCCACATTGGCGATGTGGCGGGTTTCCATCGAGAAGTTCAGCGTGATGTACTCGCGGCCGGGACAGAAGGTGCAGATATTGGCGGCCGGGTGCCAGGCGCCGCAGTAGATCGGCTCCATCATGCCATGGGTCATCGGGCCATAGGTGCGGTGCGGCGGCACCAGGGTGAGCACGATGTGGATGCCGCCGTTGAAACGCCAGAAGCGCTTGCCGGGCAGGAACGGCGCGATGCGGTTGAGGCCGCGCAGCGCCTTGAACATCGAGTTCATCATCACCTGGAACTTGGTGATGTCCTTCTTCTCGATCTTGTCGATGGTGTCGTCGACCTTGCGGACATAGGCGACGAAATCGTCGATCACCTCGAACTTGGCTTCGAGCGCCCGGACGCGGAAGAAATCATCATCGGCATCGTGGCGCTTGCCATCGAGCATGGTGTAGGCGGCGCCGATCACCTTTTTCGACATGTGCCGGTCCTCACCCTCGCCGTTGAGGGCGTGGGTGACGAGCGCGAACATCAGCGAGCGCTGGCGCACGCCGAGCTTATTGGCGAGCAGCCGCAACCGGTGGCGCTTCAGCGCCAGGGTCTTGAAGCCCCACGGTTTGTCCGGCGGCGCGAGGATGTTGGCGAGGGTCACGTACATGAAGGTCATGCCCCAACCACGCAGCGTGCCCTTGATGCGGGCGCCGAGCCCGACCTTGTTGGATTTATCGCTCATCACGCCATGGCCGGCGGAGGCAGAGCGGGTGAGCAGCGCCGAATCGGAGCCTTCGAGCAGTGCGTGGCTCGAGCGCACCTGGATCATCGAGGCGCGGCCCATCTCGTCGGGTCCGCTGCGGCGGACCACCGCGGAGACGCGGAACAGCGGCAGGTCGTCACGCTCGAAGATATCGGGCGATTTCGACACCCACTTGTCGGGATAGCCGTCGAACTCGTCGACTTCCTCGACATGGGTGATGGCATCGAGCAGGTGCTTGGGGAACGGCTGGCCCGGCCGGGCGCCGACGAAGCCGTGGCTCAGCTGCGGGGCCAGCGCCACCATGTCGGCGACCAGATTGCCCAGCGATTCCTTGTCGAAATGCGACTTCGAAGCGGCGGTGAAGAACACCGTGTCGCGCGCCTCGTAGAGGAACCACTGGAAATCGGTGAACAGCGCCTGCGGATGCTTGTTAACGGCGGCAAGCGCCAGGTCGAGCACCTCGGCATGGTCGTTGGCGAAGCTGGACGAAGAGAAGCTCTTCATGGCGGATCCCCCTGTTTCCGTAAGGTTGATAGTAGCGGACGCCGGAACCGGGTCAACGGAAAGGCATCGGGGCCGTTAATCCCACGTCGAACGGCCTAGCGAGCGCAGTGACACGATCGCGCTGAACCCATTCTGAACGCAGAATATCACCAGTCGGATAAGGCAGATGCGACGAGTTGCGCACATCTGTTTGATTGGCAGCGAAGGCGCCATTGTTTAGGATGGTTCCAGGCTGCACCGGCAAGCTGCAGCCCGGCCAATGACTTGTATAAGCCGCCGCGCGGCGAATTGACCTATGTCAATGCCCGGGTCTGGGGAATAGCTATCTCCTTGACCGGTGAGGTCGCCAGCAGGCGAAAGGCCTGCGCTACGAGAGTGGAACTATGGACTATCGCGGGTTTTTCGAGGACGCCGTCGACACCTTGCGGCAGGAAAAGCGCTATCGCGTTTTCGCCGATCTCGAACGAATTGCCGGGCGGTTTCCCCGGGCCATCTTCCGGGACAGTGCCGACAACCAGCGCGAGATCACCATCTGGTGCTCGAACGATTATCTCGGCATGGGCCAGCACCCGGTCACCATCGCGGCCATGCAGGACACTGCAGCGCGACTCGGCGTCGGCGCCGGCGGCACCCGCAACATTTCCGGCACCAACCGGCCGCTGGTCGAGCTCGAGCGTTCGCTCGCGGACCTGCATCGCAAGGAAGCAGCGCTGGTGTTCACCTCGGGGTTCGTCTCCAACGAGGCCGCGATCTCGACCATTGCGCGGCTGCTCCCCGATTGCGTGATCTTCTCGGACCAGCTCAACCACGCCTCGATGATCCAGGGCGTGCGCCAGTCGGGCATGGAAAAGAAGATCTTCCGTCACAACGACGTAGCGCACCTGCGTGAGCTGTTGGCGTCGGTCGATCGCAAGCGCCCCAAGCTCATCGTCTTCGAGTCGGTCTATTCGATGGATGGCGATGTGGCGCCGATCGCCGAGATCTGCGACCTCGCCGAGGAATTCGGCGCGCTGACCTATATCGACGAAGTGCACGCGGTGGGCATGTATGGCCCGCGCGGCGGTGGCATTGCCGACCGCGAGGGCCTGATGGGCCGCATCGATATCATCGAGGGCACGCTCGCCAAGGGCTTTGGCGTGATGGGCGGCTATGTCGCCGCCAACCAGGCGATCATCGACGCGATTCGCTCCTATGCGCCGGAGTTCATCTTCACCACCGCCCTGCCCCCGGCGCTGTGCGCCGCGGCGCGCGCCTCGATCGAGCACCTCAAGCTCTCCTCGGTAGAGCGCGAAGGCCAGCAGCGCCAGGCGCAGCTGACCAAGGATATCCTTGGTGATGCCGGCCTGCCGGTGCTGAAGACCGACACCCATATCGTGCCGGTGATCGTCGGTGACGCGCGCCTCTGCAAGGCGGCGAGCGACATGCTGCTGGAAAAGCACAACATCTACATCCAGCCGATCAACTACCCCACCGTGCCCAAGGGCACGGAGCGGCTGCGCATCACGCCGACGCCGCTCCACACCGACGAGATGATCATCGAGCTCCGCCACGCGCTGGTGAGCGTCTGGGCCAGCCTCGAGCTGCCACGCGAACGCCCGACCGCCAAGGTCAGCTCGAACAAGCTGATCAGCGGAGACCTGACGCTCACTGGCGCCGGCGGCTGAGGCCTCTGCCTTCTTCTCCCCTGAGGGAGGCACCAAAGGCGCACCACACTCGATGTCATCCCAGCGAAAGCTGGGACCCAACTCGCCGCAACGCAAGTGGATGAATGGGTCCCAGCTTTCGCTGGGATGACACCGGTGGGGTGGCGGGTCTGGGCCATCCACCGCAAGTGTCACGCCACTGTCGGCACCACCTCTTCCAGCCGAAACCCGCGCGCCCAGATCTCGCCGCCACCGGCGAGCTGCAAGCCGTAGCGGATCAGTGCGGCCGTTTCGGGCACTGCCATCACCACTTCGCTGCCGGTCCAGCCGAAATCGCCGCGCGCCGGATTGTTGGCCACATTGATCGGGCGGCCGTCGGCGGCGTCGAGCTTCAGCCAGATGGCGCCGCGCTCCACGGCCTTGCCCATCAGTTCGGCGCCGAGC
Organism: Devosia sp. LjRoot16; assembly: GCF_964252795.1. Lineage (NCBI taxonomy): Bacteria > Pseudomonadati > Pseudomonadota > Alphaproteobacteria > Hyphomicrobiales > Devosiaceae > Devosia > Devosia sp. LjRoot16. The sequence goes on from NZ_CAXUPH020000001.1 coordinate 39,605, forward strand.
CGAACCGTCTTGCCGCGCCAAGGGGCGGCGGGGATGGTGCGCATCAGCCCGCCGAACTCATCGACGTCGACGATGTCGTTGGGGCTGGTCGAGGCGACGTGCATGGCGCCCGGCAGGTCGGGATCGAGCCCGGCCCGATAGGCGTTGCCCCGGCCGATGCCGGTGAGCGTCCAGCCCGCCGGCAGCGCCGGCGGCTGGGCTTCGGCGTTAATGCGGGCAGCGAGCCTGTTCCAGTCGGCAAAGCCGAACTGCAGCGCCACCAGCTCGAGGCAATCGGAATGGCTGAGTTCGAGTTGCCTGTCGGCAAGGCCCTGGCGCAACGCACGGGCCATCTGCTTGGCGTCAAGGAAACTATGCATGGTCTGGACCTTTCACCGGGCAGCAAGAAGGGTCAGTGCTCGCATTGCTGACGGCTTGCCCGAGGTCAAACCACAAGGATGAAGTCGCGCGGTTCACCGTCCCCAAAGGGTGCGAGCGGCAGGCTGCACGGGCCTGCCGCTCAGTCTCACCTTCGGCGATACGAAGTCAACCGGATCAAGCCACCGGCTGTTCGCCGCCGAAATCGAGATTGGTTGGGCGGCTCAGGTAGCGAGGACCGGGCTCGGTGGTGGCGACATCCACCCCAACGGGATGGAGGGCGAAGCGGCGGGCCCAGGCTTTGCCGCTGCCGCGCAGGAAGAAGCCGTAGTGGATGGTTGCCGCTGTCTCGGGCACATCGAGGACGATCTGCCGCTCGGTCCAGCCGAGGGTGCCGGCAAGCGGACCACCGGGCCGCTGCAGCAGGTTGTCGAAGTGCAGGTACCTTCCCTCGGCCGGATCGACACGCATCCAGAGCGTCGCGGTCTCCGCCGCTTCGCTACGCAGCTCCGCCGTCAGCCGCAGCCGGCTGCCGCGATAGGGGTCGGCGAGGATCGACTGCATCAGCACCGCCGTCTCGCCGGCAGCGCGATCGATCGCCTGGTCCCGGTCCGGGCGGCTTTCGATCAAGGCGGTGCCCGGCGCCTTCGGATCGATGCCAAGGCGATAGTTCCCCTCATTGGTGTGGCCGGCGACATGCCAGCCAGGCGGTAGCTCAAGCGGCGCCAGCTGCGCTGCCTCGATGCGAGCGGCGAGCATGTTCCAGTTGGCAAAGCCATACTGGCGGGCGACCAGTTCGAGCGCGTCGGAGTGCGAAATCTCCTGGCCGCGTTCGGCGAGGGCCTGGCGCAGCGCCTTGGCCATATGCTTGGAGTCGAGAAAGGAATGCATGGTCTGATCCTCTGGCGGACAGCGCGTGGGGTCAGTGCTCGCATTGCTGACGGGCTGTCCGTTGAAGGTCAAACCCGCTTGGTGGTGGTGCATTCACCTTTCCCGTGAGGGTGCGAGCGGCGGGCTGCACCAGCCCTGCCTTCGCAAGATATCGGCGCTGTCGAGTCTGTCAAATCGCTGGCAAGTCTGCAAACAGCTGGCAAGTCTCCAAACCGCTGGACTGTGACAACGGCTCCAGCCAAGCTTGTCGCCATGCAGCTCCGTCTTCATTCCCGCTACCAGAACTCCGCCGGCCAGCGTGTGCGGATCGTGCTCAACCTCAAGCGCATCGGCTACGAATATGTGCCGGTGCCCTCGGCCAGTTCTCCCGCATACCGCGCCATCAACCCGCAGGGGTTGATGCCGGCGCTGGAGATCGACGGGCGGATCGTGGCGCAATCGCTGGCGATCATCGGGCTGGTGGATGAGCTCTATCCCGACCCGCCCCTGCTGCCGGCCGATCCATTCGATCGGGCCGAAGCACGCGCCTTCGCGCTTTTGATCGCGGCGGATGTGCACCCGATCAACAACAACCGGGTGCGCAAGTACCTGGCCGGCCCGATCGGCGCCAGTGAGGCTGCGATCGACGGCTGGTACCGGCACTGGATCGCCACGGCGTTCGAGAGCCTCGAGACGGCGCTGGCGCGTCGGACACGCCCGACCCGCTACGGCTTCACCGAGACCCCTGGCCTTGCCGAAGCCTGCCTCGTGCCGCAAATGGCCAATGCCCGACGCTTCGGCTGCGACCTCGCCCCCTACCCGCGGCTCGAAGCGCTCGACGCCTCATGTCGCGACCTGCCCGAGTTCGTTGCGGCTCGGCCGGAGATGCAGGTGGATTATCCAGGGTAGGCATTTCGCCTGATAGCACTCTGTTGGGCACCGGCCCCTCCCCCATCCACGGTGACACCGTGCATGGGGTGGCTTTGAGTGCCCTCAACTGCCCAAGAGTTCATCCAACTCAGGCGACCTGCGAACGGCGTAGAAACGAGAAACGCACGCCGGCCAAGCGGCGTGCGTTCCAAAACGTCATAAGCGGGTTGCGCTTACTTCTGCGCCTTGATGGCGTCGCGGATCTCGGTGAGCAGCTTTTCTTCGGTGGTAGGAGCCGGCGGCGCGGCGGGAGCAGCGGCTTCCGACCTGCGCAGGCGGTTGATGCCCTTGACCACGAGGAACAGCACGAAGGCGATAATGGTGAATTTCACCACGGCATTGATGAACAGGCCGTAGTTGAGGGTCGCGACACCGGCAGCGCGGGCAGCAGCGACCGACGGGACCGGGACATTATTGGGGTTGGAAATGACGAGGAACAGGTTCGAGAAGTCGATGCCGTTGAGGATCAGCCCGATGATCGGCATGAACAGGTCGTCGACGACGGACGAGACGATGGCGCCGAACGCGGCGCCGATGATCACACCGATGGCCAGGTCAATGACGTTGCCCTTCAAGGCAAAATCGCGAAATTCCTTGAACATGTAAGTCCCCTTGGTTGGCGGCGCCGACCGGCCTCCCCGTGGCGGCAGATGACCCAAGCCGCGCCCTCGCTTGAGTTTTTCCCTGTTTGGACGACAAAGCAACTCAACTGTTGCGCCGGCCGGGCGTCGCTGTGGACGATGACACGGAGCGTTCCCGGCCCACCCATTGAAGAAACGGGGATAACAGCCCCGACTTTGTGCGGCCTTGCGACAGCGGGGGCCGGGGCAGATATTGGGGCGGGGCACGGAATTTGAGATGGTCGAGACGCTGACCGAGACACAGGAATCGCTGCGACAGGCGATTGAGCATATCCCGCAGGGCGTGGCGGTGTTCGATCGCGACCTGCGGCTGGTCACCTGCAACTCGCGCTATGGCGAACTGCTGGCGCTGCCGGCCGACCTGATGCGCTCGGGGACGGCACTTTACGACATGGCGCTGTTTGTGGCGCGGCGCGGCGATCTCGGCGCCGGCGACGCGATTTCGCTCGCGGCACAGCGGGTGCAGACACTGACCCAGTCGCACACCACGGTCAGCCAGCGGCTCGGCGCCAAGGGCCAGGTGCTGGAGTTCCACTCGGCGCGCCTGCCCGATGGCGGACTGGTGATCAGCTTTGCCGACGTGACGGCGCGGGTGGATGCCGAGACCGAGCTTGCCAGCATCAATCAATCGCTCGAGGGCCGGGTCGAGGAGCGCACGGCGGCGCTGATCCGGGTGAACTCGGAGCTCGAAGTGGCGCGGGCCAAAGCCGACGCCGCCAACCGCGACAAAACCCGGTTCTTTGCTGCTGCCAGCCATGACCTGCTGCAGCCGCTCAATGCGGCGCGGCTCTATACCTCGACGCTGGTGGAGCGCGCCGGCGGCACCGGGCTCGACGAGTTGGCGCATTCGATCGAAGCCTCGCTCACCGCGGTCGAAGAAATCATGGCGGCGTTGCTCGATATCTCACGCATCGACGCGGGCGCGGTGAAGCCGGCGGCGACACCATTCCAGGTCCGCGACCTGCTCAAGAAGGTCGATGTCGAGTTCGCTCCACTGGCGCTGAAGAAGGAGATCGACCTGAGATTGGTCGATACCTCGCTCGCCGTGGTGGGCGACCGGGCGCTGACGGCGCGCGTCATCCAGAACCTCGTTTCCAACGCCATCAAGTATACCCGCCCCGGCGGCCGGGTGCTGGTCGGCGCCCGGTTGCGTGGCACCAGGGTGCGGTTCGACGTGATCGATACCGGCATCGGCTTCAACAAGGACCAGCACGCGCTGATCTTTGCCGAATTCAGCCGGCTGGAGCATGGCGCCCGGATGGCGCAGGGGCTCGGCCTCGGGCTGTCGATCGTCAAGCGCCTGGTGACGGCGCTCGGCCTGACGATGGAGCTCGAGAGCAAGGAGGCGCGCGGTTCGCGCTTCTCGCTCTACCTGCCGTACCATCGCTCGCTCAAGGTGATGCCCGAGGAAGGTCCGGCGCGCGAACCGACCTCCAACCTTAACGGCTTGCGTATCCTCTGCGTCGACAACGAACGCGCCATCCTCGATGCCATGGAAGGGCTGCTTGGCGGCTGGGGCTGCGACGTGCGCTCGGCCCGCTCGCTCAAGGACATCGACAAGGATGGGCTGCTGCTCGGCTGGCTGCCGGACCTGGTGCTGATGGACTACCACCTCGACCAGACCTCCGGCCTCGATGCCATCGAGTGGCTGCGCCACAATGTCGGCGGCCACCTCCCCGCGGCCCTCGTTACCGCCGACCGCAGCCCGGCGGTGCGGGCGCTGGCTGAGGATCGCGGCATCACCGTGGTGACCAAGCCGGTGAAGCCGGCAGCTCTGCGCGCCACGATCAGCCAGCTGGCGGGCCAGCGCGGCCGGAAACGGGTCGAGGCCTAGGACCGGACTGCGCGCTACTGCGCCGGTGGCGTGGAAAACGTCGCGAGATAGGCGATGACGCTGGCGACGTCGTCGGGGTTGCGCAGCCCGGTGAACGCCATGTTCGAGCCGTTGACCACGCTGCGCGGCTTGGTGATGAACTTGCTGAGCGTCTCGACATCCCAGACCACCCCGGCCTGCCCTGCCTCGAGCATGGCCGGCGAATAGGTGAAGCCCTCCAGCGTGGCAGCCGGCCGGCCGATCACGTTGTTGAGCGACGGCCCGGTCTTGGCCGCCTCGTTCCCCACGGCATGGCAGCCGGCGCATCGCTCGAACGCCGCCGGGGCGAGCGCCGCATCGCCCTCAGCCCAGGCCCCTCCGGCGCTCAGCATGAGGGCGGCAATTGCAATCGCAGTTCGAAGCATCCACGACCTCCCTGATTGGCCTCGCGACCGAAATCAGCTCCCGGATCGTCGGGGCATCGCAAAGCAGGATATCGCAGCGCGGCACGCTCACCAACCGCCGATACAGCCGTTCCGCATTGCGGCTGCGGGTAGCCCCAATGGCGTCCTGCGGGTCAGCCCACAGACGACGCGTAGACGGCGTGCACCATGCCCGAGCCGAGCTGCCTGAGGTCGCGGAGGTCGAAGCGAGCGGCATAGTCGGCGGGGAACAGCCGAGTGCCGCAACCGAGTACGGTCGGATAGATCAGCATGTGTACCTGGTCGACCAGCCCGTGCGGCAGCAGCGAATGCACCAGTCCGGCGCTGCCATAGACCAGAATATCGCCACCTCCGTCGTCCTTCATCCGGCGGACTTCCCCGGCCACGTCGCGAGCGAGCACCGTGGTGTTGCTCCAGTCCGCCTGCTGCAGCGTGGTCGAGGCGACGTATTTGGGCATGCCGTTGAGCCGCCTGGCGAAGCCAGCGGGGTCATCGAGTGTCGGCCACACCGCGGCGAAGCCTTCATAAGTGGTGCGCCCCATGAGCGCGATATCGGCGGCCCATAGCTCCTGACGCATAATCTCGTCGCCCTCGGGACCGCGACTATAGGGACCAACCCAGTTGCCGAGGCCGGAGTTCTCCATGCCGACGGGATCCTGCACCACCCCATCGAGCGAGATGTAAACGCTCACCACCAGCTTGCGCGCCATTGGACTTCCTCTCGTTCTGGTTTCCGCTGATATCCATAGGACGATCAACGCAGCAGCGGGGCGACAGCTGCTGCCAAAACGAGCGCGAATTCTGCCAATGTGCGGTGGACCGCCAATGGCGGCCGGCAGGGCGACGAAGTCGCTTAGGTGCCCGACAGCAACTCGTCGAACTGGCCTTCCTCGATCTTCGACGCCGCGATCACCGCCTGGGTGCGGCTGTCGACATCGAGTTTCTGCAGGATGGCGGAGACGTGGGCCTTCACCGTCGCCTCGGAGATCGAGAGCTCGTAGGCGATCTGCTTGTTCATCAGACCGTCCGAAAGCATCATCAGCACGCGCACCTGCTGCGGGGTGAGCGTGCCGAGCCGCCGCATCAAAGCCGACTGGTTGTCCTCGGCCGGGAACTCCATGCCTTCGGGAACGAACACCTCGCCCGACAACACGGTTTCGATGGCCCGGCGGATATCGGCCGGGCCGACCGATTTGTGCAGGTAGCCCGAGGCGCCGAGCTCGAAGGCGCGGCGGATGATGCCGCCATCTTCGACGGCGGTGACGATCATGACCGGGATTTCGGGGTACTGGGCGCGCAGCAGCAACAGGCCGGAGAAGCCGCGCACGCCTGGCATATTGAGGTCGAGCAGCACCAGGTCGCAATCGCGATCGGCCTCGAGCGCGGCGCTGAGCGCCGTAAGGTCGCCCGCTTCCTCAACCGAGATCGACGGGTCGCCGCCGGCCAGCGTCTGGCGCAGCGCGGCGCGGAACAGCGGGTGGTCATCGACGATGATGATGCGACGGGTGGTCATCTTACGCGTGAACTCCTGGGCGCCCTACCTAACAAGCAGCTTGCCGCTTTTGTATCCCACTTAAGACGGGCGTGGGGACAGAGATTTGGCCGCTCGCCTTCTCCACAGCTCGCTGACGCCGATTCGCAAAATGCGATTGAGCTTAACGCGATCTTTACCATGTTTTCCCAAGAGTAACCGGATTGCTCATGGCCCGAACTGGGTCTGAGCTGTTCCGTTTCAGGTGCTTGGGATCGACCGATGGCCCGCGCGACTTCCACGTTCCAGACGCAAGACTACGGCCAACCGGGTTCCGGCGAATGGCAGGAGCTGCGCGGCGAGCTGGTGGCGCTGCTGGATCAGGTCGAAACGCAAGTCGCCCGCACTGCAAGGCCTGAGCCGACTTACCAGGGCCTCGCCGAACGGATGCGCGACCTGCGTCACCAGGTGACCGAGGCCGAGCCCGATACCCGGCATCGCGAAGCGCTGCGCTCGGTGCAGCGGGCCATCGACAAGTTCTCCGACCGCGATGAACCAGTGGCGCCGGCCAACCCGCGCGACACGCTCGAATCGGCGATCCAGCAGATTCGTTCGCGCCATTTCGGCGCCCCGTCTGCCCCTGCCCCGCAGCTGCCGCACCAGCAGCCGCCGCAGAGCGCGCCGCAGTTCGACGAACTGGCCGAAGCCGTGGGCGGCATTTCCACCCGTCTCGAGCGTCTCGAAGGCGAACTGAGGGTGCAGGCCAAAGGCCAGACCGCCAATGTGCGCGAGATCGCCGATCAGGTCGGCCAGCTCAGCCATGTGGTGGAGCTGCTGGCTGGCGCGGTGGGCGAAACCGGACAGGTGAAGCGGCTCGAGGGCCACATCGCCGGGCTCGCCAAGCTCATCGCCGATGGCCCCAAGCTCGACATGACAGCGCTGAACCAGCGGCTCGACGACGTGTCGCTGACCGTCGGTAAGCTGGCTGAGCTGCAGAAGCACTATGCTGACCGCTCCGACGTGAGCGGCATGACGGCGCGGCTCGACGACGTCAGCGCCACCGTGGGCCGGCTCGCCGACCTGCAGGTGCAGTACGCCAACCGGGTCGACAGCCCCAAGGATGGCCTCAAGGAGGCGATGGGCGCCATCGAGGATGGCGTCCGCAATATCTACGACCGGGTCGATGCGATCGAGCGGACCATGGCGATGCCGCCGGCCGAACTCGAAAAGATCACCGAGGAACTCGGGCGCGTGGCGCAGGCGATGAAATCGCCGCAGCAGCCGCAGGGGCTGATCGAGCTGATCGATGCCCTGAACGTCAGGATCTCCGATATCGAGGGGCGGAACACCGAAGTCGGCGAGCTGAAGCTCGATATGGAGGCGCTGCGCAACACCGTGCTCGGGGCGCTGGAGCCGCGCTTCGCGGCGTTGGAGCAGCAGCTCGAAGTCCTGACCGACAAGGTCGACGACCGGTCGTCCGAGGTCAGCATCAGCCAGCTCGAAGCGCAGGTGCGCCAGCTGGTGGCGCGCATGGATCAGACCGGCGAGCAGCTCACCGGCCTCGCAAAACTCTATGCGGCGCCGGCCGCCACTGAGGCGCCGGATTTCGACCAGCTTGCCGACCTGGTGGCAGCGCGCACCTCGGACGCCATGCGGCAGCTCGACCAGCCGGCCAAGGCCGGGCTCGACGAGGCCGGCTATGCCGAGATCGAGAAGCGCGTCAGCCAGGCGATGAAGGCGGCTGCCAAGGAGAAGCCAGCCGCCGAAACCGTCGCGCTCGACGCCACCATCCGTGAAGTGAACGAGCGGCTGAAGCGGCTCGAGACGTCGCTGGAGGCCAAGGCCCCTGCCCCGGCTGCTGCGGCTCCCGCAAGTTTCGCCAAGCTGCCCGAGACACCGGCGCCCAAGCTCGAGACACCCAAGCCGGAGAGCAAGCCGTTGGCTGCAGCCGCCGCGCCGGTGGTCAGCGAGCCGCTCAACCCGATCGCGCCGCTGCTCGACAACCTGTCGTTCGAAGACGAACTGCCGTCGCGCCCGCAGCGCGTTGACCTCGGCGACAGCATGCCGGCCGACCCAAGCATCGATGCGCCGCTGCTCGACAAGCCGTTCGGCGACGATCCCAATCCGCTGCGCACGGCGCTCGAAGTGAAGAACGGGCCGCGCAAGCGCCCGGCCGAGCCGAGCGCCGAACTGCCGCCGGCGCCGGTGCCCTCGCTCGACCTGATGGATGAGCCCGAGAAGCCGGCGTTCGACCCGACCCTCGCCGAGCGTCCGCCGCAGCCGAAATCCACCCTCGACCTGCCGGCCGACGAGGTGTTCGTCGCCAGCCCGAAGGCCGAACTGCGTCCGGCTGCGTCGGTGGCCGACGAGCCGCCGATGCCCAACCGCAACACCTTCATCGAGGCGCATCGCCGTGCCGCCCGCCAGGCGGCAGTCGGCAAGGCCGAGCCGGTTTCGGCGGCCGGTGGCTCGCTGATCGGCAAGGCGTTCGCGCGCTTCCAGGCGAGCCGCACCGAGGCGCCAGCTGTCGTTCCGGCAGTGACCATGCCAGCCAAGCCGGCCGCCGAGATGAGCAAGCCGGTGAAGGCGGAAAAGCTCGCCAAGGCCAAGGAGATCAAGCCGGTCGGGGACGAGACCGCCAAAAGCGGCCTGCCGTTCGCCGGATTGTTCAAGGCCAAGGCGCCACGCCAGTTGGCCGGCGACAAGGAGCCGGCGAGCCAGTGGCAGCCGGATGAGCCGGCGGCGCGCGTGCTGCCGGTCGCGCCCGAGCCCAACCTCGTGGCGCTCGGCGCCGAGGAAACCAGCCCGTCAGCAGACGACGCCAAACCGAAGCAGAGCTTCCTGCTCCGCCATAAGCAGCCGATCCTCTTGGCCGCAAGCGTCTTGGCGCTTGCCTGTCTCACCATCAACCTGATCAACCAGCGGATGAAGCCGTCCGAGGCCGAGGCACCGCCGCCGACCAGCCAGGCAACGCAGGACGTCGGCGACGCGGCCCTCACCCCGGTGCCGCTAGCCCAGCAAGGTTTCGCCGCGCAGCCTGGCAAGGCGACGCCCCGGGTGATCCCGACGCTCGACAAGCTGACCACCGCCTCGATCGGCGGCGGCGCCCCGCAGAAGTTCGTCTCCTCCGCCGAAGCCCCGAAAATGCCGCAGGCCTTCGAGGCGGCGACCGCCGTGGCCGAAAAGGCGCCCATCGGAGGCGAGGCGACGCCCGTCGGAGGCGAGGCGCCCGCCGGGGTTGCCAGCCTCAGCGACACGATCGAGCCGCTGGTCGACGCGATGGAAAGCCCGGTCAAGGTCGACCGGCCGCCGGCTTCTGTCGGCCCCGAGCCGCTGCTGGCTGCTGCCGCCAATGGCGATGCACGGGCGCAATTCGAAGTTGCGGCAATCTACACCGAAGGTCGCGCTGTCCCCGAGGACTTGAAGGCCGCGGCAATGTGGTACGAGCGCGCCGCCGGCCAGGGCTTTGCACCGGCACAATACCGGCTGGGCAACCTTTATGAGAACGGCCGCGGCGTGGAGAAGGATCTCGCCCAGGCGCGCCTCTGGTACCAGCAGGCCGCCGAAGCGGGTAACCGCATGGCGATGCATAACCTCGCCGCGCTCTATGCCGGCGGCGGACTTGGCACGCAGCAGTTCGACGCCGCTGCCAAATGGTTCGAGGAAGCAGCAAGCCGCGGCATGAAGGACAGCCAGTTCAACCTGGGCATGCTGTACGCCCGCGGGCTGGGGGTGAAGCAGGACCTCGCGGCCTCGTTCAAGTGGTTCAGCCTCGCCGCCAACAAGGGTGACAAGGATGCCGCCAAGTCGCGCGACGATATCGCCGCTTCGCTCGATGCCGCGACGGCGCAGCAGGTGACCGCCGACGTCGCTGCCTTCCAGCCGCAGCCCATCGATTTCGTCGCCAACTTCGCGCCGATCGGCACCTGGAGCGACAAGTTCGACCCGGGGGCCCCGATCACCAACCTCAAGGTGGTGAAGGGCGTGCAAATGGCACTGCACCAGCTCGGCTTCGACATCGGCACCCCCGACGGCATGGCCGGCCCCAAGACCGCTGAAGCGATCAAGAGTTTCGAGCGCTCCACCGGGATGAGCGAAAGCGGCGAGATCAATCCGCGGCTGCTGGCGGTGCTGGGCAGCCAGCCGGTTTAGGCAGGCGCAGGCCTTACCGGCGGCGCACGGTGGGACCCGTGTCGTCTAGCTCGCCAGCTTGATCGACAGCTCAACATCCCAGAGCAGCTTTCGCGGCTCGACCCGGGGATCGGTCAGATAGGCCTCGTAGCGGCACAAGTATGACTCGGCGCGCGTAGGGTCGATCGCCGCAAACGCGGTGCCGGTATCGCGGCCCCATTGCATGAGCGCCTGATTGCCGCGCAGGCCGTTGCCCCGGTAAATGAGCGAAGCATATCTGCCTCCTGGGAGCAGGCCGCCCTTGATTTGAGGATGGTCGAGCGGAGCGGCTCCAGTCAGGAAACCGGCCTCGATTTCCATGATGTCCCGCATATCGCAATGATAGTAGCGGAGGAAATACGGGCCGTCCTCCTCGAGGCCGTTGGCCTTGCTCCAGGCTCGCAGGTCCTTGAGCGCCCGTGTGGCGACGGCGAACATCCCTGGGAACGGGGTGTTCAACCGAATTCCCACGTAAGGCCGATCGGGCTTCTCGATGATCGTGACCGGACCGATGACGGTTTCTGCCTTCATGCCCCTCTCCAGGCCCACGCGCTCAAGGATTCTCGTCCTTGATCTTGATGGAGACGGTGGTCCGGCTCGACGCGGAGCCTTTGTCGTCTTCCGGGTTCGTACGATAAATTTCCGCCCGGTTCGCGAACCGCTCGCCGCTGCCCTCAGGCCGTGCGTCGAAGCTATGGCCAAGCCCTCGAGCCCAGATGATGAGCAGGCCGTTGACCTCCATCAGGTCGTCATAGGGGCCGATATAGGTGATTTCGGCATATCGTCCGGACGGCAGGATGCCACTCACGAAATCCCCCTCCGCAGGCAGCAAGCGCTCAACCGGCACGCCGAATTCCATCTCGATCACAGGCATGGCGACGAGGTTATGCTTGAAAAACACTGGGCCGGTGGGCACGACATTCTGAGTGTCCAGGCAGGATCGCAGCGTCGCCATGATGCTGGGAATTTCCGCTTCAAACGGCAGGGTGACGGTCCGCTTGAGGGCGAAATAGGGCGTCTCCGGGCGATCAACGATCCTGGGCAGCGTCAGCATGCCGATGTCCTTTGGCTCGGATCTGTCACAGGTTGCAACGCGGTGCAGCCGCTTGCCGCGGCCCGGTTGTTGGCGACGAGTCTCTCGATCATTGCTTGAGCTTGACCCAGATCTCCACAGTTCCGAACCCGGTCGATGGTTCGAAGTCTGGGCCGTAATACTCCACAAAACTGAACCACCGGGTGTCCGGCTCACGTCCGAGGGCTGGAATGCCGCTCTCGAATACGGCCGCACAGGTCGCGCGGATGCCCGAGATGTGCCCTTCATGCCTGAACTGAGCATAGGTTCCGGCGGGCAGCGTCATTTCGGTGAGGCCGGGCAAGAGATCACGGCCTTTTGGCAACGGCGCCGCCGCGAAGTAGTCGAAGCCGTCGCTGCCCTCCGGCATCGATCCAGTGACGCCGAACGCGGGGGGAGGTCCATCCACTCGCATCTCGGGCAGGTAGGGTCCGAAGCGCTGCCAGAGGTGTGGGATGGTATCCAGCGTCCTGAAGGTGAAATGGTTGCTGAGGCCGGCGATGCGCAGGGCATGCCGATCCTGCACGGCCGGCGGCGCGAGCTTCACTTTTTCGGGCGAGTCCATGCTCAGAGGCTCCACGAGATCGAGCGTGTCGAGCGAACGCCTCCGCCGTAATTCCTCGGGCGTCAGCCCGAACTGGTCGCGGAAGGCGCGGGTGAAAGCCTCATGCGACCCATACCCCGCATCGAGCGCCACATTGAGAATGTCGGGCGCTCCGTTGGCGAGTTCTTTCGCCGCCTCTGTGAGCCGCCGGCCGCGCAGGTAAGTCGAGAGTTGGTAGCCGGTGAGTATCGGAAAGGTGCGCGACAGGTGCGAGCGTGAAACGCCTGCATGGTCCGCCATCGCCTCAAGCGAAAGCTCATTGTCCCGGAAGCGGGTCTCGACGAACCAGACGGTCTTGAGCACTGCAGACATGGGCACTCCCAACATGAAGCCCCACTCTATGCCATCCCGCGAACTGCGGCTTGATCTGCGTTGAGGTCGCGAACCCCTGGGGTCCCGCTCAGGCGGGAACGCAGATGACGTCGCAGTCGGGCTTCGCCCAGGATCAGATGGCCAAAAGTCCGCTTCGAGCCGAAGCGGACTTTTTGAGGCGACCGGTCCCAACCGCGTTATCGTCGGGACCGGTGGGCTTGGCCATTCAGGCCGCCAGCCGCAGGGCGGGGCGCTTGTCGGTAGCGTGTTCGACGGCCCAGTTGAGCGCCAGGTCGGCGACGGCTTCCCAGCCCTTGTCCATCAGCGTCCAGTGCGAGCGATCATCGAAGATCTTGAGCTCGGTGGTCGAAGCGGCCTGCTTCTGCTTGCGGTAGATGGCGTCGGTCATCGAGGCGTCGGCGATCAGGTCCTTGCCACCACCGATGAGCAGCAGGGGCGCGCGGTTCTGCCCGGCCCAGTCGATCAGCATCGGGTTGATCACGCCATCCCAGTAGACCTTGCCGGCGGTCGGGATGACGTAGCGGTCATACTTGGCTTCGGGGTTCGGTTCAGTCTGGGCAAAACGCGTCGAGAAGAACTTCAGCGACATGGTCTTGGCCTTCTTCCACGAGAACAGATCGCCGAACACCGGCAGGGCGGAGACGATGGCCTGCGGACCAAGCGGCACGCCGGGGGTGGGAGCGGGGTTGATCGCCGCGCCGGAGACACCGAGACCACGAGCCAGGAGCTGCTGCACGATGACGCCGCCGAACGAGTGCCCGATGAGGATCGGCTGTTCCGGCAGGGCGCGGATGATCTTGTCGAAGTGGTCGACGATCTCACGCTGGCCGATCTTTGCCAGTTCCGGGGCCGGGTTGGCCCGCAGTGCCGACGGGGCGCGTTCGTCGAACGGCCAATCGGGGGTGAGCACGGTGTAGCCCTTGGCTTCGTAGCGGGCCTTGACGTTTTCCCAGCTGAGGCTGTTGAGCCAGGCGCCGTGGATCAGAACGATTGTCTTGGTCATTTTGGGTCTCTCCTTGGTTGGGCGAACCCTTGTCCGCCGCGATGTGATGACCCTAAGCTTGAGCTTGACCGGCGACGATTGCCGCAACTGACATAGTCGGGGCCAGAAGTGACAAAGACGATGGACGCATTGAGACACACCGAAATCGGCCTCCTGCTCTACCCCGGCTGCGCCATGGCGTCGGTGCACGGGCTCACCGATGCGTTCCAGGTCGCCAACGACTATGCGCGCCAGCATGGCGGTGCCGACCGCATCCGCACCAGCCACTGGCGGGTGGGCGAGGCCGGCTTCGAGCGCAGCTATGACAGCGACCCCGGCGCCAGCGGGCAACCCGAATACATCGTCATTCCCGGCCGGCTTGCCGATCCGTTGACCGCGGCAGAGGCGGCCGATTTCACCGGCTGGCTGCGTCAGCGTCACGACACCGGCGCAACCATCGCCTCGATCTGCGGTGGCGCCTTCATGCTCGGGCATGCCGGGCTGCTGTCGGGACGACGCGCGACGACGCACTGGCTCTATGCCGAGGCCTTCGGGGCGGCGTTTCCGGATGTCGAGGTCACGGCCGGCGATATCATCGTCGAGGACGGCGACATCATCACTGCCGGCGGCATGCTGGCCTGGACCGACCTGGGGCTGCGCCTCGTCCATCGCGTGCTGGGCCCGACGGTGATGGCCGACACGGCCAAGTTCCTGCTGGTCGACCCGGCCGGGCGCGAGCAGCGCCACTACTCGACCTTCGCGCCGCGACTGTCACATGGCGACGACGCGGTGCTGAGGGTGCAGCACTGGCTGCAGGCGCATCGCAGCGAAGAGATCAATGTCCCGGACCTCGCCGAACGGGCCGGGCTCGAGACCCGCACTTTCCTTCGCCGCTTCCAGAAGGCCACCGGCCTGAGGCCGACCGAGTATGTGCAGGCGCTCAGGATCGCACTGGCCCGAGAGCGGCTGGAGTTCAGCCGCGACACCGTCGAACGGATCGCCTGGAACGTCGGCTACAAGGACACATCCGCCTTTCGCCGGGTCTTCCTCAAGGTCACCGGCCTCTCGGCCAGCGCCTATCGCGACCGGTTCGGCGCTGCTGCCGCCTAGAGCATTGCACCGTTTCCTTGAATCGGCGCAATGCCCTAAGTCTTTGATTTGGTCGCGCTTTCGAACCGGAAAAGTCTGCAACTTTTCCTGAAAGCGCTCCAGCGCCCGCGCCTTTCAGTGCGGGCCGGCGGGGAGATCCTGCGTCGTGCCACAGGGGCCGCCGTCCATGTTGACGGCGATATCCTGCTTCTCACCGTCGAAACTCAGCGCCTCGTAATAGTGGCTCATTTCGACGGTGCTGGCCGGCACGTAGTGGAAAATCAGTGAGCGGCGGAAGCGATCGGTGCTGGTGTTCGGCGTCGAGCCATGAATGACGCTGCCATTAAAGAATAGCACGTCGCCGGCCTTCAGCTCCATCATCTGCGGCTCGAGGCCCGGCGGCGGCTCGACATGCTCCGTCGTGAAGAACAGCGTCGGGTCGGCCCTTTCGGGGCAGGCAATGTCGAGGCTGGCGGTCTGGGGTACGCACATCATGCCGCCATTGCCCGCATCGGCATCATCCACCGCGACCCAGGCGGCCATGCAGGTGCCCGGCTTCACCCTGAGGTAGAAGTTGTCCTGGTGCAGATCCTGTCCGCGGGCCCCGGGCGGCTTGAAATAGAACATCGACTGGCAGGCGAAGGGATCTTCGCCGAACAGTTCGGCGAGGATCGGCCGCAGCCGCGGGTCCCGCATGTAGCGCAAGGCGAGCGGGCCGACCGATTTGTCCATGTGCTTATGCGGGTGCATCATCCTGGGATAGCGCGCGAGGGGGTCGCTCGAGGCGGCCGGCGCCCCGGCGCGCGCCTTGGGCACGTCGGACAGACCCGGCACCGGTCCATCCTTGGCCTCGTGCATGAAGGTGTCACGGATCTCGTCGATCTCATCGCGGCTGAACAGGCCGCGCAGCGCCAGAAAGCCGTCACGCTCGAACTGCTGCTTCTGCTCGGTCGACAGTGCCATTGGGTTCCTCCTGTTGCGAGCAAGCTAACTCGCGAGACCGCGGAGCAACATGGAACATTGGGTCGATCGCATGTAATATTCTGCTATGGCGCAACCTCACGAGTTCTCGCACACCCCTGTTATCCGGCTGCTGACCGGTCATTACCGCGAAACATCCGGCTATCGAGTGCATCGGCCGGATGGTGTCGGAGACTGGCTGCTGATCTTGACCATCACCGGCGCCGGCCGCTTCGGTCACGTCGGTGGAGAGTTGATTTCGGGCCCCGGCGACTGGGTGCTGATCCGGCCGGGGACGCTGCACGACTATGCGGTTGCCCCTGCTGCAGCCGGTTGGGAACTGCTCTGGGTGCACTTCCATCCGCGCGCCCATTGGCTGGAATGGCTTGATTGGCCGGCCATTGCACCCGGCCTGATGCTGCTGCGGCCCGATCCCCCGAAAGCCGCCGAGCGCTTCCACGAGGTGCACCGGCTGATGCACGGCGACCTCAGACAACGAGAGGCTTTCGCCATGCATGCGCTCGAGGGTCTGCTGCTCGAATGCGACCTGATGAACCCGCTTGCCGCCACGTCGCATTACGACGCGCGCGTGCGCCGGGCGATGGACTACCTGGACGGCAACCTCGCCAGCAAGGTTTTGCTCGACGACGTCGCCGCGGCGGTCGGCCTCTCGAGCTCACGGCTGGCGCATCTGTTCACGGCCGAGACCGGCCAGAGCGTGCAGCGCTACCTCGAGATGCGCCGCATGCAGCGGGCCAGCGAACTATTGGCGCGCACCGGCTTCTCGGTGCTGCAGATCGCCGAAACCGTGGGGTTCGACAGCCAGTTCTATTTCAGTCAGCGCTTCAAGCGGTGGACCAGGCAAAGCCCGCTGGCGTTCCGCCAATCTCTGCGGCCGGTGCACCGCGATCGCGTTGACACGCCCTCGGGTCGAGGCTAGCTTTCCCTCGCCGCGCAACAGAGAGGAGGCGCTCCGATGACTGACATTGTGAGAACTGCCTTCCGTCGCGCAGCCGCGTAACTTCCGCACACACGGGATTCCGGCTGGCGCCTTCATGGCCCCGATCCAAGGAATTCCATTTTGCTCGAACAATACGGCTGGAGCGATGCGCTCAAGCAGCAATTCACCACCCACGCGGCCGCGGGCCTGATCCCGGCGCGGGTCATCGTGCAGCAGCGCGGTCTCTACGACATCGTGACCGAGCTGGGCGAACTCACGGCCACGCTAGCCGGCAGGCTCGCCCATGACGCCGAGGACGGAACCCTTCCGGTCACCGGCGACTGGGTTGCGGTACTGGCGCGGCCCACCGAGGGGAGCGCGACGATTCAACATGTGCTGCCACGCAGCAGCACGTTCACGCGCCGCGCCAGCGGCCCGGGTGCGGCGCGCAGCCAGCTTGTCGCCGTCAATGTCGATGTCGCCTTGCTGGCTGCCTCGATGAACGCCGATCTCAACGCACGGCGGATCGAACGCTATCTTGCTACCGCCTGGGAGAGCGGGGCCGACCCGGTTATCGTCCTGACCAAGGCCGATATGTGCAGCGACGCCGAGGCGCGCCTCAGCGAGATCGAAGCGGTGGCGATGGGCGTGCCGGTACTCGCCGTATCGGCGGTGACCGGAGCCGGGCTCGACGCCTTGCGGGGCTACCTCCAACCAGGACGGACAGCCGTGTTGCTCGGCAGTTCAGGCGTCGGCAAGTCGACGCTGGTCAATGCCCTGGCCGGCCGGGAGCGGATGGCTACCCAGGCCATCCGCGAGGACGACGCCCGTGGCCGCCACACCACTTCGCACCGCGAACTGGTGCTGCTGCCCAGCGGGGCGCTGATCCTCGATACGCCGGGCATGCGGGAGCTCGGCCTGTGGGAGGCCGGCGACGGCATGTCGGCGGCCTTTGCCGATATCGAGGCGCTCGCTGCGCAGTGCCGCTTCCGGGACTGCGGCCATGACGGCGAGCCCGGCTGCGCCATCGCCGCGGCGCTCGCTACCGGCGCGCTCGATGCTGCACGCTGGCGGGCCTATGGCAAGTTGCAACGCGAGCTGGAATTCCAGGTCGGCAAGGAGGACCCCAAGGCGCAGGCTGAAAGCCGCAGGGTCCGGATGAAGCGCAACAAGCTGCACCGCGCCGAGATGAAGTTTCGCAAGCGGCTCGAGTGAGTTGGTCGTATCGAACCGCCAGCGCGTTCCGGGCTCACCCGGAGCCGAACGCCCAGCGCACCATCCTGACGAACTCGGCTTGCCAGAATGGGTCGCCATGGTTGCCGGCGCGCTCGTTCATGACGACATCCGCGCCGGCGATCCGCAGGGCCTCGGCCCAGCGGTTTGCGTTTCTCGAGGAAGAAAGGTTCGAGGGTGCCAGCGGTGAGGTAGGCTCGCGGCAACATTTTTGGCATGACCGCAGGCGGGCGGTACCCCGCCCCGGGAGAGGCGGCGAACACGGTGTGGTAGCGATCCGGGTGTCGCATCCCCATGGCGAGGGAGAGTTCGGCGCTCGCCGATACACCAGCTACCGCGGTGCGCTCGGCCGGCGGCGCCGCACCGAACCTCGATCGGACCCATCCGCGGAGGCTATGAACAAAAAACTGCTCGTGCGCCGCAAAGCGTGCCGGATCGATCGGGGGCGAATACTCGCCCAGCCTGAGCATCTCGTCCTCGGACGTAACCCGATGGGCACCGACGATCATTGTCGGCACTGTGCCCGCCGCTTCGAGACAGGCGCCCCACCCGGAAATCAACTGGCCGTCACCAGCGAACACCACGGCCTCGGGACGGTCGGGCGGCAGGTACACCGTAACCTTCCGACCGCCATCGTAGTCAAAGGTCTCGGTGACGAACTCACCGACGACAGGATCGGCGCGAGGCGGTTCCGGAACACTCTCGTCCCCCCTGTCGCGGTCCGGGTCGTCAGCAGGTGCCACGTTGCCCTCCGCCTTTCCGGCATCCGGTTGGTATTGCGAGCGCTGAGAAGTACTGGCTGCCGGTTGATAACAAGGCAGTCCGTCTGGGTCCACATCCACCCGGTTACCGGCGACACGTGGAACGGCTTAAGTCCCATATTCCCGACCCACCCGGTAGGCTAACCTCGCCTTTGTATTTTGCTGCTAATGCTCGGTGGCATTTCGCGAAAAACCGTCGCATTTCCGTCGCGGCCTCACGCTAGAGCCTCGGGAATGCCCTAGTGCTATTGGACGCCCCACGTGCAGGTCTATCTGCCGATCGCCGAGCTTTCGATGAACCTGTTCTTCCTTGTGGGGATCGGGGGCGCGGTCGGGTTCCTGTCGGGGCTGTTCGGGGTGGGCGGCGGGTTCCTGCTGACGCCACTGCTGATCTTTTCAGGCGTCCCGTCCTCGGTCGCGGTGGCCTCGGTAACCGGCCAGGTGGTGGCGGCTTCCACCTCCGGGGCGCTCAGCTACTACCGGCGCGGGCAGATCGACCTGCATATGGCGCTCTACCTGGTGCTGTCGGGTGTGCTTGGGGCGTTCGGCGGCGTTGCGACCTTCCAGGTGCTGCGCGCCGCCGGCCAGCTCGATCTCGTCATCTCGCTCGGCTTCTTGATCCTCCTCGGCTTCGTCGGCACGCTGATGCTGATCGAGGCGGCGCGCGCCATCATGAAGCGCCGCGCCGGTATCGTGGTGCGGGAAAAACTGCCCAACCAGCACAACTGGTTCCACGGCCTGCCGTGGCGGGTGCGATTCAAGAAATCGCGGCTCTATATCTCGGTGATCCCGGTGCTGGCGCTGGGTGTCGCCATCGGCTTTGTCGGTTCGCTTCTGGGCATCGGTGGCGGCTTCATCCTGGTGCCGGCGCTGGTCTACATCCTCAGGATGCCCGGCAACATGGTGATCGGCACGTCGCTCCTGCAGGTGGTGGCGATGATGGCGGCGACCACCATCCTCCACGCCGTGTCGAGCCAGAGCGTCGATATCCTGCTCGCCTTCTGCCTGATGGTCGGCGGCACGGTGGGGGCGCAGTTCGGCGCCTCGGCCGGCAAATACCTGCGCGGCGAACAGCTGCGCGCACTGCTCGCCATCCTCGTTCTCGCTGTCGCCATCCGCTTCGGCATCAGCCTGGTGCTGACCCCGGGCGATGTCTATTCGACCGCCGTGATCGGCGCGTCGGGGGTGATCTGATGCGCCGGCTGCTGCTCGCGCTGGCGCTGGTGCTCGCCGCCTCGCCGGCCTCTGCCGAGCGGCTGGTGACGCAGGTCAGCCAGGACGAGGTGTCGATCACCTCGAGCTTTGCCGGCCAGACGCTGACATTGTTCGGCTCGATCGAGCCGGAAGTGGGCGCCGAACAGCGCTTCGTCGAAGGCCCCTATCACATCATCATCACCGTAACCGGGCCGCTGCAGAACCGGGTGGCGCGGCGCAAGACCAACCAGTTCGGCATCTGGCTCAACACCTCGCAGGCCGAGTTCGAGCGCTTCCCCTCGTTCTACCAGGTGCTGAGCGACGCGCCGTTGAGCAACATCACCGACCCGATCACGCTGGCGGAAAAGGAAATCCCGCTCGACAGCCAGGCGCGCTACACTGCCAAAGCCGGCTGGTGGGACGCCACGGTGTTCGGCGGCGAACTCACCCGGCTGATGCAGCAGAAGGGCATGTTCAAGCTCAACGAGAACGGCGTGGTGTTCCGTTCGGACACCTTCTACTTCGCGCAGGTGGCGCTGCCGTCCGACGCGCCGCCGGGACCTTATCTGGCGCATACCTACCTGATCAAGAACGGCCAGGTGATCGCCGAGAAGTCCGACGGGTTCTCGGTCAGGAAGATCGGCTTTGAGCGCTTCCTCGGCCAATCGGCGCGCACGCAGCCCCTGCTCTACGGCCTGGTCTGCGTGGCGCTGGCGCTGTTCACCGGCTGGCTCGGCGGCGTGGTGTTCAAGCGGTAGAGGCGAGAGCCTCCCGCCCGTGCCGGCGTCATCCCCACCTGCGCGCATACGCGCAAAGTTAGGGTCGTGGCCTACCCACCGGGTCATTCCCGCGAAAGCGGGAACCTCTGTTTTGGTGCCTGCCGCATGATCGCAAACGGTGTTCCCCGCTTTCGCGGGGATGACCCGGTGGGCTTAACCAAACCCAGGTTGTGCCTAAGCCTAGTTCTCCAGCTTGATATCGCTGCCGCTGCTCGCTTCCTGGTCGACCTCGGCTGGGTTGCCGTAGATGCTGAGGTCGGAGCCCGACGAGGCGTTGGCCTTGATCGACTTCGAGGCATAGACCTCGAGGTCGGAACCACTGGAGGCGTTGGCATCCATGGTGGCGCAGAGCAGGTCTTCGGCATCGAGGTCCGAGCCGGACGAGGCGTTGGCCTTGCCGTCGACGCACGTACCTTCGATCTTGAGGCCAGCGCCGGACGAGGCGTCGAGCTCGACCAATTTACCGACCACGCCGCTAAGCGACAGATCAGCGCCGCTCGAAGACCCGAATTCCAGGATGTCGCCGGTCATCCCGGCGGCGACGACATCAGAACCGGCACTGGCTTCGATCTTCTTCAGCGCCGGCACGGTGATGGTGAGCTTGATCTGGTCGCGATCGCCGAAGCTGAAAATGTCGAAGAAGCTCCAGTCGTAATAGGCCTTCAGCGTGTTGCCCTCGACCTTGAGCTGCAGGTCGTCCAGCAGGCGCTTGTCCTTGGCCTCAGCAGTGATCGACTGCGCCGCCCCAATGCTGACGACGGCGTCGATGCCCGAGGAAACATCGAGCGCGGTAAAGGCCGGCAGCTCGATGGTGCGCGTCTCGGCGAGGGCCGGCGCAGCGAGCAACACGAAGGCCACCGAAGCGGCGGCAAGTTTCACGATCCCATGCATGTCAGGCGTCCCATCCTGTGTGAGGCTGACACGTGGGTGGTGTGTTACATGCCGATCAAGAGCAAGGCAGCAGTTTATTTCGGCATGCCGAGCTATTGGATGCAGCCGTCGGGGCCGCCACAGGGCACCTCACCACCGGCACCGCCACCGCCGTCGCCGCCGGCGCCTTCCGAGCTCTTGGTCTCGGGCGCGGCGCCAACGCCAGCACCGAAGTTCAGCACATTGCCCAGGGCCTTCTTGCGCGGAGCGCCCTTGGGCAGGTAGCCGGTGCAGGTGCCGCCATCGGAACAGGCGACCAGAACCCCGTTATTGGTGTTGTAGCAGCCGTAGCCGGTGCCACCCTCACCCTTGACCGGGACACCGCCGCCACCCTCGATGTTGTCGCAGGCTTTCTTGACGTCGTCCTTGCTGGCCTGGAAAACCACCCGGCTCTCGGCGATGGCCGAAGCGCCGAATGACAGGGCGAGGGTAATGCCGAGGATGAGGGCCGGAAGTCGCGCGTTCGCGATATGCAGCATGGCTGTTCTCCATAACTGCGGGCACAGTCAAGCGCCCGGGGGGACGGCCCACCGCCGGACGACAGTTCTCCAAAATGCTGGTCGGGTCGATACGGCCCGAGGTCGCCAAGTGGCTTACCGAGGTCGCCAAGTGGCTTACCGAGGTCGCCAAGCGGCTTACCGAGGTCGCCAAGCAGCTACCAGTCGGAGCCGGGCACCAGCCGCTTCGGGCTCACCGGGTACACCCGCCCCCGCCCGATCATCGCCACCTCGAGGGTCGGCCAGTGCAGCAGACCGACGAATGCCGGACTGAGGATATTGAGGCTGCCGGTAGCGGAGCCGTAGGCGGGGAGCACAAACAGCCGGCCATCGTGGACGAAGCAGGGGCGGCGCACCGAGCGGCCGTTCATCGCCACATGGGCAGCGGGGTGGAGGTGGCCGGCGATGACGCCCTGCCCCGCTCCGGGCTCATGCGTCAGCGTCAGCCCGGAGCGGCTGAGGCCGGTGACGCAAACGCCGCCGAGGCTGTGCGGGGCGGGATCGTGGTTGCCCGAAATCCAGGTCCAACGGGCCTTGCCCATCAGGGTGGCGAGCCGCAGGCGGTCGGCCGGCTGCAGCGTCGAAGTGCCCTCGTCGCGGTGAAAACTATCGCCCAGCGCGATGACTTCGGCTGCGCCGGTCGCAGCGATGTCGGCCTCGAGGCGGCGCAGCGTCAGCCCGGTATCATAGGGCGGCAGCAGGCTGCCGCGCCTGGCGAAGGACGAGAGCTTTTCTAGGTGCAGGTCGGCGACCAGCAACACGCCCTCGGCGGCCCACCACAGGGCGCCCGAGGGGAGCGGCTCGAAGCTGTGACCGGCGAAATGCAGGTACACGGGGTCGCCCCTGTCATCGATCGGGGCAGTGCGCGCTGCCCAGGCTGAAGTCAATTCGCCCGTTTCCTCATCTCGCTTGACGCGGGGCTGACGCCCATGGCCTCGGCGATCAGTTCCTCGGCGGCTTCGGCCATGGTGCTTTCGCGGGCCTCGCCGACCACCGGAACCTTTCCGATATCGAGCAATACCGGTACCGCCAATGGCGAGATTCGGTCGAGCGGCTTGTGCACGATGTGACGCTTGATGCGGGCGAGCATGTGGCCGAGCCGCTCGATGTCGAGCAGCCCGCGGGCAGCGTCGCGGCGGGTGGCCTGGATCAGGATGTGGTCGGGCTCGTGCTGGTAGAGCACATCGTAGATGATGTCGGAGGAGACGGTGATCTGCCGCCCGGTCTTCTCCTTCTGGCCCGGGTGCCGGCGCTCGATCAGCCCGGCGATGATGGCGCAGTTGCGGAAAGTGCGGCGCATCAGCTGGCTCTCGTCGAGCCAGGCCTCGAGATCGTCGCCCAGCATATCCTCGTCGAACAGGTCGTCGAGCGACAGCCGGTCGGTGCGGATCAGCGCCGAAAAATCGCCCAGGCCCCAGACGGCGAGCGAGTAGTCAGACGCGACGAAGCCGAGTGGGCGGGCGCGGGCCCGCTCCAGCCGACGGGTCAAGAGCATCCCCAGCGTCTGGTGCGCCAGCCGCCCCTCGAACGGGTAGCAGACGAGATAGTTCTGCGCGCCGCGGGGGAAGGTCTCGACCAACAGCGAGTCCTCGGCAGGCAGGATAGAGGCCTCCTGCTGCAGACGCAGCCAGTCGCTCACCTGGTCGGGCAACAGGTGCCATTGGTCGGGATG
Organism: Devosia sp. LjRoot16; assembly: GCF_964252795.1. NCBI lineage: Bacteria > Pseudomonadati > Pseudomonadota > Alphaproteobacteria > Hyphomicrobiales > Devosiaceae > Devosia > Devosia sp. LjRoot16. The sequence goes on from NZ_CAXUPH020000001.1 coordinate 63,346, forward strand.
GGCGAGGAGCTTGCGCACTCCGTCGGCGAGGAAGGTGGAGAGCGGGAACTTGCCGCCCATATAGGAGGGGATTTTCGGGTCCTTGCCCTGCGAGCGCGAGACATAGGCCTCGCTCTCGAACATCCCCTCGTAGGCGACGATCTCCGAGCCGAACAGGAACGTGTCGCCCTTGGTGAGGGTGGTGAAGAAGTACTCCTCCATCTCGCCCAGCACCCGGCCGAAGCGGCCGATCGGGCCGGTGGTGGCGCCCTTGGTGAAGCCGCGGCCCTTGACCAGCCGCACCTTCACCATCGGCTCCTCGACGATGGTACCGATATTGAGCCGGTATTGCTGGGCCACCTGTGGGTTGGAGATGCGGAACTTGCCGTCGCCGGTCTGGCGGAGCTTGGCATAGCGCTCATAGGCGCGCAGCGCATAGCCGCCGGTGGCGACGAAATCGACGGTACGCTCGAACTGCTCCCAGCTGAGCTCGCGATAGGGCCAGGCGCGGCGGATTTCGGCGTGTAGTGCAAGCGGATCGAAGGCATCGGCGCAGGCCATACCGAGGATGTGCTGCGCCAGCACATCGAGGCCGCCCGATACCGGATCCTCGCTGTCCTGGTGGTTGTGCTCGACGGCTTCCAGCGCTGCCTCGCACTCCAGCACCTCGAAGCGGTTGGAGGGGACGAACAGCGCCTTGCTCGGTTCATCCAGCCGGTGATTGGCGCGGCCGATGCGCTGCAGCATGCGGCTCGCGCCCTTGGGGGCGCCGACCTGCACCACGAGATCGACATCGCCCCAGTCGATGCCGAGGTCGAGCGTCGAGGTGCAGACTACCGCGCGGAGCCGGCCTTCGGACATCGCCGCCTCGACCTTGCGCCGCTGCTCCACTGCCAGCGAGCCGTGGTGCATGGCGATGGGCAGCATGTCCTCGTTGGCCTGCCAGAGTTCCTGGAACAGCATCTCGGCCTGGCTGCGCGTGTTGACGAACAAGAGCGTCGTCTTGTGCTCTTTGATGGTGCGGTAGAGATCGGGGATGGCGTAGAGCGAGGAGTGTCCGGCCCAAGGGATCACCTGCTCAGACTTCAGAATTTCGATATGCGGCTTCGCTCCGCCCTGCCCCATCAGCAACCGCGCCTCGGCGCCCGGCACCGGGCTCGCGATCCAATCGCGCAACAGGTCCGGGCGGGCCACGGTGGCGCTGAGCGCCGTGATCCGGAGTTGGGGCGCGATCGAGCCGAGCCGCGCGACACCGAGCGACATCAGCTCGCCGCGCTTGTTGGTGACCATGGCGTGCAGCTCGTCGAGCACGACGCGCCGGAGCGAGCCGAACAGCTTGCCGGAGTCCGGATGGCTCAGCAGCAGCGCCAGTTGCTCGGGCGTGGTCAAGAGGATCTGCGGCGGATCGAAACGCTGCCGCTGCCGCCGGTGTGACGGAGTATCGCCGGTGCGGGCCTCGACCCTGATGCCAAGGCCCATCTCGCTGATCGGCGTCATCAGGTTGCGCTGCACGTCGACCGCCAGCGCCTTGAGCGGCGAGAGGTAGAGCGTGTGCAGCCCGGGCCGCGGGTGCTCGATCAGGTCGTTGATGGTGGGCAGGAACCCGGCCAGCGTCTTGCCAGCGCCGGTCGGGGCGATCAGCAGCGCCGAGTCCCCGGCCTCGGTCGCCTCCAGCACCGCAAGCTGATGCGCGCGCGGCGCCCAGCCCTTGCCGGCGAACCAGTCGGTGATCTCTGAGCGGAGGGGCAAGGGGCGTTCCCGGTTTGTGCCTAGTATGGGGGGCGGAAGGTTCAGCGACAAGAGGCAAGCCGGTGGCTGTGCCCCCCACCCCTGTCCCCTCCCCGCAAGGGGGAGGGAGACGCTTCCACTGGCGTTAGTGTTTTGGTCTCCCTCCCCCGTGCGGGGAGGGGACAGGGGTGGGGGGCAGCACGCGCAAATGTTCAACGTTTCATTCCCGCCGCCTCGGGAATCCATTACCAAGGACGGCCGGAGGCCCGCCAATGAACGACAACGAACAGCAAGTGTTGCAACTGAGGCCGGAGGCGGCGCTGGCGCTGCTGGTCGAGCGGGTGCAGCACATGCTGACCACCTACGACGGGCGCATCGCCATCGGGCTCGCCGGCGGGCCGGGTGTCGGGAAATCGACGCTGGCGGTGAAGCTGGTAGAGGCGCTGAACGCGACGACCCCTGAGCTGGCCGCCTATGTGCCGATGGACGGCTTTCACATGCGGCACGCCAAGCTCGAGAGCCTCGGCACGGTGAAGGACAAGGGGGCGCCGCACACTTTCGAAGGCGCGGCGTTCGCTGAGTTCCTCGCTGGGGTGAAGGCGGCGACGGTGCAGGTGAGCGGCCCCGGCTATTCGCGCGAAATCGAGGACGTGGTGATCGACGCCTTCATCGTTCCGGCTGGCGCGCGGGTGCTGGTGGTCGAGGGCAACTACCTGCTGCTGGCCAATGCGCCGTGGTGGCAGGTGCGGCCGCTGCTCGACCTTGCGGTGTTCATCGACCTGCCGCGCCACACGGTGAAGGCGAGGCTGCTGGCACGGCATGCCGAGCATGGCCTGTTCACCGCCGAGCGCAACCGCGAACATATCGAGCGCGTCGACCTCGCCAACTACGATCTGGTAAAACGCTCCCGCGGCCGTGCCGATATCGCCATAGATCTGGTGACCGAGCGCTGACCCGGCTACCGCCGCGCCCATGCGCCTGCTACGCATCTAAGGCGTCTCGGCGGCGGGGTCAGGTCCATGCTTGTTCGCTTCTGCAAGATCGGCTTCGTGGCGGTGGTGGCGCTGTTCTTTTCGGTCATCGCCTACGGCAACATCACCGACTACGACAGCAACTGGCAGTTCGTGCAGCATGTGCTGAGCATGGACACCATTTTCCCCAATTCGACGCTGAAGTGGCGGGCGGTCACCGACCCGAACCTGCAGAGCGCCGGATACTGGGGCATTATCGGCTGGGAGGCGCTGACGGCGCTGGTGCTGTGGATCGGCGTGATCCGGCTGCTCGCGGCCGTCTCCGGTTCGGGGTTCGCCCGCGCCAAGGGCATCGCCGCTGCCGGCCTCACCATGGGCTTTCTGCTGTTCGGACTGGGTTTCGTCGTCGTCGGCGGTGAGTGGTTCGCCATGTGGCAGTCGGAAACCTGGAACGGCCAGCAGAAGGCCTTCGAGTTCATTTCGATGATCGGCCTTGCCCTCGTCATACTGCTGTTGCCAGAACCGGCGGAGGCGTGACCGGGCCGCACGGCTGGCGTAGAGTTTAGCCCGTTCCATCGAATCGCCCACCTCGCCTCCAGTTCAGACGGCCCAATTGACCCGACCGACCTATCCGTTCGACGTGCGCTCGCGCGACGTCTGGGCCATTGCGCTGCCCGCCTCGGTGGCCTTCATCACCGAGCCGCTGGCCGGGCTGGTCGATATCACGGTGATCGGCCGGCAGGGCGATGCGGCAATGCTGGGCGGCGTTGTGCTGGGCGCGCTGGTGTTCGATTTCATCTTCTCGATGGCGTATTTCCTGAGGACCGGCACGGCCGGGCTGACCGCCCAGGCGATCGGGGCGCGCGACCCGCGCGACGGCCTGCTGCATGTGGCGCGGGCCATCGGCATCGGAGTGATCGCCGCCGTGCTGATGATCGCGCTGCAGCTGCCGCTGCTGGCGCTGGCGAACCTCGCGATGGCGCCGACCGCCGGTGTCGCCGAGGCGTTGAAGCAGTATTTCGAGGTGCGGATCTGGGCGGCGCCATTCTCGCTGATCAACTATGCGCTGCTCGGCTGGTTCTATGGCCGGGCGCAGGCCAAAACCGGCATGATGCTGCAGATGCTGATCCACGGCATCGATATTCCGCTGTCGATCCTGTTCGTGATGAGCTTTGGCTGGGGCCCGCATGGCGCGGCGCTGGCGACGGTGATCGGCCAGGCCGCGGCGTGCCTCCTCGGGCTGATATTCCTGGTCCGGCATTTCGGCGGCTTCAGAAAAATCATGGCGCTGATCGTGCCGGACGAGTTGTTCCACGGCCATGCACTGCAGCGGATGTTCGGGCTCAGCCGCGATCTGATGATCCGCTCGATCGCGCTGATGGGGGCCTACGCCTATTTTGCCGCGCAGGGCTCGCGGCTGGGCGAAGTGCCGCTCGCCGCCAACGCCATCCTCCTCAACTTCCTGATGATCTCGGGCTTCTTCCTCGATGGCATCGCCCAGGCAGCGGAGCAGCTCTGCGGCAAGGCGGTCGGCGCCAACTGGCGGCCGGCTTTCGACCGCGCCTACACCCTCGCGTTCCGCTGGGGGACGCTGATCGCGGTCGGGCTGGCGCTGGTCTGGTTCGCCGGCGGCTGGTACCTGATCGACTTCATGACCACGAGCGAACCGGTGCGCGAATATGCCCGGATGTTCCTGTGGGTCGCGGCGCTCTCCTCGCTTACCGGCATGCCGGCCTTCGTGTTCGACGGCATTCTGGTGGGCGTGACGCTCAATACGGTGATGCGCAACGGCATGGTGCTGGCGCTCGGCCTGTTCCTCGCCGCCGCCGTGGTGCTGCAGGGGGCGTTCGGCAATACCGGGCTATGGATCTCGATCCACCTGTTCTTCCTCTGCCGCGCCGGCTTTTACTGGTGGGCGCTGGAGCGGAAGAAGGCGGGGTTGTTTGACGCGTAGCAGCGCAAGAGCAAGGCCCCACCCAGCGACGCTAGCTCGCTTCGCTCACAAGCTTTGCTGCCCTCCCCACAAGGGGGAGGGAGACGCAGGAACCGATAGCTTGCAGTCAGATCTCCCTCCCCCTTGTGGGGAGGGATCAAGGGTGGGGGTGGCCCCACGCTCGAACGCTAGAGGCTAGCTTTGCCCGAAGCCCATTCCGACGTCGTCAGCCCGGTCAGTTCCGATACCGACTTCAAACCCCTGCTCCGCACCGCAGCGCTCAGCCCGCGCTTCAGCCGGTCGAGCATATCGAGCCCGCCGAACACCAGGGCCGAGTAGAGCTGGATCGCGTCGGCGCCGGCCTCGAACTTGGCCACGGCGCTCTCGGGCGAGTGGATGCCCCCAACTCCGATGATCGGGAGCTTGCCCACCCGCTGGCGGACCTGCGCCAGCTTCTGCGTCGCGAGGTTGAACAGCGGCTTGCCGGAGAGGCCGCCGGTTTCGGTGGCATTCTCCAGGCCCTGCACCGGGTCGCGGCTCAGCGTGGTGTTGGAGACGATCAGCCCGTCGAGATCGGTGGCGAGCACCACTTTGGCGATGCCGTCGAGCGCCTTCTCGTCGAGATCGGGGGCGATCTTCAGCAGCACCGGCACGCGCACCGAGGCTTTGGAGCGGGCCTTCAGCACCGCGGCCAGCAGCCGCGTCAGCGCCTCGTCGGCCTGAAGGTTCCTGAGGCCGGGGGTGTTGGGGGACGAGATGTTGACCGTCAGGTAATCGGCGACCTCGGCGAAGCGGGTGACGCCGGTGACATAGTCGGCGACGAAATCCTCAGAGTCCTTGTTAGCCCCGATATTGACCCCGAGGATGGCGCCGACATGCGCACCCTTCAGCCGGGCAAAGGCCGCGTCATGGCCCTCGTTATTGAAGCCCATGCGGTTGATCACCCCATCGGCCGGGGTGACCCGGAACAGCCGCGGCTTGGGGTTGCCGACCTGCGGGCGCGGCGTGACCGTGCCGATCTCGACCATGCCGAAGCCCATGCGGGCCAGCGGCTTGGGCACCTCGGCATTCTTGTCGAAGCCGGCCGCCATGCCGACCGGGTTCTTGAGGTCGAGCCCGCAAAGCGTGATGTGCAGTTCGGGGGGATCGACGCCCTCCTGCTCCGGCGCGAGGCCAAGCCGCAGCGCCGCGATGGTGGCGCCGTGGGCGATCTCGGGGTCCATCTTCAGCAGCGTGTCACGGGTCAGGCCCGAGACCAGCGGCATACGGAGCAGCGGGGAGAGACGCGAGAAGATCATTTGACCCAATCCGGCAGTGAGACGAGACCGTCAGCCGGGACATCGAGCCGTGTCATGTTGGAAACCGCCGACATCGGCAAGCTGGCGAACAGATGCGGGAACAGATCGCCGTCGCGCGATGCCTCCCATTTCAGCGCCTCGCCGAGCGGCGCCGCGGGCACCTGGAACAGCACCTGATCGCCGAGCCCGGCGAAATAGAGCCGGATGGTTTCGCCGAGCTGTGGGGCGCTGGAGAAGTGGATGTAGCCATCCTTGAGGTCGATCGGCTGGCCGACGAAGCGGCCGGCGGCCAGCGAGGCGTCATAGATCTCGCGGCTCGCGACCTTGTAGATGAACTCCGGGGTGGCCACGGCATGCTCCTTGGATCGAACGCGCCGGACCCTAGAGAGTCAGGCCGCCGATCACAAGTTGGTCCGGCCCGCTTTACAAGCGTCTGGGCCAGGTTTTGGATAGGACTTGTTTCCGCGCGGAGACAGCATTCCTCGGGGAGCTCGACCGGAAAGCATGCTCTCGCATAGCGACATCTGGAACGCCATCGACACGATCGCCGGACGGCACGGGCTGTCGGCGTCCGGGCTGGCGCGGCTTGCGGGTCTGGATGCGACCGCGTTCAACCGATCCAAGCGGATCAGCAAGGACGGGCGCAAGCGCTGGCCTTCGACCGAGAGCGTCGCCAAGGTGCTGGAAGCGACCAACGAGAGTTTCGATGCCTTCCTCGCCGGCAGCGGCGCCTTTCTGCAGGTACGGGCGCCGAACGCTACGCGGTCGTCTGTCCCACTGCTCGGTCTCGGACAAGCCGGCTCGGGCGGCTTCTTCGATGCGGCTGGCTTCCCGCAGGGCCAGGGCTGGGACGAGGTGGCCTTCCCGTCGGCGCCCGAGGACGGCAGCTACGCCCTCGAAGTCTCGGGCGACTCGATGCAACCGCTCTATCGCGATGGCGACATCATCGTGGTGTCCCCCACCATGCAGATGCGCCGCGGCGATCGCGTGGTGGTGCGCACGAGGGCCGGCGAAGTGCTGGTCAAAGTGCTGTACCGGCTGACCCCGAAGCTGGTCGAACTCCACTCGCTCAACCCCGCCCATCCACCGCGCATCCTCGCGATGAAGGACGTCGAGGGTATGGGCCGCATCGTCTGGGCCAGCCAGTGACCGAACAACTCGAGATCGTCCTGCCCCCTGACGGCAGCGGGCTGGGTGTGCTGCTCATCCATCCGTGGTGGGGCCGCAACCAGACAGTGCTGGATTTTGGCCGGCGCCTCGCCGAGCGCGGCTTCGTCGTCGGGCTGGCCGACGCCTTCGAGGGTAACGTCGCGACCGAGCGCGATGCGGCGCAGGGGCTGCTGGAGCGCTACTGGCAATCGGCCCCGGCGCTGCTCGCCGACAATGTCCGCACCCTGGCCGCACATGCGGCGGTGACCGGTGGCGTCAGTGGGCTGGGCTTTTCGTTCGGCGGTTTCCAGTTGCTGCAGCTACAGGAGGAGCTGCCGCTCAGGCGCGTCGTCACCTATTACGCCGACCGCGAAGTCAGGTTGAAGGTGCCGGTGCTCGGCCACTTCGCCGAGACCGACCCGTTCGCTGACGATCAGGACGGGATGATCAGAAAGCTCGTGGCCGCCGGTGCGCCCAGCACCGCCATCGTCTACCCCCACACCACGCACTGGTTCGCCGAAGCCGACCGGCCGGAATATGATGCCGCGGCCGCCGAGGCGGCGTTCGAACGCTCGGTGGCGTTCCTCCGCGCCGACTGAGCGTCAGCCGTTCAATCGGCAGCGGTGACCAGCTTGCCGGCCAGCGCATCGGCGATCAGCTTGCGGGTCTCGGCCACGCCGTAAAGCGCGATGAACGAGCCGAAGCGCGGGCCCTGGTCGGCGCCGAGCAGCACCTGATAGATGGCGCCGAACCAATCGCGCAGCGGATCGAAGGCGTGCGCATTGCCGACCGCATAGACGATGTCCTGCAGTTCCTTGGCCTCGAGCGCTTCCTTGCCGGCGAGTTGGTCGGCGAGATCCTGCAACGCGGCGCGTTCCTTGTCAGTGGGAGCGCGGAACGTCTTGGTCGGCTTCACCTCGTCGTTGAAGTACCGCACCGCATAACCCGCGAGCCGGTCGAGCTCGGGGTTGGTCAGCGGCGTCTCGCCTGGCAGGCGGCGCGAGATATAGTTCCACAGCGCCGACTTCTCGTGCGCGTTGGCAGCCGAGGCGAGGTTGAGCAGCAGCCCGAAGGAGATCGGCATATCGACCACCGGGACCTTGCCCGAATGGATGTGGAAGGCCGGGTTCTCGAGCGCCGCTGCCGCGTCCTGGCCGTTATAGGCGGCGACGTGCTGGTAATACTCATCGACGGCGCGCGGGATCACGTCGAAATAGAGGCGCTTGGCCACCCGCGGCTTCTGGAACATGTAGAGGCTGAGGGTCTCGGTGCCGGCATAGGTCAGCCACTCGTCGATGGTCAGCCCATTGCCCTTCGACTTCGAGATCTTCTGGCCCAGGTCGTCGAGGAACAGCTCATAGACATAGTGCTCGGGCGGGGTGCCGCCGAGGATGGCGCAGATCTTGTCGTAGAGGTGCTGGTTGGTCTGGTGGTCCTTGCCGAACATCTCGAAATCGACGCCCAGCGCCGCCCAGCGCATGCCGAAATCCGGCTTCCACTGCAGCTTCACATGCCCGCCGGTGACCGGCAGGGTGGCATCGCGCCCATCCTCGTCGACAAAGGTGACCGTGCCGGCCTTGGCATCGACGTGCTTCATCGGCACGTAGAGCACGCGGCCCGAAATCGGCGAGATCGGCAGGAATGGCGAATAGGTCGCCTGCCGCTCCTCGCCGAGGCTGGGGAGCATCACCGCCATGATCTCTGCATAGCGCTCGGCGGCGCGCAGCAGCACTTCGTCGAAGCGCCCTGCCTTGTAGTACTCGGTGGCGCTGGCGAACTCGTAGTTGAAGCCGAAGGTATCGAGGAAGCGCCGCAACATGGTGTTGTTGTGGTCGCCAAAGCTCGGATAATCGCCGCCGAACGGGTTCGGCACAGCGGTCAGCGGCATCTGCAGGTAAGGCTCGAGTGCGGCGCGATCCGGCACATTTTCCGGGATCTTGCGCATGCCGTCCATATCGTCGGAGAAGCAGAGCAGCCGGGTCGGGATCTCGTCGCGGGTCAGGAGCCGAAAGGCAGTGCGGACCATGGTGGTGCGCGCCACTTCGCCGAAGGTGCCGATATGCGGCAGGCCCGAGGGACCGTAACCGGTCTCGAACAGCACTTCTTCCAGCCCCAGCCGCTCGACCCGAGCCACCAGTTTCCGGGCTTCCTCGAACGGCCAGGCGCGCGCCGTCTGAGCGGCGTCGAAGAAGGCGGGGTCGAGGGTCGGAAGCGGCGCGGGCACGGCAGGCCTCAGATGCTGAGTGGGGAGAAGGCGCTCAATTGCACCAGCCGGCTACGGGCGTCAATGGGAAGCGCCCTGCCCCGCCTTGCCAAGCGCCGGTGCGGTGCCTAGTTATGCGGGACTTTTCGATCAGGTCTTGGTTGTCGCAAGATCGAACCGGAAAGCTCTGCAACTTTCCTGATCTCGCTTTCGAGGACCCGATGGCCATTTCCCTGCAGGACGCTCTCATCCACATCATGGTGGTTACCGCCTCGTCCGACGAAGGCATCTCCGACCACGAGCTGGACGTGATCGGGAGCCTCGTGGTGCGCTCGCCGGTCTTCGCCGATTTCGACCTCGAGCGGCTCTCGGCGGTGGCCAACGCGGCGGTCGACAAGACCAACAGCGCCGGCCTCGACACGGTGCTCAACGATGCCATCGCCGCTGTGCCGAAGCGCCTGCACGACACCGCCTACGCGCTCGCCGTCGAGGTCGCGGTGGTCGACGTGCAGCTGCCGCAGGAGGAGCTGCGCCTGCTCGAGATGGTGCGCGATCGGCTGGACGTCGACCGGCTGGTCACCGCCGCGATCGAAGCAAGCGCCCGCGCCCGCATGCGCGCGGCCTAGAGCATTTCACCGCTTCTTTGAATCGGTGCGTGCTCTGGGTTTTTGATTTGGTCGCGCCTTCGAACCGGAAAAGTCTGCAACTTTTCCTGAAAGCGCTCTAATAGAAACTCACCGGGAACCAGCGCAGGTAGAGTTCGTCGTAGGCGCCCGAGCGCTTCAGCCGGGCGAGGCCGTAGTCGATGACCTGGCGGACGGCGTCGGCGCCCGCCGGTACGGCGACGGCCAGACCATCGCCGAACAGGTCGGGACGGAAATACGCCTCGCCCGCGAACTCGCAGCAGCCGACATGCTCGTTGAGCCAGAACGAGGCGCGCATCGCATCGCCGAAATAGGCGTCTGCTTCGCCCTTCGACAGCGCATCGAGCGCCATGATCTCGCTGTCGAACTGGATCAGCCCGGCTGCCGGCAGGTAGCGACGGATGAACTCGGCATGGGTCGAGCCGCGGCGCACCGCCACCCGCTTGCCGTCGAGCGATGCCGGCTCGAACCCGGCGGCCGCAGCGACGGGCGTGACGAAACGGCCGGGCAGCATCAGGTAAATCTGCGAAAAATCGAACAGCGCCCCGTTCTCGCGGGTCAGCGCCAGCCCGGCGATCAATGCGTCACCCTGCCGGTCTTCCAGCGCCCGTGCTGCCTGATCCCATGGCCAGGCCTGTACCGTGCAGGCAATGGCAAGATCGGCGCAGAGCGCCCGCGCCAGGTCGACATTGAAGCCGACCAGTTCGCCCTTGTCGTCACGGAAGTTGAACGGCGGAAAGTCGGCAGTGGTGAGAAAGCGGATCGACGGCACCGCGGCGAGGCTGGGGACGATTTCGCGCGCGCCGGGATCGATGTGATAGGGCAGCGCCTGCGCCATCACCGGCGCCGACGGGGCGAGCAGCAGAGCGAGGGCGAACAGTAAGGCGCGCATGACGTCCCGGGGCGAGCGATCCTCGGCTTATCGCCCAATTCGCCGCCAAAGGCGAGGGCCGATGCCGGCTGTTCCCAAGCTCTCGGTTTTCGAGCCGCTGGAGCGCAGCACGGATCAGGAAGCGTAACGGCTTAGCCCGAGGCATAAGCGTAACGGCTTAGCCCGAGGTCGGCGACTTCGATGTCGGGTGTCTGGCCGGAAATGATGTCGGCAAGCACGCGGCCGGACCCGGCGGCCATGGTCCAGCCAAGCGTACCGTGACCGGTGTTGAGGTAGAGGTTGGAGAACTTCGAGCGCCCCAGCACCGGCGTTCCATCCGGCGTCATGGGCCTCAGCCCGCACCAGAAACTGGCCTTCGACGCATCTCCGGCACTGGGGAACAGCTCGCGCAGCGAGCGGTCGAGCGGGCCGCGGCGCGCGGGGTGGAGCGTCGTGTCGTAGCCGGCAATCTCGGCGGTGCCGCCGACCCGGATGCGGTCGCCAAGCCGGGTCGTCGCCACCTTGTAGGTCTCGTCCATGACAGTCGAAACCGGCGCCACCGAGGCATCGGTGATCGGCACGGTGAGCGAATAGCCCTTGATCGGGTAGACCGGCAGGCCAATGCCGAGGGGGCGCAGCAGCAGCGGCGAATAGCTGCCGAGCGCCACGACATAGGCGTCGGCGGTCAACATGCCCTTGTCGGTGGCAACGCCGGTCACCGCGCCGGCCTCGATGGCAATGTGGTCGATACGGGTGCCGTAGCGGAAGGCGACGCCGTGGCTGGCGGCACGCCCCGCCAGGGCTTCGGTGAACATCTTGCAGTCGCCGGTGTCGTCGTTGGCAAGGCGCAGCCCGCCGACAAACGGCACTGTGGCCGTGGCAAGCCCCGGCTCCGCCGCGACGCAGCCCTTGGGGTCGAGCACCTCGTAGGGCACGCCGTACCGCTTCAGCACGGCGATGTCGTCGGCGGCGTGATCGAGCTGCTTCTGCTCGCGGAACAGCTGCACCGTGCCCTGCTGGCGGCCGTCGAAGGCGAGGCCGGTTTCGGCGCGCAGGGCGATCATCCTGTCGCGCGAGTACTCGGCCAGCCGCACCATGCGGCCCTTGTTGACGGCATAAGCGCGCTCGGTGCAGTTGGCCAGCAGCTGCAGGCCCCAGATCCACATACGCGGATCGAGCTTGGGCCTGAGCACCAGCGGGCCATCGGTCATCAGCAGCCACTTGATCGCCTTGACCGGGATACCCGGCCCGGCCCAGGGCGAGGCGTAGCCGTAGGACAGCTCGCCCGCATTGGCATAGCTGGTCTCGAGCCCCGGTCCCGGCTGGCGATCGATCACCGTCACCTCGTGGCCTGCCTGCGCCAGATAATGGGCAGAGGTGGTGCCGATGACGCCCGAACCGAGGATGAGGACTTTCATGCCTTCATCATCACGAGAGCGGGCTGAAAGGCAATACGCGACAGCAACATGGGCGGGTTACAGTGCATCAAGCACGCATGCCGACTTGCGCTTGGGTGCGCCCATGGGCATGCTTCGCCCGCGGGGGCGCAACAAAGACCATCGGGGAAATAAACGGTGAGAATTGCCGCGCTGTTCTTGGGGTTGATTGCCGGGCTGTTTGCGCTCCTGGCGCCGAGTGCGCTGCGCGTCGACCTCATTTCACCATTCCTCGACTTCTGGACGACGACCTCGAACGAGCGGCTGCTCGGCACCATCATCTGGTACGCCATCGCCGGCGCCGCGCTGCTGGGCGGCGTGCTCGCCACGGTGACACCGGGCTTTGCCGCGTTGCTGCTGATCGGCGCGGCGGCGGGCTGGCTGGTGGTCGCCATCTCGGTACCACAACTGTTCACCTACCACCTGCTGGCGCCGGCAGGCGCGGCCGGTATCGCGGCACTGTTCGCGTTCCTCGCCGGGGAATTGCAGGTGCGACGGCGGCGACTGGCCCGGCGCAACCGGAAGCTCGCGGCCGAGCCGCCCGAAGAGGTCGACAGCGAGTTCGAGCGCGAGGCAGCGCTGCGGATGGACCCGTTGCTGATGCCGCGGCAGGACGCAGCGCCACCGCCCAAGCGGGCCATTCCGCTGACGCTCGACGATGTGACGGTCACCTCTCGCCCAACGAGCATGCCCCCGCGCTGGCAGGATCTCGATGCGCAGCAGCCGCCGCGTCGGCACGATCCCGACATGTGGGCCGAGGCGCGGCGCGAGCAGCTGCGGCCGGAACCCGAAGCACCGCGGACCAAGGCTGCACCCGAGCTGCGAGCCGAGATGCGGGAACAGGACCCCGGGGTACGGCGACGCGAGCCGGAGAACCGCGAGCGGAAGCGCGAGGCGGAACCCCGGCGCGAGCCACAGGGCCGGCGCAGGACCCGACGCGGCAGCGTCTGGGTCGCAGCGCTGGCGGCGGTGGGCGCTGTGCTGGGTATCGGCATCCTTGCGGCGGGCGGCTACCTGATCTACCGCGACGGCTCGCTCGACGCCCTGCTCAGCCCACTGAACACCCCGATGGTCGCGGCCAGCGGCGAGGCGCCTGCCCCCGGGGCCGCCACGCCTGTTGCCGCAGCGAAACTGCAACCGCCGGCGACGCCTGTAACGGCAGCCGATGCGTCGACTGCTGCCCGGTCACTCGACGCTCCTGCCACGGCGACCCCGGCCGTCGCGGCGCTCTCCGCCCCTCTGCCCGCCGCTGCAGCGCCCGCTACGCCAGCTGCCCCGCTGCTCAGCGAGCCGGCAACAACGCCGACGCGCATTGCTGCCGCGGCGGCGCCGGAAAGCTACGACGACCCCTTCGCCTATTGCCGCGCCGTGGGCACGATCGACTATGTGGACCATCGCTACAGCGGCCCGGCCACCGTCATGGCAATGACCAGCGCGCTGCTGATCCCTGCCGGCTCGGCGCGCGACCGGGTGCGCTGGCGTTGCTTCGAGGGCGCGGTGCTGGCCTGCACATCCTATGTCGGGCCGATCTGCGACATGGCGCCAACGGTGCTGGAGATGCGCGAGTTCTGCGAGCGCAACCCCAATGTCGAGCAGTTGCTGGCGCCAAGCGGGACCTGGGCCTGCGTCGACGGCAAACCGCAACTCCCCGCCGACGCCAGCTGGCCGATCGACGCCCGCGGCTTCCTGCCCCAGGGCTGGATCGCCGTCCCCGACCCGGCAGCGACCGGCGCGGGGTAACGAGGCGCCCCTAGTCGTCGAAGCCGAACGCGAACAGTTCGGCGTCGTCGATCTCGAACCAGAGCTTGATGAAGCGATCCGCGGATCCTTCCGGGTCGGGGGCGGTGCCCGTGGTCCAGCGCACCTGGTTGCGGACGCCGTCGGCGCTGATCGACGTGCAGTCGTCAAAGCTGCGGCCGGGCAGGATACGACCATTGGAATCGCTGATGGCGACACGGATCGCGCCGCCCTTGCCGCGGCTGTTGAGCCAGAGTGAGCGGCCGTCGGTGCTGAGCGGGCGTGTGATGATCCGCCCCAGCCGCGGACCGCGGTTGTCGAGCGAGACCAGACCCTCGAAGCGCAACGTGGCGACGCCCATGCCGAAACGAACCTCGGCACTGGGGTCGCGGGCCTCGTCGTGATCGAGCTTCTGGCCGCCGGCCCACCAATAGTCATGATGCGCCCAGGAGCCGCCGTGGTAAAAATGCCAGCGGTCGCCGACCCGCACCGGCGGCGAGACGATCGACACCATGTGCCTGTCCCAGTGCGCGCCGTGCCGCGGCGCGAGGAAGGCGTTGGCCTTGTCGGTCGGCTGCCAGGAGATGCCGTCGCGGCTGTAGACCAGCCGCACCTCCATTTCGTTATCGACATATTGCAGCACGCCAAGCGTGCCGAAATGCAGGCCGCCGACCCGGAACTGGCCGAGCCCGTAAAAGGCCTCGTCGAGGTTGTCGACCAGATCGTCGGGGGTTACCGCAGCGACCAGATCGGTCCAGTTGAGAAAGTCGGCGCTGACGGTGCGGTAAACCCGGCGCTTGTTCATCAGGTCGGGCCGGTTGGGCCAGTAGCTGGCGAAGCACCCGCCCCAGCCGGAGGGAACGCCGGGCCAATCGCTTGGCGCGCCGGCCGCGGTCATTCGGCCGTGCCGGGTGTATTGCAGGTAGAGCCGCGTCGCCGGGTCATAGGTAATGGTCGAGACATCCGAGAGACGGCCACCGGCATTGCCGAAGCTGGGCGGAACGCCGTAGCTCTGCCAGGTGAGGCCATCGGCCGAATGCGCCACGTCGATCTTGTGGCGATAGTCCGCGGTGGCGCGCGTGAACAGCATGCGGTAGCGCTGCGCCGGATCCGTCGGCTCGGGGTCGATGACGATGGCGGCGGAATGCACGCCAGTATCAGCCCATGGGTTAACCGCACTGGGCGAAGCGCCCTCAACATAGCCGGCGAAGATATTGGTGCGCTGGCCATCGACCAGCACGCGGTCCATCAGAGGTTTCTCGAAATGGACGCCGTCCTCGCTCACCGCGTAGAGCATGCGGTTCTGCCAGGGGTGACGCTGATACGGTGCCATCGGACCAAGGTCCTCGTACCAGCACTTTATCAGCCCGTCGGTCGGGTCCTTCAGCACGTTGAAGTTGCTGTAGGTGAAGTAGGGCGTGTGCTCCCAGGGCCGGTCGGCCTTGAGCACCGGGCCGGCGCCGAGACGCTCGGGCTTGTGCCAACGGCGGGTCACGCTGTCGGACTGCTCGATGAGCCAGTTGTCGACGAAGAGCTGCGGTTGGCGACCAACCTGGAAGATGGTTGCGTCGATCATTTTTCGGCTCCACTGGCTAGGCCCGACACGAGGTACTCCTGTGCAAAGAGGTAAGCGATGATCACCGGCGCCGTGGACATCACCGAGGCCGCAAAAGCGTAGTGATAGGCCGTGTTGTCGGTGCCGAAGAAGCTGAACAGGCCGACGCTCATCACCGCCACCTCGCGCGAATTGGCGAGCACCAGCGGCAGGAGGAACTCCGACCAGGCGCTGAGGAAGGTGAGGAAGCCGGCGGCGGAGAGCCCGGGAAGGCTCAGCGGCAGGATGATGCTCCAGAACACCCGGAACATCGAACAGCCGTCGATCACCGCCGCCTCATCGAGGCTGCGCGGCAGCGTGTCGAAATAGCCCTTCATGATCCAGATGACGAAGGGGACATTGCCGGCCGTGTAGATGATGATCAACCCGGCATGGGTGTTCAACAGGTCGAGCGAGTTGAGCATCATGTAGTACGGTACGATGTTCACGGTGCTGGGGATCAGTTGCAGGATCAGCAGCACGACGAGGATGGTATCCTTGAACGGGAACTCCCAGCGCGAGAAACCGTAGGCGGCGACGGTGCCGATGCCGAGCGAGAAGACCAGGGTGAAGGCGGTGACGATCACCGTGTTCCACAGATAGGTCGGCAGCGCCGTGCGATTGATGACATCGGTGTAGTTGGAAAAGGTGAAGTCGCGCGGCCAGAAGGTCGTCGGGAAGGCGAAGATTTCGCCCGGGTTCTTGAACGAGCCGAGCAGCACCCAGGCGAGCGGGAACAGCACCACCAGCGACAGCAGGCCATAGAGGGCGTAGGTGACCGCCAGCTCAGGCAGCCGATAGCGCGGCCGATCGGCGAGCGGGCGCGAATGGACGATGGCTTCGGTGGTCATCTGGGTACCCTCAGGACACGCAGGTAGGCGACGGTCAGGATCAGGTTGATGATCAGGATCACCGTGGCGATGGTCGAGGCATAGGCCGCGTCGAGCACCTGGAAACCCTGGTTGTAGAGGCTGAGCGACAGCACTTCGGTCGCCCTGCCCGGCCCGCCGCCGGTGAGCGCCAGCGGAATATCGACATGGTTGAGCGTGCCCGACGTCGCCATGATCAGGTTGATCAGCAGGATCGGCTTCAGCGACGGGATGGTGATGTAGCGCAGCACCTGCCAGCGCGACGCGCCATCGATCGAGGCAGCCTCATAGAGTTCCCGGCCGATGGTCTGCAGGCCGCCCAGTTGCAGGATGATAGAAAGCGGCACGCCGCGCCACACCACAGAGGCGATCATGATCGCCATCGATTCCGAGGGGTTGGAGAGCCAACTGCGGGTCTCGAAGCCGAACATAGCGATCACTGTGTTCATGATCCCCAGCTTGCTGCCCGAGAACAGCTGCTGGAACATCAGGCCGATGATCACCGCCGGGATCACCCAGGGCAGGATGGCGATGGAGCGCATCAGCCGGCGACCGAACACCAGCTTGTTGAGCAACAGCGCGATCATCAGCCCGAGCGACAGCTGCAACGCCACCACCGAGGTGACGAATATCACCGTGTTGGTCGCGACCTGCGGAAGCGCCGGCCAGGTGAAGAACCGCACGTAATTATCTAGCCCGACGAAGCGGGAGTCCGGATAGGCGAAGTGGAGATTGGTCAGGCTGATCCAGATGCCATAGAGCGCCGGATAGGCGGTGAAGCCGAGCACCACCAGGATCGCCGGCATGATGAAGAACAGGTACTGGTGACGCGACAGGCCATTAGCCGAGCGGGCTCGAGCCATCTGAGACCCCCGTGATGGTCGTGGGCGGGGCCGGGCGGCAGAACACCGCCCGGCGCGGGATAGGGCGGAGTTCAGTGCGACGACATCCGGTCATACTCGGTCATCACCTGGTCGCGGGCGTTGTCGACCGCCTGCGCTGGGGTGATGTTGCCGGCCAGCACTTCTGCCATCTGCAAGGCCCAGGCATTGGTGATGGTGGGGTAGATCGGCACGTTGGGCCGGGCGCGCATGGCGCCGGTATCGAAGATGGCCTTGAACTGCTGCATCAAGGGGTCGTTGTTGTAGAAATCCTGGTCCCAGATCGACTGCACGATCGGCAGGTGGCCGGCTGCGGCATTGAGCTTGCCGAGGTTCTCGGGCTTGAGCACGAAGTCGACGAATGTCCACGCAGCTGCCTTGCGCTCCGGTTCATCGGCGAAGATGCCGTAAGTCCAGCCGACAAGGATCGGCGAAGCCTGCGCGCCGCCGGGCAGCGGATAGCTGTAAGCGCCCAGATCGCCCTTGAGGTCGGGGACATCGGCGTACATCTGCGTCACCGCCGAGGACGACTGCGCCACCGAGGCGGTTTCGCCCGAGTAGAAGAACGGGCGGATGGCGCTCTCGTCCATGGTCGAGACATCGAGCGGCATCATCCCCTTCGCGACCATCTCGCGGTAGAGGGCGTAGACCTGCTCGAGCGCCGCGCGGTTGGCCCCATCGAAGAACACCGGCTTACCGGTATCGTCGACGAGATTGCCGCCCAGGCCCCAGAACATCGAGAGCATGTGGAGTGCGGTGAGTTCGGTACCCGAGGCGGGAAGCATCACGGCAGACTTGCCAGCCGCCTTGGCCTTCTCGCCGAACGCGACGAACTCGTCCCAGTTTTTCGGCGGCTCGGTATAGCCGAGTTCGGCCATGACGCTGGGGCGGTAGAACAGGCCGCGCCAGGCATTGTGGAACCAGGCGGCATAGACCTTGCCCTCGAAGGTCACGGCGTCGACGGCCTGCGGATAGAAAGCGGCCCGCGCCTCGGCCGGCCACATCTCGTCGAGCGGCTGAAGCTTGCCGGTCTCGACCAGCCGGGCGATCCAGAAGCCGTCGAGCACCGCGAGATCGGGCAGGTTGCCGGCGGTGGCGGCGGTCAGCAACTGCTGCAGCGCCTCGGTGCCGTTGGGCAGGATCTCGAACTTCAGCGTGATATCCGGGTGCTCGGCCTGGAACCGGTCGTAGAGGTCCTTATAGGCGTCGGCCACCGCCGGCAGGCCGGCGGTCGGCGTGAAGGTCGGCGGCGCCCATAGCGTCAGTTCGACGCCCTGCGCCAGCGTTGCGACCACCGATAGCGAGCCGGCGAGTATGGTGGCGGCCAGCAGCCGCGCAGCGCCCGTCCGGCCCCGCAGTTTCTCAGTCTTGAGCATGGATCTCCTCCCAGAGCGACCGGGATAGCGCCCGGCGATGCATCCATACTCGGCACCAGAATCTGCGTAAGTCAAGAAATTTGAGAAACGTTTCGCAAATGTGGATTGACGCAATAGCAGGGCCATGTGGTAAGAAATGAGGGCAAGATCGCGACTTCTGAAGAAACGTTTCTCAAGTGCGTAAGCGACTGCGATACCCTTGCGGTCAGCGTGACGATCTGGCTCTGCTCGAGGCGAGCGGCCACTGTTCGAGGATTCTGACCGTCGATGTCCAAGCCAATCGCTACCATCAAGGATGTGGCCCGCGAAGCCGGCGTATCGATCTCGACCGTGTCCTCGGTGGTGAACGGCAATAAGCCGGTATCGGAGGATCGCGCCCGCCGGGTGCGGGAGGCGATCGCAAAGCTCGAGTTCCAACCCAACCATATGGCGCGCTCGCTGCACGCCAAGCGGACGCGCACCCTCGCCTACCTGACGCCCGATATCACCAACGTTGCTATCGTCCGCACCTTCAAGGCCGTCGAGGCGGTGGCGCATGCCCGCGGCTACGCGGTGTTCCTGCTCGATACCGACGGCTCGGTGGAAATGACCCGCGAGGCGCTCGACCGGATTATCGGACTGAGGATGGATGGGGCGTTCCTGCCGCTCAGTTGGGTCATGGGACACCCGGAGATTGGGCTGTCACGCCTCGCCGAGCGCGGCATCTCGATGGTTGGCGTGTCGGGGTCCTATGATATTGCCGACATCGACTGCTTCCTGCATGACGAGGACGGCGGCGGGCGGCAGATCGGCGACTACCTGCATCGGCTGGGACATCGTCAGGTGTTGTTCGTCGGCCCGACGCCAAGCCGGTCGGCCGAGCGACGCTGGTCCGGCGTGCGCGCCGCCTATGCCGACAACGAACCTGGCAGCGAGGCCGGGCTGGAGCTGGTGTCGACCGGCGGTTACTCCGCGGCGGCGGCCTACGACGCGGTGCAGGCAGCGTTGGCGGCGCGCAGCCGATTTACCGCTATGGTGGCCTTCAACGATGCGGTGGCGACGGGCGCGCTTGCCGCCCTTTCCGACAATGGCCTGCGGGTACCCGACGATGTGTCGTTCGTCTCGTTCGGCAGCGGCCACCGGGATTTTGCCCGTCCGCAGATCACCTCGGTCACCTTCGATGAAGAACGCATCGCCCAGCTGGCCGCCAACCGCCTGATCGACCGGATCGAAGGCGTTGCCCAGGACGCGGAAGGCACCGGGCATATCTATCTGCCGCTGGCGCTGACGATCAGGCAATCGACGAGGCGGCTGGCCTAGGATTCCGATTTCGGCGCAGGGATGGTGGAACTGCGGAGCACCAGTTCGGGGGTGAACAGGTCCGTCGTGCTGCTCGGGCGGCGGCGGCCGGCAATGAGATCGAGCATGATCTCGATGGCCCGCTCGGCCATCGGCGCCAGCGGCACGCGAACCACCGTCAGCGGCGGCGCGAGGAGTTCGGCAAAGTCGAAATCGTCGATGCCGACGATCGACAGATCTCCGGGAGCCGCGAGACCGAGATCGTGCAGCGCATGGAGCGCCCCCAGCGTCATCATGTTGGAGATCGACAGCAGCGCCGTCGGCGGCTCGGGCGATCGCATAACCTCGAACACACTGCTGGCGGCCAGCGACTGGTCGTAGTCGCCCTTGAGCAGCATGCCGGGGTCGACCGTGAGGCCGGCGGCCCGATGGGCTTCGAGGTAACCGGCAAGGCGGTCCTTGCTGGTGGCGAGCTCGGCGATGCCGGTGAGGACGGCGATCCGGCGATGGCCGAGCCCGATCAGGTGCTCGGTCGCCATGCGGGTGGCGGCGACATTGTCCAGCTTGACGACGCTGTAGGCGAGCCCCTCGACATACATGTCGAGCAGGACGGTCGGTACGTGGATCTCGCTTCTGAGCCGCTCGCCGTGCTCGGCGTCGGAGCGGGTGGGGATGATGATCAACCCGGCCACGCGCTGCTGGCGCAGCATGCGCAGGATATGGTTCTCACGCTCGGAATCCTGCCCGGTGGAAAACACCATCGAGAGATAGCCGGCATTGAGGCAGACATTCTCGATGATCCGCGCCACGGCGGCGAAATGCGGGTTGGTGATCGAGGGGACGATCAGGCCGATCAGTCTCGACTGGCCACTCCTCAGGCTCTGCGCCCCGCCATGCGGCACATAGCCCAGCTCGCGCACCGCCTCCTCGACCTTGGCGATCACGTCGGCGCTCACCGGAGCCGAACGGTTCAGCGCCGCCGAGGCCGTGGAAATGGCCACGCCTGCATGCCTTGCCACATCCCGAATGGTTGCCAAATCAAATCCTCGGTCGCCGTGGCCCTTGCCAAATGCGCTGCGAAATGCTGTATACGAAACGTTTCGTGTTCGCAAATGACCAGCGGCGGATGGAGCCGAACTCCAGCCGGCGTCTAACAAGGGCAGCAACACGAAACGTTTCGACCGGGGG
This sequence comes from Devosia sp. LjRoot16, assembly GCF_964252795.1. Lineage (NCBI taxonomy): Bacteria > Pseudomonadati > Pseudomonadota > Alphaproteobacteria > Hyphomicrobiales > Devosiaceae > Devosia > Devosia sp. LjRoot16. The sequence continues at coordinate 84,481 of NZ_CAXUPH020000001.1, forward strand.
ATCGGTCAGCGACAAGCGCCTGATAGCGCAGAGGGAGGATTGAGTATGTTCAGGATTTCACGCCGTAACCTGCTGGTGTCTTCGGCGGCACTGGCGGCAGGCGCCGGACTCGGCCTCGGCCGTGCCGTGGCGCAGTCGGATGCCACCGCAACGCTGAAGCTGCAGACATTCGGCGGCGATGCCGAGCTCGCCGGCATCAACAGCGCCATTCAGCGCTTCAACAAGGCCTATCCGAACGTGACTGTCGAGGTCTCGATCGACCCGATCTCGACCGGTTGGGGCGACTACGTCACCAAGGTGCTGGGCCAGTTCACTTCGGGCTCGGCCGCCGATGTCTACGGCACCGCCATCGAGACCTTCCAGGCCTTCTCGGCGCGCGGCCTGTTCCTGCCGCTCAACGACTTCGTCGCTGCCAATTCCGGCTTCTCGGACTTCGCACCCAGCCTGTTCGAACAGGGCTCGTACAAGGGGAACATCAACTACATCCCCATCGGCTGGAACAACATCATGATCAACTACAACCGCGACCTGTTCGATAAGGCAGGCGTGGCCTACCCGGCGCGCGGTTGGACCTGGGAGCAGTTCCGCGAGACCGCCAAGGCGCTCACCGTCAAGGACGGCTCGGGCAACGTCAGCCAGTTCGGCTACGAAGTGCCGAACCAGAACTTCTTCGTGTTGCCCTGGTTCTTCTCCAACGGCACCAACATCCTCAGCGCCGACTGGACCGCATCAAACATGCTGGATCCCAAGGTCGCCGAGACGCTGCAGTTCCTCTACGACCTGATCCATGTCGACGGCGTCTCGCCCATCCCGGGCGCCGAGGCGATGGACAACCAGTTCTTCGCCGGCCAGGTGGCGATGATCAATCGCGGTCAGTGGATCGTCCAGAACGCCAAAAAGAACAACCTCAACATGGACATCGCGGTGCCGCCGCAGAAGGAAAAGGAAGCCACGATCATCGGCTTCGGCGCCTATGCGATCGCCAAGTCCGCTGCGAATGCCGATCTCGCCAAGGCGCTGGTGCTCGAGCTCACCAGCGAGGAGACACAGCGCGAGCAGGGCGAACGTGGTGGTGGCGTGCCGGGCCGCAAGTCGGCCGCGTCCTCCGAGGCCTTCCTCGCCTTTCCACCCAGCGCCTTCCTCTACTACGAGACGCTGCCGTTCACGACGCCTGTCCCCTCGCCTGCCAACTTCCAGGAAGTCGAGAAGATCTTCATCCGGCACTACACCGCGATGATGTCGGGCCAGGAGAGCATCGCCGACGGCACCAAGGCCGCCGACGCCGAGCTCAGCGAGTCCTTCACCCGCCTGAAGCAGCAGCTGGGCGGCTGAGTTCCTCGCGTGGGAGGGGGCCCACTGAGACAGACGGCCCCCTCCCATCCTCCCCCATGAAGGGGGAGGTGCCCCGCCAGTGAGCGTGGCACAATCGAAGACAGAGCCCCGCCTCTTCACCTCCCCCTTTATGGGGGACTTCGAGCCGTCCCACAGGGCAAATCGCTCCAGTGGAGCGATTTGAGGAGAAAAGGCCATGAGAGCTACGCTCGAATGGCGAGGGAGGGGGCCGTCTCTATCAGTCGGGTTTGAAACACCGTGACCACAGCAAGCATGACCGCGCTACGAAAGCCCTCCGATCTCCGCCGCACGCAGGCGCGGACCGGGTACCTTTTCGTGCTGCCCACCTCGGTGCTCTACCTGACCTTCGTGCTGGCGCCGGTGATCCTCACCGTGATCCTCAGTTTCGCCTATTACGATCCGATGCTCGGCTCGCGCTGGGTCGGGCTCGAGAACTTCCAGCGCTTCTTCACCGACCGGCGCTCGCTCGAGATCCTGTGGAACACGCTGCGCTTCACCTTCTTCGCCGTGACCTTCAACGTCTCGATCGGGCTGATCCTCGCCCTGGCGCTCAACCGCGCCATGCCGGGCTGGCTGCTCTACTTCTTCCGACTCGCCTTCTTCCTGCCGGTGATCATCGCCGCGGCGTTCGTCTCGATCGTCTGGAGCTATTTCTTCGGCGACGACCTCGGCGTCATCAACTACTTCCTGCGCGTGCTCGGCCTGCCGGCCGTGCGCTGGCTGACCGATGCCTCGACCGCCATGACCTCGATCGTCATCATGGATGTGTGGAAGAACACCGGCTTCTTCATGATCATCTTCATCGCCGCGCTGCAGGGCGTGCCCAAAAGCATCATGGAAGCGGCGGTGATGGACGGCACCCCGGCCTGGCGGCAGTTCTTCCGCATCACCCTGCCCTACATCTCGCCGGTAGTGTTCTTCTGCATCGTCTACGCTTCGATCGGCGCGCTGCAGGTCTATGAATCGATTGTCATCCTGACCCAGGGCGGCCCTGGCGACGCCACGCGCTCGCTCTCGATCCTCATCGTCGAGCAGGGCTTTGGCAGCTTCCAGATCGGCTATGCCGCCGCCATTTCGGTGGTGATGACAGTGATCATCCTCGTCATCACCGCCATCCAGCAACTGTTGTCGCGCAAGTGGGTGCAGCGATGAACACCGCCATGCAGACCCAGGCCGCCAAGCGCTGGCTGGACTACACCATCATCGCCGTTATCGCGGTGCTCGCCATCGGCATGCTGCTGCCGTTCCTGTGGCTGTTCTCGGTGTCGTTCAAGCCGGTATCGGAAGCCTACAAGCTGCCGCCGACCTTCTGGCCGACCAGCCTCGACCTCTCCAACTACGCCGCCGTGCTCGCCTCGCGCGTGCCGTTCCTGCAGATCTACGGCAACTCGCTGCTGATCGCGGTGGTGGTGACGGTGGGCCAGCTGGTCACCTGCACGCTCGCCGCCTTCGCCTTCGCCCGGCTCGAGTTCCGCGGCCGCGACACGCTGTTCGTCATCCTGCTGATCGGGCTGATGTTCCCGGCACAGGTCACGATCCTGCCGATCTATCTCGGCTATGCCCAGGTCGGGCTGATCAACCAGCCGATCGGGCTCGGGCTCATGTACCTCACCTCGAGCTTCGGGGTGTTCCTGATGCGCCAGTTCATGCTGAGCCAGCCCAAGGCACTTGAGGAAGCCGCGCTGATGGATGGCGCGGGCTACCTCAAGATCTTCTGGCGCATCTCGCTGCCGCAGCTCAGGCCGGCGCTCTCGGCGCTCGGCATCATCACCTTCACCCAGACCTGGAACTACTATTTCCAGGCCCGCGTGCTGCTCGGCCGCGAGACCTCGATGACGCTGCCGGTCGCGATGGACGTGCTGCGGGGCTATCTCGGCTCGGGCAGCCTTTCATTGGTGATGGCAGCGATGAGCATGTCCATCCTGCCCGTCGTGCTGCTTTTCCTCATCGCCCAGAAGTTCGTGATCGAAGGCATCACGATGAGCGGCATCAAAAACTAAGAACCAGGATTTTGCATCTTATGTGGGACGATCTCGCCTCCATCGACGCGCGCTTTCATTATGCCGGCGAGCGTTCCCGCTACCTTGCCTTCCCGCTGGGCGGCATCGGCTCGGGCGGCTTTTCCATCTCGGGCAGCGGCCGGCTGATCGACTGGTCGCTGCGCAACCGCCCGGCGCTGCAGAGCTATAACGGCTACTCGCACTTCGCCATCAAGGCCGAAAAGGATGGCAAGCTGGTCGATGCCCGCGTGCTCAACGGCCCCTATGATCTCAACCCGGCCGGCGCGCCGGGGATGCGCAAGATGTTCGATGGGTTCGGGCACGGCGCCAACCGCCAGACCCTGGTCGGGGTGCCGCATTTCCGCAACGTCGAATTCTACGGGCGCTTTCCCACCGCCGACCTGGTGTTTTCCGACGACCGCTTCCCGGGCGCCGTCCGGCTGACGGCGTTCTCGCCATTCATCCCGCATGAGGATCGCGACAGCTCGATGCCCGCCGCGATGCTGGAGTTCGAGATCGTCAATACCGGCGCCGAGGCGCTGACCTACACGCTCGCCGGTACGCTCGGGAACTATGGCGCCAATAGCGGCAAGAACAGCTTCCGGCAGGCGAGCGGCGTGAGCGCCATGCACCTCACCTCTGATGACCCCGAGCTCAAGGAAACCGAGCGCGGCGACCTGACGATCGCGACCGACGCCGAACTGGTCGAGCACACCGACTATCACTTCCGCGGGCAGTGGTTCGACGATCTGAGCGTCTACTGGAAGGAGTTCGCCCGCCCCGGCCCGCTCCCGACCCGGCATTACGACAAGCCGCGCAGCAAGCACATGTATTTCCAGCCCGAGCACACGACGCTCGGCGCGAAAGTCGCCGTGCCGGCGGGCGGTCGCAAGACCGTGCGCTTCGTCATCTCGTGGAACTTCCCCAAGGGCGACGTCTACTGGGCCCACCGCCCCAAGCCCGATGGCATCATCCCCGATCGCGCCACGCCGGCCTGGACGAACTATTACTCTACGCAATGGGCCGACTCGCTGGCGACCGCCACCGACGCCCTCAGCCGTTGGGACGAGCTGAAGCGGCGCACCCTCGCGTTCCGCGACGGGCTGTTCGGCAGCACATTGCCGGCCGAAGTGAAGGACGCGGCGAGTTCGACCCTGGCGTTGCTCCGCACCGCCACGGTGATCCGGCTCGAGGGCGGCGAGCTCTGGGCCTGGGAAGGCCAACACACCGCTGACGGTTCCTGCGAAGGCTCGTGCACGCATGTGTGGAACTACCAGCAGGCGCTCGCCCACCTGTTCCCGGCGATCGAGCGCACCCTGCGCGAGACCGAGTTCACTTACAACATGCTGCCATCGGGCGGCCTGACCTTCCGCCAGAAGCTGCCGCTCGGCAACGGTTTCGACATTATCGGCCCCTGCGCCGACGGGCATTTCGGCGCCATCATCAAGACGTTTCGCGATTGGAAGCTGAGCGGCGACACCGAGTGGCTGAAGCGCTACTGGCCGCAGGTCAGGCGCGCCATCGAATATGCCTGGAGCGAGGAGAACCCCGATCGCTGGGATCCGGGCCAGACCGGCATCCTCTCCGGCCGCCAGCACCAGACGCTCGACATGGAGCTGTTCGGGCCCAACTCATGGCTCGGCTCGATGTATGTGGCGGCACTGCTCGCCACCTCGGAGATGGCCACTGTCATCGGCGATGACGAACTCGCCGCGACGACCGCGCGCATGGGCAGGGCGGGCGCGGAGTATATCGACCGCGAACTGTTCAACGGCCGCTGGTTCATCCAGAAGATCGACCTTTCCGACAAGTCGGTGCTCACCCCGTTCGATGAGGGCCGCGCCGCCGGCGTCCTCGCCGACAGCTTCATGGACGTCTACTGGTCCGACGAGTTCGGCGAGATCAAGTACCAGGTGGGCGAGGGCTGTATCTCCGACCAGATCCTCGGGCAGTGGCACGCCGAAGTCGCGGGCATCGGCCGCTTCCTCGACCAGGGGCAGATCGAGACGGCGTTGCGCTCGGTTCATGCCAACAATTTCCGCCCAAGCCTCGCCGATCACTTCAACCCCTGCCGCAACTATGCCTTCGAGGACGAGGGCGGGCTCTTGATCGCCACCTATCCCGACGGCATCCGCCAGCCGATGGTCGCCGCGCCTTATGCAGAGGAAGTCTGGACCGGCATCGAATACATGTCCGCCTCGCACATGATCATGCACGGGCTCGTCAAAGAGGGCCTCGACATCGTCCGCGCAGCGCGCGACCGGCACGACGGCGCGGCCCGCAACCCGTGGAACGATATCGAATGCGGCTCCTACTACGCCCGCTCGATGTCGGCCTGGCAACTGGTCAACGCCTTCTCGGGCCTCGAGGCCGACTTCGTGGCGGGGCGGCTGAGCTTTGCGCCGAAACTCACGGGCGACTACCGGCTGTTCTGGTCGGCCGGCACCGCGTTCGGGACGCTCAGCCGCTCCGGCGCCGAGATCAATATCGCGCTGCTGGGCGGATCGCTGCAGCCCGGCACGAAGATCATCGTCGATGGCCGGACCATCGCCGCCCCAGCACCCGTTGCGACCTCTGAGTTCCAGTAAAGCCCATGGCCGAAATCCAGCTCAAATCGGTGACCAAGAGCTTCCAGTCGCTGGAAGTGATCCACGGCATCGACCTCACCATCAAGGATGGCTCGTTCACGGTGTTCGTCGGCCCCTCCGGCTGCGGCAAGTCCACGCTGCTGCGGATGATGGCGGGGCTCGAAGAGGTGACCAGCGGCGAGGTGCATATCGATGGCGCTCGCTGCGATCACCTGCTGCCCTCGGCCCGCGGCATGGCCATGGTGTTCCAGTCCTACGCGCTCTACCCGCATATGAGCGTCGAGCAGAACCTGCGCTTCGGGCTCGAGAACCAGCGGCTCGCCAAACCCGAGATCGCAGCGCGCGTGGCCAAGGCCGCCGATATCCTGCAGATCACGCACCTGCTCGCCCGCCGGCCCAACCAGTTGTCGGGCGGCCAGAGCCAGCGCGTCGCCATCGGCCGCGCCATCGTCAAGGAGCCCAAGGCCTTCCTGTTCGACGAGCCACTCAGCAACCTCGATGCGGAGCTCCGCATCAAGATGCGCAGCGAGCTGATTGCACTGCATCAGCGGCTCGGCTCGACCATGATCTATGTCACGCACGACCAAGTCGAGGCGATGACCATGGCCGACCAGATCGTCGTGCTGAACGAAGGGCGCATCGAGCAGGTGGGCAGCCCGGTCGAGCTCTATGCGCAGCCCAGGAACCTATTCGTCGCCCATTTCATCGGCGCTCCGCCCATGAACACGCTGCAGGGCAGGCTACGGCGCCTCGCCGACGGCGCCGCCGTGGAACTCGCCTCCGGCGCGGTGATCCCCCTGCCCGGCCGTCAGTTCGCATTCGCCGACGGAACCAAGGTGACGCTGGGCATCCGCCCCGAGCACGCCGAACTCGGACAAGGACCGTTCGAAGTCACCGCCACCACCACCGAGGTACTCGGCTCAGGCACCATCGTCCATACCAAGGACAGCGCCGGCAACGACTTCGCCCTCGCGCTACGCGGCATCAGCCGCGTCAAGGCAGGCGACAGGCTCTTCATTCGTTTCCCGGAGCACTTCGTGCACCTGTTCGATGAGGCTGGGCTAACCATCGGGGCGCTGCCGGACTGGCGGGGCAGTTACTTCAACTGAGGTTTGCGGCTGGGCGGGGCCGGCCACCGGCGGATTGCTCGTCCGTCCGGCTGCGTCGCGCAGTCCAAGGCGCGACAGCGGAGGCTTCGGGCCGCAGCTAGTCGCATCTGGATGAGGCTTGGAGCGGGTGAAGGGAATCGAACCCTCGTCGTAAGCTTGGGAAGCTTCTGCTCTACCATTGAGCTACACCCGCGACGGGTTCGTATGTGCCGGAGTGCGGCGCGGGCGTCAAGGTGGGGCGGTAGACTCGCTTTGGGGTTCGGTCTGGTAGCGCTATACTCCCGCCATTGGCCCGACGTCCCGGGAGCTGATTTTCGGGTGCGGGTGGCCATGGAGGTCGTGAGATGGTTCGGACTGCGATTGCAATTGCCGTTCTCATACTGAGCGGCGGAGGAGCTTTGGCTCAGGGCGGCGATGCCACGCTGGGCGAAACAGTGTTCAAGAAGTGCATGTCCTGCCACGCGGCGGGCGAAGGGGCGACGAACAAGGTTGGCCCGGTGCTGACGGGGGTGGTCGGGCGGACCGCCGGGACCTACGAGGGCTTCAACTACTCGCAGGCGATGAAGGATGCCGGCGCCGGCGGGTTGGTGTGGACACCCGAGAACCTGGCGCAGTTCCTCGCCAAGCCCAAGGATTTCGTCAAAGGCACCAAGATGAGCTTCGCCGGGCTCGCGAAGCCCGAAGACGCGATGAACGTCATCGCTTATCTCGCGTCACTGTCGCCGCCGCCAGCCCAGTAGGCCGCCAGACCAGCTTCAATGCACCACCGGCGCGGGCACTGCGGGGCTCGCGCCGAAGAACTCCATGCGCGTGAAGAAGGTGTAGTCCGCCTCGAACGCCATCAGGATCACGAAGACCAGCACCAGCACTGGTGGCACCAGGATGGCGTAGCTCAGCGCCAGCCGCTCCCACACCATGTGCATGAACACCGCGATGATCAGCCCGGCCTTGCCCACCATCAGCATGAGGATCAGGCCCCAGCGCAGGTACCCTTGGAACTGCAGCAGATCGACCGCATAGGAGCAGGCGCTGAGCACGAACAGCCAGAACCAGACGATCAGGTAGAGGCGGATGGGGTGCTGCTGGCCCTCGGCATGGTCGGTCGGGGCCGCGAGGGTTTGTGAGCTCATGTGTGCTTCAGCCATGATTGCCTCTCACCACAGGTAGAACAGCGCGAAGATGAAGACCCACACCAGGTCAACGAAGTGCCAGTAGAGGCCGGTGATCTCGACGATCTCCCAGCGGCCCTTGCGTGAGGTGAAGAAGCCCTTTTTGCCGGTGTCGAAATCGCCGCGCCAGACCTTGCGGGCCATGAGCAGGAGGAAGATCACCCCGATGGTGACGTGGGTGCCGTGGAAGCCGGTGATCATGAAGAACACCGAGCCGAACTGCGGCGCGCCCCAGGGGTTCTCCCACGGGCGGACGCCTTCGGAGATCAGCTTGGTCCACTCGAACGCCTGCATGCCGACGAAAGTGGCGCCGAGCGCTGCGGTCAGCAGCATCAGCACCGTGGTCTTCACCCGGTCGCGGCGATAGCCGAAGTTCACCGCCATCGCCATGGTGCCGCTCGAGGAGATCAAGACGAAGGTCATGATGGCGATGAGGATCAGCGGCATGTGCACGCCGCCAATCTCGAGCGCGAACACCTCGGACGGGTTCGGCCAGGCCTCGGTGGTCGACATGCGCACGGTCATGTAGGCGATGAGGAAGCAGCTGAAGATGAAGGTGTCCGAGAGCAGGAAGATCCAGATCATCGCCTTGCCCCAGGAGGCGGTCTTGAAGGCGGTCTTGTCGGACGACCAGTCGGAGACGAAACCGGTGAGGCCTGGTTGCGGGTCGGTGTGGGTCACGGCCGGATCGGACATGTGAGGCTCCCCTCAGCTCAGCAACTGCTGGCAGAATGCGATGAAATCGCTGGCCCAGCCGGCCAGCAGGCTGAACAGCACCATCCAGACGAACAGCATGAACAGCCAGTAGGTGGCGCAGAGCTCGACATTGAGCCGGACGCTCTCGATGCCCCCCCTGCCCCAGGCCTTGATGCCCGCCCAGCCCAGCGCCACGAGGCCGCCGAGGATGTGGAGGCCATGCAGGCCCGTGACGAGATAGAAGAAGCTGTTGGCCGGATTGCCGTCGACGAGATAGCCGGACGCAGCGAGCTCGCCCCAGGCGATCAACTGGCCGGCCAGGAAGGTGATGGCGAAGACGCCCGCCGCAGCGAGGCCGAGGCGGAGCTGCGTCTGGTTGCGCTGGCGCACCGCCCGCTGGGTCCATTCGAGCGCGAGGCTCGACAGCACCAGCATCGCGGTGTTGAACCAGAGGATTGGCGGCACCGGCAGCGGCTGCCAGTCGCCGAGCTCGCGGCGCATGAAATAGGCGCCGGTGAGCAAGGCGAACAGCGAGCCGACAACGGCGAGCAGGAAGCCGAGGCCAACGCGCTTGGCGGGATCGCGAGAGGCCTCAAAATCGGGGACGCCCTCGATCACCCCCTGCTCCAGCCATGGCTTGACGGTCAGGCGCTGGCGCGCCAGCCACCAGCCGGCGAGGCCGGCGATGATGGCAAAGAACATCACCACGACGCTCATGACTTGGCGCCCCGGCGCTTCTTGGGTGCTTCGGAATGCGGCGGGTTGGTGCCGGGCTGGTTCTGCGGGATGAAGTCCTCGGCGGCGCCGGGCACGCTGTAGTCATAGGCCCAGCGATAGACCACCGGCAGCTCGCGGCCGAAATTGCCGTGGACGGGCGGCGTTTCGGGGGTCTGCCACTCGAGCGTGGTGGCTCGCCACGGGTTGCCGCCGGACGGCTTGCCGTGCCGGATCGACCAGATCAGGTTGAAGACGAACACCAGCTGCGCTGCGCCGACGATCAACGCCATCACAGTGATGAAGATGTTGAGATCGTGCGCCGAGGGTGGCTGGAACGAGATGTCACCGGATTCGAAGTAGCGCCGCGGCACCCCCATGATGCCGAGATAATGCATGGGGAAGAAGATCAGGTAGGCGCCGAGGAAGGTGACCCAGAAGTGCAGGTGCGCCAGCGTGTTGTCGAGCATGCGGCCGGTGATCTTGGGGTACCAGTGATAGATGGCGCCGAAGATCACGAGGATCGGCGCGACGCCCATCACCATGTGGAAATGCGCCACGACGAACATGGTGTCGGATAACGGCACATCGACCACGACATTGCCGAGGAACAGCCCGGTGAGTCCGCCATTGACGAAGGTGACGATGAAGGCCAGCGCGAACAGCATGGGCGGATTGAGGTGGATGTCGCCGCGCCACAGGGTGAGCACCCAGTTGTATACCTTGATCGCCGTGGGCACGGCGATGATCAGCGTGGTGACGGCGAAGAAGAACCCGAAATAGGGGTTCATGCCGCTCACATACATGTGGTGGGCCCAGACCACGAAGCTCAGCGCGCCGATGATGACGATGGCCCAGACCATCATGCGATAGCCGAAGATGTTCTTCCTGGCATGCGTGCTGATCAGGTCGGAGACGATGCCGAAGGCCGGCAGCGCGACGATGTAGACTTCGGGGTGGCCGAAGAACCAGAACAGGTGCTGGAACAGGATCGGGCTGCCGCCGTCATGCGGCAGGAGTTCGCCCATCTCGACCAAAGCCGGCATGAAGAAGCTGGTGCCGAGCAGCTTGTCGAACAGCATCATCACGCAGGCGACGAACAGCGCCGGGAAGGCCAGCATGGCCATGACGGTGGCGATGAAGATGCCCCAGACGGTCAGCGGCATGCGCATCAGCGTCATGCCGCGGGTGCGGCCCTGCAGCACGGTGACGATGTAATTGAGCCCACCCATGGTGAAGCCGATGACGAACAGGATCAGCGACACCAGCATCAGGACGATGCCGGATTCCTGGCCGGGGGTGTTGGAGAGGATGGCCTGCGGTGGATAGAGGGTCCAGCCGGCGCCGGTCGGGCCGCCCGGGGTGAACCAGCTCGCCACCAGCACCAGCACGGCGAGCAGGTAGGTCCAGTAGCTGAGCATGTTGACGTAGGGGAACACCATGTCCCGCGCGCCCAGCATCAGCGGGATCAGGTAATTGCCGAAGCCGCCGAGAAACAGCGCGGTGATCAGGTAGATCACCATGATCATGCCGTGCATGGTAATGAACTGGTAGTAGGCGGCAGCGTCGATGAAGGTGAGGAAGCCGGGGAAGGCCAGCTGCATGCGCATCAGCCAGCTGAGCACCAGCGCCAGCATGCCGATGGCCAGTGCGGTACTGGCGTACTGGATGGCGATGACCTTGGCATCCTGCGAGAAGACGTAACGCGTCCACCAGCTTCGCGGATGGTAGAGTTCGACATCCGGAAACTCGGCAGCATGGGCATCGGGCCCGTGAGTGGCGTCGACCATCAGAGTGCCTCCTCGCACGTCATCTGATGCAAAATCGCGCCCGGAAGTCCCGGCGGCCTTGAAGCGCTTTCAGGTTCGGCAGCGCGACAAAAACTAGTCGATATCGGCCGTCTTGAGCACCTCCGGCGCATAGAGTTGAGCGTAGGTCTGCTGGCCGGCGAGCCAGGCGTCGTAATCTTCCTGGGTGTCGACGACGACGCCGCCGCGCATATAGGGGTGGCCGGTGCCGCAGAGCTCGGCGCAGAGCACTTCGAACTGGCCGGTGCGGGTGGGGGTGAACCAGAAATAGGTGACGGCGCCGGGGATCATGTCCATCTTGGAGCGGAACTCGGCGACGTAGAAATCGTGCAGCGTATCGACCGAGCGCAGCAGCATCTTCACCGGCTTGTCGATCGGCAGGTGCAGGTAGTCGGCCTCGATCAGCACGTCGTCATGGCCGTTCGGATCGTCCGGCTTGATGCCATAGGGATTGTCGGCGGCAACGAGGCGCGTGTCGGAGAGCCCCAGCTTGCCGTCGGCGCCGGGCAGCCGGTAGGCCCATTGCCACTGCGCGCCGACCACTTCGGCCTCGGTGGCTTCGGCCGGCACGCTGATGAACTGGCCCCAGACGAACAGGCCGGGGATCAGCATGGCGGCGACACCGACCGCAGTCAGCCCCATCAGCCAGTTCTCGAGCCGCTTGTTCTCGGGTTCGTAGTCGGCCTTCTGCCCATCCTTGTGGCGGAAGCGCCAGACGCAATAGGCGACGAACAGCACCACCGCCGCGAACACCGCCCCGGTGATCCAGAAGGTGATGATGATCGTGTTGTCGATATAGCCCCAATTGGAGGCGATCGGCGTCCACCACCAGGGGCTCAGGAAGTGGAATACCACCGAGCCGACGACGATCAGGACGAGAACGACTGCTACGACCATCCCACTCCTCCTCCAGAGGGCAGACGATGAGGCAGTCGGCGCCTAATGCGGGGCACAAAACAGACATCGGGCGCAGCAGAGGTTCTGCTCGTCTTCAGCCATGAGTGGCGCGTCGCTACAGAGCAAATACGGCCCGGATGGTCGCAGGCCAGCTAGAATCGGAGCCATATTTGCTTTAGGCACCGGCACTTAGAACTTGATGATCACATCGGCACACGGACTTGTCAATTGCGACCAATTCCCGCAGCCGGTCGATGACAGCCGCAACACGCTCCCGAAGCCGTGGCTTGTTTGGGCCAGTTCTGAACGCTAAGGTGGCGGCTGGACTTGTAGCCGATGGGCTTGATGTCCGATCGGCAGGTCCATCGAGAGATGGCGATGCAGACGTGTCTCAAGTGTGGTTTCAACAACCCGGACGCGGCTAAGTTTTGCGCCAATTGCGGCAATGCGCTCGAGGTCGCCCGATCCGTCGAAGGCGAACGCCGCTTTGCGACGGTGCTCTTCGCCGATGTGGCGCGCTCCACAGCCATTGCCGAGCAGATGGATCCGGAGGATTGGGCCGGCATCATGAACGGCGCCTTCGCCTTCATGAATGCGGCAGTCTCGCACTATGGCGGCACGGTCTCGCGACTGATGGGCGACGCGGTGCTGGCGCTGTTCGGGGCGCCCATCGCGCATGAGGACGATGCCGAGCGCGCGGTGCGCGCCGGGCTCGAAATGCAGGACGCGGCGATGCGCTATGCCGGTGGCATCAAGCAGCAGCACGGCGTCGATTTCGACCTGCGGGTCGGGATCAATACCGGTATGGCGGTGCTGGCTTTCGTCGGCGACGCGATCAGAACCGAGTACACGGCGCTCGGCGACGCCGCCAATATCGCGGCGCGACTGCAGTCGGCGGCCGAACCCGGCACCGTGCTGATCAGCGCCGATACCCACAAACTGGTGCATGCGCTGTTCGATTTCCGGCCGCGGGGCCGGATCGAGATGAAAGGCAAGACCGAGGCGGTCGAGTCCTACGAGGTTGCCGGCATCAAGGCGGTGCCCGAGGCGACGCGGGGCCTCGAGGGGCTGTCCTCGCCGCTGGTCGGCCGCGAGCGCGAGATCGGGCTGCTGCGCGACCGGTTGAGTGACCTCACCATGGGCATCGGCTCGGTGGTGGCGGTGCTCGGCGAAGCGGGCCTCGGCAAATCGCGGCTGATCGCCGAACTGAAACACCTGCGCGATGCGCTGCCGGAGCCGCGGCCGATCTGGCGGGAATCGCGGGCAATTTCCTACGGGCAGTCGGTGCCCTACTATCCGTGGCGACAGCTGGGCCGGATGATTGTCGGGGCCGACGATATGGATGCGGCGCCCGCCGTACGCGACAAGATCGCCGCGTGGGTCGAAAGGCTGGGGCTCAAGCCGAGCGACATCCCGTTTTACGAAACGATGATTGCGGTCGAAGGCGATGCGAGCCGCATGGCGTTGCGCGCCATGTCCGGCGAGATGGTGGTCAACGGCGTTGCGGCGGCGATCGTCAACGCCATCAAGACCGTGATGCACGCCGATAGCGGCATGACACCCTACGTGATGGTGATGGATGACCTGCACTGGTCGGACTCGGCGACGCTGGAACTGATCGCCCAGGTGGCGACGCTGGCGGCGTTCGAGCCGATCATGCTGGTGACCATCATGCGGCCCGACCGCAAGGCGGAAAGCTGGCAGCTGCTGGATCGGCTGCAGGGGAGCCTCGGCAGCAGTTTTTCGCGCATCGACCTCGAGCCGCTCGATGCGGCGGGATCGAGCGAATTGCTGGGCAACCTCCTCCACATCGAGGAGCTGCCCGAGAGCATCCGGGCGCAGATCCTCGAGCGCTCCGAGGGCAACCCGTTCTATCTCGAGGAAGTACTGCGTTCGCTGATCGACGGCGGCCAGGTGGTGCGCGAGGGCGAGCACTGGCGCGCCACCCGCGCCATCCTCGAGGCGACCATCCCGGACACGCTGGCGGGCGTCCTCAGCTCGCGCATCGACCGGCTGCCCGACGCCACCAAGCGGGTGGCGCAGACGGCAGCGGTGATCGGCCGGGTGTTCCAGCACCGGGTGCTGGAATCGGTGCTGCATAGCGGGCCGGCGCTGGAGCGGATCGAGCATATCGAGCCGCATCTGGCGACGCTCAGCTACGAGCAGCTGGTGCGCGAGAAGGCCCGCGACCCCGAGCGGGAATATATCTTCAAGCACGCGCTGACCTGCGAGGCGGCCTATGACCTGCTGCTGCGGTCGCGGCGCAAGGACCTCCACGCACGTTGCGGCTCGGCGCTGGAGCTGCTGTTCGCCGAGCGGCGCGACGAGTTCGCGGCGATGCTGGCGCACCATTTCGAAGAAGCCGGCGATCTCGAGCGGACATTGCAATATGCGAGGGTCGCCGCCGACAACGCGCGCCGGGTCTACGCCGTGCGCGAAGAGCTCGAACATCGCGACCGGATACTCTCGACGCTCGAGAAGATGCCGGGCGCCATGCCGGCCGAGCTGATTGATGCGGTGCTCGAATGGGCGTGGGTGCGCAACCGCCGCGGACAGTACGAGGGCATGCTGGAAAAGATCGAGCGGGCGGTGCAGATCGCCCGCGAGCTCGGCGACAAGCGCAGGCTCGGTCTTACCCTGTCGTGGATGGGCAACGTCCACATGGTCACCGGCTTCCCGTCGCGCGGCTTCCCCTACCTCGAAGAGGCGCAGGCGCTGGCAACTGAGACCGGTGATGACCAGGTGCTGCTGCTGCCGCTGTTCATCGCCACCTGGTCGCTGGTGGAGCGCGATGCCCGCTCGGGGGAGGAAAAGCTGGCCGAGGTGATCGACATGGCGCGCAAGCAGGACGCGCCGGATATCCTCGGCCACGCGCTCACCTATCGAGCGATTGCGCTGGCTCGACTGGGGGAGTTCGACGAGGCCAGCGTATTGGTCGAGGAGGCTTTGGCGCTGATCCCCAGCATCGGCTCGCCGGTGAAGCGGGCGGACGTGCATATCGGCGCCAGCATGGCGTATTACGATATGGGTGACATCGAGACGGGGCTCGAGCACGCGCATATCGGGGCGGATCTGGCTATGTCGGCCAACGGGCTGGAATGCGCCTGCGCCGGTTATTTCGGAGTGGGTCGCGGCGAGCTCGACAAACGCAATATCGATGATGCGCTGGCGCAGTTCCGGCGCTCGCTGAAGCTCGCCGATGCGGTGGGCATGGACTACTACATCAACCTGATCCGCGCCGGGGTGGCGGAGGCTGAGTTCGAGCAGGGCTCGACGGGTTCGGTCGAGAAGCTGCGCAGCGCCATCGACAGCGCCCGGTCGACCGACGACGATTTCGTCGTCGCGGCACTGGCCATGCCATTCTCGCGGGCGCTCCTCCGGCTCAAGCGGGCAAGCGAAGCGCGCGACACCATCGTTGCGGCCATCGCCTATTTCCGCCGCATGGACCTGAAGCCCTATCTCGCCAATTCCCTGAGCGTGCTCGGCGACGTCGCTGATGCCTTGGACGACCGCGAGGCGGCGGCCGCGGCGCGCGAGGAGGCGGCGAGCCTTCGGGACGAGATCAAGCTACCTCCGCCGACGGCGGCCTTGCCCCACATCATCCAGGCCTAGCCATGGAAAAACCGGTGATCCTTGCCGTCGACGACGAACCTTCGGTTCTCGCCGCGGTGACGCGCGACCTCAGGCGGCACTACGCCGCGCATTACGATATCGAACGCGCAGCCTCCGGGGCGGAGGCGCTGGAGGTGCTGGGCGAGCTCAAGCTCGCCAACCGGGTGATCGCCCTGTTCATCGCCGACCAGCGGATGCCTGAGATGAGTGGCGTCGAGTTTCTGGCGCGGGCAATGGAACTCTACCCTGAGGCGCGGCGCGTGCTGCTCACCGCCTATGCCGATACCGATGCGGCGATCCGGGCGATCAACGAGGTGAAGCTCGACCACTACCTGATGAAACCGTGGCACCCGCCGGAGGAACAACTCTATCCGGTGCTCGATGACCTCCTGGACGACTGGCGGGCCAACTATCAGCCGGTGTTCGAGGGGGTGCGGGTGGTCGGCCATCGCTGGCTGGCCGATGGACACCGGGTGCGCGACTTCCTCGCCCGCAACCTCGTGCCGTATCGCTGGCTCGACATCGAGACCGACGCCGAGGCGACGACCTTGCGTGAGCTGGCGGGGGCCGCGGCCGAACCGCTGCCGCTGGTTATCCTCGCCGACGGCACGGCGCTGTCGCGTCCGACCATCGCGGCGCTGGCCGAAAAAGTCGGGCTGCACACCCATGCGGTGGCCGAGACCTATGACCTCGTGGTGGTCGGCACCGGCCCGGCTGGGTTGGCGGCGGCAGTGTACGGGGCGTCCGAAGGGCTCAGGACGTTGCTGATCGAGCGTGAAGCGCCCGGCGGACAGGCGGGCACCAGTTCGCGGATCGAGAATTATCTCGGCTTTCCGGTCGGGCTCAGCGGCGCCGACCTGGCGCGCCGGGGCGTGCAGCAGGCGCGGCGCTTTGGCGCCGAGATCCTGACGCCGGTGGAAGCGCTGAACCTCGAGACGCAGGACGGCTATCACATCCTGACGCTCAGCAATGGCAGCAAGGTCGCGGCGCAGGCGCTGATCGTCGCGACCGGCGTTTCCTATCGGCTGCTCGACGTGCCGGGGGCGGAGCGGCTGTCCGGAGCCGGGCTCTACTACGGCGCCGCGATGACCGAGGCGATGGGCACCGCCGGCCAGGACGTGTTCGTCGTCGGCGCCGGCAACTCGGCCGGCCAGGCGGCGCTGCACCTCGCGCATTTTGCCCGCTCGGTGACGCTGCTGGTGCGCGGCAAATCGCTCGCCGACAGCATGTCGCAATACCTGATCGAGCGGATCGAGGAGGCCGAGAACGTTACGGTCGAGACCGGCGCCTCGATCAGTGCGCTGATCGGCGAGGAAAGTCTCGAGGCGGTGGCGGTGCTCGACAGCGCCAGCGGCACGGTGACCGAGGTGCCGGCGCGGGCGGTGTTCGTGTTCATCGGCGCCTCGCCGCGCACCGACTGGCTGAAGGACAAGCTGCAGCTCGATGCGCAGGGCTTCATCCTCTCGGGTCCGGACCTGGTGCGCGAGCCCGGGCGCAAGCCCGAAGGCTGGATGGCGGAGCGCGAGCCGTTCTGGCTGGAAACCAGCGTGCCAGGGGTATTCGTCGCCGGCGACGTAAGGCGGCAATCGACCAAGCGGATCGCGTCGGCGGTCGGCGAAGGGGCGATGGCGGTGACCTTTGTGCACCAGCATCTGCGCGGCCCTGCCCCGGCGCAGCGGCCACCGCCGGCGGCCGGTGGCTGAGCCATGTCCGCAGCCGCCACCGACGTGGGACACAGCACCGACCTGATCCGCCAGGTGCCGATCTTTGCCGAACTGAGCGAAGCCGAAGCCAGCGAGCTCTGGCATGCCGGCCAGCGGGTCAACGTCACCCCCGGCGAAGTGTTCATCCGTGAGGGCGAGCAAGGCGGCTCGCTCTACATCATCCTCGCAGGCGCCGTGGAGGTGACCAAGCAGGATGGTGAGCACGAGGTGACGCTGGCAACGCGCGGGCCGGGCGAGTTCCTCGGCGAGATGTCGCTGCTCGAGCAGGCGCCGCGCACCGCATCGGTGCGGGCCACCGAGCCGAGCGAGTTGCTCGCCATCGGCTCGGAGGCGTTCCGCCAGCTGCTGGCGCGCCGGCCGGAGGCGGCGGCAACGCTGCTGCGCACGGTAACCTCGCGGCTGAGGAGCACCGAAGCCTCGCTGGTGCAGTCGGACAAGCTGGCGGCGCTGGGTACCCTGGCGGCGGGACTGGCGCATGAACTCAACAACCCCGCCGCGGCGATCCAGCGCTCGACCGGCTATCTCAGCGAAGCATTCGAGGGGTGGCGCCGCCGGACGGTCGAACTCAGCATGCTGGCGATGACACAAGAGGAGCGGCAGGGGCTGGCGGAACTCGAGCGCAGCATCGCCGATTGCCGCGCGACCCGCTGCTCGGACGCCGAAGCACGGCGGATCGAATCTCGCCTCAGCCAGCGGCTCGAAACGCTCGGGGTGGCCGAACCCTGGGAAATCGCTCCGGCCATGGCGGCCTATGGCTGGTCGGTCGAACGGCTGGAGCCGGTGCTGGCCACCTTTGCGACGGCACATGTCGATCCGGTGCTGCAGTGGCTGGGGCGCGGGCTGGCGGCGCAGCAGCTGATGGAAGAAATCGAGGTCGCCTCCAAGGCCATCTCGGGCATCGTCAAATCGGTGAAGGCCTACGCTTATCTCGACCAGGCGCCAGTGCAGGATGTCGATATCGCCATGAGCCTCGACGACACGCTGATGATCCTCAATCACAAGCTGAAGCATGGGATGGCGGTCACGAGGATGTATGAGCCGGCCCTCCCCCGGATCGAGGCCTATGCCGGCGAGCTCAACCAGGTGTGGACCAACCTGATCGACAACGCGGTGCAGGCGATGGGCGGCGAGGGCCGGCTCGAAGTGGGGGCAAAGCGGCTGGGCGATGAAGTCGAAGTGCTGATCGCCGACAGCGGACCGGGCATCCCCGAGGAGGTCGGGCGGCGCATTTTCGAGCCGTTCTTCACCACCAAGGCGCAGGGCGTCGGCACCGGCCTCGGGCTCCACATCGCGCACAATATCGTGGTCAACCGACACCGCGGACGCATCAGTTTCACCTCTCGCCCCGGACGGACGGAGTTCCGCATCGTCTTGCCGTTGCGGCTGGGCCACCCGGCGACACCGGAGAAGACCTATGTCGTTCGATGAGGTCGGGCGTTGCGCCCATGATGCATTAATCGGCGATGTCGAGCCGAGCTCGGCTGACAGCTGTCCCGAGTGCGTGGCGCGCGGCGACGACTGGGTCCACCTGAGGGTGTGCCTCGTCTGCGGCCATGTCGGCTGCTGCGATGAATCGCCCAACCGCCACGCCCGCCGGCATTTCCATGCCACGGGCCATCCGGTGATCCAGTCCTACGAGATCGGCGAGAACTGGCGCTATTGCTTCATCGATGACATCGAACTGCCGTCCGGCGAGCCGATGCGCAGGAGTTAGCCTAGAGGCAGGTGAGTGCAAGGCGCGTCAGCAGCGACACCAGTTCCGACTGCCGTCGCGTGCCGGTTTTGCGCATGACCCCCACCAACTGGTTGCGCAGGGTCTGTTTGGATACCTCACGCTCCTTGGCGAAATCCGCCAACGTGGCGCCGTTGAGCAGCGCTTCGGCCAGACGGGCTTCGGATTCAGTGAGCGAGAAGGCGCGCCAGAGCAGGTCGGTCGGCAACGACGACATTTCGAGGCTGCCGTGGATGATGAGCATCACCAGCGGCCCGGGGTCGAGGACCGCGTCGTGCAGTTGGTAGTGCTGGTTGCCGCGCAAGGCCAGCCGCGCGATGGCGAAGTAGCGCTCGTCCATTCCACCCAGCGAAATCTGCTGCACCGAGGTTGGGGTGCGCTTGGAGGTGGTCACGCGTTCCACCAGCGTGCGCAGCTGGTGGTCGGCCCGCTCGTCCGCCGCGCGCAGGATGCCATCGGCGCTGCTGAACGGGCCACCGTGCTGACGACGAAGGGCTTCGCCATGGACGTTGGAATAGTGAATCCGCATGTCCTCGGAGACGAAGAACACGCTGAACGGCAAGTCGGCGACCACGCCCTCCAGATAGCCGCGGCCACCGGAAAATCGCGTGCGGCTGGCGATCTCGAAGGCGCGTTCGAAATGCTGAGCGGCTTCGGAGAGCACGCCGGCGATAAGCGGCCGCAGCTCGGCCTGCCGCTGTGCCGAGTAACGCACCTCGAGCGTAAGCTGGCGGGTGCCCTGGCGGAGCAGGACCACCCCCGACGACGCGGCGAAATCCCCCAGCTGCGCGACCCACTTGCGGTGGAAGGGCGCTGCGGCGGTCACGGCGCGATCGAGCAGATGGTTATCGTGGAACACCTGGTTGGCGGCGAGCAAGGCGGTCGCCGGCAGGATCGGATTCAGCGAGGCATAGGTGGAGACATAGCTGGCGACAGCCGACGGCGCCAAGCCGCGCGAGGCGAAGGCGAGGTTCGTGCCGGTTGCGACGTTGTCCGCCGACCCCGTGATGATGCAGCCGGGAAAGGTTGCCGCGAGGATATCGAGGATGGTGTCCCAGTTCGAGCGGCCCAGCGCCATGTCATAGATGCAGCTGGTGAGACTGTTCTGCGCAAAACCCATGCGTTTGTACTCTTGTCACAAGCGCCGAGAAGGTTACTCGCCCCTTCTTCCGCAACAACGTTGTCGTCCCGATTTTGCTGAGGTCCGGCACGTCGCCGTCGCCTGCAGTCCATCCTCGAGCTCGCCGCCAGTTCTAGGCCGGTTTTCGGCGTTTACCACATGTATACCATGAGGATGGTTACCGGCCGACCGGCCATGGCGCATCCGCGCCCTCGGTCCAGGGCGCCGCAGCCGACCCCAGCCGCTCTGCGACAGCTTAATCCGGATCCCGGCGGCAGCGCATCACCAGACAGGACATTCATACCAGGCCGCTGGTTCACCAACGTCATCGGAACGGTATGCCCTGGCCCGCCGTGTCTCAGATGACGATCGAAATACTCAAACACCCCATCACTTCGATCTGGCCTGCAGTTTCAATTGGTAAATATGCAGGACTTCCCATTACTCACCTCACCTCAGCATTACGATAACGTTGTTGTAGAATTTAGCCTCCTGAGTTTCTTTCACCGGCGGCAGCGGCGGGGATTTCGGTCGCTGTTTATTTCAAAGCGACTTTCATTCCTCAGTAGAATAAAGATGTATCGCGTTGTTCTTTCCGCCGCCGTCGTGCTTCTCGCCACGAACTCCGCCTTCGCTTGGGGCATCAACACTGCCTATATCACCCAAGCCTCGCCCGTGGTGGGCACCCAGATCGCAGTGACCACCCAGAAGGGTGCGGCCAACTACTCGAACACCCTGCAGGTCGGCTTCCCCGGCTTCCAGGCAGCGCACACCAAGCAGCGCGGGGTTGGCAATTTCTCCCACACCGAGCAGTGGGGCTCGCTGCAGGCGTCGAGCACCACGCAGCGCGGCGATTTCAACGAGGCCGTGACCATCCAGGATGGCCTCCTGCAGCTCTCGATCATCGATCAGAAGGGCACCGGCAACACTGCCGTCGTCAGCCAGGTCGGCGTCGGTCAGATCGCCATCATCACGCAGGAATAAGCTGCGCGATGCTCGCGGTTAAAGCGGTCGCGATCTTTCAGATTCGCTCCATGCGCTTTAGCTATTTGTTTCCACGCATGTCTTTGTCCCGAAACCGGTACCCACTTTCGGGAGACATGCTGTAGCGAGCCAAAAACAAACGGGCGACGCCCTGCGCCGCCCGTTTTGCCCATATGCCGGCGTCTGATCAGAACTGCCCGGTAATTCCGGCGGTCAAGGTGAACGACCACATATCGCCGAAAGTCAGGAAGCTGCCGCCGCGGTTGTCGTGCGGGCCGCTATAGGTGGCGTCGTCCCCGATGACCGGGTCAAGGGCGGCACTGGTGATCGCTGCCGGATCACGTCCGATGGACGCGACCCGCGACAGGTATTCCCCACCCACGCCGAAGCTCAACTGCATCGCCTCGCCGATAGCGGTCGTGTAGTTCGCCTGGGTCCGCACCGCGTAGGCGAAGCCGCTGTCATCGCCCATCTCGATGACATTCCCGACCGAGTGGCCGACCGCGCTCGGCACGCCGCCGGAGACGGCGTAGGTCTCGCGCACGTCGTAGCTGGTGCCCATGAAGTAGGCGCCGCCTTCGAGACCGAGCGTGAGGCTCGCCGTCTCGGCGACCGGCATGGTGATGTTGCCGCCGACGATGCCGCCGACATAGTGCGAGTCGAGCGTCTCGTCGGTGGTCTGGGTGTAGAGCGGATAGGCGAAATTGGCGGGCGCGGTGGGCTGGAGCTCAGCCGCGTCGACCGAGATCTCGGTGGTGATACCCTGCCCCAGGAAACGGTAGCTGGGACCGGCATAACCGGTGATGGTGGGCTCGCCCGCTTCAGGGGCCTTGGTGAGGGCGAAAGTGACGTCGCCGCCAGTGTAGACGAGGCTGTGCGAGACCTCGGTGTTCACCTCCCAGCCCGCGAGGTCGCCGACGGCGAGGAAAACGCCGCCGGTTTCATCGGCGATGGCGCCGAAGGCATAGGCGAGGTTCGGAGCGCCGGCCAGGGTTGCGATGCCCACATAAGAGAAGCCGTCACCTGCGGCCGCGGGATCGACACCGTAGCCGTTCGAGGCGCCGGCTGGATTGGACAAGATGGTCGCAACCTGATCCATGCCGGCCGTGCCACTGACCACTGCGGACGCGGTGGGGCCGGCAGGATCGGTGGTCAGAGTAATCGTGCCCGTCGGCGTCGTGATACCCGGGATGAACAGCGAGCTGTCATTGCCCAGCGCAACGGTGCGGCTGGAGCTGCGGGTCGCGAAGGACATGAAACCGGAGATGCCGAGCGAGCTGATGGTACCGTTCTGCTCACCCAGCTGCGTGGACGCGCTGATGCCAACGAGGCCACCCAGCGCCAGTCCATCGGACTCCAGCTCGACCTGGCTGCCATCGACCTCGAAGTAGGATCCGACGACTCCGGGCACAGCGTAACCCGCCACGCCGGCGCCGATGGTCACGACCCAGGGGTTCCCGGGCTCCTCGATGACCAGTTGATCCAGGTCGGCGGCGCTGGCGGCCGTCGTCGCCAGCAGAACCGCGTTGATACCAGCCAAAAGCGCAACCTTCAGGCGCATGCCCCCACCCACCTTCAAATGAGCCAAGTATGATCAATGCCGGCAAAACCCCCGGCTTACGCCACCTTGTCGATAACCTGTTGAGAATTACTTAACCTTAACGAAGATTTACGCAGGCACGCTCGCGGGCGACTTGGCAACCAAGCAAGTGGCTGAAATCGCTGCGTAACGACTGCCCTAGACGGCCTGTGCGAGAGGGCAACGCAAGGCGGACGGACTTGCCCGCTGCCTGATCGACAGTTGGTGCAAGTAAATTCGTCGGATCAGTACTGAGGGACGGACCTGCTCGCCGGCGCTGTTTGCGACCGAGCAAGCGCAGCCGCGGCGCAGCGGGGCTGATCGGCGTCGGCGCTACAGCGCGAACGGCTTGAAGTGCTTGCTCAGCTTCAGCGTCTGGGCCTGGTAATTGGAGCCCAGGCCCGTGCCGTAGAGCCGATCGGGGGCCTCGGCGAGACGCTCGTAGATCAGGCGGCCAATGGTCTGGCCGTGGCCGAGCAGGAACGGCACCTCGCGGCTGCGCACTTCGAGCACGGCGCGGCTGCCGGTGCCACCGGCGGCCGAATGGCCGAAGCCGGGGTCGAAGAAGCCGGCATAGTGGACGCGGAACTCGCCGACCAGCGGATCGAACGGCACCATCTCGGCGGCATAGGCCGGCGGGACGTGCACACTTTCGCGCGACACGAGGATGTAGAACTCGTCGGGATCGAGGATGAACTCGTCGGCGCCGCGCTTGATCAGCGGCTCCCAGTAATCGAGGACATCGAGATTGTCCTTGATATCCATATCGATCACCGGGGTGTGGCGCTTCGAGCGGAAGCCGATCAGGCCGTTGCGGTCAGTGCCCTTCAGATCGATCGACAACAGCACGCCCTCGCCGACCTCGGCATTGGCGTCGAACACCAGGGTTTCGACATTGTGCAGCGACTTGTGCTCGAACAGGGTGAGCCGGCTGTCGCCGACGCGGAAGCGCATCTGGCTGAGCCGTGAGCCGGTGCGCACACGGACCGGAAAGGTGCGCGGGCTGATCTCGAGATAGAGCGGCCCCTTGTAGCCGTGCGGCAGGGTATCGAAGCCGCGGGCGTGGTCGCCGATGACGCGGGTGAAGACATCGAGCCGGCCGGTGGAGCTTTTGGGGTTCGCCCCGGCCGACACGGTGTCCGGCAGGTTCAGGCTCTCCTGCAGCGGCACCAGGTAGACGCAGCCGCGCTCGAGCACGGCGCTGTTGGTGAGATCGAGCTCATGCAGCTTCAGCGTCTCGATGCGCTCGGCGACGGTGTGTTCGGGGCCGGGCAGGAAGCTCGAGCGAATGCGATAGGCGACCTTGCCCAGCCGCAGGTCAAGGCTCGCCGGCTGCACCTGGTCAGCATCGAACGGTCGATCGGTGACGATGTTGCCGCGCGCTGCCAAACGCTCGATGAAACGAGCGGGAAACACGCCCTTGGCCCAAAGCTCACTATCCAATGGTCTACCCCGCAACCTGAAGCGTTTCACCGTTTCGGTGAAAGGGCGAAACGCTGCAGGGTTTTGATTTTGCCACGCTTTCGAACCGGAAAAGTCTGCAACTTTTCCTGAAAGCGCTCCGGCTACATCCCCTAGCAACCTGAGGCGTTGACGCCAAGACCGCATGGGTCGTATATCCACGCTATGCGCCTTTGCGGTAACGCCAGAAGTGCATGGTGGTGATTTGGCCGGTCTGATTGCAGCCACCTAAAACAAGTCGCTAAAGGGACCTTCGAGCCGGCCGCCCATGCGTGCCGGCTTTTTTTGTTTTCGAGGCAAGGACATGTCGAAGTCGAAGAACCCGCTGAGCGACGAAAAGAACCGCGCCCCAGCCACGATGCTCGTCCATGGCGGCACACAGCGCAGCCAGTTCAAAGAGACCTCGGAAGCCATCTTCATGAACTCGGGCTATTCCTACCCGAGCTCGCAATATGCCGAGGACCTGTTCCTCAACAAGATCAACAAGCCGGCGCATAACTACTCGCGCTTTGCCAACCCGACGATGGACATGTTCCAGGACCGGATGGCGCTGCTCGAAGGGGCCGAGGCGGCCCGGGCCTTCGCCACCGGCATGTCCGCCGTTACCAACGCGGTGATGAGCCAGGTGCGGGCCGGCGACCATATCGTTGCGGCGCGGGCGCTGTTCGGCGGCTGTCGTTATGTGGTCGAAGACCTGATGCCGCGGTTCGGCGTCAACTCGACGCTGGTCGATGGGCGCGACCCCGCGAACTTTGAACGGGCGATGCAGCCCAATACCAAGGTGATCTTCATCGAGACGCCGACCAACCCGACGCTCGAGCTGGTCGACATCGCTGCCGTCGCCAAGATCGCCAAGGCGCATGGCGCCAAGCTGATCGTCGACAATGTGTTCGCCACCGCCCTGTTCCAGAAGCCGCTGCAACTGGGCGCCGATCTCGTCACCTATTCGGCCACCAAGCATATCGACGGCCAGGGCCGGGCGCTGGGCGGCATCGTGCTCGGCTCGAAAGCGCTGATCGAGGGCGACGTGCACACCCTGCTGCGGCAGACCGGGCCGTCGCTGTCGCCGTTCAATGCCTGGGTGCTGCTGAAGGGGCTCGAGACGCTGCCGATCCGCGTCAGGCAGATGACCGAGAGCGCTGCCAAGGTGGCCGAGTTCCTCGCCGACCATCCCAAGATCGACCGGATCTCCTATCCGTTCCACCCGTCGCACCCGCAATACGAGCTGGCGAAGCGGCAGATGGCGAACGGCTCGACGCTGGTGGCGTTCGAGGTGAAGGGCGGGCGCGAGGCGGCATTCACGCTGTCGGACTCGCTGGCGGTGATCCTGATCTCGAACAATCTTGGCGATGCAAAGTCGCTGATCACCCATCCGGGCACCACGACGCATGCCCGGTTCACCGAGGAGGTGCGGCTGGAATCGGGGATCACTCCAGGCCTGCTGCGGCTTTCAGTGGGGCTCGAGGATGCGGACGATCTGATCCGCGATCTCGAGTACGGGCTCAGCCAGGTCTAGTGCGGGCTAGCCGCCCAACAGTTCGGCGACGCGCCGGACTGAGGTGATCGAAGCGATCTGCTCGGCCGTCAGATTGCGGCCGAGCTCGTTCTCGATGCCGGCGACAATCGCCATATGGCCGAGGCTGTCCCAGGCGGCGACCGAGCTCATGTCGGCGCCGATGGCGATGGCGCCGGGGCAATTGAGCGCCTCGCCGACGATGACGCAGGCCCGCTCATCAAGGCTCATCGGGTGCCTCCCAGAACGGTCCGCGCATCCATTGATCGCGGAACATCTCGAAGTTGACGAAGTCGATGATCTCGCCCGTGACCGGATTCTGCTTCTGGCGGTGCCAGGTGCCGACATGCTCGAACCCAAGCCGGCGATAGCTGAAGATCGACGAGACGTTGCGGGAATCCACCACGCCATAGAAGCGCTCGATGCCACAATGGGCGAAGAAGTGGTTCATCAGTCGCGCGCGCACTTCGACCACGACGTTCTTGCCCCACCAGGTGCGATCGTGCACGGCGACGGTGCCGAAGGCCGAACGATAGCCCTGCAGCCGCACCATGTGCGCGCCGATCGGCGCCGCTTCGCCCTTGGGGATAATGGCGAAAGCGAAGCGGTTCTTGCTGCGAGGCAGCGGCCCGCGCAGCAACCAGTGCGGCAACGACCGCGGCTTGGTCGTCTGCATCAGCCCATTGAGGATGTCCGGGTCATACCGCCAGCTATTGGTGACGCGCAGGGTTTCGATCATCCCCATCGGCTTCAAAATGAAGCGCTCGGTTTCCAGCGGACCGATGACCAGCTTGCTCATTGGCGTTCGACCATGGCGCGGACGTCGGCGCGGACGATCTTGCCGCGATCGTTGCGCGGAATGGCGGCGACGGCGAACAGCTTCGAGGGCACCGCCTCGTCACGCGCGCGCGCCCGGCACCAGGCCTTCAGCGCTTCGGGATCGAACGCTGCTCCATCAGCGAGGACGATGGCCGCCGCCACCGCCTCACCGGCAATCGCATCGGGAATGCCGAAGGCGCAGGCCTCGGCAATGGCCTCATGCCGCTCCAGCAGCATGTCGATCTCCTCGGCCTGGATCTTGATGCCGCCGCGGTTGATCTCGGACTTGCTGCGCCCGACAAGGATCAGCTTGCCTTGCTCATCGAGCTCGCCGATATCGCCGGTGCGGAACCAACCGTCGACGAACGCCGCCTCGTCGAGATCGGGCCGCTGCCAGTAGCCCAGCATCATCGATGGGCTCTGCACCAGCACTTCGCCCCGCCCGTCGCCATCGATGGCAACGCTGCCGCCCCAGAGCCGGCCGACATAGCCGTCGCGCGCCTCGGCCTCATCGAGGCTGCCGCCGCCGATCCAGTTCGCCGTCTCGGTCATGCCGAACATGTTGAACACCCGGCCCGTGCCGCACCACTCGGCGATGGCCCGCCAGTGCTCGATCGAGAGCGGCGCCGAACCGACATGCACGCGCTCGAGCACCGGCCCGGGCCGGGCCGAGAGGCGCAGTGCGAGCTTCCAGAACGAGGGGACCGAACTCATGAAGCTGATGCGGTTCGACGTCAGGTAGCCGGCAAGGCCGGCAAGCTCGTTGAGCGCCGGACTGGGCCAGAGATGCACGCGGCCGCCAGCCAGCAACGGCGTCAGGACATTGCCGATGAGGCCGTGGCCGAAGAACACCGGCAGCACGCAGAGCGTTTCGCGCAGCACCTTGGGGCCGATCTCGGCGATGTTCAGCGCGGCGCGGGCGAACAGGCTCCGCACCGAATGCACGATGCCCTTGGGTCGGCCGGTGGTGCCCGAAGTCATCAGGATGAGCGCCGGATCATCGAGGCGCAACGGCACGGCTCCGGCGGTGCCCGATATTTCCATGCGCGGCCGCTGCGGCCCGAGCCATAGCGATGCACCGGTGGTCTCGAGCACGTTCTCGCATTCTTCCGGCCGAAGGCCCGGATTGACCGCCACCGCGACGAGTCCGATCTCCCAGCAGGCAAAGATGGCGATCAGGTAATCGACCGGATTGACCTCGGCCACCACCGCCCGAGCGCCGGGCGCTACCCCGTGGTGCGAGAGCTCGGCAGACTTCTCCTTCACCCGCCCCCGGATACCCTCGGCGTCAAGCGCCATGCCGGTCCGGACGTCGACGAGGGTCGCGGTGGCCGGAAGCATGCCGGTGAAGGAGAGATTGCCGATCATCCGGCGCCTCGCGGCACGATGCGCTGCAGGCCGCGGAAGCTGTGGCGGCGGACTTTCGAGAGGAAAGCCGTCGGCGCAGCCAGCACTGCCGCGCCATCGACAAGCCGCGTCGCGAGGCTGCTGGCGCTGCCGCCGGCGATGCGACCGGCAGCGGCGCCGGCCCCGGGGACCTCGAACAGCGCGGCGACCAGCTCAAGGCAGAGGCGCGCCTCGAGGCCCAGACCCAGCCGGCGCGCCATCTCCGGCAGCGCGGTCACCTCATCGGGCGTGAGATGGCGAAAGGCCTGCAGCACGTCGACCAGCAGGCGGAGCTGGTGGAACTTGTGGCCGAGCGCGGCATGGACCACTGCCACGAAGAACTGCGGCAGACCGGCGCTCGCGTTGCCCTGGCCACTGGCCATGAACTCGCCATAGCCGAAGCTGACGCGCCGGCGCAGGCCCTGATAGTGCACCAGGTTGCCGTGCACTTCGATCAGCAGTGCATCCATGTCGGGCTGGATCCACTTTTCTTCCTGATTCTGCTCGGTGTGATCGAGCAGCGGCTTGCGGAACAGCTGGTAGCCCAGCCCGGTCAGCAGCTCGCCGATCGGGGCGCGGGCCGAGGGCGCGACCATGATGTCGATATCGGTGAACGGACGATCTGACGGCGTCGGGTAGAGCTGGCGCGCGAAGACCGGGCCTTTGACGATCACCGCCTCGAGCTGCCTCTCGGCAATGTAGCGGTCGACCTTGGCGGCGATGCCGCGTAGGTGCATCGACAGGCCGACGAGCACCGTCAACTCGCTCTGCGCCACCCTGAGGTCGCCAGTGCTGTGCTGCGCCGCGAGCTTGCGGGTCACTACAGGCAGGACATTGTGATCGCGCGCCAGCTTGAGCAGCCGATCAACGGCGCCCGCCGGCACGGCGGCAGCGGTCGCCTCAGGGTCGGCCAGTCGGCAGAGCAGCTTGTCGAGCTCGGCCGCCATCATGCGATGATCTTCTGGATATTGAGCGCTGCCAGCATGACGGGCGCAAGATCGGTCGGATTGGACCCGGCAGATAGCCGATAGGTGGGCACGGCGCGCACCAGCTCGCCGAGCCGCTGGAACAGTTCGCGCTCGACCTGCGGTACTCCCGCGCGCGTGGAGCGCAGGTTGTCTGCAGCTGCGAGGGCAAGCACCTCGGCCTTGCTGGTTGGCGCGCAACGGCTCGCCGTCACGCCACTGCGTTCGAGCACGAAGACAGCGGCGATCTCGCGGGCGGCGATGCTCTCGACACTGACGGTGGTGCGAAGCGCCGACAGGGTCACCGGCCGCTCGTCCTCGACGCTCCAATCGCCGCTCAGCAGCGGCTGCACCCAGGGCAGCATCTCGGCGGTGCGGCGATGGACCTTGAGGCTTCGAGGCATGCCCCAGGCGGTCGGGCGATCGCCACTGACGTTGCACGCCATCGCATCATCGGAGCAAAGGCCTAGCCCGCCCGCTGCAAGAGCGAGGGTCGAGGTGGTCTTGCCGGCGCCGCTCTTGCCGAAAATCAGCGCTACGCGGCCATCCGGCAGGGTCAATCCCGCGGCGTGCACCAGAAACTGCTTTGCGGCGATGAGCGCCGCCTGCAGCGCAAGCTGCCCGCAAGTCATGACGATGCGCTCTTCGGCGCCCGGCGCCACGGTGATGGTGGCCTCTCGCGCCTTGTCGGAGAGAGTCAGCGAGATGACGCCGGGGAACACCAGGGTGCGCCCTTCCGGGCCCTGCCAGAAGCAGGCCTCGCCCTCGTCGAGGATCGGCCCTTCGTAGAGCGGATCGGTTCCCTCGGGCATCGATAGCGGTTCGCCGGAGATGATGGTCAGGCCATAGGCCAGCGGTGCGGTCGGCAGCGGACGCGAGCGGCCGGCAAAGATGCGGCCGTAGCAGTCGACCAGCACCGGCGAAATCGCGGACACCCGCAGGGATGCGCCCTGCAGATCGAAGAATTTCTGAATCATGCTCGGGCTCCCCGCGGGTCGTGATGGTCGAGCGCCGGAGCGGCGTGGACGTGGATCTGCACCTGGCCGGGAATGCTGGCGTTGATGACTTCGACACCGTCGAGCGTCACCCAGCAATGGGCGGAGAGGCGCGGCTTGCCGACCGATTTGGGGTCGACGGAGAAATGCAGTTTCGGATCATAGCCGCAGCGCCGGAGTGCGGCGAAGCCGACCAGCCCGGTCCGGAGGCAACGGTTGTTGCGCATCAGGATCGGCCATCGCGCCACACGGCCTACCCGTTTGGCAATATAGGGCACTGGAAATCGCGGCCAGGTATCGGGCTGAGCCGACGAAGCTTGTACCAGGATCCCGGAGAAGCTGCGGCCGGCGATACGAGCTGGAAGCGTCCGTGCGCTCAGCCACAGCCGCAGGCGAAACACCAGCCGATCGAGAGCTTGTGGAGCGGGCGCCTCGGCTGCCTCAGGCGGCATGCACGATGATGCCTTCTGAGATCAGTTCGGCAATCAGTTCGGGGAGGTCCTCAGCCAGCGTCGCCGGCTCGACTTCGAACTCGGCAGCCATGCGTTGGGCTACGTCCTCGACGTTGCGGACGCCATCCAGGTTCCGCAGGAAGCAAAGCGACGACTCGTTGCAGGTATAGAGTTGGCCGCTGCCGAGCAGCAGAATCACAGCCCCCTCGCCCACTGGTTCGAACGACACTTCGTCACCAAGGCGATACACTGCATCCATCTACGCACCACAGTCGAAAAACAGAACGGTCAGAGGCCGGAGAACCGGCCCCTGAACAGATCACATAGCACTCTTGCTGCTAGTCGCAGCGACAACTGCGGTCAGCCGCTGTTGCTTGGTGAGGGTCGGCTTGGAATAGATCTTCTTCATGGTCGTGCTCCCTGCCCGAAGGGCCTACCTCTCGCTCAGACCCAATCAAGGCGGCGGCGAGTTGCTCGGGATCGAGGCAGTGATCAAGCTCAGCCTCTGCTCTTTGACCAGCGTCGGCTTGATGTAGGTCTTCTTTTTCATATTCGCTCCCAACGGCCTGCTTACGAGGGCCACCGGGTAACGCTAGCATGACCGCGCCGAGGCCGAAACCCTCGTCACCGTGACATCCACCTATTGAGGCCGCGGAGATCAGGACTGTGTTCAGCCGCCAGCGATCGGGTCTTGCTGCCGGCGGCTAAGCCCGTGACCCGTTAAGCGTCTGCTGCCTGGCGAGCGCCGGCTTGGCATAGGTCTTCGTTCATGACCTCCAATGCCAGAAGCCAGTACAAATAGCAGAAGCCGCGGTGACGGAAGCCAGCGGTACAGCTGAGACGGATGGGCTTCAGCGCGACGTACTGGCGGCTGGCGCAGCAGTGACCAAAGTCAGCTTCTGCCCTTTGATGAGCGTCGGTTTGCTGTAGGTCGTCTTCATGGTCATCCCGAAATCCGAGTGCCGTGCGAACCCAGGCGATCTGGCCTGCCGGCTCGGATCAGCCTGGCTTGCTATTGCTGCTGACCGCCGCAGTGATCGCACTCAGCTTCTGCACCTTGACGAGAGCCGGCTTCGCATAGGTCTTCTTCATGTCACGTCCCCATCTACGCCCCAAGGCGGCAGCGTCAGGCTAACAGAACCAGCAAGACTTAGAAAACTTACTTCTTGCCTTTGTCACACGAAGGAAGGCCGGAGCGGGCCCCGGCCCCTCCAGATCACGTGGGGTTGTGCTTGCTGGTGACCGGCTCGGCGGTAATGGCTGTGAGCTTCTGCTGCTTGACGAGCACAGGCCTAGAATAGGTCTTCTTCATAATATGCCTCAAAAAATTCCCTGCTCGAACAGCAGGGTAGCGGCAAAATAGCAGAGTCGACGCAGCCCGCAACCGTTCGATCTAGGGTTTGCGGTAGAACATCACCCGTTGGGCGAGCTGGGTGCCGTCGAAGCGCGTTACTTCGGCGACCAGGTTGCCGAAATGGCCGTTCAGCATCAGGGGTTCGTCGGTCAGTTGACGCGCCGCCGACATCGGTTCAGGCGCCTCTACCGTCTGCGGCAGGCTGACGCTGGGTGGCCTGGCCCGGAAGTCGTAGAGCGTGACGGTATATCTGGGCATCGTCATTTCCATCGCCTGAATTCAGATTGCGATAGCCGACGATAGCGAAGCCTAGCTGACAGTTGGCTGAACCGACCCGACCTTGCGAAGAATTCACCCACCTTACCAAGCTCTAATGCGACGTCTTGACCGGTGCGCTCTACTTTAAGCGCAATGGGTATTTTGGGCTTCGAAGGTGCGGCAATGAAGCGGTGGTTGAAATGGATCGTCCTCGTGGTGCTGCTCGGCGCAGGTGGCGCTGGCTGGCTGGTGTTCAGCACGCCTGCCAAGGATGAGGTGCCACGCACAACGCCGGTGGCGCGCGGCACTATTGAGGAGACGGTGCTCGCGTCCGGGGTAATCCAGGCCAGTTCGCTGGTCAGCGTCGGCGCCGAAGTTTCGGGTCGGATCAAGACGCTCAATGTTCAACTCGGCGACGACGTGAAGGCCGGCGACGTGATCGCCGAAATCGACTCGCTGAACCAGCAGAACGCGGTGAAGGCGGCGCAGGCCTCGCTCGCCAATACCGAGGCGCAGAAGACCATCCAGACCGCCAACCTCGGACAAGCCAAGACCGCCCTGGACCGGGCCGAGAAGCTCAGCCCGCAAAAGCTGATCTCGGACGCCGACCTGCAGACGGCGCAACTGGCGGTGCAGACGGCCGAAGGCCAGTTGCAGGCGATCGAGGCGCAGATCCAGCAGGCCCAGATCAATGTCGAAGCGGCGGAGCTGAACCTCGACCGCACCAAGATCGTGGCCCCTTCCGACGGCACGGTGGTCGCCGTGTCGGTGGAGGTCGGGCAGTCGGTCAACGCCAACAATTCGTCGCCGACCATCGTCAAGCTCGCCAACCTCGACAAGATGGTGGTGAAGGCCGAGATCTCGGAGGCAGACGTGCCGCGGGTTGAACCGGGACAGCAGGTCTACTTCACCATCCTCGGTGACCCGGATACCCGCATCAACGCAACGCTCCGCGCGGTCGAGCCGGCGCC
This sequence comes from Devosia sp. LjRoot16, assembly GCF_964252795.1. Taxonomy (NCBI): domain Bacteria; kingdom Pseudomonadati; phylum Pseudomonadota; class Alphaproteobacteria; order Hyphomicrobiales; family Devosiaceae; genus Devosia; species Devosia sp. LjRoot16. The sequence continues at coordinate 117,740 of NZ_CAXUPH020000001.1, forward strand.
GGATTCGATCGCCTCGGACGACACCACATCGAGCTCATCGAGCACTGCAGTCTATTACAATGGTCTGTTCGACGTGGATAACCCCGGCCATAAGCTGCGCATCTCGATGACGGCGCAGGTGACGATCGTGCTGAAATCGGCCGATGACGTGCTGACGGTGCCCGCCTCGGTGCTGGGCCGCAAAGGCCGCGACGGCAGCTACACGCTTCAGGTGTGGGACCAGCAGAAGGAGGCGGCCGAGCCCAAGCAGGTCACCATCGGGCTCAACAACAACGTGACGGCGGAAGTGCTCTCGGGCCTCGACGAAGGCGATCTGGTGGTCAATGCCACGGCAGCCGCTCCGGCGGCCCGCAGCGGTAACGGCCAGGGCGCCAACCGGAACATCCTCGCCGGCCGCGGCCCGCCGGGCGGGTTCGGGCGCTGAGGCCGAGGCGATGACCGAACCGCTGATTTCCATCCGGCAACTGCGCCGGGAGTACCCGATCGGGGCCGAGAGCATCACGGTGCTCAGGGATATCGACCTCGACATCGCGGCCGGGGAGATGATCGCCATCATCGGCCAATCCGGCTCGGGCAAATCGACGCTGATGAACGTGCTGGGCTGCCTCGACAATGGCTGGACCGGCGAGTATCGGCTGGCCGGACGCGACATCGCGCGGCTCCAGCCCGATGAGCTGGCCGAACTGCGCCGCGAGCATTTCGGCTTCATCTTCCAGCGCTACCAGCTGCTGGCCGATCTCGATGCGCTCGAGAATGTCGAGGTGCCGGCGATCTATGCGGGCGCCCGGAAACAAGCGCGGCGGGAGCGGGCCCACCAGCTGCTGGAACGGCTGGGGCTGGGTGAGCGCCTGACGCACCGGCCGAACGCGCTGTCCGGCGGCCAGCAGCAGCGCGTCAGCGTGGCCCGGGCGCTGATCAATGGCGGCGAGATCATCCTCGCGGACGAGCCGACCGGAGCGCTCGATTCCAAGAGCGGCAAGGAGCTGATGGCGCTGCTCAAGGAGCTCAACGCCGAAGGCCACACCATCATCATCGTTACCCACGATCCGACCGTCGCGGCTGAGGCCGACCGGGTGGTGGAGCTGAGCGACGGCGTGATCGTCGCCGACCGGCGCAAGGATGAAACTGCCCCGCCAGTGCAGAAGGCCGCCGAGACGATCAGGCGGATCCCGCGCTGGCGCGAGGCGCTGGACCGGGTCGGCGAGGCGTTCCAGATGGCGCTCAGGGCGCTGTCGAGCCATCGGCTGCGCACCTTCCTCACCATGCTCGGCATCATCATCGGCATCGCCTCGGTGGTGTCAGTGGTGGCGCTGGGGCAAGGCAGCCAGCAGACGGTACTCGACCGGATCAGCTCGATCGGCACCAACACCATCAACGTCATGCCCGGCACCAGCGCTGCGGATCGGCGGCGCGATGCGATCCGCACGCTGGTGCCGGCGGATGCGGCAGCCATTGCGGCCGAGAAATACGCCGACAGCGTCACGCCGCAGGTGTCGAGCAGCGGCCAGGCGCGCTATCGCAATGTCAGCGCTGCGGCGCAAATCCAGGGCGTCGGCGCCGACTATTTCCGGGTGAACAACCGCAGCTTCGTCGAGGGCGCAGCTTTCGATGCGACGAGCACCAGTGCGCTGGCCCAGGTGGCGGTGATCGACACCACGGCGCGCGACACGCTGTTCACCAATGGCGAAGATGCGGTCGGGCAAGTGGTGCTGGTCGGCAATGTGCCGCTGAGGATCATCGGCGTGGTCGCGGCGAGCACCAATAATTTCGGCCCGCAGTCGAGTTCGATCAGCATCTGGATGCCCTACACCACGGCGATGTCGCGGATCCTGGGGCAGAGCTGGCTCTCGAGCATCACCGTCCGCATCGCCGACAGCGCCGATGTTACCGAGGCACAGGCGGAGATCCAGGCGCTGCTCGAGCAACGGCACGGCACGGTGGATTTCAGCCTGCAGAACACCGACACGATCCGCGAGACCATCCAGTCGACCTCGCAGACCCTGACGCTGCTGATCTCGGCGATCGCGGTGATCTCACTGATCGTCGGCGGCATCGGCGTGATGAACATCATGCTGGTGTCGGTGCGCGAGCGGACCCGGGAGATCGGGGTGCGCATGGCGGTCGGAGCACGGCAGGGCGATATCCTGCAGCAGTTCCTGATTGAGGCGGTGCTGGTCTGCCTGATCGGCGGCACGGTGGGCGTTCTGCTGTCACTGGGGATCGGTTTCGGCGTCGAGAAACTGGTGAGCGGGCTCAGCTTCATCTACTCGCCGACGACAATCATCGCAGCGTTCGTCTCGTCGAGCCTGATCGGCGTGCTGTTCGGCTTCATGCCGGCGCGTTCGGCAGCGCGGCTCGATCCGGTGGTGGCGCTGGCCAGCGAGTGAGGCGGTGGCCTGGAGTTACCAGACGCCCGGAATCCAGCGGAAACGGACCCGCTGCATGTAGCCGGAGTAACCCTCTAGCTCCTCGCTGAGAGTTGCTTCCTCGGCGAGGGTGCGCAGCGCCAGGGCAACGGCACAGATGGCGGCTGGGATGACCGCCACGAGCGAGGCCAGCGCCAGCGCCGTGCCGATGCCGAGCGCCACGCCACCGATATAGCCGGGATGGCGGATCGTGGCGTAGGGGCCGGCATCGATGACCTTGTGCCCCCGATCGGTCTGGATGCGGACCGTGAGTTCGAAGTGCCGGTTGACGCCCTGCGCCCAGGCGGTGAGGCAGAAGCCGGCGGCAAAGATCACATAGCCAAGCCAGACCACCCCATCGGGCAGTTGCGACCAGCCGAAGCGATAGTCGAGCCCGGCCACCGGCAGGATGGCTGCCATCGAGGTGAGGGTCACGGCGACGAAGGCGAGGTCCCATGACTTGCCGCCAGCCTGGGGCTTGCGCCGGATGGCGAACAGTTCAGGATCGACCCGCCAGATGTAGACGATCGCCACGAGGATCGCGGCGACGAAGATCGCGAGGTACCACCAGGCCCGGGGCCACTCGAGCGTGCCCGCGGGCAGGAACAGCAGCACGGCCATGACCAGCAGGGTCACCGCGAGCGAGCCGAGCGCGCGGTACTCGTCGGAGCCGAACCGGGGATGTGTGGCGTCGGACATGGGAGGCCTCCGCTGACAAGGGGATTTTACTCCCGTTGTGGAGGCGGAGTCACGTGCGAGTGTGGTTCAGCCGGCGAGCTCTTGAGTACCGCCGAAGCCAGCAGTCGGCGGCCCTCTCCCGCTTGCGGGGGAGGGGGGACCAGCCGAAAGGCTGGTGGGAGGGGGGTGCCACAAACACTAGCCTCTGCCCAGTCCGCTTACGATCGGTGCGTCGGCTCCCCCCTCCCACCACGCTTTCGCGTGGTCCCCCCTCCCCCGCAAGCGGGAGAGGGAATCCCGACTGCACGCTCGGGGGGCGGTTGGGTAGGGGCAGTCCTAATGCTGGTGCGGGTGCTGCTCGTCGAACTCGTGCGGCTTGAAGTGATAGTCGGCCGAGCAGAACTCGCAGACCACCTCGATCTCACCGTCGACCACCATCTCCTGGCGTTCCTCGGCCGAGAAATTGTCGCGCAGCATCGCCTCGATCCGTTCGGCCGAGCAGGTGCAGCGCTCCTCGAGCGCGATCGGCTCGAAGACGCGGACGCCGGTCTCGTGGAACAGCCGGAACAACAGCCGCTCGGCAGAGACGTCGGGGTCGGCCAGCTCGTCGTCGCCGACGGTCGACAGCAGCGCCCGGGTGGTCGTCCACTTGTCGTCTTCGACGAAATCCGGGTCGACCATCTCAGGGTTGTCGAAATCGCCGTCGCCCGGCAGGTCCGGCATCACCGACTGGCCGTGCGGCGGCAGGAACTGCACCAGCGCGCCACCGGCCCGCCATTGCGGGCCACCGGCGCCGCGCACCGAATGCTCGGCGACGGCGAGGCGCACCAGGGTCGGAATCTGCTCGGACTGCTGGAAGTAGGCATGCGCCACATCCTCGAGCGTACCGCCCTCGAGCGCCACGATACCCTGATAGCGCTCCATATGGACGCCCTGGTCGACGGTCATGGCAAGGTGACCCTTGCCGAGCAGTTGCCCCGGCTTGGTCTCGCCGCGCTCGATCGCCATCATCACCGCGTCGGCATCGAAGCGGGCATAGCCGCGCAGGCCATCCGGCGCATCGAGGTCGACGACGATCAGGTTCACCGGCCCATCGGTCTGGGTCTGCATGATGAAGCGGCCCTCGAACTTCAGCGAGGAGCCGATCAGCGAGGCCAGCACCACGGCTTCGCCGAGCAGGCGCGCCACCGGAGCGGGGTAGTTGTGGCGGGTGAGGATCGCATCGAGCGCCGGCCCAAGGCGAACCACACGGCCACGGCTGTCGAGCCCATCGAGGGTGAAGGGCACCACGACATCATCGCCCGACTCCGGGCGATCGAGGCCATAGGTGCTGAGCTCAGTCTGAGTCATCCATAATCCAATCTCGCGGAAGCGACCCCGCTCCGCTATCGGATCGAGGTCCCGCGCTGGTTCGTGTCGCGCATAATAGTATCGCAGAACGACTAGATGTTCTGCCGGTCTTGGCCCAGTGCCCAGCACAGGATCGCCTTCTGGGCGTGAAGCCGGTTTTCGGCTTCATCAAAGACCACCGATTGCGGCCCGTCTATGACCTCGTCGGTCACCTCGTCGCCGCGATGGGCCGGAAGGCAGTGCATGAACAGCGCGTCCTTTTCGGCCAAGCCCATCAATTGGGTATTCACCTGGTAGGGTTTCAAGGCCCGGCGACGCTCGGCGGCATCGGTATCGCCCATCGACACCCAGGTGTCGGTGATGACGAGGTCGGCGCCGCGCACCGCTTCCTCGGGATCCTCGATCAGCCGGACGGCCGGACCGGCCTTCTTGATGTCGGCAAGCAGGTCCTTTTCCGGGGCATATTCCTCCGGAACCGCGATGGTGAGCTCGGCGCCGAACAGCTCGGCGGCGTTCACCCAGCTGGCCAGCACATTGTTGCTGTCGCCGACCCAGGCCACCTTGGCGCCCTTGATGTTCCCGCGGTGCTCTTCGAAGGTCATGACGTCGGCCATCACCTGGCAGGGATGAGCACGGCGGGTCAGGCCGTTGATCACCGGCACGGTGGCGGCCTCGGCCAGGTCGAGCAGATCCTGATGGGTGAGGATGCGGATCATGATCGCATCGACATAGCGCGACATCACCTTGGCGGTGTCGGCGAGGGTTTCCTCACGGGACAGCTGCATTTCCTGGCCGGTGAGGAAGATGGTCTCGCCGCCGAGCTGGCGCATGCCGACATCGAAGCTGACGCGGGTGCGGGTGGATTGGCGCTCGAAGATCATCGCCAGCACCTTGTCCTTGAGGAGCAGCGGTCGATCGCCCTTTTTCAGTCGGTCCTTGAGTTCGACGGCCTGGTTGAGCATGCCGCGCAGCGTCGTGGCATCGAAATCGTCGAGATTGAGGAAGTGCCTAGGTGGGGTAGCGGTCATTTTGGGACCTCTCCTTTTCGGAACGCGCCGAGCGGGAGCTGCTGTCTCCCGCCCTTCAGATCGCGTGCCGTGAATGGGATCAGGCAGTTGCCGCCTTGCTGGGGGCTTCGGCCTCGATGGCCTCGAAGACGGCCGCGAGCTTGCCTACGGCCTCCTCGATATCGGCTTCAGTCACCACCAGCGGCGGCAACAGGCGCAGCACGTTCTCATTGGCGGTCATGGCCAGCATGTGATGCTCGTCACGCAGCCGCGCTGCCACGTCGCGCACTGGCGAGGCGATGCGGATGCCGGCGAGCAGGCCCTTGCCGCGCAGCTCGAGCACCTGGCTCGGGAAGCGCTGCGCCAGCTGCTGCAGGTGCCAGTTGAGCCGCTGGCCCATCTTGTCGACATGATCGAAGAAGCCGGGCGCCAGCATGCGGTCGAGCACCGCATTGCCCATGGCCGAGGCCAGTGGGTTGCCGCCATAGGTCGAGCCATGCGTGCCGGGGATCATCGAGTTGGCCACCTCGCCCTTGGCGAGGCAGGCGCCGAGCGGGAAGCCGGCGCCGATGCCCTTGGCGACGGCCATGATGTCGGGCTCGATGCCGCTCCACTCATAGGCAAAGAACTTGCCGGTGCGGCCGTAACCGCACTGCACTTCATCGAGGATCAGCAGCATGCCGTGCTTGTCGCAGAGGGCGCGCAGGCCCCGCATGTACTCGGCGGTCATGGCGGTGACGCCGCCCTCGCCCTGTACCGGTTCGATAAGGATGGCGCAGGTTTTGGGAGTAATCGCGGCCTCGACGGCCTTCAGGTCGCCGGGCGCCAGATGCTTGAAGCCTTCAAGCGCCGGGCCAAAACCTTCGAGATAGTGCTCGTTGCCGGAGGCGGCGATCATGCCCATGGTGCGGCCATGGAAGGAGCCGGTGAAGGCGATGATCTCGTAGCGGTCCGTCTCACCCTTGGCCCAGAAATAGCGCCGGGCGGTCTTGACCGCGCACTCCACCGCCTCGGTACCCGAGTTGGTGAAGAAGCACGCGTCGGCGAAGGTGTTCTCGACCAGCCGCTGGCCGAGCCGCTCCTGCTCGGGAATGGTGAAGGTGTTGGCCGTGTGCCAGACCTTCTCGGCCGCCGCCTTCAGCGCCGCCACCATGTGCGGGTCGCCGTGGCCCAGCGCATTGACCGCCACGCCGGCGTGGAAATCGAGGTAGGGCGTGCCGTCCTGCGCGAACAATCGCACGCCCTCGCCCCGCTCAAAAGCGAGGTCGGACCGGGCATACGTACCGTACAGCGCAGACATCTTCGCACCCCTTTCATGGGCAGGCTCAGGGACTTTGCCGGGACTGTTGCAAAAGCCCCACAAAAACCAAAAACGCGCTGCGAAAATGCGGCGCGTTGCAGGCTCTCCATATGCCTTTGTGGAGTACTTAAGTCAACGGAAACGGGGCTTGCCACCCTCAAGTGCCTGATTTGAAGCGGCTTCCGACGACGGCCAAATTGCAGACGCTTTTTCCCCGTGTAAAACGGCGGCGACTCTTGCACCGGATTCCGCGACCCGTGTAGTATCAAGGCATTGGGACACGATATCTCGTGTGGCGGACCCATCAGACCTACGATGCGTAGCGTATCGGGCTGTTGCTGAGGCAACGGCACGGCTGAGGAGTCTGTCAGAGTCCTGAATGGCGGTTTAGGAGCGGATAGTTGATGGGCTGGACTGAAGAACGCGTCGAGCTGCTCAAGAAACTTTGGCTTGAGGGGCTGAGCGCCAGTCAGATCGCGGGCGTATTGGGCGAAGGCGTTACCCGTAATGCGGTGATCGGCAAGGTGCATCGGCTGAAGCTCTCGGGCCGTGCCAAACCGGCGACGTCGACCCCGCGGGTGCGCAGCGCACCGCGCCCGGCTGCCCGTCGCGTCTCGTCGCCTGCCAGCACCTCGCGTTCGAGCGGGCTGGGCACGGTGATGAAGACCCGCAACTCGATGAATGTCGGGGGCGGCGGCGGTGGCGGTGCCATTCACGGCGCGACGGCGCTGAAGATGGAAGAGGAATTCGCGGTCGAGATGGAGATGGCGCCGCAGGCGGCCGAACTCTTCATTCCGGTGGAACAGCGGCTGACCCTGCTGCAGCTCAGCGAACACACCTGTAAGTGGCCGATCGGCGATCCGCTGACCCCGGACTTCTACTTCTGCGGCCAGCACTCGAACGAGGGCAAGCCTTACTGCGAGTTCCACTCGCGCCGGGCCTACCACCAGATCGACAAGAAGAAGCGCTGAGCATCGCTTGAGGTTTCACCAAAAGGCCGGGAGCAATCCCGGCCTTTGTCGTTTGTAGCGTCTGAGCGAAGCGGGAGGACAGCATGGCGACAACGACGTACCTGGCGCTGCTGCGCGGCATCAATGTCGGCGGCAAGAACAAGGTGCCGATGGCGGGGTTGAAGAAACTGCTGGAGGAGATCGGGCTCGAGGATGTCTCGACCTACATCGCCTCAGGCAACGCCATGTTCCGCTCGCAACTCACGGCCTCGAGCATCGCCCGAAAGATCGAGGACGGGCTGACCTCGGCGTTCAAGCTGGATGACGAGCTGGTCAAAGTGCTGGTGCTCAGCCACGACCAGATAAAGGCGATTGTCGACAAACGCCCCAAAGGGTTCGGCGACACGCCCGACAAATATCACAGCGATGCGGTGTTCCTGATGGACATCGACCGCGACGAGGCCTTTGCTCTGTTCAAGCCGCGCGATGGCGTCGACCAGGTGTGGCCCGGCGAGGGCATGATCTACTCGCAGCGGCTCAGCGCCGAGCGGACCAAGAGCCGGCTCAGCAAGATCATGGAGTCCCCGCTCTATAAATCGATGACCATCCGCAGCTGGCAGACGACGCAGAAACTGCTGGAGCTGCTGGAGGCGATGAAGCAGTAGTCGAGCCAGTCTGGAACCTCAACCGCCCCACCCCGCCTGCCGCCCCACCCCCTCCCATCCTCCCCCATCAAGGGGGAGGTGCCGTTCAGTGTGTGAGGCACGATCCAATCCACACACCGGCCCCCACCTCCCCCTCGATGGGGGAGGCAAGCGCAGCTTGTGAGCGCAAGCGAACTAGCGAAGCTCGGAGGGGGTGGTGCCACCCCCTCGAACTAGCGCGCTGCCCCCTCACCTCCAAGGTAGGCCACCGCCGCCGCGAGCACCTCATGCACGTCCTGCCGGCTGCCATCCGGACCAATGATCCGCAGGCGCTGCACGGTGTGGCCGTTGTAGAGGCTGACCATGAAATCCTCGACGCCGAGCTTGCCGTAGTCGACAAGCGGCACTTCGACGGCTTCGGTGACGAGCTGGGCGCGGCCGGCGACCACCTCGAAGATGGTGGCGAGCGCCGGGTGGGCGCCGGCCAAGCCGGAGCGAAATTCCAGCACATCGGCCGCCGGCTCGGCGCGGGAGCTGAAGACCCGGTCGGCGTAGGCATCGACGAGATGGGCCGCGAGCATCGCCTTCCGGCGCGACAGCATGGCCTTCTTGGCGTCGGCCGCTGCCTCCTTGAGATAGGCGAGGTGACGGGCGAGGTCAGAGGTGCTTATGGAAGAACTCCAGCGAGCGCACCGAGGCCTTGGTGCACGAGGCTTCGTCGAACTTTTCCGGCCGGTCGCTGTTACAGAAGCCGTGGTCACCGCTGTAGACGTAGATGTCGGCTTCGGGGTGGCGGGCCTTCAACTGCTCGACCTGCTCGAGCGGGATGCCCTGGTCCTTGTCGCCGTAATGCATCTCGATCGGCACCTTGGGTGTCAGCTCGATATAGTTCGGCACGCCACCGCCATAGTAGCCGGAAGCAGCGCTGAGGCCCTCAAGCTTGCTGGCGGCGATCCAGCTGACGCGGCCGCCGAAGCAGTAGCCGGTGATGCCCACCTTGCCGGCTTCGGAAGCGGCCGCGATGGCGGCTTCGATGTCGGTCATGGCACTATCCATCGAGAACTTCTTCATCAGCTCGCCGACCAGCGGAAAGTGGTCGGCGCCATAGTTCTCGCTCTCGAAGCCATACTCGGCGCGGTCGAACATCGCCGGAGCGATGGTGAGGTAGCCGTGGCGGGCCCAGCGGTCGGCAACACTGCGGATCCAGTTGCTGAGGCCCCAGACCTCCTGGATCAGCACCACGCCGCCACGCGGCTTGCCTTCCGGGGCGGCGCGGTAGGCGTTGAGGACGAAGCCATCGGCAGCGGTGAGTTTGATGCGTTCGCCCATGGGGCCTCCGGGGGTTGGACGTTGAAGCCTATCTTACGCCAGGACCGGGGTAACGGGGCCAGGCGCTTTCGGATGCAGCAGGCCCGCCTCGCGGAGCTCGGCCCAGAGCGCGTCGGGAATGGGCTTGCGGTAGCCGGCGAGATTGTCGTTGAACTCGGCAACATTGGAGAAGCCGGGGATGATGGCGGTGATCGCCTCATGGCCGAGCGGGAAGTTGAGGGCAGCGCGGATCAGCGTGGTGCCGTGCTTGCTGCACAACTCCTCGATGCGGCGGGTCTTCTCGATCATCTCGGGGCTCGCCTGCGCATAGTCATAAATCGCGTTGGGAACCGGACCCGTGGCGAGGATACCGCTGTTGAGCGGGGCGCCGTCGACAATCGCCACGCCTTCGCGCTTCACCCGCGGCAGCAGGGTGTCGATCACCTGCTGGTCGAGCAGGGTGTAGCGATTGGCGAGCAGGAAGATATCGAAGCGGGCATGGTTCATCAGCTCATCGATGATCTGCCACTCGTTGACCCCCGCCCCGATGGCCTGCACCGCCCCCGAGGCCCGCAGCTCTTCGAGCGCACGGATACCGCCGCCTTCGAGTGCCTGCTTCATGGTCTCGGCATGGCGCTCGCGCTGGCTGAAGGCGCCGATATCGTGGAGGAACAGGATGTCGATGCTCTCGAGCCCCAGCCGCTGCAGCGAGTTGTCGTAGCTCCGCATCACCCCGTCATAGGTGAAATCGAACTTCGGCCGGAACGGCAGGGCGCGTGGATCGCCGTGACGCTCCATCGAAAAGGCGCGGTCGGGGACCAGCAACCGGCCGACCTTGGTCGAAAGCACATAGCTATCCCGCGGCTTATCGCGCAGGAAATCGCCAATCCGACGCTCCGACAGGCCGGCGCCGTAGAACGGGGCGGTGTCGAAATAGCGGATACCGGCATCCCAGGCGGCCTCAAGCACTTCGCGGGCCCCGGCATCGGTCGGTGCCCGCCGGAGGTCGCCGAGCGGCGCGCCGCCGAAGCCGATGCGGCTGATCTCGAGGCCGGTCGCGCCGACCGGACGGGAGGGGATCAGCGGGCCGCCCATAGCAGCCCCCGGTGCAGGATGGTCTTGATCTCGGGCTTGTCTAGCTCGGCCGGCTTGTGGCCGAGCGCCGTGTAAAAGACGCGACCGCGGCCATAAGCGGACTTGTAGACTACCGGCATCTCGGCGCCCTTCTTCCAGAAGGCGTGCTCGCCCGAGAAAGTGGTGGTGGCGAGCACCTCAACGGTGGGGTCGACATGCATGTAGTACTGCTCCGAGGTGTGCTCGAAGCTCTTGATGCCCGCCATGATCGGGTCGTCCGTCACCTTGGGGTCGACCTGGTAGCTGATGATATCGCCCGGGTGGGTGGCGAAGGTGCAGCCGCCGAGAAAGCGGATCCGTGCATTGCCCTGGAAGCTGGTGGCGAGGCCGTGGTGGAAAGCAGCAAGGCCGGTCCCGGCTTCGACGGCGGCGCAGAAGCGGATGGAGTTCTCGCGGTCGAGCTCGCCGCCGGTGATCTGCGGCACGATCAGGTCGTAGGAGCCGACACTTTCGCCACCGAGCGCCGTGTAGTCGCCGGTGACATCGACCTCAAAACCCTCGCCCTCGAGGATTTCGCGCACGATATGCGCGCCTTTTTCGGGCTCGTGCAGCTCGAGCCCGCCCCATACGACCAATGCTGTCTTCATAGTCCGCTTCCCTCGCCGCTGACCGGCGGGAGACCTGAACAAAAGCAGCGGGTTAAGGCAAGCGGGAATTGGTATGGTAGGCGCCCGCTGCCCCGTCGAACGGTGCATTGTGCGGGGCGCGCTTCCTGTCGAGTATCCCCCTCAACAACAAGCGGGGGGCAAACATGCCGACAAGCGACTTTTCCTATCTGAGCGCCACCGAACTGGCGCGGCGGATTCGCCAGCGCGAAGTGTCGCCGGTCGAGCTCATGGAGGCGACCATCAGCCGGATCGAGGCGCGCAACCCGAGCCTCAATGCGCTGATCTATCTCGGCTTCGACGATGCGCGGCGCGAGGCGAAAACAGCCGAGGCGGCGGTGATGAGCGGTGCGACGTTGCCGCCGCTGCACGGGGTACCCGCAGCGATCAAGGACCTGTTCGATTTCAAGCCCGGCTGGCCGACGACCTTCGGCGGGGTGCGGGCGCTCAAGGACAATATCGCGCAGTTCCACTGCCCGTTCGCCGAGCGGATCGAAAAGGGCGGCGCAATCCTCGTGGGCAAGACCAATGCCCCGGTGATGGGGTTGCGCGGGGTGACCGACAACTACCTGTTCGGGGCGACCAATAACCCGTTCGATACCACACGCAACCCGGGCGGTTCATCGGGCGGCAGCGCGGCGATCGTCGCCGACGGCTTGGTGTCGATCGCCGAGGGCACCGATGCCGGCGGCTCGATCCGCATCCCGGCAGCCTGGTGCGGAGTCTATGGTTACAAGCCGGCTTTCGGGCGCGTGCCGGTGGTGATGCGACCCAACGCCTTTGCCGGCGACCTGCCCTATGTGTTCGAGGGGCCGATCACCCGCACGGTGGAAGATGCGGCGCTGGCGATGAGTGTGCTCGGCGGGTACGATCCGCGCGACCCGCTGAGCCTTAGCGAGACGGTCGACTATCTCGGTGCGCTGAAGCAATCGATCAAGGGTTTCCGGATCGGCTACAGCCCCAACCTCGATGTGTTCCCGGTCGATCCGCGGGTGGCGGAAACGGTACAGCGGGCCGTCGCGGCGTTCAGCGAAGCCGGCGCGCACGTCGAAGAGATCAAGCTCGGCATCCGCTATTCGCAGCGCGAACTGAGCGAGCTCTGGCTGCGGCTGATGATGCCATTGAACATGGGGACACTGGAGGCGGTAAAGGCGGGCGGGCTCGACCTTCTGGCGGACCACCGCGGCGACTTCCCGCCGGAGTACCTGCACTGGATCGAAAGCTACGGGCAGACGATGACGGCAGCCGACCTCCGACGCGACCAGGCCATGCGGTCGGAGATTTACGACGCGTTCCAGGCCGCGTTCGCCACCTATGACCTGGTGATCACCCCGACGGTTGCCGCGCTGCCGGTGAAGAACGAGGTTGGTGGCAATACGCACGGGCCGCGCGAGGTGAACGGCGAGGCGGTCGACCAGGGGATCGGCTGGTGCCTCACCTACCCGCTCAACTTCACCGGGCATCCGGCTGCGTCGATCCCGGCCGGACTGGTGGATGGGCTGCCGGTCGGCATGCAGATCATCGGCCGGCGTTATGCCGATGCCGATGTGCTGGCGGCCAGCGCGACGTTCGAGCGGCTGCGGCCGTGGGCGGACAGTTATCGGATCTGCGCGGAGCGGGTGATTTAGGGGGCTCCACATCAGAGCGTGGGGCACCCCCACCCTTGATGTGGCGTTCAGCTGACCGCCGCAAACCGCTCGTCAAACGCATAGCCGGCGCCGCGGACGGTGCGGATCGGGTCGGCGTCGCGGTGGCGGTTGATCGCCTTGCGCAGGCGCCCGACATGCACGTCGACGGTGCGCTCGTCGACATAGACGTCGTTGCCCCATACGCCATCGAGCAGCTGCTCGCGGGAGTAGACGCGGCCGGGGTGGCGCATCAGGTATTCGAGCAGGCGGTATTCGGTGGGGCCGAGATGCACCTCGCGGCCGCCGCGCCGGACGCGGTGGCTGGTGCGATCGAGCTCGAGGTCGCCGGCCTTCAGCACCGCGGTGACGAGCTGCGGGCTCGAACGGCGGAGCAGCGCGTTGATGCGGGCCAGCAGCTCGGGGATCGAGAACGGCTTCACCACATAATCGTCGGCGCCGGTGGCAAGGCCGCGGACGCGTTCTTCTTCCTCGCCGCGGGCGGTGATCATGATGATCGGGGTGCGCGCGGTTTCCTCGCGTGAGCGCCAGCGGCGGCAGAGTTCGATGCCGGAAAGGCCCGGCAACATCCAGTCGAGCAGGATCAGATCCGGAACGCCGTCACGGATGCGCTCCACCGCCTCGTCGCCCGAGGCGGCAGTGGCGACCCGGAAGCCTTCGGCTTCGAGGTTGTAGCGCAGCAGGACGGCCAGATCGGCTTCGTCTTCGACGATCAGGATGGTGGCTGACATCGGATCACCCCTAGAGCGCTTTCAGGAAAGCTACGGACCTGAAAGCTCTGTAAATCAAAGGCTTAGACCTTCGCCGTCGCAATGAGACGGCGAAGGGACTTAGCGCGGCTGGCGCTGCTGTTCCTCGGCGCCGAGGTGGCGACCGGTTTCGAGGTAATAGGCAGCTTCGGCGATGTTGGTCGCATGGTCGCCGACGCGCTCGAGGCTCTTGGTGCAGAACAGCAGGTGCGTGCACTGCGTGATGTTGCGCGGATCTTCCATCATATAGGTGAGGAGTTCGCGGAACAGCGAGTTGTACATCGCGTCGACTTCGTCATCGCGGCTGCAGACCTCGACGGCCGCAGCAGAGTCGCGGTTGAGGTAGGCATCGATGGCACTCTTCAGCTGCCGCGCCACCAGTTCCTTCATGTGCTTGACGCCATTGTAGAATTTTGGCGCGAGACCGAGGGACTCGATCTGCATGGCGCGCTTGGCCAACTGCTTGGCCATATCACCGGTGCGCTCGAGGTCATTGGCGACCTGGATCGAGGTCACCACCATGCGCAGGTCCGCCGCCATCGGCTGGCGGCGCGCAATGATCGACACCGCCGCGTCATTGATGCGCTGCTGCATCTCGTCGATCTTCTTGTCGAACAGGCGCACGTCCTGGGCCTGCTTGTGATCGAGCTTGAGCAAGGCGACAGCCGACTCGGTGATGGCCTGTTCGACCATGCCACCCATCTCGGAAATTGCCTTGTTGAGGTTGGTGAGTTCGTCCTCGTAAGAGGAAACGATGTGCTCGTTGAGCGATGCCATTCTCGAGTTCCTCTCGGGTCAGCCGATACGGCCGGTAATGTAGTCCTGCGTCTGCTTGTTCTTGGGATTGGTGAAGATGTCCTCGGTCTTGCCTTCCTCGATGAGCTTACCGAGGTGGAAGAACGCGGTCTTCTGGCTGACGCGGGCGGCCTGCTGCATGGAGTGGGTGACGATGACGATGGTGAAGTTCTCACGCAGTTCGTCGATCAGTTCCTCGATGACGGCGGTGGCGATCGGATCGAGCGCCGAGCAGGGCTCGTCCATCAGCAGCACTTCGGGCTTGGTGGCGATGGCGCGAGCGATGCAGAGGCGCTGCTGCTGACCACCGGAAAGGCCGGTGCCCGGCTCCTGCAGGCGGTCCTTCACTTCGTTCCACAGGCCAGCGCGGCGCAGCGAGGAGTGCACGATCTCATCGAGGTCGGCCTTGTTGCGGGCAATGCCGTGGATCTTGGGGCCGTAGGCGACGTTCTCGTAGATCGACTTGGGGAACGGATTGGGCTTCTGGAACACCATGCCGACGCGGGCACGCAGTTCCACCACGTCGATCGACGGGTCGTAGATATCGTCCTCGTCGAGGTTGATCTTGCCGGTGACGCGGCAGCCGTCGATGGTGTCGTTCATGCGGTTGAGCGAACGGAGAAATGTCGACTTGCCGCAGCCCGAAGGGCCGATCAGCGAGGTGACGTTGAACTGTTCGATCTTCAGGTTGACGTCGAACAGCGCCTGTTTGGCTCCATAGAACACCCCGACATTCTCGCCGGTCATCTTCGGCAGGGCGTTAGGACGCGAGACGGGAGCGGCAAGGGTCGCAGCAGATTCGAGGGACATGTCGGTCATCCAGGTCAGGGGTTACCAGCGGCGCTCGAAGCGGCGGCGGAGGAGAATGGCGGCGAGGTTCATCAGGGCGAGGAACAGCAGCAGCACGATGATGGCGCCCGAGGTGCGCTCGACGAAGGCGCGCTCGGCCTCGTTGGCCCACATGTAGATCTGCACGGGCAAAGCGGTCGCCGGATCGAGCGGCGTCGTCGGGCGGTCGGCGACGAAGGCCACCATGCCGATGAGCAGCAGCGGCGCGGTTTCACCCAGGGCACGGGCGAGGCCGATAATGGTGCCAGTAAGGATGCCCGGGGTGGCGAGCGGCAGCACGTGATCGAACACCATCTGCATCTTCGAGGCACCGATGCCCAGCGCAGCCGAACGGATCGAGGGCGGCACCGAGCGCAGCGCGGCGCGGGTGGCGATGATGATGGTGGGCAGGGTCATCAGCGTGAGGACCAGGCCGCCGACGATCGGCGCCGAACGCGGCATACCGAAGAAGTTGATGAACACCGCCAGCCCGAGCAGGCCGAAGACGATCGAGGGCACCGCCGCGAGGTTGTTGATGTTCACCTCGATGAAGTCGGTGAAGCGGTTCTTCTTGGCGAACTCCTCGAGATAGATCGAGGCGGCAACGCCGATGGGGAGCGCGCAGAGCAGCACGATTGCCATCATGTAGAGCGAGCCGACGAGCGCCACGCCGAGCCCGGCGGTCTCGGGGCGGCTGGAGGCGCCGAAAGTGAGCAGGCCCCAGTTGAACGGCGTCGAGATGGCGCCTTCCTGTTTCAGCTGATCGAGCCAGGCGACCTGCTGGTCGGAGACCTTGCGCTTATCCTGGGGCACCGTGAGATCGATCTGGCCCTTGTTGGCGCTGTCGATATCGGCGGCGGCGAGCAGGGTGACGTTGCGGGTGGTGCCGATCACCGAGGGGTCGGCGACGACGATCTCGCGCAGCGTCGAGCGCGAACCATCGGAGACGAACTTGGCGATGTCGCGCATTGCCGCCTTGTCGTCGGTCGAGACGCCGAGCGCCTTGGCCACGGCGTTGCGGGCGATGATCGGGTAGTTGGCGGAGACGAGGACGCGCGGGTTGGTGGCGCGCTCGTTGTCCTTGTCGATGATCGAGGCAGAGAACTCGACCGGCACGGTGATCGCGGTCTGGACGAAGGCGGTGTAACCTTTCGAAAAGATCGAAACCAGCAGGATGGCAAGGAAGCCGAGGCCGATGATGATGGCCACGATGCCATAGAGGCGGAAACGGAACTCGGCGGCGTGGCGGCGCCTCAGGCCGAAATCACGACGGGCCGAAGCCGCGGTGGCCACAGTGGCGTGGGGCAAGGCTGCGTCGGTCATTCATACTGCTCCCGATACTTGCGCACGATGTAGAGCGCGTAGACGTTCATGCCGAGCGTCAGCGTGAAGAGGGTGAGGCCGAGGGCGAAGGCAACCAGGGTCTGCGGCGAGTTGAACTCGAGGTCGCCGGTGAGCTGGTTGACGATCTTGACCGTGATGGTGGTCATCGCCTCGAACGGGTTGAAGTTGATGCGGGCGGCGACACCCGCGGCGAGCACCACGATCATGGTTTCGCCGATGGCGCGCGAGGCGGTGAGCAGCAGCGCGCCGACGATGCCGGGGAGCGCGGCCGGCAGGATCACCTTGCGGATGGTCTCCGACCGGGTGGCGCCAAGCGCCAGCGAGCCGTCACGCATGGCGCGGGGCACGGCGGTGATCACGTCATCGGAGAGCGAGGAGACCACCGGGATCAGCATCACGCCCATGACGATGCCGGCGGTGAACACCGACTGCGCCTGGATGAAGGAGAAGCCACCGGCGAGCGCGGCCGAAAGATCGCGGAAGAACGGCCCGAGCGTCACCACGGCGAAGATGCCGTAGACGATGGTGGGGATGCCCGCGAGCAGTTCGAGCAGCGGCTTGACCGTCGAGCGCACCCGGTTCGAGGCGTATTCGCCCATATAGACGGCGGCCATCAGACCGACCGGCACGGCGAACAGCATCGAGACCAGGGCGATGTAGAGCGTACCCATGAGCAGCGGGATCAGGCCGAACTGGCCCTCGCTGCCGCTGGAGCCGGCTGCGGCGAAACGCGGATCCCAGACGGTGCCGAAGAAGAAGGTCAGCGGGTTGACGTCGGAGAAGAAGTGGATGGTCTCGCCCAGCATCGACAGGATAATGCCGACAGTGGTGAGGACGGCGACCGTCGAGGCAGCCAGCAGCGACCACAGCACCACCCGTTCGACCTGGTTGCGGGCCCTGAGGCGCAGCCGGATGCGGGAATAGGCGAAGGCAGCGCCGGCGAGCGCCAGCAGCAGTGTCAGGCCCTGGCCGATCAGCTTGTGGACGCCGGCATCGGCATTCACGCCGGCGGCGAGCGGCACCATGTAGTCCTCGCCGCTCTCGGCAAGGCTGATGCCCGCGGACGTCGCCATGTCGCGGAGCGCCGCATAGGAGGTCGGAACATTGGCGCCCGACAGATCAAGCTGGGTCAGTGCGTTCGACGCATTGCGGACAATGCCGATGGAAAGGCTGGCGGCTGCCGGGTCGGCGATGTGGGCCGTGACCTCTGAGCGGATGCGGCTATCGAGCAGGCCGGCCGAGATGGAGCTGACAACGAGAAAGACCAGCAGCGCCGGGACGGTGGCGAAGATGAAGGCGAGCCAGCCGTGATAGGTCGGCAGCGAGTGCGCGACTTCCTTGGACCGGTCGGTGCCGTCGCGCTGCACGCGGGCGCGCTGGGCGGCGAAGAAATAGGCCAAGGCACCAATGGCCAGAACGATTGCAACTACCCAGCCTGCTGACATGACGCCTCACTTGCCCCGGTTAGACCGCCACTACGGGCGGGTAGACCCGCTATGCGGGGAGACGGCGCGGGCCCATGGAGCCCGCGCCGAGACGTCGTATCAGAGAGCCGTACCGGCTTCGAACTTGGCGCGGATCTCTTCGCGCTCCGCATCGGGAGCCGCCACGAGGCCATACTGAGCGAGCGGCGAGTCCGGCCCGATCATGTCGTCAGAGATGAAGAAGTCGACATATTCCTTGAGGCCCGGGATGACGCCGATGTGCGCCTTCTTGACGTAGAAGAACAGCGGACGGCTGACCGGGTATTCACCCGACGAGATGGTCTCGGTCGAGGGGACGACGCCACCGACGGTCGCAACCTTCAGCTTGTCGGCATTGTTCTCGTAGAAGGCGAGGCCGAAGACGCCGACGCCGGTCTTGTTGCTGTCGATGCGCGCCAGGGTCTCGGTGTAGTCGCCATCGATGTCGACGGCCTTGCCGTCCTTGCGGATGGCGATGCAGGCCTTGGCAACGGCATCGTCAGCCACGCCAGCGGCCTTCAGGGCGTCCTTGTCGCAGCCGGCGTCGAGGAGCTTGGTCTCGAACACTTCGCGGGTGCCGTGCTTCTCGCCCGGGATGTAGGCAGCGATATCCCACTCTGGGAACGCCGCGTTCACTTCCGACCACTTGGTGTAGGGGTTGTCGACGAGCTTGCCGTCAACCACGACCTGGGCGGCGAGAGCCTTGTAGATGTCGGCGGGCTGGATGGCGAAATCCGGGCCGGCGATGTCGGTGGCGAAGACGATGCCGTCATAGCCGATCTTGACTTCCTCGACGTCGGCGACGCCGTTGGTCTTGCAGGTCTCGAGCTCTTCGGCCTTCATCGGACGCGAGGAGTTCGCGATGTCGATCTTGTCTTCGCCGACGCCTTCACAGAACTGCTTGATGCCAGCGCCCGAACCACCGGACTCGACGACCGGGGTCTTGAAGTCCGGGAAGGCCTCGCCGAACGACTCGGCGACGATCTTGGCATAGGGGAGAACGGTGGACGAACCGGCGACCTGGACCTGGTCGCGCGCCGCGGCGGCACCAAGGCCAGCGGCAAGCGCGATAACCGCGGCGCTCGCGAAAACTGCAATCTTCATGATGATGTTCCCTTTCGGAAGGATCGGCCCTTTCAGGCCAGTCGACGGTCCCGGTTCCTCCGGCCGCCCTGTCTGCAAGGCGGAACCTAGGGGCGTTGTCACAAGGTTTTATGACACTGGGATTGCATTTCTGTGACAGCCTAGATCGTTGATCTATAAGCGCTATTCCCTGGAACCGAGATTGCGGCCTGTGGAAAGCCGGGCAACTGTCATTTTCTGAGCAGCACGTCGACGCGAGTGCCCTGCCCCGGCTGGCTCTTGATGGTCAGTACGCCGTGATGGCGGGTAACGATGTGCTTGACGATGGCGAGGCCGAGGCCGGTGCCCTTCTTCTTGCGGCTGGTATCGGCATCGACGCGATAGAAGCGTTCGGTGAGGCGCGGCACGTGCTCGGCGGCGACCCCAACGCCGTGATCGACTACCGAGACGATGGCATCGAAATCGCGACGACCGGCATCGGGCGACAGCGTAATGTCGATGGTATCCCCGTCGGCACCGTACTTGATGGCGTTGTCGATGAGGTTCTCGAACACCTCGTAGAGCTCGTCGCGATCGCCGCTGACGGTGACCGGTTCATCCGGCGCCTGCACCCTGAGCTTGGTGTCGGTATCTTCGGCGAGCTTGTTGAGGCCCTCGGCCACTTCGCGCAGCAACGCGCCCAGTTCGACCGGAGCGGTGGGCCGCATGTGCTGGCGCATCTCGATGCGGCTCAGCGACAGGAGATCCTCGATCAGCTTGGCCATACGGGCGGCCTGGCCGCGCATCAGCCCGAGGAAGCGCTCGCGGGCTTCCTTGTCGTTGGCGGCGGGGCCGAGCAGCGTATCGATGAAACCGACCAGCGACGTCAGCGGCGTGCGGAGCTCATGGCTGGCATTGGCGATGAAATCGGTGCGCAGCATCTCGAGGCGCTTTTCCTCGGTCTGGCTCTGCAGGGTGATGACCAGCACGCCATCATTGAGCGGATCGCCGGCGGCGAGCGGCGCCACGGTGGCCTTGTACCAGGTCTCGGTGGGGACAGTCTGGTGCAGCTCGATGGTCTGCGACGCGCCGAGCCGGGCGGCCTCGATGGCGGCGAGCAGTTGCGGAAAACGCATGGTGAAGGCGATCGGGCTGCCGGCGACGACACCGGGGAAGTGCCGCGCCGCGTGCCCGTTGAGATGGACGATCACGCTGCGCCGGTCGATGACGATCGAGGGGTCGGGCAGCGCATCGGCAAAGTGCCGGACGGCATCGGCAAAGGCGAGCTCGGTGGTGCTGGCGCCGGGTGCCACGCCACTCGCCGACTCGCTAGTCTCCGGCACCACCGCGGCGATGGCGACGATGACGGCGTAGGCGAGGATATCGAGCCAGGGATCGATGAGGTTGAGCCCGGCCAGGGTCATGAACACCAGGCCCATGGCGAGCAGCATCAGCAGCCGGCCGTAAAGCCGGGCCCTGACCGTATCGAGCCACGTGATCCCCGTCGCCGAGCGCTGCGCTTCTTCCGCCATCGAGCCTTCCTTGGAGCCCACGGGGCGATTCACCCCGGCTTGCCAGACGGGGGTGTTCATAGCACGGTTGTGACACCGTCATGACAGGCCACGGAGTTCGTTCATGTCCGACGCATTGGAGGGCTTCGACCTCGAAGACCCGGTGCTGCCCCGCTCAATCAAGAAGAAGGCGCTCGAAAGCGGGGGCTTTCCCTATGACGAGAAGCTGGATTCTGACGTCTACGAGGCCGAGATGCTGCAGGTGCAGCGGCAGCTGGCACTGCTGCAGCACGACCAGCAGAAGACGGGCAAGCGGATCGTCATCGTGTTCGAGGGGCGCGACGCGGCCGGCAAGGGTGGCTCGATCGCCAGCTATCTCGAGAACCTCAACCCCCGCTTCAACATGTCGGTCGCCCTGCCCAAGCCATCGGATCGCGAACGCACGCAGTGGTACTTCCAGCGCTATGTCGACTGGATGCCGGCGGCGGGCGAGCAGGTGCTGTTCGACCGCTCCTGGTACAACCGGGCGGGCGTCGAGCCGGTGATGGGGTTCTGCACACCGGAGGAGACCACGCGCTTCCTCGGGGCGGTGCCGGACTTCGAGAAGATGCTGGTGGAGGACGGCATCCACCTGTTCAAATTCTGGCTGACCATCGGCCGTGAGATGCAGCTGAAGCGCTTTCACGACCGGCGGCATGATCCGCTGAAGGTGTGGAAACTGTCGCCGATCGACCTCGAGGCGCTGAAGCGCTTCGACGATTACACCAAAGCGCGCAACCGCATGCTGGAGGCGAGCCACACCGAGCATGCGCCGTGGCGGATCGTGTTCAACAACGACAAGAAACGCGGGCGGCTGGGGATCATCCGTTCCGTGCTGCAGGCGCTCAGCTATGAGGGCAAGGACGACAAGCTGATCGGCGCGGTGGACGGCAAGATCGTCGTCGCGCCGCAGGCCTTCATGAAGTCCCACAGCGAGATGTAGCGGGTGGATTGACCAGACGGTCAAAAACCCGTCAACTGCTCGTTAACGAACCGTACGGAAGCCTCGTACGGCGCGAACAGCAGGGGCGAAGGCTTGGGGGCCGGCACGTCCCACAGGGGTCAGTATGGTGGGCCACAAGGCCGGCGCGAACCACGAGGCGAGCGTCATTCCGCCAGTGCTGGTGTTCAACACCGAGGGGCGATCGCCTTTCGTGCTGGCCTGCGACCATGCCTCGAACCGCTTCCCCGACCACTATGGTGACCTTGGCCTGACGCCGCACCAGCGGCTGATGCATGTCGCCTGGGACCCGGGCGCGATGGCGGTGGCGCTCGAGCTCAGCGAGTTGCTCGACGCGCCATTGGTGGCCTCGACGGTCAGCCGGCTGGTGATCGACTGCAACCGCGACCATGAGGCGCCGGACCTGATCCCGGTGGTGTCGGAGCGAACCGACATCCCCGGCAACAAGGGGATCGGCGACAACGAGCGGGCGGAGCGGATCGGGGCGTACCACGCGCCGTTTCATGGGGCGCTCGAGGCTGTGCTCGACCGACGCAAGGCCGCGGGGATCGAGACGGTGCTGGTGACGGTGCATTCGTTCACCCCGGTCTACAAGGATGTGCCGCGGCCATGGCCGATCGGGCTGATCCATGGGCGGGACGACCGGTTCACCGCGGCGCTGCGCGAGGCGCTGGCGGCGGACGATGCGAGCCTCGATATCGGCTGGAACCAGCCCTACTCGGCGCTCAACGGCGTCACCTACACCCTTGAGCATCACGGCGACGGGCGAGGGCTCGAATCGTCGATGATCGAGATCCGGCACAACGAAATTCTCGAACCAGAAGGGGTGAGCCTGTGGGCCGCCCGGCTGGCCCGCTGCCTCACTGCCGCGCTTGGGTCGCGCGGCGGGGCAGCGGCTACATCGCCGACCGACCAGAACACGTCAGTTCACAGGAGGGTTTGATGGCTGACATTCCGTCTAGTGCCACGGGCACGCAGGCGGGTGGTGTGAAATACGCCACCCGCGACAAGACCTATTTCGAAAAGCGCGGCCTGCAGCGCTATGCCGGCATCTGGTCACTCTGGGCGCTGGGCGTCGGCGCGGTGATCTCGGGCCACTTTTCGGGCTGGAATTTCGGCTTCGCCACCGGCGGCTGGGGCGGCATGCTGGTGGCCGGCATCATCATTGCCATCATGTATCTGGGCCTGACCTTCTCGATCGCCGAGATGAGCCCGGCGCTGCCCCATACCGGCGCCGCCTACTCGTTCGCGCGCAGTTCGATGGGGCCCTGGGGTGGGTTCGTCACCGGGCTGTTCGAGAACGTCGAGTATGTGCTGACGCCGGCGGTGATCTGCACGTTCATCTCGGCGTATTTCGGCTCGATCACCGGGCTCGATACATCGCTCTACCCGGTCTTATGGATCGTGTTCTACGCCATCTTCCTCGCGCTCAACATTTTCGGGGTGGCGCTGAGCTACAAGGTGACGCTGGCGGTGACGCTGATCTCCTTGGCGGGGCTGGCGTTCTTCTACATCAGCGCCTTCGGGCATATCGACTTCTCGCGTTGGGCGCTGAACATCGCGCCTGATGGCTCGGAGCTGCCGGAAGGCGGTGGCGATTGGTTCCCCAAGGGCTTTGGCGGCGTGCTCGCCACCCTGCCCTTCGCGGTCTGGCTGTTCCTCGCCATCGAGCAGGTGCCGCTGGCAGCCGAGGAATCGGTCGATCCGAAGCGCGATATGCCGCGTGGCATCATGCTGGGCTTTGCGACGCTGGCGCTCTCGGCCTTCCTCGTGGTGCTGCTCAACCCCTCGATCGCAGGGGTCGGTTCGTTCGCGCTGGGCTCGTCGCTGGAGCCGGCGCTCGACGGTATCCGCGCCATGTTCCCGGATGTGGGCTGGGCTGCTTCGGCCTTTGGCGTCGTGGCGCTGATCGGCCTCGTCGCCTCGTTCCACACCATCCTCTACGCCCAGGGCCGCCAGGTCTATTCGCTGAGCCGCGCCGGCTATTTCCCGTCGGCGCTGTCGGAGACGCATGCCAAGTACAAGACCCCGCATTTCGCCATGATCGCGGGCGCGGCCCTGGGTCTCGGCGTGATGCTGGTGATCTGGTACGCCAATGGCGGCGGCGGCGGTGGCGAAACGCAGCTGGGTGACGACATCATCGGTTCGGTGCTGCTCAACATGGCGGTGTTCGGTGCGATGCTGAGCTATATCGCGCAGGCGCTGAGCTTCATCATCCTCAGGCGCAAGCTGCCCAACATCGAGCGGCCGTTCAAAAGCCCGGTGGGCGTTCCCGGTGCGGTGGTGACCATCATCATCGCCGCCGTGACGCTGGGCTACCAGATCCAGGATCCGAACTTCTTCAAGGGCGTGATCTGGGTGATCGTCTGGTGCGCCGTCGGCATCGTCTATTTCGCGCTGGTCGGCCGACACAAGCTCATCCTCTCGCCCGAGGAAGAGTTCGCGCTCGAACACGCCAAGAAATAGCGACCAAGGGGGCCGCGGCCCGGCGCTGCGGCCCCCTTACCAACAACAAGACCAGCGTTCTGAGGGAGTTCTGCCATGGCGCAAGCCGCCTATACGCTCGATCAACTGAAGGCCGACGTGAAAGCCGGCACCATCGACACCGTGCTGGTGGCGTTTCCCGACATGCAGGGCCGGCTGATCGGCAAGCGCTTCCAGGCCGAGTTCTTCCTCGACGGGGCGATCGACGAGACGCATGGCTGCGACTACCTGCTCGCCAACGATATCGACATGGAGCCGGTGCCCGGCTACGAGGCGGCCAACTGGGCCAAGGGCTATGGCGATTTCGTCATGAAGCCGGACCTCGCAACGCTGATGAAGGCGGCCTGGCTCGAGGGTACGGCGATCATCCTCGCCGACCTCGTCGATCACCACCATCACGAGCCGATCCCGCATAGCCCGCGCGCTATCCTCAAGGCGCAGCTGAAGCGGCTGGAAAAGCTCGGATTGACGGCGAATTTCGCCTCGGAGCTGGAGTTCTACCTGTTCGACGAGAGCTTCCGCTCGGCCTGGGACAAGGGTTACCGGAACCTCACCACCGCCGGCTATTACATCCAGGATTACCACATCTTCCAGACCACCAAGGAAGAAGGGGTGCTGCGCGACATGCGGCGGCAGTTGCAGGCATCGGGCATTCCGGTGGAGAACTCGAAGGGCGAATGGGGCCCCGGCCAGGAAGAGCTCAACGTGCGCTATGCCGATGCGCTGACCATGGCAGACCGGCACGTGGTGATGAAGAACGCGATGAAGGAAATCGCGCATAACCACGGCAAAGCCATCACCTTCATGGCCAAGTGGGATTTCGGCCTCGCCGGCTCATCGAGCCACATCCATATGAGCCTAGCCAAAGCCGGCAAGAACGCCTTCATCGACAGCAAGGACAAGCTCGGCATGTCCGACCTGATGAAGCATTTCATGCAGGGGCTGCTGACCTATGCCGGCGACATCACCTATTTCCTCGCGCCGTTCATCAATTCCTACAAGCGCTTCCAGGCGGGAACCTTCGCGCCGACCAAGGCGATCTGGTCGTCGGACAACCGCACGGCGGGGTTTCGCCTCTGCGGCGAAAACACCAAGGGGGTGCGCGTCGAGTGCCGGATCGGCGGGGCGGACCTCAACCCCTATCTCGCCTATGCGGCGCTGATCGCGGCCGGGCTGAAGGGGGTCGAGGACAAGCTGCCGCTGGAGCCGGCCTTCACCGGCGACGCCTATGTCGGCGAGAAGCTACGGGAAGTGCACAAGACGCTGCGCGACGCGATTGCCGCGATGCAAAGCTCGAGCATGCTGCGCGAGGCGTTCGGCGAGCCGGTGATCGGGCATTACGTGCATACCGGCAACTGGGAGCAGTTCGAATACGACCGGCGAGTCACCGATTGGGAGTTGAAGCGCGGCTTCGAGCGCAGCTAGAACTCCGGGCACAACGATATAGGTGACAGATGACCGACAGGGTCCAGATCGTCTCGCCCATCGATGGGCGGGTGTATGCCGAGCGCAAGGTCGCCACCGGCGCCGAGATCGACGCAGCGGTGGCCAAGACCCGGCGGGCCCGCGAGGTCTGGGCCGAGGTGACGGTGAAGGAGCGGGTGAAGTTCCTCGAGCACTTCCTCGATGCGCTGCTCGCCAGAAACGACGAGATCGTACCGGAGCTGGCCTGGCAGATGGGCCGGCCGGTGCGCTATGGCGGGGAGAAGCGCGGCGTCGAAGAACGCTCGCGCTACATGATCGGCATTGCCGAGGAGAGCCTCAAGCCGTCGATGCGACCGGACAAGCCGGGCTTCACGCGCTGGATCGCCCGCGAGCCGCTGGGCACGGTGATGGTGATCGCGCCGTGGAACTACCCGTATCTGACGGCGATCAACACGATCGTGCCGGCGCTGATGGCGGGCAACGCGGTGCTCCTGAAGCATGCGTCGCAGACGCTGCTGGTGGGCGAGCGCTTCGCCGAGGCGTTCCAGGCGGCCGGAATGCCGGACGGGCTGTTCCAGAACCTGGTGCTGAACCACGCCGATACCGAAAAGCTGATCGGCTCGGGCAAGATCGACCACATCAATTTCACCGGCTCGGTGGAAGGCGGGCGGCGGATCGAGCGCGCTGCAGCGGGGACCTTTGCAACGCTGGGGCTGGAGCTCGGCGGCAAGGACCCGGCCTATGTGCGCGAAGATGCGAACCTGACGCACGCGGTGGAGAACCTGGTCGACGGCTCGTTCTTCAATTCCGGGCAGAGCTGCTGCGGGGTGGAGCGCATCTACGTGCACGCCTCGGTCTATGACCGCTTCGTCAAGGATTTTGTCGAGAACGCCCGGAGCTGGACGCTGGGTAACCCGCTCGACGCCGACACCATGGTCGGGCCGATGGCGACGCCACGCTTTGCCGACCTGGTGCGTGGGCAGACGCTGGAAGCGCTGCGGAAGGGCGCCAAGGCGCATCTCAATTCGAAGCACGACCTCGACGAGGAGAGCTCGCCTTACCTGGCGCCGGAAGTGCTGACCAACGTCAACCACCAGATGGCGGTGATGCGCGAGGAGAGTTTTGGGCCGGTGGTCGGCATCATGAAAGTGCGCGACGATGCCGAGGCGATCGAGCTGATGAATGACAGCCCGTATGGGTTGACCGCCTCGATCTGGACCGAAGATCTCGAGGCGGCGGCCAAGCTTGGTGCGAAAGTCGAGACCGGCACGGTGTTCGCCAACCGCTGCGACTATCTCGATCCGGCGCTGGTGTGGACCGGGGTCAAGGAAACCGGCAAAGGCGGCGCCCTGAGCGAGATCGGCTATGCCAACCTGACGCAGCCCAAGAGCTATCATTTGAAGAAGGTGTGAGGCACCGCCTCATCGTTGGGGCACGGTTGGTGCCACCCCCACCGGGTCATTCCCGCGAAAGCGGGAAACCCCGTTGGGGGGTGAGACGTAAACAGAGATCCCCGCTTTCGCGGGAATGACCCGGTGGAGAACTGGGCTATCGGGAGAGCGGGAATGACGACCAAGGCCAACTGGAACTACCCCACCGCCGTGAAGTTCGGCGCCGGCCGCATTGCGGAGCTACCGGAGGCGCTGAAGGCGGCGGGGATTGCGCGGCCGCTGCTGGTGACCGATGCCGGGCTGGTGAACCTGCCGGTGACACAGAACACGCTGAAGCTGCTGCGCGATGCCGGCTTCGAGGTCGGCGTGTTCGCCGATGTGAAGCCCAACCCGATCTCGGCCAACGTCAATGCCGGCATCGAGGTGCTGCGCAAAGGCGGGCATGACGGGGTGATCGCCTTCGGCGGCGGTTCCGGGCTCGACACCGGCAAGGTGATCGCCTTCATGGCCGGGCAGACCCGGCCGATGTGGGATTTCGAGGATATCGGCGACTGGTGGACCCGCGCCGACCCCAAGGGGATCTTCCCGATCGTCGCGGTGCCGACCACCGCCGGGACCGGCTCGGAAGTTGGCCGCGCCGGGGTGATTACCGACGAGACGACGCATACCAAGAAGGTGATCTTCCACCCACTGATGATGCCCAAGGTGGTGATCGCCGATCCGGAACTGACAGTCGGCATGCCGACCTTCATCACCGTGGGCACCGGGTTCGACGCGCTGGCGCATTGCCTCGAGGCCTATTGCGCCAAAGGCTATCATCCGCTGGCCGATGGCATTGCGGTGGAAGGCATACGGCTGGCGCTCGAGAACCTGCCCAAGGTGGTGGAGAACCCCAACGATATCGAAGCGCGCGGCCACCTGATGAGCGCGGCAGCGATGGGCGCGGCGGCGTTCCAGAAGGGCTTAGGCGCCATCCACTCGCTAAGCCATCCGGTGGGCTCGCTCTACGACACGCATCACGGCATGACCAATGCGGTGTTCATGCCCTATGTGCTGGTGGCCAACCGCGATGCGATCGAAGCCAAGATCGCCAGGCTCGCTGCCTATTGCGGGCTCTCGCCCAACTTCGATTCGTTCCTGCGCGCCATCAACGGGTTGCGCGCCCGGCTCAACGTTCCCAACACGTTGAAGGATTTCAAGGTGAGCGGCGAGAAGCGCGAGCTGATCGGCGACATGGCGATCGTCGATCCGACGGCGGGCGGCAACCCGGTGGAGCTGACCAAGAAGCTGGCGCTGGAAATCTTCGACCGGGCGATGGAGGGGCGGCTTTAGTCGCTCCTCGCTGACGCTCGGATCGCGCATCGCAAGCGATGCGATACCCCTCATCCGGCGCTGCGCGCCACCTTCTCCCTCAAGGGGAGAAGGTCGCAGCGGCGCGATCTAGCCCTTCTGCCCTCTCCCCTTGAGGGAGAGGGTGGCTCGGCGAAGCCGAGACGGGTGAGGGGCAGGTCAGCCTAGCCTCTGCACCGCTTCCTTCGCGCCGTTCTCCAGCAGCGATTTCAGGTGGTTGGTGACTGTATCGCGGAACACCGCAACCTGCGGCAGGTCAGTGCCGAAGACTTCCGTCACGGCGAGGAGGCCGTTCGCCAGTTTCTCGGGATCGCGCCCTGCCTCGTCGGCAATCTGACGTAGCCGCGTGGCCATGGGGTCTTTGACATCGATGGGCTGGCCGGCTTCGTCGATGCCGGTGACGTACCGCATCCAGGCAGCGACACCCAACGCCAGGCGCGGGAATGGCTGCGTCGCCTTGAGCCGATCGCGAATGGTGCCGAGCAGGCGCTGCGGCAGTTTCTGTGTGCCGTCCATGGCGATCTGCCAGGTGCGGTGCTTGAGCGCGGGGTTGGCGAAGCGAGCCAGCAGCTGGTCGCGATAGGCCTCGAGCGTCGTGCGCGACATCGGCAGGGTCGGCATTGCTTCTTCGGTCATCAGCCCGTGGACCAGCCGGTGAATTGCAGCGTCGGCGATGGCTTCGTTGACGTATTGATAGCCCGAGAGATAGCCGAGATAGGCCATGGTCGAATGGCTGCCATTGAGCATCCTCAGCTTCATCAGCTCGAACGGCTCGACATCTTCGACCAGTTCGGCGCCGACGGTTTCGAAGGGCGGCCGGCCGGCGGGAAAATCATCCTCGATCACCCACTGGGTGAAGGGCTCGGTCATGATCGGCCAGGCGTCGTCGAGACCGGTGATCTCGGCGACGATGCTGCGGTCGGCGTCGGTGGTGGCTGGCACGATCCGATCGATCATGGTCGAGGGAAAGCTCACGTTCTGAACGTAGTCCGCAAGACTCATCCCGGCTCCGCGCAGCTCGGCGAAGCGGCGCACGATGCGGCCGGCGGTTTTGCCGTTCGACGGGAGGTTGTCGCAGCTCATCACCGTGAAGGGGGCCAGCCCGCGCTGCCGGCGGCGTTCGAGTGCGGCGACGATAATGCCGGGCGCGCTGATCGGCGTCTCCGGATGCGCCAGGTCGTGGACGATATCGGGATGCTCTTCGTCGAGCTCGCCGGTCGAGGGATCGTGGCAATAGCCCTTCTCGGTGACGGTCAGCGAGACGATGCGGATCGCCGGATCGGCCATGGTTTCAATAAGTTGGGCGCGCTGGGTGTTGGCATCGAGCACATCGAGGATGGAGCCGATGACGCGCGGTTTGGTGCCCGAGGCATCGCGGATGGCGAGGGTATAGAGGAAATCCTGCGGCTCGAGCGCGTCGCGGGTATCTGGCCGCCGCAGCGAGGCGCCGATAATGCCCCAGCTGGGGTTTTTGGCCAGCAGCCTGTCGACATAAGCAGCCATGTGGGCCCTATGGAAAGCGCCGATCCCGAGGTGAACGATGCCTGGGGTGACCGTCGATCGGTCGTAATCCATGACGTCAACGCCACGTGTACGAAGGGTGTCTGATTGGATTTCGGACATGGACAGGCGTGGCATTTGTCGGTGTTCCCTCTGATAGACGGCGTGCCTCTCCACCACCCCTGGGGTGGCCCCTCCCCCGCCGCGCGGGAAAGGATCATGAAACGCACGTGCATCAATAACGGAGCATCTCGGGGACTGCCATACCAGGCGGTTGCGTGGGCAAAATATCCCCGGCATAAGCATTGGGCAGTTGAGGGGAAGACGGCGTGACCAAACGGTTTGTGAGTATCGGCGAAGCCATGATCGAAATGTCTGGCGGCGAAGGTGGGATGTACCGCCTCGGCTATGCCGGCGATACGCTGAACACCGCATGGTACGCACGGGCTCTGCTGCCGGAAGGCTGGGATGTCGATTATGTGACGGCGCTCGGCGACGACATGTATTCGGGCGAGATGCGGGCGTTCATCAAGAAGGCCGGGATCGGCACCGAGCGGATCCAGACCATCGCCAACCGCCGGCCCGGCCTCTACATGATCCACCAGGAAAAGGGCGACCGGCACTTCACCTACTGGCGTGGGCAATCGGCGGCGAAACTCCTTGCCGACGATGTCGAGGCGCTGGAGGCGGCGGTGGTAGGCGCCGACACGGTGTATTTCTCGGGCATCTCGATGGCGATCCTGGCGCCGCGAGCCCGCGGCAAGCTGATGCGCACCATCGTCAAGGCGCGCGATGCCGGCGCGACCGTGGTGTTTGACACCAATCTGAGGCCAGCGCTGTGGACCAGCCCCAAGATCATGGCCTCGACGCTGACGGCAGCCGCAGCGATTGCCGATATCGTGCTGCCGACCCACACCGACGAAGCGCCACTGTTCGGCGATGCCTCGCCCGAGGCGACGGCGGAGCGCTACCTGAAGCTCGGAGCGCAGGAAGTGGTGGCCAAGGACGGCTCGAAACCGGCTTTCGTCGCCACGGCAGACGGCGTGCGCCAGTACGTGCCGGCGCCTGAGGCCGACAAGGTCGTCGATGCAACCGGCGCCGGAGACTCGTTCAACGGCGGCTACCTCAGCGGCCGAGCCCGCGGCCTGTCGCCGGTGGAGGCCGCCGAACGGGCGCACCGGGTGGCCGGCGTGGTGATCGGCCACAAGGGCGCGCTGGTTGATCCGGCGCTGGTGCGGGGGGTTTAGGGCCGCGGCACCTACTGCCGCGCTCCGGCGTTACCTATTCCTGCGATTCTTTGCCGATGAGTTCCTGTTCGCAGGCATCGTAGTAGAGGTGCCAGACGACGACGTGGCCGTCGCGCTTCGGCTTCAGAGCCACGAACATGTAGACGTAGCCCTTCGAGTACTCAGGGTAGTGCTGCACTTCCGTGTATTTCTTGCGCTTCAGGATTTTGGCAACCCGTTCAGGGCCGAGGCACTCGTTGAGGTGCTCGCCGCCGAGGTCGAAGCCTCCCTTGGCGCCGGCGGCGATGGCCGCAGGCGCAGCCAGGGCGCTGACGACGATTGCCGCCGCGAGGCAGGATTTAAGGATCGAGACACTGGGTGAGGACATCGCTTGCTCCGCAACTGGCGGGCAGTGATTTGCCCGCCGATTGAGGGGACGCTAGGTCGCCCGAAATGAACGCCGACCGACAGTAACGGTCACCGCATATTCATCAGTCGTATTATGATTATCCCAACTTGCCGCTTGACTGATTGTCGAGGGCACTCTCGGCCAGCAGCCAGTCGCGGAAGGCCCTGACCCGACGCTCGCGGAGAGCGCTCTGCAGGTAGACGACATAGTATTTTGAGCTCGCCTTGAGCTCGAGGCCGAACGGCCGGACCAGGCGCCCCGCGGCGAGATCGGCAGAGACCAGGGTGCTGCGGCCGAGCAGCACCCCCTCGCCATGCACGGCGGCCTCGGTGGCATAGGTGGCGGAATCGAAGCGCACGCCGCTGTTGGGGTTGATGTCGGTGACGCCGGCGCGCTCCAGCCAGGTCTTCCAGTCGATCGGGAAGCCGTCATGGATCAGCGTGTGATGCCGGAGGTCGGAGGGCTCGCGGAGCGGGTGCTCGCCGCCCAGCAACTCGGGGCTGCAGACCGGGAACACATCGACCTCCGACAGCAGTTCGGACACCGCGCCCTCGTAATCGCCGGCGCCGTAGCGGATGGCGATATCGACGCCGTCGCGGACGAAATCGGCGAGCAGGCCCGAGGTCGAGATCCGCACATCGATATCGCGGTGGGCGCGATGGAAGCGGTAGAGCCGCGGCACCAGCCAGCGGCCGGCAAAACCATCTGAGGTGCTGACATTGAGCACCCCGGCCGGGCGCGGCGCCGCCACCGCCATGGTGGCGGTGCTGATCTGGTCGAGCGCCGCGGCGACCTCGGCGGCATAGGCGGCGCCCTCGGGCGTGAGGCTGACCGAACGGGTGCCGCGTTCGAACAATTGCACGCCAAGCCGGTCCTCGATGTTGCGGACGGCGCGGCTGATAGCGCCGTGCGTGAGGTTGAGCTCGGCGGCCGCGTTGGTGAAGCTCAGGTGTCGCGCCGCCGCGTCGAAAGCGGGCAGCGCGGAGAGCGGTGGGAGTTTGCGAGGCATGCGCCACCTGTGAGTTTTCATCACAGATCGTGCAGCAATTCTCGTTTGTTGTCTATGCGGTGATCGCCCAGATTGTGGCCATGGAAACAGCGGTTTCCGGCCGATCTCAAACGATCCGGCAGCAAACGAAAGGAACATCCTGTGAGCAACTATCACACTTATGCCGATGACTGCCGCGCTCCGGCTCCCTCCGTCCAGCAGGTTGCCGGCGACGCCATATCGCTGGTGCGGAGCGCGATCCACGCCGTGGTGTCGCCCTTGCGCCATGCCAGGGCGCGCCGCGCCACCGAGGATCGGGTCACGGGCTTTCCGGCGCATCTATTGGCCGACCTCGGCTACGAGCGCGACTGGGATGGCTCGATCCACCCGGTCCGCAACGAAGACGCCTGATCCGCTAAGCGACGAAAGGAGAAGAGCAATGGCAAAGGTATTCCCCCATCTCTGGTTCAAGAACCAAGCCGACGAGGCGATGGCGTTCTACACGTCGATCTTCAGGGATTCCCAAGTGCTCGGGCGCAGCGTCATGCCCGACCCGGAACTGTCGGTGGTGCGCTTCGCGCTCGCCGGCCAGCCGGTGGTGGCGCTCAATGCCAACTCGCCGGCGCACTACAACGAATCCTTCTCGTTCCTCATCGAGACCGATGACCAGCAAGAGACCGACTATTACTGGAATGCGCTGATCGCCGATGGCGGCAAGGAACAGCCCTGCGGCTGGCTCACCGACAAGTTCGGCGTCTACTGGCAGGTGTCGCCGATCCGGCTATCGCACCTGCTGGCGGACCCGGACCGTGCCAAGGCCGGCCGCGTGCTGCAGGCGATGTACCAGATGAAAAAGATCGTCATTGCCGACCTCGAGCGCGCCTATCGCGGCTGAGCCCGCGTCGCGCTCCTCCCCTTCCAACATCATCACAACGGAGAAATCCCATGGCACAGCTTATGGGCAGGAAAGTCGTCGTCGTCGGAGGCAGCTCCGGCATTGGCCTCGGGGTCGCTGCGGCGGCGCTGGAACGCGGCGCCGAACTGGTGCTGGTCGGCCGCTCGCAGGACAAGCTACTGCAAGCGCAGCGTAGCCTCGGCGGCAATGGCCGGGTGAAGACGGTGACCGCTGACATGACGCGGGAAGCCGAGATTGCCGCAGCCTTTGCCGGCATCGGCGCCTTCGACCACCTGGTGTCGACCGCCGGCACGCCGCCGCCGGGTGACCCGATCGGCGAGACCGACGCCGAAATGGTGCGGCGGTTTGTCGACGACAAGCTGATCGGCGCCGTGCTGGTGGCCAAGCACGCCGTGCGGACGCTCACGGCTGGTGGGTCGATGACCTTCACCTCGGGCATCAACAAGGACCGGCCGCCGGTGCCGGGCGGCGCCGTGGTCTCGGCGATCGCCGGCGCGTTCAGCTACTTCGCCCGGGCGCTGGCGCTGGAGCTGGGGCCGAGCCGGGTGAACATCGTCTCTCCCGGCTGGGTCGATACGCCAATGTTCGACGAACTCGTCGGCGAAGCCAAGGCGGGCTATTTCGCGGAAATGGCAGCCCGCCTGCCAATCGGCCGGATCGCCGCACCGCGCGATGTGGCGCCCGCCTATCTCTACGCCATGGAAAGTGAGTTCATGACCGGCGAGACGATCCACATCGATGGCGGGCAACGGCTTATCTGAGGTCGGAAGGAGCGGCTGGTCCCCCAAGCCGGAGGCTCAGGACGAGGGGGACCAGCAGCCCATAGAGCGCGACGACGGAAAGCCAGATGGCGCCGGGCCAGTGGTCGCGGAAGACGAAATAGAGGCTCGAGAACAGCAGTGGCGCGGCGATCGAAGCAAGGCTGACGGCCGAGGCGAGGACGCCCTGGAACTGGCCCTGCTGGCTCTCATCGACCTGCCGCGTGGCGAGCGATTGCAGCGCCGGGGCGCCGATGCCGCCGAGCGCGAAGACCGGCATGACGGCGAAGATCAGCCAGCTCTGGGTGGCAAAGGCCATGACGACGAGTGCGATCGATGCGCCGGCGATGCCGGTGAGGATCGCGCCGCGCTCGCCGAGCAGCTTTGCCGCGGGACCGGGAAGGAAGGCCTGCGCCAGCGTCTGGCAAACGCCGAAGGCGCCGAGCGACAATCCGATCCACAGGCCATTCCACTGGAAGGTGTCGCCGCCCCACAGCGCCCAGCAGGTGCCGTAGACCTCGCCGGTGGCGGCGAAGGCAAAGAAGATCAAGATCATCGGCCGCAGGCTTTTGACCGAGAGGGCCCAGCGCAGCGAGCGGAGCGGATTGAGCGCGGCCAGATCGAGCTTTTCGCGGCTCGGAGTGCGTGACTCGGGCAACACCAGGAAAGCCAGCAGCAGGTTGCCGGCGTTCAGCACCGCCGCGGCGATGAAGGGCAGCCGCAACCAGTAATCCCCCAGCGCGCCGCCGAGCACCGGCCCAATGATGAAACCGATGCCGAACATGGCATTGAGCAGGCCGAAGCGGCGGGCCCGGGTGTCTTCGGGCGAGATGTCGGTGACATAGGCGGTGGCGACCGAGACATTGGCGCTGGTGAGGCCGGCAATGGCGCGGCCGAGCAGCAGCAGCCAGAGGTTCGGCGCGAAGGCAAGGAAGAGGTAGTTGATCGCTGCGCCACCGAGCGAGATCAGCAGCACCGGACGGCGGCCGAGCCGATCGCTGAGGGCGCCGAGGATCGGCGCGAAGACGAACTGCATGACGGCGTAGAGCGCGGTCATGATGCCGATATAGGCGGCGACATTCTCGGCGCCGGTCACCTCGGCGAGCAGCGAGGGAAGGATGGGAAAGATGAGGCCGATGCCGACGGCATCGAGAACAATGGCGGTGTAGATGACGGTGAGTGATCTCTGCATGGCAAGCTTGCTCCACGCGAAGCAGGCGGACGCCACAGAGGCGACGACAGCTTCGCGATCATGCCCGACACGGCGGGCGACTGGGGTTCTGGGAGACGCTGACCAGGCCATGCGCAAGGCATGAGCTGGCGTGTGCTTGACCACCTGGACGACTATTCGTCCACCTGTTTACTCCGCCACTGAGCGGATCAAGGGAGGCGGTCGCTTTTCGCGACGGCCCGGAGATACGCCCGACGCGGCGGAGGGGCAAGTGGCGAATTCCAGAAGGGGCCGATGCGACGGAGGCATGGCTGGCCCTGACCTCAGCGGATGGACGTAAGGGCGCTAGGCGCTGGCGCGGACCGCAAGCGCCGCGGTCGCGACCTCGCGTTCCAGCTCCGGCGGATAGGCGTGGAGGCCGGGCGGAATGCCGGCGGCGCCCGCGGTGAGCAGCCAGAGCAGGCCACGGATCATCACGCCGGAGAACGGATCGAAACTCGCCGAACCCGCCAGGTTGCCGGTGAAGGCGATGTTGATCAGGCTGCCGCGGTTGAGCAGGAACAGCGAGCGGCCGCCGATAGTGTAGCGCTCGATATGAGCCTTCATGGTCCGGCGCTCATGCCGATCGAGCCAATCGACGTCGATCTCACGATTGGAGTGGCCGACATTGAAGAGCACCGCACCATCGCGGCAAAGATTCAGTTCAGCCTCGCCAAGCACGCCGTCGCGACCGGTGGCGGTGACGATGACAGCTGCCTCCGCCAGCGCTTCGGCGAGTGGCAGGGTGCGGCAGCCGAAATGCAGCGCTTCGAGCTGGCGGACCGGATCGCGCTCGGCGACGGTGACTACGGCGCCGAGGGCGCGAGCCCGCTCGGCGACGCCACGGCCTACCGGCCCGAAGCCGACGACCAGCACCCGGCAACCGAACAGTGACAAGCCGGTGATGCTGCCGAAGGCCGGCCAGGTCTCTTCGCCGACATGGAAGCGGTTATGGATGGCGTCCTTGAGGGCAATCCCGTTCCAGTCGAACACCGGAAAAGCGAGGTGCAGCGGGCGGATCCGATGGAGGCCCGTCGTGGTCGCCTCGAGTGCACCGGCGATCGGCGTGCCCGCACGGGTGGCGGCCTCGATGAGTTCGCCGCCCATGTCGCAGATGGCATCGAGGGGGCCGGTCGCGAAGCGGCGAAGCGTTTCGTCATAGAGCGTGCGCGGCTCGCGCCGGCCATCGAACACCTCAACGCCGTGGTTGGCGAGATACTCGACCACGCGGGGATCGGTACTATCGGGGTTGCACCCGCCAACCCGGACCGACACGCCGGCCTCGACGAACGGTATCAGGGTCAGGATGGTATCGGGGAGCAGGTGCATCCAGCCGGCGAGCCGCTTGCCGGAAAGGTCGGTGCGGCGCACCGCGACGCCGAAATGCGTGCTGATCGGGTGGGTGAAGCGCAGCCATTCGAGCGCCGTCTCGATCTCGGCAATCGCATTTGGGTCCGCAGCCATGATGTCACCTCCGTGGTCAGCCGGGCGTTGGGGTCCTCAGGATTTTCGCCATGGCCTTGCCCTTGGCGAGTTCGTCGATGAGTTTGTCCAGGTAGCGGATCTCGCGCATCATCGGTTCTTCGATGTTCTCGACCCGGACGCCGCAGACGACGCCGGTGATCAGCGATCGCGCCGGGTTGAGCGCCGGCGCAGAGGTGAAGAAGGTTTCGAGGGTGGCGCCCTTCGTCAGCTGATCGTCCAGCGACTGCTGGGTGTGGCCGGTCAGCCAGCGAAGGATCTCATCGACCTCGGCCTTGCTGCGCCCCTTGTTCTCCGCCTTGGCGATGTAGAGCGGATAGACCTTGGCGATGTTGTACGAATAAACCCGGTCCCTGACTTTCTCCGTCGTCTCCCGCATGTCGGCCCTCCTTATCTGGCCTCGATGATCAGGCGGACGCCGAGGATGCCGATGAAGGCGGCGGCGGCGCGATCGACCCAGAGCTTGGCGCTCAGATAGATGGCGCGGGGTTTTGTCGCCGAGAAGGCGATGGCGACGATGCTGTACCACAGTGTTTCCTGCAGGAAGATCAGCGGCGGCAGGGCCCAGTAGAGCCAGGGCTCGGGATTGGCGGGCAGGAGCGCGGCGAACACCGCGCCGAACACCGCAACGATCTTGGGATTGGAAAGCTGGGTGAGGAGGCCGAAGGTGAAGGCCTTCTGCGGATTGGCGGCGGGAGCGGCGCCGGCCTCGACCGTGATGGGGTCGGCGGCGTGGCTCCAGATCTTCCAGGCGAGATAGACGAGGTAAAGCCCGCCAGCGACCTTCAGCGCAGTGAACAGCAGGCCGCCATCCTGCGTCAGGGTGCGCAGCCCGAGCACGGCGAGCGCGCCGTACACCATGGCCCCTGCTCCCATGCCGAGCGCAGAGGCAAGCCCTTCGGTGCGCGACTGGGCGACGGCGGTACGGACCACGAAGACGAAGCTCGGGCCTGGGCTGATGGCGCCGAGCAAGAGGGCGCCGAGAATGGCAAAAAGCGGCAGAAAATGGTCCATGGGAGCCTCCGGAACAGCGGGAGGCTAGCGCATCAGCGGCCGGTGCTGGAAGCGATATCGCAGCGCCGGCGATCGACGGAGGCAGCTCTCACCCGAACCCCGACGTCCGGGTGAGAGCTCGCGTGCAGAGCCGTTACAGCATCTTTTCTTCCTTCACCGGGGTGCGGCTGACGATCTCGCGGTCGCAGGCGTCGTAGGTGATGTAGTAGGGGACGAAGACGTGCTCGGAGTTCTTCTTCTTGGCGGAGAACAGGTAGATGCCCTCCTCGGCTTCCTTCTCGAGCTTCTCGATCATCTTGTAGTTGCGCTTCTTGAGATAGCGGATCGCCTGCTTGACGCTCTGGCAATCGTAGTCGTCGTAGTCGTCGTGGTTCTCAAAGATCGGTTTCTCCTGCAGGCCGCCGGCGAGGACCGGCGGAGCCGAGACAGCGACGAGCGACAGGGCGAGAGCAGCGAGAGTCGGCCGGGCGAAACGATTGAGACGTGCGAACATTTGGTCCACTCCATGAAAGCAGGCTCGGTTGCCTGCGGGTGAGAGAGGACTAAGGGGGTTCGGCTGAACCGATGCAGAGCCGGAAGTTCATCGGTCATTCATAAGTCGTATTATGACTTTGAGTCACCCGGTTAAGCCGGACGGAAGGCGTCGACGCCGGTGAGATCGGCCGAGAGGGCCCAGAGGCGGGCCGCCTCTTCTGGGTCGACGGCGTAGGGGCGCACGCCGGTGAAGCCATCCTGGCTGAGCGGGGCGACGTCGCAGTCTTCGCAATAGAGCCCACCCAGACCGGCGAGTTGCGGGGAGGTCGCGGCCCACACCTGGGTTGCCGCACCCTGCTGCGGGGTCTTGAAGCTCGGGTCGGCGAGATCGCCATTCTCATCGATCCAGCCGGCTGCGACCTTTTCGGCCTTGGCCAGATGGCGCTGCAGCGGAGTGAGGATACTGCCGGGGTGGAGCGAAAAAGCGCGCACGCCGGAGTCGCGACCGAGCGCATCGAGATGGACGGCGAACAGGGCGTTGGCGGTCTTGCTCTGGCCATAGGCCTGCCAGCGGTCATAGCCGTGGGTGAACTGCACATCGTCCCAGCGGATGCCGGTGATGCCGTGGGCGCCGGAGGAGACGGCGACGACGCGGGCTCCGGCGCCGCCGGAAAGGGCCGGCCACAGCCGGTTGACGAGGGCATAATGGCCGAGATGGTTGGTGGCGAACTGGGCTTCCCAGCCAGGACCGACGCGGGTCTCGGGGCAGGCCATGATGCCGGCGCTGTTGATGAGGATATCGACGTGGCAGCGTGAGGCGACGACGCGGGCGGCGAACGCACTGACGCTGGCGAGGTCGGTAAGATCGAGGGCTTCGATCTCGACGCCGGGAAGGTCGCCCACGGCGGCAAGAGCTGTGTCGGGCTGGCGGGCGGGGACGATGACGTGGGCGCCTGCCGCAGCCAAGGCCCTGGTGGTCTCCAGCCCGAGACCGGAATGGCCGCCGGTGACGATCGCCAGCTTGCCGTTCAGATCCTGCCCAAGCAGCACCTCGGTGGCAGTGGTGCGGGCTCCGAAGCCGGATCCAACAGGGGTTTGCGGGTTGGCCATGGCTTAAGAACTCCGGCTGCTGGGATGAATTGCTGCAGCAGAGTTACCCGGGTTGGACGCGTACGATCTATGCGCTATTATCCGCCATTCTTTCGCGATCGTCCGGAACTGTGCATGGATCCGCTCTCCGACGTCCTCTCACTGCTGAAACCGCAGAGCTCGATCAGCGTCGGTCTCGACGCTGGCGGCGACTGGGCGATCCGCTTTCCGGCCCATGAGGGGATCAAGTTCAACGCGGTGATGCGCGGCAGCTGCTGGGTCTGGGTGGAGGGCGAAGGCGAGCCGCTGCGGATGGAAGAAGGCGACTGCTTCCTGTTGACCAAGGGACGGCCATTCGGCCTCGCCACCGACCCAGCGTTGCCACCGATCGAGGCGAACGCCATTTACGACCACGCCCGGGATGGGATCGCGACCTGCAACGGCGGCGGCGACTTTTTCCTGATCGGCGGCCGCTTCACTTTCGCCGCACCGCATGTGGAAGTGTTGTCGGGCGCCCTGCCCGCCATCGTGCGGGTACGCGAAGCCTCGAGCCAGGCCTCCGTGCTGCGCTGGGGGCTCGACCAGCTGGCGGCGGAGCTGCGCGAGCGGCGGCCGGGCGGTTTCCTGGTCTCCGAGCACCTCGCCCACATCATGCTGGTGCACGTGCTGCGGATTTATCTCGGCGGGCCGCAATGCGCCGGGGCCGGCTGGCTGCAGGCGCTGGCCGACCGGCAGATGAGCAAGGTGGTCGGCGCGATCCATGCCGACCCGGCGCAACGCTGGACCCTCGAGGGGCTCGCCGGGGTGGCCGGCATGTCGCGCTCGAGCTTTGCCCAGCGGTTCAAGCAGGTGGTGGGGACGTCGCCGATCGAGTACCTGACGCGCTGGCGGATGCTGGTGGCATCGGACCGGTTGCGCAACTCACGCCAGAGCGTTGCGGCGATCGCGCTGTCGATCGGCTATGAATCCGAAAGCGCGTTCAGCACGGCGTTCAAGCGGACGATGGCGTACTCGCCGAGGCAGTATCAGCGGCAGTAGGGCTAGGCCGGGCAGCTTCAGAACATGCCGTCGCCGGAGTTGATGTAGGCGATCTCATCGGGAGTGGAGACGCGACCGAGGGCGGCGTTGCGGCGGGGGTAGCGGCCGAAACGGGCGATGCAATCGCGGTGCATGATCTCGTATTTGAGCGTGTCCTCGTCGCCGAGCGCGGTGAACAGCCGAATGGCCTCGTCGTGCACCGCGAGATCCTCCGAATGCATGTAGGGCATATAGAAGAACGTCCGGCGCCGGGGTTCGACCCGCATGTCGTCGCCGAGCGCGACCGCCTCCTGCGCGAGACGCAGCGCCATGGCATCGGAGGCGAAGGCCTCGGGGCGCTTGCGATGCAACTGGCGGCAGAACTGATCGAGTACGATGATCTCGGCGAGCCGACCCGATGGGCTGGCGCGCCACCAGGCCGCCTCGCCACGGGCGACGGCGGCATAGGTTTCGCCGAAGCGCTCGGCGAGCAGCGCATCGAACTCGGGCTTGCCGCCGAACCAGTCCGGCTCGCCGTGCTCGACGAACCAGAAGTTCAGGATGTCATCGCGGGAGGTCATGGCAGCGGTCCGTCTGGTGGTGGTTGGGCGAGCGCCCTTCACTGTTCATTGTCCATGGGCCGGGCATGATGTCACCGGCCGCACGGCGCTGGGTTATGTGGGGCGACTACCCAAGGAGAATTCTATGCGGCTCGTGAAGCTCGATACGCCCGATGGCATCATCTACGTCAACCCCGAGCATGTGGTCGCGGTGGTCAAGGGCCTGCGCGACACCAAGATCGACACGGTGTCGGGCGTGCATGTGGTGAAGGACCCGCCCGAAGTGGTGGCGCGACTGCTCGGCATGGAAGAGATCGAGCTCGATGTGACGCCGCGGATGATCAACCGGGGTTGATCACTGCCCGAGCAGCGTAGGGCGCTTGCTTGCGTTGCGGGCGCGGCGGTCCATGGTCCAGCCGACCTTCAGGCCACGTCCGACTAACAGTCCCCCCAAGCCGACGATCGAGAACAGCTCGATCTCGAGGTCCCCCGGTTCGAGCGGGACGCGATAAGTGCTGCGTGCAGCATTCGACCTGGCGGGTCGCACATGCAGGGCATCGATGACATTCTGACCGTGGTTGTAGCCATCGAGCTCGACATCGATGAGGTGAGCAATCTCAATCGTGACGAAGACCCGCCCGTCGTCGACAGCCGTCGGGTAGAGGTTGCACAGACGGATCGAACTGCCGCCGGCCTGCCGCAGGTTGAGATCGGTGATCTCGGCATCGTGAAACGAAGGCACCCCTTCGTAGAGACGAACGAGCGAAGCTCCTCCCTCAAGTTGGGGGAACGTTGTCTGGTGCAGCCGGTAGCTCTCCTTGAACTCTTCGCGGGGGGTGTTGTCGCTGCTCACGATTGCCCTAAACCGTCACGATCGCCTTGATGACACCGGTGCGATCGTGGGCCCAGATCGGCATATCCTCGGGCACCCGGTCCATGGTGGTGGCGTGGGTGGCAAGCTTGTCGGTGGGGACCTTGCCGAGGCGGATCGACTCCATGACGTGCTCGAAATCGGCGCGGATGGCGTTGCGCGAAGCGCGGATGGTGAGTTCGCGCCGGTGCACTTCTGAATCGGGGAAGACCAGGTCGCCCTTGATGACGCCGACCAGGGTATAGCTGCCGCCATTGCGGGTATGGAACAGCGAGGCGTTCATCGCCTTGATCGAGCCGGTGGAATCGAACACCGCGTCGAAACCGGTCGACTTGATGCGCGTGAACTCACTGCCTTCGAGCTCGGCCGGCGAGAAGGTGGTGAAACCGAGGGCGCGCGTGGCGGCGATCTTGTCAGGTGCGGCATCGATGACGGTGACGTCGGCGCCGGCGATTTTTGCAAAGAAGGCGACACCCAAGCCGATCGGACCGGACCCGACCACCAGGGCGCGCGAGCCGGGCTTCAGCTCGGCGGTGCGGCGGATGGCATGGGCGCCGATGGCGAGGAACTCGACCATGGCCGCATCGCGCAGGCTCAGGCCCTCGGCCTTGTAGAGGTTGCCAGCGGGCATGACGATCTCTTCGGCCATGCCGCCCGGCGCGTGCACGCCGATGACCTTGAGGGTCTCGCAGCAATTGGCGCGGCCTTCGAGGCAGGCCGGGCAATGGCCGCAGTTGAGATAAGGGTTGATCACGACGGGATCGCCGGCGGCGAAGGCTTCGCCGTTCGGGTCAACCACGGTGCCGCTCAGTTCGTGGCCGATGACGCGCGGGTACTCGAAGTAGGGGAAGTTGCCCTCGAAGATGTGGTAGTCGGTGCCGCAGATGCCGATGTGGCGAATGGCGACGCGGACCCAGCCGGGCTTCAGCTCGGGGCGGTCGATGTCGATCAGCGCCAGCTGCTCGGGCGCGGTGCAGGATATGGCTCGCATGGGGTCTCCTATTGCGGAGGATCATAGCGGCGCGTGGCCGAGACTCCAGTGCGCAAAACGTCCCCCCTCTTGCGATTTCTAAGGGTTTGGCGAAGGGCCAAACCCAAGAAATCGCATTCTCCCCCGCAAGGGGGGCGATGGCCGACTGAGAGGCCGGTGTGCTAGGAGCGTGGCCGCGATGTATCGGGGTATTTCAGCGTGAATTTTGCGAGCGATAACTGGGCCGGGGCGACGCCTGAGGTGATGGCGGCGCTGGTGCGGCACAATGGCGGCTATTCGCCGGCCTATGGCGGGGATCCGCTGAGCCTCAGCGTAGCGCAGCGCTTCTCGGAGTTGTTCGAGCGCGAGGTGGAGGTGTGGTTCACCGCGACCGGAACGGCCTCGAACTCGCTGGGGCTCGCGGCACTGAGCCGGCCGGGCGGCGTGGTGTTCTGCGGCGAGGACGCGCATGTGCACACCGACGAAAGCGGCGCGACGGAGTTCCAGTCGGGCGGCATGAAGCTGGCGCCGGTACAGAGCCCGCTCGGATTGATCGACGCGGGAGCGTTCGCCACGGCGCTCGGCAAGCACTCGCCTGGTGGGCGGAGCGTGCCGGTGGCGCTGAGCCTCACCAATGCGACGGAATGGGGCACCGTGTATTCGGTGGCGCAGGTGGCCGAGCTGGCGACAATCGCGCGTGACGGCGGGCTGAAGGTGCACATGGATGGAGCGCGGTTCGGCAACGCGGTGGCGGCGCTGGGCGTAACGCCGGCCGAACTGACCTGGAAGGCCGGGGTAGACTTCTTGTCGTTCGGGGCCACCAAGAACGGCTGCTGGGCGGCCGAGGCGATCGTGGTGTTTACCCCGGGGCTGCTCGGGGACTTCGAAGCACGGCGGCAGCGGGCCGGACACACGTTCTCCAAGGCGCGGTTCGTCGCGGCGCAGTTCGAGGGCTATCTCGAGGACGGCAACTGGCTGCGGCGGGCCGGGCACGCCAACGCCATGTCGGACCGGCTGCGCGCCGGGATCCGGGCCAGCAGCGTGGCGCGGCTCGGCTGGGAGAACACGGCGAACGAGGTGTTCGCGGTGATCCCCAGGGCGGCGCTGGCGCGGCTGCGGGCCGCGGGCGGCGCAGCGCATGAATGGCCGA
The DNA here is from genome assembly GCF_964252795.1 of Devosia sp. LjRoot16. Classification (NCBI taxonomy): domain Bacteria; kingdom Pseudomonadati; phylum Pseudomonadota; class Alphaproteobacteria; order Hyphomicrobiales; family Devosiaceae; genus Devosia; species Devosia sp. LjRoot16. Next base: position 161,803 of record NZ_CAXUPH020000001.1, read on the forward strand.
CCGACGGGCTCGCGGCGGACGAAACGCTGGTGCGGCTGGTGACCAGCTGGGCGACGACCGAGGCCGATGTGGCGGGGTTTTTGGGGGTGCTTTAGGCGATAGAACCGAAGCAGGCGGCCCCCTCCCGGCCTCCCCCATAAAGGGGGAGGTGAAGAGTCGAGGCTCTGTCTTCGATTGTGCCTAGTGAACCGACGGGGCACCTCCCCCTTTATGGGGGAGGATGGGAGGGGGCCGTCTGTCAGCGTTTAGCCGATGACCACCTTCACCAGATTGCCGGCCGGGTCCCTGCTCTCGAGCCCCTCGTTGGTCTCCGCATAGCCCGCGCCGATTGCCGCCAGCCGAGCCTTCACTGCATCGAGCGCCGCCTGATCCGGCAGTGCGACGTGGAACCAGCGGAGGCCGGCCGAACCCTTCGGCGCCTGGGTGGCGTTCGGGCCGGACCAGATGTTGAAGGCGATGGTGTGCGGCGGGTAGTCGAGGCCGAGATCGCCCATGCCGAAGCGGCGCATGATGAACAGGCCGCCGAAGCCGAGGCCATCGCGATAGTAGCGCATCGCCTGTTCGAGATCGTGCACATGCAGGTGGATGTGGCCGATGCGGGTGCCCTCGGGCATCAGCGCCGGCACGGCGTTGACGTCATCGAGTTCGGCGAGCAGGTCGTCGACATCGATGGCCTCGCGGCCGGAATGGGGCGAACCATCGATGGTCTTGACGTAGAAGCCGTCCTCGCCGTCGCCGATGGTACCGCGCCAGGGCGTCTCGAAGGTGATCTCGATGCCGTTATTGTCGTCGTCCCACAGGTAGATCGCCTCGGAGACGAGGTGATCGGTGGGCGAAATGCGGACGCGGCGCATCAGGGCGCGCACCACCATTTCGGCCAGCGCCTTGCGGGTCGGGACATGCACGGCGACATGGTAGAGGCCGAGCGAGCGATCGGGGAACGGGCCCGTGGCGCCAAGTTCGAGGGTGATCAGCTCGCGGCCGCCGGCGCCCAGATGCAGCGCTTCGGCATCCTCGGAGATGAGCTCGAGGCCGACGACATCGCGCCAGACGGCGAGCGCCTTATCTCGATCGGTGACGCCGATGCGAACGGCGCCGAGATGGGTGGTGAGCGGCAGTGTCGGGGCGGAGCGGACCGCGGCCTGGGATTCGACAGTGATCATGATGGGGTCTCGCGACGGGCGTTAGGTTGACCCTGATATGGCGGAGGCCGAGGGGCAAGCCAATGCTGTCGCGCGGGTGGACAGTCGATACAGATATGCGTGAATGGGTTGCGTTGTCGGTCGATTAGCTACGGCTGAGGGCCTGAGGTGTCCCCTCCACCATGCTCCGCATGGTCCCCCGCCCCGCGGGGAGGATAAGAATAACGACCACCACCCCCATCCCCGTTTGGGGATGGATGGTGGGGAGGGAGTGGTGGCCGTACTGCTGCCGACGGCGCCGAGGTCAGGTGGCGACGATGCGGCGGCGGTATTCGCTGGCGGCGTAGACGAGCAGGGCGGCGACGATCAGGCCGCCGACAAGTTGCGCCCAGTCGACCGTGGCAAGGAAACGCGCGATCATCGCCATGGCGTTGAACTGGGCATCGGCGAAGATCTCGCGTTCGAGGTGCAGGTTGTCGGCGCCGAACTTCAGCCGCTCGTTGAGGTAGTTGAGCACGTAGCCGGCGCGCGGCCCGGTGTCGTTGAAGATCAGGTTCTCGGCGAGCCCGACCAGCCCCGGGATGAGGAAGGCGAGCGGTATCGACCAGCGACGGAACACGGTCGAGAGCGCGCCAACCCAGGCGAAGAACGGCGCGTACCAGAGCAACGCCGTCACGAGGCAGACGAACGCGAAGGCGGCGATCTGGAAGCCCGAGGAGAGAAACTCGAAGATGCCGGGGACGCCGAGGCGCGGCAGCATCATCGCGGTGATCATGGTGACCACGTAGATGAGAACGCCGGTGATGAGATAGGCGGCGAAGATCAGCGCCGGCAGGATGGTCATGCCGGCGAGGGATTTGGAGGCCAGCACCTTGAAATCGCTGACCGGCATCGACTTCCAGAACAACATGGCGTTGTTGCGCCGATCGGCACTGAAGGCATCGGCATAGTAGAAGAACAGCGCCGCCAACAGGTACATGCTCCACAGGGCGGCCACCGCAAGGAAGCCGAACTCGAAGAATTTCAGCGCCGAGGGGACGCCGATTTCCTGGTGCATCTGGAAACGGTTCGAGGCGATGCCGAACACCAGCACCAACGTCATGATGCCGAGGATCACGCCGGGGGCGTAGAGGAACGCTCCCCGATGCTCGAGATACTCGCGCTTGATAAGGGCAACGAGAGACTTCATTTGGCGGGACCGCGCTGCATGAGGGCGACGAACAGGTCGCTGAGAGTGGGAGTGGTGACCTCGCCGAACGGGGCGAGGCGATCGCGATCGACGCCATCGAAGACCATGGCGGTCTGGCCGAAGCGGGTCTCGCTGTAGATCGGGCCGAGCGCCGTGGCGGCGGCGACCTGATCGGGGCGAACCAGCACCTGGCTGAACTTCGAGGAGACCGTCTCCATCTGCATGTGGAGGATCAGCTCACCATCGCGGATGAACATGATGTCACTGAGCATGAACTCGATCTCATCCACCTGGTGGGTGGTGATCAGCAGCGTCCGCTCCTCGGTCATGTAATCCTCGAGCAGGCGCCGGTAGAAGCGCTTGCGATAGGTGATGTCGAGGCCGAGGGTCGGCTCGTCGAGGACCAGGAGCTTGGCGTCGATCGCCATCACCACCGCGAGGTGGAGCTGGGCGATCATGCCCTTACTCAGATTCTTGATCCGGGCGTCCATCTTGACGTCGGTGCCCTCGAGGAAGCCGCGAGCCTTCGCCTGATCGAAGTTGGGGTGGATGTTGGTGAGCAGTGCGAACAGCTCACGCACCCGCAGAAACCGCGGCAGGCTCGCGACATCGGAGATGAAGGCGACGTTCTGCATCAGCGAAGCACGCTTCTGGTACGGATCCTCACCCAGGACACGCACGGTGCCCTCGTAAGAGGTAAGGCCGAGCAGCGCGTTCAGCGTGGTGGTCTTGCCAGCGCCATTGTGGCCGACGAGGCCGTAGATGCGGCCGGCGGGGATGTCGAAATCGAGCCCGTGGAGGATTTCGGTGCGACCGAAGTGCTTCTTGAGGCCACGCGCCGAGACGATCGGAGCAGCTGTGGTTTGAGCCAGATCATTCATCTTTACCGCCTTGCTTCAACAACTGTGTGGGATCGAGATCGAGGGCAGCGAGGCGCGCCATGACGCGCGGCCACTCCTCGGTCAGAAATTTCTGGCGCTCGTGAGCGAGCAGCCGCTGGTGGCCGCCTTCGGCCACGAACATGCCCATGCCGCGGCGCGACTCGACGACACCGATATCGACGAGCGACTGGTAGGCACGGGTAACGGTCAACGGATTGACCGAGAGGTCGGCGGAGATCTGGCGCACTGAAGGAAGCGCCTCGCCCTCCTTGGTGGTCCTGCTCAGGATCATGTCGGCAATCCTTTCGCCAATCTGTACGAAGATCGGCTGGCTGTCGTTGAACTGGCTCATGCGTGATGCCTTGGTAGTGTGCTAGTTATGTAGCACACCAAATCGGAGGCGCAAGCGGAATCTTCAAGAGGGCGCATTCGGAGGCACCGGTCGGGGCGTCAAACGGTTCTTGGCATTGTCGAACGAGGACGCGTAGATTCGACCGTGTGGCGGCAAAAAGCATTGTGCCGCAGACGGTTTGGGGGGCGGGGTGCGCGTTCTGGTTACCGGCAGCGCCGGATTTATCGGCTATCACCTGAGCCTACGGCTGCTCGCCGAGGGGCACGAAGTGATCGGGCTTGACGCGCTGACGCCCTATTACGACGTGCGACTTAAACAGCAGCGGCAGGCAATGCTGGAGGCCAACGGGCGGTTCCTGGGGGTGACCGGGCGGCTGGAGGACGAGGCGGCGATCGATGCGGCGTTCTCCGAGGCGCCGGAGGTGGTGGTGCATCTCGCGGCGCAGGCCGGGGTGCGCTACAGCCTCGAGGCGCCGTTCAGCTATACCGACAGCAACGTGACGGGAACGCTCGCCATCCTCGAAGCGGCGCGCCGAACGCCGCCGAAGCACCTGCTGATCGCCTCATCGAGCTCGGTTTACGGCATGGCGGCCGGGCAGCCGTCACGCGAGACGGACATGACCGACCGGCCGGTATCGCTCTATGCGGCGACCAAGAAGGCGACGGAGGCGATGAGCCATTCCTACGCGCATCTGTTCGGAGTGCCGATCACCTGCCTCAGGTTCTTCACCGTCTACGGCCCCTGGGGACGGCCGGACATGGCGCTGTTCAGGTTCGCCGAGGCGATCGCGGCAGGCAAGCCGATCAGCATCTATGGCGAAGGCCGGATGCGGCGGGATTTCACCTATATCGACGACGTGGTGGCGGCGATCGACCGGCTGATCGGCAAGGCGCCGGTGCAGGGGGAGCCGGTGTCGGCGGCGGACTCGCTTTCGCCCGTGGCGCCTTGGCGGGTGGTGAACATTGCCGGCGGCCGGCCGGTGGAACTGATGCGGTTCGTCAGCGCAATCGAGACGGCGATGGGGCGTGAGGCGAAGAAAGAGCTGCTGCCGATGCAGCCGGGCGACGTGACGGAGACGGCGGCAGACGTAAGCCTGCTGCGGGCGCTGGTGGGCGAGGTGCCGGCGACGCCGATAGAAGATGGCGTGCTGGCGTTCTGCGATTGGTTCAGGGGGTGGCGGCCTGACTGATAGAGACGGCCCCCTCCATGAAGGGGGAGGTGAAGAGTCAAGGCTCTGTCTTCGATCGTGCCCCATGAACCGGCGGGGCACCTCCCCCTTCATGGGGGAGGATGGGAGGGGGCCGTCTGCTTCCGTTGTTTCGCTATGCAACCGAACGGAAAATCGCTTGAGTGCTAACGACTCGGGGCATCTGACATGTTAGGGACAAGTATTCGTTTCTGATCGGCACCCGCTGATCCCTCCAGCATTCCCGGATTCCCAAATTGACGGCCACAGCTTCGGCACCGGCGACTTCCATCGCCAGCAAGACCACGCTCTCGATCATCATCGCAGTGTCGGTCTGCCACCTGATCAACGACACCATGCAATCGCTGCTGTCGGCGATCTATCCGATCCTCAAGGAGAGCTATGGGCTCGACTATGTGCAGATCGGGCTGCTGACGCTGACCTTCCAGTGCACGGCGTCGCTGCTGCAGCCGGCGATCGGCATGTATACCGACAAGCGCCCCCTGCCCTTCTCGCTGCCGGTCGGCATGGCTTCGAGCCTGATCGGGCTGTTGATCCTGGGCTTTGCGCAGAGCTACTGGCTGCTGCTGGTCGGCTCGGCCTTTGTCGGGCTGGGCTCGGCGATCTTCCATCCTGAGAGTTCGCGGGTAGCGCGGCTCGCGTCGGGCGGACGGCACGGCCTCGCCCAATCGCTGTTCCAGGTGGGCGGCAATGTCGGCTCGGCGATCGGGCCATTGCTGGCGGCATTCATCGTCTTGCCGCGCGGCCAATCGAGCGTTGCCTGGTTCGCGGCTGGCTCGCTGGTCGGCATCTTCATCCTGACCCGGGTCGGCATGTGGTACGCGGCGCATCGCAAGGCCAATGCCGGCAAGGCCCCGGTAAGCACGGCGCTGCTGTTCGACAAGCGCACCACCGCGATTGCGCTCACCGTGCTGACGGTACTGACTTTGACCAAGAACGCCTACATGGCGGGGCTCTCGAGCTATTACACGTTCTTCCTGATCGACAAGTTCCAGGTCGGCGTGCAGGACGCGCAGCTGTTGCTGTTCGTCTATCTCGGCGCTTCGGCGGTCGGGGTGTTCCTCGGCGGGCCGATCGGCGACCGCTTCGGCGCCAAGTTCGTGATCTGGTTCTCGATCCTTGGCGTGCTGCCGTTCACCCTGGCCCTGCCCTATGCCGACCTCACCTGGACGGTGATCCTGACGGTGCTGATCGGGCTGATCTTCTCGTCGGCGTTCTCGGCCATCGTGGTGTTCGCGCAAGAGCTGCTGCCGGGCCGGGTCGGAATGATCGCCGGGATCTTCTTCGGCTTTGCCTTCGGCGCGGGGGGCATTGCCGCTGCCGCACTCGGCGCTTTGGCCGACGTGACGGGCATTCAGTACGTGTTCTGGCTCTGCTCGTTCATGCCGCTGGCCGGGCTGCTGACGGTGTTTTTGCCCGAGATGCAGCACAAGGTGCGGTAGCGGGGTGGACTGCTGCGGCAGACGACCCCCTCCCATCCTCCCCCTTTAAGGGGGAGGTGCCCTTTCGGTGTGTTGGCACGATCGCAGACAGAGCCTCGACTCTTCACCTCCCCCTTTATGGGGGCGGCCGGGAGGGGGCCGTCTCTGTCGGTCTAGATCTGCAGCAGGGCCACCGGCTTCTGCAGTTTGAACACCTTGCCGGTAGCGCTCAGGGTGCCGTCGGCGGCGACGTTGAAGACCACCAGGTCCTCGCTTTCCTGGTTGGCGACGATCAGGTGCTTGTCGAGCAGCAGGAAGAAGCGGGGCCAGTTGCCGCCGCACGAAATGTTCTGCTTCAAACTGATCCGGCCATCGGCGGCGATGGCGAAGGCGGTGATCGAGTTGTGGCCGCGGTTGCTGACATAGAGCACAGTACCCGCAGCGTTGATCTGGATATGAGCGCCGGTCGAGGTGCCCTTGAAGTCGGCGGGAAGCGCCGAGAGGGTGTTGAGCTCGGCGAGCTTGCCGCCCGGTTCGCGGGCGAGCGCGGTGACCGTCTCGGCATATTCGGTGAACAGATAGGCGAACTTGCCGTTGGGGTGGAACGCCAGGTGCCGCGGACCGGCGCCCTTGGGCGTTGCGAACGCCGTCTCGGGGCCGCCGACGAAACTGCCGGCTTCGTAGCGAACGCTGCGCACTTCGTCATGGCCGAGATCGACCATGTAGAGCCGGTCGGCCTCGGGGGACCACTGGGTCCAATGGGAGTGCCCCTTGTCATGGGCGTGGGCGCTGCGCATTACGGTGGGGTCGGATTTCAGCGCACCGGTCGCCGCATCGATCGAGAACACCGGAGTGGAGTCATCGCCATAGTTGGCGACGGCGAGCTTGGTGCCCTTGGGGCTGATGCGGAGGTAGCAGGGGTATTTGGCGCCGGTCGACTGGTAGCCGAGCGCGGTGACGCTGCTGTTGTCGTCGGCCAGTGTGAAGGCGCCGGCCTTCTCGGCCATTTCGTCGGTGACGTAGACGGTGCGTGTCGTGGGCGCGAAGGCAATCCATGAGACGTCTGGCGTGCCGGGGAAGCTGCGAACCAGCTCGATATCGCCGCTGGTGGTGTCGAAGCTCAGCAGCTTCAGGCCTTCGCCGTTGGGACCGGTATAGGATCCGGACAGCAGCACAATCTTGGTCACGCGGCACTCCTCCTCGCGCTCGACGCGGGACGGGGAGCGCCGCGTTCACGGCAAGCTTCTTACGAGACTCGCCGGCCGAAATCTATTGCGGCGCCTTGGGTCGCTTCGGGTCGTAGCCGACGCAGGTGGTGATGCCTTCGTCGCGCGAGCAGGTGACGTTGTAGCCGCCCGATTTCGAGCAGGTCCCGGTATTGTCGTCGTGCGACTCGTAGGTGCCGCCCATGCTGGCGCAGTTGGCGCCGTATTGGCCCAGACTCAGGGTTTTCGAGGTCTGGTAGACATTGTCGGCAGCACCGACTGCCGTGGTGAGCCCAAGTACAGCAACAAGAACAAGAAGCGTTTTCATGATCGATGTCCCTCATTGGAGCCCGCGCGGGTTGCGCGTCGGGCTTGAGGGTGCGCCGCGGCCGATGTCGTGGCGCTGAACGGCGCGTTCAGGCGATCAGCCCGCCCGGTCCCAGCCGTCCCGCATCAGCTTGTAACCCTGCTCGTAGACCTCGGCTTCCGAGGCAAACAGCGGACGCCAGATCTTGGTGGCGGCGGCGAGGTCCGGCAGGGCGGAGCCGAAGGCTTCGATAGTGAGCCAGCCGTCGTAACCGGCCCGCTTCAGGGCGTTGAACACCGACTGGAAATCGATGTGCCCGGCGCCGGGGACACCGCGGTTGTTCTCCGAAATGTGGACGTGGTTGATCTGCTTGATGGTGGCCGGGATCACTGATGTGATCGAGTTCTCTTCGATGTTGAAGTGGAAGGTGTCGTAGAGATAGCCGTAGTTCGGTTCGTCGACGGCCTGCACCAGTTCGGCGGCCTGGGTGGCCAAGTTGAGGAAATAGCACTCGAAGCGGTTGAGCGGCTCGACCGAGAGGGCGACGCCCTGTTTCGCCGCATATTGCGCCGCCTGTTTGTGGATGTCGCGGACCCGTGATTTCTCATCGGCGGTGGCGCCGCGGCCGGTGAACTCACCGAGCGGCTGGTGGAACGGGCCGGCGGCAAGGGTGCCGCCGAGCGCCGCGGTGCAATCGGTCAGCCATTGCAGGTGGCTGAGGGCGCCGGCGCGTTCGCTCAGTTCGGGGGAGACGGCAGACTTGCCGCCGCCGGGCATGACGCCGATGCCGGTGGCGCCCAGCCCGATATCGCGCAAACGGCGGCCGAGCTTTTCGTAATGATCGGGCGTGCCCTCGAACATCGGAACCTCGACGCCGTCATAGCCCACAGCCTTGAGGCGCTCGATGATCGGCCAGTGTTCGTCGGTGACGTGGGTGGTCCAGAGCAGGAGATTGAAGCCGAGTTTCATTGGTTAGTTCCGTTTGCTTGGCGCTACAAGTTGACCCAGCTGCCCGACTTACCCGAGCTGATGATCGCGTCGCAGAGCTTGTTGGTCGCCAGCGCGTCACGGAACGTCGGGGCGGCCGGTTTGCCGGTTTTGAGGCCCTCGAGGAAATCGGCAGCGGTGTGGGTGAAGCTGTGCTCGAAGCCGATGACCAGGCCGGGCACCCACCACTTGCCGAGATAAGGGTGGTCGCCGTCGGTGACGAGGATGTTGGTCCAGCCGCGCAGCCGGCCCTCGGTGGAATGATCGAACCACTGCACCCGGTTCATGTCGTGCAGGTCCCAGGCGAGCGAGCCCTTCTCGCCGTTGATCTCGAGTGTATAGGCGGCCTTGTGGCCACGGGCGTAGCGGGTCGACTCGAACGTGCCGAGCGCACCATTGCTGAAGCGGGTCAGCACCGCCGCCGCGTCATCGATGCCGACGGTCTGCTTCTTGCCGGTTTCGGCGTGGGTGCGCTCCTTGACGAAGGTCTCGGTCATGGCGGTGAGCGAGGAGATATCGCCGTTGATCCACAGCGCGCTGTCGAGGCAATGCGCCAGGAGGTCGCCGGTGACGCCGGAGCCGGCGGCATCGACATCGAGGCGCCAGGTGCCCTGCCCGCCCTGCGGCACATCGGGCGAAATGGTCCAATCCTGCAGGAACTTGGCGCGGTAGTGGAAGATGCGGCCGAGCTTGCCCTCGTCGACCAGCTGCTTGATCAGCGTGACGGCCGGGACGCGGCGATAATTGTACCAGACGAGGTTGGGAACGCCGGCCTTCTCGACCGCATCGACCATCGGCTGGCCCTCGGCCGCGGTGCGGGCCAGCGGCTTTTCGGTCAGCACCATCTTGCCGGCCTGAGCCGCGGCGATGGCGATTTCGGCGTGAAGGTCGTTGGGCACGCAGATATCGATGGCGTCGATATCCTTGCGCTCGATCAGGGCGCGCCAATCATGCTCGATACTCTCATAGCCCCACTGCTCGGCGAAGCGGCGCACCTTGCTGTCATTGCGCGCCGCCACCGCCTTCAGTACCGGATGATAGCCGGTATCGAAGAAATGGCTGACGGAGGCCCAGGCGTGCGAATGGCAGCGGGCCATGAAGCCGTAGCCGACCATGCCGACATTGAGTTGTTTGGTCATTGGAGTGTTCCTAGTTCGCGGCTACCCACGGAGTCATTCCCGCGAAAGCGGGAACCTCCGTTTGGGCGCACGCCGAGAGATCGCAAACGGAGATCCCCGCTTTCGCGGGGATGACCCGGTAGGTGGGGAAAGTGCAACGCCTCTTCCCCATGACGCCTATTCCCGCCAGCCGTGGGCTTCGCGGACTTTGAGCATGGCGCCGAGGACCTTGTTCCAGGTTTCCTGCTGCTCCATGACGGCGTTGGGGAACATGCAGCCGTCCCAGCAGATGTGACGCATTTTCCTGGTCAGCTCGCCCTTGTCGTCGCGCAGCCAGTAGCCGGCGTGCTTCACCACATCGAGCCGGCCATTGGGGTCGTCGATCTGGCAGTGGCGCCCGGTCTTTTCGTGGTCGCCGGAACCGAAAGTGGTGCCGTCATTCTGGGCGACGTGGAAATCCAGCGTCCAGGGGCGGAGTGCGTCGGCGACCTTATGATAGGCGGCATCGAGCGCCGCCTTGTCGCTCCACTCGAAATCCTTGGGCAGGATACGGTCTTTCTCGGCATTGGCGCCGAGGACGAACAGCATCGAGTGCGCCATGTCGGCCTGGTAGCCAACGACGCCGGGCATGTTGACCAGCTCGAGCAGCTTTACGTTCTCACGCCAGGAATGCATGCCGCCCCAGCAGATCTCGCCTTCGGCGACGATGTACTCGCCATAGTGCTGGGCGATGCGGCCGGCCTCGCGGAAGGTATCGGCGATCTTCCTGGTGTTCCCCGTGGGGTCGGTGTCCCAGGCCTCGACGCCGGTGGAGCTGTCGATGCGGACGCCGCCGGTAGGGCGGATGCCGAGCTCGCGCATCTGCTGGCCGATGCGACAGGCCTTCTCGACCTGGGTGAGGAAGCGCTTGACCTCATCGGCGTCGCCCATGGCGGAGCCGCCACCGGCGCCACCCCAGATTGGGGCAACGAAGCTACCGACCTTGAGGCCGAAGCTCGCGATGTGGTCGGCCATGCGTTTCACATCGTCCTTCGAGCTATCGATGGAAATGTGGGGATCGGCGAGCCACAGATCGACGCCGTCAAACTTCTGGCCATCGACCTCGGCATTGGCCGTGAGCTGCAGCAGCGTATCGAGGGAGATAATCGGCTCGGCGCCGGGAGCGCCCTTGCCGACCACGCCGGGCCAGGTGGCGTTGTGGAGCTTCGGGTAGTTGTTGGATGCCATGGTCCCCCTCCCCTGGGGTCTAAAGTCTCAAAACAAATCAGGCCGCCTGCCCCCTGAGGTTCAGGCCGGTTTTGGCGTCGAACAGCATCACCTTGTCGGGGTTCCAGCTGAAGCGCACGGCTTCCTCGACCTTGACCTCGACACGGGCCGGGACGGCAGCGCGCATCAGGTTTTCGCCGACGCGCAAGGTGACGATCTTTTCGATGCCATGGTTTTCGACGTCGTGGATGCGCGCCTCGTTCGGGGCGCCGGCGGTGACCTCGACGTCTTCCGGCCGGATGCCGAAGGTCACCGGCCCCTCAACCGCGGCGCTGCGGGTGATCGGCATCTCAAAAGCCTGGGCGACGCTTGCCACGTCACCGGCAAGGCTGCCGGGCAACAGGTTGATGGCGGGCGAGCCGACGAAGCTCGCAACGAACGTGTCGCGCGGGTTGGTGTAGACGTCGCGTGGCGTACCGACCTGGACGATCCTGCCCTTGTTGAGCACTGCGATGCGGTCGCCCATGGTCATCGCCTCGACCTGGTCGTGGGTGACGAAGATGAACGTGGCGCCGAGCCGCATCTGCAGGTCCTTGAGCTCGGAGCGCAGGGCCTCGCGCAGCTTGGCGTCGAGCGCCGAGAGCGGCTCGTCCATCAGGAAGACCTTGGGTTCGCGCACGATGGCGCGGCCGATGGAGACGCGCTGCATTTCACCGCCACTCAGACGGTCCGTCTTACGATCGAGCAGGTGCGTGATACGCAGCGTCTTCGAGGCATAGTCGATGCGCTTGTCGATGTCGGGCTGGCTCATCTTGCGCACGTTCGAGCGCAGCGGGAAGGCCAGGTTTTCGCGTACGGAGAGACGCGGATAGAGCGAGTATTGCTGCAGGACGAGGGCGACGTCGCGCTCGGCGGGGCCCCAGGCATCGACGTTCTCGTCGTCGATGTAGATGCTGCCGGCACTGGGCTTCTCGAGCCCGGCGATCATGCGCAGGGTCGTGGTCTTGCCGGCGCCGGTGGGGCCGAGCAGGACGAAGAATTCACCATCGGCCACATCGATGCTGAGGTCCGAGACGGCAGTATGCACGCCGAACCGCTTGGAGACTTTGTCGAGACGGATACGGGCCATGTCGGTCGCCTAGAGCTCCACGTTTTGTCGGGTGATCGGCGTAGGAACGTCTCGCGACCTTTCCTCGTCACGCGCCAGCCGGATGTCGAGCGAGGCGCCCGATTTGGTATCGAAGAAATGCGCCTGCGACGGGTCGATCCGAGCCCAGACCTGGGTGCCGGCCTTGGTCACGAAGCCCGACGCGGTGCGGGCACGCAGGGTTTTTTCGCCGAGCTTGAGATCGACGATGTCGAAGCTGCCGAAGGGCTGGATGATGTGAGCCTCAGCCGGCTGGTAACCCGCCCTGCTGTCGTGGCTGAGCAGCACACCCTCGGGGCGCACGCCGAGTGAGAGATCGGTGCCGGCCTTTTTCTGCTGCAGCATGCCGAGCAGCTCGCGCGGCAACTCGAAGCTGGCGCTGTCGAGAGCGATCCGGGCGGTGCCATCGGCCTCGCTGATCCTGGTGGCGGAAATGTTCATGATGGGTGAGCCGATGAACTGCGCCACGAACAGATTGGCCGGATACAGATAGACCTCGGTCGGGGTGCCGACCTGCTGCAGGACGCCCTCATTCATCACGACGATGCGGTCGGCGAGCGACATGGCCTCGACCTGGTCGTGGGTCACGTAGATGGATGTGGAGCCGTTCTCGAAATGCAGGCGCTTGAGTTCGACACGCATGGTCTCGCGCAGCTTGGCATCGAGCGAACCGATCGGCTCGTCGAGCAGCAAGGCCTTGGGCCGGCGCACCAGGGCGCGGCCGATGGCGACGCGCTGCATGTCGCCGCCCGACAGCGACGAAGGACGTGCATTGAGCATGTGGCCGATGCCTAGAGACTTGCCAACCGAGCGCACGGTTCGATCGACCTCGTCCTTGCTGGTGCCGACGGCGCGCAGCGGGAAAGCGAGGTTCTCATAGACGGTGAAATGCGGATAGAGCGCATAGTTCTGGAACACGAAGGCGATGTCGCGATCAGCGGCGCTGAGGTTCTGGATCGGCTTGCCGTCGAGCAGGATATCGCCCGAGTCGATTTCCTCAAGCCCGGCGATGGCGCGCAGCGTCGTGGTCTTGCCGCAGCCTGAGGGACCAAGGAAGACGACGAACTCGCGATCCTTGACGGTGAGGTTGACATCGCGAATGACGTGAACCGGTCCGAAATGCTTGTCGATATGGCGAAGTTCAATCTCAGCCATGTGGGTGCCCCTTGACCGCGGCCGAGATGGAGACCGGGCCCGTATCGTCCGCGTCAGGCTCGGGACCGTCCGGGGGCGGGATATGTACGGCGACGTTGAAGCCGATGAGGCCGATCAGCATGACGAGGACGGAGTACTGGTGGAGGAATTCGACCCAGGGCTGGCACAGGAACAGTATCCCCAGCAGCATGAAGGCCATCGAACCGGGTTCAAGGATACGGGCGTTGAAGCGTCGAAACGCCTGCTTCTTGTCGCGCTCAGCCTTGGTTTCTTCAGGCGTCATTTGCGGATCGCTCCGAAGCTCATGCCGCGCAGCAAGTGGTTGCGCAGGAGGAAGGTGAAGATCGCGACCGGGATCAGGAACAGCACCGTACCGGCAGCGATGACGGTCCAGTCCTGCAGACCCGTGCCGATCTGGCTGGGAATGAAGGGAGGCGCCGTCTGCGCCCGGCGATTGGTGAGGATGAGCGCGAAAGCGTACTCGTTCCAGGCCGTGATGAAACAGAATACTGCGGTGGCAGCGATGCCCGTGGCGGCCTCGGGCAGGACGATCTTGAAGAAAGCCTGCATGCGCGTGTAGCCGTCGACCAGAGCAGCCTCTTCATACTCCTTGGGGATCTCGTCCATGAACCCCTTCATCAGCCAAACCGCAAACGACACGTTGAACGCGGTATAGAGAATGATCAGTCCGACATGGGTGTCGTTGAGACCGACCGCTCGATACATCAGGAACATCGGGATAGCGACCACGATGGGTGGCAGCATGCGCGTCGAGAGGATGAAGAACAGGAGGTCGGCCTCGCCCTTCACCCGGAAGCGCGAGAAGCCATAGGCGGTGATCGTGCCCATCGACACCGCAAGGATGGTCGAGGTTATGGCGATGATCAGCGAGTTGATGAATCGATCCGGATAGGCGGAAAAGACGACGTCGCCCTTACCGTCGCGGGCGAGACGTTCGCCGCCGTCGAGAACCAGCCGCTCCCACCAGGGCGCCGCCTCATAGACCTCGGGTGCGACGGGCGCGGTCAATTGGGCCCGCTTGGTGAAGAGCTTCACGAAAGGCGTGATCTGGGGCTCGAAGAGCACCGAGGGCGGCACCGACGTGGCCTGCACGAGCGGCTTGAACGCCGTCGTCGTGATCCAGTAGATCGGGGACAGGAAGATCAGCGTGACGACGATCACGACAGCGATCGCAATGCGGTTGCCCAGTCGTCCGGAGCGCGTTGAAACGACAGCCATTCTAGCGCTCCTTGGCCTTGTTGAGGTACTTCACGTAGATGTTGGTAATGCACAGCACCATGATCAGCACGATGTAGGCGAGCGCCGAGGCCGGCCCCGTCTGCCACTGCGCGAACGCCATCTTGTAGAGGCGCGACGAGATCAGTTCCGCCTGCGGCTGGCCGGTCATCACGAAGGCGATGTCGAAGGTCTTGAACGCCTCCATGGTGCGGAAGATGACGGCGATGAGCAGGATCGGCGCGACCAGTGGGAGCGTGACCCGAAAGAAGGTGTAGAGCTTGCTGGCGCGGTCGATCGAGGCGGCTTCGTACAGATGCTTGGGCACCGCGCTGAGACCAGCGAGCGAGAGCAGCATGACGAAGGGCGACCACATCCAGATATCGGTGATGGCGACAGCGTAAAGCGCAAGGTTCGCGTCGGTGAGCCAGGCGGTTTTGCCCAGGCCCAGCGCGTAGTTCAGAATACCCCAGGACGGATCGTAAATGAGCTTCCAGAACAGCCCCACCACGACCGGCGAGAGCATCATGGGCAAGAGCAGCAGAGTGGTCAGCAGCCCCTTGCCGGGGATCGGCCGATTGAGCAGCAGCGCCAGCCCGAAGCCGACGACGAACTGGCCGCTCACCGAGACGATGACATACCAGAGCGTAGTGGCGAAGCTCCGCCAGATCACCGGATCGGCCAGGATGTCGGCGTAGTTCTGGAGGCCGACGAAATTGGCGGCGTCTTTACTCGATGCACGGAAATCGGTGAACGAGAAGCCCAGCGAATAGAGCAGCGGGAAGACGTTGAAAATGATGAGGAACGCGACCGTCGGGATGACGAAAAGGTTCCTGATGGTGATGTCGCTCCAGCCACGCGTAGCCGCTCGCGAAGTCGGGCTGAGCGTCGTCATCATGGTCGTCAATGCATGATCCCCCGATTAGAAATTGGCCCGGAGAGGAGGTTCTCCCCTCCCCGGGTCGCAGTCGTTGGGTTACTCGGCAGGGTAGCCGGCAGCCTTGAGGCTTTCGACCCAGGTCGCGGCGAGCTTGTCGAGCGCCTCCTGAGCGGTGCCATTGCCGTTCACGACATAGTCGTAGAAGCCCTGCTGGCCCTCGTCGAGCAGCTCGGCGTATTCGGGCAGTGCCCAGAAGTCACGAACCTTGAACATGGTCTCGAAGAACGCCTTGTTGTACGGCGTCGCGTTCTGGAACTCGTCCGACTCGAGGATGGCCGCAGCAGCGGTATAACCGCCCAGTTCGGCCCACTTCTTCTGGGTCTCGTCCTTGACCAGCCACTCGAGGAACTTCATCGCCTCGTCCTTGTTCTGGCTGTAGGAGACCAGCGAAATCCCCTGGCCGCCCAGAGCGGCGAAGTCGTCACCACGCGGGCCGGGCGGGTTCGCAAAGAAACCCATATTCTTGGCCTGCGGATTGGTCGCCTCATTGAGCAGCGACGGGAAGAACGCGAAGAAGTTCATCCCCATCGCTACTTGGCCCTGCGCGATTGCCGTGTTCACTTCGGCAAAGAAGGCGTTGCCCCAGCCCGGAGGGCCGTAGGTATAGAGCTTCTTGTAGTCCTCGAGGCCCTCGGCCGACTCCTTCGAGTTCAGCAGACCTGTGACCTTGTAGTTGGCGTAGTCACCGAGCGATCCGCCATACGAGAAGATGAATGTCTCGGCACCCATGGTGATGGCGTCGCCCGGGACCTGCGTATAGACGGCAGCGCCGTAGCGATTTTCGGCCGGACGGTGGAAGAACTCGGCGATATCGACGAGTTGCTTGAGGTCCTTCGGCACGCCGAGATCGTAGCCGTACTTGGCTTTGAAGTTCGCCATCTCGGTCGGATCTTCGAACCAATCCTTGCGATAGGCCCAGCCAACGGCGTCGCCTTCGAGCGGCACCGACCAGTAGGTGCCCGAGCCACCCGGGTACTCCGAGTAGAACTGCATGGTGGCCGGAGCCATTGTGGTGGTGAGGTTGTGAGTTTTGACGAACTCGGTGAGGTCGACATAGTGGCCGCCGGTCGAGCCGGCACCCAGCCACTGGCTGTCGCCAACGACGAGGTCATAGGCGGAACCCTG
The DNA here is from genome assembly GCF_964252795.1 of Devosia sp. LjRoot16. NCBI lineage: Bacteria > Pseudomonadati > Pseudomonadota > Alphaproteobacteria > Hyphomicrobiales > Devosiaceae > Devosia > Devosia sp. LjRoot16. Next base: position 178,421 of record NZ_CAXUPH020000001.1, read on the forward strand.
GGCGTTGAATTCGGTGAACGCCTTGGTCTGGAAATCGGGCCACGGCACAGTCTCGACGGTGACGGTGACGCCGGTCTCTGCCTGGTAGGCATTGACCAGTTCCTGCAGGTAGTTGGCCGGATCCCATTCGGCCCAGAGTATCGTCAGTTCCTGCGCGAGCACAGACGTGCTCGACACAAGCATCAGGCCCAAACCGGCCAGCATGCCCTTGGTAGCAGTGCGCATTATGGTCCTCCCTCTAGCGCTTCCGACGGCCGGCAGATGCGGCACCAGCCGAAGCCCCTCCTCCTTGCCGGGGGCCTTCACAGCAGCGAACCGGCCAAAAGCTCTCCCAAGCTTCGGCGGCCGGTCGTTCTCTCGCGACGTGCGGGAAACAATGTCCCTCATCGCCGGGACCAGCAGCAGCGGCCTCTCCCAAGGCCTCCCGCGGTCACCGGCTGCGGCGCCCCTCAGCGCCCGTCGCACTTGATCCTCCTCCTTGATCGACGTGCGTCAGAACTACAAATTCAACGTTTTGCCAGCCTCGTCAAGCTAACATGCTAGCATTTATGCAAGTCGAGGCCCAGTTTAGGAAAATAGTTTCCCATGCCGGATCAGGCGGCGGACTCCGCGACCGCGGCACGAACTAGCGCGGCGGCCGCCCAGGTCGCGACCTCGGTAGTTTCTTCGAACTCAAGCCCCCACAAGTCTTTGAGAACAATAAGAACTTCCAGACCGTAGACCAATGACAGCGCCTTTGCGAGTCGTTGGAACTTGGCCTCGGGCAATTTATTCTTGAGTGGCGCTATCGCCATTTGCAACAGCTCGACGCGATGGCCGCGCTTGAAGGGCGGCTCGGCCCCAAGGGTGCCGGCACGACGCTGCGCCCACTGCTCGAGCGACAGCTTGAGCGCCGCCTTGAAGGTCGCCTCGAATTCCGCAACCCGCGGCATGGTGAGCGCCAGGAGGTCGAGGACGCGGGTCTCGGGATCGTCGCTGGCACTCTGCCAGTTGAGGATCGGCCCCAGCCCCTCATCGACTACGGCGTGGACCAAAGCCGCCTGGCTGGGGAAGTAGCGATAGGCCGTGGCGCGCGACACCTCTGCGGCTTCGGCGACATCGCTGACCGAGGGCGTCTGGCCCTGCTGCATCAGCGCGATGGCGGTTTCGAGCATGAGCTTACGGGTGCGCGCCCTGGCGCCTTTCGGCTCGGAAACCTGCTGCTCGTCGGGCTGTGAGACGTCCATATCGAAATGATACGCACATCTCAAAATGCTTTGCAATGGCGGCGGGCCTCTGCCATGACATGGCGGCGAGAACACCGGCGGGGTCACCCGAACGGTGTCGGGAGGGGTGCGATGAAGCGCATCTATGTGGTCGGCACCGCCGACACCAAAGGCGAGGAACTGGCCTTCCTCGCCGAGAAAATCCGAGCGCTCGGCGCCGATCCGCTGGTGGTCGATGTGGGAATCCGCGCGCCGACCATTCCACCGGAAGTCGGGGCAGCGGAGGTGGCGAAGTTCGGACCACCCGGGCTGCTCGAGGGCACCGACCGCGGTGTTGCCGTGGCCGGCATGGCAGCGGCCTTCGCGCAATTTGTCATAACACGTGATGACATCGCTGGCATGGTCGGGATCGGCGGTGGCGGCGGCACCTCGATCGTCACAGCAGGGATGCGGAAACTGCCGATTGGCCTGCCTAAAGTGATGGTCTCCACCCTCGCCTCGGGCGATGTCGGGCCCTATGTCGGGGTCAGCGATATCGTGATGATGCCGTCGGTGACCGACCTCGCCGGGCTCAACCGGATATCGCGTGTTATCCTCTCCAATGCGGCGCTCGCCGTGGTGGCGATGAGCGCCAACCCGACGATGGTGGAGCCGGCGACCAAGCTGGCGGTCGGGCTCACCATGTTCGGGGTGACGACGCCGGCGGTCACCCAGATCGTCGAACTGTTGACCGGGGCCGTTGAACCCTTGGTCTTCCATGCCACCGGTACCGGCGGCAAGACCATGGAAATGCTGGTCGATTCCGGCCTGGTCGGCGCCTTGATCGACGTCACGACAACCGAGGTCTGCGACTACCTGCTCGGCGGCGTGCTGCCGGCTGGGCCGGAACGGCTCGACTGCCTGTCGCGGCGGCCGGTGCCTTATGTCGGCTCGGTCGGAGCCTGCGACATGGTCAACTTCTGGGCGCCCGAGACCGTGCCGCCGCATTATGCCGACCGCCTGTTCTACGCGCACAATGCCAATGTGACGCTGATGCGCACCAGCGCCGACGAGTGCCGGGCGATCGGGGAATGGATCGGCGGCAAGCTCAACGCCGCAGTCGGGCCGGTGCGCTTCCTCTTGCCGCTACGGGGCGTTTCGGCGCTCGATATCGAGGGCGGTGCGTTCCGCGACGCCGAGGCCGATGCCGAGCTGTTCGAGGCCATCGAGCGGACGGTGCAGTGGACTGGCGACCGGCAGCTGATCCGGCTCGACTGCCACATCAACGACCCTAGTTTTGCCGAGGCCGCGATGCGCGCCTTTCACGAAATCACGTCATAATAACCTCTTGGGAGACAGCATGGCTGCCATCGCGCGCGCCGAAATCCTCAGAAAATTCCACGACATGGTGGCCCGCGGGCAGCCGATCGTGGGCGGCGGGGCCGGCACCGGCATTTCGGCCAAGGCCGAAGAAGCCGGCGGCATCGACCTGATCATCATCTACAATTCGGGGCGCTATCGCATGGCCGGGCGCGGCTCGGCCGCAGGGCTGCTGGCCTATGGCAACGCCAACGAGATCGTCAAGGACATGGCGCGCGAGGTGCTGCCGGTGGTGAAGCGCACCCCGGTGCTGGCGGGGGTGAACGGCACCGATCCGTTCGTCCTGATGCCGCAGTTCCTCGCCGAGCTCAAAGCCATGGGGTTCTCGGGGGTGCAGAACTTTCCCACCATCGGGCTGTTCGACGGGGTGATGCGGGTCAGCTTCGAGGAGACCGGCATGGGTTATGGGCTCGAGGTCGAGATGATCGCCGAGGCGCACAAGCTGGACCTCCTCACCACGCCTTATGTGTTCAACCCCGACGAAGCGGTGGCGATGACCAGGGCCGGCGCCGACATCATCGTCGCGCATATGGGGGTGACGACCGGCGGCGCCATCGGCGCGACGGCGGCGAAATCGCTCGAGCAGTGTGCGAACGAGATCGAAGCGATCGCGGCGGCAGCGCGCCGGGTAAGGGATAACGTCATCGTCCTCTGCCATGGCGGGCCGATCTCGATGCCTGACGACGCGAAGTTCATCCTCGACCGGGTGAAGGGGTGCCACGGCTTTTACGGGGCGAGCTCGATGGAGCGGCTGCCGGTGGAAGTGGCGATCAAGCGCCAGGTTGAGGGGTTCAAGGGGTTGCGGACGGGGGCTTAGTCGACCGTTCGAGCGCGAGGCGCAGTCGTCTCCCTCCCCCGTTGCGGGGAGGGATCAAGGGTGGGGGGTGCGGAGCCCCGATGTGGAGAAAAACAATGGCCGAGAACAATTTTGTCTACCCGCGTGATGTCAGCGCGTTCGGGTTCGACTGGGGACAGCTGGCGCTGACGGTGGCGCCGGAGGTGAATGGGGCGAAGCGGTTTTCCGGCGGGGTGGTGGATCTGCCGCCGGGCCAGGGGCACAGCCGGCACAACCATCCGGGGGCCGAAGAGATCATTTTCGTGATCTCGGGCGAGGGCGAGCAGATGGTCGAGACGCCCGAAGGCGTGCCGGTGGTACAGAAGGTCGGACCGGGCTGCACGGTGTTCGTGCCGGAGGACCGATTCCACTCGACGCTCAATACCGGGACCGGCCCGATGCAGCTGTTCGTGGTCTATTCGCCGGCCGGACCGGAGCTGGCCTTACGTGATCTGCCGGATTTTCGGCTCATCTCGAAAGCAGAGTGAGCTTACGTTTCCACTTCCAAGTAACAACTCCACGCTTTACCCTGAGACAGGGCGCGGTGACTCCGCCTAGGAAGCGGAAATGGAACATGTTTTGTCGCGCCGCCTGGCGGCGGTGTTGTGTGCGGACGTAGCGGGATACAGCGCCCTGATTGGCGCTGACGAATCCGGCACCGTCGCTGCGCTGAAGGGACACCAGACTGCCGTGCTCCAGCTGCTGCAGCGGCATGGCGGGCGGGTGGTCGACCTTGCCGGCGACGGCATCGTCGCCGAGTTCTCCAGCACAGTCTCAGCCGTTGAAGCCGCCGTCGCCATGCAGGCGCTGATGGCCGAGCGCAATGCCGACGTGCCGGCCAACAAGCGGCTGATCTTCCGCGTCGGCGTCAACCAGGGCGATGTGGTGCACGATGATTCCCACATCTATGGCGACGGTATCAATGTCGCGGCCCGGCTGCAGCAGATCGGCGAGCCCGGCGGTGTCTATGTTTCGGGCAAGGTGTTCGAGGAAGTCCGCGACCGGATGAAGACCGGTTTCCGCGACCTCGGCGAGCGCGAGCTGAAGAACATCGCCCGGCCGGTGCGGGTGTTCGAGGTGGTGACCGGGGTCGGCCGAAGTACCAGGTCGCCGGAGTTCGGTCCAGTAACGCCGCGGCGGCCCACGGTCGCCGTGCTGCCGTTCGACAATATGGGCGGCGACAGCGAACAGGAGTATTTCGCCGACGGGGTGGTCGAGGACATCATCACCGCGCTGAGCCGGTTCCGCGATTTCGCGGTAGTCGCCCGCAATTCGAGCTTCGTCTACAAGGGCCGCGCCGTCGACGTGCGGCAGGTGGGGCGCGAATTGGGGGTGCGCTACGTGCTCGAGGGCAGCGTGCGGCGAGCCCGCGACCGGCTGCGCATCACGGCGCAGCTGGTGGACGCAATGACCGGCGCCCACCTCTGGGCTGACAAGTTCGACGGCAAGCTCGACGACGTGTTCGAGTTCCAGGATCAGATCACCCTCAAGGTCGCCTCGGTGGCTGAGCCGACGATCCGCTGGGCCGAGATCGAGCGCTCGCGGCGGGAGCGGCCGGACAGTGTCGAGGCCTATGACCTCTATCTGCGCGCCCTGCCGATGCACCTGTCGCAGACCCGCGACGCCAATGCCGAGGCGATCGCCCTGCTGCTCAAAGCCATCGAGCTCGAGCCGAACAACCCGACCTTCCTCGTCTATGCGGGCAACGCCATGCTGCACCGCTCGACCATGGGCTGGCCGGCAATCGGCACCGACGACACGGCGCATGGCATCGAGCTGGTGGAACGGGCGCTGGCCAATGCGCGCGACGACGCGGTGGCACTGTCGCTCAGCTCGATGATGCTGATCCATAACCTGCGCGATTACGACCGCGGGCTGATGCTGACGCAGCGGGCGGTGGAGGCCAACCCCAACAACCTGACGGTGATGATCTTTGCCGGGATCACGCACCTGCATATCGGCAATGTCGATGATGCGATCGCCTTCAGCGAACACGCGATCCGGCTCAGCCCCAGCCTCGATGGGGCGCATTGGCCACTGACGGCGATCTCGCACGCGCAGATGATCAAGGAGAACTACGAGGAGGCGCTGGTCTGGGCCAAGCGTTCGGTTTCGGCCAACCCGAGCTTCGTGTGCACCTACTGGATGCTGGTCGCCGCCAATGCGCATCTGGGACGGATGGACGAAGCCAAGCGCCACCTCCTGACGCTGCGTCGGCTGTCGCCGGGCGTCACCATCGCCCAGGTCTGGGCGGCGCAGCCGCAGAAGGATGCCTCGCGGACCAAAGCGATCCTCGATGGGCTACGGCTTGCCGGCGTCGCCGAGCAATAATCGCTTCGCACCAGGACGGCCCGACATACGGTCACAATAGGTTCATATGGAACGGGCACCCCTCCCCCCGAGCTATCCATGGGTGCACCGATGAACGATCACGAAGCCAAGACCCCGGCCGAACTCGAGCGGATCAAGCAGGCGATCGCCGACGATTTCGACGAAGAGCTGGAAATGCAGATGGAAGACGACCGGCTCGATGAGCTGGTCGCCGAGGGGATGTCCGGCCCGGCCGATGATACGATCGACCGCAAGGTGTATTTCCGCGAGCTGTTCCGGCTGCAGCACGAGCTGGTGAAGCTGCAGGATTGGGTGGCCTACAAGAAGCTCAAGATGGTGGTGCTGTTCGAAGGCCGCGACTCGGCCGGCAAGGGCGGCGCCATCAAGCGGGTGACGCAACGGCTCAACCCGCGCGTGGCGCGGGTGGTGGCGCTGCCGGCGCCGACCGAGCGCGAGCGGCACCAGTGGTATTTCCAGCGCTACGTGCCGCATCTGCCGACGGCAGGCGAAATGGTGCTGTTCGACCGCTCCTGGTACAACCGTGCCGGCGTCGAGCGAGTGATGGGGTTCTGCACGCCGGACGAGCTCGAAGAGTTCTTCCGCACCGTGCCGGAGTTCGAGCGCATGCTGGTTCGCTCGGGCATCATCCTCGTCAAATACTGGTTCTCGATCACCGACGAGGAGCAGGAATTCCGCTTCAAAATGCGGCTGCACGATCCGCTGAAGCAGTGGAAACTCAGCCCCATGGACCTCGAAAGCCGGGTGCACTGGGAAGAGTACACCAAGGCCAAGGAAGAGATGTTCGACCGCACCCACACCGAGGAAGCGCCCTGGTGGGTGGTACAGGCGGTGGACAAGAAGCGGGCGCGGCTCAACTGCATTGCGCATCTCTTGAGCCAGGTGAACTACGAGGACGTGCCCAAGCAGGACGTGCAGCTGCCCGACCGGGTGCGGCACGCCGACTACGTGCGCCACGCGGTGAAACCGGAGCTCTATGTGCCGGAGGCTTACTGAGCGAGGCTACCCCGCGCCCTAACCCTTCCGTGAGGTCGCAAGAATATCGCCTACACCCCTTTGAGCTGAGATGCCCCGCTTCATTGTGGGGCAGAGGCCAATCGCTTGACGTGGCTGCTAGCTCATCTCTTTGCCATACGCCGCGTAGAATGCGGCCGCGAGGGTCTCGAACCTGACACTCTGATAGGTTTCCGGCAGGTGATAGGTGATTTTGCCCGGATGCCACTGAATCTTGAGTAGCTTGCGGTCGAGAGTCAGATAGGCGATCGGCGGGAACAGAAATTCCCTGCCGATGCCGATGACGTCGAAGTTCGGCTCCCGGATGAATTCCGGTTCCATCGAAACCTCCATTCACGTTGCCTGCGTCCAGGGTCAATTGGCGGGCATCCCGTCATTCGGGATGCTCAAATCGAACCGACAGTTTGCTTATGATCGTACAGTCTCCCCCGCGCCACAATCTCGGACCTCGTATTGAGGGCAGAAAGCGCGGTGCATTCCCGCCATGCAGCCTTTGCCATGTGAGCTTCATCTGCCGCGTGCAACAGTCAGTCTCGGGGGACAGCACACATGGACACTTTCGATCTGATCGTCATCGGCTCGGGTCCGGCCGGGCGGCGGGCGGCTATTCAGGCGGCCAAGCTCGGCAAGGCGGTGCTGGTGGTGGAGAACCGGCTGCGGGTCGGCGTGGTGTCGGTGCACACCGGCACGATCCCGTCGAAGACGCTGCGTGAAACGGTGCTCAACCTCTCGGGCTGGCGCGAGCGCGGCTTTTACGGGCTCGCCTACCGGGTGAAGAAGGAAATCGAGGGCAAGGATCTCGGGGCGCGGCTGCGGATGACGCTCGACCACGAGATCGACGTGCTGGAGCACCAGTTTGCCCGCAACGGGGTGCGGACGGTGGCCGGGCGGGCCCGCTTCGTCAGCCCGCAGCGGATCGCCATCAAGAACGGCAGCGAGGGCGAAAGCGAATACGAAGCCGAGCGTTTCGTCATCGCGGTCGGCACGGCGCCGTACCGGCCCAAGCACATCCCGTTCAACCAGGCCAACGTGTTCGACAGCGACGACGTGGCGTCGGACCCCAAGGTGCCCAGGAGCCTGACGGTGGTGGGCGCCGGGGTGATCGGCATCGAGTATGCGACGATCTTTTCGGCGCTCGACGTGCCGGTGACGCTGGTAGAACCGCGCGAGAATTTCCTCGAGTTCATCGACCGCGAGATCATCGACGAGTTCGTGCACGAGCTGAGGAAGCGCGGCATGCAGTTGCGCCTTGGTGTGAAGGTGGAAAAGGTCGAGGTCGACGCCGCCGGCTTTGCCGTGAGCTCGCTGAGCGACGGGCGGCAGATCCGCACCGAGGCGCTGCTCTACTGCGCCGGCCGGGTCGGCGCGACGGCGGCGCTGGAGCTCGAGGCCTGCGGGCTGACCGCCGACGAGCGTGGACGGCTGACCGTGGACCCGCGGACCTTCCAGACCGCGGTGCCGCACATCTATGCGGCAGGCGATGTGATCGGCTTTCCCTCGCTCGCCTCCACCTCGATGGAACAGGGGCGGATCGCCGCCTGCCATGCGTTCGGCGCGCCGATGCCCCCTGCCCCCGAATATTTCCCCTACGGCATCTACGCGGTGCCGGAGATCTCGACGGTCGGGCTGACCGAGCAGCAGCTCAAGGCCAAGGGCGTCCCCTATGAGTGCGGCGTAGCGCGGTTCCGCGAGACCTCGCGCGGGCACATCATGGGGCTGCAATCGGGGATGATGAAGCTGCTATTCTCGCTCGACGATCGCAAGCTCATGGGCTGCCACATCATCGGCGAAGGGGCGACCGAGCTGGTGCATATCGGCCAAGCGGTGCTGAACCTGGGCGGTACGGTCGACTATTTTGTCGAGAACACCTTCAACTACCCGACCCTCGCCGAAGCCTACAAGATCGCGGCGCTCGATGCGTTCAACCGGATGCCGGGGCGAGCGCACTAACGTGCAGTGTGCTTGGCGCCCCTCACCCTGGCCCTCTCCCCAGGGGGGCGAGGGGACGCACTTTGCACCGGCAGTGCCACATCGCCCCCTCGCCCCTTTGGGGAGAGGGTGGCGGATGAGGCCGAAGGCCTCACCGCGGGGTGAGGGGTAGCCAAGCGCTCGATTCCCAAAATGTCGAATCCCCCAAGGCCGGCTCGACCATCCCTGTGACAAGCACAGGAGATGGACATGGACTGGACGCGTATGGGCATGCAGTGGCCCGAAGACGAGGCCGTCGAGCGGCTGGCGGCCCAACGGGCCTGGGCATTGGGCATCGGGACCAGGATCGAGCGCGGCGATGACGAGTTACGGCATCTGGCCGCCTTGAAGCAGGCTGAAGCGAGGGGTAAGGGTCGTGCCTCAATTTTCGCGAAGGTTTTCCAATGGCTCAGGGCAACACCCCTATCGATCCGGTCAAACTCGACAAGCTCGCGGAAGTCGCGATCAAGGTGGGGCTCCAGCTGCAGCCCGGGCAGGACCTGGTCCTGACGGCGCCCATGGCGGCGTTGCCACTGGTGCGCAAGATCACCGAGCACGCCTACAAGGCCGGCGCCGGCATCGTGCAGCCGATCTTTTCGGACGAGGAGATCACCCTCAACCGCTATCGGCACGCCGCGGACGCGAGCTTCGACAAGGCACCGGGCTGGCTGTTCGAGGGCATGGCCAAGGCGTTCGACGGCAATGCGGCGCGGCTCGCCATTTCGGGCGACAACCCGATGATGCTGGCGGGCGAAGATCCGGCCAAGGTAGCGCGCGCCAACCGCGCGACCTCGATGGCCTATAAGCCGGCGCTGGAGAAGATCACTGGCTTCGACATCAACTGGAACATCGTCTCCTACCCCAATGCCAGCTGGGCCCGGCTGGTCTTCCCCAACGATCCCGAAGAGGTGGCGGTGAAGAAGCTCGCCGACGCGATCTTTGCGGCGAGCCGGGTCGATGTCGAGGATCCGATCGGCGCCTGGAAGGCGCATAATGCCAAGCTTAAGGAGCGCTGGACCTGGCTCAACGGCCAGCAGTTCGCCTCGCTGCACTATGTCGGCCCGGGCACCGACCTCACGATTGGCCTTGCAGATGAGCACCGCTGGAAGGGCGGCGCGTCGGAGGCCAAGAACGGCATCACCTGCAACCCGAACATCCCCACAGAGGAAGTGTTCACCACCCCGCACAGCCAGCGCGTCGAGGGCTATGTCCGCTCGACCAAGCCGCTCAGCCATAACGGTACGCTGATCGCCGATATCGAGGTGAAGTTCGAGGGTGGGCGGATCGTCGAAGCCAAGGCTTCGAAGGGCGAGGCCGTGCTGCAGAAGGTGCTCGACACCGACGAGGGCTCGCGCCGGCTGGGCGAAGTGGCGCTGGTACCGCACTCGTCGCCGATTTCGAAGAGCGGCGTGCTGTTCTACAATACGCTGTTCGATGAAAATGCCGCGAGCCACATCGCGCTCGGCCAGTGCTACGCCGACTGCTTCATCAACGGCACCAAGATGAGCCAGGACGAGATCGCCAAGCGCGGCGGCAACAAGAGCCTGATCCACATCGACTGGATGATCGGTTCGGACAAGATCGATATCGACGGCCTCAAGGCCGACGGCTCGAAGGTGCCGGTGATGCGCAAGGGCGAGTGGGCCTGATCGAGAGGGATCGCTGGTCCGCGTTCAGCGAACCTTAACCACCGGCGCAGTTGTCATCACGGCGGCGAGCATTCGCCGCCGTCTCACACATGCGATTAATGTTTTGGCGCGTTCGGCTGCGTAGCATCCTCGTGAGGCTGAGGATCGCATGCGCAACACAGGCACCGTGTCGAGGGGCACACCGCCGGCTGAGGCTGCCGCAGAGACGCTGCGGCAGATCGGCAGCGCGACCGGCATTTCTGTGTGGACCTGGCACGCGCTGACCGACCGGGTCTACCATTCGGCCACCACCATTCGCGGCGAAGCGCTCGACCAGGGCGTACCGCTCGCGGCGACACTGGCAAAGCTGCATGCCTCGGATCGGGCGCGCGTCCGCCGCCGGATGCATGCAGCAGTGCGCAGCGGGAAATCCGGCGCCTTCCGTTTCCGCAGCCTGCCGGTCGGCGGGACGGCCCGCGAATACAGCGCGGCGCACTATCCGCTCGGGCCGAACGAAGTGCAGGTGATCGTGCAGGACGTGACCCGCACGACGCTGGCCGAGCGGGCGCTGCGCGAGAGCGAAGACCATTACCGCACCGCCGTCGACCTCAACCCGGAAGTGATGTGGCTCGCCGACCCCGAGGGCAACATCATCGAGTTCGGGCCGCGCTGGCTCGAGATGGTCGACCTCAACACCGAAGAGACGCTGGGCCAGGGCTGGGCGAGCGTCGTGCACCCCGACGACCTCGAACCGACCATTGCCGACTGGACCCGATCGCTCGAAAGCGGCGAGCCGCTCGACATCACCTATCGCATCCGGCTGAAGAGCGGCGTCTATCGCTGGATGCGGGCGCGGGCGGCGGCGCGCCGCGACAAGCTCGGACAGATCGTCCGCTGGTACGGCACGCTCGAGGATATCCATGACCGCCGGGTGGCGGAGGCGGCGCTGCGCGAAAGCGAGGAGTTCGCTCGCTCGATCCTCGAGGCGAGCACGATGGCGATCGAGGTGCTGGATGGTGCGGGCCGACTGATCTTCATGAACGGTCCCGGCGTCCGCATCATGGAGGTCGATGACTTCGAGGCGATCCGGGGGGTGCCGTTCGAGCAGTTCTGGCCTGAGGACCAGCGCGCGACGATCCGCGCGGCGATCGCTGCAGCACAGCAGGGCGAGACGGTGCGCCACACGCTGTTCGGGCCGACAGCCAAGGGCAAGGCGCGCTGGTGGGACCTCAGCGTGTCGCCGATCCTGGGCGCCGGTGGCGAGGTGGCGCGGCTCCTGGCGCTGTCGCGCGATGTGACCGAAGCCAAGCAGAATGAGGCCGAGGTGGTGGCCGGGGCGAAGCGGCTCGAATATCTGGCGCGGCACGACACGCTGACGGGCCTGCCCAACCGCATGCAGTTCCAGGAGGGAATGGATGCAGCGCTGCTGACGCTGAGGGCCGGCGGGACGCTGGCGGTGCTGTCGATCGACCTTGACGACTTCAAGCTGGTGAATGATACGCTGGGGCATCTGGCCGGCGACGTGCTGCTGCGCGAGGTGGCCGGGCGGCTCAACCGCTGCGCCGGCAAGCGCGACCTGGTGGCACGGCTCGGTGGCGACGAGTTCGCGCTGCTGATGCCGGTGGAGCGCCCCGAGGATGCGGCGATCACGGCCCAGGCCATCCTCGCGGCGCTGGCCATCCCATTCGAGATCGACGGTGAAACGGTGAGCATCGGCGCCAGTATCGGCATTGCCGTCGCGCCGCGCGACGGGCTCAGCACCGAGAGCCTCCTGCAATTTGCCGACGTGGCGCTCTACCGGGTGAAGAGCGACAAGGGGCGCGATTTCCGCTTCTTCGAGCCGGCCATGGATCAGGCGCTGCGTGAGCGGCGCGAAATGAAGCGCGACCTGTCGCTGGCGCTGGGCCGGGGCGAGCTGCGGGTGGTGTACCAGCCGCAGATCGATATCGGCAGCAACCGGCTGGTCGGCTTCGAGGCGCTGCTGCGCTGGGAGTGTGCGGCGCATGGCGTGGTGTCGCCAATGGTGTTCATTCCGCTGGCCGAGGAAAGCGGACTGATCGATGCGATCGGCGCCTTCGTGTTGCGCGAGGCCTGTGCCGAGGCGACGCATTGGCCTGAGGCGCTGTCGCTGGCGGTGAACCTGTCGCCGGCACAGTTCCGCAACCGCGCCGTGGTGCGCACCGTCACCGATGCGCTGGCGGAGACCGGCTTTGCGCCGGGGCGGCTGGAACTCGAGATCACCGAGTCGGTGCTGTTCGACGAGAGCGCCGAGGCGCTGGCCTCGCTCGAGGAACTGCACCGGATGGGCATCAGGGTAGCGCTCGACGATTTCGGCACCGGCTATTCGTCGCTGAGCTATCTCAGGCGCTTCGCCTTCGACAAGATCAAGATCGACCGCAGCTTCGTCGCCGATCTGCCGCGGGCAGAGGACTCGGCGGCGATCGTCCGTGCCATTATCGGGCTCGGCCGCTCGCTGAAGACGCGGGTGACGGCCGAAGGCGTCGAGAGCTGGGAGCAGTTGCTGATGCTCAGGGCCGAAGGCTGCAACGAGGCGCAGGGCTACCTGTTCAGCCCGCCGCTGCCGCAGGCCGAAGCGCGGGCGCTGGCAAAGGCTGGGCTTGTCGCCTCACGCTCGGCGAGCGAACGCCGGCAACGCCACGGCTGATACACACCAATACTTAACCGGGCTGCGGCTAGCGTTCCCGCCAGCTCCCTTCCTGCCCCGTCACGGACCCCGATGTTCGACAAGCAGTTGATCGCCACGCCGTCGGAATCACTGGCCCAGGTGGAGCCGACTCCGGCGCTCACCGATGCCGACCGCGCCCTGCAGCTCTACGAGCTGCATGAGGGCTATGGGCAGTGGAAGGTGATCTTTCCTGGCACCGTGGTGCTGTCGGCGCGCGTAGCGGAAATCTATGGCCTTGGGCCGGATAGCCCGGTGCCGCTGCAGGATCTGGTGAAGCTCTATGTCGCCGAGGATCGCGGCAAGCTGCTGACGCTGATCGCGCAGGCGCTGCAGGACCGGCGCGGCTTCCGCTGCCGGTTGCGGATCGAGCGACGCGACGGCGGCGTGCGGATGATCGAGTCGATCGCCGATCTCAGGGTGCGCGACGGACGGGTGATCGAACTGTTCGGCGCCAGCCGCGACGTGACCGCGGAGATGGAGCGCGAGCTGCAGGTGCAGGGTCGGCTGAAGCTGGTACAGGACCTCGTCGGCGACATGCCGGCGCCGATCGCGGTGCTGGACGATAAGCTCCGGGTGCTCGACTGCTCGCTCTACTGGCTCAAGGCGCACCGTTTCGTCGAGCGGCGCGAGGTGATCGGCAAGACCATCGGCCAGCTGTTTCCCGAGACGCCGCCTGAGCAGATCGCCGAGTACGAGGCGGCGCTGAGGGGGCAGACGGTGAAGACGCGCCGAAGTTTCGCCAGCCCGACCAGCGGCGCGGCGACCCAGTTCGCGACAGTGCTGACGCCCTGGTATGTGGCCGACCGCAAGGTGGGCGGCATAACGGTGGTTGTCGGCTGGTCGGAAATCGCCACCACCAAACGCGCGGCGCCCGCGGCAGCGCCGGTCGAGGATTTCGACGGCTCGCTGCTCGACATGCTGAAGAACGTCAGCTGAGGCGAGGCGCCTCGGCCGCGCGCGCCTGGACCGAGGGCGCCTTGCATCCACGTCGCTTTTCTCCGATTGAAGCGGCATGAGTTTGCCGCCCCCCCCGATCGATGAGGCCCTTCCCCGGCTGCTGGCCGCGCTGGCGGCCGGCCCCTATGCCGTGCTGGTGGCCCCGCCGGGCGCGGGCAAGACGACGCGCGTACCACTGGCGCTGCTCGAGGCGGCGTGGCGTGGCGATGGCAAGATCGTCATGCTGGAGCCGCGGCGGCTGGCGGCGCGGGCAGCGGCGCGGCGGATGGCGCAAACGCTCGACGACGAGGTCGGCGGGGTGGTCGGCTATCGCGTCAGGCTCGATGCCAAGGTCAGCAGGCGGACGCGCATCGAAGTGGTGACCGAGGGGGTGTTCACCCGGATGATCCTCGACGATCCGGAGCTCACCGGCATCGCCGCGGTGCTGTTCGACGAATTCCATGAGCGCAGCCTCGATGCCGATCTCGGCCTCGCGCTGGCGCTCGATGCAGCGGCGCTGCGCGATGACCTGCGCGTATTGGTGATGTCGGCGACGATCGACGGGGCGCGGGTGGCGGAGCTGCTCGACGGGGCGCCGGTGGTGGTCTCCGAAGGGCGGGCGTTTCCGGTGGAGACGATCTGGCGCGACCGCGATCCGCTGATGAAGCTCGAGGACCAGGTGACCAGCGTGGTGCTCGAGGCGCTGCGCGATCAGCCGGGCTCGGCACTGGTGTTCCTGCCGGGGCAGGCGGAGATCGGACGGGTGGCGGAGCGGCTGGCGGGGCGCGTCCCCGCTGATGTCGATATTGCGCCGCTCTATGGGCAACTGACGCCGGAGGAGCAGGATCGCGCCGTGCAGTCGGCCCGGTCCGGGCGGCGCAAGGTGGTGCTGGCGACCTCGATCGCCGAGACCTCGCTGACCATCGAGGGGGTGCGGATCGTCGTCGACAGTGGCCTCAGGCGCGCTCCTGCCTACGAGCCGGCGACCGGCCTGTCGGTGCTTGAAACGCGAAAAGTATCGCGGGCCTCGGCCGACCAGCGGCGCGGACGCGCCGGGCGTGTCGAGCCGGGGGTGTGCTACCGGCTGTGGGGCGAAGGCCAGAACGCGGCGCTGCTGGCGTTCGACGCGCCGGAGATGCTGGAGGCGGACCTTTCGGGACTGGCGCTCGATCTCGCCGGCTGGGGGGTGAGCGATCCAACCCAGCTCAAATTCCTCGATCCACCGCCGGGACCGGCATGGAGCGAGGCGACAAGCCTGCTCAAGGGGCTCGAGGCGCTGGACGACAGCGGGCGCATCACCGTCGAGGGCAAGGCGCTGGCGCGGCTGCCACTGCACCCACGGCTGGGGCACATGATCCACCGCGCGGCGGAAGAGGATGATGCGCTGACGGCAGCGCAACTGGCAGTGCTGCTCGGCGAGCGTGGGCTCGGCGGTGACGGCCCTGACTTGACGCACCGGCTCGAACGCTTCGGGCGCGAGCGCGGCAAGCGGGCCGATGAGGCGCATGGGCTGGCGCGGCGCTGGGCCGGAATGGTCGGCAACACGGGTTCGGGCGGCGAGGTTGGACGCCACCTGGCCCGAGCCTATCCGGACCGGGTGGCGCAGCAGGCCGGCGCCCGCGGACGATTCCGGCTGGCCAATGGACGGCAGGCGAGCCTCGAGGAAAGCGATGGGCTGGCGAATGCGCCCTACCTGGTGGTGAGCGATATCACCGGCGCGGCGGCGACCGGGCGGATCCGGGCGGCGGCGGCAGTCGAGCGGGCGACGATCGAGGAATTGTTCGCCGGCGAGATTGTCGACGAGGTGGCGATGGCCTTCGACCGCGGCTCGCGCAGTGTGCGGGCGCGGCGGTTGCGGCGGCTCGGCGCATTGCGGCTCGACGAGGCGCCGGTGGCGATAACCGATCTACAGCAGGCAGCGGCGGCGCTGGCGGAGGGCATCGCCGGGCTCGGGGTTGGCGTGCTGCCATGGAGCAAAGAGCAGCAGGCGCTGCGGGCGCGGGCGAGCTACCTCCGCGCGACGCTGGGCGAGGCGTGGCCGGATCTCTCCGATACGGGCCTCGCGGCCGACATGGCCTGGCTGGTGCCGGCCGTCACCGGCAAGACGGCGCTGAGCGAGATCGGAGCGGACGACCTGGGCGGAGCGCTCGAGGGGCTGTTGCCCTGGGCGCGGCGGCAGGAGATCGAGCGGCTGCTGCCCTCGCATTTCGACGCGCCCTCGGGCTCGCACCTGCCGATCGACTATGGCGCAGAGAACGGGCCGGCGCTGGAGGTGCGGGTACAGGAACTGTTCGGTCTCGACCGGCACCCGAGCGTCGCCGGGGGCAAGGTGCCGCTGCTGCTGGTGCTGCTCTCGCCGGCGCACCGGCCGATCCAGACGACACGCGACCTGCCCGGCTTCTGGCGCGGCAGCTGGAAGGATGTGGCCAAGGACCTGAAGGGCCGCTACCCGCGGCACTATTGGCCGGAGAACCCACTGGAGGCGGCGGCTACGGCACGGGCCAAGCCGCGGGGGACGTGAGCCCTTCCAGAAGCCGGTGGCTGTGGACCCCCACCCCTGTCCCCTCCCCGCAAGGGGGAGGGAGACCAAAACACCGGCGTCAGTGGGAGCGTCTCCCTCCCCCTTGCGGGGAGGGGACAGGGGTGGGGGTCAGCCCGCACCGGACCCTATGCCGGCCCCGCTGCCCGCAGCACCGCCAGGAACTCCGCCCCATAGCGCTTGAGCTTGCTCTCCCCGATGCCATTGATGGTGCCGAGCTCGGCCATGGTCTGTGGCCGTTCCAGCGCCATGGCGCGAAGGGTGGTATCGTGGAAGACCACGTAGGGCGGGACGCCCTGCGACTTGGCGAGGGCGGCGCGTTCGGAGCGCAAAGCTTCGAACAGCGATTGCGCGGCCGGCGGCAACTGGACGGCGTTCTGCAGCGCGCGGCGGGTCTCGGTGGCCTTGCGCGGACGGTCGCGGCGCAGGGTGATCTTGCGCTCGCCCTTGAACACTTCGCGCGAGCCCTCGCCGAGGTGCAGGGCGCCGAATGAATGGTCGACAGTGATCAGACCCATGGCGGTGAGCTGACGGATGACCGATTGCCAGGAGCGCTGGTCGAGATCCTTGCCCTGCCCGAACACCGGCTGGTCCTGGTGGCTGAACTGGGTGACCTTGTCGGTCACCTTGCCCAGGAGCACGTCGACGATGTGCCCGGCGCCGAAGCGCTGGCCGGTGCGGTAGACGCAGGCCAGCGCCTTGATGGCAGCGTCGGAGCCATCCCAGGTTTCAACCGGCACGAGACAGGTGTCGCAGTTGTTGCAGTTGCCGGGGTGCGGCTCGCCGAAATGCGCGAGGATAGCCTTGCGGCGGCATTCCGGGGTTTCGCAGACGGCGAGCAGCGCCGTGAGCTTCAGCCGCTCGACGCGCTTCACCTCATCGGGGGCGCTGCCCTCGTCGATCATGCGGCGGCGCTGCGCCACGTCGGCCATGCCGTAGCACATCCAGGCCTCGGCCGGCAGGCCGTCGCGTCCGGCGCGGCCGGTCTCCTGGTAATAGGCCTCGATGGACGACGGCAGGTCCATGTGGGCGACGTAACGGACGTCCGGCTTGTCGATGCCCATGCCGAAGGCGACGGTGGCGACGAGGCAGAGCGACTCTTCCTTGAGGAAGGCATCCTGGTTGGCGGCCCGGTCGCGGGCGTTCATGCCGGCATGATAGGCGAGCGCACGGATCCCCTGCTTGTTCAGCCATTCGGTGGTCGCGTCGACCTTGGCGCGGCTCAGGCAATAGACGATGCCGGAATTGCCGGTGTGGCGGGCGAGGAAGCTTTTCAACTGCGCCCGGGCATTGTCGCGCTCGACGATCGCGTAGCTGATATTGGGCCGGTCGAAGCTGGTGGTGAAGATGCGCGCGTCGCTGAGGCCGAGCCGCTCGACGATATCGTCGCGGGTGGTGGGGTCGGCAGTAGCGGTGAGTGCGATGCGCGGCACCCCGGGATAGTCGGCGGCGATCGAGGCGAGCTCGCGATACTCGGGGCGGAAATCGTGGCCCCACTGGCTGACGCAATGCGCCTCATCGATGGCGATGAGCGAGATCTCGACGCCCTGCATCATCGACTTGAAGCCGGGGAGCACCAGGCGCTCCGGCGCAACGTAGAGCAGGTCGAGCTTGCCGGATTTGAGATCGCGGAGGGTGCGTGAGGAGTCTTCGGACGAAACCGAGGAGTTGAGCGTTGCAGCGTTGACGCCGGCCTGCTTCAGCGCCTCGACCTGATCGCGCATCAGGGCGATGAGCGGCGAGACGACGATGCCGACGCCCTTCCGGGCCAGCGCCGGAACCTGAAAGCACATCGACTTGCCGGCGCCGGTCGGGAACAACACCACCGCGTCGCCGCCGCCAGTGACGTGGCGGACAACATCCTCCTGCTGGCCGCGAAAACTCTGGTGCCCGAAGACGGTGCGCAGGATTTCGGCGGGGTCGCGAGCTGGCGTGTCGAAGAGCGACTCAAGCATGGCGGCATAGAGCCAAGCGCCGGGGTGCGGGGTCAAGGGTGTTGAATGCCGCGCTTGCGGCGCACCCCCTCCGAGCTGCGCTAGTTCGCTATCGCTCACAAGCTTCGCTTGCCTCCCCCATCAAGGGGGAGGTGGGGGCCGGCGAGTGGGCGGGGATGGTGCCTCACTCACCGGCGGGCACCTCCCCCTTGATGGGGGAGGCTGGGAGGGGGTGGGGCCGACCCGTCGATCTGGCCCACCCTGTACCGTTACTTCGCGTCGATGAACGCCAGCGCCGTCTCGACCAGCTTGGGCGAGTTCATCATGGTGTAGTGGGTGACGCCGGGGAGGATGGCGAGGCGGTTCTGGTTCATGCCGGAGCCATCCCACAGCGCATCCTGCAGGCCGCCGCCGAGCAGCTCGAAGAACTTCGCGACATGGCTGGTGCGGACCGCATCCCAATCACCATAGACCAGCTGGGTTGGCACCTTGAGGTTGGGGACATCGGCCGAGAAGTCGTAGTCCTTGCCCATATATTGCATCTGGTCGAGCAGCTTGGGGAAGTTCACCTCGGGGTCCGGGTTCACCGCGGCGAAGCCCTGGTAAAGCGGCGAGGGCTTCAGCATCTCAAACTGGCTGGCGTTGAGGCCACGCATGCCCTGCTGGTTGTAATCGTGCCAGCCGGAGAAGGCGAAGGGGGCCGAGGCGATGACCAGCTTGTTGATCAGCTCGGGATGCGCCAGCGCCAGACGCAGGCCGATGGTGCCGCCCATCGAATAGCCGACGACGTCGACCTTCTCGAGCCCCAGCGATTTGATCACTTCGGCGACGTCGCCAGCCATGTTGTCGAAGCTCATCGGCCGGTCGAGCGGGCCGGTGTGGCCGTGGCCCTGGGCTTCGACGGCGATCACCTGGTGGGAGGCGGCGAGGCCGGAGAGCACCGGGCCGAACGCGTCGATGGTCATCAGGCCGCCATGCAGCAGGACGAGCGGCGCGCCCTCGCCATAGGTGGCGTAGTAGACCTTGCCGCCGGTGACGGGGACATAGCCGGACGTGGTTGCGGTGAGCATGGGAGCAGTTCCTTCTTGAGCAGTTGCAGTGAGGACCGGCAGGGCGGAAGCAAAGCCGGTGAGAATGGCGAGGGCAAGGACGGTACGACGTAACATGGGAAGTCTCCGTGGGTTGGCAGGCGTTTGGGTATGGCTTCGCCGATGCCCGCGATTGCGAGCTGGCTCGACTGATGGTTCTGTGGTTCCTCCCCTCACCCGTCCCGGCTTCGCCGGTCCACCCTCTCCCCGACGGGGAGAGGAACAGAGGCGGTCACACGGCACTCTCCGGATTCTTCTCCCCGTCGGGGAGAAGGTGGCGCGTAGCGCCGGATGAGGGGTCTTCTTGCTAAGTGGTCAGCATTTCGATGGCCTTCTGCACGCGGCGGAGGCGGGTTTCGGGGGCTTTGGCGCCTTCGATGGCGGTGACGTGGGCCTTCTTGTGGCTGGGGGCGAGCTTGGTCCAGGCCGCCAGCGCGACGGGATCGGCATCGAGGGCGGCCTGCAGGTCGCCCGGGGCCTCGACGACGCGAGGCTTATCATCGAGGGTCAGTTCGACCTCGTGCGTCTCGTTGCCTTTGACCCCGGTGATGCCGCGGATCTCGGCGCTGACGCCGACCAGCAGGTGTTCACCCATGGTGGCCACTTTGCTGCGCCAGGTGTGGCCGGCGAGGCTGACGACGACCAGCGGGTTCTTGCCGCCATTGAGCGCATCGCGCACCTGAGGCGGCACGATGATGCCGGTATTGTTGCCGGACAAGAGGATGGTGGTCACGAACTTCATCTCGTTGCTCCAGTCGTGAGGTGGGCGGCGAGCTTGTCGAAGCTCTCCAGCACACCTTCGCGGAAGCCGCGGCGGACGACGGCGTCCTTGTTGGCGGCGGTATCGAAATAGGCGTCGAGCGTCAGCCGGGTGCGGCCGTTGCCGAGGTCGATGAGGGTGATGACCCGCAGAAAACTCGGCGGCGGGTTGTTACCGAAGGCTTCCGCCTCGAGCTGGCGGTTGCGGTAGACGATGCGTTCGGGCGGGCTCACCTCGATGAACTCGCTGTCGGCCGGGTAGTCCTTGCCATCGGGGCCGCGCATCACGTGATACCAGCGGCCGCCGGGGCGAAGGTCGAGCTCCACCACCGGGTTGGTGAAGCCCTTCGGACCCCACCACTGGCTCAGGTGGTACGGATCGGCGAACATCATCCAGACCAGGTCGCGCGGGGCATCGAATTCGCGTTCGATCTCGAGGCGACGGTCGCTGGGGATGCTGGTGGGGTCGGAGAGCATGGTTCAGGCTTCTTGAGTGAGGTCGGCGAGCAGTTGGTCCATGATGGCGAAGCCGTGGCGCATGCCCTTCTCCATCCCGGAGGCGACCATGCCGTCGCGATCGGCAACGCTGTCGTAGTTCGAGACTGACCGGTAGTGCGTGACGGCGCCGTCTTCCTCGAAGGTGTGAGTCTCGACCAGGGTCTTGCCGATGAACATGTTCTCCATGCCAAAGGTCCAGACGAACTTCTCGGGCTCGTTCACCTCGCGGTACTCGCCGATGAAGATGTAGACCTTGTCGCCATCGTGGGACTCAATGCGCCACTTGCCGCCGGGGCGGACATCGAGCGCGGTGATGATGGCCTTCTGGCCTTCATTGCCCCACCAGCGGGCCACGTGTTCAGGCTGGGTCATGACCTTCCACACCAGGGCGCGTGGGGCGGCGAAAGTGCGGGTGGCGATGACGATGGGTTCGTTCGCCGGGGCTTCGATCTTCAGGTCGTCGAGCGGCATTTTCAGCTCCTTGAGTTGCTTGAGGTAGGCGTCGAGGCGATCGAGGCTTTCGGCCCAATACCGCCAGTAAAGTACGAACCAGTGTTCCGTTCCGGCGCTTTGCCCTTGCCGTTGGCGCAAGGCTTCGCCGTCGCGCTGTCGGCGGTAGTCCGAGAGCGCTATGACCTTGGGTCGCTGCATTGGGTTTCAGCCCAAGCGGGCTACCGGATCAGTTCCGGGAGCCGCCGGGGTCTCCCTTCTGCAGTTCGGCCAGGTAATCGCCGAGGCGATCGAGGCTCTCGTCCCAGAAGCGGCGGTAGTTCTCGACCCAGTCCGCGACCTCGGCCATCGGGGCGGCCTCGAGCCGGCACGGACGCCATTGGGCTTCCTTGCCGCGGGAGATCAGCCCGGCCTTCTCGAGCACCTTGAGGTGCTTGGAGACGGCGGCCATCGACATGTCGTAGGGCTCGGCCAGTTCGCTGACCGTGGCCTCGCCGAGCGCCAGCCGGGCCAGGATGCCGCGACGGGTGGGGTCGGCGAGGGCAGAAAGCGTGGTGGACAGGTGGTCGGTCATTTCGGTCTCTTGGGGTCAGGCAGCGGCGCGCGCGGTATCGGCGCCGGAGAAGAAGTCGATCAGCACGGGAGCGACGAGCTCGGCCGCCGCGTCGTGGCTCTGGCCCGGCAGCGAAGCGAAGCGGGCGCCGGGGATAGTTTCGCGGGCGAGGCGGACCGGTTCCTTGAGCTGCCTGAAGGTCTTGTCGCCGCTCATGATGATGGTCGGGACGCGGATCGAGCGGGCCGCCTCGGTGGGGAAACCGTAGCCTTCCATCACCGCGGTATCGTGCGGCAGGCTGAGGGCATTGTGCAGCATCGCCTTCCAGTGCGGGTTGAGCCGCATCATCGGCATCATGATCGAGGGCATGCCGATCATCTTGACCATGAAGTACTTGGCAAGGTCGGGCCGGCGGTCCTGGGCGGCGAGACGCTCGACTTCGACCTGGTAGCCACGCGGCATCGGCCTGCCGCCGGGGACATCGGTGAAGGGCGGCTCGAAGATGGCGAGCCGATCGACCGGCAGGCCGCGGGCGGCGGCGAACAGTGCGATCGCACCACCGGACGAGGTGCCGTAGAGACTGGCCGAGCCGCCGGCGATGTCGATCAGCGCGGCGAGGTCCTCGTACTCGCGGTCGGGCGAATAATCGGTCGAGACATCGCTGTCGCCGCGGCTGCGCCGATCATAGTTGTAGACGGTGAAGTGCGGGGCGAGCAGCGGCGCCAGCTTGGGCATCGGGCCCATATTGCGGCCGCACCAGGCGCCGTCGATCAGGATGACGGCCGGGCCGGAGCCGCGCACGTCGTAGGCGATTTTCGTGCCGTCGCGAGAGGTGAAGGTGTTCATGGCGGTTACTCCTGCTGGAACGCCGCGGTGGCGCTGAGGGTGAAGAGGTAGAGGTCGAGCTTGTCGCTGCCCTCGCTGACGGTGGTGGCGAAGCCCTGCTTGACGGCCTGGTCGCGGGCGAGCAGCGACGTGAAGCGGACGGTGACATGGACGCTGGTGAGGCGGCCCGTCTGGGTGAGGGTCAGCTCGGTGACCATCTCGGCGGGCGGCAGCTCGTCGCCGAAGCGGTAGCCCTCGGGGGCATCGCGCCAGACCAGCCGCTCGACCGGTGAAATCTCAAGGTAGGCGCTGGTATAGCCGTACTCGTGGCCGGCGCCGAAGCGCATCACCTGGCGCCAGGCGCCGCCGACGCGCAGGTCGACCTCGCTCACCGGATTGGTGGCGCCTTTCGGGCCCCAGAAATGCACCAGGTGGCGCGGCTCGGTGTAGCAGCGCCAGACCAGGCTGCGCGGTGCCTCGAAGCTGCGGGCGATGAGGATGACAGGATCGTTCGCCGGCGTGGTGACGGCGGAGGTCTTGGTCGGCGCAGTGCCGGTGAGTTCGACGCAGTCCATTGCTCAACCCTCAAGTTGATAACTTAATGGTTGAATACACCTCGCAATGATGGTTGTCAACCGATCGGTTAAGGAAAGTTTCAGGCGGGGAGAAGCGCCGCGGACAGCAGCTTGATCGAGCGCAGGCGGTTGTCCGGATCGGTCGGGCCCATCTGCACTGCATCGGGGAAGCGCAGCTCGAGCTCGAGCTTGCCATCGGCAGGCGCCGGGAGCGGCAGTGAGAACTGCTGCGGGGTGGGCGCATTGAGCGAGACGGTATCGAGCAGCGTGCCGTCGGCAACGATCTCGACGCGCTGCGGGACAGTCGCGCCCCCTTTCTGGATCGCGACCATCGATAGCTGCAGGGTCAGCGCCGTGGCGGGCTCGGCATAGGCGAAGCGCAGGCGGGCGCTGGTGCCGACGGCATGGTTGCCGTCGCCGGTCGGACCCTCAAGACCGCAGACCCGGATCAGCTTGGCGGCGTCCTTGTCCTCAGGGGTGAAGCGGACGGTCGTGCCAAGGGTGTAGCTGCCACTGACCGGCTGGTTGAGGCAGGTGGTGGTCTTGTCGAGGTAGTAAGCGCGGTAGTCGGGCGGCACGTTGGGGTGCAGCATGAGCCAGACCACGCCGAGTTCGAACAGCGCGACGAGACCGACGAGGATGTAGGCGGCGAGGCGAAGCGGATTAGACAAGGCTCAGATACCCCGTCAGCCAGCCGATGGTGGTGAAGTAGCCGCCGGCGAGCAGGCCGAGCAGCGCCACGGCGAAGAGCCAGCGGCGGCTGGCCAGGAGTTCGGTGAGCATCAGCGGCATCGGCGCCAGCGCCGCAGTGAAGCGGAGCACCGAGGCCATGCCGGCGAACAGCGGCAGGGTGAGGCAGATCAGCGAATAGACCGCCACGCCGTAGCGTTTCTTCACCAGGAGGACGATCGACAGTGCATATCCGACCAGCACCGCTACGGCGAGCTGCTGCGGCGGCGTCGGCACCCACCCTTCTCGCGGGAAGCTGGTGAGGGCGTTCCAGACGAACACCACCGGATTGCCCGTCGGACGCGACCAGGCGCGTTGCACATGGCTGAAGGCCAGGGCGTCGCCGATGTGGAAGTGGAGGTGGGCCATGTAGGCGAAGAGGCCGAGCGGCGCGATGAACAGCGCCAGCAGCTGCTCGGGTCGCTTCAGCACGGCAGGGATGAAATCGCGCCAGCTGCCGCCATTGGCGCGGTGGGCCTGCCAGATCGCGATCAGGATAGCGAAGACGATGAACACCCCGACGATACGGGTGGCCGAGAGCAGCGCGGCGAACAGGCCGGCCAGCAGGAACTGCTTGTTCTGCAGCGCCGCGAAGACGCAGAGGCTGAGGAACAGGAACAGCACCTCGGTATAGAAGGTGGTGAGCCAGATCGAGAACGGGCCGGCCAGGAGGAAGGCCGAGAACAGCGTGTAGGCGCGCAGGTCCTTGCCAAGCAGCGGCCAGGCGACGCGGGCCGAGGCGATACACAGAAGGATCGAGAGGCCGGTGGCAGCGACGATGGTCTGCAGGCCCGTCAGCGTGCGGACGATGGCGACGAGGATCGGATAGAGCGGGAAGAAGGCCCAGTTGCCGGCGTTGATCATTGTCGGCACCGGGAACGGATCGTAGCCGGTCTGCGACAGCTTCACGTACCAGGAGCAATCCCACCGGCACATGCCCTGCGCGAAATTGGCGATCGAGGCATCCGGGACAGTGGCGGCAAAGGCCAGGTAGCGGATGGCGAGCCCGGCAATGGCCAGAGCCAGCGGGATCAGGATCAGGACGACGCCAAGCGGCAGGGTTCGTGGGGGACGCAGTGCGACAGCGTCGCTCATTGAAGCATTCCGGGTGCGGAAACGGCCAGAACTCGTAACGCATTGCGGCGAAATCATATCCATTCCGCCGGTGCATAGCTCCTATGCGACAACTTTCGGCGCTCAACGGCGTTGCGGAATTCGTGTTTGGTATCCCGATCCCTCCATAGCGATAGTGCATGTTTTCTGTTTCTCACCATCGGCTCGATCGGCGAGCCTTTCTCCGGGCTGCTGCCGCAATGGCGGCGCTCCTCTCCACCACCTCCCTCACCCGTGTCGCCTTCGCTCAGGAGAGCGAGACGGAAGCGTTTGACTATGACGTGCTGACCGAGCGGATGCGCTTAATGGCGGCGGAGCCGTTCAACCCGGCCGTGCCGGAATTGCCCAAGCTGTTCGCCGGCCTCGACTATGACGGCTACCGCAAGATCCAGTTCGACGCGCAGCACGCGCGCTGGCTCGACAACAATTCGGGCTTCCAAGTGCACGCCTTCCCGATGGGCTGGCTGTTCAAGGAGCCGGTGGGGGTGTTCGAGGTGGTCGACGGCCAGGCATCGCCGTTCGGCTTCTCCAACGCCGATTTCATGTTCTACGACCAGGCGATGGGCCAGGAAGCGGCGGCCGAGGCGTTCCCCGGGATCGCCGGCGTGCGCATCAATTACCCCGTCAACGTTGCCGACAAGATGGACGAGCTGGTCTCGTTCCTCGGCTCGAGCTACTTCCGGGCGCTGGGGCGGAACAACATCTACGGCCTCAGCGCCCGCGGCCTCGCGATCAACTCGTGGCAAGCGGGACCGGAAGAGTTCCCACGCTTTTCGGCGTTCTGGCTGGAGCGCCCGAGCGAGGGCAAGCCGCTGGTCGCCTATGCGAGCCTCGAGGGCCCGAGCGTCACCGGCGCCTATCGCTTTGAAATCACTCCGGCGAGCGACAGCGCGCAGGAGACGGCGATCGACATCACGGCGCGGCTGTTCTTCCGCGCCGATATCGGCGAGATCGGCATCGCGCCGCTCACCTCGATGTTCCTGTTCGCCGAGACCAACCGCTCGAGCTTCGACGACTACCGGCCGCAGGTGCATGACAGCAACGGGCTGATCGTCGAACGCGATGGCGGCGAGGTGTTCTGGCGGCCGCTCAACAATACGCCGCAACTGGGCAACTCGTACCTGTGGGAGAACAACCCGCGGGCCTTCGGGCTGTACCAGCGCGATCGCAGTTTCGAGACCTACCAGGATGCCGGCGCCCATTACGAGCGGCGGCCGTCGGCTCGGGTCGAGCCGGTCGGCGACTGGGGCCAGGGCAATGTGCGGCTGATCGAGGCGCCGTCGCGGCTCGAGGCCGAGGACAATATCGTGGCGTTCTGGGTGCCGTCCGAGCCGATCAAGGCCGGCGACGCACGCGAGTTCCGCTACCGGCTGATCTGGGGCGACCTGTTGCCCAAGGACGATGCGCCGCTGGCGCATGTGGTGGAAACTAGGGCCGGCCAGGGCGGCGTGTCGGGCGTTGCCAATGACGCGAAGCTCAGAAAGTTCGTCATCGACTTCGCCGGCGGCGAACTGACGGCCATGCCGACCGAGGCCAAGCTCGATGTCGTCGCGACGGCAAGTTCGGGCGAGATCACTTCGACGGCGCTGTCGAAGGTCGACGCCAACGGCGTGTGGCGGCTGGCGCTCGATGTGATGATCGAGGGCAGCGAGCCGGTCGAGCTCAAGGCCAATATCGTCAGCACCGGCCGGACGATCAGCGAAACCTGGCTCTATCAGTGGAGGGCACTGGCATGAAGCACGACCGTTCCGACGTTTTCTCGGGCGCGCTTCCCGATGCTCCGCTGGCCATGCCCAAACAGGTGCTGGAGCGGCGGCGCAGCTCACTGTTGCTGACGTTGCGGGCCGCCTTCGCCGCCGCGTTGCCGCGGTTCTGACGGTTTTGACTTGTCGCGCGTTCGAGCCGGAAAAGTCTCACAACTTTTCCTGAACGCGCTCCAGGAGCCTCACCCATGCCGACCACAGGGCCCCGATAGATGGCGAAAGCCCACCTGACCCGAGCCCTGGCTCTGGGCGCAGCAGCGCTCTTGAGCCTTGGCGGCGGCTGGCTGTACATGCGCTTCATCGGCAATGACGGCACCAGCCCGCTCGACGTGCTGCGCACGACGCTGTTCACGCTGGTCGGATTCTGGCTGGTGTGGGGTGGTGTTGCCGGGGTGCTGGGGATCCTCGCGCCACCCAGGCGGGTTACGGGCAGCGCCGGACGACCGCTCGGCATGACGGCGATCCTGATGCCGGTCTACAACGAGGATGCGGCGGCAAGCTTTTCGCGCGTCGCAGCGATGAACCGCAGCATCGTCAACCTGGGGCTCGCCGACCGCTTCCATTTCGCCATCCTGTCGGACAGCAACCGAGAGGAAGTGGCCGCAGAGGAGATCGTCTGGTTCGAGCAGCTGCTGAGTGAACCGATGGCCGAAGGCCGGGTGTTCTATCGCCGGCGCGAGCGGAATATCGGCAAGAAGGCCGGCAATATCGAAGATTTCATCTCGCGCTCGGGCGGTGCCTACGACTATGCGCTGATCCTCGATGCCGACAGCCTGATGGATGGCGCGACGATCGCCGCGATGGCCAGGCGCATGGATGACGATCCGCGGCTCGGATTGCTGCAGACGGTGCCCGAGGTGATCCACGCCCATAGCCTGTTCGGCCGGGTGATGCAGTTCTCGGCGGCCTATCTCTCCCCCTATTTCGCCCGCGGCACGGCGCTGATGCAGGGCGAGGAAGGGCCATACTGGGGCCACAACGCCATCGTGCGGGTGCCGGCCTTCGCCGCGAGCTGCGGGTTGCCGGTGCTGTCGGGCAAGCCGCCGCATGGCGGGCACATCCTCAGCCACGACTATGTCGAGGCGGCGCTGTTGTCGCGCGCCGGCTGGAAGGTCGAGGTCGACCCGTATCTGGGCGGTTCCTATGAGGAGGGCCCGGAAAACCTGATCGAGTATGCCAAGCGCGACCGGCGTTGGTGCCAGGGCAACCTGCAGCACCGGCGGGTGCTGGGCGCGCCGGACCTGAAAGTCTGGAGCCGCTTCACCTTCATCCAGGGCATCATGGCCTATGCCGCCTCGCCACTGTGGCTCGCGCTCATGGCGGCCAGCATTCTCGCGGCGGCGCTGCCGAGCAAATACTGGTGGCGCGACAATGAGACCGGCATCTGGGTGCTGGCCGTCGCGGTTGGCGTGGCGCTGCTGTTGCCGAAATTCCTGATCCTCGTGCGCTCGACGCTGGGCGGTCGCAACCGTGGCTTCGGCGGAACGATCCGGGCGGCGCTGTCGGTGGTCGCCGAGATCGTCATCTCGACGCTCCTGGCGCCGATCATGCTGTGCTTCCAGAGCAAGGCGGTGATCGAGATCCTGTTCGGGCTCGACGGCGGCTGGCCGGCGACCAATCGCGACGAAGGCCGGGTGAGCCTTTCGACGGCGTTCGCGGCGAGCTGGTGGGTGATGGTGGCGGGCGCCGCGGTGCTGGCAATCTCGACCGCCTTCGCCAGCGACCTGGTGCCCTGGCTGCTGCCGGTGGCGCTGCCGGCGATCGGCGCGCCGCTGTTGATCGCGGCCACCTCGCACGGCATCGCCAGCGGGCGGAAGCCGATCCTCTTCACCACCACCAGCGAGAGCGCCCCCGCGCCGATCATTGTCGAGCAGCAGCGGATCTTCCTCAGTTGGACGCAGCCGGGCCCTGCCCTCGCCGAGCCCATTGCCGGAACGGCCACCGTCCATGCCTGAGACCCTCGCCACGCTGAAGCGCGCTCCGCTCATGGAGCGCCTCAAGGCCTTTGCCGGCTTCGCCGTGACCGACGAGCGGGCGACACCGCGCGCTGGGCGCGATGCGCGGCTCGACATGTTCCGCGGGCTGGCGCTGGTGATGATCTTCATCAACCACGTGCCGGGGACCTTTTACGAGACCCTGACCAGCCGGAATTTCGGTTTCTCGGATGCCGCCGAGGCGTTCGTGTTCATGTCGGGGCTCGCCGCCGGCCTCGCCTATTCCGGACGTTTCGTCAGCGGCCCGCTGTGGCCGGCGATCGCCAAGGTGTGGGCGCGGGCGCGGCAGCTCTATTTCGTGCACCTGAGCATCACCATGATCGCGCTTGCCATTTTCGCCGGCGCGGCGTGGTGGTTCGGGCTCGACGAGGTGCTGGAAAAGAACAACATCGCGCCGATCTTCGGCTTCCCGCTGCAGACGATGATCGGGCTGCCGCTGCTGACGCACCAGCTGGGCTATCTCAACATCCTGCCGCTTTACATGACGCTGCTGCTGGCGACGCCGCTGGTGATTGCACTGGGCTTGCGCTGGCCGGTGCAGACGATGCTCGGCTCGATCCTCGTCTGGGCGGTTGCCGGCCAGTTCCGGCTCAACCTGCCGAACTTCCCGACGCAGGGCGGCTGGTTCTTCAATCCGTTCTCCTGGCAGATCCTGTTCGTCATCGGCCTGCTGTCGGGCATGGCGATGAAGCAGGGGCGGCGGTTTGTGCCGAAAAGCCCGGTGCTGTTCGGGTTGGCCGCAGCGTTCCTGTTATTCGTGCTGCTGTGGGTGAAGGTTCCGCCGCTCGGCGATCTCGGCCGGCAGGGGCTTAGTTTGCTCAGCAAGCTCGGGCTGCCGTTCTACGTCACCTGGTTCGACAAGACCTTCCTCGCCCTGCCCCGACTGCTGCATGCGCTGGCGCTGTTCTATGTCGTCGCCTCGCTTGGCGTGATGTACCGGATCGCCGAGTCGCCGCTCATGACGCCGCTGCGGCTGATGGGGCGGCAGGGGCTGGCGGTATTTGCGACAGGGACGGTGCTGAGCCTGTTGCTGCAGGCGGTAAAGACCGGCGTCGGGGGCGGCCTGCTGCTCGATACGCTGCTGCTCGGCAGCGGCCTGCTGCTCCTGGTCGGGCTCGCCTATGTGCTGACGCGCACACAGGAAATGACGCGCGCCGCGACCCGCCCGGCGGGTTGACACAACTCTCACATTTCAGAGAGCGGCCACAGCTGATGCAACCTTGCGCCTTGCTGCATGGCTACGGCTGGGACTAGCCTGCTGATCGAGGGAGGGGATGGCCTGTACTCGAGCGCGGGAGCGTTTTGGTGACCCGACGGCGACCACTCTATAGCCGGTCACAGAGGCCGCGGAACACGGCCGGTTCCGCTTGGGTGGCGCGCGACGGTGTCAGTCCGGTCTATCTCGATGATCCCCAAGAGACTACCCAACCGACATTGCGGTTTCGTGTCAGTCAGTGGTGGAGTGCGCTCTACCAGCGGCACCAGGGCCCGGTGCTGGTGGGCGCCGGAGCGCTGGTGACGCTTGCGCTGATCGGCGCCTATGATCTCGTCGCCCCCGACCCGCAGCGGATCAGCGACTGGCAGTTCATGACCGCGGTCAACAAGGTGGTGGACGAGCGGCCGCGCGGACCCTCGATCGAGTCGGTAGCCTATGCGACGGTGATCAAGTCGGTGGTGCGGGTCGACGGCTACGAAGACAGCACCGACGACCCGTCGGTCGCCAAGCCCGAGGGCCAGGCCGAGATCCCTGCCGAAGGCAAGGTGGAAGAGGATTTCCACGAACGGTTCACGGCGGTCGGCACCGGCGTCGTCATCGACGACCAGGGCACCATCCTCACCAACCTCCATGTGGCGGGGGCTGCCAAGAAGCTGCGGGTACAGTTCTGGGATGGCAGCGAATCCGAGGCGATGATCATCGGGGCACGGCCGGAGAGCGACCTGGCGATCATCCGGCCGCTGAACCTGCCCGACGAACTCGAGCCCGCGACGCTGGCGACCAGCGCCGGCCTCAACCCGGGCGACGAGGTGGTGGCAGTCGGCTTCCCGTTCGGCATCGGCCCGTCGGCTTCGGCCGGCGTCGTGTCGGGGCTCGGGCGGGCGCTGGCTGAGAACGGCGAGCCCAAGCTGCAGAACCTCATTCAGTTCGATGCGGCGGCCAACCCGGGTAACTCGGGCGGACCGCTGGTCAATGGCGACGGCGAGGTGGTGGGGATCGTCACCGCCATTCTCAACCCATCCGGACTTCGCACTTTTGCCGGCATCGGCTTTGCCGTGCCGATCGAAAACGCCGCCGCGGCGGCAGGAGAAAACCCGCTCTAGTTCAGTTGTTTTTTGTCGCGCGGTCGAACCGCAAAAGTCTGCAACTTTTGCTGACCACGCTCCACCCGAACCCCGACGGAGAAAATGGTCGACACATCGAAAGACTCCGGCACCGCCGCCGCTTCACTGATGGAGCAGGTGCTGTACGAGGTGAAGAAAGTCGTGGTCGGGCAGGACCATTTCCTCGAACGGGTGCTGGTGGCGCTGCTCGCCAAGGGGCACCTGCTGGTCGAAGGCGTGCCGGGGCTGGCCAAGACGCTGACCGTCAACACGCTGGCCGACGTGATCCAGGGCAAGTTCAAGCGGGTGCAGTTCACCCCCGACCTGGTGCCGTCGGATCTGGTCGGCACCCGCATCTACAACCAGAAGACTGGCGACTTCTCGACCACGCTGGGCCCGGTATTCTGCAACCTGTTGCTGGCCGACGAAATCAACCGCGCCCCCGCCAAGGTGCAGAGCGCCCTGCTAGAGGTGATGCAGGAGCGCCAGGTCACTATCGCCGGCGAGACACACAAGGTGCCCAACCCGTTCGTCGTCATGGCGACACAAAACCCGATCGAGACCGAGGGCACCTATCCGCTGCCCGAGGCGCAGGTCGACCGGTTCATGATGAAGGTCCTCGTCGGCTATCCGAGCGAAGAGGAGGAATTCGTCATCGTCTCGCGCGTCACCGGCCTCATGCAGGCGGTGACGCGAGTGGCGACCACCGAGCAACTGGTGGCCCTGCAGGCCAAGTGCCACAGCCTGTTCGTCGACCCCTCGCTGATCCAGTTCGCGGTCAAGGTGGTGAGCGCCACCCGCAACCCGGCGGCGGCCGGGCTCGGCGACATGCAACGCTTCCTGACCTATGGCGCGAGCCCGCGCGCCTCGATCAACATGATCGAAGCGGGGCGGGCGCTGGCGTTCCTGCGTGGCCGCGAATACGTGCTGCCTGAGGACGTGCTCGATGTCACCCCGGACGTGCTGCGGCACAGGATCGTCCTCTCCTACGAGGCGATCTCGGAATCGATCACGCCCGACCAGATCATCGGCCAGGTCCTCAAGGCCATTCCCGCTCCCGAAAAACCCCTGGAGGCGCATGTCCGCATCGCCGCAGCAGGCTGAAAAGCTCCTCGGTCGCCTCGAGTGGACAGTGATCCGCAAACTCGACGGGTTGCTGCAGGGGGATTATCGCACGCTGTTCCGCGGCTTCGGGCTCGATTTCGCCGACCTGCGCGAATACCAGACCTATGACGACGTCCGGCATATCGACTGGAACGTCACGGCGCGCACCCAGGTGCCGCATGTCAGGATCTACAACGAGGACCGCGACGTCACCGCCTGGTTCCTGCTCGACCTCAGCCCATCGGTGGATTTCGGCTCCGACCAGGTGACCAAGCGACAGATGCTCACCGAGTTCGCGGCGGTGCTGACGCGGCTGTTGACCCGGCAGGGCAACAAGGTTGGGGCGATCCTGTTCAACGGGCAATCGGACTATGTGATCCCGCCGCACACAGGTCGGCGGCATGTGCTGCACCTGATCGACAAGGTGCTGGCCAACCCGCGGCTGCTGCGCTCGCCCGAAACCGATCTCAACGCCTTTATCGGCCGGGCGATGTCGGTGATGCGGCGGCGCTCGATTGTCTTCGTGGTCTCCGATTTTATCTCGCAGCCGGGCTGGGAGCGCGGGCTGTTCCGGTTGAGCCAGCGGCATGAGGCGGTGGCGGTGCGGCTGCTCGATCCGCTCGACATGGCGCTGCCCGATGTCGGCATGCTGCTGTTCCAGGATGCGGAAACCGGCGAGCAACTGTTCGTTGACACGGTGGACAAGGGGTTCCGCCGGCGCTTCGTCGCCGCGGCGGCCGCCAATGAGGAGGCCCAGATGGAAGCCTTCGCGGCGGCGGGGCTCGACGTGCTGGAACTTTCGACTTCGGACGACCTGGTCGATGCGGTGCTGCGCTTTTCACATATGCGCAAGGTGCAGTCGCGGCTGGGTGGTGGTGGCAATCTGCCCGCGATGGCGGGCGCCTAGGCCCCGACCCCATGGCGGGGGTGGGACGGTTTTGACGGTGGTGACGCGATGACCTTCATCTGGATGGACATGCTCTGGCTGCTGCTCCTGGTGCCGCTGCTGATCGGCGCCTATGTCTGGATGCTGCGGCGCCGGAAGAGGGCGGCGTTGCGCTACGCCAACCTCGCCATCGTCAAGCAGGCGATGGGCAAGGGCGTCGGCTGGCGCCGGCATGTGCCCCCTCTGCTGCTGCTGGCAGCGCTCACGGTGCTGATCGTTGCCGTGGCCCGGCCGGCCGCGGTGGTGGAGCTGGCTTCGTCGCGGGCGACAGTGATCCTCTCGATGGATGTGTCGGGCTCGATGCGGGCCCGCGACGTCGAGCCATCGCGCATCGTCGCGGCGCAGGAGGCGGCCAAGGAGTTCATCCGCAAGCAGCCCGCCGACGTGCAGGTCGGCATCGTTGCCTTTGCCTCGGCGGCGGTGCTGGTGCAGGCGCCGACCATCGACCGCGAGGCGCTGTACCAGGCGATCAACAGTTTTGATCTGAGGCGGGGCACCGCGGTGGGCTCCGGGGTGCTGGTGGCGCTGGCCACCATCTTCCCCGACCAGAACTTTGACCTCGACGGCAGCGGCAACCAGCGCGACCAGTTGGGGCTGCCGAGCTTCGGCGGCGAACGCTTCGGCGCGACCAGCGGCGCCGACGGGCTGCTGAGCGGGACAGCGACGGAGCCGCCGGCCAAGCATATGCCGGTCGAACCCGGCTCGTACGAAAGCGCGGTGGTGATCCTCCTCACTGACGGCGCAACCACCACGGGCCCTGACCCGGTCGCCGCCGGCCGGCTGGCCGGCGACTATGGGGTCAAGGTGTTCACCGTGGGCTTCGGCTCGGCCTCGGGCGACGTGGTGGATTTCGGCGGCCGCTCGATGCGAGCGCAGCTCGATGCGACGACGCTGCAAGCAATCGCCGACGCCACGGAGGGCGAGTATTACGAGGCGACCAGCGCCTCCGACCTCGCCGGGGTCTACGACTCGCTCTCCACCCGGCTGATCAGCGAGAAGAAACTGACCGAGATCGCCTTCGTCTTCGCCGGGGTTGGCGCGCTGCTGGCCATGGCCGCCGCGGCGCTGTCGATGCTGTGGTTCGGGCGGATCGCCTGAGGCACGGCAGCGCTGCCAGCGGCCCACCAGACTGGGTGTCATCGCAGCGAAGGCAACTGGGCCGGCGCTCTAATCGGTAGACGTCACCGCCCCGGCCGTGCCGGACTATGGGGCCGCCTCTCCAAAGCCGACAACCTCCTGTAACAGCGCAGACGCCAGCCTCAGGCTGGCGCCGGTGCTGACGAGCAGGGCCGGCAGGGTTAGCCATTCCAGGGTCCAGGCGGCGCCAGACCGTTCGTTCTCGTGCAGCATCGCGTGGGTGAGCGTGCCGGAGAGACCGGCGGTGTGGTGCGCCAGCGCCACCAGCAATTCGGCCTTCACTGGATTGTTCTTGTGCGACATCGCTGACGACGTACCGCCCGCAGCGAGGGTTACCGCGCCGACCTCGCTCTGCGCCATCAGCGCGAGGTCAGTGCCGATCTTTCCCAGCGTTCCAGCGAGCATTGCTACCCGCGCGCCGAGGCCGATCAGCCGATCTCGCACCGTGTGCCAGCACGGTGCGGCGCCGAGGTCGAGGCGGCTTGCCAGCGCTTCGGCAACGCGGTCGCCCTGCCCCTCAAAGCTGGATCGATTGCCGATCGGACCGCCGAGCTGGACAACGAGCAGATCCGGGGACAGTGCGGCAAGTGTCGCCCGGTGCCGCGCCAACGCCTCGTCCCAACTGCGGAGCTTGTCGGCTACGGTGAACGGCAACGCGGCCTGCATCCGCGTGTGCGCCATCACGGCGGTGGCACCGTGTTGCTCGACGAGGCTTGCGAGTTGCATCCTAACTGTGTCGATACGGCTTTGCAGCACCGGCAGAATATCCCGGAGCTGCAGCACGAGGGCAGTGTCGATCGCGTCCTGGCTGGTCGCGCCCCAATGCAACGCTGGCCGGCTTGACGCCGGGAGGGCGGCGCGAAGCTGTGACAGCAGCGCCGGCACCACCACGCCATCCCGCGCCATTCCCGCCAGCAGCCCGGGCCAGTCGGGGACGAACTGCTCCACAGCCAGCGCGATCTCCTGGGCCGCAACCTCATCGATCAGGCCGGCCTCCGCCTCAGACTGCGCCAAGGCAACCTCGAAGCGCAGGATTGCCGTGAGCTGCACCTCGTCCGACAGCAGCGCCTCGAGCTCCGGATCGCCCGCCAATGCCCCGAGCAGCCGAGACATCAGACTGACCCAAGGGCCATGGCGATGCCCTGTCCGACACCGATGCACATGGTCGCAAGGGCCAGCTTGCCGCCGCTCAGCGACAGCTCGAGCGCGGCAGTGCCAGTGAGACGGGCGCCGGACATCCCGAGCGGGTGTCCCAGGGCGATGGCGCCGCCGTTCGGATTGACGTGCGGGGCGTCCTCGGCAATCCCCAGTTCACGCAGCACGGCGATGCCCTGGCTGGCAAACGCCTCGTTGAGTTCGATGATGTCGAAATCCTGCGGCGTGAGGCCGAGCCGAGCGCAAAGCCGCCGGGTCGCCGGGGCGGGACCGACGCCCATAATGCGCGGTGGCACGCCGGCGGCGCAGCCGCCGAGCACCCGGGCAATCGGAGTGAGGCCGTACCTCGTCGCAGCTGCCTCGGACGCGATGATCAGCGCAGCGGCGCCATCGTTGACACCGGAGGCGTTGCCGGCGGTGATGGTGCCGCCCTCGCGGAACAGCGTCGGCAGTCGAGCCAAAGCCTCGAGCGTGGTATCGGCGCGCGGGTGCTCGTCGCTGTCTACGAGCAGCGGGTCGCCCTTGCGCCTGATGATGCTGACCGGCACGATTTCCCTCGCCAACCGTCCGTTGCCCTGGGCCGCGACCGCCCGCTGCTGGCTGCGCAGCGCGAAGGCGTCCTGGTCGGCGCGGCTGACGCCGAAAGCTTCGGCGACGTTCTCGGCGGTTTCGGGCATCGAATCGACGCCGTACTGCGCCTCGAGCACCGGGTTGATGAAGCGCCAGCCCAGCGTGGTGTCGTAAATCTCGGCATGGCGCGAAAACGCGCTCTCGGCCTTGGGCAAAACGAACGGCGCGCGGCTCATCGACTCGACGCCACCGGCGATGATGAGTTCAGCCTCGCCGGCCTTGATGGCGCGGGCGGCGGTGATGACCGCGTCCATGCCAGAACCGCAAAGCCGGTTGATGGTGGTGCCGGAAATCCCGACCGGCAGGCCGGCCAGCAGCAATGCCATGCGAGCGACATTGCGATTGTCCTCGCCGGCCTGGTTGGCGCAGCCGAAGATCACGTCGTCCACAGCGTCCCAGTCCACGCCGGTATGTTCCGCGAGCAGTGCCTTGAGCGCCACGGCACCCAGGTCGTCGGGCCGGACGGAGGCGAGGGCGCCGCCAAAGCGGCCGATCGGGGTGCGGCGGAAGGCGCAAATGAAGGCTTCGGCCATCTCACAGCTCCGGGGTGACGAGGTCGCCGACATTGGCGGTAACAAGCAGTTCGGCGCCGGTCACCGCCTGTAACTCGTCGATGCTCATCCCGGCCAGCTTCTCGCGCAATACGAAACGCCCAGCTTCGATGTCGATGACGGCAAGGCTGCTATAGACCCGCGTCACGCAGCCGACGCCGGTCAGCGGCAGACTGCAGCGCTTGACCAGCTTGGGCCGGCCATCCTTGGTGACATGGTCAGTGATCACCGCCACGCGCTTGGCTCCATGCACCAAGTCCATCGCGCCACCGACCGCCGGCACTCCCTTCGGGCCGGTCGACCAGTTGGCGAGATCGCCGTTCTCGGCCACCTCGTAGGTACCGAGGATGGCCACGTCGAGATGGCCGCCGCGCACCATGGCAAAGCTATCGGCGTGGTGGAAGAAGGCGGCGCCCGGCCGCAGCGTCACAGCCTTCTTGCCGGCATTGATCAGGTCCCAGTCTTCCTCGCCCTCGGCCGGGCTCTCGCCGAAGTTGAGGATGCCGTTCTCGGTGTGGAAAATCGCCTGCCGGCCCGGCGGCTGGAACTTCGCCACCATTTCGGGAAAGCCGATGCCGAGATTGACATAGGCGCCGTCCTCGATGTCCTGCGCTGCCCGCCAGGCGATCTGGGCGTTGGAAAGCTTGCTCATTGGTAGGCTGCTCCGACGCGGATCAGCGCCTCTTCCTGTTGCGGGGCGGGAACGACGACCACCCGCGTGACGAAGATGCCGGGGGTGATCACCTGCTCGGGGTCGATTTCGCCGGGCGCCACCACCTCGCTTGCCTGGACGATGGTGAGCCTCGCCGCTGCCGCCATCAGGGGCGAGAAGTTCCGCGCCGCCTTGCGGTAGGTGAGGTTGCCCATGGTGTCGGCACGCTCGGCCTTGAGCAGCGCCGCGTCGGCCTTCAGCCAGCGCTCCTCGACATACATCCGACCCTCGAACTCGGCAGTCGGCTTGCCTGCTGCGAGGTCGGTGCCGAAACTGGTCGGGGTATAGAACGCCGGAATGCCGGCGCCACCGGCCCGGATGCGCTCGGCCAGCGTGCCCTGCGGCACCAGCTCCAGGGCGATCTCGCCGGCCAGATACTTCTCGGTGAAGGCGCGCGGGTCGGACGAACGCGGAAACGAGCAGACCATCTTGCTGACCATCCCGGCATCGATCATTGCGGCGATGCCGATGCGGCCATTGCCGGCATTGTTGTTGATGAGCGTGAGGTTGCCGGGCCTGCCGGTCGCCTTGAAGCGGTCGATCAGGGCGTGGATCAGCTCGATCGGCGCCCCGGCCCCGCCGAAGCCGCCGATCATCAGCGTCATGCCATCGTCAATGCCGGCGATGGCCGCGGCGAGATCGGGAACCGTCTTGTCCATGGCAAAAGTCCTAGAAGTCGAAGAACACCGTCTCACCCTCGCCCTGCAGACGAATGGCAAGATCATAGCGGGCTCGGCCGTCGACCTCCGATCGCCTGGCGATCAGCGTTTGGCGCCGGCGCGGGTCCATGATGCGGCTGAGCACCGGGTCAACCGCATTGGCGGCTGTCTCATCGTCGAAATAGAGCCGCGTCTGCAGCGCCATATTGATGCCGCGCGCTACGATCCACAACGAGACATGTGGCGCCATCGGCTGGCCGTCGGGACCGATGACCCGACCGGGCTTCACCGTATCAAACGCGAACGCCCCTGCCCCGTCGCAAGCGGCGCGCCCCCAGCCCTGCCGATGCACGCCGTCGCTGTCGGCCTGCCAGAGTTCGACGACCGCATCACCGAGCGGCGCACCGGACCCGTCATGGATCGACGCGGCAATGGTGACGCGCGGACCATCACCGGCGGCGATCGGTCCCGAGCCGAGGTCGGGCCGGTTCGGGCCACCTATCCCCTCGAGGCTGGGCGTCATCCCGATGTGCACATAGGGGCCGGCCGTCTGCGACGGGCTCTCCTTGAGCGGCGGCAGCCGGTTGAGCATTAGTTGCCCTCCATCCGGTTCTCAAACAGCGTGGAGCGGCGCCCTCGCAGCACGATGTCGAAGCGGTAGGCCAGGGCGTCCATCGGCGTGGTGTTGTACCGGTCCAACCGGGCGATCAACTGCTCCACCGCAACGCGATCCGGGATCGCCAGCGCAATCGGATCCTGCCAGATCATCGGGTCGCCCTCGAAATACATCTGGGTGATCAGCCGCTGCGCGTAGGCGTGGCCGAACACCGAGAAATGGATATGTGCCGGCCGCCAGTCATTGCCGCCATTCGGCCATGGGTAGGCGCCCGGCTTGATGGTGCGGAAGTGATAGTAGCCGTCATCGTCGGTGATGGCGCGGCCGCAGCCGCCGAAATTGGGGTCGAGCGCCGCGACATAGCCCTCGCGCTTATGCCGGTAGCGGCCGCCGGCATTGGCCTGCCAGAATTCCACCAGCGTGCCGCGCACCGGCCGGGCGTTCTCGTCAAGCACCTGGCCGTAGACGATCAGGCGCTGCCCGATCGCCTCACCCCCGTCCTGGCTGAAATTGCGGATCAGATCATTGTCGAGCGGCTGGATGATGCCGTGCCCGAAGGTCGGGCCGGTGAGTTCGGATTTCGTTTGCCCCAGCGCCAGCAGCGCCTGTCTGGGCGCCCGCAGTGTCGTGCTCTTGTAGCCCGGGGTGTCCGCTGGTGGATGCCAGGCGCGGTCGCGCTGGTAGAGCTGACCTTCGTCACCATAAGGCGGGACGATGCTCATGGCCGCGTCTCCAGTTCTCGCTTGGCGATGCGAAACGCCCGGTTGGCGGCCGGCACCCCCGCATATGCCGCCACGTGCAGGAGCGCCTCCTTGATGTCATCGGGCGTCGCGCCGGTGTTGGCGGTGGCGCGCACGTGCATCGCCACCTCCTCGTCGTGGCCGAGCGCGGCGAGCAGCGCGATGGTGACCAGCGAGCGCTCGCGCTTCGTCAGCCCCGGGCGCGCCCACACCGAGCCCCAGGCGCCCTCGGTGATGAAGGCCTGGAAATCGGCATCGAACGGCGTCTTCGCCGCTTCGGCACGGTCCACATGGGCGTCGCCGAGCACGGCGCGGCGGGTCTGCATGCCGATGTCGAACGGATCAGGCATGGCCGACCTCCAGGAGATAGTCACGGATGAGCCCAGCCACGCGCTGCGGCTGGTCGATACACGGCAGGTGGCCGGCATCTTCGATGGCCGCAAAGTGCACGGCGCACAGACGCTCCGCCATGGCGCGCACCAGTTCGACCGGGGTCGACTGGTCGGCAGCGCCGGCGAGTACCAGTGTCGGCTGCTTAATATCGCCGATCTCGGCGGTGAGGTCGGCATCGCGCAGCGCGGCGCAGGTGCCGAGATAGCCCGCTTTGGGCGTGCGGAGCAGCAGGTTGCGCCAGCCTTCTATCTCGGCCGCGCGGCCGGCGCGCAGCGCGTCGGGGAACCAGCGCTGCATCACGCTATCGGCGATTGCGTCGAGTCCGTCGGCCTCGACCGCCGCAATACGACCCGACCACAGGGCCGCGTCGCCGATCTTCGTCGCCGTGTCGCAAAGGACAAGGCCGGTGATCCGCCGGGGATGATCGAGGGCGAAACGCTGGGCGATCAACCCGCCGACGGAAATACCGACCAGCGCGAAGCGGTCGATCTCCAATGTGTCGACCAGTTCGCGCAAATCGGCGGCGAGTTCGGCGATACTGTAGGGACCGGGCGGTACGCTCGACAGGCCGTGCCCCCGCTTGTCGTAGTTGACCAGCCGGTAGTCCGGCGCCAACTCGTCGACCACCGCATCCCAGATGCGGATGTCGGTACCGAGCGAGTTGCAGAAGACGATCGGCAGGCCGCGCGGCTGGCCGCTGAGCCGATAGTGGACGGTGCCGAAGCTGGCAGCGGCGAAGGCCATCTCAGGCCGCCAGCCGCGCCAACAACGCCTTCACCGCAATGGGGTATCCGGCTGCCCCGAACCCGGCCATCACCGAGGTCGCGACCATCGATACATAGGAGCGGTGATAGATCGGCTCCCGCCGATGGATGTTGGAGATGTGGAGCTCGATGATCGGACCATCGAACTGCTTCAGCGCATCGAGCAGCGCCAGCGAGGTGAAGGTGAAGGCCGCCGGGTTGATGATGATCCCTGCCCCTTCGTCGATCGCCTCATGCACCAGCTCGATCAGCGTCTCTTCGCTGTTGGTCTGGTGGAAGGCGACCGGCGTCGCCCCCGCTGCCTCGCGGCACATCGCCTCCACCTCCGCCAGCGTGGTCGTGCCGTAGATTTCCGGCTCGCGTTTTCCCAGCCGGTTGAGGTTGGGACCGTTGAGGACATAGATCGGCTTCATGGCGTGATACTCGGGGAGACGTAACCGAACAGCTTGGGCAGCCACAGCACCGTGTCGGGCACGAAGGTGAAAACGAACAGCGCGATGATCAGGCCGACGAGGAACGGCGCCACATCGGCGACCAGCGCCCGCATCGGCGTATTGGCGATACGCGTCATGATGAACAGCAGCAGCCCATAGGGTGGTGTGATCAGCCCGAGCATGATGTTGACCACCACGACGACGCCGAAATGCACCATGTCGATGCCGAGCGCCTGCGCCGTGGGGATCAACACCGGGACGATAACGAGGAGGATCGTCGTCCCCTCGAGCACGCAGCCGATCAACAGCAGCAGGATGTTGACGGCGATGAGGAACATCACCGGGTCGAGATCCCAGGCCAGCAGCGTGGCGCTGATGGTGCGCGGGATGTTCTCGATAGTGACCACGTAATTGAAGACCAGCGCGCCGGCGATCAGCATGCCGATCGAGGCTGTGGTCTTGGCGCTGGTCAGTACCGAGTTGTAGAGGTCCGGCAGTTTGACCGCCCGATAGATGAACACCGAGACGATCAGGGCATAGAAGGCAGCGACGGCTGCCGCCTCGGTCGGCGTGGTGACGCCGCCATAAATGCCAAACATCAGCACTGCCGGCATCAGCAGCACCGGCAGCGCCTGCCAGGTCATGCGCGGCAACTGCCGCAGCGGCACCGGCTCCTCGACCGGGAAGTTCCTGATACGGGCAGTGATGGCGACCTGCAGCATCATGACGCCGGCCATCAGCAGCCCGGGCAACACGCCGCCGAGGAACAGGTAGCCGATCGAGGTGTCGGCAACGAGCGCATAGAGCACCATGGGAATGGAGGGCGGGATGATCGGCCCGATAACCGCGGTGACGGCGGTGAGCGCCGCGGCGTAGCTCGGCGTGTACTTGCCGTCCTTGGTCATCATGTACTGCATCATCTTGCCGGAACCGGCAGCGTCGGCGATGGCCGAACCGGACATGCCGGCGAAGACAATGGACTGCAGGATGTTCACCTGCGCCAGCCCGCCGCGGAAGCGCCCGACGACAGCATTGCACCAGTTGAGCAGACGCGTGGACAGACTGCCGGAGTTCATGATCTCGGCCGCGAGGATGAAGAGCGGCACCGCCAGCATGATGTAGTTGGTGTACATGCCGTTGAGCAGCTGCTCGGCGGCGATGCCCATGTCCTGGCCGCGCATCAGCAGGTAGAGGATCGAGCCGGTGATCATCGACACGCCCATGGGCAGGCCCATGAAGGCCAGCACGGTGATGAGGCCGAGCGAAAGGGCGAAGGCGAGCGACATCGGCTCAGATCCCGGACTTGATTTTGGTGACGTCGATCGCGTCGCCCGGCCGGCCCCAGATCGCCTGGTAGCCCAGCCAGAGCTGGCGCACGATCATGGCGATCGCGAACAGGCCGTAGATCGAATAGAGCCAGTCGAAACGGATCTTGAGGTAGGCGGTCTTTTCCACCTTCATGAAGCCGATGTAGTCGAGCACCGCCGGCAGCGAGATGGCAAAGAAGAACACCACCGTCACCGCGCAGATCACCACCATGGCACGACGGGTGCGCTCGCTGACCGTCGAATAGAGCAGATCGAAGCGGATCTCCTCATGGTCCCGCACCACGAAAGCGGTGCCGAACAGCACCAGCCACACCCACATGATGACGCTGATCTCGTGGGTCCAGCCGATGGGGAAATTCAGCAGGTAGCGGAAGATAATCTGCACGATGAAGACGACGAACATCGTCGCCAGCATTGCTGCGAGCAGGTTCTCCGCGCGGGCATGCAGCCAGGCGCCGATCCGCGTGAGTGAGGCCATCTGCCGCTCCGGACAAAAGGATGGGCAGCGCCACAAGGCGCCGCCCATGTAAAGCACTAGAGCGCGTTGATCTTGTCGAGCGCCCCTTCGGGCCAGCTCTTGGCGAGCTCGGACTCGAGGTAGAGCTTCTGCGCATTGGCGCGGAAGGCGTCGACGTCGGGCGTGTGGATCTTGAGGCCGTCGGTCTCGAACTTCTTCAAGAGCTCTGCCTCGCGCTCGACGTGCTTGGCCTGGCTGAAATCGATCGCCGCCGTGGCTGCCGCCTGTAGGGCATCCTGGTCGGCCGGCGCCAGCTTGTCCCAGGCCGCCTTCGAAATGACCAGCAGGTCGTAGCCGACGAGGTGGGAGGTGAGGACGATCTGCTTCATCACCTCGTAGAACTTCATGTTCTCGACATTGGGCAGCGGATTGTCCTGCCCGTCGATCGCCCCGGTCTGCAGACCCGTATAGACCTCGGCATAGGCCATCGGCGTCGGATTGGCGCCCAGCGCCGTGCCGAGGAACTGCCAGGCATCGCCACCCGGCATGCGCAGCTTCACGCCGGCCATGTCGGCGGGGGTCTGGATTTCCTTGTCGATGCGCAGGCCTACCTGGCGAATGCCGAAATAGGTCGGTCCGAGGATACGAATACCGAGCTGCTCTTCGGCCATCTTCTTGAACTCGGCACCCAGCTCGCTGTCGAAGAACTTGCGCAGGTGCTCGGCGTCGCGGAACAGGTAGCCCGAGGTCAGCAGCGACCAGGCCGGGATCTGGTTGGAGACGTCCTGCGGCGCGATATTGCCCATTTCTAGGTTGCCGCGCTGCAGCGCTACCAGCTCGGTGCCCTGCTTGAACAGGTTGCCGCCGTAATAGGGCTCGAGCGTCGAGAACCCAGCCACG
The DNA here is from genome assembly GCF_964252795.1 of Devosia sp. LjRoot16. Lineage (NCBI taxonomy): Bacteria > Pseudomonadati > Pseudomonadota > Alphaproteobacteria > Hyphomicrobiales > Devosiaceae > Devosia > Devosia sp. LjRoot16. The sequence continues at coordinate 222,066 of NZ_CAXUPH020000001.1, forward strand.
CCCTCGCCGAACTGCTTCATCATCTCGGCGCGGATATCCTGCTCCGAGAACACTGCCGAAAAGCGCAGCACCGGCTTGTCCTGTGCCAGCACCGGTGTCATCGCGCTGACTGCCAGAAGCGCTACGGCGCCGAACAGGGTTGCTCGCCGTTGAATACGGAACGTCATGTCCATCCTCCACTTGGGAACCTGTCGGCCCCGCTACCCGCGTCGCGGGCAATCCCTCGATCAACCCGCCTGAACGGGCACTCCCTCGCCTTCAGGATCTTGTTGTCCATCCAGCTTCAGTCACTTTGTACGAAATGGTTCGTACATGTCAATCGACGGCATTGCCTGTCGACCGCTCGCCATCCGGCTGGACACTGAACCTACGTCTTGCCATTCGTCAATATCCATTTTATCGGATGATCGTGGTATTATCCGATATCAAGAGGTGGGCATGGACGACGCGGTTGCGGTGGACAGCATTGGCGAGATGACCTTCCGGACCATCCGGAGCGACATCATCCATGGCGTGCTCCGCCCGGGCGACAAGCTGACGCTCGACCGGCTAAGGCAGCACTACGAAGTCAGCGTCGGCACGCTGCGCGAAGTGCTGACGCGGCTCGCCAGCGAAGCTTTCGTCGTTGCCGAGGGCCAGAAGGGCTTTGCCGTCGCGCCGGCCTCCGAAGCCGACCTGCGTGAACTGGGTGCCCTGCGCCTGCTGCTCGAGGAGCATGCCCTGGCGCTCTCGCTCGCCACTGGCGATCTCGAATGGGAGGGCCGTGTCGTTGCGGCGCACCACAAGCTGGCGGCCATCGAAAAGCGGCTGCTCGCCGGCGAGAGCAACCGCACCCCCGAGTGGATCCGCTACGATCGCAGCTTCCACGAGTCGCTGATCTCAGCCTGCGGCTCACGCTCACTGATGGCGATGCACACCTCGGTGTTCGATCGCTTCGTGCGCTACCACATGCTGGCCGGCAGCTTCCGCGGCAAGCCGGTCGCCGACGATCATCTCGCTTTGCTCGAAGCCGCCCTCGCCCGCGACGGCAAGACCGCGCAGAGGCTGCTCGACGCGCACGTGAACAAAGGCATCGAGCATGTGGTCAGGAGCGGCGCGATCGGCCGGTAGTGCCTCGCGGGCCGACCAAGGCCAGCCAGGAAGGCTTCAACGACCGTGCCCGAAGCAGAAATTCAAGCCTCCGCCCGGAAATGCGCCATCATCGCAGCTCGATCAGGCGCAATCCCGGTGAACAGCTCGAAGGCCTTCACCGCCTGGTAGACCGCCATGCCGGTACCGCCCAGGGTGCGGCAGCCCAGCCGGCGCGCCGCCTGCAGCAGCGCCGTATCGGCCGGGAAGTAGATGATCTCGGCGACCCAGTGCGAGGCGCGCAGCAGTTCGCCTGGAAACGCCAGCCCCGGGTACTTGGCCATTCCCACCGGCGTGGTGTTGACCACTCCGCTAGCGCCCGCAAGCGCCAGCGCCGGATCGTCCGTTGCGTCGACCTCAGCGCCGAAGCGTTCGCCCAGCCGTTCGGCGAGGCCCCTGGCGCGACCGAGCTCGGTTTCGCAGAGCGTCAGCTTGCGCCCGCCCAGCGACAACAGTGCGTGCCCCACGGCCGCGCCGGCGCCCCCTGCCCCGAACTGCACGATAGCCTCCATCGGTGCGCCGGCGAGGCCCTCGCGAAAGCTCTCGGCAAAGCCCCAGCTGTCGGTGTTGTGGCCGGTGCGGCGGCCGGCCATGAGTACCACGGTGTTCACCGCCCCGATCGCCGCGGCTTCCGGCGCCAGGTCGTCCAGCAACGGCAGCACGGCCTGCTTGAACGGGTGGGTGACGTTGAGGCCGGCAAAGCCAAGCGCCTCGGCCAGCTCGATCATCGCTCCGAGATCGTGATCGGCCAGCCCGAGCGTATCGAAATCGATCAGCACGTAGGTGTAGCCGACGCCGAGGCGACGGCCCTCGAGCTCGTGCATGCGAGGAGTCTTGGAGGCCTGGATACCGCGTCCCAGCAGCCCGACGACGAATTGGCGACCACCCGCCGATTGTGCCTTGCGGCGCGTCGCGACCAGGTCGCCCAGCTGCCTCCGGGCCTCGTCGACAACGGCTGAAATCACGTTCGTCTCCACCAGCCGCCCGGGCCCCGCCGCCCGGAGCGGACGTCACACCCTTGTCATTCGGCCCGCCCCACCGATAATGGTCTGGCTACGTACGCGCAGTGATGTACGAACTGGTTAGTTTAGTCAATCTCTCCGTCGGGAGGGACGGAGGAACGGCTTACATGGCGCCCAAGGCCGCAAAACCCGAGGCTCAGAGCGGGGTCCGCACCCAGGACCCAGAGGGCACGCGGCACAACATCATCGAAGTCGCCTCGGAGGAGTTCGCCCTCAACGGCCTGTCCGGCGCCCGAATCGACGAGATCGCGGCACGCACCCGGTCGTCCAAGCGGATGATCTATTATTACTTCGGCGACAAGGAAGGCCTCTACCTGGCGGTGCTGGAGAACGCCTATCGCAAGGTTCGCGAGGGCGAGGCCAAGCTCGACATCGGCGGGCTGTCGCCGCTAGATGCGCTGCGCCGGCTGGTGGAATTCACCTTCGAGCATCACCACAAGCATGAGGATTTCATCCGCATGGTGATGATCGAGAACATCCACCATGCCGAGTACCTGGAGAAATCCAAAGTCATCCGGCAGCTCAACGTCACCGCCATCGGGACCATCGAGACGATCTATGAGCGCGGTGTGGCCGAGGGGTTGTTTCGCGCCGGGCTCGACCCGATCGAATTGCATTGGCAGATCAGTGCGCTGTGCTTCTTCAACGTTTCCAATCGAGCGACGTTCTCCAAGCTCTTCGGCCGTGACCTGAGCACTTCCAAAGCCCAGGCCGTATTGAAGCGCAACTCGGTGGACATGGTGCTTCGATACATCGTCCGCCCGGAGAAACTGCCGACCGAATAGCCATGCGGGCGGTAACTTGACCGCAACCGGATCAGTCTCTACCGATTATGTACGAACTAGTTCGTTTATTGGAGGAGACGATGCGGACCTCGATTGCCACGGTCTCGATCAGTGGCGAGCTCCCCGACAAGCTTGCTGCCATCGCGGCTGCCGGCTTTGACGGGGTCGAGATCTTCGAGAACGACTTCCTCGCCTTCGACGGCAGCCCGGCAGACGTCGGCCGGATGGTGCGCGACCACGGCCTCGAGATCTGCCTGTTCCAGCCGTTCCGCGACTTCGAGGGTATGCCGCCATCGCACCGGCAACGCACCTTCGATCGCGCCGAGCGCAAGTTCGACGTCATGCAGGAGCTCGGAACGGACCTGCTGCTTGTCTGCTCCAATGTCTCGACCTTGGCGCTGGGCGGCATCGACCGGGCGGCCGACGACTTTCGTGAGCTGGGGGAACGTGCCGGCAGGCGCGGGCTGCGCGTCGGCTATGAGGCGCTGGCCTGGGGCAAGCACATCAACGACCACCGCGATGCCTGGGAAATCGTGCGGCGAGCCAACCATCCCAATATCGGCCTCGTGCTCGACAGCTTCCACAGCCTGTCCCGCCGCATCGAGATCAACTCGATCCGCTCGATCCCCAGGGAGAAGCTGTTCATCGTTCAACTGGCCGATGCGCCGCAGATCGACATGGACCTGCTGTACTGGAGCCGCCACTTCCGCAACATGCCCGGCGAAGGGGATCTGCCGGTGGCCGAGTTCACCGCGGCCGTGGTCGATACCGGCTATAACGGCTACTTCTCGCTGGAGATCTTCAACGATCAGTTTCGTGGGGGTTCGCCGCGATCGATCGCTGCAGACGGTCACCGCTCCCTCATTTACCTCGGCGATCGAGTGCGCCGCTCGACCGGGTCGGAGACGTTGCAGCTCGAGCCGATACCCGACCGCATCGAGGTCAAGGGCGTCGCTTTCGTCGAATTCTCAGCCGATGCGGCCGATGCCCTCAACCTCGGCGCACTGCTGACCACGCTGGGCTTCACGAGGATCGCCGAGCACCGCTCCAAGCAGGTGACCCTCTACCAGCAGGGCGAGATCCGGATCATCATAAATACCGAGGGTTCCGGCTATGCGCACACCGCCTTCAAGTTGCACGGAACGTCGGCCTATGCACTGGCCCTCATCGTCGACGACGCCAGCGCGGCCATGGCCCGGGCGCTTGCCCTGGGCGCCGAGCAATTCCAGCAAGCCGTAGCGCCAGATGAACTCGAGATCCCGGCCATCCGCGGGATCGGCGGAAGCCTGCTCTATCTCGTCGATGGCACCAGCAAGCTGGGCCGGTTTCAGCAGATCGATTTCGAACCAGCCGGTCTCGATTTCGAGGAACTGCCGCGACCAGCCGGCCTCAACAGCATCGACCACCTGGCGCAAACCGTTCCCTATGACCAGATGCCGACCTGGCTGCTGTTCTACAGCTCGATCTTCCTGGCCGACAAAACCCCGATGGTGGATATCGTCGACCCTTCGGGGGTCGTCCGCAGCCAGGTGATCGAGAATAGCTCGGGGGCGCTCCGCATCACCATGAACGGCGCCGAAAACAGTGCGACCCTCGCTGGCCACTTCCTCGCCGACAAGCTCGGCTCAGCCATCCAGCACATCGCCTTCGCGACGAGCGACATCTTCGCCAGCGCCGCCGCTCTCGACAGCAACGGCTTCCGCTCGCTGCAGATCTCGCCGAACTACTACGACGACGTGGAAGCCCGCTTCGGCCTCGAACCTGAGTTCACCGACCGGCTGCGCAAGCACAACATCCTCTACGACCGCGATGAGTGGGGCGAGTACCTGCAGCTCTACAGCACCACCTTCGGCCAGGGCTTTTTCTTCGAAGTGGTGGAGCGCCGTGGCTACCGCGGCTACGGCGCCGCCAACGCCATCTTCCGGATCGCCGCGCTGAAGAAGGCTATCCGCCGGCTTGCCAGCTAGGGGGTCATCGCGCCGTTTCGCGCTGAATGTACTTTCGAGTGCCAGACTGGCGCGGCCGGCAAACCTCCCACGCGCCGGCGGGGAGACCCGACCGCTATGGCCCGCGCCCCCTCCCGTGACCGGCGACATTGTGGCGCTTGCGCGTCAGCATAATTCTGATAATCACACTCATGTTTTAAACGGACGGCAGGCGGTCGGGGTGACCAGGGTGCGACTTGAGGATTTAGAGGACATGACGGCGCTGCCGGAGGCGGCGGCCAAGACCGATGCGCCGGTCGGCGTGCCGAGCTTCACCACCGAGGAATTGTTCGGTGGCGCCACCGAGATCGGCATCGCGCACCAGGGCCTCACCTACCGGCTGCGGATCACGCGGCAGGGCAAACTCGTCCTCAACAAATAGGAGCGCCCATGCGCCTCACCCATGCATTGCTGCTGGCGACGCTGTGCGCCACGCCGACCCTGGCCCAGGACGCCCCGGCGGCTCCCGGCCTGGCGCTGGAACTCAACGCGCTGACCCCGAGCGAAACCGGCTGTCGCGTCACCTTCCTCGCCACCAACAGGCTCGGCACCGAGCTCACCCGCTCGGCCTTCGAAATTGCGCTGTTCGGCGCCGGCGGCGGTATTGAGCGGTTGGTGTCGCTGGATTTCAAGGCGATGCCCGAGGGCAAGACCCGGGTGCTGCAGTTCGATATCGGCGAGCTCGGCTGCGACAAGGTGAGCCGGGTGCTGATCAATGACGTGGTGGCCTGCGAGGGCACGGGGCTCGATCCGAAGGTCTGCCTTAGTGGCCTCAGCACCGTGTCGCGCCTCGATGGCGTGGAGTTCGGCATCTGATGGAAACGGTGATCGAAGCGGTGGAGCCGGTTGCGGCGGCGCACGACATGTCGATGTTCGCGCTGTTCATGCAGGCGGACTGGGTGGTGAAGTCGGTGATGCTGGGGCTGCTGTTCGCCTCGATCGCCTGCTGGGCGGTGATCTTCGCCAAGGCTGCCGCCTATGCCCGCGCCAGGCGCGAGATGAAGGCATTCGACAAGATCTTCGCCTCGGGCGAGCCGCTGAACCAGATCTACGCCCGGCTGAAGGACGGCCCGCGCACCGGGCTCGGCGCGCTGTTCGCGGCGGCGATGGAAGAATGGAACGGCAGCCATGCCGACAATGCTGCCAATTCGGGCGGCCTGCAGGCGCGGCTCCGCATCGTGCTCGACACCACGGTGGCGGCCGAGAGCGAGAAGCTCGATCGCAGCCTGTCGCTGCTTGCGACAGTGGGGAGCGCGGCGCCGTTCGTCGGGCTGTTCGGCACGGTGTGGGGTATCATGAATGCCTTCACTTCGATCGCCGCGGCGAAATCCACCAGCCTCGCCGTGGTGGCGCCCGGCATCGCCGAGGCGCTGTTCGCCACGGCGCTCGGGCTGCTCGCCGCCATTCCGGCGGTGATTGCCTACAACAAGCTCAGCGGCGACGCCGGGCGGCTGATCGGCCGGCTCGAGGCGTTCGCCGACCGGGTCTCGGTACTGCTGTCGCGGCAGCTCGATGCGCGGGGGAATGCCTGATGAGCATGTCGCTGCAGAGTGCACGTGGGAAGCGCGGCCGACGTGGGGCGATCAGCGAGATCAACATGACGCCGCTGGTCGACGTGATGCTGGTGCTGCTGATCGTCTTCATGGTGACGGCGCCGCTGCTGACCTCGGGTGTGCCGATCGACCTGCCGCAGAGCAACGCGCCGGAGATGAAGGTCGAGGGGACGAAGCCGCTCACCATCTCGGTGACGCCGGAAGGCCAGGTCTATCTCGGCGAAGACGAAATCTCGCTCGAGACGCTACTGAGTTCAGTGGCGGCAGCGGCGGGCGACGCCGGCACGCAGCAACGGCTCTACATCCGGGGCGATGCGACCGCCGATTACGGGCTGATCATGCAGGTGATGGGCGATTTGAGCCGCGCCGGCTATGCCCGCATCGGGCTGATCACGCAGCAGCGCGAACCGTAAGATGAAGAAGGCCGCCCTCGCTTCTGCCAGCATCCATATCGGCCTGATCGCCGGGGCGTTCGTGTTCCTGAACCTCGAGCCTGCGATCGACGAAACGGCGGCGGAATCGGTGGCGGTCGAGATCATCTCGGTCGACACGGCGACCAGCAATCCGACCGAGGAGATCAGCGAAGCGACCGAGACGCTGGTCTCGGCTGGTGCCGAGGTCGAGGCCGAAGAAGTACCGGAGACTGCCGAGGCCGAAATGGTCGAGGTGGCGGAGGCCCAACCGGCCAAGGCGGTCGAAGCCGTAGCGGCGCCGGTCGAGGTCGCCGAGATCACGCCGGCCGAGAGTGAGGAGATCGCCTCGGCCGAGGTGCTCACCGCGGCGGCGGATCCGATCGCGCCGGTTGAGGCGGCGATGCCGCAGCTGGTCGACGGCGCGGCGACGGTGGTTGCCGACAGCGTGGCGCCGTCGCAGTCCGATCCGCTCGAAGAGGTACGCACTGCGACCGTAGCTCAGCTGACGCCCGAGCCGGCAATGCAGCAGATCCCGCCGGCACTGGTGCAGCCGGTGGAGGTGGTGAAGCCGCTGGAGACGGCAAGCCTCGCACCGGTGGTCGAAGACGAGCTGCAGGTGGCGCCGATCCCCAAGCCGCGCATCGTGCGGAAGGCGGTCGAGGCGAAGGCCGAGCCGGCGAAGGAACCGCCCAAGGACCAGCCGGCCGAAAAGCCGAAGCAGGCGAAAAAACCGGCCGAGAAAAAGCCGGAGAAGAAGAAGCCGTCGCAGCAGGCCAGCCTCGGCAATGGCGGCGCGGCCGAGGCCGATACCGCGGCAAAGAAATCCGGCGGTGGCGCCGGCAAGAAGAATGACGGCGGCAGCGCGGCGGCGAGCAAGTACCCCGGCCTGGTGCAGGCCAAGGTCACCCGCGCCGCCAAGTACCCTTCGAAGGCGCGCGGCGACGCCGGCGAAGCTTTGGTGAGCTTTACCGTCGGCGCCAGTGGTACAGTGACGAAAGTCGCGCTCGCCCGCAGTTCGGGAAACGATGCGCTCGACAACGCCGCGCTGGCGGCCGTCGACCGCGCCGCGCCCTTTCCCCCGATTCCCGAGGCAGCGGGACGATCGAGCTGGTCGTTCACCGTGCCGGTCTATTTCAAGAAGTGAGTTCGATGATGACCGAAGACAAGAAGAAGGACGTGCTGCTCGAGACCACCGCCGAGGCGGTGCGCGAGGCCAAGACGCTGATCCGCTCGGCGCGCTCGGGCTCGATCGCGACGATCGAGCCGGGGACCGGCTGGCCGATCGCCACCCGCGTCGGGGTCTCGACCGATTATGACGGCGCGCCGATCATCCTCGTCTCGAAGCTGGCCGCCCATACCGGCGCCCTGCTCGCTGATCCCCGCTGCTCGCTGCTGATCGGTTATCCCGGTAGGGGCGACCCGCTGGCGCATGCCCGCGTCACCATCGCCGCAGAAGCGCGCGAAGTGGAGCGCGACAGCGAGGAGCACCAGCGGCTCGATACGCGCTACCTGATCCACCAGCAGAAGGCCAAGCTCTACTCGGGCCTCGGCGATTTCCGCTACTTCCGTCTGGAGCCGAAGAGCGCCTCGTACAATGGCGGGTTCGGTCGCGCCTATGCCCTGACCCGCGACAACCTCCTCAACGCCAACCCGGCCAATCCGGAGCTGGCAGCGAGCGAAGCGGATGCCATCGAGCACATGAACGACGACCACGGCGAGGCCGTGGGGCTTTATGCCGAGCACTTTGCCAAGGCGGCGCCCGGCAAATGGCGGCTGATCGGCGTCGATGCCGAAGGCATGGACCTCGCCGACGGCGACGACATCCGCCGCATCTGGTTCGAGAGCGAGCTGACCTCGTCCAAGGACATGCACATGACGCTGGTGAAGATGGCCGGCGAAGCCCGCCGGGCGCTCAACCGGCCGCTGAAGGACGCGAGGGTCGCGTCGTGAGGGCCCTGATCTCCGCCGCGCTGCTGCTGATGGCATCACCGGCACTGGCACAGCAGGCGAGCCTGCCGGGCGGCGCCTCGGCGCTCAACGAAGCGCATGGCAGTTGGACGGTGAACTGCGCGCTGGTCGAAGCCGGCAAGGACTGCGCCTTCTCACAGACCGCCGGCAACCCGCAGACCGGCAGCGCGCTGGTGGCGGTCGAACTGGCGGCGCCGACCGGCAACAAGGCCGAGGGCATGCTGCTGACGGCGTTCGGGCTCAGGCTCGATGCCGGGGTGCAGCTCGGCATCGACGGCCAGCAGTTGGGGCAGGCCCGGCCGTTCCTCACCTGCGTGCAGACCGGCTGCCTGGTGCCGCTCGATTTCGACGAGGTGGCGCTCAGCGCCATGAAGGTCGGCACGGTGCTCGAAGTCACCGGCGTCAAGGTCGACGATGGTCAGCCGGTGACGGTGACACTGTCACTCGCCGGCTTCACTGCCGCCTACAACCGCACGGCGGAACTGGCGCAGTAGCGTTTAATCTTGACTCAGATACTCATCTTTCATAGAGCGTGAACATCGGTCCATTTAGACCGTGGAACAGCCAGCCAAGCGGCGTGCGGCGCGCCGACAGCCAGCCAACAATTTCGGTTTCTTTTGGGGGCAGGCATGTCTTATCGGCCGCTTGTCGCGCGTGCGTTGGCACGCGCGAATATCTCACCTTGGCATCTCATCGGCATCAGCGTGGTGGCGCTGCTCTGCGCGGTTCCGCAGCCGGTCGCGGCGCAGGAACTGACCAATGCGCAGACCACCATCCTCAAGCGCATCACGGTCACGGCGACCCGCTCCGCGAAAAGCGTGCTGGACGTTCCCGCGACGGTCACGGTCATCGACAGCGAGACCCTGAAAGAGCGGATGGTCAGAGACATCCAGGACCTGGTCCGGCTCGAGCCGGGCGTACAGGTTGATCGCTCGTCCTCTGCCACTCAGCCGTGGGCGCAACTGGGCGGCTTCACCATCCGTGGCGTCAGCGGCAACCGGGTCAAGATGCAGGTGGACGGTTCGCGCACCATCGAGAGCATCATCGACGGCGGCCGCGACGTAATCGATCCGTGGAACATGAAGCAGGTCGAAATCGTCAAGGGACCCGCCGGCGTGCTGTGGGGTGCGGATGCGCTCGGCGGTGTGGTGTCGTTCCAGACGCTCGATCCCGAAGACCTGCTCTACGACAGCGACAAACCTTGGGCCGTCGAGGTGAAGACTGCATTCGACAGCTACGATCGCAGCTTCCGCCAGCAGATCAACGCCGCATATGATTTCGGTAACGGGCTGCAGGTGCTGGGTTCGCTCGGCCACGTGTCGTCGCATGAAGCAACGCTGTCCAACGCCCGGGCCGACGGTGGCATCTGGGGTTGCGCCCGCGCGCCCAACTGGTCTTGCGACAAGTTCTTCCCCACCGATGCCGAGGCCTACAATGCCATGGCGAAGGCGGTGTGGACACCCAATAACGACCATCGCGTCGAAGTCACCGCCGAGTTCAACAACCGGCAGACCGACGTCGAGCAGGTGGACACCTCGGCCAACGCCGTGACCGGCACGCCGACCACCACCAGCCAGTACAATGTCGATCAGTGGACCCGTTCGGTCATCGTCGAGCGCCCACGCTTCGCCATCGAGCATGAGTGGCAGGTCGACAACGGCTTCATCGACAGCCTGACGTGGAATCTCAGCTACTCGCCGCAGCGGCGCGGTACCGACAGCTTCAAGCGCCAGAGCTACGCCTTGCCGGTGTCCTATTACACCACCAACCATGCGGTGCGCGACTATCGCGAAGCCTTCCTCGAGGCCGAGATCCAGGCGATCTCGAGCTTCGACCTCGGTGGCAGCAGCCATACGCTGACATATGGCTTCGACGGCGACATCTCCCATACGCTCTATGACGACTACACCGACACCTATAACTCGCGGACCGGTGTCTCGGGGCATACCGAGTATAACGGCTTCAGCTTCCCCGACGTCGAGACGGTGCGTGCCGACCTCTACATCCAGGACGAGATCAGGCTGCTCGACGAGAAGCTGACGATCACGCCGGGCTTGCGCTACGCCACCTATTCGATCGATCCGACCAAGGGCAAAGCGCCGCCATATCTGCCCGGCTTCAAGCCTGAGAAGATCGACTCGCAGACGCTGATCAAGAGCCTGTCGGCCAAGTACCAGTTCACCGAAGCTGTCTCGGCCTACGTTGCCTACAACGAAGGCTACAAGATGCCGACCAGCCAGCAGCTGTTCGTCTCGAGCCTCGATCCCTTCTCCGGCGGCGAAGTGATCCCGAACCCGAACCTGCGCCCCGAGACAGTGAGGAGCTACGAGGTCGGCGTGCGCGGCGAGTTCGAGAAGGGTTGGCTGAGCGCTACCGCGTTCCACTCCGACTATACCGACTTCATCGAGCGTCTGCAGGAGGTCGCGCCAAATACAGACGTCTACACCTCGATTAACCTGTCCAAGGTGAAGCTGTCGGGCATCGAGCTTGCGGGGGAACTCGAGGTCTACGAGAACCTGTTCTTCAACGCGGCCGTTACCTACCAGTATGGCCGCCAGCAGACGTCGCCCACCGCAGCGGAGAACTGGTACGAGCGGGCGACACCACTGACGGCAGTGTTGGGCCTGCGCTACGAACTGCCCGAGAACAACCTCGAGTTCGAGGTATTCGGCACCTTTGCCGATGGTGTGCAGCACCGCAACGACCCGAACGCTTTCAAGCCGGGCGGATACGCGATCTTCGATGCTTTCACCACCTGGAAGCCGACCGAGGATATCGAGATCACTGCCGGCATCCAGAACCTCTTCGACACCCGGTACTTCCCCAACACCATCGGCAGCTACAACATGCCGGGTTTCCCGGGTGGCACCAACGCCAGCAACGCTCCGCCGGAGCTGCAGACCGGTCCGGGCCGCACCTTCAAGGTCGGCGCGTCGGTGAAGTTCTAGTCTCACCTACTCCGCGGGAGGGCCTCGTCCATGGCTCTCCCGCTTTTTTGCTTTTGGAGATCCTCGTCATGATCCGCGTGCTCGGCCAGTTCTGGCGCCTCCTGGGGCTCTGCATCAGCGGGCGGGGCGGCAAGCTCGGGCTGCTGCTGTTCGTTGCGGTCGTGGCGCTGAAGCTGGCCGGCGTCTACGCGACGTTGAGGATCATCTCCTGGACCAAGGATTTCTACTCGGCGCTGGAGGCGGTGGATGCCAAGGCGGCGCTCACGCAGATCGGCATTTTCGGCATCATCGTGCTGCTGAACTCGATCCGCGAACTCAGCTCGCAATATCTCAACAAGCTGGTGCTGATCCGCTGGCGCAAGTCGCTGACCGAGGCGGTGCGCGACCGCTGGCTGCGCGGCAAGGCCTATTGGCGGATGGCCGATGGCAGTGGGGTGGACAACCCCGACCAGCGCATCGCCGACGACTGCCGGCTGTTCGTCAGCGGCATGCTGTCGGAAGCGCTCGATCTCATCACCAACATCGTCGCCATCTTCTCCTACGTGGCGCTGCTCTGGCAGCTGTCGTCGTTTCCGCTGTCGTTGACCTTCATCGGCATCGACTTCGAGATCCCGCGCTACATGCTGGTCGCGGCGTTCGTCTATGTCGGGCTCTGCTCGCTGCTGACCCATGTGCTCGGCAGCCCGCTGAAGGCGCTGTATGTCGAGCAGCAGCGGCGCGAAGCAGACTTCCGCTTTGCCCTCGCCCGCATGCGCTCCAATGTCGACGAGATCGCGCTGCTCAACGGCGAAGGCGCCGAGCGCCGTACGCTCGACCAGCGTTTTGGCGGGATCATCGGAAACTGGCGCCGACTGATCAATCGCGAGCTGATCCTCAGTTGCTTCACCTACCCCTACCAGCACACCGTGCTGCGCATTCCGCTGTTCGTGGCGTTGCCCGCCTTCCTCGCCGGCAGCGTCAATTTCGGCGGGCTGATGGAGGTGAGCACGGCGTTCTCGAGCGTCGTGACCACGCTCTCGTGGTTCATCTTCTCGTATCGCGACCTTGCGGACCTCGTTGCGGCATCGTCCCGTCTCGACGGGTTTCTGCGCTCGACCGAGGGCAATGGCGGCGCAGCACCGGTGGTGCAGCCGGGAAATGGGGCGCTGCGCATCTCGGGGCTCAATCTGACGCTGCCGGATGGCCGGGCGCTGCTCGGCGTGAAAGACCTCACGGTCGCGCCGGGTGAAGCGGTGTGGCTGGCGGGCGCCTCGGGACTGGGGAAGACCACTCTGGTCAAGGCAATCGCCGGCCTCTGGCCACATGCCAATGGCCGGATCGAGACACCCGCCGGCAGCATGCTGTTCCTGCCGCAGCGCACCTATGTGCCGATCGGCGACATCACGGATGCCGTGGCCTATCCGGCGACCGCCGAGGCGTTCTCGCCCGAGGTGCGCAAGGCAGCGCTCGAGGCCGTGGGCCTCGGCAATCGGCTCGATGTGACGCTCGGCACCGGCGAGACCGGCACGGGTGGTCTGTCGGGTGGCGAGTTGCAGCGGCTGGCGCTGGCGCGGCTGCTGCTCCATCGGCCGGATTTCGCCTTCCTCGATGAAGCCACCAGCGCGCTCGACGTCGCCGCCGAGACCGAGCTCTTGGCACTGCTGCGTCGCGAACTGCCCGACAGCGCTTTCATCCTCGTCGCCCATCGGAAGCCCCAGGGCCTCGGCACGCTCACCACCGTGGAACTGGGCGCCACTCCGGCTGCTCCGGCCACGCCTCTCGAACCCGTACTTGCCTAAGGATCCCTGCAATGCTCGACACGTTAGCCCCTTTGCCCATCGCCCTGCCTCGTGCCCGCCTCGATGCCAGCGCCCGCGATGTGCTCCTTACCCTCCCCGCCATCGGCAGGCTGATGGTGACGGCGCGACACCTCGGCGCCACGCATGAGCGGATCGGCGCGGTCGAGAGCGTCAGCTTCGAGGACGGCTGGGCGGTGATCGGTGGGGCCGAGCACGAGAGCCGGATCGAACTGGCAAGTGTCGCCGAGATCATCGTCGACCGCACCAGCGTGATGAAGGACAAAGCCTATCCGCGCATCGACCTGAACCGCGCCGATGGCAGCTATATCTGTGGCATCGTCGGCTTCGACGGGATCGAGCCGTTCGATGCGGCTGTGGCGCCGCTCGGCATCGGCACTGCCATCGAAGCCAAGCCCGACACGCCCCCGGGTGAGCGCATCGAGGCGAACGAAACCGACCCCGGCCGGCTGCCGCTCGAGGATGCGCAGGCGGCGCAAGCGCAGGTGGTGATCGGCTTCCGGCGCCCCGGCTTCCAGCAGTTCTGGCGCGGCACCATCGAGACGGTGAAGCCGGCAATGGGCTTCATCAACGTGATGCGCTCGGATTTCCACCTGCACCTCAAGGCGGGCGCGGTGGCCGAGTGGCACCGCGACTCGGTGACCGGCGAACGCGAGGCATTCAATGCCGACGGCGAGCCGCTGGGGCTGACGCTGCTGCGGGCGAACTGAGGGGTGCTCCCCTCCCCCTTGAGGGGAGGGGCGGGGACGGGGGTGGGGGTGGTGAGGCGGTCTCGGTGCTGACTTCACCACCCCCACCCTCAATCCCTCCCCTCAAGGGGGAGGGAAGCGACGACTGAAGGGCCAGTGCGATATGGCCAACAGCACTGCCCCTTAGCCCAAAGCGCAATTGCCGCTTTGGGCCAGATATTATAATAGCATTGGCGCGGGGCTGGAGGAGTCGTGCCAATGCAGGTGGAGTTGAACGGGCGGGTGGCCCTGGTCACCGGCGCGGCGGGGGCGATCGGCCGCGCCATCGCGCGGCGGCTAAGCGATAACGGCGCCAGCGTGGTGGTCGCCGACATCAACCGGGAAGGGGCCGAGGCGTACGCCGCTACCCTGCCCGGCGCGATGGCGGCGGTGATCGATATCTCCAGCCGGGATTCCGCCGAGGCGGGCGTGGCGGAAACGATCGCCCGCTATGGCCGGATCGACATCCTGGTCAATAATGCCGGGGTCAACAGCTTCGTGCACCGGGTGAACATCGACACGTTTCCGCTCGAAGAGTGGGAGCGCATCACCCGCATCGACCTCGATGGCCTCTACCTGATGAGCCATGCGGCGCTGCAGCCGATGGTCGGGCAGGGCGAAGGCGGGCGGATCATCAATATTGCCTCGGTGGTGGGGTTGGCGGCGATGCGGCTGCAGAGCCCGTTCGTCGCGGCCAAGGCCGGCATCATCCACATGACCCGCTCGATGGCGCTGGAACTGGGGCCGCAGGGCATCCTCACCAATGCCATCGCGCCGGGCTCGATCATGACCGAGGGAACGCGCTCGCTGTTCTATGGCGCCGATGGCAAGTTCGCCGGACGCACCGCCGAGTTCATGCAGCATTTGCCGCTCGGACGCCCCGGCACCCCCGAGGAAATCGCCGAGGCGGTGCTGTTTCTGAGCTCACCCGGTGCCGGCTACATCAACGGCCAGGTGCTGGCGGTCGATGGCGGCTGGACCGCCGGCTACATGATGTGAGGCCGGACATGCGGATCGAACTCCAGAACACATTCGTTGAGTTGCGGGGTGAGCAGAACCCGGTTGCCATTGCGGTGCTCGATGCGCTGAGGAGCAATGGCGCAACGGTTGGCGCGGTGGCGCCGGTGCCGGATATCCTGATCGTGTCGGTGCCGCTGCTGCCGGTTGCCGGCTACGATCCGGCGGCGCAGCTGCAGTCGGCAAGCGCCACGGGCGAGGCGATGTTCGCGCGTGGCAGCGGGCGCGTGCTGTTTCTCGTTTCAGCCGCGGCGGGGATGCCGATGCGGCGGCATGCCGAATTCTCGGTGGCAATGGCCGGGGTGCTGGCGACGGTGCGCACTATGGCGATGCAACTGGGGCCGAAGGTGCTGGTGAACGCCCTGGGCGTCGGCGCCATCGGCGAACCGCTGCTGGCGGGAGATGCGGCGATGCTCGGGCATGCGTCGGTGAAGCGGCCGGGATCGGTGGCCGAGGTTGCAGACACGGCGCTGTTCTTCTGCGACCCGCTCAACAGCTACACCACGGGTCAGATGCTGTCGGTCGACGGGGGATGGAGTGCCGGCTATGGCCGCAATTTCTGAGCATCTCGAACTCAGGACCGGGACGCTGGCAATCGATCTCGCACCGGCGATCGGCGGCAGCATTGGGCGTTTTCGGATCGACGGCATCGATGTGATGCGGCCGCTCTCGGACGCCAACCGGCAGGCCGGCAACGTGCTGGGCGTCGCGTCCTTTCCGATGATCCCGTTCGCCAACCGGATCGGCGGCAATGCCTTCACGTTCGAAGGGCGGCGTTATGGCTTTGCCGCGAACAACCCGCCGGAAATCTACCACGTGCACGGCACTGCCTGGCATCGGCCATGGACGGCGGAGCAGACCGGACCGGGCAGCGCGGTGCTGACGCTGGAGGTGGCCGACCCGTCGTCCTATTCGTACCGCGCCGAGCAGCGGTTCACGCTCACCGATACCGGGCTCGAACTGGTGACGCGGGTGACCAATACGGGCGAACGCCGGATGCCGTTCGGCTTCGGGCATCACCCCTGGTTCGACCGGGATGCGGATACGACGCTGCAGTTCGGGGCCACCAGCTTCCATCTCAACGAGCCCGAGGGGATGATCGGGCAGCGGGTGTCGCTGCCGCCCGAGGTGTCTTTCAACACGGCCGCGCCGCTGCCGATCTACTGGCGCTGCAGCGACTATGGCGGCTGGGATGGCAGCGCGACGCTGCGCTTTCCGGGCCGCGGCGCCGGGATCACCATGAAGGGCGATACACCCTACAAGCATGTGATGTTCTACGCCGATCCGGCGTTGAACGTGTTCTGCGTCGAACCGCAGACCAATGCGTCGGGGGCATTCAACCGGCCGGATGGGTTCGGCGATCCGGAGGATGGGGTGATCGTGCTGGGGCCTGGCGAGAGCACCGTGGGGACGTTGCGGTTCGAGCCGTTTCGGATTTGACATTGCTGGCGTCGGTGCGGGCTGACCCCCACCGGATAATCAGCTAGGACGCCGCCCGCACCGTCTCCGCCTGCGCCGCCGCCACCGCGCGCAGCACGCGATCTTCACCGCCTTCGCCGCGCTTGAACGTGTCGACAATGCGGCCATCGGCGATGGTGAGGCAGCGGTCGCAGAGGCCGAGCACTTCTTCGAGCTCCGACGAGACGACGACCAGCGCTACGCCCTTGTTGGCGAGCTCGACGACGAGCCGGTAGATTTCCTGCCGGGTCGCCGCATCGACACCCTTGGTCGGCTCATCGAGCAGCAGCACTTTTGGGGCGCGCATCAGCACCCGGGCGAATAGCAGCTTCTGCTGGTTGCCGCCCGAGAGATGCGCCACCGAGGCCTGCGGCGACGACGCCTTGACGTTGAGCTGGCGCATCGCCTCGAGGATGGCGCTCCGCTCCCGATCGCCGCGAACCATGCCGCGGGCCGAGAGCGGGTCGAGATTGCCGATGGTGATGTTGGCGCCGACGGGCAGGTTGAACAGCAGGCCATCGCGCTTTCGATCCTCGGTGAGCAGCGCAATGCCGGCGTCGCGTGCATCGCGCGGCGAGCGGATGGCGATGGCTTGCCCATCGACTTCCACCGTGCCCTCGGCGGGGACGCGGCCAAAGATGCCGTGGAGGATCTCGCTGCGGCCCGAGCCGAGCAGCCCGGCAAGGCCGACGATCTCACCCGCGGCCACCGAGAAGCTGACATCGCGCGCGCCGTAGATGGCCCCGGGCTTGCCGGCGACGCTCAAGTGCTCGACTGCCAGCATGGGGCGCGCGCCGACCGGCGCCTCGTGCGGGGGGAACAGCTTTTGCAGCCGCTGGCCCGACATGGCGAAGATGAAGCGGTCTTCCTCGAATTCCTCGCGCCCCAGCTCGGCGGCAACGCGTCCATCGCGCAGCACGGTGGCGCGGTCGCAGACGGCGAGCACCTCGGGCAGCCGATGGGTGATGTAGATCATGGTGACGCCCTGCCGTTTCAAACGGCGCAGCACCTCGAGCAGTGCGTCGACCTCGGTGCCCGAGAGCGATGCGGTCGGCTCATCGAGCATCAGCACGCGCGGTTTCAGCGCCAGGGCGCGGGCAATCATCACCAGATGGCGCTGGGCCGAGGTCAGCGAGGCGACGATGGCCTTCGGGTCGATCGTGAGGCCGAGATCATCGAGAATGGCGCGGGTACGATCCTCGAGTTTGTGTCGGTAGATCAGCACGCCTTCACCCAGCCCGGTATGGCCAGCGAAGACGTTCTCGGCCACCGAGAGCTGCTCCAGCACCTCGATTTCCTGCGGCACGTAGCCGACGCCGGCGGCGCGCGCTGCGGCCGGCGAGGCAAAGCTCACCGGCTGACCAGCGAGGGTGATCTCGCCAGTATAGGAGCCAGCCGGATGGACGCCGTTGAGGATCTTCACCAGCGTCGACTTGCCGGCGCCGTTCTGGCCGAGCAGCGCATGGATTTCACCGGCCAGCACGTTGAAATCGACGCCACGCAGCGCCTGCACGCCGGCGAACGCCTTGACGATGCCGCGGGCGGAAAAGATCGGGTCCATTTGTGCTGCCTCCGCGACAAACCAAGAAACAGAGAACCGCGCCGGCCCCCGGGTCAGGGGAGGCCGGCACGGTGGGAGCCGGTTTACTGGCCGGCGCTTTCGAGCATGGCGTAATAGGGGTCGAGATCGGTCGCGGTGATGACCTTGGAGGGCAAGACGTTCATGTAGGTGACCGTTTCACCCTTGGCCAAAGCACCCAGCAGTTCGGCAACCTTGGCGCTTTCCTCATAGAGCGGTTGCGCCACGATGCCGTAGGCGGCGCCGGACTTCACCAGGTCGAGATTCTGCCGGATGTAGTCCATGCCGATGATCACCACGTCGCGGCCGGCCTTGCGGGCCGCGCCCGACCAGGTCTGGATCGAGTTGCCGGTGGTGCCGAAGGCGGCGTTGACGTCCGGGTTGCCCTGGAGAATGGCGATGGCCTTGCCCTCGGCAGCGGAGGGCTCAAAACCTTCCATCTGGGTCTCGAGCACTTTGATGTCCGGGTACTTTTCCGCGATGGTCTTGCGGAAGGCATCGGACATGGCGTTTTCGGTATCGTTCGAGGCGCCCTGAGTGAGGGCGACGGTGCCCTTGCCGCCGAGCTTGTCGCCGATGGCGATGGCGGCATTGGTGCCGGCAGCGGCGATATCCTGCGCGGCGGCGGCCTTCAGCCCATCGACCGTGCCCTCGGGCGGCAGCACGTGCCAGGTGACGACCGGCAGGCCCTCCTTGGCGAGCTTGGTGATGTAGGAATAGATCGCCGGATCGGGGCCGTAGACGCCGACGGCGTTGAACTTGGTGCGCGACAGGGCCGCCTCGGCGAGCGGCAGGGTGGCCGGGATATCCCAGTTGGTGGCAGAGGGGTCGCCCACCACTTCGCAGCTGTAGCCGAGCTCCTTGCACTTATCGAGGAAGCCCGCCTGCATCAGCCGATGCACGGGGTGATCCTTCATCGCCTGCACCCAGAGCAGGTTGACCTCCTGGGCATAGCCGGCGCCGGCGGTGCCGAAGCTCGCAACCAGCGCCGCGGCGCCGAGCAAGCCTTTCACCAGTGTCCTCTTCGAGATGTTCATGGTTCCTCTCCTCCATTGGCCCGCGGGTTGCCGCGTGGCGTGAACGGTTGTGCAGACGCCCCTCAGGCGCCCGATGTCTTGCTGTCGGATTTCTTTCTTGCTGCGGTCTTGGCGCCGGCGCCGACGGTGAAGTAGCGGCGGCGCAGGATGTCGAGGCCTACCGCCAGCACCATGATCACGCCCACCGCGATCTGCTGCCAGTTGGAGTTGACGCCGATGACCACGAGGCCAGACTGCACCACCTTGAGCATCAGGATGCCGACCACGCCGCCGGCAATGGTGCCGGCGCCGCCGAACAGGCTGACGCCGCCAACCACCACGCCGGCGATGACGATGAGCTCCCAGCCCGAGCCGATCGAGGTGGTGCCGGATTGCAGGTCCGCCATGACGAACATGCCGGCCACGGCCGAGAGCGCGCCGACGGTGATGAAGGCACCGATCTTATAGATGGTGGTGTTGATGCCGACGAGGCGCGCCACTTCGGGGTTGCCGCCGGTGGCATAGAGGTTGCGGCCGAGCACGGTGCGGCGCAGCACGAAATCGGCGACGACGGCGGCGACGATGAAAAAGGCGAAGCTCCAGCCCAGCCCGAAGGCAAAGGTGCTCATGCCGAAATCAGAGACTTCCTTGGGCAGCGGGTAGACCGGATAGCCGCCGGTGACGAGCTGGATCAGCCCCTGCCCGATGAACAGCATGCCCAGCGTCTGGATGAAGGCCGGTATCCTGAATTTTACGACGATGATGCCGTTGATGAGCCCGATAAGTGCCCCGACGCCCATGCCACCGAGAATGGCCAACGGCACCGGCCAGGCGAGCGCCGTCATCAGCTGCGCGGCGATCACCGCGGAGACGCCGGCGACGGAGCCGACCGACAGGTCGAACTCGCCGGCCACCAGGAGGATGGTCTGGCCGATGGCGATGATGCCGACGAACGACACGACGTTGAGGATGGCGCGGATGTTGCGCTCGGACAGGAAGGCCGGCTGCATGAAATAGAAGAAGGCCACCAGCAGCAGCAGCGCCGCGATCACCCCCACCTCGCCGATGGCGATGAAGGAGATCAGCCGGTTGCGCAGCGAAGGCGTGGTTGGTTGCTCGGTCGTGGCGGGCGCCGCGCTGTTCATGCTTTTCCTCCCTGAGCGGCGGCGCTGTTGCGGAGTGATCCGGTCAGCGCTTCGCCATGCCCTCATCAGCTATTATACTATTATAAGTGTCAAGACCTCTCGTGTACTGGTCTGACCAGTTATCCGGCAAGCCACGATCTGCAGCTATGGTACCGGAACCATTAGATGACGTCAAAGGAAATGGTACCGGAACCAGTGCTGGCGCGAAGCGCTTGTGACGACTATGATTCCGCGCGTTTTCGGGAGTAGCGCATGGCCAGGTCGGAAGACGGCGGCGACAAGAAGCCGCTGGAGCGGTTGGGGGTGCGCGAGATCGCCAAGCGGGTCGGTGTCGCGCCGATGACCGTGTCCCGCGTGCTCTCGAACCCCGACATGGTCGCCCCGGCGACCCGCGCCAAGGTGCTGGAAGCCATCGAAGCGGCGGGATTCGTGCCCAACCGCCTGGCCTCGAGCATGAAGGGCAACGGCCGGATCATCGGCACCGTGGTGCCGCCACTGATCAACTCGGGCATTGCCGAGCAGGTGCAGGGCATGTCGGACGAGTGCCAGCTGGGCGGCTATTCGATGCTGCTGGTGCAGGGCGAGTTCACCACCGAAGCCGAGGAAGCCTCGATCCGCACCCTGCTCGGCTGGCGGCCGGCGGGGATGATCCTGCAGAGCTTCGTGCAGAGCGAAGTGGCGCGGCAGCTATTGGTGTCGAGCGGCGCGCCGGTGGTGGAGATCTCCGAGATCAAGGGGCGCCAGCCGATCGACATGGTGGTGGGCGTGTCGAACTTCGAGACCGCCTATGCCATGACCATGCATCTCGCCGCCAAGGGCTATAAGCGCATCGGGTTCGTCTCGACCCCGATCCACGGCAATGACCGGCTGCAGCAGCGGCGCACCGGCTACCATGCGGCATTGACCGAGCTCGGGATCGAGAACCAGGCGTCACTGGAAGTGGAAGTGCCGATCACCGCCGCCGGCGGCGCCGAAGCGCTGGTGACGCTGACTGAACGGCACGCCGATATCGACGCGATCTTTTTCTCCTCCGACACGCTGGCGATCGGCGCGGTGCAGGAGTGCCACCGCCGCGGCTGGGCAATCCCCGGCCGGATCGGCATAGCCGGCTATGGCGACATGGATCTGGCGGCGCAGCTCTATCCGCCGCTGACCACGGTGAAGGTGAACCGCTACGAGATGGGCCGGCGCGCCGTGCGGCAGCTGCTCGACCGGCTGGGCGGTAAGCAGAAGCTCGCGACGATCACCAGCTTGGGCTTCGAGATTGTCGATCGGGAGAGCGCTTAGCGGGGTCTGCCCCTCACCCTAACCCTCTCCCCAGAGGGGAGAGGGGACGTACTTTGCACTGCCGGTGCCACATCGCCCCCTCTCCCCTCTGGGGAGAGGGTCGGGGGTGAGGGGCTGTCGTTCAAAAACACCCCTACCGCTTAGCCTTAGCCTTGTTCTGCGCGTCGGTGCCCAGCCGCTGTTCCCAGCCCTCAGTGTGCACGTTGAGATAGGCGTGCGGGTCGTAGGGGTGCTGCTTGATGGCATCGATGTTGAGGTCGATGCCGAGGCCCGGCGCATCGGGCAGCGACAGGTGGCCGTTTTTGGGATCGATGCTCGGCCGCCAGGTGACGAGGTCGAAGGTCCAGGCGTCGTTGAAGGCGTCGAAATGCTCCTGGATCAGGAAGTTCGGCACCGCGGCCGCCAGTTGCAGGCAGACCGCCGTCGCTACCGGGCCGCCGCTCTGGTGCGGCGCGATGTGGCTGCCATGCGCCAGCGCCAGGTTGGCCACCTGCATGGACGGGCCGATGCCGCCCAGCGACATCGGCTCGGGCTGGAAGATGTTGACGCCACCGCCGGCGGCGAGCGCGTAGAACTGGCCGACGGTGTCGAACATTTCGCCGGTCGCAACCGGGATGGGCGAGCGATGCGCCACCTCGTGCACCGTCTCCTGCCGATCCCGCGAGGTCGGCTCCTCCCACCAGTAGATATCGAGGTCGGCGAAGCGCTCGGCCGCCTTGATCGCCGCGATTTCGGTGAAGCGGGCATGCACGTCGATCAGGATGCGGGTGTCGGCGGGCAACTCGTCACGCAGCTTGCGGCAGATATCGTAGCTGAGCTCCAGTTCGTCGCGGGAGATGAAGCCCTGCGCCGTGCCGAACGGATCGAGCTTGAATGCCTTGAAGCCCTTGGCCAGCACTGCCTTGGCCGCCTCGAGGAAGTGCTCGGGGGTGCGTTCGGTGCGATACCAGCCATTGGCGTAGCCGAGCACGCTGTCGCGGACCTGGCCGCCGAGCAGCTGGTGGATCGGCACGCCGAGGCTCTTGCCCAGAATATCCCAGCAGGCGACTTCGACCGCCGCCATCACGGTGCGATGGATATGGCCGCCATCGAGCGACACGCTGTCGAGCATGCGCTTCCACAGCGCGCTGATGCGGCGCGGGTCCTGGCCGATGGCGAGGTGCTTCAGCTCATGCACCCCGGCCTCGGTGGTGGCGATGAAGCCGTTCAGCGTGCCTTCACCGATGCCGTAAATGCCGGCATCGGTGTGCACCTTGACGAACAGCCAGTTCTTCCAGCCGGCACCGACGGTGAAGGTCTCGATCTCGGTGATTTTCATGTGTTTCGGCTCCTCCCGCCCCCCGTGGACCCACCGTCTTTCACCGGGTCATTCCCGCGAAAGCGGGAATGACCCGGCGTGTGCTTCAGCCTATTGCCACTATCTTCTCAACCACCGCCTCGACCGTCAGCCCATACTTTTGCTGCAGGGTCGGGACGGCGCCGCATTCAATGTAACGGTCGGGCAGCCCGATGCGGGTGACCTTCCTCACTATCCCGGCATCGAACAAGGTCTCAACCACCAGGCTGGCGAGGCCGCCGACCATCACATGGTTCTCGGCGGTGACCACCTGCCCCACCGAGGCGGCGAACGCGGCGACCGTCCCCGCATCGAACGGCTTGATGGTCGGAACGTGGAGGACCGCGACCGACACGCCGCGCTTTTCCAGCAGAGCCGCGGCATCGATGGCGCGCTCGCTCATCAGGCCGGTCGAGATGATGCCGACATCCTTGCCGTCACGCAGCTGCCGCGCCTTGCCGATCTCGAACTTGTAGCCGGGCTCGAGCACCACCGGCACGGCGCCGCGCAGCAGGCGCATGTACACCGGCCCGCGATGATCCGACATCGCCACCGTCGCGGCGTCGATCTCCGTGGCATCCATCGGATCGATGATGGTGAGCCCGGGGATCATCCGCATCAGCGCCAGGTCCTCGATGGCCTGGTGCGTGCCGCCATAGCCGGTGGTCAGCCCGGGCAGGCCGGCGATGATCTTCACATCGAGATTGGAGTGGGCCAGCGCGATGGCGACGAAATCGAAAGCGCGACGGCTGGCGAACACGCCATAGGTGGTGGCAAAGGCCTGCTTGCCGGTGCGGGCGAGCCCGGCCGCCACCGCGACGAGGTTCTGCTCGGCCATGCCGACATTGAAGAAGCGGTCCGGATGCGCGTCGCGAAACGGGTGGATATCGGTGTATTTGCCGAGATCGGCGGTGAGCCCGACAATGTTCGGCCGCTGCTGCCCGAGGCGGGCCAACGCCTTGCCGAATGGCGCATCGACCGATTGGCGGCCGCCGCCGGCGGCTTCGTTCTCCCCCATTGCCAGCGTACGGCCGGCTTCCATGGCGCGGCTCATCGCCCGGCTCCCACGCTGTGCTCGAACTCGTCGATGATCGCATCCCACTGGCCGACATCGACGCGGAAGAAATGTGACTTCTCGCTCTGCTCGATGCGCCGGACGCCTTTGCCGGGCAGCGTGCGAAGGACGATCGCCTTGGGTTTGCCGTTGCGCTGGCGCGCCCTGGCGAGCGTTGCGACCACGGCATCCATGTCGTTGCCGTCGATCTCAAAAGTCTCCCAGCCGAAACTCCGCCATTTGTCGGCCACCGGCTCCATGTCGAGCACCACCGGGCCATCGGCCTGGATGCCGTTGCAATCGACCAGCGCCACCAGCCCATCGAGCCGGAAATGGCTGGCGGACATGGCGGCTTCCCAGGTCGAGCCCTCCTGCAGTTCGCCATCGGACAGTTCGACAAATACGCGGGCCTCGGAGCGATCGAGCCCAAGCCCGAGCGCCTGCCCGACCCCCTGCCCCAGGCCATGGCCGAGCGAGCCGCCGATCACTTCGACGCCGGGTGTCGTATCAAGCGTCGACATCTCGAGCCGGCTGTTATCGGCGCCATAGGTGACGAGCTCCGCCACCGGAATAATGCCGGCTTCGGCGAGGGCAGCCCAGAGCGCGATCGAGTAGTGCCCGGTCGACAGCAGGAAGCGATCGCGGTCGGGCCAGCCGAGGTTCTCGGGGTCGTAGCGCAGCTCGTGGAAATACAGCGCAGTGAGCGCATCGGCGATGCCGAGGCCCTGGCCGATATAGCCGGCGCCCTGACCGCGGGCCATGGTCAGCATGTGGCGGCGCAGCTGTGTGGCGCGCGCCTTGAGCGCGGCGACATCGGCCTCAGCCGGAGGCGAGTTGCGGGTCATCAGATCAATCCTTGTCGAGGCCACCGGACATGTTGAGCCGCTCGGCGGTCATGTAAGGCGGTGAATCGAGGCAGAGCCACACCACCGACTCCGCCACCTCGGCGATCTCGGCGCGACGACCCAGCGGCACGCGGCGGGTGCGCTCGTCGAGGAAGGCCTGGAGGTCGTTGCTGCGGCCGTTGACGCGGGCGAGCTCGACTTCGGTCGAGCGCTGCATCTCGGTATCCATCATGCCGGGCGCCAGCGAGTTTACCAGCACGCCATAGGGGGCCAGCGCCACGGCGAGCGCCCGGGTGATCGAATCCACCCCGGCCTTGCTGGCGGTGTAGGCGGTGTAGTCGGGCAGCGCCATGCGCGAGCCCGGCGAAGTGATGTTGACGATGCGGCCGGCGCGCTGCTCGCGCATCACCCGGCCAGCAGCCTTCGAGGCCATGGCGAGCGCCGTGACGTTGAGCGCCAGGGTGCGGGTCCAGGATCTGTAGCTCGACTCGAGGAAGGGCTCGATGACGCCGTAGCCGGCATTGTTGACGAGGATGTCGATGCCGCCCCAGCGCGCCACCACCTTGTCGACGGCTGCTTCGGGCGCCCCCTCGAGGGTGAAATCACCGACAATCTCGAGCGCCTGACCGCCGACGGCCTCGACCAGCCGCGCCGTTTCTGCGGTGCCGGCGGCATTAATGTCGGCAATCCCCACGGCGCAGCCGCGCATCGCCAGCTGGATCGCAACTTCACGCCCCAGCCCGCCGGCGGCGCCGGTGACCAGCGCACGTTTCAGGAATGCCTCGTTCGTATTCGCGGCCAAGACGGCGTCCTCCCCTCGGACATCTTGACGCGACTGATACCGGTACCATAAATTGGAGTCAACGGGCTTGCCGAGGGGGATTCAATGAAAGTCACCGCGCTGGAGACACTGACGATCGCCGAGTTCCCGTTCCTGTTCTGGCTCAGGGTGTATACCGACGTGGGGATCGTCGGGACCGGCGAGACATTCTGGGCGCCGGGACCGGTGGCGAGCTACATCCATGACAATGTGGCGCCCTACCTGATCGGCAAGGACCCAAGGGATATCGAGCTGCACGACCGGACGCTGGGGAGCGTCTATGTCGGGGCGCGCGATTCCGGCGCCGAGGTGCGCGGCAACTCGGCGGTGAACATCGCGCTATGGGATATTTATGGCCAGGCGCTGGGCGAGCCGGTGTGGCGGCTGCTGGGCGGGCGGACGCACCAGTCGGTGCCGATCTACAATACCTGCGCCGGCTACAGGCACGTGCGCGCCAGCAAGAAGAACTCGCTGTTCGAGCGCACCGAGGACTGGTCGCTGCAGGCGGGCGACTCCAACGACGGGCCATACGAAGACCTACTCGCCTGGCGGTTCGATGCGGGAAAGCTGGCGAAGAGCCTCCTTTCCGAAGGCATCGGCGCAATGAAGATCTGGCCGTTCGACATCGCCGCCGAGGCCTCGAACGGCACCCGCATCTCGCTCAGCGAACTCGACAAGGCGCTGGAGCCGTTCAAGCGGATCCGCGACGCGGTCGGCCGCGACATGGAAATCATGGTCGAGCTGCACGGGCTCTGGACCCTGCCGCCGGCGCTGCGGATTGCCGAGGCGCTGAAGCCCTATGACGTGGCGTGGCTGGAGGAGCCGATCCGCTACAACGAGCTCGACGCGATGGCCGAGCTGGCGCGGCACACCTCGACGCCGATCGCGGCGAGCGAACGACTGGCCTCGCGGCAGATGTTCAAGCAGCTGATCGACAAGCGCGCCGCCTCGGTGATCATGATCGACCTCGCCTGGTGCGGCGGGCTTTCCGAAGCCCGCAAGATCGCCAATATGGCGGAGGCAAGCGAGCTGCCGGTGACGCTGCACGACTGCACGGGACCGATCGTTTATGCGGCGAGCTGCGCGCTGTCGGCGACGTTGCCCAACGCGGTCTACCAGGAGGCGGTGCGAGCCTATTTCACCGGCTGGTACACCGAGATCGTCGCCGACCTGCCACCGGTGACGGCGGGCCGGGTGGCGCCGCTCGATGGCGCCGGGCTGGGGATGCGGCTGCGGGAGGAATTGTTCACGCGGCCGGATGCGACGGTGAGGCGGACGGGGGGTTAGGCAACCATTTCCGCCGGTGCGGGCTGACCCCCACCCTTGATCCCTCCCCGCAAGGGGGAGGGAGACGCAAACTGTGGTGCCGGTGTTTTGGTCTCCCTCCCCCTTGCGGGGAGGGGACAGGGGTGGGGGTCAGCCCGCACCGGCGGGAGAGGCGAAACCTACCCCCGCAACTCCCCCACCGCCGCCTTCAACCCCCTAAGCACCAGCGCCGTATCCACCCCTGCCCCCACCAGCGTCACGCCGCGACCGATCCAGCGGCGGGCGGCTTCGCTGGTGCCGGCGAAGATGCCGGTGGTGACGCCGGCGGTTTTGCAGGCGTCGATCACCTGCTCGATCGTCGCGACCACCTCGGGATGGCCCATTTCGCCCGGCACGCCGAGGGCATGCGACAGGTCCAGGGGACCGAGGAAGATGCCGTCGAGGGTGGGGAGTTGCAGGATCTCCGGCAATGCGGCGACGCCGCCGGCGCCCTCCACCATCAGCAGCACGGCGACATCGCGGTTGGCCTCAGTGAACCACTCGGCGCGGCCGGAATAGTCGGCGCCGCGGACGAAGGAGTTGGCGCCGCGATTGCCATCGGGGGCGAAGCGGGCAGCGCGCACGGCGCGCTCGGCTTCGGTGAGCGAGCCGATCTGCGGCACGATCACCCCGGCAGCGCCGGCATCGAGCGCAGCACCGATTTCGGTCGGTTCGCTGCTGCGCACCCGCACCAGCGGATAGATGCCGCGCGCCATGGCAGCGAGGATCAGCGGACCGAGCGCTTCGCTGCCATGCGCGCCGTGTTCGAGATCGAGGATGATGCCGTCATAACCGGCGAGCGCCACCAGTTCGACCAGCTCCACCGACGGGATGATCGAGAACGGCGCCAGCAGCGGCGCCGCGGTTTTGAGGCGCGCACGAAGCGGCAATAACGGCATGACAAACCTCCCTCATTCGCCCCTTTCCTAGCCCGCGCGGCCGGCCGAGGCGACAGGAACTTTCCGCCTAGACATTATGCTATTATAATCTATGCTCGATAGTGAGGATGCGAACAGTACCCGGAATCGGGACGACGCAGGGAGGCTCAGCGGTGGCGATTTCGGCGATGCGCAAAGGCGCACAGCAGACTGGCGCGGGCAATCTGCCCGACAAGCAGGTGCTGATGGGCCTGTTCGAGCAGATGGTGCTGCTGCGCAAGTTCGAGAGCGTCGCGCAGGTGGCCTGCCGCAAAGGCGAAACCCCGGGGTTCCTGCATCTCTATATCGGCCAGGAAGCGACCGGCGTCGGCGTCTGCGCGCATCTGCGCCGGTCCGACTGGGTCACCTCGACGCATCGCGGGCACGGGCACGCGCTGGCCAAGGGCGCCGACCCCAGGCGGGTGATGGCGGAGCTGTTCGGCAAGGCCGATGGCATCTGCGGCGGCCGCGGCGGCACCATGCATCTCTACGATCGCTCGGTCGGGCTGTTCGGTACCAACGGCATTGTCGGGGCCGGCATCGGCCACGCCGTCGGCATCGGCATGAGCGCCCGGGCGCAGGGCCGCGACGATATCGGCGTGGCGTTTTTCGGCGACGGCGCGGCCAACCATGGGGCGTTCCACGAGGGGCTGAACTTCGCGGCGGTCAACCACGCGCCGGCGATCTTTGTGTGCGAGAACAACCTCTACGCCACAGCGACGCCGCTCAAATCCATCACCCTCAACCCCGAGATCGCTACGAAGGCCGACAGCTACGGCATGCCGGGCGTCGCGGTGGACGGGAACGACGTCTTCGCGGTGTGGCTGGCGATGCAGGAAGCCACCGCGCGCGCGCGCTCCGGCAAGGGGCCGACGCTGATCGAGGCCAAGACCTACCGCACCGTGGGGCACCATGAAGGCGACCCGGTGATCGGCACCTACCGCACGCAGGAAGAGGTCGACGCCTGGATCAAGCGCGATCCGATCGACATGTTCCGCAAGCGCCTGGTCGAGGATTACGGCATTGCCGATGCCGACGATCTTGCCGATATCGAAAGCCATATCGACAAGGTGGTGCAGGAGGCGCTGGAGTTCGCGCGCAACTCGCCGGAGCCCGATCCGGCGACGGTGCGGCGGCATGTCTATGCCAACCCGATCAACCCGCCCGAAGCGCTCAAGGCACGGCCGGCCGGCGAGACGCGGGTGCAGGGCTGGCTCGAAGCGGTGCGCGACGGCATTGCCGAGGAAATGCGGGCCAACTCGGCCATTCTCTATTTCGGCGAAGGCACCGGCGAGCGCGGCGGCAGCTTCGCCCATACCAAGAACCTCTGGCACGAGTTCGGGGCCGAGCGGCTGGTCGATACGCCGATCTCCGAGCAGGGCTTCACCGCTGCGGCAGTCGGCGCTTCGGCGACCGGCACCCGCACCGTGTCGGACCTGATGTTCGCCGACTTCGCCTTCGAAACCACCGGGCAGATTTTCCTCCAGGCGGCCAAACTCCGCTACATGAGCAATGGCGAAATGAGCGCCCCGATGGTGGTGCGCGCCGGCGCCGGAGCACTGCGCAGCTCCGGCCCGCATCACTCGGGCATGTACCATCCGTTGTTCGCCCATATGCCGGGCCTGATCGTCTGCGTGCCGTCCAACCCGGCCGACGCCAAGGGCTTGATGAAGACGGCGCTGCGCGGCGGCGATCCGGTGATCATGCTGGAGCCCAAGGCGCTGTTTGCCTCGAAGGGCCCGGTGCCGGTGGGCGAGGATCACTATGTGCCGTTCGGCTCGGCCCGTATCGCCCGCTCCGGCACGGACATCACCATCGTCGCGGCCGGCCAGATGGTGGCGCGGGCGCTGGAGGCAGCCGACCTCTTGGCGGCGCAGGGCACCGACGTGGAAGTGGTCGACCTTCGCACCATCATGCCGCTTGACGTGAACACCATTGTCGAGAGCGTCAGGAAGACCCACCGCCTGCTGGTGGTGGACGAGGCGTGGGCGATGTGCGGCATGGGCGGCGAGATCGCCCAGACGATCAACGAGCTGGCTTATGACGAGCTCGACGGCCCGGTTGGGCGACTGCACACCGCGCCGGTATCGCACCCGTTTGCGCCCGTACTGGAGCGCGCCATGCTGGTCGACGCCGCCAAAATCATGGACGGGGTGCGCAACATCATCGCCGGCAAGGCGCCGGTGCCGGACCATTGGCACACCACCGGCATCGTCGCCGAGGCGGCAACTGCGGCTCCAACCCCGGCCCCGGCCGCAGCACCGGCGCCCGCCGCGGCTCCGGCCCCCGCGGCCAAATCCGACGACGAGCCGATCAACATGCCGTTCGGCGACCTCACAGTGTCCGAGGGCACGCTGGTCAAATGGCTGAAGGCGGTCGGCGACGCAGTGAAGGAAGGCGACGTGGTCGCCGAAATCGAAACCGACAAGGCGGTGGTGGAGATCGAGGCGCCGGCTTCAGGTACACTGAGCGCCATCGACCAGCCGGTCGGGACGGTGGTGCCGATGGGCGGCCGCATCGGCGGCATTCGGAAATAATCAGCGACTGCCGAGGGCAGCGGAGGAAGCGATGAAGATTCTGTGCGTCAACTGGCAGGCTGCCGACGATGCCGAGCTGGAACGCCAGCATTACCCGGATGTCGAGTTCATTCTCGCCCGCTCGACGGCGGATGTCGCGGCAGTGCTCGACCCGGAGGTCGCCAAGACCGTCGATGCGGTGATCAACCATTCGCCGACGCTGAATGTACCGCTGCCGCCGACGGCGTTCCCCAATGCCAAGATCGCGGTGCGCTCGGGCGTCGGCTTCGACAATATCGACACCGCCGGCTGGGGCGCCCGCAATATTCCGGCCTGCAACGTGCCCGATTATGGCACGACCGAAGTCGCCGACCACGCCATCGCGCTGATGCTGGCGCTCACCCGCGGCACCTACAGCTACCCGGCGGAGATCGCCGTCGACGGGCTCGAGGGCTGGCACTTCTCCAAGGCGCCGCTGATCCGGCGGCACAAGAACGCGACGTTCGGCGTCATCGGGCTCGGCCGCATCGGGCTCGCGGCGGCACGGCGGGCCGCGGCTTTCGACATGAAGGTGGTGTTCTACGATCCGCACCTGCTCTCCGGCGTCGACCTCTCGACCGGTTACGAGCGGGTGCATTCGCTCAACGAGCTGATGGCCAGGGCCGACGTGGTGTCGGTGCATGCGCCGCTCAGCACCGAAACGCGTGGGCTGCTCGGGACCGAGGCGTTTGCCGCGGCCAAACCCGGGCTGATCGTCATCAATACGGCGCGCGGCCCGATCATCGACGTCACGGCACTGGAAGCCGCGATGCGCCAGGGGACCGTGGTGGGCGCCGGGCTCGACGTGCTGCCGAATGAGCCGGGAGATCTCGACCACCCGCTGATCAAGGCGTGGCGCGCCAATGAGCCGTGGATCAAGGACCGGCTGATCGTTACCCCACACGCAGCGTTCTACAGCCCGGCTTCCATGGTCGACCTGCGGCTCAAGTCGATCGA
Source organism: Devosia sp. LjRoot16 (assembly GCF_964252795.1). Taxonomy (NCBI): domain Bacteria; kingdom Pseudomonadati; phylum Pseudomonadota; class Alphaproteobacteria; order Hyphomicrobiales; family Devosiaceae; genus Devosia; species Devosia sp. LjRoot16. The sequence continues at coordinate 253,683 of NZ_CAXUPH020000001.1, forward strand.
GGTGATCCACGCCTACCTGACCGAGGGCCGGCTCACCAACTGCGTCAACCGCGAATACCTGAAGCGCTGATGGCCGCCACCGCACTCCAGCCCCGCCGCGCCGCCTCGCCCTATGCCCGCCGGCTGGCGCGAGAGCGCGGCCTCACGCTGGAGGTGCTGACGGGCAGCGGGCCGAATGGCCGGATCGTCGCTGCGGATGTTGCGGCCTACACCGCCCGCCCCCCTGCCCCAGCGGCAGCGGTCGGGTCGCAGGCTTCAGCGCTTGGCACGACGATCCAGCTGGCAACGCTCTTGCAGTTGCTCGCCGGTTTCGCCGACGCCGATACGCCGTTCACACTCGAGGACGTAGTGCTGCGGGCGGCCGGATGTGCGCTGGACGATGTGCCGGAGAGCCACAGTCTCGCCGGAGCGCCGGTGGCGCTGGAACAGCAGGTCGGGCAGCTGGTGTTCGCCGATATCCGCAAGGGTTCGCTCGGGCCGTTGCGGGCGCGACGGCTTGCGGCGGTCGAGGCCGGTGGCGACCAGTCGGCGGAGCCGGCGGCGCTGTCGCTGAAGCTGCTGGCGGCCTCCGATATCCGGCCGGTGATGATGCCGCTGAAGCCCGGGCGCAACATGCGGCTGGTGCTGGCGGCGGGTCCGGCGGCGGGAGAATGCCTGTTGTCGTTCGACGCGGCAGTGGTGAGCGAGGATGCGGCGACGGAGTTGCTGACGCGGTTCAAGGCGTATCTGGAGCTGCCGCTGCGGTTGTTGGCTTAGTTGTGATTGCGCCGATCCGTTCGAACCACCACCGGCCGTCATCCCGACGAAAGTCGGGACCCACTGCTCGGAGGGCTGGTGAGATGCCGTCCGTGCCGGTCTATCACGGCAAGGTCGGCGCGGCTCGAGCGGGTGGAAACGCCGGCGCACTGGGTCCCGGCTTTCGCCGGGATGACGGCCGGTGGGTGCGGATGGAGCGAAGGCAAGACCGCCCCACATAGACGGGGACGACGTGAACGCGCCGGTTCGCTGCAACGAGTTCGTGCTATTATCATAGCCACACCTATGGGGCATGGCTGAGTACATGGACGACCTGAACGCGACGATTGATCTGTTGCCGAAGCGCGCGCTGGCGCGGGCCCAGGGGCCGCTGTACCGGCAGCTCGCGGATATCCTGCGCGAGCCGATCACTTCGGGCGCCTTTCCGGTCGGCGGCGAGTTACCCAAGGAAGCCATGATCGCCGAGCGGTTCGGGGTCAGCCTGATCACGGTGCGCCAAGCACTGCGCGACCTCGAGGCCGACGGGCTGATCAAGAAGCGGTCGGCGAAACCCGCGGTGGTCACCTCGGCCGCACCGCCGGTGACGCTGAGCTGGACGTTCAAGAACTTCGCCGACATGGCGGCCTTCACCAAGGACGCGTCGCTGAAGATCAAATCGTACAAGAAGGAAAGCTCGCCACTGTTGCAACGGCATTTCGGGCTGAGCAAAGATGAGCAGGGCTATTGCCTGCGCTCGATCCTTGGCGTCGGCAAGCAGAAGAAGGCGCAGATCACCACCTACTTCCCGCCCGATATCGGCGCGCAGTTGAAGAAGGAAGATTTCAACGACGTGCTGATCTTCCGCGCGGTGCAGCGCCGGCTCAACATCCGTATGGCGGTGGCGCATTGCACCATTCGCGCCGAGATCGCCGATGCGGTGGTCGCGGCGGACCTGGGGGTGGCGGAGGGCTCGGCGATCCTCGCGGTGGAGATGATGTACCAGTCGTCGGACCAGCGGAACGTCGAGTTCTCGATCGCCCGGCATCCGGCCGAGATGTTCTCGATCACTTACGACGCGCCGAACGACCTCGCCTGACCGGCCGTCGAAAAGTCTGATGCCCCAGCCAGCATCGGCATGGACAGCATTATAGAATTATAATAGCATCATAGCTGTTGGACGAGTTGTTTCCGCTCGTCCGGCCGGAGCGCGACAGTTGAGGAGCTGCCGCGTCACGAGGGGAAGCCTGAACACATCGTTTCTGTCGCTGGTGGCCATCGCCGCCGGTGAACGGATAGTGACGCTTGATACCGGTATCAACGTGGTCGGACCTGGCGCAGAGATGGCGAATGACCGTCGCGCCGGGCTCCATGAGGAGGAACAAACATGAACAAGCCAGGCAACGGCCTGTTGCTCCCGCGCTCGATGAGCATGGGGCGCCGTGACTTCCTGAAGCGGACCGCAGCGGCAGGGTTCGCTGCGGCCCTGGCGACGCCAGCGCTCGCCCAGAATGCGAAGATCAAGATCCCGCTGGTATCGTGGATGTGGAACGAACCGGGCCGCGGCGACGCCTGGCGGGCGATCCTCGCGAAGTTCCACGCCGAACAGAGCGATGTCTTCATCGAGGAAGCCGGCGCGCCGTTCAACGAATTCACCAACAACATGCTGATCCAGTCCCAGTCCGGGAAGATCAACGGCGCCCTGTTCCACACCACCCCCGACCTGGTGGTGCGTCTGCTGCGCGGCGGACACCTGGAGCCCTTGCAGGATATCGTCGACAAGCTCGGCATCGGCGACAAGCTGAGCGCTGCACATGACCACTTGCGCATCGATGGCAAGGTGCACGGGCTCGACATCGTCACGGTGAAGTTCGGCCTGCTCTACAACTCGGCCATGTTCGAGAAGGCCGGACTCGGGGCGCCAGCCTCGGTCGAGGAATGGGTGGAGACATCGACCGCGCTGACCAAGTCGCCGGACCAGTTCGGCATTTACTCGCCCCACCTGATGAGCGAGCCAGGCGACTTCTGGTTCATCCTGCAGCAATGGGCAGTGATGTTCGACGGCGTCTGGGCAGATGGGCGGAAGCCGCTGGTGAACACGGCTCCGGTGATCGAGGGGCTGAAGCTCTTCAAGACTATGTACGACAAGGCGATGCCGAAGGGCACCGACACGGCAACCGCCAACCAGATGTACGCCAATGGCCGCATCGGCCAGCAGTTGATCGTCTCGGCCGCGGTCAACATCTGGTCGAGCTCCGGGCCGGACATCTATCCGTCGTTGCGCAGCGTGGTGCCGCCCGGCCCCAGCGGCAAGGCGATCACCCGCATCCATCCGATCTGCGTCAACGCCAACGCCTCGGACGACGAGAAGGCCGCGGCCAAGAGCTTCGTCGAGTGGCTGTACAAGCCCGAGAACTATCAGGAACTGATGGAGCGATGCCTCGATGTGGTGCCGCCCTATCCGGAGGCGATCCGCCAGGAATACCTCGACAAGCAGTTCTGGGCCGAGGGCTACCTCGCGGGCAAGGCGATCACGCCGCTCGAGATCATGGGCGACTACATCTTCTTCAACCAGGAGTTCGGCAACGTCGTCATGGACAAGTTCTCCGAAGTGCTGGTCGCCGACCGGCCGGTCGAGGACGCCATGGCCGACGCCCAGCAGGAACTGGAGAAGGCATCCGAGCGGCTGTTCGAAGGCTTCACCCTGTAACGGCTGAACCGAGCGTGTCGGGGGCGTTCCACGGGAGCGCCCCCGACGGTGACTGGGGCGAGAGGCTGCACGCGCCCCTTATGTCGACCTCCGGGAATATCGAGCGCATGTTTCAATCAGCGACTGCAGAGGCGGTGGAAGAACGCGCGAGGCAACGGCGTCGGTGGAGCCGACACCACTCACTGCCCTACACACTGGTCTTCCTGATCGTCGCCTATCTCGGCGTCTTCATCCTGTTCCCGATCGCCCAGCAGTTCCTGACCAGCTTTTCCAACAACGTGGTCGGCGTCGACAAGGTCACCTGGGTGGGCCTGCGCAACTACGAACGCCTGTTGGAGGACGACGATTTCTGGTTCGCCGTGCAGGTCACCTTCACCTACATGGCCTTCGTGGTCGTTGGAGCGGTGTCGCTGGGGCTGCTCGCCGCTTTGTTGCTGAACCGCAAGTTCCGCGGCCGCAACCTGGCGCGGAGCGCCATCGCGGTCCCCTGGGCCTTCCCGGAAATCTCGGCCGTTCTGGTCTTCCTGTGGATGTGCAATCCGACCTTCGGGGTGATGAACGTCTTCGCCCGGCTCATTCCTGGCATCGAAAACAACCTGAACTGGCTGTCCGACCCCAAGCTGGCGATGCCGCTGGTTATTGCGCTGTCGATCTGGAAGGCGTTTCCGTTCACCTTCCTGGTGATCCTCGCGGCGCTGCAGGCTATCCCGCGCGAGACCTACGAAGCAGCAGAGGTCGACGGCGCCAACCCGTTGCAGGTGCTCCGCCACATCACCATCCCCGAGATCACCCCGACCCTGCTGCTGATGGCAGTGCTGATGTCGATCTTCTCGTTCAAGCAGTTCACGCTGATCTGGCTGACGACCGGCGGCGGCCCGTATGGCGGCATTACCGAAACCCTGGTGCTGCGCATCTACCAGACCGCCTTCCGGTTCTTCGACCTGGCCTATGGCGCGACCCTTGGGGTGTCAGGCTTCGTGATCGTTCTCGGGCTCACCCTGCTGTTCGTCTATGCCCAGCAGCGGCAAGACCGTGCGAGGAGGCGCTGAGATGGCGGCATCCTCGACTGCAGCGGTCCACAAGCTGCGCCGGTTCGGTAAGGGGGTGGCGTTCTACGCCCTCATCCTCGGCTTCTGCGCCGCAGTGCTGTTCCCGGTCTACTGGATGATCGTCAACTCGATCCAGCCGCTGAGCCACGGCATGCAGTTTCCGCCGCCGCTGATCCCCAAGGAGATCAGCTTTCTGCCCTTCATCACGCTGTTCGAGAACTTTCCGGTGGCGCGGTGGCTGGTGAACTCGCTGCTCCTGGCGGGGATGACGACGCTGATTGTCCTGGCGCTGGCGGTGCTGGGCTCGTTTGCCATGACCTTCCTCAGGTGGCGCGGCAAGGCGGCCTTCGGCTTGCTGCTGCTGATGACCCAGATGTTGCCCGAGGCGCTGGTGGTCATTCCGGTTTACGCGATGTATCGGAACCTCGGTCTCTCCGACAGCCTGCCGGCCCTGTCGCTGGTGGACGCGGCGTTCATCCTGCCGATCTGCATCTGGATCCTGAAGAACTCCTTCGACTCCATCGCCGAGGAAATCTATGAAGCCGCCCTGATCGACGGCTGCTCGCCGCTCGGGGCGCTGGTCCGGACGCTCTTGCCCTTGTCAGCACCGGGGCTGGTGGCGATCAGCGTGGTGTCGTTCTTCTATGCCTGGAACGAATACCTGTTCGCAGTCACGCTGGTCACCTCACCCGACATCCGGCCGGTGGCAGTGGGCCTCGCCTCACTCAAGGTGATGCTCGATACGCCGATCGACCGCGTGCTGGCGGCGGCGCTGTTCTTTTCCATCTTCCCGGTCATCTTCTACCTGCTGATCCAGCGCTACATCGTCGCCGGGCTCAGCGCCGGGGCAGTCAAAGGGTAACCATTTACATGACCTGGGACATCACCTGCGTCGTCGACGCCAAGGCCGAGCTCGGCGAAGGCACCATCTGGGACCCCAAGGCGGGCGTGCTGTGGTGGATCGACATCTGGAGCAAGCTGATCCACCGCTACGATCCGAAAACCGGCAAGGACGACACCTGGGAAGCGCCGGAATTCCTCGGCTGCATCGGGCTCAGGCAGAAAGGCGGGCTCGTCGTCACCATGGTGTCGGGGTTCTATTTCTTCGACCCCAAGAGCGGTGCGTTCGAAGCGATCGTCGATCCCGAGGCACACCTCGCCGATACCCGCTTCAACGATGGCAAACCGGATCGGCAGGGACGCTTCTGGTCGGGCTCGATGTTCGAGGCGCCGGGCAAGCCCGTGCAGTTCATCGGTTCGCTGTACCGGATGGACAAGGATCTCTCGGTGCACCGGATGATCGAAGGGGTCGGCTGCTGCAATGGCCTCGCCTGGAGCCCCGACAGCAAGACCATGTATTTCTCCGACAGCCACACGACGATCGTCCGCGCCTATGATTTCGATCCGGTCACGGGCGACATCGAGAACCAGCGCACCTTCATCGACCTCAACGGCAGCGGCGGCATCGCCGACGGCGCCACGGTCGACGCCGATGGCTGCTACTGGGTGACCATCCCGGTGACCAGCAAGGTCAACCAGTACGACCCGCAGGGCAAACTGATCCAGTCGATCATGCTGCCGACGGACCTCCCCACCTGCTGCGAGTTCGGCGGCGAGAACCTCGACATTCTCTATGTCACCACCGCAGTGCTGAAGCGGCCGGCCGAACATTTCGTCGGCCAGAGCAATCCGGGCGGGCTGTTTGCCATCGATGTGGGGACCAAGGGGTTGGTGCTGCCGGCGTTTGGAGGGTGAGACCCATCCTTGGGAGGGGCAGCTGCCCGGGGTCTTGGCAGTGCGCTTCCGCCGCCACCGGGTGTCATCCCAGCGAAAGCTGGGACCCAACTCGCAGCCGGCGCAAGCGGTGAAATGGGTCCCTGCTTTCGCAGGGATGACACCGAGTACGTGGGCACGGATTGTGCTCCCGCAAACGCCTCAGCTCGCCAGCAGCAGCGGCTTTTTCGTTTTCACCTGCAGCCCCTGCCCGACTTTGCGCTCGAGGTAGCCGGCATAGAGCGACAGCGGCCAGCACAGCATGAAGTAGATCAGCGACACCGTGCCGAACACCAGCACCGGCTGGAAGGTGACGGTGTTCACCTGTGTTGCGGCGCGGGCCAGTTCGGTGAGGCCGATCAGCGAGGCGACAGAAGTGGTCTTCACGATCTGCACCATGAAGCCGACGGTGGGCGGCAGCATCAGCCGTATTGCCTGCGGCAGGATCACCAGCCGGAGCGTCGGCAAGAAACGGAAGCCCAGGGCGGTCGAGGCTTCCCACTGCCCCTTGGGCACCGCATCGATCGACCCGCGAAAAATCTCGCCGAAAAAGGCGCCGCCATTGAGCGAGAAGGTGATGGCGGCGGCCGCCCAGGGGTCGGGCCGGAAGCCGAGCAACGACGAGCCGTAATAGGCCATGAACAGCTGGATGAGGATGGGCGTGCCCATGAAGAACTGGATGTAGCCGGCCGCCAGCCAGCGCAGCGGCGGCAACGGCGCGACACGGAACGCCGCGACGACAAGGCCGATTACCCCGCCCCCGGCGAAGGCGATGAGCGCCAGGAGGATGGTCCAGCGCGTCGCCATGATCAGGAACATCAGTTCGTTAGGGCCGAAATCGCGGAGGCTCATCTCAGCTCTTCCAGCGGAACAAGAGGCGCCCGAGGCCGGCAAAGATCAGGCTCGCCGCCTGCACCAGGACGAAATAGATCACCGCGATGACGATATAGACCTCGAAGCTGCGGAAGGTCTCCATCACCAGGTTGTTGGCGATGGCGGTGAGCTCCTCGGCGGCTATGGCGCCGACGATCGAGGTGCCCATCAGTTGCAGGATGAACTGCGCCGAGAGCGCTGGGTAGACGGCGCGCACCGCCGGCACCAGGACGACATGGCGGATGATGCGATAGCTGCTGAGGCCCAGCGACTTGGCCGCCTCGATCTGGCCTGATGGCACCGACTGCACGCCGGCGCGGAGGATTTCGGTGGCGTAAGCGCCGAGGTGGATCGAGAGCGCCAGGATCGCCGCGGTGCCGCTCGAAAATTTCAGCCCGATCAGCGGCAGCGTGAAGAAGACGAAATAGAGCTGGATCAACAGCGGCGTGTTGCGGATCAACTCGACATAGGCAGCGATCGGCCAGGACACCCAGCGCGGCCCGAAGCTGCGGCCGATGGCGCCAAGCGTGCCGATAGTGGTGCCGCAGAGGATCGACAGCACGGCGAGCTGGACGGTTTGCCCGACGCCGGCGAGCAGCCGGTCGAGATGGATGAGGACCGGTCCGAATTGCAGGGCCGTTTGCATGCGCGTCCTGTCGAGAACGGGGGAGGAGGCGGAGCCTGTTCGTTCAGGACTCCACCTCCAGACAAAAGTTCGGGCGCGATCAGAAGACCGGCAGATCGGGCAGCGGTTGGTTGCGGTACTTCATCGACAGGTCAGCGAGCACGCCATCGGATTTGAGCGTGAACAGCCAGGTGTTGAGCCACTGGCGCAGGTTGTCGTTGCCCTTGGCGACGCCGATGCCGAAGTAGAAGGTCTTGAGCTTGTATTTCTGCTCGAAGTCGTCGCCGTTCTGCGCCTTCTTCAGGTAGATCTCGCCATAGTCACCGCCACCCATGGCGTCGATCTGACCGGAAACCATGGCTTGCAGCAGCGAGGCATAATCGTCAAAGCGCAGGATCTCGATGCCCGGATTGGCCTCGGCCGCGGCGGTCAGGATGCCGTCCTCGGCGGTGCCGCGGGTGAGGCCGACCTTTTTGCCGACGAGATCGGCATGGCTCGAAATCGCCGTGCTCTTGGGGGCGATCACCACTGCGGACTGGCCGGCGTAGGGGATCGAGTAGTCGATCTGGATGGCGCGGGCCGGGGTGATCGAGAAGATCGAGACCACCGCATCGACCTGCTTGGTGAGCAGCGCCGGGATACGGCCCGGCGAGGTGACGGTGACGAACTCGACCGGCACGCCCAGCGCCTCGCCCATCTTGTTGGCGACCTCGATGTCGAAGCCAGTCGGCTTCAGCTCGGCATCGAGAAAGCCGTAGGGTGGCGTGGTGGTGTCGACGGCAATGATCAGTTTGCCGCGCGAAATGATCTCATCGACGGTCTGCGCCGAAGCGGCGGCCGGCAGCATGGCGCAGAGCCCCAGTGCCAGCCCGGCCACAACCCGTTTCAATCGATTTGGCATATGTTCCCTCCCAGATGCCGAAATGCGCCAAGTCATCCCCCGTCGTCCGGTGGCGCAGGGCCGCCGACGGCGATAGTCACGTGTCCCGACGATCGATATCGAGCCCTCTGCTCCGCCCCTCAGCGAAGCATCCTCCGACGGACTTGGTCCGTTTCTTATAATGGTATGCTATTATAATCTTTAGTGAACGTCTATGCTGCTAATGGCGGTGCCGGAGTGTTTGTCAATCACCCCCGCAGTAGGCTAATTGCGGCGGGCGCGAAAAACAGGCGCCGAGGGACAAGAGCATGATTTACGAGTTGCGCATCTATACCTGCCTGCCCGGCAAGCTGCCCGACCTGCAGCGCCGGTTCGAAGACCACACGCTTGGTATCTGGAAGCGGCACGGCATTGAGCAGGCCGGGTTCTGGACCACGGTGATCGGCAACTCGATCAACGACCTCACCTATATGGTGCGCTGGAACTCGATGGCAGAACGCGAGACCAAATGGGCGGCATTCCTCGCCGACCCGGACTGGCAGGCGGCACGCAAGGCGTCAGAGGCGAACGGACCGCTGCTGGCCAATGTGTCGAGCCAGTTCCTGACGCCGACGAGCTATTCGAGCGTGAAGTAGTAGACTGCGAGGCCGGTGGGAGCTGCCCCCCACCCTTGATCCCTCCCCGCAAGGGGGAGGGAGACGCAAACTGAGATGGCCGTGAGAGGGTCTCCCTCCCCCTTGCGGGGAGGGATCAAGGGTGGGGGTCAGCCCGCACCGGCCCTGCGAGTTCACCGATAAGCCGGCAGCCAGTTGCCGTGCGCTTCGATCAGCCGGTCGACCAGGCTCCAGATCTCGTCGAGCGACAGCTCGGCCGCGGTGTGCGGGTCGAGCATGGCGGCGTGGTAGATGTGCTCGCGCTTGCCGGTCACCGCCGCCGCGACCGTCTGGCGCTGCACGTTGATCGAGAGCTGCATGATCGAGGCCAGGTGATCGGGGATGCGGCCGATGCGGGTGGGCTGGATGCCATTGCGATCGACATGGCAGGGCACTTCCACCACCGCATCGTCGGGCAGGTTCTCGATCAGCCCGCGATTGGGGACGTTGCCGTAGATCAGCCCGGGCTCGCCGGTGGTGAGTGAGCGGATGATGCCGGCGGCATACTCGTTGGATTGTTCGACCTCGAGCGGTGCATCGCCTTCGAGGTCGCGGCGCAGCTGGTGCCAGTCGGCGATCTGCTCCTCGCAGCGGTAGAGATATTCGCGGATGCGCAGGTTGTACTGGTCCAGCAGGTCCGGCCGGCCGCGCTTCAGGAACCACGAGTTGTATTCGGAGAAGTGGACGCTCGACTCGGTGACGAAGTGGCCGACCCGCTTCAACAGGTCGAAGCGCACCCGGTCGTCGTCGGGGATCGGGCCATGCTGGGCGATGGCCTTCAGACGCGGATAGAGGTCCTCGAAGGCGCCATCGGGCAGCACCTTGCCGAACTTCAGGTAGAAGGCGACGTGGTTGATGCCGGCACAGAGATAGCTGAGGTCGGCGGGGTTCTCGCCCAGGAGCTCCGCCAGCTGGTGCGAGGTTTCCTGTACCGAGTGGCAGAGGCCGACGGTCTTGATGTGCGGGAACTGCTGCTTGATGGCCCAGCAGTTGATGGCCATCGGGTTGACGTACTGCAGGAGCGTTGCGTCCGGGCACACCTCCTCCATGTCGCGGCAGATGTCGAACAGCACCGGAATGGTGCGGAGGCCGCGGAAGATGCCGCCGATGCCGAGCGTGTCGCCGATGGTCTGGTTGAGCCCAAAACTGTCGGGCACCTCGAAATCGGTGACGGTCGCCGGCTTGTAGCCACCCACCTGCATCATCAGGATGACGAAATCGGCATCCTGCAACGCGGCGCGCCGGTCCATCGTGGCCTCCACCTTGAGGTTGGTGAGCCCCAGGGTCTGGCCGATGCGGTTGGCGACGACATAGGATGTGGAGAGCCGGGTTTCGTCGATATCGAACAGACTGATGGTGGCGTTCTGGAGCGCTGGATTGGAGAGCACGTCGCCGAGGATCGACTGGGCGAAGACGGTGCTGCCGGCGCCGATGAGACAGATTTTGAGCATGAGTTTTTCCTTCATCGCGAAGCGATGTTGAGGGGGTGGCTGGTTGGAGGCTGCGGGTCAGGGGTTACTTGATGCCGGTCGCGGCGAACCCCTGGATGAACTGCTTCTGGGCGAAGAAGAACACCACGATGATCGGGGCGATCGAGATGATCACGGCGGCCATCATCAGCGCCCATTGCGCACGATAGAGCCGCTGGAACAGCGCCAGCCCGACCGGCAAGGTGGTCTTTTCGAGGTCGGACGGCAGGTAGATCAGCGCGCTGAACAGGTCGTTCCACGAACTCATGAAGGCGAAGATGGCCAGGGCGGCCAGCGCGGGCTTCGCCAGCGGCAGGTAGATCGAGAAGTAGATCCGGAACAGGCTGGCGCCATCGAGCCGGGCCGCTTCGAGCAGCTCGAGCGGGATGGTGCGGAAATACTGGCGCAGCAGGAACACGCCGAAGGCGCCGCCGAGGAAGCTCGGCAGATAGAGCGGCACGTCGGTGCCGTAGAGCCCGAAGGTTTTGAAGATGATGAACTGCGGGATCACCGTCATCTGGTAGGGCACCATCAGCGTTGCCAGCAGCACGAGGAAGAGCAAGTCCCGGCCTTTGAAGCGGACGATGGCGAAGACGAAGGCGCCCATCGAGCAGGTGACCACCTGGCCGATAGTCGAGAGCGCCGCGATGCGCAACGAATTCCAGACCAAATGCTGGAACTCCATCAGCTCCCAGGCCTTGCCGAAATTCTCGAAGGTGATCTGGCGCGGGATCAGGTCGCGGGTGAACTGGTCGGCCGCTGGCTTCAGCGCCGTCGACACCATCCAGACGAACGGCGCGACCATCAGCACCCCGCCAGCGATCAGCACGAGATAGAACCAGAGGTTCTCGCGCAGGTGCTTGGCGAGGAAAGCCGTGGTCGGCAGCTCGGTGGCCGGGGCAGAGGCGGTGACGGCGCTCATCTCTGTTGCCCCCAGCGCTTGTTGAGCCGCGAATAGATCAGCGTCAGGCTCAAGACGATCACCGCCAGCACCACCGACTGGGCCGACGCGTTGCCCATGCGGAAGTAGTTGAAGCCCTCGCGGTAGATGTTGAACACCAGCATGGGCAGGCTCGAGCCGCCATTGCCGGTCTGGGTGAGGATGTAGACGTAATCGAAGGCCTGGAAGGCGTGGATGGTGCAGAGCACGGCCTGAAAGAAGATCGAGGGCAGCAGCATCGGTATGGTGACGGCGAGGAACTGCTGGAAGCGGCTGGCGCCATCGATGGTCGCGGCTTCGTAGACATCGCGCGGGATGGCCTGCAAGCCGCCGAGGAAGATGATCATCCCCTCGCCGATGGCGCCCCAGACATTGACGATCACGACCGAATAGAGCGCCATGTCGGAGCCGAGCCAATGCACCGGATCGCCGCCGAACGTGGTGATGATGGCGTTCAGGACGCCCTTGTCCTTGGAGTAGATCCAGGTCCAGACGAGGCCCACCGCGGTGGGCGAAGTGACCACCGGGATGAAGTAGATCAGCCGGAACAGGCTGACGCCGCGAATGCGCTGGTTGAGCAGCACCGCCACCACCAGCGAGATCGAGAGCGTCGCTGGCACATAGATGGCGGAGAACAACGCGGTATTGCCCAACGCCTTAAGGAAATTGCGGTTCTCGGGTAGCGCCAGGTAGTTGTCGAAACCGACCCACTTGGCCGGACTCAAGAGGTCCCATTGGAACAGGCTGATGCCGATGGTGGCGGCGATCGAGCCGAAGGCGCCGAGCGCCAGCCCCAGCAAGGTCGGCAGCAGCAGCACGATCACCCAGAAGCGCTCGGCGCCGCGCGGCGATACTCCGATCTGCGACATCTCAGCTGCCCTCGCCCTGCCCATCAGCATCGTGAGACTTGATCTTGTCGCGCTTTCGAACCGGAAAAGTCTGCAACTTTTCCTGAAAGCGCTTGGCCCGGGCGGCCGGCAAGCCGGTGGAGGTCGCCCGGGTCCCCTGGCGGGTTACTGGTTGTTGGCGAGCGCCGCGTCGGCGTTCGGCACGATCTCGGCGAGCGCGTCGTCGATGCTCATCTCGCCGGTCCAGACCAGCGCCAGCGTATCGCCGACAGCGGCCGACCATTCCTCATAGCCGCGGAAGCTCGGCTTGGTGTGGGCGTAGGCCAGCGCATCGAGGAATACCTTGTGGGTGCCGCGCGCCTTCTGCTCGAGGAACACCGGGCTGTTGGCGACCTTGTCGATGACCGGGATGGCGAAGCCGAGTTCGGTGAGCTTCGACTGCCCCTTCTCGCTGATGACGAACTGCACGAATTTCCAGGCCGCATCCGGATTGGGTGTCGTGGCGCTGACGACAATGCCGGCGCTGTTGACCAGCGTGGCGCGACCGGCCGGGCCCTTGGGGAACGGCGCCACGTCCCACTCGAAGGCGAGCTCGGAATAGGCCGGAACCACCCAGTGGCCGGAGAAGGTCATTGCCGCAACGCCGGCAAGAAAGCCATCGCTGCCATAGCTTTCGAGGTCTTCCTGGCTCATCACCGAGCCATCGTTCAGGCGGAAATCGGCGAGGAATTTCCAGGCGTCGGTCGCCGGGGCGTCACCGAGCGTGGTCTTCTTGAAATCCGTGCTGATCGGCGCGCCGCCATAGCTGTAGACCACCGGGCCCCACATCGGCTCCATGTCCCACAGCTCAGTGCCAAGCCCCCACTGGTCGGTCTGGCCGTCGCCATCCTTGTCGATGGTCAGCTTCTTGGCAGCGGCGCGGAGGTCGTCGAGGGTCCAGCTGTCATCGGGATAGGCCACGCCGGCGGCGTCGAACATCGCCTTGTTGTAGAACAGCACGATGGTCTGGAAATCGCGCGGCAGCCCGAAGGTGCCGGCGCTCAGTTGGTAGGCGGCGAGCGGGCCGGGATAGACGCCATTGAGCGTCTCCGGGGCCGCCGCGAGATAGGGCGAGAGATCGAGCAGGCTGCCGCGCGACTGCCAATCGGGGTAAAGCGGCGCATCCATGGCGAAGACGTCGGGCGGGTTGCCGCCCACGGTGGTTACCCGCAGCTTGTCCCAGTAGCTGTCCCAATCGGAGACCTCGACCTTCACCTTGATATCGGGGTTGGCAGCCTCGAATTCGGCGACGATCGCCTCCCACACGGCGATCTCCGGCGGATCGCCCCACATCATATAAGTGAGGTTGGTCTCGGCGAAGCTCGCCGTTGCCGACAGTGCCAGCGCGGTGAATGCGGTGGCCGAAAGCAATGCCTTCATAGGTGCAACCCTCCATCTGATCCCTGTTGCCGGAGAGCGCTTTCCCTCTCGCCATCCGGCCGTGGAACCCACTGTCTGGCAAAGCGGACGCGTAATCTTCCGGAATTTCGGTGTTATTCTTCCGGAAAAGTAGCGACTATGAGGGTTGTCGTTGCCGGCATCAGGGAGGGACGCCATGCCAAACGCACTGCGCACCACTCCCAGCGACGTGCCGATGTCCGACAATAACGAAGAGATCCTGCGGCACGAGTTCTGCGTCGAGACGCATCTCGCCGACGCTATGCCCGAGAGCCACTGGCACGACCATATCGAGCTCAACTACCTGTGGTCGGGGCAGCTCACCTACCTGATCAACGGACGCCGGCTGGTGCTGAATGCCGGAGAGCTGGCGATCTTCTGGGCGGCGACGCCGCACCAGGTGGTGGCGGTGGAGGAGCAGCAGCGGTTCAGCTGCGCCTATATGCCGTTATCGTTCTTCCTCAGCCTGCCGCTCGAGCCCGGCTTCCGCCAGGCCATCCTCGATGGCGAGGTGTTCTACAGCCACGAGCATGACGAGGGCGACCGGCACATGTTCGCGCGCTGGACCCGCGAGTGGCAGGATGCCGACACGGCACAGCGGCACATCCTCGAGGAGGAGGTGCGGCTGAGGGTACGGCGACTCTCCTGGTCGCAATCGATCGCCCGGGCGGGAGGACGCGCCCCGGCCCCAGCCATGTCGCCCTCGGGCCACCGCGCCGTGGCGATGGCGGAGCGGATGACCCGCTTCATCCACGACCATCTCGATACGCCGGTGAGCGTCCGCGACGTGGTGGCGGCATCGGGGCTGCATGCCACCAATGCCGGGGCGGCGTTCCAGAAGGTGCTGGGCATGTCGATCGGCGAGTATATCCGCCGGCATCGGCTGCAGCACGCGATGCGGCTCCTGGTCGATACCGACATGGAGATCGCCGAGGTGGCGTTCGAGTGCGGCTACACCTCGCTGGCCCGACTCTATGACGCGTTCCAGAAACGGCTGGGGAAGACGCCCCGGCATTACCGGCTGGAATTCCATGAGGGGCGCAGTGCTGCGAAACGGGAAACGGCACGGCTCGTTCTTTGACGTCAATTCGTCATGGACATGTCATATCACGCCTCGGTTTTCGCCCTCCCCGGGCGCGGTGAGTCTCCCGCCCGCGCCGCCCGCCACATCGGAATCAACGCCCGTGAACACCACCTTCAGGAATGCCCGCCTCGTCTTGCCGGACGCTGTGATCGAGGGAGAGCTCGGCATCGCCGATGGCCAGATCAGTGCCGTGGGTGAGGCGAGCGGCGGCGCCGAGATCGATCTCGAAGGCGACCTACTGCTGCCGGGGCTGATAGACCTCCACACCGACAATATGGAGCACCATTTCCAGCCGCGGCCGGGCGTGCGCTGGCCATCGACCCTCTCGGCGGTCCTCGCGCATGACTGGCAGATGCTGGGCGGCGGTGTCACCACGGTGCTCGATGCCCTGTCGCTGGGCGATTATGACAGCGGCGGGGCGCGTACGGCGATGCTCGATGCGGCGATCACCGGGCTGACCGAAGCGCGCGACGCCGGGCTGGTGAAAGCCAACCACTACCTGCATTTCCGCTGCGAGCTGTCGGATCCGGCACTGCTGGGGATCGTCGAGCGCCATATCGACAATCCGGCGCTGCGCCTGCTCAGCGTGATGGATCACACGCCGGGGCAACGGCAGTGGCACAATACCCAGCTCTATCGCGAATTCCGGCGCAAGAAGAACTCGCAGGTGTGGACCGACGAGGAGTTCGACGCCTATCTCGCCGACCGCCGCGCCGACCAGACCACCTATGTGGTGCCCGGACGCGCGGCGATCGGGGCGCTGGGCCGGGCGCGCAACCTCCGCATCGCCAGCCATGACGACACTTCCATTGCCGATGTCGAGGAATCCTACGCCGACGGCATCGCAATCAGCGAGTTTCCGACCACGCTGGTGGCGGCGCAGCGGGCGCGTGAACTCAAGATGCAGATCGTCATGGGGGCGCCCAATGTGGTGCTCGGCCGCTCGCATTCAGGCAATGCCAGCGCCACCAGCCTTGCCGATGCCGGGCTGCTCGACCTCCTCACCTCGGACTATGTGCCGGCGAGCCTGCTGCATGCGCCGTTCATCCTCGCTGGGCGCGGCATGCCGCTCCACGAGGCGATCGCCAAAGTCACCGCCAACGCCGCCGATGCCATCGGCATGGCCGATCGCGGCCGGCTGGCGCCGGGGCTCAGGGCTGATCTGCTGCGGGTACGGCTGGTCGGCGATCAACCGGTGATCCGCGGCATCTGGGTCGGCGGAAAACAGTTGGCCTGAAATGTCGAACGGACCTTGGCCCGCTCGACCAGTTGCGTTGCCAACCGGAAACGAGCAAGCAGGGACCATGACGTTCAGCGATGACGAACTGAAGCATTTCGAGGATGTGGGGGCGGAGCTGCCATCGGGCGACATCTCGGCCTATGTCGAAAATGACGGGGCGCAAATCTGGCACGCCAGCTTCGGCGCCGGCCCGGCGGTGATCCTGCTGCATGGCGGGCTGGGGCATGCCGGCAACTGGCAGCACCAGGTACAGCCGCTGGTCGATGCCGGCCACCAGGTGGTGGTGGTCGACAGCCGGGGCCATGGCCACAGCTCACGCGACGATCGCCCCTACAGCTACGAGCTGATGGCGACCGACGTCTTCGCGGTGATGGACGCACTGGGGCTGAAGCGCGCGGCCGTCGTCGGCTGGAGCGACGGGGCGGTGATCGGCCTGATCATGGCCGACAAGGCGCCGGAGCGGGTCAGCGGGCTGTTCTACTTCGCCTGCAACGTCGATGACAGCGGCACCTACCCGTTCGAGATGACACCAGTGATCGGCCGTTGTTTCAACCGGCACGTAAAGGACTATGCGCGGCTCTCGGCGACGCCCGATGGGTTCCAGCAGTTTGCCGATGCGGTTGGGCTGATGCAGCGCACGCAGCCGAACTACAGTGCGGCGCAGTTGGAGGGAATTCGGATACCGGTGACGGTTGCGCAGAGCGAGAAGGAAGAGTTCATCCGGCCGGAACATGCGGCGTATCTGGCGCGGACCATTCCGGGGGCGGAGCTGGTGCAGTTGCCGGGTGTCAGCCACTTTGCGCCGTTGCAGCGGCCGGAGGTGTTCAATGCGCAGGTGCTGAGGTTTCTGGGCCGCGTTGGCGCCTAGACCACGCGCTCACAGTTTTCGCTTCCCTCCCCCTTGAGGGGAGGGATTGAGGCAGGGGGTGGTGCGGTGATCACCGATGGACCCGCACCCCCAACCCCTCCCCTCAAGGGAGAGGGGAGCAGCAAGTCAGCGCTATGGGCTGAGATGGCTCCATAAACTCGATGTCATCCCAGCGAAAGCTGGGACCCATTTCACCGCCCGCGCCAGCCGATAGTTGGGTCCCAGCTTTCGCTGGGATGACACCCGGTGGGGGTGGAGAGTTGGTGGGTATCGGTCGAGGCTGGTGAGGAAGGCAACCCTCAGCTCCGCCAGTGTGCGACGGGTTCGCTCAGCGTCTGCAACGATTCCGCCGCCTCGCCGTCGATGCGCCGCAACAGCAGGCGGGTGAGTTCCAGCCCCGCGGCGTAGACGTCTTCCTCGATGGTATCGACGTTGGGGAAGACGGTCGACAGGATGTCCGAGGTCTGCTTGCAGATGAAGCGGATGTCGCGGCCGAGCAGGACGCCGCCATCCTCGAGGCCGCAGAGCATCGAGATGGCGCGGGTTTCGCTGTCGCAGATGATGCCGTCGGGCCGGTCCGGCTTATCGGCGAGATCGCGGCCGAACTGGCGCATCTCGGCCGAGGCGGGGCGGATGCCATCCTGCACCACGACGCGCCCGGTGATGCCGCGGCGGGCCACGGTGCGCTCGAAGGTGCGGACGATGTTGTGGTAGTTGTTGGTGGTGCCGTCGCCGACTGAAATCAGGATATCGCGCGCCCCGGTATCGGCCAGCCGCTCCACCGCCAGTTCGGCAAACGCCTCGGAATGGAAATCGTGGAAGGCGTGCGGCGTGAAGAACTCGGTGCGGCCGTGGCTGACGAACGGGAAATCGTGATCCATCATCAACTGCACCCGGCGGTCGCGCGCTCCGGTATGGGTGATGATGACGCCGTCGGCGGTGCGGTTCTCGAGGATATAGCGCACCGTTTCGACTGAGCGGCTGCGGTCGAACTCGGGCATCACCGTCAAGTGGTAGCGGGTACCGCCGATGGCATCGCCGATGCCGCGGATCATGTGGCGTGAGAAGTCGATGGCTTCGTCCGAGCCATCGAGCACCAGGGCGATGACGTTGGTCTTGCCGGTCCGCAGGCGCACCCCTGCGCGGTCCGGCACATAGCCGACCTGCGCTGCGGCCTCAGCCACTTTCTGGCGGGTCTCCTCCTTCAGCGAAGCGCCGCCACGCAGCGACAGCGACACCGTCGACAGGCTCAACCCGGTCAGTTCCGAGATGGTCTTCAGCGTTGCCCGCTTGCCCGACGGCTTGCGGATGCCCCTGCTGGCTTCTGGCCTGAACTTCGTCATCGTCGCTTCTTGGACCCCGCCTCCTCATACACCGGCCACCGGGTGGCGGGAACTGCAGAAAATTGCATCGATGCAAACGATGCAGACGACGAACCAACCGTCTAATCAGCGTCTATAACATTGAATTTGCTATGAAAACTCAAACATGATGTACGTCACTCGAAGAATTCTGCACCAATCATTGCAACGTTGCAATAAATGCGCTTAGCTCTGCGCGCACTCAGGAGGTGCCGCGCAGCCCACGCATGAGGGTTGCGACGCCAAACCCTTGGAGGAGGAATTCATGCTTAAACGGACTCTCTTGGCGTCTGCGGCGGCGCTGGCGCTGCTGGCAGCCACTGCCCCCGCGCAGGCGGTGAGCATCATGTACGCCGAGTGGCTGGCCTCTCTGGTCGAGCCCGGTATCGCCAACTACGAAGCCGCGACCGGCGAAAAGGTCGAGGCGATCAAGCTGCCCGGTGCCGCTTACGACCAGCGCACCTCGCTCGATCTGGCTGCGGGCACCGCCGCCGATGTGATCCAGCTCGACTCGTTCATGGTCTCCGAGTTTGCCTCGTCCGGCTACCTCGAGCCCCTGACTGAGTCGGCCAAGGGCTGGGACCAGTACAAGTATTACATGCCGGGCCTGTTGGACGTCGCGTCCTATGACGGCGCGGTCTATGCGCTGCCGACCGACACCGACGTGCGCATGCTGTGGTACGATAAATCCAACTTCGAGAAAGCCGGCATCACCGTGCCATGGGAGCCCAAGAGCTGGGCCGATGTGCTCGACGCTGCACAAAAACTCAAGGACGCGGGCGTGCAGTATCCATTCCAGCTGCCGGCCGGCATCAAGCAGGGCGAAGGCGCCACCATGCAGGGCTTCTACATGGCGCTGCTCGGCGCCGATGTGCCCGAGGGGGATCGCAACCGCCTGCTCAACCGCGAGACCGGTCAGTGGATCGGTGACAGCCCGGCGATCCGCAAGACGCTCGAACTCTACCGCAAGGTCTACCATGACATCGGCCAGCCGGCCGACCTTAACTACGCAGCCGATCCTGGCGCCGCGGTCCGCGAGGCGCTGGCCAACGACCAGCTCGGCATTCTCGCTTCCGGCTCGTGGGAAGATGCGTGCCTGTGGGATTGCAACGGCGTGAACCTGCCGAGCCGCGAAGAGCGCGACGCGATGGTGGGCTGGACACCGTGGCCGGGCTCGGGCGATCCGGGCAACAAGGCGACCACCAACATCTCGGGCGGCTGGACCATCGCGGTGAACTCCAAGGCCGCCGACAAGGCCAAGGCGTTCCAGCTGCTCACCACCATCTTCGACGTCGGTAACTTCAAGGACTGGACCATCAAGAACCACCGGATGGGCGTCCGCACCGACATCTCGGAGTCGCCCGAGTACATGGCCGATGCCTACCTCGCCAAGGCGACGTCGCTCGCAGCCGACACCACCGGCCGCGACACCATCCCAGGCTACCAGACCGTTTCGGCGCTGGTGCAGACGATGACGACGGAAATCCTCGACGGCGCCAGCGTCGAGGACACCGTGAAGAACTACCACGACGCGCTCGTCGACGAGTTCGGCGCGGAGAAGGTCATCACGTACGAATAAGCGGATCCTCCCGACGCGGCGGCGCCCCCCACTGGGGTGCCGCCGTGACGGTTGATGTCGGCCCTGCCGGCGCGGGTCCAGTTTCGTCCTCTATTCGAACGAGCCGTCCATGAGACACCAGGCCAACCCCTGGATCACCAGCAACCTATGGTTGCTCAGTGCCGCAATGCTGCCGGCGATCATTCTGGTCGGTGCGCTGCTCTTCTTCACCGGCTGGGCCGTCACCTTCAGTTTCACCGACCTCGGCCTCACCGGCCGCAAGGCTGTCGAGTGGTCTTGGGTGGGTCTCGAGAACTACGAGCGGCTGTTCACTCGCAAGGGCTTTCTCGAGTCGCTCTGGACCACGGTGATCTTCGTCTTCTTCTCGGCGATTGTCGGCCAGTCGGTGCTCGGCTTCCTGCTGGCGGCGACCCTGCGCGGCACCGTCTCCACTACCCGCAGCGTCGTCGAAATCTGCATCATGCTCGGCTGGCTGCTGCCCGACATCGTCGCGGCCTTTCTGTGGTCCGCCACTACGTCGCAGACCGGGCTGATCAATTCGCTGTTCGTCGTGCCGTTCGGCCTCAAGCCGATCAACTTCATCAACGATTTCGCCCTGCCGGTCGTCACGCTCGCCAATATCTGGAAAGGCACGGCCTGGAGTTACCTGCTGTTCGTCGCGGCGCTCGACTCAGTGCCGAGGGAGATCATCGAGGCCGCCAAGATCGACGGCGCGACCCGCTGGCAGCGCGCCTGGTTGGTGGTGCTGCCGATCATCCGGCCGCACATCGCCACGAACCTGTTATTCATCACCATCTGGACCTTCACCTACTTCCCGCTGATCTTCGCGATGACGGGCGGCGGGCCGGGCCGGCAGACGGAAACGCTGGCGCTGTTCCTCTACAACCAGAGTTTTGCCCGCGGCAATCTCGGCTTCGGCAGCGCCATCTCGGTGGCCATGCTGCTGATCGTCGGCGCCCTTTCCACCGTCTATCTACGCATGCTGCGGGAGCCCAAGTAATGGAACGCACGACGCTCTCGCGACCGATGGCGATCGCGCTCGCCTTCATGGCGGTGATCTGGGTCAGCCCGTTCGCCTGGCTGTTCAGCAATGCCTTCGACACTGCCGCGACCGGGCGGCTGGTCTGGCCGCAGAACTTCGGCATAGGGAACTTCACCGGCGCCATCGGTGGCGATGCGGGGCGAATGTTCCTCAACTCACTGCTGATCGCCGCAGGAACGGCAACCATCAGCGTGGTTGTCGGCGCCGCCGCCGCCTACCCGTTGTCGCGGCTCAGGATGCCAGGCAAGAACGCCTTGCTCTGGACGCTGGTGCTGCTGCGCATGCTGCCGTCGGTCGGCGTGCTGGTGCCGCTCTATTTCGCCGCCCAGCGATCGGGGCTATTGAACCAGTTCGGCGTCATGCTGGCGCTGAGCTGCCTCAACCTGCCGTTCACGCTGCTACTGCTCAAGAACTTCTTCGACACGGTGCCGATCGAGCTCGAAGAGGCGGCTTATGTCGATGGCGCGTCGCTCTGGCAGATCGTTACCGGCATCGTGCTGCCGATGTCGCGGGCCGGCCTGGCAGTGGTCTGGTTCTTCAGCTTCACCGGTGCCTGGAACGAGTTCCTCTTGCCGCTGATCTTTTCGCGCGTCGAGGCGGCCTTCCCGATGTCGGTGGGCCTTTACGGCGCGTTCGGGCGGATGGGGGCCATCGACTACGGGTTCCTCGCCGCCTTCTCCATCATTTATGCGGCGCCGGCGGTCGGCGTGTACTTCCTGCTGCGGCGGAACATGAACACCGGGTTCGCCGGTGTCGGGGTCAAAGGATAGCCTCAATGAACACTCTCGCGACCAAGCTCGGTCTCCTCGACGATGACATCAAGCAGGAGGAGAAGCTCTTTCGCCTCTGCGCCGACCTCAAGGCCAAGATCCTGACCCCGATCGAGGGTGACTTCGCCTGGCGCTACACCGAGGCCGAGCTCGACGCGGAGGCCGCGCTCAAGGCGGATATCCGCAGCTGGCAGCCCTTTACCGACAAGACGGTGTGGGCCAAGAAGCAGGGGCACACCTGGTTCGCTGCGGAGGTCACTGTACCGCCGTCCGCCAAGGGCAAGACCTTCGTGTTGCGCTTTTCCTCGCAGTGGCAGGACCGGCCGGGCACCACCGATCCGCAGTGCCTCGCCTATCTCGACGGCCACGTGGCGCAGGCGATCGATGGCAACCACACCGAGCTGGTGATTGCGCATGACGCGAAACCCGGAACCAGGCGCACGCTGCTGGTCAACGCCTTCACCTTCTTCGACCGGCCGCTGGTCGGCTTCAAGGTCGAACTGCTGGTGCGGCACGAGCGGGCGGAGAAGCTCTATTTCGACCTGTTGACCCCGCTCGAAGTCGCGACCCGGCTGACCCAGATCGACGGCCGCCGCCATGCCATCATGAACCTGGTCGAGCAGTCGCTGCGGGCGCTCGACCGGCGTGGCGGGGTAACCCCGGAGTTCGAGGCCTCGCTCGGTGCGGCCGAAAAGATCGCCAAAAAGATCTACGAGCTGGTCGATACCGAGGTGCAGCCGACGGTTTCGGCGGTGGGACATACCCATCTCGATGTCGGCTGGCTATGGCGGGTGATGCATACCCGCGACAAGACCGGCCGCAGCTTTGCGACGGTGCTGGCGCTGATGGCCGAGTACCCGCAATTCGTCTTCATGTACAACCAGTCGGTGCTGTTCGACTTCTTGAAGAAGGACTACCCGGAGATCTGGGCCGGCGTGGTCGAGCGGGTCAAATCCGGCCAGTTCGAGATCGAAGGCGCCATGTGGGTGGAGCCCGATGCCAATATCGTCTCGGGCGAATCCATGGTGCGCCAGATCATGCGCGGCCGCCGCTTCCACCTCGAGCATTTCGGCGTGGTGCCCAAGACCGTGTGGCTGCCCGACACGTTCGGCTATTCGGCCAACATGCCGCAGATTCTCGAGCGCTCGGGGCTCGAGTATTTCATCACCTCAAAACTCAGCTGGAACGATACCGACCGGCACCCCTATGACACGTTCTTCTGGCGCGGCATCGACGGCACCAAAACCAAGGCGCAGCTGATCACGGCGCAGAAGTTCGACAGCGAGCGGATCTTCACCACCTACAATTCCGATCTCTCGGTGTCCGAGGTGATGGGGGCCTGGAAGCGCTATGAGCCGAAGTCGGTGAACGACGAGGTGCTGGTCTGTTACGGCTATGGCGACGGCGGCGGCGGGCCGACCCGCGCCATGATCGAGCGCGGCACAAGGCTCGAACGCGGCATCCCCGGCGCGCCGAAGGTGAAGCTCGAAGGCATCGGGCCGTTCCTCAAGCGGCTCAGCAAGCGCATGGACGAGAACGCCATGCGCTTCCCGACCTGGAACGGCGAACTCTATCTGCAATACCACCGCGGCACGCTGACCAATGTGGCGAAGAACAAGGCCAATAACCGCCGCGCCGAGCGCGTGCTGCGTGAGCTCGAGTTCCTCAGCGCCATGGCGATGCGAACCGGGGCGCCCTACCCCAGCGAAAAGCTCAACGAGTTCTGGGAGCTGGTGCTGATCAACCAGTTCCACGACATCCTGCCCGGCACCTCGATCGCCGAAGTCTATGTCGACAGCGATGCCGAATATGCCGGACTGTTGTCGACGCTGGCGTCGGGCAACGGGCCGTGGCACAGCGCGGCGAAGGCCATTGCGCCTACGGCCAAGGGCGGGTTGCAGCTGTTCAACTTCACCGGGCACAAGCGCGACAAGGCGCTGGTCCGCGTCGCGGGCGCAGCCGAAGGCTCGGCACTGAGCCAGGGCGGTGCAGCCCTGCCGCTGCAGAAGCTGGTTGGTGCCGATGGCAGCGTGACGCTGGCGGCGCCGGCCGACTTGCCGGCGCTCGGCTGGGCCTCAGCCTCGCTGGTAGCCGGCAGCGCTGCGCCGAGATCGAGCCTCTCGGCTTCGGCCAAGCAGCTCGAGAATGAGCTGATCCGGGTCAGCTTCGACAAGCATGGCGAAATCACCTCGGTGGTCGACAAGCAGCATAGCCGTGAGCTGATCGCCAAGGGCGAGACGGCGAACCGGCTCGTCGCCTACGAGGACAAGCCGCTCAACTGGGATGCCTGGGATATCGACCGCTATTTCGAGGAGCAGTTCTGGAGGCTCTCAGAAGGCAAGGCGAAGATCGAGGTGGTGGAGACCGGTCCCTATCGCGCGGCGCTCCGCATCGAGCGGCAGTATCTCAACTCGAAGGTGGTACAGGTGGTGTCGCTGGAAGCCGGCGCCCGGCAGGTGGAATTCGACACTTTCGTCGACTGGCAGGAGCGCCAGACCGTGCTGAAGGCGGAATTCCCGTTCGACCTCAACATTTCCGAGATCCGCTCGGAGATCCAGTTCGGCCATGTGAAGCGCGCCACGCACCGCAATACCAGCTGGGACCGGGCCCGGTTCGAAGCCAGCATGCATCGCTGGGTCGATATCAGCGAGCCGGATTTCGGCGCCGCGCTGCTCAACGACAGCAAGTATGGCTATGACGCGGTGGAACAGCTGGTGCGCATCACGCTGCTACGCGGCGCCACCTTCCCCGACCCGGCATCGGACCGCGGCGAGCACCGCATCAAATATGCGCTCTTGGTGCATGACGGGGTCAGCGACCTCTCAGACGTGCCGGTGGCGGCCGAGCGGTTCAACAACCCGGTGGCGGTGATCGGCGATGTCTCAGCACAGGCCTCCGCGCCCGCGGAAAGCACGAGCTTCTCCTTCGCCTCGGTCGACAAGCCGAACGTTACGCTGGAGACGGTGAAGAAGGCCGAAAAGAGTGATGCGCTGGTGCTGCGGGTGTTCGAGCACGCCAATGCCCGCGCCACCGCCACCATCAGCTTCGGCGTGCCGGTGAAATCGGCGAGGCTGGTCAACCTGATGGAAGAAGGCGGCGAGCCGATCGCACTCAACGGCAACAGCGTGACGCTACAGCTCAGGCCGTTCGAGATCGCGACGCTGCTGCTGGACGTAGACGCCGGCTGACCTAGCCAACATTTCAACACCCCTCGCGGCCGCCTCCCACCCGGAGGCGGCCGCTGTCGTTCGTGCAACATCCAACCAGTGTTGTCCAGATTTCTGCAAATTTGCAACGAACTATTGCAAGACTGATTTTCGGCTGCTAGCGTCCGGCACGATCCGATCCCGGCAGCACGGTGAAATCAGCCAGCGAAGTCTGGTGGCCAGTTGCAGGGGGCGATCGGGACCGAGGAATCCTGAGGAGGAAAAACTGGACAACACGGTAGGACGTTTGTTTGCGGCAACCGGGCGCCTGGCGCGGCTTGCCCTTGCCACCACGGCGCTCGCCACACTGGCGACGGCCGCTCCGGCCGAGGAGCTGAGCGGCACCATCACGGTGTGGAGCTGGACCGCTCCCGCCGATGGGCTGGAAGCGGCAGTTGCCGGCTTCAACAAGCTGCACCCGGGCGTGACGGTGAAGGTGGAAGACGTCGGCAACCCAGCGATCTGGGACAAGATCACCGCCGGCATGGCGGCGGGCGGCGCCGGCCTCGCCGACGTGCTCAACATCGGCATCGACTATATCGGCAATTACATCGAGACCTTCCCGACCGGGCTCGTCAACCTGAGCGAGGTCGGCGCCAACGACCTTGCAGCGCAGTTCCCCTCAGGCATGTGGGCCAGTGGCTCGTCGGCCGATGGCGGGGTCTACGGTATCCCCTACGAGGTCAACACCTCGGGCTTCTTCTATAGGAAGGACCTGTTCGACCAGGCGGGCGTGGACATCAACACGATCGCCACCTGGGATGACCTGCTGGAGGCCGGCAAGAAGATCAAGGAGGCGACCGGTGCGCCGCTGATCTCGATGGACAAGGCAGCGACGGTCGCCGACTCCGCCGGGTTGTGGCAGCTGCTGACCAACCTGCAGGGCAGTTTCTACTTCAACGCCGCCGGCGAGATCACCATGAACGGGCCGGCTGGCCTCCGCTCACTCGAGTGGATCAAAAAGGCCAATGATGCCGGCGTCGTCGCCGATATCCCGGGCGGCTGGGACAACTTCATGCTGCAGATCAAGGGGCAGACCAATGTCGCGGTGATCCCGGCGGCCTCCTGGGCGGCCGGGGTGTTCGAGAACGAAGCTCCTGACATGGCCGGCAAGTGGGGCCTGAGGCTCCCGCCGGCGGTCGAGGCCGGCGGACTGACCGCCGCGATCTCGGGCGGTACTTACCTCTCGGTAGCGGGCACCAGCCCGAACAAGCAGGCGGCCTGGGAGTTCGTCAAATATGCGATGGGCACGCTCGAGGGCCAGCAGGCGACCTACGCGGGCGGCGGCATGTTCCCCGGCTTCAAGCCGATGCTGGAGAGCGACGGCTTCGTCAAGAAGAGCGCCTATTTCGATGCCGAGGTGAACAAGTTCTTCATCGACGAGCTCGGCCAGAACACCCCGACGGTGAACTACACCACCGATTATGCCCGGGCGCTCAAGGCCTATACCGATGCCCAGACCCAGGTGCTGCTGAGCGGCGCCGACCCCAAGACCGTGCTCGATGAGGCCGCCGCGCTGGTCGCCGGCCAGACCGGCCGGACCATCGCCAACTGATACGCTCCGCCTGAGCGTTACGGCGGCAGGATTATGGACTTTCCTCCCGGTCCTGCCGCCACCCTTCCCTTCCGGTGAACCAGATGACGTCGTCCAAGCTGCAGCCGGCCGCGCGCCGGCGCTGGCGAGGCTCCTCGCCGCGCCTCACGCCCTACCTGTTCCTGTTGCCCGTGCTGGTGCTGTTCGCCGGCTTCAAGGTCTACCCGTACCTCTATGCGGCCTGGCTGAGCCTCACCAAGATCATCAAGGGCCAGACGACCTTCGTCGGGCTCGGCAACTACGGGCGGCTTGCCACCGATCCGATCTTCTACAAGGCGCTCAGCAACACGCTGATCATCCTCATCACCCAGGTGCCGCTGATGCTGGGGCTGGCGCTGCTGCTGGCCGTGGCCTTCAACTCGGCGCTGCTCAAATTCCGTGCCTTCTGGCGCACCGCCTATTTCGTGCCGATCGTCATGGGGCTGGTGGCCTACGGCATCCTGTTCTCGACGCTGCTCAACAGCCACCACGGGCTGGTGAACTTCCTGCTCGAGGCCGTTGGGTTGCCGCGGGTGCCGTGGCTGGCCGACCCGGTGTGGGCCAAGGTGTCGATCATCATCGCGCTGACCTGGCATTACACAGGCAACAGCGCGGTGATCTACCTGGCGCAGCTGCAGTCGATCCCGGGGGAGCTCTACGAGGCGGCCGAGATCGATGGCGCCACGGCGTGGCAGCGCTTCTGGCACATCACCCTGCCCGGGCTGCGTCCTGCCATCACCCTCACCGTGGTGCTCTCGACCATCGGCACGCTGCAGCTCTTCGACGAGCCCTACGTGCTGACCAATGGCGGGCCCAACAACGCCACGCTGACCATCGGCATGTATCTGTACCAGAACGGCTTCAAGTACTTCGACTTCGGCTACGCCTCGGCCATCGGCTACGTGCTGACCGGCATTATCGGGGTGATTGCGCTCATCCAGTTCCGGTTCCTCAGGGAGAAACAGGCATGAGAACCGACCGCAGCCCTCAGACGCGCGCCGCGAGCCTCGCCGTCAGCATCGTCATCGCCATTGGCGGCCTGCTGATGCTGGCGCCGTTCTACTGGCTGATCGTCGCCAGCACGCACCGCACCAGCGACATCTTCTCCAACCCGCCGAACCTCGTGCCCGGCGACCAGCTGTGGGTCAACCTCACGAACCTGTTCGTCGGCGAGGGTTTTGGCCAGGCAGTGCTCAACTCCACCCTGGTGGCGACGATCTATGCGTTGCTGGGCGGGCTCGTCTGCACGGCGGCCGGCTACGCCTTCGCCAAGTTCCGCTTCCCCGGACAAGGGGCGCTGTTCGGCATCGTGCTGGTGATCCTGGCGCTGCCCTCGCAGGTGACGCTGGTGCCGCTGTTCCAGATCATGGTGCAGCTCAACTGGCTCAACACCTACCAGGCGCTGATCCTGCCCAACCTGGCGCTGCCCTTCGGCATCTTCCTGATGCGCCAGACCATGCAGTCGGTACCGGATGAACTGATCCAGGCGGCGCGGGTCGATGGCGCCGGTGAGTTCCGGATCTTTGCGCAGATCGTCCTGCCGACGATGCGGCCGGCCCTGGCGGCGCTGGGCATCTTCCTGTTCCTCGCGCAGTGGAACGACTTCGTCTACCCGCTGATCGTGCTCAGGACCTCGGACGCCTACACGGTGCCGGTGGCGCTCGCCTCGCTGCAGGGCCTCAGCGACACCGACTATGGCCAACTGCTGGCCGGCACCATGGTGTCGGTGCTGCCGGTGCTCGGGGTGTTCCTGTTCCTGCAACGTCATTTCGTCGCCGGCATCCTCGCCGGCGCGGTCAAGCAATAGCATTAGGAGACTGGCACCGTGCTGCTGGAAGACTACGCATCCGTCATGGCCCCTGCCGTCACCGGCATCCCCGGCGTCGAGGTGACAATCGGCACTGGCTGCCGGGTG
Organism: Devosia sp. LjRoot16; assembly: GCF_964252795.1. Classification (NCBI taxonomy): domain Bacteria; kingdom Pseudomonadati; phylum Pseudomonadota; class Alphaproteobacteria; order Hyphomicrobiales; family Devosiaceae; genus Devosia; species Devosia sp. LjRoot16. The sequence goes on from NZ_CAXUPH020000001.1 coordinate 282,310, forward strand.
ATCGGCAAACAGAGCCTCGGCGAGCTCGAGATCACCACGATCGAGACCGATGGCGAACTGATCCGGGTGTCGCTCGAAGTGCCGCTCGGCGATATCGAGGGCTATTGGTACCCCAACGCTTCCATGCGGGCGCTGCCGGCCGACTGGAGCGGGCGAGACAAGACCAGCATCATTTCCTCGAGCCCGCTCGGCTGTGTCTATGACCGGCACTGCAAGGCCATCCTCGCCTTCTGCTTCGACCAGCAGATCGAGGAGAGCCAGTTGCGCTTCGGCGTCTCGGAAGAACACAAGAGCTTCGTCATCTATTACGAGCACGACCCCAAGGGACCGCGCACCATCCGGCTCGCCACGGCACGGGCCGGGCTCGATCATGCGGAGGCGGTCGGGCTGCTGCGCGACTGGCTGCGCGACGATATCGGTGAGCCCTTGCCGGTGCCCTTCGCCGGGACCGTGCCGGTCTACTGCACCTGGTATGCCTATGCGCAGAACATCGATGCCGAAAAGATCGAGCGCGACGCGGCCCTGGCCACTGCCCTCGGTTGCAAGGCGGTGATCATCGACGACGGCTGGCAGAAGCTGGCCACCGGCCGTTGGTATGCCGGGTGCGGCGACTGGATGGCCGACCCGCAAAAGTTCCCCGATATGCGCGGGCATATCGACAGGCTGCACGGGCTTGGCCTGTCGGTGATCCTCTGGGTGGCGCCGCTGCTCCTGGGTGAGAAGAGCGATGCCTATGCGCGGCTGAAACAGTTCGCGCCCTACCATAATGCCGATGGCTGGCGCGCCTCGGCGCTCGATCCCAGGTATCGGGAGGTGCGGGAGCACTTCGTCGCAACCTGCATCCGCTTGATCCGCGACTATGGTGTCGACGGGCTGAAGATCGATTTCCTCGACGGCGTCGTCGCCTATCAGGGGACGCCGACCGGCGGCGATATCCCGGATGTGGGGCAGGCGCTGCATGCCACGTTGCAGCAGCTCAAGGCGGAGTTGAAAGCGGCCGGGCTCGACGAGGCGCTGATCGAGTTCCGGCAGGCCTATGTGGGGCCGGCTACGGCGCCTTACGCCAACCTGCTGCGGGTCGGCGACTGCCCGGTCGATGCCAACCAGAACCGTCGCGCCACCGTCAATATGCGGATGATCGCGGCCGGCCAGGTGATCCATTCGGACCCGACCGTGTGGGACCACCGCGCCGGCTCGGAGCCGGCGGCGCGGCAGTTGCTCAACGCCTATTTCAGCGTGCCGCAGGTCTCGATGGACCTGTCGAGCCTGCCAGCAGTGCAGCGCGACGCGGTGCAGGCGGTGCTGCAGAACTGGATGCAAGACCGCGAGACGGTGCTGTTCGGTGAGGTGAGCGCCGGGCTGCCGTCCGAGGGATATCCGGTGGTACAGGCGCGGCACCAGGGTCGGCTGGTGGTCGGGGTGTATCAGCCGCTGGTGGTCGAGATCGACCTCGACGGCGTCACCGAGTTGCGGCTGCTCAACGCGACTTCCCACGAGCGGATCGTTGTGCGATGGACCGGCAAGTCTCGACGGCTGAGCGGCATCGCTCACTCCGCCCGCGGCGATGTCGGCATGCCGCTCGAAGTGGACACTGAGGGGCTTACCGAACTCAGCATTCCGGTGTCTGGTATTGCGACGCTCAGTGTCTTGAACGAGTAGCCACAGGGGAGCCAGTGGACAGGTCCGACGACAGCAATGGGCCGCGCAGCCAACGCGGCCGCAGCAGCGGCACCGAGGGTGCGGCGCATCGGCCACGCCCCCGTTCGCCGGCCGCCAATATCGGGCTTGCCGCGGTCGCCGAGCTCGCCGGGGTCAGCGAAGCGACAGTCAGCCGGGTGCTCAACCGCAAGTATGGCGTATCGACCGCAACACGCGAGGCAGTCGAAGCGGCCCTGCGCAAGGCGGGCTATGAGCGGCAGCTGAAGGGTGAGCTGGTGCTGCTGCTGGTGCCCGGTGTTGCTGAATCGATCTTCGCCGACCTCTGCGAGGCGATCGAGAACGAGATCGCGCCCTATGGCTTACGCGCGGTGATCTGCCCCGGGACGCAGCGCGAGCGCGACTATGTCGAGGCGATGATCGATGCCGGCATCGCCGCCGTGGTGTTCCTGTCGTCGAGCAATACGGTGCGCAATGCCGATCCGGTGGCACGGCAGCTGCTGCAATCGCGCGGCATCCCGTTCATCTGCGTCAATGGCGGCTTTCCCGATACGCCCTCGCCGGTGTTTTCGACCGACGACTGGCGCGCCGCCGAGATGGCGGTGGCGCATCTCTACGACCTCGGGCATCGGCGCATCGGCATGTGCGCCGGGCCGGTGGGCAACACCCCGGCCGATCGCCGCGTCGAGGGGTTCGTCCAGGCGATGGACCGGCGTGAGCTGCCCAATTCCGAGGATTTCGTGGTGCGGCAGTACTACAATGTCGAGGGTGGCCGGCACGCGGCCGAGGAACTGCTGCAGATGGGCGTGACGGCGATCGTGGCGTCGAGCGACGACATGGCGCTGGGGGCGATGCGCGCCATCCAACGCGCCGGGCTTCGGATCCCCGGCGACATCTCGGTGATCGGCTACAACGATTCCTACATGCTGGATTTCACCGACCCGCCGCTGACCGCGGTGCGGCAGCCGGTCGAGCGCATTGCCGAGAACACCACCCGCGCCATCGTGGCGCTGACCGCGAACCGTTCGCTGCCACTGGCCGAAGTGCTGATCGATCCGGAATTCCGGCTGCGCGGTTCGACCGCGCCGGTGATGACGAAGTAACCCCGGAAATTAGAGAGGCCCAGACTAGGAGGTGGAACTCCAGCTGGGCCTCAGTCATCGGGCGGCGAAGCCCGACAACGGGGTTCACATAGACCCATGACACCGATGAGTCCAGCAGCGATTGGTGCGGCAATGCGCCGGGGCGGGCAGTCGGCGCGCCCTCTCCCGCTTGCGGGGGAGGGGGGACCAGCCGAAAGGCTGGTGGAAGGGGGGAGCCGCAGACACTGAGCCTGCCCCGTCCGCCCACCATTGGAGCGTGGGGCACCGCCCACCGTCAGTGCGTAGCTCACCGCCTACCATCAGTGCGTGGGCACCCCTCTCCCACCACGCTTTCGCGTGGTCCCCCCTCCCCGCAAGCGGGAGAGGGGCGCCGACTTCGCGGGCCGGCTCACTTGATGGGACCGTCCAATAGCCTACTCCGGCCAGCGATCGTCCGGGCGCCAGAAGCCGAGCTTGGGGGTGTTCCACTCGTCGGTGGGGAGGAACATGGTGCCGGGGGTGCGGAGGTTCGCTTCGATCGCCTCGAGGTTGAGGTCGATGCCGAGGCCCGGCTTGTCGGGCACGGTGACGTAGCCGTCGGCCATGTAGTTGGGCTCGAGGCCGGTGACGAGGCTCTCCCAGAACGGCAGGTCGAGGCCGTGATGCTCGCAGGCGAGGAAGCTCGAGATCGAGGCGGCAGTGTGGATATTGGCCATGAAGCCGATGGGCGAGCCGGCACAGTGCAGCGCCGTCGGGATGCCCTCTTCTTCGGCGTCGTCGGAAATGCGCTTGGTCTCCATCAGGCCGCCCGAGGTGAGCAGGTCCGGGTGGACGATGTCGAAGGCGCGGATGCGGATCGCCTCGCGGAAACCATCACGCAGATAGAGATCCTCGCCGGCGGCGATCGGGGTCAGCAGCGCATCGGCGATCTTCTTGTGGCCCGGTATGTCGAAGCGCGACACCGGGTCTTCCATCCAGGCGAGATCGAACTTTTCGAGCGCCTTGCCGAGGCGGATGACCTCATCGGAGGTTAGATAGCCTTCGCCGAAGTGATCGACGCAGATCTGCACGTTGGGGCCGACGGCCTGGCGGACTTCGCCGACGACATGCGCGGCGCGTTCGATGGTGGCATCGGTGAGCTTGACGCCGCGGCCATGCATCGGTGCCTTGAACGGCCGGCCCTCCTCGTAGGCGAAGTCGTATTTGGCGTCGTTGCCGATCAGCGGGCTGTCACCGGTCTCGAACAACGACGGCCTCAAATCGAACTTGATCCAGGTCAGGCCGCGGTCACGACGGCCGAGCACCGCGGCAACGAAGTCCTCAGGGGTCGGATCGTCGGGGGTCGGGGTGTCGCCGTAGAGGCGGACCTTGTCGCGATGCTTGCCGCCGAGCAACTGGTAGCACGGCACACCATAGACCTTGCCGATCAGGTCCATCAGCGCGATCTCGATGCCCGAGACACCACCGCCTTCGCGGCCCCAATTGCCGAAGCGCTTGATGGTGCGGAAGATCATGTCGACGTTGCAGGGGTTCTGCCCGACCAGCATCGACTTGAACTGCAACGCGTTGCTGGCATGGCCGGCGTCGCGCACTTCGCCAAGGCCATAGACGCCCTGGTTAGTGTCGATCCTCAGGATCGGATAATCGTAATTGGCTGCCACCACGGCGAGCCGCATGTCGGTGATGCGAAGTTCGGACGGGTTGGAGTGGGTGGTTATGGCGTTTTCAATCCGGCCCAGCTGCTTGTCGGTCATCTTGCTTCTCTAGGTTGTCGTTTATTTTGGTCGCGCTTTCGAACCGGAAAAGTCTGCAACTTTTCCTGAAAACGCTCCGTTTCAGCGGCGGTGCGTATAGGCGGGGAGCATCAGGTCGGCGAGGTCGTCCATGATGGCGGCGGCCTCGGCGCGGGCGGCAGCGTCGAGCGCGCGGAAGCCGGATTGGCGGACCGCAGCGCTGGGGATGACGCCGCGCTGCTTCAGCACCTCCTTCATCAGCGGCATGCCGTAATTGCTCTCCATATCGAGCAGCGGCAGCAGGCGCTGGAAGATGTTGCGGGCGCGCCTGTCGTCCCCGGCTTCGATGGCGTTCCACAGCGCCACGTGCACGTCGGCGATTTCGCAGGCCGGCATGGTGCCGGAGACGCCGTGACGGACTTCCTCCATCAGCGTCTTGCCGGCCTTGCCGCCCATCACGCCCTCGAGCTTGTCGCCGCAGAGCCGGATGATCTCGCCGACGGTCTGGGCCGGGTAACCCGACTCTTCCTTGACGAAGCGAGCGGTGGGGATCTCGCTCACCAGCTCGGCGATGAGGCCGGCGCTCAGCGGCGAGGCGCCCTGCCCCGAGACGTTCTGGATCACCAAGGGCAGCGTGGTGGCGGCGCCGATGGCCTTGTAGTGCGCCTTGATATCGGCCGGGCTCGAGGGATGCAGCGTCGGCGGCAGCGACATCACCGCGTCGGCGCCGATCGTCTCGGCATGGCGGGCGAACTCGACGGCGAGGTGGTAGTGCGGCGCCGACACAGCGACGATCACCGGCACCTTTCCCTTGGCCTTACCGACGACGATCTCGGCGGCGCGCCGGCGTTCGGCTTCGCTGAGATAGAAGCCTTCGCTGGCCAGCGCGTTGGCGACGACGCCATGGACGCCTGCGGCAAGACAGAAATCGAGCGTGCGCTCGAGGGCCGCCTCATCCAGCCGGAAGTCGTCGGTGAACGGCGTCGTGACGATCACGAAGATGCCGCGGTAGTCGTTGCGATCCATGGGTATTGCCTTGTGTTTTGGATCAGGCGGCGATGCGCGGCCCATCGGGAATGCGCTGGACCTCCCCGTCCTGCGCAACGTATAGGACGATGCAAGATCGTATCAAATGTGTCAACATCGTATACGATGTGAGGTTGCCATGCTCCAGGACAGTTCCGCCCCCCGCAAGCGCCGCGGCGATTCCGACCCCAAGACCGAGACCAGCTACCAGCGGGTCACCAATCTGCTGCGCAGCGAAATCCTCGCCGGCGATATCCCCCTCGGTGGTCGGCTGACCATGACGGCGATTGCCGACCGCTTCGGCGTCAGCGTGCAGCCGGTGCGCGAGGCGTTGCAGCAGCTCGAGGGCGAGGGGCTGGTGGAGATGATCCCCAATCACGGGGCGCGGGTTCGCCAGCTCGACCGCAACCGGCTGGTCCACTCCAGCGAGATCGGCGAGGCGCTTGAATGCTACCTCGCCCGGCAGTTCGCCGAGGAGGCGTCGCTGTCGTCGCTGCGCCAGCTCGAAGCCTTGCAGGTCGAACACGATGCAGCGATCGAGGCGATGGACTGGGCCCGCATCGACGCCGGCAATCGCGTCTTCCACCGCTTCATCAACACGCATGGCGGCAATCTCGAAGCGGCCGATCTCATCGCGCGTTATTATGGCCTCAGCGAAGGCCTGATGAACAAGCACGGTCGCGACAAGGCGTTCGCCGAGCGGGTGCGCGCCGAACACCACGCGCTGCTCGAAGCGTTCCGCCGCCGCGATCCGGAGGCCGCCGCCCGGATCAACGCGGAACACGTCCGCGGCACCGTAGCCGCGGTGCTCGCCGCCTTCGAGACGACCCTCCGCTGAACGGCGGATTGTCGGCACAGCCGTCATGGGCGAGTGTCGGACGAACGAGAACAAGGGAGTGACGATGACCAAACTGGGTGAAACGCGATCGCTGGTCTGGGCGCATGGCGTGGTCAGCGTCGAGAGCCTGGGTGGGATGATCGGGCCGACGCTATTCGTGTTGCCCGATGGCCGGCAGGTGGCGCCGTTCCAGGTGGCGCCGTGGGCGAACGAGCCCGGCGGCGAAGCGTTGCCCGGCATCCTCAAACGGCTGCGTGGCGAGTGGCCTTGCGTGCCGTTCGGGGTCGACGGGGACCGCCCGGCGAACAACGACTGGCCGGGATCGACGGCCCGCCCGACGGTCGACACCGACCCGCATGGCTTCAGCTCCAACCATGACTGGCAGTTCGAGGCCGCGGCTGATGGCAGCATCGGGCTGAGCATTGCCTATCCCGAGACCCATCCGATCAAGGCGCTGCACCGGCGCGTTACGCCCGATCCGACCACGACGGCATTGGACTTTGAATTGATCATCGAAGTGCGGGCCGACTGCACGCTGCCACTGGGGCTCCATCCGTCGTTCCGGCTGCCGACGAAAATCGGCGCCATGCATATCGAAGTCGGTGACGAGATCACCGGCGCCACCTTCCCCGGACCGGTCGATGACACCTCGATCTTCGAACAAGGCCGGTTCCAAACGCCGTGGCGCGACGTGGCGCTCAAGGACGGGACACGGCTCGATGTCGCCCGGGTGCCGCTGGCGCAGGCGACGGAGGAGATCCTGCAGCTGCTCGACATGCCGGGGACGGCGTCGCTGTGGAACAGCGCCGAGGGTTATCGGGTGCGGCTGAGCTGGAACAAGGAGCACTATCCCGGCGCCCTGCTCTGGATGTCGAACCGCGGCCGGCAGATGGCGCCGTGGAACGGCCGGCATTTGGCGCTGGGGTTCGAGCCGATCTGCTCGGCTTTCGATCTGGGGCCGCAGATTTCGGCGGCGGACAATCCGATCTCACGGCGGGGCACGAAGACGGCGCGGCGGTTCAGCGCGGGCGAGCGGTTCATAACGCGGTATCGGATTGCGGTGGAGGCGGCGGACCTGGTTTAGGGCCGGGTCGCCCCTCGCCCACCGGCCCCCACCTCCCCCTTGATGGGGGAGGCAAGCGAAGCTTGTCGCTTCAGCGACTTAGCGAAGCTCGGAGGGGGTGGTGCCGCACGAGCGATCTGGGTGTGAACAACCAGCGCGATGCCGGCGCTTGGGGCTCCCCCCTCCCAACCTCCCCCACAAGGGGGGAGGTGCCGTTCGGCGCGTGGGGCACGATACAGCCCAACAGGCCGACCCTCACCCCTCCGGCGTAAACCGCACCAGCACAGTCCTGATGCCCCGCGCCTGCACCTCCACCGTCAGTGCCTTGCCGTTGAGCTCCAGCGCCGCCCCCGGGTGCTCGATCGGGTCGGCGCTGCGAGCCGCGGCCGGGTTGCCGGTGAAGGTGACGGTCTGCCTCGCCGGCTTGGCCGAGAGGTTCTGCAGGCGCAGCGCCACCCAGCCGCTGTCCTCGCCGGGCTTGGCAGTCACGAGCACCGGTGATGTCTCGTCGGTGCCGAAGAAGCTGTCGCTCAGCTTGCCCGTCGGCTTGATGTCGCGCATTGCCACCGGCGGGGTCGCGACTTCGGCGGCGAACTTCGCCGCGGCGGCTGCATCGGCCGGACCTTCATGCGTGATGAGGCGATAGCGCAGCGGGATGCGGCCGGATTGCGCCGACTTGAAGTTCACCAGCCAGTGGTTGTTGAGCGCCCAGCTCATGATGGTCGGGCCTTCGGGCTCGAGCGTGCGGTTCCACTTGCCGGTGGTGATGCCACCCAGATGCACCAGCGGTGCGTCGAGCGGCACCACCGTGACGCCGCGTTGCTTGTCGCTGACATCGACCCAGCGTCCCACCGGGTACCAGTCCTTGGCGGCGCCATCGAGCTGGTCGGCATTGGGCACGGCAGGGATGCCGTTGAGATCGAGCAAGAAATCCGGCTTGCCGAGGTTGAACGGGAAGGCGACGAACACCGCTTCGGCGTCGGCATGCTCGAGCTTGTCGATGCTCCAGTCGACGACGACGCATTTGGTATCGGCATCGAGCGCATAGACCACGGTCGCGGCGGAGACGCCGGGTGCTTCGATGTGGACTGTGATCGAGGCGCGGCCTTCGAAAATCTTCGCCGCATCGAGCGTCACCTTAGTGGCGGTTTCGCGCTTCCAGGGCGTGTCCTTGTGGCCGGTGAAGAACTCCGGCTTGTCGAAGCTGATATCGGCGATGGCCAGGCGATCGTCGGGAGAGTCCACCGTCTCGTAGACATACTCTCCCGGCCCCCAGCCCTGGTACTTGCCGGCGAAATCGTGGCCCTGCGCCTTGTCGAACAGCTCGGCAATGGCGCCGGTCTTGCCGTCGATGCGGATGCGATAATGGCGGTTCTCGATGGTATCGCCATTGGCCTTGAGGTCGCCAGCGGGGACGCCCTGTTTGAGATCGAGGAAGGCATAGCCCATCGGCGGGACGGTGCCGGCGACGCGACGGATCTCGGGATAGGGACGCGGACCGCCCCAGGTGCTGCGGCGGTTGAAGAAGGTATCGAGCATGCCGACCGGCGCGGCGCCGCCGCGCGGCTCGGGCTCCTCGACGATGACCTTCCGCTCCCAGGGCAGCGTGTTGAACACCAGCACTTCATCGATCCCCGAGGCCTTGAAGGCTTCGTTGGGATCGAGGTTGCCGAGGTTGAAGATGCCTTCCGGCCCCTTCGTACCGAGCGGCGCCGCCAGCGCATTGGCAGCCTTGGCGACGGTGCCGTGGCCTTCCATCGCGGCGGTGTAGGCGAAACCCGCCTTGCGGTTCCACTGCGCCTGGCTGAACAGCGAATGCGGCGCTTCGACCGAGGAATAGGCGCCCCAGGTGTGCTCGTCGAACAGCGTCATCGACTCGTAGATGTCGGCAGCCCGGTCGGCATTCCAGTCGCCCTGTCCCTTGCTGCGGCGCCAGGCTTCGAGCGCTTCGCCGATGCCGACGATCTCGTGCGCGGCCCGGTTGACGCCGACCTCGAAGGCCGAGGAGCCGACCCCGTCGGCCCAGTGATCGGTCCAGTCGCCGCGCTGCGTGCCGATGACCTTGGCGTATTTGCCTTCGAGCAGTCGGCCGAAATCGGTGACGGTGATGAACTCCATGCGGACGTTCTTACGCTCATCATTCCAGCGGCGGACGAAATCCGGCATGCGGGCATCGGGCGGACCGTTGTCGACGCGCACCGGGTGGGTGGATTCGCAGTAGAGGAAATCGAACGGATAGCTCGCCTCGTTCTCGAGCTCGTCGATCCAGCGTGGCAGCAGGCGATCGACCAGATCCCAGTTGCCGAGGCCGGCCTGGCTGCGGCCGAACAGGTAGTGGTAGCCGTTCCAGGCCAGCACCTGCTTGCCGCTCGGACCCTCCCAGCGGAAGGCGCCTGGGAACGGCTTGGGGCGGGCGCCACGGATCGGGTTGATGGCGGCGGTGTAGAACTTGATTCCGAGCTCGGCGAGCAGGTCGGCATAGAGCCAGCTCACGCCGTTGACGTCGTCCTGCATGGCGGCCTCGACATTAAAGCCGAACTCGTCGCGCAGCGCCCGCAGCGGATAAAGCGAGCGGTGCATCTGCTCGACATTGAGCAGCGGCGTCATGTTGTACTGCATGCCGGCGATGTCGATGCGGCCCTGCTCGTGCCAATGGCGGAAGCGGGCCACCTCGGCGGGGCTCGCCTGCCGGAGGTAGCGGAGGAACGGCCCGGTGGTCTCGACGGTCCAGCGGTACTGCGCTTCGGCCGGATAGCGGTCGGTGGCCTCGATCAGATCGAGCGCCTGGCCGACGAACTCGCCGTGCTGGCGGAGCGCCAGCTCCTGATAGTCGGTGAAGCCGATATCGGTGTGGGCGTGGTTGCAGATGTAGATCGTCTTGATCTTGCTCACGGGGTTTCTCCTCCAGAGAGTAGACTTAGCTCAGGGCGATGCGGGTCCAGGCGCGCGGTGCGACGGTGAAGGCGACGGCGCCACCGCTGACCGGCAGGGCTTCACCGGCACCACCCGAGAGCGGCGTGCGGCTGGCCTTGCCGGGCTTGAAACTGCCGGCCCCGACCTTTGCCTGCACCTCGATATCGCCGGGGTTGAGCACGGTGATCGCCACGCCGTTGCCGTCGGCTTCGAGCCGCGTCAGCAGTGCCGTGCCGAGGTCGAGCGTCAGCAGGCTCGCCGCCGTGCTGCGGACCGGTCCGCGTTCAGCGTAGACATGGGTCGCCAGCGGCTGGGCATAGCTCAGCGCCGCCTGGGCCGAGGCGCCGAGCTCACGACGCGGCGCCGGCAACACCGTAAAGCGGTACTTGGTCTGGCCACCCTGGTCGGCCTGGAAATTGGTGCTCCAGTAGTTGTTGGTGAGCCAGGCCACCAGCGTCGGGCGTTCGCGGGTGACGCGGCCATCCGGATCGCCGAAACGGCCGAAAGTGTAACCGCCCACTTGCCAGAGCGGCGCATCCGGGCAGGCGACCGTCACTTCGGACTTGGCATCGCCGATGCGGATGAAGCGCTGCGCGGTGATATAGTGGCGGCTGGCATAGGGCAGTTGCTCGTCGTCGAGCTTAGCGACGGCGCCGCCAGTCTCGTAATGCGCGTCCCAGCCCTCGGCGAGCGCCGTCGGCATGGGCAGGTAGATGGCGTGCGGTTCGACGATCGGTTGCTTCTTGACCGTGGCCTCGACATGCAACACCGGTTCATCGCCGACGAGGCGGTAGAGCACGTCGACCTTGTCGCCATTGGGCAGCTCGAAGCTCTGGACGATGCGGGCATTGCCGCGCTCGACCGCCTCGCTGCTGCCGACCAGCTTGCCGTCGAAGCGCTCAGCCTGCCAGTCGCGATGCCAGGCGAGGTGCCAATCGGGCGACTCGAGATCGGGCTGGCCGAACATGTCGGTGCGGATGCCGGAGGCGACGCGCTCCAGCACCGGCACGCCGAACTTCAGATGCTCGGTCGCGGCGCCGGCATACTCGGTGCCGTCGAGCTTGAGCGAGGTCAGCCCGCCCTTGGCGTCGAGGCTGACGGTAAGGCGAGCGTTCGACAGCACGCCATCCCTGGCCGCGAGCTTGCCATTGGGCATCACCGCGGCCTTGGCGGCCGGGATAGTGACATAGCTCAGCGGAGGGATCTCGATCGGCGCGGTGTAATAGGCGCCATGCTCAGGCAGGTCGGAGGTCACCACGTCCTGGCGCTGGATGCGGTGCGACGAGGGGCCGGTGGGGACCAGATCCTCGAGCCCGAAGCCGCGCTTGGGATCGGGCGCATCTGTCATCGGCGGCAGGTAAGGCAGCCGCACCGACTGCTTCACCGCAAAGCCGTGCGGGTTGTAGACCAGCAGCGTCGGCTCGTCGCCGCCGGCCTCGATGCCGAGGCGTTCGAGGCCGTCGCGGCGCAGCATGCGGGCGACGCTGGCGCCTTCGGCGACAGTCGCGAGCTTCAGCAACTGCTGGGTGCGGGTTTCGGGCGAGTATGGCTGGGTGATCGAGCGGTCGGCGCCCCAGGTGTGCTCGGCATAGAGCGCGAGGCCCTGGCGGGCGACATCGTGCAGCATGGCGCGGCGGCGCGGCGCCTCGGTCGGGTGCCAGGCGTCGAGGCCTGTCGCGGCATCGAGGTCGCGCTGGCCACGCATCGCCTGGGCGGTTTCGTGCGCGGTGGAGCTGGCGCCGAAATTCCACCAGTCGGTCCAATCGCCACGCAGCGTCTGCATGGTGTCGGCCGGCTGCTGGCGGACACGGTCGAAGAACTCGCTGATCGTCCCGAGCCTGAGCTTGATGCCGCCGGTCGAGGCGTTGCCTTCATTGAAGTTGCGGATGAAATCGGGCAGCGCCGCCTGCGGCGAGCCGTTGTCGTGGTAGCGGACGTTGGTGATCTGCATCATCAGGAAGGGATGCGGATAACCGGTCGCCTCCCACTTCCTGGCCCAGCGTGGCACCCGGGCCCGAGCCTCTTCCATGTTGGTCGGGATCTGCAGGCTGCGATCCGAGGTCACGCCGTAGATGAAGCCGTTATAGGCGGTGATGCTGCGGCCGCCCGGCGCCTGCCAGTTGAAGGCGCGCGGCCAGGGCTTCAGCGCATGCCCATAGTGCTCGTTGATCGCCATCGAGATGCCGGTGATGCCATGGTCGAGCAGCGCATCGACGACGCCCCAGGGCAAGCCGTTGACGTCGGTGTTCATCGCCGAGCGCACCGGGATGCCGAGCTCGCGGAAGAATTTCAGCGGCTTCAGCACATCGAGGACCATCGAATGGTCCATCAGCGGGGTCATGTGCCAGCCCATGCCGGCGACTTCGATCTGCCCGCGCTTCACCGCGGCGAGGAAGCGGTCGCGGTCGGCATTCCCGGCATGCACCCACCAATCCATGGTTCCGCCGGTAACCTCGCAGGTCCAGCGGAATTTGGCGTCATCGGGGTAATCGGCCGTGCGCTCGGCGATATCGAGCGCCTCGTCGATGAAGCGGCGGTGCAGCTCCATCACCACCGGCTGCGGATGGGTGTAGCCGATGTCGGTATGGCTGTGATGGACGAAGAGGATTTCGTTGATCATGGGTGGCTCTGATGAACGGGGTGAAGGGGGAGCCGCCTAGAAGGCGGCGAGTTTGACCGACATCGGCGTGCCGACATCGAAGTGCTGCAGGGGTTCGGACAGGGTGCCGGTGGCGTGATCGACGGCGAACACCGTCAGCCGATCGGAATCCTGGTTGGCGACCACGAGGTGCCGGCCCGAGGGTGAGAAGGCGAGATCACGCGGGGTCGTGCCGCCGCTCGGCCGGCGGCCGGTCTGGGTGAGCTTGCCGGTGGCGTCGTCGATGCCGAGCGCCAGGATGTCGTTGCAGACGCGCAAGCCGACGAACAGGTGCCGGCCATCGGCGCTGAGCACGATGCCTGATGGCTGGACGATGCCGCCATCGAGCGAGGGGATGGTGAAGCTGTCGCGCTGGGTCAGGGCGCCGGTTCTTGGATCGACGACGAGGCTGACCACAGTGGGGATCAGTTCGCTGACCATGAAGATGGCGCTGCCATCGGCCGAGAACACCAGGTGGCGCGGGCCGAGACCGGGCGGCAGCGTAAAATCGCGAGACGGCTCGGGGCTCAAACTGCCATCGGCGCCGAGCCTGTAGGCAACGAGCCTGTCGATGCCGAGATCGGCGACATAGACGATGTCCCCTGCCGGTGCCGGGACGACGCAATGGGCGTGTGCGGTGGTCTGGCGCGCCGCGTTGGGACCGCTGCCGGTATGGCGGACACTGGCGACGGCGGCGCCGAGCGAGCCGTCGCTGGCGATGGGAAAGACGCTGAGCGCCGCGTCGGGCCATCCCTCGGGGTTGGCGCCATTGTAGTTGGCGACCAGCAGGAATTTTCCGTCGGTCGAGAGGCTGGCGTGGCAGGCCTCGTTGCCGCGCGTCGGCTGGCGGTTGATCAGCCGCAAGCCGCCCGCCTCCACGGCGTAGGTGGCGATGGCGCTCTCGCGGGTGCCGGTGATCTCGCAAGTCGAATAGAGCCGGCCACGCGCCGCGTCGGTCACCAGCCAGGCGGTGTCGTCGACGCCGCCGACCAGATCCACTGCACTCAGCCGGCCGGTTTCGTCGTCGAAGCTCAGCCGGGAAATGCCCGCGCCATTGGCCGCGCCGTATTGCGGCATGGCACGGGTCAGGCTCCCGGTGAATGCGTAAATCGGCACGACGTCCCTCCCGCTTTCCCCGTCATTGCCCCCTCGCGCCCGATCGACGCTTGCCAAGCCCGTTCGTTTGGAACAGGATCGAAGGCAATTGACACAACTAGTATGGTAGACCTACAACGTCTTGGCAAGGGCGGACGACACCGATGCGGAATGCGACAAAAGCAGCACCCGGATCGATCAGCGAACCACCGCCCTGCCCGTTCGAAACGCCGAAAGCTGCACCCGAATGAAGATTGTCGACATCAAGGCCACCACCGTCGCCGTGCCGCTCGAGGCGCCGCTGCGGCATGCGTCGGGCGCCCATTGGGGGCGGTTCGTGCGCACCATCGTCGAGGTAGTGACGGACGAAGGGATTTCCGGCTGGGGCGAGCTCGGCGGTGGCGGCGAGAGTGCCGAAGCGGCAGTCAAAGGGCTGCTGCCTTACCTGAAGGGGCATGACCCGCTGCAGCTCGAACAGCTGCGCTGGAAGATCATGAACCCGGTGGCCAGCCTCTACAATTCACGCATGCAGGTGCATGCGGCGCTCGAGATGGCCTGCATGGACGTGGCCGGCAAGGCGCTGGGCATCCGCGCCTGCGACCTGATCGGCGGGGCGCTGCGCGAGTCGATCCCGTTCGCGAGCTACCTGTTCTATCGCTACGGCAACGAAGAGCAGGGGTTTGGCGATGAGTTCTCGGCCGATGCGCTGGTGGCAGAAGCCAAGCGGCAGAAGCAACTGCATGGCTTCAAGTCGCACAAGCTGAAGGGCGGCGTGTTCGCTCCAGAGCATGACGTCGAAGTGTTCTCGGCGATTGCCGAGGCGCTCCCCGGCGACCGCTTCCGGCTCGACCCCAATTCGGTGTGGTCGGTCGAGGAGTCGATCTGGGTGGCCAAGGAAATCGAGCACATCCGCAACGACTATTTCGAGGACCCATGCTTCGGGCTCGAGGGGATGCGGCGGTTGCGCGACCGGATTTCCATTCCCACCGCCACCAACACCGTGGTGGTGAATTTCGAGCAGCTCGCCGCCTGCATCAAGCATGACGCGGTGGATGTGATCCTCCTCGACACGACGTTCTGGGGCGGGTTGCGGCAGGCCTACAAGGCGGGCCAGGTGCTCGAAACCTTCCAGTTCGGCGCCAGCGTCCATTCTTCGGGCGAGCTCGGCATCCAGCTTGCCTCGATGCTGCATCTCGGCGCAGCGCTGCCCAACATGAGCTTTGCCGCCGACGCGCATTACCACCACCTGCTCGACGACATCATCGTCGGCGGCAAGCTCAAATATGTCGACGGCGAGATCGCGCTGCCCAAGGGGCCGGGGCTCGGCGTCGAGGTCGACCGCGACAAGCTCGCCCAGTACGCCGCCTATTACCGCGAGGTCGGCGGCTACACCTATGACCGCGATCCGCAGCGCCCGGACTGGTACTCGATCCAGCCCGAGATGCGCTACGCCGACCCAGCCGGACGATAAGAGGCGCCATGGCAACCGTTACCCTCCGGGATATCATCAAGATCTACGGCGAGTTCGTCGCCATCAAGGGCGTCGACCTCGACATCGAGGACGGCACTTTCGTGGTGCTGGTCGGGCCCTCCGGCTGCGGCAAATCGACGATCCTGCGGATGATCGCCGGGCTCGAAACCATCTCGCATGGCGAGTTGAAGATCGACGGCAAGCTGGTCAACGACCTGCCGTCGCGGGATCGCGGCATCTCGATGGTGTTCCAGTCCTACGCGCTCTACCCGCACATGAGCGTCTCCGACAATCTCGGCTTCGGGCTTCGTATCAGCGGGGTGCCGAAGGTCGAGATCGCCCGGCGCCGCGGCGAGGCGGCGAAGATGCTGGGGCTCGACCCCTATATGGATCGCCGGCCGAGCCAGCTCTCCGGCGGGCAGCGGCAGCGCGTCGCCATCGGCCGCGCCATGGTGCGCGAGCCAAAGGTGTTCCTGTTCGACGAACCGCTTTCCAACCTCGACGCCAAGCTCCGCAACCAGACCCGTATCGAGATCAAGCGGCTGCAGCGCCAGCTCGGCGCCACGGTGGTGTTCGTCACGCATGACCAGGTCGAAGCGATGACGCTGGCCGACAAGATCGTGGTGCTGAACGACGGCCGCGTGGCACAGATCGGCACGCCGCTCGAGGTGTTCGAACGTCCGGCCAACATGTTCGTTGCCGGCTTCATGGGCGCACCCTCGATGAACATGCTGAAGGCCGAAGTCGGGCCGGGCAATACCATCCGGTCGTCCGGGCTCGACATTCCGGTGCCGGCCGACCGCTTCACCCTGCCGGCAGCGGGTACGGCGGTGACGCTGGGCATCCGGCCGGAGGATATCGTGCCGGAAGGGCACGGCACGCGGCCGGAGCTGGGCGCCGACTTCAGCGCCGAAGTGAGTTTCGCCGAGATGCTCGGCAACGAAAGCCTGCTGTTTGCCGAGCTCGGCGGGACCGAGATCGTCGCACGCATGCAGCACCCACGCGCCCTTGAGCCCAACCAGCAGGTGCGGTTCCGCATCGACGGCGCGCGCGTCCACGTCTTCGACAACGAAAGCCAGAATTCGCTGCTCCGCTAAGGCGCAGCGGGAACAACGACAAGGGAGAGAGACATGTCGTTACTAAGGACTTTTACAGCAGCGGGCCTTGCCGCCGTACTGTCGGCGGGCACCGCGTATGCTCAGGACCTGATCCTCAACTCGGACAAGACCGAGTGGAATCCGGGCATCACCGCGATGATGGATGCCGCCGGCACCGCCGCGGGCGTCAAGGTCACGGTGCAGGACATCACCCCGACCGACAAGTATCAGGCCTATATGCAGACCTCGATCGCCGGCAATAATGCCCCGGCGTTCTTCACCTGGTGGAATGGCCAGCAGCTGAGCGACCTGGTGGCGACGGGCATTCCCGCCGACCTCAGCGCCAACTGGGACGCCGCCATCGCCAATGGCGACTATTCGGAGGCGCAGCGCGAGCTGGTCAGCGTCGACGGCAAGCCCTATGGCGTGCTGCTGAACGTCGCCAACTGGGTGGTGTTCTACAATACTGCGGCCTTCGAGAAGGCCGGCATCGCGGCCCCTCCCACCACCTGGGAAGAGCTGATGACCGACGCCGACAAGCTGAAGGCGGCGGGCTACACCCCGTTCAACGGCCCGACCTCGGGCGGCTGGATGCCGTTCATCTGGTTCAGCCAGTTGGTGCTGGGCGGCGATCCGGACGCCTTTGTCGGGCTGACCGACGGCACCGTCCCCTATGACGGCCCGGCCGTGCAGAACGCCTTCAAGGTGTGGGGCGAGATGTATGCCAAGGGGTACTTCACCGATCCGCGCGAGCAGGACGACCAGAAGTTCTTCGTCGATGGCACGGCCGCCATGTATCTGATCGGCGACTGGCACTCGGGCTCGTTCGCCGAAGCCGGGATGGAGCCGGGCAAGGACTTCAAGACCTTCCTGATGCCGTCGCTGTCGCCGGATGTGCAGCAGTCGGTGATCGTCGAAGCCTCGCCGATCGTCGTCTCGAAGGCAGCGCTCGATGCCAACCCCGAACTCGCCAAGGCCGTGCAGTCGATGATGGGCGTCGATGCCTCGAACGCGCTCGGTACCAAGATCCAGGTCTACAACGGCAACCTCAAGGCTGCCGCGCCGAACGCCACCATCCAGGCCAACAAGGACATGGTGGCAGCCGCCAAGCCGCGAGCGCTGGTGCGCTGGTGGGAAGCCGTGCCGTCGCAGATCCAGGGTGACCTGGTCGCGGCCATGGGCGCCTTCATGTTCAACCCGACCCCCGAACAGGCGGCCGAGTCGATGAAGACCATGCAGACCATCAACGCCGACTACTGGGCCAGCAAGTAAGCAGGTTCCTCCCAGCCGGTCGCGCTTTCGGGCGCGGCCGGTCCTTCGATTGGAGCGTCTCGGATGATCGCCACCGCCTCGGCCCTGCTCTCGCCGCAAGTGTTGAAGGAAGCGCGCCAGCGCGAGCGGCGGGTCGCCTGGCAGCAGACCCGCATCGCCTGGCTGTTCATCGCCCCGGCGGTGCTCATGGTGACGCTGTTCCTGCTGACGCCGGTGGTGTTCAACGTCATCCTGAGCTTCACCAAGTGGCAGAAGTTTACCGGGCTCGACCAGTTCGCCGGCTTCAATAATTACGCGCGGCTGTTCCGCCTGCCGTACTTTTCGGAAGCGCTGGCCAATACCGCGGTCTGGGTGGTCGGCGCCGTGGTGTTCCCGCTGGCGGTCGGCCTCGGGCTGGCGCTGCTCTTGCGCAACATCCCGTTCCAGGAAACCTTCAAGAGCCTGTTCTTCCTGCCGCGCGTGCTGGCGCCGACCGCGGTTGCCGCCATCTGGTACTATGTCTACGCGCCGCGCGGGGTGCTCAACTCGGCTGTCTCCGGGATCACCGGCACGCCGTTCGATTTCGGCTGGCTCTACGATCCGGCGACCATCACCGGCTCGGTGATCGTCACGTTCGTCTGGCAGACCGTCGGCATCACCATGGTGCTGCTGCTGCTCGGGCTCGCCGCCATTCCCAAGGACCCGATCGAAGCGGCGCGGGTCGATGGCGCGTCGAACTTCCAGATTTTCCGCCACATCGTCTGGCCGCTGCTGCTGCCGACGGTGCTGGTGGTGACCATTCTCAACGTTGCCGCGGGCTTCACCACCTTCGACCTGCTCTGGGTGATGGCGACCTCATTCCCCGGCAAGCGCACGCTCTCCTTGGCGGTCTACATGTATTACGAGAGCTTCTCCAACGGCGCCTGGGCCTATGGCTCGGCCGTCGCCGTGGTGCTGGGCGCCATGGTGATCACCGTCAGCGCGCTGCTCGCCGTGGTGCAGGCGCGCGTCAGCAAGAACATCCGGTAGGCAGATCATGGCAGTCGACATCACCGACAAGGCGTTTATCTCGGGCCTGATCGCCAAGGAAAAGCGCGCGCAGCGGCAAGGTGGCCGCTGGCTGGTGCTCCCGATCCTGGCGCTCACCATCGCCTACCTGACGCCGCTTTATTACCTGTTCGTCACCATCTTCAAGACCTCCGAGGAATACGCCAAGAAGGGTGTGCTGGAGCTGCCGGACAGCGTCGCGCCGCTCGCCGACAACGTGGTGCAGGCCTGGACCATCGCCAACCTCGGCCAGGCGGCGATGAACTCGTTCAGCTACGCACTGGTCGGCGCCGTGCTGTCGGTTTCGTTTGCCGCGGCGGCGGCCTACGGCATGACCCGGCTGCACCTGCTCGGGTCGAACGGCTGGTTCATGCTGATCTTCACCGGCACGCTGTTCCCGTTCCAGATGTACCTGGTGCCGCTGCTGTTCGGTTATCAGCGGCTTGGACTGGTCAACACCTGGTTCGGCATGCTGCTGGTCTATGTGGCGATCTGCATTCCGTTCCCGCTGCTGGTGCTCAGGAACTCGTTCTCGGCGATCACCCGCGAGGTCGACGAGGCGGCGCGGATCGAGGGCGCCAGCGAATGGCGGGTGTTCACCTCGATGATCGTGCCCAACGCGATGGGACCGCTGATCGCGCTGTTCCTGCTGCAATTCACCTTCATCTGGAACGACCTGCTGTTCTCCTCGATCCTCGCCAACGGCATCGAGGTGCGCTCGATCATGGTGGCGCTGCAATCGCTGCAGGGCACCTATTCGACGCTCGGGCCCAATGTGGTGATTACCGCGACGCTGATTTCGAGTATCCCGACGGTCTTGCTGTTCATCGCCCTGCGGAAGTACTTCATGGCAGGATTGCAGCTGGGGACCAAATGACGGCGGAACGACCATGAAAGCCCCCAAGGGGATATCGGCGACGGAGTTCGGTGGCGATGCCAGCTACGGCACGCGGCAGGATGGCGGCTCGATGGCGAGCCAGGTCTATGACCGGCTGATGCAGCAGATCCTCGATATGCAACTGCCGCCGTTCCAGGAACTCTCCGAAGCGCGGCTCGCCGCCGAGTTCGGGGTCAGCCGCACGCCGGTGCGCGAGGCCTTTGCCAGGCTGGCACGGCGCGGGCTGGTGGAAATCCTGCCGCAGCGCGGCACCATCGTTTCGCCGCTGAGCGAGAACCTGATCGCCAAATCGCGCTTCATCCGCGAGGCGCTGGAGCGCCCGCTCGCCCGGCTTGCCGCCGAGCGGCTGACGCCGGAAATCGCGGCGCTCCTCAAGCGCGAGATCGTCCTGCAGCAGACCTTTGCCGGGCTTGGCGACGACCAGGACTTTTTGCAGTCGGACGACCGCTTCCACTCCCTGATTGCCAAGGCAGCCGGGTTCGAGACGATCTGGGACGATGTGCGCGAAGCCAAGTTCCACATGGACCGCATCCGCCGGCTGTCGCTGCTCAGCCAGGAGCACATGTATTTTATCGTCGGCGAGCACGAGGAAATCCTGGCGCGGCTGCAGGCGCACGACGCCAAAGGCGCCGACGAAAGCATGACCGTGCACCTCGCCTCGGTGATGCACGAACTCGACGTGATCCGCTCGGCGCATCCGGAGTATTTCGTGCGCGAAGCGGCTGGGGTGGAGACGTAGGTCGGGGTTCGAACCCGATGATAGGCCGGTGCGGGAAGAGCACCCCCACCCCTGTCCCCTCCCCGCAAGGGGGAGGGAGACGCTCTCACCGGCGTCAGTGTTTTGGTCTCCTCCCCCCTTGCGGGGGAGGGACAGGGTGGGGGGTAGTCTTCCCACACCGAGCTAGCCACGCGCGCGGCGCCGTCTCCCCCAGTGCGGGGAGCAACTAAACCCCGCGCCGCTTGATCACATCGCGGTACCACAGCGCCGACTTCTTGGGCGTCCGCTGCATGGTGTCGAGGTCGACGTGGACGATGCCGAATTTCTGGGTGTAGGCGGCGGCCCATTCGTAGTTGTCGAGCAGCGACCAGAGGTAGTAGCCGCGCACGTCGGCGCCTTCGTCGATCGCCTTGGCGATCCATTCGAGGAAGGCCCCGACATAGGCGATGCGCTCATCGTCCTGCAGTGGGTCGGCCAGGGTCTTGCCGTCGGAGACGCCGTTCTCGGTAATGAAGATCGGGCGGTCGAAGCCGTAGTCGGTCTTGACCATGACGATCGCGTCGTAGACGGCCTTGGGGTAGAACTCCATGCCGTTATCGAGGAAGTTGCCGCCCGGGTGCCACTCGTCGGCGACCCACCATTTCGGGTTGTAGTGCTCGGCGCTGACCACGACGCGCGAGTAGACGTTGAGCCCGATATAGTCGATCGGCGTGGCGATCAGCTCGAGGTCGCCGGCCTCGAGCTCGGGCATGGCGCCCTCGGCGCTGAGCCGCTGGGTGAGACGCTCGCTGTAGCCGCCGCCGAGCAACGGATCGAGGAAGAAACGGAAGCCGTTATCCTCGTCCTGGTCGGCTAGAGCCTTGTCCTCGGGCTTGTCGGTCGCCGGGTGGCGCTGCCAGATATCGAGGACGATGCCGATCTCCCCCGGACTGCCGGCAGCGCGGAACGCTTCGACGCCGCGGCCATGCGCCAGCAGCGCATGGTGCATCGCCTGTCGCGCCGCCTTCTCGTCGGTGCGGCCGGGAGCGAAGGCACCCATGCCGTAGCCGACCCAGATGGAGATCGGTTCGTTAAGCGTTGCCCAGCGGCGGACGCGATCGCCGTAGCTGTCGAACACCAGCGCCGCATAGTCGCCGAACCAGCCGACGACGTCGCGCGTCACCCAGCCGCCACGATCCTCGAGCGCCTGCGGCAGGTCCCAGTGGTAGAGCGTGACATTGGGGGCGATGCCCTGCTCCAGCAGTTCATCGATCAGCCGTGAATAGAAATCGACGCCGGCCTGGTTCACCCGGCCGGTTCCCTCGGGCATCAGCCGCGACCAGCTGAGCGAGAAGCGATAGCTCTCGATGCCGAGCTCGCGCATCAGGCCGACATCCTCGCGATAGCGCCGGTAGTGCTCGACGCCGCGATTGCCGGAGACATCGCCTGCCACCTTGCCGGGGGTCTGGGTGAACGTGTCCCAGATCGAGGGACCCTTGCCATCCTCGTTCCAGGCGCCCTCGATCTGATAGGCGCTGGTGGCGACGCCAAAGGTGAAGTCCTGGGGCAGCAGAATTTTGGGCAAAGCAGAACCGTCCTGTGAAACGGGAGGGGGATGGATGAACGGAGGTGAGTGGGAGAGAACCGCGACGCT
The DNA here is from genome assembly GCF_964252795.1 of Devosia sp. LjRoot16. Lineage (NCBI taxonomy): Bacteria > Pseudomonadati > Pseudomonadota > Alphaproteobacteria > Hyphomicrobiales > Devosiaceae > Devosia > Devosia sp. LjRoot16. The sequence goes on from NZ_CAXUPH020000001.1 coordinate 304,469, forward strand.
GGTGCGCGCGGACCCCCACCCCTGTCCCCTCCCCGGAAGGGGACGCGGTAGCGCCCTGAGGGGAGGGAGACGATGGAGCGGAAGCCCCCGTGTGTGCAGGCTTACTTCGCCGTGACCGTAAAACCTTGCTCGGTGGCGTAGTCGGCGATGCGCTTCTGCCAGGCCGCAAGACCTTCGGCGATGCTGGTCTTGCCCGAGATGGCCTGGCCAACGGTGTCCTTGTAGACGCTGCCGACATAAGGCTGGAACGGCAGCCAGCTCCAGCCAACCACCGAGTTCTTGGCCGACTCGGCAAAGATCTGGCGGGCCTTCTGGCCGCCGAGATAGGCGATTTCCTCATCGAGGAATCCTGGGTCTTCCCAGGCAGCATTGGTGGTGGGCAGCAGCCCCTGATCGTTCTTCAGGGACGTGACGCCTTCCGGGCTGCTGTTCATCCACAGCGCGAACTCGACCGCCGCTTGTTTGTTGGCGCTCTGCTCGAGGATCACCGTGCCGGAGCCGCCGAACTGGCTGGTGCCGACATCGCCCTCGTTCCACACCGGCTGCGGTGCGACCCGCCACAGGCCTTCGTTCTGCGGCAGCACTCCGGTGAGCGCCTGGAGGCCCCAGGCCCCGACCACCCAGGTGGCCATCTGGCCGGCGCCCAACTGCTTGAACCAGGCGTCCGAGCCCATGACGGATTCGATCGTCAGCCCCTTGGCGTTGAGATCGGTCCAGTAGTCGGCCCATTGCCTGGCCTTGTCGGAGTTAAAATCGAGCGTCACGTTGGTGCCGCCTTCGAGGCTCCACGGTGCGGCGCCGAGCTGCCACAGCCCCATATAGGCGGCATCGACCAGAGCCGGATCGATGAAGGTGATGAAATGCTCGGGGTTCTTGGCGTGGATCGCTTCGCCGGCGGCGGCGAACTCGGCCCAGGTGCGCGGCACCGCGACGCCGGCTTCATCGAACACGTCCTTCCTATAATACATCACGCCCGGACCAAAATCCTGCGGGATGCCGTAGATGCCGCCATTGATGTCGACCAGCCCGACCACGCCGGGCAGGAACAGCTCGCGCACGCTCTCGCCGCCATGCTTGGTGACATCGGCGAGCGCGCCGGTGAGGGCGAAGTTGGGGATCGCGTCATAGGTCATGTGGGCGACGTCGGGGCCGCCGGAGCCGGCGTCCACGGCGTTCTGGATCTTGGTATACTGGTCGGCGCCGACGCCGACATTTTCCACCTTCACCTTGATGTTGGGGTGACCAGCCTCGAACAGGTCGACGGTCTTCTGGATGTCGGGCAGCCAGGTCCAGAAGGTGATCTGGACCGGCTCCTGGGCGTTGGCGGCGCCGGCGAACAGGGCCGCTGCCGCGATCCCGGCGGCGAGGGCAGCCCGGATAAGGCTGCCGGTCTTTTTTCCGATCATAATGACTTCTCCCTTTGTCATTGTTGTCGTCGTTGGCGCCCCGCGCCGGATGGTGCGGGGGATTGGAAGCGCGCTCATTGCTTGACCCCGCCGGCGGCGATGCCGGACTGCCAGTGGCGCTGCAGGAACAGGAAGGCGACGATCAGCGGCAGCACTGCGAGGAGCGAGCCGGTGATCACCAGCGGATAGAGCGGCTGCGCGAGATTGACCCCGCCGGCATTGGCCAGCTTGTTCCAGAGGCTCAGCCCCACGGTGAGCGGGAACTTGTCGGACTGATTGAGGACGATCAGCGGCAGGAAATAGTTGTTCCAGGTGGCGACCAGCTGGAACAGCAGCACGGTGACGAAGCCGGGCGCCAGCAGCGGCAGCGCAATGGTCCAGAAAATCCGCGCCTCGCCGGCCCCATCGATGCGGGCGGCCTCGATCATCGAATCCGGTACCGCATCCTGGGCGTAGACCAGCATCAGGAACAGCCCGAAGGGGCTGGCCAAAGCCGGGATGATCACCGCCAGCTCGGTGTTGATCAGGCCCCACTGGCTGAACAGCATGTAAGTGGGGACGGCGAGCGCCGTGCCGGGCACGGCGCTCGCGCCGAGCACCGCCATCAGCACGCCGCGGCGGCCGTGGAAATCGAACTTCGCCAGTGCGTAGCCGCCCATCGCGGCGATCACCGCGGCGCCGCCGGCCCCGACCACGGCATAGAGGATGGTGTTGCCGAACCAGCGCAGGAAAATGCCGTCCTGGAAGGCGAAGAGGCTCTGGATATTGTCGAACAGCGCAAAGCTCGGCGCGAAGGCGAGGCCGAAGGTGGCGAACAGATCGACATTGGACTTGGTGGCGTTCACCAGCAGCCAGCAGAGCGGCAGCATGAAATAGGCGAGCAGCATCCACAGGACGATGCTGAGCACCACGGACTTGCGCGCCTTGAGGCCGGTGGTTTCGGTTGTCGCCATCAGATCAGCCGATCCCGGCGGGCGATGCCGAGTTGCACGACATAGGCGATGGCGACAGTGAAGCCGCCGAGGATCACGGCGATCGCCGCGGCATAGTTGGTCTGGCTGCCGGTGAAGGCCAGGTTGTAGGCATAGAGGTTGGGCGTCCAGTTGGTGGTGATGACGCTGGGCCGCACCGCCTGCAGGATGCTCGGCTCGTTGAAGAGCTGCAGGCTGCCGATCACCGAAAAGATCAGCGCCAGGGTCAGTGCGGGACGGAGCGCCGGCAGCTTGATCGAGAAGGCCTTGCGCCACTCGCCGGCGCCGTCGATATCGGCGGCCTCGTAGACCTCGGTCGGCACGGCGCGCAAAGCGGCGTAAAAGATCAGCATGTTGTAGCCGACGAACGACCAGGTCACGACATTGCCGACGCTGCCCAGCATCAGCCCGGGGCCGAGGAAATCCGGCGCCGTCGCGCCGAAAAAGCCGAATACCTGGCCGGCGAGGCCGAACTGGCCGCCGAAGATGTAGCCCCACATCAGCGCCGCAACCACCGCCGGCACGGCATAGGGGAGGAACAGCCCGATGCGGACAATACGGCTGCCGGCGAGGCGGCCACTGTCGATGGCCAGCGCCACGAACATGGCAACCGCCAGCATGATCGGCACCTGCAGGAAGAAGAACAGCAGCACCCGCAGCACGCCGTCATGCAGCAGCGCATCGCCGAAGGCGCGCACATAATTGCCGAGCCCGACGAACACCGTGCCGCCGACCATTTGCTTCCTGAAAAAGCTGATGACGATGGCGTAGCCGAGCGGGATCACCACGCTGATCGCGAACACCGCGATGAACGGCGCGAGAAAGAGATAGGCGGTGACCGAAGCGCGCGCTTTGGCTTTGGGGCGGTGGACGGTGGTGGGGGCGGTCAATCTTGCCACCCGTCCATGCTGAACTCGCCAGCTCGCGGGCTCCCGCCCCCCTCCCCAACCCTCCCCGCAAGGGGGAGGGTGCAGGGCGGCGAACTTGGCGAGGTTGTGCCCCACACACCGGCGGGCACCCTCCCCCTTGCGGGGAGGGTTGGGGAGGGGGGTGCCAAGCACTCCGAACCCTTGGCAGGGAGGAACACCGCCCTCATCGCCCTGCCCCGCGCTCGCGCAGCACGCGCACGTCCCAGGGCCCGAGTTCCAACAGCTCGACCGGCGCGCCGCTCAGTACGTCCTCCACCGGCATCGGGGGTGCGACGCTCCGAGCCTCCCAGCCGAAATTGTGCACGAACCACAGCCGCTCGCCCGCGGCATTGGTGGCGCCGTGGACGGTCAGCGCGCCGGGGACGAGCTGGTCGGCCCAGGGGTGATCCGGCGCCAGCCATCGCGCCAGCGACTCGGCGAGGTCGAGGTCGGGGAAGCTGCCGAGATAAGTGACGCGGCCGGCGCCGTGCCGGTGCGTAGTGGCGGCGGGCCAGCGGCCGAAATGCGGATGCTGATAGCTGGCGAGCACCGTTGCACCATCCGCGATGAGGCCTTCGACGAGGCCCTCGGCGGCGCCCGCGATGTCGCCGCTGACCGCGAGCGGCTGCACCAGGTTGCTGAACTCGTCGTACCAGGCGCCGGCGGCGGCAGCGAGGCCGGCCGGCTGCCGGTCCAGTTTCGGCCGCCCGATCTCGTCGGCATAGCCGGTGCGGATTCCGAGGACGAGATGACCGCCCGCCGCCGCATAGGCGGTTAAGTTGGCGATCAGCGCGTCGGAGGCGAGATAGAGCGCCGGCACCACGAGCACCGGCAGTTCGGCCGCGAGTATCTTGGGATCAGTGATCTCGAAATCGGCAGCGTGCATCACCCGGACCTGATGGCCGGCGCGGTTCAGCCCGCCATAGAAGCGATAGACGATGCGCTCATAGGCGGCGCGATCCGGCGGCCCCTGTTTCTCGGGTTTGACGCCCGGGTCCTGCATCGGCGGGTGGTATTCGAAGGCCCAGCGGGTGGGCATCGAGAACAACAGCCCGGTCGTCGCGTCGGGCACGAGGCCTTCGACCGCCTGCCCTGCCCGCTGGATCTCGCGGCCAAGCGCTGCAATCTGCTCGTAAACCCGGCCGGGCACGAAGCTATGCGGCAGCACGCCGCCCCAGAATGTCTCCCAGGAGCCGTGCATGGTATGCCAGTGCCAATATTCGACGGCGCGGGCGCCGCGGGCGATCATCGCCCAGGCGACCTGCCGCCACTGGCCATCGAAGGCAGGATAGTTGAACCAGGGAAAACCGACGCTGGTGGCATTGGTCTCGGTGACCATGAAGCGCTGCTGGCCGATGGCCCAGGTGCGATCGGAAATGAAGAACGGCGCCCAGCTGCCGGACGGCGGGAAGGCGTAGTCGCCGACGATGTCGGGACCGAGCTGGTCCTGGGTGGCGAGGTACTGGTTGGAGGCGATGACGTCACCGGTGGCGCCGATGGCGCGGTCATCGACCGCAGGCCGCATCGGGTCGATGCAGGTGGTGATGAACTGGTCGGGCGTGGCGTATTCGCGGACGATCGCCGTCTGCCAAGCGATGTACTCGGTGGTCAGTTCAGCCTGATAGCGCCGCCAGGCCAGATCGTATTGCGGCACGTGGTTGCCGTCGGGCACCCACAGCTCGTCGATATCGTTCAGCCGGTGTGCCCAATGGGTGAGGTTCCAGGCCTGGTTGATGGCCTCGACGCCATTGTACTTTTCGAGCAGCCAGCGTTTGAAGCCGGAGAAGACATGGGTGTTGTGCGGCACCTGCTGGCCGGGCTCGTTGTCGACCTGGAAGCCGACTACGGCCGGGTGGGCAGCATAGCGGCCGACCACGGCGCGGATGATGCGCTCGGCATAGTGGCGGAATACCGGATGCGAGCAATCGGTCTCCTGCCGGGCGCCCCATGGCACGCGCACGCCAGTCTTCTGTTCCGCCGCGATCTCGGGGTGCTTGAGCATCAGCCAGGGCGGCACGGCGTAGGTCGGGGTGCCGAGCACCACCGAGATGCCATGCGCGTGGGCGCCATCGAGCACCGGCTGCAGCCACTCGAGCTCGAACTCGCTTTCGCGCGGCTCCCAGGTGCTCCACACCGACTCGCCGACGCGGATCAGGTTGAAGCCGGCTTCCCGCATCAGGCGGAAATCCTCGGCCAGGCGCTCGACCGGCTGGTACTCCGGGTAATAGGCGGCGCCAAACAGGATGCGGTCCCCGATCCGGAGCCCTGACTTCGATTCCACGCCTCACTCCCTCGTGGAGACGCGGTTGGTCGCGCCATTGGGACAAATTGTTTGCGCAAACAATTCTGATGTCAATACGACTCGCGGACGATCCGGATAAGGACAGTCATCGTGCCACTTCCACCGGCAACACCGGATGTCCGGCTTGCGTCAGCATGGCGGCGTGCATATTGTTTGCGATAACGAAAGGTAGCCGATGGCACGACCGGACAGCAAGGCGCGCGCGCCGACAATGATGGATGTGGCGCGGCTGGCGCGAGTCTCGCCGCAGACGGTGTCGCGGGTGCTGAACGACTATGCCTTCATCAAGGCCGACACGCGGCAGCGGGTGCTGCAGGCGATCGACAGCCTCGACTACCGGCCCAATATCGCGGCGCGGACCCTCGCCACCAGCCGGTCGCGCACCATCGGGGTGGTGGCCACCGATTACCTGAGCTTCGGACCGGCGAGCGCGCTGTGGGCAGTCGAGCAGGCGGCGCGCGAGGCCGGCTACGCGGTGTCGATCGTCAGCCTGCCCGAGTCCAACTACCGCACCATTTCGGACGCGCTGCAGCGGCTCGCCAGCCAGGCCGTCGAGGGCATCGTGATGATCGCGCCGCAGGACGTCTCGGCCAGCGCGGCGTTCATGTCGTTCGACAATGTGCCGGTGGTGACGCTGAGCTCGGTCGATACCGGCGAACACACCTCGATCATGACCGACTCGGTGGAAGGCTCGCGCCTCGCCACCCGGCACCTGATCGAGCTCGGCCACACCGCGATCGCGCATGTCGCCGGCCCCGCCGGGTTCACCGTCTCGGACTCGCGCATTCATGGCTGGCGCAAGGCGCTGGGCGAGGCAGGCCTCGTGGCAGTGGAGCCGGTGGTGGGTGACTGGTCGGCAGCGAGCGGCTATCGCGCGGGCCTCGAGATCGCTGCCAATCGCGAGTTCACCGCGGCCTACGTCGCCAATGACCGGATGGCGCAGGGGGTGCTGCTGGCACTGCACGAGAGCGGCCGGCGGGTCCCCGAGGAGTTCAGCGTGGTCGGCTTCGACGACGTGCCGGAGGCCGCCTATTTCATCCCGCCGCTCACCACCATGCGGCAGGATTTCGCCGCGCTGGGCCGGCGCTGCATCGAGGCGGTGCTGGTCCGCATCAACGGCGAGCCGCCGCTCGAGGCAGACCCGTTGCTGCCGGTGCTGGTGGTGCGCGCCAGCACGGCGCGAGCGCCCGGCTGAGCCGGTTACCTGGTCAGCCGATGCCGGGCACCGGCGTAACCTTGCCGCTGAGCCGCGCGCCGACGAACAGGCTCGCCGGGAAGGCGCTGACGAAGCGGTGCATCAGGCCGGCGGTGAGCGGGCGGGTGGCGAGGCCGGCCAGCACCGACGCAGTGAGGATGCGCAGCGGGAACTGTTTGTGCCAGGCGGCCGCGTAGCGCTGCCCGGCGAGTTCCCGCCCGGCCCTGCTCCACTCGGCGACGCGCGCCAGTTCCGATGCCAGCAACCAGCCCGATTGCAGCGCCATGGAAATGCCTTCGGCAATGATCGGGTGGGATTCGCCGGCGACGTTACCGACGCTGAAAATGTCATGCGCGTAGCAGTCGCGAATACCGGGCCGGATCGGACCGGCGGCCAGCCATCCCCCATCGAGCGTGGCGTCCTGCAGGACCTCGGCGACGCTCGGGCAGGCTGCTGTGATGTGCCGGAACACTGCTTCGCCTGCCGGCAAGCCACGCTGTGCCGCCCGGATAGCATCGAGCCGGTCGCGGCGAATGCAGCACGAGAGCGACATGCGGCCCTGGTCGGCCCAGACCATGCCGCCATAGCCGCCGGGGAAGGCCAGCAACGGCATCAGGTCGGGCGGCAGCGCGGAGCCGCGAAAATGCGCCTTGAAGCCGAGGAAATCCGACGGGAGGTGCGGCCGCTTCGGCTGGCTCGGGAGCCCGCCTGCCTCCCACGAGCCATGGGCAACGATAAGCACCGGCGCCAGCAGGATGCGCCGTTCCCCGGAGCGCTCGATGCTGACGGCCATATCGCCGCCGTCGCGAACCGCGGCCGTGGCCTGCCAGGGCTGCAGCAGCGTAGCCCCGGCCGCCGCGGCCGCATCGAGCAGCAGCAGGTCGAGCACGTCGCGACCGAGCGCGCGGCCAAAGGCGTCGGCCTGGCCGCGCGGCATCCGGGCTTCGATGCTGGGTCCGGCGGCGAACAGGGCAAGGCGGCGGATCTCGGGGCCGGCGAGAGCGCGTACCCGTTCGCCGACACCCAGCCGGTCGAGCAATGCCAGGTTCACCGGGGAGATGAACTCGCCGCACACCTTGTTGCGCGGAAATGCGCTCCTTTCGACAAGAGCGACGGCGCGCCCCTGGGATGCCAGGGCGATAGCGGCCGAGGCCCCGGACGGCCCGCCTCCGATGATGACCGCGTCATATCTCATTGTGCAGCACCGGAGGTGTGGAGCGCGCGGAGAAGACATGGGTGAACAACCCGACCATCCCCTCCCGAGCCGTCATCGCCTGGCCGCCGGGCCACAATCGAGAGAGTTCCTGCCCGGCAAAACCGGCGCGGACACTGGCGGCCGCATCGTGCAGCGTCACGGCGTTGGCGCCGATGGCGCGCAGCAGCCCGGTCGCGGCGAGTGCGGCAGCGTTCCGGCTCGGCTCGGTTGCAACGAACACCGGCGCGAGCCGGGCTGCGGCCGCCAGCAACCGCGTCAGCCCGGCCTCGGCAAAGTGATGCAGGAACAGATTGGCGGTGACGAGATCGAACCCGGTGCTCGGGGACTGTTCCATCCACACGAGCGCATCGGCGGTCACCGTCTCAACCTGCCAGCCGAGCGCGGCGTATGCGCCCAGTCGCGGGGGCGGCACCAGGTCCTGCTGGTCGAGCAGCACGATCTCGCCGCCCGGCCAGTGCCGCCGCATGCGTTTCAGCACCGCGAGCATGAAGCCGCCATCGCCGCAGCCGATCTCGAGAATGCGCCGCGGCGGCCGCTGCAGGTCACGCCGCAGGCGCCGGCACATGATCGCCGCCTGAAACATGATGGCGTTGATCCGGGCCAGGTCGCGGCGGGAGCCGATCGCCTCGGGATCGCTCGCCGGCAGCTGATCGAGCAGTTCCGGCGACAAGTGGCGCACCGGCATCCCGGCCATTTCAGGCGGCGTCGGCGGTATGGAACATGAAGGTCTCGGCGGTGAGGCCGGGACCGAAGGCCATGCCACAGCCGATCTGGTCGGCCTGTCGATGGGCCAGCATATCGGCAAGCACGAACATCACCGTCGCAGAGGACATATTGCCGTTCAAGCGCAGCACCTCGCGCGATGGGCGCAAGGCCTCGCCGTCGAGGCCCAGCGACCGCTCGACCGCATCCAGCACGGACTTGCCGCCCGGGTGGACGGCCCAGAGGTCGACATTGTTGAGCCCCCGATTGCCCAGAATGTCGGTGATGCGGGTGCTCAACGTGTCGTGGATGGCGGCAGGCACCTGGCCGGACAACACCATATCGAAGCCGTCATTGCGCACCGTCCAGGTCATCAACTCGCGGCTATCGGGGGCAACGACGGCGCGGAAACTGTCGAGCGCGATGCCGGTGGGCTCGGCCGTGACCAGCGCCGCAGCGGCCCCGTCGCCCCAGAGGATGAAGGTCAGCAGCCGTTCGATATCGGTGGTTTCTTTCAGGTGCAGGGTGCAGAGCTCGACATTGACGGCCAGCACCCGCGCCTCCGGATCCGAACGGACGATGTGATGGGCGAGCTTCAGGGCATTGACTGCCGCATAGCATCCCATGAATCCGACGATGGTTCGCTCCACCGAGGGCGACAGGCCGCAGCGCTCGATGATCTCGAGGTCGATCCCGGGCGAGGCGAGGCCGGTGCAGGTGGTGACGATGAGGTGGGTGATCCGGGCGGCATCAGGTCCGAGCTCCAGCCGGTCCACCGCTTTCTGCGCCAGCACCGGAGCGGCCTCGGCGAAGAGATCCATCCGGGTGGCGGTCGAGGGAAAGTTGCCGCGGGTGAACCGGCCGGCGCCATCGACCGCCGGGCCGTTGGGGTCGTCAGCGGAGGGGAAGCAGCAGTAGCGGTGCTCAATGCCGCTTCTCTCTGCCATCCGGGTGAACACCGCCTGGCGCCTGGGGTCGTCGGCAAGCTGAGAGGCGGCGAAGCCGATGGAGAAACGGTGCACATCGTAATCCGGCACCGCGACAGCGATCTTGTTCACATAGGCCTTGGCAGACATGATGGCTCCTCGGTTGAGACCCAAGGGAGCGGAGAGCACTGTTCCCTGGGCACTCAGGGTCAACACTTGCCGTGGTGGTTTATTCCATCAGACCGCCACCAAGGCGCGGAGGCGGCCGTCCTTGGGCCCGTCGCGGCGCAAGTGCCGCCGCACGTCGTCAGCCCCTATCCCTGCCCTGGCGGGAGCCGGCCAGGCACCCGGTCCACCAGCAGTTGCCGCGACTGCCGGACATCGCTTTCCATCTGGGCGATCAGCGCCTCGACACTGGTAAAGCGGCGCATGTCGCGCAGGCGGCGCAGCAGGCGAAGCTCGGCGCCGAGGCCGTAGAGCAGCTCGTCGAGATCGTGGATATGGGCTTCGACGCGGATCGAGGCGATGTCTGGAAATGTCGGGTTGGTGCCGACGCTGACGGTGGCGCCATAGAGCGTGTCGCGATGCGAGAACCGTGCGACGCTGCAATAGACGCCCTCGGGCGGGAACGGATTGCCCGGGGCCAGCGCGATGTTGGCGGTGGGGAAGCCGAGGGCGCGACCGCGCTTCTCGCCGTGAACGACGCTGCCGCTGATGACCAACTCGGCGCCCGGATCAGGAAGCGTTGGAAAGGGCAAGATACTGGCTCTGGTGGAAGACCAGCGGCGGGATATGGGGGAAGAGGCTGGTCTCGCGCACTTCGAGCAGGATGATCTCGTGGTCGCCGCCCTCGAGCCGATCGCTGATGGCGCAATCGAGCCAGAGCGCCGCGCCCCTGACGAACAGCGCGCCATCGGGGGTCGCCTCGAACTCGACGCCCTGGAAGCGATCGCCGTTGCGCGACGACAGCTGGCGCGAGAGCCGCTCCTGGCTCACGCCCAGCACACTGAGGCCGATGCGCGGCAGGCGGTTGAGCCGCGGCCAGGTGGCGGACTGGCGCGCCACGCAGACCGAGACCAAGGGCGGGTCGAGCGACACCGAACTGAACGAGTTCACCGCCATGCCGACGGGCGCCGCGCCATCCATGCCGCACATGGCGACGACACCGGTCGGGAACATCGAGAAGGCCCTTCTCAGGGCCAGCGTCGCCTCACCTGCCTGCACCGCGATTTCCTCCCATATAGTCAAGTTTGAATAATTGGACTGAAGCTAGTCAATTTGTTAGAGGGAGACAAGCGCCTTCCCCGGTTTCAGGAGCCAGCATGTCGAACATTACCCGCCTGGTGGTGCTGGGCGCCGTGCGCCAGTTCGAGCCGGTGCATGGCTATTTCCTGCGCCGCGAGCTGATGACCTGGCATGTCGACGAGTGGGCCAATATCCAGCCCGGCTCGATCTACAACGCACTCAAATCGCTGAAGCAGGACGGCTACATCCAGGAGAACGGCACCGAAGCCGCCGGCAAGCGCCCGGAGCGGACGATCTACCAGACCACTCCGAATGGGGTGGTCGAGCTGATGCGGCTGTTGCGCCAGACGCTGTGGACGGTCGAGACCTTCGACACCAAGCCGGTGATGGCGCTGACCTCGTTCATGTTCCTGCTCAGCCGCGCCGAAGTGGTGGCGGCGCTGAAGGTCAGGATCGCCGAGATCGACGCCAAGGTGGCGAGCAACGGCTTCGATATCAGCGACGTGGCCAAGTCGAGCACCACGCCGGCCTACGTGCGCGAGATCTTCGAACTCTCCTCGCTGCGGCTGAGGGCCGAGCAGGAATGGGCCCGCGGCCTCTACGACCGCATCCTCGGCGGCGCCTATACGTTTGCCGACGAGATCCCGGCCGGCACGCAGCCGACGGCAGGCCGGGACAGCTAAGTCACGACCCGCCGCAGCCGCCATCACTGCAGCTGGCGATGGCTGGCGCCGGGATGATCGGGGCTGAGGATCGGGCTTTCGGTGCCCACCAGCCGTTCGCGCAGGCTCTCGCCCTCGTAGTCCGACGCCGCCACGCCCCGGGAGCGCAGCACCGGCATTACCTGCTCGACGAAATCGAGGGTGGACGTCGGCTGGATCAGCGGGGTGAAGAGGAAGCCGTCGAGGTCGGCGCCGTCGGCCATCTCGCACATGATGTCGGCGATCTCAGCGGGCGTCCCGACGAAGGGGTTGGTGCGCACGCCATGGGCGTGCCAATCTTTCAGCACGTCGCCGACGGTCTTGTCGCCGAAGCGGGCGACCTGGGTCTGCGACAGCTCGGTATGGAGCGCGCTCATCTTGGTCGCGGGATCGAACGACGAGAGGTCGAGGCCGGTGAACCAGGCATAGGAGGCGACGGCGACATCCGGGGTCTGGGCGTCGAGGATCGCCTGGTGCTTGGCCCGCGCTTCTTCGATGGTCGGCGCGACGACGCAGGAGAAGGCGCTCATCAGCTTGATCGAGTTGGGGTCGCGGCCATTGGCGGCGGCCTCGTCACGGATGGCCTTCACCTGCCCGGCGAGCTTTTCGATCGAACCGCCGCCGAGGAAGATGCACTCGCCATGCTTGCCGCCGAACTGCTTGCCCCGATCGGACGAGCCGGCCTGGAACAGCACGGGGGTGCCCTGCGGCGAGTAGGCGGTGTTGCCGAAGCCATGCGAGCGGAAATACGGGCCGTCATGGGCGATGCGGTGCACCTTGGCCGGGTCGGCATAACGTCCCTGCTTGTTGCGCTCGAGCGCATCGCGCTCCCAGGCGCCTTCGAACAGCTTGTAGACGAGGCTCATGAAATCGTCGGCCATGTTGTAGCGCTCGTCATGCGCCACCATCGGCACACCGAAGGCGGCGACGGCGGTCTCGGCAGTACCGGTCGTGACGACGTTCCAGCCGATGCGGCCGTTCGACAGGTGGTCGAGGGTCTGCATACGGCGGGCGAAGGCATAGGGCTGCTCAAGCAAAGTCGAGCCGGTCATGACGATCCCCAGCTTCTCGGTGGCGCCGATCAGCGCCGCGCCGACAATGGCAGGGTCGAGCCGCGGCAGGTCGAGGCCCTCGGTGGTGCTGATGTCGGGGCGCGTACCCTTGACGTCGGCCCAGCCCCAGGCATCGGCGAGGAACAGGAAATCGAGTTTCGCATCTTCGCAGATGCGGGCGATCTTCACCCAGTAATCGAGCCGGTCGAAATTGTGCCGCTCGCTGTCGGGATGCCGCCAGGTGGACGTGCCGGAGTCGTTGGTCTGGGCGTTTTCAAACAGCCCAAAGCGTAGCTTCTTCATAGCAATGTCTTTCGTCAGAGTTGGGTCCGGATCGGGCGCCTCAGCGCCCGATGACGTCCTCGTCGCTCCACCACAGGAGGCGTTTGCGGAGCAGGGCCAGCAGCGACACGAGAAGTACGCCGAGCAGGCAGAGCAGGGCGATACTCGCCCAGGTCACGGGCAGGTTGGCCTGGGCGGCGGCGATGGTCACCAGCGAACCCAGCCCTGCCTGCTGGCCGGCGGCCACGAATTCAGCCACCGCTGCGCCGACCACCGCCAGTGGCATGGCGATGCGAAGGCCGGCGAAGACGAAGGGCATGCAGCCGGGGAGCCGGAGATCGCGGAAGATCTCCCAGCGGCTGGCATGCAGGGTCTTGAACACGTCGAGCGCCTTCTGGTCGACATCCCTGAGGCCGGCCAGCGAGTTGACCAGCATGGGGAAGAACACCACGAGGCCGGTGACGATGTACTTGGGCAGCATGCCGAAGCCGAAGGCGACGACCAGCGCCGGGGCGATGGCGACGACCGGCGTCACCATGATCACCACGATCAGCGGCATCACCGCCTTCTCGACGATCGGCAACTCGCTCATCGCCACGGCGAGGAGGAAGCCGCAGATGATACCGGCGCCGGCGCCGATAACCACCTCCTGGCAGGTGACGAGGAGGTTGGCCCAGTACATCCCGGGGTCGCTGGCGAGGCTGTTGCCGATGGCGTCAAGCGTCGGCAGCACATAGGGATTGTTGATCGCCACCAGTTGCCAGAGCACGGCGACGATGACGAAAGTCAGCGCCGGCGGGCCCCAGTCGAAAACGATACGGGCCACGGTGAAACCGGATGAATTGCGCCGCGGCGCGGTTGCGACAGCGTCAGACACGGGCAGCCTCCATCACCTTGCGCAGGGCAGAGCGGACATAGCCTTCGAGGTCGCGGAAGGCGTCGGTGGCGTAGAGCGCCTCGTTGCGCGGCCGCGGCAGGTCGACATCGATGATCTCGGCGATGCGGCCGGGATGCGAGGCCATCAGCACGATGCGGTCGGAGAGGATGATCGCCTCAGGCACCGAGTGGGTGACGAACAGCACCGACTTGCGGTTGGACTGCCAGAAATCCAAGAGGCCCATGCGCTGCTGGTCGCGGTTCATCTCGTCGAGGGCCGAGAACGGCTCATCCATCAGCAGGATCTCGGGATCGAAGACGAAGGCGCGCGCGATGGCGGCGCGCTGCTGCATGCCGCCCGAGAGCTGGGCCGGGTAACGGTCGAGCGCATGGCCGAGCCCGAAGCTCTGCAGAATCTCCCGGGGATCGCGCAGCTTCCGCCCGGCATTGGCGCCGGGGTTGATGCTGATCGGCAGGCTGACATTGTCGAGAATGGTGCGCCAGGGCAGCAGCGCGGGAGACTGCGGGACGAGGCCGATGGCCTTGTCCCTCGCCGCCTCGCGCACGGATTTGCCATTGATCGAGACACTGCCGCCATTGGCTTCGGAGAGCCCGGCGACCAGCTTGAGCAAAGTGGACTTGCCGCAGCCGCTCGGCCCGATCAGCGAGACGAACTCACCTTTTTTGATCGTCAGCGACACGCCGTTGAGCACCGTCACCCGGGACTCGTCGCCACCAAAGCTCTTGGTCACGTTACTGACCTCTACCCCGATGTCATCGGGGTAGGCGGTGCGCGTGCTCTGGAGATGAGAGACTGCAGGCATCGTCGCGATCACTTCTTTTCCGGCCAGATCAGCTTGCCGTCGGCATAGAGCGCGGCGACGAGGTCCGGATCCATCATGTCGGCGAGCGGCGGCGGGTTCTTCAGGCCACCGAAGCTCTGCACCATCTGGTACTCGCTCTCCCACTCGGCGATGGTCTGGACGCCCGGCGCGCCATACTGGCTGGTGCGCACCCACTCGGACTCGACGCCCCAGGTGCGGGCCTGCTGATCCCTTGGGAAGGCCGAACCCTGGTTGTTGTCAGCGGCGAGCTGGCTGATCATGTCGACGCACTTGTCCTCCTCGGTGAGGCAGAACTCGAGCGCCTTGAGGCTCGCTCGCATGAAGTCGGCCACCACCTCGCGGTGCTCGGCGAGGAACTTCGAGTTCACTTCCATGACGTTGTAGGTGCCCTGGAGGCCAAGATCGGCGGGCAGGAACTGGTTGAACGGCAGGCCCATGGCCTTCAGCGTCTGCGGCTGGTTCGAAGCATAGCCGACGATGGCATCGACCTGACCGCGAGTGACCACGGTCGGGTCGTAATTGGTCATCTTGATCAGCTCGACCTTCGAGATATCGACGCCGGCGGCATCGAGCATCGCCGCGGCGATCGGGGTGATGTTGATGAAGTAGCCGAGGCGCTTGCCTTCGAGATCCTTCAGGCTTTTCACCGCCTCATTGGTGAAGATCGAGAACGGCGAGGTGCTGCCATAGGTGGCGACGGCGGTGAGGTTGCGGCTGTTGGCGGCCGCCAGCATCACGTCGGACGCCGAGCCGAGCGCGGTGAACTGCGCCTGCCCCGAGGACACCAGCAGCTGGCCGTTGCCGCCCGCCGCGTTGATATCGACGGTGAGACAGAGCGCATCGAAATAGCCGAGCTCCTTGGCGAGGAACACATCGACCTGGCCGGCGCTGGCCGAATAGCCGTAGCCCGAGATGTAGGTGATGGTGCCGGCAGCCTGGTTGCGCGCGCACTCGTCGGCGCTGATCAGCACATGATCCGGCAGCTCGCCGGCAGCCTGCGCCGCGGTAGCGCCAAAGCCGCCGATGGTCAGCGCCAGGGTTGCCGAGCTCAGCAGCAGGCGAGCGTGCATCCGCCCTGCCCGATAGGTTACGTGAGACAAAGAGTCCTCCCAAAGTCACGTCCGTTACCTCCAACGGACGCACATTCGTAACCAATCAAATTTGACTATGCAAACTTTTTGATTTTGGGATGGGGATAAGCGGGGGTGAGGGATGGGAAATGAGGTGTTGGTGGAGGTGGTTAGGTGGACCGGTTGGCTGGCCGCTATCGCTGGCGCGGGCTGACCCCCACCCCTGTCCCCTCCCCCTAAACAAGGGGAGGGAGACCAAAACACCGGCCTCTCAGTAAGCGTCTCCCTCCCTTGTTTAGGGGAAGGATCAAGGGTGGGGGTCAGCCCGCACCGGCCATCCAGCCGCCCTACCGCGGCGTAACCACCGGCGTACCCGAAACGGGATCCGCGTAGACCTCGCAGTCGAGCCCGTAGACGTTGCGGATCAGCTTCGGGGTGACGACGTCCGCCGGCTTGCCTTCGGCGACGATGCGGCCTTCGTGCATTACCACCAGGCGGTCGCCGTAGCGGGCGGCCTGGGCGATGTCGTGGAGGACGACGATGCTGGTCCGCCCTGCTCCATGCAGCTGGCGCACCAGGTCGAGGGTTTCGACCTGGTGCTTGATGTCGAGGAAGGTCGTCGGCTCGTCCAGCATGACGTAGGGCGTATCCTGGGCCAGCGCCATGGCGATGAAGGCGCGCTGCCGCTGCCCGCCGGAGAGCTCGGCCACCGGCTTGAAGCGCAGCTCGGCGAGCCCGGTGGCGGCGATGGCCTGGTCGACCAGTTCGATATCGCGGGGCGAGCGAAGGCCGAGCAGCGACTGGTGCGGGGCGCGGCCGTAGCCCACCAGTTGCTCGACGGTGATCGCGGTCGGCACGACCGGGCTCTGCGGCAGGTAGGCAATGGTGCGCGCGACGCGCTTGGGATGATTGCGCAGCACGTCGAGTTCATCGGCATGGATGGTGCCGGTGCGCGGCTTCAGCAGCCGGCCGATGGTCTTGAGCAAGGTGGATTTGCCGCAGCCGTTGGGGCCGATCAGGATGGTGACCTCGCCGGTGGCGATGGTCAGGTCGATGTTCTCGACGATGGCGCGGTCGCGGCCATAACCGGCGGTGACGCCCTTGACCAGGATGCTCATGAGTCCTGCTCCGAAGTCGTGGTCAGCATGATGTAGATGAAGAACGGCGCGCCGATCAGCGCGGCGAGGATGCCGGCCGAGACCTCGATCGGCGGGGCGATGGCGCGGCCGACGCCATCGGCCAGCACCACCAGCAGCATGCCGACCAGCGCCGCCACCGGCAGCATCAGCCGGTGCGAGCCGCCGACCAGCCGGCGGGCAATATGCGGCGCCATCAAGCCGATAAAGCCCATGACCCCGACCACCGCGACGGAAACGCTGGCGAGGAGCGTCGCGACGAGCAGCAGCAGCAGGCGCTGGCGCGGCACGTTGAGCCCGAGCCCGGTGGCGGTCGCCTCGCCGAGTGCAATCAGGTCGAGCCGGTAGGAGAGCAGCAACGCCACCGCGCTCAGCACGACGAGCGGCAGCCAGCTGACCGCGACATGGGCCCAGGTGCGACCCCAGAGCGAGCCGGTGAGCCAGATCATCGGGGCTGAGCTCTCGCTGTCATTGGAGACGATCAGCAGGTAGTCGACGCCGGCCTCGAAGACGAAGCCGACGGCGACGCCGATCAACGCCAGGTGGATGGCCGAGAGGTTGCGATAATGCGCCACCACCATGACGGAGGCGGCGGCCACGAGGCCGCCGATACAGGCGGCGAGCGGCATCCAGACCTGCGGGATCTCGGGGAACACCAGCACCAGCACCAGCGCGAACAGCGCAGCGCCGGAGTTGATGCCGATGATGTTGGGGCTGGCTAAGGGGTTACGGATCACCGCCTGGATGATGGCGCCCGACAGCGCCAAAGCGGCACCCGCCAGCAGCGCCAGCACCATGCGCGGCAGGCGCGACTTCATGATGATGTAGGTCTGCTGCTCGCCATCGAGGTTGAACAGCGTGTTGATGATGGTCTGGGTCGGGATCGGGACCGCGCCGACGCTGAGGCTCCAGAGCGCGGTGGCAATGACCAGCACGATCAGCGCGGCGATCAGGACGAGGCCGCGAAGCGTGCTGCGAGGTCTCGCGGAAGCGTGCACCACGGTGCTCATGCCATGTGCCTCGCGCGGAGCGTGGCATAGAGGAAATACGGCGCGCCGATCAGCGCGCAGATCACGCCGAGCGGGGTTTCGTAAGGAAAGCGCACCAGCTTCGACACCACGTCGGCTGCCAGCACCAGCCCTGCCCCGCCCAGCGCCACCGCCGGCACCAGCAGCCGATGGTTGGAGCCGAACCACAGACGGCATAGATGCGGGATCACCAGCCCGACGAACATCACCGGCCCGGCCGCGGCGACGCTCGCCCCGGTGAGCACTGCGGCGAGCATGGCGCCGATGAAGCGCATGCGGCGCGGATCGACGCCCAGCCCCTGCGAGGCGCCATCGCCGAGCGCCAGGATGTTGAAGCTGTGCGCCATGAAGGTGCTGATGGTCAGTCCGCCGGCGGCCCAGAAGACCAGCGGCAGCGCCTGGTCGAAACGAGCGGCGGAGATATCGGCCGAAGTCCAGCTGAGGACCAGCCGGGAGAGGTTGTCCTCGAGGGTGAAGGTGAAGCGCACGAAGGCGAAGCTGAAGGCGCCCACGGTGACGCCGGCGAGGATCAGCCGCATCGAGTCGAGCCGGCCGCCTAAGCCGCCGGCGATACCGAAGGTGACGGCGCCGGCCACCACTGCGCCGATGATCGCCATGGTGTCGAGATTGCCGATCATCAGCGCCGGGAACACCAGCGCCAGCGCCACCCCGAGGGCCGCGCCCTGGTTGATGCCGAGCACCGATTCCGAGGCCAGCGGGTTGCGCGTCACCGCCTGCAGCGCCAGCCCGGCCAGCCCCAGGTTGATGCCGATCAGCCCGGCGATCAGGGTGCGCGGCAGCCTGAGGTCGACCACCGCCGAACGGGCGAGGCTGCCGTCATCGACGAACAGCAGTTGCAGCACGTTGCCGATACCGACATCGCTGCGCTGCCCAATGGTCAACGACAGCAGTGCCGCGATGAGCACTGCTGCCGCGAGGAGGGCGAAACGGATGGCGACAGGCAAGCTACTTCTTGAGGTTCTTGACGATCTCGACGAGGTTGGCGCCGCTGACTTCCGAAGCGATGACGCCGCGCAGGCGCGACCACTCGTGGGCGTTCACGTCGAAGAGGTTGCCGGTCTTGACCGCTTCGACATTGTCGTAGAGCGGCTGGCCGACCCAGCTGTCGGTGAGGCCGGGATCGGCATATTTGCCGCGGATGATCACCTGCGGGTTGATCTCGGACAGCTGCTCCAGCGAGGTCTTGACGATGGCTTCCTCGTAGGTGTGCCCGTCGGGCGTCGGCATGTTGTTCTTGAAGCCGAACCAGCTGAGCAGCGAGCCGTTATAGCTCACCGGAGAGTGGAGGAAGATGCCTTCGCCATTGTCGACGATGAACTGCGCCGACCAGGCGGAGACGTCGCCGATGGCGGCCTTGAAGCCCTCCATCTTCGTCGTGTGCTCGGCCAGCCGTGCCTCCATTTCCGCATCCTTGCCGACCGCGTGGGCGATGGTCTTGGCCGCGTCGAGCGCCACCTGGTAGGTGCCGGTGAGGCTGTCGAAGGCGATGGTCGGGGCGATCTCGCTGAGGGCGCCGTAGATCGCTTCGTGCCGGCTGGTATCGGCGATGATCAGGTCGGGCTGCAGCGAGGCGATGACCTCGAGGCTCGGCGACTTGCGGGTGCCGACCGATTTCCAGTCGTCGCCGATAACAGCGGTATAGGCAGGAACGATCGACTCCCGCGTGTCATCATCGGCAATGCCGACCGGCGCGACGCCCACGGCAGCAAGGCTGTCGACGAAGCTGTATTCGAGCACGACGATGCGCTTGGGTTCATCCGGCACCTCGGTGGTGCCGAGGTCGTGCTTGATTTCGACGGCCTGCGCCAGGGGCGCGACGGCCAGCATGATGACGCCCGCGAGCGTGGCGAGGATGGTTCTGTTGAACATGGATGACCCCAGGCTGATTGGCGGCATGTTCTCTGGCTGAAAACATGATTTGTCAAATCATGTTTGATTCCGGCTCGAGCTTCCAGGATCTGCTGGTGGCTGCACCGGTGGAGGTGCTGGCTCTGCCCTCAGCTACCCACCGGCTGTCATCCCAGCGAAAGCTGGGAACCAACTCGCAGCTGGCGCAAGCGGATGAATGGATCCCAGCTTTCGCTGGGATGACATCGTGGGTGGGGTGACGCAGTGGGTCAGCTCAACCACCGCAGAGGTGCAACGAAGAGAACTCCGTGAAAGCAAAACCCCGACCTCTCGCGAGACCGGGGTTCGTAGCAGGCGGCAGTGCGCTTACTTCTCGATGGTGACCGCGTCGAAATACGGCACGTTCAGCGGCGAGCGCCAGAAGCCTTTCACGTAGGGCTTCATCATCATGTACTGGTTGCGGTGATACTGCGGCAGGATCACCGCATCGTTCATAATCAGCGCCTCGGCGGCGCGCATGTCGGCGAGAGATTGCTTCTCGTCATTGGTCGCCTTGGCGTCGGCGATCAGCTTGTCGTAATCGGCGTTCGACCAGTTGGCGAGGTTGTTGGCGCTGCCGGTGACGAAGTTGTCGAGGAAGGTCATCGGGTGCGGGTAGTCGGCGCCCCAGCCCATCTGGGCGATCTGGTACTCGACCTTCTGCACTTCGGGATAGAACACCTGCCACTCCGACGCCTGGATCTTGACGTCGATGTTGAGGTTCTTCTTCCACATCTGCTGGATGGCTTCGAGCAGCTTTTCGATCGGTGGCGACGAGTAGGTGACGAACACCGTGTCGGGGAAGCCGGCGCCATCCGGATAACCGGCCTCGGCAAGCAAAGCCTTGGCGGCATCGACTTCGGCGGTCGGGGCGAGGCCGAAGCTGTCCGAGCCGTCACGGAAGTCTTCACCGGCAACGTTCATGCCGGGCGGAACCAGCGCCATGGCCGGGATATCGGCCGACTGCAGCACGAACTCGACGATCTCCTCGCGGTCGATCGCCATCGACAGCGCCTTGCGGACGCGCACGTCGTCGAGCGGCTTCTGGTGCGGGTTGAAGAAGGCGTAGGTGGTGCCGAGCGCCGGCACGACGAGGAAGCCATTATTGTCTTCCGAGGCGAGACGCGGGATTTCCGGTGCCGGCACCGCTTCGACGCCATCGACGTCGCCGGCTTCATAGGCGGCGAGCGCGGTCGCGGGATCGGGGATCAGGCGGAAGGTCAGCTTGTCGAGGCTGACATTGGCGGCGTTGTAATATTCCGGGTTCTTCTCGAGGACGATGGATTCACCAAAGTTCATCGCGGTGACGCGGAACGGGCCGGTGCCGATATAGCTGGCTGGCTTGCGGGTCCAGCCTTCGGGATCGGCGGCAACGATATCCTCGCGCACCGGATAGAAGGTGGAAAAGCCGAGCAGCTGCAGCATGTAGGGCACGCGCTGCTTCAGGGTGAAGGTGAGCGTGTGGTCGTCGGTGGCCGAGATCGCCACGTTGTCCTTGCTTTGGTCGGCGTAGAACTCTTCGGCGCCGGCGATGCCGTAGAGCATCTGGCTGTTCTTGGCGCCCGAGGCCGGGGTCAGGACGCGCTTCCAGGCATAGACGAAATCACCCGCGGTGACGGGCTTCCCATCCGACCACTTGGCGTCGGCGCGCAGCTTGAAGGTGTAGGTGAGGCCATCATCGCTGATGGTCCAGCTCTCGGCCAAAGCCGGCACCACGGCGCCATCCGAGGCGTATTTCACCAGGCCCTCGAAAGCGTTGCCGATGATCGGCGTGGCGAAGGTCTCGGCCGTGGTGCCCGGATCGTAGGCGGCGGATTCGTTGTTGACCACGTAGGTCAGCTCGCCGGCGGCCCAGACCGGACCGACCGAGGCCAGCAGAGCCGCGGCAACCAGCGGCAGCAATCGCTTCAGCATAAGTTTCTCTCCTGTTTTGCGGGCCGTTGTCCGGCCCTGTTGAAAGTCAAAAAACGGTTCAGGCGGCGACCGCCTGGCCGGCCATCACCTCGGCCGCATAGTGGCAGGCGGCGAGGTGACCGCCGCCGACATCGTTGAGCGGCGGCTCGACGCGAGCACAGAGTTCGGTGGCGAAGGGGCAGCGGGTGCGGAAGCGGCAACCGGATGGGATATCGATCGGGCTTGGGATCTCGCCGCGCATCGGCTCCACGTCGCGGCGCGCCTCGGGGTCGGCCACCGGGATCGAGGCCAGCAGCGCCTGGGTGTAGGGGTGGGCCGGGGCGCGATAGAGCGTGTCGTTGGAGGCGAGCTCGACGATCTTGCCCAGATACATCACCCCGATGCGGTCGGAGATGTGGCGCACCATCGACAGGTCGTGGGTGATGAACAGGTAGGTGAGGCCCAGCTCCGCCTGCAGGTCCTCGAGCATGTTGACCACCTGGGCCTGGATCGACACATCGAGCGCCGAGATCGGCTCGTCGCAGATCACCAGTTCGGGGTTCAGCGCGATGGCGCGGGCGATGCCGATGCGCTGGCGCTGGCCGCCGGAGAATTCGTGCGGGAAGCGATGGGCATGGTCGGCGTTGAGGCCGACCCGCGCCAACAGCTCGGCGACCCGCTGCGCCCGCGAGGCAGCAGTGCCGATGCCGGCGATTTCCAGCGGCTCGGCGATCAGGCTCTGGACCGTCATGCGGCCGTTGAGCGAAGCATAGGGATCCTGAAAGATCATCTGCATGCGCCGCCGATACGGCACCAGCTGCCGCTCGGGCAGATCGGCGATATCGACGCCATCGAACAGCATCTGGCCGGAGGTCGGCTGGAACAGCCGGATCAGGGTGCGCGCCAGGGTGGATTTGCCGCAGCCGCTTTCGCCCACCAGCCCGAGCGTCTCGCCCCGGCGGATCTCGAGGTCGACGGCGTCGACCGCCTTCAGCAGTGGCCGGTTGCGGCCGAGCAGATCGCCCGGCAGCGAGAAGTGCTTGGTGAGGTTCTTGAGTTCGACCAGCGGGGTATCGGTCATGCGGGAACGAGCTCGGCGGTGATGCCGGCGACACGCGGCGCCTGGGGGTGGTGCAGCCAGCAGCGGGCGCGATGCGCCGGACCAGCATCATAGAGCGGCGGCAGCGCGGCGTTGCACTGCGCCATGGCGTGCGGACAGCGCGGCGCGAACGGGCAGCCTTTGGGCGGGCGCAGCATATCGGGCGGCGAGCCGGGGATCGGGGTCAGACGGTGGTGGGTGTCGTCGCGGAGATCGGGGATCGAGGCGAGGAGACCCTGCGTATAGGGATGCGATGGGCGGGCGAACAGCTCGCGCACCGGCCCCTCTTCCATCACCATGCCGCCATACATCACCAGCACCCGGTCGGCGGTTTCGGCGATGACGCCGAGATCGTGGGTGATGAGGATCACCGCCATGCCGAGCCGGCCCTGCAGCTCCTTGAGCAGCGCCAGGATCTGGCGCTGGATGGTGACGTCGAGCGCAGTGGTCGGTTCGTCGGCGATCAGGAGTTTCGGATCACAGGCGAGCGCGATGGCGATCATCACCCGCTGCCGCATGCCGCCCGAGAACTCGTGCGGATAGGACTTCAGGCGCTTGGCCGCTGAGGGGATGCGGACCAGTTCGAACAGCTCGATGGCGCGGGCACGCGCCGCGGCGCGACTGACCTTGCGATGCCTGAGGATGGTCTCGATCACCTGCTCGCCGACGGTGAGCGTCGGGTTCAGCGAGGTCATCGGATCCTGGAAGATCATCGAGATGTCGTTGCCGCGCAGGGCGCTCAGCTCGTCCTCATCGAGGGTCAGCAGGTCACGGCCCTCGAACAGCGCGCTGCCGTCGATGACGCGGCCGCTGCTGCGGAGGAGGCCCATAAGGCTCATGCAGGTGATCGACTTGCCCGAACCGGACTCGCCGACAATGCCGAGGATCTCCCCGGCGCCGAGCTCGAACGAGACGCCACGCACCGCCTTCACCTCACCGCGCGAGGTGAAGAAGCTGGTCGAGAGGTTACTAACCGAAAGCAAGGGCGTGCTCATGTGCGCAACCGTGGATCAAGGGCATCGCGCAGGCCATCGCCGAGGAAGTTGAAGGCGAACATGGTGAGGCTGATGGCAGCGGCCGGGAAGAACAGCTGGTAGGGATAGGCGCGCAGCGTCTCCACCGCCTCGGAAGTCAGGGTGCCCCAGCTGGCTTCCGGCGGGGTAACGCCGAGCCCGATGAAGCTCATAAAACTCTCGATGAAGATGGCGCTCGGGATCAGCATGGTGAGCGTCACGAGGATCGGGCCGACCGAATTGGGCAGCAGGTGCCGGACCAGAATGCGCGGCGTCGAGGCGCCCATGGTGCGGGCAGCAGCGACGTAATCCTGCTGCTTCAGGGTCAGGATCTGGCCGCGCACGATGCGCGCCATGTCGACCCAGTAGACCGAGCCGATGGCCAAGACCACCGAGAGGAAGCCGGAGTTGAACACCACCATGATCAGGATGACGTAGAGGGTCAGCGGGATGGTCGAGATCACCTCGACGATGCGCATCATGATGGTGTCGGCCTTGCCGCCGAGATAGCCGGCGAGCCCGCCGTAGAATACGCCGATGAAGAAGTTCACCAGCGTCGCGACGAACGCCACGGTGAGCGAGATGCGGGCGCCATAGAGTTGACGCGCCAGCACGTCGCGGCCGAGCTGGTCGGTGCCGAGCAGGTTGCTCATGTTCCACTGCCAGCCGCTGGGGGCGAGCGCCGTGCCATCGGCGAAGCTCAGCTGCTGCTTGGCGGTATCGAGCACCACCTCCCGATCGCCGAACTTGAACTGCTGCTGCTTCTTGATCAGGTCTTTCTTGGCCGGCCGGAGCAGCCCGGCAACTTCGCCTGATGGCGTCACCTCGTAGAGGTTGAGGTTGCCGGAGTTGAAGAAGAACCGCGTCGTCGCGCCGGCGCTGTCGGTGACTTCGTAGGTCTGGAACAGTGGCGGCACGTTGGAGAGCTTGAGGTTCTGCTCGAAATAGGTGTGCCGCGACAGCATCGGCCCGAAGATCGCGGCGAGCACCAGGAGAATAATGAAACCGAGCCCGAGCATGGCCGGCTTGTTGGCCCAGAGGCGCTTCCGCACATCCTGCCAGAAGGTGAGGCTGGGCGCGGCGATATACTCGGCGGCGGCGCGGTCGCGCGTCGCCGGGGCCCACATTTCAGGCGCGATTTGCGTGTCGGTCATTTGGCGTCGGCCCGGTATTTGATGCGCGGGTCGAGCACGAGATAGAGCATGTCGACGATGAAGATCATCACCATCAGCACGGCGGCATAAAAGATGGTGATGCCCATGATGGCGGTGTAGTCGCGGTTGGTGATCGACAAGACGAAATGCCGGCCGATGCCGGGCAGCGCGAAGATCTGCTCGATGACGAAGGAGCCGGTGAGGAGGTTGGCAACCACCGGGCCAAGCACCGTCACCACCGGGATCAGCGAGTTGCGCAAGCCATGCTTGAACAGCACGGTGCCGCGCTTCAGCCCCTTGGCCTTGGCGGTCATCATATAGTCCTGCTGCAGCGTCTCGAGCAGGCTCGAACGGGCCAGCCGGGCGATGAACGAGATCCAGAACCCCGACAGCGCAAACACCGGCAGGAAATAGCCGCGCCAGTCATCGAGCCCGAAGGTCGGCACCCAGCCGAGCCGCAAGGCGAAGACATAGAGCGCCACGGTGGCGATGACATAGGAGGGAACGGCGACGCCGATGGTGGCGATCACCATCACCAGCGTATCGGGCCAGCGGTTGCGGTTCAGCGCCGCGACGATGCCGAGCGGCACGCCGAGCGCCACCACGCAGATCAGCGCCAGGGCGCCGGTCTTCATGGTGACCGGCAGGCCCTCGGCAATGATCTCGTTGACGCTCATCCCGGCATATTTGAACGACGGGCCGAGATCGAGGCTCAGCACGCCCCGGAGGTAATTGAGGTATTGCAGCCAGAGCGGATCATCGAGATGATACTTGGCGTTGAGCGCCGCCTGGATTTCGGGTTGCAGCATCTTTTCGGAGGTGAACGGCCCCCCGGGCACGGCATGCATGAGAAAGAAGGTCAGCGTGATGATGGCGAACAAGGTCACCAGCATCAGCAACAGGCGCTGCACAACATAGGCCGTCACTTGGACAGGCCCGCTTGGCCCCGGACTCGCAAAACTTTAGCCCCACTATAATCGGGACATATCAGCACCTTGGCGGCGCTGGCGCAACTGGTCAGATGGTGAAGCGGCTGCGCAGGATCAGGAAACAGGCAGCGGCAGGGACGACGAGGGCACGGGCGGCTTCGACCTTTTCGGCCGGGTAGGCGCCCTCGACCTCGAGCAGGTTGACGCTCCCCAGCATTTCGCCACCGGCGACCACCGGGATATTGATGGCCGAGCCGCAGCCGAGCGAGCGGATCAGCGTCAGGTCGGGAAAATCCTGCTCCATCGCCTTGACCGAGTTGGCCGAGTAGATGAAGCGCTCGGTGCGCATCTTCTCATAGGTATCGTCGAAGACGATCGGCTTGGTGCCGAGCACCGGATAGGCCACCTCGTCGCTCGAATAGACCCGTCGCACATAGCCGCCGGCCGGGTTGTCGGCGGTCATGGTGAAAAGCTTCACCCCGACCAGCGCCTCGGCCAGCCGATGCAGCGCGGCGCCGACATCCCGCTCGGTGCGGTAGGTAGCGAGCGCTTCGACAAAGGCGTCATGCGGCGACTGGTGCAAGGCTGGTCTCCCGGGAAGGCGTTGAACGGGCTCGTCAAAGCAGACTCGAAGTAGAAAGGGAACCGGGTGCGGCGTGATGCAGCAAGCCCGTGCCCCGGCAAGCCGGGGAACCCTCTCAATCTCTACGACCCCAGTATGCCGGCCGCCATCCCGCTGCTACCGCTTCGCCTTCGTTGCAGAACCACCGCTCGCCTTTCTCGAGGCTTATTCTGGTTCGCCCGTAAACCGGAGACCATGGCGGGTGATAGATGTGCTCGCCTTGATTGTTGATGTTGCCCTTGATCGGACAATTAGGGTCGGGGGCTTCGTTGCCCGAGGCGCTCCAGCGTCTTTCCCGGAATTCCCACGGCGCTTCAGTCTGGGCCTGCCAAACGCCAGCGCGAGCTGCGCGGGCTATCCCCTCATCTGCAACGTAGTCGTTCGCGAACTTCACGAAGGCCCAAGCCGCGCCGCGGCGTACCAGTTCCTGCCCGATATCAACGCCGTCCGCCCAGCAGACCGCGATGATTCGTCCATATTCATCGAGTTTGCCCGTATCGCAGCGTACATCTGCTGCCGCGAATACGATCTGTTCAAGGGCTACAACTGCGGCGGCGCCACAATTCCACGTCCCTCCCCCGACGCGCTCGCATTGTTGTCCGGGCTCGGGAGCATCAATGCCGTGGATGCCATAGCGCGTCCCGCCAAGTTCGATCGTGTCACCATCGATCACCAGGATGTCTGCGGCGAAAGCTGAACCGATCGTGAGCACCATGGTCGCAACGAGCCACCGCAGCACGAACATCAGTTCGCTTCTGGAGTGCTGCGGCGCACACGTATCTCGATCCGCCGCCTGTCGGGATCGTTGAGCGCTTCACCGCCTCCTGGTGAGAGCAAGTCGCCCTTCCGCATCAGTTGTCCCGCCGAGAGCGGCACCACCCTCATACTCACCAGTTCGGGCTGCTCCCGCAGCACCCGGGCGACCTCGATGGCCCGAGCGAGCCCGAGCCCGGCGTTGTCGATTGGCGTCAGGTGTATGCCGGGCGCGCCGTTAACCGCCGGAATTGCCAACAGGTCGAGATTCGAGGTTTTCTCGATATTGGGCTGGATGACCTGCTCATCGGTGTGACCGACGATCTCGATGACGTTTGCACCATATTGATGGAGCAGCCCGGCTATCTTCACCGCCGCCTCGTCCTCGAGATAGGTCTGAAACTCCGAGGTGATCTCAGCGCTGCCAATCTGAAACCGATAGCGGTTCCCATCGAGCGAGATAATCGGCGGCCAGCGGCTTCCCGGCGGGTTGGAGGCGGAAGCGGTATTGGAGGCCTCTGCGACCAGCGCTTCCATCTCAGTAGGGGTAAGGGTGTCGGCGCCCGCCGCGACCAAGCGCTCAAGCACCGAGAGCAACTTGGCCAGCTCCGCTTCTGAGGCGAAGCGGCCTTCCATATCGCCCCAGACAGTCAGCAGCTGTTTCAGCTTTTCAGGGCTGCCGAGCCCGGCCGAAGTGGCCATTGTTTCCATGTCGCGGGCGAGCACCAGCTTATCCCAGAGCCTGGCGAAATCGGCATCCTTCAGCTGCGGGACGCCTAATGGAAAGAGCTTCTTCAGCAGGATCTGCAGCTGCAGCGCGTTACGTGGAATGTCGCTCGCGCGGATACCGGCGGAAGCCTCGACCTGTTCCTGAAGCGCGGCGATTTCCTTGTCTTTGTCGAGTAACGCCGTTGCCGAGATCAGGAGGAGGCAAAACAACAGGAGCAGCAGCAACTCGGCCATGGTGAAGCCGAGAACGACACCACGCCGGTGACCACGTTCGGTTTCGGCGATCGGCGAGTTCATGTTCGTTCTTGCCGAGGCAGAGCCTCGATGGGCGCCCAGAAGGCGAGCCTGCGCCAGAAACCAACGCGCCGCCGCTGACGCAGCAGACCGGGTATCTCGGCGAGCGCAACGTTGACCTCGACCAGCAGCTTCTGGGTTTCCTCGAGCTCGGCGCGGGCTCGCGCGATGGCTTCGGCATGCGCCTCCGTGCCGAGCAGCTCCAGCAAGGCGCTGGTGGTCTCTTCCGCCCGCTCCCGGTACTCCTCCATCGCCTCCAGCGCCATTTGCTGCTGGGTCCGTCCGAAATGGGAGAACTCGAGCAGCATCCCGTTCAGCTCCTGGCGCACCTTGCGGGCGGCCTCTGAGAGCTCGAGCCGAGACTCATGCTCGACCTCCACCGGATCACGGCGGAACAGATTGAAGACGATGCGGAGGACAATGCCGGCAATTGTCGAAGCAACCGCAACACCGAAGTTGCGGATGATCTCCGCTGCATTGGTCCCGTCCGCGTACTGGATGAGGGTCACCGCCAGGCTGGTCAGCGTGTAGATGAAGCCCATGTAGTAGAAATTGTCGCCGGACTGATCGCTGCGAAGCCTGAGCGCCTTGAATAGCCAGATACAAACTGCGTAGCCGATCATCAGCAGGACTGGGACCAGCGTGACCATGACAGCGTCGACGTTCAGCGCCTTGGCGAAGATGATGTAGGCGACACCAATCACTGAGAAGGTGATGAAGACGGTGGGACCCGTCGGGTCTGCGCGGCGCGATCGTGGCTGTTCCATTGCTACATTCCCATCAGCTGCGACAGGGTGACGGGTTTCTTGGCGTTGCTGTCACTGGCCCACTCGAGCCAGAAACTTCCGAGCTGCTCGGCGTCAACCTTCTGCGTCGCGCGACGCACCATCCAGAACTCCACCGCTGCACCAGCAAGGTCGGTGGCCAGCCTGTTGCGCGCCTTGGCAGCGAACGCCTCAGGGGACAGCCCATCGACATAGTGGGAGTAGCTGACGGTGTGCTGGATCATGTCGGAGACGACGACGAGACGGGATGGAATTGACCGGTCGTGCTGGGAGGTCAGGTGTTCAGCCGCGATCTGCTGGATCGCCTCCATGATCGGGGAGTAATCCTGTTCGGAGCCGGCCACGCTGCCGCGCAGCGCCTCCTCAGCCTTTTCGGCGTATTGCGTCTGCCAGCGCCGCTTGGCCATCTCCGGGTTGCCGGTGACCGGGTCGATGTCGCTGCCATCGCCGGGATTGCAGAGCGGCTCCATCGCCAGGCGCGTTTGCGCCGCGTCGGCTCCCAGCAGCCGAAGCTCGAGCTGGCCGTCCTTTGGGATCGAGGTCACGACATCGCGCAGTTTGTTCAACACCTGGGTCTGCGTCACCGGTGCAAGTGCATCTGTGGTGTCGATGAGGATCAGCGTCTGCGAGGTGTACCCGGACAATGGGCAGAGCGTCGCCTGATCGCGCGGCACGTAATCGGCTCGCGCTTTCACCACCAGCCAGATCAGCCCGCCAACCAGGAGGATGAGCGCGGCAGCCAGCACCACGATCAACGCGATCTGGCCGGCATTGCCGCCCGAATTCCTGCGCCTACGTCGCGACATGGCTGCCATCCGGAACGAGTACATCGAGCTGGCGATACCGGGCCAGCCCAAGCTCGAACTCCTGAGTGACCTCCGACATGACCATCTGCAGATGCGACTGCGCTTCGTCGATCTTGACCTGCAGCGCCTCAGAAGTGATTTCGTTCAGCCCGTCGAGCGTGACCGATAGCCGCTCGAGCTTGAAGGGATGCTCGAAATAAGCCGGCGCGGCTGTCGTTCTGGCTGCGAGGTTGGCGTCACGATACGTACGAAGGAGCTGGCTGCCGGCCTTTTCCAGCTGGGCCTGGTGCTCCTGGAACAGGTTCAGCATTTTGAGGCGATGCGCCATGATCGAGCCGTGCTCGGTGCGGCGCTTGGAGATGTCGATGCGCAGCTGCGACACCGCCTCCTGATACTCCTGCCGCTTATCGCTGAGGTCCTGAATCTTGGCCCGACGTTCACCGGCGTAATCTTCCTGTGCCTTGCGCGCCGTCTCCGAGGCTTTCCGGTAGCCGGGGTATTTGTCGACGAGGCTCAGTCCATCAATGAGCGCCACCAAGGCGAACAGCACACCAATGGCAAATAGCAGCCAGGACTCGAACTGATCGAGCTGCAGCGGTCGGGTCTGCAGGCGCTCCATGACGGCGTCTCTGGCCTGAACCGCGAACTGTGCGGTCGGCTCCCTCGTCCCCGCCGCCTCGCGATAGTGGGCAAGGCCAAGGTTCAACGCCCCGGCCCATGCGAAGAAACCGAGCAGTGAGACCAGGCCGAAGGCTTTGCGCAGTAGGTTCCGGTGATAGAGATTGGGAAGCAGGACCACCGCGACGAACACCGCGACGCCGACGTTCAGCACGGCGAACAGCAGAGCTTCGACGATGCCGCCAACAAGGCCAAGCTCGTTGCCCCCGCTCAGAAAATACCCGTTGGCAACGATCTCGCCGACGACCAGCAGCGCTATCACCAGGAGCTTGACGATCATGCCGAGCGCCGTCTTTTTGTCGGCCAGACGCTTGATCCGGTGTTGCCTGCGGAAGTCGTCAAGCCACGACTCCGCGATCGTCAATTCCTTGCGCAGAATATGCAGGTCATCGAGCGCCATCTGTTGCTCGGCCTTCAGGTCTGCAAGGCCGCCTTGCGCAACTTCCGAAATCGCGCCAAACCGCGACTCGAAATCGAGATCGGTCAGGCGCTCATGGAATGTCGCGAGCTGTGCCTGCAGTTCATCATGGGCCGCCTTCTGGGCGGCGCCGATCTGCTCGACAATCTCATGCTCGGTCGACTCGAGCGAGGCGCTTGCGGTCGCGGGAAGGTTGTCCCCGCCCCGCGCGGCGCCGCGCTTCTCTAAGTCCATCTCTCGTTCGAGACGTTGAACATCGATGTCGTTGAATGTCTGCAGTGTCGGACGATAAGTGTGCGCCGGGCGACCAAGCGCGCCGCGCAAACGCTCAAGTGACTTCAACATAACCTATTACCCCCAAGACTGAGGCTATCGCCCGCCGAGAACGTCGGTCAAGGTGAAGTCACAGTTGAGGCGAGTATCCATCGGCAGGAGGAAGCGGCTTTTCTTGCCCAGACCGGCGAGATGAGGTGGCTTTGGGTCTCAAGCCCAGCGGGCTAGGCGCCGCCGGCGTCGGTCATCGTCGCTTTGGCCGGAGGCACAGCATCGTCGTGCGCGGGGCGCTCAGATCGCCAAATATTCGCGGCGCAGTGCTTCGTCGGCGAGCACATCTTTGGCAAGGCCGGTGAAGGCGACTTCGCCGGTGTCGAGGATCACCGCGCGATCGGCGAGGCGGAGCGCGGCGACGGCGTTCTGCTCGACGATGATGGTGGTGATGCCGAGCGCCTTGATCTCGTTGAGGATGCGTTCGATCTCCTCGACGATGACGGGGGCGAGCCCTTCATAGGGCTCATCGAGCAGCAACAGCTTCAGGTTGCGGGCCAGCGCCCGGGCGATGGCCAGCATCTGCTGCTCGCCGCCTGACAGGGTCACGCCTTCCTGGCGGCGGCGCTCGGCGAGCCGGGGGAAATGCGAGTAGATGCGCTCGAGCTCCCAGCCGCGTCCGGGGGCGACCTGGGCGATGGTGAGGTTCTCCTCGACCGTCAGGCCCTGGATGATGCGGCGATCCTCCGGCACCAGCTGAATGCCGGCGCGCGCCGCTTCGAAGGACTTCATTTTGTGGATCGGCTGGCCGTCGAGCCAGATCTCGCCCGCCTGCAGGGCCGGGTTGTCGACCCGGGCGATGGTGCGCAGCGTCGAGGTCTTGCCGGCGCCGTTGCGGCCGAGCAGCGCGAGAATTTCGCCATGCCGGATGTCGAAGCTGACGCCCTGCACGATGTAGCTCTCACCGTAATAGGCGTGGATGTCCTTGGCGGCAAAGAACGGGCCGTCATGCGGCACGACGCGCTCGGCGCTGCGGGCGGTGGTGCTGAGATCAGTGTCCATGGCGATCGCGCTCATCAGTGCACCGCCTCGAGCCGGTGGGCGCCGCCGAGATAGGCCTCCTGCACCTTGATATTGCCACGCACCTCATCGGGCAGCCCCTCGGCAATGATCCTGCCGCCGGACAGGACGGAGATCTTGTCGGCCAAGGAGAACACGACATGCATGTCGTGTTCAATGATCACCTTGGTCATGCCGCGCGCCTTGATCTTCTGTAAGAGGTCGATGGTGGTGTTGGTGTCGTGCCGCGACATGCCGGCGGTCGGCTCGTCGAGCAGCAGCAGGCGCGGGTGCTGGATCAGGCACATGGCCAGTTCCATGCGCCGCTTGTCGCCGCGGCTCAGCGCCCCGGCATGGGAAAGCCGGCGATCGGCGAGGCCGACATCCTCGAGGATCGCCTCGGCTTCGTCGCGCAGCGCCGCTTCGCGCTCGACGCTGCGCAGCACATTGACGCGGAAAGCCCCATCGCGTCTGGCGAAGGCCGGCACCATGACGTTCTGCAGCACCGTCAGATCGGGGAAAATCTCGGGGGTCTGGAACACCCGGGCGACGCCGAGCTGGTTGATCTGGTGCGGCTTCTTGCCGGTCAGCACCTGGCCATCGAACACCACCGCCCCGCTGGTCGGCGCCAGCCGCCCGATGATGACGTTGAGTAGCGTGGATTTGCCGGCGCCGTTCGGCCCGATAATGGCGTGGGTCTTGCCCTGCTCGACCTCAAGATCGATGTCGGAGAGGGCATGCAGCCCGCCAAAATTCTTGCTGACGTCATCGACATGCAGGACGACATTGCGTTCGGTGGTTGTCATCTTGGCGCTACTCCGCCGGCTGGACGCGCATGGCGCCGGCTTTGGGTGGGTTGCCCCGACGGAACAGCGCGCCGATACGGCGCACGCCCTCCATGATGCCGCCGGGCAGGAACACCACGACCAGGACGAACAGCAGTCCCAGCGTCAGCTGCCAGCCTTCGCCGACGAACTTGCTTGATATGGCGACGATGGTGTCGTGCAGCGGGGCGGGAATGAAGTCGAAGAAGCGGCTCAAGATGCCCTCGTTGAAGGACGAGAAGATGTTCTCGAAATACTTGATCAGCCAGGCGCCCATCACCGGCCCGATCAGCGTGCCGACGCCGCCGAGGATGGTCATCAGCACCACCTCGCCGGAGGCCGTCCACTGCATGCGTTCGGCGCCGGCCAAAGGATCGGTGACTGCCAGCAGCGCCCCGGCGAGCCCGGCATACATGCCCGAGATGACGAAGGCGGTGAGTGCATAGGGGCGGGTATTGAAGCCGGTATAGCTCATCCGCATCTGGTTGGATTTGATGCCCCGCAGCATCATGCCGAAGGGCGAGGCGAAGACCTTCTGGGCAAAGAAGAAGGCGATGAGCAGCACCGCGGCGCAGAAATAGAAGCCGCTGAGCCCGCTCAGCGTCACGCCGAACAGGCTCGCCGTCGGCAGCCCGGCGCCGCGAGTGGTGAAGGCGAGGTCGATGAGGCGCGGATCCTGCAGCGTCAGTTGCAGCGAGGTCTCGCCATTGGTGATCGGGGTCAGCACCGAATAGGCGAGATTGTAGCTCATCTGGGCGAAGGCCAGGGTGAGGATGGAGAAGTAGATCCCCGATCGCCGGAGGCTCAGGAAGCCGATGACCAGCGCGAACAGCCCGGAAATCAGCACCGCGAGGAGCAGCGCCGGCAGCGCGTCCATGGTCAGGAGCTTGAACGACCACACGGCGGTATAGGAGCCGACGCCGAGGAAAGCGGCATGGCCGAAGCTCAGGTAACCGGTGAGCCCGAACAGGATGTTGAAGCCGATGGCGAAGATCGCGTAGATCGCGAATTTCTGCATCAGGCCCGGATAGTTGGCGCCGAACGGCGCCGCCCATACCGGCATGGTGACGACCACCAGGGCGAAGAGCGCGAGGATCAGCGCGTCGCGGCGGGAGAGCTGGAACAGCGCCATGGTCAGTTCTCCATCATGCCGCGGCGGCCGAACAGCCCGCGCGGCCGGACGAGGAGGATCACCACTGCCGTCAGGTAGATGATGATCTGGTCGATGCCGGGCAGGATCGACTTGATCTGGTTCATCGAGGCAAAACTCTGCAGGATCCCGAGCAGGAACCCGGCGGCCACGGCGCCCGGCAGCGAGCCCATGCCGCCCACCACCACGACGACGAAGCTCAGCACCAGGAAATCCATGCCCTGGTGATAGTTGGGCGGCAGCAGCGGCGTGTACATCACGCCGGCGAGCCCGGCAACCACCGCGGCAAGCCCGAACATGATGGTGAAGCGCCGGTCGATATTGATGCCGAGCAGCCCCACCGTCTCGCGGTCGGCCATGCCGGCGCGCACCACCATGCCGAAGGTGGTGAAGCGCAGGAAGCCGAACACCGCGGCGATGACGCCGGCCGAGAACAGGAAATACACCAGCCGCCACAGCGGATAGGTCAGCGCGCCCGGCGCGAGGCCGATGAGCGCCCCGACATCGGCGGCGCCGCGCAGCGCGGTGGGCATGGCCTGGCTGATCGGGTTGGGCCCGAAGATCGCCTTGACGATCTCCTGCAACACGATGGCGAGGCCGAAGGTGACGAGGATCTGCTCGGCGTGCGGACGCTTGTAGAAATGCTTGATCAGCCCGCGTTCCATGACGATGCCGATGACCAGCATCACCGGGATGGCGAGGAGGATCGAGAGCGGCACCGACCAGTCGATCAGCACCGCCCCCCAATCGCCGAACCAGGTCTGGGCCAGCGGCGTGCGCACTTCGAGCGCGGTGCCCCAGGCCGTGGTCTGGGTGGGGTCGATGGTGACGGTTTCAAGGGTGATCAGGTAGCGGAAGGTGACGGCGCAGAAGGCGCCGAGCATGAACAGCGCGCCATGCGCGAAATTGACGACGCCGAGCGTGCCGAACACCAGGGTCAGCCCGAGCGCGATCAGCGCGTAGGCGCCGCCCTTGTCGAGGCCGTTGAGAAGTTGCGCGAGTATGGCGTCCATGGTCCGCTGCCCTGTTGGTGCCAGAGTAGCCGCTCCGGCTGGATCGCAGCCGGAGCGGGCCTCAGGTGTCGATCAGCAGGCGACCGCGGTGTCGGGACCGAGCTCGCCGCCGAAGATCGCCGGATCGTAGGTGACGCTTTCCTTGGAGGCGGTGGCGACCACTTCGAGCAGGTCGAACGGGTTGGCCGGCGCTTCCTTGCCCTTCACCACATAGACTTCCTTGAAGCACTGGTGGTCTGTGGCGCGGTAGCTGGTCGGACCGTTCCCCATGCCGTCGAACTCGAAGCCCTCGAGGGACTTGATGACCTCTGGCGGATAGAAAGTGCCGGCGCGTTCGCAGGCATCGGCATAGAGCAGCGCCTGGACGTAGGAGGTGTGGGCGGCCTGGCTCGGCGGCTGGCCGAACTTGGCGCCGAACGACTTGGTGAAGGCCTTGCTGGCGTCGTCGGGCAGCTGCCAATCCCAGTTCGAGGTGCCGTAAATGCCCTTCATGGCATCGCCGGCGCCCTTGGCCATTAGGTCGGAGACCAGCGGCACGACGATCTCGAACTGCTTGCCGTTGGCCTGCTTGTCCTTCATGCCGAACTGCACCGCCTGGGTGAGCGAGTTCACCATGTCGAAGCCGTAATGGTTGAGGATCAGCACGTCGGCGCCGGAGTTCAGCACCGGCGTCAGGTACTGGCTGAAATCGCCTGCTCCCACCGGAGTGCGAACCGGCGCCAGGGTCTTCCAGCCGAGCGCCTCGGTGGCGTTCTTCATCGACTCTTCCTGGGTCCAGCCCCAGGTGTAGTCGGCGGTCAGGTGGTAGGCGACGCGATCCTTGCCATAGGCATCGCCGAGCACTGGTCCCAGCGCGATGCCCGACTGATAGGCGTTGAAGAAGTGGCGGAAGCCGTAACGCTTCTTGTCCTTGCCGGTGGTGTCGTTGGAGTGGGTGAGCGCCGCCATGAAGATGACGCCCTTTTCCTGGCAAAGCCCCTGCACGGCGATCGCCACTGCCGAGGAGGAACCGCCGGTGATCATCACCGCGCCATCGCGCTCGATCATGCGGCGCGCCGAGTCGCGGGCCGCATCGGCCTTGGTCTGGTCGTCGCCGGTGACGCCCACCACCTTCTTGCCGAGGATGCCGTTGCCCTTCAAAGTCTTCGACGAGAAGAACGGGATCAGGCCGCCATCGCCGCCGCCATTGAGGTGCTCGACGGCAAGCTCGTAAGCGCGCTGCTCGTCGGCGCCCTCATCGGCATAGGCGCCGGTCAGCGGCATGTTGAAGCCGATGGTGACAGTGTCACCGGTCGGTGCGTTGCAGAATTCCTGGGCATAGGCGCCCCGGGTGAAAATCAGCGGCGAGACACCGGTCGCCAGAATGCCGGCAAGGCCGCCCTTCAGCACGCCGCGGCGGCTGAAGTTCCCAGAATTGGTCATTAGCTCCTCCTCATGCGCGGCGGGGCACGGTGCATTGCCATGCGCCTCACAGCGATGCGCCACTATCCGGCGACCTGCAAAGCTGCGCAACAGGTGACTGATATTGCTCAGAATTTCTGTAAATCATTGGCCTTGATCGGCTGCCGATGTGTCAATAGATTGACAATCGAGGGGGGATGAATGCGCGCGCCGATCGGGCTCAAGATCAGTTCACGTCGCCGGGCCCTGGGGGTGTCACAGGCCGCGCTCGCCCGTCGGGCCGGGATTTCCGCGAGCTACCTCAACCTGATCGAGCGCAACAAGCGCCATGTCGGCGGCTCGCTGCTGATCCGCCTCGCCGAAGAGCTGGGGGTGGAACTCAGCGAACTCAGCGGCGATGCCGAGCATCGGCTGATTGCTGAACTCGACGAAGCTTTCGCCGATCCGGTGCTCGAGGGCATCGACATGCCGGCGTCGCGTGATCTGGTGGCGCAGCAGCCGGCCGCTGCGCGCGCTATCGCCCGCCTCCGCCGCGCCTATCTCGGCGCCACCGCCAATGCGGATAGCTATGCCGACCGGCTGCGGACCGATCCGCTGCTGGCGCAATTGCTGCACCGCATCCTTTCCGGCATCACCGCCGTCCGCTCCACCGCCGAAATTCTCGAGGATGTCACCGATCTCGAGGAGGGCGAGCGCAACCGGTTCGTTGCGACCATCACACGCGAGACGCGCGGGCTCACCGACGTGGCGCGCAGCTTGATCGGCCAGTTCGAGATCGATGCCCGGGGCCGGCGCACGCTGTCGCCGATCCGCGAACTCGACGACCTGATCTTCGAGCGCGACAATTACTTCCCTGGGCTCGAGGCCGTCGCCGCCGCGTTGCGGGCCGAGATAGAAGCCAGCGGCCCGTTCGGCGAAGCTGCACTTGCCGCCTGCCTTGCAGCCAAGTTCGGCGTCAGCATTGCCCGCAGCGCCGGTCGGGAGGTGGATGCTGCGGGTTTCCCCGGCCAGTATCACTTCAACTCCAACACCCGCACCATGTGGTTCCAGGCCAGCGCCGGCGCCGCCACCCGGCAGTTCCAGCTCACCCGGCTTTACGCCGAACTCAGCGCCGCCGACGCCATCGAACGTGAAGTCGACACCCCGCAACTGTCGACTGCCACGGCGCGGCGGCTCGGCTATCGGGCGCTCAGCTCTTACCTCGCAGGCGCCATGGTGTTTCCCTATGCGCAGTTTCTCGCCGATGCCGAGGCGCAGCGCTATGACATCGAGACGCTGCGCCAGCTCTATACCGCGAGCTTCGAGCAGGTGGCGCATCGCCTGGTTTCGTTGCGCAAACCGGGCGAGCCCGGACTGCCGTTCGGGTTCCTGCGCTCCGATGCGGCGGGGCGATTGACCAAGCATTTTCCCCTGCCCGGCCTGCCGCTGCCAAGCGCCGGGCACGCCTGCCCGCGC
Source organism: Devosia sp. LjRoot16 (assembly GCF_964252795.1). Classification (NCBI taxonomy): domain Bacteria; kingdom Pseudomonadati; phylum Pseudomonadota; class Alphaproteobacteria; order Hyphomicrobiales; family Devosiaceae; genus Devosia; species Devosia sp. LjRoot16. Next base: position 342,577 of record NZ_CAXUPH020000001.1, read on the forward strand.
TGGGTGATCTACGGTGCGTTCCGTACGCCGCGGACGCTGGCCCGGCAGATCGCGCAGTTCGCCGACGGCTCGCGCTACCTGTTCATTGCCAGCGCGCAGCCGCGGCAGGGCGCCGGCTACGCCGACCACGCCATTCCGACCTCGGTGATGCTCGCCTGCGATGTGCTGCATGCCGATCGCACGGTTTACGGCGCCGGCCTTGATCTCGGCGATAGCAGCGCCGACGTACCGGTCGGGCCGAGCTGCCGGCTCTGCCCGCGGCGCGATTGCGCCGACCGGCAGGAAGAAGCCTTCACCACCGCCGGCGAGCCTGCCGCCATTCGGGCGCCGCTGGTGCCCCGGCGTTTCGACATTGGCGAGCCGGACTAGTTATGCCTAAGTAGGCCAAGCCTGATTGGGAGGTCGGGCAGGAGGGGGAGATTTGGCTGTCGATGTTCTCATCGCCGAGGATGAGCCGAGCATTCTGAGATCGCTCGACTTTATCCTCCGCCGCGCCGGCTGGTCGATCGAAGCGGTCACCGACGGCGACGCCGCGCTCAGCGCGGTGCGCCGCAGCATGCCCAAAGTGCTGGTGCTCGACGTGATGCTACCCAAGCGCTCGGGCTTCGATGTGCTGAAGCAGATCCGCGCCGATGACGCCTTGCGGCAGTTACCGGTGCTGATCCTCACCGCCAAGGGGCAGGCACAGGATCGCCGCACCGCCGAGGAGCTCGGCGCTGACCGGTTCGTCACCAAGCCCTATGCCAATGCCGAGGTGGTCGGGGCGGTGCGCGAACTGATGGGCCTCGCTCCGGCGGTGGAATAGACCGATGGAGCGCCGGAAGCTCGAAAGCGCGGCGCTGTTCCTCAGCCTCCTGGGTGTTTTGCTGATCCTGCCGCCACTCGCCGTGGTATTTCAGCTCGAGCGGCGCCTGTTCGGCGTGCCGTTCGAGGTGATCTACCTGTTCGTCTGCTGGCTGGGGCTGATCGCCGCTGCCTTCTGGCTCGGCCGCCGTCTGCCGCGCGAAACCGAGGCCGAACCGCCAGCCGAGGGCGAGGACTGATGCTGACGCCGGACGTGGTCATCGCCGTCGCTATCGGTTACGTCGGCCTCCTCTTCCTCATCGCCTATGTCAGCGACCGGCAGGCGCGTAACCACAAGGCGGCGTTCCTGCGCTCGCCCTTTATCTACACGCTCGCCATCTCGGTCTATTGCACCAGCTGGACCTTTTACGGCGCCGTCGGCTCGGCAGCGCGCAACGGGCTCGAATATCTCGCCATCTATCTCGGGCCGACGCTGGTGTTCATCGGCTGGTGGTTCGTGCTCCGCCGGCTGGTGCGGATCAGCCACAAGCAGCGCATTACCTCGATCGCTGACCTGTTATCGGCGCGGTTCGGCAAGTCGAGCCGGCTGGCGGTGCTGATCACCGTGATCGCGGTGATCGGCATCGCGCCCTATATCGCGCTGCAGCTCAAGGCCGTCACCTCGTCGCTGCAGGCCATTGCCGGGGTCGGCGAGTTTCCCGGCCGGACGCTGCGCGGCATTGACGAAGTCGGCCTGGCGCTGGCGGTGGCGGCCGGCATGGCGCTGTTCACGATCCTCTTCGGCACGCGCAACGTCGATGCCAAGGAGCAGCATCACGGCGTCGTCGCCGCCATCGCCTTCGAAGCGATCGTCAAGCTGGCGGCGCTGCTGGCGATCGGCATCTTCGTCATCTATGCGGGTGGCGGGCTCGAAGCGATCTTCTCGCGCGCCGAAGCGGCCGGGATCGACATCTACTCGACCGGCAATTTCGACGACCGCTGGGTGGCGATGAACGTGCTTTCGGCGGCGGCGATCCTCTGCCTGCCGCGGCAGTTCCAGATCACCGTGGTCGAGAACTCCAACGAAAATCACCTGCGCACTGCCGGCTGGGCCTTTCCGGCCTACCTGCTGCTGATGAGCCTGTTCACCCTGCCGATCGCGCTGTTCGGGCTGACCTCGATGCCGGCAGGCGCCAACCCGGACATGTTCGTCCTCACCCTGCCGCTGTCGGCCGGGCAGGAGGGCCTGGCGCTGTTCAGCTTTATCGGCGGCTTCTCCTCGGCCACCTCGATGATCATCGTCGAGTCGATTGCGCTGTCGATCATGGTTTCCAACCATATCGTCATGCCGATCGTGCTGCGGGTGACCCAGGGGCATGGCGTTGCCAGCGCGCGCGGCGTCAGCCGCCTGCTGCTCAATTCCCGGCGCTTCTCGATCGCGCTGATCCTGCTGCTCGGGTTTTTGTATTTCTACCTGACGCGCGATTCCGACGCGCTGGCGCCGATCGGCCTGATCTCGTTCTGCGGCGTGGCGCAGTTTCTCCCGGCCATCATCGCCGCCTTGTTCTGGCGCGAGGCCTCGCTGAAGGCCGCGACGTCAGCAGTGGCGGTGGGCTTCGTGGTCTGGGCCTGGTCGAGCTTCATGCCGTCGTTCCAGAGTTCGTCGCCGCTGGTGGCTCAGATCATGGCCGAAGGGCCATGGGGGCTCACCTGGCTGCGGCCCGAGGCGCTGTTCGGCATCGATGACATCGACCCGCTGGTCAACGTGGTGTTCTGGAGCCTCTTGCTCAACACCGCGACGCTGGTGGTCGTTTCGCTCTTCACCTCGCAATCGGCGCTGGAACGGGTGCAGGCGGCGCTGTTTGCCGATCTGTTCCGCCGCCCCGGCACCGGCGCGCCGGCGGTGATCCGCGGCTCGGCGACGGTCGAGGATCTCTATTTCGTCGCCGAGCGGGTGCTTGGTTCGCCGCGCGCCAAGGCGCTGTTCGAGGGGGTGGCTGGCGCGCCGCCACCGCAGTTCATCGACCGGCTGGAGCGCGAGCTCGCCGGCTCGATCGGCGCCGCTTCGGCGCATGTGATGCTCAGCAAGGTGGTGTCGGGCGACGCGGTATCGCTCGAGGAAGTGTTCGAGATGGCCGGTGAGACCCGGCAGGTGATCGAATATTCGCAGGAGCTGGAGCGCACCTCCGCCGAGCTCCGCTCGACGGCGCAGAAACTGGAGGAAGCCAACACGCAGTTGCGCGCCATCGACACCGAGAAGGACGAGTTCCTGAGCCAGGTCAGCCATGAGGTGCGCACCCCGATGACCTCGATCCGCTCGTTCTCGGAGATCCTGCTCGAGGAACAAAAGCTGACCGCCGACGAGCGGCAACGCTTCGTCAAGACCATCCATCAGGAGAGCCTCAGGCTCACCAAGCTGCTCGACGACATCCTGGGGATGAGCGCGCTAGATCACGGCGAGCATGGCTGGGACAACACACCGATCGAGGCCGAGCGCTCGATCGATCGCGCCATTGAAGTCTGCTCGGCGCTGGCGCGGCAGCGCCGCATGCAGCTGACCGTTGGCAGCCGCGCGCCGAGCGCGGTGATCTCGGGCGAACCCGACCGGCTCTGCCAGGTGCTGATCAACCTCGTGTCCAACGCCATCAAATACAATGATGCGGCCGAGCCGATGGTCGAAGTCCGCTCCCGCACCGGGCGTGGGCGCTACCTGATCGAAGTTGCCGATAACGGCCCCGGCATCCCCAAAGCCGAGCGCAAACTGATCTTCGAAAAGTTCGCGCGTGGGCAATCGGGCGGCGTCACCGCGCCCGCCGGGGCCGGCCTCGGCCTCGCCATTTCGCGCCAGCTGATCGAGCGGATGAACGGCAAGCTGGAACTGCTGCCAGGCACCGGCCAGGGCGCCTGCTTCCGCATCACCCTGCCCCTGCTGTAGAAGCAGGTTTGCCAGGCGGCGGGGGCGATTTGGGCTTGCGATTATTCGCCCGCTCGATGAGTATCCGCCCAATCGGAGGGCAAAGTTTCATGGCTCGTCAGGACACAGCAGTTACGCGTCTCGACGATGCGGCCAGGGCCGGATGGCTCTACTACGTCGCCGGCAACAATCAGGAGCAGATCGCCAAAAAGCTCGGCGTGTCGCGCCAGACGGCGCAGCGACTGGTGTCGCTGTCGGTGAGCGAGGGGCTGGTGCGGGTGCGGCTGGACCATCCGATCGGGCGCTGCATGGAATTGGCCGAGCAGCTGCAGAAGCGCTACGCGCTCGATTTCGCCGAGGTGGTGCCGACCGATCCCGAGGCGCCCGGGGCGATCCATGGCGTGGCGATCGCCGCCGCGGCGCTGATCGAGCGCTGGCTCAGGAGCGACAAGCCGACGGTGATGGCGATCGGCACCGGACGGACGCTGAAAGCCGCGATCGAGCAACTGACACCGATGGAGGCGCCGCAGCACAAGATCGTGTCGCTGACCGGCTCGATCGCCCCCGACGGCTCGGCCGCCTTCTACAACGTGATCTTCAACATCGCCGAGGCGGTGAAGGCGCGCAGCTTCCCCATGCCGCTGCCGGTCATCGCGTCGTCGGCGGCCGAGCGTGACATGCTGCTGAGCCAGCCGATGATCCGCGAAACCCATGCCCTTGCACAGCAGGCCAATGTCACCTTCGTTGGCATCGGCGACCTCGGACCCGAGGCGCCGCTGGTGGTGGATGGCTTCATTTCGGCAGCCGAACTGAAGCTCTTGCAGAAGGCCGGGGCGGTCGGTGAGATCGTCGGTTGGGCCTTCGACGCGCAGGGCAAATTCATCAGCGGCCTGACCAATGACCGCGTCGCCTCGGCGCCATTGCCGTCGCGGGAGAGCTCGATGGTGGTGGCAACGGCCGTCGGCGAGCGCAAGGTCCCAGGCATCCGGGCCGCCCTGACCCGTCGGCTGGTCAATGGCCTGATCACCGACGAGCAGACCGCTGAGGCGATTCTCGCGGCTGATTAGGTCGCTTTCTGCTGCACCAGCGGGGCTAGTTGGCCTCGGCCTTGGCCTACCCACCGGATGTCATCGCAGCGAAAGCTGGGACCCATCCATACGCTGGCACGGGCTGAGAGTTGGGTCTCAGCTTTCGCTGGGATGACATCGTGGGTGGGGTTGGCATCGGCGAAACGCCCCAACGGTTCTGCCGTTTCCCAACAGCGAAAAACGAACCTGAGCGGGATGCCGAACGCATCACCCTCCGGATTCCCGCGTTTTCCACCCGCTTGACATCATACTAAAGTTTGTGAGTAATTGCTCAACGGCGAGACAAATGCTCGCCTATGGGAGGACATTGATGAAACTGCTTCCGCTTTTCTCGAGCGCGCTGGTGCTTGCGCTCGGCTCGACGGCCTATGCCCAGACCACCCTCACCATCGCCACCGTGAACAATGGCGATATGGTTCGCATGCAGGGGCTGACCGACGATTTCACCGCCAAGAACCCGGATATCCAGCTGCAGTGGGTGACGCTCGAGGAGAATATCCTGCGCGAGCGCGTCACCACCGATATCGCTACCAAGGGCGGCCAGTTCGACGTGATGACCATCGGCACCTACGAAGTGCCGATCTGGGCCAAGAACAGCTGGCTGTTGCCGCTCGACAATCTCGGCGATGCCTATGATGTCGACGATCTGCTGCCGGCCATCCGGGGCGGGCTCAGCGCCGACGGCAAGCTCTACGCCGCGCCGTTCTATGGCGAGTCGAGCTTCATCATGTATCGCAAGGACCTGATGGAGAAGGCCGGGCTGACCATGCCGGATGCCCCGACCTGGGACTTCGTCGCCGACGCCGCCCGCAAAATGACCGACCGCGCCGCCGAGATTAACGGCATTTGCCTGCGCGGTAAGGCCGGCTGGGGCGAGAACATGGCGTTCCTCACCGCGATGTCGAATTCGTTCGGCGCACGCTGGTTCGACGAAGCCTGGAAGCCGCAGTTCGACCAGCCGGAATGGAAGAACACGCTGCAGTTCTATGTCGATCTGATGAAGGATGCCGGCCCGGTCGGCGCCTCCTCGAACGGCTTCAACGAAAACCTGACGCTGTTCCAGCAGGGCAAGTGCGGCATGTGGATCGACGCCACCGTCGCCGCCTCGTTCGTCACCAACGCCAAGGAATCGACGGTGGCCGACAAGGTCGGTTTCGCTCTCGCCCCCGACACCGGGCTCGGCAAGCGCGGTAACTGGCTCTGGGCCTGGTCGCTCGCCATCCCGGCCGGCTCGCAGAAGGCCGACGCGGCGCAGAAGTTCATCTCCTGGGCAACCAGCAAGGACTACCTCGCACTGGTCGCCGCCAAGGAAGGCTGGGCCAACGTTCCGCCGGGCACCCGCACCTCGCTCTATACCAACGCCGACTACCAGGCCGCGGCGCCCTTCGCCAAGATGACGCTCGACTCGATCAACGCGGCGGACCCGACCAATCCGGCGGTGAAGCCGGTGCCCTATACCGGCGTGCAGTTCGTCGCCATCCCCGAGTTCGCCGGCATGGCGACCACGGTCGGCCAGCTGTTCTCGGCCGCACTTGCCGGCTCTACCAGCGTCGATGACGCGCTGGCCCAGGCACAACAGAGCGTCGACCGCGAGATGAAGGCGGCCGGCTACTACTGAGGTCTCTCCTCCCGAGCGACTGCCCGGCGGCCACGCTGCCGGGCTTCTTCGGATCAGGGCTGCGGTCACCGCGGCTCCACCCACGCGCAGCGTCATACCGGCGAAGGCCGGTAACTATCCTGAAATACTTGCTCTCGCTGTGGACGCCGAGAGAATTCAGGACAGGCCCCGGCCGTCGCCGGGGTGACCTGGTGCGGGGAGTAGATTGCGCAAGACTGCCGGTGGGGACCGGCGCATTTTGGGGGAACGGCATCATGGCCACCAAGCAGTCACATCGCCTCGCCCGCTGGATGATGGCGCCTTCGGTCTTTGTGCTGCTGATCTGGATGATCGTGCCGCTGGCCCTGACCATCTGGTTCGCCTTCCAGCGCTACCGGCTCACCAACCCCAACATCAAGGGTTTCGCCGGTTTCGCGAACTTCGAGTTCTTCGTCACCGACCCGGCCTTCTGGCCGGCCATCATCAACACGCTGCTGATCGTGGTCGGCGTGCTGGTGATCACCGTGGGTCTCGGTATCCTCCTCGCCTTGCTGCTCGACCAGCCGATCTGGGGCCAGGGCATCGTCCGTATCCTGATGATCTCGCCCTTCTTCGTCATGCCGCCGGTGGCGGCGGTGGTCTGGAAGCACGAGCTGATGAACCCGACCTGGGGCGTATTCGCCGCGGTCTCACGGTTTTTCGGGCAGGAGCCGGTCAACTGGCTCGGCAATTACCCGCTGCTGTCGATCATCGCCATCGTCGCCTGGCAGTGGCTGCCGTTCGCGACACTGATCCTCCTGACGGCGATGCAATCGCTGAGCGAGGAACAGAAGGAGGCGGCCGAAATGGACGGCGCCAATGTGTTCCGGCGCTTCTGGTACATCATCCTGCCGCACCTGGCGCGGGCGATCACCGTGGTGATCCTGATCCAGACGATCTACCTGCTCGGCGTCTATGCCGAGATCCAGATCACCACCGGCGGCGGCCCGGGCTTTGCCAGCACCAACCTGCCGTTCCTGATCTACAACACGGGCGTGTTGGGCGGAAACATCGGCGCCGGCGCGGCGGGCGGATTGGTGGCCGTGGTGCTCGCCAACATCGTCGCGATCTTCCTGATGCGGGCGGTGGGGAGGAATTTGGATGCGTGAGGGATCCCGACCGACCATGGATGTGCCAGTCGTCTCCCTCCCCCTTTGCGGGGAGGGATCAAGGGTGGGGGGCGCCCCTCGCTCGGAGCCTGCTGCCACCCCCACCCCAGCTCCGCTAAGTCGCTACGCGACCAGCTTCGCTACCCTCCCCGCAAGGGGGAGGGAGACCAGCCGCAACCAACGAGTGGAGGCATAAATGGCCCGCGCCGTATCCACGCGCCGCAAGCTCACCATGACGGTTCTCGTCTGGCTGGTGGCGCTGATCGTCTTCTTTCCGATCCTCTACACCATCATCACCAGCCTCAAGACCGAGGGCGAAGCCGCGGCGGGGTTCTCGATGATCCCGTCCTTCACCTTCGAAAGTTATGCGGCGGTGCTCGACCAGCAGGATTACTTCCGGCCGTTCTTCAACTCGGTGGTGATCTCGATCGGTTCCACCATCGTGGCACTGCTGATCGCGGTGCCGGCGGCCTGGGCGATGGCGTTCACGCCGACCCCGAAAACCCGTGACGTGCTGATGTGGATGCTCTCGACCAAGATGATGCCGGCAGCAGGCGTCCTGGTGCCGATGTACCTGATTTTCCTCAATACCGGGCTGCTCGACACGCTGCTGGGCCTCACCATCATCCTGACGCTGGTGAACCTGCCGATCGTGGTGTGGATGCTCTACACCTACTTCAAGGAAATCCCGGTCGATATCCTCGAGGCGGCGCGCATGGATGGCGCGACGCTGGGCAAGGAACTGGTCTATGTGCTGCTGCCGATGGCGGTGCCGGGCATCGCGTCGACGCTGCTGCTCAACGTCATCCTCGCCTGGAACGAGGCGTTCTGGACCCTTCGTCTCTCTACCGACGATGCGGCGCCGCTGACCGCCTTCATTGCATCCTTCTCTTCGCCGCAAGGCCAATTCCTCGCCAAGCTTTCCGCCGCGTCGGTGCTGGCGATCCTGCCGATTTTGCTGCTGGGCTGGTTCAGCCAGAAGCAGCTGGTGCGCGGTCTCACCTTCGGCGCCGTGAAATAGGGGATTTCAGATGGGCTCCATCACACTCGAACACGTCAACAAGACCTTCGGTGGCCATCCGGTCATCCCCGATGTTTCGCTCGAAATCGAGGACGGCGAGTTCGTCGTCTTCGTCGGGCCCTCGGGGTGCGGCAAGTCGACTCTCCTCCGACTGATCGCCGGCCTCGAGGACACGACCTCCGGCGCGATCAAGCTCGACGGCGTCGACGTCACCGACAAGGGTCCGGCGCATCGCGGCCTTGCCATGGTGTTCCAGTCCTACGCGCTCTACCCGCACATGACGGTGCGCCAGAACATCGCCTTTCCGCTGAAGATGGCCAATATCGACAAGGCGATCGCCGAGCAGAAGGTGGCGGATGCGGCGCGGGTGCTGAACCTCACCGACTACCTTGATCGAAAGCCCCGGGCCTTGTCCGGCGGGCAGCGTCAGCGCGTTGCTATCGGCCGCGCCATTGTGCGCCAGCCCAAGGCGTTCCTGTTCGACGAGCCGCTGTCGAACCTCGATGCGGCGCTGCGCGTCAACATGCGCATCGAGATCACCGAACTGCACCAGCAGCTGAAGACCACCATGGTCTATGTGACGCATGACCAGGTCGAGGCCATGACCATGGCCAACCGTATCGTGGTGCTGAACGCCGGGCGGGTCGAGCAGTTCGGCACGCCGCTCGAACTCTACAAAACGCCGGCCAACCGGTTCGTCGCCGGCTTCATCGGCTCACCCAAGATGAATTTCCTCGAAGGCGCCGCGGCCGGCAAGTACCAGGCCGAGGCGATCGGGGTGCGGCCCGAGCATGTGCGCATCTCGCGCGATGCGGGGGAGTGGCAGGGCAAGGTCGGCGTCGCCGAGCACCTCGGCTCCGACACGTTCCTCCATGTGCATGTCGACGGCGTGGGCCTCCAGACGGTGCGCACCGGCGGCGAGAACGACTATCATCCCGGCGAACAGGTATGGCTCTCGCCCGAGCCGGGCCGTATCTATCGCTTCGACCGCGCCGGCCAAGCGCTCCGTTGACCACCCAGGAATAGACCCATGCCGCTAGAACTCTCCGCCGAAGACCTGCCGGAGATCGCTGCCGTCGCCAGCGTGCCCCGCTACCAGCGCGGCTCGCTGACGCCGGGCATCGTGCATTTCGGCGTCGGCAATTTTCATCGCGCCCACCAGGCGGTGTATCTCGACAGCCTGTTCAACCTGGGGCTCGACCACGACTGGGCCCTGGTCGGCGCGGGCGTGCGGGCCAACGACGCCGAGATGCGAGAAAAGCTCCTGGGGCAGGATTACCTCACCACCGTGGTGGAGCAGGAAGCGGGCGGAACGAGTGCCCGGGTCACCGGCGCAATGATCGACTTCCTGCCGGTCGGAGACCTCGCCGCGATCAGCGAAACGCTGGCCGACCCCAAAGTCCGGATCGTCTCGCTCACCGTTACCGAGGGCGGCTACTATATCGATCCGGCCTCGCAGCGGTTCGACGCCAACCACCCCGATATCGTCGCCGACAGCGTCAACCCGGAGGCACCGAAGACGGTGTTCGGGCTGATCCTCCTCGGCCTGCAGCTGCGTCGGGAGCGCGGCATCCAGCCGTTTACGGTGATGAGCTGCGACAATATCCCGGGTAATGGCCACGTCACTGAGAATGCCGTGGCAGGGCTCGCCGAGCTGATCAGCCCGGAGCTCGCCAGTTGGGTGCGCGCGGCGGTGGCCTTCCCCAACGGCATGGTCGATCGGATCACCCCGGCAACGGGACAGCGCGAGCGCGATGCGCTCGAGGCCGATTTCGGCATTGTCGATGCCTGGCCGGTGTTCTGCGAAGAGTTCAAGCAGTGGGTGCTGGAAGATCGCTTCCCGGCCGGCCGCCCGGCGCTCGAGCAGGTCGGGGTGCAGTTCGTCGCTGATGTGGCGCCCTACGAGCACATGAAGATCCGCATTCTCAATGGCGGGCACGCCACCATCGCCTACCCGGCCGGATTGCTCGACATCCATTTCGTGCATGAGGCAATGGAGCATCCGCTGGTTCGGGCCTTCCTCGAAAAGGTCGAGCGCGAGGAGATCGTACCGGTGGTGCCGCCAGTGCCCGACACCGACCTTGGAGACTATTACAAGCTGATCGAGCGGCGATTTTCCAACCCCAAGATCGGCGACACCATCCAGCGGCTCTGCCTTGATGGCTCGAACCGGCAGCCCAAATTCATCCTGCCATCGGCGGCGGATCGGTTGGCGGCGGGACAGTCGGTGACCGGGCTGGCGCTGGTCTCGGCGCTCTGGGCCCGCTACTGCTACGGCGAAAGCGACAGCGGCAAGCCGATCCCACCGAACGACCCGAACTGGGAGCGGCTGACGGCGCTGGCCACCGAGGCCAAAATCGATCCGGTGGCATGGCTGTCGATGGGCGACATTTTTGGGCCGCTCGCCACCAACCCGACTTATGTCGCGGCCTTCACCACGGCGCTGTCAAGCCTCTGGTCCCGCGGCACCAAAGCGACGCTCGAAGCTTATCTCGGCGGGACCCTTTAGCCCCAAGCAGACCAAACTTGCCGAAGCGGATGTCGCCCGGCTACCGATAGGCCGGGAGGGCAGCATGGCGCCGATCAAGCTCGTCATTTTCGACTGCGATGGCGTGCTGGTGGACAGCGAGCCGCTGGCGATGCGGGTGCTGCTCGAGCTGATCGCCGAGCAGGGCATCGCCATCGAACGCGAAGTGGCGTTCCACTCCTATCTGGGGCGCAGCCTCGCCTCGATCTCCGAAAGCCTGAACCAGAGCCATGGGGCACACCTCAGCGACGCCGCGCTCAGCGGCATGCGCGACCGGCTCTATGCGCTGTACCGACGCGAGCTGAAGCCGACCGGCTGGATCGGCGAGGTGCTGGCAGGGCTCGAGCTGCCGTTCTGCGTCGCCTCATCGAGCCAGCCGGAGCGGATCCGGCTGAGCCTCGAGCTCACCGTCCTCCTGCCCCGCTTCGAGGGCCACATCTACTCGGCCAGCATGGTCAGGAACGGCAAGCCGGCGCCCGACCTGTTCCTCCACGCAGCGCGTGAGATGGGCGTCGCGCCGGAACACTGCCTCGTCATCGAAGACTCGCCGGCCGGTATCCTCGCGGCGCAGGCGGCCGGCATGCGGGTCTTCGCCTATGTCGGCGGCAGCCATATCGAACCAAGCGGCCTCCGGCCCGAGATCGAGGCGCTGGCCCCCGATGCGATCATCGAGGACATGCGGTCGCTGCCCGGGCTCCTGGAACTCCACGCAGCGCGCGAAACAGGCGAGGCGGCGATGCTGGTTGCCGTGGATGTGGGGACGGCGAGCGCGCGGGCCGGCCTCGTCACGCCGTCGGGGCGCCTGGTCAGTCGGGCGGAACATCCGTTGGAGCTGAACCGGGTCGGTTCGGACATCGCCGAATACGATTCCGAGCAGATCTGGGATGCGGTCGCCGAGGCGGTGCGCACGGCGATGCGACTGGCGGGCGTCGCGGCGCACGAGGCGGTGGGGATCAGTTTCGATGCGACCTGCTCGCTGGTGGTGCGCGATAGTAGCCGCGCTCCCCTGCCGGTCAGCCCGGGCGGCGCCGCGCGCTGGGACACCATTGCCTGGTTCGATCATCGGGCGCAGGCGGAAGCCGAGGCATGCACGGCGAGCGGTCACCGGGTGCTCGATTTCATCGGCGGCACGATGTCGCCGGAGATGGAAGTGCCCAAGCTGATGTGGCTGAAGCGCCATGCGCCTCAGAGCTGGGCCCGGGCCGGCCAGATGTTCGACCTCGTCGATTTCCTGACCTGGAAGGCCTCGGGCTCGAACGCGCGCTCGGAGTGCACACTCACCTGCAAATGGACCTATCTCACGCATGAAAGCCCGAGTTGGCAGCGGGATTTTCTGGCTGCCATGGGTCTCGCTGACCTGTTCGAGCGCGCCGCGCTGCCCGAGACGGCGAGCCGGATCGGCCAGTCGTTGGGGCCGATGACGGCCATTGCTGCGGCGAAGCTTGGCCTCACCAGCCGCTGTGTGGTCGGCGTCGGCCTGGTCGATGCCCATGCCGGCGCGCTCGGGGCGTTGGCGAGTTATGCCAAGGATCCTGCCAACCTCCACCGGCACATGGCGCTGATCGCCGGCACGTCGAGCTGCGTCATGGCGCTGTCCGACCAGCCGATGCCGACGGCCGGCGTCTGGGGGCCCTATCACAACGCGGTGCTTCCTGGCGCCTGGCTCAACGAAGCCGGCCAATCGGCGACCGGCGCCCTGCTCGACCACGTACTGCGGACGCATGCGGCGGGGGGCGACCCGACCCCCGAGCTGCATCACCGGGTGATCGCGCGGGTGACCGAGTTGCGGGCCAGCGAGGGCCCCGACCTGGCGCCGCAGCTCAATGTGCTGCCGGATTTTCACGGCAATCGCTCGCCGCTGGCCGACCCGCGCGCCCTGGGGGTGATTTCCGGCCTGTCGCTCGACAGCGACTTCGACAGCCTTTGCCGCCTCTACTGGCGCACCGCGGTAGCGATCGCCGTGCAGGTCCGGCACATCCTCGATACCCTCACCGTGCGCGGCTACGGCATCGAGACGCTTCACGTCACCGGCGGACACAGCCACAACCCATTGCTGATGGAACTCTACGCCGACGCGGCGCGCTGCACCGTGGTGGTTTCGACGGCGGAGGATCCAACCCTGCTCGGTGTCGCCATTGTGGCGGCCACCGCAGCGGGCCTACATGCCGATCTGCCCGCCGCCGCTGCAGCAATGGCGCAGCCCAGCACGGAACTCTCGCCCCACCCGGAAGCGCGCACTGGTCTTGAGCGCGACTATCGCATCCAGCTCGCTATGCAGCGCCATCGCGCCGAGCTGATAGCGTTGGGCGTAGCCGGCCCCTAGGACGAGCTGGTCGGCGACGCTGCCGCCGGCGCTGGCTCGGTCTCCGGCTTCGCCGGTTCGGGGTCCGGGTGGATGCGGAACCAGGCGGCGTAGAGCGCCGGCAGGAAGATCAGGGTCAGCAGCGTACCCACCAGGATGCCGCCGATCATGGCGTAGGCCATCGGCTCCCAGAACACTTCGGTGGCGATGGGGAGGAGGCCGAGGCTGGCGGCCAGGGCCGTGAGCATGATTGGGCGCACCCGGTGCTCGGTCGCATCGATAATGGCGCGCCAGGCCGAAACGCCCTCCTTCCGCAAGTGTTCGATCTGGACGATCAGAATCACCGAGTTGCGAATCAGGATGCCGACCAGCGCCAGGACGCCGAGAATGGCGACAAAGCCCATCGGCTTGCCGAACGGCAGGAGCGCGGCGACCACGCCAATCAGCGCCAGCGGCGCCACCGCGGCGACGAGGAACATGCGCGAGAAGCTCTGCAATTGCAGCATCAGCACCGTCGCCATGACGAACAGCATCAACGGCACCACGGCGATGATCGGCGCGACCGACTGGGCGCTGTTTTCGACCGTGCCGCCCACGGCGAGGTGATAGCCGGCCGGCAGGCCGGCGGTGAAGCTATCAATGGCCGCCTGCAGGTGCTGCGCCACCGTCGCCGGCTGGCGCGCCCCCTCGACGGCGGCGCTCACCGTGATGGTCGGCACGCGGTCGCGGCGGATGACCACCGGCTGCTCCTGGGCGTAGCGGAAGGTGGCGACCGTGGCGAGCGGGATGGAGCGGCCATCGCCGGTCGCCAGTTGCAGGTTGCGCACCGTTTCGATCGAGCTGCGCTCAGCGTCTTCGGCGCGCCCCACCAGGTTGACCAGGTAGATGCTGTCGCGGATCTGGGTGATCGGCTGGCCGGAGGTGACGCCGTTGAGCGCGGTGGCGATATCATTGTTGGTGATGCCGAGCTGACGGGCTTTGTCCTCGAGCACATCGACCTCGATGACCCGGGCCGCCTCCATCCAGTCGTAGCGCACCGCCCCGAGTTCCGGACTCTGCGCCATCACCGCGGCGAGTGCCTGCGCCTGGGCGCGGAGCGTCTCGATGTCGGGGCCGCTGACGCGATACTGGATCGGCCGGCCGACCGGGGGCCCAAGCGACAGCGTCTTGATGACGGTGTCGGTGCCGAGGAAGGTGCGGGCCAGATAGGCTTCGAGCTCTGCCTTGACGGCGTCGCGCTCGGCCAGCCCCTTGGTGACGATCACCGTCTGGCCGATCGAGGGCATGGCGGCGGGAATATCGAGAGCCAGGACGAAGCGCGGCGCGCCCTCACCGACATAGCTCGACCAATGATCGATCTTGTCGTTGCTGGCCAGTGCCTCCGTCTCGAAGCGGGCGATCTGCGCCGAGGTTTCGGCGATCGAGCTGTTGTGCGGCAGGTTCCACTCGACGATCAGCTCGGGCCGGTCCGAGGAGGGGAAGAACTGCTGCTGCACCAGCGTCAGGCCGCCCAGCGCCAGGACGAAAATGGCGAGGGTGATGCCGATGGTCACCCAGCGCCACCGCATCCCCAACTCGATGAAGCCGATGAAAGCCGTCATCAACCGGCTGCGCCCATGCGCCTTGTGCTTCATCTGCCTGGGCAGCACGGTGACGCCGATCAACGGCGTGAACAGCACGGCGACCACCCAGGAAACCAGCAGCGCAACCGCCAGCACGACGAACAGGGTGAAGGTGAACTCGCCGGCTTGGCTGGGGTTGAGGCCGATGGGAATGAAGCCGGCCACGGTGACCAGCGTGCCGGTCAGCATCGGGAAAGCGGTCGAAGTGTAGACGGCGGTCGCGGCCTTGCGCAGCGTGTCGCCGGCCTCGAGCCGCGACACCATCATCTCGACCGCGATCATCGCATCATCGACCAAGAGGCCAAGTGCGATGATCAGCGCGCCCAGCGACACGCGCTGCAGCGAGATGCCGAAATAGCCCATGGCGAGAAAGGTGATGGCGAGCACCAGCGGGATCGAGAAGGCCACCACCAGCCCGGCGCGAAGCCCGAGGCTCAGGAAACTCACCACCAGCACGATGGCGACAGCTTCGAACAGCGCCCGGGTGAAGCCATCGACGGCTTCCTCGACCACCTTGGGCTGATCGGAGACGAGGAGCACATCGACGCCGATCGGCAACTCGGCGGTGATCTTGTGGATCTCCTCATCCAGCGCCTCGCCGAACTGGAGCAGGTTGCCGCCGGCGCGCATGCCGATCGCCAACCCGATGGCCGGCGTGCCGTTGTAGCGGAACAGCGCGCTGGGCGGATCAGCATAGCCGAGGCTGACGGTGGCGACATCGACCAGGCGGAAGAAGCGCTCACCCACCCTGAGGTTGATCTGCCGGACGCTTTCCTCGGAGGTGAACTGGCCGCCGACCCGCACCGCGACCCGCTCCGGGCCGGCCTGAATGACGCCTGACGCCGCAACGGCGTTCTGGTCCTGCAGCGTGGCGATGACCTGCTGCGCGCTGATGCCGAGCGCCGCCAGCCGGCGGGTCGAGAACTCGAGGTTCACCACCTCGTCCTGGGCGCCGATCAGGTCCACACTGCCGGCTGCCGGCAGGGTCAGCACCTTGGAGCGCGCATCCTCGACATAGTCACGCAGCTGGCGCTGGGTGATGCCGTCGCCGGTGAAGGCATAGATGTTGCCGAACACGTCACCGAAGCGATCGTTGTAGAACGGCCCCTGCACCCCCTGCGGGAAGGTGCGGGCGATGTCACCGATCATGGCGCGGATCTGCAGCCAGACCGAGCGCACGCTCGCCGCGGGCGTCTCGTTGCGCAGCGAGACGAAGACAGTGGTCTTGCCCGCGGTGGTCACCGAGCGGGTATAGTCCAGCGTTTCGAGGTCCTGCAGCTCGCGCTCGATGCGTTCGGTGACCTGCACGGCCACATCTTCGGCCTTGGCGCCCGGCCATTGCGCGGCAATGACCATGGTGCGGATGGTGAAGGCCGGGTCCTCTTCGCGCCCCAGGTGGAGGTAGGAGAAGACGCCAGCCACCAGCGCCACCAGCATGAAGTACCAGATCAGCGAGCGGTGCTCGAGCGCCCAGTCGGAGAGGTTGAACGGCTTCACTGCAGCTCTCCCGCTTCGGCCACGGGCTGTCCCTCGACCAGGCTGTTGACCCCGGCGATGGCGATGCGCTCGCCGGCGGCGAGACCGGAGCGGATATCGACCTGCCCGTCAGCTACGGCGCCCAGCTCGACGGGGCGGGCATTGACGATGTTGGCAGCCGGATCGACCACCCACACCGAGGTTGCTTCGGCGTTGTGCCTGATTGCCGTCTCGGGGACGCGGATCACCGTATCGGTGGACGCCACGGCGAGGCTGGCGGTGGCGGTGGTGCCGAGCCAGAACTGCGCCGGTGCGTCATCGACGCCGATCTTCAGCCGCCAGCTGCGGGTGACCGGATCGGCTTCCGGAGCGATTTCGCGCAACGTGCCGTCAACGACGGTCGCGGGGCTGAGCTGCGGCGAGACGCGGAACACCGCCCCGACCTCAAGGTTCTGCACAAAGCTCTCAGGCACGTCGATGACGACATCGCGACTGTCGGTGCGGGCGATGGTCAGGACGGTTTGGCCTGCCGCCACCACGGCACCCGGCTCGGCCCCGACGGCGGTGACGACGCCGTCGAAAGGCGCGGCGAGGCTGGCATAGGAGCGTTGCTCGGTCGCCTGGGTGAGGCGTGAGCGGGCCTGCACCACGCCGGCCAGCGCCGCCGCGCTCTGCTGCTCGGCCTGCTCGAGGTTGGCGACGGTGGTGACATCACTCTCCGTCAGAGCCCGCAGCCGCCCCTCGGCTCCGGCCGCATTAGCATATTGCGCTTCGGCGGCCTGCAGGTTGGCGCGTGCGGTTTCCACCGCCAGGTCGAGCGTCGTGGCGTCGAGGTCGGCGAGCGCGGCGCCGGCGCGCACCTGATCGCCCACCCCGGCGGACCGGTTGATCAGCGTGCCACCGACCCGGAAGGCTTGGGTGACCGAAATGCGCGGCGAGACGACGCCGACGAAGCTCGCCTCGGCGGTGGCCGCCGGCTCGACCAGCATCGACAGCACCGGGCGGGGCGCCGGCTGCGGCGCTTCGGTTGCCGGCTGGCAGGCCGCGAGCAGCACCAGCACGGGGAGCGCGGCAGTGAGCCGGATGGCGCTCATGGTGCGCTCCCCTCGATGGTGGTGACATGTTGGCCCGGCGTGAGCAGCTGGCCGCCCTCGGTCACCACCAATTGGCCATCGCTGAGCCCGGCGGCGATGACGACGCTGCCGGTGGCATATTCGGCCACTTCGACCGGCACAACGGCGACGCTGCCATCAGCCTCGACGACCCAGACCGCCGCCTTGCCATCGCTCGACCACAGGGCGCTCCAGGGCAGGATGACGCGCTTATGCGGCAGCGAACCGGTGGTGCCGATCACCGGCGCGCCCAGCACCATCTCAGCGGGTGCGTCGATCGCCACCTTGACCTCGATGGTGCCGGTCTGAGGGTCGAGGGCCGGGGCGATCTCAGTGACCCGACCAGTAGTCTTCACCTCAGGGTTCGAGACCAGCGCGATGTCCACCAACTGGTCCGGCGAACGATCGATAAGCGCCGACTCGGCCAGGTTGAACACTGCATTGCGGGGGCCGTCCTCGGCGAGGATCAGCACGGGAGACCCGGCCGGCGCCACCTCGCCAACCTCGAACAGCCGGCGGGTGATCTGGCCGTCAGCGCTGGCCCGCAATTCGGTATAGCCCAGCGCCTCCTCGGCCGTCTGCAGCTGCGCCGCAGCGCTGGCGGCAGCGCTGTTGGCGGTATCGTAGGCGGTCTGCGCGCCATCGAGACTGCTGCGGGTCGTCAGCCCCTGCTGCCACAGCGAGGTCTGGCGATCGAGCGTCGACTTGGCCTGGGTGAGCTGCGACTGGCTGGCGGTCAGCGCGGCCCGCGCCGCATCGACATCGGCCTGCTGCTCCTCGGGCGCCAGTTGCGCCAGCAGGTCTCCCGCCTTGACCCTGGCGCCGACCTCGACGGCGATGCCCGTCAGTTGCCCGCCGACGCGGAAAGCCAGCGGCGTCGCGGCTCTGGCCTCAATCGCGCCGGTCAGCAGCAACTGATCCATGTGGTCGACGGATGCGACGGTCGCGACCCGGACCAGCGGCGCCGGGCGTTCGACCTCGGCAGCAGGCTGGCAGGCGCTCAGGAGCACTAGGGCCGGAATGCCCAATGTCCACTTCGCAACCGCCGCTGCGCGCATAGTCCGCCCTCAAGCCGGTGCCAGCATGCTAGTCGCAGCCATTGTCCTCGCGCAAGGGCGGCCTGTTCGGCAAATGAGATCGGCCAAGGTTTACGAACTTGACGAACTTATCCAACTTCCCCATATGCTCTGTCACCGTGGAGGTTGAAATGGCTGCACCTAAATCGAAATCCCCCTCTGGTGGCCGTTGGCGAGCGCGGACCTCGAAGGGTCAGATAACAGCATCCTTCATGGCCGCTCCCGACTACCCGGTCCAGAAAGGCGTGGCGGGCTTCAGCCTGTCGGTTCCCGACGGCGCGTTCAATGCGACCGCCAGCAAGCAGATGAAGGTCGTTCTCCAAGGCTACCTGGACGCTATCGCCAAGAGCAAAGCGGACGGTCGCCGGGTTCGCCTGATTGTTGACGTCGACCCGGCAGGAGAGACGGTCTTGACGCCGGTCGCAAGCGTCGAGGCGACGGACGAAACCGACCCCGATCTCGACGAAGCGCTGATAGCAGCACGGGAACGCGGTCGAGTCCGAGCCGCAGAGATTCTGAACGGTAAGGATATGCTGAGCGCCGACGAATTCGGCAAACTGCTTGGCACCACCCGTGTAACGGTGAACAGCAAGCGCCAGGCCGGTCAAATCGTTGGACTAGATGGGGCAACGCGTGGTTTCCGCTATCCGATCTGGCAGATCGGCCCGGAAGGTAAGCCATACGCCGAGCTGGCACTGTTGCACGAGCGTCTGGGTGGCGCTTGGGCAGTGTTTCGCTTCCTGGTTCAGCCTCAGGCAGAGCTCGACGGAATGACCGGACGTCAGGCGCTGGAAAGCGGCAAAGGCAAAGATGCCGTCGAAGCTGCGGAAAGCGTTGGGAGAGACTTCCGCTAAATGGCGATCGTCCGACCGCCCAGTGACTTCTCGAGTGCTGAGCTCGAGATCCATGAGGTGCCGGCCGGAAAGCGCTTCGGCCGCATCTATCTCGACCGCTATCCGGACCCACTCGGATACGGCAAGACAAGAAGCAGGTTCAGCGACCCGCGCAGGCGCCTCGCGGAGAACAGGTTTGGCGTCCTCTACCTTGGCGAGACCTTAAAGGTTTGTTTCCTCGAGGCGGTACTGCGCGATCAGCGAGATGGAATGATCGATGATCTGCCGATGGAGGAATCCGAACTCCACACTCGCCGGTACGCTGCGATCGAGATTGCCGCGAGGCTGAGGATGGTGGACCTGCGTGACGACAGGGCAATCGTGATGGGAGTGCCTACGGATGTCGCTAAGGCAGCCAACCAGACACTGGCCCGAGCATGGTCCGTCGCATTCCACGATCATCCGGCGAGACCCGACGGGATCATCTACCCATCGCGCCTCAACGGGCATACCAACCTCGCTGTGTATGACAGGTCGATCGGCAAACTGAAGTTCATCAAGACCGTTCCGCTTATGTCGGCGCCCGGCCTGGGTGCCACGATTAACGACCTCAAAGTCAGCATAGTCTGATCGCGTCATCGACCATGCCTCGGCGCGCCGGAGGGACGCACCAAACGTCCGCACGTAGTGAACGAAGTCGGAAGAGGAGATGTCGATAAGCGCGCGCATGCGTTCGCTGGCAATCTCGAGTTGCGCTCGGCAAGTCCGGCAGGTGAACGCAGACCGAGAAAAGCGAGAACGGCGCCCGCTCGCCGTCGGTCTCAGCCGAGCTCCAGGGTCGTGATGCCGAAGATCTCGTCGAGTGCGAGCGCTGGCGCTACGCCGAGATACATGCGGGCGGTTTCGAAGGCCGGGGTGAGGCCGAGGCGACGGGCCATCGCGGCGGCGGCGTGATTGGGCTCGGGGATGTCGATGAAGATCATGTCGGTGGCTGCGGGGGTCACCAGCGTCGCCAGCAAGGTCTCGGCGATCGCCGGGGTATCGGCGAAGAGCGGGCCGATCTTCCAGCCGTCGACGCAGCGGCGGATGGTGCCGAAGCCGCGCAGCGCGCCGTCTTCGAAATAGCCCTCGGTCTGGCGCGACGGCGACGGGGCGAGCCAGGCTTTGAGGAAGGGCTGGCGGTCGCCGGCGACGTGCTTGCTGTCATAGGTGAGGACGGCGTCCATGTCGGTGACCTCGATCGGCCGGACGAAGGAGCGGGTCGTGACCAGGCCGCGAAGCGAGCCGCCCCAGCGCACGGTCTTGTGGGTAAAAGCAAAGCCGGATTTGCGGTAGTTGTCCTGCTGCGCCACGACGCCATCGAGCCCGATGGTGCGGCCGGCAGCGCTGGCGATGCCGGCGTCCCAGATGGCCTTGCCGTAGCCTTTGCCGCGGTGCGCCGGGTGGACGATGTAGAGGCCGAGGAAGGCGAAATCCGATCCGTATTTGACGACCGAAATGCAGCCGATGCGAACGGTGCCCAGCCAGCCCATCAGGAAGCCGCCGGGATCCTGCGCGTAGAAGGCGCCGGCATCGTCGAGCCCCGGGTTCCAGCCTTCGTCGCGGGCCCAGCCGAGCGCCACGTCGAGGTCGCTCAAGGTCATCGGTCGGATGGTCAGGTTCATGCCGTCAGCGTAGGCGCAAACAGGCCCGATTGCGAAGTGCCCGAGCTCAGCGCCACCAACCTTTCGGCGGGTTTGACGGCGACACCATCGATCAGCAACAGCCGCATCTAGGCGCGCGCCCGCTTGCGCCTGATGAGCAGGATGATGCCCAGCGTCACGAGGATCACGGCGAAAGAGAACAGCGTCGTCACCGTTCCCAGGGCGTAAAGCACCGGCGTCGTGACATTGGTGGTCATGCCGTAGATCTCGAGCGGCAGCGTGTTGAACGTGCCGGCGGTCATCAGTGTGCGGGCGAACTCGTCGTAGGACAGGCTGAAGCCGAACAGGCCGACGCCGATCAGGCTGGGGGCGATCATCGGCAGCAGCACGTGGCGGAAGGTCTGCCACGGCGAGGCGCCAAGATCGCGCGCCGCCTCCTCGTAGGACGGCGAGAAGCGATTGAAGACGGCGAACATAATCAGCACGCCGAAGGGCAGCGTCCAGGTCAGGTGCGCGCCGAAGCCCGAGGTCCACCAGGCGGGGCGGAAGCCGATCTGCTGGAACAGCACGCCGATGCCGAGGCTGACGATGATCGAGGGAACGACGAGGCTGGCGATGGTCAGGTAAAAGAGCGGCGTGCCGCCGAGAAACCTGCGGCGAAAGGCGAGCCCCGCGAGCAGCGCGACGAGGACGGTCGAGACCATGACCATCAGCCCGAGTAGCAGCGAACGGCTGAAGCTGGCGCCGAAATCACCGACCGCCTGCTTTTCGAACAGATTGCCGAACCAGTGCACCGAAACGCCGTTGAGCGGGAAGGTGAGGCCGCCGTTGGGCCCCTGGAACGAGAGGATGAAGATCGCCGACATCGGTCCGTAAAGGAACAGCACAAAGAGCGCGAAGAAGGCGGCGAGGACATAAAAGCTGAACGGGCGTTTCTCGCGCTGCTGCATCTCAGAGCTCCTTGCGGATGTCGACGATACGCAGGATGCCCCCGACGAGCAGCAACACCAGGACGAGCAGCACGACGGCGTTGGCCGCGGCGGCGGGATATTGCAGCAGGGACATCTGGTTCTTCATCATCAGCGCCACTGAGGCGCTTTGTCCGCCGCTCATCACCTGCACGGTGGAGAAATCCGCCATCACCAGGGTCACCACGAAGATGGTGCCGATCGCCATGCCGGGCTTGGCCAGCGGCAGGATGACGTTCCACATGATCTGCCAGGCACTGGCCCCGGCGTCGCGCGCCGCCTCGATCAGCGAGCGGTCGATGCGCATCAGCGTGTTAAAGATCGGGGTGACCATGAAGAGCGTGAACAGGTGCACCATGGCCAGCACCACGGCGAAATCGGAATAGAGCAGCCATTCGATCGGCTGCGAGATGACCCCCATCTCGACCAGCGTCGAATTGACGAGGCCATTGCGGCCCAGCACCGGAATCCACGAGATCATGCGGATGATGTTGGAGGTGAGGAACGGCACGGTGCAGACGAGGAACAGCACCATCTGCATGGTCGCCGACCTGACGTGGAAGGCGAGGAAATAGGCAACCCAGAAGCCGATGAAGAGCGTCAACGCCCAGACGATGGCCGCGAATTTCAGCGTGTTGAGATAGGTCTTCCAGGTGACCCAGGAGCCGAGTGTCTCGACATAGTTGGTGAAGACGAAGCCCGGATACATCCGGGCAAAATCGTAGTCCCAGAAACTGACGAAGACGAGCAGCAGGATCGGCAGCAGCAGGAAGAACCCGAGGATCAGCCACAGCGGGATCGACTGGAGGTACGAGGCGAGCCGGCCGAAGGAGAGCGGCGTCTTGCGCGGCTTCGGCTTGCTGGTCGGCACGGCGATGGATTGATCGGCGACGGCCATTTTGGCTCCCGGCTATCAGTCAGGTCACCCTCCCCCTTGCGGGGAGGGATGGGGTGGAGGGAGCAGCACGCTCCGAGCGTGAGGCACCCCCTACCCTAGCTTCGCTGCGGACCTGGCGGTCCCAGCTGCACTACCCTCCCCGCGAGGGGGAGGGTGGCGGTCGGTGGCTCATCAGGCCGCGATGAACTCGTTCCAGCGCGTGACCATGTAGCGGTCCTCGTCCATCACCGAGTTCCAGCAAGCGACGTGGCCCATGCGCTCGAGGAAGGAACCGCCGTCGCGCACGGCGCCGGCCTTTTCCATCACCGCGCCATCGGGCGACAGGATGTCGCCGACTGCCGCCTTGCCCTCGATCCAGAAGCCCCACTCGTCTTCCGACATGTATTCCTTGGCGGTGTCCATGGCCGCCGAGTAGTAGCCCTGGCGATTGAGGTAACCACCGACCCAGCCCGAGGTATACCAGTTGATGTACTCGTAGGCCGCGTCGAGCTGGGCGCCCGAGAGATGTGCGGCAAGGCCGAGGCCGCCGCCCCAAGAACGATAGCCTTCCTTGAGCGGCTGGTACTTGCAGGCGATGCCCTTGGAGCGCACGGCGGCGACGGCCGGCGACCACATGGACTGGATCACCACTTCGCCCGACGCCATCAGGTTGACGCTTTCGTCGAAGCTCTTCCAGAAGGCGCGGAACTGGCCATCCTGCTTGGCCTTGATCAGGAAATCGATGGTCGCGTCGATCTCCGCCTTGGTCATGTTGCCCTTGTCGGCATATTTGATGTTGCCCATCGCTTCCATGATCATGGCCGCGTCCATGATGCCGATCGAGGGGATGTTGAGGATCGAGGTCTTGCCCTTGAAGGCGGGGTCCATGATGTCGGCCCAGGTGGTGATCTCGCGGCCGACGAGGTCAGGGCGGATGCCCAGCGTGTCGGCGTTGTAGATGGTCGGGACCATGGTGAAAAAGCCGGTCTCCGCCTTGGCGAATTCCTTGGAATCCGGTGCATCGACATAGCCGACGGTGTGCGGCGCGGTGCCCTGGGCGATGACACTGTCGGGCGTCAGCTTGCCGGTTTTGAACAGCGGCACGATCTTGTCGTAGTATTTGAGCTTGGTCACATCCATCGGCTGGATCACGCCGGTCGGGTAGACCTTCTTGAGGATCCAGTATTCGATATCGGCGATGTCGTAGCTGTCGGGCTGGGTGACGGCGCGCTGCGCGGCCGCATCGGAATCGGTCGCGGTCATTTCGAGCGTGATGCCCAGGTCCGCTTTGCACTTTTCGGCGATGGCGTTGAGGTTCGACACACCGGTGCCGAACTGGCGCAGGGTGATCGGGTTCTGCGCCCAGACCGTCGGGAAACCACCCAGGGCGCCGGCGCCCGCGGCAGCGCCGGCCAGCGCGGCCGCTCCCTTGAGCAAGCTGCGTCGCGAAATCATGGCCGCCTTGGCCGTCTTGCTGGATTCAGTCATAGCCTAAAACCCCTGTTGCTGATGGCTTTACGAATTGGGGCGGCCGAGGATGATCGCATCCTCGGCATCCCAATAGAGTGGCACCGCGTCTCCGACGGCGACCGGCTTCGAAAAGAAGCTCTTGTCGTCGACGATGGCGGTGAAATCCTCGATGCCGGCGCCGTCGACCGAGAGCTTCACCGAGGCGCCGCGATACTCGATGTTGGAGACGATGCCGGTGAAGCCGAGCCCTTCGGCAGGAGTCGTCCCGACGCGCACATGATCGGTGCGGATGCCGACATCGACGGGTGAGCCAACGGCGAGCGGCGCCCCCGAGGCAGCAAAGCTGCTGCCGCCCGGCACCTCGACGCTGACGACGCCATCGGCGACCGATCGGGCGCTGCCGGTGACGACGTTGTGATCCCCCATGAAGCGGGCGACGAAGGCAGTTGCGGGCCGCTCGAACACCTCGCGCGGCGCCGCCGCCTGCTCGACCCGGCCGTTGTTCATCACCACGATGAGGTCAGCCAGCGCCATGGCCTCTTCCTGGCTGTGGGTGACATGGACGAAGGTGATGCCCAGCCGCGTCTGCAGCTTCTTGAGCTCGGCGCGCATGCGGATCTTGAGGAACGGATCGAGCGCCGAGAGCGGCTCGTCGAGCAACAGCACCTCGGGATCGGTGATCAGGGCACGGGCCAGCGCCACGCGCTGCTGCTGGCCGCCGGAAAGCTGGGCCGGCCGCCGCGAAGCGTAGCCATCCATCTGCATCAGCTTGAGCAGCTCGAGCGCCTTGGCCTGTCGCGGCGCCTTCTCGATGCCCTTCATCTTGAGGCTGAAGGCAACGTTGTCGATCAGGTC
Source organism: Devosia sp. LjRoot16 (assembly GCF_964252795.1). Lineage (NCBI taxonomy): Bacteria > Pseudomonadati > Pseudomonadota > Alphaproteobacteria > Hyphomicrobiales > Devosiaceae > Devosia > Devosia sp. LjRoot16. The sequence goes on from NZ_CAXUPH020000001.1 coordinate 367,889, forward strand.
GAGATGCGGAAACAGCGCGTAGGACTGGAACATCATCGCCGTGCCGCGCCTGGCCGGCGGCAGGTCGGTGACATTGGTGGACGACAGGATGATATCGCCGTCGGTCGCCGCCTCATGTCCTGCAACCATGCGCAAGGTCGAGGTCTTGCCGCAGCCCGATGGTCCGAGCAGGCAGCAATAGGTGCCGGCCGGCACTTTGAGATCGATCGAATCTACCGCAAGCGCATCGCCGTAGCGCTTGGTCAGCTTCACAACTTCCAGGTCGCCCTGCGCCATGCACCGCCCCGTAGGCCACCTCTTGGCCGTCGGGTAAGCAACTGCAAGAGCTGTGCCAGCGCGCGGCGCCCCAGGTATCGCGCCCTAGGCCATTGAAATCACGCGATGGTTCAGGGACGAGTGGTCCCTCGCCGTGTCTGCATCATTTCTTCTCAATGCCTAAAATATAGGCGAGTGCATTCGATATTGGCAGACTTTGTATACGAAACGCCGATAGCGGTGTGTCCAGTTCTCGGCTAGATTCGACTGGGTTCGGGAGTTCGGCATGCTCGAAAGCGACGAGATCGATGAGAGTGAGGGTCGCCCCGCGGTGCGGCGCTCCGCGCTCTATATCGGTTTGCGCAATGGCATCCTCGGGCACGGCATCGACCCCGGCACCAAGTTGCCCGAGGACGAGCTGGGCGCGATCTATTCGGTAAGTCGCACCGTGGTCCGCGCGGCGCTGCAGGCGCTGGCGCATGACCGGCTGGTGCGGCTCGAACCCAATCGGGGCGCCTTCGTCGCCAAGCCGACGCGCACCGAAGCCCGCGAAGTGTTCGAGGCGCGAGCGCTGGTCGAGCCCAAGGTTGCCGCACTCGCGGCAGGGATCGCGACGCATGCCGACGTCGAGCGGCTGCACCGGCACCTCGAGGAGGAGCACAAGGCCGTGCGCGCCGGCAAGGATGGCGAGGCGGTAATGCTCTCGGCGCAGTTCCACGTCGCCATCGCCGAGATCGCCGGTCAGTCGATCTTCACCGAAATGGTGCGCGATCTCTGCTCGCGTTCATCACTGATCATCTCGCTCTACTGGCGGCGGCGCGACACGATCTGCGAAAGTCACGCCCATCATGCGCTGGTCGATGCCATCGCCAAGCGCAGCGCCCTCGATGCGTCGGAGCTGATGACCAGCCACCTGGTGGACCTGCTCTCCGGGCTCGACCTGTCGGAGCGCCAAAGCTCGGGCAAGAAACTGGCAGACATCCTGATGGGGCGGTCGCCGGCGCGAGGATCCGAGCCCTAGAGACTTCTCCGTGAGAGCACAGGGACAGGGACGGCTATCTCGTCGTTGGGAGTTTGCCTGGCCGGACAATAGCTTTGCGGGCGGCGAGACCGTCGCAGAGGCGGTGCAGAAACCACCGCGCGGCACGGCCGAGCGCCTTCATTGGGCACGCTCCGCCAGAAACGCGCGCCACCCCCCGAAGCGGGTGATCTCCTCCGCCTCGGCTACCGCATGGGACTCGCACAGAAAGCCCGAGACTGCCGTGCCGTCATCGAGGGAAATCTTGCCGATGCCGAGCGGCGCGGGGATCCTGGCGACGAAGCGGCCGAACGCGTCGGACGGCAGGGACCACACCTCGACCTCGAGGCCGGGTCCGTCAAAGCCTGGTTCGCGCACCATCCCCGGCTTGGGCGGGGTGGTGTTGGGGAGTGCGAACAGCCGGTAATCCGGGGCCGTGCGACAGCGCTTGAGCAGGTGTCCGCCCGAGGAGGTGAGTTCCGTATTGAGCGGCAGGCCGGTGAGGTGGGCACCTACGACCACGATGGGGAGCGGGCTCTCAGCTTGGTTTTCGGGCATGTTCAGATCTCCTCTAGGACGATGATGACGTCGCCGGTCTTGATGTTGCGCCCCGGGCCGGCGCGGACGTCGCGGACGGCGCCGGCGGCGTGAGCGGTGACGGTGATTTCCATCTTCATGGACTCGATGATGGCGACCGGCTGGCCGGCTTCGACATGGGCGCCGGTCTCGACGAGGATCTTCCAGATATTGCCGGGGACCGAGCTTGCGACGCCGAAGTGGCCGGACGGCATTTCGGCGCTATCGGAAGCACTTGCGTCCTCCTCCGCCACGAAGCTGTCGAGACCCTCGTCCTTCCAGCGCTGGCGCTCGGCTTCGAACGCCGTCTGCTGCGTGTGCTTGAAGGCGGCGATGCTGCCGGCGTTGCGCGCGAGCTCGGCGGCATAGTCGGCATAGGAGAGGCTGGTCTCCTCAATGCGGATCGGATAGCCGCCGTGCGGGAAGGCCGCGCGGGCTTCCGTCAGTTCGTCATGGCTGACCGGGAAGAAGCGAATCTGGTCAAAAAAGTCGAGCAGCCACGGGGACCTGGCAAAGGCCGGCGTCTTCCGCCAGGTGTTCCAGACCTGGACGGTACGGCCGAACAGCTGGTAGCCTCCCGGGCCCTCCATGCCATAGATGCACATGTAGGCGCCGCCGATACCGACGGCGTTCTCCGGGGTCCAGGTGCGGGCCGGGTTGTACTTGGTGGTGACGAGCCGGTGACGCGGGTCCATCGGGGTCGCCACGGGTGCGCCGAGATAGACATCGCCGAGACCGAGCACGAGATAGCTGGCATCGAAGATGGTTTTCCTCACCGCCGCGAGATCGGGCAAGCCGTTGATGCGGCGTATGAACTCAATGTTGTCCGGGCACCACGGGGCATTCGGGCGGACCAGCTCCTGATATTTCCGCATGGCCAGTTGCGCCTCCGGGTCGTTCCAGCTGAGCGGCAGGTGGACGATGCGGGAGGGAACGGTGACCTGCTCCGGAGCGGGGAGGGACTGCTCGATCTCGGACAGCAGGCCGAGGAGGCGGTCGCGGGAGAGGCGGGTCGAGTCGTAGTGGACCTGCAGCGAACGGATACCGGGCGTGAGATCGACGATGCCGTTCCCGGCGCCGAGCCTGCCCTCCCCGTTAACGGCTTCCATCAGCAGATGAACGCGCAGGCGCAAGGCGAGATCGAGCGCCATCGGGCCGTACTCGACCAGGAGGTTGTCGTCACCTTGCCGTCGGTAGACGACCGGCACAGGCCCGTTGTCGGAATACCCCACAATCGCCGAGCCGGCTTCACTTGGCCGATGAACTGCGGGGCCGGCGATCTTGTCATCAGGGCGAGCGACGGGGACAAATCGGATGGTGTCGCCGGGCTTGAACTGGCCGAGCTTCCACAGTTCGTCGCGCGCCATGACGGCCGGGCAGACGAAGCCGCCGAGGCTTGGCCCGTCCGGGCCGAGGATGATCGGCATGTCGCCGGTAAAGTCGATGGCTCCGACGGCGTAGGCGTTGTCGTGGAGGTTGGAGGGATGCAGGCCTGCCTCGCCACCATCCCGGCGCGCCCATTTCGGCGCCGGGCCGATCAGGCGCACCCCGGTGCGGGCCGAGTTGAAATGGACTTCGTAGGCTGTCGAAAACAGCGCCTCGATGTCTTCTTCGAGGAAGAAGTCGGGAGCGCCGTGCGGGCCGTAGAGCACGGCGACGTCCCATGTGTGCGTCAACGGTACCGGATCGTTGGCGGGCCTCGCCACCTGCGGCAGGCCGGCGAGATGCAACACCTCGCCGGTGCGCAGGGTGCCGGTCGCGTGACCGCCGAACTTGCCAAGCGCGAAGGTGGCGCGGGAGCCAAGCACTTCCGGAGCAGCGAGACCACCGGAGATCGCGAGATAGGATCGCTGGCCGGGGCCCTCGATCGCGCCGATGCTCAGCACCTGTCCGGCGCCGACGTCGATCGGCTGGTTGTGCGGCAGCGGTGCGCCATCGAGTTTCATCGGCATATGCGCCCCGGCGAGGGCGACGATGGCAGGAGCGTGGAAGCGCAGGGTCGGGCCGGAGACGGTGAGTTCCAGCGCGGCCGTCTCGTCGGCATTGCCGACCAGCCGGTTGGCGTGGCGGAAACTGCGTTCGTCCATCGGCCCCGAGGGCGGCACACCGACATGCCAGAGGCCGAGCCGGCCGGGCAGTTCCTGCAGCGAGGATTGCGCGCCGGGCGCAATGACTTCGACGACCTCGGGCGTGAAGGCGAAGCTGCGCAGTGCGGTGGTCGCCACCTTGCCGGAGGCGAGGAGGTCGGATGCCGCGATGGCTCGCAGATAATCGAGATTGGTCTCGATGCCGGCGATGCCGGTATCGGCAAGGGCGGCCTGGAGCCTGACGATGGCGGCCGGGCGATCAGCTGCGGCGACGATGATCTTGGCCAGCATCGGATCGTAGTAACTGGTGACCTCGGTGCCGGTCTCGACCCAGGTGTCGACCCGCGCGTCGCCGAACTTCACCTCGGTCAGGAGGCCCGCGCTGGGCTGGAAGTCGGCGTGCGGGATTTCCGCATAGAGCCGAACTTCCATGGCCGCGCCCTTGGGGGACAGCGGCAGCGTGGGGATCACGTCCTCGCCGGCGGCCTGGCGGATCATCCACTCGACCAGATCGATGCCGAAAACGGCTTCGGTGACCGGATGTTCGACCTGCAGCCGGGTGTTGACCTCGAGGAAGTAGAACGCCTCGCGATCGGGATCGTAGATGAACTCGACGGTGCCGGCGGAACGGTAACCGACAGCCCGGCCGAGGTTCACGGCGGCCTCGTGCAGCCGATAGCGGGTCGTGGTGGAGAGGCCGGGCGCCGGCGTCTCCTCGACCACCTTCTGGTTGCGGCGCTGCAGCGAGCAATCGCGTTCACCCAGCGCGATCACCCTGCCCTTGCCATCGCCGAACAGCTGGACCTCGACATGGCGGGCATCCGACACGAAGCGTTCGAGATAGACGCGCGCATCGCCAAAGCTGGCTCGAGCGGTGCGCTGCACGCCGTCGAAGGCAGCATGCAACGCCGCGGCGTCGGCACACAGCGACATGCCGATGCCACCGCCGCCGGCGGTGGATTTGAGCATGACCGGGTAGCCAATGGCGTCGGCCGCTACGAGCGCCTCTTCGGCGGTGGCGAGAAGGTCCGTGCCGGGAAGGAGCGGCACGCCGTTGGCCCTGGCCAGCTCGCGCGCCGTGTGCTTGAGGCCGAACGCTTCGATGTTCTCGGGCGTCGGGCCGATGAAGGTGATGCCTTCGGCTTCGAGGCGGCGGGCAAAGCCGGTGTTCTCCGACAGGAAGCCGTAGCCGGGGTGGACGGCTTCAGCCCCGGTTGCCTTGCAGGCGGCGATGACGGCCTCGACATTGAGGTAGCTCTCGGCGGCCGGAGCCGGCCCAAGCCGCACGGCTTGGTCGGCGAGCTGCACCGCCCTGGTGAAGCGGTCGGCGTCGGAATAGACCGCGACCGAGGCGATACCCATGCGCCTCAGCGTGCCAATGATGCGGACCGCGATCTCGCCGCGGTTGGCGATCAGGACTTTCGTGAACATCACTCAGCGTCCCAGATCAGGACCTGGATGGGCGTCGGGTTGAAGCCGTTGCAGGGGTTGTTGATCTGCGGGCAGTTGGAGATGACGCAGAGGACGTCCATCTCGGCAACGAGATCGACGTAATCGCCGGGTCCGCTCAGCCCATCGACGATGGTCATTTCGCCCGAGGGCGAGATCGGTACGTTCATGAAGAAATTGATGTTGGGAACGATGTCCCGCTTGCTCATGCCGTGCCTGGTCACCTCGATGAGGAAGTTGTCGCGGCAGGCGTGCAGGTAGCGGGTGTCGTGACCAAAGCGGACGGTGTTGCTCTCGCACGAGCAGGCGCCAGCCATGGTGTCGTGGCGGCCGCACGTGTCGGCAACCACGGTGAGCATGGTGTTACCCTCGTTGGAAACGAGTTTGGTGCCGACCCCGATATAGGCCGCGCCCTGGGTGCGCAGGGTGTCCTGGGCGCTGTAGCGTTCGGCGAAGTCGTCGGCACGATAGAAGATGGTATCGACGGCCTGCTGGCCCTCGCTGTCGACAATGCGAATGGTCTGGCCCCGCTTGACGATGCCGGACCACGGCGCTTCGGCGGGGATCAGGTGGGACTGGCTGGCGGTATCCTCGGTGCGCATCTCAGGCCTCCGCGCGGGCGTTGTTCTCGAAGCCGCGGACGGCCTCGGCGGTGGCCATACGGCAGAGATCATCAGCCGTGACCTCGGCGACATAACGGGTCACCTCGACGGGGTTCGGCGCATAGGCCGGCCCGGGATCGAGCGGGTGCGGGCAGTTGGAGAACGCGACAAGCAGGTCCATTTCGGCGCGCAGGTCGACATAGTCGTTGCCGTTGAGCAGATCTGGCTGCCAGGCGAAATGGCCGTCGCCGTCGGAGACGCGGATCGGGGCGAACAGGGTCAGCGCCAGCGGAATGTCTCGGCGCGACAGGCCGAGCTTGCCGGCGGCGAGCACCAGATTGTCGCGGGTGTTGCGGGTGGCTGTCCCTGGATATTTCGCAGCGTTGGCGGCGGCGGTGGAACCGCCGAGGAGCACGTCATGGGCGCCGCCGGACGAGTCCTCGGTGATCGACAGCATCACCCGGCCCATGTCGGAGAACAGCACCCGCCCCTTCTGGGTACGGGTGTCCCACTGCACCTTGACGGTGTCCGGCAGATTGAGCCGCTCGCTGGTATCGTGCGCGCTCCAGCAGACGAGGGCGACCGAGGCGGGACCATGGGGTTGGGCGACGCGCAGCGCTTCGCCCTTACGCAGCACGGTCGACCAGTACCAGCCAGCGGCGATGGTTTCGGTCGCAATGACGCTGCCCGGCGCGATAGGCGCGGCCGGCAGAACACTGGCTTCGGGCAATGCCCTGGTGGCAAAGGCGAGACCCTTTTTCTGGTGCTCTTCGTAGCGGGCGCGGTCGGCGGCGATCTGCTCTGGGGTTCGGCTCATGCCGGATCTCCTTGAGGGGATGGCGCCGGGTCGTCCCGGCCAATGCCCACCTCATGGATCGGGTCGTCCCGATCGGGGCTATCGGCAAATGCGTCTGGATCGAGCTGGCCGGCGCGACGCGGCGGCCAGATGTCGATGTCGCGGCTGAGCGAGGCGCCGTAGCGCTCGCGCTCGTCGGGCCGGTTGCGCGGCCGCTCGAAGGCAATGACGCGGGTCCCGAGCGTAAAGGCTTCACGCATGTCGTGGGTGACCATCACCACGGTGAGGTTGGTCTCGTTCCACAGACGTTTCATCAGCACATGGATTTCGGCGCGGATGCCCGGATCGAGCGCGCCGAACGGTTCATCGAGCAGCAGAACGCGCGGCTGCATGATCAGCGCCTGCGCCAAGGCAAGGCGCTGCTGCATGCCGCCCGAGAGCTGGGCCGGGAACTTGGTTTCGCTGCCGGCGAGGCCGACTTCGGCAATGAGTTCCCGGGCCTCCTCGACAGCGGCGCGACGTGCCGGACCAACGAGCCGGGCGCGGAAGCGGGAGGCAGCGAATTCCTTGCCGAGCAGCACATTGCCCAGCACGGTCAGGTGCGGGAACACCGAATAGCGCTGGAACACCACGCCACGGTCGGGTCCCGGCTCGGGTGACAACGGCGCGCCATCGAGCGTGATGGTCCCCTGCGTCGGGCGTTCCTCGCCGAGCAGCAGTTTGAGGAAGGTGGTCTTGCCGCAGCCCGAAGGGCCGACGAGCGCGACGAAGGCCCGGTCCTCGATGGTGAGCGAGACCTTCTCGAGCACGATCTGGTCGCCGTATTCCTTCCAGACATTGTCGACGACGATCATGACGCCTTCCCCAGATCGGACCAGGGGAAGACCCGGATGCGGAGCAGATCGAGCAGGACGTTGGTGAGCACGGCCAGCAGCGTGATCCAGATCACGTACGGAAAGATCACGTCCATGGAGAGGTAACGGCGGACCAGGAAAATCCGGTAGCCAAGCCCGGAATCCGCCGAGATCGCCTCGGCCGCGATGAGGAACAGCCAGGCCGGGCCAAGCTGCAGGCGGAGGCAGGTGATGAGCCGTGGCAGCACCTGTGGCAGGACCACGCGGATGGCGATCTGCCATGAGTTGCCGCCAAGCGTTTCAGCCTTCACCGTCTGCTCGCGCGGCAGTTCCATGACCTTGAGCGCCAGGTCGCGGATCATGATCGGCGCGACACCGATGACGATGAGGGTGACCTTGCTGGTTTCGCCCAGCCCCATGACGATGAACAGGATCGGCAGCAGCGCCAGCGGCGGCACCATCGAGACGGCGGCAAAGAACGGCGCCAGCAGCGCCCGGGCATAGGGAAACATGCCCACGATCATGCCGAAGACCAGGGCGATGAGCGTCGAAATGCCCAGCGCCGAGAACAGGCGGCCGAGGCTCGCCCAGCTATCGGACCACAGCAGGTATTCGCCGGTGCGGGGGTCGGGGACGAATGCCATGCGATTGACCGCGTCGGCGAGGCTGGTCAGCGCCGGCAGCAGCTTGTCGGCGGGGTTATCGGCGAGCCGGGCCGCCGAGCCCAGCGCATAGGCCACCAGCAGCGCAACAAACGGCAGCAGCGCCAGGATCAGCTGATTGGTTCGTGATGGCTTGAGGTTAATGAGACGCATGGAGTGGCTCGGATGATTGAGACGTCACCGACCTCCCCCGCCCCTGCGGGCGAGGGCGCCGAGCGCGGCGAGACGGGTGGGGAGCACGGACTTACAGCGTCCCTGCCGCCGCTTCCTTCATGTAGACGTCGGTGAACCGCAGCTTGACGTTGGCCGGATCCCCCAGCACTTCGCCGCCGGGGAGCTCGATGCCGATGACGTCGGCGGAAGCGGCGCCGGAGCCAAGCAGGCCCTTGTCGAACAGGAAGGCGCGGACCTTGTCCATGGTGGTCTGGAGGTCAGGAGAAGTGACGAAGGTCACGGCTTCGGCGGGCGTCGGGAACAGTTTCGTCGCCGCAAGCTGCGCTTCGAAGCCCTGCTGATCGGTACCGGAAGCTGCGCCCATGGCGGCGCGCGCTGCGGCGCCCTCGGGCGTCTGGGCGGTCATGATGGCCATGGTGTCGTACCAGATGCCGGCCAGCGCCTTGCCGAAATTGGGGTTGTCGGTGAGCACCTGGGTGTTGGCAACCATCATGTCGATGATCTCGCCAGGGATCTGCGCGCTGTCGAACACCTTGTGAGCGCCGGGCAGAGCAGCGATCTCAGAGACCATCGGGTTCCAGGTGACCATGGCGCTGACATCAGGGGTCTGGAAGGCGCCGACCATGTCGGGGTCGGAGGTATTGACGACATTGACGTCGCGCTCGGTCAGACCGACGCTTTCGAGGGCGCGGGCGAGCAGGTAGTGCGAGACCGAGAACTCGACGAGGTTGACGGACAAGCCCTTGATATCGGCCAGCGCGGTCTTGTCCTTGAGGATCACCGCGTCGTTGCCGGCCGAGAAGTCACCGATGATGACGGCGGTGGTGTCGACCCCGCCGGCGGCGGGAATAGAGAGGCCATCCATGTTGGTGAGGGTCACCGCGTCATAGGCGCCGGCCGTATATTGGTTCATCGACTCGACGTAGTCGTTGAACTGCGTGACCTCGATGCTGATGCCGTATTTGTCGGCCCATTTCTTGACGATGCCGTTGTCGGCGGCGTAGCCCCAGGGCATCCAGCCGACATAGATCGACCAGGCAACCTTGAAGTCGTTCTTCTGCTGCGCCTCAGCGCCGGTGCCTGCGGCAGCAACGAGCATCGCGAGGGCGAGGGCGGAAACCAGTCTGGTGAACTTCATGCACAATCCCCTGTTTCGACTTGGGGATCGGCGAAGCGCGTAAAGACCCGCGCTGCCAATCCCTTGGCTTACGAGGTCTCCCGGGCTTTTGTCCCGCCGTGTCCCGGAGGGATGCCTCCCGCTCCGGTGGGTGCTCTCGGACCAGACGCGCCGGAAAAGATGGCGCCGGAACCCTAGCTCCTAACTCTGCATACAACGGAGCAAGGGCCATGCCAGAATCGAATATCGTTATCTGTCAGTGCATTAGTAAGATCGTCCGTCTCCAATCCCGACGCCCGGCGTCGAATGCGGGGCATCGTGCACATAAAGTGGGCGCTGCCACTGTGCTGTGCAGTACCTGCTATTTAGTGATGGCAGGAGCCCCGGCATTGGCTCCGAGGTAGCGCTCCTCCCACCAGGTAAAGAGCAGGTCGCGGAGCGCAGCGCCGTCGTCGTCGCCGTAGAGCGGCAGCCGGGCCGCGTCGAACAGGGCCGCTTCTTCCTCGGTCAGCGTGACCACGAGTTCCTCGATGCGGATCGGCACGTTGGTGAAGGCCGGCGCGTAGGCGGGGTCGCGGGTGAGTTCGCGGTCCGCCTTGATGTGGGGCTGGCGGAAATCCCTGGGTGTCCGCTGGCTGCGTAGCACCGGCGTCGGCGGGACGGCGGCGAGGTCGGCTTCGGTCGCCTCGAATACGGTGAGGCGGATCGGCTTCAGCGAGAAGTTGGAGGTGCGCATGACGTCGGCGCCGCAGACATTGGGCACGGCGAGCACATCGGTCAGCGCCAGGAGATCGACATGGTCCCCTGCCCGGCTCGACTGCCGGGTGATCGTCGCCCGCCCATCGGCGCCAATCTCGGTGTTCATGAAGAGGTTGAAGCTGTCATGCACGTCGTCCGGGGTCAGACCGTACTCGCGCTGCGCCTCGGACTGGATGTCGTGGCAGTTGGTGTGATCGTGAAAGCCATAGGCGCTTTCGTAGAGATAGGCCGAGCAGCGCGGGAACAGCACGTCGTTACGCTTCACGGTATCCTTGAGGATATAGAGCAGCGCCCGCTCGCGCGGCGGCTGGCTCCACAGGAACGCACCTTCGGTAGGGTTGAAGCCATGCACGGTGCGGGTACGGCCGCAATGCATGAACTCCTTGTAGTCGTGCAGGTTGAAGGCGTTGAAATCGACGCATTGCCCGCCCTCCACCTGCTCGATGCGCAGGATCTGCCCGGCGAGCAGTTCGATCGCCTTGCCGGTGCCCGGCTGCAGCATCAGGGTCTGGAGCACGGTTCTCATTTGGCGCGCCGTTCCGCGTGCTCGCGAATGGCCAGCTTCACCAATGCCGCACGGTCAGGCGCCACGCCTTTTGCGATGGTGCGGTCGATCAGTTCGAGCTGCTGCTGGTTGAGCTTGAGAATAATGGTCCTGGCCGGCATGCGCCTCTCCCGTTCGAATACCAAAACTGTATACATGATTGACGGAACAACGATCCAGTTTCACGCAGATCAGCCATGCGCTTCTCGCATGTTGGCCGCAAGTGGCTGCAAACTGCTGCAGTTTTTGCTGTCCGACGGTGAAATCTGGCATACTTGCAACGCACAATCTCGTATGCATGAATGGATCGGCAACACGAGGTTTGAATGACCAGGCCATCCCCCCGCACCGATATCGCTCACGAGGCGCTGAAACAGGCGATCCTCGAGCGGGCGCTACAACCGGGCACCAAACTGCCCGAGGATGAGATCGGCGCACATTTCGGCATGAGCCGGACGCTGGTGCGGGCAGTGCTGGCGAAACTGCAATCAGAAGGGCTGGTCGATGCTCGGCCCAAGCGCACGGCCATCGTCGCCCAACCGACCCTGGCGGAGGCCCGTGACGTCTTCGAGGTGCGGCGCGGGCTGGAGGCCCAGGCCGTCGACCTCGTCATCAAGCGCTGGAAACCAAGCTTTGGCGCCGAGCTCGAAGGGCTGGTGCGCGAGGAGGATGCGGCCCGCGAGCGGCATGAAGAACACGTTGCCGGGCGCCTGGGCGGTGAGTTTCACATCCGGCTGGCGAAACTGAGCGGCAATGTCCTGCTCGAGCGCTACATGTCGGAACTTGTGACCCGCTGTTCGCTGATCCTTGCCGTTTACGGCTCGCCGCACAGCCACGATCACAGCAGCCCCAACGAGCATATCGAGATCATCGCCGCGCTGCGTGCCGGCGACGCTGCTAAGGCCATCGCCCTCATGGATGCGCACATGTCCGCCGTGGAGCGTCGGGCCATGCACGATACCGACCCCGCCGGCGCGGCGCTCGGCGACGTGCTCGCCCGCTATGCCGGCGCGATCGCCGCGCCCGCCGGCGCCATCCCGCTCAAGCGCAAGCGCGCCAGATGAGCGGCCATCTGCATTTCGATTTCGCCGAACTGGACCCGCGCGAGCGCTACAAGCTGCTGATCGGGACGGTGATCCCGCGGCCTATCGCGTTCATCACCACGCTGAGCAGGGACGGCCGGCGCAACGCCGGGCCGTTCAGCTTCTTCAATGTTCTCACCCACGATCCGGCGATCGTCGCCATCGGCATCGAGAACTACGACGACATGCGCCTCAAGGACACGGCGCGCAATATCCGCGAGACCGAGGAGTTCACCGTCCACATCGTCGATGACGCACTGGCCGCGCAGATGGAGATCTGCGCCATCAAGTTCGGCCCCGATGTCGATGAACTCAGCGAGGCCGGCCTCGAAACGGTACCCGGCAAGGCAGTGCGCAGCCCGCGCATCGTCTCGGCCCCGGCGGCGCTCGAATGCCGCCGGCACATGACCATCGAAGTGGGCAAGGCGCGCGAGATCGTGCTCGGCCAGGTGCTGGGCATCCACATCCGCGCCGACATCGTCGATGCGGCACGCCTCCACGTCGACCAGATCAAGATGGATGCGATCGGCCGTCTCGGTGGCCATGGCTATGCCCGCACGCGCGACCAGTTCGACATCCGGACGCTCAGCGTGGGCGAGTACGAACAGCTCAAGGCCGACCGCCTTGTGACTGAGACCGGCGCCGCCTAGCCGCGCGCAGGAACGACCCGACTAAACGGAACGCCGCGCCAACGCGTGGCCGAGACGGTGAGCGCATGCCGCGCTCCCCGGACGATGAAACCTGGACTCACGGGGGTGCAACCTTGTCCAACTTCTCAATGAACCGCCGACATTTCCTCGGCACTGCTGCCGCCGGATCGCTGCTGCTGGCGAGCGGCATGAAGGCACAAGCTGCAACGCCGCTGACCATCGGCATGATCTATGTCGGGCCGGTCACCGATTTCGGCTGGAACCAGGCCCATGCGGTCGGCGCCGCCGCGCTGAAGGCGCTGCCCGATGTCACCGTGGTGGAGGAGGAGAATGTCCCCGAAACCGACGCGGTCGCCCAATCGATGGAATCGATGATCAACCTCGACGGCGCCAAGCTGCTGTTTCCGACCTCGTTCGGCTATTTCGACCCGTTCATGAAGGAAGCGGCGAAGAAGCACGCGGACGTCGAATTCCGCCACTCGACGTCGCTGTGGAACAAGGACACCGACCCGATCAACCTCGGAGGCTACTTCTGCTACCTCGACCAGGGCCATTACGTGAACGGCGTCGCCGCGGGCCTCTCGACCAAATCCAACAAGATCGGCTTCATCGCCGCCAAGCCGATCGCGCTGGTGCTGCGAAACGTCAACGCCTTCACGCTGGGCGTCAAGAAGGTGAACCCCAACGCCGAGGTGCGCCTCATCATCACCGGCGAGTGGAGCCTGCCGGTGCGCGAGGCCGAAGCCACCAATGCGCTGGTGGATGCCGGCTGCGACGTCATCGCCTGCCATGTCGACAGCCCCAAGGTGGTGGTCGAGACGGCCGAGGCGCGTGGCGTCAAGAGCTGCGGCCATAATGCCGACCAGGCCTCGCTGGCCCCCAGCGGCTTCATCACCGGCGCCGAGCTCAAATGGGGCACGGTCTATACCGAGTACGCCAGGCTGATCGCCGCGGGCGAGAAACTGCCCAACGTCAACGAGGGCGGCTACGACAAGGACATGGTCTTTTCCACGCCGTTCGGCGTGGGGGCGACCGAAGCGGCGATCGCCGCAGCCACCAACGCCATTGCCGAAACCAGAGCCGGGGCGCCGATTTTCGTCGGCCCGCTCAAGGACAATACCGGCAAGCTCATCAGTCAGGAGACGCTCGGTCTCTATGACGGCGCCCTGTGGGGCACCGACTACCTGATCGAAGGCGTGGTCGGCTCGATCACCTGAGAGCCTCGGTGTGCGGGCCGCTACGGCGACCCGTACACCGATCCAGTTGCGATTGGGGCATTGGTGGAGGCCTGGCTCCGCCAATGCCAAGCTTAGTTGCCGGCCCGACCCGTCTCGAACAGGAACCAGGTCCGGCGTTCGGCTTCGTCGATCCAGACTTCGACGAGGCTGGTGGTGGCGGAATCATTGTGACCGGCAGCCAGTTCGTGCACGGCGCGAAGCAGGCTGACGAAGCGTGAGTTGTCGTCGGCCAGTTCGGCCAGCATGTCGGCCGGGGTGACGAACTCGGCATCGTTGTCGGCGAGGCGCTGCAGGCGGCCGATCTGGCCGATCGAGCGCAGGGTGCCGCCGCCGATCTTGCGGGCCCGTTCGGCGATATCGTCGGTGATGGCGAAGATCTGGTCGGCCTGCTCGTCGAGCAGCAGGTGATAATCGCGGAAGTGCGGGCCCGACATATGCCAGTGGAAGTTCTTGGTCTTGAGGTAGAGCGCGAAAGTGTCGGCCAGCAGTGCGGTCAGCGCGGCGGCAATGTCCTTGACCGCGGCTTCGCCGAGATCGGTGGGGGTGTGGAGCGGCGCGGCGCGCAGTGCACGGGTACGAGCGATGTCCATTCTGTTTCTCCTTGAGTGAGTGGGTCAGGCGACCGGGTCGATCGGGTTGATACGGTTGACGAGCAGGGGATCCTGTTCGGTGAAGGGGAAATCGGGGAGTTCGGCGCGCGACACCCTCAGCGTTGCGGCCAGCACTTCGGGCGGAAAGCTGCCGACAAGGGTGCGGAAACCGATATCGCCGGGGTCGGCGCGATCAAAGAAGATCAGGAAGTGGGCGTCGCCGGCGCCGATATTCTCGATGTGATGCGGATAGGCTGGCGGGATGAAGTAGACGTCGCCGCTCTGCAGCTCGTAGGTGTCCGTCGTTCCATCCGGGTCGAGGATGGTCATCCGCGCCCGGCCCTCCAGCACGTAGCCCATCTCGGCGGTTGCCGGGTGCCAGTGCGGCTCGCGCATGCCGACATCCGAGATGCGGACCGAGTACATCGCGATATCCTCGAGCACCGGCCACAACCCCGCCTTGGTCTGGCGGGCGGAGCCGGCGGCGGCGTCGATCTGCGGCAGGTTGGTCTCGACGCGATACTTCAGCGCATCGACATGCAGGGCCTGCAGCTCGATCTCGGCCTCGCCGTCGACATGGACGATCTCGGGCTCGATCGGGCGGGTGGTGATGCTGCCGATCTCCTGGAAGAAGGCGGTCGGCGCGTCGAAGGTGTTGCCGAGCACGGCCGGCGTCATGGCCGCGAAGCTGCCGCCAAGACCGAAATCCTCGGGCTTCTCATGCGAGAACGCCAGGATAAACTCGGCCTCGGCCGGGCCGATATTGCGGATCGAGTGGAGGCTGCCGCTCGGGGCGAAGAACATGTCGCCGGGCCGGACGACGAAGCTGTCGCGTACAGCGTGATTGCGCACGATGGTGACCAGCGCTTCGCCGCGGACGCAGTAGCCCAGTTCGTGGGCATTGGCGTGCCAATGCGGTTCGCGCAGCCCTTCGGGCGCCAGCAGCAACCGGCGCAGCGACAGACGCTTCAGGAGCGGCAACGCCGTGCTGTCGATATGAACCGTCGATCCCGACGCGTTCGCATAGCTGGGCGGCTGTAGGCTGATCGAAGCGACATGCCGCGAGGTATTGGGTTTGAAGTCCATGTCTCGTCTCCTCAGGTCGGGTTGACCATCGGAAGGTGGACTGAACGCGGCGCCGGCAGAATCCTCCGCAGGTTTGCGTGGCTCATACCTGAGTACAGGGTCGAGCCAACCAGCGCACGATGGGCTGCCGATCCCGGGGCGCGTTAGCTCGATAGTCGAAGCAGCCCAGCGAACGGAGACATCCAATGGAGCGCTCGATCACGGCCGGCAACCCTACCGGCACGAGCTATGAAGGCCTTGCACCATTGCTGGCGTTCGTTGCGGGCTATGTCGACGCCACGACATTCCTGGCGTTCGGTGGCCTGTTCGTGGCCCAGGCCACCGGCAGCCTGGTGGTCGCAGGCTCCGCCTTCGAAGCCGGTGGCGCCGATATCCTCAAGCTCGCGGCCATCCCTGCCTTCATTCTGGCCGGTATTGTAACGACCGCGGTGGTGCGCAGCTTCGGCCCCGACCGGGAGCACGCCCTCGCGGCTGCGCTGTTCATGGAGACAGTGTTGGTAGCCGGACTGGCGCTGTCGGCGTTGCTGATCCCGCATGACGCGCTGCTGCCGGGGCTGTTCGGCCTCGGCGCCATGGGCGTGCAGAGCGCGCTGGTGCGCCTGTTGCTCAGCGGCGGGTCGACCAACGTGATGACCACCAACCTGACGCAGCTTTCGATCGACATCGAGGGCGCCCTTGCCGGTCTCGCGCGCAACCACATCGACCGCACGGCACTCGCATCGCTGCGCCGGGTGGCGCTGTTGATCCTGGGCTTTCTCGCAGGCGTGCTGGTGGGCAGCGTCGGATTTCATATCGCCGGCAGCGCCGGTGTGGTGCTGATGGTGGCCGTGCTCGCGGCACTGGCGCTGTGCGCCTGGATCCACGCTTTGCCCTGAGGCGACCCAAACCTCTGTATGATGGCAAATCTCCAGCGCCGCGGCACATTGCGTGCCGATAAGCCCGCCGCACTATCCGAGTTGCTCGGAGCGCGGCATGATCGGGTCGCCCGGACCACGCCGGGCGCTAGAGGATACGCGCGTCAATGTCGTCACAAGCCGTCGCAGAAGGTGGAGCAGCGCCGGGTGGCAAGCGGCCGCAACCGCTGATCGGCGCCAATGGCTATCGCCTCAGCGCTGCGGCGCTGGCGCTCGCGATCTTCCTCTTCGATATCCTGTCGCCGCTCGAAGGCGCCATCGCCGTGCTCTACGTGCTCGTGGTGTTCATGGTGGCGCGCACTGGCCGACGCAGGGAGATCATCGCCGCCGCTGCCGCCTGCCTCGGGCTCACCCTGCTGGCTTATTTCACCTCGCATGGCATCAGCCATGCCGGCGCACCGACGCTGCGCGCGCTGGTCAGCATCGCCGCTATCGGCGTTGCGGCCCTGCTGGCCCTGCAGAACCAATCGGCCACCGCCACGCTGGTGCGCAGCGAACGGCGTTACCGGCGGATGTTCGACGCCACGCGGATCGGCGTGATGCAAGAGGACTGGTCGCGCGTTCGAAGCGAACTGGCCGATGCGAGTCCCGCTGACCTCGAAGCGCGTGCGCCGGGCCTGATCCGCATTGTCGACGTCAATCCGGCATTCCTCGCCATGGTTGGCGCCGGCGCGGGCAGCTTCCGTGGCACCGTCGACGACATCCTGAGCGCCGGCGATCGCACGTTTGCCGGCGCGCTCGCCGCTTTCGCCCGTGGCGACACCCACTATGAAGGCGAGACCGAGATCATCGCCACCGACGGCCGGCGCGTGCCGGTGCTGTTCGCCATCACCCTTCCAGCAACGCCTGAGGATGACGGCAACGTGCTGGTCTTCGTGGTCGACATCACCGAACGGCGCGAAGCGCATGACGCGCTGCACCTGGCGCAGACCGAGCTGGCGCATGCCGCCCGCGTGGCGACGCTGGGTGAGCTGACCGCCTCGATTGCCCACGAGGTCAACCAGCCGCTGATGGCGG
The DNA here is from genome assembly GCF_964252795.1 of Devosia sp. LjRoot16. Lineage (NCBI taxonomy): Bacteria > Pseudomonadati > Pseudomonadota > Alphaproteobacteria > Hyphomicrobiales > Devosiaceae > Devosia > Devosia sp. LjRoot16. Next base: position 385,359 of record NZ_CAXUPH020000001.1, read on the forward strand.
TGGTGACCAATGGCGAGGCCGGCATGCGCTGGCTGCGACGCGAGCCGCCGGACCTCGGCGAGGTTGAGAAGGCAATGGGCCGGGTGATTTCTGAAGGCCGGCGCGCCAGCGATATCGTCAAGCGCATCCGCGCCTTCCTCAGCAAGGCGCCGAGTCAACCGGCCGAGCTGAGCGTCCCCTCGCTGATCGAGGACGCTTCGGCGCTGGTCGAGCGTGAACTGGCCCGGGCTGGCGTGCACCTCAGCGTCAAGGCGCCGGACGGATTGCCCACGGTGCTCGGCGACCGGGTGCAGTTGCAGCAGGTGCTGGTGAACCTGATGGTCAACGCCAGTCAGGCCATGGCAGGCCATCCCGGCAGCCGCCACTTGACCGTCAAGGCATGGGCAGACAGCGGCAAGATCGCGATCACCGTGTCTGATACCGGCCCCGGCATCGCGGCACAGGACCTGCAGCGGCTGTTCGACCCGTTCTTCACCACCAAAGCGGATGGCATGGGCATGGGGCTCGCGATTTGCCGGACCACCGTCGAGGCGCATGGTGGCTCTCTCACCGTCGAAAGCGAGCCACCCGATGGCGCGACCTTTCGCATATCGCTGCCAGCCCAGGAGGCCAGCCCATGATCCGGCAGACATCGGGGCGCGGCGCCTCGGCAGAAGACCCCGCAGTGCCGTTCGTGGCGGTCGTCGACGACGATCCGGCAGTGCTCGAAGCGCTCGACAGCCTGCTGCGCTCCATCTCGCTCGCAACGCGGTTGTTCGGCTCGCCGGCCGAGCTGCTGGCCGCACAGTTGCCCGATGCGCCGGGCTGCATTGTGCTCGACGTCCGGCTGCCGGGCGTCAGCGGGCTGGATTTCCAGGGGCAACTGGTCGAGCGCGGCATCGGTCGGCCGATCGTGTTCATGACCGGGCACGGCGATATCCCGATGAGCGTCCGCGCCATGAAGGCCGGGGCGGTAGATTTCCTGTCCAAGCCCTTCCGCGACCAGGACATGCTGGACGCGGTCTCCGCCGCCATCGAACGCGATCGGCAGCAGAGGGCGGCGGCGGCCAGCCGCAACGATCTGACGGCGGAGTTCGAAACGCTGACGGCGCGGGAGCGCGAGGTCATGACCCACGTCGTGGCTGGCCTCATGAACAAGCAGGTCGCCGGCATCCTGGGGCTCAGCGAGATCACCGTGAAAATCCATCGTGGCAACGTCATGCGAAAGATGGGTGTGCGGACGCTCGCCGACCTGGTGCGAAAGGCCGAGGCGCTCGGGATCAACCATGAGGGGGAGAGGGGCAAACCTGCGTATGATTCCGCGGGGCTCGCAGCTGCGCCATAACGACGGTGGACGCAGGGCTTGGCCACATGGCCGAGCCTCAGCGACACGAGAAATTTGTCATGCACAGTGAAAAGACCATCGCCATCGTCGACGACGACGAGGGTGTCCGCATTTCCCTCGCGAGCCTCCTCCGTTCGTTCGGCTACCAGGTCAGCACCTATGGCTCCGCCATCGCATTCCTCGAGAGCGGCGCGGCGCCGGACTGCATGGTCGTCGACATCCAGATGCCGACGATGCAGGGCGACGAGCTGCAGGCGAGGCTCATCGCCGACGGGCAGTTCATTCCGATGATCTTCATGACGGCATTTCCGACCGAGGCAGTCCGCAATCGCGTCCTCGCGGCCGGCGGCCGGGCTTTCCTTGAGAAACCCACCGATACCGACATCCTCGTCCATGAGGTCGAGCGGGCCGTGGCCTGACATACCTTGGTATGAGTGCGCCACCCCAGCGTAGAATTCGGCCGACGACGAACCGGCCCTAGGCTCCAGGCGTTGTATCACCTCAACGCAAGGAGCAGCAGATGAGCAGCGGCTACATCACCACCCGGGACGGCACTGAGATCTTCTACAAGGACTGGGGCAGCAAGACCGCGCAACCCATCGTCTTCCATCACGGCTGGCCGCTATCGGCCGATGACTGGGACGCGCAGATGCTGTTCTTCTTTTCGAAAGGCTATCGCGTCATCGCGCATGATCGACGCGGCCACGGGCGTTCGAGCCAGACCGACACCGGCAACGAGATGGACACCTACGCCGCCGACGTCGCCGAACTGGCCGAAAAGCTCGATCTGCGCAACGCCATCCATATCGGCCACTCCACCGGCGGTGGCGAGGTTGCCCGCTATGTGGCGCGCTACGGCAAGGGCCGGGTTGCCAAGGCGGTGCTGATCGGGGCGGTGCCGCCGATCATGGTGCAGACCGCCAGCAATCCAGGTGGCCTGCCGCTCTCGGTGTTCGACGGTTTCCGCTCAGCCCTCGCGGCCAACCGCTCGCAGTTCTACCTCGATGTGGCATCGGGTCCGTTCTACGGCTTCAACCGACCCGGTGCGACGGTGATCGAGGGCGCCATCCGCAACTGGTGGCGGCAGGGCATGATGGGCGGGGCCCAGGCACACTACGAGTGCATCAAGGTCTTCTCGGAGACCGACTTCACCGAAGACCTCAAAGCCATCGAGGTGCCGGTGCTGGTGATGCACGGCGAGGACGATCAGGTGGTGCCGATCGCCGACTCGGCGCTGTTGTCGATCAAGCTGCTGAAGCAGGGCACGCTCAAGACCTATCCGGGCTATCCGCACGGCATGGCGACAACTCATGCCGACGTCATCAACCCGGACCTCTTGGCCTTCATCACGGCATGACGGTTTGCGGCGGCCACCGGCCACCAGTGGCCGCCGCAACGCCGGCGGATTTTGTCAGAGGCGCGATCGCGCCCGCAGAGCATCCGACGGCGTGTGACCGAAACGCTCGGCATAGTAAGCCGAGAAGCGACCCAAATGCCAAAAGCCCCATTTCATCGCGATCTCGGAGACGCTGCCGTTGGCGCTGTTGAGGTCGCGGCGTGCGCCATGCAGCCGATGCTGGCGCAGCCAGGCGCTGGGGGTAATGCCGATCGTTTCCGTGAAGGCTTCGCGCAGGCTTGTAGCCGGAACACCAAGCTCCTGCGCCATATCGGCGACCGACAGCGGTTCGCGATGCTGATCCTCCATCAGGCGCAATGCCTGCCGGTAGAGCCCATAGGCGGCTCGAGGACGCAGCGCGGTGTCGTCGCTGAGCAGGAAATGTTGCAGCATGGCGTGCAACCGGTCGAGGACGAGGCCCGGCAGCAAGGCGTCAAGCTCCGGCGGGGCCTCGTTCCTGCCATAGATGGCCAGCAGCGAACTGAGCCACTGTTTGGTGGCTTCGGTTTGGGCTGAGCCGAAACAATAGCGCACCGGCGGGATGTCCTCCGCTGCGACACCCAGCTGTTGCGCCTCGACTGTAACGATCAGCACGTCACTGTGGTCGGGGGCCACGGCAGTGACTTCCGTGCCGCCGCGGTAAAGCGAGATGACATCGGTGCCGCGTCGGGCCGCGTTGACGCGCCACTCCGCCGAGTTCGACAGGGACGCGACGAAAACGGCGCAGCCCAGTGGGCTTGCGATCTCCTGCGCCACGGCCAGGTTCACGCGCTCCCGGGTAATGCTGATCCCCGGCAGGCTCAACGTCTGAACCTCGCCGGCGAAGCTGCCGCGACGCAGTTGGCTATAGCGCTGATGCCAACCCACCAGCGCCGCTTCCTGCACGGAAGCATCCGCAAAGCACTGTCGCGTGAGGTGGTGGGAACTTGTGCGCATCGTGTGGCCTTCGCCTGAACGTAGCAGAGCGCATAGATTAGGCAAGCGTCGTCGTTGCCTACGATTTAGGCAGGATTTCTGCCCAAACTGGATATTCAGCCTCAGTCCTGCCTCGCTAGCCTCTCCTCGAAACGCGATGGAGACCCCGCATGGCCCGTTCTCTAACCCTATCAGTCTGCCTCGCCTGCGCCCTTGCCGCGGCCGCGCCGACCCTGGCCCAGGAGGCCGAGTTCAAGCCCGAGAGCGTCGGCGTCAAGGCGGCGATCGACCCTGGGCCAAACGTTTTCGTCAACAAGCAGGAATGGGGCGGTGCGGGCTCGATCAACGTCTATTCGGCTGCCGACCTGACCTACAAGGGCAACATGAGCGCCGGCTCGATGGGCCAGGTGCTGATCTCGCCCGATGGCAAGACGGCCTACAGCCAGTCGAGCTACCTCAAGCGCATCATGTACGGCGACCATGAGCAGGTTCTGCAACTGTTCGACGTCGCAACTTTGACCCCGACCAAGGAAATAATCCTGCCCAACAAGGCGGCCATGGTCGCGGCCTACACACCGCTGCTGACGCAAAGCGCCGATGGCAAGTTCGTCTATGTGCAGAACGCTACCCCGGCAACGTCCGTGACGGTGGTGGATGTCGCGGCGGGCGAGGTGGTGCAGGAGCTGCCGACACCGGGTTGCTGGGGCATCTACCCGTCGCTTGCGGGCTATTCGTTCTCCGCCATCTGCGGTGACGGCACCTTCGCCAGCTTCGCACTGGGCGAGGACGGCAAGGGCATTGCCAAGACCAGCAGCGAGAAGATCTTCGACGCCGATGCCGACGCACTCTTCGTCTCGGCCGAACGGATCGAGGGCAAGCTCGCCTTCATGAGCTTCAAAGGCAATCTCTACGTCCTCGACGATGCGACCGGCACGATCACGCTGAGCGACAAGATCGCCATCACCGAAGGGCAGGAGGGATGGGCGCCGGGTGGCTACAACCTGTTCGACTACAACGACCCCAACGGCGTCATCTTCCTCACCATGCATGACGAGGCCAAGGAGGGCACGCACAAGAACGCGTCGAAGGAAATCTGGGCCTACGACGTCAAGAACAAGAAGCTGCTCTACCGGTCGCCGGTCGAGCACGTCATCTCGCTCACTGTCAGCGATGACCCGGTTCCGGTGGTCTATGGACTCAACGAAGACGACGGCAAGGTCATCCGCTTCGCGTCCGATCCGGAGGCCAAGTTCGTCCTCAAGCAGACGGCCGAACACGAGGACACCGGCTTCGCCACCGTCGTCGCGGTGCGCAATTGAGCGCCGACTGGACAAGCCTCGTCGCGGCGAGTGCGACAGCGTTCACGACGCTGATCTTCGCTCGTGCAGCGCTCCATAAACTGGGTGATTTCACCACGTTCACCGGTTTCGTCGCCGACTACCAGGTCGTGTCGGAGCGACAGGTGGCGCCGGTCTCGATGACACTCGCCGCCGCCGAAGTGGTGGTGGTTGCGGCGGCTTTCCTGCCCGGGCTGCAGCCGCTGGGCAGCGTCGTCGCGATCGGGCTCTACCTGCTCTACGCCACGGTCATCGGGCTCAACGTCGCCCGCGGGCGGGACCGGGTCGAGTGCGGCTGCGGCGGAGCAGCCCAGCCGCTGAGCTGGACCCTCGTTGCGCGGAATTTCGTGCTGGCGGCCATCGCGGCAATCGGCCTTGCCGGCCCGATCTCGGCCCTCAGCGTGGCCGAAGCGGTAACCGCGATCGTCTCCGGCTTCACGCTTTTCGTTGGCTACCAGCTCGTCGAGCAGATCATGGCCAACTTCACCCAGATGCGCCTCAAGCGCTGACCGGGCCGGAACAGGAGTATCTCAAATGGATGCCGTTACCTTCGCAGTGATCGTGCTCTGGCTGGTGGTGATCGGACTGATCATTGTGCTGTTCGCCATGGCCCGGCAGATCGGCGTGCTCTACGAGCGCGTCTCGCCGATGGGGGCACTGGTCAACGAATCCGGCCCACGCATCGGCGACATGACCCCGCTGTTCAGCCTCACGAGCCTCAATGGCGGCGAGGTGGCGATCGGCCCGAAGCCCGAGCGCTCGACGCTGATGTTCTTCCTCTCGCCCACCTGTCCGGTGTGCAAGAAGCTGTTGCCCATCCTCAAGTCAGTCCGGCAGGCCGAGGGCAAATGGCTCGATGTGGTGCTGGCGAGCGATGGCGACGTGGCCAAGCACCAGCGGTTCATCCAGACGGCCGATCTCAAGGCCTTCCCCTATGTCGTGTCGACCGAGCTGGGCCTCGCCTACCGCGTCGCCCGACTGCCGTTTGCGGTGCTGCTCGACAGCAAGGGAACGGTCAAGGCGAAGGGCCTCGTCAATAATCGCGAGCAGCTGGAAAGCCTGTTCAACGCCCATGAGATGGGGATCGATTCCATCCAGGGCTTCCTCGAGACACAGCCCGCTCAAGGCTGATCCCCCGAACGGAGAGAAAAATGTTCAACATCGTTGATACGCTGCTCGAATGGATGGACAGCCGGGCCGAGTCCGGCGCCCGCCGGGTGGCGCAACGCACGGGGCGCCGAAGCTTCCTCACCAAGGCCGGTGCGGCTCTACTTGGTGGCGCGCTCCTGCCGATGCTGCCCTACGACCGCAATTTCGGCGAAGCCCATGCCCAGGAGGGCGCCTCCACCGACGGCGACCAGACCGAGTGCGAATACTGGCGCTATTGCGCGCTCGACGGGAACCTCTGCAACAGCTGCGGCGGCACGCTCACCGAATGCCCGCCGGGCGCAGAGGCTTCGAAGGTCAGCTGGGTCGGCACCTGCCGCAACCCGAACGACAACAAGGACTATCTCGTCTCCTACAACGACTGCTGCGGCAAGGCGTCGTGCTCGGGTTCGTTCTGCTTCACCTCCGAGGGCGAACGGCCGGGCTACCGGATGGGTCTCTACAACGACATCAACTGGTGCATGGCCAATACCTCCAAGGGCTACCACTGCACTGTCGCGGTGCTCGTCGGCCTTGCGGATGCGTAATCTCTGCGCCCTTGCGGCGGTACTGCTGCTGGCGGCCTCCGGGCCGGCGGCAGCGGCTGACGGTGAGGCAATCTTCAACGATATCTGCTCGGCCTGCCACCAGCCGGACGGCAGCGGCCAGCCGGGGCTGGCCCCGCCGCTGGTGGACGCCGCTTTGTGGTCGAGGTTGGGCGGGAAGGCGCCCGGCTACGTGGTCGGGGTCGTCCTCGCGGGCCTTACCGGGACGATCGAGGCGGCCGGCCAGAGCTATATCGGTCTCGTCATGCCGACGCACGACTTCATGAGCGACGAAGAGATCGCAGCGGTTACCAACTACGTGCTGCAGGACCTCAATCAGGTCGGCACGCCCATAGATGCCACGACCGTTGGGGACGTCCGCGCTGCAGTGCCCACCCACAAGCAACTGCGCGACATCCGCAAGGGGGGTGGCTGACATGCGCGTCCTGGCAGTTCTTGCAGCAGGTCTTGCACTTGGCCTCGCTCTGGTCTCGCCCGCGCTGGCACAGCAAGCAGGCCGCAGCAATTTCATTTTGCGCTGCGCCGGCTGCCACGCCACGGATGGGTCAGGAAGCGAGCCGGGCGGTATCCCCGACTTTCGCAACTATGTCGGTGCATTCGCCCAGACCGAGGATGGCCGTCGCTACCTCATGCACGTCCCCGGTGTGGTGAGCGCAAGCCTCACCGACAAGCAGATCGCCGATGTGATGAACTATGTGATGGAAACCTGGGGCGGAACCTCTTTAGCAGCGGACCACCGACCCTTCACCGGAGCCGAGGTCACGACGCTCAGGGCCGAGCCGGTGGGCGATGTGGTGGCCTATCGGCGGAAAGTGGCGGCGGATCTGTTGGCGCAGGGGATCGCAACGGCAGGCTATCCCTGGCCTTAGGGCCGATCACTCAGCGGGGCGACCGTTCACCCGGCCTGCCCCTGCCCGTCCCACGATGTCACGCTGGTCGAGAGCCGCGAGGTCGCGCGGCATGGCGAGGTGCTTCACCTCGGTCCCTGGTCGGTAGTGGTCTCGTGGCAACGCAAATCCCGGGGGACCGACCGCGATGTCGGTACCAGATCGACCCGAGTTTGTTTTGGAATCGAGCCAGCCCGATTTTCGTGTCGCGCCAAAATGAAGTTGGGTCGGCTAAGCCCATGAAAAGGCTCAACCCACCAAAATTTCTTGGGTCAACCCCGCCAAAGGAACCTGGGTCGATCAGGTCGTACTTCCAAAATTTCTTGGGTCGACTGCGCACCGGGTGTGGCCACCCCTCCTTCGCCGCTGCTCGGAATCGTCGGTAGACTGGACGCCACGATCTCCCTCTTGTCGGATGGCCGCCAATAACCGTGATGAGCTCCACGCGCTGGTTGCTAAGCCAACGTCCGTTCTTGGGCGCGGAGGGGTCACCGTCGGGGGCCGGTTCGGCCCAAAAGCGGCCATTGGCGCTCCTAGAAATCCGTGGACAAACTCGTCGCGATCCACCTCTCGGCTTCCTCGCGGCGAGCGGCTTCGGATTGAGAGACTCGGGCTACCGCGTCGCTACCGAGGATAAGGTGCTCTGGCACGTCGTCTCGGCGCGAGAGGTCGAACAGGACCTGCGCGACCCGCATCGGATCACCCGGTTCGTTGCCGGCTATGTGCTCGGTCAGCTTCATAATCATGCCAATTGTCGGTTCGTATTCCTCGAGCAGCGTCGGCACGTTTCCTCGCGCCACCCGTGTCCAGTTGGTGCGGATGCTGCCGGGCTCAACCGATACGGCTTTCACCCCGGATGGCGCGACTTCCTTGGCTAGGGACTCGGTGAATCCACTCACCGCCCATTTCGCGGCGCTATAGGCGGTTGAACCCGGACCGCCAAAGCGACCGGAACTTGAGGAGATGTTGAGGATGTGCCCTGCCCTTTGCCGCCGCATCACCGGCAGGACAGCTCGCGTCAGGTTGACCACCCCGAAGAAGTTGGTTTCCACCTCGTTGCGAAAGTCGACCTCCGGCGTCTGCTCGAAGGGCGCGAGGTGAGCGTATCCGGCATTGTTGATCAGCACGTCGAGCCGGCCGAAGCGTTCCAGCGCCTTTGCGACGGCCCGCGATGCGGCTGCGCTGTCGGTCACATCGAGCTCCGCCAGCGCCACGCTCGAACCATACCGCTCCACCAGATCGCCGAGTCGGTCGACCCGACGCGCCGTGGCGACCAGTCGGTCGCCCTTCTCCAGTACTAGCTCCGCGGTGGCGCGTCCGATGCCATTGGCGGCACCGGTAATCAGCCAAACCTTGCTCATTTGCTTCGTCCTTCAAGTGCGTGTGTCGTGATATCGATGACTGCCGAAGCGAAGGCGTCGGGCGCTTCCTGAGGCAGGTTGTGGCCGATGCCGCCGGCTAGCGTCCGGTGCTCGTAGTGGCCGGTGACTCGGTCGCGATAGGTTGCGGGCTCGGGGTGCGGGGCGCCATTCGCGTCGCCCTCGAGCGTGATAGTCGGTACCGAGATAAGCGGCCGCGCCGCCAGCCTCGCCTCGAACGCGTCGAGCCTGGGGTCACCTTCGGCCACACCGAGCCGCCATCGATAATTGTGGATCACGACGTCGACATGGTCGGGATTGTTCAGCGCCTCAGCCGTGAGGGCGAACTGGGCTTCGTTGAATGCCCAGCGCGGCGAGGCCAGCCGCCAGATCAGCCGGGCGAAGTCCACGCGGTGCGCCGCATATCCCCGGCGGCCACGCTCCGTGGCGAAGTAATACTGATACCACCAGCGTAGCTCCGCCTCCGGCGGCAATGGCGCCTTGCCGGCGTGCTGACTAGAGATCAGGTACCCGCTCACCGACACCAGCGCCGTCACCCGTTCCGGCCAGAGCGCCGCGACACAGCAGGCGGCGCGGGCGCCCCAGTCGGTACCGGCCAATGTCGCTCGTTCGAGCCCCAAGGCATCCATCAGCCCCAACACGTCGAGTGCCAGCGCCGCCTGCTGACCGTTGCGCAAGGCCCGGGCGTCACGAAACCGCGTCGTGCCGAAGCCGCGCAGGTAGGGCACGATCACTCGAAACCCGGCGCCGGCGAGGCGCGGCGCGACCTGCACATAGGTGTGGATGTCATAGGGCCAGCCGTGGAGGGGGATCACGGCTGGCCCGTCGACGGGGCCGAGCTCGGCGTAGCCGATGCTGAGTTCGCCCACATCGATTTGTCGAAGGTGGTCAGTCAGCGTCGTCATGCGGCACGGGACCGTTGAGAACGTGCGCCACACGGGTGGCCTCGAGCAGCTCCAGCGCTGCTCCCACCCTCTCGGCCACGTCGAAGCGGAAATGCCGGTCGGGCTGGGTGTGCTCGTAGTCGTGCAGTTCCTCGACGCTGACGCCGGCGGCAGCCGCGAATTCCTCCCGACTGGCGCCCAGCGATAGCCGGCGGTTCTTGTCGCCGCGAGGCAGGCGATCATGCGGATCGTTGGGAAAGGTCATTCCGGCCTCCTCAGTGATAGCCGTTGCCAGCGATATAGTTGATCAGAGCTTCCTCCTGGCTCTCCTCGGACTTGAGGATGGCCGAGAGCGCATCGCGGATATCGAGCGTTCCGACGAGCCGGCGGTCCGAACCCACCACGGGCAGGTTCTGCAGCCGCTGACGCACCATGTATTGCCAGGTCTCGTGCAGATCGTCGGCGGGCGAGGCAGTGATGACCGTGTGGGTCATCACCGCCGTGACCGGCAAGTCGACCAGTCCGGCCTGCGCGAGATGCCGCACCAGATCGGACTTGCTCACCACCCCCGTCGGACGCTCGTCCGAGCCGCACACCACGATGAGGCCCAGCCGTGGGTTGGCCAACGCTTCTGCGGCCAGCCGCACCGTGCTCGTCTCATCGAGTGCCTTGAAACGCGAGCGCATCTGCTCGTCGAGGTCGCGGACGAACATCCTCGCCTCCATCAGGCGGCGCGAGGCTGGCTGCGGGCCAGCCAGTCGTCGAGCGACACGGCACCGATGAAGGGATCGTCACCCACCGGCACCAGCGTGCGTTCGCTGATCGTGACGCCGAAATACTTTGCCTTGGGGTCGGCAATCACCAGTCGTTCATCATGGTTCACCGCCAGTACGCGGCCGACCACATCGCTCAGGCGATAGGCCTGCGGTCCGGCCAGTTCGGCGCGGCCGTTGACCGGTGCCCTCAGCGCCAGCTGTGCCAGCGTTTCGCCGACATCGTCGGCAGCCACCGGCTGCATCAGCGCCGGCGGCAGGCGCACCACTTGGTCTTCGCCGGTCGAGAACCCGGCAACGCCATTCAGGAATTCGTAGAACTGGGTGGCCCGGAGGATCGTGTAGGGAATGCCGCCCTCTTCGATCAGTTGTTCCTGCAGCGCCTTGGCACGGAAATAACCGCTGTCCTGCAATTGTTCGGTGCCAACGACTGAAAGCGCCACATGGTGCTTCACACCTGCCGCCTTTTCGGCGGCAAAGATGTTGTTGCCGGCGTTGAAGAAGAAGTCCCAGGCCGCCGCGCTGTCGAACGATGGCGAGTTGGCGACGTCGACAACCACGTCGGTGCCTTCCATCGCCTCGGGCAATCCGTCGCCGGTCACCGTATTGATCCCGGTCGACGGCGAGCCCGCGATCACGTCGTGGCCGCCTTGACGCAACCGGCTGACCACGCGTGAACCGATGAGACCGCTGCCGCCGATAACCAGAACTCTCATGACTTGCTCCTGTTGTTTGCTCGATGCCGAATTGCCCCTGAAGTCTGTCTCCGGAGCCGACTGCCGACCATCGTGCCTGGGCTGAGCCCGCCTATACCGAAGGTCTAGGTGCAACAGCCGCTAGGGCTGCAGCGCCTAGACGACCGGAAATCGAAGCCTCACCGCGGTGCCGGATCCGAGGGCGGATTCGATCGCAATGCGTCCGCCGGCGCCCTCGACGAAGCGTCGGACGCCCGGCAGGCCCATGCCGCCGCCGGTCGGTTTGGTGCTGAAGCGAGGCTCGAAGGCACGCTGAATGACTTCCGACGACATGCCGGTGCCGTCGTCGGCAACTACCAGCTCGATTTCCGCGCCATCCGGTCCTTCGGCGAGCATCGCCGAGATCGACAGGGTGCCGCCTACCGGCATGGCGTCCCGGGCATTCACCGCCAGGTTGAGCAGCGCGTTCTGCAGCTCGATCCGGCTGATCCGCACTCGCGGCAGCAGTCCGACCAGCAGCCGCACATGCACATGGGGTCCGGTCGCGTAGCGCAGCAGCGAAGCCATCTGCATAACGCACTCGCCGATGCTCACGTCATCATCCGCATCGTTGCGGCGCACGGTATGGCGCACCAGCGCGCCGGCACGGTCGAGCGCGTCATCGGCCTGCGCCAGCATTGTGCTGAGGGCCATCGACCCCGCAGCATCCTTGTGGCGAGAAACGAGGCGTACCGCCGACATGGCGATCTGGATGTAGTTTCCGAGGTCGTGCACCAGTCCGGCCATGCCATCGTAAGGCAAAGGCGGGATCACTTCGGACCTGCCGCCGGGTACAAAATCCGTCATTTTGCTCTCCTGTAGACCCAAAGGGGGCGGCGAACCGAACAGGTCCGCCGCCTCGGCCTTACGGCTGCGAGAACACGAAGCGCAGGTAGCCCGTGGCCTGGCCAACGGCGCCGCGGACGGCCGGCGTCAGCGCGAGGGCGTTGAGCATCATGAAGTCGTGGATGGTGCCGTTGTATCGGACTGAGGTGACACGAACGCCGGCCTCGGCGAGCTTCCGGCCATAGGCTTCGCCCTCGTCGCGCAAAACGTCGTTCTCGTCCACCATCAGCAGCGTCTGGGGCAACCCGCTCAGCTCGTCCTTGCTGGCGTTGACCGGCGAGGCGTGCGTCTGGGAACGTTGCGCGGCCTCGGGAATATACTGTTCCCAGTACCAGGCCATCGCGTCCCGGGTCAGCCACGGGCCGGCGGCAAACTGCTCGTACGAGCGAGTCGACATCGAGGCGTCGGTCACCGGGTAGAGCAGGACCTGGGCCCGGAAGTTCGGCCCCTTGCGCTCCTTGGCGAGCAACGCAATCGCCGCCGCCATGTTGCCGCCCACGCTGTCACCGGCGATCACGATGTGCTGGCCGTCGATCATCAGTTTGTCGGCATTGTTGGAGACATAGTTCGCCACCGCGTAGCCCTGCTCGATCGCTACCGGGTAGCGAGCTTCGGGCGAGCGCTCGTAGTCGACGAAGACCAGCGCCGCGTTGGCGCCAGTCGCGAGCTCGCGGATCAGGCGGTCATGCGTCACGCGGTCGCCCAGCACCCAGCCGCCGCCATGCATGTAGATGATCGCCGGCAGTACGCCGGTCGCTCCGGCCGGGCGGACAACGCGGATGTTGATGCTGCCGGTCGGGCCGAGCGGCAGCGCCACATCCTTGATCTGCACATCGAGCAACTTTACGTCGGCGGCTTTCTGCACGCTCGTGAGCACGCCACGCGCTTCGGTGGGCGTCAGGGTCTGGATCGGCTTGCCACCCGCAAGGCCTTCGACGAAGGCGCCAGCAGTGGGGTCGAGGATCGGGGTGGGAGTGATCGGCTTGTTCATTTCGGCTCCTATGGAGTTGGCAAGAGCGTTCGCTGCTCTCGTCCACCATCTGGCGGCGGCCCGTCGCGTCGGGCCATTCGCCCTCGCAGCGAGCTGCGCTAGTGCCGAGGGTGTAGGCGGCTCGACCCGGGGGCAGGAGTGCAACACCCAGCAGCGAGGCGATGCCATGCCTCCGCAGCGGTCATCCTCCGCCTGCGCACAAATGGCCGCTTCGACGGCTTCGGCGATGCTCGCTTCACGGCCAAACCCGGCCGACATGGAGACAATCAAATGCAGAAGACTCTCGGAGTTATCGCGATTGCAGCGGCCGCCGTGCTTGGCGCTACCGGTGGCGGCATCGCCCAGGATGTGACCAAGCCGACCATCGTTCTGGTCCACGGCGCCTTCGCCGATTCCTCGGGCTGGGGCGGCGTCATCGCGGAGCTCAACAAGGACGGCTACACTGCCATCGCCGCCTCGAACCCGCTGCGGACGCTTGCTGGCGACGCAGCTTCGGTCGCCGACCTCGTGAAGTCCATCCCGGGTGACGTCGTGCTGGTCGGCCACTCCTATGGCGGCCTCGTCATCACCGAGGCGGCGAACGGCAACAAGAACGTCAAGGCGCTGGTCTATGTTGGCGGCTTTATCCCCGCGCCTGGCGAGTCGGCTTCCGTGCTCTCAACTAAGTTCCCGGGCTCGACGCTGGGCGCCGCGCTGCAGCCAGTGCCGCTGGCCTCGGGCGGCGCCGACCTCTACATCCAGCCGGCGAAGTTCCACGCCCAGTTCGCTGCCGACGTGCCCGAGACTGTCACCGCCCTGATGGCGGCGACCCAGCGCCCCGTCACCCAGGCGGCGCTCGAGGAGCTCACCGCTGTCGCGACCTGGAAGGACGTGCCGAGCTACTCGATCTATGGCTCGCTCGACCTCAACATCCCAGCCGCCGTGCAGGAGTTCATGGCCGACCGCGCCGAGGTCAAGAAGGCCGTGGCGATCGAAGGCGGCTCGCACGCCCTGATGGTCTCTCATCCGGCCGAAGTCGCCGCGATAATCGAGGAAGCGGCTACAGCGAAGTAAGCATCGCGACAAACTTGAGCCGGCCGGAGGTGCGCCCCCGGCCGGTGTCGTCTGCCCGCTACAACAGGCCTTCCACGCTCATTGCTTCGTGCACCGCCGCCCGCCGGCTGAGCCGGTCGCCGAGAGCGACGATTTCTTCCGGGATGGTCACGCCTAAGCGCTGCGCCCAGAGCAGCATCACAAACAAGTAGAAGTCGGCGACGGATGGGTGATCTCCGAGCAGATAGTCGCCCCGCATCCGATCGGAGAAATATTGCATGTGCCGGTTGATCGTTTCGGCCGCATGCGCCTTTTCCGCGACCGATCCGTTATGCCAGAACGGCTTGAAGGCGCGATGGATCTCGGTCGAGATGAAGGTCAACGCCTCCAGCAGGCGGGTACGCCCGAGCGGCCCCTCGAGCCCGAGCGCCGGGTAGCGGCCGGCGATCCAGTCCAGCACGGCAATGTTTTCGGTCACCACCTCGCCATCGTCGAGCACCAGTGCCGGCACGTAGCTCTTGCCGGTGATCTCGGTGATGTCGCGTCCGGTCGCGGTGCGCTTGGTGCGCAAGTCGACCTGCTCGCGCTCGAACTGCATTCCGGCTTCAAGCAGGGCGATGTGGTCGGCAAGGCTGCAGGCCAGCGGGGCATAGTAAAGCTTCATGGTCTTGATCCTCTGTAGGGAGACCTGAAGTTGTCCCCGCGAGGATCGCGGCGCGGTATTATGCTAGGCGGGGAGTGCGGCTCGACCTGAGGGTAGGTTCGTCCATCGAAAAGCCAGTCCCGTCAGCCTCTTAAGGCAGTCAGAATTCGTTCAGACAGCGTTCATGTTGATGGCGGAGCCGTGTCAACCGGACGAGACAGCGATGGCGAACACGCGGGATTTTTCCGGTTTCTCCCCGTGGCCGACGAAGGGGCAGGCGAGCGCTTTACCTGTCCGGCTCCGCCCCGCCCCGCCCGGGGCATGGATTTCCACTAGATACGACGGAAGTGGTTTGTGGTTAGCCTCGGCGCCAGTGAGGGACGACCGGAGCAGCCGGCAATGACCATAGCCCACCCAGACCTGACGGGAGCCGGTATAACCGCCGCAAACGCGGCAAGGGCGGTCGAGCGCATCCTCGGCAACGCTTGGGCCGCAGATATCGACGGCCGGCTCACCTACGCGAACGGTGGAAGCCCTGCGGGAGAAGCTGCCTGGTGCCGGCTCGCCCATCCCGACGACCTCGCCCGGATCGAGGCAGCCTGGCGCCAAAGCCTCGACACCGGCGAACGTCTCGACGTTGAGCACCGCACGCGGCGCGGCGACGGCCGGCTCGGCTGGGCGCGAACCACCGGTGAGCCGGTTCGCGACGGCTCCGGCGCCATCACCGGCTGGTACGGCGCCATGGTCGATATCGAAGCCCCCGGTCTCGCGTCGGAGATAGAAGCATCAATGCATCCCGAGGACCGCCCGCTGGTGGAGCAGGCCGCCTCCCGGGCTTTCTTCCACGGCACCCCACAGGTCAGCAGCTACCGCCAGCTGCAGCCTGACGGCAGCTATGCCTGGGTCGAGTTCCGACTCGAGCCACAGGCGAGCCCACGTCTCACTATCGCTCCAGCCACCGCCCGTGGCGACGACCGCTGGACTGTCGCCTCGTCATTCGGCGAAACCGAGGAGGCCGTCCGCGCGGCCAAGGCGGTCGAAGACCTCTATGGCGGGGCCTGGGCCATGGACGCTACCGGCCAGTTCACCTACGCCACACCCACGGCCCAGACTTCGATTGGGATGACGCTCGAGGGCCTCAACGAGCTGCTCGACGGCATCCCGTTCCTCGAAGGCGGCCGGCAGGGCTGGCAGCGCAGCTGGCATCCCGACGATGCTCCGCTTGCCGCCGAAGTACTGCGCAACTCGCTGCGCACTGGTGAAAATTGTCATTTCGAGTACCGAGTGCTGCGGGCCAATGGTGCCTTCGTCTGGCATCGGGTTGCGGCGCGACCGACCCGCAATGCCGACGGTCGCATTACCGGCTGGTACGGCGCGATGCTCGATATCGACGTCTACCGCCTTACCGAACAGGCGTTGCGCGAACGCGAGCGTCGCTTGCAACGCCTCGTCGACACCGTGCCAATCCAGATCTGGTGTGTCACGCCCGACGGCGAGCCCGCCTACATCAACAAGACGATGACCGACTATATCGGCCTCGACCTCGCTTTCTTCGACGCTCAGGGAGGCCTGCGCGAGGCGATCGGCACCATTGTGCACCCCGATGACCGGACGCTCCTCGCCAACGCGCTGCACCACTCCTTCACCACAGGTGAGCCGTTCCATCTGCATTACCGCAACCGCCGTCACGACGGCGCATGGCGGTGGACAGAGGGGCAAGCAGCGCCATTCCGGGCTTCCGACGGCAAGATCGTCCAGTGGTACGGCGTCAACGTCGACATCGAGGACATGGTGGTGGCGCAGGACTCGCTGCGGCAGAGCGAACAGCAGTTCCGGCAACTGGTCGAGACACTGCCGGCTATGATCGACTGTGCTGCTCCCGATGGCGAGCCCATCTTCCGCAGCCAGCAGCTCCGCGAGTACCTGGGCTATGACCTCGATGCCCTCGACGGCACGGGAAAGTCTCGGCTGGCCGGCACGCTCGATGCGGGCGTCCATCCCGACGATCTCGCGGCGGTCAAGGAGGACTATGGCCTATCGCTGCGCACCGGCCAGCCATACGCCCGCAAGCACCGGCTGCGGCGCCATGATGGCGAATACCGCTGGGTCGAGACCCGTGCCGCGCCGATGCGCAGCGCCGATGGCACGATCCTGCAGTGGAACGTCATCTGCCTCGATATCGACAGCGAGATGCGGGCCGAGGAAGAATTGCGGTTGGCGCGGGAGAGCCTGGCCCGGGCCAGCCAGGCGGCGAGCCTTGCCGAACTTTCCGCCTCGATCGCCCACGAAGTGAACCAGCCTCTAGCCGCCATCGTCGCCAATTCGCATGCCTGCGAACGGTGGCTGAAGGCCGATCCACCCAACCTTGACCGGGCGAGGATCACGGCCGAGCGCATCATCCGCGACGCCAACGCGGCTGCCGATATCGTCAGCAGCATCCGCTCCCTGTTCAAGCAGTCTGCCGACACCCGTTCCAGCATGGGGCTCGACCGCCTCGTTGCGGAAGCTCGAGAGCTGATGGCCGAAGATGCCGCCCGGCGGCGCGTTCGCCTGACCGTTCAGGTCTCGGCCGACCTCCCGGATGTCGTGATCGATCGCGTGCAGATCCAGCAGGTGATCATCAACCTGCTGCGCAACGGCATCGAGGCGATGGAGTCGGCGACGGGACAGCGAGACTTACGGATCGATGTCAGCGCCGCCGATGGCCTGGTGCGAACCGAAATCAGCGACACAGGCTCTGGGCTATCGAACCCCGAGACGATCTTCGAGCCGTTCGTCACCACCAAGGGCGGCGGCATGGGCATGGGACTGGCGATCAGCCGTTCGATCGTCCAGTCGCATGGCGGTCGACTCTGGGCCGAGCCGAATACGCCGGCGGGAGCCAGATTTATCTTCACCCTGCCGGTCGCGGCCAACGTGCCGGAGACGCAGACTTCGCCATGACCAGTAACGACAAAATCGCCTTCATCGTTGACGACGATGCGCCGATCCGCGAGGCGCTCACGGAGCTGCTCGATTCACACGGGATACGTTCAATGCCGTTCGCCTCGGCCGCTGAATATGTCAGGGCCGACAAACCGGACCTGCCTGCCTGCCTGATCCTCGATCTCGAACTCCCAGGTATCACAGGATTGGAACTGCAGCGCCAACTGGGGGAGGGCGAGCATCCACCCATCGTCTTCATCACCGGTCACGGCGACATCCCATCATCGGTGCGAGCGATCAAAGGCGGCGCGGTGGATTTTCTCACCAAGCCATTCAGCGACTCCGACCTGATGCGAGCAATCGATCAGGCGATCGCGCTCGATCGCGCCAGGCGGACCGAGCAGACTGAACTGCTGGCCCTGCGGCGTCGCTACGACGAGTTGACCCCGCGAGAACGCGACGTGCTGCCATTGGTGGTCAGCGGGCTGCTCAACAAGCAGGCCGCGGCCGAGCTCGGGATCAGCGAAGTGACCCTGCAAATCCATCGCCGCAACGTCATGCACAAGATGGCGGCCGCGTCGCTGGCCGATCTCGTCCGCATCGCCGAGCGCCTGCAGGTCCCGGTCACCCATTCCCGTTTGGGAGTGACCGATCGTGACCACTGAGCGAGCCGTGATCGCCATCGTCGACGACGATGCGCGGGTATTGGAGTCCCTGTCGGAACTTCTAGAATCTGCAGGATATGTGGCTCGTTGCTATCTGTCGGGACAGGCTTTGCTGGAGGGCGGCACAGCCGACATCGACATGCTGATCACCGACATCGGGATGGTCGGTATGGATGGGTTCGAACTCCGTGACCGGGTGCTGCGCGTGCGGCCGGACCTGCCGGTTTTCCTGATCACCGGGCGCCATGAGGTTGCCGACCGTGCCTCGAACGTTGGCGGCCTGTTCCGCAAGCCGTTCGACGCCGGTGAGCTACTGTCGACGGTGGTGGGCGCCCTCAAATCCAGAGACGGAGGCAAGCATGGGACTTGACCAAGGACAGACAACCAGGGTTGTGGCGTCGCAGTCCGTCACGGGATTGGACCTGAGGCCGGCGGTCTTCATCGTCGATGACGACCAGCGAGTCCGCGAGGGTCTGACCGAGCTTATCCAATCGGCAGGATATGAGCCCTTACCCTTCGCGTCAGTCGGTGAGATGCTTGAGAGTGGCTCGCTGAAACGGCCGGGCTGCCTGATCCTCGATGTTCGCATGCCGGGCAGCAGCGGACTGGATATCCAGCAGCAACTGGCCCGTGGCCCCAATCCGAAGCCGGTCATTTTTCTCACCGGGCATGGCGACATCCCTATGACCGTCCAGGCGATGAAGGCGGGTGCCATCGACTTCCTGACCAAGCCGGTGCGGGACCAGACGCTACTCGATGCCATCGCCGCGGGAATCGCCCGGGATGCCGCCCAACGGGCCGACGCCGAAGTAACACGTCGGCACGCCGAGCGTGTCGCTACTCTGACGCCTCGCGAGCTCGAGGTGCTGGAAAAGGTCGCGCATGGCCGCCTCAACAAGCAGATCGCCTTCGACCTCGGCATCAGCGAAGTCACGGTGAAGCTTCACCGCAGCAACGCCATGCGGAAAATGGGGCTCGGTTCGATTGCCGAGCTAATCCGAGTCTGGAGCATCTCCTCCGGCACACAGGCTCCGTGACCGGATGTCGGCAATTGGCGCGATAGCGTTGAAAAAGCGGGCCGAAGGGCGTCCATGGCGCCACTACGGCCGACGTGCTGGGATGAGGTTCCGGCAGTGGCCAGTAGCGAGAACGGTTTCGCTGCCGAAGGGCCTCTCGGCGGCTGGCCGCGCAAGATCGTTTCAGCCAGTTTGGCAGCTGATGACCCGCGCGGACTTTTTCAACACTATCCGCCCAAAGCGGAAGTCAGACAGCGGTCAAATCTAGCCTGACATTGAGGAATTGGGCGGCGAGGAACGATGCAAGCTCGTGACCTTGGGACTCGATAGCCGCGACGACGCATGCAGTACCCAGAACTCGATCGGCCGATTGAGCACGTCTCCCCAGTTGGCCAAATGACTAGAAGCAACATCGGCGGCAGTTAGCGATCAACGCAGACGGCGGCACCGCGCTCGACCGGGACAGCCTGATGGACCATCAGGATGGATGATAGCCGCATCACCGGTTCGGCTGGTAGGTGACGCTAAGCCCTCATCAGCAAATGAGGCTCCACCTGCTGCCGGTCGTAGATGGTGTCAAAAACGGTCGCCAATCTTGAAAGCGTCCGCAGCGCCTATCAACAGCTGTTGGCGAGAGGCAACTCTCCGTCCGCGGCCAATGTTCTCAAATTGACGGGCGGCTCGAAGAGCACAGTGTTGAAGCACTTGGCAGTGGTCCGGTCAGAACGCCTGAATGCGTCCCATGACGACGATCCCTCCGCGAGCTTTCTTGCCGACATCGCAGAGCCGGTGCTCAAGAAGCTGTGGGCTGCGGCTAAGCGTCATGCCGAGGGAGCGCTGGCGGCCGAGGTCCGCGAGTTTCGAGCGGCCTATGCCGGCCTAAGAGAGGATTCGAGTTGCTAGAGGCTTCTGAAGAGGCAGCGACAAAACGTGCGGAGCTCGCCGAGAACCGGCTGGACCAATTGCTTCAGAGCACGAGCGAGCTTCAGGCGGCCGCTCAATTGTTCCGTGCGCAAACGTCGGCGGTGTCAAGTTCGCTCCCAGCGCCTACAGCCGCGGTTCCTGAGGAAACGTCCACGCTACTCGCCCTGCTCGCTGTGTTGAGCGGGGCCGACGAACCAATTGCGACCAAGGTGCTTTACGCTGAGCTCGAGGCTCAGGGACACAAGCCACACGAGGCGCAAAAGGCCAGAACCCATGCGATCGACCGCGGGTACATCGGGCTAAGCCTGACGGAAAAGGGCAGAAATCGGGTCCGCAGGGACGAACCGAAGGCAGCTGCTAGCTGACGCTACTGCCGGCAACCTTGCAGTCGCCGCTCGGATCTTCGGATCCGAGCGCTGGCCGTGTCGAGCTAGCGGCCGACCCAACTTTCTTTGGAATCGACCCAATCGCGATTTGGCGTGACATTTCGGCTGACAGCTCGGGGAAGGATTGGCGCGCCCTAAGAGATTCGAACTCCTGACCCCCAGATTCGTAGTCTGGTGCTCTATCCAGCTGAGCTAAGGGCGCGCACGGCCGGTGGTGTTTCCGGCGAACGGCGAGACCCATACATGGGCCGTCGCAGCATTGCAAGCATCGACGCGCGAGGAATTTTGACGCTGACGTGACAGTTCAGGCGATGCGGATGGAACGGGGCAGCGTGACGTCGAAACGCGTGCCCAGCGGCTGGTCGACGAAGCTGAGCTTGCCACCATGCGCCTCGGTCAACTCGCGGGCGATGGCGAGCCCAAGACCGGTACCGCCGGCCTTGGCGGAGCCCTCGAAGGCGACGAACAGGTTCTCGCGGGCCCGTGGCGGCAGGCCGGGACCATTGTCGGTGACCGTGAGGGTCAGCCAGTCGGGCGTCTCGGCGATGCTGACCTCGACCTGAGGGCCGTCGATCTTGCCGCCGGCGGCCTCGAGCGCCTCGCGGGCATTCTTGAACAGGTTGTCGAAGATGCGGGCAAACTGGTCGGGATCGGCGGAAATCGACACCGCGTCAGGCACGTGGTTGGTCCAGCGGATCGCGGGGTGGCCGACGAGGCCGGCATCGAAGGCGGCTTCATCGAGCAGCAGATGCAGGTCAACCGGCACCGGCCGCGGCGGGGTGGCGCTCTGGCGGCCATAGTCGAGCACCGACTGGGCGAAGCCGATGGCCTTGTCGATCGACAGCACCAGGCGCGGCGCGAGGCGCTGCACCTTGGGATCGTCGAGATTGGCCACCTGGTCACTGAGCAGTTGCGCCGAGGTCAGGGTGTTGCGCAGGTCGTGATTGATCTTGGCGACGGCGAGGCCGAGATCGGCGAGATGCCGGCGCTGGCGCAGCATCGAATAGATATCGGATTCCATCGCCGCCAGCTCGCGCTCCATGATGCCGATTTCGTCGCGCCGGTCGGATGGGGTGACGATCAGCGCGGCGTTCTCGGGCGCCTCGGAGAACTCCACCATGTTGCCGGTGAGGCGGCGGATTGGCGCAATCAGGATGCGCGAGACAAATACATAGAGAACCGCCGAAGTGATGATGGCGAGGATCAGCGACAGGAAGAACAGGTTGCGCGAATAGAGCAGCAGCTCGCTGCGTAACGGCGCCTCGGGCATCAGCACCTCGATGACCCGGTCGGGCATACCGTCTTCTTCGCCGACGATGCGCAGCGTGCGGTTGGAGCCGAGCACCAGGGTCTCGAGGGCGCCGAGAATCAGTGAGGCCGGATCGCGCTGGCGCAGATCCACCGTCACCGCCTCGCGCGGCATGGTGACGTTCTCGAGTTCGATCAGCTGGCTCTGGCCCTCGCGGCGATAGACGATGGCGAGGGCGCCGGCCGAGGTGAGCAGCCGGTCGGTCAGCATGCGCGGCAGGTTCATGGCGTCGGGCACGGCATCGAGCACGCGGGCGGCGACGACGCCGACGCGCAACCGGTCGTTGAGCCAGCTTTGGCGGAAGTTGGCGGCCGATGGCAGATAGATCACGATCTCAACCGCGAGGATCACCACGATGATGGTGGCGATGATCTTGACGGACAGCCCGGAGAACGGGCCAGGCATCGCGCGGTTTTGTTTAGCCATTGGGCGATGATTAGCGGGGAAAGCTGTGGCTTTCCAGCGTCAACAGGTGACAAACAGGCCTAGCCGAGCAGCTTATTGAGGCTGATCCACTGCCGGATGAGCGGCTTGGCCGTCCCGCCACGGCGGAACTCCTCGCCGAGCCGCACTGCGATCTCGGCGTAAGAGGGGTAAGGCGCAACCAGCTCGGCGAGCTTGTCGGCCCTGAGCCCACCGGTCATGGCGAGGGAAAACAGCGCAACCAGCTCGCCGGCGCCGGGACCGACGACGCCAGCGCCGAGGATCCTGCCGGAGCGGTCGGTGATGAGCTTGGCGAGGCCATAGGTCGCACGTGAGGTGCGGGCCCGATCATTGTCGGCGTAGGACCAGCGGGTGACGCGAAAGCCGGCGCCGTGCCTCAAGCGGGCCAGCGCTTCGTTGAGGCCGATCTCGGCGAGCTCGGGGTCGGTGGAGACGACGCGCGGGACGCGCAGCGCGTCCGGTTTGGCCATAGCACCGAGGAGGACGCTGCGCACCACGACCTCGGCCTGGCGCACCGCCGCCTGCACCGACTGGCCGCCGGCGGCGTCGCCGACGGCGTAGACGCGTGGATTGGTGGTCTTGAGGCCGGGCGACAGCAGCAGCAGCCGCGGATCGGCCTTGTTCATCCGGATGCCGGCCTTGTCGAGGTCGAGGCCGGCAAGGTTGGGCATGCGTTCGGCGGCAACGAGGATGTGCGAGACGTCGAGCAACTGGTCGTCCTCGCCGTTCTGCACGGCGACGCCGATGCCCATCGAGCGGGCCTGGATGGCGGTGACGGTGGTGTGCGCCCGGAGGCGGACGCCCTCCTCTTCGACCCGCTTCAATGCGACGGCCGCCAGTTCGGGGTCGAAGCCTGCAAGCATCGGACCGTTCTCGACCACAGTGACCTCGGTGCCGAGCCGGGCATAGGCCTGGGCCAGTTCGAGCGCCACGCCGCCGCCACCGATGACCACGAGGTGGGTGAGTTTCCTCGTATTGTCGAGAATGGTCTCGCTGGTGAAATACGGCACCGCGTCGAGCCCCGGGATGGAGGGGATCGGCAGCCGCGCGCCGGTCGCAATAACGAAGCGGCGGGCGCGGATTTCACTATCCCCGACCGACAGGGCCTTGCGGTTGATGAAGCGGGCGGCGCCGCGGATGATCTCGACGCCGAGCGCTTCGAGCCGGCCCGCGGCATCATGCGGCGCAAGCGCGGCGATCACCTGCTCGACATGGTCGTGCACCCTGCGAAAATTGATCTTGGGCTCGTCCGCAGCGATGCCGAAAGCGGCGCCATCCCGCAGCGCCTGGGCGTGAGCGGCGGCGGCGACCAGCGCCTTGGCCGGAATCGCGCCGGCATGCAGCGCGTTGCCACCCAGCCGCGCCTTCTCGACCAGCACGACCGAGGCGCCATAGGCGCGGGCGGCCTCGGCGACGGCCAGGCCGCCGGATCCGGCCCCGATGACACAGAGGTCGGGCGTAAGGATATCGGCCAATCTCGCTCTCTCGACTAAGCCCCCGCGCCTCATTATCACCGGGTGACGGCCCAACAATAGTGGGCGGGATCAAGGCAGTGTGGAAATCGGCGGATTTCGGGGGCAGACAATGCCGTTCTGCCGCACGGTCCTCGCGTTGACTTCACCGAACCAATTCCCTATAAGCCGCCCCAATCTGCCGTAGGCGCCCAGATCAGGGCCCGGCCGGCAAGCACCTTGCTGCTCTCAAGTATAAGAGGAACCGCGCGCCGGCGTGGTCAGATCGTATGTCGAAACGCACTTTCCAGCCGAGCACGCTCGTCCGCACTCGCCGGCACGGTTTCCGCGCCCGTATGGCGACCAAGAACGGCCGCAAGATTCTGAACCGCCGCCGCGCTGTCGGCCGCGCCAAGCTCTCGGCCTAAGGTTTTGGCCGTGAACACGGCCATGCCACGGGATGGCGCTTTGCGGCGCCTCAAGAACCGGTCCGAATTTCTGAAAGCCGCCCGAGGCCAGCGCGTCGGGCGCGCTGCGTTTTCGCTGCAGGCGAACGCGCGTGAGCTCGACGAGCCGGGCATCGGCCTGGCCGAGCCGGGCATCGGCTTCACGGTTACCAAGCAGATGGGCAACTCGCCCCAGCGCAACCGCATTCGCCGGCGCCTTCGGGCTGCCGCGAAGGCTTGCGCGAGCGGGTTCGAACCCCAACATGATTACGTGCTGGTCGGCCGCCGCGAGGCGCTGAGCATTCCGTACGGCCAGCTGGTCAACGACCTGGCCGCCGCCATTTCCAAAGTCCACCTGAAGAAGAAGAGCTGATGCAGTCCGATAACAACCGCAACATGATCATTGCGATCGTGCTCAGCGTCGTGGTGCTGTTCGGATGGCAGTTCTTCATTGCCGGCCCGCAACTGGAGCAGGCGCAGAAGCGAGCGGCGCTCGAGCAGGCCGCGCAGGCGCCGGCGACCGATGCCAGCCTCGCGACGCCCGCCGCCGACGGCAGCACGCCCGCGGCGGCTGCAGCAACCGGCGCCACGGGGACGTTCGCCGACCGCGCGGCCGCGCTCGCGGCATCGCCGCAGCGGTTGAAGATCGATACCCCATCGCTGTCGGGCTCGATCAACCTCACCGGCGCCCGCCTCGATGACCTGCAGCTCAAGCAGTACACAGAGACGGTCGACCCCAATTCGCCGATCATTACCCTGCTGATCCCCTCCGGCGCCCCCGGCGGCTATTACGCCGAAACCGGCTGGGTGCCGGCGGCCGGCGGCACTGCGGCAACCCCGAGCGAGACCACCGTGTGGTCGGTCGAGGGCGATGCGCAGACGCTGACCGTCGCAACGCCGGTGACGCTGAAGTGGGACAATGGCGCCGGGCTGATCTTCCGCCGCACCATCAGCGTCGACGACAATTACTTGTTCACCGTGGCGCAGTCGGTGGAGAATACCGGCTCCGGCGACGTGGCGCTCTACCCGTTCTCGCGCATCGTGCGCCAGGGCAAGCCGCACGTGCAGAACTTCTTCGTGCAGCATGAGGGCCCGCTCGGCGTGCTCGGCTCGAACAACCTGGTCTCCAAAAAGTACGACGACGTCGTCAACGACAAGCAGATCGACGTCTCCAGCACTACCGGCGGCTGGGTCGGCATCACCGACAAGTACTGGGCGACGGCCGTGCTCTCGGTGCCGGGCGCGCCGCTCAACGCTCGCTTCTCGGCGACCCCCTCGGGCGCCCAGAACATCTTCCAGACCAGCTTCGTCGAAACCACACCGGTGCTGGTGCCGGCCGGCGGCACCGCTGAGAACAAGACCTACCTGTTCGCCGGCGCCAAGCGCGAAGGGGTGATCGCCAGCTACGAAAAGACCTACGGCTTCGACCGGCTCGAACTGCTGATCGACTGGGGCTGGCTGCACTTCCTGACCAAGCCGATGTTCTTCCTGTTGCAGTTCCTCTACGGGATCCTCGGCAATTTCGGTCTCGCCATCCTCGCGGTGACGGTCATCGTCAAGGGCCTGTTCTTCCCGCTGGCCAACCGCTCGTACGCCTCGATGGCGGCGATGCGGCGCGTGCAGCCGGAAATGAAGTCGATCCAGGAGCGCTTCAAGGACGATCGCCCCGCACAGCAGCAGGCGATGATGGAGCTGTACAAGAAAGAGAAGATCAATCCGCTCTCGGGCTGCTGGCCGATCCTGATCCAGATCCCGGTATTCTTCTCGCTCTATACCGTCATCTTCATCTCGCTGGAGATGCGGCACGCGCCGTTCTTCGGCTGGATCGTCGACCTCGCGGCGCCTGATCCGACTAACATCTTCACCCTGTTCGGGCTGATCCCGTGGAACCCGGTTGCCCTGCCGGTGGTGGGCGGACTGCTGCATCTGGGCGTCTGGCCGGTGATCATGGGCATCACCATGTGGGTGCAGATGAAGCTCAACCCGCCGCCGCCGGATCCGACACAGGCGATGATCTTCAACTGGATGCCGATCATCTTCACCTTCATGCTCGGGACGTTCCCGGCCGGCCTGGTGATCTACTGGGCTTGGAACAACCTGCTCTCGGTGACGCAGCAGTGGTTCATCATGAAGCGCCACGGCGCCGAAGTGGACCTGCTCGGCAACATCGTGGCGAGCTTCAAGCGCAAGCCCAAGGTCCAAGAAAAGCCGGCCGGCGGCAAGGCCAGCTGACGCAACAGAGCCAGCTGACGCGGCAAGAGGTGATCAGGTGCTGGACAGCCTCTGCCTGATCACCGGCCCCCGCACCGGGGCCAACCACCTGATGCAGCTCGGCGGCAATTTCGCCGAGCTCAAAAGCTTCCCCGAACTGTTCAACAGCCTCGCCGAACGGATCGAACCGGACCACGTGCTCGACCGGGCGACCGCCGCGGCCCGCGCCGAGCACAAACGCGTCCTCGCCTTCAAGCTCTGGCACGATACGCTCGAGCCCGAGACCGTCGAACAGCTGGTGCTGTCGCGGCCCGGCGTCCGCGTCATCTTCGTGGTGCGCCGGCAGATCGACGCCTATGTCAGCTGGTGCAAGGCGATCAGCGTGCACAAGTGGCAGGAGGTCGACACCTCGGCGGTCCGCCTCAGCCTCGACATCGCCGATTTCGCCGCCTGGATGGACGCGCAGGAGCGCTGGTACGACCGCTGGCGCAACTGGCTCAACCGGCGCTTCCTGCCCTCACCGATCCTCCGCTACGAAACCGACATCGACCAGCCGCCCGAGGGCGCGCTGCGGCGGTTCTCGGCGGCTGCAGCGCAGGTGGGGGTGACGCTCAAGGTGCCGGCAGCGCTCAGCACCACCGGGCTTGTGAAGCAGGATCGGGTAAAGGCGGCGGCCGACAAGGTCGACAACTGGCCGGCTTTCTCGAAGGCGATGGTGGCGCAAGGGCTTGAGAAGCGGGCTTTCGGGTATCCGGTGTAGAGACCGGAGGATCGGGCTGGATCGTGCCTCACACACCGAGCGGCACCTCCCCCCTTGTGGGGGAGGTTGGGAGGGGGGGTGAGCCACGAACACCGAACTAGACAAGGAGTTCCCGGGGGGTGAACCCGCCCGTCTCTGCAACAAGCCTGCGGCTCCACCCCCTCCCGGCCTCCCCCATCAAGGGGGAGGTGTGGCATCCAGTGCTGGGGACGATCGACGATAGAGCCTCGGGGCTATCAGCCCACGCTCCCCTTCCCTTCTCCGCCGCCCTCCCCTATTGAACGCCAATGAGCGAGACACAATCCAAGTTCAGCGCAGACCAGATCGAGGCGGGACGGCTGCTGTTCGCGCGGCCGTTCGTCTTCATCAAGGGCTGCGTGCGCATCGCCGACCTGCCGCCGGCCGACCGGATGGAGATCGCCTTTGCCGGGCGCTCCAATGTCGGCAAGTCGTCGCTGATCAATGCGCTGACCGGCACTACCGGGCTGGCCCGCACCTCGAACACGCCGGGGCGGACGCAGGAGCTCAACATCTTCGAGAGCCAGTCGGACGACCTGCGCATCGTCGACATGCCGGGCTATGGCTATGCCAGGGCGCCCGAGGACAAGGTGAAGCAGTGGACCCGACTGATCCACCAGTACCTCACCGGCCGGCCGAACCTCAGGCGCGTCTATGTGCTGATCGATGGCCGACATGGCCCGAACGCCAATGATGCGACGGTGATGAACGAGCTCGACAAGGCGGCGGTGAGCTATCAGATCGTTGTCACCAAGGCCGACAAGCCGAACAAGACGGAACTCGAAGCAGCGCTGGCCAAGACCCGTGCCGCGATCGCCAAGCGCCCGGCGGCGCATCCCGAGATCATCCTGACCTCGAGCGAAGAGAAGGTCGGCCTCGAGCAGTTGCGGGCGGAGATCCGGCAACTGATGGAGCACTGAGGGCTCAGCGGCTCAGGAAGCTTCCCAGCCAGCCGGCTACATCCTTACTGTGCGACGGCGTTGTGACCGAGGCGACGGCGGTGTCCACCACGGCGTCCGGGGCCTTGCCGCGGCGGAGTTCGGCGAGAGCGAGGGTGTAGTCGTCGAGGAATTCCGGGTGCGGCTGGAGGCTCAGGGCCTTGCCGTTCCGGTAGACCAGGCCGGCATTGGGCGTGAACTCGGAGCCGAGAAACACCTCTGCTTCTTTGGGCGGGACGATCACCTGATCCTGGTGCGAGCAGGCGATCGACAGCGCCGACAGGTCGGTGGCGAGGAAGCCGGGACGAGCCTTAACTTCATAGGTGTGGCGGCCGAGGCCCCAGCCCTTCTCGGATTTGCGCACATCACCGCCCAGCGCGTCGGCCATGATCTGGTGGCCGAAGCAGATACCGAGCATCGGGGTATTGGCGGCGTAGGCCGAGCGGATGAAGGCGCGCAGCGGGTCGAGCCAGGCATAGTCGTCGTAGACGCCGGCGGCGGAGCCGGTGATCAGGATGCCGTCGAGCCTGGTCGCATCGGGAAACTCGGCGCCATCATAGACGGCCACCGTCTCGTAGTCGAACGGTTGGCCCGCCTCGTCGAACATGCGCCTGAACATCGGCGGGTAGGCGCCGAACTGCGGGCGCAGCGGAACGGGGACGTCGCCGGTCTGGATGATGGTGAGCTTCATGGCGCGGCAAGAAATGGGGCGGTTCGGCGGGCTTGGCAAGATGCCGGCCGGTGCGGCTGCGTTGCACAGAAGAAGACCCTCCATCCCGAAGCGTCAAACTTTGACGCGAGGATGAAGGGCCAGTCGGAGGGTAGGCACTAATCTCAGGGAAACCCGGTCAGGCCGGGGTGAAAGTCAGAGCGAGGCCGTTCATGCAGTAGCGCAGGCCCGTGGGTTGCGGCCCGTCGTTGAAGACGTGGCCGAGATGTCCCCCGCAGCGGCGGCAATGCACTTCGGTGCGGCTCATGCCGAGCGTGGTGTCGGTGGCTTCGCCGACGGCGTTGTCGAGCGGCTGGTAGAAGCTGGGCCAGCCGGTGCCGCTCTCGTACTTGGTCTTGGAATCGAACAGCGGCAGCTCGCAGCCGGCGCAGTCGAAGATGCCGGCGCGGTGCTCGTAGAGCAGCGGCGAGGAGCCCGGGGCTTCGGTGGCTTCGTGGCGCAGCACTTCGAACACCTTGGGGTCGAGCTTCGCCTTCCACTCGTCTTCGGTGAGATTGACCTCGAAGGTGCCTTCGGCAGCGCGGCTCGAGCCCATCGGCCGGAACATCAGCGCCGCCGCGCCGAGGGCAGCAATGGCGGTGCCGCCAAGGAGGAATGTCCGACGATCGACTTGCATGGGATGAGGCCTTTCAGCAGTTGCCGGCAGTCTATCTGCCCCGCCGGTGATGGGCATTCAAATGCTCGTGTCCCGTGAGGATCGCCCCACGGGACACGAAGCGGTTCACGATGTGATATTCGCAGCGCGGGCTGCGAAGGTTACATCTTGGGCAGCAGCACCGCATCGATGACGTGGATAACGCCATTCGACTGGACGACGTCGGCGATCGTCACGTTGGCCACGCCACCGTTCTCGTCGGTGAGGGTGATCTTGTCGCCTTCGTACTTGGCGGTCCAGACGCAGCCACCGACGGTCTTGACGGGGTGAGCGCCACCATCGTCAGCCACCATTTTGGAGATGGCGGTCGACAGTGCATTGGCGGCGACCACATGACAGGTCAAGATCTTGGCCAGCTGTTCCTTGTTCTCGGGCTTCAGCAGGTTGTCGACGGTACCGGCCGGCAGCTTCTCAAACGCCGCGTTGGTCGGCGCGAACACGGTGAACGGGCCAGCGCCCTTCAGCGTCTCGACGAGGCCTGCGGCCTTCACGGCGGCGACCAGCGTGGTGTGATCGGCCGAGTTCACGGCATTGTCGATGATATCCTTGGTCTCGAGCATCGGCGCGCCGCCGACCATCGGGTTCTCAGCAAAGGCGACGCCGGAGAGCGCGGAGACCGACAGCATGGC
This sequence comes from Devosia sp. LjRoot16, assembly GCF_964252795.1. Lineage (NCBI taxonomy): Bacteria > Pseudomonadati > Pseudomonadota > Alphaproteobacteria > Hyphomicrobiales > Devosiaceae > Devosia > Devosia sp. LjRoot16. The sequence continues at coordinate 415,719 of NZ_CAXUPH020000001.1, forward strand.
CGAGACGGCAAGTACGCGAAGAGTGGAGAACTTCATTGTTTGGTTCCTTCCTTTTGGCAGTGTCCGCATTGTTCTTGTGACGGGACAGCGGGAGATACGGGCGCTGTTTCAGGGTAGTTTCGGATCACATTTTCGTCCGCGGCGCTTTATTCGTGGTACCGAACGAAACTATCTGCGGCCTCGGCTCGTATGCGCGCCACCGACGCTGAAAGCGAAACGGCCCGCCTCGGTGGAAGCGGGCCGTTTCGTCTGTGATGGCGGTGGACGGGGTCAGATCGGCGTGACGGTACCGACCGCGACGATCGGGCCCTGCGCCACGCCGGTGGGCGAGCCACCCTTCTGCTCCAGAGTCACGGCGAGGACGGTGCCGGGTTCGATACCGGCCTTGGCGGCGGCATCGAGCGGGATCTCCAGGCGCTGGTCGACCGGGATCACGCCCATCGATACCGCAGGCTGCTCGCCCTTGATGTACCAGAGCTCGAAATCCTTGTCAGGCACGGCGGTGCCCTTGAGCGAAGTGATGCGCACTTGACCGGAAGCCTGATCGTAGAGCGCGACGAACTCGACGCCACTGCCCTCTTGCGCCTGGATCGCGGCGACCAGCTGGGTGGCCAGAACATTGGGATCGACGCGCGGCTGCAGCAGGTTGACGCCGATGGCAACCACGGCCACCGCCGCAGCAGCGGCGGTGAGACCGCGCCACAAAGCCAACGAGTTCCACCAGCCCCCGGAAACAGCCGCAGTGGCGCCGAACAGGCGGCTCTCGATGCGGGCCAGGACGCCTGACGGCGCCGCGACTTCAGCGAACTCGTCGTCGAGGGTCGCGAGGCGGGAACGCCACAGGCGCAGGTCCGAGGCGAGCCCCGGCTCGGCGACGATGCGGCGTGCGAGGGCGGCTCGCTCGCCGCCTTGCAAGAGGCCGAGCGCGTACTCGGCGACCAGCACCTGGTCGTCCTCCCTACCGCCGCTGTGACCTTCCGTGCTCATGCCGACAGGCACTCTCTCAGTTTCAACAGGCTGCGTCGCAGCCAGGTTCGCATCGTGTTCAGCGGTACGCTGTGGCGCGTCGCCAGTTCCTCGTAGCTGAAGCCGTCGAGATAGGCCCCGCGCACACAATCGGCCTTGTCGCTCTCGAGTTCGTCGAGGCAGCCGTCGATGCGCGTGCGCTCCGAACTGTCGATGGTGGCCTGCTCTGGGTCAGGCCCGCCATCGGCGAGGTCAAGCACGAGGTCGATATCATCGCTTACCGGCTTGCGCGCCCGGAGGACGTCCAGCGAGTGGTTGCGGGCGACCGCCACCAGCCAACTGATCGGGCTGTAGCCACCCGCCACGTAGCGGTCGGCGCGCTGCCAGATCTTGACGTACACTTCCTGGAGCGCCTCTTCGGCTTCCGATCTGTCTTTGAGGATACGCAGCACGACGCCGAAAAGTTTCGCACTGGTGCGGCTGTAGAGATCACGAAATGCCGCGCGGTCCCGCAGGGCACAACGGGCAATGAGGTCGGCGATATCGAGGCTCGCGGTGCTGCTCATGGGCGCGAACTTAGCCAAAGGCTGTGAGTATGCCTATCCCCACAGCGCCCGGTCACGAAATCTTCGTGTTTGTTCTGTTGATGCCCATGTCTGGTCGCGGGATCGAGGTGGAAAGTCTCACAACTTTTCCTGATCCGCTCCGGCACGGGGCTCAAAAGCGCTTTCGACTCCAATGGAATGCGCTATAGGACGGGACACAATGGATACACAGCGCGCCATGCCTGACATCGAGAGCTTTTCCCGCGACGCCGCCGTCCTGTCGCAGGCGCTGCCCTATATGCAGCGCTATGAGGGCAAGACCGTCGTGGTGAAGTACGGCGGCCACGCGATGGGCGATGTGGAACTGGGCCAGGCCTTCGCGCGTGACATTGCGCTCTTGAAGCAATCCAAGGTCAATCCGATCGTCGTGCATGGCGGCGGGCCGCAGATCGCCTCGATGCTGAAGAATCTCGGCATCGAGTCGAAGTTCGAGGGCGGGCTGCGCGTCACCGACAAGCGGACGATGGAAGTCGTCGAGATGGTGCTGGCCGGCTCGATCAACAAAGAGATTGTGGCGCTGATCAATGCCGAGGGCGAATGGGCCATCGGCTTGTGCGGCAAGGACGGCAACATGGTCTTCGCCAAAAAGGCCACCAAGACCGTCAAGGACCCCGGCTCGAACATCGAGCGCGAGCTTGATCTGGGCTTTGTCGGCGAGCCGGTGGAAGTCGACCGCACCCTGCTCGACCTCCTCGCCCGCTCGGAGATGATCCCGGTGATCGCCCCGGTGGCGCCCGGCCGCGATGGCCAGACCTATAACATCAATGCCGATACCTTCGCCGGCGCCATTGCCGGCTCGCTCGGCGCCAAGCGCCTGCTGTTCCTGACCGATGTCGATGGCGTGCTCGACGCGAATAAGAAACTGATCCCCGAGCTGTCGGCCCGCGACGCGCGGGCGTTGATCGCCGACGGCACGATCAATGGCGGCATGATCCCCAAGGTCGAAACCTGCCTCGAAGCGCTCGACAACGGCGTCGAGGGCGTGGTGATCCTCAACGGCAAGACCCCGCACGTGGTGCTGGTCGAGCTGTTCACCGCGCATGGCGCCGGCACGCTGATCGTAAGGTAAGAGGCCGCCGATCCGCCCCGGCACATCTCCACATCGTGGCTCCGCTCACCCCCACCCATCCTCCCCCGTCCAAGGGGGAGGTGCCGGGCGGCGGGCTTGGCCAGATCGAGTTCTAACCACCGGCTTCATTCCCGCGCAGGCGGGAACCTAGTGGGATCTCCCCGCGCCCAGGATGCTGAGGCATCCCACTGGTTCCCCGCCTACGTGGGGATGACGCCGGTGAGTGATGGGTTGCGCTGGCGCTCTCTGCCCATGGTTGGCTCACCGCACTCCGGGGCTCAACCCCATCCAATCGCTCGGTCTCTCAGATCTCGCCGTCAGGTCGTGCCCGATGCGGCGCGGTTGCGGCTCTCGCCCGGCTGGCGGCTGGTGTGCGGCAGCGGGCGGCTTTCGGTGCGGCTGTGCATGACCGCGCTCACGGCTTGAGCCACGGGGATTCGACGCTCCAGAAGATGGCGTCGACGCCGAGATAGTCGGTGGCGAAGGCGGTGAACTCGTCCTTGGTGAAGGGCTTGCCGGTCTTGTCGTTCTTGTAGGTGAGGGTCGGCTCCTGCACGGCCATGCCGACGAAATCGAGCTTGCCCCTGTACTGGTTGAAGAACGGGTAGGAGTTCTTCATCTGGCCCTTGCGGTAGGGCACGATATCGGGGCCGCCGAGCCCGATGCCGCTGGCGGCGGCGCGCTCGAACAGTCGGCCCATATAGTTGTGGTCGTTCTCCCACTCGCAGGGCCAGAAGTTGACGTACTGCACCACCTTGGAGGTGCTGAACGCCTGGCGCGCGGTGGTGAGGTTTTCCAGTTCGGCGTCGAAGTAGGCGTCGCAGCTGAAGCCGGTCTGGTCGGCCTTCATGTCGATGTCGATCGCCGTCTCGGGCAGGTTGACGCCATAGACCTGGCCGTCGAAGCGGGTGGCCAGTGCCTTGAGCAGCTCCTGGTAGCGGGCGCGGACGGCGGGGTTCCACTGCATGGTGGTCCAGCCATAGGCCTCGGCCTTGCCCTCGCCCGGGTTGTCGAGCTGCGGCACGAGGCCACCGCCATACTCGGCGCCCTCGAGCACGTAATCGGGGATGTTGCGGGCCTCGGGCGAAAAGAACCGATCCTGGACCTGGATGAACAGTTTCTTGCCTAACTTGCCGGTCTGCTCGAGGTCGCGCTCGATGGCCGAGAAGTCGTACTCACCCTTTTTGGGCTCCAGCGCACGCCAGTTGTAGACTACCTGCGCCCCGGCAATGTCAGGGCGCTCGAGGATCGCCGCTGCCGCCGCGAGGTCGCCATTGCCGGTGTAGATGAAGTTCTCGGCAGCCTGGACGTTGCCGGCGATAGCCGTGGCGAGCCCGAAGATGGTGGCGGCGGTGATGCCGAAGATGGCGAGGGTGTTCACGACGACTCCTGTGCGTTTGGTGAGACGCGAGATGGAGCCGCACTTGGCCGGCACCGCGACCGACATGTGGCATTTTATAGAAAGTCGCCAGCAATGGTTAGCCAATTGCCAACGCCTGAAAGCGCTAGGCCGGTTTGGGCTGCTGCCAGGAAATCCCCATTTCGGCCCGCACCTCGATGCTGCCGAAGCGGGCCATGGGCTCGCGGCGGGCGATCGCCACGGCCTCCTCGAGGTCACGCGCCTCGATGACGAAGAAGCCGCCCAGGTGCTCCTTGCTTTCGATATACGGGCCGTCGGTGGCGGAGACCTTGCCGCCGCGCGAGCGGACGATGCGGGCAGTGCCGGGCTCCTTCAGCGCCAGGTCGAGGATCAGATGACCGCTGGCGGTCAGCTCGGCGTTCGCCGCCTGGTTGTCGCGATCCATGGCGGCGAGCTCTTCAGGGGTGGCGGCGTCGATCAGCGAGGGGTCGACATGGACGAGGCAGACGTAGCGCATCGGTTTCTCCTCTGGGGTTTCTCTGAGTGGTCGACCGGATGGCGACGGAATCGACATTCACACAGCAAAGAAAAAGGGCGCCCAGAGACGCCCTTTCGCATCAGGCCTCGGCGACGACTGGCGGCGCCGCCGGTGCGCCGGCACTCTGGTCGGGGCGCTTGATCTTGAGGAACGGCACGAGGATCACCACCAGGCCGAACGAAATGATCTGGTAGACGATGGCCGGCGCCGCAGCTTCGGCGAAGGCGACATGCGGGGCGTTGCCGGCGGCAAAGCCAGCGGCGAGCTGGGTGAAGAAGATCTGCCCGACCAGCGCCACGCCGATGGCGCCGCCGACCTGCTGGAACGCCTGCAGCGCACCGGAGCCGGCACCGGCATCGCGGGCCGGGACACCCCCCAGCACCGACTGGAACAGCCCGGAGAAGCCGAGGCCGAGACCGAGACCGGCCAGCAGCAGCGGCGGCAGGAAGGTCCAGTGATCGACGCTGTCACCGAGCCCGCCGATGATGAAATCGAGCCAGGTGATGCCGACGACGAGGATCGCCGCGCCGAGCGCCAACCGAGTGCGCAGGTACCTCTGGCCGAGCCGGCCGATGAACAGCGAGACGGCGAGCACGCCGACCGAGAACGGCGTGTTGGTGAGGCCGGACTCGAGCGGGGTGAAGTTGTAGCCCGACTGCAGCAGCAGCGAGATGACCATGAACATGGCCGGCACGCCCGAGGCGAAGATAGTGGTGATGAGCAGGCCGAGCAGATAGTTCGGGTTGCTGATCAGGCTGAAATTGAGCAGTTGCGGCTGATCGATGCGGGCCCGGTGCCGCTCCCAGATGATGAACATGCCGGCGAATAGCAGGCCCACCGCCATCAGGCCCCAAAGCCAGGTCGGCCAACCCAGGGCGTGGCCTTCGACCAGCGGGAAGACCATGGCGACCATGGCGATGCCGAACAGGCCAATGCCGACGAAATCGTTCTTCAGCGTCGGGTGGCCCGGGGTGCGCGGGATCAGGTACCAGCCGGCGATAACGGCAAAGATGCCGAACGGGATGTTGACGAGGAAGATTGGCCGCCAGTCGAGATCGAAGAAGTTGGCGCCGATCAACAGGCCACCGACGATCGGACCGGCGACGGCAGCGAGGCCGGCGCTCAGACCGAACAGCGAGAACGCCTGGCCCTTTTCCTCGGGCGGGAAGGTGACCTGGGCGATGGCGAGCACCTGCGGGGTCATGGCGGCGCCGGCGAGGCCCTGCAGCACGCGGGCGATGATCAGCCACTCGATCGAGGGCGCCAGGCCGCAGAAGGCCGAGGCGAGCGTGAAGGCCGCGACGCCGATGAGGAACATGCGGGTGCGGCCGACGATGTCGCCGAGCCGGCCGAACGGCAACAGGCCCAGCGCGAAGGCCAGCACATAGGCGGCGATGACCCACTCGATCTGCGTCGGGTCGGCGCCGAGATTCTGCTGCAGGCTGGGGAGCGCGACGTTGACGATGGTGACGTCGATGAGATTCATGAAGCTGGCGAGCAGCAGCACGGCGAGCGCCACCCAGCGGCGCGGATCGGCATCGGCCTTGGACTGCGGCGGATGGAACTGCGAAGAAGGGAATTGCGAAGACATGGACTAGTTCCTGGTCGGTGTGGTTGAGCGAACGGCGCGGCGCAGCTCAGCGCACAGGCGTTCGAAATACTGGGGTGAGGTATCGGGGCCGCGGCCGAAGCCGACCAGCGCCCCGATGAACATGCTGGAGGCGGCCTCGGGATCGAGGTCCGCCCGGAAGGTTCCGTCGGCGACGCCGTCGACGAAGATCGCGGCAACCATCTGGTGCCACTTCAAGAGGATCGGCCGCATAGCGGCGTGGATGACTTCGTCGCGCCGTGCCCGCTCCATCAGCTCGGACATCACGGCGAGGGTGTCGCGCTGCTCGTAGAACATCTCGTGGAAGTCGAAGAACTCGTGCTCGAGCCGCTCCAACGGCGACAGGTGGGCGCGTGGCCGCACCAGCGACTGAGCCCGGAAGTCGTCGCGCATGGCACCGGCGACGAGGCCGATCAGCGCCTCCTTGGTGGGGACATGATAGTGCAGCGTCGCGACATTGATGCCGACCCGCGCCGCGATATCGCGGGTGCGCAGGCCCTCAAAGCCCTTCTCGGCAATGAGGTCGCGCGCTGCGGACGCGATGGCGCGGCGACGATCGTCGGTGTTTTCCCGTTTCGGGGCGGGGCTGGTGACGGTCATGGCTTCCTGGCTCGCCGACAATGTCGCGCCAGACGCCGTGATTTCGACGTTTCGCGCCTGGCAGCGCAGCCACATACACCTCGTCGCTCTGTCAATCAAGTGATTGATTGAACGGAATCGTTGGATCGACTTATAGGCGGGCTTTCCGCCTTTCCGGTTTCTTCCCGGTGACAAGAAGATGAGCCAGCAGCTGGGCAAGCTGCCGCGACTGCCGGCCGGGTTTCAGGTTGAGCTCGATGCAGCGCTGCTGGGGCGCGGCGACGCTTCTACCAGCGCGTGGCCGGAGCGCTTCGCGATCATCGAGCGCTTGACCGCCGGGCTGCGCAGCCTTGCACCGAGCGCGGGGTGAAAGTTCCGGCGAAAGCTGCCATATTGGTCGGATGAACGATTTTACTCCTCCGCCCCGCTCGCTCTCCCACGTCACCGACTGGGTGTTCGACCTCGACAACACGCTCTACCCGCGTGAATGCAACCTGTTCGCGCAGATCGACATGCTGATCTCGCACTATATGGTCGGCGTCACGCAGCTGCCGTTCGACGAGGCGCGGGCGCTGCAGAAAGCCTATTACCGCGACTATGGCACGACGCTGAACGGGCTGATGCAGTTGCACGAGGTGGACCCGGACCATTTCCTCAACACCGTGCACGCCATCGACTACTCGCCGGTAGAGGCGCATCCCGACCTGGTCGAAGCGATCAAGGCGCTGCCGGGACGGAAGTTCATCCTCACCAATGGCGATGTCGGGCACGCACGCGCGGTGCTGAACCGGCTGGGCAACGCCGACGCGCTGTTCGAGGACATCTTCGATATCCGCGCCATGAGCTACAAGCCCAAGCCCCTGCCCGAAGCTTATGAGGCGTTCTTCCACAAGCACGGCATCGACGCGCGGCGCGCCGCGATGTTCGACGATCTCGAAAAGAACCTGCTGGTGCCGCACGATACCGGCATGACCACGGTGCAGGTGATCGCCGGCGAAGCTTTCGCGCACGAGCAGGTGGAAGCCTGGGAGCTCGAACGCACCGGCGGCACCCATGTGCACCATGTGACGGCGGACCTGGCTGGGTTTTTGCGGAAGCTGCCGTAAGGGCAGGTTGTGGCGCACACAGTGGCTCCCCACGACCCCCTCTCTGGCGAAAACTAAGGACTTAGCTGCGCTAAGCCCAAGTTTTCGCTTTCTCCCCCGCCAAGGGGGAGAGTCCCGACTGATGCGCCAATGCCAATGGTGGCCACTGATCATCTCCCCCCTTGCGGGGGAGAATGGAATTTCTTGGGCTTAGCTTCTTGGCTAAGCCTTAGAAATTCCAAGAGAGGGGATGCGGAGCCACCGCGCCTCCACGCAAGGGGGCCGTCTCTGTCAGTCTGGTTCAGCTCGCCAGCGTCACTTCCGGCAGGTTGTAGTGTTCGCGGATGACGTTCCAGCCGTCTTCGGCGCTGTCGACGACGGTGAACAGATGCGGATCGTCGGGGGCGATGGTGCCGGCTTCGGCGAGGGCCTCGAAGTTGATCACCTTGTTCCAGAACTCCTTGCCGAACAGCAGCAGCGGCACGCGCTCCATGCGGCCGGTCTGGATCAGGGTCAGCGTCTCGAAGAACTCGTCGAGCGTGCCGAAGCCGCCGGGGAAAATGGCGACGGCGCGGGCGCGTAAGAGGAAGTGAATCTTGCGGGTGGCGAAATAGTGGAAATTGAAGCAGAGGTCGGGCGTGATGTAGGTGTTCGGCGCCTGCTCGTGCGGCAGGACGATGTTAAGGCCGATGCTGGGCGCGCCGACATCGGCGGCGCCGCGATTGCCGGCTTCCATGACGCCGGGACCACCGCCGGTGACCACCACATAATCGCGGAAGTTCAGGGCGCGTGAGGTGAGCGAGGCGTATTGAGCGAAGCGCCGGGCCTCGTCGTAGTAGCGCGAGGCCGCTTCGAGGTTCTTTTTCTGCGTCTCGTTGCGGGCGGCCCAGGCGGGTTTGCCCGGCTCGGGGATACGGGCGCCGCCGAACAGCACGACGGTCGAGCGGATGCCGTGCTCGCGCAGGCGGAACTCGGTCTTCAGATATTCCAGCTGGAAGCGGACGCCGCGGGTGTCCTCACTGGTCATGAACTCTTCGTCGGAGAAGGCGAGCCGGAACGCCGCGGATTCGGTCTGCGGCGTCGAGGGCGCGCGTTTTGCCGCATCCACGTCCTCGACTGAGGTACGAAGCGGGGTATGGGCGCGTCTGGCCATTCTGGCGTCTCCGAATAGTGGCCTTGAGCTTGTCACGGCCGGGGTTAAGGATCGTTGACAGCAGGACCGGGCCGGATAATGTCCGGCGCGCCGTCCTGCCACCCGACCGAAAGCACTTGTCATGTCGTATGCCGATCTCGCCCAGACCATCGATGCCGCCTGGGAGGCGCGCACCGAGATCAGCTCCAGTACGCAAGGCGCAGTGCGCGAGGCGGTGGAGACAGCGCTCGAACTGCTCGACAGCGGCAAGGCGCGCGTTGCCGAGAAGTCTGGCGACGGTTGGACGGTCAATCAATGGCTGAAGAAGGCGGTGCTGCTGAGCTTCCGGCTCAACGACAACGCGGTGATCCAGGGCCCCGGTGGCACCACCTGGTGGGACAAGGTGCCCTCGAAGTTCGAAGGCTGGGGCGAGAACCGTTTTCGTGAGGCCGGCTTCCGGGCGGTGCCCGGCTCGATCGTGCGGCGTGGCTCGCATATCGGCCGCGGCGTGGTGCTGATGCCGAGCTTCGTCAATATCGGCGCCTTCGTCGACGAGAACTCGATGGTCGATGGCTGGGCCACAGTCGGCTCGTGCGCGCAGATCGGCAAGAACGTGCACCTGAGTGGCGGCGTCGGCATTGGCGGCGTGCTGGAGCCGATGCAGGCCGGCCCCACCATCATCGAGGACAACTGCTTTATCGGCGCCCGCTCCGAGGTGGTCGAGGGCGTGGTGGTCGGCGAGGGCTCGGTGCTGTCGATGGGCGTCTATATCGGCGCCTCGACCAAGATCGTCGACCGGGCGACCGGCGAAATCCATATCGGCAAGGTGCCGCCCTACTCCGTGGTGGTCTCGGGCAACCTGCCGGGCAAGCCGCTCCCCAACGGCCAGCCGGGCCCGAGCCTTTATTGCGCGGTGATCGTCAAGACGGTCGACGCGCAGACGCGGTCGAAGACCGGCATCAACGAGCTGTTGCGCGACTGACAGGGACGGACGGGACAATGACGCTCGCAGAGGGGATCAACCCCGTCCAGCTTCTCGCCGACCTGATCCGCCAGCCCTCAGTCACGCCGGAGCTGCATGGCGCGTTCGACGTGCTCGAGGCGGCCTTGGTGCCGCTGGGGTTCAGCTGCGAGCGCGTACGGTTCGAGGGGGATGGGTCCTATCCGGTCGACAACCTGTTCGCGACGCGCGGCAGCGAGGGCCGGCATCTGCTGTTTGCCGGGCATACCGACGTGGTGCCGCCCGGCGATAGCGCAGCGTGGCGGCATCAGCCGTTCGCGGCTGAGATCGTCGACGGGACGATCTATGGACGCGGCGCCGCCGACATGAAGTCGGGAATCGCGGCGTTCATCGCGGCGATCGCACGGGTGCCGGAGGCGGGGCGCATCTCGCTTGCCATCACCAATGACGAGGAAGCCGACGCGGTCAACGGCACCGACAAGCTGATGGCCTGGGCGGAAGCTCAGGGTCACCGCTTCGATTTCGCCATCGTCGGCGAGCCAAGCGCCACGGCGCGGGTGGGCGACAGCATCAAGGTGGGGCGGCGCGGCTCGCTCAACGGGCAGATCCGGGTGACCGGCACGCAGGGGCATGTCGCCTATCCCGACAAGGCCAACAACCCGCTGCCGACGGCGGCGCTGCTGATCGGGGCGCTGACCGGCAAGCTCGACGACGGCACCGAGCATTTTCCGCCCTCGAACCTCGAATTCACCTCGGCCGATGTCGGCAACGAGACTACCAACGTCATCCCGGCCTCGGTGCTGCTGCGCTTCAATGTGCGCTACAACGATCGCTGGACGCCGGAAAGCCTGATCGCCGCGATCGAGGAGGTGATCGGCAACCAGGACCTGCGTGGCTGCAGCGCCGAGTTCAGCGTGGTGGGGCGCCCATCGCGCTCGTTCCTGTCGCCGCTCGGCGGCGGCGTGGAAACGCTGATCGAAACCATCGCGCGGCGCACCGGCATCCCGCCGGAACTGTCGACCGGCGGCGGTACGTCGGACGCGCGGTTCATCGCGGAATACTGCCCGGTGGTGGAGTTCGGGCTGCCCGGCCCGACCATGCACAAGGTGGACGAGAATGTGCGAGTCGCCGATGTCGAGGAGCTGACGGCGCTCTACGCCCAGTTCATCCGTGACTATCTGGGGGGCGAGTGATGGCGAACGGCTTTCTCAGCGCCGTGGGCACCGCAACGCAGACGGCGTTCGGCCGGGCGCCGGCCACCGACAGCCCGGCGACGGCGAGCTGGACGCATGCCGTCGCCGGCATCGTGGTGATGGCGTTGCTGCAGGTGGTGCTGCTGGTGGTGCCATTCGCAGGCGCGTTGCCGGAGGCACTGCGGGCGGTCGTCGATTTCGCCCTGCTGGCGCTGGTGATGACGGCGGTGCCGTTCGTCGTGGTCGGCGCGGCCGGATTGCTGCTGGGCAAGCAGGAACAGCTGCCCGGCTTCTTCCTGTTCCTGGCGCTGGTGCTGGCGCTGAGCCAACTGGTCGGCCTCATCATCGGGGCGTTCGGCATCAGCGCCGGCACGGCGATGATCGGTATCCTCGGCTACTTCGTGGCGCGGGCGGCAAAGAGCCTGTTCGGCATGGGCTGGGCCGGCGCGATCCTGCTCGGTGCGCTGGTGGCCGTCGCCTCGTTCGCTGCGAGCTTCATCTTCCTGATGCTGCCGACCGGGCAGGCGATGATGGCGGCGCCGTGAACGCCTTCGGCGAGCTGTGGCGCGCCATTGTCGGCTGGCTCGACCTGTTGACGGCGCGCCCGGGCGCGGCGCAGAAATTCAACCTCACCGGTCTCGGCCTCATCAACGCCACCGGCTGTTTCTTTGCCGTGGTGCTGGCGCTGATCCTCATCGAGAGTTCGCTCAGCGGCTTTCCCGGCTGGGCGACGGTCGTCCTCAGCCTTGTCGCCAATGCCCTGCAGCTCGGCGTCATATGGGTGGTGATCGCAGTGACGGCGCGGGTGTTTCGTACGCCTGGAGTAGCGATGGCGGTGCCCGCTACCTACGCCGTGGCGTTCGTCCTCGGGGTGTCGCTGCCGCTGGCCTATCTCGGCGGATCGAACATTCTCACGGCGACGCTCGGGGTCATCGGCTTTATGCTGTTCCGGGTGGCGCGCGAGGTCGGCAAACTCGGGATCGGCATTTCCGCCGCGTTTGCCATTCTTTCGATTGTCGCGCTTGTCGCCACCCGAGTCGGGCTCTACATGCTGACCACCGGACTGAACGGGGTCGGCTAGTGCCTGAACGCAGCAACGATATCTGGAACGAGGTGGCCTCGGCCGCCCGCGGCGTTGTGGCGCTGGTCATCGGTGACCGCCGGGCCAACGGCTATTTCGACTTCTCCGATCGCGGGCTGGTCGGCAGCTTCATCGCCTTCCTGGTGGTGGCGCTGCTCAACACCGCGGTGCCGCTGGTGCTGGGCGTGCCCGGAACGAGCGGTACGGCGTTCCGGGCCATTGCCACGGTGATCATCGTGCTGGCGCTGCAGATCGGCGCGGCGGCCCTGGTGCTGCGCCAGTTGAAGCGGCCCGATGCCTTGGTGCCCTACATCGTGGTCGACAACTGGGCGACCTTTTTCCTGACCATCGCCACGACGCTGCTCGGACTGGTGGGCGCCGGCGGCGAGCTGATGTTCATCGCCACGGGCATCGTGATCATCATCATCATGATCAACATCGCCCGGCTGATCCTGACGCTGACGCCCTGGCAGATCGCCTCATTCCTCGTGGTGCAGCTGATCAGCGGCGTGATTGCACTGTTCGTGGTGAGCGCGGTGTTCCCGCTGTCGCCGGAGCAGTTGGCCGAACTGACGGCCGGCGCAGGAGCGGCTACGGCGCCCTGAGCGCTGTCAGTAATCCACCTTGGTGAGGTAGAGCCCGTCGGGCGGGGCGAGCGGGCCGCAGCGGGCGCGATCGCGGGCATCGAGGGCAGCGCGGAAATCGCTTGGGCGCCATTTGCCGTCGCCCACCAGCTTCAGCGAGCCCACCATCGAGCGCACCTGCGAATGAAGGAAGCTGCGGGCCTTAGCGGTGACGACGATCATCTCAGCCTGCCGCGACACGGTGAAGATATCGAGGGTGCGATCGGGCGACTTGGCCTGGCACTCGGCGGCGCGGAAGGTGGTGAAATCGTGCTTGCCGAGGATCAGCTGCGCCGCCCTGTGCATGGCATCGGCATCGAGCGGCACCGGCACGTGCCAGACGCGGCCGGCATCAAGGCCGGGCCGGGCACGGCGGTTGAGGATGCGGTATTCGTAGTGCCGGGCGATGGCCGAGAATCGGGCCTCGAAGCTCTCGTCGACACGATCGACAGTGAGGATGGCCACCGGATGCGGCTTGGTGTGATAGTTCAGCGCCTCTCGCACCTTGAATGGATCCCAGTCGCGCTCGAGGTCGAAATGCACCACCTGGCCGAGGGCGTGGACACCGGCATCGGTACGACCGGCGGCCTGGGTGACGACACTCTCACCGGAGAAGCGCGCGATCGCCTCCTCGAGCAGTTGCTGCACGGAGAGATCGCCCGCCTGCCGCTGCCAGCCGCAGAAGGGGCGGCCGTCGTATTCGATCGAGAGACGGTAGCGGGGCATCGCTAGAAAGGCCCCCTCACCCGGCCCTGCGGGCCGACCTCTCCCCCAAGGGAGAGGTGACGCATGGGCGAGCTCGTGCCACCGCGCACCTCTCCCTTGGGGGAGAGGTCGGAGCGCGCAGCGCTCCGGGTGAGGGGGCATTCAGGACTCACGATGCCCGCTCCGGCAACGCCCCTGCCCCACGCAGGAACGTCGCGGCGTCCATGGCGCCCTTGCCTTCGCGCTGCACCATGGTGAGGCGCACGGCGCCGGTGCCGCAGGCAATGGTGAGATCGGGGAGGATGGTGCCCGGGGTGCCCTCTGCGGCGACCAGCGTCGAGCGCAGCGCCTTGATGCGGGTGGGCGTGCCGTTAAGGCTCAGTTCGAACCAGGCGCCGGGGAATGGCGAGAGGCCGCGGATCAGGTTGTGCACCTCGCTCGCGGGCTTCGTCCAATCGATGCGCGCTTCCGCCTTGTCGATCTTGCTGGCGTAGGTGACGCCTGCTTCCGGCTGTGGGGTGAAATGCAGGCTGCCGCGGTCGAGCGCGGCGAGCGCCCGGCCCATCAGGTCGGCGCCGACCAGCATCATCCGGTCATGCAGCTCGCCCGAGGTCATGTCGGGTCCGATAGGCATTTCCTCGATCAGGCCGACGGCGCCGGTATCGAGGCCCTCGTCCATCTGCATCACCATGATGCCGGTGCGCGCATCCCCCGCCATCACCGCGCGCTGGATCGGCGCAGCGCCGCGCCAGCGCGGCAGGAGCGAGCCGTGGAGGTTGAGACAGCCAAGCCGTGGCGCCTCGAGGATCGGCCTGGGCAGGATCAGGCCATAGGCGACGACCACCGCCACATCGGCATCGAGCGAGGCAAACACCTCCTGCTCGGGCGCCTGCTTCAGCGAGCGCGGGGTGAATACCGGGATGCCGAAGCCCTCGGCCGCCTCATGCACCGGCGACTTGCGCTCGGCCTGGCCGCGGCCGGCGGGTTTTGGCGCACGGGTGTAGACGGCAACCACTTCGTGGCCGGTCGAGACGATCTCGGTGAGGGTGGGCACGGCGAATTCCGGCGTGCCCATGAAGATGATTTTCATATTCCCGGTCTCTCGGTGGTCGCCTTCTCCCCTTGCGGGCAGCGGACGAGGGCGAAGCCCTCGCCGCGAGGTGGCGCGTGAGCGCCGGATGAGGGGTCCGCGCAACGAAGTGTAGCGCGATCCGAGTGAAGCGAGGAGCGATTGCGTACGCGGAGAGAGACCCCTCATCCGCCCTTCGGGCACCTTCTCCCACGAGGCGAGAAGGCGATCGCCTCAAATGAGGTGTCAGCCCGCCTTCTTGGCGAGGCGCTCGGCCTTCTGGAACTTCTTCAGCACGCGGTCGCGCTTCAGCCGGCTCAGGTAGTCGATGTAGAGCACGCCATCGAGGTGATCGAGCTCGTGCTGGACGCAGACCGCGAGGCGATCCTTGGCGTCGAGCTCCACTTCCTTGCCGTCGAGATCGGTGTAGCGGACGGTGACCTCGGCCGGGCGCTCGACATCATAGTAGAGCTCGGGGATGGAGAGGCAGCCTTCCTCGGTGGTGACGGTCTCGTCGGAGTATTTGAGGATCTCGGGGTTGATCATGACCAGCGGCGCGGCCGGCTCGTCTTCCTTGGCGAGGTCCATGACGACGATACGTTTCAGCTCGCCGATCTGCGGCGCGGCAAGGCCAATGCCCGGCGCGTCATACATGGTTTCGAGCATGTCCTTAGCAAGCTGCTTGATGCCATCGTCGATCTTCTCGATCGGCTCTGCAATGGCGCGCAGGCGCTCGTCGGGCAGGATCAGGATGGGGCGCTTGGCCATGAACGTTCAGTCCTTCATCGGGGGTTGCCGCTGAATATGGTATTTCCCGGGCGCCGGTCAACGGCCAGCCGGTTTACGCTCTGTTTAGGCCAATTGCGGCGCCGAAGAACAATGCGGGAACAACGGCGTCGAATCGTGTAAGCTGAGGCGATGGATCGAGTGCTTTTCGTCATCGCCGACTTCCCCGTCACGCTTGAGATCGCCGCCTATGCATCTGTGGGAGTCGTCGCGGCCCTCTTGGTGGCGCTGCTCGTCGTCGTGGTGCGCCAGTCGCGCGCCCGGGCGGAAGAGGCAGAGCAGCGCGCCGAAGAGGCAGCCGCGGCGCGGCTCAAGGCGCAGGAGACCGAGCGCTACATCGCCGACATGGTTCGCGTGCAGTCGGAGATGACCGGCCGGATGCAGACGATGAGCGAGATTTTTGGCTCGCGCACCTCCGACCTGGCACGGCTGGTGAACGAACGGCTCGACAGCCAGGGCCAGCGCATCGGCGCGGTCATGCAGGAAAGCAACGTCAAGACCAACGAGAGCCTGGCGAAGCTCCAGGAACGGCTGGCGGTGATCGACCGGGCGCAATCCAACATCACCCAGCTCAGCCAGAATGTGGTGTCGCTGCAGTCGATCCTCGCCAACAAGCAGACGCGCGGCGCGTTCGGCCAGGGCCGGATGGAAGCGATCATCGGCGATGGGCTGGCGCAGAACGCCTATGCGTTCCAGGCGACGCTGTCGAACGGCAGCCGCCCCGATGCGCTGGTCTATATGCCGAACGGGGCGCCGTCGCTGGTGATCGACGCCAAGTTCCCGCTGGAAAGCTGGCAGGGCTTTTCCGGGGCCGGCGAAGGCGAGGACCCGCGCTTCGCCGCCAGCCGGTTCCGCACCGACATGGGTGTCCATATCAAGGCGATCTCGGAAAAATACCTGATCGCCGGAGAGACCGCCGACACGGCGTTCCTGTTCGTGCCGTCGGAATCGATCTTTGCGGACCTGCACGAACATTTCGAGGATGTGGTGCAACGGGCGCTGAAGGCGCGCATCGTCATCGTCTCGCCGTCGATCCTGATGCTGTCGATCCAGGTGGTGCAGGCGCTGCTGCGCGACGTGAAGATGCGCGAAGAGGCCTATCGTATCCAGACCGAGGTGCGGGCGCTATTGGCCGATGTCGGCCGGCTGGACGAGCGGGTGCGCAAGCTCCAGACCCACTTCACCCAGGCCGCCGGGGATATCAGCGACATCGTCACCTCGTCCTCGAAGATCGTGAAGCGCGGCGAGCGGATCGAGGCGATGGAGTTCGACGAAGCCCGGCCGGAGCCGCAGCGGCTCGCCGGCGAGTAGGCTGCTCACATCGCCTCACAAGCGTGCGAGCGTCATCCCCAAGTCCGGTTGCACGCCTTAGCCTCCCCCGTCAAACAGGAGGACGGCGAAATGGACGAGAGGGACACACCCCCGATCTCGCAGGAGATGATCAATCTCTTCGACGACTACACCCACCTGAGCCTCGACCGCCGCAAATTCATGGACAATCTCGCCAAGCTCGCAGGCTCGATGAGCGCGGCGACGGTGGCGGCAGCGCTGATGGCGTCGAACGCCAAGGCGCAGGGCCTGGTGCCCGAGGATGATGCGCGGCTGGTTACCGAGGACGTGGCCTATCCGGGCGCCAAAGGCGAGATGCGCGGCTACCTCGCCTACCCTGCCGAGGGCGGACCGTTCGGCGCGGTGATCGTGGTGCACGAGAATCGCGGGCTCAATGCGCACACCAGGGACGTGGCGCGACGCGTGGCGCTCGAGGGCTTCGTGGCGCTGGCGCCTGACTTCCTCTCCGACCTCGGCGGCACGCCCGCCGACGAGGAGGCGGCGCGGCCGATGTTCCAGCAGCTGCCGGCGGCAGATGTCGCAGCCAATGGTGTCGCGACCATCGCCTGGCTGAAGACCCATGCGAAGGGCAACGGCAAGGTCGGCGCCATGGGCTTCTGCTGGGGCGGCGGCACGGTCAATAACCTCGCGACAGTGGCGCCCGACCTCCTCGCGGCGGTGCCCTACTATGGCGGGCAGCCGGATGCCGCGGCGGTGCCCAGTATCAAGGCCAAGGTGATGGCGCATTATGGCGGGCTCGATGAGCGGATCAACGCCGGCATTCCCGCCTTCGAGGCAGCGCTGAAGGCCGCCGGGATCGACTACCAGATCTTCATCTACGAGGGCGCCAACCACGCCTTCAACAACGACACCTCGGCCGCGCGCTACAGCAAGGAAGCATCCGACCTGGCCTGGTCGCGAACGATCGGGCTGTTCCGCGAGGTGCTCGCCTGAGCGCAGCCAGAGAGCGCAGGGACGGGGGTACGCCCCTGCGCCACAAGAAAGCTCGGAGCGCGCCTTCTCCCACCTGGGATAGGCAGCCGGCGATTATTTCCGCCACCGCAGCGGATCGTCGATCGGCCGAGGCAATGGTGGCAGGCCGATATCGCGCCGGAGGCTGTCGGGGAGTTGCGGCTCACGGCGCAGTTTTCCCCAGCGGATCCAGGATAGCAGCCAGTTTCGCCAGCCGGGGCGACGGGCAGCGTCGCGACGGGAAGCGGGAGCAGTGGTCTCAGATTCTGTCATAGCCAAGCAGGCGCGTGGCGCCTGTCTCCTTGTTACGAGGGGAAGGCGCCAGCGAATGAAAAAGGCCCTGGGCCCGGCGATGTCCGCCGGAGCCTGGGCCTTTGCCTTCGTAGCGATGTGGTTAGAGGTGCGCCGGCAAGCGGCGGCTAAGCCCTATCGTCGGCGCATCACGAAACTCGCAGACATGGCCCATACCTCCATCGACCGCGGCACTGAGCGCCGCGGACAACATGGAAGCTAGGCGGCCTGTCCGCTCGGCGCAAGACCCGCCGCGGCGCGGAGCTAGCTGGCCAGCGCCTGCAGCGGTGGCGGCAGGATGCTGTCGAGCAGCTTGGTCCTGCCCTCGGTAAGCGCAGCGAAGGTCCGGATGTCTTCCGGGCGGCTCAGCAGATAGCCCTGCGCCGTCTGGCAGACCTCGCTCTTGAGGAACGCCAGCTCCTCGGCCCGTTCGACGCCTTCGGCGACAACCGGAACGTTCAAGCCGCTGCCCAGACCCAGTACCGCCCGCACGATGGCGGCCGACTGGTCATTGTTGTCGACGGCGCGGATGAAGGACTGATCGACCTTGATCTTACTGAACGGGAAAGCGCGGAGGTTCGCCAGCGACGAGTAGCCGGTGCCGAAATCATCCATGGCGATGCGGACGCCGAGCGCCCGGATCTGCCTGAGCGTCGTTACGGCTCGCATCATGTCGCGGATCAGCGCCGTTTCGGTGATCTCCACCTCGAGCCGGGCCGGCGACAGGCCGGTGCTGATCAGCACCTCGTGCACGGTCTGCGCGAAGGTGGGCGAATGCACCTGCACTGCCGAGACGTTCACCGCCACCGAAAGCGGCGACTTCCAGCGCGCCGCTTCGCTGGCGGCGGCACGCAGCACCCACTCGCCGATCTGCAGGATCAGCCCGCTCTCCTCGGCCACCGGCACAAACACCGACGGTGGAATCTCGCCGCGTTCCGGATGTTTCCAGCGCACCAGCGCCTCAAAGCCGGTGACTTCGCCCGATTGAATATCGACCTGCGGCTGGTAGACGAGGCGCAACTGATTGCGCGACACGGCGTGGCGCAGGTCATGCTCGAGCATGCGGCGGTCCCGCACTTCGGCGCCCATGGCGTTCTCGAAGAAGCGGTAGATGCCGCGCCCATCCTGCTTGGCGCGATAGAGCGCCGTGTCGGCATGAGTCATCAGCTGCTCGGCGGTATCGGCGTTATCAGGGAACAGTGCGATGCCGATCGACGCGGAGATCAGTGCTCCGCCGGCCGATTGCTCGTTGTTGCGGCGGAAGCCGTCGAGGATCTGCTCGGCGATGCGACCGGCGCGGGCCGGTGTGCCGATATCCCCAAGCAGCACGGCGAACTCGTCGCCGCCCAGGCGCGCGGCGTCACCGACCCCCTCGATGGCGCCGAGCAGCGCCTGGCCGACGCGCTGCAGCAAGGCATCGCCGGCGGCGTGCCCGAAGAGGTCATTGACCTCCTTGAAGCGATCGAGATCGAGGCAGAGCACGGCGAAGCTCTGCTCGTGACGCCGCGCGTGGCTGATCTCGTCCTCAAGCTTGCGCGAAAAGCTCACCCGGTTGGGCAAGCCGGTCAACGCATCATGGTGGGCGAGGAAGCGGATATGCTGCTCGGCCTGCTTGCGGGCCGAGAGATCGCGGATGGCGATGGCCTGGTGTGGCTGGCCGGCGAAATCCACCTGGCGCAGGATGACTTCGGCAGGCACCGCGCCGAAGCCGGTCTTCAGGTCGGTCTCGACCGCGATGTTGGGTCGCTCGAGCAGCATGGAGCAGGCGGCCGAACCGAGGAATTCCGACAGCTGCCGGCCGCTGACCGAAGCCTGCGGCAGGTCGACCATGGAGAGAAAGCTCTGGTTGGCGGTGACGATTTCGCCACCGCGCACCACCAGGAGGCCCTCCACCGCGGCATCGGCGAGGCCGCGCATGCGGTCGCTCTCGGCGAGAGTGCGGCGGCGATCGAGCAGGTCAAGGTAGGTACCACCAAGTGCAAACACCAGGATCATCACCGAGACCAGCGCGACGACGATCGATAGCCATTGCGGCGTCTGGTCTTCGGCAGAGACCACCGGGAAGCAGTTCTCCAGCCCCGCTGCCCCCATGGCAGTGAAATGCATGGCGCAGATGGCAAGCGTGAGGAGGATCGTGGCACGGATGCGGTGGCGCAGGGTGTGTCCGTTCACTGCGAAATAGATCGACGCTCCGGCAAGGGTCACGCCCAGCAGCACGGACACGGCGACCAGCGGCGAAGCCCAGGCAATGCCGCCGCCGATCAGCAGCGACGCCATGCCGGTATAATGCATCAGGGCGATACCGAGGCCGATGACGGCGCCGCCGAGCACGGAATCGGAACGGCGGGTGCCGAGCGCGGCGAACCACAGGCCACCACCGACGATCGAGATGGCGATGCTGAGAGAAACCAGGGTGAGCGGCAGGTCGTAGCCAACCGGCATGCCGGCATTGAACGAGAGCATGGCGACGAAATGCGTCGCCCAGATGCCGAAGCCGACGGAGAAGGCGGCGACTGCCAGCCAGACCCGTTGCATGGCGCCGGTGGTGCGGCGCGCATGATGGAGCAGGGTAATGCCGGCAAAAGCGGAGAGCGCACAAACCAAAGCCGCCAGGGCCACCAGGCGGAGGTCGTGTTGCTCGAAGAGCGTAGTCAGTACAGTTTGCAAGATGGCGCGTCCTTCTGGAGCCAATGCCACTGCTCTCGGCCCCCACTGGTGAAGGGAGTGTTGCGCCTGCAGCTGTGACTTGTACTTAATCGCTCACGTCTGGAGACGGCGTAAACGGAGGCTTAAGATATCGGCTGAACCCGTCGCTGGGTGTGTGCGTTACTGCTCACTGAGGGAGGCGCCGATGATCTCGAACCATTTTCGCGGCTTGATCGCCGAGGACACGCCGGCCGGCAATGACGGCGACACACCCGGCTTTGCCCAGCCGGTGAGCCAGACCGAGATCGAAGAGCTGCTCTATGGCGACGACTGGCCGGCGGTCGAGCGGCTGGCGCGGCTGCTGGCGATCCGCGACGAGCTCAGCAACCTCGAAGCGACGGATTTCGGCGATGACGATCCGCGCACCCTGATCGGCGCCATCGACGAAGCGGTCGCTCAGCTCAATGGGCTCGCCGGCGAAGGCATGGACCCGACCTCGGTCGACCACGATCCGGCAGCGCATCGCGAAACGCTGTCCCCCGATTCCGACGAGCTCGAGGCAATCGAGGCCGCGGATGAGGCCTCGCTCGAAGACGAGCCGGAAAGCGCTATCGACAAGAGCCAGTGGATCGACGGCGACGGGTTGGACCGGGGCGAGGGTTAGTCTGGAGCGGACTGCAGGCGATTCATCTGTTAGCGCCTCCCTCCCCCTTGAGAGGAAGGGGGCAGATCAGAGTGCGGTGCGCGCCTTCAGCGCCTGGCTGAGCGTGCCTTCGTCGAGATAGTCAAGTTCGCCGCCCACCGGCACGCCGTGAGCGAGGCGGGTGATCTTGACGCCGCTGGGGGCGAGGCGGTCGGTGATGTAGTGCGCGGTGGTCTGGCCTTCGACCGTGGCGTTGACGGCAAGGACGATCTCGGAGAACTCCGGGGCGCGGCGCAGCAGCGCATCGATCGACAGATCATCCGGGCCGACCCCGTCGAGCGGCGACAGCACGCCACCGAGCACGTGGTACTTCACCGCCCCTACTCCGGCGCGCTCCAGCGCCCAGAGGTCGGCGACATCTTCGACCACGATCAACAGGCCATTGTCGCGGCGCGGATCGGCGCAGATGTGGCAGGGCGAGCGGGTATCGACGTTGCCGCAGGTTTCGCAAACGGTCACCGCCGCAACGGCGCGATCGAGCGCCGCCGACAGCGGGATCATCAGCTGTTCCTTCTTCTTGATCAGCTGCAGCACGGCCCGTCGGGCCGAGCGCGGCCCCAGCCCCGGCAAGCGCGCCAAGAGCAGGATCAGCTGTTCAATCTCGGGTCCGCCGTTGGCCATGTTTGGTGAGCGAACAGCCAATAGCGAGTAGCGAGTAGCGGGCCGTCCCCCCTGCTCGTCATTCGCTACTCGCTACTCGCTACTCACTCCTTCAAAATGGAAACTTCATGCCGGGAGGCAGCGGCAAGCCCGCCGTCATTTCCTGCATCTTGGCGTTCATCTCGTACTCGGCCTTGCCCTTGGCATCGTTATGGGCGGCGAGGATCAGGTCCTCGAGCACCGATACATCGTCGGAGACGAGGCTGGGGTCGATCTTCAACCCCTTCATCTCGCCCTTGCCGTTGAGCGTCACCACCACCAGACCACCGCCGGAGCGGCCTTCGACGGTCATCTCGGCGACCTTGTTCTGGAACTCCTCCATCCGCCCCTTCATCTCCTGGGCGGCCTTCATCATTCCCATCAGGTCTTTCATTCGTCGTCTTCCTCATCGCTGTCGCGGACGGCGTCCGCGTAGGCTTCGATCGGTATCTGTTCCTGCTTGACGGTGACGCGCACCGTGGCGCCGGGGAACGTCTCGAGGATGGCCTGCACCAGCGGATCCTGATGGGCCTCCTGGCGCACTGCCTCCTGCCGCTCCTCGCGCTGCTCGCGCATGGTCGGCACGTGCTGGGCGTCGGTCTTGAGGGTGATCATCCACTGCCGGTTGGTCCACAGCTTCAGCCGGGCCGACAGCGTCTGGATGATGCCCGGATCGGCATTTTCGACCAGCGCCACTTCGAGCCGGCCATCGCCGATGGAAACCGGGCGCAGGGACTGCTCGAGCGCAATCTTGACGATGACATCGCGTTTCTCCCCCGCCAGCGCGACGAGCTCGGCGTAGGTGCGCGGGTTGGCGAAGGCCTGCGGGGTAGATTGCGGGATGACCTGCGGCGCCGGAGCGGCATCGAAGCGCGGCGCCACCTCGGGCTGGTATTGGCGAGCGGCGGACGGGCCACCGCTGCCGCCACCATTGCCGCGCGCCACCGGCGCCGATTGCGGCTGGGCCGGAGGCGGCAGGTTGCCGAGTTTGGCGATCAGCTCGTCCGGGGTCGGCAGATCCGACGCATAGGCGAGGCGGACCAGCACCATTTCGGCGGCCTGCAGGGCGTTGCCGGCCTGCTGCACCTCATCATAGCCCTTGAACAGGATCTGCCAGGTACGACTCAGGGCGCGCATGCCGAGCTTCTGCGCCAGCTGGGCGCCGCGGCTGCGCTCGTCGGGCGTCAGCGACACGTCATCGGCGGCGGCCGGGACCACCTTGATGCGGGTGACGAGGTGGGTGAAATCGCAGAGGTCGGCGACGATGGTCTGCGGGTCGGCGCCGGCGTCGTAGAGCTCGCGGAGGTTGGTGAGCGCATCGCCGATGCGGCCGGCCATCAGCGCCTCGAACAGGTCGATGGTCCGCGCCCGGTCGCCGAGCCCGAGCATAGCCTTGACGGTAGCCGTCGTCACCTTGCCGTCGCCGTGGCTGATGGCCTGGTCGAGCAAAGACTGGTTGTCGCGCACCGAGCCCTCGCCGGCCCGCACGATCATCGCCAGCGCCTCGGGCTCGTAGCCGATGTTCTCGCGGGCCAGCAGGTCGATGAGGTGGGCGGTCATCGTCTCGGGCGGCACGCGGCGCAGGTCGAAGCGCATGCAGCGCGACAGGATAGTGACCGGGACCTTCCTGATTTCGGTGGTGGCGAAGATGAACTTCACATAGGGCGGCGGCTCTTCGAGCGTCTTCAGCAGCCCGTTAAAGGCCGCGGTCGAGAGCATGTGCACTTCGTCGATGATGTAGACCTTGTAGGGCGCCGATACGGGCCCGTACTTCACCGAGTCGATGATCTCGCGGATATCGTTGATGCCGGTGTTGGAGGCAGCGTCCATTTCGACCACGTCGACGTGGCGGCCCTCAATGATGGCGCGATCGTGGACACCTTCCTTGTCGAAATCGAGCGTCGGGTGCCGGCCGGTTTCATCCTCGTAGTTGAAAGCGCGGGCGAGGATGCGGGCCGTGGTGGTTTTTCCCACGCCGCGGACGCCGGTGAGAATGAAGGCGTGGTGGATGCGGCCCGACTTGAAGGCGTTCCTGAGCGTCTGCACCATGGCGTCCTGGCCGATGAGCTGGGCAAAGCTCAGCGGCCGGTACTTGCGCGCCAGCACCAGATAAGGCGACTTCGCCGCCGCAACGGCGGGCGCAGGGGGATCGTCGGGGAACATTCCGTCAGCCATGGCAGAGCATATAGCGAGCGCGGGCGCAGATCGCAAAAGCTCATGCCATCAAAGCGGCGATGCGCGGTCAGAAAGATGTGGGAAGTAGGAGGCTGGCAACGACCCGTGAAGGTCTCGTTGGGGCTGCTACCTTCCGGTCCTGACCCGGTTGGCGAGGAACACGTCCGCACCAACCTCCCGTCGCCTATATGGAAGAGGATCGCGGCAAACGCAAGGCCGTGCGGCGGGCGTTCTCACGGGACGGTACCGGGTGCGCAGGGCTCCGGTGTCGACGCGCCGGGACCGAAGACGGCCTGTCGCGCCCCGGCAAACTCGCCACCGCTCTCGAAGGCGATCAGATCGCCGATCGTCGCGCCGTCGAGGCCGAGGTCGCGCCGGAACTCGGGGCTCATCTGGGCGATCTGAGACATGGCGACACGGGCCCGTCGCTTCCGCCACCAGGCTTGCAGCCAGCGTGGGGCTCTCATGATTGCGCGTCCGCGCAGCCGAAGGGGCTTATCGTCTTCATTTCGGTTCTCGTCTTGCTCGCCGCAACGAGGCGGAGCCCCCGCAGGCATCACCATGACGAGGCGAGAGGGCCGCCGCCCCCTCCGATCGGACGGGAGAATGCAACCTGCCTAGCTCGATCACCGTTATTGCGCTGGTATGACCGGTGGAGGCGGTGATGATCGCCAAGGGCAGCAATGACGAAACCGAGGCGCGGCGCCATATCGCGCTGCTGCAGGGCATGATCCGGCACTGGAACGTCATCGCCGACGAGTACCGCGATGCGGCGCGTGGCCGGGCTCAGGTGAGCGCACAGATGCAGCGCGAAGCCGACCGCACCCACCGGCGCATCCGCGAAGCCCTTGAGCTCTGTGACCGGCTGATCGACAACCTGCCCCCGGGCCACGACATGCGCCGCGACCTGTTCCAGATCGAATGGGCGCTGCAAGCGCTGAGCGAGAGCATCGCCATCTCGGCCGAGCAGATGGGCCCGCGGATCGAAGCCAGCCGAACCGTCGCCGGGCTCAGGTACCTGCTGAGCGCATTGAGGCAGGATGCGGGGCTCGGGGCCTAGAGCACCCGGACCTGATACTCCCCGTCGCTACCCCACCGACCGGTGGAGGTGGCCAAGCGACGGAAAGCCCCTGTCCTACCCTGAACGCATCCCTCAGACCTTGTTAACAAACTGGGGCGCATTCTAAGGACTTCACGAGCCTGAAGGAGGCTTGTCATGTTGAAGTCAGTCCGCGTCCCCCACGAACTCGTCGCGCTCAGCCAGATGCAGCGCGCCAGCATCCGCGAAGTCGGCGCGCCGCTCTACCTGCCAGCGTTCGAGCATCAGATCCTCGAGGCCGAGGCCCGTCGCGAAGAAGACAAGGCCGACGATCTCGACTGGGGCGTCACAGCTGGCGGCCTCACCGTCGGCGCCGACGAGGACGACGATTTCTACTGATACCGTCAGGCCGCTGATGCGGCCTTGTAGACGCCCAGCACGTGGAAGTGGTCGGTGAAGAACTTCAGCTCCTCGAAGGCGAGCTGCACCGACCGATCCGACGGATGTCCCTCGATATCGGCGTAGAACTGCGTGGCGGTGAACGAACCGTCGAGCATGTAGCTCTCGAGCTTGGTCATGTTGACGCCATTGGTGGCGAAGCCGCCCATCGCCTTGTAGAGCGCCGCCGGCACGTTGCGGACGCGGAAGACGAAGGTGGTCTTCACCTTGCCGGCATCCGGCGCCGGTTCCTCAGCCTGTTTCGAAATCACCAGGAAGCGCGTGGTGTTGTGCGCCGCGTCCTCGATGTTCTGGGCGAGCACGCTCAAACCATAGACCTCTGCGGCGAACAGCGAGGCAATGGCGCCGACCGACTTATCGCCCTTTTCGGCGATTTCGCGGGCCGAGCCGGCGGTGTCGACGCCGTTGATGGTCCTGAGCTTGTGCTTGGATATGAACTTGCGGCACTGGCCGAGCGCCACGGAAAGCGATTGCACCGCCTTGATGTCGGCGAGGGTCGCACCGGGCACGCCGAGCAGGTTCATCTCGACGCGCAGGAAGTGCTCGCCAGTGATGAACAGGCCGCTCTTGGGGAGCAGGTGGTAGATGTCGGTGATACGGCCGTAGAGCGAGTTCTCGACCGGTACGACGCCGAACTCGGCATCGCCGTTCTGCACCGCCGCAATGGTATCCTCGAAGGTGGTGCAGGGCAGCGCCTTGTCGCTCGGAAACAGCGCATGTGCCGCCGCGTGGCTGAAGGCGCCGGGCTCACCCTGGAACGCGATCTTTCTGGACATGTGCTGGAACTCCGAAGCCGATCTTTTCTGGTCGCGGGGCGAGGCGGAAAGTCCTGCAACTTCTCCGCTCCCCGCGCCGTGCGGCGCCTTAATGCGACCCGGTGCGAGCCAAGTCAATGTTGAGGGAAATCATCCTGTTTCCATAGGAGCAGGATTGCGTGCGGTTGCATCGCACTTCTGCTCCAAGTGCTTGTTTTGTCGCGAGATCGAACCGAAAAGGTCTGATCTCGCTCTGTTGTCGCAGTGCGCTTCTGCCCCGTTGCGCCCCATGTGGGGACAGACTATCTTCCGCCCGCGTCGGGACAGGGCTTGAAGCGCCGGGGTTGGCCAGCTATGGCCTATCGCTGTTCCGCCGTTCATCAAACCGGCGTCAAAGGCTAAAGATACCCGCGATGGATTCGTTCGAACTCAACAAGATCATTGGCGCCGTTCTCGGTACCCTCCTGTTTGTCATGGGCGTGGGGTTCCTGGCCGAGGCCATCTACCACCCGATCGAAGGTCGCGGGCCGGGCCTGACCCTGGCCGAGGCAGAGGCTCCTGGCGAGCACGGCGCAGGCGCCGCCGAGCCGGAAGCGCCGGCTGTGCCGCTGGGCGTGCTGCTGGCCAGCGCCGATGCCACCGCCGGCCAGGCCTCGGTGAAGAAGTGCTCGAGCTGCCACAATTTCGGCGAAGGCGAATCCAACAAGACCGGCCCGCTGCTTTACGGCGTCGTCGGCCGCGTCGAGGGCAGCCACGAGGGCTTCTCGTATTCGGACGGCATGCTGGCCCATAAGGCCAATGGCGACACCTGGACCTACGAGAACCTCGATGCGTTCCTGACCTCGCCCAAGACCTACACCCCGGGCACCAAGATGAGCTTCGCTGGCGTCAAGGACCCGCAGGAACGCGCCAACATCCTCGCCTACCTGCAGACGTTGTCGCCGACGCCAGTGCCGTTCCCGGCCGCGGAAGCTGCTCCGGCGGCTGAAGGCGCAGCCCCCGCCGAGGGCGCCGCCGCTCCGGCTGAAGGCGCCGCTGCGCCGGCCGCGGAAGCCGCACCTGCTGCTGAAGCGCCTGCCGCCGAAGCTCCGGCCGCCGAGGCGCCGGCGGCAGAAGCGCCGGCTGCCAGCCATTGATCCTCGACTGAGGTCCGTTTGATTTCCGAGCCGCGCCCCTGGTGCGGCTCGTTCGTTTTTGGGGAGACGACCGATGACCTTGCTGCTGCACCTCGCCGATTTCAACGAGCGGCGCTGGGCCGATGGCTTCGCCGCCGCCCTGCCCGGCCGCAAGGTGGTGACGCGCGCCGACAGCTATGATCCGGACGAGGTGGAGTACATCTTCATCTGGAAGCCGAAACCCGATGCGTTCGAGGGTCTGCACAAGCTCAAGGCGATCCTGTCGCTGGGCGCCGGCGTCGATGCGCTGCTGCGCAATCCGTCCCGCCCCAGGGACGTGCCGATCGCCCGCTTCATGGATGAGGACCTGACGCAGCGGATGAGCGATTATGTCGTCTCGCAGGTCACCATGCACCAGCGGTTGCTGACGCGCTTCAAGCGCGACCAGGCGAAAAAGCAGTGGCGGCAGCTCTACCCGGCGCCGGCCTGGGATGCGACCGTCGGCATCATGGGCCTCGGGGCCCTCGGGCTCGATGCTGCTCGGCACCTCAAGGTATTCGGCTACAAGCTTCGCGGCTGGAGCCGGACCGCAAAAGACGTCGAGGGCGTCGAAGTCTTCACTGGGCCCGAGCAGTTCGAGACGTTCCTTGCCGGCACCGACATCCTCGTCAACCTGCTGCCGCTGACGGCGGAGACGCAGGGCATCCTCAACTACGACACGTTCAGCAAACTGAAGCGCGGCGGCATAGACAACGAAGGCCCGGTGGTGATCAACGCAGCGCGCGGCGGGCACCAGAAGGAAGCCGACATCGTCCGGGCGCTGGGTGATGGCACGCTGAAAGCGGCGAGCCTCGACGTGTTCGAAGTCGAGCCGCTGCCGCAGGAGTCGCCGCTGTGGGAGATGGACAATGTCTACATCACCCCGCACATCGCCGCCGCCTCCAGCGAGCGGACCGGCGTCGCCTACTTCTCCAAAGTGATCAAGGACCACGAAGCCGGCCTGCCGCTGCCCAACGTGATCGACTTCAGCCGGGGGTATTGAGGGCAGCGCTGCCTTCCATTCACTCCCGCCTTCGCCACCCACACCGGCGTCATCCCCGCGAAAGCGGGGACCTCCGTTTGCGATGGTGCAGGCTGCGAGAAAACAGAGATTCCCGCTTTCGCGGGAATGACCCGGTGGTTGGCGAAGAGCGAGGTCGTTACAGCTTCAACTCCCAGTATTCCCCCACCAGATCCTTACCGAAGCTGTGGTGCGGTTTGCTCTCGGTGAGGGTGAAGCCGGCATTGGCGTAGAGCTTTCGCGCGGCGACGAGACTGGCCTGGGTCCACAGCCGGATCTTCGCATAGCGCTTGTCACGGGCGTGGCGGACGACCTGGTCGACGAGGAGCTTGCCCACCCCAAGGCCGCGCGCGTCGGGCTCGACATAGAGCAGGCGCAGTTGCGCTACGCCCTGCCCGGCATCGACGACAAACACCGAACCAATGATCTTGCCATCGCGTTCGGCGATCCAGCAGCCCTCGGTCGCCGGATCGAAGTCCTGCAGGAACTTGCCGCCGATCTCGGCCGCCAGCGCCTCATAGCTGCCATCCCAGCCGAACTCACCAGCGTAGAGCTGGGCTTGCCGGGCGACGACATGCGCAACATCGCCGATGCGATGCGGCCTCAGGATGATGGAGGCCCCGCTATCATCGCGGTCGAGGATGCGGGCAATGGTCTGCATGGCAGAGACCAGCTCACGTCGCTCGGTTTCGGACAAGGGTGTGATCAGATCGGCGATGGCGCCATCGGCCGCTGCCTCGACACTGGCGGCGGCCCTGTCGCCGTCAGGGGTGAGCGCCAGCTGGTTGCGGCGCCGATCCGAGATACTGGGCGATACCGCCACCAGCCCCTCGGCGACGAACTTCTGCAGCATGCGGCTCAGATAAGCGGGGTCGACCCCCATGGACCGCGCCAGGTTGGCGCCATTGGTATGGCCGGCCGCGGCGAGCTCATAGAACAACCGACTCTCGGCCGGGCTGTAATCGGTTTTCGAGTAATGCTCATCGAACAGCCCCAGCCAGCGCGCGAAGGCGCGGTTGAAGCGACGAATCTCGGCAATCTGCTTGTCATCCATGATGGATGACAGTGGCGCCGATATCGTTGATTTTGTCAACTATATCGTTGCTTGAGGTAGCCGTAGACAGCGCGGATGCCCTGGTCGGTGCCACCGAAAGGCCGGCCGGGCCTGGCCTCGGGGGCCCAGCCGTAGATATCGAGGTGCACCCAGGCCTTGGCCTGTTTGACGAAGCGCTTGAGGAACAGGGCCGCGGTAATCGAGCCGGCGAAGGCGCTGGCGCCGGCATTGTTCACGTCGGCGATCTTGGAGGAGATCATCGCATCGTAGGGCGCCCAGAGCGGCATCTGCCAGAGCGGATCGTCGGACGCGGCGCCGGTGGCCATCAGCTCACGGGCCAGTGCGTCATCGGTCGAATAAAGCGGCGGCAGGTCGGGGCCGAGCGCCGAACGGGCGGCGCCGGTGAGCGTCGCCATGTCGACGATGAGGTCCGGGCTTTCTTCGTCGGCGAGCGCCAGCGCATCGCCGAGGATCAGCCGGCCCTCGGCATCGGTGTTGCCGATCTCGACGGTCGAGCCGTTGCGGGCGCGCAGGATATCGCCGGGGCGAAAGGCCGGGCCGGAAATGGCATTCTCGACGATCGGGATCAGCACACGCAGCCGCACACGCAGCCCGGCATCGATGATGGCGTGGGCGAGGCCGAGCACGTTGGCAGCGCCACCCATATCCTTCTTCATCAGCAGCATGCCGGCCGACGGCTTGATGTCGAGGCCACCGGTATCGAAGGTGACGCCCTTGCCGACCAGCGTGACCTTTGGATCCTTCGCCTTACCCCAGCTGAACTCGACCAGCCGGGGAGCCTCGGCGGCGGCGCGACCGACGGCGTGGATCATCGGGAAATTCTGCTTCAGCAGCTCATCGCCGGCGATCACCTTGAGGTCCAGCTTGTGACGTTTGCAGAAGGCCCGGATCTCCTTCTCGAACGCTTCCGGGCCAAGGTCATTGGCCGGCGTGTTGATCAGGTCGCGGGCGAGGTAGGCGGCGTCGACCAGGCGATCGACCTCTGCTGCATCCGCACCCTCGACCGGCTCCAGCACCGCCGGATCGCGCGGTTTGCGATAGCGGTCGAACCGATAGGCACCGAGACGGAAGGCAAGTGCGGCAAGCGTGGGGTCACCGAAGCTGCCGCCGAGCCTGTACTTGCCTGGCTCCAGCGCTGCCGCCGCCTGCCCGAGAATCAGGGCCGGGCGATCGTCGGGTTTGCCGAGACCGAACAGGTGACCACCGAGCCCACCACCCTCCCCCGGCAGCGCCAGCAGACGTCCGCGCTGGCCGGTGAAACCGTTGGCCTTGGCCCATTGCAGGTCGGCCGCCGTCAGGGTGGCGGGCAACGCCTCCTGCTCCACGGCGATGAGCGGCAGCGACTTCGACTTGGCCATTTCGGAGTATCCGTTGCGAGGGCGAGAAGCATTGCTTACGCCGCGGTCGCAGCCGTGGCAACGGTTCGGCAACGCACCTTAACCCCCTATTAGGGTTAATCAATTATTGCTGCTTGGTGGGCTCGGGAATTGCCAGTTGCATTGCCCAGAGGAAGAGTTTCGTGTCACTCCGCCTGATCCAGAACAAGCTTAAGCCGTTGCGCTCCCTCATGTTGGTGAGCGTGGCCGCCATGGCGCTTTCCGCCTGCGCTTCGAACCCGATGACCACCGGCAGCATTGGCGGCGACCAGGCCGGCCAGCCGATGGACAGAAAGCAGCAGGCACTGGCGCAACTCGCCGCGCACTATAAGAAGTCGCCAGGCGATCGCTCGGCGATCATCTACTACGCCGCCGCATTGAGGGCGAACGGTCAGAACGAGCAGGCGGTGGCGGTGCTGGAAAACGGCGTCGCCAAGTTCCGCAACGACCCCGAAATCCTCACTGGCTACGCCAAGGCGCTGGTCGCGACAGGACGCTTCGAGCAGGCGCTCAACGTCGTCGAACGGGCGATCAATCCGACCTCGCCCGACTGGAACGCGCTGATGGTGAAGGGCGCGATCCTCGACCAGAGCGGTCGCAACAAGGAGGCCCGCGCGGCTTATGGCCAGGCGCTGAAGATTGCACCCGACCAGGCGTCGCTGCACGCCAATCTCGGCCTCTCCTACTCGATGACCAACGAACTCGACAAAGCCGAAGCGGAACTGCGCATCGCGGTGAAGCTGCGCGGCGCCAACAGCCAGATCCGGCAGAACCTCGCATTGGTGGTTGGGCTGCAGGGGCGGTTCGACGAGAGCCGCGCGCTGTTTGCAGCGGAGCTGCCGGCCGACCAGGTGGAGGCCAACATGAGCTATATCCGGGCGCTGCTGACGCAGCAGAACCGCTGGGATGCGGTGAAGAACTCCGGGTGAGGTGGAGCGAGAGCGAGTAGCGAATAGACGCAGGGCGCCAATCGGCGCCCTTTTTCTCTACTCGCCAGTCACTATTCGCTGCCGGCTTCCCCTTCAGCCGCCACCGTTGATGAAGCTGTTGGAAAAGACGCGGATCATCGCCGGAGACAGGATGATGATGAACAGCACCGGCAGAAAGAACACGATCAGCGGCACGGTGAGCATGGGCGGCAGGGCGGCGGCCTTCTTTTCGGCCTCCATCA
This sequence comes from Devosia sp. LjRoot16, assembly GCF_964252795.1. Classification (NCBI taxonomy): domain Bacteria; kingdom Pseudomonadati; phylum Pseudomonadota; class Alphaproteobacteria; order Hyphomicrobiales; family Devosiaceae; genus Devosia; species Devosia sp. LjRoot16. Next base: position 447,885 of record NZ_CAXUPH020000001.1, read on the forward strand.
TGCGGGCTTCGCGGCCTTCCTCGGCCATGACGCGGAGGGCCGAGCCGACGGAGGTACCGTGGCGCTCGGCCTGGATCAGCGCCTGCATCACCGACTTGACGTTGTCGAGGCCGGTGCGGCGGCCGAGGTTTTCGAAGGCGCGGGTGCGATCCTCGAGGAAGGCGAGCTCGGCAGTGGTGAGGGTCATCTCCTCGGAGAGCTCGATGCTCTGGGCGCCGATCTCCTTGGCGACCCGCTTCAGCGCGTGCTCCACCGACATGCCGGCCTCGACGCAGAGCAGCACCAGATCGAGCGCATCGGGCCAGGAGCGCTTGATCGATTTCTGGCGCTTGATGGTCTGGTTCTTGAGCAGGAGATTCGGCAGGTAGGCGCCGAGGAGCCCGATGCCCAGGGCATAGACCGCGTTCAGCCAGAGCGGCTTGTCGGCGAATGCGACAAGGCTGAAGTAGGCAAAGGCGATGACAAAAAGCACCACCGGCGTAACGAAACGCAGGAACAGGTAGGTGGTCATCGCCGCCTGCCCGCGATAGCCGGCACGGGCCAGCTTCTCCGTGGTGTTGTCATCCATGAACGCCTTTTCGAGCGAGAAGCGCTCGACGACGTTCTTCATGTAATCGCGGCCGGCGGTCTGGCGGATGGTTCGTGTCTGCGCTTCGGCGCCGCCACCACCGCCGCGCAGACGGGCCATTTCTTCGGCCCGCATCTTTTCGCGCTCGAGCGCTACGCGGCGGATGCGCTGGCGCATCTGCGAGCCGCCGGAAAAGAAGGTGGCGCCGATCGAGAACACCACGGCAGCAGCCGCCACAGCGGCGAGCACGGCCACCAGGAACTGCGTGTTGGTCAGCGTCGCGACGAGATTTTCCATCGCCGGCCCCTAGATATCGAACTGGATCATGCGGTTCATGATGAACCCGCCGAGGAACATCATGATCGCGGCAATGCCGAGCATGAGATTGCCGATCGGCGTCTCGATCAGCGGCAACAGGTAGCTGGGTGATGTCAGCGACACGAGAAAGGCGACGAGGATCGGCAGCGAGCCGATAATGCCGGCCGAGGCCTTGGCTTCGGCGGACATCGCCTTGACCTTGGCCTTCATCTTCTTGCGGTTGCGCAGCACGCGCGCCAGGTTACCCAAGGCCTCGGAAAGGTTGCCGCCCGCCTGCGCCTGCACCGTGATGACGACGACGAAGAAGTTGACTTCCGGCAGCGGCACGCGATCGTAGAGGGTGACTACCGCTTCCTGGATGGTCTTGCCCACCGCCTGCTGGTCGAGGATGCGCTGGAAGTCCGATTTGATCGGCTCCTTGGCTTCCTTGGCGACAAGGCGCATCGAGTCGTTCAGCGGCAGACCGGATTTGACACCACGCACGATAGCTTCGACGGCATTGGGCAACTCGTCGAGGAAGGCGTTCTGGTACTTCTTGCGACGGTGGCCGACATACATCCGCGGCAGCAGGTAGCCGCCGGCCACCGAAAAGATCAGGCAGTAGATCAGCTCGAGCTGCAGCACGAAGCAGAGCACGAAGACGATGATGCCGAAAATCACCGAGTTGCGGATGAAGGCGCCCTTCTTCAGCTTCATACCAGCCTGATACAGCCGGTCCTGCAGCGGGATATTCTTCTTTTTGCGCTCAAGCGCCACGGTCTGGGCGCGCAGCGTCTGCTGGATTTCCTTGCGGCGGGTATCGCGGTTGCGCGTCGCATCGGCATTGCGGCGGTTGGCCTGGATATCGCCCTGCAGCGCCTTCATGCGCTTGTTGGCGCGACCGCCGCCCAGCATGGCCGGGACCAGCGCGAATCCGGCGGCTCCCACGGCGACGGCGGCGAGCAAGGCGAGGATCAGCGGGGTCATCGTTGGACCTTATGCACCAAGGATCTCATGCTGTTCGACGTTGGACTTCTCCAGCGCCTCGACGAGATTGGCTTCTTCGTTGAAGTAGCGGGCGCGCTCGGTGAAGTTCGGCTTGGTGATACCGGTCGAGCGGTGGCGACCGACCAGGTTGCCGTTCGAGTCTTCGCCGAGAATGTCGTAGAGGAACACGTCCTGGGTGACGATGACATCGCCTTCCATGCCCAGCACCTCGGAGATGTGGGTGATGCGGCGCGAACCGTCGCGCAGTCGCGCGGCCTGCACCACCACGTCGATCGAGGAGACGATCATCTCGCGGATGGTGCGGCTGGGCAGCGAATAGCCGCCCATGGTGATCATCGATTCCAGACGCGAAAGTGCTTCGCGCGGGCTGTTGGAGTGGAGCGTGCCCATCGAGCCATCGTGGCCGGTGTTCATCGCCTGCAGCAAGTCGAAGGCTTCCGGTCCGCGCACTTCGCCCACGATGATGCGCTCGGGACGCATACGGAGGCAATTCTTGACCAGATCGCGCATGGTGATCTCGCCCTCGCCCTCAAGATTGGGTGGGCGGGTTTCGAGGCGCACCACGTGCGGCTGCTGCAGCTGCAGTTCGGCCGAGTCCTCGCAGGTGATGACCCGCTCGTCTTTCTCGATGAAGCCGGTAAGGCAGTTGAGCAGCGTGGTCTTGCCCGAGCCGGTACCGCCGGAGATCAGGATGTTGGCGCGCACCCGGCCGAGGATGCGCAGCACCTCGGCGCCCTCAGGCGAGATCGAGCCGTACTTGACCAGCTGCTGCAGGGTCAGCTTGTCCTTCTTGAACTTACGAATGGTGAGCGCGGCGCCATCGATGGCAAGCGGCGGGGCGATGACGTTGACGCGCGAGCCATCGGGCAGGCGCGCATCGCAGATCGGAGAGCTTTCATCGACGCGGCGGCCGACCTGGCTGACGATGCGCTGGCAGACGTTCATCAGGTGTGCGTCGTCACGGAAACGCACATTGGTGAGCTTCACCTTGCCACCGACCTCAATGTAGCATTTCTGGCTGCCGTTCACCATGATGTCAGCGATGTCGTCGCGGGCCAGCAGCGGCTCGAGCGGGCCGTAGCCGAGCACGTCATTGCAGATGTCCTCGAGCAGGTCTTCCTGCTCGGAGATCGACATGATGATCGACTTGAGGGCGATGATCTCGGCGACGATGTCGCGGATTTCCTCGCGCGCCGCTTCCTGATCCATGGTCGCGAGCTGGCTGAGATCGATCGAGTCGATCAGCGCGTTGAAGATCGCCGACTTGGTCTGGAAGTACTCCTTGTCGCGCGCCACCGCCTCGGGACTGCGCACGTCGAGCACGCCGCCATCGTCGCCACTGCGTTTGTTGTCAGCAGCGCGCGCTACGTCCTGACGGGGCGTGGCGGGGACAAGCGGAGCGACCGCCGGGCGCGCGGCCTGCGCGGCGCCGGGAGTGTTGCCTCCGAAACTGGTACGCTTGCCGAACATCTAGGACTGGCCTTTCAGGCGCGCTTCTTGATGAAAGACGGGAGTTTGAGCCCCGGCTTCTTGGAGGCACTTTTCTCGGGGGCGTTGCGGCCGGTGACGTGCAGGCCGATCAGGCGGAACACTTCGTTGGCGCGATTGTTGGCGGCGACCTCGGCGACCATCTGGCCGTTATTGGCGGCCGTGCCGAACGTGGCGGCGTCGAAGCCGATCTGGCCGAGCAGCCGGCACTCGACCGAGGCGGCGAACTCGTTGGCCGCGATCTCGGGACGCCGTGGCATGCCGACCTTGTTGATGACGAGCAGCGGCTCGCTCTCGGCGGGACGCAAGGCCTTGATGGTGTCCGACAGGTTCTTGGCGTTCCTCAAATTCGCCAGGTCGGGCTCGGCGACGATGATCACCTCATCGACGGTCGCGATAGTGTGGCGGACCCAGGCGCTCCAGATGTGCGGGATATCGAGGATAACGATCGGCGTGGACTTCTGGCTCAGCTCGACAATCTGCTCGAACTCGCGCTCCTCGAAGTCGAAGGTGCGGTCGAGCACCACGGGCGCGGTGAGCAGGTTGACGTGATTGGCGGCCTTGCTGGCCAGCCGATCCAGCATGGTCTGGTCGAGTTTGGCGTTGGAGCCGATGGCGTCGGCGATGCCATGCGGCGGATCCTGGTTGAAATTCAGCCCGGCGGTGCCGAAGGCGAAGTCGAGATCGAGGATCAGGGTGTCCTGGCGCAGCGTCTGGCTGACAGCCCAGGCGACATTGTGCGCAACGGTGGAGCCGCCGGCACCGCCCTTGGCGGAGATGAAGCCGATGGTGCGGCCAATGGGCGCCGCGCCCTCGGCGGCGAACAGCTCGCTGATGGCGGAGACGATCGACTGGGCCGATGCCGGCAGGACGATGTACTCGGAAACGCCCGAGCGGATGAGCTCGCGGTAGAGCAGCACGTCGTTGATGTGCCCAAGCACGATCAACCGGGTCGAGGCATCGCAAACCTCGGCGAGGCGCTCCAGCGCACCGGGGATTTCCTCCGGCTGCAGCGAGGTCTCGACGATGATGAGGTTCGGCGTCGGGTTCGAGCGATAGGTCTCGATGGCGCCATCGAGACCGCCATTGTGGGTGGTCAGCGCCACCTTCGACATGCGCCGGTCGTGCACCGCAGATTCGACCAGTTGCGCCGTCTGGGAGTGTTCGCAGAAGGCCTGGATGGTGATGCGCGGGATCAGCCGCGTTCCGGCAGCGATCTCGATCGCGGGTTCGTCAGCCTGCCTGGCGTTGTCGCGGGAGAGGAAACTCATGACTGCTACACTCCATCAATCCAGCAGGAAGCCGACGGACCCGTCATAGCTGCCGCGGGTGCCCGCGGGCCCGACGCCGTACATCGTCTCGATGTGGCCCAGGAAGATTGCCTCGGCGTCGTTAGCAAACTGCATACGATCGGTTGGCAATTCGGGTTTCTTAGTAGTCGTCTGGGCGAGATAGGGAGTGACCAGGATCACCAGCTCGCTCTGCGAGCGGATAAAATCACGCGAGCGGAACAGCGCCCCCAGGATCGGGATGTCGCCGAGCCCCGGCAGGCGATGGATCTGGGTGCGGGTCTTGTCCTCGATCAGGCCGCCGATCGCGAGGGTCTGGCCGGTGCCGATCTCGACCGAGGTCTTGGCGGTGCGGCGCTTGATGCCGAGCAGGGTCGAGCCGCCGACGGTGATGCTGCCCTCGGTGCTCAGCTCACTGCTGGTGGTATCGACGACGAGCGCGATATTGCCGTTGGACTTGATCGTCGGGGTAAAGGCAAGTTTGACGCCGAAATCCTTGTACTCAACCGCCACCTTGCCGTCCGTGACGCTGGTCGGCACGGGGAACTCGCCGCCGGCGAAGAAATCGGCGCTCTGACCCGACATGGCGGTCAGGACCGGCTCTGCCAGGGTGCGGGCCGCGCCGCGCTGCTCCATGGCACGGATCTGCGCATCGATGCTGAGGCCACCGATATCGACACCGACCTCGAGGCCGTTGTCGCTGAACAGGTTGGAGGCACCACCGATCGGCTGCGAGCTGATGAGCTTGGTGGTGAGCCCGCCACTGGAGTAGCTGCCGGTCAGGTCGATGCCGAACTGCTTGGCGAGACTGCGGTTCACTTCAGCGACGGTGACCTTCAGCATGACCTGCTGTGGGCCGGACACGGTGATCACGCTGGTGACATTCTTGGGGTCCCCGGAGAATTGCCCGGCGATGGCAATAGCCTTGTCGGCATCGTCGGTGCTGCCGGCATTGCCCGACAGCACGACGCGGTTAAGGACGTTGCCGTCCGCGTCGGTCAGCGAAACCGCCTCCACCTGGATGTCCGAGTTCGGCATGACCCTGCGGAAGGTCTCTCGCAGCGCCGCGGCGACGTTGGAGCCGCCGGTGTTGGCGGCGCCGGTGGTGCTGACATCGACCACGACAATGGTGCGGCCGGCGCCGTCGAGGAAGAAAATGTTGGTATCGCCAGAACTCACGGCCTGGATAACGGCGCGGCGCTTGTTGCGCAGGATGGCGTTGGCAACGCCCGGCTGCGACACGATCACCTCCTGGGCGTCGACCGGCAGGTCGATGATCATCGACTTGTTGATGCCGATGCTGACCGGCTGGGTGGAGCCGAAGCTGCTGGCGCCGATGCGCAGGTGATTGGAATCGGCGCCGTGCGCCTCGCCAAGACCGAGCGGGGCAAGCCCAAGCGCGGCGCCGATCAGGGCGGCAGCTGCCATCAGGCGCAAGGTGCTGGCCATGAGCGAGCGCGGAGAACGGGTGGTGAGAGCCGGAGACATCACGTAATCCTCACACATCATTGCACCTGTTCTTCTGAGCCGGTGTCGTCGAATGAGGCCTGGGCGACATTCGGGCTGGAACCGGGCATCACGTCGCTGCCGACGCCGAAGCGGATCATGCGGACCGCGCGGCTGCTCTGCAGATCATCGCCGGGGGATGGCTTGAAGTCGGCAATCGAACGAAGCGCCACCGAGAGGACGCCGATCTTGGAGGCGTTGATGATCACCTCACCCTGGGCCGGGGTCAGCTCGAGCGTCGCGATAGTGCCGCCCTGAAAGACGTCGGCCTTGGGGTTTTCGGGATTGGCCTTCTCGCCCGTCGTGCCGGCTTCGCCAAGACGGGTGCCGATGGCCAGCACCTTGACGTTGGAGAGGATGGTCTGGCTGATGCCGCCGCGGCTGAGCACGATGTCGACGCGGTCATTGGGGAGCACGAAGCCGCCGGCCGCGGCGTCGGCGCTGACCGGCACGGAGACGCCGCGCATGCCCTTGGTCAGCACGGCCGACAGATAGCCCTGGTCGGAGTGCACCAGCTTCTTGTCGATGATCGGCTCGCCCGGGAAGAACTCGAAGCGGGCGACGGCGTCGAGCATCTTGGTGGGTGCATCGGGCAGGACGGCTTCGCTGATATATTCGGGGCGGACGGCGAACTCCGGCCATTCCTGCCACTCGATGGTTTCCGCCGTGATCCGCTGGCCGACGCCGATCGGCGCCTTGGCCACCAGCACCTTGGCCTTCTTTTCCTTGATGACCTGGGTTGGCCCCTCGACCACGACCTGCTGCGGAGCCGTGCCGCGCATGGCCAGGAAGGCTGCGAGCCCGCCTGCCAGAAGCGCGACGACCAGCAGGATGATACGCGAGACTCCCATCGCCCCAAACTCCACATGCTGGGCCCGAAGGAACCCCGCTACTCTTGCGGTCGACTATCGCGGCAAAGGGTCAAAGTTTGGTTAATCGTTGCTTGCCGAAGACGGTTAACAAATCGTTTCGAAGTCTTCAGCCGACGAGGCGCTGGAAGATCAGGCTGGTGGGGTAGACGAGCAGGCCAGCGGCAGCCAGCGCGATACCATAGGGGACGCCGGTTTTGCTGTCGTGCAGCCGATCGATCCACAGCACCTGCTTGAGCTGCAGTGGCAATGGCCAGCGGCGGACGGCCAGCAGCGACAGCGTCAACGCCCCGCCGAGCAGCGAAGCGAAGACGAGATACATCAGCATGTCTTCGAAGCCGAACCACAGGGTGGTCGCGGCGATCAGCTTGGCATCGCCGCCGCCGATCCAACCCAGGGCGAAGAAGCTGAACGATACCGCCAGCACCAGCGCCGCCGCAGCGACATGCATGCCCAGTAACTCGAGGGAGAAGCCGGTAAGGAGAGCGATGGCGAAGAAGAACCCCGCCACCAGCAGGACCAGCTTGTTGGAGATCCGCATGGTCAGCAGGTCCGAGGAGGCCGCAAAGGCCATCAGCAACGGAAACACCAGCATGGCGGGGAGGGTGATGAATGTGGGCATCGGGGTCGACAGTTGCAGCGGGCCGGGGCTTCGGTCCCGAGTGCAGTGTCGGCGCATCGTGGTTAAGAAAGCCCAAATGGAAAAGGGGACCCCGACGGGGTCCCCTTCGTAGTCGTAGCCCCAGCGAACCGGATCAAGCCGGCGGGGGTTCCTCGGCAGCCGGAGCGCCCGACGGGTCGATAGAGTCGAGCTTTTCCGAAATACCGGTGAACATGGTGGACAGGCTACCACCGAGAAGGCCGGCGGCAACGATGATCGCGACGGCGATGAGCGCGGCAATCAGGCCGTATTCGATCGCGGTAGCGCCGGACTCGTCATTTACGAAACGAGCGACAGTGTTCATTTATTGGCTCCTTGCACACGTCATTCTGTGACTGCATCAGGTGATGCGTCAGCACCGTTCGATACGTCACACATCGAACATGGCCTCACGCTAGGCGGCCCGGATTGAAATTGAGTTAATAGTTGGAGCCCGAACGCCCCGGTTTGCAAGGCTTTCCGGCATGCTGAGCAGATCGTTAAAGCAACCCGCAAAATTGATTCGAATGCCGGCGAAGTAATACGCGGCGAGCGACCGACCGCACCGGTGGCTAACGACCGCGGCTGGCGGCTGCGGGGCGGCATCCGGCCATTTGCGAATTCTTCACCATTCCGCGCAACACTCCGTTTGCCATAGCATACCTCCCGCCAAGGGCCCGTCATGCCGTTTCGTCCCAGTATCGCTGCCCTTGCCATCCTCTCGGTGCTCGCCACTCCCGTTGCTGCGCTGGCGGAAAACGCCCCGGTGACGGTGAAAGTGAACATGGCGCGCATCCTCAGGATCAATGCCCCGGCAGCGACGGTGATCATTGGCAACCCCGGCATCGCCGACGCCGCCATCCAGGATCCTCAGACCCTGGTGCTGACCGGCAAGAGCTATGGCCAGACCAACCTGATCGTACTGGACGCCCAGGGAAACCCGATTGCCGACACCATGATCGAAGTGGTGCAGGAGCAGGCTGGCCTTGTAACCGTGTACCTGGGCGAGAGGCGGACCAGCATGGCGTGTGAGCCGGTGTGCCAGCCGATCATCATGCTGGGCGACGACAAGGCATACACTCTTGAGAAGATCGAGACGGCGGGTGCGGTCGAAACGGCAGCGAACTAACTGCCGGTTAACCAAGCCGCTGCATCGCATGCAAATGCAGCCCGGGCACTAACCAATCACTAGGTAGGAACCGCTAGTTTCCGTCGGCGAATGGAAACTCAGGGCCGCATGTCTCAACGTTCCCGATGGCTGAAGAAGCTGATGTCGCCGGCGATCCACCGGGCGCAGGCTTTTGGTCGGAACGACAGCGGCGTGACGGCGATCGAGTTCGGGCTGCTGGCGCTGCCGTTCTTCACCATTATCCTGGCAATCGTCGAGACGGCGCTGGTCTTTCTCGCGGGCCAGATCCTCGACAGCGCCGTGAACGACTCATCACGGCTGATCCGCACCGGCCAGGCGCAGAACGGCACGCCCGCATATAATGCCGAGGCGTACCGTGAGGCCATCTGCGATGGTCTCTACAACCTGTTCGATTGCGATCTGGCCGACGACAAACTACGGGTCAGCGTGACGGTGATCACCGATTTTGGCGCCGCCGCCCTGGGTTACCCGCTGAAAACCGGCGAGGACTGCAAGAAGGACAAGTGCGACTGGACCCTCGCCGACGACTACAAGCCCGGCAAGGGCAGCGATGTGGTGCTGGTGCAGGCCTACTACAAATGGCCCACCGTGGTGAACCTGCCGGGCTTCAATTTCCAGACGCTGCCGGATGGCACCCGCCTGCTGGGCGCCTCGCGGGTATTCCGCAACGAGCCGTTCGTCTGCGCGAGTTGCACATGATCCGCCGCCTGCAGCAGTTCCGCGACGATATCCGCGCCGTCGCCGCGGTGGAATTCGCACTGATCCTGCCGCTGCTGCTGACCCTCTATCTCGGCACCATCGAAGCGGCGACGCTCTACTCGGCGGACCACAAGGTGGCGACAGTCGCGAGCACGATGGCGGATCTGGTGTCGCGCGAGAAGGGCGCGATCTCGACGACGACCCTCGACACGTATTTCGAGGCGGCCGAAACGATCATGACCCCCTATACCACCTCGGGCTTGGTACAGGTCGTCTCGTTGCTCAGCATCGACGCCGACGGTGTGGCCACGGTCGCGTGGAGTCGAGCGCACGGCGCCGAAACAGGGCGTGAGGCGACCAGCGCGTTTCCGCTGGATGCGACCGCCAAGATCAATGTGCTGGCTCGCGGCGCCAGCGGCTGGCTCGTGGCCTCCGAGATCACCTACCCGCACCAGCCACTTTTTGGTCTCGTCATCCCAGGCACGATCACGCTGAGGCACACGCAGTACTTCCTGCCGCGCTTCAAGGGGGAGATCGCGCTGGAGTAGCCCGCGGCGGCTTGCCGAGGCAGTACGGGCGTGCCATAGCCCGGCTCACGTTCCCCAGAGCGCTTCACCGTTTCACAGAAGCGTCGAAACGCCAGAGCGTTTCACCGAACCGCTCGAGCGTTCGCGGAAACGCTTGAGGTCATTGGTTTTGTCGCGCTTTCGCACGGCAAAGTCTGCAACTTTCCCTGCAAGCGCTCTACGAGGCCAGCCCGATGCACGATACCCTGATCCCCGTCTTCGACCTCGGCGGCGTGTTCGTCGACTGGAACCCGATGTACCTGTTCCGCAAGCTCTTCGAGACCGAAGAGGAAGCGCAGTGGTTCTGGGACAATATCTGCACCAAGGACTGGAACCTCGAGTTCGACGCAGGCGACATCTTCGCCGAGGGCGTGGCCGAGCTCATCACCCGCTATCCGCGCTACTGGCGCGAGATCCAGGCGTTCGATCTCAGGTGGAAAGAGACGGTCGGCGAGTTCATCACCGGCACCATCGATATCCATAACGAGCTGATCGCCGAGGATATTCCGACCTTCGCCATCACCAACTTCTCGTGGGAGAAGTGGGTGAGCTGCCTGCCCGAATGGCCCTTCCTCGAAAAGTTCGACGGCGTCGTGGTGTCCGGGCTCGAGGGGCTGGTGAAGCCCGATCCGCGACTCTACCGGGTATTCTGCGAGCGCTACGGCCTTGCGCCGGAGAGCTGCGTATTTATCGACGACAGCGAGCCGAACGTGATCTCGGCCCGCAAGTTCGGCATGCACGCGATCCACTTCACCGACCCGAAGTCGCTCCGCAAGGAGCTGATCGGGCTGGGGCTGCCGCTGAAGAAGTAAGGGGCCGTTTGGACTACTGCGGCTTTGACTGCCCCCTCCACCACCCTTCGGGTGGTCCGTGGTCCCCCTCCCCCGCCGCGCGGGGGAGGATTCGCCGCGGCATCGGTTCACACCCTTGGACGAGCGTAGCGAGGACCCCGCGCGTGGCGCGCCCCGTCTGGAGCGCGACCAGCGCGTGAAGACCTACTTGGTCCCATACATCCGATCCCCGGCGTCGCCGAGGCCGGGGATGATGTAGCCCTTCTCGTTGAGATGGCTGTCGATTGCAGCGGTGAAGATCGCCACGTCGGGGTGGGCGGTCGAGAACTTCTCGATACCCTCGGGGGCGGCGAGCAGGCAGAGGAAGCGGATGTTGTTGGCGCCACGCTCCTTGAGCTTGTCCACTGCCGCAATCGAGGAATTGGCCGTCGCCAGCATCGGATCGACGACGATGATCAGGCGGTTGTCGAGCTCTGATGGCGCCTTGAAGTAGTACTCGACCGGCTGCAGCGTCTCGTGGTCGCGATAGATGCCGATATGGGCGACGCGGGCGGCCGGGACGAGATCGAGCATGCCGTCGAGCAGGCCGTTGCCGGCGCGCAGGATCGAGGCGAAGACCAGTTTCTTGCCCTTGATGGTGGGGGCATCCATCTTGGTCATCGGCGTCTCGATCTCGACCATCTCGAGTTCCAGGTCGCGCGTCACCTCGTAGCACATCAGGTGCGCGATCTCGCGCAGCAGGCGTCGGAACCCCGCGATGGAGGTATCCTTGTCGCGCATGATGGTGAGCTTGTGCTGCACCATCGGGTGGTCGATCACCGTTACGCCGCGCATGGATACCTCGAAGGGCTAGAGGAAGGATTTGCCGTGGGGGCCGGGCGCAAGGCCGAGCCAGCGGGCGATACTCTCTCCTATATCCGCAAAGGTCGGCCGGATGCCAATGGTTCCGGGCGTGAGGGCTGGGGAAAAGGCTATGATCGGGGTCTGTTCGCGGGTGTGATCGGAACCGCGCCAGGTCGGATCGTTGCCGTGGTCGGCGGTGAGGACGACGAGATCGTCGGGCCGCAGTGCCGCGATCAGCTCGGGCAGGCGCGCATCGAAGGCTTCGAGCGCCTGGGCATAGCCCGGCACATCGCGGCGATGGCCGAAATCCTGATCGAAATCGACGAAGTTGGTCATGATGAAGGCGCCGTCGGCGGCCATTTCCATCGCTTCGAGGGTGCGATCGAACAGCGCCATATTGCCGGTGGCCTTGATCTTGTGGGTGACGCCGTGCCCCGCATAGATGTCGGAGATCTTGCCGATGGCGTAGACCTGCCGCCCGGCCCCCTTGGCCCGATCGAGCAAGGTCGGCTCGGGCGGGGCGATGGCGAAGTCGCGGCGGTTGCCGGTGCGCTTGAAGGTGGCGGCGGTCTCGCCGACGAACGGGCGGGCAATGACGCGGCCGATATTGAGGGGCGCAGTGAGTTCGAAGGCGGTTTCGCAGAGCTCATAGAGCCGCTCGAGGCCAAAATGGGTCTCGTGCGCGGCGATCTGGAAGACGCTGTCGATCGAGGTGTAGCAGATCGGCTTGCCGGTCCGGATCGACTCCTCGCCGAGTTCGGCGATGATGGTGGTGCCGGAGGCATGCTTGTTACCGAGGATCCCGGGGATGCCGGATTTCTCGATCAGCTTGGCGATGAGGTCGGGCGGGAAGGTCGGCTCCTGCAGCGGGAAATAACCCCAGTCGAAGGGGACCGGCACACCGGCGATTTCCCAATGGCCGGACGGGGTGTCCTTGCCTTTGCTGACCTCGCGGCCGACGCCCCAGCGTCCGCCCCTCGGCTGGTCCGTGAGGCCGCGAGGAACCTCACCGGTGGAGAGTTTGGCCGCGGCGCCGAGCCCGAGCGCATCCAGGTTCGGCAGGGCGATCGGGTAATTGGCGGCGATATGGCCGAGCGTGTCGGCGCCGGTATCGTCGTAATCGGCTGCGTCCGGAGCGCCGCCGATGCCAAAACTGTCGAGGATGCAGAGAATGGCGCGGGGCATTGATCAGGCCTCCGTGGGCGGGACGTAATCGGCGATCAGCGGATGAGCTGGGGCCGGGCCGTCACTGATGGTGTAGGCGGCCAGCAGCCGTTGCGTTGCATCTGCGGCCATCTCTTCGGTGCGCGCATGGACGCGGCACAACACGGTCTGACTGTCAGTCTTCGCCCCGAGCCCGAGGATCCGGTCAAAGCCGACGGCAAAATCGATGCTGTCGGTAGGGAGCCGGCGACCACCGCCGAGGGCGACGACACCCATCCCGACCCCGCGCGTGTCGATACCGGTAATGGTGCCGGTGGCAGGCGCGAGGATATCGCGGACGATCGGCGCGGCCGCCAGGTGCGCATCCATGCGTTCGACGAAATCGGTGGAACCGCCGAGCAAGGCAACCATGCGGGAGAAATGCTCGGTGGCCTTGCCGCTGTTGAGAGCGGTTTCGACGGCCGCACTGGCGTCGCCAGTGTAGCCGCTGAGCTGCAGGGCGGCGGCGCAGAGATCGAGCGTCACTTCGCGCAGGCGCGGATCCTGATGGCGCCCGGTGAGGAAATCTACGGCGTTGCGCACCTCGAGGGCGTTACCGGCGGCCGAGGCGAGCGGCTCGTTCATGTCGGTGATCAGCGCCGCGGTGCGCAGGCCCGCCCCGTTGGCCACCGAGACGAGGCTTTCGGCCAGGGCGCGGGATTTCTCCAGCGTCGGCATGAAGGCGCCGGAGCCGGTCTTCACGTCGAGGATCAGCGCGCCGAGGCCGGCGGCGAGTTTCTTACTGAGGATCGAGGCGGTGATCAGCGGGATGGATTCGACCGTGCCGGTGACATCGCGGATGGCATAGAGCACCTTGTCGGCCGGCGCGAGATCGGCGGTCTGGCCGATAATGGCGCAACCGGCTTCACGCACCACCTTCCGAAATAACGCGTTATCCGGGCTGGTGCTGTAGCCGGGGATGGCATCGAACTTGTCGAGCGTGCCGCCGGTATGGCCGAGGCCGCGGCCGGAGATCATCGGCACGTAGACGCCGCAGGCGGCAAGGATCGGCGCCAGCATCAGCGAGGTGTTATCCCCTACCCCGCCGGTCGAGTGCTTGTCGGCGACCGGGCCATCGAGATCGGACCAATCGAGCACGGTCCCCGAGTCCCGCATCGCTTCGGTGAGGGCAACGCGCTCGGGGGTCGACATATCGCGGAAGTAGACCGCCATGGCGAAGGCGGCCGCCTGGGCCGGACTGACGGAACCGTCGGTCAGCCCGCCGATGAAGCTGGAGATTTCGCCTGACGTGAGGGCGAGACCGTCGCGCTTGCGGATGATGGTTTCTTGCGGGAGCAGGGTCATGCCGGTGTTTTGCGCTGCCCGCCGGGCGAAGGCAAGATGAGGCGGCGGCGCTCTGACCCTCCCGGCATGCGGCCTCGGTACGGTTCCGTACACAATGTCGAAATACAAACCGGCTCTGGCTGCGCCTTTGCTTCGGCATGAGAACTAAGTCCGGCCCGAACTACCGACATCAGGTGCAGGAGATCGCGTTAGCTAAAGACTCGATGGCACTTGCTCTTGTCGCACCTCGCAAGCTGATGTTCACATGTGAGCTGGCAACGACGATTTCGCTCGACATTACCTGTCGACCGCCAGCTGCCCCGCCTGGAGGATCTATCGTGCTTCGCCACCTTGGTTTCGGACTGGCCGCTCTCGTTGTCGCTGCGACCGGCGTAGCGCTTGCCGACGAGCGTGAGCCGCTGCCACCGGCGCAATTGCAGCAGGCGCTCGATACGCTCGCCGCGGACGCGAAGCAGGCGATTGCCGGCGACCGGACGCCTGGCATTGCCATCGCCGTTGTCCACGGCGACGCGGTGATCTTTGCCGAGGGGTTCGGGGTCCGCAATGTCGAGACCGGCGAGCCGGTCGACCCGGACACGGTGTTCCAGCTCGCCTCGGTATCGAAGCCGATCGGCTCGACGGTGATCTCGGGCCTGATCGGCGACGGCAAGCTCAGCTGGGACACGCGGCTGATGGACCTGACGCCCGGTTTCGCCATGCAGGAGCCGTGGGTGACAAGCCAGGTGACGCTCCGCGATCTCTACGCACATCGCTCGGGGCTGCCCGACCATGCCGGCGACCTCTTGGAAGACTATGGCTACGATCGCGAGGCGGTGCTGCACCGGCTGCGCTTCCAGCCGCCGCTGACCAGCTTCCGCTCCGGCTACGCCTACACCAATTTCGGCATCACGGCCGCGGCGGTGGCAGCGGCGTCGACAACCGGCATGGACTGGGAGACGCTGTCGGAAGAGCGGCTCTACAAGCCGCTGGGCATGGCGTCGACCAGCTCGCGCTATGCCGACTTCATGACTGAGCCCAACCGCGCCGCCGGCCATGTCCGGGTCGACGGTAAATGGGCATTCGTCGAGCAGCGGCAGCCCGACGCGCAATCGCCGGCCGGCGGCGTCTCATCATCGGTGAACGACCTGACCAGCTGGGTGCGGCTGCTGGTGAACGACGGCATGTTCGAGGGCAAGCAGGTGATCGCCGCCGCGCCACTCGAGGAGGCGCACCTGCCGGTAATGATCACCGGCTACGCCCCCAACGGGACGCCGTCATTCTACGGGCTGGGCTGGAATGTAGGCTATGGCGGCGACGCGCGGCACTCGATCTCGCACTCGGGCGCCTTCGCCATGGGCGCAGGAACAACGGTCAACATCTCGCTCGACGACAAGCTGGGGGTGATCGTCCTCACCAACGGCGCGCCGGTGGGCGTATCGGAAACACTGGCCAACGCCTTCATGGACAACGCCATTCTCGGCGCGCCGCGTTATCCTTGGCAGGAGGTGTTTACTGGCATCTTCACCCAGATGGCGGCAGATGGGATCTCGCACAATTTCGATACCCCACCGGCCGACGCTGGTCCCGCAGCCCCGGACCCGGCCTATGTCGGCAGCTTCGCCAATGACTTTTATGGCCCCATCGAGGTGGTCGCCGGCGCCGACGGGCTCGACCTGCTGATCGGACCGAACCGGCGCTCGTTCCGGCTCACGCATTTCGACCGCGACACGTTCACCTTCGAAACCATCGGCGAGAACGCCTCCGGCCTGAGCGGGGTGAGCTTCGCGCTCGATGGCGCGGGCAAGGCGCGCTCGGTATGGATCGAAGCGTTCGACAAATCCGGGCTAGGGAGCTTCGCCCGGACGCCCTAGCGGGTCAGGCTCTTGTGGTACTGCACCGGCGTTGCGCCCAGCACGGTGCGGAAGTCGGTGATGAAGTGCTGCTGGCTGCTGTAGCCGAGGTCGTAGGCGATGCCGACCCAATCGGGCGCGTCGCTCAAACGGATTTCTGCGGCGGCGGCGAGCAGGCGCTTGCGCTGCAGCAACCATTTGAGGCCGATCCCCAGATAGTCGCGAAACGCCTGCTGCAGCCAGCGCTCGCTGCGACTGAAGGCCTCGCCGACCGCGGCGACGGTGGTGAGGTTCTCGTCGGTCTCGACGGCCGTGATAATAGCGTTGATCTCCTCGAGCGTTCCGTCAGCCACAGGTGAGGCGGCGCGAATATGCTCGAGCAGCGTGGCGATCACCGCATCGTCGTCGTGCGCCAGGATGGCGGCGATACCCTTGGCATCGGCCCAGGGAAACACCGCCGTCAGCGGCACTACCTTGTCCTGCAGGTCGGCCATTTCGCCGGTCCAGAAAGCGTGGAAGGCGCCAGGGCGAAAGCGCACGCCGATGATGCGGCCATTGCCGGCGGCCGAATAGGTGCGCTTGCCGCGGAAGGTGCCCTGGATGCCGGACTCCTGGGCCGACAGAAAGATATCGACGTAAGGCCGGTGCATCACCTGGTCGGAATCGTAGGGGCCCAGTGAGCTGTCCCAGCGGATGACCCAGAAATGCTCGATGAAGCGCTCGAGATCGGCCGAAGGCGGCACGGTGCGGAACTGCACGTGACGGTCGAAACCCAGGGGATCGAGCCGGCCGCGCGCCTCATAGGGCTCGCGCGGCTCCCCGGGCTCGCGCGGCTCCCCGGGCTCGCGTGGCGCGCCGGACGCACCTGTCTCTCCGGCCGCTGCGGGTTTCTGAAATACAGGGGTTGGAGCATCGGTCATTGTCTGGGCATCAGCTCAACGATGAAAGGAAATTCCAAATGAGCAACAAGCACTTCCTGCGCGGCATGGCTACCGTCAGCTTCTTCGCCGACGACCTCATCGCGGCCCGCGACTGGTACGCCGAGCTGTTCGGCGTCGAAGCCTACTTCCAGATGCCGAGCCGCGAGAAGCCGGCTTACATCGAGTTCCGCATCGGTGACACCGAGGACGAGTTCGGCATCATCGATCGCCGCTATGCGCCCGAGGCGATGCAGCCCGGGCCCGGTGGCGCGGTCCTGTTCTGGCATGTCGACGACATCGAGGCGGCGTTCGCCCGGCTGAAGGAGCTGGGTGCAAAGGAATACGAGGCGATCACCAAGCGTGGCGAGACCGGCTTCGTCACCGCATCGGTGGTCGACCCGTTCGGCAACGTGCTGGGGATCATGTACAACCCGCATTATGTAGAAATGCTGGCCGCCCGCGCCGCCTGAACGTGGGTTGCGTTAGCTGCAGAGACCGCCTGTTCGCTTCGGCGCAGGCGGTCTTCCGTTACGAGGCGTCAACGCGTCGTTCACGCAGGGCGGGTTACGGTGCGTCCCGCCTGTGAGGCGGCAACGGTAGACCGCCATGCTCGAACCCCACGCGATTGAGACCTATATCGACAAGCCGGTGACTGAGGTCTACCGCTTCCTTGCTTCGCCGTGGAACTACCCGCGCTGGGCAGCGATCAACGCCGCAACCTTCCGGCAGATCGGCCCGCTCGAGTGGGCCGGCGATACCGAGTTCGGGCCGCGCATCGTCAGGTTCAGCCCACCCAATGGCGAGGGCATCCTCGACCATGCGGTGTACAAAGCAGGCGAGGAGCCGGTGATGATGCCGCTGCGGGTCACCGCCGATGGCAACCGGACTCTGGTGACCTTCGTGTTCTACCGCCGGCCGGGGATGGACGACGAGCAACTGGCCTCAGCGCTCGAATGGATCCGCACGGATTTCACTGCGCTGAAATCGCTGCTCGAAGTCTGAGGCCCGCCGGCGCTTGCGCTGGGCCGTTACTCGCCCGTGGGCACCGGAGCGGCTTTGTCGAGGCGGGTCTTGCGCAGGGTATCGCGGGTATTGGCCAGCATGTCGCCGATGAAGCGGCGGACGATCGCCAGTTCGGCCTCGGAGTATGAGGCGATCACCGGCTGGTTCATCCGCAGCACATAGTCGCGCAGCTGCAGGAGACCCGATTCCTCGGTGGCGGGTCCGAGCATGATCAGCACGCCGCGCCGGTCGGTCGGGTGCGGATGGCGCACGATGAAGCGGGCGGCCTCCAGCCGGTTGAGCATGATGGCGGTGGCGCCGGTGGTGAGCCCCAGATGCTGCGAGATGGCTTTGGGCGTCGCCTGGCCGCCCGACGAGCGCACGAAGAACAGGCACATCAGATCGGTGTGATTGATACCGGCCTGCTCGGCCAGCCAGCGATAGACGTGCGTCACCTCGGCGGTCAGGTCGCGCAGCAGCTCATCCATCTCGGGCTTTCGTTCCAACGTCTCATTCCTCACGCGCAACATAGCTATGCGACATAGTATCTTTGTTGCAAAGTTAAATCAGCTGCCCTAGATGGGGATCAGACGAATGCAGCCAATGGAGCGGACTATGGCACAGGCACAGGCGACGATGGACCACAAAGACGCTGTGAACGCTGACAAGGCGGGGCTTCCCGCCATTGGGCGCGCGACGAACCAGTCCAAGGTGGTGAACATTCCCGTGGAGCGAGTGGCGGAACCCGGGCCGACTCCCCTGCCCGCCACCGTTGCGGCAGAGGCCGCGGCAGCACCGACCGAGGCGCCGAACAAGAGCCGCAGGAAGGCAAAGCTGTTCGGCATCGGCCTCCTGGTGACACTGGGCGGCGTGGTCGCCTGGTATCCGCTGGCCGATCACTATGCGCCGTTCGCCTCGGGCGCCTCGATCACGGCGCAGGTGACCCAGGTGGCGCCGCGCGTCGCCGGGCCGGTCAAGCACGTGCTGATATCAGACAATGCCGAGGTGAAAGCCGGCCAGCCGCTGTTCGAGATCGACGACACGACGTTCCTGATGGACGTGGCGCAGGCCCGGGGCCAGCTCGACCAGGCGATGAACAACGTGACTTCGGGTGTCGCGGCGGTGCCGGCCGCCGAGGCCAAGCTGGCGCAGACCGAGGTGGCGCTGACCATTGCGCAGCAGGAACTGGAGCGCGCCACGCAGCTCCACGACAAGGGCTTGCTGTCGCAGGCGAAGTTCAACACGGCGGACGCCAACGCCAGGACGGCAGCGCTCAACGTCGAGGCGGCAAAGGCCGATCTCGAGCGGATCAAAGCGTCGGCCAGCACGGCAGACGCCAGCAACCCCAACGTGCGGGCGGCGCAGGCGGCGGTCGACAAGGCCGAATTCGCGCTCCGCAACACCACGGTGCTGGCGCCAGCCGACGGCTATGTGTCGAACCTGTCGCTGGCCGAGGGGCAGTTCGTTGCCGCCGGCACGCCGGCGCTGACCTTCATCAACCCCAAAACGCAGATGGTGATTGCCGACCTGCGCGAGAACCAACTGGTCAACGTCCAGCCGGGCGACAGGGCAGTGGTGATGTTCGAGGCGGCGCCGGGCAAGCAATTCGAAGCCACGGTCCACAGCATCGCCTGGGGCATCAATAGCGGCCGCACCACGGCCAATGGCCTGGCGCAATCGTCGAACGATACCCGCTGGTTCCCGCCGGCACGGAAAATCCCGGTGCGCGTCAGCATCGATGACATGAGCGTGCTGCCCGCCAATGTGCGGCTCGGCTCGGAAGCGAGCGTCCTGATCGTGCCAGAAGACGGGATCGTGCCGACCATCGCTCGTGGGCTGATGGGCATCAGCGGCCTGCTGTCGGGCCTCAACTAGGATCTTCTCTCCAGGAGGCGAAGATGGAAGAGCTAACTCGCGTCGACCCCAAAGAGGATCCGTACCTGGCGCTGCGTACGGCGCTCAGCGTCGCGATCTGCGTGATCCTTGCCGACCCGCTCGGCGTCACGCAGCCGATGATGCCGGTGGTGCTGGGGATGAGCCTGATGTCGAACCAGCGCGGCGCGCTCAACCTGCGCTCGTTCATGGGCCCGGTGATGCTGCCGGTGATGGCGTTCGTGTTCAGCTGGCTGGCGGCGGCGACGGTGAGCGAGCCGATGCTGTTCGTTCTGGTCAACATCGCGCTGGCCGGCGCCGGCATCGGGCTGATGCTGTTCAAGGGTTCGCGGCTGGGGGTGATGCTGACGGTGTTCCCGGCGATGATGTCGATGTCGGTGCTCTATAGCGACCAGGCGCTGGTGGCGATCCGCGACTCGATGGCGACCGGCGGGCTGATCGTCGGGGTGACCGCGGTGGTGCTCAACATCCTGTTCCCGCCGCAGACTGCCCGCGTGCACATCGAGCAGCCCAAGCCGTTCGAAACCGAGCACCCGGCTGCCGAGCTGCTGATCCGCATGGCGGTCTATGTGCCGATCATGCTGATGACTTATGCGACGGGCGACATGAACCTCTTGATCGTGCCGATCATGCTGGCTTTCATCTGCGCCGAACCCGATCGCGGCGGGCGCCTGCAACAGCTGATCGACCGCGGCGGCGGCACCATCGTCGGCGCCGTCGTGGCAGTGGGCGCCATGGCGATCTACTATGTGGTGCCGCAATTCCCGGTGCTCGTGGCGCTGATTGCCAGCATCACCTTCTTCCTCATCGACAGGATGACGACCGGAGCGAGCCGGCCGCTCTACTACCAGTACATCTGCTCGGTGGCGCTGGTGATGCTGCTGTCGTCAACCTTCGGCGCCCGCGATGCCTTCGAAGTGGTGGTGCAACGCGTAGTGCTGACGAGCGGAGCGATGGTCGGGGCAATCGCGCTGCTGTCGCTGCTGGAGGCAGTGTTTTTGCCGCGGAAGGCGATGGCGGCTGCGACGGCCTGACCTCAAGTCAGGTCTAGTCGCCGGTGCGGATGGCGAGATCGCGCAGAGCCTTGCGGCTCTTGCGTCTCCCTCCCCCTTGCGGGGAGGGATCAAGGGTGGGGGTCAGTGCGGGCACGGTGGCCAGGGTCTGCTCAATGATCGTGAAAACACCTTCGGCGTTCTCGGTGATCTCGTTGTTCCAGAAACGCAGGACGCGAAACCCGCGGGCGTGCAGGTAGTCGTCGCGGACGCGATCATGGTCCCGGCCGGCAGCGGAGGTATGGGTTTCGCCGTCGGCTTCGATGATCAGTTGGGCATGCATGCAGGCGAAATCGGCATAGTACGGGCCGATCTGCTGTTGACGACGGAAATGGTAGCCGCGCTCGCTGAAGACGCGAAGGATGGCCCAGAGCTTTCGCTCCGGGTCGGTCGCGTTGTGGCGGAGTTCTCTGGCGCGCTCAACCGTCATGCCGAAACTCCGGTGCTGGCTGACCCCCACCCCTGGCCCCTCCCCGCAAGGGGGAGGGGGACGCCTGCTGCGCCCATCGCGCTTAAGCCCCGTACGGAATCCACACGTTCTTCACCTGCGTGGCACGGCGCAGGAAGTAATCACCCTCGAATTTCGCCTTGTCGCTCAAATCGTAGTAGAGGCCGCGGCTGGTCCAGGTCTGCTTGACGTTGCCGGCACTGGCCTTTTCGACCATGGCGGAGGTTTCGGCGTCGCCGGCGAACCAGATGGCGTCGATGCCGTCATGCTCGGCGAGCGTTTTGGCCAGCACCTTGCTCTCGCCGGTGACGATGTTGAGGACGCCCGACGGCACGTCTGAGGTTTCGAGCACCTGGTAGAAATCGGTCATCGACAGCGGCGAGCGCTCGGAGGGGACGAGCACCACGGTGTTGCCCATGGCGAGGGCCGGGGCGATGAGGGCAATCGAGCCGAGCAGCGGCCGTGACGGCGGGGCGAGGATGGCCATCGCGCCAAGCGCCTCGACCATGGCGGTCGCCACCATGCGCTGCGGCGGATTGTGCACGGCACCATCGTATTTGTCGGCCCAGCCGGCGAAGGCGAACAGACGCTCGACGCTGGCGGCGACTTCGGCGGCGCCATCCTCGCCGGTTTGTGCCCTGAGGCGGGCGGCGAATTCGTCAGCGCGATACTCGAGGTTCTCGGCGAGGAAGTAGAGTATCTGCGCCCGGTTATGGGCGGAGGTGGTGGCCCAGCCAAGCGCCGCGCGGGCTGCCTCTACGGCGTTGCGGATATCCTTGCGATTGCCGTCGCCGACTTCGCCGACCAGCGCGCCCGAAGGACCGTGGACCGGCCGGGAGTAACCGCTGTCGGGACGGGCCTGCTTGCCGGCGATGTACATCTTGGCGGTCTGGTCGATGCCGCCCGCATCGTCGAGCGGGTTGGCGGACTTGCCGGACTTGGCCGCCGCAGCGACGAAGGGTTTCAGCTCCTTTTCCCACTTCGCCTTCAGGTAGAAGGCCATGCCTTCCCGGCCGCCTTCGCGGCCGAAGCCGGATTCCTTGTAGCCGCCGAAGCCGACCGCAGCGTCGAAATTGTTGGTGGAGTTGATCCACACCACGCCGGCCTTCAGCTTAGGCGCGATGTCGAGGGCGAGGTTGACGTTCTCGGTCCAGATGGTGGCGGCAAGGCCGTAGCGGGTGTTGTTGGCGAGGGCCACCGCTTCCTCGGGGGTGCGGAAGCTCATCTCGACCAGCACCGGCCCAAAAATCTCTTCGTTCGCCACGGTGTTGGCGGTCGAGACATTGGTGATCAGCGTCGGCTTGAGGAAGCAGCCGCCGCCCGGCACGTCGATATCGGGCTCGTAGAGCTGGCCGCCCTCGGCGACGCCCTTCTTGACCAGGTCGCGCACGCGCTCGACCTGCACCGGGGCGACGAGGGCGCCGATATCCACCGCCTTATCGAGCGGATCGCCGACCCGCAGGGTCGACATGCGCTTCTTCAGCTTTTCGAGGAAACGCTCCTCGATCGACTCCTGGACCAGGAGGCGCGAGCCGGCGCAGCAGACCTGGCCCTGGTTGAACCAGATGGCGTCGACGAGGCCCTCGATGGCGCTATCGATATCGGCGTCATCGAAGACGATGTAGGGCGACTTGCCGCCGAGCTCGAGCGAGATGCCCTTGCCGGTGCCAGCCGTGGCCCTCCTGATGATCTTCCCCACCTCGGTCGAGCCGGTGAAGGCGATTTTGTCGATATCGGGGTGGCCGGTGATGGCGGCGCCGGTATCGCCCTCGCCGGTGACGATGTTGACGACGCCCTTGGGCAGGTGCGCCTTGTCGCAGATCTCGGCGAACAGCAGCGCGGTGAGCGAGGTGAACTCGGCCGGCTTCAGCACCACGGTGTTCCCCGCAGCGAGCGCCGGCGCGATCTTCCAGGCCAGCATCAGCAGCGGGAAATTCCACGGGATGATCTGGCCGCAGACGCCATAGGGCACGTGATCGGGGAACTCGCGCTCGAGATGCTGAGCCCAACCGGCATGGTGGTAGAAGTGGCGCGCCACCAGCGGGATATCGACGTCGCGGCTCTCACGGATCGGCTTGCCGTTGTCCATGGTTTCGAGCACGGCGAAGAGGCGCGAATGCTTCTGGATCAACCGGGCGATGGCATAGAGGTACTTGCCGCGCTGGTAGCCGGAGAGGGCCGACCATTTCGGGAAGGCAGCGCGGGCGGCCTTCACCGCCGCATCGACGTCGGCGGCGGTGCCATCGGTGACCTGGGCGAGGACCTTGCCGTTGGCTGGGTTCTCGGACGCAAAGGTTTTGCCCGGCTTGGTCCACGCGCCGTTGATGAAATGGCCGAACGTGTTGTCGTGCGCTGCCAGCCAGGCGAGGGCGACATCGGCAGACTCGGGGGCCGGGCCATAGTCGAGGGAGGTGAAGATTTCAGCGATCTTGTTCATTTCGTTGCTCCCTGGCGGCATGCTCTTGGGCGAGCTTATTCACGTAGTCGAGTTGTGCCAGCTGCTCGGCGTTCGGCGGATCATCCAGATGGACGGTCGGATCCCAACCAGTGTCCGTGGCCATGTAAGCCGGTTGCGGATCGTCGGTCTCGAATGGCGCGCCAGCAAAGATGACGTGGTCGCCGACGCTGAAACCTCGGTTACAGCTGTTCATGTCCATCACGGCCCTTGCCTCCGTTCCGATGTCGCCCCTGGCCGGCATCTCGACGCGAAACACCGCGCGCCTGCTGCCATCGGCCGGTTCGGCAGGAACCACCGCAATCACGGTGCCGACGAACACGATCTCCTCCTCGTCGATCATCTGTTCCCAGCTCGGCCGCGGGTCCTTGACGATGTCGCAGGCCTGAACTGGCTCGACCGATAACAGCGCCCCAGCCAAGGCAAGCAGCGTCCGCATCACACCATCGGCATACGATAGTCGGCGGCATAGTGGCCCGTCAGCGTGTGCTCCAGCTGCCGCTCGATGTCGGTGAGCAGGCTCGAGGCGCCGAAGCGGAACAGATGCGGCTGCAGCCAGTGGGTGCCGAGCTCTTCCTTGATCAGCGCCATGTAATCGAGCGACAGTTTTGCTGTAGCAATGCCGCCGGCCGGCTTGTAGCCGATCTCGATACCGGTTTCCTCGTGGAACCAGCGGATCATCCGCACCATCGACAGCGAGGTCTGCAGGTTGGCGTTGACCTTTTCCTTGCCGGTCGAGGTCTTGATGAAATCGGCGCCGGCCAGCATGCAGACCAGCGAAGCCTTGGCGACATTGGTCTGCGTCGCCAGCTCGCCGGTGCCCAGGATGGTCTTGATGTGAGCATCACCGCAGGCCTTCCGCATGGCGCGGACTTCGTCGTAGAGCGCCTGCCAGTCGCCGCGCAACACCATGCCGCGCTCGATGACGATGTCGATCTCGTTGGCGCCGTCGGCGACCGAGGCCTCGATCTCGGCGAGACGAGTGCTCAGCGGCGCGAGGCCATGCGGGAACGCCGTGGAGACTGCCGCGACATTGATGCCAGTGCCCTTGAGGGCATCGACGGCGGTTTTGACGAAGGAGTGGTAGACGCAAACGGCAGCCGGCTTCACCTCGAGGTCGGCAACGCCGAGACCGTCGATGATATCCTGCCGAACCGGGTGGCGGGCCTTGGCGCAGAGCCGCTCGACGCGGCCCGGGGTGTCGTCGGAGTTGAGCGTCGTCAGGTCCATCAGGGTGATGGCCTTCAACAGCCAGGCAGCCTGCCAGTCCTTCTTCACCGTACGGCGGGCCGGCAGCGCCGCGGCGCGACGCTCGAGCGCCGAACGGTTCATGCGGACGCGTTCGACCCAATCGAGATCGAGTGGGAAGCCTGGATTTCTGCGGTGCGAAGAGGCGGGAGCCTCGATCGGCTTTGATTTCGCGGGCTTTGCAGCAGCGGGGTCGACGACGCGAAGTTCCATGGATGGCCTCCTTGCGCCTTACCGGTTAGCCCGGCTTTGCGGCAGTACGTTGAATGGCATTATCGGCCCAAAAACTCGGGGCCGAAAGAGTGCGGGAGAAGCTGTGCGATGGTCTGCTCCAGCGGCGTGCCGTCGATGCCGTGCGAAACGACGACGACATCCTGATCGGCGAACTCACGGATGCGCTGGCGGCAGCCGCCGCACGGGGTAACAGGCGTCGTGCCCGGCCCGGTGGTGTAGACGCGCTTGATGCGTTTGGCGCCGCCGGCGAGCATTGCCGCGATGGCCGAGGGCTCGGCGCAGTTGCCGACCGGATAGGCAGCGTTCTCGACATTGCAGCCGACATAGATCTTGCCGTCATCGGCAAGGATGGCGGTGCCGACGTGGAAGTTCGAGTAGGGCGCGTAGGCCTTGGCGCGAACGGCTTCGGCGGCAGCCAGCAGCTGCGGGTCCAGCGGATGAGGCATCAGCGTTCCTTGGTGTAGGCGACACCACCGGCCTTGGGACCGACGGCCTTGCCGATGAAGCCGGCCAAGAGGATCACCGTCAGCAGGTAGGGCAGCGCCTGGATGGCCTGCACCGGCACGCCGACGCCGAAAATCTCGGCGCCCTGCAGGCGGATCTGCAGCGCATCGAGGAAGCCGAACAGCAGGCAGGTGAACATCGCCGGCACCGGCTTCCACTTGGCGAAGATCAGCGCGGCGAGCGCGATAAACCCCTTGCCGGCGGTCATGTTGTTGCCGAAGCCGGAACCCTGGGCGATCGAGAAGAACGCCCCGGCGAGGCCGCAAAGCAGTCCGGTGATCAGCACCGCCTGATAGCGGAGGCGAGTAACCGAGATGCCGGCCGTATCCACCGCTTTGGGGTTCTCGCCGACAGCCCGCAGCCTGAGGCCGAAGCGGGTGCGATAGAGCACCCACCAGGTGATCGGCACGGCGAGGAAGGCGACATAGACCAGGATGTTGTGGCCGGAGATCAGCTCGGAATAGATCTGCCCGAGGATCGGGACACCGGCGAGCTCGTTGGCGAACGGCAGGTCGATGTTCTGGAACCGCCCGGTGACCGGGAGCTGCGGGGTGCGCCCACCCTGCCCGAACCACTGGATGCCGAGGAAGGTGGTGAGGCCGGCCGCCAGCATGTTGATGGCGACGCCGGCGATCAGCTGGTTGCCGCGCAGCGTGATGGCGGCAGCACCCTGCAGCCCTGCCGTGGTGATCGAGACGGCAAGGCCGGCAAGCAGCCCGAGCCAGACATTGGCGGTGACCGCGGCGACGGCGGCAGCGGCGAAAGCCGAGGCCAGCATCTTGCCCTCGAGGCCGATATCGAACACGCCGGCGCGCTCGGAATAGAGCCCGGCGAGACAGGCGAGCAGCAGTGGCGTCGACAGGCGGAGCGTCGCGTCGAGGGTGGAGAGGATGAGACCGAGATCCATGGCTCAGCTCCCCGACTTGACGCTGTTGGCTTCGATGGCGGCCGCCTTCTGGCGCGGCGACAACGTCATGAAGACGCGCTGCAGGCCGGGGCGGAACAGCCCTTCCATGGCGCCGGTGAACAGGATGACCAGCGCCTGGATGACGACGACCATTTCCTTACTCAACCCCGGGATGACGTATTGCAGCTCGTTGCCACCCTGGTAGAGCGCGCCGAACAATACGGCGGCGAGAAGAATGCCGATCGGATGGTTGCGGCCCATCAGCGCCACGGCGATGCCGACAAACCCCGCATCGGCGACATAGTCGAGCACCAGCCGGTACTGCACGCCGACCACCTGGTTGACCGCCACCATGCCGGCGAGCGCGCCGGACATGGTCATGACGATCATGATGATGCGGCTGTTGGACATGCCGGCGTAGCGCGTGGCCGTCGGGTTCTGGCCCAGCGCCCGCATGGCGAAGCCGAAGCGTGTATGCCAGATCAGGATATAGGCGCCGACGAGGCAGATCAGCGCCAGCACGAGCGTGAAGTTGACGTCGGTATTCTTGAACCAGGGGATGAAGGCGCCGAGTTTCGGCATGCGGCCTTCGGGGGCGATCATCGCCGATTCCGGCGCGAGGATGCCCGCCGGCTTCAACACGTTCACCACCATGTAGACCATGATCGCCGCGGCGATGAAGTTGAACATGATGGTGGTGATGACGACGTGCGAGCCGCGCTTGGCCTGCAGCCAGCCGGGGATAAAGCCCCACAGCCCACCCACCGCCGCACCGGCGACGATGGCGATCGGGAAGGTGATCCACCAGGGCAGAAACTGCAGCGGCAGCGCCACCGCGATGACGCCGAGGCCGGCGATATAGGCCTGGCCGTTACCGCCGATGTTGAACAGCCCGGCATGCGCGGCGACTGCCACGGCGAGGCCGGTGAACATGAAGTTGGTCGAGTAGTAGAGCGTGTAGCCGAAATTGTAGCCGTTGCCGAAAGCGCCGGTGACAATGGCATTGAGCGCCGCCAGCGGATCCTGACCGATGGCGAGGACGACGAGACCGGAAACGATGAAGGCCAGCGCCAGGTTGAGGATCGGCAACAGGACCACATCGGCCCAGCGCGGCAACGGTTTGAGGATGGCTGAGCTCATGGCGTCTTTCCCTCGGCCGCGACGCGCGCCTGGGGGGCTTTCCTGTCGGTGATGCCGGCCATCATCAGGCCGAGCTCGCCTTCGGTGGCGGTGGCGGGGTCGGCTTCGCCGACGATGTGGCCGTCGAACATCACGAGGATGCGGTCGGCCAGCGAACGGATTTCGTCGAGCTCGACCGAGACCACGAGGATCGCCTTGCCGGCGTCACGCATCTTGATGATCTGGTTGTGGATGAACTCGATGGCGCCGATATCGACGCCGCGGGTCGGCTGACCGACGATCAAGACGTCCGGGTTGCGCTCCATCTCGCGGGCGAGAACGATCTTCTGCTGGTTGCCGCCGGAGAAGTTGGCGGTCTTCAGCCGCTCGTTGGCCGGGCGGATGTCGAACTTCTTGATGCGCTCGCGGGCCTGGGCCTGCGCTGCCGGGATGTCGAGGATGATGCCCTTGCCATAGGCCGGGTCATCCTCGTAGCCGAGCATGGCGTTTTCCCATTCTTCGAAGGCGGTGATCAGGCCCATGCGCTGGCGGTCTTCGGGCACGTGGGCAAGACCGGCCTTGCGGGCGCGATGCGCGCCGTCATCGCCTTCGAGCGACAGTGGCGTGCCCTTCAGGCGGACAATGCCGCTCGCCTGGTCGCGCATGCCGGAGACGGATTCGAGCAGTTCGGACTGCCCGTTGCCGGCGACCCCGGCAATGCCGACGATCTCGCCGGCCCGCACGGTGAAGCTCACATCCTTGACCCGGGTGACGCCGAGGTCGTCCTTGACCACGAGGTTTTCGACCGAGAGGAAGGTATCGCCCGGCTTGGCGGCGGTCTTTTCGACACGCAGCAGCACGCGGCGGCCGACCATCAGCTCGGCCAGCTGCTCGGGGTTGGTCTCCGAGGTCTTGAGCGTATCCACCATGGCGCCCTGGCGCATAACCGACACATAGTCGGTGATGGCCATGATCTCGCGCAGCTTGTGGGTGATGAGAATGATGGTCTTGCCCTGGTCGCGCAGGGTGCGGAGCACGCGGAACAGGTCGTCCGCCTCGGCCGGGGTGAGCACCCCGGTCGGCTCATCGAGGATCAAGACATCGGCGCCGCGATAGAGCGCCTTCAGAATTTCGACGCGCTGCTGGGTGCCGACCGAGACGTCCTCGATGATGGCGTCGGGATTGACGTCGAGGCGGTATTCCTTGGCGAGGCGGGTCAGTTCCTTCTTCGCGCGATCGAGGCTGGGGCCGAGCAGCGCGCTGTCCTCGGCGCCGAGTACGACGTTCTCGAGGATGGAGAAATTGTCGACCAGCATGAAGTGCTGGTGCACCATGCCGATGCCGAGCGCCAGCGCGTGGCGGCTGTCGGTGATGGCATGGGGGGTGCCGTTGACGCGGATCTCGCCGCTATCGGCAGTGTAAAAGCCATAGAGGATCGACATCAGCGTCGACTTGCCGGCGCCGTTTTCGCCGACGATGCCATGCACCGTGCCCCGACGGACTTTCAGGTCGATGTCCTTGTTGGCATGCACGGCGCCGAAGCGCTTATTGATGCCGATCAGCTCGATCGCCAGATCGGTCTGGGCCAGATCAGATGCAGCGGCCCCGGAAGGCCGCTGCTGAAGGTTGTCGCCGTTCTGCACGGGTTCGGTCACGCGAGGGACCTTACGGGCAGGTGTTGTCGGCGGTGTAGTCGTGGACGGTGATCGCGCCCGACTGGATGTCAGCCGAGAACTTGTCGACTGCCGTCTTGATATCGTCGGTGATCAGCGCCTTGTTGTTGTCGTCGAGAGCATAGCCGACGCCGTTTTCTTTGAGGCCGAGCACGGTAAGGCCGGGCTTGAAGTTCGCGTCGGTGAGCGAGCTCTGCACGGCGACGTCGACGCGCTTCAGCATCGAGGTCAGCACCGAGCCGGGATGCAGGTAGTTCTGGTTGCTGTCGACGCCGATCGAGAACTTGCCTGCGTCGGCAGCGGCCTGCAGCACGCCGAGGCCCGAACCGCCGGCGGCGGCGAAGACCACGTCGGCGCCAGCGTCGAACTGCGCCTTGGTCAGCTCACCAGCGGTGACCGGGTCGTTCCAGGCGGCCGGGGTGGTGCCGGTATAGTTTTCGATGATCTTCACGTCGGCCTTGGCGGCCTTGGCGCCCTGGGCGTAGCCGCAGTAGAACTTGTGGATGATCGGCACGTCCATGCCGCCCACGAAGCCCACGGTGCCGGTAGCCGACTTCAGCGCCGCGATGGCGCCGACGAGGAACGAACCGGTGTGCTCGTCGAAAATGATCGACTGCACGTTCGGCGCATCGACGACGGCGTCGATCACCACGAAGTGGGTATCTGGGAACTCGGCGGCGACAGTGCCGAGCGCGGTGCCCCAGGAGAAGCCGGCCATCACGATCGGGTTGGCGCCCTGCGAAGCGAAGCGGCGGAGCGCCTGCTCGCGCTGGGCATCGTTCTGCAGCTCGAGATCGGTGAAGCTGCCACCGGTTTCCTTCTTCCAGGCCTCGGCGCCGTTATAGGCCGCCTCGTTGAAGGACTTATCGAATTTGCCGCCCAGGTCGTAAATGACCGCCGGATCGGCAAGCGCAGCACCAGCGGCGAGCACCGACAGCGCCACGCCAGCCGCGAGCGCAGAAATGCGCTTGGTGAAATAGTTCATGGATCAGTCTCCCTGTATCGCGTCCGGCAACGGCACATGCCGCCCTGACAGCCCGGCGCGTTGGGAGGAATACAATCCTGCAAACCGGCGCTCTGCAAGAGGGAGCTGCGCAAATTTTGACCAAGTGGGCAAAATCCGTGCGGGGAAGGTTTACGCGCGTGCGCGACGAGGTGATGACACCCTCACCCCGAGATCGGCTTCACCTCGACGCCCATGGCTTCGCCGAAGCGTTCGAAGAAGCCGTCGATGAGCTTCTGCGCGGAGTTGCCGATCAGCGACTTGCCCAGTTTCATGATGCCGCCATCGGCCCCGCCATTGGCAGTAAACACCAACTGGGTGTGCTCGCCGGCATCGGAAAGCACGATGTCGGCGGCCGCCTCGGCCTTGCCGAGCAGCCCACCGCGGCCCTTGCCGGCAAGCGTGTAGCTCTCGGCCGGCACAACGTTGCGCAGCTCCAGGTCGCCGGAAAACACCGGCTGCATCAGGCCGAGATTGACCTCGATCTCCAGCTCCAGCGTGGTCTCGCCGGTCCAGTCGATGCGACGGCAGCCGGGAATGATGGCTTTCAGCACCTGGGTGTCGTTGAGCGCCTGCCAGACCGCGAGCCGGGGCGCCGAAACGAGGTACCTGCCGCCGAATTCCATGCCGTCATTTCCTCGCCATTGTGCCGTCCGAAACCAAGCTAGTGCGCGGGATCGGGATGGACAACCGCGGCGGCGCTGCAACGGTTGTCGCAAACTTCTGCTGATGCCCTTTTCGTGAGGCTTTTAAGCACCATATCGCGCAAAACAGGCGCGGCCGATATAAGCAACATTGGCAACTGACGCCGAGAACGTGAATCATGTCACCCCAAGGTGACCGATAGAGGGAAACGCATCCAAATGGCCACTGAAGTGATGGAAAAGCCCCTGCAGTATCTCGACAAGGCGATGGGGGCGATCAAGCAGCTCGGCATTTGGCCCGAGCAGACGGGCGAGCAGCCGATTACCGGGCTGTTGAACGAGATCACCGGCCTCGACGAAAACAAGGTCATCCTGATCGGCCGCACGCTGACCCAGGCGAGCGCCTTCAACGAGGTGGTGCGCAGCCAGGTCGCGGCGATGAATGTCGGCGAGCGCTACGAAGACATCACCAACGGCTTCAACTCGATCCGCGACGACGCCAAGGGCATGGTCGACCAGCTCGACGACGGCAAGCTCGACCTGATGGAGCGGGTTTCCAACGTCTGGATGAAGGTCAGCCGCGGCGACATCGCCTCGCGCTTCGACAAGATCCGCAACATCTATCTCGATGTCTCAAAGGAGACCAAGAACCAGGTCGACCGCGAGCACACCATCCTCGAGGCCTATCGCGATTTCCGCGGCGCGCTGAAGCAGTCCGAAGTGATGGCGCTCGAACTGCTCGACGTCGCGACCAAGAAGCTCGACGACAAGAAGGTGATCCTGAAGGCGGCCGGCGACGCGCTCGCGGCCTTCACCGCCGGCACGCCGGCGGATCGCGCCAAGCTCGAGATGGATCGCGACGAGAAGCTGCGCGACCTGCAGAACGAGGAGCGCCGCTACCAGATCGCCAAGGACCTGAGCGACAACCTCACCATCTCCTACTCCACTTCCGAAGTGGTAATGGCGCGGCTGATGCAGACGACGCAGGCCAAGGAGCGCGTCTACCAGCAGGCGATTTCGTTCTTTTCGACCAACGAGACGGTGTTCACCGCGCTCAGTGCCTCGTTCACCGGGCTGTTCGGCCTGCATGAATCGACCGAGACGCTGAACGCCATGAAGGAAGGCATGTCCAAGAGCCTCGAGACGCTGTCGGAGATCGGCGACCGGGTGGGCGAAGCGGCGGTGCGGGCCGGGTACGGTCCGACCATCCGCGCCGACGCGGTCAAGAAGCTGGTCGACTCGGTGGTGACGTTCCAGGAAAAGTCGCGCGTCATCATCAACGAGATGCGCGATGCAGCGACCAAGAACTCGGCCGAGATCCGCGATGCGGTCGAAGACGGCAAGCGCCGTTTGGCGCAGCTGGCTGCCGATGGCAACGCGCTGATCCTCGAAGAAAAGAAGGCCTAATTTGGAGCGCGAACGGGCTCGACCATGAGCACGACGACGGCGACCGCCGAGAAGGCCCCGCTGGACGAGGTGATGCTGGCGATGGACGTGGTCGACACGCTCCGTCACCGGCAGGACCTGGTCGAACGCGAACTCGCGGGCGATGCCCGCGAGAAGCAGCTGATCGAAAAGCTGCGCGAGATCTATCAGCAGCAGGGCATCGAGGTGACCGACGCAGTGCTCATGGCGGGCGTGAAAGCGCTCGACGAGAGCCGCTTCGTTTACACGCCGCCCAAGCCGAGCCTTGGGGTCAGCCTCGCCAAGCTCTATGTCGGCCGCAAGAAATGGGGCCCGGCGGCACTGGCGATCGCGCTGATCCTGGTGGTTGGTCTGGGCGGCTATTTCTTCGCCTACCGGCCGTACCAACAGGCGCAGGTCGAAGGGGCGCGGGTCGAGCTCAGCGAGAAGCTGCCGGCCGAGATGGATGCGCTGTACCAGTCGATCTTCGAAGAGACCAAGGTGCAGCAGGCGGTGACCGAGGCCGAGCAGATACGGGGGCGCGGCAAGACCGCCGCGGCCGAAGGCAACCGCGCCGGCGCCGAGCAGGCAATCGCCTCGCTCACCGGGCTGCGCGACCAGATCCGGCAGGAATACCAGTTGAGGATCGTCAACCGCGAGGGGCAGAAAACCGGGTTCTGGACCTTCCCCGAGGTCAATACGGCGGCGACCAACTACTACGTGGTGGTCGAGGCGATCGGCGATGACGGCAAGCCGCTGACGCTGCCGGTCACCAACGAGGAAAACAGCGAGACCGAGAACGTCGCCATCTGGGGTGTGCGGGTGCCGGAAAGTACCTATCGCGCAGTGGAGAGCGACAAGAAGGATGACGGCATCCTGCAGCGCAATATCCTCGGGCTGAAGGAATACGGCTTCCTCGACGTCGACTACCTCATGCCCGTGCTGGGTGGAGCGGTGACACGGTGGTGAGAACCTGCACATCGACGCTACTGCGCCGGCTATCTGGCACGGAGACCCTGCGCTTCCGGTGCTCACGTATTGGCATACGCTCCGCTCCGGTTCTCGGGTGCTCCGCACCATCTGACTCGGCGCAGCGAGTCACTGTGCAGGTTCTGTCATGAGCCTTTCCGGACCCGAGGCCCTGCGCTCCCTCGACGAGGCGCTGCGCGACATCCGCCGCGAGGAGGACGAGATCGCCAAGCGCCTGGCGCGCTCGGCTGAACTCGTCACCAAGTTCAAGGAAACCGAGAGCGAGCTGCTGCGGCAGCTGGCCGAAGTACGGCTCGACCCGGCCTCGCAGGCGGCGCTGGCCGGCCGGTTGAGCCAGGCCGAGGTAAAGGCACGCGAGATGCTGAGCCGGCACGGCGCGGAGCTCAGCGCGGCGGAAGGCGAACTCAAGGGGCTCGACAAGCAGATCGCGGCGCTCGCCAAGGAACGGACCGAGCAGGCGGCAGCAGTCGACAAGGCGCAGGCCGAGCTGAAGGCGCTGGCCGACCGGGTAGCCGTGGAAGCGGTGAAGAACCCTGAATATGCGGAAAGGCGCAAGGCCGCCGAGCAGTTGGCGCACATCGCCGAAGAGAGCCTGCGCAAGACCCAGCAGGCCGAGGCGGACCGCGAGCAGAAGGGCAAGCCCTACCGCGACGACCAGCTGTTCATGTATCTGTGGGAGCGCGGCTTCGGGACCAAGAACTACCGCGAGAACAACCTGATCCAGTATTTCGACGGCCTGATCGCCGGGCTGGTCGGCTTCCCCGAGGCGCGGGCGAATTTCGCCATGCTGAACGAGATCCCGCTCAGGCTGCGTGAGCATGCCGACCGCCAGGAGCAGATCGCGATGGCGGCGCAGGAAGAAGTGACCAAGCTCGAAAAGGCGGCGGTGGACGCGGCCGGTGGGCGGCCGACGCGCGAGCTGCTGGAGAAGGCCGAGGCGCGGATCGCGGCGATCGACCAGGAGATGGTCGGGGCCGAGGACAAGCGCGACGAGCGCGCCCGGGCGCAGCGCGAACTGGCGCAGGGGAGCGACCCGGCGTTCAGCGCGGCGGTGAGCGGGCTGGCCGAAGCGCTGGGCCGCGAGGACATCCAGACGCTGCTCGCCGAAGCGCGGGCCACCGAGACCGGGCAGGACGACACCATCGTCAAGCAGATCGACGAATCCCGCCAGCGGGCCATCGAGGAAGACGGCGACAGCCGCGAGCAGAAAGCCCGGCTGAAGACGCTGGCAGCGCGGCGGCGCGAGCTCGAGGATATCCAGTACGAGTTCAAGAAGCAGAATTTCGATAACCCGCGCTCGACCTTCCGCGAGGACAAGCTGGTCGGCGATTTGCTCAACGATTTTCTGCGTGGCGGCATCACCGCGGCCGACTATTGGGGCCAGTGGCGGCGCAGCCAGAACTGGACCGGCGGGGTGCAGCCGCAACAGCAGCGGCAGGATTCGCCGTGGGGCGGCAATTCGGGCGGCGGCTTCAGCTGGCCGGATTCGAGCTTCGGCGGCGGCGCTTCGGGCGGCCGTCGCGACGGCGGTTTTGGCGGCGGTTGGGGGCGGCTCCCCGGCAGCGGCGGTGGCGGCTTTGGCGGCGGCGGTTCCAGTGGTGGTGGCGGCGGCTTCTCGCGCCCCCGTACCGGCTCCAGCGGCAACCGCACCAGCGGCGGCTTCAAGACGGGTGGCGGGTTCTAAGGCAGTTCGCGCCGGCGGGGAAGCGGTTCCCTTCGCAAATTGGGCACTGGCTGCGCCACACCGTCCCCTCGCCCCTCTGGGGAGAGGGTCAGGGTGAGGGGCAGCCAAGCGCACCGGGTAACCTGCGCATCACGACGCTGAGCCAAGATCGTATCCGGCGCGCTTGGCGCCCCTCACCCCAGCCCTCTCCCCAAAGGGGCGAGGGGGCGGTGTGGCACCGCCAGTGCAAGGTGGGGCGACCGCCAGAACGGCCCCGCCCCCCTCACGCGGCACTTCCGTCGTTTCCGAGCTTGGTCCTGAGGCCGATGCAGTAGCCAATCACCATGATCACGCCGGCGGCGAGGCCGCCGGTTCCGATGGTCATGGCCAGGGGGAGCGGGGCAAAGGCCCAGAAGCCGGCGTAGACGAGACCGCTCAGCGCCAGCACCCAGCCGGAGAACCTGGCGACTTGCCGCGCCAGTGCGCTGGGCGCGATCGCCTTGGGCGCCCGGTTGCCGTAATAGGCAATCACCAGTCCGTTCATCGCGACGACCCGCTTCGTCGTTTCCGGATCGATGTAGCCGTGCTCGCGCGCGAACCGTGCGGCCAGCGCCACGATTACGATGGCGGTTGCCCAGGCGAGGGCTACGAGGATTTCCTTCTTCATCGCACGGTCTCCAGCTTTGTCGGCGTTGCCTCGGTGCCGATGCCGAACGAATGCGCAAAACCCAGCAGCGCCTCTTCGAGCACCGACAGTTTCAGGTGATAGATAATGGACTTGCCAGCCTTTTCGGCATGCACCAGGTCGGCGTTCTTCAGCACGGCGAAATGCGCCGACATGGTGGGCTTGGAGACGTCGAAATGTCTGCTGAGCTCACCCGCACTCATCGGCCCCGCTTGCAGCAGTTGCAGCACCCGGCGGCGGGTCGGATCGGCAAGGGCTTTGAACACCAGACTCATGATTCGATGATTAGCTAATTATCGAATTGAAGTCAAGTCGCCCCCTCACCGCTTCGGGGTCAGCCCATCGAGCAACAGGTCGAGGCCTTTCTTGAAGGCGCCGTCCCAATCGCTGTCGAGCAGCAGACGGGAGCGGTCGATGCTGGGGTAGCGCTCGCCGAGCTCGGTGAGACGGCGTTGCGCCGCAGCGAGGTCATCGGGAGAGCGCTCGAAGCTGCCGCGCGTGATGGTGGCGCCCATCACGTAGTTCCACACCGACCAGATCGCGACGTTCAGGTCGGCATCGGCAACGCCGGCGCGCGACAGGGTCTGGCTCAGCAGTTCGAGGCGCCCCAGCATGCTCGGCCCGAGGGCGCGGCGCGGCAACAGCGCGGCCGACCAGGGATGGCGCAGCATGGCGGCGCGCCAATCCTCGAGCATGTGGACGACATTGGCGCGCCAGACATGGGCTTCAGCTTCAGGCGGGTGGTAGGCGAGGACGGCGTCTAACGCGAGGTCGAACACCTCCTCCTTGTTCCCCACATGCCAATAGAGGCTCATAGCGCCGGCGCCAAGCCGATCGGCCAGCCGGCGCATCGACAGGCCATCAACCCCCTGGGTATCAAGCAACTCCACGGCCGTGGCGATGATGCGCTCCAGCGAGAGCGGCGGCCCGCCCGAGGCGGTCGCTGCGCCGGTGCTGCGGGAGCGCCTCTGTGGGGCGCCACTGGGTTTGGCTGGCATGTGGTCCTCGCTGTCGGCGTCGATCTAGGCGAGCCCGACGACAAATGTCGACCCTGCCCGATTGACTCGTACATCGTACGATGTCAAACACTCGTACACTGTACGAGTACACGTACGGCGAAATCGATCAACGCTCAACCCCTGTCGGCCGCGACCCTGTCGCGGGTCCGCGGAGCTACGAGAAACACCATGTCACGCACACTCACCCAGCTGCTTATCGGAGGGCTATTCATCATGACCGCAGGCGCATCCACCGCAACGATGGCGGACGAAACCAGGCTCAGCATCGTCAATCCACCGAACCTGTTCGACCCCACCCCGAACGGCTACAGCACGGCGGTGATCGTGCCGGCGGGCGCGAGGATCGCCTATATCTCGGGACAGGGCGGGCAGGACAGCACCGGCGGTCTGTCCCCAGACTTTGCCGCGCAGGTGAAGCAGGCCTATGTCAATCTTGGTGCGGCGCTGGAGGGGATCGGGGCGACGCCGGACCAGGTGGCCAAGCTGACGATCTTCGTGGTCGACCACGACATGTCGAAGCTCGGCGTGCTGACCGAGACCGTCAAGGCGATGTTCGGCGAGACGCTGCCGGCGCAGACACTGGTGCCGGTGCCCAAGCTGGCGATCGATCCGATGCTGTTCGAGGTCGAAGCCATCGTTGTGCTGAAGTAGGACGACAGCAGAGGGCGGCGGGTCTCAGCCTGTCGCCCGCTGCTCGGCGTCTGCGTGCGTGGCCGGGGCGCCGTGACCGCGATGCGCCCGGAGACACGAGATCACGCCGGCGAGGACGAAGGCACCGGCGAGCAGTTCCAGCGGCTGCGGCCAGCGCTGCTCCCACAGAAAGCCGTAGAGCAGCGCGAACACCGTCTCGAACACGATCATCTGCCCAACCAGGGTGAGCGGCAGCAGCCGGCTCATCCGGTTCCACAACGCGTTGCCGCAGATCGACGCCAGGATGGCGACGCCGATGGAAACGCCGGCGAAGTGCAGCCACTCGGTCGGCGCGTGCTGCGGTTGGATCAGGGCGATGAGGGGCACCAGCAGCAAGGCCTGGGCGCCGGTGACGACCCCGGTGAGGAGACTCCAGTCGTGCGCCGACAGATGCGGCAGCCGGGCGAGGCAGCGGCTGTTGCCGACCGCGTAGGCGGTCCACGAGGCGAGCGCACCGAAGGCGCAGATGAGGCCAAGCAGCTCGGTACCGGCGGTGGTCGCGCCGATAGCCTGCCAGCCAATGGCGAGGGCACCAGCCGCGCAGAGCAGCAGCGAAGGCAGCAGCGCACGCAGCGGCACGGCACCGCGATCGCGGCTGCCGATAAGGGTGACGGTGACCGGCAGGAAGCCGACGACCAGCGAGGCCATGGCGACGCTGCCGAGCTGTACCGCTGAGGCGACGAGAATGTAGTAGAGCGTGTTGCCGGCCAGCGAGAGCCAGAACAGCGAGAGCCAGTCGCGGTGGGTGAGGACTTGGCGCAGCGCGCGCCAGCGCGGCAGGATCAGCAGGGCGGAAATGACGCCATAGGCGAGGTAGCGCCCGGCAGCGAGCTCGAGCGGACTGAAGCCGCGCACCAGTTCCGGAGCGAGGAACACCAGACCCCACAGCGCCCCGGCGCCGACGCCGAAGGCGAGGCCGAGAGAGGTCCGGTAGGCGCCCGACGGTGCTGCGGTGGTGGTGCTCATACTGGCCTCGCAAGAATTGCGCGAGGGATATCATCAGGCAGCCGAGCGTTGCGCTCTTGATTGCGCCCCCAAATGCAACAAAAACTCACCCATGACCCAAGCCAAAGTTCCGGCCCGCAAGCTCGACAGTTTCGATCGCGCCATCCTCAGGATCATCCAGCGCGACAACAAGACCCCGCAGCGCAGCATTGCCGAGGCGGTGAACCTCTCCGCGGCGGCGGTGCAGCGCCGGATCGCGGCGATGGAAGCGGCGGGGGTGATCGAGAAGAACGTCGCAGTGCTCGATACAGGCGCTGTGGCAATGGGAATCACGGCGATCGTCGAAGTGCACCTCGGCAACGAGCGGCTGCAGACGGTGGATACGGCGAAGACGTTGTTCCGCGACGCGCCGGAAGTGCAGCAGTGCTACTACGTCACCGGCGGCACCAGTTTCGTCCTGATCATCGTCGTGCCCGACATGGTGAGCTACGAGGCGACGACGCGGCGGCTGTTCGCACAGAACGAGGCGGTGGCGAGCTTTCGCACCCTGGTGGCGCTGGATCGGGTGAAGACCGGGGCGGAGATCATCGTTCCGTAGTCCGGTCCCCGACGAAAGGCGGCGGGAACGGTCAGAGCCCGGTGGCGCGCTCCTGCTGCTCGTTATAGCGGGCGCCATGCACTTCGATGGCAGCAGCGGCAGCGTCGATCTCGGCGAGCGTCGCCGGCGGCAGCTCGAGCGATGCGGCAGCGATGTTCTCCTCCAGCCGCGGCAGCTTGGTGGTGCCGGGGATCGGGACGATCCAGGGGCGCTGGGCCAGCAGCCAGGCGAGCGCCACCTGCGCCGGCGTGGCGCCGAGCCCAACCCCGATGCGCGCCATGAGATCGACCATGGCCTGGTTGGCGGCCCGGGCCTCGGGGGTGAAGCGCGGGATGGTGTTACGGATGTCGTGGGCTTCGAAGGTCGTGGCCTCAGTGATCTTGCCGGCGAGGAAGCCTTTGCCGAGCGGGCTATAGGCGACGAGGCCGATATCGAGCTCCTCGAGCAGGTCGAGCACCGGTGGGCGCTGGAACCACAGCGAGTATTCATTCTGCAGCGCCGTGACCGGCTGCACCGCATGGGCGCGGCGGATGGTCTCGAGCCCCGCTTCGGACATGCCGAAATGCCTGACCTTGCCCTCGGCGATGAGGTCGCGGACGGTGCCGGCGACATCCTCGATCGGCACGTTCGGGTCGACGCGGTGCTGGTAGTAGAGATCGATGCTGTCGAGGCGCAGCCGCTGTAGCGAACCCTCCAGCGCCTGCCGGATGTGGTCGGGCCGGCTGTTGACGCCGGTCGACTTGCCGTCCTGGTACTGGAAGCCGAACTTGGTGGCGATCACCACCTGGTCGCGCACCGGCGCCAGCGCCTCGCCGACGATCTCCTCGTTGTCGAAGGGGCCGTAGACCTCGGCGGTGTCGAAGAAAGTGAGGCCGCGATCGACGGCCGCGCGGATCAGCGCGATCGAGGCGGATTTCTCCGGGAACGGGGCATAGGACTGGCTCATCCCCATGCAGCCGAGGCCGATGGCCGAGACTTCAAGCCCCTGCCCGAGTTTGCGCTTCTGCATCTTGATCTCCTTCGAATGAGGTTACGGACGGAGCAGCGTCTTGATGGCGCGGCGCTCGTCCATGGCGCGATAGCCCTGAGCGGCATCGCGGAGCGGTAGTTCAAGGTCGAACACTCTTCCGGGGTTGATCCTGCGGGTGAGGATCAGCTCCATCAGCTGCGGCAGGAAGCGGCGCACCGGGGCCGGTCCGCCAATCATGCCGCGCTGCGCGAAGAACAGCGACTGGCCGTCGAAGGTCACGCCGTGCGGGACGCCGACATAACCGATCATCGAGCCCGGGCGGGCGCAGTCGATGGCCGTCTGCATCGATTGCTGCGTGCCGACGCATTCCAGTACGGCGTCGGCGCCAATGCGCTGGGTGAGCTCGCGGACCCGCGCCACGCCGGCTTCGCCGCGCTCGGCGACGATATCGGTGGCGCCGTAGTCGAGCGCCAGATCCTGCCGCGACCTGTGTCGGCTCATGGCGATGATGCGGTCGGCGCCGAGTTGTTTTGCCGCCAGCACCCCCATCAGCCCTACCGCCCCATCGCCGACGACGACCACGGTCGAGCCGGCCTGCACGCGGGCGGCATCAGCCGCATACCAGCCGGTGCCGAGCACGTCGGAGGCGGCGAGGAGGCTCGGGATCAGGTCGTCGGGGGGCATCTCGGCAGTGGCGATCAGCGTACCATCGGCGAGCGGCACGCGCGCCAACTCGGCCTGGCCGCCGGTCATGAACTCGCGCTGTTCGCAGGAGGACTGGAAGCCATGCCGGCAGTGCGGGCAGGTATTGTCGGAGAGGACGAACGAGCCGACGACGAACTGGCCCGGCCGCACGGTCCTCACCTCGCTGCCGACCTCGACCACCACGCCGCAATATTCATGGCCCATGGCCATGGGCGAAGTAACCTCGTTGGCGCCGCGGAACGGCCAGAGGTCGGAGCCACAGATGCAGGTGGCCGAGAGGCGGATGATCGCATCGGTGGGTTTGAGGATTTTCGGTTCGTCGCGCTGTTCAACGCGGACATCGCCCGGAGCGTGGAGGATGGTGGCGAGCATGATCGGGGTCCTTCGGAAATCGGGGGCCAGGGCTACCGCGTCGTCGCCGCGTACTGGGCTTCGGTGACGGGCTCGAGCCAGTCGACGACTTTGCCGTTCGCCACCTCCTGGGTGGCGAGATGGGTCATGGCGGTTTGCGGGGCGGCACCATGCCAATGCTTCTCGCCGGGGGCGAAACAGACGACATCGCCGGGGCGGATGTCTTCGACCGGGCCGCCCCAGCGCTGCACCCGACCGGCGCCGTGCGTGACCACCAGGGTCTGGCCGAGCGGATGGGTGTGCCAGTTGGTGCGGGCGCCGGGCTCGAAGGTGACGCTGGCGCCCTGTACGCGATCGGGCGCGGCCGGATTGAACAGCGGATCGATCCGGACCGTTCCGGTGAACCAGTCGGTCGGTCCCTTGCCCGAGGGCCGGCTGCCGGCGCGATAGATCTCCATGGCAGTGCACTCCTTGCTGACGGGCCAATGTAGCCAGCGGCCCGACCGTCGATTAGGATGAATAATCTCCATGAAGTTGTGAGCACGGCTCAGCAATGGCGCGCAGCCCAATCGATGACATGCAGGCCTTTCTCGCCGTGGCGCGGGAGCAGAGCTTTACCCGGGCGGCGGCGAAACTGGGAGTGACGCCGTCGGCGCTCAGCCATTCGGTGAAGGGGCTGGAAGCGCGGCTGGGTCTGCGGCTGTTGTCGCGGACGACGCGCAGTGTGTCGCCGACCGAGGCGGGGCAGCGGCTGGTAAACTCGGTCGGGCCGCATTTCGAACAGATCGAAGCGGAGATCGCGGCGCTCAGCGAGCTGCGCGACCGGCCGGCCGGCACCATCCGGGTCTCGTGCGGCGACTCGGTGGTGGCGTCGGTGTTCCGACCGATGCTGAGGACCTTCCTTCGGCAGTACCCCGACATCACGGTGGAACTGGCGATCCAGAACGGCTTTGTCGATATCGTCGAGCAGCGGCTCGATGCCGGGGTGCGACTGGGCGAGGCGCTGTCCAAGGACATGATCGCGGTGCGGATCGGTCCGGACTGGCGGTTCAGCGTGGTGGCGACGCCTGAATATTTCGAGCGGCGCCCGCCACCATTGACGCCGCACGAGCTCACCAGGCACCAGTGCATCAACCTCAGGCTGACCAGTGCCGGCAGCCTCTATGCCTGGGAGTTCAGGAAGGACGGCCGCGAGCTCAACGTGCGGGTGGAAGGACAGTTGATCTTCAACTCCATCCTGCCAGTGCTGGACGCGGCGCTCGACGGGCATGGGCTCGGCAACGTGCCGGAGTTCATGGCGCGCAGGTACATCGAGAGTGGTGAGCTGGTCGAGGTGCTGGCCGACTGGTCACCGCTCTGGCAGGGCTTTCATCTGTATTACCCCAACCGCCGCCAGCCTTCGCCGGCCTTCACCGCCTTCGTCGAGGCGCTGCGCTATCGAGGCCAGATGTCTGAAACGCCCGGCTGAACTGCTCACGCGCAGTAACGCTCTACCCCGAATGGCCGGTACAAGGCGGGACATCCTTGATCGGGGCGCTGGCGAGGACGCTCGAGAGCGGCTGGTTGCTGAGCAGCGGGGCGAGACCGGGGACACCAGGCAGCGCGATGAGGGCGGAGATGGTGGTTTTGGCCGGATCGATCGGCTCGGTGCGGCAGAGTTTTGGGCTCAGCGAGATGGACAGCGCATTGTTGCCGGCCGGCAGGGTTTTGGCCCAGGCCTGGGCTTCGCGGATCGCCTGCTTGTCGGGGTCGGAGAAGCCGAACAGGTAATAGTTCCGCTCGCCGGTGGGTGGCGGGAGCGTGCCGGCGAGATCACCGGCATCGGCCGCGACCAGCGTCGCCTTGATGTGGCGCTCGCCGCTCGATGGCGTGGTGATGTCGAAGCCGATGGTGGAGGCGCCCTGCACCGGCTCGAGCGAGGGGGGCAGGTCGAAGGCCAGCAGCAGGTTCGCGACAT
Source organism: Devosia sp. LjRoot16 (assembly GCF_964252795.1). Taxonomy (NCBI): domain Bacteria; kingdom Pseudomonadati; phylum Pseudomonadota; class Alphaproteobacteria; order Hyphomicrobiales; family Devosiaceae; genus Devosia; species Devosia sp. LjRoot16. The sequence continues at coordinate 491,015 of NZ_CAXUPH020000001.1, forward strand.
CGTCGTTGAGGTAGTCGAGGCCGCGAAGCTTGGTGGCGGTGCCGAGGGGAATCGAGGAACAGGCCGCGAGGGCGGCGAGCGCCAGAGCGGCAGCTGCGATACGGGTGGTCCGGCGGATCAACTTTCCCTCCCCTGCCCCCAGGGCGATACCTCGTCCGTGGGGCGTAGTTCGATGGGTACGAGATTCCCGGGCTTGGGGGAATGGGCGAGGTGTGGCGAGTGCCGCTCTGTCGGTGATCCTCCCCCGCGTGGCGGGGGAGGATAAGGGAGCCACCGAACACTCAGTGGATCGAGGGAGCCGCGGTGACTTCGTTGGCCCAGTCGAGGGCGTAGTGGGCGACTTCTTCCCAGCCCTTCTCGCCGGCGAGGAAGTGCGAGCGATCGGCGAACTGGTGGAAATCGGTGCGGGCCGGGGACTTCTTCTGGATGTTGAAGATCGCCTTGGCGAGATATGGAGTGACGGTGCGGTCGTGTTCGGCCGAGATCACCAAGAGGGGTTGCTTCCGCGCCTTCACCTTCACCGCGGTGCCGAGCATGCCGGCGGCCTGGTAGAAGATGTTGGTCGGGGTGGGCACGACGTAATCGTCATAGGCGATCTGCTGGTCGGCGGCAGTCAGAGTGTTGGCGAAGTTCTTGGCAAAGCCCTCGCGGGTAATCGTCTGGCTATTGCCTGGCCGGCGAAGATCGGCGGCAGGGCGGCGAGCAGCGAGACCGGGCCGGGCAACGCACCGGCAATCGGACCGGGATCCATGGCGATACCGGCGATGCCGTAGCCGCGATCGAGCAGCAGCTGGGTGATGAGGCCGCCCATCGAGTGGCCGATGATGACCGGCTGTTCGTCGAGGCCGTCGATGATCGACGCATAGTGATCGACGATCTTCTTGAAGGTCAGCCCGCCCAGCCGCTTGTCGGGGTGGGCGCGAAGCTCGGCCGGGTTGCCTTCGAGGTAGGGCCAGGCCGGAGCCAGGGTCTTGTAGCCGGCGGCTTCGAACACCGAGCGCAGCTTGTCCCAGCTCGAGGTGTGCATCCAGGCGCCGGTGATGAACAGGGCAGTCTTGCTCTTTGCGGCATTGGCGGCGGCAAAGGCGGCTGAGGTTTCGAGGTTCGCGGTCATTTCAATCTCCCGTTTGAAAGTCGGTCGCGTCATTGCGATGACGATTAAATCGCACGCGATTGAATTTCGGACAACGCATGATCCTGCATGGCTGCCATGCATTGATCGCTTGCGATTAGATCGGATACGCTCTATATAGGAGGCACGACTGGAGACATCCGATGGACAAGAAAGAGATCGCCGAGCAGTTGAAGCTCGATCTGCTGCTGTGCTTCTCAGCCTATTCGCTGAGCCACGCCTTCAGCCGGTTCTACCGGCCGATGCTGGACAAGCTCGGCCTCACCTACCCGCAATTCGTGGTGATGATGGTGCTGTGGGAAAACGGCAAGATCACGATGAAGGCACTCACCGACCTGGTGATGCTGGAATCGAACACGCTGACGCCGCTGCTCAAGAAGCTCGAGGCGGCGGGACTGGTGAAGCGCACCCGCAACAAGGACGACGAGCGCGTGCTCGATATCGAGATCACCGAGGCCGGGCTCGCCCTCAAGGCCGACGGCCAAATGGCCGCGGTGGAACTGGCGCTGGCCAGCGGTGAGGATATCGACGGGGTGATGGAGATGCAGCAGCGCATGGCCAGGATGCGCGACAGCGTGCGGGCGAAGCTCGAGGCGACTTAGGGTTCGCGGGCTCGTCAGGTGTGGCTGACGACGATGGAATCAACGTGTGCCGGTGCGTGTGCCCCACCCCTCCCCGTAAGGGAGGGAGACCAAGACACTGGCATCGAGGCTGTCGCCCCCTTGCGGGGAGGGGACCTAAGGGCTGGTTGGCGCCTGTCCGCCTACCCTGCCTCTGAGACGGCAGCGAGACAATGCCGGGGACCAGAACCGCCGCCGTGGCTATTCGGACGTGGTGCCGCCGATCAGGGTGACGCGCATGTCCCTCGCGACATAGACGCAAGACTCGTCGGCATAGACGCTGCCATCGGCGACACCGATCGGCAGCCTTCCGCGCCGAACCTGGCGGATGCTGACCTCGTAACGGACGAGGCGCGTCTCAGGGGTGATCTGGCCGCGGAACTTCATCTCGCCGACACCGACCGCTCGGCCCTTGCCCGGCAGCCCCGACCAGCCCAGCCAGAAACCGATGATCTGCCACATGGCGTCGAGCCCGAGGCACCCGGGCATCACCGGATCACCGGGAAAGTGGCAGGCGAAGAACCAGAGCTCGGGGGTGATCGCCAGCTCACCAATGACGTGACCTTTGCCGTAGGCGCCACCATCGTGGCTGATGGCGGTGATGCGGTCCATCATCAGCATCGGCGGCGCCGGCAATTGGGCATTGCCGGGACCGAAATAGCCGCCGGCGGACGAGCGGAGCAGTTCGCTGCGGTCGTAGGCGGGCTGCGGGCGGTGAAAGTCGAGCGGCGTCGGCATGATGGATCTCTCGCGGTCAGCTGGCCGGGCGCAGCGCCGCGGCCATGAAGCTCCAGATCGCTTCGGTGAGCGCGTCTGGGGTGGGCCGATCCTCCCGCGTCAGGGCGCCGAGCATCGCCTGCCGGATGCCGCCGCTCATCAAGGCGATGGTCAACGCGGGGTCGAGGTCCGGCCGAACGATGCCATCGTGCTGCGCCGCCCGGATCATGGCTTCGCCGCCCGTGAGGGTCTGGTTGGTGTTCCAGCCAATATGGTCGACATCGAGATGGGTGCAGACCACCGCATCGACGCCGTCGCGCGACCAGCCCGCCTCGCTCAGTTGCGCGAGGAACGGTGTCGACAGGGCCTCGCCGCCGGTGAACTCGCGCGGCCGATCGTTGCCGACGCAGGTATCGACCACCAGCCGCAGCCCGGGCGCCTCGACCAGCAGCGCATGCACGCTGAGGTTGAGGGTGCTGTCGTCAGCGCTGACGAAGTGCGGATAAAGCCAGGGCAGCCGGCGCAGCGCCTCAGGTGTAGCGCCGGCCATGAACGAGGCCGGGATCGGCAGATCCATTTCGACAATGCGAGTGATCTTCACCCGCCCGACCTGCCAGCTCAGCATAGCGCTCGCGCTCCCTTGCGCAGGGTTTGCCCAACGGCTGCTTCGGCGACCGCCGATCCGGCTACGGCGGCCTTCATCGCGGCTCTGTTCCGCATTGCAGTTCTCCGTCCGGCCAGGTCTGCCTGCCGTTCAGGCGGGGACGTAGACGAGCCGCATCGTATCGCCGATCTGTTCGCTGGATTGGAGGCGGAGCGGCGGCCGGGGGCCGTGGAAGAATGGCTTGCCGCGGCCAAGCACAAAGGGCCGGAGGTAGAGCTGGTATTCATCGATGAGGCCAAGCGCGCTCAAGCCTCCCGCCAGCTCCGGGCCGGCGACGTCGATAACGCCCTCCTGCTCGGCCTTCAGCGCCTTGATGGACGCTTCGAGATCGCCGCTCAGCAGCGTGGCGTTCGGTCCGACCGATTTCAGGGTGCGCGAGACGACCCATTTCGGCTTCGCCCGCCAGGCTGTGGCGAAGGCGAGACCGGCCTCGCCCTCTTCAGCTTCCTCCTCGTCCCAGTAGCGCATGATCTCGTACATGCGCCGGCCGAGGAGGCTGCCGGAGAAGCCGCTGAGCTGGGAGCTGAAATGGAGGTGGAGCGCGTCGTCGGGCATCGGCAGGCCGGGCTGGCCCTCGGCGCCGGCGACATAGCCATCGAGGGACTGCATCATTCCAAATATGAGCTTGGCCATGCGTGGCTCCTGTCGGGCGGCGGCGATCCGAAGGGGTCGCGTTCATTTGCGCCGATCCCTGTGCTAACAGTCGGGCTCGGCGGGAAACCACCTCTATTTTGCAACCAGTTTTTGCGGATGGATTTCGATGAGCTACCGACGCGCAGGGTGCCCGATCAACAATACGCTCGAAACTTTTGGCGATCGCTGGAGCCTGATCATCCTGCGCGACTCGATGTTCGGTGGCCGGCCGCGCAGCTTCCGCTCCTACCTGACGGAGAGCATCGAGGGGATCGCCTCCAACATCCTCACCGACCGGCTGAAGCGGCTCACCGCCAATGGGCTGCTGACCCGCAGCCGGGACCCCAGCCACAAGCAGCGCGTGGTCTATTCGCTGACCGAGAAGGCGATCGAACTGGTGCCGCTGATGGCGGTGATGGGCAGTTGGGGGCTGCGCCACACCCTGCCCGCAGCGGACCTGGCGACCGGCGCACAGGTGCTCGAGGATGGCGGCCCGCAGCTCTGGGAAGAGTTCATGGACGAGTTGCGGCACATCCACCTGGGCGCGCCGCAGCCGGCCGTGTCGGCTTTCGCCAAGATGGAGGCGGCCTACGCGGCCGCCGCCGAGTAGGCGTCAGAACAGATAGGCAGCGGTGATCTCGAGGGCGTGCCCCGAGAGGTCCGGGTCACTGGAATAAACAGTGTGGCGATAGGTCATGCGGGTCGCGACATTCGGGCTGAGCACCAGGCCGAGGGTGGCGCCGAGCGCCAGCGTCTCCACCCCGTCGCCCTTCGCGACGCCATCCCACGAGGTCTCGCCGCCGGTCTCGTAGTAGGCATCGACAGCGGCCCAGATGCTGTTGCCGAAATTGCGGGTGATATGGCCTTCGAGGCCGAAGATCGGAGCCTGGCTCACCACGTTGGCGGGGACATCAACGAAGGGATCCTCGTTGTCGCCGAAGATCACCACTACTGGCCGGATTTCGAAGGTGGTCAGCTCCGGATCGATCATATTGTCGCCCAGCGCATAGCTGATGGGAAGGCTGGCCTGGAAGGTCCAGCGATTTTGTCCGAGGTTCACCATCCGGTTGGCATCATAATCGCCGGTGGGCAGGAACAGCTTACCCTCGACCATGGCCTGGAAGCCCGGCTTGTGCATGGCGTAGTCCATGGGGGCGAGGGCCGGCATCCCCACCAGTCCCACACCCGCGCCGAGCACCAGATCGCCTTGGGCGATGCCCGTGTCGACGGTGGGGAGCAACGAGTCGAACGTCATGCCGCCGACCGGCAGTCCGATCAGCACGAAGCCGACATCGCCCATGATGTCGAAGGTCTTGCGATAGGTCGGGGTCAGCACCCCCACGTCCAGCGTGGTGTCCCCAAGTCCGAGGAGGGTGTTCTCGACATGGAGCAGATTAAGCGCCAGGCTGATATCGCTCGCCCCGCCCGGACGCAGGTGATAGGCCCTCGCCCCATCCCAGGCGAGCGCGCCCGAGACCATCGAAGCCGACGCCAACGCGGCAATGGCAATTCTTGCAAGCACGCTTCCCTCCTGTCGATCAGTTGCCAGGGCAACCGTCACAGCCGGGCAAATCAGCACCGGCCCCCTTTTGCGACAGTGCACGCGCCTTAAAATAGGAACAAGAATTTTCTGGGCGCTGCCGATCACATCGGCAGCAAGCGTGGCACAGTATCCACAACCCGGTTATGGGCCCGACTCCGTATCAGATCACCAGATTGACCCGAACCGGATAGTGATCTGATCCCACATCGCCGAGCGTCCGGTAACTGCCGGCGGTCATTCCCCTCGTCAGCACCTGGTCGATCTGGATGGCCATCCATGGCCTCGCCGTCGGCCAGGAGTAGGCGAGCCCCGAGTTCGCCGGCCATTGCATGGGCTGGCGAAGCAACGGCTCGATGTTGTTCGACCACAGCGTGGTGTTCAGGTCGCCGGCGATGATCACCGGATGCGTCTCGGCGCCAACCGCTGCCGCTAAGGCCTCGATGTAATCGCGATTGTCGGCGGTCAGCCTCGCATTGGCAGGCGGCATCGGGTGCGCGACATAGACCACCATATCGCCGAAATCGGCCCGCAGCAGCGGCAATTGCCGGCGGCCAGCGTAGAGGAGCGTCGCCGAGAACGGGCGTTTGGCGTAGAGGGCCACGCCAAAGACGCCGAGCGTCGTCGGCGCGAAGCTGTGGGGATACTGATCCTTCAGCTCGTCCAGCGACGCCACCCATTCCGGCGTCGTCTCGACGGCGGCAAAGATGTCGCTCTGCTGTTCGCGCACCAGCGCGACGACGCGGTCATACTGGGTGTTGTCGCAAAGCACGTTGGCGACGACGAGGCTGAGGGGCCGACCCGGCGCGGTCTCGGGCAGGACCGAGCGATCAATCAGCCGCGTGGCGATCGGCACGACTGTCGCCGCCACGACGATGCCGGCAAAGCCGACCAATCGCAGGTCTTTGAGTGCCGCTGCTGCGCTCAAACCGACAAGGGCCGCGACCGCGAGCTGCAGTCGAAATGGCGCGATCATGTCTCCGGGCCAGGGGCCGAGCAGCGGGACGAGGGACACGCCAAGGAGCGCCAGCAACGCCAAAGCAGCGGCGATCCGCAGCGCCGTCACGGCCAGTTTCGAAGCCACAGCCAATCTCCCCCGCCGCGCGCCCGCAGGCAAGACGCCGATTGCGTCAGCATCAAGGTGCGGGGGCTATGCCGCGCGGATCAACGGCGCAGTGCGACGCGCTAGCTGCTTGCCAGAGCCAGAACAAACAATCCGGCAGAACCAAACATCACGATCAATAAGAGCGAGAGGCGAATTGTGTGCTTGAGCGGCGCCCCAAACAGGGCCCAGGCGATCATCACGATGATCGAGATCGCCAAAAACGCGATACTGGCAAGCGTGACGAACTGGGTCGCTGCTATATGGCCGCCCATCGCCGCGGCCTCTCCTGGATCCATGAAGCAACACCCTCCTACTGAGAGGCTTGCGGCTTGCTAGCCGAACACACTCGCGCCGCGGTCGGCGGTGCCGACCAGGGCGCGGAAGCCGGCGAAGAGCTCGCGGCCCATGCCGTAGTGCTCGCGGCGGAGATCCTCGGTCGCCGGGGTGCGGGAGAAGAATTCCTTCTCGTCGCCGATGAAGGTCAGCGTGCCCTCGTTGGCGTCGAGCCGGATCAGGTCGCCGTCGCGGATCTTGGCGATGGCGCCGCCGTCGCTGGCTTCCGGGGTCATGTGGATGGCGGCGGGAATCTTGCCCGAGGCGCCCGACATGCGGCCGTCGGTGACCAGTGCAACCTTGTGGCCGCGATCCTGCAGGATGCCGAGCTGCGGGGTGAGCTTGTGCAGCTCGGGCATGCCGACCGATTTCGGGCCCTGGAAGCGGACCACGGCGATGACGTCGCCGGTGAGCTCGCCGGCCTTGAAGGCGGCGAGCATCCCTTCCTGGGTGTGAAAGACCCGCGCCCGGGCTTCGACGACGCGGTTCTCGGGCTTCACCGCCGAGACCTTGATCACCGACTTACCGAGATTGCCCGACAGCACCTTGAGGCCGCCATTGGCGGAAAAGGCGTCCTTCACCGGCGCCAGCACTTTGGGGTTGCCGGAAACGGCCGGCGAGGGCGTAAAGCTGAGCTTATCTTCCATGAGCTTGGCTTCGACCGTGTAGCCGGAGAGGCCGGCGCCCCAGACGGTCTTGACGTCTTCGTGGAGGTACCCCGCTTCGAGCAGCTCGCGGATCATGAAGCCCATGCCGCCGGCGGCGTGGAAATGGTTCACGTCGGCGATGCCGTTGGGATAGACGCGAGCCAGCAGCGGCACGCCGCCGGACAAATCCGACATATCTTCCCAGGTGACCTTGAGGCCGGCCGCGGCAGCGATGGCGACGAGGTGCATGGTGTGGTTGGTGGAACCACCGGTCGCCAGCAGCCCGACCAGCCCGTTGACGATGGCCTTCTCGTCGACGATGTGGCCGATCGGGGTGTAGTCATTGCCCTCGGCGGTGAGCGACAGGGCGCGCTTGGCCGCCTCGCGGGTCAGCGCTTCGCGCAACGGCGTGTTGGGGTTGACGAAGCTGGCGCCCGGCAGATGCAGGCCCATGATCTCCATCAGCATCTGGTTGGAGTTGGCCGTGCCGTAGAAGGTGCAGGTGCCGGGCGAGTGGTAGGACTTGGCCTCCGACTCCAGCAGTTCGGCGCGGCCGACCTTGCCCTCGGCATAGAGCTGGCGGACCTTGGCCTTTTCGTCGTTGGAGATGCCGGTGGGCATCGGGCCGGCGGGGACGAACACTGCGGGCAGGTGCCCGAAGGTCAACGCGCCGATCATCAGGCCAGGGACGATCTTGTCGCAGATGCCGAGATAGACCGCGGCATCGAACATGTTGTGGCTGAGCGCGATGGCCGTTGCCATGGCGATGACGTCGCGGCTGAACAGCGAAAGGTCCATCCCCGGCTGGCCCTGGGTGACGCCGTCGCACATGGCCGGCACGCCGCCCGCCACCTGCGCCGTGGCGCCGATCTGGCGGGCCGCATCCTTGATGATCTCGGGATAGGTCTCGTAAGGCTGATGGGCGCTCAGCATATCGTTGTACGAGGTGACGATGCCGAGGTTCAGCGCCTTGGAGCCGGCGAGCTTGGCCTTGTCGGACGGAGAGCAGGCGGCAAAGCCATGCGCCAGGTTACCGCAAGCGAGCGCGGCGCGATGCACGCCCGCTACCCGCGCTCCTTCGATGCGATCGAGATACTCGCGACGTGAACCGGCGCTCCGCGCCGCGATGCGGTCGGTGACTTCCTGAACGATCTTGACGACGGACATTTCATGCTCCTTGGGGGAGCGCCTGAACACTCTCTCAGGGGCTCCAGAAGATAGTCAGCGGTGTCTGGCTTTGACGCAGAATAGACCTGATCGGCATGTCCTCAACGGGACCTTCCGACGCAGCCCTTTCGAGCGTCGCCAGCTTCTCCTCCCCCTCGATATGCAGATAGAGCCCCGAGGCGTCGAGAAGGCGCCTGAGGACCAGCGTCACCCGGGGCTCCCCTGCCCCCGGCGCCCGGATGGCGAGGGCCGGCCCCTCGCCGGTCAGCGCCGCGGCGAGGTTGTCGCCGCCGGGAAAGAACGATGCGGTGTGGCCGTCATTGCCCATGCCGAGGATCACCACGTCGAATGGCGTCGGCAGGGCGTTGACCGCGATATTGGTGCGAGCGATGGCAGCGTCGGTCGGCTCGTCGCCGCCCGAATAGAGCGGCACGAAATGCGCCGAGGCGGCCGGGCCTTGCAGCAGCTTCTCGTTGACCAGGAGCGCATTGGAGCGGTCGTTGGTCTCGTCCACCCAGCGCTCATCGACCAGGGTGACGGTGACCTTTTCCCAGTCGATATCCTTGCGGCGGCCCAGCACGGCGAAGAACCGTGCCGGGGTCGAGCCGCCGGAAACGGCGAGCACCGCCTGCCCGCGGGCGGCGATGCCATCGTTCAAATGTTCGGCTACGGTCTCGGCGAGCGCGAGCGCCAGGTCTTCCTTGGTGCCGAAGCTGCGCCGGGTCGCGTTCAATGCCCGTCCTCGTGCCAGGTGCGGCCGTCGCGCTCGATCAGCGCGATGGCGCCGGTCGGGCCCCAGGTGCCGGCCGTGTAGGTCTGCGGCGCGTCATTGGCGAGATCCCAGCCATTGCGGATCGGATCGACCCACTCCCAGGCGGCCTCGAGCTCGTCGCGGCGCATGAACAGGGTCTGCTGGCCGCGGATGACGTCGAGCAGCAGGCGCTCATAGGCTTCCGGCGTACGCTCGGCGAAGGTTTCGGCGAAGCTGAGGTTCAGCGGCACTTCTCTGAGACGCATACCTCCTGGGCCCGGATCCTTGATCATCAGGAACAGCTTCACGCCTTCATCGGGCTGGATGCGGATGACCAGCCGGTTGGGCTTGGGCGCCCCCTGGGCATGGTCGAACATCGAGTGCGGGATGTTGCGGAACTGGATGACGATTTCCGAGGCGCGCGACACCAGCCGCTTGCCGGTGCGGATGTAGAACGGCACGCCCGACCAGCGCCAGTTCTCGATCTCGGCCTTGATGGCGACGAAGGTCTCGGTGCGCGAGCCCTTCTTCTCCTCGGGCAGTTCGTCCTGGTAGCTGGCGACGGCGGTGCCATCGACGCTGCCACCGCGATACTGGCCGCGCACCGTGACGCGGCCGACATCGGCGCCGGTGATCGGCTTCAGCGAGCGCAGCACCTTGAGCTTTTCGTCGCGCAGCGCGTTGGCGGCGTCGGAAGCCGGCGGCTCCATGGCGACGAGGCAGAGCAGCTGGATGATGTGGTTCTGCACCATATCGCGCAGCGCGCCGGATTCGTCGTAGTAGCCACGGGTGCCGGCGCCGACGGACTCGGCGACGGTGATCTGCACGTGGTCGATATGGGCGGAGTTCCAGATCGGCTCGAACAGGATGTTGGCAAAGCGCAGCGCGAGGAGGTTCTGCACCGTCTCTTTGCCGAGGTAGTGGTCGATGCGGTAGACCTGATCTTCCTTGAAGATCTTGGACACTTCGTCGTTGATCTCGATCGAGGAGGCGAGGTCGTGGCCGAGCGGCTTTTCGATCACCACGCGGGCATCGCGCCGGTAATAGCCCTTCTTGAGGATGTACTCGCAGGTCGGCCCGAACAGGTCGGGCGCAATGGCGAGGTAGAAGGCGCGGACCACCTTGGGATCCTCGCGCAGGTTCTTCGATAGATCGCCCCAATGCGCCTCGTCGGTGACGTCGTTAGGGACGTAGGAGAAGGTGCCGATGAAACGGTCGATGGTCTTTTTGTCCTGGTAGGACTTTTCGACAAAGGTTTCGATCGACTCGCGGGCGAGCTTCTGGAACTCGGCATCGGTCAGCTTGGTGCGCGACACGCCGATGATGCGGCTGTGCTCGTCGAACTGCCCATCCTTGAAGCGATGGTAGAGCGCCGGAATGAGCTTGCGCTTGGTGAGATCGCCGGTGGCGCCGAACACCACGTAATCGAAGGGCTGGACCGGGATGATACGGCTGGACACGCTCTTCAAGCTCCTATCGAGGTAGTTCATGGCAACTCAAACTCAGGCGAAATTCTGCTTGGCAAGGATGACGGCGCCGTGCAGCGGCTCGTCGACGGGGCGGACGATGAAGTCGCCGTGGCGCTCGATCATCAGCGGGTAGAGGCGGGTGCCGAAGCCGCCGACGGCGGCCATGCGGGTGACGCCGCGCGCCTTGAACCAGCGCACATAGGTGTCGATGTAGCTCAGCTCGAGCTCCATCAGTTCTTTGGCCACCGGATCGCCCGCTTCGTAGAAATCGAAGAACAGCGGGATCAGCGCGCCGAATTCGGCGGGCGCCCGGCCGAGCAGGGTCGACGGGGCGCCGTTGCCGGCCGGCATCGGGCCGCGCGGGTCTTGCGGGAAGGACCAATCCATCACCGTATCGATCGAACCGCCAAGCTTGGAGATCACCGCTTCGGTCAGCGGCGAGGCGGACCGCAGGCCGTCGGCAGCTTCGACCGAGCGGCGCACCAGTTCGCGGCCGAGAATGGCGCCCGACATCTGGTCGCCGATCTGAAAGCCCCAGCCGCCGCACTGGTGGCGCTGGCCATTGACCATGGCCAGGGCAGCCGAACCGGTGCCGACGATGATTACCGCACCATCCTCGCCACCATGGGCGCCGGCGCGGGCGATATCGATGTCGTCATAGACGCGAACCTTGGCGAAGGGCCAGGGGCGCTGCTCGAAGGCCTCGCGCGCCGAAGGCAGCCGGCCGCCGGCCATGCCGAAGCAGGCATAGGTATTGGCCGCCTCGGCGATATCGATACCGGCTTTCTGGAACACCTCTTTGGTGCCCTCGGTAATGGAGCGGAAAGCCGGCTCGCCGGCCTCGATCTGCAGGTTCGAGCGACCACCGGCAGCGTCGGCCAGGGTTTCGAGGTTCTCGTTGGCGAGGCGGATGCGGCAGTTGGTGCCGCCACCATCCACCCCGAGATAGTACCTAGGCACCGAACGCGCACTCCTTCGCGACAACTAATGGCTTGCCGACCCAGGAGCCCCCCGAGTCCGGCGCGGACCTTAATGCCAAAGGTTTCTAGACGAAAGTAGAATAAGCAAAGGAAAGCGGCTGGAAAGGTCGCTTGCCGCATGGCTCGCATGCGGCCAGAGTCCGCCGCCGATGGATCGAAGCCCGGCGCAGCGCATTGCTCCATGGCAGCAAGGACGGCAAGGAGGCCAACAAATGGGTCATGTTCTGGTGCTGGGCGGCGCACGCTCGGGCAAGACCGGCTTTGCCGAGCGGCTGGCAATGCGGGCCGGGACGCGCCCGGCCTATCTCGCAACAGCGCAGGCGCTCGATGCCGAAATGCGCGAGCGGGTGGAGAGCCACAAGCAGCAGCGGGCGCAGGCTTTCGCCACCATCGAGGAGCCGCTGCGGCTGAGCGCCGCTATCATGCAGGCCGCCAAAGCGCATGATGCCATCCTCGTCGATTGCCTGACGCTGTGGATCACCAACCTGATCGTCGCCAACGAAAACGTGGCGGCGGCGGTGGACGAATTGCTGGCGACGCTGGCGGCGACGACCAGCGCCCGGGTGATCCTGGTTTCGAACGAGGTGGGGCTGGGGATCGTGCCGGATAATGCGATGGCGCGAATGTTCCGCGACCTCGCCGGGTCGGCGCATCAGCGGATCGCCGAGATCTGCGACGATGCCTATTTCGTGGTGGCCGGGCTGCCGATGGTGCTGAAGGGGTCGGCGCCGGAGGCAGAAGTGCTGCAGCGGCGGGTGCATGAGGCCTGAGCAGCCGGCCGGTGCTTGGGTTGAGATCGTACCTCAAACTCGATGTCATCCCAGCGAAAGCTGGGACCCAACTATCGGCTGGCACGGGCGGCGAAATGGGTCCCAGCTTTCGCTGGGATGACACCGTGGTGGGGGTGAGAGCTAGCTTAGCCGCCAAACCACCAGCGCCACCAGCACCGTCACCGCCAGCGTCAGGTTGAGCGTCATGGCGTAGAGCCTGAGCGAGCGCTCGATGTCGTCGGCTCCGAGTTCCGCCCGACCATCGCCAAAACTCGGCAGATCCACCACGTCGCCGTCATAGCTCCGGGGGCCGCCGAGGCGGAAGCCGAGCGCGCCGGCCATCGCGGCTTCGGGCCAGCCGGCATTGGGGCTTTCGTGCTTTCTCGCATCGCGCAGCGCCGTGGACCAGGCCAGCTCCGGATGCGCGCCCTTGATGAAGAAGGCCCCACCGGCGATCAGCAAAGCGGTGAGACGAGCGGGGATCAGGTTCAGCAGGTCGTCGAAGCGGGCGCTGGCCCAGCCGAATTCGAGGTGCCGCTCGGTCTTGTGGCCGATCATCGAGTCGGCGGTGTTCACCGCCTTGTAGAGCGCGATGCCCGGCAGGCCGAACAGGACAAGCCAGAACAGCGGCGCGACTACCGCATCGGAGGTGGATTCGGCCAGCGACTCGATGGCGGCGCGGGCGACGCCGGGCTCGTCGAGCGCTTGCGGATCGCGGCCGACAATGTGGCTCACCGCGGTGCGCCCCTCGGGCAGGCTACGGCGCAGCGCGGCGGCGACGAAGCGCACGGCATCGCCCAGCGCCTTCTGTGCCAGGAAGGTGGAGGCGAGAATGGCTTCGAGGATAAAGCCATAGGGGATGAGACGGCAGAGCCAGGCGATAGCCACGGTGACGAGGCCGGTAACGGCGAGCAGGATAATAAGCGCCAGCACGCCCTTGCCGCGGCGGTTGACGTCGCGGTTCAGCCGCAGGTCGAGCAGCGAGATCAGCCTGCCGATCCACATCACCGGGTGGCCGATGCGGGCGACAAGACCGTTGGGGTAACCGACGAGGCGCTCGAGCAGCAGCGCCAGGGGAGCGAGGAGGGCTTGCATCAGGGGTGCCCTCTCCCAAAGCCGGCAGTCAGGTTCCCTCTCCCGCTTGCGGGGGAGGGACGCCGACTGCGCCCCCGTACCGCGGGGAGAGATTCGACAACCGAAACGGCCCTCATCGCGCCAGCTCCAGCAGCGCTTCGAGGTCGAGGTGCCGCTCGAGGTGAGCGGCGAGCGCGTCGAGGGTCGCCTCGATGGTGGCCTCGTAGGCCAGCGCCGAGGTCGCGGCGGCCGAACCCAGGAAGTTGCGGCGGAAGGCGTCGGCGGCGAACAGGCCGTGGAGATATGTCCCCATCACCGTGCCATCGGCGCTCACCGCGCCGTCAGTCGCATCGCCGATACGGGCGAAGGGGCGCTCGAGGCCGCGGCCGCGGGTGACGCCCATATGCATGTGGTAGCCCACCAGCGGGTCGCCGGTCAGGGCCGAAGTCGCCTGCTCGACCCGCAGCTCCTTGGTGGGGCCGAGGACGGTGTCGATGTCGAGGAGGTTAAGGCCGGCCGAGGTGCCGACCACGCCCTCGAGTCCCAGGGGATCGAACACCGTATGGCCCAGCATCTGGAAGCCGCCGCAAAGACCAAGCACGCGGGCGCCGGCGCGATGGTGGGCGAGGATATCGATGTCCCAACCGTACTCGCGCAACGCCGCGAGATCGTTGCGCGTGGCCTTGGAGCCGGGGAGGATGATCAGCTCGCCATAGGGCAGCGGGCGCCCTGGCTGGACGATTTCGAGGCTGACGCCGGGCTCGAGCCGCAGCGGATCGAGATCGTCGAAGTTCGCAATGCGCGGCAGGCGCGGCACGACGATGCGATAGCCGCCCTGCCCCGGCCTCTGCTGCTCCTCGAGCGCCAGCGCGTCTTCGGCCGGAAGTTTTCGTGCATCGCTGAAATACGGAACCGGGCCGAGGCAGGGCACCCCGGTACGTTCGGCGACGAAGCGCCTGCCGTCTTCGAACAAGGCCGGATCGCCCTGGAACTTGTTCACCAGTGTCGCGGCAATCAATGCGGCATCGGCGGGATCGATCACCGCGAAAGTGCCGACCAGGGCGGCGATGACGCCGCCGCGCTGGATATCGCCGGCAAGGATCACCGGCACATCGGCGGCACGGGCGAAACCGAAATTAGCGATGTCGTTGGCGCGGAGGTTGACCTCGGAGGCGCTGCCCGCGCCTTCGACGACGATCAGGTCGGTGTCCGAGCCAAGCTCGCCATGGGCGGCGAGCACCTGAGGGAGCAGCTCGCCGCGCTTCTTCCAGTACTCGCGGGCCGGGAAGCTGCCGATGCGCTGGCCACGCAGCACCAGCTGCGAGCCGGTCTCACCCTCGGGCTTCAGCAGCACCGGGTTCATGGCGGTGACGGGGGCGCGTCGGGCTGCCCTTGCCTGCAACGCCTGAGCCCGGCCGATCTCGCCGCCATCGGCGGTGACGGCGGCATTGTTGGACATGTTCTGCGGCTTGAACGGCGCGACGCGCAGCCCGCGATTTGTGTAGGCGCGACAAAGGCCTGCCACCAGCAGCGACTTGCCGACATCGGACCCGGTGCCCATGAACATCAGGGATTTCGCCATGCTGCGGTTCTAGCGGGTGACGCAGCGATCCGATAGGGAGGACGGATGCGCACCATCCTCGTCATCGGCATCGGGGCCGGCAACCCGGATTACCTCACGCTTCAGGCGATCAAGGCGATGAACCGCGCCGAGGTGTTCTTCATGCCCGACAAGGGCGAGGAGAAGGCCGGGCTCAACGCCATCCGGCTGGCGATGCTCGAGCAGTTCGTCAGCGAGCCGCGCTACCGGCTGGTGGAGTTCGCCATCCCGTCGCGCCGCAAGGCGGCGACGCCCGACTATCGCGAAAGCGTCGAGGAGTGGCGGGATAAGCTCGAGCTTGCCTACCGGCAAATGTTCGCCGAGCTGCCCGAGACGGGCGTCGGCGCGTTCCTCGTCTGGGGCGACCCGGCGCTCTATGACGGAACGCTGCGCATCCTCAGGGATATGCAGGCGGCCGGCTGCCCAATCGCCATCGAGGTGATCCCCGGGATTTCGGCGCCGCAGGCACTGGCCGCCCAACACCAGGTGACGCTGAACCGGGTCGGCGAGGCGGTGACCATCACCACCGGCCGTCGGGTCGGCGAAGGCGAGGCGGACGAACTGACCAGCGCCGTGGTGATGCTGGACAACCACCAGGTGTTCCGGCGGTTCGCCGAGAGCGAAGCCGAGATCTTCTGGGGCGCCTATCTCGGGACGGCGGACGAGCTTCTTGTTGCCGGAAAGGTGTCCGAGGTGATGGACGAGATCGATTCGAAGCGCCGCGAGGCGCAGGCGCGGAACGGCTGGATCATGGACACATACATGATCCGGAAGCCTGAGAAGAGCTGACGCCTCCTGTCGTCTAGCCGTCGATGGTTGGCCGCCCCCCTTGATCCCTCCCCGCAAGGGGCATGGCTATCGCATATGGAAAGCCACCGGCCGTTGTGTGAGTGCCTTCTCCCCTTGTGGGAGAAGGTGCCCGAAGGGCGGATGAGGGGTTCTCTCCACGCACTCAGTCGCTCGTCGCTTACGCTCCGACCGCGCTACACTTCGTTGCGCGGACCCCTCATCCGGCCTTCGGCCACCTTCTCCCACAAGGGGAGAAGGCCACCCAACTACTGTCAGTCCCCCATATGCGATAGCCCTGCCGCAAGGGGGAGGGAGACGCAGACTGAGATCGCCGTGTTGGGGTCTCCCTCCCCCTTGCGGGGAGGGGACAGGGGTGGGGGTCAGCCCGCGCCGGCGCTTGCTTCTGGAGCCACATCGATCACGTGGGCGTACGACCCCATGACGCGGCCCTCGACCAGCCCCATCGGCAGCAGCGCCTCACCGAGCGCGTCGGTGGCGCTGAACAATGGCGTGCCACGGGTCTTGCGGGCGGATGAATAGTGGAACTCGTGACCAGCGAGGTGTTGCGGGAACGGCAGCGGGCTTTGGTGGGCGAGGCGGCGATAGCCGAGGACCCGTTTGGGGCGGTCGATGCGGGTTTCGTGCGGCAAGAGCCCGGACATCGGATAAGCCGCACCGGCCTTGTCGGTGAGGGCGGCGCCGAGCACCATGAAGCCCCCGCATTCGCCATAGATCAGCGCCGACCGCTCGGCGCTCGCCCGCAGGCCGCGCATGAAAGTCTCTGCAGCGGCGAGGCGGGCGGCGTGCAGTTCGGGGTAACCGCCGGGGAGGAAGACGGCATCGGCCGTGGTGTCGGGCGCTTCGTCGGCGAGCGGGGAGAAGAAGCTGAGGCTGGCCCCGGCATCGCGCCAGTCATCGAGCCAATGCGCGTAGAGGAAGGCGAAGGCGTCGTCGCGGGCGATGGCGATGTGCTGGCCGAGAGGGGGAAGCGGCTCCCCTCCCCCGTGAACAGAGTGGAGGGGCAAGCTCAGTGCCAAGAGGTGATTGAGGTCGACATAGTCCTCCACCGCTTCGGCGGCGGTGGCGACGACCTTGTCGAAGCCGGCGATCTCGTCGGGGAGGACGAGGCCCAGGTGGCGGTCGGGGAGTGCAAGGGCGTCGCGCCTGGGGACGACGCCGAGGAGCGGGATGTCGACAGCTGCCAGCGCGGCACGGAGCATGGCTTCGTGGCGGGTGGAGGCGGCGCGGTTGACGATCAGGCCGGTGACTTTCACTTGCGGGCGCCAGGTGGCGAAGCCGTGCGCGAGGGCGGCGATCGACTGCGATTGACGCTCGGCATCAAGCACCAGGATTACCGGCAGGCCGAGGGCAGCCGCGAGGTCGGCGGTCGAGCCACGGCCGTCGGCAGCGCCGTCGAACAGGCCCATGACACCTTCGACGAGCAGCAGGTCGGCAGCGGCGGCGTGGTGTGAGGCGAGGCTTCGCAGGCGGTTGGGCGACATGGCCCAGGGGTCGAGGTTGATGGCCGGACGGCCGGCGGCGCGGGCGAGGATGGTGGTGTCGATATAGTCGGGGCCGGTCTTGGCCGGCGCGACACTCAAGCCGCGACGCGTCAGTGCGGCGAGGAGGCCCAGGGTGAGTGTAGTCTTGCCCGAGCCGGAGCGGGGCGCGGCGACGATCAGGCCATTCATCCTGGCACGCGAAGATTATGCTGCAAAATCTTGGGACTAGCGGTTAAGATAGAGTTATCGCAACCGGACCGGGGGGTACTGGCGGCGCTGCGGCCCAGTTGGGCGCCGGACTTGGGGAATACAAATAGATGAAGATCCTGATCCTCGGCGGGACCGAAGAGGCGCGGCAGCTTGCTGCGCAATTGACCAAGATGGGCCACGCGGTGACCACGTCGCTGGCGGGCCGGACCAGCGATCCGCTGTTGCCAGCGGGCGAGGTGCGCATTGGTGGGTTTGGCGGCGGCGACGGGATGGGCAACTACATCATCACCGAGCGCTTCGACCGGCTGGTCGACGCCACGCACCCCTATGCCGAAGAGATCAAGCGCAACGCCGTGCGGGCGGCGGAGCTGGCTGAGATGCGACTGGTACGGCTGACCCGGCCGGCCTGGAGCGAGCCGCAATATGCGTTCTGGAAGCATGTCGCCAATGCCGAGGAGGCGGCGGCCAGCCTGCCCAAGGGGGCGCGGGCGCTGCTGACCGTCGGGCACACCCAGCTCGACGTCTATCTGAAGCGCACCGATTGCAGCTTCGTGGTGCGCTCGATCGAGCCGCCGGAAAAGGAACTGCCGGTCAACGCCACGTCGCTGTTGGCGCGGCCGCCATTCTTTTTCAATGGCGAGTTCCAGATGATGCAGGACCAGGGAATCACCCACCTGATCTGCAAGAATTCCGGTGGGGCGCAGACCGAGGCGAAGCTGCAGGCGGCGCTGCGGCTGCGGCTCCCGGTGTTCATGATCGCCCGGCCGGCTTTGCCGCCGGCGCACGAGGTGCCGACGGTCGGGCAAGCGATCGCGGCGCTGAAGCTGGGGTCGAATATCTGAGAGGCTGGCGCGGGCCCTCGCGGCCATCATCCCCCTGCCCTCAGCTTCTTCTTGCCGGCGTTGCGCAGCACATGGGCAAAACTCTCGTCGTAGAGCTTGGACTCGCGGAAGCGGGTTTCGCCGAGGACGCGGCCGACGAGGATGAGCGCGGTGCGGGTGATCTTCTCCTCGCGGACGCGCGCCTTCATCTCGGAGAGCGTGGTGAAGATCACTTCCTCGTCCGGCCAGGTGGCGCGGTAGATGATCACCACCGGGCAGTCGGCCCCGTAATTCGGGGTCAGCGCGGTCTCGACATAGCCGAGATTGCGGATCGACAGGTGGATGCAGAGCGTTGCCTTCGACAAGCCCAGGATCTCGAGGCTCTCCGACTCAGGCATGGCCGAAGCCTTGCCCGAAGTACGGGTGAGGATGATGGTCTGCGATATCTCCGGCAACGTCAGCTCGGCCGCGATACGGGCGGCAGCGCCGGCGAAGGCGGGAACACCAGGCACCACCTCATACGGGATGTCGAGTGCATCGAGGCGGCGCATCTGCTCGGCGACAGCGCCGTAAATCGAAGGATCGCCGGAATGGACGCGCGACACATCCTTGCCGGCGTCATTGGCTTTGATGATCTCGTCAATGATCTCGTCGAGATGCATCGGCGCCGTGTCGCGGACCAGTGCACCTTCAGGGGCGGCGGCGACGATCTCGGCGGGGACCAGCGAGCCGGCATAGAGGCAGACCTCGCAGCGCTCGATGAGGCGCTGGCCGCGCAGCGTGATGAGATCGGGCGCGCCGGGGCCGGCGCCGATGAAGTAGACGGTCATGCAGGAACTCTGGAGGCTCGAGCCTCCCTCCCCCTTGAGGGGAGGGATTGAGGGAGGGGGTGGTGCGGTGGGCCACTGATGGACCCCCACCCCCAGCCCCTCCCCTCAAGGGGGAGGGGAGCGCAGGCTTCAGTTCCCATCGCCAGCCCCCTTGGCTGCGTAGCCGCGTGGGGTGTAGGCGACGGTGCCGGAGCCGCGCTGGAAGGTGCGCGAGCTACTGGAGCCGATCATCACGATGGTCAGCATGTCGATCTCGGTCGGATCGAGATCGGCCAGCGCGACGACGCGAACCTTTTCGGTGGGGCGACCGAGATTGGAGCCGATGATCACCGGGGTCGAGGGCGGGCGGTGCTCGAGGAAGATGCGCTTGGTCTCCTCGATCAGGTCGGTGCGGCGCTGCGAGCGCGGGTTGTAGAGCGCGGTGACGAAATCGGCGCGGGCGGCGCCGTCGAGCCGCTTCAGAATGTCCTGGCGTGGGGTGAGCAGGTCGGAGAGCGAGATGCAGCAGAAATCGTGGCCGATCAGCGCGCCGGCCGCGGCGGACGCGGCCTGGAAGGCGGAGACGCCAGGGTGGGTTTCGAGGTTGACGCGGCGGGCGACCTCGGAGACGGCGCGCGGGCCGGTGGCGTCGAGCAGCTCATAGGCGAGCGCCGCCATGGCGTAGATCTGCGCGTCGCCGGAACAGACCAGCGAAACCACCTTGCCCTCGGCCGCGAGCTCGAGGGCGTGGCGGACCCGGCTCTCTTCCTCGCCGAGGCCGTAACGATGCTCGACCTGGCCGCGGCGGAGATCGGCGACAAGATCGATGTAGAGCTCGTAGCCGACCCAATCGGTGCTCTGTTCGAGCGCGTTCACCGCCGCAGCGGTACGCGAGACGGCTTCGCCCGGCCCGATGCCGACGAGGTGCAGCACGCCCGGTCGACGGCCGAAGCCTTCGGGATCGATCGGGTGCAGCGCCTTGCCGATGGCACAGGTGGCGCGGTCGGATTTCAGCTTCTCGACCACCAGCGGGCCGGCCTTCAGCGCCGCCGCCTCGGCGACGCTGGGGGTGCCGACGGTCTCCTCGACATAGTCGGACGGCGACTTGAGGCGGTAGCGCTCCTGGAGGAGTTCAGCAGCCGAGAACAGCCGCAGTGGCACCTTGAAGTGCCGCGCGGCTTCGAGCAGCGCCGGCTCGTCGGCCTTGATGTCGATCGAGGCGATGGCGGCCAGGCTTTCGGGCGCCAGGTTCTGCTGGCGCAGGGCGAAATCGATGAGGCCGATGACCTCCTCGGCGTCGGCGCCCCGCTCGCAGCCGACACCGGCGACCAGCGTCTTGGGGTGATAGACGACGCCGCGCTCGATGCGCAGCTTCTGCTCGGAGACCAACACCTTGACCGCACCCATCGAAGAGACCGGGTAGCCGGCTTCGGCGAGAAATGGCGCTTCACCCTCGATCTGCAGCTTGGCACCGAGCAGCAGCGCCATCATGGCGGGCTTGGCGTCCTGCGGGGTGCCGAGCACCCAGCCCGGAGGCGGCTCATCGAGGCTGTGGAGGAACTTGCTGTCCGACGCCGTGGTGATGGCCGGATGGCCGCCCAGTTCGTCGGCGAGTTCGCGCGCCAGCCGGTTGGCGCCGCGATGGCCGCCAAGCAGTGGCACGATGCTGGCGCCGCCGAGCGAGACGGCAAGCACTGGCGGTTCCTTCTGCTTGTTCTCGAGGCTCGAGGCGAGCAGCCGGATCAGGATGCCGGCAGCACAGACCCCAATGATCGGGCGGCCTTCGGAGAACAGCCGCGGCAACAGTTTCAGCGCGTCGGCGCCGCCCTGCCCGCAGCTGTAGATCTCACCACCGGTCGCCTCGGCAATGCGGTTGGCGGTATCGAGGCCGGTATCGGCGAAGATGATGATGGCGGGAGTCATTCGAGCCAGAACTCCGCTCCTGAGTAGCAGAGCAGCAGTGAGAAGTAGGGTTTGGGGCCCGGCTCCGCGTCGCGAACGCGAACAATGCGTTGCCGCTCCCCGCCGACATTCTCGACAAGCCATGCCCATTCGGCTCGACCAGTCTTTTCCAGCAGCGCCCGCAGCCGATCGTAGTGACGACCGACTTTGAGAATGACCACCGACCCGGCGTCGTCGATGCTGGGCAGCAAGATTTCGTCAGGACTGGGCCCAGTCAACACCGTGAGTGACTCGAAGCGGGCAACCAGCGGAAAGGGGATCGCGGCGGCGGCCGCATTCATCGAGGTTATGCCCGGTACGACTTTGACGGGGAAGCGGTCCCAAAGCCCGGTGCCGACGTAGATAGAGGTTCCGTAAAATAGCGGATCACCTTCACAGAGGTAGACAACGTCGCGGCCCGCAAGAAGGTGCCCCTCGATGATGGCTGCTGCAGCCAGATAGTGCTCCTCTTTCGAGGTGAACTCGCCGTTCGGCATGCGAATGGTCATCGGGATGCTGATCGGCTCAAGCACCGCGGACGGGGCGACATGACCGCGAGCAATGTCTAACGCCATCGTCGTCCCGCTCTCGGTCTGGGGGAAGGCGACCACTTGGGCGGAACTGATAATCCGAGCCGCCTTCAAGGTCAGCAGTTCGGGATCCCCCGGGCCGACGCCCACGAGGTGCAGCGTACCGGTGGTGGGTTCGGTTTTCATGGCGTCACCACGAGGCCGTGCATTGCCTTGGTGACCAGCCATTGCGTTACCGCCATGCGCGGCTTGAAGGCGCGATGACCGCCGACGCGGTCGAGCGAGGAAATCTCAATGCGGGTCAGCTCGCCGCCGAGCTGCAGATGGCGCGAATAGAGGGCGTGCTCGGCATCGAGGGTAACGGCGTTGGCGACCAGCCTGCCGCCGGGTTTCAGGGCGCTCCAGCAGGCATCGAACAGGTCGTCATTGCCGACATCGCCGCCCATGAAGATGGCATCGGGCGGGGCTGTGCGGCCGAAGGTCCCCGGCGCCTCACCGCTGACGATTTCAAGGTTTGGCACACCGAGCGCGGCGGCATTGAGAGCGATCATCTGCAGGCGCTCGCCCTGGCGCTCGAAGGCGATGGCCTTGGCGTCGCGGGCCGCGCGCATCCACTCGATGGCGATGGAGCCCGAGCCGGCGCCGACATCCCAGAGCAGCGCGCCGGGGAACGGGGCGAGCTTGGCGAGGGTGGCGGCCCGCACCTCGCGCTTGGTCAGCTGGCCATCGGTGACGAAGACCTCGTCGGGCAGGCCGGGAACCGGGGGCAGCAGCGGAGCGGTGAAATCGGGCACGCAGTCGATGGCGAGGACGTAGAAATCGTCGATATCACGGCTGTTGAAGCTCTCTGCCTCGTCGGCGGTGATCTTCTCGTCGGGGCTGCCGAGATTCTCGAGCGTGGTGACGAGGCTGCGGCCATAGCCGCGATCGACCAGCAGCTCGATGGCGAGGTCGACGGTGGTGTGATCGGCGGTGAGCGCCAGGATGCGGTTGCCGGGGAGGAGATGCGGGTGCATCGATTCCACCGCCCGGCCATGCAGCGACAGGGTGGCGACCGACTGCAGCGGCCAGTGCAGCCGCGACGCGGCGAGCTGGAAGGCCGAGGGGTGGGGGTGGATGACGAACTCGGAGGGCAGCAGGTAACGGGTCAGCGTGGCGCCGATGCCGAACCACATCGGATCGCCCGAGGCGAGGATGACGGTGGGGGTCTCGCGCAGCGCCATCACCTGTTCGATCATGCTCTCGAGCGGCGGCTCCCATTCGATCAGCGTGCGGCCATCGGCGTAGGTAGCGGCAGGCGAATGATCGGGCTCCTCGCCGGCCAGTGCCCGGGCCACGGCCTCGAAGCTGCGCTTGGTGACGAATTCGGGGTTGAACAGGTCGGCGCT
This sequence comes from Devosia sp. LjRoot16, assembly GCF_964252795.1. Lineage (NCBI taxonomy): Bacteria > Pseudomonadati > Pseudomonadota > Alphaproteobacteria > Hyphomicrobiales > Devosiaceae > Devosia > Devosia sp. LjRoot16. Next base: position 514,207 of record NZ_CAXUPH020000001.1, read on the forward strand.
GGCGTTGGGGCGGGTCACCGGCTGGAGATCGGCGAGGAAGCGGGCCGGGCCGACGACGGTATCGGCATAGTTGAGCAGCAGCTTGTAGGATGCCGGCAGCTCGTTCGGCCCCCGCTCCCCTACCCCGATGATGTGCAGCCAGGCGGTCATGCGAGGTCTTTCGAAATGGCGTTGAAGGCGGCGCTGGCGACGGCCGAGCCACCGCGGCGACCGCGCACCGTGAGGAATGGCATAGAAAGCGCGTTGGACGCGAGCAAGGCCTTGCTTTCAGCCGCCCCCACGAAACCAACCGGCGCGGCGATGATGGCGGCGGGGCGCGGGCCGCCGGCCGCGATCAGTTCGATGAGGTGGAACAGCGCGGTCGGGGCATTGCCGATCAGCACGACGGCGCCGGCGAGGCGGGGGCGCCAGAGCTCGACGGCGGCGGCCGAGCGGGTGGTGCCGAGCGAGGCAGCCAGTGCCGGCACGGCGGGATCGTTGAGGGTGAGGACGAGCTCGGTGGATTCAGGCAGATGGCGGCGGATGATGCCGGAGCGGACCATCTCGCAATCGCAGAGGACGGGGGCGCCTGCGCGCAGCGCATCCTGAGAAGCCGCCGCAACAGCGGGATCGCCGACGATGTCGGCTGCGAGATCGACCATGCCGCAGGCATGGATCATGCGGATGGCGGCGGGGTGAAGTTCGGGCGCAAGCGACGAGAGATCGGCTTCAGCCTCGATGGTGGCGAAGCTCTGCGCATAGATGGCAGCGGGATCGCGGAGGTAGCTCATGCGGCGCTCCGCAACTGAGCGAGCAGCGCCTGGTGGCCGGCGCCGGCGATCCAGCCTTCCTCGGCGATAAGGATGGCGCGCTGGTCGGCGGTCAGCTCGGTGGGCGGGTTGAGGAAGGTTTGGAGGAGACCGGCGCGGTCGAGCTCGGCGAAGCGTGTGGTGGTGACCTCGACCTGGGCGCGGTCGCGCGGCAAGCCATCGGCCGCGCTGACCGGGAACAGCGAGGGGTAGATCTCGGTGATGATGATCGGCCTGCTGAGGTCGTCGGCGAAGGCGGTTTCGAAGGGCCAGACGGCGATGTCGGCGGCAAAGCGCGGGTCGGTGCGGAGGGCCGCGAGGCGGGCGATGCCGAGCATGGCTTGGCTGCCGACCGAGCCGACGCCAGTCAGCTTCCATACCGGCTGGGCGCTGCGGACGTAATGCTCCGCCATCCGGCGCTCGGGGATGGCTGCGTAGGCGCTGGGCGGGCGTTTGGGGTGCAAAGCGGCATAGCTATGCTGGTGCGGGTGCCCCCAGAAATGCGGGCCGTCGGCGAGCCGAAGGTTGATCGCTTCGGCGAGCTGAAAGCGATTGGAGCTGTTGTCCGCGCTGTCGACGACGGTGCCGGCCAGGGCTGACCAGAGCTGCAGCCATGGTGGCTGTGGCTCCCCCCTCCCTTGCCATTCGAGCGTAGCTCTCATGGCCTTCTCCCCTAAAATCGCTCCACTGGAGCGATTTTGCCTGCGGCCCGGCTCGAAGTCCCCAACAAGGGGGGAGGTGTCCGAGAGGCCGGTGGCAGCTGCGATCGCCGTCGCGCCGCCGCGGGGGTAGCCGAAGACGAAATCGAAGCCGAGCATGGTGCGTTCGCCGCGCCCGCGGGCGGCAAGCAGGCGGGCGGCGATCTCTGCCATCGCGGCGTGGCGGGTCGGTGGGTTCTGGCTCGGCACCCGGCCTTCAGGGCCGAGTTCGCCGATCCAGATCGAATCCTTGCCGCGCTTCGGCGTATTTGCCGCCGACCAATCCACCGCGATGTAGCGATCGAACAGCGGCATCAGCTCTCGCCATCTTCACGGGCAAGGCGGCCGGGAACCTTGGGCAGCGTCACCGGCCCGAGCGGATGATCGGCGTGCGGATAGGGGTGATGGTGGTGATCGGCATCGTGGTGGTGGTGCGCACCGTCGCCGTGGTGATGGCCGTGATCCTCGGGGTAGCCGTGATCGTGGCTGCCGCCGAGACGGATGACCGGAAAGGCTGGGTTGGCGACGAGGGCGTGCCGGGCTGGGGCGTGAGTGTGCGGATGCGCGTGCGGGTGGGCATGGTCGTGACCGTGGTCGTGCGCGTGGAGCGGCGTCCAGGGCAGGCCATGCTTCAGGCAGAAGGCCTCGTCGCGGCACGATGAATCGCAATCGCCCTTGCAAGGGCAGTTCTCCAGCCCGCCGCCAATGCCCTCGACATGGTGGTGGTGGCTCTCCTGCTTCAAACCGACCTCGGCCTCGAACCCCAGCACCTGCTCGCGGTATTTGCACATGGCGCAGTTCATCAGGTTCTGGCCGACCAGTATCTCCTGGATGCGATCGATGAAGGTCTCGACCACCAGCGGATGGTCGTTGAGGTAGGGCGCGTTGAGGAACTCGATATGCGGGTACTTCGCCGCGGCCTCATCGGCCGCATCGTAGATGCGTTTGACCAGCACGCCGGTGAACAGGAAGTACGGAAAGACGATGATGCGGCGATAGCCGAGCTTCACCGCATGGTCGAGCGCCGGAGCGACGAGCGGGAAGGTGACGCCGGAATAAGCGACCTCGCCCCAGCCAAAACCCATGCCCTCCCAGAGCAGGCGCATGACCTTGGCCACGTTGGAATTGGCATCGGGATCGGAAGCGCCGCGGCCGACCACCACCAGCAGCGTCTCGTGCCGCGGCACCTCGTTGGGCGAGGCATCGATCGCCTCCTGGATGCGATCGCCGGCAGCGCGCAGCATCTTCAGATCGACGCCCAGCTCGCGGCCATAGGTGATCTCGACATCCTTGCCGGCGGCATAGGTGTTGAGCACCGAGGGAATGTCGTTCTTGGCGTGGCCGGCGGCGAACAGCATGCCGGGCACGGCAAGGACGCGCCTGGCACCGCCTGCCCGCAACTTATCCAGCCCCTGATGGATCACCGGATTGGCGAACTCGAGATAGCCGTACTCCACGGGAACGCCCGGCAGGCGCTGCCTTAGCCGTTCGGCCAGCACCGCGAACTCGCCGACGGCGAGCTGGTTGCGGCTGCCATGGCCGCAGAGCATCACGGCGGTTTCCGCCGGCAGGATCAGGGATTTATTCATGCTCGCCTCTGTTTTGCACAAAGGCAGAGTTCGCTTTTCGACCAACCAGCAGCCCCGGACTTGGTCCCCGAATTGGGTCGACCGCACCGGGCGTGAGTCTCAGTCCATCAAGGAACGCTGCGCTATCAATGGGTTGTAGTGAGGGGCCCATAGCGGGTCAAACGATTCCGGCCCAGATGCGAACGCTTCTCAAAATCACATGCAAATTCAGTGACTTGCCAGCGCGAAAGGGCTCGGCTATTGGCCGCTGATGGCAAGCGGTTCTTCAAATCTGGCGGTGCGCGTCGCCTATGGCAGCCTCGTGGTCGGCATCCTGGTGCTGGCGCTGAAGGGCTATGCCGCCTGGGCGACCGGCTCGATCGCGCTGTTCTCGGATGCGCTGGAAAGCGTGGTCAACGTGGTGACGGCGATCGTGGCGCTGATCGCGGTGCGGCTCGCGGCGCGCCCGGCCGATGCCAGCCTGCCCTATGGCTATTACAAGGCCGAGTATTTTTCGGCCGTGGTGATCGGCATCTTCATCGCGGTGGCGGCGCTGCTGATCTTCCGCGAGGCCTATTACGGCTTCATCAACCCGCGCGAGTTCAAGCTCGATCCGCTGGGCCTCAGCGTCAGCGTGCTGGCGACCGGCATTAATGCCGGCTGGGCCTGGTGGCTGTCGCGCCGTGGCCGCGAGGAGCAATCGCCGGCGCTGGTGGCCGACGGCCGGCACCTGTGGACCGATGTGGTCTCGACGCTGGGCGTGTTGATCGGCGTGCTGCTGGCGGCGGCAACCGGCTTCGTGCAGCTCGACGCGATCCTTGCGGCGCTGGTCGGCTTGGCGATCCTGTGGTCGGGCTGGGAGCTGATCAAGCAGAGTGTCATTGGCCTGATGGACGTGGCGGTGGAGCCAAAACTGCTCAACCAGATCCGCGAAATCATCTCGGCCAATGCCGACGGGGCGCTCGAGGCGCATGACATCCGCACCCGGCAGGCCGGCGCCATGACCTTCATCGACTTTCACCTGGTGGTGCCCGGGACGATGAGCGTTGAGGCGGCGCATGCGATCTGCGACGGGATCGAATTGAAGCTCCGCGAGGCGGTGGAGCGAGCGCAGATCACCATCCATGTCGAGCCCGAGAACAAGGCGAAGCACTCGGGTATCGTGGTGGTGTGAGCGGCCGAGCCATCGTGCCCTCCAGGACCCCCTCTCTTGCAAAATCTAAGGCTTAGCCAAACGGCTAAACCTAAGATTTTGCTTTCTCCCCCGCCAAGGGGGAGACGAGCGGGTGCCTTCCACTTGCTCCTGAGTATCAGTCTGGACTCTCCCCCTTGGCGGGGGAGAAAGCGAAAACTTGGGCTTAGCGCAGCTAAGTCCTTAGTTTTCGCAAGGGAGGGGGTCGCGGGAGACACCCGGGCTTTGCAGGATGCGATAGCCCTCCCCTTAAGCGCCTACCCCACCCTCGGCGTTTTCGCGCCATCCACATGCGCCGCCTCTGGCTCCGGCTTCCCCGCCAGCAGCGCGGTCGTCGCGGCATTGCCCTGGACGTTCACCACGGTGAGAATCGGGTCGACGATCGGGTCGATGGCAACGAGAAGGATGATCGCCACCTCGACCGGCAACCCCAGCGGCACGAGGATGATCGAGATCATCGACAAAGCCGCGACACCGGGCGCCCCGGTGGCGGCGACGCCGGCCAGCATGGCGCCGAACAGCACGAACGCCATCTGCCCTGGGTCGAGCGCCAGCCCGTAGAGGTTGGCGAGAAACAGCGTCGCCAGCGCGAAGTGGAAGGTCGAGCCGGGTGGATTGAGGGTGATGCCGAGCGGCAGCGCCAGATCGACGACGCGCCGATCGAGCCGCAGCCCCTCCTTGAGTCCGCGCAGCGCCGAAGGGATCGAGGCGTAGCTGCTGGAGGTGCCGAAAGCGACGACCACCGTTTCGCGCATCGCCCCGAGCGTCGCGAGATAGCTACCGCCGACGCGCCACCAGATCAGCACCGAGTAGAGCGCGATCAGCACGATGGCGCCGGCATAGATGAAGACCACCAGCTTGGTCATGGCGAACAGCACGTCGAGCCCGACGGCTGAAACCTGGCTGTAAGCGAGGCAGAACAGGCCGAACGGCAGCACGTACATCAGCCATTCGATGATCTTGATGAAGGTGTCGTAGAACGCCTCGAGCAGCGCCGTGGCGCGCTCGGATTTCTCCCGCGCGATGGAGCCGAGCGCCACGCCGAACAGCACGGCGAACATCAGGATGGCGATCTTGTTGCCGGTGGTCAGCGCACCGAAAATGTTCTCGGGGAACATGCCGACCACCAGGTCGGCGAACACCCCCTGGCTGTGCGCCGGGTCGACGCCGGTGCCGGCCGCCTCGGCGGTGAAGATCACCTTGCCGATGACCTCGCGCGCCGCGAGCTGCAGCTCGCCGCCGGGCTGACCCCAATAGCCCAGCGCGACACCGAGCGCCCCGGCGACGGCAAGGCCACCGATGATCAGCAGCACCAGGCGGGTGAAGTAGCGATTGGCGGCGCCATCGAGGAACAGGCGGCTGAGACTGGTGGCGACCGCGGTGAACAGCAGCGGGATGACACACATCTGTAAGAGGCGAATGTAGATATCGCCGAGCGTGCCGATGACCGGCATCTGGCCCTTATCCAGCCAGCCCAGCACACCGCCGGCAATGAGCCCGCTGAAGATTGCGAGGGGGTGGAGGAGCAGCCGCCCGAGGCGGCCCTTCAAGACCTCAGCCATCGATCAGCGCCCTGTCCTTGGAGTAGAGATAGGTGTTGAGCACGCCATCGAGAAAGCCGTTGCTCTTGGCCTTGGTGAGGTAGAGATCGACCCAGGCCTTGAGGTCGGTATTGCCGGGCGGCATGGCGATGGCGATGGTGTCGGGATGGCCGGCAAGGTGGTAGGGCCGCAGCTCGACGGCGCCGGCGGAATCGGCGAGGCGCCAGTTGCCGATCTCGATCTCGTCATACATCAGCGCCACCAGGTCGCCGGATTTCACTGCGGCGAGCATTTCGGCCCAGGTGTTGAAGGCAACGTTCTGCGCTTCAGGAAAATCCTCGGCGACGAAGCCGACATAGGAGGTGCCATCGATGACGCCGATGCGCGACTGCGGATTGTTGAGCAGCGCCGGGATGTCATTGGCGCGCTCGGGATCGGCGGCGACGAGACGGCCGAGCTGCAGGCGGTTGATCAACAGGAACTGGCGGACGCTGACATAGCTCTGAGAGAAGCTGGCGCGCGCGGCGCGCTCGAGCGTATCGCTCAACAGGCTGATCGCCATGTCGGCGCGACCTTCGACCACTTCGTCGATCAGTCCATCGAAGGTGGTGGCGGCGCGGTTGTACTCCAGCGTCACGCCGAGCTTTTCGGCAATGTCCTCGGCGATGGCGGGGTCGACGCCGATCAGCTTGCCATCCGGGCCGACATAGAAGAACGGCACCACATCCTCGAAGAACACCGCGACGGTGAGCTTGCCGGCCGCCTGGATGCGGGCGAGGGCGGAGGCGCCCGGGCTCTGCGCCTGGGCGGAAAGCGGCGCAGCAAGGGCCAGCAGGGCCAGCATGCAGGCCCGGATCAGCGCTATCGCGGGGCGGTTGAGCCGCCCCAAAATCGGTATGAACATGTGCTGAAGCCCCCAAGCCCCAGTAGAAAGCGCGCACCGTAACCAAGCATTGTCGCTAAATTGTTATCCCGACAAGATAATTTGGCGGAACAGCGGAAACCGGACGCAGCCGGCGTAGCTCGCGCAAGCGTGAAAAGCGCAAGCCGTTCAAGTCCTTGCGGCAGAAGCCAGCGATCACCACATTTTGAGCAGCCGATGCGGGCTCGATCCGCAGGCCCTGCGTCTTGGCACATGGAGGCTAAGATGGCTCTCAATGCTCCCAACATGGTGATGTATCTGGTGGCGCTGCTGCTCGCGATCGTCGGCCTGCTCGCTTCGGCGTGCTGGGCGGAATGATCGGCTGGGCTTTCTGGCTGATGGCGATTGCGTTCGTCGTGCTCGCCCTCTCCGTCCTGCTCAAAGCGGCCTGACACCCCGATGCAACGGCGCGCAACCCAATCGCGGCTGCGCGCCGCACAAGCTGTGCAAAGCCCCTGGCGCGGCATGGCTGCAATGCAGCGGCGCGCCTAAGCTTTGCCGGTGTGCATGACCCAGGAGATCTTTCATGACTCTCAATGCGCCTAGCCAGACCATGTTCATCGTCGCCGTCGTCATCGCGGTCATCGCGTTGCTCGGCGCCCTCGTCTCGATACCGTTCGTCAGTGCCTACGCGTTCTGGATTCTGATCGTCGCGTTCATCGTGCTCGCCGCCGCGGTGATGATGAAGGGCGCCTGAGCCCCTCGGTCCTTGACTCTGTCGCGCTTTCGAAGCGGAAAGGTCTGCAAGCTTTCCTGAAAGCGCCGCCGGGTTTGAGGTTGCAGGCCGGCGCATGGCGAGCGATCTTCGCCGCCATGCGCCTTTTGATTTGCCTGATGCTCATCGCCCTTGCCGCCCCGGTGCTCGCCACCGATTGGGGCCAATATGACAATGCCCGCTTCGGCTACACCATCGACGTGCCGCCGGGCTTCGAGTGGGGCAAGGAGGCTGATAATGGCGACGGCCGCGCCTTTCGCGGCGGCGCCACGAAGCTCCTGGTATGGGGCGGCAATATCACCGAGAACAGCTTCGAAGACGCCGTCGCCTCAGCCAAGGGCTTCGCCGAGGCTGACGGCTGGAATATCAGCTATGAAGCGGTGACGCCGAGCTGGGCGAGCTTTTCGGGGGCGCAGGGCAAGCGCATCCTCTACCAGCGGATGATCGCGCTTTGCGATGGCGCCTATGCGGCGTTCCAGCTGGAATACTCGGCGGTGGACCTCGGCAAGCTGGAGCCGGTGGTGGAGCAGTTGGTGCGGAGCCTCAAAGGAGGGTGCTGATGGCGCGGGTCTACCAACGCGAGGACTGGGCCAGGCACCCCACCCGCCAGTCGGGCGAATGGGAAGGCGGCGAGGCCAATGTCACGGTGATCCTGCATGACAGTGTCGATGCCGGAGCCGGCCCACGGCTCCACACCCATCCCTACCCCGAGACCTTCATCATCGAGGCGGGCCGGGCCGTGTTCACGGTGGGCGACGAGGAGCTCGAGGCCGGGCCGGGCCAGATCCTGGTGGTGCCGGCAAACACCCCGCACAAGTTCAAGACGCTCGGCCCGATGAAGAGCATCCACATCCACGCGAGCCCGAAATTCGATACGCGGTGGCTGGAGTAGGAGGCACCCACCGGCCTCTCCGCCTTCTCCCCCCTTGCGGGGGAGAATGGAATTTCTTGGGCTTAGCTTCTTGGCTAAGCCTTAGAAATTCCAAGAGAGGGGATGCGGAGCCACCCTGCCTCTCCACGCCCCCCTCTCTTGCGAAAACTAAGGACTTAGCTCCGCTAAGCCCAAGTTTTCGCTTTCTCCCCCGCCAAGGGGGAGATGGGGCCGGTGCGCGTTCAGCCCCGCTAAAACTCAATCCCAGCCTGCGCCTTCACCCCAGAGCGGAACGGGTGCTTGATCTCGGTCATTTCGGTGACGAGGTCAGCCAATTCGATGATCTCGTCCTTGGCATTGCGGCCGGTGACGATGACGTGGGTGTCGCGCGGCTTGTTCCGCAGCACTTCGAGCACCTCATCGAGCGGCAGGTAGTCGTAGCGCAGCACGATGTTGAGCTCGTCGAGCAGGATGAGCTTAAAACTCTCGTCGGCGATCAGTTCCTTGGCCATTTCCCAGGCGCCGCGAGCGGCGGCGAGATCGCGCTGGCGATCCTGGGTGTCCCAGGTAAAGCCCTCGCCCATCGCCTTGATGGTCACCTGGTCGGGAAACCTGTCGAGCACGTCGCGCTCACCGGTGCTCCAGGCGCCCTTGACGAACTGCACCACACCGACCTTGAAGCCGTGGCCGATGGCGCGGAACACCATGCCGAAGGCGGCGGTCGACTTGCCCTTGCCCTTGCCGGTATGGACGATGAGCAGGCCGCGCTCCTCGGTCTTGGTGGCGAGGATCTTGTTCCGCGCCTCCTTCTTCTTCCGCATCTTTTCGGCGTGATAGGCGTCGCGCTCGGCTTCGCTCATCAGGTCGGTCTTCTTGGGGGCTTTGTCGGTCATCAAGTGTCCTCGAGATAGGCGAAAGCGGAATTGGAACGTGGGGTCCAGAAGCCGCGCCGGCGGGCTTCGTTGAACTTTTCGATCAGCTCGTCATAGCCGAAGCGGTTGTTGGCCTCGATGAACCGACGCGTCGCATCGTCTTCGACGAAGGCCTCGAAGGCGAGATCGAAATGGTGAGTCTGCACCGCGCCGGTCGTCGCAGCGAAGGCGAACATATAGTCGACGGTGGCGATGATCTCGAAGGCGCCCTTATAGCCATGGCGCTTCACCCCATCGATCCATTTCGGATTGACGACGCGGGAGCGCACGACCCGCGAAATCTCCTCGGCCAGCGTGCGGGCGATCGGCCGCTCGGGGCGCGAGTGATCGTTGTGATAAGCGGCGGGAGCCCGGCCGGTCAGGCTCTCGGCGGTGACGGCGAGGCCACCCTCGAACTGGTAGTAATCATCGCTGTCGAGCAGGTCGTGCTCGCGATTGTCCTGATTGTGGACCACCGCCTCGATGTCGGAGAGGCGCGCAGCGAAGCGATCGCGCTCGGGCGTGCCGTCGGCATTGGCGCCATAGGCATACTGGCCCCAGTTGAGGAACGCCTCAGCGAGGTTGGCCTTGGTCTCCCAGTTACCGGAATCCATCAAGCCCTGGAGCCCCGCGCCATAGGCGCCGGGTTTCGAACCGAAGATGCGGTGGCCGGCGCTGAGGGCCGCGGTGCGATCGTCGGCGCCGGATCTCATCAATTCCAGCGCGTCGATGCGCATGCGGGCGGCAATCGGGTTCTGGCCCTCGGGCTCGTCGAGGGCGCCGATGGCGCGGACGGCTTTGTCGAAGAGCGCGATCTGAGCCGGGAAAGCGTCGCGGAAGAAGCCCGAGATGCGGAGGGTGACGTCGACACGCGGCCGCCCGAGCTTGGCCAGCGGCATGATCTCATAGCCGGAGAGGCGGAGCGAGGACGGGTCCCAGACCGGTTTGGCGCCGATGAAGGCGAGAGCCTGGGCGACGTCGTCACCGCCGGTGCGCATATTGGCGGTGCCCCAGACGGAAAGCGCGAGCGAGCGTAGCGGCGTGCCGTGATCCTGGAAGTGGCGGACCAGCAGGTTTTCCGCCGACTTCCGGCCGAGCTCCCAGGCGGTGGGGGTGGGCACCGCCCGGATATCGACGGAGTAGAAGTTCCGTCCGGTGGGCAGCACGTCGAGGCGGCCACGCGACGGCGCGCCGGAGGGGCCGGGTGGAACGAACCGGCCGTCGAGGCCGAGGAGCAGCGAGGCGATCTCGTTGGGGCCGGAGGCGGCGAGGCTCGGACGGATAACGCGTTCTATCGTTTCGAGCACGGCCGCGGTGGCGTGCCAATCGGCATCGGACGGGTGGCCGTCGACGAGGTTGGCGGCCAGCGCTTCGAGGTATTCGACGATGTCGCCGACGGTGCGAGGGGCGCCCCCCTCCCCAACCGCAAGGGGGAGGGTGCCGGCTGGTGTTTGGGGCAGGATCGCGCCGACTGCACCGGCCGACACCTCCCCCCTTGCGGGGGAGGTTGGGAGGGGGGGAGCAGCGGGCACCGGCCCGGTCCATGGCGCGCCTAGATCGGCGGTCAGCGGGTCGAAGCCGAGTTTCAGGTCGTCGGCGAGGGCGCGGATGAGCGATGCTTCACCCGGTGTCTCGCCGCGCGGGACGCGGGCAAGGGCGACGATCAGGTCGCGCTCGAGGCGGCCGGTGGGGGATTGGCCGAAGATATGGAGGCCATCGCGGATCTGGGCTTCCTTCAGGTCGCAGAGGAAGGTGTCGATGCGCTTCAGCGTTTCGAACTCATCCGGGACGAGACCGATATCGCGGTCTAGGCGCGCGTCGCGGGCGAAATCGAAGATGCGTTTCCTGAGCCCGGCGAGGCGGCGGCGGTCCATGCCGGAGGCGGCATAATACTCGTCGAGCAGCGCTTCGAGGTCCTTGAGCGGGCCGTAGGTTTCGGCGCGGGTCAGCGGCGGCACCAGATGATCGATGATCACCGCGCCGGTGCGGCGCTTAGCCTGGGTGCCCTCGCCCGGATCGTTGACAATGAACGGGTAGAGCTGCGGCAGCTCGGCCCAGAGCGCCGCGGGATAGGACGCGGCGTCGAGCGCGGTGGCCTTGCCGGGAAGCCACTCGAGATTGCCGTGCTTGCCGTTGTGGATCACGGCATGGGCCGCAAACTCGTGCCGCAGCCAGAGATAGGCAGCAAGATAGCCGTGTGGCGGCACGAGGTCCGGATCGTGATAGCTGGCGGTCTCGTCGAGATGATAGCCGCGGGCCGGCTGGACCAGGATGGCGACGTTGCCGAGGCGGATCGCCGGGAGATGGAAGGCGCATTTAGCGCCGTCGCCACGCACGAACGGATCGGCAGCAGGGTCGCCCCAGCGGGCGGTGACTTCCGACTGGATCTTGGCCGGGAGCGTGGCGAACAGCTCACGGTAGCGATTCACGGGAAACGGGATGCCGGTGCCGCGCTCCGGATGGGCGTTGGTGGGGCCGGCTTGGAGGAGTTCGATGAGGGCGTTGCCGGTGGTCGGCACGCCCATCTGCTCCCCTCCCCCTTGAGGGGAGGGGTGGGGGGTGGGGGTGGCGGGGGGAACCTCGGGGGTGACTGCACCACCCCCTCCCCCATCCCCTCCCCTCAAGGGGGAGGGGGGCGACAGTTCCGTGAGCGTGGCCTCAATGACGGTCCAAATACCTTCGGGGTTGGTTACGATGTCGCTGTTGGTGAACCGCAGGACTCGATAGCCGATGGAGTTGAGGAACGCGGTCCGGCGACGATCGCTTTCGGCAGCCGTCGAGTTGAAGTGTGTTTCGCCATCGAGCTCGATCACCAGCTTAGGATGGTGTGAGGCGAAGTCCGCTACATAGGACCCGAGCGGAACCTGACGGCGGAAGTGGTGCTCCGTGAATGAGCGCAGCAGCTTCCACATGTGTTGCTCAGGCGGAGTCGTGCTGTTTCTCAGGCCGCGCGCCCGCTCGACGTTTCTCGATCGCACATGGCGCGCATTGGAGAAGAGTGCACCGGTCGGCTCCCCTCCCCCTTGAGGGGAGGGGTGGGGGGTGGGGGTGGCGAGGGGAACCTCAGTGCCGACTGAACCACCCCCTCCCCCATCCCCTCCCCTCAAGGGGGAGGGGTGCGCTGTGGCTCCACCGGTGATGTAGCCGGCACCATCGAGAGCTTTGATGATCTCCACCGTCGACTGAGGCGCGTCATATCCCACCCCGTTGGCCAACCGGCCATCGCGGATCGGATAATTGGCGAGGACCACCGCAACCCGCCGATCGGCGCGCGGAGTGGCCCGCAGCGTGGTCCAGTTCTTGGCCAGCGTGACGGCGCGGCGGATGCCATCGGCGTCGGGGGCGTAGGCGGAGAGCGGGCATTCGGTGCGCTCGTGCCAGACGGCGTCGTGCTTGTGGCCGACCAACAGCATGCCGATGCGGCCGTCGAGCTCGGGCAGCACCACCTGCATGGCGAGATCCTTCGCCGTGAGGCCCTGGATATCGGCGGCCCACTGTGCCTCGGGGCGGCCGCCCTGCAGCAGCTGAATCACTGGGGCGTCGGTGCCGGCAAAGGGGTTCTGCTTGGCGTCGAGGCCGTCGAGGCCGAGGGCAAAGCCGGTGAGGTTGAGGATAACGCTGGGGGGATACGTGGCGAAAGCCGCCTGGACGAACCGGATGCAGGCGCCTTCCTTCAGCGTCGAGACGACGATGGGGACCGGGTTGAGCGATCGGGTTTCGAGTTCGGCGATCAGGGCTTCGAGCGTTCCGGTGCCGGCGCCTTCAAGGGCAGCGCGGTAGAACAGGACGGGCACGTTCGGGTTGGGCGAGGCCGGCAGCGCGTCGAGCATGCCATGGTTGGGGTGCCAGAGGCCGAAGCGGTGGAAGGGTTTGGGCGCCGAACTGCTCGGTTCGAGCGCGGGGCTCCCCCCAACCTTGCCTCCCCGCGAGAGGGAGGAGGACGACTGCACGAGCTCAGCGAAGGCCTTGAGCAGCGTATCGGCATTGTCCGGGCCGCCGGCGGTGAACAGGCTGTGGAGCCTGGTCCAGTCGTCGGGGTGGATGGTGGAGCGCTGTTGCAGGATCGGGTCGGGGTTGGCGTCGCCGGGGAGGAGGGCGAGCTGGATCTTGCCGCTCAGCGCCAGGGCGGTCAGCTCGTCGACGCCATACTGCCAGTAAGCCGGGCCGCCGAGCAGCCGAACAACTACAAGTTGGGCGTGCTGCACGGTCTGCTCGAGCCACAGGTCGACCGAGAGGTTGTGGCTGAGACGCAGCAGGTTGGCGAGGCGCAGGTCGGATGTGCCGGCGCGATCGGCGGCGCCGGCGAGCATGGCCAGTTCGCTGTCGGCGGCGGAGGCGAAGATGATCGGCGCCGGGGACTGGGCGAGGTCGATGGCCTCGCCTTCCTGTTGCAGGGCACCGGCCTGGGCGGAGAGCAGGTGCATCAGGTCACCGGAGCCGAGCGCTTCGGCAGCGCGTGCCAAAGCTCGATCAGGCCGACGCAGCAGAACGCCGATACGGCGCCGGTGAGCGCCACACCGCTGATGATGATGACATCATCGGCCGAGCTGACGTCGTCGGAAAAGAGGAAGAGGCCGATGACGGCGGCGCTGACCAGGGCGCCGATCACCGGGCCGGCGACGAGGCGCTGCCAGAGCTGCGGCAGGAAGCGGCTGACGAGCATGATGATGACCGAGGAAATGGCGGCGGGTATGGCGCCGAGGGTATAGGCCGCGATGAGGATGATCGGCCAGTTCTCGCCGAGGAAGTTCGACGCCGACTGGCCGGCGGCATGCACGATGATGCCGTCGGTGATGGCGGCGAAGGCGAAGAACACCAGGGCGCCGATGGCGGGGCCGATAAACAGCGAGACGACGAACAGCCAGATGTTGCGGGCCATTATGCAAGCTCCTGGCGATAGCGGCGCGAGCCGCGGAGTTCGGAGCCGTCGGCCATGCGGATGGTGAAATCGCCGTCGCGGACCGGCGCGATCTCGCGGACCTTGGCGCGGTTGACGAGGTGCGAGCGGTGCACCCGGGCGACGTCGACGCCGGCATCGCTGAGCAGCTGCTCGAGCGCCGCCAGGCTGATGCGGGCGAGGTGGGTGGCGCCATTGGCGCGGATCTCGACATAGTTGCCGGCGGCGCTGGCCCAATCGAGCGAGGCGGCATCGAGGAAGATGGTGCGGCCACCGGCCTTGAGGGTGAGCTTGCCGGTCTGCCGGGCGTCGGCCCGCGCCGCTTCGGCTTCGCGGCGATGCTCCTCGAGGCTGCGCTGCAGGCCCAGCATCAGGATCAGCACGGAATAGGGGAAGATGTCCTTGCGGTACTCGTAGAGCAGGTCGGTGGGGAGGTCGGTGAAGAAGCTGTAGCTCATGCCGAGGATCGAGGCGAAGGCGACGGTACGCAGTGCGATGAACAGCGCGATGTGCAACAGGGAAAACACGATGCTGCCGAGCACGTGCCAGAACAGGGCCGAGCGCCAGGTCTCCGCGGTGAACGGCACACGGCGCTCGAACAGGATGACCAGTGGCGCCAGCGCCACCATGGCGAGGACGCTGGTCAATTCGAGGATGAACGGCACGCGGGGGTCGAGCACTCGGCTCGCGCGTTGCGCTTCGGTGAGAATGCCGAGGGCGTTGAGCACGCCGATGGCGATCAGAAACAGCGTCATGATGAGGAAAACGCGGCGGGCGACACGGCGCTCCAGTGCGGCCTCGCCGGTGAGATCAGCCGCCATTGGTCACCCATTGGCCGCCGCTGGCCCCACGGTCGCCGGCGCACGTCGCCGCTCGTCCCACCGGCCTGCCTCTCGCACCAGCGCGATAGGACAAGGCGGCGCCCTGCCCTAGCTCTGAACACCTCGCAAATCGCTCAGAGGTTGGAGCCATCATGTCAGCAGAGACCCTTCCCGCCATCGGTTCGGAGCGCCGCTACGATCTCGACTGGCTGCGCGTCATCGCCTTCGGTTTTTTGATCTTCTACCACATCGGCATGTTCTACGTGACGTGGGGTTGGCACGTGAAAAGCCCGCATGCCGGGCCGTGGCTGGAGCCGGTGATGGCGCTGATCAACCCGTGGCGGCTGCCGCTGCTGTTCCTCATCTCGGGCATAGCGCTGCGCTTCGCCATCGACAGGAGCCGGCTGCGCCAGTTCGTGCCGCGGCGCTTCATGCGGCTGTTCGTGCCGATCGTCTTCGGCATGCTGGTGGTGTGCGCGCCACAAGCCTATTTCGAGCTCTACAGGAAGGGCGAGACCGGCGCGGATTTCTGGGCGTTCTACGGCCAGTATCTCGACTTCGACATGGAGTTCTCGATCCTGACGCCGACCTGGAACCACCTGTGGTACGTGGTCTACATCCTTGCCTACACGCTGGTCGTGGTGGCGCTGCTGCCGCTGCTCAGAGCGCTCGATAGGGTGGCGGAGACGCTGTTCGGCTGGCTGGGGCGCGGCGCGCTGGGCTGGCGCCTGCTGCTGGCGCCCACGCTGCCGTTCCTCGGTTACGAGTGGCTGCTGGCGCCGCATTTCCCTTCGACGCATGCCTTCTACAACGACTGGGCCAACCATGCGGAGCTGCTCAGCATCGTGCTGATCGGCTGGTTCGCGGCGAAGAGCCCGAAGTTCTGGGGCGCGGTGCAACGGCATCTTCGACCGGCGATCGTCGCGACGCTCGGGCTGCTGCTGGTGCTCGCAGTGGCGCGGCTCAACTGGGGCGCGGTGCGCGCCGATCAAGGCCTCACGACACTGATGACGGTGGTACGCACCCTGTTCATGTGGGCGGCGATCGTTGCCATGCTGGGGCTGGCGCAGCGCTACCTCAACCGAAGCGGCAGAGCGCTGCGCTTCCTCACCGAGGCGGTGTTCCCGTACTACATCCTGCATCAGACCCTCATCGTGGCCGTAGGGTTCTGGGTCGGCGGCCTGCTGCTGCCGGTGTGGCTGGAGGCCGGCATTATCGTCGTCGCGACGGTAGTCGGTTGCGCGGTGCCGACCGAGGCGATCAAGCGCGTGCCACCGCTGCGCCCGCTGTTCGGGCTGGCGTGGCGGGCCGAAGCGATCCGGCCCGCGCCACAGGTCGTCGCTGCCCGTTAGGCCGCAGCCGCGATGGCGCCCTCGAGGCTCCGGGTGATCGCCGCATGATCGAGCGGCGATTCCCCGATCACCACCAGAGCGGTCCGGCGCGCTTCGCCCGGCTTCCACGGCCGGTCGAAATAGGCGGAGACGCGCGGGCCCACCGCCTGGATGGCGAGACGGGCCGGGGCGCCGGGGAGTGCGGCAAAACCCTTGAGACGGAGCACGTCGTGGGCGCGGATGGTCGCTTCGATGGTTTGGAGCAGGTGATCCTTGCTGGTGACGCCGTCGAGGGTGACGGAGAAGGAATCGAAGTCGTCGTGCTCATGGCCTTCGCCACCATGCTCGAGCTCGTGATGGCTCTCGCGTCCGGCAAGGTTGTCTTCCGTCGAGAGCCCCATGCCGAGCAGCGCCGCGACATCGACATGGCCGTTACGGGCGCGGACCACGCCGGTGCCCGGACGCATCTCGGCCTTGAGGTGGGCTTCGATGGTGTCGAGCTGGGCGTCGGTGACGAGGTCGGCCTTGTTGAGGATCACCATGTCGGCCGCGATCAGCTGATCCTCGAACAGCTCGCCGAGCGGCGTCTCGTGGTCGAGCATGGCGTCGGCGGAGCGGAGCGCGTCGACCGCCTGTTCGTCATTGGCGAAACGGCCTTCGCTGAGCGCCGCGGCGTCGGCGACAGTGACGACGCCGTCGATGGTCACTTCGGACCTGATCTCGGGCCAGTTGAAGGCGCGGATCAGCGGCTGCGGCAGCGCCAGGCCGGAGGTCTCGATGACGATGTGGTCGGGGCGATCCTCGCGTTCGAGCAGCGCCTGCATGGTGGGGATGAACTCGTCGGCGACGGTGCAGCAGATGCAGCCATTGCTCAGCTCGATCATGTCCTCTTCGCGGCAGGTCTCATCGCCGCAGCCGGCGAGGATTTCCTTGTCGACGCCGAGCTCGCCGAACTCGTTGATGATCAGCGCGATGCGCTTGCCCTTGGCATGGGCGAGCAGGTGCCGGACCAGGGTGGTCTTGCCGGCGCCGAGGAAGCCGGTGATGACGGTGACGGGGATCTTTTCGGTCGTGCTCATGCGTGGGCACCTTTCAGGGCGAAGGCGGAAGACCTGGCGAAGCGCTCGTTGAGCCAGCCGAACAGCGGGCCGACGATCAGCCAGAACAGCGCGCCGGTGGCGAGGGTCGCCGCGGCGAAGCTGGTCGCGAGATTGGCGGGTACGCCGGTGGTGTGTTCACCGACCAGTTGCGGCGCGCCGATGACGTGCGGCGCAAGGATCAACACGGCGGCAATGACGATGCCGGTCCAGTTGCGGAGCTTGGCGATGGCGAGGATGCCGGCGCCGGTGGCGAGCGCTGTGCCGACCCACCAGACCTGGCGGGCGACGAGATCGGCAGCGGGCATGCCGGGGAGTTCCGGCGGCAGGCCAAGGGCCGGGGCGAGCTGCAACGCGATGAAGCCACTGAGCCCCCAGATCACGCCATTGCGTGCGGTGATCTCGATGCCGGAAAGCACGGAGACGGCAGCCAGCACGAAGGCGAAGCCGATGCAGCCGAGGAGGTTGGCCAGCACGGTGTAGGCGATGCGCTCGGCGCCATCCTGCGGGGCCCAGGCGTCTTCGTCATGCTCGTGTGCCGGCGCGGCTTCGGCATGGGAATGCTCTGCGGTGCCGGCCTCGTGGCTGTGCTCGGCGACGGCCGGCACCTCGGGGGCGGCGTTCTCAAAAACCTCGGCGGCGAGGATCAGCGGCGCGACGCGCCATTGCTGCACGGCGCTCATGGCCAAGCCGGCTGCGAGTCCGGCAAGGACCGCAGCGAAAAAGATTCGCTGGAAGAGTTTCATCGATGTCTCGTGTGCTTAGAGCTGAGTCAGCTCAATGGCAGGGAAAGCCAAGCGCATGGCGCGTATCGTGCGCGCCATTGTGGACGGCCATGTCACTGGCAAAACCGACGCCGCCGACAAGGACGAAGCCGATAAACAAAGCCAGCACACCTGCGATGAGCCGCTGCGAGACCGAAAGACGGGCGATCGATGCCGTCTGGACCTGAGTATTCATATGCCTGCACCCTCCGTGCGGATGAAATGGGGGATGAACCCCGGTTGCACGCTGGCAGGTCTCCTGACTCGCGGGTCACCGTGGTCTCCGGCCTTCCCAACATCCCAAGGGATGTCAGTGGCATAGTCGGAGGCACTCGCCGCTTACAGTTGCGGGGGCAGCCACGGATTTGGTCCCTGATGGGTACGCCGCACCGTGTTCCCTTTTGATCCCCTCGCCCGAACGGGGTTGAGGAACCAACGTGGGGCTATCGTTACGCCGTGGGAGGGGGCGCGGTCAATCTTCCGCGGCAGCGGAATCGGGGTAGCCGACCGTGACGGTATCGACGCGCGCATCGACCTTTTCGAGCAGCGGCTCGCTCGACGAGATCTGCATATCGCCGGAGATGGCATCGACATTGGGGTCGGCCGGATAGTCGCCGACGGCAAAGCGGACGCTGACCGAGCAGCCACCCTCGGGCGGGGGGAGCTTGCCGCCCTCGAAGCTGGCGGCGCCACCATAATCCCAGAAGAAGCCGTAGAGCTGGAACGGCCCGCCATTCAGGGCTTCGACTTCCTTGACAGTCAGGCCCTGCTTGAGGCCACCCGGCGCCGTGTCACCCGGCGGCACGGTGAAGTAAGCGACGCGCTCGTGCTTTTCCTCGTCCCACCAGCCGAACTCGATGGTCTTGGCGGGATCGTTTGGGAAGATGGTGGTGGCGAGCACGGTAGAGCCCTCGGGGCCCGGGACATCGCCAGTCACCACATTATCCTTGCCGAAGGCTTCGATCAGCCGCGCCTCGGAACTGTCACCGGCGAACGGGCCCTCGCAGACGATGTCGGCAGCCAGGGCGGGCGCCGCCAGCAGCAACAGGGAAAACAGGACCAGCGCACGCATTGTCGACCTCCGTTGACCCGCCGAATCTAGCTGAGCCAGGTGAGTCTGGGCAGGCCTTACGGCGGAAGCTGGGCACGGTCACCGGCCCCACTGCAGTCGTTCGGTCATCTGGTTCTGGATCGCGAGGACCTCCTCGATCACCTCGGTGAGGAGGCGCAGCTCGGCGAGGCTGCGCTTGCCCAGCGCTTCGGCGCCAGCGATCGCCATCGGGGCGTAGGCCTTCTCGATCACCGCGGCAGTGGCCTCGGCGAGCTCCACCAGCACCTTGCGCCGGTCGTGCGGGTCGGGTTGACGGCGGACGAAGTTGCGCGCCTCGAGCCGGTCGATCAGCGAGGTGACAGCAGCCGGGGTGAGGCGGGTGGCACGGGCGATGGCGCTGGCGGTCTGCGGACCGCTGGTGAGGAAGCTGAGGCACAGCCGTTCGGCCGGGCCAAGCTGGAACATCGCTCCCACCTCCTCGTCATACCGCTGTGTCGCCTCCTGCCAGCGCACGATGAGCGTGCCGAGCCGCTGGACCAGCTCCGCCTTCGCGTCGCTTGACGAATTTACTTCGACCATCTAATTATATGCTCATCTAATAATACGACGGACGCATGATATGCGGCGTCGCGCAGGTGAGGCAAGAATGAAAGCACGCATCGGTATCGTTGGCGCCGGCTCCGCTGGGCTCGGCCTGGCCCTGGCACTGGTCAGGCGCGGCTTCGCACCCGTTGTCTTCGAGAAGCGCAGCGAGAAACAGGTGATCGACGAGGGGATTTTCCTGACGCTGGCGCCCAACGGCATGAACGCGCTGCGCGGCTTTGGCCTCGCGGCGGAGGCGCTGCGGCACGGGGTCGAAACGCGCGCCATTGTCCTCCACAACGAACACGGCAGGGCGCTCGGCACCGTCGACTATGCCCGCCATGCGGCACAGTTCGGCGCCCCTTCAGTGACGATCCGGCGCGGCGCGCTGGGCGAAATCCTGTTGGCCGCGGCGCGTGCAGCCGGAGTGCCGATCCAGTTCGAGACGCCGGTAAGCGCGGTCGCCAATCTCGAGACCGAGGTGGCGGCGACGACCGGTGACGGCGTGACGCACAGTTTCGACGTGTTGGTGGGGGCAGATGGCCTGCGCTCCAATGTGCGCAGCCTCACCATGCCCGGGCTGCCGTCACCTGCCTATAACGGCTTGCTGGGGAGCGGTGGCATCGTCGATGTGCCGGATGTGGCGCCGACCGATGGGCGGATGCTGATGACCTTCGGGCGGCGGGCGTTCTTCGGCTACATCAAGGACCCGGGCGGGCCGGTCTACTGGTTCAACAGCTTTCCTGCCGACGAGCAGCAGGCGCGGTTGATCGACCGCCAGGCGGCGACCGGGTATTTCGAGGCGCTGCATCGCAGCGATCCCTCGGTCAACCGGCGGATCATCGCGGCTGCCGCGCCGCAGGTGAGCCGGATCTACCCCGATTACGACGTACCGAGCCTGCCCTACTGGTCGAAGGGGCGGGTGATCCTGATCGGCGATGCGGCGCATGCGGTGACCCCGCATTCGGGCCAGGGCGCATCGATGGCGCTCGAGGACGCGCTGGTGCTCGCGGCCTGTCTCGAGGCGGAGGCGACACCTGAAAGCGCCTTTCGGCGTTTCGAGGCATTGCGGCGCGACCGGGTGGAGGCGGCGGTGCGGCTCGGACGGCAGGGCGGCACGCCCAAGAAGGCACAGGGTTGGCTGGCGCGGCGGGTGCGCGATCTGGTGCTGCCGCTGTTCGTGCCGCTCGGCCAGCGTGGGCAGGAGCACCTGTTCGCCTTCCGCGCCGACGATACACCGCTGGTCCTGCCGAACTGAGCGGCCTTGCGGCCGACACAGGGCCCGGTGATCAATGGGTAGAGCCAACTGATTC
Organism: Devosia sp. LjRoot16; assembly: GCF_964252795.1. NCBI lineage: Bacteria > Pseudomonadati > Pseudomonadota > Alphaproteobacteria > Hyphomicrobiales > Devosiaceae > Devosia > Devosia sp. LjRoot16. The sequence goes on from NZ_CAXUPH020000001.1 coordinate 535,269, forward strand.
GCCCCGGTGCCCTGATGCCCTTCACCTTCCAGACGGTGATGCCGATCCTCTTATTGATCGGCTCCAATGTGTTCATGACCGTCGCCTGGTACGGGCACCTGAAATTCCCGCATATGGCGATGTGGGTGGCGGTGATGGTCAGCTGGGGCATCGCGCTGGTGGAGTACTGGCTGGCGGTGCCCGCCAACCGCATCGGCTACGGCGCCTATACGGCGGCGGAACTGAAGACCATCCAGGAGGTGATCAGCCTCACGGTGTTCGCCGGCTTTGCGGTGTTCGTTCTGGGCGAGAAGCTGACCTGGAACCACGCCGTCGGCTTCGGGCTGATTTTCGCCGGGGCATTCTTCATTTTCCGCGGGCCACTGAAGTAGCGACCAGCGACTGGTGGGCGAACACGCCCGCCCCTGCCCCGTCGGCGACCGCGAAGCTGATATTGTGCATCGGTCGCGCCGCATCGCCGGCGGCGTAGACGCCGGGAATGCTGGTCTGCTGCAGGTGATCGACGAGGAAGAAATCGCCAGCCATGCCGGCCTTGGTTTCGCAGCCGAGCTGGATGCCGAGATTGCTGGCGAGCTGGATCGGCGCATGGACGAAGATGGCGTCGAGCGGCGTCGATCCGGCGGTGGTCACCACCGATTGCAGCACGCCATCGCGGTGATCGAAGCGCACCAGCGCCTCCTCGACCAGCTTCACCCCGATATCGGCGAGCGCCGCGCGGACGATCGGATCGACCGGGCCGCCATTGGCGAACAGGGTGAGATCGCTGGTCCACTCCTGAAAGAAGCGGGCGCGGTCGAGAAGGTCGCCGTCGCGCAACATCAGGCCGAGGCGGCGATCGGCCACCTCGTAGCCGTGGCAATAGGGGCAATGCAGCACGGTCTTGCCCCAGCATTCGGCCATGCCGGGAATGCCGCTGGTATCGTCGGTGACGCCGTGGGCGATGATCAGCCGGCGGGCGGCGAGCTGCTGGTGTGACGCGAGCTCGATGCTGAAGCCATCGAGCTCACCCGACGCCGCAATGGCCTCGGCGTTGCGGAGCTCGACGGTGCCGTAGATTTCGAGCTGACGGCGAGCCTCGGCGAGCAGGTCGCCCGGCACGGCGCCATCGCGGCTCAGGAAGCCATGCGCGTGGGCGGCGAAGCGGTTGCGCGGCTTGCCGGTATCGAGCACCAGCACCTTGCGGCGGGCGCGACCCAGTTGGGTTGCGGCAGCAAGGCCGGCAAAGCCGCCGCCGATGATGATGACGTCGTACATGTTTCTTGTCCTGTTTCGAACGAGGAATGGTGGCGGCGGCGAGATGTTCCGCCGGGCCGGGATTTGCATCAGGCCGGCGACCAGGCCGGGAACGGATCGGGGAGGCGCTCCCAGGCCGATGGGGTGAAGGCGCGCGCCGGGATCAGGCAGTCATCGAGCGCCCGGCGCAGCGCCGCCTCATCCATCGGATCGGTGCCGATGAAGACCAGCTCCTGCCGGCGGTCGCCCCAGATGGGGTCGAGATAGGCCGACATCGCGGTTTCCCACTGCGGATCGTCGGGCCAGCGTTGCTGCGGCACGGCGGCCCACCACAGCCCGCGTCGACTGGTCGAGACCAACTGGCCGGCCTGGCTCAGTTCACCGACATAATGCGGCCGGGTAGCGAGCCAGAAGAAGCCCTTGGCGCGGATGACGCCAGGGTGCGCCCGGGCGACGAAGCCGTTGAACAACAGCGGGTTGAATGGCCGGCGCGCCCGGTAGACGAAGGAGCGGATGCCGTATTCGAGGGTTTCCGGAATGTGGTCGGCAAAGCCGTTCAGTTCCTTGAACCACAGCGGATGCTGCTCGGCGCGATCGAAGTTGAAGCGGCCGGTGCCGAGGATCTCGTCGATGGCGACGCGGCTGAAATCGGTCTCGATGACGCGCGCGCCGGCGTTCAGTGAGCGGATGATGCGGCGCGCCGCGGCGAGCGCCTCCGGCGTGGCGGTCGCGACCTTGTTCAGCACGATGATGTCGGCGAACTCGATCTGGTCGACCAGCAGGTGGACGAGGCTGCGCGCATCGTCGGGACCGAGGGTCTCGCCATGGGCGGAAAACGGATCGGTGGAGCCGAACTGGGCGGCAAGGTTGGCGGCATCGACCACGGTGACCATGGTGTCGAGGTCGGTAATGTCGCTGAGGCTTTCACCCGCAACGTCGCGGAACTCGAAGGTGGCGGCGACCGGCAAGGGCTCGGAGATGCCGGTCGATTCGATGAGCAGGTAGTCGAAGCGGCCGGCTTCGGCCAGGGCACGGACTTCGCGCAACAGGTCGCCGCGCAGGGTGCAGCAGATGCAGCCGTTCGACATCTCGACCAGTTGCTCATCGGCCCGCGACAGCTCGGCGCCGCCCTCGCGCACCAGCGTCGCGTCGATGTTCACATCGCTCATGTCATTGACGATGACGGCGACGCGGCGCCCTTCGCGATTGTTGAGGATGTGGTTGAGCAGCGTGGTCTTGCCGGCGCCGAGAAAGCCGGAGAGCACGGTGACGGGGAGGCGTTTCATGACGTTTCGCTCGATGGGAGGGGCCCCCGCCTCGCGGCGGGGCGTGATGTATCACTCGTGCGTGTGGCCGGAGCCGCCGACGGCGACGATGTTGTAGGGGGCGCCGGCCACCGCGATGTCGCGGGCAAGCGCAAAGCTCTCGGCATCGACGAGGTGGATGGCGCCGGCCAGCGGATCGGTGACGGCGATGTGGTCGCCGGCGACAGCAAGCCGCGGCCGCGGCAGGCTCCACTCGCCATCCATCGAATATGGTTCGGTCAGCTGCAGCGTCTTGTCGATGGCGCCGGAGACGACATCGAGCCGGTGCAGCGCACCGTCCTCGGTGAAGACATAGGCATATTTCACGCGCTCGGGGTCGATGGCGAAGTGGACGCGGCGGCTGGGCAGATCAACCAGGCGGAAGGGCTCGGCTGCCGAGGGGTCGATGATGGCAACGCGATCGGCGCCATAGTTGCCGAGCCAATACTGCATGGCGACACCGCCGAGCAGCGTGGTGGCTTTTCCCTCCGGCAGGCTGGCCGAATAAGGCAGCAGCTGCAGCTGTGGCCCGTCCTTGGCCGCCTTCACCAGCAAGAGGCCGGCGGCGCAGGCGATGGCGAGGGTGTCGCCGGAGCTGGCTTCGCCATGCAGGTCCGGGCAGGCATGGAGATCGCCGATGGTGGCGCCGTCGGCGCCATAGACATCGATGCCGACGGGAAGCGCCTTTGGGTCCTCGGCGCTGGGGCGCGAGATCAGCGTGTATTCGCCGAGCGGCGCGGCAACGCCATGGTGCGGGGCGGCAACCTTCAGGTCACGGGTCGCCGCATTGCCAGCAAGCCAGTCCGTCTCGGAGAGCAGGCGGGCGACACCTTCGCCATCGAAGAACAGCGCGATATCGCCATGGTGCTCGACAAAGTGCACCGGCTTGTCGCCGGCGACGGCGGCATCGAGCAGTTTGGGCGCACTGACGTCGAGGTCGGCATGATCGCCGTGGTCGCCCAGCGCGATGCCGGAAGCGATGGCGGAGACACGGTCGGCCTCGCCCTGCACCGCATAGACGGCGGCCTTGCTCGGAGTGGTGTAGAGGCTTGCCGGGCTGCCGAGCTCGAAGCTGCCGGCGATCTGGTCGGTGCCGAGGTCAATGGCGGTGACGAGCGGCTTGGCGTGGTCGGCGACGAACAGCCGCCAGAAGGTGGCCTCTTCTTCGGCCCAAGCGGGGGTGGCGCAGAAGGACAGGGCCATGGCAGGCAGGATCAGGTGGTGCAGCAGGCGCGGCATCGGTAGTCTCCCAAGGTGAAATCGAGGTCGAGCGGAAGGGTTCGCGCGCCGGATGGCGCGCGGGCGGTCGGCGAAAAAGCGAGGGGATAGGGGCCGCCGGGTGGCGCGGCCGCCCCCCTCAGGCTACTGCGCGAGGCAGGCCTTGAGGCTGGTGGCGAGGTTCTCGATCAGCTGGCGATAGAGGCCCGGGCCTTCATCGAGGTTGGCGCCCTCGGGGTCGAGCACGCCTTGTTTGGCCGTCGTGCCCTCGGTGAGCACGGTAACGATGCGCGGGTCGAACACCGGCTCGGCGAAGACGCAGGCCGCGTCGAGGGTCTTCAGCTTCGCCCGGATCTCATTGATGCGGTCCGCGCCGGGGGCGATTTCGGGGCTGAGGGTGACCGAGCCGGCGACGTTCAGCCCGAAGCGCTTCTCGAAATACTGGTAGGCATCGTGGAAGACGACGAAGGGGCGATCCTTGATCGGGGCGAGGCTGGCCGCGGTCTCGGCGATCAGGGCGTCGAGGTCGGCGGTCTCCCTTGAGGCATTGGCGCGGTAAATGTCGGCATGCTCGGGATCGGCAGCGACGAGACTATCGGCGATGGCCGCGACCATCACCTTGGCGTTGCCGGGATCGAGGAAGAAGTGCAGATCCTGCTCCTCGCCGTGCTCGTGCTCATGCGCCTCATCACCGTGCTCCGCTTCACCGTGATCGTGATGCTCGAAGGTGCCGGTTTCGCGCGGCGGCAGCAGCTCGATGCCGGGAGCCTTGCTCAGCTCGACGATGGTGGCCTTGGGCGCCAGGGTGTCGATGGAATCCTCGAGGAAGAGCTCGAGGCCGTGACCAGTCCAGAACACCAGGTTGGCCGATTGCAGCGCCTGCGCGTCGGAGGGCTTGAGGCTGTAGCTGTGCGGCGAGGCGGCGCCCTTGACGATGAGCGCGGGCGTGCCGAGATCTCCCATCACCGCGGCGACCAGCGCATGCAGCGGCTTGATGGTGGCGACAACGCTGGGCACCTCGGCAAGCGCCAGGGTGGGCCAGCTGAGCGCCGCAGCAAGCGCCAGGAAGAACGGTTTCTGCATCGGAAGACCCCCTGTTTGAAACACAGCTCGAGTACGCGATATGTTATGACATTACGCTATCGATGTGTTACGCTATAACGTAATGGTAGAACGTCAGCAAGAGACGGAATCGTGAATTTCATGGATGCACATCGAGGGCACGAGGTGCTGGTGGATGTGGCCGGCGCCGGCGTGCGGCGTGATGGCCGCTGGCTGGTCGAGGCTGTCGACGTGACGATCCGCAAGGGTGAGATCGTCACGCTGATCGGGCCGAACGGCTCGGGCAAATCGACCACGGCGAAGCTGGTGACCGGGGTGCTGAAGCCCGATGCCGGCACGGTTGCGCGCAAGGCCGGGCTGCGGATCGGCTATGTGCCGCAAAAGCTGTCGATCGACTGGACCATGCCGCTGACGGTGCGGCGGCTGATGTCGCTGACCGGCAGCTATCCCAGAGCCGAGATCGATGCGGCGCTGGCGGCGACCGGCGTGGCGCACCTCGCCAATGCCGAGGTGCAGCACCTCTCGGGCGGCGAGTTCCAGCGGGCGCTGCTGGCGCGGGCGATGATCCGGAAGCCGGACCTCTTGGTGCTGGACGAGCCGGTGCAGGGCGTTGACTTCTCCGGCGAAGTGGCGCTCTACGACCTGATCGGCAAGATCCGTGACGAGACCGGCTGCGGCATCCTGCTGATCAGCCATGACCTGCATGTGGTGATGGCGGCGACCGATACGGTGATCTGCCTCAACGGCCATGTCTGCTGCCGTGGCACGCCGGAATCGGTGGCGCGGAGCCCGGAATATCTCAGCCTGTTCGGCGCCCGCGCCGCCAATGCGCTGGCGGTGTACCAGCACCACCACGACCATACCCACCTGCCCGATGGGCGGGTCGAGGAGGCGGACGGGCGGATCGTCGACGCACACGAGCATGTGCACGAACACGACCATGAAGGGCACCGCCATGCTTGAGGATTTCTTCACCCGAGCGGTGATCGCCGGGATCGGGCTGGCGCTGGTGACCGGGCCGCTCGGCTGCTTCATCGTCTGGCGACGCATGGCCTATTTCGGCGACACCATGGCGCATTCGGCGCTGCTCGGGGTGGCGCTCAGCCTGGTGCTGCAGGTGAACATGACGCTTGGGGTGTTCATCATCGCCGCGGCCGTCGCCGGGGCGCTGCTGCTGCTGCAGCGCCGGCAGACGCTGTCGACCGACGCGCTGCTCGGCATCCTCAGCCATTCGGCGCTGGCGATCGGCCTCGTGGTGGCGTTCCTCAGCGGCATCAGGGTCGACCTGATGGGCTTTCTGTTCGGTGACATCCTCGCCGTGTCGGTCGCCGATATCGTGGTGATCTACCTCGGCGGGCTGGTAATCCTCGCCGTGCTCGCGGCGATGTGGCGGCCGCTGCTGGCGGCGACGGTCAATGCCGAGGTGGCGGAAGCCGAGGGCATGCGGCCCGAGGTGACACGGATCGTCTTCATGCTGCTGCTCGCTTCAGTGATCGCCATTGCCATGAAGATCGTCGGTGTGCTGCTGATCACGGCGCTGCTGATCATTCCGGCGGCAACCGCACGGCGGCTGAGCGCCACGCCCGAGCAGATGGCGCTGATCTCGGCCGGCGTCGGGGCGCTGGCAGTGGCGGGCGGGCTGTTCGGCTCGCTCCGCTTCGATACGCCAAGCGGCCCGTCGATCGTCGTTGCGGCGCTTGCGCTGTTCCTCATTTCCATCGCGCTGCCGGTCCATTTGTGGCGCGCCAGACGGGAGGCCTGAGCCATGGCCCATAGCCACGAAGCCCACCACCATGAGCGGCCGCGCGACCTGACGCGCAACCAGGAGCTGGTGCTGACGACGCTCAACAATGCCGAGGCGCCGCTCTCGGCCTACGACATTCTCGACAAGCTGCGCGACGAGGGCCTGCGGGCGCCACTGCAGGTCTATCGGGCGCTGGAGAAGCTGATCGAGCACGGGCTGGCGCACCGGCTGGAATCGCTCAACGCCTTCGTCTGCTGCGCCGATGCCAACTGCCACGGGCGCGCCAGCGGCACGGCGGCGTTCGCCATCTGCTCGGGCTGCGGGCGGGTGGACGAATTCGCCGACCCTGAGGTGACAGCGCGGCTCGCCGCCTGGGCCGGGGAAACCGGCTTCGGGCTGGAGCGGACTACGATCGAGCTGCGCGGCCGCTGTGCGGAGTGCCGGCAGGCGGCTTAGGGGGCGGTTTCGCTCGGGTCAGCTCCCCTCCCCGTGGGGGCAGGGCTATCGCATATGACTGCGATGGGCACCTCTTGCCTTCTCCCCTTGTGGGAGAAGGTGCCCGAAGGGCGGATGAGGGGTCCGCGCAACGAAGTGTAGCGCGGCCGGAGCGAAGCGACGGACGATGAGTACGCGGAGAGAACCCCTCATCCGGCCTTCGGCCACCTTCTCCCACAAGGGGAGAAGGCCATCCAACTACTGTCAGTGCTCCATATGCGTTGGCTAGCTCGCCTGACGCAAAGCCTGCTCGCCCTGCAGCAGGCGCTCGAGCTGCGCCAGGCGCAGCGGGCGGGCGAACAGGTAGCCCTGGAATTCGCGACAGCCGAGGCGTGACAGCAGCGCCGCCTCCTCGCGCCGCTCGACGCCTTCGGCAGTGACCGCGAGGCCCATGGCGAAAGCATAGATCATGGTGGATTCGACCAATGCCGCCTGCACCGGGTCGCTGTCGATCTCGGCGACCAGCGAGCGATCGAGCTTCACCCGGTCAAAACGGAACTGCTTCAGGTAGCCGATCGAGGAATAACCGGTGCCGAAATCGTCGAGCGCGATGATGATGCCCGACTGGCGCAGCTGTTCGATAAGCCGGATGGCGCGATCGGGGTGAGAGACGAGAAAGGACTCGGTCACTTCGAGCTGCAGCCGGCCGGCGGCGACGCCCCATTCGTCGAGCGTCGCAAAGACCGTCTGTGGCAGCGTCGGGTTGCGGAGCTGGGCCGGCGAGACGTTGACCGAAATCTTCAGCTCGCCGAGCGGGCCGATCTCCTCGATGGCGCGGCGCAGCGCGAACATGCCGAGATCGTCGATGAGGCCAGAGGCTTCGGCGGCGGGGATAAACTCGCCCGGCCCCATCGGGCCGGCAGCGCGGCGGTTCCAGCGCATCAGCGCCTCGACCCCGAGGATCGCCTGGGTGCGGAAATCGATGATCGGCTGGTATTCGAGGTCGAACTCGCCGGCCTCCAGCCCGCGCCGGATATCGGCCTGCAGCTCGATACGGCGGCGACGCTCATCCTCGATGGCCGGGTCGTAGGCCACGGTGTGATTGCCGCCGGTCTCGCGGGCCCGCGCCACGGCGGTCTCGGCCATGCGGATCAGGTTGCCAACGTTGTCACGGCGTGTCGGCGCATCGACGACGCCGATGCTCAGGCCGATCTTCAGCTTGAGGTTGCCGACCGGTACCGGTTCGCCGGCGCCGGCCAGGATGCGGTCGGCGAAACCGCGGATCTTCTCGCCGGCGTCCTCGCCGAGGCGAGCGAGCGACAGCTCGGTCGGGCCGGTACGGGCGAGCACTGCCTGCCCATCGGTGATCGTCTCGAAGCGCTCGGCCAGCGCCACCAGCAACTCATTGGCGGCCTCGCGACCATAGAGACCGACGATATCCTGCAGGCCATCGACGTTGATCTGGCTGACGGCAACCGGCAGCTCGCCGCGCTTTCTGGGGATCGCCTGGGCGATATGCTCCTCGAGGCCGAAACGGCTCAGCAGCCCGGTCGTGCCGTCATAGCGGGCATTGTACCAGTCGCGCTCTTCCGAAGCGGTGCGCAGCTTGATCGAATGGCGGAAGGCGGCAAGGACGACGAAGATCAGGACGCCGATGATCAGCATCACCAGCACGGCGATGGTCGCGGTGTGGGCGAAGGCGGGATCGCCAGGGCGGCGAGGCGGCCAGTCGATGGTGGCGATAGCCGCTCCCGCCGCGTCGGTGAGTGCCATCGCGTCATGGTCGGGTTTGGGCACCTCGACGAGCCGTGGCAGCGGCAGCTGGAAGCGGGTGGCGACGTCGCGCAGCATGATGTCGTCGAGCTGGCGGGCGAGCCAGAGCACGCGGCGCTGCTCGCGCGGGATGCTGGCCTGGCCGGAATTGCCGTGGACCACCGCGCCGGCCAGCGCCGCAGCGCCACGGGCATTGCGCGACAGGTTGGAAACGGTCGCATCGTCGCCGGCCCTGGCGATACCCGCCTCGAGCCGTTCGAGCAGTTGCGGCACACCGCTGAACAACTCGGCGAGCGTACCGGTCACCGGTCCGCGGCTGGTTTCGCCGAAGATGATATTGCCGCTCATATCGGTGAGAATGGCGGTGTCATAGGTATCGGAGATGCGCGCGGTGGCGCCCCAGACCGAGTCGAGCCAGGCCGGATTGGGCTCGATATAGGTGTTGATATAGGCCTCGGTCCAGGTCGCCTCATCGGCAGTGCTCTCGGCGAGACCGACCACCAGGGACTCGACGGCGGCGGCGATAGCGCTCTTGCCGCGATTGGAATCGATGGCGTTCATTTCGGCGCTCATCAGATGCATGGCGACGAACACCAGCGCGCAGACGCCAAAATAGACTGCGACGGCCGGCAGGGCGATCCACAAGGTGAAGTTCAGCAATGCCGATCGGCGTGCCGGCTTGCGCGCGCTGCGGGCGCTAGCGGCCGCAGCCGACGTCCGTTTGGCAGCTTTGGGCAAGTAGTGACACCGGCGTGGGAAGCATCGCCGAACGCTACGGGCCCAGGCTTAACACCGGCTTAAAGTGTGCGGCAGATCAGGCTGAGGCCAGAGCTGCCTTTTTGGCCAACCTGGCCTTGATACTCTCGACATCGGCGCGCGGCGTCGCGGCGAACAGCGAGCGGGTATAGGGATGCTCGGGGTTGGAGAACAGCTTGTCGCGCGTCCCCTGCTCCACCGCCTCGCCCAGGTACATCACCATCACCTCGTCGGCGATGTATTTGACCACGCTGAGGTCGTGGCTGATGAACACGTAGGTGAGCCCGAACTCGTCCTGCAGGTCGGCGAGCAGGTTGAGGATCTGCGCCTGCACCGACAGATCGAGCGCCGAGACCGGCTCGTCGAGCACCAGCAGCGAGGGCTTCAGGATGATGGCGCGGGCGATGGCGATGCGCTGGCGCTGGCCGCCCGAGAACATGTGCGGATAGCGGTTGAAGTGCTCGGGTTGCAGCCCGACCTTGACCAGCATGTCGAGGGCGCGGTCGCGCCGTTCGGCGGCCGGCATATCGGTATTGAGGAGCAGCGGCTCCATCAGCACGTTGCCGATCTTCTGGCGCGGGTTCAGCGAGCCATAGGGGTTCTGGAAGACGATCTGCACCTTGCGGCGCATGGCGGCGGTGACGCCGCTCTTCTTGATGTCGATGGTCTCGCCGTCGATCAGCAGCTCACCGTCGGTCTGCCGGTCGATCAGCGTCAGGATGCGCGCCAGCGTCGACTTGCCCGATCCGGACTCGCCGACAATGGCCAGGGTCTTACCCTGTTCGAGCTTGAAGCTGACACCCTTGACCGCATGCACGGTGCGGCCGCCGCCGAACAGCGTGCCGCCGATGTGATAGTCGCGGACCAGGTTCCTGACTTCGAGGACGGTGCTCATCACACGGCCTCCTCGAAGTTGGTGCCGGTAATGGTCGGCAGCCGGTCGCCGGTGGCGTTGTCGGGGAGCGCCGCGAGCAGCGCGCGGGTGTAGGAGCTCCTCGGCGCGGTGAAGAGCTCGAGCACGCCCGCCTCCTCCATCTTGCGCCCCTTATACTGCACCACGACGCGGTCGGCGGTTTCGGCGACGACGCCGATATTGTGGGTGATCATGATCAGGCCCATGCCGTGCTCGGCCTGCAGCCGTACCAACAGATCGAGGATCTGCTTCTGGATGGTGACGTCGAGCGCTGTGGTCGGCTCATCGGCGATCAACAGCTTGGGGTTGCAGGCAATGGCCATGGCAATCATGACGCGCTGGTTCTGCCCGCCCGACATCTGGTGCGGATAGGATTTCAGCCGCTCCGCCGGGTTGGGGATGCCGACCTGATCGAGCAATTCGACGGCGCGGGCGCGGCGCTGGGCTTTGCCCATGCCGAGATGGAAGCGCAGCACTTCCTCGATCTGGAAGCCCACCGTGAAGCAGGGGTTCAGGCTGGTCATCGGCTCCTGGAAGATCATGGCGACGTCCTTGCCGATGATCTTGCGCTTGTCGGCAGCCGACATGGCGAGCAGGTCCTTGCCGTCGAAGGTCATCTTGTCGGCGCTGACATGAGCGGTGGGCGGCAACAGGCCCATGACGGCAAGCATCGCCACCGACTTGCCGGAACCGCTCTCGCCGACGATAGCGAGGACTTCGCGGGCGTCGACATGGATATCGATGCCTTTGACGGCGTTGAACACGCCGACCGAGGTATCGAAGCTGACGGTGAGATTTTTGACTTCGAGCAGGTGCATCGCCTCAGCTCCGCTTGAGCTTGGGATCGAGCGCATCGCGCAGGCCATCGCCCACGAGGTTGATGGCGAGAACCGTGATCAGGATGGCGAGGCCGGGCATGGTGACGATCCACCAGGCGCTGGTGATGAACTCGCGGGCACGCGCCAGCATGGTGCCCCATTCCGGCGTCGGCGGCTGCGCCCCCATGCCGAGGAAGCCGAGCGCCGCCGCCTCGAGGATGGCGTTGGAGAAGCTCAGCGTCGCCTGGACGATCAGCGGCCCAAGGCAGTTGGGGAGGATGGTGACGAACATCAGCCGGATGTGGCTGGCGCCGGCGACCTTGGCCGAGGTGACATACTCGCGGCTCTTCTCGCTCAGCACCGCGGCGCGGGTCAGGCGGGCGAAATGCGGCTGCAGCACCAGCGCGATGGCCAGCATGGCGTTGAACAGGCCGGGGCCGAGGATCGCCACCAGCACCAGCGCCAGGAGCAGCGAGGGGAAGGCGAGGATGATATCCATGACGCGCATGATCAGCGCATCGACCCAGCCACGGAAGTAGCCGGCGAGCAGCCCGAGCGTGACACCGACGATCAGCGCGCCGGTGACGACGATGAAGCCGATCATCAGCGAGTAGCGTGAGCCGTGGATCAGGCGCGAAAGAATGTCGCGGCCGACCTCGTCCGTGCCGAGGAAGAATTGCGGCTGCGTGCCGCCGGCCCAGGGCGGCGCCATGCGGATGAACTCGCGGAACTGCTGGTCGGGCGAGAACGGCGCCAGCACTGGCGCGAACAGGGCAACCAGGATCAGCAGCAGAAACACGGCGAGGCCGAGGACCGCCCCGTGGTTCGTCGAGAAATAGTACCAGAACTCGCGCAACCCGCTGAAGCGGCCCGGAGCGGTGGAGGTCGTGGTGGTGGTTTCTGCGGCCATCACTGCACCCTGATGCGCGGATTGATGACGGCGTAGAGGATGTCGACGATGAGGTTCACCGCCATGACGATCAACGCAATGAGCAGCAGGCCCGACTGTACCGAGACGTAGTCGCGCTTAGAAATCGAGTCGATCATCCACTTGCCGATGCCCGGCCAGGAAAAGATCGTCTCGGTGAGGATGGCGCCGGCCATCAGCAGGCCGATCTGCAGGCCGATGGTGGTGACGACCGGGATCAGCGCGTTGCGGAAGGCGTGAACGCCGACGACGCGGTTGGGGTCCAGGCCCTTGGCGCGGGCGGTGCGGACATAGTCCTCACCCAGCACTTCCAGCATGGCGGAGCGCGTCTGCCGGGCGATGACGGCGAGCGGAATGGTGCCGAGCACGATCGCCGGCAGGATCAGGTGGCGCAGCGCCGAGATGAAACCATCGGGCTTACCGGCGAGCAGGCTGTCGATCAGCATGAAGCCGGTGATGCGCGGGAAGAAGAAGTTGAGCGCGATGCGACCCGACACCGGGGTCCAGCCGAGATAGCCGGAAAAGAAGATGATGAGCAGAAGCCCCCACCAGAAGATCGGCATCGAATAGCCGGTGAGCGCCACGCCCATGGTGATCTGGTCGAACCACGAGCCGCGCTTGATGGCGGCAAAGATGCCGGCGGGAATGCCGAGCGCCACGGCGATCAGCATAGCGAACAGCGCCAGCTCGACGGTTGCCGGGAACAGGGTCAGGAATTCATCGATCACCGGCCGCTTGGTGGCGAGCGAGATGCCGAAATTGCCCTGCAGGATGCCGCCGACGTAATTGAAGTACTGCTGCCAGATCGGCAGGTTGTAGCCGAACTGTTCCTTCAGGATCTCATAGCGTTCGGGGGTGACGCCGTGCTGGCCGGCCATCGCGAGGATGGGGTCGCCGGGGAGCAGGCGGATGAAGGCAAACGACGCGATCGTGATGCCGATAATGGTCGGCACGATCAGGGCGAGTTTCTGGAGGATGAATCGCAGCATTGGGTACGCCAAGGGGCGGCGCCGGTGATGGCGCCGCCCCTTGAACTCTATCTCTAATTATTCGGTCACGTCGACATTGTCGAAGCGGTGAATCCCGAGCGGATCCATAGTGTAGCCGAGGACGCGCTTGTTCATCGGCATGAAGACCTTGGAGTGCGCCATGGTCAGGGCCGGCTCTTCGACTTTGAAGATTTCCTGGGCCTTGGTGTAGAGCGCGGTACGCTCGGCCGGGTCGGAGACCTTCTTGGCGTCCTGGATGACCTTCTCGAAGTCGTCGTTGCACCAGCTCGAGTAGTTGGACACGCCAATGGCCGAGCAGGAGAACAGCGTCGCAAAGAAGTTGTCCGGATCACCGTTGTCGCCGGTCCAGCCGATCTGGAACGCACCCGGGCGGTCCTTCTGCTTGCCGCGCTCGCGGTACTCGGTCCACTCGTAGGTGACGATGTTGGCAGTGACGCCGACCGCGGCCCAGTCGGCCTGGATCATTTCAGCGGCGCGCTGCGCGTTCGGGTTGTACGGACGGCTGACCGGCATGGCCCACAGGTCGAGGGTCAGGCCCGAAACGCCTGCGTCGGCGAGGAGCTTCTTGGCGCCTTCCGGATCGTAGGCAGTGTCGACGATCTTGTCGTCATAGGACCACATGGTCGGCGGGATCAGGTTCTTGGCGGCCTGGCCGGCGCCCTGGTAGACCGCATCGACCAGCGCCTGCTTGTTGATGGCCATCGAGAGCGCCTTGCGGACGTTCACGTTATCCATCGGAGCGACGGTGGTGTTGTAGGACATATAGCCGATGTTCAGGCCTTCCTGCTCCATCACCTGCAGGTTGGTGTCGGCCTTGAGGCCTTCGATATCGGCCGGGGCGGGATACGACATGATATCGCATTCGCCGGCCTTGAGCTTCTGCGCACGCACCGCCGGATCGGTGGTGATGGCGAAGATCAGGTCGTCAATCGCCACCTTGCCGCGCCAGTAGTCGGCGAAGGCCTGGTAACGGATGACGGCATCGGTCTGGTAGTCGACGAACACGAAGGCGCCGGTACCGACCGGCTTGTTGGAGAAGTCGGCCAGGTTGCCCGAAGCGGCGAGCTGGTCGGCATATTCCTTCGAAACGATCGAGGCGAAGTCCATGCCCAGGTTGGCCAGCATCGGCGCGTTGGGCTCGTTCAGCGTGATCTTGACGGTCAGGTCATCGACCTTCTCGATCGACTTGAGGAACTTGGGCATGTCCATGCCCTGGAAATAGTCCCACGAGATGCCCTCGAGGTACTTGTTCCACGGATTGTCTTCCTTCCACTGCCGCTCGAGCGAGAAGATCACGTCGTCGGCGTTCAGCTCACGCGTGGGCGTGAAGTAGGAGGTGGTGTGGAACTTCACACCCGGACGGAGCTTGAAGGTGTACTCGAGCCCGTCGGCCGAGACTTCCCAGCTCTCGGCGAGACCCGGCTGCACGGCGGTGCCGCCGTGTTCGAACTCGACGAGGCGGTCATAGATGGTGCGCGAGCTGGCGTCGAAGTCGTTACCACCGGTGGTCGGACCGGGGTCGAAGTGCGCCGGCGAGGCTTCCGAGCAGAACACGAGCTGCTTGGCATAGACGCTGCCGCCCATCACCGCGACGAGCGCGGTGGCGGCGAGCAGGGTTTTCATCAAATGCATGATGGTTGTCTCCCGAAAAGCATTACGCCCCGGCATTCAACGGCAGAGTCCCTTCCGCCGGCCGGAGCTTGGCGCGCAACAAAGCGCTTTTTCTGCCGCCACGCAATGGCCCAGTTTTACCGGTTGGTCAAAGCCCCGTCATACGCAATGCCGTTTCAACAAAGCCACTATCGCCGCAAACCTGAGTTTCTCGGCAGGTAAAGCGGTTGCGCGGTGGGATCGATTTCACACCGCGGCAATTGACGGTCGCGACGCGCTGCCGCAAATGATCGGCACATGAGCCAGTCCATTGCCACAATCGCCCTCGTCGTCGCCGACTATGACGACGCCATCTCGTTCTATGTCGACAAGCTCGGATTCGCGCTCGCGAGCGATCTCGATATGGGTGGCGGCAAGCGCTGGGTCACCGTGACGCCCGGCGGCGGCGGGGCCAGACTGCTGCTGGCGAAGGCGGACGGGACCGCGCAATCCGCCCATATCGGCAACCAGACCGGCGGGCGGGTCGGCTTCTTCCTCGAGACCGACGATTTCGCCCGCGACCACGCCGCCTATGTGGCGCGCGGGGTCAAGTTCCTCGAGTTACCGCGGCACGAAGCCTATGGCTCGGTGGCGGTGTTCGAGGACCTCTACGGCAACAAATGGGACCTGATTCAGCCCAAGGGTTGAGACGTCCATCGCTTGTCGCCGATGGATGGCAAGGCTAGGCTCACCGGGCCTTCCTGCCTGTCCCTCACCAATACTGGAGATCACCATGAGCAAGCGCCGCCTCGGCCGCACCGAGCTTTTCATCGACCCGTTGGTTTTCGGTTGCAACGTGCTGGGCTGGACGCTGGAAGAGCAGGCGGCCTATCCGGTGCTCGACGCCTTCCTCGATGGCGGCTTTGCGGCGCTCGACACCGCTGACAGCTATGGCAAGGGCAAGTCGGAGACGATCATCGGCAACTGGATGAAGGCGCGCGGCAACCGCGACAAGGTGCTGGTGTTCACCAAGGTCGGCTCGGACATGGGCCAGGGGCACCGCGACCTCAGCGCCAAATGGATCGAGGAGGAAGTCGACGCCTCGCTGCGGCGGCTGCAGACCGACTATATCGACCTCTACCAGACCCATTGGCCCGACCCGGCGACACCGCAGCAGGAGACGCTCGAGGCACTCGACAAGCTCGTGAAGGCCGGCAAGGTCCGCTATGTCGGCTCGTCCAACCAGGACACGGCGCTGTTGAGCGAGGCACTCGGCATCTCGAAGGCCGACGGCTTGGCGCGCTACGAGACGATCCAGAACGAGTTCAACCTCTACGACCGCATGAAGTTCGAAGAGGTGCAGGCGACCTGCGTGGCCGAGGCGTCTCGGGGATCGGCTATTTCAGCCTGGCGCGCGGCTTCCTCGCCGGCAAGTATCGCAGCGCCGCCGACGCGCAGAAGAGCCCGCGCGGCCAGACGGTGGTGGAGAAATACCTCAACCCCAAAGGCTATCGCATCCTCGAGGCGCTGGACGCGATCAGCCAGCGGACCAGGGCGCTGCCGGCGGAGGTCACCCTCAGCTGGATCGCGGCGCAGCCGGGCGTCGGCGCACCGATCGCCTCGGCGACATCGGTCGAGCAGGTGCAGAGCCTGATGCGCGGCGCCAACCTGACGCTGAGTGCCGAGGACCTGCAGTTGCTGACGGACGCCGGCAAATGACATCGACGGCTGCGGCCGCAGCGCTGTTGGCTTGGGCGCTCGCCACCCTCGCCGCCCCCGCCCTCGCCCAGGACGCCGGCTGGCACTATTCGCCGCTACAGGGCGAAGGCGACCGGGCAGCTCTGGGTTGTGCTGCCGGATCGACGCCAAAGGAATTCGTCTGCCTCGCGGTGCGCTGCGAGGACGATTTCGAGATCGGCATTCATCTGCACACCAGCCGTCCGGGCGGCGACGCCGGACGATGGCGGATCGATATCGACAAGGAAGACGGACACGAAGTCGACGCCAAGCCCGATGGTTCGCCCTACAACGCCCGCATCGAGGGCGACGTGGCGCCACTGCTCGAGGCGCTGAAGAACGGCGGCCTCGCCTTTCTCGACCCGAAAGCCGGGCCGGACCTGCCCAGGAACGGCATCACGCTCGACGGCTCGCTCTACGTGATCAACCAGGCGCTGTATTTCTGCGCGCCGCGCGTGCCGCCGACGGCGACATCAGTCGCCGAGTAACTCGGCGACTGCCATGCGCTTGAAGTTGCCGACGTAAGCGTCGCCTTCCTTGCGGCCCACCGAAATGGCAAGGCGCATGCTGGCGCTGCCCAGGTACATCACCAGGGTGGCGCGGTTGAGCAGTTCCGCTGGATCGGCATCGGGATAGATCCGCTGCAGCACGGCGCCGACCAGCGCGCCGTTCTCGTGGCTGTCGGCGAGGTCGATGCCGTGCAGCGATTTGTCGGCCTGGGTGCCCGACCAGATGTCGCGCATCACCGGCTCGGCCAGGAACAGGCCGTAATAGATATCGATGAGTTCGCCGAAGGCCCGGCGGAAGCCAGGCGCATCGCTGACCCCGGCGAGGCCATCGCGAATGCAGGCGCGACCCTCTTCATTGTAGCGCTCGGCCAGCGCCCCGATCACCGCCGCCTTGTCTGGAAAGTATTGGTAGAGCGAGCCGATCGAGATTTCCGCCTCGGCGGCCAGTTCCCCCATCTTCATGGCATCGCTGCCACTCCGCTCGATCAGCCCCTTGGCCGCATTGAGAATGCGCTCGACCCGCTCGCGGCTGCGCTGCTGCTGCGGGGTGCGTCGCGCCGGGGCGGCGGTTTCGGCGGCTTCGGCCATAAGTGAACAATCCTCACATTTCTGCTTGACGTCGATAATATGAGGATTTATCACCTTCCGCAACATGAGACTTCCTCATGTTTTGCGAATGGAGCATGAAATGACCAAACCGATCCTGATCATTGGCGGCCGCGGCAAGACCGGCGCGCGGGTTGCGGAGCGCCTCGAAGTACGCGGCTTGCCGGTGCGGCTGGCCTCGCGGTCGACGGGGTTCGACTGGACCGACCGCGGCACCTGGGCGGCAGCGCTTGAGGGGGCTGCCAGCGCCTACATCACGTATTACCCGGATATCGCGATTAAGGGCGCAGCCGAGGCCATCGGCGCCATTACCGAACTGGCCCTGTCGCTGGGGGTAAAGCGGCTGGTGCTGCTGTCCGGCCGCGGTGAGCCGGAGGCGCAGCGGGCCGAGCAGCAGTTGATCGGCTCGGGCGCCGACTGGACCGTGGTGCGCGCCAGCTGGTTCAACCAGAATTTCGACGAGGGACAGTTCCTCGAGATGGTGCTCGGCGGCGAAGTGGCATTGCCGGTCGACGCGGTACGCGAGCCGTTCGTCGATTGCGACGACATCGCCGACGTGGTGACCGCAGCGCTGACCGACGACCGGCACATCGGCCAGCTCTATGAGGTTACCGGCCCACGGCTGTTGACCTTCGCCGAGGTGGTTGCCGAGATCAATCGCGCGAGCGGCAGCAACGTGATGTTCCGCACCATGCCGGCACATGAGTTCCTCGACTCGCTCGCCGGCAGCGAAATGCCCGAAGAAATCGCCGGGCTGCTCGAAGAGCTGTTCAGCGAGGTGCTGGACGGCCGTAACGAATCCCTCGCCGATGGAGTGCAGCGGGTCCTCGGGCGGCAACCGAAGGACGTTGCGGACTTTGCACGCGAAGCGGCAGCCAAGGGCGCCTGGAGGCAAGCATGAACTGGATCGATATCCTCAGTATCGTCGTGGCGCTCGGCGCAGCGCTGATCGGCGGAACCTTCTTCGGGTTCTCGAACTTCATCATGCCGGCAATCGGCCGGCAGCCACCCGCCAACGCCATCGCGGTGATGAACGCCATCAACGTGACGGTGCTCAATGCCGGCTTTCTCGGCGCCTTCATGGGGACCGCGATCCTCGGGCTGGCGCTGGTGCTGGCGGTGTTCGTGGCGGGCGGCAGCCCATGGGCGGCGGCCGGCGCGCTGGTCTATGTCATCGGGACGTTCGGCGTGACCATGGCGATCAATGTGCCGATGAACAACCGGTTGGCCAGGTTCGAGGCCCCGAGCCCCGAGGGCGCCGCCTACTGGGCCAGCTACCTCAGGGACTGGACCCGGTGGAACTCGATCAGGTCGGGCGCCGCGATGCTCGCGACGCTCTTACTGATGATCTCGCTCATGCGATGAGGTAGCCGCCGTCGACCGGCAGGATCGCTCCGGTGATGAAGCCGGCGAGCGGCGAACACAAGAACAGGGCGGCGGGCGCCAGGTCCGCCGGAGTGCCCCAGCGGCCGAGCGGGGTGCGGCCCATCAGTTCGGCGTTGCGCGCCTCGTTGGCGCGCGGCACCGCGGTCATCGCGGTCTCGATCCAGCCGGGGGCGAGGGCATTGACGCGGATCTGCTCCTTGGCAAAGGCGGTGGCGAGCGACTTGGTGAGGCCGGCGACGGCGTGCTTCGACGCCGCGTAAGCCGGGGCGTGCGGGGCGCCGAAGAACGAGAACATCGAGCCGATATTGAGGATGGCGCCGCCGGCGAGCTTGTCCTTGAAGGCGTAGGCGGTGCGCATCGAACCGTTGAGGTTGATATCGATGACAGTCGCAAAGCCGTCGACGGTGTGCTCGGCAGCGCGGAGGTTCACCCCGGCGCAGTTGATCAGTGCGGCGACGCTGCCGAAGGTCGCGGCATACTCGGCGACCTGTTCGGAATTGCGCACGTCGAGCTCTGTGTAACGGAAGCGCGGCTCGGCAGCGGCGCCCGCCTCGACCTCGGCCTGGGTGGCGCCGGTGACATGCACCACCGCCCCGGCGTCAGCAAAGGCGCGGCCGATGCCCTGGCCGATGCCGGAGGTGCCGCCGGTGATGACAACGGTCTTCTTGGCGTAGAACTCTGATGCCCAGTGGCTCATCTGACGAACTGGTCCACGTAGTCCGCCCCGAGCCCCACCTTTTCGTAGTGCTTCTTGCACATGTCGATCTTGGTGAAGACGTCCTCGAAGCCGACCTGCTTGTTGTCCTTGTCGAGATAGACCATGCAGCCCGAGATGTTGAAGAAAGTGATCATCTCCGGGGTGTCCTCGGGCACGGTCAGGGTATGGATCTCGCCCGGCGGCTCGAACACATAGGAGCCGGTTTCGGCCACCCAGTCGTGCTCGAGATAGTGCCAGCGGCCCTTGATGACGTAGCCGTGCACCGGCTGGGGGTGGAGGTGGCGGCTCAGAATGCCGGCGCGGCGGACGCGCAGCAGGTTGCACCACTGGCCCTGCAGCGTGTTGAGAAACAGCGGACGGAACCAGACCCCCTCGGCCTGCGGCACCCAGACCCGCTCATCCTCGGGGACGGCGGTGATGGCGATTTCCCGGGGCGCCAACGGATGGGCCGAGCCGTTGAAGGTCTCGTACATGGCAGGTCTCCTCGTCACTGGTATGGTAGCTGTATGCGGTGCGAGCTAACCCTGCCAGTCGACCTACGTCTAGGGGGCTTTGTTCGGCAGCCTCACGAAGACCGATCGGTCAGGGCGGGCTGACCCCCACCCCTGTCCCTCCCCGCCAGGGGAGGGAGACGCGTACTGCGATGTCAGTGGGAGGGGCACCCTCCCCCTTGCGGGGAGGAGACAGGCGTGGGGGTCCACAGCCACCAGCCTGTCCGTTGCATTCCCAATGCCTGTTCGTCCTTACCAGTGGAACTCGTCGACGTTCTCGCGGGCGCCGAGCAGGAAGGCATCGCCGACCAGCCGCAAAGGAGAACCGTCCATTTCGGACTTGCCCTTCTTCAATAGCTTGGCAAAACGCTCGTAGATCGCCTCATACTCCTCGGAGGGGTTGGCGACGGTTTCCTTGCCATTGACCGTGAGCACGGTGCCGCCCCGCTCGAGCTTCAGCTGCGTGCCCTTCCGGGTCTCGATGGCGATGGTCCAGATCTCGCCCGACTCCTCCAGCCAGTTGAAGCCGGCGCTGAGCTTGGGCTGGTGCTTTTCGCCGGACTTGAAGACGATCTCGACATCGACCGGGGTCTGGCGGTTGGCCGGGAATTTCAGCCGCGCGCTGTCGACGAAGACCGGGAACGGCATGATCTTGGTGAAGATCGACATGGCGTTGATGCCCGGATCGCAGACGCCGAAGCCGCCGGGCTCCCACACCCATTCCTGGCCCGGGTGCCACTTGCGGACGCTCTCGCGCCAGTCGATGCGAAGCGAGGCGACGCCTTCGTCCTTGAGGATCAGTTTGGCGGTGTCGACGGCGGCATTGTAGCGTGAGTGCCAGGTCTGGAACAGCACCTTGCCCTTCTTCTCGCCATAGGCGACGAGGTCCTCGAACTCGGTGATGGTGGGGGTCGGCGGCTTTTCCAGCAGCACATCCTTGCCGGCATCGATCGCCTGCCGCACATAGGCGTGGCGGACGCCGGGCGGGGTGCAGATGGCGACCAGCTTCACCTCGGGCATGGCCTTGTAGAGTTCGGCCGGGGTCTTGAACACCGGCACGTCGCGATGGCCGAGGCCGCGGGTCGAGACGCAGGCCGCGAGGTCGAAATCCGGGCTCTTGTCGATCACCGGCAGGTGCTGATCCTGCGCGATCTTGCCGATACCGATGACGGCGATCTTCTTTTTGGCCATTGCCGAAACACTCCCTGAAAGCGGGCGGCACTTAAAGGCATGGGCGAAGGAAAGGGAAGTTCCCCACAAAGGAAAATCGTCCGGCTGCCTAAGGTGGGCTATGCTGAGGCGTCAGGTGGGAGAGTTGTGATGTCGCGGGCATTCGTCAGTGAAGGCAACAGCGTGCCGCAGGTGTTCGCCTCGGCGGAAAGCGCCGAGAGCGCTGCCAACCTGCAGCGGGCGATGGACGGCAAGGACTATGACTACGAGGTGCGGCCGCGGCAGCGCGGCGGCTACATGGTGGCGCGGCTGAGCAAGGATGGCACCTTCGACTCGTGGGTCGAGGAATAACGTCCAGCGCAGTATCTCAGCGCACGAGGATGGCGCGAAAATCGTTGACGTTGGTGCCGGTGGGGCCGGTGAGCAGCAGGCCGCCGACGGCGCGGAAGGCGTTGTAGGCGTCGTTGTTGGCGAGAGCCCGACGTGGGTCGATGCCGGCGGCGCGCAGCCTCGCCGCGGTGTGGCCATCGCAGATGGCGCCGGCATTATCCCCTGCCCCGTCGATACCGTCGGTATCGGCGGCGAGCGCGGTAATGCCCTCGATGCCATCGATGGCGAGGGCGAAGGCGAGCAGGAACTCGGCGTTGCGGCCGCCCCGGCCATCGCCGCGGATGGTGACGGTGGTCTCGCCGCCCGACAGCAGCAGCGCGGGCTTGGCGAACGGACGGTTGCGGGTTTTGATCTCACGCGCGAGCGCGGCGTGAACCGACGCGACGTCGCGCGCTTCGCCTTCGATCGCATCGGAGAGGATATGGGCCTCGAGCCCCGCGGACCGCGCCTCGGCGGCCGCGGCCTCCAGCGACAAGGCGGCGGACGCTATGATGCGGACGGTGTTGTGGTGAAAGCGCGGATCGCCGGCGCGTGGCGCGGGGTTGAGATCGGAGGCCAGCAGCTCTTCGGCGGCCGCCGGCAGTTTCAGCCGGTAGAGCGAGGCAAGGTGGCGAGCTTCGGCGCGGCCGGAACTCAGCGGCACGGTCGGGCCGGAGGCGACCAGCGACGGGTCGTCGCCGGGGATATCGGAGACGATGAGCGTAGCGACGCGGGCGGGCGAGGCGAGAGCGGCGAGGCGGCCGCCCTTGATGGCGCTGAGTTCGTTGCGGATGACATTCATCACCGAGATCGGCGCGCCCGAGGCCAGCAGGATTTCGTTGACCGCCTGCTCGTCCTCGAAGCTGAGCCCGGCCGCCGGTTGCGGCAACAGCGCCGAGCCGCCGCCCGAGATCAGCGCCACCACCAGGTCGTCATGGCCGAGGCCGGAGACCTTTTCCATCAGCCGGCGGGCGGCGAGGTAGCCGGCCATGTCGGGCACCGGATGGGCGGCCTCGACGATTTCGATGCGCTCGCAGGGCGTGGCGTAGCCGTAGCGGGTGACCACGAGGCCACTGTGGATCGGCCCGGGCCAGGCCAGCTCGAAGGCCCGCGCCATCTGCGCGGAGGCCTTGCCGGCGCCGATCACCACGGTCCGTCCCCTTGGCGGCTCCGGCAGGTTGGCGGCGATGGCGTGCTGCGGCTGGGCGGCGTCGACGGCGCGATGATAGAGCCGTTCGAGAAGGTCGCGATCCATGAAGCCCCGGGGGTACTGATTTGCCGCGATATTGGCGGCGTCGCCCCGTCGAGGCAAGCACCGGGCGATGCGGCAACGCGTTCATGCCCGGTACAGCTCATTTCTGCCAGAAGGCGCGCAGAAAATGCATCGGCCTCGTCTGTGTCCGATGCGCAACGTTAACAGCTGGTCTTGCTGAACAAGGGCGAAATGGCCACCTCACGCGAAGTTCAAGCGTCGGGACCTAGTTGCCGCCGCAGGAAACCAGCGACATAGTCAGGCACCGATCGTGGACGCGATCGATGGGCCTGCGCAGGAAACAACAATGAACAGAATTCGTCCTCTCGCGGGCGCGTTGCTCGCGGCACTGATGTTGTCGCCCCTCACGGCGGCTGTTCTGCCAGTGGTGGCAGATGAGGTTGACCTGCTGCTGCCCGGCGGCCCAATCGACGGAACCGGTCCGGCGGCCGGCACCGGACCGGCGGACGAGCTTGTCCCGCCGGTTACGGCCGATAGCGGGGACGGCGACTCCTCGTCCGACTATGTCCCTGAGCCGATGCTGCAGACCCGGCATTTCGGGCTGACAGTCCAGCTGAGCTGCGCCGTTTCGGGCAAGCCGAACGCTATCGTCGTGGTCAATCACAGCGCCGAAGAGCTGCCGCCGGGAACCCGGATCAAGTGGCAGCTGAAGAGCGAGGGCAAACGCGGCTTCTTTGCGCTGCTGAACCCGCTGGCCGGCGGTGAGACGCTGGTGGCGGACAATGTCCTCGACAGCGCGGCAAGCGAGGCCGCCGACTGCGTGGCGCGCGTCATCTGAGCTTCGTCTGAACCCGGCAGTGGACAGCTTGTCGGACTGACAAAAAACTGACATCGAACGGGGCTAGTCAGCCCCGTCCCTTGCCGAGCCTGAAGTCCCGATGCCCGAACGTTTTGCCATCTACTACGCCCCCGGTGCGGCCGAGCCGCTCTGGGCGAAATCCGCCGAGTGGCTGGGACGTGATCCGCTGAGCGGGGCAACGATCGACGGTCCGCTCGCCGGCACGGCGCGGGACGCGCTGTTCGACCGGAGCGTGTCGGCCCGGCGCTACGGCTTCCACGCCACGCTCAAGGCACCGATGACACTGGCCGCCGGCAAGTCGCGCGCCGAGCTCGAGGACGGGCTGGCCGATTTCGCCGCCGAGGCGGAGCCGGTGGCGATCGGCCGGCTGAAACTTCACCTGATCGACGGTTTCCTGGCGCTGATCCCGGCAGACCAGCCGCGCGAACTCACCGACTTTGCGGCCGAGGTGGTCGAGGCGTTCGAACCGTTCCGCGCGCTGCCATCGGCGGCCGAGCGTGAGCGGCGGCTGAAGGGCGGACACCTGAGCGAGCGGCAGATCGAACTGATGGACCGCTTCGGCTACCCGTACGTGTTCGAGCAGTTCCGCTTCCACATGACCCTGACCGACCGGCTGCCCGAGCATGAGCGCGAGGCCTATTCGCGCGCTGCCGCGGCGCATTTCGGAGCACTCGCTGAAGCCGAAACTATGCTGGACAGGCTTGTGCTGTTCCACGAGCCTGAGCCGGGGGCGCCGTTCGTGCGCCTCGGCGATTTTATTCTTACTGGGGAGGCCGCCGATGAGCGAATTCGCGCTCGCTAACGCTCGTATCGTTCTCAATGACGAGGTGGTGACCGGCTCGGTGCTGGTGCGCGACGGAGTCATCGCGGCGATCGACACCGGCTCGGTGCGGGCCGGTGAGGACATGGAGGGCGACTATGTCATCCCGGGCCTCGTCGAACTCCACACCGATCATTTCGAAAACCACTACCGGCCACGGCCGGGCGTGACCTGGAACGCCATTGCGGCGCTGCAGAGCCATGACGCGCAGGTTGCCGGCGCCGGCATCACCACGGTGTTCGACGCCGTGCGGATCGGTTCGGACCCGGAAGTGGGCGACATCACCGCCGATGTGCGCGCCATGGTCGACGCGGTGGCCGAGGCCGATGCGGGCGACCGGCTCAGGGCCGACCACCACATTCATTTGAGGTGCGAACTGGCGACGCCCGACGTGGCGCAGCACTTCGAGGACAATTGCAGCAACCCGATCGTTGGGCTCGCTTCGCTGATGGACCACACGCCGGGGGCGCGGCAGTACACCACGCTCGAGCACTACATCGCCTACTACCAGAAGAAGCTCCGCCTCTCGGACGCCGAGATGGCGCAGTACATCGCCGACCGGCAGGCCGAACGCGAGCTCTATGCCGACAAGAACCGCGCCGCGATCCTGAAACGCGGCCGCGAGATCGGACTGGCCTTCGCCAGCCACGACGACGCGACGGTCGAGCATGTCGACGAGGCAGTGCGTGACGGTATGGCGATTGCCGAGTTCCCCACCACCATGGAGGCGGCGCGCGCCTGCCACGAGGCCGGCATGGCGGTGCTGATGGGCGCCCCCAACGTGGTGCGCGGCAAATCGCATAACGGCAATATCTCGGCGGCCGAGCTGGCGCGGGCCGGTGTACTGGATGTGCTGAGCTCGGACTATGTGCCGTTCTCGCTGATCTACGCGGCGTTCCTGCTGCCGGAAGTCGCCGACAGCATCACGCTGCCGGAATCGGTGGGCATGGTGACCTCGCGGCCGGCAGCGGCGGCGCACCTCAGCGATCGCGGCGAGATTGCCGTCGGCAAGCGCGCCGACCTGGTGCGGGTGCGGCGGACCGATCCGGTGCCGGTGGTGCGCGCGGTGTGGCGGCAGGGCAAGCGGGTCAGCTGATGAGCCACGGCGCCCTCGTCCTCGTCGTCGGACCGTCGGGCGCCGGCAAGGATACGCTGATCGGCGCGGCCAAGGCGGCCCTCGCCGACGACCTGCGCTTCAGCTTCCCGCGCCGGGTGGTCACCCGCACCGCGATGGTCGAGCTCGAGGATCACGACAGCGTCGACGTCAACGAGTTCGGCCGACAGAAGCTGCGCGGCGCCTATGCGCTGGATTGGGAAGCGCATGGGCTCTGCTACGGCGTACCGGCGGCAATCGACGCGGCAATGGTGGCCGGACGGATCGTGGTGGTGAACACCTCGCGCAAGGTGATCGAGCGGGCGATCGAAAAATACCCCAGCTGCCACGTGCTGCTGGTGACGGCCCGGCCGGAGGTGCGGGCCAAGCGCCTTGCCGGGCGCGGCCGCGAAAGCGCCGAGGACATCGAGGCCCGGCTGCAGCGCGAAGGCGCGCCGGTGCCGGAGGGGATCGTGCCTCAGATCATCGACAACTCGGCCGGGCTGGACGCTGGGATCGCCTCATTCGTCGGGGCGCTGCGCGCGATCGCCGATTGAACCTGCGGCCGGGTTGATGCGTTGCCCCCTCTGAACAGCGTCAGAGGAACCGGCATGAGCAGAAGTTCGCTTTACACCGTTATCGCCGTGCTCGCGGCGCTCGCCGTCGGCTTCGGCATCTACATCGCCTATCAGGAATCGCAGAAGCCGGCGCTGGAGATCCGCGTCGACGAAGGAGGGATCAAGATCGATGGCAATGGTGGTTGACGAAGCCCGGCGCACCCAACTGATCGAGGAGGCGCTCAAGCACGCGCTGCAGCGGCAGCCAGTGGAGAAGGTTGCCGATCTCGATCTCACCAAGCTGGCCGTGGATATCGAGGCGATCATCGGGGCGGAGCCGCATCCGCTCGACCCCGAGGGGGACGGGCTGACGACCGGCGAACTCAACGCAGCAAACGATCTCTAGTGTCGTTTCAGCGTTTGCATGAAGCGGCCGAACAGCAGACCAGAACTGCTGTCTGCAAATAGTTGCCAAATAATCTTCGGCGCGCTGCCTGCTAACTTTCCTGCATCGACGAGGCAAAGACCTCGGTTGCGGGGAGTTACGGTAGCGCGCGTTATTACGTTGCCGCGCGACCATGGCTCCGGGGAGGACGGAGAATGGCAGCGCGATTTGCCGGCTCGTTGCACCGAGCGAACGAACCTGGCTTTCTCTACAACTGCGGCAATGTGCTGGGATTTGTCGCCGGCCTCATCGCCGCGGTGTGGTTGCATGACGCACAGGTCGGCGGCGACACCTTCGACAAGGTAATCCGTCACCTGGCAGGGAGCCAGGCAGCGCTGGCGCTGAGCCTGGCGACAATGATCTCTTTCTGGGGCGGCATCGTTTATAGCCGAGCCTGGGCCAGAGGCGCCCCACCCAATGCGGCGCTGAACCGGCAGGGTGACCTGTGGTCGACTGCTGGCGCAATCTGTCTGGCGTTCGGGCTGTTCGTTCTGGGCAACCCGCTGCTGGCGCTGAGCGCCGGGGTGCTGCATGCCATGGGCAAACTCGGAAGCGCCTGGGGCGGCAATGTGCGGCTGAACTTCGCCGGCTGGTCGCCCAGCGTCGGCGATCTCGCAAAGGATCTGGTGCTGGTCAGCCGGGTGCCGGCGATCCTTTCGGCGGCGGTCGGCTTTGCCGGCGACTGGCTCTCGGCCAGCGTGATCGTCTGCTGCCTCGTCTGGGCGCGCCCCGATTGGCTGCTGCTCTCGCCCGACGGGGCAATCCGGCGCAGTTGGCAAGCCCTGCGCGATAGCCTGAGGCCAAAGCAAAGGGGCCGCCCATCTCACCTGGGCGACCCCTGATCTTGTGAACCGATCGGCCACTGGCCACGCGCTCAAAGCGGACAGGTCTCAACCCTGTCCTGAGCGCCATTCGGTTTTTACAGCTTGGCGACGCACACTTTGCCGACACCTGCATTCTTGGTGCCGAGCCTGGCAGCGGCTGCCTTGCTGAGGTCGATGATGCGGCCCTTGGCGAAAGGACCGCGGTCGTTGATCGTGACCTTGATCGACTTGCCCGTCCGCTGGTTCGTGACCTTCACGACCGTGCCGAGGGGAAGCGTCTTATGGGCCGCGGTCATGGCATTCTCATTGAACCGCTCGCCCGAGGCCGTCTTCTTGCCGTGGAAACCTGGTCCATACCAGGACGCCCCACCGCACTGATCTGCCATTGCGCCTGTGACTGAGGTCATAAGGCCCGTCACGAGGGCTGCGGCGACCAGAACGATTTTCCTATTCAACCTTGGACTACTCACGCTTGTTTACGATGGCGGGAGAAGGCTTTGGCGGTGTGGCGACAATATGAACCGAAAATGAACACCGCCCTTCCAAGTGCAACCGTTGCCGAAATGCATCAGTAGCATTACCGATGGTCGTAAGGATTTTGTACGAGATTCCAGAAACTTGCCCGGGTTTAGCCATGACTCGGAAGGGATGCCGCGGTCTGAAGTTTTTCTCGACCAAGCGCAGAAGCATCCCCGAAAGCCGGCGCCGATCGACAGAATAAGGCGCGATTTCGGTCGCAACGACCGGCAAACGGCCCACCAGATCCAATCGCTGCGCGGGAATTTCCGCTGGCGTGGAGGCTTCGGGGTGAGCTCAAAATTCCTATTTTTGACCAATTGATAAAATTTCTGAGCTGCGTTAGCGTCCTCAGTCTGGAATGGCTCTAAGGAGAGAGGGAGCTGCCGATGAGCGGGGGAATGCTCAAACAAGGCATCGCATCCGGGCGACTCGAGCCCGGCCAGTACGCACGCAACTTTTCCGACCTGCATCCGGCGCTCGACCGGCACGAGGCCTTCGTCGAGGCCGATCGCTGCTACTTCTGTTTCGATGCGCCGTGCATGAACGCCTGCCCCACCGAGATCGATATCCCGATGTTCATCCGGGAGATCTCGACGGACAACCCGCTGGGGGCGGCCGAGACGATCTTCGAGCAGAACATCCTGGGCGGCATGTGCGCCCGCGTCTGCCCCACAGAGCAGCTGTGCGAAGACGCCTGCGTGCGCATGGAGGCCGAAGGCAAGCCGGTGAAGATCGGCCAACTGCAGCGCTATGCCACCGATATCGCGATGGAGGAGAACGCGCAGTTCTTCACCCGCGCTCCCGCTACCGGCAAGACCATCGCCGTGGTCGGCGCCGGCCCCTCGGGGCTCGCCGCTGCGCACCGGCTGGCGGTGCACGGCCACGACGTGGTGGTCTACGATGCGCGCCCCAAGGCGGGCGGGCTCAATGAGTACGGCATCGCTTCGTACAAGACGCCGGACGGCTTCGCGCAGGCCGAGGTCGACTATGTCACCTCGATCGGCGGCATCGAGATCGAGCTGGGCCAGGCGCTGGGACGCGAGCTGTCGCTCGATGGCCTGCTGGAGCGCCACGACGCGGTGTTTCTCGGGGTCGGGCTGGGCGGTGTCAATGCGCTCAGGGCCGAAGGCGAAACGGACGGCTCGCACGGGCTTGCCGATGCAGTCGATTTCATCGCCGAACTGCGCCAGAGCGACGATCTCTCCAAGCTCCCCGTCGGTCGCCGCGTGGTGGTGATCGGCGGCGGCATGACGGCGATCGATGCCGGCGTGCAATCGAAGCTCCTCGGCGCCGAAGAGGTGACCATCTGCTATCGCCGCGGGCAGGAGCACATGAATGCCTCGAGCTTCGAGCAGGATCTTGCAGCATCGAAGGGCGTCACCATCCGGCATTGGCTGCAACCCAAGCGCGTCTTGAGCGAGAACGGCAAGGTGACGGGGATCGAACTCGAATACACCGAGCTCAAGGACGGGCGCCTGAGCGGCATGGGTCACACGCTGACGCTGCCGGCCGACCAGGTGTTCAAGGCCATCGGCCAGACGCTCGAGGACGAGACGGCCGCTGGGCTGGCGCTGATCGCCGGCCGCATCGAGACCGACGCCGAGGGCCGCACCTCGCGGCCGGGTGTCTGGGCCGGTGGCGACTGCGTCGCAGCCGGCGACGACCTGACGGTGACCGCGGTGGCGCAGGGGCGCGACGCGGCCGAGAGCATCAACCGCTATCTCGCTGGAAACTGAGGAGGGACGCCATGGCCGACATCCGCAACAATTTCGTCGGGATCAAATCGCCCAACCCGTTCTGGCTGGCCTCGGCGCCGCCGACCGACAAGGCGTACAATGTCGAGCGCGCCTTCAAGGCGGGCTGGGGCGGCGTGGTGTGGAAGACGCTGGGCGAGGAAGGCCCGCCAGTGGTCAACGTCAACGGACCGCGCTACGGCGCGATCTGGGGCGCCGACCGGCGGCTGCTCGGCTTCAACAATATCGAGCTGATCACCGACCGCGACCTGCAGAAGAACCTGCAGGAGATCAAACAGGTCAAGAAGAACTGGCCGGATCGCGCCGTGGTCGTCTCGCTCATGGTGCCGCTCGCCGAGGAAAGCTGGAAGTCCATCCTCGCCGTGGTCGAGGAGACCGAGGCCGACGGTGTCGAGCTTAATTTCGGCTGCCCGCACGGCATGAGTGAGCGCGGCATGGGTGCCGCGGTCGGCCAGGTCCCCGAGTACATCGAGATGATCGTGCGCTGGTGCAAAGCGCATACGCGTATGCCTGTGATCACCAAGCTGACGCCGAATGTCACCGATGTGCGCCGTCCGGCGCGCGCGGCGAAGAGTGGCGGCACCGATGCGGTATCGCTGATCAACACCATCAACTCGATCACCGGCGTCGACCTCGACAACTTTGCGCCAATGCCGACGATCGACGGCAAGGGCACGCATGGCGGCTATTGCGGCCCGGCGGCCAAGCCCATCGCGCTGCATATGGTGGCCGATATCGCCCGCGATCCCGAGACCTACG
Organism: Devosia sp. LjRoot16; assembly: GCF_964252795.1. NCBI lineage: Bacteria > Pseudomonadati > Pseudomonadota > Alphaproteobacteria > Hyphomicrobiales > Devosiaceae > Devosia > Devosia sp. LjRoot16. The sequence goes on from NZ_CAXUPH020000001.1 coordinate 565,882, forward strand.
GCCTGCCGATCTCGGGCATTGGCGGGGTCACGACCTGGCGCGACGCGGCAGAGTTCATGGCGCTGGGCGCCGGCAATGTGCAGGTCTGCACCGCCGCCATGGTCTATGGCTTCAAGATCGTCGAAGAGATGATTTCCGGGCTGCAGAACTGGATGGACGAGAAGGGCCACGCAACGCTTGAGGATTTCACCGGCCGCGCCACCCGCAACGTCACCGACTGGCAGTTCCTCAATCTCAACTACATCACCAAGGCGCATATCGACCAGGACAAGTGCATCAGCTGCGGCCGTTGCCACATCGCCTGCGAAGACACCTCGCACCAGGCGATCACCAAGGAGAAGGACGGCAAGCGCCACTTCGAGGTGATGGACGACGAGTGCGTCGGCTGTAACCTCTGCGTCAATGTCTGCCCGGTGGAAGACTGCATCACCATGATCCAGCTGGAGCCGGGCATGCTCGATGAGCGCACCAAGAAGGTGGTGGAGCCGACCTACGCCAACTGGACGACGCACCCGAACAACCCGATGCGGAAGTCGGTTGAGCCGGCGGAATAGGCGCGCACCGAGCGTGGGGCCCACCCCGTCCGAGCTGCGCTAGGCAGGAGAGCTGCCAAGCTGCGCTTGCCCCCCATGGGAGGTGGGGGCCGGCGGTTGGGGCGCACCATTGGCGACGCCCGACACTGTAACCATTGTTCAACCATGCGCCGACGAGAGGCGGTGGCGCTAAGGGATTGGCAAACTCCCGCGCCGTAGCGTCCCCCTGACGTGGAGGGGATAATGGCGCAGCGTAGTGCAGGCACGGTCGGTTCGGCTGCTGGAGCCGACGCTATTGCCATGGCGGCTGACCTCGACTTGCCTAACCCGCGGCGCCTCTTGATCATCAGCATCGTGGCCATCGTGCTGCTCGGCCTAAGCGTGGTGATCGCCGCCGGCTATTCGGTCCTTTCGATCAATGAAACGGCGATCAGCGCTGAAACCGAGCGCGCCCAAGTGGCGCTTGCCGTGGTGCTGCAGGACGGACAGCCCGATGCAGCCGGTGCGACCCGTCTGGCTCGGGACTTTGTGCTGAAGAGCGCGCGCTTCGGCGAGGCGGCCGGCATGCAGCCCGGTGAGGTGGCGATCGCGGTTCCGGGATACGAGACCCAGTTGATGTGGACGCCGCGGCGGATCGGCACCGAACTGGCGCAGCACCTGGCGCCGATACGGCTATTGGCGAGCGCGCTGTTCCTCGGCGGCATCGGCATCGTGCTGAACCGGCTCTATCGGCTGGCGCGGCTGCTCGAGGCGCGGCGCCGCGCGGCGCAGGACCTGGCGGCGCGGGATGCGCTGACCGGCCTCCACAACCGGCTCGGCTTTGACCAGCGGCTCGGGCAGACGACAGATGGCCCGGCGCTGCTCTATCTCGATCTCGACGGCTTCAAGCACGTCAATGACAGCTTTGGACATGGCGCCGGCGACGACCTGCTGCGGATCGTGGCAGACCGGCTGAGAGGGTTGGCGCGCGACGGCGACTGCGTGGCGCGGATCGGTGGCGACGAGTTTGCCTTTCTCCGCTCACCGCCGACATCGCGGGCGGAACTGGCGGAGCTGGCAGCCGATATCGGTGTGGCGCTGAGCGAGCCGGTGCGGCTGGGCGCGACGCAGATCCAGATCGGCGCCAGCATCGGCATTGCCATGGGCAGCGAGCACGGCGATGACCGCGCCCGGCTGGTGGCCGCGGCCGACGCAGCGCTCTACCGCGCCAAGGCCCTGCCCGGCCACGCCTTCGTTTTCGCCGACTCCCCGATCATCTCCGCCGCTGCCTGAGTTTTCACCCACCTCAATCGGCGGACTCGACTTGCGTAATAATCATGGATAGATTGTATCCATGATTGGAGTCGGACGATGAAGCTGGGCGACGGGGTGGAGCAGGCCATCCACTGCATGCTGATGCTGAGCGGGTTGCAGCCGGACGGCGCCATGCCGGCGGCGGCGCTGGCGGAGTATCACGGTGTTTCGACCAGCTACCTGCTCAAGCACCTGCAGGCGCTGGCGGGAGCTGGCCTGCTCACTTCGGTGCCGGGACCGCGCGGCGGTTACCGGCTCGGCCGGCCGGCGGACAAGATCACCCTGCTCGACGTGGTGCTGGCGCTCGAAGGCGCCGGACCGGCGTTTCACTGCAGCGAAATCCGGCAACGGGGGCCAGATCCCCTGCCGCAGAAATTCTTCGCCAAGCCATGCGGCGTGAGCGCCGCAATGCTGAAGGCGGAACGCGCCTATCGCGATGAACTGCGCAGGGTCAGCATCGCGGAGCTGGCGTACAATCCGGACACCGAACTCGGCAACGCCATCGAAGGGCGCAGCTGCGCCTTCCGCGAACGGCATGAGCGGCGCCCGGCCACCAGCTAACCCCTTCCCCAAGCAAAAGGACTGTTTGCCATGCGAGCTCGACTCGACATCACCAAGGTTGCGCCCGACGCCTACCGCGCCGTAGCAGCGCTCGACCGTTTCGTGGTCAAGGAAAGCGGCCTCGAGGCCCGCTATATCCACCTGATCAAGCTCTATGCCTCGCACATCAATGGCTGCGCCTACTGCGTCGACATGCACATCAGGGAAGCGCGGCACACCGGGCTCTCGGACCAGTGGATCAACCTGGTCAATGTGTGGCGCGAGTCACCGGTCTACAGCGACGCCGAGCGCGCCGTGCTGGCCTGGACCGAGGCGCTGACCCTCCTGGCGAACACACGTGCGCCGGACGAGGCGTTCGAGCCGCTGAGGGCGCATTTCACCGAGGAGCAGATCGCCAACATCACCGTGGCGATCAGCACCATCAACGTGTGGAACCGCGTCACCGTGGGGCTCAGGACGCTGCACACCGTCGCGCCGGAGACGGTTGCCGCCTGATCCACGCACAATTGTGGTGGGCCGGTGTCGATTCCGGCCTGCCTCGTGCGTCGTTGTTCTGTAACCAGGGCACCTCACCGCTTCGGCGAAGCGGCGAAGTGCTCCGATTTTTTGATTGGTCGCGCTTTCAGAGCGGAAAAGTCTCGCAACCTTTCCTGAAAGCGCTATGCACACATCCGAGGAGCTTCACGCATGTTCTCGACTTTGTTCGTTCTCGCCCACCTCCTGCTGGGCGGCGCTTTCGTGGTTTTCGGCATCCGCAACATCAAGGGCATTCCGGGCCTTGCGAGTTTCCTCGCCGGCAGGAAGGTGGCGCAGCCGCAGGCGGCCGCGACCTTCGGCGTGGGCCTGCAGATCGTCGGCGGCGCCTTGACGGTGCTGGCGCCATTTGTGCCGGTTGCCGGCGTGCTCGGCGGGCTGGCGTTGATTGTTTTCCTGGTCCTCGCCACCCTGCTGTTCCACCCGTTCTGGGAGTTTTCGGGCGAGGAGCAGAAGCCGCATGTGCAGTCGTTCATCATGAACAGCGGGCTCAGCGGCGCTTTCCTGCTCGTCATCGCCTACGCGCTCTAGCCGCCCGTGAGTGTTGCCGGCGCCAGCATCGAGAGCACGGACGCGAAGCGGCAGCGGGTGCTGTCGCATCTCGCCATGCTGCTGTTCGCGGCGCTGATCGCCGGCTCGTTCACCTTCGGGGCACTGACCGTGCCCTATATTCACGCCGTGCCGCTCAACGCCCTGCGCTTCGTCCTCGCGGCGATGCTGATGGGGGCGTTCGCCTTCGGTGTGGCGAGGCAAAAATTCGCCTTCCCGCCGGCGCCGTGGCGCTTCGGCATCAACGGCTTCCTGACTGCCGTCTATTTCGTCACCATGTTCATCGCGCTGACCATGACGCAGCCGGTGGCGACCAGCGCCGTCTATACGCTGGTGCCGCTGATGACAGCGGTGACGGCGTATTTCATCGTCGGGCAGCGCTCGGGGCTCGCGGTACTGGTCAGCCTGCTGCTGGCCGGGCTCGGGGCGATCTGGGTGATCTTCCGCGGCGATATCGACGCGCTCCTGCGCTTCGATATCGGCCAGGGCGAGCTGATCTATTTCGTCGGCTGCGTCGCCTACGCGATCTACACGCCGCTGCTGCGCCGCTTCAACCGGGGCGAGTCGGCGCTGGTGCTGAGCTTCTGGACCATGGTGGCGACGGCGGCGTGGATCGTCCTTTACGGCCTGCCCGAAATCCTCGCCACCGACTGGGCGCACCTGCCGGCGCTGGTCTGGTGGGTGGTGCTCTACCTCGCCATCGGCCCGACGGCGGTGTGCTTCTTCCTGATCCAGTTCGCCTCGGCCCGGCTGCCGGCGGCCAAGGTCATTGCCTACGGCTACCTGGTGCCGGCCTTCGTCATCGTGTTCGAGGGGCTGGCCGGGCATGGCTGGGCCAGCCTCAGCGTCGCCGCCGGCGCGGCGATCACCGTACTGGGGCTGGTGGTGCTGGCGCTGTTGAAGGAGCGGCACTGAGCACGCGCCGGTGCTCCACTACCCAGCGGCGGAAGGCGCCCTGATAGAGCGAGAGCGGCCAAGGCTGGGGGTGACTGAGGAACCAGCAGTTGTGGAAGGCCTCGAACCAGGCCCGCTCGATCAGCGGTGCGTTGGAAGCCTCGCGTTCGCGACCGTAGCCGGCGCTGGGATAAACGGTCATTTCGCCCAGATAGATGTCCGCGCCGTCGACGAGGAAATCGACCCGAACATGGTCGATGCCGCGGCTCAACCGCTGCGCCAGCCCCATGGCCTCGAAGTAGCTGGGCGGCAGGACGTAGTCGGCGGGTAGGTGCATGGTATCGGGCACACCGAGCTTGTTCGGCAGGCGCCGTCCGGCGCCATCGAAATGCGCCTGCCGTTCGCTATCGGCATGCTGGTCAAGCGAGACGAAGCCGGCGGAGACCACGCCATCGTGGCTGCGGAAGGTGTATTCGACGAGACCTGCTCCGTTGCCGATGCGGGGCTCGACGAAGAGCCGGCGCGGAATGTCGCGATAAGCCCATTGGTCCTGAATGTAGTGCGAGCGCTGCAGCCAGCTGTGCAGCAGTGCATTGAGCTCGGTGCGCGGCAGCGGCGTGCGCTCGGGGAAATGGTTCATCCGGAAGCCGTGACTGGCCTTGACGACATTGCCGGGAACGACGAGCGCATCAGGCAGTTCCTCCGGCGTCGTGCCGACCCAGATCGGCATCGCCACGCGGATATCCGGGAAGTGTTCGGCGGCCCAGTACTTGGTCGCAAGCTTGTCAGAGAACAGGGTAAAGCGCGGGTCGTGGTCGAAGATCTTCCGCCACTGCACCAGGTCGGTGTGCTCGGTGGGTTGGGCAAGATTGGGCAGCCGCCCGCGGCGACGCCGGAACTCGCGCCTCAGACTGCGGTAGCGCAGCAGGCAGAGTAGCTGAACCACGGCAAAGATCAGGCGGTCGGCGCGGCTGGTCCCGGAACCGCTCACTGCTTGGGCAACAACCCGTGCAGAAACAGGTTCTCGAGGAAGCGGGCGGCGTCCTCGAAGCGGCCTTCGCCGCCGCGGTCCTTGCCGAGCACGGCGCGGACCTGCACGTCGAAATCGGCATAGTGCTGGGTGGTGGCCCAGATCGAAAAGATCAGGTGGTAGGGGTCGGTGCGAACGATCTTGCCGGCATCCATCCAGCCCTCGATGACCTTGGCCTTGTCGTCGACCAGCGCCTTGAGATCGGTCTCCAGCATTTCGAGCACCCGCGGGGCGCCCTGCAGCATCTCGTTGGCGAAGAGCCGGCTCTGGCGCGGATAGTCGCGGCTCATCTCGAGCTTGCGGCGCAGGTAGGATCTGAGCTCGGGGACCGGGTCGCCGACCGAATCGATCTCGCGCAGCGGGGCCAGCCAGATATCGAGCATCTCGGCGAGCAGGCGCTGGTAGATCTCCTCCTTGCGCGGGAAATAGTAGAGCAGGTTGGGCTTACTCATCCCCGCCGCTTCGGCGATCTGGTCGATGGTAGCGCCGCGGAATCCCTCGCGACTGAACACATCGAGCGCCGCCTCGAGGATGACTTCCTGCTTCTCGCGCTGGATGCGCGTCTGCGCCCTGGGGCGCTTCGATGGCGCTGCCTTTGCGCCCCCTTTGCCGCCCTCGGTCTCCAGCATTTTCACCTTGATCGGCGGCATGGGAGTGATAACGTTTTTTCCAACTGGTCAAATTTCTGGATAACACATCCAAAGGTCAAGCGCCAAATATACTTGACCTCAGAACTCAACAAATAGCCTCCGGGGGAGTCCAAGGTGTCCGACCGTCGCAATGTCACGCCGAACGATCTGAGCGCGTTCTGGATGCCGTTCACGGCGAACCGACAGTTCAAGAAGGCGCCCCGCATGTTCGTCGGCGCCAAGGACATGCACTATACGACTTCCGACGGACGCAAAGTGCTCGATGGCACGGCGGGGCTGTGGTGCGTCAATGCCGGCCATTGCCGCCCCAAGATCGTCGAGGCGATCCAGGAGCAGGCCGCCGAGCTCGACTACGCGCCGGCCTTCCAGATGGGCCATCCCAAGGCGTTCGAGCTGGCGAATGCGCTGGTTTCGATCGCGCCTGAGGGGCTCGACCATGTGCTCTACACCAATTCCGGTTCGGAATCGGTCGAGACGGCGCTGAAGGTGGCGCTAGCCTATCACAAGGTCAAAGGCGATGCCGGACGGTTCCGGCTGATCGGCCGCGAGCGCGGCTATCACGGGGTGAATTTCGGCGGCATCTCGGTGGGCGGCATCGTCACCAACCGCAAGATGTTCGGCACCCTGCTGACCGGCGTCGACCACATGCCGCACACCCATACGCCGGGCAAGAACCAGTTCACCCGCGGCGAGCGCGAAGCGGGCGGCGAGGACCTCGCGTCCGAGCTTGAGCGCATCGTCACGCTGCATGACGCTTCGACCATCGCCGCTGTCATCGTCGAGCCGGTGGCCGGCTCGACCGGCGTGCTGATCCCGCCCAAGGGCTATCTGCAGAAGCTGCGCGAGATCACCAAAAAGCACGGCATCCTGCTGATCTTCGACGAAGTGATCACCGGTTTCGGTCGCCTCGGCACGCCGTTTGCGGCGGACTATTTCGGCGTGACACCGGATATCCTGGTGACGGCCAAGGGCCTGACCAACGGCGTCATCCCGATGGGCGCGGTGCTGGTCAGCTCCGAGATCCACGATGCGTTCATGCAGGGGCCCGAGCACGTCATCGAGTTCATGCACGGCTACACCTATTCGGGCAACCCGATCGCCTCGGCGGCGGGCCTCGCGACGCTCGAGACCTACAAGGACGAAGGCTTGTTGACCCGCGGCGCAGAGCTCGCGCCCTACTGGGCCGATGCGCTGCACTCGCTCAAGGGGCTGCCGCACGTCATCGACATCCGCAACCTGGGGCTGATCGGCGCGATCGAGCTCGAGCCGATTGCCGGCCAGCCGACCAAGCGGGCCTTCTCGGCCTTCGTCAAAGCCTTCGAGACCGGCATCCTGATCCGCACCACCGGCGACATCATCGCGATGAGCCCGCCGCTGATCATCTCCAAGGCGCAGATCGACGAGCTGATCGGCACCTTGGGCAGCATCCTGAAGACGCTTCAGTAGAATGGAACGATTGTTCTATATCGCACCCGATAGAACGAACGTTCTACACCCAACGAGCGGAGGTCTGTGATGCAGACGATACAGAATGCGATCGGCGGCAAGCTGGTCACCTCGACGAGCCCGCGCACTCAGCCGGTGTTCAACCCGGCCACGGGCGAGGCCACCGCAACGCTGCCATTGTCGAGCGTCGATGAGGTGAATGCCGCTGTCGCCGCCGCCAGGAAGGCCCTGCCCGCCTGGGCCGCGACCACGCCGATGAAGCGGGCGCGGGTAATGTTCAAGTTCAAGGAGCTGCTGGAAAAGCACGCCGACGAGCTGGCCGAGCTGATCAGCCGCGAACACGGCAAGGTGCATGACGACGCGCTGGGTGAGCTGGCGCGCGGCATCGACTGCGTCGATTTTGCCTGCGGCGTACCGCAGCTCTTGAAGGGCGAGTTCAGCCGCAATGTCGGGCCGAACATCGACAGCTATTCCGACCGCCAGCCTTTGGGCGTGGTCGCCGGCATCACGCCGTTCAACTTCCCGGCCATGGTGCCGATGTGGATGTATCCGCTGGCCATCGCCTGCGGCAACACCTTCGTTTTGAAGCCGTCGGAACGCGATCCGAGCGCACCGATGTTCGCCTGGCAGCTGCTGATGGATGCCGGCCTGCCCGACGGGGTGCTGAATGTCGTCCACGGCGACAAGGAAGCGGTCGATACCATTCTCGACCACCCCGACATCAAGGCGGTGAGCTTTGTCGGCTCGACGCCGATCGCCGAATACGTCTATCGGCGCGGCACCCAGGCCGGTAAGCGCGTGCAGGCGCTGGGCGGCGCCAAGAACCACATGATCGTGTTGCCCGATGCCGACATGGACCAGGCGGCCGACGCGCTGATGGGCGCCGGTTACGGCTCGGCCGGCGAGCGCTGCATGGCGATCTCGGTGGCGGTGCCGGTGGGCGACAAGACGGCAGACGCGCTGATCGCACGGCTGAAGCCGCGGGTCGAAGCGCTGAAGATCGGCCCCGCGACCGACAAGGACGCGCAGATGGGCCCGATCGTTTCCAAGGCGCAGCGCGACAAGATCGTCGGCTATATCGATTCCGGCGTCGAAGCCGGGGCGGAGTTGGTGGTCGATGGCCGCGGCTTCAAGCTGCAGGGCTATGAGAACGGCTTCTTCGTCGGCGGCACGCTGTTCGACCATGTGAAGCCCGACATGAAGATCTACCGCGAGGAGATCTTCGGGCCGGTGCTGTCGGTGGTCAGGGCGCAGAGCTACCAGGATGCGGTCGACCTGATCCACGGGCACGAATATGCCAACGGCACGGCGATCTTCACGCGCGACGGCGACGCGGCACGCGACTTCGCCGACAAGATCGAAGTGGGCATGGTCGGCATCAACGTGCCGATCCCGGTGCCGGTGGCCTACCACTCGTTTGGCGGCTGGAAACGCTCGATCTTCGGCGACCACGGCATTTACGGGCCGGAAGGCGTGCACTTCTACACCCGGCTCAAGACGGTCACCACACGCTGGCCGGCCGGGATCAAGAGCGGCGCCGAGTTCAGCTTCCCGAGCCAGAAATAGAGCCCACGTGAAAGTGCAGCGTCTCGGAAAATTAGAGCAGCAAAGGCAGTCCCTCGAGAGGGACTTCCGCGATGCTCTGGTTGAGGCGCTGAAGGAATGCGCAGGCGGGCGGTGGGGCCTGTTCGAGCGGAACAAGGGCCTCCTCCCAGCGCATCTCGAGACGCGCTATTTGCCGGAATCAGTCGCAAGGGTGGACGATCTGGGAGAACAGGTCGCCCAAGTACGAGTGAGCCTCGGCTATACTGAACTGCCGGAACTGGTTCGCTTACGCGAACTGCGCCGGGCTGCACACGCAGGCGACGCCTTGGGCGAACCACGCCAGGCGCAAGTGTGGCTCGATGAAATAGCCAAAGGATCCGACCTCATTGCCTCCCCAGAGGGGCGAGGAGGTGCTGTGGCACTATCCGAACACAATCCGAAAGACTGACTATGGCAGCTCCTGGCGAAAACCTCCGTATCGACCCCGAACGCCTGTGGAGCTCCATTCATGAGTTGGCCGAGATCGGGCCGGGCGTTGCCGGGGGCTCCAATCGGCAGACGGTGACCGATGACGATGCCAAGGGCCGGGCGCTGTTCAAGCGCTGGTGCGAGGCGGCCGGCATGGAGATGGGGCTCGACCAGATGGGCACCATGTTCGCGCGGCGCGAAGGCAGCGAGCCGGGGCTCGATCCGGTCTATGTCGGCAGCCATCTCGACACCCAGCCGACCGGCGGACGCTATGACGGCGTGCTCGGGGTGCTGGGCGGGCTCGAGGTGATCCGCACGCTCAACGATCTCGACATCCGGACCCGGCGCCCGATCGTGGTGGTCAACTGGACCAACGAGGAAGGGGCGCGGTTCGCCCCGGCGATGATGGCCTCGGGCGTGTTCGCCGGGGTGCTCGACCAGGCCGACGTCTATACGCACAAGGACAAGGACGGGAAGAGCTTCGGCGAGGAGCTGGAGCGGATCGGCTGGCGCGGCGACGAGGTGGTCGGGGCGCGCAAGATCCATGCGTACTACGAGCTCCACATCGAACAGGGCCCGATCCTCGAGGACGAGAAGGTCGATATCGGTGTGGTGACGCACGGCCAGGGGCTGAAGTGGCTGCAGGTGACGCTGACCGGCAAGGAAGCGCATACCGGCTCCACCCCGATGCCGAAGCGGCGCAATGCCAGCCTCGGCATGGCGCGGGTGATCGAGTTGGTGCACGAAGTGGCGATGGACTACCAGCCGGAGGCCGTCGGCGCGGTGGGGCACATCCAGGTCTATCCGAACTCACGCAACATCATTGCCGGCAAGGCGGTGTTCACCATCGACATCCGCTCGCCGAACAAAGAGGTGCTGGACGAGATGGACGAGCGCATCCGCTACGGCATCCAGAACACCGCCGAGGCGCTCGATATCGAATTCGAGGTCGAGCAGGTCGGGCATTTCGACCCGGTGACCTTCGACAAGACGCTGGTGGGCAATATCCGCGAGGCAGCCAAGGAACTCGGCTACTCCTACCGCGATATCGTTTCGGGCGCCGGGCATGACGCCTGCTGGATCAACCGGGTAGCGCCGTCGGCAATGATCATGTGCCCATGTGTCGACGGGCTCAGCCACAACGAGGCGGAAGAGATCTCGAAGGAGTGGGCGGCGGCAGGGACAGATGTGCTGCTGCGGGCAGTGCTGGAGACGGCGGAGATTGTGGGGTGATCGGTGGCGAGCGCGCAGAAACTACTATTCGGCGCGCACGCTCACTGCGCAAAGCCGGAACGGACGTCGAAAACAGGCTTTGGTACGTGTTGCGCAACCGAAACCTTGATGGCCTGAAGTTCGTGCGACAGGCGCCGATCGGGCCGTACTTTGCGGACTTTCTCTGTGCTGAGGCGGGGCTGATCGTCGAACTCGACGGCGGGCAGCACGCGGACAGCGCGGCCGACTTGAGGCGTACGGCATTCCTGAATCGCGAGGGATATTCGGTCCTCAGATTCTGGAACAATGAAGTGAACAGCAATCGCGACGCTGTGCTGCAGGCTATTCTCGACACCGTGGCAGGCAACCCCTCACCCGACCTGCGCTTCGCGCAGGCCACCCTCTCCCCGACGGGGAGAGGAACAAGGGGAGCACGAGCGGCGAGGGCTGCATTTGCGGCAAGACATTTGAGCGGGGCACCCTCTGTTCCTCTCCCCGTCGGAGAGAGGGTGGATCGGCCGAAGGCCGAGACGGGTGAGGGGTTTCAGGGCACATTAGAGGAAATGCCATGAGCAGCAAAATCATCAAGAACGGCACCGTCGTTACCGCCGACCTCACCTATATGGCCGATATCCGGGTGGAAGGCGGCAGGATCACCGAGATCGGGCAGAACTTATCGGGTGGGGAAATCCTCGATGCCAGCGGCTGCTACGTGATGCCGGGCGGGATCGACCCGCATACGCATCTCGAAATGCCGTTCATGGGCACCTATTCGAGCGACGATTTCGAGAGCGGGACGCGGGCGGCGCTGAGCGGGGGCACCACCATGGTGGTGGATTTCTGCCTGCCCAGCCCGCAGCAGTCGCTGCTCGAAGCGCTACAGATGTGGGACAACAAGACCTCGAAGGCCAGCTGCGACTACTCGTTCCACATGGCGATCACCTGGTGGGGCGAGCAGGTGTTCAACGAGATGGCCGATGTGGTCGATCGCGGCATCACCTCGTTCAAGCACTTCATGGCCTACAAGGGCGCGCTGATGGTGGATGACGACGAGATGTTCTCGTCGTTCCAGCGCTGCGCCGACCTCGGCGCCCTGCCCCTCGTTCATGCCGAGAACGGCGATGTGGTGGCGCAGATGACGGCCAAGCTCCTTGCCGCGGGCAATAACGGGCCGGAGGCGCATGCCTATTCGCGGCCGCCGGAGGTGGAGGGCGAGGCAACCAACCGGGCGATCATGATCGCCGACATGGCGGGGGTGCCGGTCTACATCGTCCACACTTCGTGCGAGCAGGCGCATGAGGCGATCCGCCGGGCGCGACAGGCGGGCAAGCGCGTCTATGGCGAACCGCTGATCCAGCACCTGGTGCTCGACGAAACCGAGTATTTCAACCGCGATTGGGATTATGCGGCGCGCCGGGTGATGAGCCCGCCGTTCCGCAACAAGCAGCACCAGGATTCGCTGTGGGCGGGGCTGGCCTCAGGCTCGCTGCAGGTGGTGGCGACCGACCACTGCGCCTTCACCACGGCGCAGAAGCGCAACGGGATCGGCAACTTCGCCAAGATCCCGAACGGCACGGGCGGGCTCGAAGACCGGATGCCGGTGCTGTGGACCAAGGGCGTCAAGACCGGCCGGCTGACGATGAACGAGTTCGTCGCGGTGACCTCGACCAACATCGCCAAGATCCTCAACATGTACCCCAAAAAGGGCGCTATCCTGGTCGGGGCGGATGCCGACCTGGTGGTATGGGACCCCAAGCGCAAGAAGACCATCAGCGCGGCCAAACAGCAGTCGGCGATCGACTACAACGTGTTCGAGGGTATCGAGGTCGAGGGGCTGCCGCGGTTCACGCTGACGCGTGGACAGGTGGCGGTGACCGAAGACACGATCAGCACCGAGCAGGGGCATGGCCAGTTCGTCGCACGTGAGGCGAAGAACCCGGTGAACCGGGCGCTTTCGACATGGAAAGAGATTACCGCACCGCGCAAGGTGGAACGGTCCGGCATTCCGGCGACGGGGGTTTGAGGGTTTGACGACTGATGGGGGCAAATCGCAGAGCGTGGTCGAGGCCAAGGGTCTCGGCCTGACGTTCAAGACGGCGGATGGCGACGTGGTGGCGCTGTCCGACGTCAACCTGGAGATCAAGCGGGGCGAATTCGTTTCGTTCATCGGCCCTTCGGGCTGCGGCAAGACGACGTTTCTGCGCGTCATCGCCGACCTCGAGCAGCCGACCTCCGGCAGCATCACGGTCAACGGCACCTCGCCGGCCGATGCGCGGCTCAACCGCTCCTATGGCTATGTGTTCCAGGCGCCGGCGCTGTTTCCGTGGCGCACCATCGAGAACAACGTGGCGCTGCCGCTCGAGATCATGGGCTATGGCGACGCCGACCGGAAGGCGCGGATCAAGAAAGCGCTGGAGCTGGTGAACCTCGAGGGCTTCGAGAAGAAGTTCCCCTGGCAGCTCAGTGGCGGCATGCAGCAGCGGGCCTCGATTGCCCGGGCGCTGGCGTTCGACGCCGACCTGTTGCTGATGGACGAGCCGTTCGGAGCGCTCGACGAGATCGTCCGCGACCACCTCAATTCGGAACTGTTGAAGCTCTGGGCGGCGACGCAGAAAACCATCGCCTTCGTCACCCACTCGATCCCCGAGGCGGTGTACCTCAGTACCAAGATCGTGGTGATGAGCCCGCGGCCGGGACGGGTGACCGATATCATCGAAAGCACGCTCCCCGCGGAGCGGCCGCTCGAAATCCGCGAGACGCCGGAGTTCCTCGCCATCGCCCACCGGGTGCGCGACGGCCTCAGGGCCGGCCACTCCTACGAGGAGTAGCGGAATGCAGGTGACCCGCATCGTAGCAATCTGCAGTGAAGAGCCTGATTGGCCCATCGTCATAGACGCACAGATTGTCGCCGACCGTATCGCTCCAAAGACGCCGTTCTTTGGGTCCTGGGGAAAACTCGGCGGCGAGTTCAGCCCCTTCGTTCTTCAGCCAACAGGTGAGATGGACTTCGGATCGGACTACGCGGAGACCGATCGATACTTCGAGTGCAACATTCGCTCGAGGGAGATAGCGCAGGGTGCGATGTTCACCGTCAGGAAGCCGGACGATGACAACCGCGTCCGAGAGTTTGTGTATGTCATTCGCCCGTTTGACGATGCGTAATGTCGTGAAACCAACTGGCAGTCTCGTTCCGATCCTGATCGTCGTGGCGGCGCTGATTGTCGTCTGGTACGTCGCGGCGGTGCTGATGAACTGGCAGGGGATGTCGGATTTCTACCAGCGTACCGACGTGACCGGTGTCAGCTTCAACCAGCAGCTCAATGATGTGCTGAACGCCGAAAAGCCGCTGCTGCCGGCGCCGCACCAGATTGTCGGCGAGTTCTGGAAGACCACGGTCGAGCAGGCGGTGACGTCGAAGCGCAGCCTCGTCTACCACGGCTGGATCACGCTTTCGGCGACGCTGCTCGGCTTTGCCATGGGCACGGTGTTCGGCATCGGGCTCGCGGCGTTCATCGTCCACAACCAGGCGATGGACCGCTCGCTGATGCCGTGGATCATCGCCAGCCAGACCATCCCGATCCTCGCCATTGCACCGATGGTGATCGTGGTGCTGAACGCCGTCGGCATTTCCGGGCTGATCCCCAAGGCGCTGATCTCGACCTATCTCAGCTTTTTCCCGGTGGTGGTCGGCATGGTGAAGGGGTTTCGCAGCCCCGAGTCGATCCAGCTCGATCTGATGCGGACCTACAATGCGGCGCGCTTCCAGGTGTTCACCAAGCTGCGCTGGCCGATTGCACTGCCGTATCTCTTCACCTCGATGAAGGTGGGCGTGGCGGCGAGCCTCGTCGGCGCCATTGTAGGCGAGCTGCCGGCCGGCACCAGCAACGGCATCGGGGCACGGCTGCTCGCCGGGTCCTACTACGGGCAGACGATCCAGATCTGGTCGGCGCTGCTCGCCGCCGCCCTGCTGGCCGGGGCGCTGATCGCGCTGGTTGGGTTGGCCGAGCGGCTAACCAACCAGCGGCTGGGAGCCCGAGCATGACGGCGCTGCAACGGGTCCTCGCCGCTTTCGCCTCGGGCTTTGCGCTGCTGGCCCTGATCTTCGATTTCGCCTCGACCGAAGGCGCACCGCTGCCTGTGTGGGAGTTCCCGGCGGTCGGTGTATTCCTGGTGCTTGGGGTGCTGAGCCTCGTCCGCTTCCGGGTAAAGATCAGCTACTGGGTCGATGGGGTATTGGCAGCGATCGGCGCGGTCGGGCTGGTGCTGGCGCTCGAAACGCTGCAGCAGGCCGAGCCAGGCTACTGGTTCGCGCTGGTGGCAAGCTGGCTGTTCGCCTGGTTGTTCGCCGAGCGGTTGGCGCTGGCGATTGCGCGGGACGAGGTGCCGGATGCGGTCGGGGTGCTGATCCCGGCGATCTTCGGCGTCGCCATCCTGGTCGCCTGGGAAGCGATCACCCGGGGCGGCAATGTGCCCAAGGTGCTGCTGCCCTCGCCATCAGGGATCTGGGAGACCTTGATCGGCAACATCCCGAGGATCGCGGCGGATTTCCAGCAGACCTTCCTCAAGGCGGTGCTGGCGGGCTACGCGCTCGGCTGCGGCGCCGGCTTCCTCGTCGCCATCGCCGTGGACCGCTCGCCGTTCCTCAAACGCGGATTGCTGCCGCTCGGCAACTTCATCTCGGCGCTGCCGCTGATCGGCATCGCGCCGATCATGGTGATGTGGTTCGGCTTCGACTGGCCAAGTAAGGCCGCCGTAGTGGTGATCATGACGTTTTTCCCGATGCTGGTGAACACCGTCGCCGGGCTGAACGCCGCCGGACACATGGAGCGCGACCTGATGCGCACCTATGCCTCGGGGTACTGGTCAACGCTGTTCAAGCTCCGGCTGCCGGCAGCCGCGCCGTTCATTTTCAACGCTTTGAAGATCAACTCGACTCTGGCGCTGATCGGCGCAATCGTGGCTGAATTCTTCGGGACACCCATCGTCGGCATGGGCTTTCGCATCTCGTCGGAGATCGGCAAGCTCAATGTCGAGATGGTCTGGGCAGAGATCGCCGTGGCGGCGTTGGCGGGCTCTGTCTTCTACTGGGTGGTGGCGCTCATCGAGCGGGCAGTCACCTTCTGGCATCCGTCCGTCCGTGGTGGTCGGGCGTAATCAGGGGAAAAGGGAAACGCAAAAAATGAAGAAGCTTCTCGTTGGTCTGGTGGCGGGCGCTCTGGCGCTCGGTGCCACCGCGGCTTACGCGGCCGATCCGGTCACCTTGCAGCTCAAGTGGGTGACGCAGGCGCAGTTCGCCGGCTACTTCGTCGCCAAGGACAAGGGGTTCTACACCGAAGAAGGCATCGACATCACGATCAAGCCGGGCGGGCCGGATATCGCCCCCGAACAGGTGATCGCCGGTGGCGGCGCCGACGTGATCGTCGACTGGATGGGCGGCGCGCTGGCGGCCCGCGAGCAGGGCGTCGGCCTCGTCAATATCGCGCAGCCGTTCAAGAAATCCGGCCTGTTGATGATCTGCCCGAAGGATGGCCCGGTGCAGACCGAAGCCGACTTCAAGGGCCACACGCTCGGCGTCTGGTTCTTCGGCAACGAGTATCCGTTCTACGCCTGGATGAACAAGCTGGGCATCCCGACCGAGGGCGGCGCCGATGGCGTGAACGTCCTGAAGCAGTCGTTCGACGTGCAGCCGCTGGTGCAGAAGCAGGCGGATTGCATCTCGGTGATGACCTATAACGAGCTGGGCCAGGCGATCGACGCCGGCTTCACCACCGACAAGCTGGTGATCTTCAACTACACCGACCTCGGCAACGACCTGCTCGAGGACGGCCTTTATGCGATGGAAGACAAGCTCGCCGACCCGGCCTTCGCCGACAAGATGGTGCGCTTCGTCCGCGCTTCGCAGAAGGGCTGGCAGTACGCGATCGACAATCCGGATGAAGCCGCCCAGATCGTCATCGACAACGACGAAAGCGGTGCACAGACCCTCGACCATCAGAAGTACATGATGGGCGAAGTGGCCAAGCTCGTCGACGCCAAGGACTTCAAGCTCGACGCGGCCGCCTATGACCGCACCGAGAAGGCGCTTTTGGACCAGAAGATCATCCAGAACAAGCCGTCGGGCGCCTTCACCTCGGCGATCACCGACAAGCTCTGAGAACTTTCCCCTGAGACTTGGGGTTTCAGGAGTGACGAGGCGGGGAGCGATCCCCGCCTTTTTTGTACGTTGACTGATAGAGACGGCCCCCTCCCGGCCTCCCCCATAAAGGGGGAGGTGAAGAGACGGAGCTCTGTCTTCGTTCGTGCCAAGTGAACCAGCGGAGCACCTCCCCCTTCATGGGGGAGGATGGGAGGGCGCCGTCTGCTTCAGTTAGCCCGCCCTGCCCTCAGCTGCCGATCACCCCGCCATCGTCCTTGCTGATCACCACCAGCGAGGGGCGCGGGCCCTGGCCGTCGATGAAGTCGGGCCAGTTGGTGCCGGCGTCGGCAATCGAGGTGGAATCCTCGCCGTCTTCGAGGCGAAGTTCACCGGGGTGCTGGATGGAGAGGAACATGGTCTTGCCGTCGGGCGTGAAGGCCGGCGAGCAGACTTCCGAGCCGACCGGCGGCGAGTAGAACAGTTTTGGCAGGGCCTTGCCGTCCCCTTCGGTATCGACCGCATAGAGCGCATCGTTGAAGCCGGCATCGGGCGGGCCGTCGGTGGTGACCCAGAGGCGGCCGGCGGGATCGACCGACAGGTTGTCCGGGTCGGTGAACCAGCCATTGGCCGAGGTCTCGGGGTGGCAGAGCGCATGCGCGGCCGGATCGGTCGGGTCGCCGCAGAGGATGAAGGCGTCCCAGGTGTAGTCGGTGGCGGCATGGTCGGGCGCCTCGGGGGCACCGGGCGGGGTGAGCTCGAGGATGTGTCCGTCGGGGTTGGGGGCGCGGGTATTGGCGACGTTGACCTGCTCCCCGGCATCACCCTCGCCGGCCGGCAGGCGATCCTCATTCTCGGTCATGGCGATATAGATGCGACCGGTTTTCGGGTGCGGCACGAAGCCTTCCGGTGCGTCCATCGGAGTGGCGCCGAGCAGGTCGGCAGCCATGCGGGTGCGGAGCACCACGTCGGCCTGGCTGTGAAAGCCATTCTCCGGCGTCAGCGGCCCCTGCCCCTGCACCAGCGGCAGCCAGCTCAGCTTGCCGTCGGCATCGAAGCGGGCGGTGTAGAGCGTCCCCTCATCGAGCAGGTCCTTGTTGGCGGCGCGGTCGGTGGGATTCCACGGTTTCGAGGTGACGAACTTGTAGAGGTACTCGAAGTCGTCATCGTCGCCCATATAGAGGACGACGCGGCCATCGGGCGCCACGGCGACCTGCGCCCCCTCATGGGTGAAGCGGCCGAGCGCGGTGCGCTTCACCGGCTTGGCCGTGGGATCGAACGGATCGATCTCGACCACCCAGTCGAACTTCAGCCACTCGTTGGGCTCGTTCTCGAATTTCAGACGCGCGTCAATGCGGCCCAAAGCATAGCCGTCGTTCTCGTCTTCATCCCAGCCCTGGCGCTCGACCAGCTCCTGGTCGGGCAGCGTGGTGTAGTCGCCGGCGAAGATATCCATGCCGCCTTCCTCGCCCGAGAGCATGGTGCCCCACGGGGTGATGCCGCCCGAGCAGTTGGAAATCGAGCCGAAGACGATGGTGCCGGTGGGGTCGATGCTGGTCTTCAAGCGATCGTCGCCAGCGGCAGGACCGCTCAGCCGCATCTCGGTGCCCATATGGACGCGGCGGTTGTACTGGCCGTCGGTGATGACCTGCCATTCGCTGCCGGCCTTTTTGACCTCGACGACGGAGATGCCGGTGGACGCGGCGACCGCGCGGATCTGCTCGTCGGTGAGCTTTTCCCGGTAATCCTCATCGGTCATGCCGGGGAACATCAGGTAGGGCGAGGCATATTCGTGGTTCACCACCAGCAGGCCATGGTCGTTCGCCTCGCTGCCCTGCGGCAGCGGCAGGAAGGCGGTGAAGTCGTTATTGTAGCCGAACTGCTTTTCGGCCGCGGCGCCATCGAGGCTGGCGATGTCAAAGGCCGGACTGTCGGCGAACAGCTTGTCGCCCCACTTGATGAGGATCTGGCGAGAGTAACCTTCGGGCCAGTGGTCGGTCTTGTCGGTGACGCGGCTCAGCTCGGGAAAGGTGAGGCTCGAGGGCGAGTTGGTGGCGGCGGCAGCGCGGCTGAAGCCGAGGCCGGAGGTGGCGAGCGCGGCGCCGGCAAGCAGCCCCTTCAGCACGGTGCGGCGCGAATAGCCCTCGGCCATCAGGTCGGAATATTTGGTGGTGAAGGACTGCCGGCGCGTCGGGCGCGCGCGGGTTTTCAAACGATCGGTCATGCTGACGCTCCCTGGAAATATGCGGGGATGCGTGCACGCGGCAGGCGAAGCTGCCGTGACGGTTCGATGACGGTCGGGTGACGGGGGGCGGTTCACCATTGATCGGCAATGCCTTGCACCGCCCGTGCCGAAGCACCCCCTCGCCCCTCTGGGGAGAGGGCTGGGGTGAGGGGCGCCAAGCACGCCGGCATCAAACGCGGCCCGCATCGCAGCAACGGCCGCTCATTTAGTGTGCTTGGCTACCCCTCACCCTGACCCTCTCCCCAGAGGGGAGAGGGGACGCGAGACCAATGGCGGTGACAAATGGGGGGACTTTGCGAGCCAACTCAGCCGTGAACCTACCCCGCTTCGCGCTCTTCGAACGGCGCCTCGGGCATGGCGTCGGAGGCGAGGACCAGGCGGCGGACGGCGTCGCGGGCCATCGGGCGGGAGATCAGGTAGCCCTGCGCCTCGGTGTAGCCGGCAGCATGCACGCCGCGCAGTTGCTCGGCGGTCTCGATGCCCTCGGCAGTGGTTGCCATCATCAGGCGGGCGCCGATATCGGCTACCGCAGCGACGATGGTCTCGGCGCCTTCGGCGCTGTCGAGCGCTCTGATGAAGGTGCCATCGATCTTGATCTTGTCGAACGGGAAGGCCAGCAGGTAGCCGAGCGCCGAGAAGCCGGTGCCGAAATCGTCGAGCGCGATACGGACACCCAGGGCGCGGAGCTGGCGCAGGGTATCGAGGCTCTGCTCGGAGTTTTCGAGGAACACCGACTCGGTGATTTCGATCTCGACCCGCTCGTGGGCGATGCCGGAGGCAGCGAGGGCCTGGACCAACGTGGTGAGGAGACTGCCGCGCACCAGCTGCACCGACGAGACGTTGACGGCGATCTTCAGATCACCGGGCCAGCGGGCCGCCTCGGCGAGGGCCTCGCGGATCACCCAATCGCCGATCGGAACGATCAGGCCGGTCTCCTCGGCGACCGGGATGAAGTCGCAGGGTGGCACCACGCCGCGCTCCGGGTGCTGCCAGCGCAGCAGCGCCTCGAAGCCGGAAAAGGCGTGAGTGCGGAGGTTGAGGATGGGCTGGAAGTGCAGCTCGAATTCGCCGAACTCCAGGGCCCGGCGCAGGTCGGCCTCGAGCCGGCGGCGATCGACGCCGATGCGGTTGAGTTCGGGTTCGAAGCTGCGGATGGCGCCGCGACCGTCGCGTTTGGCGGCGTAGAGCGCAACGTCGGCATTGTGCAGCAGCTCGTCGGGCTCATTCCCATCGGCGCCGCCCACCGCGATGCCGATGCCGACGGCGATGGTCAGCACCTGACCGTCGAGGTCGTAAGGCGAGACGGTGGCGGCGCAGATGCTGGTCGCGAGGTCGAGGGCGCTTTCGGCGTCGCCACCGCGATGCAGCACGGCGAATTCGTCGCCGCCCATGCGGGCGGCACTGTCCGTAGGGCCGAGACAGCCGCCGAGGCGGGCGGCGAACTGCTTCAGCAGCGCATCGCCGGCCGCGTGGCCGAGGCTGTCGTTGATGGCCTTGAAGCCATCGAGATCGAGGCAGAGCACAGCAAAGCCGCTGGCCCTGCCAATGTCATGGAAGGCGTTACCGACCCGTCGGTAGAACAGCGTGCGATTGGGGAGGCCCGTCAGGGCATCGTGATAGGCGAGGTGGGTGAGCTCGGCCTGCATATTGTGCAGCTCGGTCACGTCCTTGTGGGTCGAGATCCAGCCGCCATCGTCGATCGGTTGGTGGGTCATCGAAATGACCTGTCCGGAATTGAGCCGATGGATGCCGCCCAAAGTACGCTGCTCGTGTACGGCGCTCAGCCGGTCAGCGACATAGCCCTCGATGTCGTCGCCGACATGAGTGTTGCCGGCGACGCGCGCCTCGAGGATCTGGCGGAAGCTGGTGCCGCGTTTACCCAGCGCCGGCGGCAGCCGGTAGATATCGAGGAACTGGCGGTTGCACAGCACCAGCCGACCGTGACGATCGTAGAGCGAAATGCCATGCGCGAGATTGTCGAGAATGGCGCGCAGATGCAGTTCCTGGGCGCGCAGCTTGCCGCGCGCCGAACTCAGCGAGCGGGTGAGTTTCAGCAGCGCCGCGGTGTCGGCCTCAGGTGGCGCGGCCGCGTCCGGCGAGGCGGTGGATGTCTTTCCGGTCTTTGGCAAAATGCTGGAGCCCCGGAAATCCCAAGGAGATCGAAGCTCATAGCCTAGCGGTAGCGAGTAAATGCAAGGTTAGTCGATACGCTGGATTCAATCCGACTTGGGTGGTCGCAGCATCCCATTGTAAATGCCGGGCTCGGATTTGGGGATCACCATGGCATCGAGCCGCTTCTGATAGAACTCGACCGGGCCGGCACCGCCAATGACGGCATAGGCATAGCCCGCCTCGCGCATGCCGCGCAGGGTGGCGATCAGCAGGGCCTCGCCGATCCCCTGCCCGCGCGCCGCCTCGTCGACCCCGGTGGGGCCGAAAAAGCCCTTGGCCGTGGCATCGTGGCAGGCGAAGCCGAGCAGCTGGTTATCCTTCACGGCGATCCAGCAGGTGACCGGCAGGCGGCTCATCGCCGCCTCGACCTCGGATACCCAGAACGGGCTGAAGTGCTTGCCGACCCAGGCGGTGACGACGTGACGCTCCGGCGGCAGGGCGCGGCGGACGGTCACCCCGGCCGCCTGCACCTTTGCTTCGGAGGCAATGTCCGGCAGGTCATACAGCCGGACCAGCAGATCGCCCATTTGTCCTATCAGTCCTTCACTCAGAATCCTTCGTAGCGACCGTAAAGGTTCGGCATCAGGCCGACCAGCGCCTTGAAGCGGCTGAAATCGCGGCTGGAACTCCAGCCGGTTTCAGCGATGGCCGAGAGGCGCGGGAAGACCAGCCGGTCGAACACGGCGCGATCGGTCATCGGCTCGGACCAGATGCAGGCCTGGACGCCGAGCAGTTTCTTCCGCTCGGTGTCGCTCCAGCCGGCAGTCGGCTCGAAGCTGTAGGCTTTTTCCGGTGACGACCAGCCGGCCCAGGCGGCGCCGCACTCGTGCCAATCCTCGGTATTGGCCATATCGAGATAGTAGGCCTGGCCTGGGGCGACGACGACCTCGTAGCCCTCGGCGGCGAGCTGCTGGCTGCCCTCGGTGGTGCGCCAGCCGACCAGATAGCAATTGGCCTTGTCGATGCCCCCGCCATGCGAGGCTTCTTCCCAGGCCCCGGTCAGCTTGCCCTTCGAGGTAAGGTAGGTCTGCAGGCGCTGCAGGAAGTGGGCCTGCAGCGGCGCGGCGCCGGTAACGCCGAGCTTCTGCCGCATCTTGTTGGCGGCCGGCGAGGAGTGCCAGGCATCCTCGGGCACTTCGTCGGCGCCGACATGGAAGTAGCGCGAGGGGAAGAGCTCGACCATCTCGTCAATGATCGCCTCGACCACGCCGTAGGTGGCCTCGACCGCCGGGTTGAGGCAGTTATTGGGGAAGCTCTGGATCGAATAATAGGGGGCATTCTCGCCGGGGTCGCGCAGCGCCGGGATGGCCTGCAGCATGGCATAGCAATGGCCCGGCATATCGATCTCAGGCACCACGTCGACGCCGAGCTCGGTGGCGAAGCCGACAATGGCCCGGATATCGGCCTTCGAATAGTAACCGCCGGTGCGCTCCGGACCCGAGCCAAGCAGCGGCGGCACCGGCATGCCGTAGCCGCGCCAGGCGCCCTTGCCGGTGAGCTGCGGATAGGCGTCGATCTCGACGCGCCAGGATTCGTCGTCGCTCAGGTGCCAATGCAGCACATTGAGCTTGTTCCAGGCGAGGATGGCGATGAAGCGCTCGACCTCGTCCTTGGCGTAGTAGCGGCGGGCGACATCGAGATGGCTGCCGCGCCACACCATGGCCGGGGCATCCTCGATGCGGCCGGCAGTGGGGAAGTTGAACTGGCGCAGGTGGATACGGGCGCCACGCAGGATCTGGCCCAGTGTGATCAGGCCATAGAGCAGGCCGGTTTCGGTTTCGCCGACGATGCGAGCCCGGTCGGTGGAGAACTCGATGGCATAGCCTTCCTTGCCGCCGGCGCCGGCGACCAGCTCAACCGGAAAGCCGCCTTCATGGGCGGGGCGGACGAGACCTTCGCCGGGAAACAGTTTCTCCGTCAGCTTGCCGAAGGCGGCAGCAGCGGACTTGCCGATGGCCGAGGCGATCGGCGCGAGGCCAGCGGGCGCGGTGCGGCGGCCGGAAACCGCCACATCCTGCGGCCAGGGGACGATCGACACCGGCACCGGCGGTTGCTCGGGGACCTCGAAGATGGCGGTGCCTTTCTTCCGCAGCGTGTCGCTGCCCTCACGCCGGGTCGGCACGGTGCGCAGCGAGCGCGTCGTGCCATCGGCGAGAACGAGGAAGCCGGTGGTGGCGCCATCGGTCCAGTGGCGGATCGGGTAATCGAGCTTCAGCACATCGATGGTCCAGCGGGCGCCGGGGGCGAGCACGAAGCCGCGCTCGGGCGCCAGCTCACAGAAATTGGAAAGCTGGGTCACCACCTTGGCGCCGACAATCTCGGCATCGTCGCTGACCCGCGCCGGGCCGGAAATGCCGAGCCGGAAATCGCGCAGCGCCTCGCCCGTATCGTTGGTGAGCATCAGCCGGTAGCGCGCCGCCACACCTTCAGCGGCCGGACGCCACTCGGTTGCCAGCGTCAAACCATCATACCAATCAGCGACCATTTGAATACCACTCCCTTGCGTGAGGAGTTCTAGAGCATTTCCCCGTTGCAGTGAAACGCCGAAAGCTCCGGATTTTCGATTTTGTCGACTTTTCCGGAAAGCGCTCAGTCGACTCGACCGCGGGCCGCAACAGGAACCACTTCGCGAACCTCGTCGCCGGAGATCAGCGTCACGCTGTCGAACAGGTTGGAGATGACGCAGGCGTGGTTGGGGATGATGCGCAGCCGCTCGCCGATGCGCGGCCAATCCGAAGCGACCGGCAGCTCGATGACGCCGTGCTCCTCGGAGAGCCCCTTCACCGTGAGATCAGTGCCCATCACCAGGCCGAAGCCTTCCATGCCGAGGAGATCGGAGGTGAGCGACTTGGAGCCGGCATCGATGACCACGCGGGTGGCAGTGGGACGGCTGACCACGGTGACGAGAACGCTGAGCGCGCAATCGTCGAGGCCGGCCACCCGTTCCTTCACCTGGAAGCGATCGTAGTAGATGTAGGTGCCGGGGCGCCGCTCGGTGACGGGCGCGGCGGCGGGGGCCCACATGTCCGGGCTGTTGCCCGAGGAGACGCGCGACACGGCGATACCAGCTTGAGCGAACAGCGCCACCGCCTCGCTGAGCCAGGCATTGGATTTCTCAACCCCATGCAGCGGCGGATAGGTCATCAGGCCACCGAAACGCAGGCCGGGGGCGAGCGCGATCTGGCGGGCCAGCGCCAGCGCCTGGGCCGGCGTCTGCACACCGCATCGACCACCGCCGGAATCGCATTCGATCAGCACGGTCAATGGCTTGCCCTCGGTGAAGGTCGCCGCATAGCCGAACAGCGTGTCGGGGCTGTCGGCGGTGACCGAGAGGGTGACACGCTCGTTCAGCGCCTTGAGCCGCGCCAGCTTTTTCGGGCCGAGGATATTGTAGGGCAGGAAGATATCAGCGATGCCGGCATCGGCCATCACCTCGGCCTCGCCCAGCTTCTGCACGGTGATGCCGACGGCGCCGAGTTCGACCTGGCGTTTGGCGAAGCGCGGCAGCTTGTGGGTCTTGATGTGCGGGCGCAGGGCATAGCCTTGCTCGGTGGCATGTGCCTGGGCCCGCTGCAGATTGGCCTCGACGCGATCGATATCGATGAGGACGGCGGGAGTATCGAGGTCGGCAATGGTCGGCATGACGCGGGCTCCAGGGAATGGCGCGTCACTTCGCCCGGAGCCGGGTGAGAATGCAAGGTGGGGACGCTAGCTGCCTGCCGTAGGCGTCCAGTGGCGCTGGGCGCTGGCGCGGAGGATGAAACCGATAATCTCGGCCACCGCCTCGTAGAGCTCGATCGGGATCTGCTCGTCGAGTTCGACGCTCGCCAGCGCTTCGGCGAGCGGGCCGTTGGCCTCGATGACGACGCCGGCTTCGCCGGCCACCTCGACGATGCGGCGAGCCAGTTCGCCCCGACCCTTGGCGATGATGCGGGGGGCATCTCGAGTGCCGCGCTCATACTCCAGCGCGACGGCGAGGCTGACGGGCTTTGGAGTGTCCGTCATCGGGCGCTGTCCAGCAATTGTCCCGGGGCGCGGGCGGCGGGTTGCGGCGCGCCGCGGCGGACCCGCACGGAAGCGACATCGAGGCCGTGGCGGGCCAGCGCCGGAGCGAGCTCGGGCAGCATCGCCTCGAGCGCCTCGGCCGTGGCCGGGTCGGCGGCCCACAGCGAGACGTTGGCGCTGCGGCCGAGCAGCGCCACCTCGGCGCCGACTTCGCCAGTAGCGGCGAAATTGAGCGCGAAACGCATGCGCCAGCCGCGCTCGGCCGGGCTGCGCTTGTGCTTGCCGTCGCGCTCGACCAGCAGTTGCAGGATGCCGGTTTCGGCGCCGAGCTGCATCGGCACTTCCACCCGGAACTCGGCGGCTGGGGCCGCCATATTGGGGCGGCCGGCGTCGCCGGGGTTGGAAGCCAGCTGCAGCAGCTTTGTGCGCGACAGCGCCGCATCGGCGTGACCGAGCAGCTGCCGGGCCGTCTCGACGGGTTCTTCAGCCAAAGGCGGTGCGGGCTGGGTGGAAGGGGCACGGACAGGCTCGCCCTTCAGCGGCGGGGGTGGACGGCGCGTCACCGGCGCGATCGCCTCGACTTCGCCGCCGAGGAAGCCCGAGAGCGCCGAGCGCAGCTGCAGCAGGGCGGATTTGGCATCGGTGGGGGTGCGGGTGCCGGGCTCGGTGATGATGCCGGTGCGCAGCACAGCGTCGCGAAGCGATTTGCCGTCGGGCGGGGCGCGGTTGAGGTCGAGCCGGGTGCCGAGCAGCATGGCGATGGCTTCGAGGGCGGGACGCGGCAGCGCCGCAGCGGTGGGCGCGGCGAGTGTCGCAAGCCGGGCGATCAGCGGCAGGACGCTATCCTGGCGCGCCGCGGCCTGGACAGGATCGGCGAGGATCTGGGCGAGCGGCGGCGAGACGGGCTGCGGTACCGGCCGCGGGGTCGATATCGGTGCTGTGACCACTGGCGACACGACCGTCGGCGGTGCCAGCGAGGTCGCTGGGGCCGCTGCCTGAGGTGCGGGGGTTGGCAACGCCAGGGCGGATACGAGCTGCGGCGCACCGACCGGTGCCGGACCGCTTGCGACAACTGGCGTAGGCAACGTGGTGGCCGCGGGTTGCGAGATCGGCGGCGGTGTCGGACTGCTCGTCGTGGGGGAGTTGCTCGCAGGGACGGCCGGGGCGGACGGAGGGAGTTGGGCCGTCGCGGGCTGCGTGGAAGCCGCAACCGGCGCCGGCGGCGTCGAGACGGCGGCAGGTGTGGTCGGTTGGTTGAGCGGCGGAACCGCCACCGGAGCTGGTTGAGCCGGCGCCGCTGGGGCGGGCGCGGTTGGCGGCGCCTGCATTACCGGGGCTGGAGCTGATGGCAGCGTTTGTGTCGGCGCAGCTGGCACCATGGCAACCGCCGCCTGCTGAACCGGCGCGTGGGGAACCGGCGGGGGCGCCGCGGGCGCGGCTTGCAGCGCCGGGGTCGCCGGCGCTTGAGCGGCCGGGATCGGCGGCTGAGCCTGGGTGAGGGTTGGCAGCGCCGGGGCAGCCGGAGAAACGGATGGGGTCGCCGGCATTGCCGCAGCCGGTGAAGCGCCGGGCGGTGGTGGCGCGGGAGGTGCGGGTTGCGCAGCCGACGGAACCGGTGGAGGCGGCGCCGTTGTGGCGGCAGGCGGTGGTGGCAGCGGCGGCAGCGCTTGCGGCGCTGGCGGAGCCGGCTGGGCAACTGCGGGTTGCGGCTGCACGTTGACAGTGACGGCAGGCTGACCGGTCGGCGTCGGGGTGATCTTCAGGGTCACCGCGGTATTGACCGGCAGCGGCGTCTCGAGCTTCAGCACGAAACTCTCGCCGCCGGCAGTGAGCTGGGTCAGGCCGCCGGCGAGTTGCGCGGTGACCTTGGCGTCGATGCTCTGGCCGAGGCGGAGGATCAGCGCGTCGAGGCTGGCACGCGCCAGCTTTACCGCCGCCAGCGCCGGGTCGGCGGCGGGCTCGGTACGGCCGATCAGTTGCAGCAGCGCGGTGGCGACATCGGACATGCCGCCACCATGCAGGGAGTCGGGTTAATGGGAGTTAACTTGTGCCTCGTCAGCCCGCCGGTGGTTGCGGACCCCCACCCCTGTCCCCTCCCCGCAAGGGGGAGGGAGACCCTCACACCAGCATCTCAGCATGCGTCTCCCTCCCCCTTGCGGGGAGGGATCAAGGGTGGGGGGCGGCCTCCACCGGCGCTGGTGAGACCTCAGTGATGCGCCCCCTTCATCTCGCGCAGCTCTTCGACCGAGCGGACCACCTTGCGGGCGGCGCCGGCCCAATCCCTGGTCTTCACCGTGGCCTTTTCCAGCCGGGCCTTGGCGGCGGGGACGGCGTCGGCATATTGCGGCAACCACTGGGCCTGGGCGACCACCATTTCGTCGACCATCTGCCAGACCTCGTCGGGGGTGCAGATGGCGCCGACCAGCGGGTCATGCAGCACGGCGAGCTTCAGCATGTCGATATTGCCGGTCATCGCCGCCTCGACGCTCATGCGCTGCACGCTGATCGACACCGAGCAGGTGGCGGCGCAGGCGATTGGCAGCTCGATGCCCTCGACCATGTTGATGCCGAAGCGATCGACGAAGCCCGGGCTCTCGATGATGGCGTCCGCCGGAAGGTTCTTGATGATGCCGTTGTTGCGGCGGTTGAAATGGCCGCGATAGGTGCGGCCGGTTTCGCGCGCCTCGATGATGTAGCTGGCGTGCTCGGTGGTACGCTTGTGCTCCGACAGCGACTTGGTGGCTTCGGCCTTGAACTTGGGGAAATCGGTCTCGAACCAGTTCCGGCGTTCAGTCGAGTGGCGGAGATAACCGCCGGTTTCGCCGTGGATCCAGTCGCTCATGTCGATCCAGCGCGAGATCTCTTCCGGGCGCTTGCGGTACCAGGGCAGGTATTCGCTGAGGTGGCCGTTCGACTCGGTCGAATAGACGCCGAAGCGTTTCAGCACGTCGATGCGGACCTTTTCCTGCTTTGCATAGACCGGGTGCTTTTCGAAGCCGGCGATCAGCTCGTCCGCCTCGATCTTGCGGCCCTTGGCGCGGATGTCGATGTACCAGGTCTGGTGGTTGATGCCCGAGCAGACATAGTCGAGGTCGCGGTCATCGACGCCGAGCACCTGGGCGATCTGGTGGGCGCCATGCTGCACGCCATGGCAAAGCCCGACCACGTCCACGCCGCCATAGAGATCGGCGGCCCAGGTGTTCATCGCCATCGGGTTGGCGTAGTTGAGGAACAGCGCACCCGGCTCGGCGACCTCGCGGATATCCTTGCAGAAATCGAGAATGACCGGGATGTTGCGCTGGCCATAGAGGATGCCGCCGGCGCAGATGGTGTCGCCGACGCACTGGTCGACACCGTATTTCAGCGGGATGTTGACGTCGGTGGCGAAGGCCTCGAGCCCGCCGACGCGGACGCAGCTCATGATGTAGCGCGCGCCTGACAGAGCTTCGCGCCGGTTGGTGGTGGCGGTGACCTTGGCCGGCAGGTTGTTGACCGCCACGATCGACGAGATGATCTGCTGGATCATGTCGAGGTTGTGGGCGTTGATATCGGTCAGCGCAAACTCGACATCGGCGAATTCCGGCACCTTGAGCAGATCCGAGATCAGGGTCTTGGGGAAGCCGACCGAACCGGCGCCGATGATCGCGACTTTGAACGACATGGCGTTCCTCCCCTTTGAATTGGGCTCCATCTAGCGGCAAGGCGGGTCGAGGGTGTAGAGGAAAGACATGCGATCGCGGGTAATTTCATGCTGTCCGACCTGATTGCCCATGGGCACAAGATCCAGGCCATCGCGCCACCGCGCGGGCCGCTGGGCTTTCACGTGATGGCCACTGGCGCCGGCTTCGAGAAGCGCGTCAACGAGGTCTATAACTGGGAGGGCCTGAAACGCGGCGACGTACCGTTCGTCATCATCCAGCACACCATCGCCGGGCGGGGCGAGCTCGACTATGCCGGGGCCCGGCACGTGCTGCTGCCTGGCTCTACCATGGTGCTGAGCTTTCCGCATGCCAACCGCTACTGGCTCGATCGGGGGCAGACCTGGGAGTATTTCTGGATCGGCGCCAATGGGCGCGAGGCGCTGCGGCTGATGCGGGCGATCATCGATCTCAAGGGACCGGTGGTGACGCCGGGAGCAGGCGCGGTCGACCGCATGGCGGAGGCCTGCGTGCGGCTGATGCGATCGCCCGAACTGCTCAGCGGCGAGGCCTCGGCCGCGGCGTATGACGCCATGATGGCGCTGCATGACGGGTTGTTCGGCGCGACGCCGCTCGCCACCAATGTGGCGCCGCCGATCGCCCGAGCGCAGAGTTTTGTCGCCGAGCACCTGGGCGAGCCGCTGGGGGTGGACCGGCTGGCGCGCGTGGCCGGGCTGAGCCGGGCGCATTTCGTCAGGCGTTTTGGCGGCGAGACCGGGCAGAGCCCCTCGGATTTCGTCTTCGCAGCACGGATGGAACGGGCAACCCGGCTGCTGATCGCCACCGACCAGCCAGTCGCCGCCATCGCCGCGGCAACCGGCTTCGCCAATGGGAACTATTTCGCCAAGGCGTTCCGGCGGCTCAACGGCATCTCGCCGAGCGACTATCGCTCCGCTGCTGCGGCGGGGCGCTGAGGGCAGGCCTTGTACTTAGCGTAGATTAGGAGTTGCTTATCCATTGCTGCCTAGCATGATAGTCGCCCGAACTATCCGGTTCCGAGGCCCCGATGGTTGTGAAGCGGTCCCCCGTCCAGCACGTCGCTCGCCCCGAGCCACCGGAATCGCTTGCCGCGTTGGTGGCCGCCAACGAGCGATTGCAGCGCTTTGCGGCGGAGCTGGCCGGGGAGCAGCAGCGGGCCCAGGTGGAGCGCAGCTGGCTGCGCACCATGATCGACCAGGTGCCCGACTATCTCTACATCAAGGATAAGGACGCACGCTTCGTCATTGCCAACCGCGCGGTGGCGGCGGACCTTGGGCATGGCGATCCCAATACCCTGATCGGCAAATCCGATCTCGATGTGCATCCGCCGCAGCTGGCGCGGCGCTACTACGAAGATGACATGAGCGTCATCCGCGGCGAGAAGGCGCTGATCGACCACGAGGAATATGTGGTCCGCCCCGACGGCACGCAGCTCTGGCTCTCGACCTCGAAGCTGCCGCTGCGCAACCCCGAGGGTCAGATCATCGGGCTGGTGTGCAGCGCCCGCGACATCACCGAGCGGCGGCGCACCGAAGCGCATATCCATTTCCTCGCCTACCACGACTCGCTGACCGGGCTGCCCAACCGGGCCCAGTTCGAACGCGACCTCGCGGCCCTTGCCGGGCGGGCAGCGGAGGGCGTGCCGGCGACGCTGGTGCTGATCGACCTCGACCGGTTCAAGCATATCAACGACACGCTGGGGCACGTGGCGGGCGACGACCTGCTGCGCCAGCTGGCCAACCGGCTGTTCCAGCTGGTGGGGCCGGCGGGGACGCTGGCGCGGGTGGGTGGCGACGAGTTCGCAATCCTGCTCTCCGGGCCTGCGGCAGGCGCGGCGGAATCGCTGTGCCGGGCGATCCAGTTGCAGTTCGGGCGGCCGTTCCGGCTGTTTGACGATCCGGCGTTCATCACTGCCAGCTTCGGCATCGCACCATGGCGGCCGGGATCGGACGCGCTCAGCATGCTGCGCGAGGCCGACATCGCGCTCTACGAAGCCAAGGCGCGCGGCCGCGGGCGCTGGGAGGTGTTTGCGCCGCCGATGGCCGAGACGGTCGAGGAGAAGCGGCGCATCGAGCAGGATCTGCGCCGAGCCCTCGACACCGGCGGCGAGCTGACCCTCGAATACCAACCGATCTTCGCTGCCGACGGCCGCACCGTGGCGGGCGCCGAGGCGCTGGTGCGCTGGGAGCACCCGGAGCGCGGCCGGCTGGCGCCTGATGTGTTCATCGGCGTGGCGGAAGAACGCGGGCTGATCGAGAAACTCGGCGAATGGGTGCTCGAGGAAGCCTGCCGCATGCTGGCGCGGACGACAATCCCCTGGGTGGCGGTGAACGTCTCGCCGGTGGAACTGAAGAGCCGGCGTTTTGTCGATCGGGTGATCGAGCAGCTGCGGCTGCTCGGCATCAGTCCGGCGCGGTTGCAGCTCGAGATCACCGAGGGCGTGCTGCTCGATACGTCGGAAGCCACCGAGAGCGGGCTGACCCGGTTGCGGGCAGCAGGTATCCGGCTGGCGCTCGACGATTTCGGCACCGGCTATTCGTCGCTCAACTACCTCAGGCGCTACAATGTCGACAAGCTGAAGATCGACCGCTCGTTCGTCGGCCAGCTCGGCCAATCCACCGATGCCGAGGTGATCGTCAGGACCATTATCGACCTGGCGCGGTCGCTGAACATGAAGGTGACCGCCGAGGGCGTCGCCACCGAGCAGCAGCGCGATTACCTGATGGCGCGCGGCTGCCACGAGCTGCAGGGGTACCTGTTGTCAAAACCGCTGCCGCTCGAGGCGTTCCTCGAGTTTACGGGGATCGCGGCTTAGGACTAAGCGTTTCGTTGAACCACCGGCCGCAGTGCGCCGCACCCGTGATGGTCCACGCTCTCGCCTCCTCCACCGGGTGTCATCCCAGCGAAAGCTGGGACCCATTTCGCAGCCCGAGCCAGCGGTGAGTTGGGTCCCAGCTTTCGCTGGGATGACATCGAGTGGGGGAGCAGGTGGTGCCCCCCAAAGGGCGCACTAACTCCCAAGTGTCCTCCGCGCCCGGGCAACAATCGGGGCGTCGACCATCCGGCCGTCGAGCTGGAAGGCGCCGGCATGCTCCGCTGCAGCGGCGACGACCCGTTGGGCCCAGTCGCGCTCGGCGTCGCTCGGCGAGAAGCCGGCGTTCAATACCGCGACGGCCGAGGGATGGACGCAGGTGGCGCCGTCGAAGCCATGCGCCTTGGCCTCGGCGGCGGCAGCGGCCAGCGCTTCGAGATCGGTGTAATCGGCGCTCGATTGCAGGAGGCC
Organism: Devosia sp. LjRoot16; assembly: GCF_964252795.1. Classification (NCBI taxonomy): domain Bacteria; kingdom Pseudomonadati; phylum Pseudomonadota; class Alphaproteobacteria; order Hyphomicrobiales; family Devosiaceae; genus Devosia; species Devosia sp. LjRoot16. The sequence continues at coordinate 598,112 of NZ_CAXUPH020000001.1, forward strand.
GAAGCTGAGCTTCTTCTCCGCCTTGGCGGCGTAATGCAGCAGGAGCTTGGGATGGCGCAGGACCTCGGGCGTCGGCGTGGCGCCGAGCTCGGTGGCGAGATCTTCGCTGCCGAGCAGCAGGCCGATGACGCGGTGATTGGCGGCAATGACGCGAGCGTCGAGCAGCGCGGCGGCGCCCTCGATCAGGGCCAGGAAGCTCATGGCGGGGCGGTCGAGCTTAGCCTCTTCGGCGCGCAATGCGCCGGCGAGAGCATCGAGCGCGGCGGAGGAACTGGCTTTGGCCACCATCACGCCGGTGGCGCCGGCACGGCAGGCCGCGAGCGCATCCTCGCGCTGGCGAGCACCGGAGTTGATACGGACGAAAACCGCGGCGCCGTTGCGGCTGACGGCAGGAACCGTGGCCGCGAGGCTGGCCCGCGCCGCGTCCTTGTCAGCCTCCGGCACCGCATCCTCGAGGTCGAGGACGATGGCGTCGGCGCCGCGCTCATGCGCCTTGGCGACGAAGCGTTCGGAATGGGCCGGAACGTAGAGGAGGGAGCGGAGCTTCATCCAAGTACCGTAGCAGGATCGACGCCGGCTTCGCGCAACACTTCGGCGGTGTGCTCGCCGAGGTCGGGCGCCGGGCGGCGGAAGGTGCCGGGGGTTTCGCTGAGGCGCGGCAGGATGTTGTGCATCGGCAGGGCGCCGAAATCCTTGTCTTCGACATCGACAATGATGCCACGGTCAATGAAATGCTGGTCCGCGGCGATATCGGCGATCGAATAGATCGGGCCGACGGTGGCGCCGGCCTCGCGCATAATGGCGAGCGCCTCGTCATGGCCGTGACGCAGAAACCATTCGCCGACCGCCGCATCGACGAGGTCGCGATGCTTCACCCGGTCGGAGTTGGTGGCAAAGCGCGGGTCGCTGTTCATTTCGGGCTTGCCGATCACCTCGAAGATGCGACGGGCGACCTGCGGGGTGGAGCCCGAGAGCGCGACATACTTGCCGTCGGAACAGCGATAGACGTTGCGCGGCGAGGCGGTGTTGGAGGCGGAGCCGGAACGCTCCTTGACCTTGCCGGTCACCTGAAAGATCGCGGCTTCCGGACCGAGCACCGAGTACATCGGTTCGAGCAGGCTGAGATCGATGACCTGCCCCTTGGCCTTGCCCCGGAAGCGCGCGAATAGCGCCGTGACGGTGGCGTTGGCGCCGTAGACCCCGGCGATCATATCGGCCAGCGCCAGCGGCGGCAGCACCGGTTCGCGATCCGGAAAGCCGGTGCGGTAGGCAAAGCCGCTCATCCCCTCGACGATGGTGCCGAAGCCGGGGAACTGCGCGTAGGGGCCGGTCTGGCCGAAGCCGGAGATACGGACGACGATGAGGTTGGGGTTGGCGGCGAGCAGCGCGTCGGGCGCGAGGCCCATCTCCTCGAGCGTGCCAGGACGAAAATTCTCGATGAAGACGTCGGCGGTCGCGAGCAGCGCCTTGAGCGCCGCCATGTGCGGGGCCTCACGCAGGTTGAGCTGCACCGAGCGCTTATTCCGGCCGTAGGTCTTCCAGTAGAGCGAGTGCCCGTCATCGCGCCACTCGCGCAACGGATCACCCTGCGGCGGCTCGATCTTGATGACGTCGGCGCCGAAATCGGCGAGCTGCAGCGACAGCATGTTGCCGGCGACGAGGCGGCTGAGATCGATGACCCGGATGCCATCGAGCGGGCCGGTGGCGAGGGGGTTGAACTGCAGGGTCACAGCGTGTGGCTCCCCCCTCCCAACCTCCCCCACAAGGGGGGAGGTGCCGATCGAGTTGTTGGCGCGACGGTGCCCCACGCACCGGCAGACACCTCCCCCCTTGTGGGGGAGGTTGGGAGGGGGGTGGCCGCACGCACCAGCATCAGACTTCGACCACTTCCAGCCGCGCCACCGTCATCCGACCGGCCGAGGCCATGCGCAGGCCGGCCTGGCCGTAGCGGAACTGGCCGTCAGTCGCCGAGATCAGCTCCTTGCCGTCGACGCTGAGCGTCAGCTTATCGCCCACCACAGTAAGCGCCAGCTTGTGCGCCTCGCCCGGCTTAACTGCGAACGGCGTCCGCGCCAGTACCATGGTGCCATGGTCCTGCTTCAGGATTACGGCTTCGCCATTCTCGAAGCCGGCCGCATAGAAGCGGGACGTGCCCTGGACGCGCGCGGCGACGAGGTGGGATTTGCCGGCGAGCGGGGTCAGGTCGGCGGTGACGGTGACGTCGCGGAGATAGCCGTTGCCGGTCCAGGCGTCGGCGTCTTCGGCGGTGTGGGCGTGAATGGCGCCGTCCTGCAGCGACCAGTGGCCGCGGTTCCAGGTGAAGCGGGTGATGCCACCCCATTCCTGCTTTTCGGTGCTGGGGTCGATGGAGAGCCTGCCCTTCCCCGATACCGAGAACTCCGAGAGGTAGAGCCGGCCGAGGAACTTCAGGCGTCCAAAATACTCGACCAAGACGCCGATCTCGTCGATGGCCTCGTCACCTTCGGGGATCGTGAACTCGTAGTCCTGCCAGCCCGCGGAGCTCGGGACGTGCCAGGCGCCGGTTTCGACGATCTCGCCGGAAATGGCGCGGCGGACATAGGGCGCGACGCGGAGGTTCCCATCGCCGTTCCAGGGGTCGAGCTGCAGTTTGAACTTCACCGTCTGGCCGGCATCGGCGAGCGGAGTGAACATCGGGCGGTAGCGCTCGTCGTCGAAATCGGCGCGGCGGTAGAACGGCTTCCAGAAGATGCGACCGCCCTGCCCGCGCTCGAGCCGATCGAGCAGCACCTCAAGCGCGCCGCGCGAGTTCGGGCCCTGCTTGTCGGTCGCCGACTTTACCTCGATCTGGTTGAACGGCTCGGTGCGGAAGGCATGGGTGGCGCCCGGCGCGTCGAAATCGAAGCGCACGCCGCGGCGCTCGAAATCCTCGACCCACGGCGCCGGCGGTTCCTTGCCGTCGAGGCGGAGGGCGAGCACGGTGAGCTCGCGGGCAAAGCTCGGGATATCGACGACGTTGAGCGTGCCGATGACCCCCGAGGCGATGACGAAGTCGTTGATGGGCTTGCGATACTTATCCCAGCTCGGCTGCACGCCCTGGAAGGTGCCGACGATGGCGCAGGCATTGCCGGCGTTACAATCGGTGTCCCAGCCGGCCATGGTGGCGATCTCGGCGGTGCGGGTCAGTTCGCCCGCGCCGTAGAGGATGGCCATCACGGTGACGCCGGCATTGGGGATGATGTGACAGACGCCGGGATAGCGGTCATAGCCCCAGTCGGCGGTCAGCATGTCGCGGCAAAGGCGCCAGTCGGACGGGTTGGCCTTGTGGAAGTCGATGACGGCGCGGGCGACGCGGGCGTAGGTCGAACTGGCATCGATGGTCGAGAGGCCGGTTTCGACGATCTCGTCGATGGATTTGGCGACGAAGGCCTGGGCGATGGCGGCGGCGCAGAAGCGGGCGCCGTTGAGGCCGTCGCCGTCATGGGCGACGGAAGCCGCCATGGCCGACATCTTGGCGGCACGCGACGGATTGCCCGGGTTCACCCAGCCCCAGCTGTCGATGAAGATCTGGCCGCCGATCTGCTCGGCGACAGTGGTGCCGTTGGTGGCGATGGAGCCGGACTCCGGCGCCTCCATGCCGGATTTGAGGTTCTTGTAGGCGGTGTGCTCGGTGGAATTGCCGAAGCCGCCCCACCAGTACATGCCGTGTTCCTCGGCGGCATAGTTCAGCCAGGTGCGGCCGACATCGGCAGCAGTGGCCTTCAAGCCGTAATCGCGCAGCGCGCGAATGAAATAGACCGGGCCATTGGTATCGTCGTCGGCAGCAAAATTCTTGAAGTCACGCAGGTACTGGGTGACCTCGCCATAGGTGTTGCGGATGCGGTCATAGCTCCAGATGGTCGGCTCGACCGGCGCGCCCAGGCGGACGCCGATGGCCTTGCCGATGAAGCCGGCATAGATGCGATCGAAGATTGCTTGGGTCGAAAGGGCTTGGGTGGTCAGGGGCATGAACGGTCCGGTGGTCAGAGATTGACGACGCTGGCGGTCGGGAGATCGGCTAGGAGGCTGTCGCGGCTGCGTTCGGCAGCTTCGCGGGCCCGCCGGTCGGCGAGAAGGATATCGGTGACGGTCGCAGTGAAGCGATCGGCAGCGGCGGTGAGATCGAGTCGGTTGGTACTGTCGAGGGTCTGGCGGTCGGCATCGCGGATGACGCTCTCGCCGTGCAGCACGCCAAGGATGGCGCCGGCCATGACGCCGATCGAGTCGGTGTCGCGGCCGGAATTGATGCCGTCCTCGATGGCAGTGCGGAAGTCGCCGCCATTGACCAGGGCGAAGCCGAGCGCCAGCGGCAATTCCTCGATCGAGCCCAGCCGCGACGGCTGGTAAGCCACCGAGAGCCGGCCGGCGCGCGCCTTGGTGTGATTGACATCGTCGCCCATCGGCGAGAACGGGGCGATGGCGGCGTGAAAGGCGGCGACCACCTCGGCGTGCTCGGCACCCTTGAGCCGCGAAGCGACGTCGGCGATGGCGCGGATCGCCTCGCGCGTGCCGTCCTTGCTGAGGGCAATGACCCGCTCGACGATCTCTTCAATGCCGATACCTGGGGTGAAGGCGGCGGCGACGGCAGCGGCGAAGGCGCCGGCGGCTTCGAGTCCGTAGCTTTCCTGGTGCCCCTGGGCAAAGGCGATCGCCTCGTCATAGGCCGCCTTGGGGTCGCAGGCATTCACCACGCCGACTGGGGCGATGTACATGGCGGCGCCGCAGTTGACCATGTTGCCGATACCGCCCTGGCGGGGGTCGCAATTGGCCAGCTGGTGACGCTGGAAGATCCATTTCTCGGGGTAGAACAGGCGGTCGATCAGGTTGGCCTCGCGCTGCATCTCGGGGATCCAGCGCGGCATCCAGGCGATCTGGCGCACCATGCCGTCGGCCATGTCCCAGGCGTCCAGGTGGCGGTGGGTTTCGGCGTAGATATCCATCAGCGCCAGGGTCATCAGCGTGTCGTCGGTGACGATGCCGTTGCCGCGGATGCGGTGGTTCCGTTGCTCAGGCGGCAGATCCATCTTGTGCCAGCGCGCCTCGAGCGAGGTGACGCGGCCATAGCGGGCCCGGATATCGGCAGCCGAGAGCTTTTCGACCGGGGCGCCGAGCGCGTCGCCCAGGGCGATGCCGTGCAGCATGGCGCGGACGCGGCCGCGAAGTGAGGTGGGCATGATGGTCTACTTCCGCTTGTCTAAATCTGTCACCGCACCCGCCCGTGGTCGTGGGAGGACGCCACGGGCGGGATGCGGTGGTCCGGGCTTAGCCGTTCAGCTTGGTCCGGGCGTACTCGTTGAGGCGGTCGCCACCGGCGGCCTTCCATTCGGCGACGAAGGCATCCCACTGGTCCATCGAGGCTTCGCCGGAGATGAACTTATAGACCCAGGCGCGGTAGACGTTCTCGGTCGCGTCGAGGTCAGCAGCGTAGTCGGACGGCCAGACGAAGGCGTTGTCCGGCTTGAACCAGGTGGTGATGTTCTTCAGCGACTCCTGGGCGGCAGCCGATTTCCACTCCACCGGCGGCACGAAGTTGGCGGCCGCAAAGAAGCGGGCGTACCAGGTGCTCATCTTGTCGGTGATGGTGTAGGTGTCGCCGGACTTGGTGTATTCCTCGCCCTCGAAGCCCATCCGGTCCATCATCTGGCCTTCGGTCGAGGCCATGAAGTCGAGAAGTTTTGCGACTTCTTCCTTGTGCTCAGAGGTGGTCGAGATGGCGAAGCCGCGGCTTTCCTTCGAGACATCAGTGGCCGAGAGCCCCTGGCCGCCCGGACCCGACGGGATCGGCAGCAGCGCCAGCTCGATCGGGGTTTCCGGATGTGCCTGGCGCATCTTGCCGCCATAGATGTCGATGACTTCTGCCGAGGAGCCGAAGATCACGCCGGCCTTGCCGGTGTAGAACTTGTCTTCCTTCACGTCGAACTTCGAGGTGACATATTCCTTGTCGTAGAGACCCTCGGCGCCGAGCTTGGCGTACCAGGTGAGCTTGGCCTTTTCGGCATCGGTGATGCGCGAGCTCACCCACTCGCCAGCCGCGTCTTTCATCCAGGTGCCGGTGATGCCGAAGGCCTGGTTGAAGATCGAGTCGAGCTCATTGGTGTTGTCGGCGGTGGTGACACCAAAAGTGTTGCCCGGGGTGCCGTCGCCATCGAGATCGGCATCGTGGATGGCCTTGAAGAAGGCCTCGTACTCATCGACGGTGGTCGGGGCCGGGATGCCAAGCTTTTCCAGCCAATCCTTGCGGATCACCGGCTGCGGGGCGCGCGGCGGATAGACATAGAGCAGATAGGGGTAGTTCTTCAGGCGCTCGACATTGTGCGGCCAGAGCGCCGCCTTGAGGTTGGGCGACTTCTCGATCCAGGGGTTCAGGTCTTCGAGGATGCCCTGGTCGGCCATCTTGGCATCGCCGCCCTGGAAGTAGATCAGGTCGGGGATATCGCCCGAAAGCAGCATGACGCCGAGCGCGTCGGCATAGCCCGAAGACGGCAGGTCGACGATCTGGATGTCGAGATCGGTGCCCTGGGCCTTCAGCGCCGCTTCGATGCGCTCGATATGGGCGACGTCGGGCGGGTTGGTCGAGAGCAGGTCCTTGGATACCAGGCGGATCACCGTCTGGGCACTGGCCGGCATGGCCAGCGACAGGCTGAGCGCCAGCGCCGTGGTGGTCAGAAGCAGGGTCTTAAGCATGGATTCTCCTCCGTTATGCTTGTTGTTGTTCATGGGATGGCGGTTGGGCCAGTGCGTCGGCCCCACCCCCTCCGAGCTTCGCTAAGTCGCTGACGCGACAAGCTTCGCTTGCCTTCCCCAGCAAGGGGGAGGTGGGGGCCGGTGGGTTTGACGAGATGGCGCTCGCGGCTAGCGGAAGTGGATGAGGGCGAGCAGTCCCGATACCGCGAGGATCGGCAGCAGCGCGAGGATCAGCGCCAGCACCAGCCAGCGACGCAGGAAGGCGAGCACCAGCGCCGGGATGGTCATCATCACGAAGGGCACGATGAGCATGAGGGAGAAACCCTGGCTCATCGAACGGGTGATCAGTTCCATCTGCGGGGCGCGCAACAGGAAGTCGGCCTCGATGATGATGAACAGGGCGATCTGCAGCCCGGAGAGGACGAAGATCGTATAGCGCAGCCAGGGCGTCTTCGGGCCTACCGCGGTATCGGTCATGCGGCACTCCCTTGCCCTCGAGCGGCAGGATGACCCGATTTCGGCCGACAATGACAGCACAATCCATCATCCCTTCAGCGCTCCCGACATGGTGCCCTTGGTGAAGAATTTCAGGATCAGCGGGTAGATGGCGAGGATCGGCAGGATGGTGATGATGATCATCCCGGCCTTCAGCGCCTTCAGGTTGATCTGCGCCACGCCGATATTGTTGGCGGCGTTGTCGGCGCCGACGATGGCGAGCTTGTCGCCTTCGACCACGAATTGCCTGAGCACCACCTGCAGCGGGTACTTGGTCTGGTCGTTCAGGTAGATCATCGCCCGGAAGAACTCGTTCCAGTGGAAGACCAGGTAGAACAGGGCGATGGTCGCCAGAGCGGGCTTGGCCAGCGGCAGCACCACCTGGAAGAAAATCTGGAAGGCATTGGCGCCGTCGAGTTCGGCGGCCTCGAGCAGCTCCTCGGGGATCTCCTCGAAGAAGCGCACCAGGATGATCAGGTACCAGGCGTTCACCGCCTTGTAGAGGATGACGCTCCAGTAGCTGTCGAGCAGCCCCATCCGCTTCATCAGGAAGTAGTCGGGAATGATGCCTGGCTCGAACACGATGGTGACGAGGACCAGCAGAAAGATGACCCGCCGGCCGGGCAGGTTTGGCCGGCTCAGGCCCCAGGCCATCAGCGCCGTGCCGACGACGCCGATAAAGGTCGCGGTGGCGGTGATGAAGATCGAGTTGAGGATACCGCGCTGCACGTTGGGGTGCTGCAGCAGCAGCATCCAGACATCGAGCGAGAAGCCGGACGGCCAGATGTCGAGGCCGCTCTTGCCGGCGACCCGGCTCGGATCGGAGAATGACACGGCGAGCAAGTTGAGGATCGGCTGCAGCATCACCACCACCATCGCCAGCAGGGTCGTGACGATGATGGCGTACTCGATGCGCTCGAGCGGGGTGCGGCGGATCGCGGTGCCACGGGGCGCGGCCATCACCAGACTCCCTTGCCGGTGAGGCGCTTCGAAACGAAATGCGCCGAGAGGATGAGGATCATGCCGAACACCGCCTTGAACAGGCCGGCGGCGGTGGCGAGCGAGTATTCGCCGGTGCGCAAACCGATGCGGTAGACGTAGGTATCGAGGATATCGATCTGGCCGCGGTTCACGTCGTTGAGGAAGTTGATGACCTGATTGAGGTCGGCCGACAGGAACATGCCCATGTTGAGAATGAACAGCGTCGCGATGGTGGGGACGATCCCGGGGATGGTGACGTGCCAGACCTTCTGCCAGCGGTTGGCGCCATCGAGCTCGGCGGCCTCGTAAAGCGACTGATCGATGCCGATGATGGCGGCGAGATAGAGCAGGCTGTCCCAGCCGGCAGAACGCCAGATCTCGGAGAACACCAGCACCCAGCGGCTGGAGTTGCCATCGGTCATGAAGGCCACTGGCTTGGCGCCAAAGAAGCCGGTGATCTGGTTCACCGCGCCATCGGACGGCGACAGGATGGCGATGAACACGCCGGCGATCACCACCCAGCTCAGAAAGTGCGGCAAGTAGATCGCCGACTGCACGAATTTTCTGAGCCGCCCGCTCCGCACCTCGTTCAGGAGCAGCGCGACGATGATCGGCACCGGGAAGACGAAGAGGATCTTCAGCGTCGAGATGATCAGCGTGTTGGCCAGTACCTGGTAGAACACCGGCGAGGCGAACAGCGTCTGGAAGTGCTTCAGCCCGACCCAGAGATTGGGCGGGATGATGCGCACCTGCTCGAATGCCATCTTGGCTTCCCAGATCGGGAAATAGTGCCAGACGAGGAAGAACAGCAGGCCGGGGGCGAGCATGACGTAGTAGGGCCACCAGCGACGAACGCTATTGGCGAAGCGCTGCGATCTGGGAACGTTCCCGGTGACGCGTGCAATGACCGTCGCGTTTTGCTCGACGCTCGACATGCTTCTAGCTCCTCCCCGCTCCTGCGACGCGCAGGGGCGTTTGTACCGTCAGATCGGCGAGTGAGCCTCGCTCTATCAGGCGGCACGGCAAATAGGTGCGGCCATCCTGCGGACGACCGGCGATCTCATCGAACAGCGCCTGGGCGGCGCGGCGGCCAAGCTCGCGCGCCGGCTTCTCGATGGTGGTGAGACCGGGCCAGGAGAAGGCGCCAGCAGGCACCCCGTCAAAGCCGAGAATGGAGACATCGCGCGGGCACTCGCGGCCGGCCTCGCGCACTGCCAGCATGGCGCCGAGCGCCATCAGGTCGTTGGCGCAGAACACGGTGAGATGGCCGTTGCGCTGGCGCGCCATCAGCCGCTGCATGGCGGCATGGCCACCCTCGAAGGTATAGTCGCCATCTTCGACCAGCAGCACGGCCGGGTCGATATCACGCTCGAGGCAGTGCTCATGCACCGAACGCAGGAAGCGGGCCCGAGCCAGGCGGGATTTTGGACCAAGGATCAGGGCGGGCGCCGCGTGGCCGCGGGCGACCAGATGATCGAGCCCGAGCCGCACGGCCTGCCGGATGTCCGAGCCGATGCTTGGGGTATCGGGGAAGCGCTCGGCGCTGGAGCCGATCAGTGAAAAAGGCACCCCGAAGCGGCCGAAATCTTCGGCATTGTCGGAGACCGGGTTGACGATGGCGCCCTCGACCCGGGCCTGTCGCAAGGCGCGCAGGTGGCTGGCTTCCCGATCGTGGTCCCAGTCCGATGAGAAGACCAAGAGCGAAGCGCCGTTCTCGCCGACGATATCCTGGGCGCCGCGGGCGACCTCGGCCCAGAACGGGTTGGTGATATCGGGGATGACGAGGCCGAACAGGCCCGAGCGGCCGGACCGCATGCCGACCGCAAGGTGGTTGCGCTCGTAGCCGCTGGCGATGGCGGCCTTGCGCACCTTTTCCCGGGTGGCGTCGTTGACATCAGGGGAATCGGAAAGGGCGCGTGCGGCGGTGCTCTTCGACACGCCGGCAAGCCTTGCCACATCAATGATGGTGGGCCGTCTGCCCATGCAACCCTCCCGTGCCGTTCCCGGCATCTATTGGGAACGTTACCGGAAGTTAACTCCGGAGTCTAGATGGCCCAGGATGCGTGGATTTTGGTGCTCATCGCCGGCGCCAGCCTGCTGACCGGCCATGAGTTTTCGTCAGTGGTCGCGCGGTAAGAGGCCGCGACGACGCAGTTCCGCACGGACTGCGACGAAGCTCGGCACGTTGGTCACCAGCCGGTCGTCGCCCAACGGGTTGATGACCGCGAGCAGCGTCGCATCTGAGAAGTTGGTAAGGCGCTGCGTGTCGACGTTCTCGTCGCTGCGGCGCAACATCGCCAGGAGCTCGACGAGCTCATGGTTATCCAAGTCATTCATCGGATTGGCCCCCGACAGACTCACGTAACGAGAGGCCCGCCGCCCCTGTATACGTGTAAACGCATATATGTCGGACCAGTTCCCGCTACGTCAAATCACATGTTGGACGGTGATCTCCCCGGGTGTGGACCAGCGGGAGGCTTGGGAGTACCGGTGGTCGAGCTGATCGCAGCTATCACCCCACACGCGATGTCATCCCAGCGAAAGCCGGGACCCAACTGTCGGCTGGCGCGAGCCGTGAGATGGGTGCCAGCTTTCGCTGGGATGACAGCCGGTGGGTGTGGGGGCCGAGCGTCCTGACCTGGACGCAATCGTTCAGAAGAACAGGTCGTCCAGGGCGGCGTCGGTGTCGGCGGCGGGTTCGGGGGCGATTTCGATGCCGGTAAAGGCGTCGTGGACGCGGCGCTCGGCGTCCATGGTGTAGCGCTTGCGCAGGGTGGCGAGGAACTCGGTCAGTTCGATGGAGGGGAGCTCCCCTCCACCAAGCTGCGCTTGGTCGCCCTCTCCCGCCCCGCGAGGGAGGATAAGAGCGGCAATCCCCAGTTCGATATCGCTCAGGGCTTCCGAGATGGCGCCGTGGTTGGCGAGGCTGTCGACGGCCTGGTGCAGGCGGTCGGCGACCTTGGGGCCGTCGTCGTAGAGTTCGACCAGCGCCTTCTTCATCCGCATGCCGACGGTTTCGAGCTGGGTGAGCGAGGCCGCGGCCTCGCGCTCCAGATCGCCAACGCGGCCGGCACCGGCGCCGGTGGCGTTGGTGAAGGCGGCGGAGAAGCGGGCAGCTTCGTTCAGCCGTTCGACCGCCTCATGCGCCGAAACCACGGTCTCGCCGGTGAGGGTCCTGAGTTGCTGGGCGATGACGTCGAGAGCACGGCCGCGCGGGCCGAGCTGGGCGCATTTGACCGCGGCATTGAGCGAGACGAGGCGCATCTTGTACTCGATCTCCTGCACCGCCTCGACGTGGTTGAGCAGGACGCCGACTGTCTCCGAGACGGCGACCGCGACGCGATCGAGTTTTTCGCGCTCGCTTTCGCAATCGCGCAGCACGGTGACGGCGCGGCGCACGGCGCTGTGCAGTTCGGAGAGGGCCGAGCGGTTCTCGGCAGAGCCGTAGACCTGGCGCGCATGCTCGAGCACCGCTTCGACGTCGTCGGCCAGCTGAGTGAGCGCCTCGGCGCCAGAGGCCATTTCGAAGACGAGGGTTTCGCGCGCGCCGGCGAGCTGCTGGCGCTGCAGTTCGGTGATGGGGTCACTCAGTGTCGAGCTCCCCCCTCCCCCATGCTCAGCGTGGGCCCCCTCCCCCGCCCCGCGGGGGAGGGTAAGGGTGGAGAGATCGCGGAGGGCGGCTTCGACGTGTTCGACGCGCTGGCGGGTGGCGTCGCCGACCTGCAGGGCCATGACGGTGGTGGCGACCTTGTCGGCGATGGCGCGGGACATCTGGCCGGTGACGGCGCTGGAGCGGACCGAGGTGAGGCGCTGCTCGGTGACTTCGGCGAGGTCGCGCTCGAGCTCAGTGGCGAGAGTCGAGAGCGTATCGCGGTGCGTCTGCTCGAAGCTGGCGCGGGCGGTGGCGGCTTCGCCGACGACGATGCTGAGCGCTTCATAGGTGCGCGAGAAGCGCTGGATGGTGGTCGTGGCAGAGTCCGACAGCTGCGCGATGTCGGTGGTGAAAACGCCGAAATCCTCGGTGTCGGTGACGACGCTGGCGGCGACGACGCGGGCATTGATGGCGACGATGCCCATCATCTTGACGGTACGGCGCAGCTCTGAGATCGGGTGCGAAGCGCCGCGCAGCGCGTCGACGAGGCGGTTGAGATCGGCCTGCTCGGCGCCGAGCGTGACGGAAATCTCGCCGGCACGGCGGCCGACCACGGCGAGGCGATCGGTGGCCTCGGCGAGGTCCGGACCTTCGAGATCGACCGGCAGGGTTTCGAAGGTGTCGGTGAGGCGCGACAGGATCTCGGCGCACTCGGCAAGCCGGCCGCCAACGGCGACGAAGGCGCCATCGATGGCGTCGCGGGGGGCCGCGAGGTCGGCGGCGAGGGTGAGAATGCGGGGCGAGAGGAGATCTGCGTCAGCACTACTGAGAGTCTGTCCGCCCCCTCCCCCATGCTCTGCATGGGCCCCCTCCCCCGCCACGCGCGAGAGGATAACGGAGAGCTCAGTGGCAGGGGACGAGGTCATGCGGTGTCCTTTTGCGGGGCACGGGCGGCGTAGGTGGTGATTTCGGTGGCGACGCGGCGGAGCGAGACCACCTTGTCGGCGGCGCCGAGCGCAATGGCTTCCTTGGGCATGCCGAAGACGATCGAGCTCTCTTCGTCCTGGGCGAGCGTGGCGGCGCCGGCCTGTTTCATTTCGAGCAGGCCGCGGGCACCGTCGTCGCCCATGCCAGTCAGAATGATGCCGAGCGCGTTTTTGCCGGCGGCATAGGCAGCGGAGCGGAACAGCACGTCGACCGAAGGGCGATGGCGCGACACGTGCGGCCCGTCGACGATGCTGACGGTGTAGCGCGACCCCGAGCGCTGCAGCGACATATGGTGGTTGCCCGGGGCGATCAGCACGCGGCCGGGTTCGACCACATCGCCATCCTCGGCTTCCTTCACCTCCATCTGGCAGAGGCCATTGAGGCGGCGGGCGAAGGCGGCGGTGAAGCGCTCAGGCATGTGCTGGACGATGACGATGCCGGGTGTGGTGGCGGGCAGCGCCTCGAGCACATCGCGCAGCGCCTCGGTGCCGCCGGTGGAGGCGCCGATGCAGATCACCGGCGCCGTGGTGGGCATCGAGGCGGCAGCCGAGGCGGCGCGGGCAGCGGAGCGCTGCGGGATCACTGCGTCGGCGGTGAGTTTCTTTTCGACTGCGAGTTTCGGCGCCGGGGGACGGACGCGCCCTTTGAGCCTTGCATGGGCAGCGGAGCGGGCCGCTTCGCAGATGCGGACGCGGGAATCGTGCAGGAACTGGGCGGTATCGACGCGCGGCTTCTGCACCACATCGACGGCGCCCGCTTCCAGCGCCTCGATCAGCGTGTCGCTGCCCTCGCCGGCATGCGACGAGCAGATCACCACCGGGATGGGACGCTGCGACATCAGCTTCCTGAGAAAGGTGATGCCATCCATGCGCGGCAGCTCGATATCGAGGATGATGACATCGGGCACTTCGGCGCGGATCCGCTCGACCGCGATATAGGGGTCAGCCGCCGTCGCCATCACTTCGAGCTCGGGGTCGGACGAGATGATGTCCGAGAGCGTGGTGCGCACGGCGGCGGAGTCGTCGACGATCAGCACACGGATCTTGCGGTCGGTTTCGGCGGAGGCGGACATCGAGGGGATCTCAGAGCTTCTGGAACACGGCGGGGGCGACCTGCCGCACGGCGAGCGAGGTGCCAATCATCGACTCGGAATGCCCCAGCACGATGTAGCCACCGGGGCGGAGGTGATCGACGAGGCGGGCGACGACGGCGTCCTGGTCCGCCTTCTCGAAATAGATCAGCACGTTGCGGAGGAAAATCACGTCGACATCGCGATCGAACGGGTAGGTCTGGTCCATCAGGTTGAGATGGGTGAAGCGCACCTGACGGCGGAGCTCGGGCACCATGCGCACCTCGCGGCGGGCGCCGGGGCGGCGCGCATGCATGAGATAGCGCGCCTGCATCTCGGGCGGCACCGGCGCGAGCATTTCGGCCGGATAGACGGCGCGGCGGCCCTGCGCCAGCACCGCGGTGGAGATGTCGGTGCCGAGGATGGCGAAGCGGAAATCACTGCGCCGCGCCTGCAAGTCGTCGAGCACCATGGCGAGGGTATAGGCCTCGGCCCCGGTGGAGCTGGCGGCGCTCCAGATCTTCAGCAGCGGGTTGCGCTCGCGGGTCTTGAGCAGGGTGGGCACCATGTGCTCGACCAGGAAATCGAAGTGCTCGGCCTCGCGGAAGAAGTCGGTCTTGTTGGTGGTGACGGCGTTGATCAGATGGGTGAGCTCGCGCTCGAGCCCGCCCTGCTTGAACAGGAAGCTGCAATAGCTGGCGAAATCGGGCTGACCGAGCGCCCGCATGCGCTTGCGCAGCCGGCCCTCAACCATCAGGCGCTTGCCCGGCGGCAGCTTGATACCGGCCTCGCCTTCGATGAGCTTGGCAATACGGCCGAAATCGAGCGCGCTGAGGTGATCGTCGGCGTCGTCGGGCTGGGGCTTCTGGGCGAGGCTAGGCATTGGACGCCCTCGGAGAGTTCTGGCGCGCGCTGCCCCACCCCCTCCCGGCCTCCCCCATCAAGGGGGAGGTGAAGAGTTGAGCGTGTGGCTCGGTCGTGCCCAGCGCACTGGCGGGCACCTCCCCCCTTGTGGGGGAGGTTGGGAGGGGGGTGGCAGTCAATCCCAACATCACGCCGCCTCAGCCACGCTGCCCAATAACCGGTCGAGATCCAGCACGGTGACGAAGCTGCCGTTGCGGCGGCCGATGCCGGCGACGGCGTGGCCGCGCCAGTTGCCCGAGATGGCCGGGGGCGGTTCGAGCTCGGCGGCGTCGAGCACGGTGACTTCGAAGACCCGGTCGGTGCGCAGCCCGACGGTCATCGGGCCGGCACCGCCGCTGACATTGAGCACCACGATACGGGTGTTCTCGGTGTCCTCCGCTTCGGGCAGCCCGAGGGTCAGGCGCAGGTCGAGCACCGGGATGCCCTGCCCACGCACATCGGTCATCCCGAGCAGGTTGGCGGGGGCCTGCGGCAGGCGCGCCACCGGACGCATCTCGAGGATCTCCTGGACCTTGTCCACCGGGGCGGCGAACAACTCGCCATTGACCCCGAGCGTTACGTACTGGGCTCTCTCGGCCATCGCGGCTCTCCTCAGGCTGCGCCGCGGCGGGTGAACTCGCTGTCGAGCTCGTCGCCGGCATCGTCGATATCGAGATCGAAGCCGCCATTGCTGCCCGGCTTGCCGGCCGAACGGGGCCGCGGCTTCAGGTGCGGGGCCTTGGCCATGATCTCGCTGCGGATGGCGTTGCTGCGCTTTGCCGCCGGCTTCTTGGCGGCTTCGGCAGCAACCTCGCGGCTCGCCTCGATGCGGAAGTAGCTGATGGCGTTCTGCAGCTGCTCGGCCTGGCTCGCCAGCTCCTCGGAGGTGGCCGACATTTCCTCGGCCGCCGAGGTGTTCTGCTGGGTGACCTTGTCGAGTTGCTGGATGGCGGTGTTGATCTGGCTGGCGCCGGCATTCTGCTCGCGCGCCCCGGCGGTGATCTCCTCGACCAGCTCGGCCGTGCGCTGGATGTCGGGGACCAGGCGGGTCAGCATCTCGCCGGCCGACTGGGCGGTTTTCACCGTGGTGTCGGAGAGGGTCGAGATCTCGGCCGCGGCAGCCTGGCTGCGTTCGGCAAGTTTCCGCACCTCGGAGGCAACGACGGCGAAGCCACGGCCATGCTCGCCGGCGCGCGCAGCTTCCACCGCTGCATTGAGCGCCAACAGGTCGGTCTGCCGGGCAATTTCCTGCACCACCATGATCTTCTGCGCGATGGTCTGCATGGCGGCGACGGCGTCGTTGACCGCGCTGCCCGAAGCGATGGCGTCGGCAGCGGACTGCCGGGCAATCTTTTCGGTCTGCAGCGCGTTGTCGGCGGACTGCTTGATGGTGGCGGCCATCTCTTCCATCGAGGCGGACGCCTCTTCGGTGGATGAGGCCTGTTCGGTGGCGCCCTGGCTCAGCTGCTCGGCGGTGGCGGAGAGCTCCTGCGAACCGGCGGAGACGTTGTTGGCCGAGGTGATGGCTTCGGCGATGACATCGCGCAGCTTTTCGACCATGCGCTGCAGCGCGAGGCCGAGCGTGTCGCGGTCGGAAAGCGGCTTGGGCTCGACAGTCAGGTCGCCATCGGCGATGCGGTCGGCGATGGCGGCGGTGGCGCGGAGGTTGGCGGTCATCACGTTGACGGTCGCAACGAGATCCTTGATTTCGTCATTGGATTTGATCTCGATGTTCTGGTCGAGATCACCAAGAGCGACGGCGCTGACCACCTGGCTGATCTTGCCGAGGCCGCGGCTGATGCCGATGATGATCATGGCGGCAGCGCTGATGGCGATGATGGTCGAGCCGACCAGCAGCGCGGTCAGCAGCAGCGAAGACGAGCCGTAGAGGGCTTCGGCGTTGGCGATGGCTTCGTCGAGCTGGGTGTCGTTGAGCGCGACGATCTCATCGAGGCGGGCCACCGAAGCCGCACGGACTTCGGCGGCCTTGCCGGCGGCGAGCGCGAAGGCTTCGGCATCGAGGTTGAGGGTCGAGAGGCGGCGCACTTCGGCGTGCTGGACCAGGTAGGCGTCATAGTCGGCGCCGAATTTGTCGACCAGTGGCTTGCCGACCTCGCTGGAGAGTTCGCGCAGTCTCGCGGTATCGGCGTCGACGGCGTCGATCTCGGCGTCCATCTGGGTGACCAGCGCGGTGATGGCGCCGGGGTCCTGGGTGAGGATCAGGTTCTTTTCGTCGCGCGCCACTTTGAGGGTCGAGGTCTCCAGCTCGGCAGCGAGCTGGATGCGCTTGACGTTGCCTTCCATGGCGGCGTTGAACGAGCTGTTGAGCGCCCCGAGGTTCAGCAGCGCAATGGCCATGCTGATGGCGCTGAGCACGATGACCGTGGCGAAGGCCGCGATCAGCTTGGTCTTGATGGTCAATCTCATTTGGCGTGGCCCCCTAGCCCACGGACCGCTTCTGCGGTCCTCTGCCCAAAATCTGCAGTCAGTAAGATCGGCGTTCTGCGATTGGCCGGGGCGAGCGAACACCCCGGCCGGACTCAGTCGGTGTCGGATCAGGCAGTGCCGCGGCGGGTGAATTCGCTGTCGAGATCGTCGCCGATGTCATCGAGCTCGAGGTCGAAGCCGCCGCCGGTGGCGCGGGCCGGAGTTTTCTTGCGCGTCAGGTGCGGCGCCTTGCTGAGGATCTCTTCCTGCAACTGGGCGGTGCGACGGGCGCGCTGCGGGGCGCGGTCGTTGGCGGCATCGACGCGGGCCAGCTGGCCCTGGTCGATGCGGAAGTAGCTGATGGCGCTCTGCAACTGCTCGGCCTGGCTGGCCAGCTCCTCGGAGGTGGCCGACATTTCCTCGGCCGCCGAGGTATTCTGCTGGGTGACCTTGTCGAGCTGCTGGATGGCGGTGTTGATCTGCGCCGCGCCGGCATTCTGCTCACGCGAGCCGGCGGAAATCTCTTCCACCAGTTCGGCCGTGCGGCGGATATCGGGCACGAGCTTGCTCAGCATGTCGCCGGCCGAGCGCGCCGCCTTCACCGTGTCGACCGAGAGGGTGGAAATCTCGGCGGCGGCAGCCTGGCTGCGTTCGGCGAGTTTCCGCACTTCGGACGCCACCACCGCGAAGCCGCGGCCATGTTCGCCGGCGCGGGCGGCTTCCACCGCGGCGTTGAGCGCGAGCAGGTCGGTCTGGCGGGCGATCTCCTGCACCACCATGATCTTTTCGGCGATGGTCTGCATGGCGGTGACGGCATTGCCGACGGCTTCGCCGGAGGCATTGGCATCGGCGGCCGACTGGCGGGCGATCTTCTCGGTCTGGCTGGCGTTGTCGGCCGACTGCTTGATGGTCGAGGCCATCTCTTCCATAGAGGCGGACGCCTCTTCGGTCGAGGAGGCCTGCTCGGTGGCGCCCTGGCTCAGTTGCTCGGCGGTAGCCGACAGCTCCTGGCTGCCGGAAGCGACGTTGCGGGCCGCAGCAGTGACCTCGCTCACCACTTCGCGCAGCTTCTGCGTCATCAGGTTGAGCGCGTCGATCACATCCTTGATCTCGTCGTTCGACTTGACCTTGGCTTCGGCGCTGAGATCGCCGCCGGCGACCGCATTGGCGAGACCAAGCGCGGCGCCGAGCGACTTCGAGATCGAGAAGACGATCCACAGGGCAGCGAGGATGGCGATGACGGCCGAGCCGATGAGCAGGCCGATCAGCAGGGTCATGGCGCCCTCGTAGAGCTGGCGGGCCTCATCGTCGGCGGCGTTGAGCAGTTCCTTGGTGCGCACGATCATCGCGTCGATCGTCGCATTGGCGACACGGCGCAGTTCAGCCGCTTCATTGGCAGCCAACAGGGCGTTGTAATCGCCGCGCTGGATCGAGACCCCGACCGCCTTGTCCATGGCTATGACCAGGCCGTCATAAGCCTCGTGAGCGGTTTTCAGCAGACCGGCTTCCGTCGCGGGAATGGTGCGCTCGAGGGTGGGGAACAGCTGGGCCAGGCCTTCGATGC
This sequence comes from Devosia sp. LjRoot16, assembly GCF_964252795.1. NCBI lineage: Bacteria > Pseudomonadati > Pseudomonadota > Alphaproteobacteria > Hyphomicrobiales > Devosiaceae > Devosia > Devosia sp. LjRoot16. The sequence continues at coordinate 616,832 of NZ_CAXUPH020000001.1, forward strand.
CGGCCTTGTAGTCGGCGTACCACTCGTCCTGCTTGGCCGGGAGCGAGGAGGCGAGCAGCACGTTGCGCTGCTGGCGGAAAGCATCGGTGATGGTCATGAAGGCCTCGGACGCCGCCTTGAAGGCGGGAAAGGCCGAGAGGTCGCCAGCGCTGACGCGGTTGGAGAGGCCGGTGACGAGAGCCGTCATCGCCTCCTCGAGCGTGCCGAGTGCGCTGCTGCCATCGGTGGTGGTGATCTCGAGCGCCTCTGTATCGGTGTTGAGCGAGGCGAGATCCATCACCTTCTGCGCGCCGACCTTGTAGGCCGCAGTCTGCGCGGCGAACTCATCGAGGCTCTCGCGGACCTGGGCATCCTTGACGTTGTCCTTGAGGAAGGCCGAGTACTTCTCGATCTCGGCGCCATCCTCACCGATCTTCTCAACATAGTCGGCGATCTCGGCGGCATCGTCGCTGATGATCATGGCGCGCAGGCGCGAGCCGATCGACTCGAGGTGGGTCTGCACCTCCATCATCGCCATGGTGTTGGCGGCACGGACGTTGACGATGGTGTCGAGCGACTGGTTCAGCCTGTCGAGGTTCTGCAGCGCGATCAGCATGCTGACGCCCGACATGACGATGACGGCACCGAACACGGCCGCCAGCTTTGCCTTGATAGTTAGCCTCACGATGCGGCCCTTTCTTCTGATGCGTTAGGCGAGCCGCCTCTGCGGCCCTCTAGTTCAAAGATGCGGTGGATGTCGGGGATGATGATGAACTCGCCCCGGCGCTTGCCGATGCCGCGCACGTAATCGGGCCGCCAGCGCATGCCGACGCGCGGCGCCTCCTCGATGGCGGCAGGCTCGATATCGGTGACGTCGTAGACCTTGTCGGCAAGAATGCCGACAACGCTCGGCTCGCCCTCGATCTCGGTTTCGATGACGACGATGCGGGTGTCCTGGTCGGGTTCGGCGCTCTGCATACCGAACGCCACCTTCAGATCGGTGAGCGGTACGACGCGACCGCGCACGTTGATCAGGCCGGCGGCGAAAGGCGAGGCGTTGGGCACCTCGGTGACCGGCACCAGATCGAGGATCTCGCGGACGCTCCGCGCTTCGATGGCGAAGAGTTCGTCGTCGAGCCTGAGGGTCAGGGCGCGCATCGGTTCGGTGAAGGCGGTCATGCCGCGGCCCTCCCCTCGGTATTGCGATATTTCTCCTCATGCGCTTGGCCGTAGGAGACCAGCCGCGAGGTATCGAGGATCAGCGCCACGGTGCCGTCGCCAAGGATGGTGGCGCCCGAGAAGGTCTCGAGGTCGGTGTGGAGCTTACTGAGCTGCTTGATGACGGTCTGGTTGTTGCCGATGATCTGGTCGACCACCAGGCCGGCCCGGCCCTCGCCTGACGAGATGATCACCACCTTCTGGTGGGTATCGGCGTCACCCGGGGTGTTGAACAGGTCGCGCAGCCGCAGGAATGGCACCAGGCTGCCGCGGATATCGAGGAAGTTGCGCCCGCGCGAATGGGTCGCGACCTCGGCCGGCAGCTCGACGCACTCCTCGACCGCCGAGAGCGGGATCGAGTAGCGGCCATTGCCAACGCGGACCAGCATGCCCTCGATAATGGCCAGGGTGAGCGGCAGGCGGAGCGTCGCCGTGGTGCCTTCGCCAGGCCTGGTGGAGAGCTCGATCTTGCCGCGGAGGCCATCGATAGTGCGCTTGACCACATCCATACCGACACCGCGGCCGCTGAGCGAGGTCACCTCCTTGGCGGTCGAGAAGCCGGGCGCGAAGATCAGCTGGAACAGATCGTGGTCGGCAATGCGCGACTCCGGCGTCAGCAGCCCCTGCTCTTCCGCCTTGGCCCGGATACGGGCGGCGTTCAGCCCAGCGCCATCATCGGTGACCGAGATCGCCACCTCGGCGCCGACATAGACGGCGGAGAGGCGCACGGTGCCTTTCACCGGCTTGCCCGCCCTGATGCGCTGCTCGGCGGTTTCGAGGCCGTGATCGACCGAGTTGCGGATCAGGTGGACCAGCGGGTCGGCGAGCCGCTCGATCATGGTCTTGTCGAGCTCGGTGTCCTCACCCGTGGTGATGAACTCGATTTCCTTGTCGAGATCACGGGAGAGGTCGTGCACGAGCCGGCGGAAGCGCGAGAACAGCGACCCGATCGGCACCATACGGATGCCCATGGTGGTGTCGCGGAGGCCTGAGCTCAGGCGCTCCAGCTCCTCGGCGATGGTTTTCAGATTGCCGTCGGAGCTCTGGGCCGCCATCTGCGATAGTCGCGCCTGAGCGATGACCAGCTCGCCGACCCGATCCATCAGTTCGTCGAGCCGCTCGGCCGGCACGCGCAAGGACGTCGAGGCGCGCTCGGCGGTTTCGGTCTTCGGTTCTCTCGGCTCGCGTCGGGTGCGGACCGGGGCGGCGTCAGCGATGGGTTCGTCGGCCTCAAGCACCGGTACATCCTCAGCGAGGATGTCGAGCACCGGCGAAGATATCGGCTCGGGCGCAACGACAGCCGCGAGCGGTTCGATCGATAGCTCCATCCCGTCCTTCAGGAACAGAAAGACATCGTCGAGTGCAGCGGTGGGGTCGGGATGGGTGAGGTCGACCTGCCAGCCGAGGTGGCAGGCTTCGGGGTCGAGCACATCGAGGGTGGGGACGCTGTCGATAAGCGCCGTGACCTCGCAGGAACCGAGGTCGGCGATTTCGCCGAGCAGCAGCAGCGGGTTGGTGCCATGCACCAGCGCATCCTCGGGCAACTTGAAGCGGATGCGCCAGCGGCCGGTTACCTGAGGCGCGACATTGGCAGCAACAGTGGCGCTCTGCGCCATCGGCGCGGCCGGGAAGCGGTCGGGTTCGACAATGCCACGCAACGCCGCAAGGATGGCGTCGCCGGCATCGGTCGCGGCGTCGGGCGTTTCGATCAGGTGATGCACATGGTCCTTGGCGTCGAGCGCCACGGCGACCAGCTCGGGGGTGATCGGCGACAGGCCCTTGCGCACCTTGTCGAAGGCGGTCTCGAACTCGTGGACGAACGCCGCCACATCGGTGAAGCCGAACATCGCGCCCGAGCCCTTGATGGTGTGCAGCGCCCGGAACACGGAATTGACCAGGTCGGCGTCGCCAGGGTTCTGCTCGAGATCGAGCAGGCCCTGCTCGAGCTGCTCCAGCAGTTCGCGGGCTTCCTGCCGGAAGGTATCGGTGGGGTCGGAGCTCATGCGCCGGTCACCTTCCTGATCACGGCCAAGAGCTGGTCCTGCTTGAACGGCTTGACGATCCAGCCGGTGGCGCCGGCCTCGCGGGCCTGGCGCTTCAGCTCCTCGTCGGACTCGGTGGTCAACAGGATCACCGGGATGCCTTTACCGGCGGGGTGCTGACGGAACTTCTTCAGGAATTCCAAGCCGTTCATGACCGGCATATTGAGATCAGTGACCACCGCGTGCACCGTCTCGGTGGTGGCCTTGTTGTAGCCCTCGAGCCCGTTGCCGGCCTCGAGCACGGTGAGACCGGCGCTCTTCAGCGTCATGGCGACCATCTGCCGGATGGAGGCGGAATCATCGATGGTGAGAATGGTCTTGCTCATGCCGCCTCGCGCGTCAGGGTCCAGGAGGAAAGGGTTGCCACCAGTGGCCGGCCGGCCGCGGTGAAGAAGCCGGCGCGCACCAGAGCGCGGCCCATCGGCGTCGCAGCATCGGCAGCAAGGCTGAGGGTGCGATCGTCGGCGGCAGCGCTCTTGGTGGCCGAAACCAGCAGCTGCAGCGTGCCGACATCGACGCTCTCAACGGCGGCGGTGTCGAGGTCGATAGCCCGATGCTCGGCCAAAGCTTGCTTGAGGCGAGTATGGAGTTCGGAAATATTGCGTAGGGAAAGGTCGCCGCTCAAATGGAGCGGGTGCGCTGATGGTCGCGACATGGCTTTGTTCTGGCCCCGGACAAGTATGCTTCTGCGATACGTAACGTCTTGTTTTCAGCGGCAAAACCGCAACCTCGGCGGGAACGACGGTTCTGTCGCCCCAGCCCGAAAACAGTCCCCGCGTCCACGGAATTGCTGTTTGCCCCTGATGACCACGATGATCAGCGCTATTTGTTAAGTCTCAATTACCGCTAAGCAGTATTTGGTAGAATTATGGCGATGAAGTAATCGCAAGTATTGCGTGCGGCGTATTGAGTCAGTCGAACCCGCCGTCATGACTCACAAGAATCGTCGCGCGACTCTGATCGAGTCGCCGGATGCTTGCCGGGAGTCATCGGCGACCTGCGCCTGATAGCCAATACTGCCGATACTCAGGAGTTGGAGGCGTCCGACAGATGTCCGCACGGCGAAGTGCCTGATCTCGTCCGGCGAGCCCAGCCGTCGCCGGATTGCGATGACTTGCGCGGCAGGAGCCCGGTTCAGCCGGCGAGGCGGGTATCCTCGGGGACGGCCAGCATCAGGGCGAGGATTTCCGCCCAGCGGGCCTCGAAAGCGGCCACGCAGGCAGGGTCGAAATGCGTGCCGGCGAGCGACAGGATCTCGCGATAGGCCTCTTCGATCGGCCAGGCGCGCTTGTAAGGACGCTCGGAACAGAGGGCATCGAACACATCGGCGATGGCGACGACGCGCGCTTCGATCGGAATATCGGTGCCGGAGAGACGATCGGGATAGCCGGTGCCGTCCCAACGCTCGTGATGGCTCTGGGCGATCAGCTCGGCGGTACGGATGACTTCGGACGAGCCGTGTTCGAGAATGCGGGCGCCGATCGAAACGTGGGTGCGCATGACGCGCAACTCGTCCGGCGTCAGCTTGCCGGGCTTACTGAGGATGGCGTCGGCGATGCCGATCTTGCCGATATCGTGCAACGGCGCCGCAAGGTAGATCATGCGGCAGCGCTCGGGGCTCAAGCCGATGGCGGCGGCGATCATCGAGGAGACCTGGGCGACGCGCGAGACATGCTCGCCGGTATCGCCGTCGCGATACTCGATGGCGCGGGCGAGGCGCCAGATGATCTCTTCCTCGCGCTCGACCAAATGACGGGTGGCGCTTTCGACCTCGCGGGCGAGCCAGGCGGCGCGGTCGGCGAGTTCGCTCTGCGACCGGCGCAGGGCGAGGAGGTTGCGGACACGGGCCTGCAGCTCGGTGGAATCGAACGGCTTGTTGACGAAATCGGTGGCGCCGGCGGCGATGGCGCGGACCCGCAAAGCCGGAGCGTTGTCGGAGGTGACCATGACGATCGGCACCAGGCGGTAGGCCTCCTCGGCGCGCAGGCGCCGGGTCAGCTCGACGCCATCCATCTCGGGCATGACGTGATCGACGAGGACGAGATCGAACTGCGTGGTGGCGGCGAGCGCCAATGCCTTGCTCGGCAGCAGCGAGGCGGCGATCTCGACATCTTCGAGGGCGCCGATCACATGGCTGATGAAGGCCAGGCTCGAACGCGAGTCATCGACGATAAGCACACGCACCGGCTGAGCCCCAAAGCGGCGGTTGGACCACAGCACCTAAGCGGGCCCGAGTTAACAATATCAAAAACTGCGTAGCGGCCCGCTGGCGATGTTACGCGTGGTTACTGATTTGTATTTGCTCGGCAAAGCTTAGGTGGCGGGCGCGAGAAGTTGACCGGCTGGTCAAAGCTTAGCGCGAGGTCCAGCCGCCATCGATGATGAGGGTCTGGCCGGTGATCAGCGAGGCGGCCGGCGAAGCGAGGAAAGCGACGGCGCCGGAGACTTCCCTGGGCTGGCCGACGCGATGCAGCGCGGCGATGCGCTCCACCACGTCGTCGCGGAAGCCGGGGCGGCCGAGCGCCTCGGCGGTGCCGTCGGTCTCGATGAAGGTGGGGGCGACGGCGTTGACGGTGATGCCATACTTGCCCCACTCGACCGCCATGCACTTGGTCATGTGGGCGACGGCGGCCTTGGAGAGGCAGTAAATGGCTTCGCCGGGCAGCGCGATGAAGCCGGCCTGTGAGCTCATGTTGACGATGGCGCCGCCCTGGCCGCGGGCAATCATGTGGCGGGCAACGCGCTGGGCGATGAAGAAGCTCGCCTTGACGTTGAGGTTGACGGTCAAATCGAACTCGTCCTCGGTGAAATCCTCGATCGGCCCCTCGGTGCCGCCGCCAACATTGTTGACGAGGATATCGAGGTGGCCGAGCGCGGCGATGGCGGCATCGACCGCGCTATAGGCCTGGGGCAGATCCATCACGTCCATCTGCAACGGCACGGCGCGGCGGCCGAGCGCCTCGATCTCGGCGATGACCTCGGCGCCTGAGGCTTTGTCGCGAAGACCGAGCGCGATGTCGGCGCCGGCATTGGCGAGGGCCAGCGCAATGGCGCGGCCAAGGCCGCGGGCGGCGCCGGTGACGAGCGCGGTCTTGCCGGTGAGGTCGTAGCTGGGCAGATCGGTCATGTGCTTCTTCTTGGCTGAGGTGTCAGGCGAGGCCGGCGGGTTCGCCCTGGGGGACGCGGCGGAGGTGGAGCTTGAGGTGGGTGCGCAGCACCGTCAGCCGCTCGGACAGCTCGGAGCGAAGGGCCGCGGTGGCCGGATCGGCGGCCGCTGCTTCGGTGTCGCCGAGCACGAACTCGGCAGTCTGCACCACGTCGCGCCAGCGCGGGTTGGCCGGCAGGGTTTCGATCAGCAGGTACTTGTCGAGGGTGCGCACCTGCAGCGACGAGCGGTCGAAGCTGGCGCGCCAGATGCCGCTGGCTTCGGCGAAATCGATCTTGGAGCGGCCGGTGACGCGGCGCCACAGGCTGAGGCTGGCGCTGGTCACCTCGACGAGGATGCGGCGATAGTCGTCGCCGTCGTCGAGCGGAGACGCGGTGGCCGGCAGCGGCGCTGGGCTGGTAAGGGCGGGGCCGACCGTGTCGATGGCGGCGCGGAGGCCGCGGACCAGCCCCTCGGTCTGGGCGAAGCTCTCGCCGGTATCGGCGGTCAAGACGCAGGCGATGCCGCCGCCGGCATCGGCCTCGAGTTCGAAGGCGCTGAGCCGCACCGGCGGGCGCCCGGGATCGAGCGGCACCGCCTCGAGCATTGCCTTGCCATCGGCGCGCACCAGCCCGATCACCGTGGCAGCCGTCGCCGCCGGAATGACATCGGCGAAGGCGGTGACGCCCGGCTCGATCCGCCGTGCCATGAGGGTCGAGGCCGCATGGTTGGCATAGGTGATGGCGCCGTTCTCAGCGACGCAGACGAGGCCGGCATTGAGCGCGTCGAGCAGGCGCGCCAGCCGCTGCTGTGACAGCCGCAGCGCATCCTCGACCAGCACGCGGCGGTCGATCTCCTGGCGCAGGTCGAGGTTTTCGCGCGCCGTGCCGCGGGCCCGGCGGGCCTCCAGCAGGGTCGCGATGCGGGCCAGCAGCTCCTCCTTGACGAAGGGTTTTATGACATAGTCATTGGCGCCGTTTTCGAAGCCGGCGAGGGTATCGCGGGTGCGGCTGCGGGCGGTGATCATGATGATCGGCAAGTCGAGCAGGCTGTGGGTGCGGCGCAGCTGCCGCGCCACATCGAGCCCGCCGATATCGGGCATCATCACGTCGAGGATGACGAGGTCGGGGGCGTGCCGCTCCACCGCCTCGAGCGCGGCGCGACCGCTATCGGCGGTACGGACGACGTAACCCTGCGGCTGCAGCACGTTGCGCAGCACCTGGATATTGATCGGCTCGTCGTCGACGACGAGGATCTGCGGGGCGGCATCGTCACCGTCCTGGGCGAGGAACATCGGGGCGTCGAGGGCGTGATCGACCGCCGAGTGAAGGCCGGTGAGGTCCGCATCGGCCAACAGGTCAGTGGCCGCAGCGGGGGTGGCGCGCGGCAGCCTGAGGGTGAAGCGCGAGCCCTGCCCCTCCGCCGACTGCGCCAGGATTTCACCATCGAGCAGATGCGCCAGCTGGCGGGCTATGGTGAGGCCGAGGCCGGTGCCGCCGGACTGGCGGGCGGTATCAAAGCCATCCACCTGTTCGAGCGGCTGGAAGATCCGCTCGAGGCTGCCGGCCGAGATGCCGCGACCGCTGTCGGCGACATGCATCAGCACCGTGCCCTCCGGCGTCGCCTCGGCGCTGATCGCGATGGCGCCCTGGTCGGTGTATTTGATGGCGTTGCCGATCAGGTTGTAGAGGATCTGCTCGAGCCGCACCGGATCGGCGAGGACGAAGCCGAGATCGTCGGGAATGTCGACGGTGAGGATCACCGGCTCGCCGCGCAGCATCGGCTCGCACAGCTGCAGCACGTTGCGCACGCTGGTCGCCACATGCACCGGATGGATATCGAGCCGCATGCGGCCCTGGCGAATGCGGTAAAGGTCGAGCAGGTCGTCGACGATGCGCGACAGCCGCCGGGCGCTGAAGGTGATGAGGTCGAGCTGGCTGCGCTGCGGGCCGCTGAGCTTGCCGACGACGCCGCCGGCGAGGGTTTCGGCGATGCCGATAATGCCGTTCAGCGGCGTGCGCAGCTCGTGCGAGGTGTTGGCGAGGAAAGTGTCCTTGTGGCGATCGGCCAGCTCCAGGGCGCTGTTCTTTTCAGCGATGACCCGCACCTGCTGCTCGAGCTCGGCATTCTTCTGGCCGACCAGCGACAGCTGGCTGCGCAAGGCATCGCGCATCCGCCGGAAGCTCGTGGCCAGCCGGCTGAGCTCGCGGGGTGAGGCGATGGCCGGCATGTCGCGATCGAGGTCGCCGCGGGCGATGGCCTCGGCGACGCCGGTGAGCCGCACGATCGGCGCGGTCATGGTGCGCGACAGCAGCACGACGATCAACACCAGCAGCGGCAGCGAGATGCCGGCGACGATGATCAGCACGCGCTTCAGCTCGTCGGCATTGGCGAAGGCCAGCGCCGTGGGCACTTCGGCAACGAGGGTCCAGGCGAGGTCGCCGAACTGCACCGGGGCGGAGGCCGACAGGGCCGGCGCGCCGCCAAGCCCCGCCGCGACGATGGCGGCCCGCGGTGCGCCGGCGGCCGCTGCCGCCTGGGTCGGGATACCGATCACTGCGCTGGCGCCGGTCGGCGCCGAGACCAGGGCGTGATGGGCGCTCAGCAAATAGAGCTGCGCCGTCTCGCTGTTCTGCGCCTGGGTCAGGCGGTCGAGCCCGGCAGTCGGCAGTCGCAGCACCACGGTGCCGCGGAACTTATGGTAGAATTCGACTGGCACCGCGACATAGGCGCCGAACACCCCGGTGATCGGATCGCGGTCGAAATCGCTGACCAGCGGGGGCGCGCCCGGCGCCGCGAGCCGGGAGCGCTCGATGAGTTCGGAGAGTGGCGTGCCGCTGAAGCCGAGACTCAGGTCGCGGCCGAGATAGCGGTCCTTCAGCATCGAGTAGACGACGCGGCCCTCGGGGGTGACGAGGTAGATATTGTCGAACTCGGAGGTGCGAACGAAGCTGGCGAAATCCTCGTGGAACTGCACATGGGCGTTGGCATATTCGAGCGCCTGGCGGAGCAGTTGATCGTCATCCACCGGCTGCTGGTGATCGGCCGCCTGGTCGCTGACGGCGAAGATTTGCTGCAGCAGCGCCGTGGCGCGCTCGGGTGAGCCGTCGATCTGGCGGAAGGCGTAGCTGAATCCGTAGAAATCGCCGATGGCGTAGCGCACGGCGTTGGAGCGGGCGAGGCTCGCTGCCTGGCGCTCGGCAAAGCCCAGATATTGCTCGATCTCGCTTTTCTTGGCGTCACGCACGAAGCCGAGCTTGCCGAAGGTCTGGGCTTCGACATTGGCGCTGAGGATGGCAAAAAAGGCAAAGCCGGTCGCCACCAGCGGCAACGTGCTGATCAACAGGAAGATCAGCAGCAGCCGGCCGCGAAAGCCATTAGGCACGAGTCGCAGACGTCCCATCCCCAGCCCTCTGCAATGCGCAGCCTATTGTCGGATAATTTTCCGCCGGGACGCAAGAATACCACTTTCGTCTAACCCAGGATTTTGCCGATTTTGACGATCTTGCGTGACGAATTGCACGCTTTTGCCCGGGTGACGGGAGGCGGGTGGCAAGGCTGATGTGGTTGCCGCAAGGGACGTGGGGTGGCTGCGGCAAGCGGCGCGCATGTCTCGAGGGGGTCCCGGCCGGCGACGGCCCGGGCGAAACAGGGAGTGGACATGATGAGATCGACGACGTTCAGCCTCGTCCTCGTGGCAGCGGCGCTGGGAGCGCCCGCCACGGTCGAGGCCAAGGCCATCCTGACGGCGTTTCCGACCGAAACCACGGCGTTCGTCGCCAACTTCAATCCGTTCAACACCTCGACGCGGCTGTCGACGGTCGAGGACTTCATGTACGAGCCGCTGGTGATCTTCAACGTGCTGCAGGGCGGCAAGCCCGAGTACCGGTTGGCCGAGAGCTTCACCTACAATGACGACCTGACGGCGGTAACCTTCAAGATCCGCGACGGGGTGAAGTGGTCGGACGGCCAGCCGTTCACCGCCAACGACGTGCTGTTCACCTTCAACCTGTTGAAGGCGCATCCGGAGCTCGACCTCAATGCGATCTGGACGCAGATCAAGAGCGTCGAGGTCGACGGCAACAACGTCACCATCGCCTACAATGCCGCCAATTCGGGCCTGATCTACAAGCTGGTGCAGGTCTATGTGGTGCCCGAGCACACCTGGAAGGACGTTGCGGACCCCGCGACCTTCACCAACGAGAAGCCGGTGGGCTCGGGGCCGATGACCGAGATCGAGCGCTTCACCGCGCAGGAATACATGCAGTGCCGCAACCCCAACTACTGGGATGCCGCGAACCTCTTCGTCGACTGCCTGCGCTTCCCGCAGATCGCCGGCAACGACCAGACGCTGACCGAGGTCACCAAGGGCGAGCTCGACTGGTTCGGGGCCTTCCTGCCCGATATCGAGAAGACCTATGTGGGGCTCGACCCCGACCACAACGCCTACTGGTTCCCGGGCGGCTCGATGGTGGTGTTCAACCTCAACCAGCAGACCAAGAATGCCGGCAACAAGGCGGCCTTCAACGACATCAACTTCCGCCGCGCCTTCTCGATGGCGATGGACCGGCAGGCGATGGTGGATATCGCCGGCTATGGCTACCCGACGCTCAACGAGTATCCGTCGGGGCTCGGGGCGGCCTTTCATTCGTGGAACAACCCCAAGGTCGACACCGAGTATGGCCAGTTCTCGAAATACAACCTCGATGCGGCGAAGCAATTGCTGGCCGACAGCGGTTACAAGGACGTGACCGGCGACGGCTTCGTCGAGAATCCTGACGGCACGAAGATCAGCTTCGACATCATCGTGCCGAACGGCTGGACCGACTGGGTCAACAGCGTGCAGCTCGCCGTCGAGGGGCTGACTCAGGTCGGCGTCGAAGCCCGGCTGTCGACCCCCGAGGAAGGGCCGTGGGACAACATGCTGAAGTCCGGCGATTTCGACGTGGGGATCAACTCGATCCGCGGCGGCGTCACCCCGCATTTCATGTTCGACCTGGCGCTCTATTCGGCCAATGTCGGCAAGACCCGGCAGGCCGCCTCGCACTACTCGACCCCCGAACTCGATAAGCTGCTGGATGGTTTCTACCAGACCAGCGACGAGGCCGAGCAGCGCAAGCTCATGGACCAGATCCAGGAGATCGTCGGCCGTGACCTGCCCTATATCGCGGTGTTCAACAACCCGCTCTGGTACGAGTACTCGACCAAGCGCTTCACCGGCTGGTTCAACGCCGACAACCCGGTGGCGCGGCCGGTGGTCTATGGCGGCGTGCCGGAGCGCGTGCTGCACCTGTTGGCCCTCAGGCCAGTGACACCTTAGGCCTCGAGACGACCAGAGCCTGATCCAGGCGGCACGCTCCCCACGCGGCGCCGCCTGGATCTCGTAACCGACGGGGGAGGGTTCGCATGCCATTCGTGCTGCGCCGCATCGGCTTTTACATCGTGGCGTTCTGCGCCGCCGCGGTGATCAACTTCCTGATCCCGCGGCTGATGCCCGGCGATCCGATCGACTTCATGTTCGCCAAGGCCGAGAACACGCTGCCGCCGGAAGCCCGCGCGGCGCTGCTCAAGACCTTCGGTTTTGCCGTCGGACCGCTGCACGAGCAGTTCCTCGCCTACCTCAGGAGCGTCTTCACCTGGGACCTCGGCTACTCGGTGAAATTCTATCCGCTCACCGTCTCCCAGGTACTGGGCTACGCCCTGCCCTGGACGGTGTTCCTCGCCGGCACCTCCGCGATCCTCGCCTTCTCGGTCGGCTCGATCACCGGCATCCTCGCCGCCTGGCGGCGCGGTGGCGCCTTCGACTCGGTAGCATCGCCTTTGGCGCTGGCGGTGCAGGCGATCCCGGCGGTGGTGGTGGCGCTGGCGGCGCTGTTCGTCTTCGGCGTGGCGCTCAAATGGTTGCCCACCGGCTATGCGTTCGATCCCAAGCTCGACCCGGGCTGGAGCCCGCAATTCCTCGGCAGCGTGGCGCACAGCGCCATCATGCCGGTGGTGTCGCTGGCCTTCGTCCATATCGGCGGCTACCTCGTTACCATGCGCAACAACATGATCGGCCAGCTCGGCGAGGATCATGTGGTGATGGGGCTGGCCAAGGGGCTGAGCGACCGGCGGGTACGCTACAATTATGCGGCGCGCAACGCGCTCCTGCCCAGCGTCACCGCCTTTGCGCTGACCATCGGCTCGGTGATGGGCGGCTCGCTGGTGACCGAGGTGGTGTTCAACTATCCCGGCCTCGGCCGCACCCTCTATGTCGCGATCGTCGCCCGCGATTACCCGCTGATCCAGGGGCAGTTGCTGGTCATGACGCTCGCCATGCTGACCGCCAACCTCGCCGTCGACCTCGCCTATGTGTTCCTCGACCCGCGGCTGAGGAGGGCCTGAAATGAGCGGTTCCCTCGAAGTCATCTTCCGCAACAAGAAGGCGGTGGTCGGCCTCGCCATCGTCCTCGCCTATGTGGCGATCGCCATCGCCGCCCCCTGGATCACCGAGCATGCGCCGATGCAGCGGGTGGGGCGACCGCATGAGCCGCCCTCGATGGACCAGTTGCTCGGCACCACCCGGATGGGCCGCGACGTGTTCACCCAGCTGATCTGGGGCACCCGCACCTCGCTGTTCGTCGGCTTTCTCGCCGGGCTGATCGTCACGGTGATCGGTGTGGCGCTCGGCATTACCGCCGGCTATCTCGGCGGCTGGGTCGACGAGGTGATCAACTTCTTCACCAACATCGCGCTGGTGATCCCGCAACTGCCGCTGCTGCTGGTCATCGCAGCCTTCGTCGGGCAGGCGAGCCCGATGGTGATCGCGCTGATCATCGGGCTCACCTCCTGGGCCTGGGGTGCACGGGTGACGCGGGCCCAGACCATGAGCCTCAGACGCCGCGAGTTCATCGAGGCTTCGGAACTGGCGGGCGAGCCGACGTGGCGGATGATCGCGGTGGAGCTGCTGCCGAACCTGTTATCGATCATCGGCTTCAACTTCATCGGCAGTGTCATCTACACCATCATCACCGAGGCGACGCTGGAGTTTCTCGGGCTGGGCGATCCGAACGCGGTGAGCTGGGGCACCATGCTCTACAATGCGCAGACCTCGTCAGCGATCATGATCGGGGCGTGGTGGGAAGTGGCGGCGCCGGCGAGCTTCATCGCGGTGATCGGCATCGGCCTGTCGCTGATCAACTTCGCCATCGACGAGATCTCCAACCCACGGCTGAGGACGCTCGGCACCGTCGCCAAGGCGGCGAAGGCGCAACGCGCCATCGACCGGGCGCGGGTCGATGCGACGGCGCCGGAGGCATGACGATGGATCAGCAATCGAACCTCGTCGAAGTGCGGGGCCTCAAAGTCGACTTCATGACCACGACGGGGCTGTTCACGGCGGTCAACGCTGTCGATCTCGACATCCGGCGCGGCGAGGTAATGGGCCTCGCAGGGGAAAGCGGCTGCGGCAAATCCACTATCGCCTTTGCGCTGATGCGGCTGCACCGGCCGCCGACGATCATCTCGGGCGGCAGCATCCGGGTCGACGGCGAGGACGTGCTGGCGCTGACGCCGCAAGCGCTGAGGCGGTGGCGCTGGCGCAAGGTATCGATGGTGTTCCAGAGCGCCATGAACTCGCTGAACCCGGTGCTGACGATTTTCGAGCAGTTCCGCGACGTACTGGTCGGCCATACCGGGATGCGCCGCGAGGCGGCGCGGGCGCGGGCCGAAGAACTGATGAAGCTGGTGGGCATCGCCGCGGCGCGGCTCGACGATTACCCGCACCAGCTGTCGGGCGGCATGCGGCAGCGCGTGGTGCTGGCCATGGCGCTGGCGCTCGAACCGGAGCTGATCATCATGGACGAGCCGACCACCGCCCTCGACGTGGTGGTGCAGCGCGAGATCCTCACCGAGATCATGGCGCTGAAGGCGCGGCTCGGCTTTTCGCTGCTGTTCATCACCCATGACCTGGCGCTGATGGCGCAACTGGCGGACCGCATCGCCATCATGCTCAAGGGCCGGATCATCGAGGTCGGCGCGACCCGGCAGATCGTCGAGGCGCCGGAGCAGGCCTATACGCGGGCGCTGTGGGACGCCATGCCGAGGCTGGAGAGCCTGTCATGACCCCGCCCATCCTCGAACTGGTCGCCGCCAGCAAGACCTTCCGCATCCGCAACATCTTCGGCGGCGAGAAGTCGGTGGCGGCATTGCAGCAGGTGTCGCTGAAGCTCGACGAAGGGCGGGCCCTGGCCATCGTGGGGGAGAGCGGCTCGGGCAAATCGACGCTCGGGCGGGCTGCCACGGGCCTGTTTCCGCTGAGTTCGGGCCAGGTGCTGTTCCGCGGGCGCGACATCGCGACGATCCGTGGACGCAAGGCGCGGCTCAAACATCGGCGCGCCGTGCAGATGATCTTCCAGGACCCGTTCTCGGCGCTCAACCCGGCGCACACGGTGCGCCATCACCTGGAGCGGCCCTTGCGGCTCCACCATGGGCTGAGCGGGGTGGCGCTCGGCGAACGGGTGGCCGGGATCGTTGCCGAGGCCGAACTCGACCCGGAGCACACGCTCGACAAGTATCCGCACGAGCTGTCCGGCGGGCAGCGGCAGCGGGTAAACCTGGCGCGGGTGCTGGCGGTGGGGGCAGAACTGGTGGTGGCGGACGAGCCGACCTCGATGCTCGATGTCTCGATCCGCCGCTCGATGCTCGAGCTGATCGCGCGGCTGAAGACGCAGCGCGGCCTCAGCCTCCTCTACATCACCCACGACATCGCCACGGCGCATTATATCGCCGAAGAGACGGCGGTGATGTTCGGCGGGCGGATCGTCGAATGGGGGCCATCGCGCGAGGTGATCGCCCGGCCGGTTCACCCCTACACCAGGGTGCTGCTGTCGGCGGTGCCCAATGCGTCGGAGCGACTGGATGGCGACAGCGCCGCGGCCGCAGCGTTCGCCGTGGAAGTCGCCCGGGTGCGCGGCATGGCGAGGGCGGAGGTGGGGCAGTGGACCGAGGTCAGCCCCGGTCACTACGCGGCGGTCTGATCACTCGGCGAACTCACGTTCGAACCAGCGCTTCACCAGGTTCATGACGCGGATCGAGCGATCGTTGCGCCAGGCGAGGTACCAGGAGCCGGGGCGTGTGACGAGGCCGAGCGGCGCCAACATGCGGCCCTGCTTGATGGCGTCGGAAACGGCGGGGCCGGGCCCGATGGTGACGCCGAGCCCGGCTTCGGCGGCCTGCAAGGTGTAGAACAGCAGGTCGTAGGAGATGAACTCGCGCGGCTCGAGCGTCACGCCGGCTTCGCGGGCCCAGTTGGACCACATGTCGGGCGGCCAGACGGTATCGAGGCGCGGCAGGCTCCACAGATGCTCGAGATCGGCCTCGCGGCCCTTCATCAGCATCGGGCTGACCACCGGGCCGAAGGTTTCGGGCGCTACGGTGACAACGGTCATGCCGGGGATCTCGGGCACCGGACCGACTCCGATATAGATATCGATGGAGCGATCGGCCGGGTTGATCTCGCGGCTCCAGGTGGTGAGGCGCACCGAGGTGCCGTCGAGCAGCGCCTCGAGGCTCTGTAGCCGCGGCACCAGCCAGCGGAGCAGGAACGCATCGGGCGCGGTGAGCATGATGGTCTGGCGGTTGTGGGCGTGGCGCAATTGCTCGGTGCCGCGCGCAATCGAGGCGAAGGCCTCGGAGATGGTGGCGGCATACTCCGCGGCGGCCGGGGTGAGGCGGATCGAGCGGTTGCCGCGCTCGAACAGTTCGACCCCCAGGGCATCCTCGAGATGCTTGATCTGGCGGCTGACGGCGCCATCGGTGACGCTCAGGTCCTGCGCCGCCTTCTTGACGCTGCCGAGCCGGGCGGCGGCCTCGAAGGCGCGGAGGGCATTCAGCAGGTGGCCGGTCTCAACCATTGACGAAAACTCAATCGAACGGCCGATTTGTAAATTGTTGGCCGAGGCCCGTCCAGCCTAGTGTTCCGTCTCGGATGCGAGGCGTCAGGCCGCCGGATCCGGGTTCCTCCCTCCCCGGTTTCGACACCTCACGCTTTCGCGTCCGGACTTGCGCGTGCGCAGTTCTCTCCTCCCCTCATAGAGCAGTTATCTGATGTCCGTTTCGACTCCCCACCGCATCATCATCGATTGCGATCCCGGCCATGACGACATGGCGGCGATCCTGCTCGCGGCATCGCACCCGGCGATCCGGATCGAAGCGATCACCACGGTATGCGGCAATGCTTCGCTGGAGAACACGACGCGCAATGCGCTGAGGATCGTCGACGCGTTCGGGCTCGATGTGCCGGTGCATGCCGGCGCCGTGCTGCCGCTGCTGCACCGCTACGAGTTTCCCGCGGCGTTCCATGGCCCGTCGGGTATGGACAGCGCCGGCGTCGAGCTGCCGCAGACCGAGCGCAAGGCCGATGCGGTCGGCGCCGTCGAGGCGATTATCGCCAAGGTCGACGCCAACCCGGGCGAGATCACCCTGGTGGTGATCGGGCCGATGACCAATGTTGCGCTGGCGCTGGCCTTGCGGCCCGACCTGGCGCAGAAGCTCAAGCAGATCGTCTTCATGGGCGGCTCGGCCACCGAGGGCAACGTGACCCCGGCGGCCGAATTCAACACCTGGGCCGATGCGGAAGCGGCGCGGATCGTCTTCAAGTCGGGCGCCAGGCTGGTGATGTTCGGGCTGAACCTGACACACCAGACGCTCTTGAGCCGCGCCGACATCGCCGAAGTGCGCGCCGCTGTGGCCGGTAACAATCCGGTGGCCGACATCATGACGTTCTATTGCGGCACCTATTACGCCTTTGCCGGCGAGGACAAGCCGGGCGCACCGCTGCACGACCCCTGCGCGGTGGCCTACCTGATCGACCCGACAATCTTCGGCGTCGCGCAGTTGCCGGGCGAGGTGATCATCGGCGATGGCCCGGGTTACGGGCAGACGCTGATCGATTTCCGTCCGCAGGACCCAAAGCATGACACGCGCAGCAAGAATGTCGGCGTCGCCATGACGGTCGATGCGAGGCGGTTCACGGAACTGGTGACCCCTGGCCTCGTCTGGGGCGCCAGGCGGTTTGCGGCAAAGTCCTGATTTCTTCGGCTACAAGAGAAGGGTGCGTAATATGAAGATGTGGAACACGGCTCTGGCGATCAGCGTGGTGGCGGCGATGACCGCGGCACCGGCGCTGGCGCAGGACAAGACGCTCAACATGATCGTCATCGAGGGCGGCGACACCACGGCCATGCAGGCCGTCGTCGATGCCTATACGGCGGCGCATCCGGGCACCAAGATTAACCTGCAGCCCTATCCGTTCGCGCAGTTCTTCCAGGTGGCGGAGCTCCGGCTGCGCTCGAAGGACACCGGCATCGACCTCGTCTATGTCGACGCGCCGCTGGTCGCGAGCTATGCCTCGCGCGGCTTCCTCGCGCCTGTTGATGCCAGCATCGATACCTCGAGCCTGGTGCCGGCGGCGATCGATGCCGGCAAGTATGATGCGACGCAGTTCGCGCTGCCGATCAACAACTCGGCGCAGGTGCTGTTCTACAACAAGAAGCTGTTCGCCGATGCCGGCATCACCGCGCCGGATGGGCTGACCGCCGGGCAGAACGCCACGCAGGCGGAAGTCGATGCGCTCGGCTCGACCAAGCGCTGGACCTGGGAACAGGTGGCGGACGCGGCGCAGAAGCTGACGGTCAAAGATGGCGGCCGCACCACGCAGTACGGCTTTACGGTCGAGCAGTTCGGCGAGCTCTACCAGCTGCAGCCGCTGGGGGAATCGCTCGGCACCGACGTGATCGCGCCCGATGGGGTGACCGCCAAGGGCTACCTCGACAGCGAGGCCTGGACCAAAGCCGGCACCTACTGGGCCAACCTCTACAATGAATGGGCAGTGAGCCCAAAGAGCCTCGGCTATGGCGAAGCGGCCTCGCTGTTCGGCAATGGTCAGCTGGCGATGTTTGCCGGTGGCACCTGGAACCTGCCGATCCTCGCACAGACCAGCATCGATTTCGGCGTGGCGCCGTTCCCGTATTTCGAGGGCGGCAAGGTGCTGACCCCGACCGGGAGCTGGTATGTCGGCGTCAGCGCCGCCTCGACCAACCAGGCCGAAGCGTTCGATTTCGCCAAGTTCCTGACCACCTCGGATGAAGGCACGCGCGTCTGGTTCAAGGCGCTGAACCAGCTGCCGGTGAGCAAGCCGTTGCTCGACGAAATCAGCACCGCGGCCGATTTCGATGCCTTCCCCAACAACGTGTTCCGCCTGGGCGTCTACGACTCGCTCAACACCGCCAGGGCCCGTCCGGTGACGGCAGCCTACGGCCAGCTGCAGGACGCGTTCCGCACCGCCTTCATCGACATGGCGAATGGCGTGGCGGTGAAGGATGCACTGGCGAGCGCCGTGCAGAAGTTCGAATCCGCGGCAGCGCGCGTCGCGCAGTAGGTTCGTCTCTCGAATGCCGGTGGCTGTGGACCCCCACCCCTGTTCCCTCCCCGCAAGGGGGAGGGAGACGCCCACACCGGCATCTCAGTATGGGTCTCCCTCCCCCCCTGCGGGGAGGGGACAGGGGCGGGGGTCCGCGGCCACCGTGTTACATGGTGGTCTCCGACACGCTAGGTGAACCGCTCTAGATGGTCAGAAGCAAGACTCCCCTCTTCCTGCTCGCGGTGCTCTTGGCGCCGGCGCTGGTCGGCCTCGTGGTGTTCCGCCTCTATCCGATCGCGCTGGCGGTCAGCGACAGCTTCTTCAACATGCTGCGCGGCAACCAGGTGTTTGTCGGGCTCGACAACTACGTCGCGCTGTTCACCGATTCCGCATTCTGGAAATCGCTGCAGGTGACGCTGTGGTTCAACCTCCTGATCAACCCGATCCAGATCGCCCTCGCGCTGGGGCTGGCCCTGCTCTACGTGCAGAAGTTCAAGGGCGTGGCGTTCTACCGGGTGCTGTTCCTCATCCCCATCGGGGTGTCGCTGCCCACCGCGGTGATCATCTGGCGCATCATGCTGAGCCCGGATGGGCTCGCCAATGGCGTGCTCAACATTGCCGGCATCCCCGGCCAGCCGTGGCTGACCTCCGAGAGCCTGGCGCTCTATTCGATCATCGCCATCGCCACCTGGAAGGGCATCTCGTACTGGATGATCTTCATCATCGGCGGGCTGCAGAACATTTCGCCCGAGATCTATGACGCGGCCAAGATCGACGGCGCACGAGCCTGGCAGCGCCTGGTCTTCATTACCATCCCGCTGCTGCGGCCGACGCTGCTCTTCGTGCTGGTGGCCGATGTCTCAATCAATTTCCTGCTGTTCGCGCCCATCTTCATGATCACCCAGGGCGGGCCGGCCGACAGCACGAACGTGCTGATGTACGAGGCCTTCAAGTCGGGCTTCATCTTCGGCGACATGGGCCGGGCGATGGCGATCATCGTCGTGGTGGTCGCGATCCTCCTCGTCATCGTCGGGTTGCAGTTCCGGCTGCTCGACGGCAAGCCGGAGAAGAAGTGATGCAAAGCACCCCGCATGCGCTCCGCAAGGGCATCGGCTTCGGTTTGAAGCACGTCGCCTACATCGCCATTGCGTTCATCTTCGTCTTGCCGCTGTGGTGGGCGATCGTTTCGTCGCTCCGCCCCAACACCGAAGTCTTTGCCGATATCTTCCCGTTCACCGCCAAGGCGCTGATCCCCTCGCCATTCTCGCTCGAGGCCTACCAGGGCGTGTTCGACCGCGGCTTTGGCATCATCATCGCCAACACGATGTTCGTCGCGATCGTCACGATGATTGGCGGACTGATCGTCAACGGCATGGCCGGCTTTGCTTTCGCGGTGTTCGACTTCAAGGGCAAGAACGCCATTCTGACGCTGATCATCATCAGCTTCATGCTGCCCTTCGAAGCGATCGCGCTGCCGCTCTACACCGTCACGCTGCAGTTGGGCTGGCTCGACAACGTGGCAGCGTTGATCGTTCCCAGTGTTGCCAACGGGCTGGCGGTGTTCCTGTTCTACCAGTTCTTCAAGGAAGTCCCGAAGGACTACCTCGAGGCGGCCAAGCTCGATGGCGCCAACTGGTTCGATGTCCTCGTTCGCATCTATGTGCCCCTCTCGATCCCCACCTGCATCAGCGCCGGGCTGCTCCTCTTCGTGTTCCAGTGGGAGGCGTTCCTGTGGCCGCTGCTCGCCATGCCCTCCCAGCAGTTCAAGGTGATCCAGGTCGGCATGGCGGCGTTCCAGCAGCAGTACCAGACGATCTGGAACCAGCTTTTTGCAGTATCGGTGATCACCGCGCTGATCCCGATCGCCCTGTTGTTGCCGCTACAGCGCTACTACGTGCAGGGCCTGGCGAGCGCTGGTATCAAGGGTTGATGATGACTCGCGACGAACTCAGGGCGTTTCCCAAGGTCGAGCTGCACCTGCATCTCGATTGCTCGATGAGCTTTGCCTCGGTGAACGCACTCGATCCTGATGTGACGCCGGAGCGCTATCGTGCCGAGTTCCTCGCGCCGCGCAAATGCGTCAACCTCGTAGATTATTTCCGCTACCTGGCGCCGCCGCTGGCGCTGCTGCAGAGCCGCCGGGCGCTGACCGTGGCGACCATCGACCTGCTGCGCCAGTTGGCCGAGGATAGCGTGGTCTATGCCGAAATCCGCTTCGCGCCGCAGCTGCATCGGCAGACAGGGCTCACCACCGACGAAGTGGTGGAGACGGTGCTGGCGGCGCTGGCCGAGGGTCGAAAGAGCTATCCGGTCGAAGCCCGGCTGATCCTCTGTACGCTCCGGCCCGACGATACGGCCCAGGGCCTCGACCTGGTGCGGATCGCCGAAACCTACCGGGCGCAAGGGGTCGGCGGTGTCGACCTCGCCGGCGACGAGACCGGGTATGGGCTCGGCGAGCACATCCCGGTATTTCGCAAGGCCGCCGAGCGCGGGCTCAACGTCACCGCACATGCCGGCGAGGCGGGCGGCGCCGAGAAGGTGCGCGAAGTGGTGGAGCAGTTGGGCGTACGGCGCGTCGGGCACGGGGTGCGCTCGATCGAGGATGACGCGGTGATCGCGCTGCTGCTGGAGCGCGACGTGCATCTCGAGGTCTGCCCGTCCTGCAACATCCAGATCGATGTGTTCGACCGCTATGAAGATCACCCGGTGGACAAGCTGATGCGGCGCGGCGTGTCGGTGGGGATCAATACCGATGCCCGCGGGCCGACCGATCTGACGCTCACCGAGGAGTATGGCCGGCTGCAGCAGGTGTTCGGCTGGGACGCAGTACGGTTCCGGGCGGCCAACCTCGCGGCAATCGGGCGGGCTTTCGCCGACGACGCGACCAAGGCGGCGATCCGGGCGCGGCTCGAGGCCTGATGCTCGTATGGTAGCCCTCGACGCTGCGCTGCCCGCTGGGTAGAACTGGCTCACCAAAACCGAGGGAGCTAGATATGCCGGCGACGACCACCCAACCCTGGCGCAACCGTAGCTATCATCGGCGCTGGCTCTTGGAGCAGGCCGACGCGCTGTTCGGGTTCTTCCAGAATCGGGCCTTCAACCCGAAGGGCGGGTTCTTCGACCTCGATCCGATCGGCAAGCCGCTGAACGCCGCCAATCCGGTGCGCGGCATCCACTCGACGGCGCGCATGGTGCACTGCTTCGCCATCGGCAGCCTGCTCGGCCGGCCGGGCTCGGACCTGATCGTCGACCACGGCATGAAGTTCCTGTGGGAGCGGCATCGCGATACTAAGGCCGGCGGCTATTTCTGGACGGTGGACGATAACGGGCCGCGCGATGGGCGGAAGCAAGGCTACGGCCATGCCTTCGTGCTGCTGGCCTCGTCGAGCGCCAAGCTGGTCGGGCACCCCCTGGCCGACAAGATGCTGGCCGATGTGACCGAGATCCTCGAGACCAAATTCTGGGAAGAGCAGCACGGCGCCATTGCCGAAGAGTTCAACGCCGACTGGTCGGTGATCGCCCCCTATCATGGGCAGAACTCCAATATGCACCTGACCGAGGCGTTGATGGCAGCGTTCGAGGCCACCGGCGAGCGTCGCTATCTCGACAAGGCCGAGCGCATCGCCGACCTGATCATCCGGCGCAAGGCCGGCGAGAACGGTTTTCGCGTCGCCGAGCACTTCGATGGCAACTGGCAGGTCGACAAGGGCTATCTCGGCGACCAGATGTTCCGTCCGCCCGGCACCACGCCCGGCCACTGGCTGGAATGGTCGCGCCTGGTGCTGCAGCTGTGGGCGCTGGGCGGCAAAAAGCACGCCTGGATGCCTGATGCGGCCGAAGCTCTGTTTGCCCAGTCGATCGCACTCGGCTGGGACAAGGCTAAGGGCGGGTTCTTCTACAACCTCGACTGGAACGACAAGCCGGACATGCGCGACAAGCTCTGGTGGCCGGCCTCCGAAGGGGTTGGCGCCGCGGCGTTCCTCTGCGAGCACCGGCCGAGCGCCTTCCACGAGGAGTGGTATCGCCACATCTGGGACGTGATCGCCAGTTCATTCATCGACGAAGCCAATGGCGGCTGGCACGAGCAGCTGACCGAAGACCTGCAGCCGAGCTACACGCTGTTCGGCGGCAAGGGCGACATCTACCATGCGCTGCAGGCGTGTCTGATCCCGCTCTACCCAGCGACGGGGAGTTTGACCAAGGGGATCTTGGCGGAGATTTCCAAGGGGTGAGACGGTCGGCGACCGGAGCCCTTGACCAGCATTCCAGCGACAGGTCGCGAGCGCGGTGCGCTCGCCGATGCGCTGCCCTCACGTCACCTCAGGCAGCTCGGTGCGAGAGCTGTAGAGCTTGATCCCGAGTTCGGTGATCTCCAGCAGCACCAGGTGGATGGCGTCGCCGACCGGGGCGAGTTCAGCGGCGGCAGCGGGGCTGGTGGTGGCGATTTCCTCGACGGTGCGCTGAAACTCGGTGATGTCGGTGTAGACGGCTGTTGCCGTCTCTTCGAGATGGATCAGTTGCGCTTCGTCGGGCTTCTGCTCCCGGGCCTGGGCGGCGAGCAGGGTCAGGCGCGCCGCTTCGGTGCGCCATCGTTCGATGTTCCTGCCGAAGTGGTTGAGGCGGTCGGCGATGTCGTTGCTGGACATGGGGGCACCCTCGTTGAGATGGCCAAACGGCCGGAGGGGCGGTTTCGATGCCAAGGGCTCGGAGATTGTTTGGCCATTGACATGCTTAGTGCAAGTGAGTATTCACTCACTCACCATGAAGCACACGCGCACCAACCTGTCCGATGCGGACACCCGAAGAGAAGCCATTGTCGAGGCGGCGCTGGTGGCGTTTGCCGATGCGGGGTTTCAGGCGACGCCGGTGACGGCGGTCGCTGTCCGGGCCGGGATCAGCCAAGCCTATGTGTTCAAACTGTTCCCCACCAAGGAAGAGCTGTTCATCGCGGCGGTGGAGCGCTGTTTCACGCGGATTGAAGAGACGCTGGAAAAGAGCGCCCAGACGGTCAGCAACGGCGATGCCGATGCGATCCTTTATGCGATGGGCGACGGCTATGCGAGCCTGATTGCCGACCGCAGCATCCTGATGATCCAGGTGCATGCGCAAAGTGCCTCGGATGTTCCCGCGATCCGCGCCACGATGCGGGCTGGGCTCAAGCGGATCGTCACCTATGTGAAGCAGCGCACCGGCGCCAGCGACGAAGCCGTGCAACGCTTCATCGCCTTCGGCCAGCTCTGCCACCTGATCACCACCACCGATATCGACGAGCTCGGTGAGGACTGGGCCCGCCTGGTGGCGCGCGGCATCCGGCACGTGCCGGCGATCTGATCCGGCCGGGGCATCCCCCCCGGCGATTTATGACGACGTCCATCGTGGCGCCCTCACCCGCTCAAGCGCGGGAACAAAGGCGCCATTTCTTGAAACCAACTGGTGAGTGACTAGTCACTCTATTGATATGGGAGAACAGCAATGACCACCGTGATCGCAACCGCTGCCGAGGCAGCACCACCGACCGAGCGCAGCCGCAATCGCTGGCTGGCCCTCACCATCCTGGCGCTGGCGCAGTTCCTCGTGGTGCTGGATGCCTCGATCGTCAACATCGCACTGCCCAGCCTCGGGGCCGGGTTGGGGCTCGACCACAACCTCCTCACCTGGGTGATCACCGCCTATGTGCTGCCGTTCGGCGGGCTGCTGATGCTGGGCGGGCGGCTGGCCGATCGTTATGGGCACCGCAGGGTGTTCCTCGCCGGGGTGTCCGGCTTCATCGCAGCGTCGCTGCTGGCTGGGCTGTCGATCAACGGGCCGATGCTACTGATGGCCCGCGCTATCCAGGGCGCCTCGGCGGCGCTCCTCGCGCCGGCGGCGCTGGCCTTGCTGATGCAGCTGTTCCCGGTGACCGACGGCCGGGCCAAGGCGCTCGGCATCTGGGGCGCGGTGGCGGGGCTCGGCAGTGTTGCCGGGGTGCTGCTCGGTGGCGTGCTGACGGCCAGCATCGGCTGGTCGGCGATCTTCTTCATCAACGTGCCGGTGGGCCTCGTGGTGCTCGCCGCGATCCCCTCACTGCTGAGCCGCGACGTGGCGCAGAGCCAGGCGCGTCTCGACCTCTGGGGCGCCATCACCATCACGCTCGGCGTGGTGGCGCTGGTGGCGGCGTTCTCGATGGTGCTCGAGGTCGGCTTCCTGTCGCCGGTGACGCTCGGCCTCGGGGCAGCCGGCGTGGTGCTGCTCGGGCTGTTCACCGTGATCGAGCTCCGCTCGCGCGACCCGCTGGTGTCGTTCGCGATCTTTGCCAACCGGGCGGTGACGCTGGGAAACCTGGTGGTGCTGCTGATCGGCGGCGCGGTGGTCGGGCTGTTCTTCGTCCTGTCGCTGCATATGCAGAACGTCCTCGGCTATGACGCGATGCTGACCGGCCTGACCCAGGTGCCGCTAGCGCTGGCGCTGATCGTCACGGCCGGGGTGTTGCCGCCGGTGATGGCGAAGGCCGGCTCGGCGCGGACGCTGGCGGTGTCGCTGGTCGGTCTCGCAATCGGCCTCGTCTGGCTGGCGCTGGCGCCGGTCGGGGCGGATTTCGTGCTCCACCTGCTGGGTCCGACGATCATCATCGGCGCCGGTCTGGGCGGCGCGTTCATCGCCGGCACCGAACTCGCGGTGCAGGGCGTCAGCGAAGCTGATAGCGGGCTCGCCAGCGGGCTGGTCAACACCAGCCAGCAGATTGGCGGCGCCCTGGGCCTCGCCGTGCTGTTCACACTGGCGACGACGCTGACCAGCAGCCTCAGCGCCGGTGGTGCAGACGAGATCACCGCGCTCGCCCGTGGCTACTCGGCCGCCTATCTCGGCGCCGCCGGGCTGGCGCTGCTGGCTGCGCTGATCGCCGCCTTCGCCACCCGCAAGTGACACCCGGCGCCGGCGCGACGCCGCGCCGGTGCCCTTCCCCTAACCCAAGGAGTAGCTGATATGACCACCGATAACCTCACCGCCCCGGGCCAGGACAAGTCGCAGAAGCTTGCGCCGCGCTACGTCACCTGGTCGGCCATCGTCGCCCCCGTGCTGGTGCTGACCGGCTGGGCCTTCATCGCCGCGGTGCCGATTGCGCTGCTGCTCTGGGGCACCTGGAGCGACAGGCGGGTCCGGGCGCTGCGCTGGTGGAGCGGGCTCACCGCCCTGCTCTACGCCATCCCGTTCGTGCAGTACCTGCTGCGCACTGATCCCGAGGCCAGCATGTCCTCAATGCTGCACCCCGCAATGGGCCTCGCCATTGCGCTCGCTGCGGCGGTGGTGGCGCTGAAGATCTTCAAAAGTCATCGCGGTTGAAAGTCATCCGAAGGCCGGCGGCAGCATCGTTGCCGCCGGCACAAGATTAGCAGTGCCGACAGCGTGGTGGCGTGGTATTGTACTTATGCGGAGTGCACGCGAAGGGGACGCGTGAGCTTAGGGGCGTTAATGGCGAGGAGAGGCCATGGCGTCGTATTTCGGTCTGCGGACCCCGGGTCAGTTCGTCGGCGCACTTGTCGCGACTGTTATTGCTTCCACGGTACTCCTGACATCGTTCGCCCTGGCGGCGGACGAGGCGATCTTTGCTCCCGGCGAGCCTGTCGTCACCGGCTTCTCGGGCGTGGTGCCGCCGGCGACACCCCCGGCCAGCGGCGAGCCGCTCGACTACACCTTCATCGATCCGGCCGGCGCGTCGATGGTGATCCAGCAGCTGCAGCCGGATGGACCGCCGACCGGTCAGCTGATCCCGGCCGAACCGGTATTCTCGGCAACCGCAGCCGATGTCGGGCAGACCTTCGGGGTGGCGCTCGACGATGCTCCCGAGTTCAGCGGCGCCGCAGCGCCGAATATCTATCTCGCGGCCACCTCGGCCTTCGGGCTCAACATCGTCGTGCCGGATGCCGATGGCAATCCGGTACGCAGCAAGCTCGGCGCGCCCGAGGCGAGCTTCATGGCGGGCCAGTGGGGCACGGCCGGCGGGACGGCGGGCTATCCCGGCTCGATCTGGAAAGTCGATGGCAGCACCGGAGAGATCTCGCTGTTCACCACCATCGCGGCCAATAGCGGCGCGGGGCTGGGCAACCTGGTGTTCGACCCGGCCAGCGCGCAGTTCTTCGTTTCCGATCTCGATACCGGCCTCGTCTACCGGCTGGCGGCGGACGGCGTCATCATCGACACCTTCGACCATGGCGTCGCCGGACGACCGACGCACGAGCTCGAACCCGTCGCCGACGACGGCAGCACCATGTCGGTCACCGATCCGGCGTTCAACAGCGAGGATCCGGCGACCTGGGGCTTCACCCAGCCGGAGCGCAAGGTGTTCGGCCTCGCGGTCAATGGCGGGCGGCTGTTCTACGCCGTCGCCGCGCAGATCTGGTCGGTGCGCATCAATGCCGACGGCAGCTTCGGCACGGCACGCTGGGAACTCGATATTGCCGACCTGCCCTCCAGCAACGAGATCGCCAGCATCGTCTTCGACCCGCAGGGCCGGATGCTCCTCGCGCAGCGCGGCGCGCCGGTGGGGAGCTATGACTATTCGGTGTTTGCCACGCCGCTGACCTCGTCGGTGGTGCGCTACGAGCGCGAGTTCCCGGACGACCCGACGACGCCGGGCACTTGGGTGGAGACACCCCAGAGCTACGCCATCGGCATGGCGCCGGAAGGCAGCAACGCCTCGGGCGGCATCGCGCTCGGCCCGGATTTCGACGACGAGGCCGGCACGCTCAGCGGCGCCTGCAGCGCCTATCTGTGGTCGACCGGCGATGCCTTGCGCGACAATCTGAACGTCGATGCGCCGCTCGATCCGCCGACCCAGGTGCATGGCCTGCAGGGCAATGCCGCGGCGCTGGTGCGGCCGCAGAACGAGCCGCCGACGCTGGCCTTCTTTGCCGACTATGACGGCAATACCGATGATGACCAGGCGACGGCGCAGGGCCATGTCGGCGCGGTCACCATCTGGCAGGTGTGCGAGAGCGCACCGGCTACCTACGTCCCGCCGCCGGCCTTCCCGCCGCCGGATTACCTGCCGCCGAGCTATGAGCCGGACGAGGACGAACCCGATGAACCCGACGAGCCCGAGTACAGCAATCTGACGCTGGAAAAATGGGCCAAGCCGTTCTTCTGCGTCGATGGCGGCGCCAACTGGTGGTGCAACTTCACCATCCGGGTCGAGAACACCGGCAGCGTGCCCTATTGGGGTCCGGTGGTGGTCAACGATCACCTGCCGGCCAACAATCCGGGCGCCAGCATGAGCTTCTGGCCGCAGCCGCCATGGTCGTGCGGCCCGACCGGACCGACCGCCTATCAGTGCGTCACCGGCCCGGTGCTGCTCTATCCCGGCGACGGGGTGGTGCTGCACGAGGTGGTGAAGCTGCCCAAGGCGCTGGTGAACTATTGCCACCTCGCCAACGCAGCCGAACTCGACTGGTTCTGGGGCAATGACGACGATCCGAGCGACGATTTCAACATCGGCGTGGCGGGCATCAAGGCGCCCGGTTGCTTTGCGGCACCCGGCAGCGACCTGCTGCTCGAAAAGATCGCCGCGCCGAGTTGCGCCGACGCCGGCGCGACCTGGAACTGCTCGTACGTGGTGCTGGTGCAGAATGCCGGGCCGGGCAATTATTCCGGGCCGATCACCGTCACCGACACGCTCGGTATCAACGCTCCGGCAACGACGCTGGGCCCCTGGGCCTGCGTCCAGGCCGGCCCGGTGCTGACCTGCAATATCGTCGCGCCACCGGTCAACGTGCCGCCCGGCTGGACCTCGGGGTTCCTCGTGACCTCGCATGTCCCCAAGGGCATCCTGCCGGCGCTTTGCGGCCTCGACAACAAGGCCAATATCAGCGCGCCCGCCGGGGGCTCGCCGACCAACCTCGTCGCCGGCAACGACTTCGACGCGGTCACCGCGCCGATCCCGGATCCGGCCTGTGCCGGACCGGCGCTCGATACCGACCTCAAGATGCAGAAGACGGCGCTCGGCTGTTCGCCCTTCTTCTACGGGGTGAATGGCTATCTCTGCCAATGGCGGATGACGATCAGCAATGTCGGCACCACGCCCTATCTGGGGCCGCTGTCCTTCGTTGACAGCTCGGCGGGGGTGACCACCAACTTCCTCACCCTGATGTACCCATTCTGCACCGGGGCGGCGGTCACCACCTGTACGCCGCCGGGAGCGGTGGGGGTCAATCCGGGAACGCCGATCGTCGTGCCGTTCCACACCTTCATTCCGGATGGGCCGGGCGTCTGCTCGGTGACCAACAACCTGTCGATCCTGGCGCCGAACCCGGGTTCACCACAGAATCCCGGTGGCAACGACTCGGACACGGTCGGCCAGGCGCTGCCCAATCCTGCCTGCATCGCGCCGGGCCTGCCCAAGCTCAACATCCAAAAGACCGCCACCGGCTGTGCGTCGGATCCATCCAGCGAGGACTGGCTCTGCGATTTCGACATCACCGTGTTCAACTATGGCGGTGGCCCGCAGCCGGGACCGATCCAGGTCAAGGATTTCAACGACAAGCCCACGACCTTCTCGGGCGCCGCGTGCGTTCCTTCGGGGGTCGATCAGTGGCTCTGCACCCGTCCGGCGGCGTTGCCTTCGCTGTCGAACTGGACCTTCCAGGCGACGTCGCACGTCAACCCCAACAGCGTGACGCTGGCCGACTGCAACGTGATCAACACTGTGCTGATCACCAATCCGGCTTCCGGCGGCGACCCGGGCTACCTCGCCCAGGCCACCCAGAAGGTGCCGCAACTGTTCATCAATCTGGGGCCTGGCCCGGTCGCGGTGTATTGCGACCCGCCGAGCCTCAAGCTGACCAAGACCGCGATCAAGACCGTCAAGGCCGGTGACGGCTACGACGCGACCTTCACCGTCAGGGCCACGTCGACCGGACCCGACCCCTATATCGGTACGGTCGAAGTCGACGAATTGCTGCCGGACGGTACGAGCTTCGTGTCCTCCAGCAACTGGACGTGCGTGCCGACGACCGACAACGACATGCACTGCTCGTCGACGTTCAAGACCATCCCGGTGGGCAAATACACCGAGATGACCATCACCATCCACATCCCGACCGATGTGGCGGTGGCGGGTCAGTGCAATATCGTCAACACGGTGAATGCGTCGATCTCGGCCGCCGTGCTGCACAGCGACGAGGGGGTGCAGTACACCGCCTCGGCCGCAGCCCAGCTGCCGGCCAGCGTCTGCCGGCCGGGCGCGGAGCCCGAGCCCGAGCAATGCCCGGTCAAGCAGGTGATGCCGAATGGCGACTGCTGCGAAGCGGGCACGCAGTGGAACGGCAAGCAATGCGCCACGCCGCGCCCGACGGCGCCGAAGTGCCCCGCCGACAGTCACCTGACCGATAGCGGCGCCTGCGTCTGCGACAAGGGGACCCATGGCGATCCGGGCGAGTGCGAACCCAACCAGTCGACGCCAAGCTGCGACTTCCGCGACAGCCGGCTGGTCAATGGCGAGTGCGTCTGCAAGCCCGGCACGCATGGCAACCCCGGCAAGTGCCGGCCTGATGTGGTCGAGGAGCCGGTCTGCCCCGACGACAGCCGCCTGCGTCGCGGTGAATGCGTCTGCCTGCCGGACACCCACGGCAAGCCGGGCAATTGCCGGCCGGACGTGGTGGAAGAACCGACCTGCCCGGACGATAGCCGGCTGCGCCGTGGCGAATGCGTCTGCCTGCCGGGGACGCTCGGCAAGCCCGGCAATTGCCGGCCCGAGGTGATCGAGGAGCCGAGCTGCCCGGATGACAGCCGCCTGCGCCGCGGCGAATGCGTCTGCCTGCCGGGCACGCTCGGCAAGCCGGGCAATTGCCGGCCCGAGGTGATCGAGGAGCCGAGCTGCCCCGACGATAGCCGCCTGCGCCGCGGTCAGTGCGTCTGCCTGCCCGGCACCAGCGGCGAGCCCGGCAACTGCCGGCCGGATATCGTCGAGGAACAGACCCCGGCCTGCCCGGACGACAGCCGCCTGCGCCGCGGTCAATGCGTCTGCATCCCGCCCACGACTGGCAAGCCGGGGGCTTGCCAGGCTCCGGTGCTCGAACTGCAGCCGCTGCGGCCACGGATTGAGCTACCGACCATCAACTGAGCTTTGGGGGCTGGCCGCGTAAGTGGCCGGCCCTTCGCCGAAATGTCGAGGCAGCCGTCCCCTCTCCCCTGAGGGGAGAGGCTGGTGCAGCTAGGACCGTGAGGTCCGTAGCGGAACTAGGGTGAGGGGTTCAGCTTCTCAGCATGCTCGCCCGTCCAGCAGGTGGCACCGCTTCACCCCTCATCCGGCGCTTCGCGCCACCTTCTCCCCTCAGGGGAGAAGGGACGTGGCTGCCTGCGTCCGCAAATGCCCTCACTGCAGGTGGGGTTTGCGCAGGAAGCTGTTGCGGTCGGCGGATTTGATGCGGACCCAGGTGTCGCGGCCGTCGCGGACGACACGCATCGGGAACTCGGCGCCGGCCGGGCCGCTGCTCCAGACCTTGCGATAGAAATCGGCGAGGCTTTCGACCTCGCTGTCGCGCACGTCGGAGATCACATCGCCCTGGCGCAGCCCCGCCTGCGCGGCCGGGCCGCCATCGGCGACACTCATCACCACCACTTCACCGTCGCTCTCGGCGGAGAATACGCCCAGCCACGGACGCGGCGGGCGGTTGGCCTCGCCGCGGGTGAGCAGGTCATCGAGGATGGGGCGGAGCAGATCGATGGGGACCACCATATTGATGTCGGCGGTCTCGCCGGCCCGCATCATCTGCAGGCGGAGCGAACCGACCCCGAGCAGCTTGCCGTCGGCACCGATCAGCGCCGCGCCGCCCCACGAAGGATGCGCCGGGGCGGTGAAGATGGCTTCGTCGAGCAGGTACTCCCAGTAGCCGGCGAATTCCTGCTTGGCGACGATAGTGGCGCGAATGGAACGACCGGTGCCGTCGGCGAAGACCACGGCATCGCCCAACTGGGCGTCGGCAGAATTACCAAGTTCCAGCGCCGGCAGGTCGAGGGGCCCAAGCGCCTGCACCAGGCCGAAACCGGTTTCCTGGTCATAGGCGAGGGCATGAGCGGCGACGACGCGGCCGTCGCTGGTGGTCAACCACACCTCTTCGGCTTCGGTGATCAGATAGCCGATGGTCAGCACCAGGCCGTTCTCGCGGATCACTACGCCGCTGCCTTCGCGCAGTGTGCCGAGGCCGGCCGCGGTGAAGGCGTCGTCGGGGATGGTGGATCGGACGGCCACGACTGACCGCAAGGTCGGATCGATATCCATGCTCTTGTCCTGGTGTTGCGGAAACAGGCGGGCGCCGGGCCTCTTGCCGGGCACGATGCCTGTGCACAAGGTAGGCAATGGACGGGGGGCCTGCAAGGGCTGGACAGCCGAACCGTGAGGTACGTGTTGCAGCAGAGCGAAATCTGTTCAATGCTGCACGTGTTGTCATACAAGGTGGACACGAGAGCCACCAACGAGCCGTGACTAGGAGAGACTGCCCAACGACGAGGAGGAGAAACTACGATGACTATCAAGAAGTTGAGCCGTCGCGACGTCCTTAGGGGGACCGTTGCTACCGGCGCCGGACTTATCGCCGCGGGGAGCGGCCTTCCGGTTTTTGCGCAGGACGCCGCAGCACCCAAGCCGGACGCACCGCTGCCGGTCGGCGGTTCGGGAAAGCTCACCGTCATTCACCGCACCGAGTATTTCGAGGCGGCCCAGACGGCGTTCCGCGACACAGTGCAGGCCTTTGCCGACGGCAAGGGAGTCCAGCTCGACATCTCGACCACGAACCCCGAGTCATTCGGCGATTTCATGGGAAAGATGACGGCGGCGGTGAAAGCCGGCAACCCGCCGGATTTCGCCTACACATCCAACGTCTCGATCTCGCAACTGCACCTGCTCGACCTGGTCGAGGATGTGACCGACGTGGTCGACGAAGCGGTCAAGCTCTACGGCGACATCATGCCCGGCCTGAACGCTGCCAAAACCGCGCAGCTTGACGGCAAGTGGTGGGCCGTTCCGCTGATCGGCACGACCACCGGCTATTATGCCCGTGGCGACAAGCTCAAGGAAAAGGGCATCGATCCTGCTTCCCTGAAGACCATCGTCGACCGCCGCGAAGCGGCGCTCGCCATCTCGGGTCCCGACTTCTACGGCTGGGGCTTTACGCCCAACCAGTCCGGTGACGGCTTCGGCTTCCTGATCGCCACGGTGCAGGCCTTCGGTGGCCACTTCACCGACGAGACCGGCCAGGTCGTTACCTTCGACTCGCCGGAGACGGTGGCCGCCTTCGAGTTCCTGCGCGAAACCTACGACCGCAACGGCAAGTATGCCGCCATGCTGCCGCCGGGCGTCGAGAGCTGGAACGATACCGGCAACAACGAGGCCTGGCTCGCCGGGCAAATCGGGTTCACGCAGAACGCCTTCTCGATCTACGCTCAGTCGAAGCGTGACGCCAACCCGGTGTATCCGAACACGCTGCTGCTGCAGGCGCCGACGGCGATCAACGGCGACAGCCGTGACGGCGGCAATGTCGGCGGCTGGATGACCGTGTTCAAGGGTGCACCGAACGCGGCGCTCGCCAAGGAACTGGCGCTCAACCTGCTCGACCCGGCCAACTTCGGCAAGATCGCGGCACTGGGCAGCGTGCTGTTCACCCCGGCCTACCAGAACCTCTGGACCCCGGAACTGCTTGCTGCCGAACCAAACCTCGCGACGATCAAGCAGGCGGTTGACGTCAAGGATCCGTTCCTTGGCCAGTCGTGGCCGGCCAATCCGAATGCGGGTGTCGATGCCATCCGCGCCCAGGGCGTGCTGGAACAGTCGGTCGGCAACGTCATCTCGGGCCGCATGGCGCCCGCCGATGCCGTCAAGGATGCGCACCAGAAGATGCGAGACCTGTTCGAAGAAGGCGGGATCATGCAGCCGTAAGGCGATGCGACCCGCGCGGGAGGGCGGTGCGACCGCCCTCCCCACTCTAGCGCCACAGCGTCATCGGCCGCACTCCCAGGCAGAGTGGGCGCGCTGTTGCACGCAGTGGATCAAGGCTCCGGTGCGCAGGCCAGACGCCTCGCCATGCAGCACTTTCGAGGGGACAGATAATGGTTGACCAAGCTCAGGTGAATACGGCGGTAGGCCGAACGATGCGGCCGATGTCCGTGGCGCGGCGGGTGCGAGGAATTCTCGGCCGCGACTGGAAGATCGCCTATCTGTTCGTATTGCCAATGGTCCTGCTGATGGCCGGCCTGATCTTCTGGCCGTTCATCAGCGCCATCCTGATGTCGATGACGACATTCAATTTCAACACCGGCGACACGGTGCAGGTGGGGCTGAAGAACTATCAGCGGCTCTACACCAATTCCGACTACCTGCTGAGCCTCTCGAACACGATCAACTTCACCTTCTGGTCGCTCAGCATCAAGTTCGTCACCGGCATGACCATCGCCATGATTCTCCATTCCAAGTTGCCATGGCGCAACCTGATGTCGGCGATCATGCTGCTGCCCTGGATCGTGCCCGAGATCGTCACGGCGCTGGCCTGGAAGTCGATCTACGATCCGCTGTTCGGTGGCCTCAACCCGATCCTGCAGGGCGCCGGCATCATCAACAAGCCGCTGGGCTGGCTGTCGGACTCGAACCTCGCGCTGGGGAGCGTCATCGCGGTGAACGTCTGGAAGGGCATCCCGTTCTTCACCCTCTTGCTGCTGGCCGGGCTCAAGGCGATCGATACCGAGCTCTATGAATCGGCCGAGGTCGACGGCGCCAATGCGGTGCAGCGCTTCCGCTACATCACCCTGCCCGGGATGCGCTACGTCATCCTCGTGGTGCTGCTGCTGAGCTTCATTTCCACCTTCAACCAGTTCGGGCTGATCTTCCTGATGACCGGCGGCGGACCGAGCGGCGCGACGCGCCTCTACTCGATCCTTGCCTATGAAAAGGCGATCGGCTCGCTGCAATACGGCCCCGGCAGCGCCATCGCGCTTTCCGTTGCGCCGCTGATGGCGTTCCTGATCTACCTGCTCTCCAAGTACATGCGCCACGACGAACGTGCCGCCGGGGTGCAGAAGAAGGGGCTCGGCATCGGCAAGTTCTTCGGCGGGCTGTTCAGCTTCGTGCTCGATATCTTCTTCTGGCCGTTCGACATGCTGAACCGCGGCATCGAGGTGCTGGGCAAGGCGCTGCGCAAGCGGATGACCGGTTCGACCGAAAAGCCGGTGTTCAAGCCGCAGGGCCGCGAACGCATGGGGATCGGCATCCGCATCCTGATCCTGTTGCCGATCATGGCGTTCGTCCTGTTCCCGTTCTACTGGGTGCTGATCACCTCGTTCAAAACCACGACACAGATCAGCCAGCGGCAATCGATCTTCTGGCCGAACCCGCCGACCCTCAACCAGTACCAGGAGCTGCTGTTCGGCTCGCCGTTCCTGCACTGGCTGGGCAACTCGATCCTGATTGCCGCATTGAGCACCATCATCTCGGTGGCGATCGCGGCGCTCGCCGCCTATGCGCTGACCCGGCTCAAATTCCTCGGCGCCGGGCTGCTGACCACGGCGATCCTGATTACCTACCTGCTGCCCGGGACGCTGATCTTCATCCCGCTCTACCAGACGCTGAGCGACCTTGGGTTGATCAACAGCTATGGCGCGCTCTTGACCACCTACCCAACCTTCCTCGTCCCCTTCGCCACCTGGGTGCTGATCGGTTATTTCCGCTCGATCCCGGTGGAGCTTGAAGAAGCGGCGATGATCGACGGGGCGAGCCGGCTCTATGCCTTCATCCGCATCACCCTGCCGCTGGCGGCGCCGGCACTGCTGTCGGTGGCGCTGTTCGCCTTCACCAACGCATGGAACGAGTTCCTGTTCGCCTTCGTGTTCATCACCTCGGAATCGCTCAGGACTTTGCCGATTGGCCTGCAATCGATGGTGGTGGGCGACATCCTGCCCTGGGGCGAACTGATGGCGGCCTCGTTGCTGACTGCGATCCCGGTGGCGGTGCTCTACATGTACGCCCAGCGCTTCCTGGTCGGTGGGCTGACCGTCGGGGCGGTGAAGGGGTAGTTCGCTCGATCGGTGCGTGTTGCCCACCCCCACCCTTGATCCCTCCCCACAAGGGGGAGGGAGAACCACGGCCCGCGCCACAATGTCTCCCTCCCCTTGATGGGGAGGGATCAAGGGTGGGGTGGAGCCCCACGCACCAGCTTGTCTTGAGGCAAACGTGACCGCCACCCCCATCATCACCGCCCTCCGCGTCGTGCCCGTGGCCGGCGAGGACAGCATGCTGCTCAACCTGAGCGGCGCGCATGGACCATTGTTCACCCGCAACATCGTGCTCCTCACCGACAGCGCCGGCCGGACCGGACTGGGCGAGGTGCCGGGGGGCGAGGCGATCGCCAAAACGCTGGAGGATAGCCGCGAACTGGTGGTCGGACGCGAGATCGGCGCCTATCGCTCGGTGCTGCGGCAGGTGGGCGAGACCTTCGCCAGCCGGGACGCGGGCGGACGCGGGGCGCAGACCTTTGACCTGCGTGTCACCATTCATGCGGTTGCAGCACTCGAATGTGCGCTGCTCGACCTGATGGGACAGTTCCTCGGGGTGCCGATGGCCGAGCTGCTCGGCGACGGCCAGGTGCGCGACCGGGTCGAGATGCTGGGCTACCTGTTCTATATCGGGGACCGCACCAAAACGCCGCTCGGCTATCGCGCCGCGACGCGCGGCGATGATTGGGACCGGCTGCGCGACGAGGTGGCGCTGACGCCCGCCGCCGTCGTCCGGCTCGCCGAGGCGGCGGAGGCGCGTTACGGGTTTCGCGACTTCAAGCTGAAAGGCGGGGTGCTGGCCGGCGAGGCCGAAGCCGAGGCGATCGAGGCGCTGGCCGAGCGCTTCCCCGCGGCGCGGCTGACGGTCGATCCGAACGGGGCGTGGTCGCTCGAGGAAGCGGTGAAGCTCGCGGGCCGGCTGAAGCCGATCCTCGCCTATGCCGAGGACCCGTGCGGCGCCGAGGCCGGCTTTTCCGGACGCGAGGTGCTGGCGGAGTTCCGGCTACGCACCGGGGTGAAGGTCGCGACCAACATGATCGCCACCGACTGGCGGCAGATGGGGCACGCCATGACGCTGGGCAGCGTCGATATCCCGCTGGCCGACCCGCATTTCTGGACGCCGCGCGGCTCGATCGACGTGGCAAAGCTCTGCCAGCGCTGGGGGCTGACCTGGGGCAGCCACTCGAACAACCATTTCGATATCTCGCTGGCGATGTTCACCCAGGTCGGCGCGGCGGCGCCAGGGACGATCACTGCGCTCGACACGCACTGGATCTGGCAGGACGGACAGCGGCTGACGGTGGAGCCACCGCTGATCCGTGACGGGCACGTCGCCGTGCCGGAACGGCCAGGCCTCGGGGTGGAGATCGACGAGGCGCAGCTCGAGGCGGCGCATGCCCGGTATCGCTCGCTGCCGGCAGGCAGCCGCAACGATGCGGCGGCGATGCAGTACCTGATCGGTGGGTGGGCGTTTGACGCGAAGCGGCCGGCTTTGGTGCGGTAGCACAGCTCCGATCTTACCGCCCCGCCCCACCCAGCTGCGCTAGGCGGCAGAGCCGCCAAGCTGCGCTGCCCTCCCCATCAAGGGGAGGGAGAGCCAGAACCGCAGCTTCAGTACGCGTCTCCCTCCCCCTTGTGGGGAGGGATCAAGGGTGGGGGTGGCCACACGCTCAGAGCATCGTGGCCGTCCCCCTCAAGCAAACCAGGTCGTCCCCGGATACTGGTGCTGCTTGGCCACCTCTTCGTTCAGCTCCAGACCAATGCCCGGCCGATCGGTGAGCTTGATGCGGCCGTTCTGGATGATCTCGCCGCCATCGGTGATGGTCGACCAATAGTCGCGGTGGAACCAGTGGAACTCCAGCACGAGGAAGTTCGGCACTGTGGCGCAGACCTGGGCCGAGGCCATGGTGCCGATGGGCGAGCTGACATTGTGCGGGGCGAAGGGGATGGAATAGAGGTCGGCCATCTCGGCGATCTTGCGGCACTCCGAGAGCCCGCCGCATTTCGGAATGTCGGGCATGATGATGTCGAGCGCCTGCTGCTCGAACACCTTTCGGAAGCCGTGACGCAGATAGAGGTTTTCGCCGCCGCAGATCGGCACGCTGGTCGAGCGGGTAATCTCGGCCATGGCGTCGATGTTTTCGGGCGGGATCGGCTCTTCCAGCCACATCAGCTGCAGATGTTCGAGGTCCTTGGCGAGGCGGATGGCGGAGTGCTTGTCGAGCCTGGTGTGCAGGTCGCAGGCGACCTCGACCTCTTTGCCGGCGGCCTTCACCACCATCTCGGCCAGCTGCACCATGCGGTCATGCTCCCACTTGTTGGGAGTCATGTTGAACCTGTCCTTCTCGTACCAGCCGGTTTCCGATCCGGTGTGGCCATAGGCGCGGATATCGAGATCGACCTTCAGGGCGCTGAAACCGGCCTCAAGCACCTTGTCGACCTCGGCCTGCACCTCGTCCATGTTCATGCCGGGCGAGACTTCGCAATCGCAATAGACCCGGATGTCGTCGCGGAACTTGCCGCCCATCAGCTCATAGATCGGCACCTTGAGGGCCTTGCCCTTCAGGTCCCACAGCGCGATTTCGATGCCGGTGAGCGCGGTGATCAGCGCGCCGGCGAAGCCGCCTTCGAACACCAGGCTGCGGCGGGTCTCCTCGAAGATCGCATCGATGGCGAAGGGGTCGCGGCCGATCAGGCGCTCTTCCAACTCCTTGATGATCGCAATGGCCTGGTAGCCGCCATGCACGCATTCACCGAGCCCGGTGATGCCGGCGTCGGTCTCGATGCGGACCCATAGATGCATGCAATGGCCGCTCGTTGCCGCCGTCTTCACCGAAGTGATCTTCACGTTGCCTCTCCCTCGTTATTTGTCCCCCGATCCTCCCCGAGGGACGTACGTCAGGTTACAGCCCGAGGCAGCGTTGGCAACCGCCGATCGGGCAACGAGGAGTAGGCTGAAAGTCGTACGCCCTACTGCCGGAAGCTATGGTCGAGCGAGGCGGTGATCGGGCTCACCAGATAGTCCAGGAGAGTCTGCTCGTCGCCCAGCAGCATGATCTCGGCCGGCATGCCAGGAAGCATCCTGATGCCTTCGCCGAGCGCGTCGAGGCTCGCCCGGTCGACCTCGACCTTGGCGAGGAAATAGGCGCTGCCGGTGCGCTCGTCGATGAGGCTGTCGGCCGAGATCGAACGGAGCACGCCGTGGATCTGCGGCAGGTTGCGCTGCCGGAACGCAGTGAGGACAACGCGCGCCGGCATGCCGGGATGGACGGTATCGATATCGAGCGGCCTGAGCCGCGCATCGATCACCAGCTTCGAGCCCTCCGGCACGATCTCGAGCATCGGCTCGCCGGATTTCACCACGCCGGAAACGGTGGTGACCCGCACATGCATGACGGTGCCAGCGATCGGCGCCGTGACCACGGTGCGGGCCAGCACATCCTCGCGCGAGGCCAGCTGGCTCGCCAGTTCCGCGAGCTCACCGCGCACCTTGCTGAGGTCCTCGCTGACGCTTTCGACGATTTCGTCGCGCAGCGCGAAGAGCTGCATCTGGGTTTCGCCGATCAACTGGCGGTTCTGCGCGATGGCGGCGCGGTTGGCGGCGCGCTGGGCTTCGACGCTGGCCGCCTCGCGCTGCAGCTCGAGCAGGCGCGGCAGGCGCTCGAGGCCCTTGTCATAGAGCTGCTTGACGTTCGCGGCCTCCTGTTCGAGCAGGCCGATCTGTTCGTCCTCGGCGGCGATCATCTCGGTCAGGCCGGCGATCTGCTCGTCCACCTGTTTCACCCGCTGGTCGAGAATCTGCTCACGGCCGTTCTGTGAGGCGCGGCGGTTCATGAACAGGGCACGCTGGTCGTCGATGGCCCTGGCGTAGTCAGCTGCCGGAAAGGCGAGCAGCTCGGCCGGGATGACGATGGCATCGCGCCCCTGCATCTCGGCGAGGAGGCGCGCCTCGAGGGCGCGCAGGTCAATGTAGCGGTCGCGCAGCTCCTGGCGACGGGCCAGGGCCTGGGTGTCGTCGAGGGTGACCAGCGGGTCCCCGGCGGCGACCACATCTCCCTCCTTGACGTGAATGGTGCGGACGATGCCGCCTTCGAGATGCTGGATGGTCTTGCGGTAGCCGTCGGGGCTGACCACGCCCGATGCGATGGCGGCGCTGGCGAGCCGGGCGCCATAGGCCCAGGTGCCGAAGCCGCCGACCAGCAGCAGCGCCGCGACGTAGCCGAGCCAGCGCGGACCACGGGTGGCGCGGGAGAGTTCGACCCGCGGTTTGATGCGGCGGCGGCGCTCCCCGAGCATGAGCAGCAGAATGCCCAGTGCAATCACGGTGGCGGCCGCAGTGAGCACGCCTTCGGGGGAGAGGCCGGCGTCGCGGGTGGCGGTCCAGGCCCGACCGACCAGCGGCAGGGCCTCGGCTTGCCACCAGTCCAATGCCATCTGCCAGAGCTTGGTGGGGTTCTCGAACATGGCAGCGACCTCCTGGAGTGCTTTCAGGAAAAGTTGCAGACTTTTCCGGTTCGAAAGCGCGACATAATCAATGACTTGGGGCGTTTGCTCTGGGGAGCTTGCGCGCCGGCTGCGGGATGCGCCGCGGCTCTTCGCCCTCGACCGGAACGCCGGAGGGGCGCAGCACCTCGTCGCGGTCGGCGAAGCGGGTGACGGTGCCGTTGCGCATGATGAGGATCTTGTCGACGGCCTGCAGGTCGACCGGCCGGTGGGTGACGATCACCACGGTGCGCCGGCGGCGCCGGAGCTCGGCGAGCGCCTTGGTGAGCGCGAGGTCGCCATCGCTGTCGAGGTTGGCGTTGGGCTCGTCGAGCACCAGCAGCGGCGGATCGCCGTAAACGGCGCGGGCGAGGCCGAGGCGCTGGCGCTGGCCCTGCGACAGCCGGTTACCGGCCGCCGCGATATCGGTCTCGTAGCCGCCGGGCAGGCCCAGCACCAATTGGTGCACGCCGGCCAGCTGGGCAGCCTCGACCAGCTTATCGCTGTCGATGGGGCGGAAGCGGGCAATGTTCTGGCCGACGGTGCCGGGGAACAGTTCGACCTGCTGCGGCAGGTAGCCGAGGTGGCGGCCCAGATCGTCGGAATCCCAGGCAAAGACATCGGCGCCATCGATGCGCACATGGCCGAAGCTGGGGCGCGCGGCGCCGACCAGCAGGCGGCAGAGGGTCGACTTGCCCGCCCCCGATGGGCCGACGATGGCGCAGCTGGTGCCGGGCTCGAGGCCGAAGCTGACATTGGAGAGGATCGGCTCATGCCGAGCCTGCGCGGCGAAGCTCACCGCCTCGACGGACAGGCGGCCGAGCGGCCGTGGCAGCTGCACCGCCTCGTGGTCAGAGGCCGAGCCCTTGAACAGGGCCTTGAGATTGCGATGCGCCGCGGCGGCGGCGAGCAGCCGGCGCCAGGCGCTGATCGAGCGCTCGATGGGCGAGAGCGCCCGGGCGAGGACGATCGATGCGGCGATCATGGCGCCACCAGTGAGCTGCCCCTGCAGCACGTAATAAGCGCCAGTGCCGAGGATCAGCACCTGCAG
Organism: Devosia sp. LjRoot16; assembly: GCF_964252795.1. Classification (NCBI taxonomy): domain Bacteria; kingdom Pseudomonadati; phylum Pseudomonadota; class Alphaproteobacteria; order Hyphomicrobiales; family Devosiaceae; genus Devosia; species Devosia sp. LjRoot16. The sequence continues at coordinate 658,156 of NZ_CAXUPH020000001.1, forward strand.
CGCCATGCGAATGGCGCGGGAGATGCTGACGACGGTGGCGGTGTCTTCGGCGAGGCGCTGCTGGCGATCGGTGGCGAGCTGCTCGCGTTCCTGCCAGCGCTCGATGATCGGTTGCGCCATGCCGAGCGGCGCCAGCGTCTCGCCGCCGTCGATGTAGCGGAGCGCCGCGTCGTGGTTGGCGCGCAGCTCGGCCGTCGAGCGCTTCTGCGCCGGTCGGGTGGCGATGTCATTGCCGACAGCGAGGCCGAACAGCACCAGGGCCCCGCCGATGGCGATGAGGCCGAGCGCCGGATGCAGCTGCCAGATGAAAGCGATGAAGACGATGGCCCAGGGCGCATCGAGCAAGGCGAGCGGACCGTCGCCATCGAAGAAGGCGCGCAGGTCCGAAACATCGCGCGGTCCGGCTTCGAGGCCGGCGCCGGCAAGCCGGGCTTCCATGGCCCGGCGGATCACCGGGCCGGTGAGCTCGAGATTGAGCCAGGCGCCGGTGCGGGTGAGCATCAAGCGTCGGACGTGCTCGATGAGGCCGTAGACGATGATGGCGGCGAGCGTGCCGAGGGTCAGCCAGATCAGCGTGTCGAGCGAGTCGGTCGACAGCACGCGGTCATAGACCTGCAGCATGTAGAACACGGTGACGAGCAGCAGCAGGTTGACGAGGCAACTGAACAGGATGAGCGCCGGAAGCTCGTTCCGGACGCGATCGATGATGGTTTCGTAGAGGGTCTTGGGCATGACAACCGCCTTGGCAAAGAACGCGCCGCAAAAGACGCCGGCCGGGGTTTGCCCCCGGCCGGCTAAGGCTTGTTGCCGCTAGATGGTGATCACCCCGTCGAGGTCGCCATCGATGCCGATGGTGAAGTCGGCGACTGCCGTGTCACCCGCGGTGTCGAAGTCCTCGATGGTCACCTCAAAGTCGAGCTGGCCGTCCGGTGTGGTCCCGGTTTCGCCGATGCTGAACTTGCCGACGTCGAACTTGCCGGCGACGCCTTCAACCAGAACGCGGTTATGAAGCGTGTCGGTATCCCATTCGACGGTGTAGCCCTTGTCGAGGCCGGTAACGACCACCGAGGTGCCACCCAAGCCCGTCACATCGATGAAGCCGATCGCCGGGTCGGAGTCGGAGTCGAACTCATAGATCGTCCCGTCGGGCTTGATGACGCGCACCTCGATGATGTTGGGCGAAGTTCCGTTCGGGGTCAGCACCATGTCGCGGCCCTGCTCGGCGGTGCCGAGGAAGGTCGTAAGCTTCATCGATGCACCCTTGTTGCCCTGCATCTGCGAGATGGTGATCGAGGCCGTGGTCACGTCCACGGTGCCACCGGTGTACTGCACGTTGTCGGCATCGTCCGCTTCGGTTGGGCTCAGCCCGCCGGGCACGCCCGACAGGAAGTTGGCCACCGGATCGTCGATGTAGACGAAGTACGCGCCTTCGCCGGGGTCGAACATCTGGTTGTTTACACCGATGGTCGCTCCCGTGCCGCCCTGCGAGGTGTGGATCACATCGCTCTTGTTGGTGTAGTTGCCGGCGGCATTAACGATGGCCTTCTTGCCGAAGACGAGGATCGCCGGATCAGAGGACGACTCGCCGACCACGCCGAACAGGTTCGCACCCGAAGGCAGCTCGTCGAAATTGAACTCGATGCTGGCTGGTTCCGGATCCTTGAGCGTTTCGAACAGGTAGCTCCAGGCCGCCGGATCGTCACCAGTGGTATCGAGGCTCAGGCGGAAGAACGCAGTGTCCTCGCCCGGGTCGATCGAGCCGTTGCCGTTCTCGTCCTCGTAGTAGGTGACCGTCTGGTCGCCTTCCTGCACTCCGACCACCGTAGCGAAACCGAAATCGAAGCTCTCGGTGAAGTCGGTGATCTTGGCGTCGGCGCCGTCGGCACCGGGAAGCGCTCCAAGCAGGTTGGAGACGGTGTCGCCGTTGGCGAAGTCCACCATACCGCCGGCGATCGGCCCGATCGCCGGGCCATCGTCCTCGAACTTGAACGTCGCACTGATATCGAGGGTAGCGCTGTCGTGGTCGCCATCCCCGTCATAGGCCGTCGCCACAAGGCTCACCAGGTTGGCCGAGGTGAAGGTGGCGGGCGAGCTGGACTCATCGGGATCGTCCGGATCGTCATGCTTGACGGCGCGGCTCTGCGTCAGGGTGACCACGCCGGTTTCCCCGTCGGCCGAGACGCGGAACACCTCGAGCCCGCCGATCTCGGTGACGCCGATCACGTCGAGGCCCTCGACGTCGAGCACCACCGCCTCGCCAGTGAGCGAGTCGATGAGACCGGTGTCGTCGCCGGCATTGCTGATCGTCACGGCATAGGTGATCGCATCGTCGTCGGGCGTGTCGTTGTCGTCGGTGTCCTTCGGCCCGTCATTGCCGAAAACGGTGTCGAACAGGCTCGAGAAATCGGCGAAGACGCTGCCGAATGCCGACTCGTCGACCACCAGGTCCGGAACCTCGACCAGGTTGCGGTCGATCGACGGGCCATCGTCCTCGAAGTTGAACGCAAGCCCGATATCGGCAACGGCGTCATCGTGGTCGAGATCACCGTCAACGGCGACGGCGGTCAGGGTCACGAGGTTGGCTGCGGCAAGCTGAGCCGGTGAGCTGCTCTCCTCGTCATCGTCCGGATCGTCGTGCACAACGGCGCGGCTCTGGTCGAGCGTCACCTCGCCGGTATCGGCATCGACCGTGATGCGGAACACCTCCTCGGTGCCGACCATGCCGACAACCGCGGCACCATCCATGCTGAGGACGACAGGATCGCCGGTCAGCGTGTCGGTGAGACCGCTGGCCCCAGCGTTGATGCCGAGCTCATAGGTGATGGCATCGGCATCGGCCACGTCATCGTCGTCGGCATCGAGCGGCCCGTCATTACCCAAGGCGGTGGTGAACACGACCGAGAAGTCGGCCGAGTCATTGGTGGTGAAGTCACTGTCGTCGACGGTGAGGGCCGGAACCTCGACCTGGTTGCGGTCGATCGACGGCCCATCATCCTCGAAGTTGAAGGCGAGGCCAATGTCGGCAATAGCATCATCATGATCGCCGTCACCGTCATAGGCGGTAGCGGTCAGGGTGACGAGGTTGGCAGCCGCCAGTTGAGCGGGCGAGCCGCTCTCCTCGTCGTCGTCCGGATCGTCGTGGACAACGGCGCGGCTCTGGTCGAGCGTCACCTCGCCGCTATTGGCATCGACCGTGATGCGGAACACCTCTTCGGCGCCGACCATGCCGACCACTGCAGCACCATCCATGCTGAGCACGACGGCGTCGCCGGTCAGCGTGTCGGTGAGGCCGCTGGCGCCGGCGTTGATGCCGAGCTCATAGGTGATCGCATCTTCGTCGGCGATGTCGTTGTCGTCGGTATCCTTGGGCCCGTCATTGCCGAAGGCGGTGGTGAACAGGCCCGAGAAGTCGGCCGAGTCGTTGGTGGCGAAGTCGCTGTCGTCGACCGTGAGGGCCGGAACTTCGACCAGGTTACGGTCGATCGACGGGCCATCGTCCTCGAAGTTGAAGGCGAGGCCGATGTCAGCGACGGCGTCGTCGTGATCGCCGTCACCGTCAACGGCGACGGCGGTCAGGGTCACGAGGTTGGCAGCGGCAAGCTGAGCGGGTGAGCCGCTCTCCTCGTCATCGTCCGGATCGTCGTGCACGACGGCGCGGCTCTGGTCGAGCGTCACCTCGCCGGTATCGGCATCCACGGTGATGCGGAACACCTCCTCGGTGCCGACCATGCCGACAACCGCGGCACCATCCATGCTGAGCACGACAGGGTCGCCGGTCAGTGTGTCGGTCAGACCGCTGGCGCCGGCATTGATACCGAGCTCGTAGGTGATGGCATCGGCATCGGCCACGTCGTCATCGTCGGCATCGAGAGGGCCATCATTGCCGAAGGCGGTGGTGAACACGACCGAGAAGTCGGCCGAGTCGTTGGTGGTGAAGTCACTGTCATCGACGGTGAGGGCCGGAACTTCGACCTGGTTGCGATCGATCGACGGACCGTCGTCCTCGAAGTTGAAGGCGAGGCCGATGTCAGCGACGGCGTCGTCGTGATCGCCGTCACCGTCAACGGCGACGGCGGTCAGGGTCACGAGGTTGGCTGCGGCAAGCTGAGCCGGTGAGCTGCTCTCCTCGTCATCGTCCGGATCGTCGTGCACAACGGCGCGGCTCTGATCGAGCGTCACCTCGCCGGTATCGGCATCGACCGTGATGCGGAACACCTCCTCGGCGCCGACCATGCCGACAACCGCAGCACCATCCATGCTGAGCACGACGGCGTCGCCGGTCAGCGTGTCGGTGAGACCGCTGGCCCCGGCATTGATCCCGAGCTCGTAGGTGATGGCATCGGCATCGGCCACGTCATCGTCGTCGGCATCGAGCGGCCCGTCATTACCGAAGGCGGTGGTGAACACGACCGAGAAGTCGGCCGAGTCATTGGTGGCGAAGTCACTGTCGTCGACCGTAAGGGCCGGAACCTCGACCTGGTTGCGATCGATCGACGGCCCATCATCCTCGAAGTTGAAGGCGAGGCCAATGTCGGCAATAGCATCATCATGATCGCCGTCACCGTCATAGGCGGTAGCGGTCAGGGTGACGAGGTTGGCAGCCGCCAGTTGAGCGGGCGAGCCGCTCTCCTCGTCGTCGTCCGGATCGTCGTGGACAACGGCGCGGCTCTGGTCGAGCGTCACCTCGCCGGTATCGGCATCGACGGTGATGCGGAACACCTCCTCGGTGCCGACCATGCCGACAACCACGGCACCATCCATGCTGAGCACGACGGCGTCGCCGGTCAGCGTGTCGGTGAGACCGCTGGCCCCGGCATTGATCCCGAGCTCATAGGTGATGGCATCGGCATCGGCGATGTCGTTGTCGTCGGTGTCCTTGGGCCCATCATTGCCGAAGGCGGTGGTGAACAGGACCGAGAAGTCGGCCGAGTCGTTGGTGGCGAAGTCGCTGTCGTCGACCGTGAGGGCCGGAACTTCGACCAGGTTACGGTCGATCGAGGGACCATCGTCCTCGAAGTTGAACGTGTCTCCGATGCCGACCGTGTGGTCGTCGGTGTCGCCATCGTCATCGGTGGCCGTGGCGGTCAGCGCGATGAGGTCGGCCGAGGCCAGTTGGGCAGGTGAGCCGCTCTCCTCGTCATCGTCCGGATCGTCGTGGACAACGGCGCGGCTCTGGTCGAGCGTCACCTCGCCGGTGTTGACGTCGACCGTGATGCGGAACACTTCGGGGCCAGCGGCCCCCGCCTTGCCGACGACCGCAGCACCATCCATGCTGAGCACGACGGCATCGCCGGTCAGCGTGTCGGTGAGGCCGCTGGCGCCGACGCCGATGCTGAGGCTGTAGGTGACGGCATCAACGTCGACGGTGCCGTCATTGTCGCTGTCCTTGCCGCCGTCGGTGCCGAAATCGACATCGAACAGGTTGGCGTAGCTGGCCGAGTCATTGGTGGTGAAGTCGCTGTCATCGACCGTCAGCGCCGGCGTGCCCTCGCCATCGCCGACCGATGGGCCATCGTCTTCGAACACTATGCGGTCACCGACCGGCTCGTGGACGAAAGTGCCTTCGGTGATGGTGAAGCCGCCGATATCAAACTTGCCGGCGGTGCCTTCGATCTTGACGCGGTTGTGCTCGCTGTCGGTGACGAACTCGATGAGGTAGCCATCATCGACGCCGGTCAGTGTCACCGTGGTGGTGCCGAGGCCCGACACATCAAAGCCGCTCACAGCCGGATCAGCATCGTTGTCGAACGTCGTGGTAACCCCGCCAATGGTGACGTTGACCGCGATGATATTGGGCGAGGTGGCACCGTCGGTCGGGCCGGTCAGCAGGTCACGGGCGGTGTCGGCCGCACCAAGATAGGTGGTCAGCTTCATGCTGCCGGTGCCGTTGCCCTGGATCTGAGCGATGGTGAACTGGGCCGCCGTCACGTCCAGCGTGCCGCCGGTATAGAGCGCGTTGTCGGCATCGTCAGCCTCGGTGCCGGTCAGCCCATTGGGCTCCCAGCCCGACAGAAAGTCGGCGTTCACGTCGTTGACATAGGCAAAGAACGCCGCGTCGCCGGGGTTGAACATCTGGTTGTTCATACCGATCGTGGCATTGGGTCCGGCCTGCGACATGAACATCATGTCGCTTGTATTGGTGGGTGTGCCATCGGCCTGAAGATGAATGTCGGCGCCGAAGATGACGATCGCCGGACCGTCGGGAGACGCGCCCAGCGTTGCAAACAGGTTGTTGCTCGATGGCAGGTCATCGAAATCGAAATCGATGGTGCCGCTGGCCCCCACGTCGAGCAGGCCGCTCAGATCGACCGGATCGTCATGGTTGCCGCTATCGGGATTGGTGATGGCCTCGAACTGCACCGTCGAGATGGTGCCGTCTGCCTCGAGGTAGCCAGCGAGCACGATGTCGCCATTTACGTCGACACCGAGGAACATGGAAGATCCCAGCCCGGTCGCCTCGTCGGCGAACAGATAGATCGCCTCGCCATCAACGGTAGTGAAGCCGGCGAGCACGCCGGTGGTCGGAACGGTCGTGCCGGCGTCATAGGCCAGCAACGCACTGCCGTCGCTCTTGACGAAACCGGTGAGGGTCGAGCCGTCGGTGAGTGAAATGAAGTCGTTCTGGGCCGCGCCGTTGGCCTGGGCAAATGCACTGCTCAAGTTGAGCTGGCCGGCGTCGAAGAGCCGCGTAGCGAAGGCGGCGGGCAGGTCGGTATAGACTATATCGTTGTCGTCGTTGTCCTCGTTGGTGCTGGATACTCCGGTGTTCTGTAGCCCTTGCGACTCGTCGAGCACGACGAATTCGTCGCCTGTTAGAACGATTGCCATGATGACTGCTCCCTAGAGTGTTTTGTAACTGCTCCCCGCTTACGTGTTGACGCTTTGTATTCGCCTGCGGAATAAAACAAATCATCGACCGCGCTGTCGACATCATCGACAACACAGCCTTATCTACCGTTGGCCTCTGATTGTTGCAGAATACATCCGGCGCAGATCGGATGGTACGGCCGGGAGTTCTACTTCTGCACCATGAGCTCGTTCCGCAATTCGAGCGAAGGTGCTGTCCCGGTATTCTTGGTTCGCGCCGGAATACAAGTTGTGTGCCGAGCTATACAAAAAATTAGCCATGATTGCAATGGCGACCAGCGCCGCCAGCTGCCGCCGAGGCCGTGCGCGACAGACGAAAGCCCGATCCGGGCGGGTCAGGCGCGTCGAACATACCAATTAGTGCTGAGAGCAAATGCAGTGGGGATGGCTTGCGCCACCCCCACCGGCCTTGGTGCAGCAGTGATCGGTTTTGACGATCTGGCGAACCGCCGCACCGGGAGGTTCAGTAATCCTGGCTAGGAGCGCTTTCAGGAAAAGTTGCAGACTTTTCCGGTTCGAAAGCGCGACAAAACCAATGACCTGGAGCGTTTCGGCGTTTCATTGAAACGGTGAAACGATCTAAGAGACCGGGCCGTTGCCGATGCCCGGGGCGCCGGGCAGCGATTGCGGGTGCAGCTCATAGCCCGGCTGCTTGTCGGCCGGCACGAACAGCCGCTCGCGCATCATGTTGTCGACGTCCCAGTTGAACATGAAGATCGGCACGCCGGCTGGCACGTTGGCGAAGCGCTTGTTGATGATCTCGGCGCCCGGATACTGGGTCAGCCCGATGGCGTAGATGTTCTCGGTATAGAGCTTCTGGTAGCGCTGCATCAGCGCGATACGCTCCGCCGCGTCGTCGGTGGCAGTGAAGGCGTTCACCACCTCGACCATCTCGGTTTCAAACGGCAAGAGGTCCATGCTGCCATCCGGCCCGGCCTGGTGCTGGGCGGCGATACGCGGGCCGGTGGGCGCCAGTGACGCGGTATTCTGCACCACGGCCACCAGTTCCGAGCCGTTGCGGATCACCACCCAGTCGAACTGGCCCGAGCTTTGCGCGGCGTTGAACTGCGTGCCGGTCATGAAGTTGGCGACCACCCGGATGCCCACCCGCTCGAGCTGGGCGATCACCGCCTCGGCGAGGTTCTTGTCGGTCTGATAGTCGGCATTGGCGAGGATGGTGATTTCGAGATTGCGCCCGCCTTCCTGGTCGCTCGGAAAGTTCAGGATGCCGTCGGCATCGGTATCGGCGAGGCCGGCCTTGGTGAAGTAGGCCTCTGCCGTCTCGGCCGAGTACGGATAGTAGACCGTCGAGGCCTTGTCGTAGAAGGTGGTGCCGGCATAGAGACCGCCCGGATAGATGGCGGTGAACGGCCCCTTCACCAGCGCCTCGCCGATCGACTGGCGGTCGAGCGCGCTGGTGACGCCCTTGCGGAAATCGAAGTTGCGATTGAGCTCACGCACCGCCTGGCGGCGGCTGTCGGGTTCGCCCCAGCCATTGGCGCTGAGATTGGGGTAAAGCGTGTAGCCGATGGTACGGGCGCCGAACTGCAGGCGCGACGGGGCATTGGGATCGGCGGCGCGCTTCAGCGCCTCGACGTAGTTCTCCGGCTGCTCCATCGCCGAGTTGTCGGCGGTGCCGGCCACGGCCTGCACGTCGCGATCGGCCCAGGTCGAGAGCCGGTAATGCACCTCGTCGAGATAGGGCAACTGGTTGCCCGCCTCGTCGACCTTCCAGTAGTAGGGGTTGCGCAGCATGACGATGATGTCGTCGGCCCGATACTCAGCCGGCACCCAGGCGCCCATGACGGGGATGTTGAGGTATTCCGGCTTGATGGCGTTCTTGTACTGGTCGTAGGTGTTGGACGAGTATTTTGGGTGCAGCGGCTTGAAGATATGCGCCGGGCCCGGACAGAAATTTCCGTAGGCCATCTGGTAGAGGTACTGCTTGGGGAAGGCGTCCTTGAAGGTCCACTCGATGGTGTAGTCGTCGATGGCGCGGAGCGTGGTGCCTTCACCAAAACTCTCGGGCGAAGCGCCGTTGAGCGGCGTCACGTTGGGGTCGACGACATTGTCCTCCCAGTAGAACATCACATCCTCGGAGGTGAACGGCACCCCGTCCGACCATCTGGCGCCCTCGATCAGGTGCATGGTCAGCGTGTGGCCGTCTTCGCTCCACTCCCAGCCCTTGGCGAGGTTAGGCAGCGGCTCGAGCTCCTCGGCCTTCACCTGGAACAGCGGCCCGGTGCGGGTCAAACACTCCATGGTGCCGATATCGGTGCCACCCCAGCCCTGCGACTGGCCGGCCATGTAGTTCCAGCCTTCCGGCCGGCCGCCGATCACGTGGCGCATCACATCGCCATAGACGCCGATGCCATCGGGCAGGTTCGAGGCCTTGTAGACCAGCGGCTCCCTGGGCAGGCGTTCCGCCACCGGCGGCAGCTTGCCGGTCGCAACGAACTTCTCGGTCACCCAGACCGGTTCGTGGTACTCGGGCAGCGCCCGGTACTCGAACATGTCGGTGACGCCGACGAAGCTGGGCGTGCCCTGGGCGTCGAATTTCGGCGGGTCGGGCGGCGTCGTCGGCTCCAGCAACTGCGCCTCAGTCAACGACGTCGAGGCAGAGAGCAGCAGGGCGGCATAGCCTATGAGGCCAAGAGTCCTGGTGGTTTTGGGCATGGCATCTCCTCGCGGGGCGCGGTGGTGTCGCGCCTCTTGCTTTGTGGGTTGGCGGTGGGGGGGGGGTGAGCGGACAGGCTGCTGAAGCGCCTTCAGAGCATGTCGTTGAGGCTCCAGTGGTTGTTCCAGCGGGCGTCGATCTCGTCGTCGACGTTCTGGTAGCGGATGTCGGTCGAGAGCCTGATCCGCCGCTCGGGATCCTGGTTGGTGGTCGAGGCGTGGATCATGAACGGGCTGTGCAGCATGACGTCGCCGGCCTCGTAGTCGGCGACCAGCCAGCGGGTATCGAAGCGCTCGGCCATGTCAGGCAGATCCTTGGAGACCCAGCCGCCTTCGGTCATGTTCTTGTTGTAGGCGCTGATCCGCTCCTCCGGCGTCAGGTCCAGCCCCTCGATCTGGAACTTGGCTTCCATGTCGCTGCCGATGCGGTGCGAGCCTTCGAGATAGGTCAGCCCGCCCATGGCAATCGAGGTGTCGCCGATCGGGATCCAGGCGGTGACGATGCGGCTGGTGCCGCCCCGCAGGTAGACCAGGTCGTAGTGCGCCGGCGTCACTGTCGTGGTGCCGGGCTGGGTGAAGCGCATGATCTTGCGCTTATGCAGGTAGGAGAGCCCGTCGAGGAAGGCGTCCATGAAACGGGCGAGGCGCGGCTGGGCGCAGAAGCCCTCATAGGCGGTCGAGCGCACCAGCGACATCAGGCGGCGATCGAGCCAGGCCTTGTCGGGTGAGCGCGAGGCGGAAATGCCGGCGGCGAAATCGGTGCCCGGCTCGGTCAGCCGGCCGGCCGCCAGCTGCTCGAACACCCAGCCACGGAAATCGATGACGTCCTGCCGGTCGAGGAACCCCTTGATGAACAGGTAGCCCTGCTCCTCGTACTGCCGCCGCATCTCAACGAGGCTGGTGGTCGCACTGGTCGGCGTCAGGTAGCCCATGCGGTTGGCCGCCGAGGACAGGGTCTGGCCATTGGCATGCAGCGTCGGCATGGACGAAGCGGCAGGCCGCTCCGCAGCCACGGAACTTGACATTTCGATCATCCGTTGGAACGACTGGTGATGCAGTATCGCTATGGTATGAACGACAGCGCCACCATAGACAAAAGCACCATCTGGACTTTTCGCTCATGGCTAACTTTTCCGTCGCCGCCTATCGCCCACATATTCCCGGCACCGCGCCGCTGCTCGGGGTGCTCGAATACGGGGCGCACCGGATCTCGACGCAGATCGAGAATCGGAAGCTCGAGCTGTTCGCCGTGGTGATGGTCGAACGTGGCCGCGGCCGGTTGCACACCGCGTCGAGCGGCAGCCAGGTTGTGACAGCGCCGGCCATCTTCTGGCTCTGGCCGGGAATGGCGCATTCCTATGGGCCGGATGACGGCACCGACTGGGACGAGCAATGGGCGCTGTTCGAAGGACGGATCGCCAACGACGTGCTGGCCAGCGCCTTGATCGAGCCGCGCCAACCGCTGCTGCAACTGCACGAGCTTGGTGAAATGCAGCGGCTGTTCGCGCTGTTGCGGGTGGAGATGGGCGACGACACGCACCTCGCCCGCGCCTCGGCCGGCGCCCGCATGCAGCGCATCGCGCTCACTGCGGCGCAGCAGAGCCTGATCGAGCGGCGCGAGCGCGCCGAACACCCCATCGCCCCGGCGATCGAAACGCTGCGTAAGCGGGCCTTCGAGACCGTCGACCTGACCCGCTTCGCCGCGGAGTTCGGCATGTCGCCGGCGACGCTGAGGCGGAAGTTCATCGCCGCCACGGGCGTACCGCCCAAAGCGTTCCAGCTGCGTTTGCGGCTCGACCGGGCCAAGGAGATGCTGGCGATCAGCAATGCCGGCATCGAGGCGATTGCCCACCAGACCGGCTTCGAAGACGCCTTCTACTTCTCGCGCATCTTCGCCCAGCGCGAAGGCGTGTCGCCCAGCGGTTTCCGCAGCACCAACCGGCGGGGGTAGCGGCAGGCGTGTCGCCCCAGGTCCGGCAGGGCAAGCGCTGATAGTAGTTGGGGTGCCTTCTCCCCTTGTGGGAGAAGGCTAGAGGTGGTCAGCGCCATCATATGCGATTGCCCCGGTCGGCTCCCGGCTGTGGGCGTTCTGTCAGCTTGCGGGAGTTAGGCTCGGTGATCCCTAGTTATCCGACGAGGGCAAGATGTCATCGATGCGGTTTCAGAGACTAGCATGGATTATCCTGGTTACTCCCGTAGTGGCAGCGGGGTTGCCGGCGTTGGCGCAATCGGCGGACGGCCCCGCCATCAAGCGCGAGTTCCTGTTCGAGGTGCCGGGGTACAAGACCCAGAACCAGGGCGGGCAGACGATGAACATGTATTTCCATTACCGCTACAACAGCGGCATCGCCGAAGCCGATATCCCGAATTACGAAGACCTGCGCAGCCATGCGCTGAAGTTCATGGATGCGGTCGATCCTGCCAAAAATCCCTATTGGGAAACGCTCAACCAGGAGCTGTGCACGCAACTGAGGGACGGCTTCCCGATCGAGGCCATCACCTGCCAGTTGCTGGTCTATCCCGACAACCGGCCGGGGCTGCCATATGAGCCGGGCTATCACGGCTCGATCCACACCATCGGTGATATCGAGCCGCTGGCCATCCTGTCGCCGCCGCCACCGTGATTACTCCCCGAACGGATGCTGCCCGCACTCCGAATAAGTCCTTCGCATTCTAGTAGAAACGTGAATTGACGGCACGACTGGCAGCGTAAATCCTGACTTCGCCGAGTAGTCATCTGAGGGGTTGGCTCGTGGCTGATAGTTCTGCCTTCCGCCCTGCCGGATTGGACCGGCGTCAATTCATGGCGTCGCTGGCCGCGGCCGTGGCGGCAATCGCCTCGTCTCCGGTCTGGGCGCAGTCGGCGCCCGCCGCGGCAGCAATCGAGAAAACCCACGATGCCCTGTTCGACCTGTGGTTCCCGCAGGCCGAACTGGGGCTGCCGCCCGATGCGGCCAAATCCATCGCCGAGATCGCCGCCGAAGTCAGCAAGGCGATGCTTTCAGGCTTCGAGGCCTCGCCGGTGGCGCAACTGCTCGCCGGGTTCACCGAACCGCAGGCGCTGCCGTTCTATGCCGAGCTGAAGGCGTCGAGCGATCCGGCGGTGCAGGCCTTCATCACCACCCCGGGCGGCTTCGGCGCGATGGATCCGGCGCAGAGAACACCGTTCTACTCGTATTTGTTCGAAGGCACGGCGGGGCCGGTCTCGACGCAGATCGCCTCGATCCTGCGCGAAGCCTACCTCTCCTCGATCTGGGACCTGCCGCTGGCGCAGCCGCTCAGCAACTTCCTCGCCCCGCCGGTTTTCGTCAGCCGGCCCGATTTCTATTCGATGCTCAACGCGCCGGCGATCGCACCCAGCCGGCTGACCTATGACGCGGCGAGCAAGACCATCAGCCATGCCGACGGGCCGATCGAGTATCTGGTGATCGGCAGCGGGCCGGGCGGCGCCACCGTCGCCAGCCAGCTGCAGGCGGCCGGCAAGCGGGTGGTGCTGATCGAGAAGGGGCCGTTCGTCGTCTGGGGTTCGATGACGACGCGCAGCTACCCGCGGCTGATGTACAAGGGCGACCAGTCCTTTACCGCCGACAATGCGGTGGTGATCCGTAGCGGCGAGACGCTGGGCGGCGGCTCGGCCGTCAATATCGACCTCGCCTTCTCGCCACTCGAATCCACGGTGCAGACCCGCATCAATGGCTGGATCGCCGACGGCTTAATGGACGGCACCTACTATTCGACCGAGCGGCTCGCCACCGCCTATGAGTGGGTGCGCCAGGCGATCGGGACCCGCACGCTGGCCGAGAGCGAGCTCAACAGCGACAACCAGGCGCTGTGGGACGGCGCCGCCGCCTATGGCGCCGACCCCTCGCTCTATCATCTCAACCGCTTCCCGGTCGGTGCCTCGCCGTCACCAGTGAACGACAAGCTCGATGCCGCCCGGCAGCTGCTCTACCCAGCCATTGCCGACACCGCCAACCCGCTCGGCATCATTCCGGACGCGACGGTTGACGAGATCGTCTTCGATGCGACCGGTACGCGCGCCACCGGCGTCACCCTGCACATGACGGCGCCATGGACCGACTACGGCAATACGGTGGTCGACCCGTCAAAGCTCGGCATTCCACCCGACGTGCCGGTGAGCATCGCGGCCGAGACCATCGTGGTCTCGGCCGGCACCATCGGCACGACACGGGTGCTGCTCAACACCGCCAAGGCCAACCCCAAGGTCGCCAATGACAAAATCGGCCGCGGACTGATCCTTCACCCATCGGTGCCGTTGCTCGGGCTGTTCGACAAGGTCATCGACCTGCTCGATGGGCTCGACAGCGCCACCTACGTCTCGTCGTTCGGCGCCTCGCCCGGCTTCATTTACGAGACCATGGCCGGGCTGCCGGCCTATGGCGCGCTGCTGGTGCCGGGCAGCGGCAAGCAGGTCTACGAGGAGATGGCGCGGTTCAACAATTATGTCGGCTTTGGCTGCATGCTGGTCGATACGCCATCCGAAGACAACCGCGTGGTGCTCGATGCGACCGGCGACACGGTGCTCGAATACACGCTCAGCGACAGCGACAAGGCACGGTTCCGCATCGGGGTCGCCATCGGCGTTCGGATGATGTTCCTCGCCGGCGCCAAGAAGGTGATCATCCCCTCGAACGAGAACGTGCTCGGGGGCGAAAATTTCGATCCGATGGTCGGCACCTATTTCACCGACATCAAGCAGGCCGACCTGATCGATGAAAACCTCAAGTTCATCCCCAACCGCAATGTGCTGACCTCGGCGCACCTGCAGGCGACCAACAAGATGGGGCCGGCCGGCACGGGCGTGGTGTCGCTCAACCACCGGTTGTGGGCTGCCGATGGCAGCGAGGTGCCGAATGTCTACGTGATGGACAGCAGCATCTTCCCGACCTCGGTCGGCGCCAATCCGATGCAGTCCCTCTACACCATCGCCAAAATCTTCTCCGAACGACTGATCGAGGGCATCCCCCAACCGAGCTGAGGATTCTCGTGACCATCGAGGCGGCCTGCTCCACGCAACGGAAGCGCATAGCGCCGAGGCGCTCGCTCGCAACGCTCGTCGGCGGCCTCGCGATGGCACTGCTGTCAGCGGCCGGCGCCGTGGCGGGTACCTGCCCGGCCGAGCAGCAGACGGCGCTGGCGCCGGTCGACCCAGAGCTCTGCCTCTCGCTCGACGCCGATATCCGCAACCCCGGCGGCTTCGCACTCGACGTCTACGAGAAGAAACTCGACGCCTTCCTCGGTCACTACTGCCACCGCGATCCATCGCGCGGCTGGGCCCGCGACAAGACGGTGCGCGATACCGGGCCGTTCACCGCGACGCTTGCCGATGGCAAGTGGATCGGCAGCGAGCACGGCACGCATGCGCCGGTGGTGATCTGGTATTCGCCCGAAATGCTGGCCTGGCTCGAGAAATATCGCTCGGACGATGCCGATCCGAGCATCGTACCACCGCCGGTGCCGGCTGGAGCGGTAATGATCAAGGAGATGTATCCGGCCCCGGCCGCCGACTGCGCCGGCGTCGACCCGATGAAGCTGTTCCCCACCAGCGGCGCGGCCGTCATGATCCGCGCGCCTGACGTCTCGTTCGATGGCTGGTTCTGGGGCTGGTACGGCTTCGGTGCCAAGAGCGGCTGGACGCCGGACTGGCCGGCGCCGCCTGGTAACTCGATCCCCGACATGGGCTTTGCCCAATACTGCATGAACTGCCACGCCTCGGCCAAGGACAACCTGACCTTCGCCACCACCGCGAATATCGAGGGGCATCCCGGCACGCCGACAGTGTTCCTCAGCCAGAACTTCTTCGTCGACGACCCGGCGACGCCAGCGACCCCAACCCAGCACCAGGCGGCGGCGCAGGCCGATTTCGGCGCGCCGCGCCTGCTGGTGCCGTTCAGCACGCCCGACCCCGGTGTTGTCAAAGACCTGATGGCCTATGCCGAGGGGCTGCCGCCGGCCGCCAACGTCCAGCCGATGCCATCGCAGACCTATGACAATACCTGGGTGGCGGCAGGTGGGCCGACGGCGGCCGACACCTTCCTCACCTCGAGCCAGTGCATCGGCTGCCACGATGCCGGCAGCACCGGGTTGCAGTTCGACATGACGCAGCCCAACCCGCACGGCAATGCGCTCGAGAACCTCTCGCCCTATGCGACCTGGCGCTCGTCGCCGATGGGGCTCGCCGGGCGCGACCCGTTCTTCTTCGCGCAGCTGGCGAGCGAGACGCAGACCTTCCACCCGGATGCGGCGGACACCGTGCAGACGGTCTGCCTCGGCTGCCACGGCATTGCGGGGGAACGGCAGTTCAATATCGATAGCAAGCTGGCGGGCGGGCAGTGCTCGACTTTCGAGCGCTCGGTGCTGGAGACGCTGCCGTGGGGGGGCGGCACCTCGCACCTCGCCCAATACGCCATGCTGGCCCGTGACGGGGTCTCGTGCACCGCCTGCCACCGCATGGCGCTGGGCGATCGGGTCACCGAGAACTTGCTCGCGGCGCCGCAGAACGCCTGCGTCGCCGAGCGGCAGGCGCTGCTCAACCCCGACAATACCGGGTTTGCCAAGACCTTCACCGGCAGCTTCCTCGTCGGCCCGCCGGATTCGCTGATCGGGCCATTCGACAAGCCGCAGACCACGCCGATGAAGCAGGCGCTCGGCATCACGCCCGAGGAGCACCCGACCATCGCCGCGTCGGAAGTCTGCGGCTCCTGCCACACGGTGCACCTGCCGGTGCTGCAGGACGGCAAGATCATTGCTCACATCTACGAGCAGACGACCTACCCCGAGTGGGCATTCAGCGCCTTCCGCACCGGCTCGACACCCGACGGAGTGCTGCCGCAAGGGGCGGGCACCACCCCGCTCTCCTGCCAGGACTGCCACATGGCGACCAGCGACGCCAATGGCGTGCCCTACACGTCGAAGATCGCCAGCATCCAGGAATATCCGAACTTCCCGCAGGCCGATAACGCCACCGCACCGGAGAAGATCGACCTCGAGGCACGCGACAATTTCGCGCTGCACACGCTGGTCGGGCTCAACGTGTTCCTGGTCAAGCTGGCCCAGCAGTTCCCCGATATCCTCGGCATCCCGATCGCCGATCCGATGCTGGGCAGCAAGGGCACTGATCCGCTGCTGTGGACCGAGGGCGCCATGCTGGATCAGGCGAGGCAGCACACCGCCGATATCGCGGTGGGCAGCGTCGCCGTCAGCGATACGGCGCTCACCGCCACGGTGAAGGTCACCAACAAGGTCGGCCACAAGTTCCCCTCGGGGGTCGGCTTCCGCCGCGCCTTCATCGAGTTCTCGGTGCTCGATGACGGCGGCAAGCTGTTGTGGCGCTCGGGCGGCACCAACGCCGCCGGTGCGCTGGTCGACGCCAACGCCACACCGCTCGACGGCGAGTATTGGTGGGATGCCAATTGCAGGGCCCGCATCGTACCGGAGCAGCGGTTGCACCAGCCGCATTTCGAAACCATCACCAGCCAGTCGCAGGCGCAGGTCTACCAGGAACTGGTCTCGACCCCCGGCGGCGCGGCGCCGGTCTGCGGCGCCGGCTCGTCCCCCTCCGGTGAGCTGACCACCAGCTTCCTCTCGATCTGCTCGACGGTGAAGGACAATCGATTGCTGCCCGACGGTTACCTGCCGCTCGAGCAGCGGGTCGAAATCGCCAATGCGCTGGGGGCCGGCGACGACCTGGCGCTCGAGGCCGGCTCGGTCGGCGTCGGCGACGACCCGGATTACGTCGCGGGCGGCTCGGACAGCATCGCCTATGCGGTGCCGCTCAGCGAGATCAGCGGCAAGCCGGCCAGCGTCAGCGCCACGCTCTACTACCAGGCGACGCCGCCCTTCTACCTGCAGGACCGGTTCTGCACCGCCTCAGGCAGCGATACCGACCGGCTCTACCACATGGTGACCCGGCTCAACCTCGCGGAGACACCGGCCGAGGGCTGGAAGCTCGCCATCGCCGCCACCAGCCAGGCAGCCGTGCCTTGAGCAAGACCGCCGGCCCTTCGCGGCGCAACTTCCTCAAGCTGAGCGCCGCGGCAATGGCCGGAGCGAGCGCCACGCCGGGCCAGGCCGCCGAGGCGGTGGCGAAGGGTGCCCCGGCCGCCGCGCTCGACCACCTGGTGGTGATCATGTTCGAGAACCGCTCGTTCGATAACCTCCTGGGCCACCTCTATCCGCCTGGGCAGATCCCCGAGGGACAGAGCTTCGACGGGGTGGCCAATGGCGATTTTGCCAACCCCTCGCCGAGCGGCGATATCGCTGCGCATATCTATGCCGGCTCGACCGACGCGATCATGGCGAGCCCGACGCCGGACCCGGGCGAGGAATACCCGCACGTCAACACGCAGCTGTTCGGCACGGTCGATCCGCCAGGCAATGCCGGGCTCGATTTCAGCGCCATGACGGCGCCGTTCAACGCGCCGCCCGCCGGCTCTACGCCGGGCATGAACGGCTTCGTCACCGACTACATCAACAACTTCGTCGCGACTGAAGGGCGGCAGCCGGAGCCGGACGAGTGTGCCGTGGTGATGGGCGGCTTCAGCCCCGACATGCTGCCGGTGTTCAGCACGCTGGCCCGCGGCTTTGCGGTGTATGACGCCTGGCATTGCGCCGTGCCGTCGCAGACCTTCTGCAACCGCGCCTTCTTCAACGCCTCGACCTCGTCGGGGTTCGTCACCAACAGCGGTGGCGCGGCCAGTTATCTCAAATGGATGGACCCCAAGCTGAATGCTGCGCCGACCATCTTCAACCGGCTCGAGGCAGCAGGCATTTCCTGGGCGGTGTATTTCGACGAGACGCAGATCGTCTCGCTGACCGGGCTGATCAACGGCCCGGCGCTAAAACCCTACTGGAAGACCAGGTTTCGCGGCATGCAGCAGTTCCATGCCGATGCCGGCGGCGGCACGCTGCCGGCCTATGCCTTCATCGAGCCGCGCATCATCTTTGACCACAACGACATGCATCCGCCGGTCGCCGCCTTCGATTTCGTCGGCGCCGACGGCGTCACCGTGCAGGTCGGCGGCAATTCCGATGTGCGGGCCGGCGAGAAGCTGCTGCACGAGGTCTATTCGGCGATCCGCCTCTCCGCCTCGCCTACCGGATCCAATGCCAGCAACACGCTGCTGCTGGTCACCTTCGACGAGCATGGCGGCACCTATGACCACGTGCCGCCACCGGCCGCGACGCCGCCGGCCGGTCTCACCGATACCGAGATGGGATTTGCCTTCGACCGGCTCGGGGTGCGGGTTCCGGCCATCGCCATCTCCGCCTACACCCGGGCCGGAACGATCATCAACGCGCCGATGCACCACGCCGCCGCCATCGCGACGCTCTGCAACCGCTATGGCCTTGCGCCGCTCACCGCTCGCGATGCCGGAGCGCGCGACCTCGGCAACGCCATCAACCTGACGGAACCGCGCCCGGCAGCCGATTGGCCCGAGACCACGCCGCAATATGTGCCGCCCAACCCCGAAGCCGGCGGCCCATTTTCCGAGGCGGCCGGCAAGGCTCCGCTCAGCCCGCCCGGCCGCGCGCTGATGGGGATGCTGGTGAAGAATTTCGGCCTCCCCACCGACGAAGTCCCCACCACCTATGACGAGGCCTATGCGCTGCTGCAGCGCCTCGGCCCCGGCCTGTTCGGTTAGCAGCAGATGACCTCCACGGCGGTCCTGCTGGTGCTCGTCGTCATCGCGCTCCTGGTCGCGATCATCATCTTCGACGTCTTTACCCTGGGCACCAAGGGGCGGCTCAATGCGCTCAGACAGTGGCAGACGCTGATCGGCACGATGCTCGGCTTCGTCACCGGCGCCGGGGTGCTGGCGATCTCGAGCGCCATCCAGGACGAGACACAGGTACGGCGCAACCAGGAGGCGCTGGTGCAGGTCGGTAACGCGCTGCGCGTCGAAGCGAGCGATCTCGACGGCGTGCTCGCCCGGGCCCAGTTGCTGCGCGATACGCTGATGCCGAGCGACCCTAACAAGCCCGCCGGCTGCAGTGGTACGGTGAATGAGCTGGTCGACGCCTTCCAGCGCGAGACGCCGATCTACACCGCCGCCGTTCCCCAATTTATCGCGGTGGGCGAGCCGAACCTGGCGCTGTTTGTGTCGTTCTATGCCGGCTTCGAGGAGCTGGCGCGGGCCGCCAAGCAATATGGCGACAATGGCTGCCCGGTGGTCGCCAAGGAAACGGTCGCGCTGTTCTACGGCCGCATCGACGCGGCTCGCGCCGACTTCGCCAGGATCGCCGCGATCTACAAGGGATAACGGCGAGACAGCTCAGTCTGCCTTGAGCACGGCGGTGCAGGCCTTGGGCAGATCGGCGAGGGTCAGTGGCGGGGCCGGTGGCTTGTCGCTCGGCTTGTACGGCTCGTCGGTGAACCAGTAGTCGAGTTCGGCGCCACAGCCGTCACCGGCCGGAGCCGGCGCCTGGTTGACGCAGAGCTCGACGCCCGCCGGGCAGTCGAGCCGCACGTGGAAATGGTCGTCATGGCCGTACCAGGGGCGGATCTTGTTCAGAAAGCTGCGGTCGCGCCAGGTGACGGCGCAGAGCGATTTCTTGATCCCCGGCGCCACAAAGATGCGGGCCACGCCCGGCAGCTCGGCGGCGCGATAGAGCAGCAGGCGCTGCGCTTCGCCGAAGCGCTGGGGGTCGATCTCGCGGGTGCCCTTCTTCAGCATCGAGCGGGCGGAGAGGCTCTCGCGCTCATCGGCGCTGAGCTGGTGATCCGGCATGCGCTCGAACCAGATGTCGACGTCTAGCCCGATCTGATGCGAGGCGTGCCCGCTGGCCATCGGCCCGCCGCGCGCCTGCCCCATATCGCCGACCAGTATCCCCGGCCAGCCATCCTGCGCCGCCGATTGGGCGAGCGCCCCGACATAGCTGACGAGCTCGGCACTGCCCCAGCGCCGATCGCGCGACAGGCGCATCGCCTGCCAGCCCGGCCCATCGGTCGGCAATTGCACCGCACCGGCGATGCAGCCCTTGGCGTAACTGCCCACCGGCACCTCGGGTCCGGTGGTCGGCGAATGCATGGCGCCGAACAGGTCTCGCGCCGGTTGCGCCAGCGCCGCCGAGAGCAGCGTCAGCAGGGCGACAGCCGCCAAAGCAAGCATGCGAAGCACAGCCATCATCACCCCCCACGAAGCACCCACGACTCACGGTTTTTGATCGTAACATCAGGGCCGTGTCATGGCGGAGCGGCACATTCGGCCCCGCCTCGGCGCGAGCCCAATTGCATTGCGCTCAGCGGTCGAGGTCAGCCAGCCGGACCGGGCGCTGTTCGGCGCTCGAAGCAAGGATCGCTTCGATCAGCCGATGCACCTTGAGAGCCTCCTCGCCGGTGACCAACGGCTCGCGGTCCTCGTCCAGGGCATCGAGAAAATCCTCGAGCACGGCGCGGTGCCGGGCGTGCGAATAGCCCATCGGGTCGGCGCCGCCACCATGGCCGGCGGCAGCGACAGAGTGATCCTCGATGCTGCCATCGCGCCAATAGAGCATCAGGCTTTCACCTGATATCACCGCCGTGGCCCGGTCGAAGACCAGTTCCAGCCGTTCGGGGAACCCCGGGAAGCTGGCAGTGGAGGCATCGATCGAACCGATCGCGCCATTGCCGAAGCGGATCGCGGCACTGACCACGTCCTCGCATTCCATCCGGTGGGTCTGCGAGGTGCCGGCCATGGCGCTGACCTCGGCGACCGGGCCGGTGAGGCTCAGGAACAGGTCGAGCGCGTGGATAGCCTGGGTCAGCAACACGCCGCCGCCGTCGCGCGCCAGCGTGCCGCGGCCCGGCTCGTCATAGTAGGATTGGGCTCGCCACCAGCGGATCGAAGCCGAGGCGGTCACCAGTTCGCCCAGCTCTCCCTCAGCGATGCGGCGCCCGAGTTGGCGCGCATTGGGGCGGGTGCGGTTCTGCAGCACGATGCCGAGCCGGACACCGGCGGTACGGGCGACCGCCACGACTTCGCGGCTCCGGGCCGGACTGTGCTCGATGGGCTTTTCCAGCAGGATGGCTTTGCCCGCGGCGGCCGCCAGCCGCACCATTTCGAGATGCGCCGATGGCGGGGTCAGCACCAGCACGACATCGACCCGCGGATCGCCGACCAGGGCGTCGAGGTCGTCGCTGACGGGAAAGCCATAGGCCGCATGGGCCGCCTCGCGGCGCTCGGCCGAGCGACTGAACACACCGATCACTTCGACCCGATCAGCCAGATCACGCAGGCTCAGCGCATGCGGCTTCATGCCCATGCCGGCGCCGATCACGGCGATGCCTCTGCGCTGCATGTGCCCTCCCCTAGCTCCGGCGACCGACCACATCGATCGCAGCCAGCAGGCTCAGCCCGGTGTGGTAGCCGGGGTCGAGATCGGGGGTGGCCGGCACGTAGTCGATCGGGCCATCGTCGGTGAGGCACTGGTAGGCAATGCCGGTGCCGGGGCGCCAATAGTCGCGGAAGAACACCTCGTCGGCCTTCTGCCAGACGCGGAGGCTCTCGGCGCTGTGCGAGCGCTCGTGGCAGAGCGCTGCGCTGCGGATGGTTTCGGGCAGCGACCACCAGGGGCAATAGGGGCTGATCGGTGCGCCGCTCGCCGCCGACACCACCAGCCGCACGCCGGGCCCCACAAAGCCGCGGTCGAACGACGAGACGAGGATGGTCTCCAGCACGCGCAGCAGTTCCGGGTCGACGTCGGCCTCAAGGTAGTCGAGCGCGAAGCCGACGAACTCGATGCCGTGCCCGACATTGCAGCGATCCTCGCCCGGCACGTTACGCAGCAGCCCACTGGCGGGATCGAAATAGTTGTCGATGACATGAGCGATGAAGCGATCGGCGAAGCCGGCGAGATTGCGGTGGCCGATGCCGGTCAGCAAGGCGCCGGCACTCAGCATGATCATGCGCGGGCCAAAGTCCGCCGCCTCGGCCTCGAGCATCTCGCGCCCCAGCGGCAGCTTCTCGTCGATCTGGAAGCGATCATCCTCGATGGCAGCGATCACCTTTGCCAGCGCCGCGAGCTGGCGCGGCAGATCGGCGGGCGCATAGCGCGCCGCGCCGGCAACCAGGCCCTTGGCGGCAAAGGTGTCGGAGAAGCTGTAAATGTCGGCCGGCTGGGTCTGGGGAACGAAGACTTCACCCTCGAAACGGATCGGGCGCATGTCGCGGTCGTAACAGAAATAGACGTGCCCATCGGCGGCGCGCAGCTTGTCGAGCGCAGTGTAGAGCCGGCGCCCTGCCGTATCGAGGGCCTGGGTGAGGTCTGGGTCGATGTTTTCGAAGGCCGCCGCGTGGGTGACGATGGCCTCGAGGGCGCGGCCCTGGATCCAGCCATAGACATGGTCAGGCCCGCGCCAGCCGTCGACCGCTGCGTAATCGATGAGGGTCAGCGGGTTCAGCTTGGTGTTGACGAAGACGCCGTGCAAAGGCGGCCGCGCCAGCATCCAGAGCAGCGTCTCGGCGTTGGAGGCGAGATAGCGTTGCCGCGCCGCGGCGAAAAACTCGGTCATTCCTTGAGCCCGGTGCTGGCGACGCCTTGAACGAAGTTGCGCCGCAAGAAGACGAACAAAGCCACCGACGGCACGAGGACGATGGCGGAGGCGGCGCTCAATCGGCCGAGGTCGACGGTGAAGCCGGTCTGGAACAGCGCGAGGCCGACCTCGATGGTGTAGCTGTCCTTGGTGGTGGCGACGATCAGCGGCCAGGCAAAGGCCGTCCAGGCCTGGAAGAAGGCAAGGACGAACAGCGCCCCGAGCGCGCCGCGCAGCAGCGGCACGACGATGCGGATGAAGATCCAGATCTCGCCGGCGCCATCGATCCGCGCGGCCTCGAGCAGCTCGTCGGGGATCGAGTGGATGACGTTCTGCCGGATCAGGAAGATGCCGAAGCTCATCACCAGGTAGCCGAGCAGCAGCCCCCAGACCGAGTTGAGCAGCCCCATGCTCTGTGCCTGGAAGTAGAGCGGGATCATGTAGACCTCGAACGGCACGATGGCGGTGGCGAGGATGATGGCGAACAGCACGCTCATCGCCCGCGACGGGAACTTGGCGAGGATGTAGCCGGCAATGGTCGAGGTGATGAGGATCGCGATGGCCGAGAGCAGCGCGAAGCTGAAGCTGTTGAAGATCCAGCGCAGCAGCGGCGTATCGGCCAGCACCGCCTCGATATTGGCGAGCGTCGGCTGGGCCGGGATGACGGTGGGCGGCCAGCTCAGCATTTCCTGCGGCGTCTTGAAGGCATTGGCGACCAGCAGCACCAGCGGCAGGATCATCAACAGCCCGAACAGCCCGAGGAACAGGTCGATACCGAGATTGGTGGCGCGCGCCTTGAACGTCCGGTCGCCGACTTCACGGGAATGTTTCTCGATGTCGGTGCTCATCGGGGGGCCCTCTTGTCACGCAGCAGGCTGAACTGCACGAAGGTCAACAGCAGCACGATGGCGAGCAGCACCACCGCCTCCGAGGCGGCATAGCCGACGCGGTAATTGCGGAAGCTGTTCTCGAGCATATCGAGCACCAGCACCCGGACCTGCCGACCCGGCGCGCCCTGCGCATCGGAGGCCAGCACATAGACCTGGGCGTAGACGTTGAAGGCTGAGACCAGCGTCACCACCGAGACATAGAGAGTGATCGGCTTCAGCATCGGCACCGACAGGTGCCAGAATGACTGCCGCCCGGAGGCGCCATCAAGCTTGGCCGCCTCGTAGACGGAGACCGGCAGGCTCTTGAAGCCAACGAGGTAGATCAGCACGGCGAAGCCGAGCGCCTGCCAGGAGCAGAGCACGATGACGCAGATGATCGACAGCACCGGGTCGAACAGCCACGACATCGGCTTGACCCCGAACAGCGACAGGAACGCGTTAAGCGGCCCGAGCCGCGCGTCAAAAATCCATTTCCACGCCATGGCGGCGGGCACCAGCGACACCACGTGCGGGATGAACACCGCCGTCTCGTAGAAGGCGGCAAAGCGCGAGCGGGTGCGGTGGAAAATCAGCGCGGCGATCACCAGCGACAGCGGAATGGTGATCAGCAGCACGCCGAAGGCGATGATCGAGGTGTTGAAGAGCGCCTCGTGGAACAGCCGGTCGCCCAGCAGCTCCTGGAAATTCCTGAGTCCGATGAACGGCTTCTTCTTCGACAGGATGTCCCACTTGTGCAGGCTCAGCCGAAGAATCTCGCTGATCGGGTAGACCCGGACAAAGGCGAAGATGGCGATGACAGGCAGGATGGCTAGCAGCGAGAAGAGCAGGCGTCGTCGCTTCAGCATGTCATCGTCTCCGTGCTGCCTCCGGGGCATGATCCCCGAAGGCAGCGGTTGAGCAAGGGCAGGTTTGCAAAACCGATTTACTGGCCGAGCAGGCCTTCACGGTCGAGAATGGCATTGATCTCCTTGTCGGCATTCTCGAGGAAAGCCTTGAGCGCCGCATCGTCGGTGGCGAGCTCCGGCTTGGCGAAGGCTTCAACGAGGAAGGCTGCGGCGCGGGTCTGGATCTCATCGATCGGGCCGATGGCCGGAACGGTGAAGAACTCATAGCTCGTGGGGTAATTGACGTAGGCTTCGAAGCCGGGCTTGGCGGCAAGGATGGCCGAGAAGTCGAGCCCCGAGCGGTTCGGCAGCCAACCGACATTGTCGAGCAGCCAGAGCAGGTTTTCAGGCTTCTGCGTCGCCAGCACGAAGGCCCAGGCGGCGGCTTCCTTGTCGGCGCCGGCTTTGACGTAAAGCTGGCCGGGGCTGACGATCGAACCACGCGGCAGCGTCGCCGTGGCATATTTCAGGTCCGGGGCCTTGGTGGCGATATCGCCGATCACCCAGGACTCGCGGATGAACATGGCAGTCTGGCCGCGCTCGAAGGCATCGGCATCAGCCGGCGACTCGACCGTCACGGTCTTGGTGTCGAACAGGTTGTGCAGGTACTGCTTCATAGTGGCAGTGCCGGCCTCGGAGGCGAAGTTCGACTTCCACAGGCCCTCACCGGCGGGCGCGATCAGCTCGCCGCCATGCTGCCACATGTTGATGGCGAACTTTTCGGCAATACCCGAGCCGCCACCCGAGAGCCGCATGCTCCAGCCGGTGACAGTGGGCGCACCGCTGGCATCGCGCTGCGTCAGCTTTTCGGC
This sequence comes from Devosia sp. LjRoot16, assembly GCF_964252795.1. NCBI lineage: Bacteria > Pseudomonadati > Pseudomonadota > Alphaproteobacteria > Hyphomicrobiales > Devosiaceae > Devosia > Devosia sp. LjRoot16. The sequence goes on from NZ_CAXUPH020000001.1 coordinate 683,819, forward strand.
ATAGGCGTCGAAATCGGCCATGGTCTTGGGCGGCTCGGTGAGGCCGGCCGCGGCGAACATGTCGGTATTGTAGTAGAGCGCGCTCTGGCCGCGGAACAGCGGCATGCCATAGACGGTGCCGTCATAGCTGGCGGAGTTGACGAAGAACTCGCCGAAATTGGCGGGATCCTTGACGAAGGCCGTCACGTCGGCCGGCGGCGTGTTGAGCAGGCCGCCCTCGAGGTAGCGGGCGGCAATGGTGGTCGCCAGCTCGATCACCTCGGCGGCTTCGCCGGAGGTGACGCCAAGCGCCACGCGCTTTTCGTGCTCGCGCAAGGCGATGGCTTCAACCGTGACCTTGAGGTCCGGGTATTCCGCCGCCATCCCCTCGGCGACATGCTGATAGAACGGCGCCAGTTCCGGGTAGCCGCTCCACACCCGGATCTCCTGCGCGGAGACCGCCGTAACGGCCAGCCCGAGGCCGGCGGCGGACACCAGCAGCAGCTGTCGTCCGAATGTCGAGAAGGCAGAAAGCTGAGGCCGAGAAAGCAATTTCATCATCGTTGTCATCCCTGTTTAACGAACGATCCAGCACATAGTGAAGTCTTGACTGCAACCGGTTGCGTGTCAAGCGGCGCTAACCGCGCGACCCGCGTCGAAACCCCTCATTTTCTAGGCGTTGCAGCCTGTTTCGGTAGTCCGAGCAAGGTCTTGGCCGCGAGGGCCAGGCGCTCGGCAGAACCGGCGGCGAATGCCCCCGGCATACCGATGAAGCGATGCGCTTCATCGACCTCGTAGCCGCCGAAGCCAAACTCACTGGCTGGCGGAATGTAACCCGGCGTGCCGTCGGCATAGGACAGCACCAAAGCCGGCCGGCCGGCGCAGGCAGCGCGGACGGCAAGGCCGGTTTCGGCAAAGATCTCTCCGGGCAGCGCCGCGATCGGCAGGCCGCCCCAATCGAGGACACTGACGCGACCGGCCCAGCTTCCCTCGGGTTGGCCGGCATAACGGCGGGCCCAGTTCGCCCAGTGCCGCAGCACCGTGGCGCGCACCGGCTCGGCGGTGCGGGCCTCGTCATCCCAGGCAGCAGCCAGCGCCGGCAGGTCGTGTTCGCGTCGCTCGAGGCTCAGTTCGACCCATTGTTCCCCGGCGGTCGCCGTGTCTCCGAGCCCTGTCTCCGGCGCCGCGAGCGCCGCCTCGGCGATCCGCGTGCCCAGTCGCTCGGCATTCTCGAAGGTGCGGGTGGCGCTGGCGTTCAGCGTCACTGAGGCCTGGGCGGTGTGCCCGATATTGACGTCGCCACAACAGCCATTGAGGAAAATCGCCACCGCGCCCGGATGCGCTGCCTCGATCGTGGTGCGCACGAAATGCGGGAAATCCGCGGTCATCAGCCGGTTGTCGGCGCCCAGCACGGTGGGGTGGCAGGCATAGGAGACGACCACCGCCAGCAGGCTGCCGGCCGCGTCGCGGATGCGCAGCACCGGCAGGGCGCGATCGAGCGGGCCGTCGGCGTGACGGCGATTGCGGGCCACATCGGGATCGGCGCCGAGACCGACGCTCAGCGTGGCCGGCACGGCGTTGGCGGCAGCTTCGCTCAGTGCGGCGACGCAGCCATCCTCGATCGCCATGAGGAATGCCGGGTCAGCCTCGGCGCTCAGCCGGTCTGCCATCGAGACCGGCGCGCCGTGCGTATGGGTGGCCGCGACGATGACATTGGCTGACGGCAACGGGCAACGCTCGCGAATGCGGGCGCTCATCGCTTCGTGGATGCCGATGACGTCGGCGACGACAATCGCGGTATCGCCGACCACCACGGCCCGTACGGTCAATGGATCATGCGCCCCGGTTGCCGGTTCGGTGCGGGCGGCAAAGCCAGCGAGCAGCAACCCGGGTGGCGGGGTGATGTCGACGACGGCGACGCCGGCCTTCAACGCGCCCATACCCGCTCCCCACCCAGATAGGTTGCAGCAATGGCCAAGCGCTCGGCGCCTGGCGCCCACTCGAACTGAATGAGGTCAGCCGCCGCGCCGATTTCGAGCAAGCCACGGCCGCCGGCAAAGCGGCCGGAATTGCGCGTCGCGAGCCCCAGCACCTGAGCGAGGCTCAGCCCGGTCATCGTGACGGTCCGCGCTACGCAATCGCCCAGCGGCAGCGCGGCGCCGGCGAGGTAGGGCGTGCCGGGCGGCCCCAGCCGGCCATTGGCCTGGAGTTCGACGCGGCCACCGATGGTCTGGTGATAGATGCCCGGCTTCAATCCGCCGGGCGAGACCACGTCCGACACCAGCAAGGCCTTGTCGAGCCCCTTGGCGCGCAGCATTGCCTTCAGCGTGTCGGCCGGCAGGTGGTGGCTGTCGCCGATCAGCGTGGCGGTCAGCCGATCGTCCGCCAGTTGCGCCCAGATGACGTTGGGATGGCGCGGCAGCAGGGCCGATATGCCATTGCCGAGATGGGTCGAAAGCGTGGCGCCGGCTGCCGCCGCTGCATGAATCTGCTCGGGGCTTGCATCGGTATGACCGATGGCGACGTGCACCCCCTGCCCCGCCGCGTGCCGTACCAGCGCGATGGCCGCATCGGAATGCGGCGACAGCGTCAGCAGCCCGACCAGCCCGCCGCTTGCTGCCTGCCAGCGCTCGTATTCGCCGATATCGGCGTCGCGGACATGGGCGGCCGGATGGGCGCCGCGCGGGCCGTCATGGACAGAGATGAACGGCCCTTCGACATGCACGAACGGCACGGCGCGGGCGACGAGCGGGTAGCGCGCCCGGGCCTCGCGGATCGCCACCAGCCCGGCAGTGATGTTCGCCTCGCTGGCGGTGACCAGGGTCGGCAGGTAAGTGGTGGTGCCCAGCGCCAGCAGCATCTCGGTCAGCGCCAGGACGCGCTCCGGGGTCACCGTGCCGTCGTTCAGATCGTGGGTGGCATAGCCATTGACCTGCAGGTCGACGAGGCCCGCCGAGAGATAGAGCGGGCCGTGGTAGTCCGCCGCCTCGACGGCAGCGATCCGGCCGTCGGCGATGCTGATGGCAAGGCCCTGGCCGGTGTCTGGATCGCGGCCGACGATTGCTGCCGTCACAGCCAGCGCACCCGCTCGGCAAAGCGAGCGATGAACTTCGCATTGGCCTCGTCGCCGCCCGGGGCATTGCCGCTGCGCCAGACCGGTGGCTCGATGCCGCGTTCGACCAGCTTGGCGACGGTGCGGATCACCAGGTTGTTGAGCGCGAAGGCGTTGGCGAAAGTGGAGATGGCGCCGATCTTTTCGCCCATCCCCGGCACTGCAACGATCGCGTCGCCGATCGGCACCTTGCAGTCGATGGCGATATCCACCAGCTCGTGCAGGTTATGTTTGGTCGGGTGGCGTGCCGGGTGGGTGGGCGCGGAGTTGTTGGCGTGCTCGTGCGAGTTGACGCCAATCAGAAACACGCCGCGGCGCTTGGCCTCGAGCGCTGCATCGATCAGCGCGGCGTTGATGCCGTAGGCGTTGACGAGGATCAGCAGGTCGCCTTCGCCGAGCCGCTGGTCGGCGATGACGATCTTGCCATAGCCCGGAGTGCGCTCGATCGCCATCGAGCGCAGCGAGCCGCCCGAAAGCAGCGTGCCCTCGTCGAGAATGGCGCTGACATGCATCAGGCCGCCGGCGCGAAAGAAGATCTCCTGCGAGGCGAGGTTGGAGTGGCCGCCCGGCCCGTAGGCATAGACCAGCCGGTCGGCGGCGATCTGCTCGGCCACCCGCTCGGCGGCACGCTCGGTCGCGTCGCGCTCCTCGACGAGGATGCGCCGCATCAACGCGGTGACGTCCTCGTAATAGCTGCGGCAGAGTGCGTCGGCGTCGATCAATTCAGGCATGGGGATCTGACTCCGCATCGAGGTAAAGCGTGCAGTCGGGGTGGGTACGGAGGATCGAGGCCGGGCAGGCCGTGGTCAACGGGCCCTCGAGCGCGGCCCGCACGGCGTTGCGCTTCACCCGCCCCGGCACCATGCAGAACAGCCGATCGGCCCGCAGCAGCCGCGGCACGGTCAGCGTGATGGCGCGCAGCGGCACGTCGGCGAGGGTGGCAAAGCAATCATCGTCGACCTGCTGCTGCCGGCAGACCTCATCGAGCTCCACGACTTTGACATCGAGCGGATCGTTGAAATCGGCCACCGGCGGGTCGTTGAAGGCGATGTGGCCATTCACCCCGATGCCGAGCTGCACGATATCGATCGGGGCTTCGGCCAGCAGCGCCGCGTAGTCGCGCGCCGTCGCCTCGGGGTCGTCGCCAGGGAGGATCGGGTGCACCGCGGCGAAGGGCAGGCGGCCGAAGATGTAGCGCGACAGCCAGCTGCCGAAGCGCTCCGGCGCGTCGGGGGCGAGCCCGATATATTCATCCATGTGGAAGGCGGTGACGCGGCGCCAGTCGATGCCGGGTTCTGCCGCCAGCGCATCGATGACGTCGCTCTGGCTCGGAGCGGAGGCAAAGACCATGCGCACCGCAGCCTGCCGGGCGAGCCGCGAGCGCAGCTCCGTGGCGATCTCGCCGGCAGCGACGCGTCCCAACTCCTCGCGGGTGACAAAGCTCCGGACCTTGAGCTGGTCTACTCGCCGGTCACGCGTTCCGGCCTCAGGCACGACACTCGAACTCATCGGCTAAAGCACTCCCCGCGACGCATCGTTCTCGAACCACGATTTCGTTTGACTATTGAATGCAACCGGTTGCACGTCAATCCCCTGTCGAACACTCGGCATTGGATGGAACGGGATATTGCCAAGCCACGCTGAACTGTGGGAGCGATCGTTCCAGGCTGCGCAAGGGCAACAGCATGACAGCAGGCAAGGGCCGCAAGGACCTGCCCACCATGATGGATGTGGCAAGGACGGCGGGGGTGTCGAAGTCCACCGTGTCGCGGGCCTTCACGCAGCCGGGCATGCTCGGCGCGGAAACCGTGGCGCGCATCCTCGAGATCGCCAGCAGCATCGGCTATGTCCCCAACCACACCGCACGGGCGCTGAGCACCGGGCGCTACGGCAACGTGGCGCTGGTGGTGCCGGATGTCGCCAACCCGTTCTTTCCGCCGCTGATCCGTGCCGCGCAGATGGAGGCGGACCGTTCGGATTTCTGCGTGTTCCTCGGCAATTCAGACGAGAGCTGGCGCCAGGAGGACAAGCTGGTCGACCGCTTCCTCAGCCAGGTCGAGGGGCTGGTGCTGTGTGCCTCTCGCCTCACCGATGAGCGGATCCGCGCCCATGCGCTGAAGCGCCCCTTGGTGCTGGTCAATCGCGACGTGCCGGGGATCCCGCGGGTGCTGATCGACAGCGCCATCGGGGTGCGCGAGGCGATCGCTCACCTGGCGGGACTGGGTCACAAGCACATCGTCTATGTCAGCGGCCCGGCCAGCTCGTGGTCGAACCAGCAGCGCCGCGCCGCGGTGCGGCTGGGGGCCCGGCAGCATCGGCTCGAGGTCAGTATCGTCGCCGCACGGGTGCCGAGCTATGAGAGCGGCCGCGCCGTGGTGCCGGATATTCTCGCCACCGGCGCCACCGCCGCCATCGCCTTCGACGACCTGACGGCGCAGGGGATCATGACCGGCCTTGCCGATCGCGGCGTCAGCGTGCCCGCCGACTTCTCCATCGTCGGCTGCGATGACGTGCTAGGCGCCGCCACCTACCCGTCGCTGACCACGGTTTCCAACCGCTCGGACGAAACCGGGCGGGCGGCGATGTCGCTGCTGCTCGATATGCTGGGCTCGCGCGCCGTGGGCGACGCTCGGGTGACGCTCGACACCTATCTGGTGGTTCGCAACACGACGGCGCCGCCGCCGGGCAGGCCGCCAGCGCCGGCGCGGGCTGACCCCCACCCTTGATCCCTCCCCGCAAGGGGGAGGGAGACGCAAACTGAAACGCTGGTGTGAGGGTCTCCCTCCCCCTTGCGGGGAGGGTACAGGGGTGGGGGTCAGCACGCACCGGCGGGCCAGTCTACCGCCGATAGTAACTCCCGTCCGGCATCAGCGCGTCCTGCCAGTTGGCGCCGTCGGTGATGGCGTCGCGGAGGTTGGCGGAGACGAGGCGGGTGCCGGAGAGGTTGGCGTTGCTGAGGTCGGCGGCGATCAGGCGGGCCCCGAACAGGTCGGAGTGAGCGAGGTTGGCGCCGCGGAGGATACCGGACTCGAGGTTGCTGGCGGTGAAGTCGGCGCCCTCGATGGTGCTGCCGGTGAAATCCACCCGCTGCATGTTCAGCTGGCGGAAGCTGGCGCCGGAGAAATCGGCGTTGGTCGCCTTCACCCCGCCGAAGCGGGCATCCTCGAACTGGGCGAAGCGGAGGCTGGCGCCATCGAAACGGGCGTTGGTGAGAATGGCCCGGCGGAAATTGACGCTCTCTCCCGTGGCCCCAGCCAGGGACGCCCCGCTGAGCGTCGCACGAAAGAACACCGCGTTATCGAGGCTGGTGTCGGCGAGGTCGGCGTTGCTGAGCTTGGCGGCAGTGAAGTCAGCAGCCTCGAGCTTGGCGCCCGAGAGGTTTGCCTCGCTCAGGTTCGACTGAAAGAAGAAGGCGCCGGTGAGGTCGGCGCCCGAAAGGTCCGCGCCGGTCAGGCTCCGGTCGCTCAGGTCGGCGCCGACAAGCGGGCAGCCGGGGCAGGAATTGGTGTCGCCGTTGAGGAAGGCCGACGCGTCGGACGATTGCGCGATTGCCGGTGCGAGGGTCGCGAGCAACACGGTGAGCGCGATGCCGATCACCGGCCTCATGGCACCGCCTTCGCCGCATCGAGCGTCGCGTCGAACGCCTCCCAGCGGGTCGAGGATTCATACTGGCCCGGCTCGAACATGCCCTGGATATCGAGGCCGGTCTGGCCGGGCTTGCGGAAATAGTGGGTTTCTACCCGGATGTGCCGCCCTTCGACGTCCTTGGTGCACACCTGTTTGATAAACATCTCGCCAACGCCGGTTTCGCCCGGCGCCTTGGGCAGATCGGTGCAGGTCCAATCCTTGGAGCCGTAGCGCTGGAACACCGGCAGCCGGAACAGGTAGGCGCGGCCGCGATCCTCGATATGCGCGCGGTCATCGGTGACGGCGCGGAAGCCGCGCACCAGGCCGGCATCGTCGAACAGCAGCGACAGCACCACGGGGAAGTTGGCGAGCCGGGTGCCGCCGAAGCGCTGCAGCCAGAGCTCCTCGCCATACTGATCGTGGAAACGCTCGGCGAGTTTGCCGACGCGGCGGCCGAACTCGACATAGACTTCGTGGAGGCCGCGCTCGTCGGCGGCGCATTGGGCAAAATCGCTCCAGCCGGTGATGTGCTTGAGCGGCGGGCCGCCATTGGAGCCGCAGGCGAAAGCCTCATAGCCCTCGGTCGGCAGCGCCGTGGCGGCCTCGCCGATGGCGAGAGTGCGGAATTCCGGCGGGAGCGGCGCCCCCGGCGACGGGGCAGCAAGGCCGAGCAGCAACAGGGCCGGCAGCAATCGGACAAAATTGATCATGGTACCGTCGCGCGAGGCGAAAAGGGGGTGGCACGGCAGCCTTCGCCGCCGCGCCACAGGAGAGATCAGTTCACGGCGAAGACGTACATGGCGTCGGTCGGGACGAAGTACTTCAGCGACGGGTCGGCATTGATCTGCGCCGTGCTGGGCGCCGCGCCGGCGAGGACCGCGATGTACTCCTTGCCATCGACGGCATAGGCCATCGGCGGGGAGCCGAGCGAGGTGCCGACGTTGAACTTCCAGAGTTCTTTCAGCGTCTCGTCGTCATAGGCGTAGATCCAGCCGGCACGGTCGGAGCCGAACACCAGGCCGCCGGCCGTCGCCAGCATGCCGTTGCCACGGGCCAGCAGCGGGATCTTGGCAGCAATCTTGCCGGTGACCGGGTCGATCGCCACCACCGAACCACTCTGTTCGGCCGGCAGTTCGGTGCCCTCAGGAGCGGGCAGGCGACCGTTCCATTCCTTCTGCGCCGCGACGACGTCGTACTCACCGCCGGTGATGGTCGGGTTCGGCGCCTCGGTCGGCACATAGGCCGAACAGCCTTCGTTGGAGGTGAGGTAGACCAGCTTGGTCTTGGCGCTGTAGGAGGCCGGCTGCCAGTTCTTGCCGCCGCCCAGGGTCGGACAATAGATGCCCGGCAGGTCGTCACGCGACCCCACCGTGCCGGCGACATATTTCTGCAGGTCGGCCTTCGGATCGTAGCTCAGCGGCAGGCCGGTCTTCTGGTCGATACCGGTGGTCCAGTTCAGGTCGTCGACATATTGCGTGGCGTGCTGCAGCTCGCCGTTCGAGCGATCGAACGAGTAGCCGAAGCCGTTACGGGCAGCGCGGAAGGCGAGGTTGCGATCGCCATTGTCGATAAGCTGAGTTTCACCGATTTCGTCGTAGTCGTAGGGGTCGTTGGGGGTGAACTGGAAGTGCCACTTGATGGCGCCGGTCTCGGTGTCGAGCGCGACGAGGCTCGAGGCATAGAGGTTGTCGCCCGGCCGATACTCGGCGTCGATCTGCGGCGCCGGGTTACCGGTGCCCCAATAGGTCAGGCCGAGTTCGGGGTCGTAGCTGCCGGTCGCCCAGATCGAGCCACCGCCGGTTTCCCAGGTGCCCTCACGCTTCCAGGTCTCGCTGCCGGGCTCGCCCGGCGCCGGAATGGTGTAGGTGCGCCACTTGGGCTTGCCGGTATTGAGGTCAATCGCCTCGATCCAGCCGCGGATGCCGTATTCGCCGCCGGCCGGGCCGTAGAGCGCCACATCGCCGATGACCAGCGGAGCGACGGTGAAGCTTTCGGCGCGGGTCTTGTCGGCCTGCTGGGTTTCCCAGTTGAGCTCGCCGGTATCCTTGTTGATCGACATCACCCGGCCATCGAGGGTCAGGGCGATGACGTCGTTCTTCCACAGTGCGATGCCGCGGTTCTCGGCGCCGCAGCAGGTGGCGTCGGAAATCCACTGCTTGTCGACTTCGGGATCCACCTTCCAGACGATCTTGCCGAAGCGGCCGTCGCGCACGTCGACCTTGTAGACCCGGCTCCAGCCGGCCTGGACGTACATGAAGCCGTCCTCGACCAGCGGGGTGCCTTCGTTGCGGGCGCTGGCATAGCGGCCGCCGGCCGATGCCTGGTCGAACTGGGTGACGAAGGCCAGCGACAGCTTGCCGATATTGTCCTTGTTGATGCCGTCCAGCGGGCTGTAGCGGTGGGCGTCATAGGTCCGGTGAACCATCAGCCAGTTGCCGGATTCCTTGTCGGCAGCCAGAAGCCGATCGTTGGTTACCTCGTCCGACCAGGCCGATGACGCCATCGTCACCGCCAAGGCCAGGAGGCCGGCGCCAAAGCGCAAGCGTGCCATCTTCCTCATCCCTTTATTTCGAAAACTCGGCCGCCGATCCGATGGGGATCGTGGGCGCTGCAACGTTATCGCAATGCGACGTTTCGCCGCCAGAATGTACGCGACCTACAAAACCCAATTCAAAATATAGGAACAAGCACTGACGCCAGCTTTCTATATTCAGCGAGAATGAGGGCGCGGCGATATCGACCGCGCTGCCGACTGCCAAAGTCGGCACTTGAGGAGAAACAGCTGATGAAACAAGGCACTGCGGCCGATCCGGCGCTTGAGACTCAATGCGGGTGCGCGTGCACCAGGATCAGTCGGCGGAGCGTGCTGGGTGGCCTTGCAGCGGCCGGCGCCTTTGCCGGGCTGGGTGGTACGGCCCTTGCCGCGGCGCCTGATGCAATGCCGCCGCAGGTCGGGGATTTCCTAGTTTCGCCGGCCGGCAATACGCCGTTGACGCCCGACAGCATCAAGCTCGACAGCAAGCCGTTCGAAGCGGTGGCGATGTCGCCCGACGGCGTAGTGCGCAACGCCGAGTACGAGAACACCGTGCTGCTGCTGCGCTACGACCCGGCAGCCCTGCCGGCGGAAACCGCGGCCAAGTCGGCCGAGGGCGTACTGGGCTACACCATCATCTGCACGCATGCCGGCTGCCCGCTCACCGATACGCTGAAGAACAAGCTCCTGGCCTGCGACTGCCATGGCTCGCGGTTCGACCCGACCAAGAACGGCGAGGTGGCGCACGGCCCGGCGGTCCGCAAGCTGCCGCAGCTCGGGCTTGCCGTTCAGGACGGCAAGCTGGTGGTGGCGGAAGCCTTCGACTCCCGTGTCGGCGGCGACATGATGGGCGAAGACGACCGCTAGATTGGCCTCCTTTGCACTCAAGAGGAGTGACGCAGTGAAACTCAGACTGACTCTTGCCGCCGTTCTGGTCGCAATTCCCACCGCTGTGCTGGCCGCCAGCCTGCCGATTGCCGCCAGCTATGGCACGCCGGCCGGTTGTGCGGCGCATGCGGGGACAGGCAACAGCAGCGGCGACAAGGTGCTGATCAGCGCCGACGACGTGCGCTTTGAAGGCAATGTCTGCCCCTACACCAACATAACCGAAGCGGGCGACAAGGCCTTTGAGGTGAAGATCGCCTGCGAGAGCGGCCACGATGAAGTGGTGCGCGGCACGCTCGAGGTCACCGAGAGCGCCGATGGCGGCAAACTCACCGTTGCGCTCAAAGACGGCGCCGGGCCCGCGGGGGAGTTTCTACCCTGCGACGCCGCGGCAACCGCATCACCGTAGGAAGGGTCCTTGATTTGCCGCGCTTTCGAACCGGAAAAGTCTGCAACCTTTCCTGACAGCGCTTTGCCTCTGATTTTTTCTTGTTTTTGGAGTTATTGGACGGTCCGCAGCCTCTCGCAAGGGACCTAACAGTGTCAACTCTGCCAAAGAACGGCGATCGCGTTTCGGACAGTGCGATCGTTTCCGCCACCCGGATCCGAGCCACGCTGAGGGGCGACATCCTCACGGGCAAGCTTCGGCCGGGCACCAAGGTGAATATTGAGGACCTCGCCGACCGCTACGAGACATCGCACATCCCGATCCGCGAAGCGCTGATCGGTCTGGTGTCGGAAGGGCTGGTCAAACGCGAGGAACGACGAGGGTTCTTCGTGGCTGCGTTCACGACAGAGGTGCTGGAGGAGCTGATCAAGACCCGGTGCTGGCTTGAGGAACGCGCGCTCGAGGAGAGCATCGCGAACCGCACGGTCGAATGGGAGGAGAACCTGGTGCTGGCGCTGCACTGGCTATCGCGAACCGACAGATATGCCGACGCGGCGCGCCAGCAGCTCAACCCCGCCTGGGACGAACGGCACAAGCAGTTCCACCAGGTGCTGATCAGCGCCTGCGGCTCGTCGCTGCTGCTGCGCTACTGCCAGGAGATCCGCGATCGGGTGGATTCGTACCGGTTCATTACCGAGAGCGCCAACCCGGCGCCCTTCGAAGCCCGTCCCGACGAGCACCGGCTGATCGCCGATGCGGCGCTGGCCGGCGATACGAAGACGGCGGTCGAGCTGCTGATCAAGCACTATCGGCAGACGCTCGAGATCATCACGGCGACGTTTGCGTCGACCAGCAACGCGCCGGACGGGACGGACTGATCCACGGGCCGGCAAACGACGAAAGCCATGCGGGGGAGCGCCTGAACATTACGGCGAGCCTCCAGTCGGTTGCCTGCAACAAGAAGTGGAGAAAGTCGATGAAGCCTGTTTCGATCGCCAGCCTGATCCTCGTCGCCGGTATCGCCGCGAGCCCTGCACTCGCGCAGGGGCCAACCCCTGGACCGTACTTCGTCGGCAACCCGCTGGGCCTGCCGGTGAACCCCGCCGCCGACGGCGGCTTTGCGCCGATGTCGAGCAACGTGAAGGTGTTCGGCGCGATCTACGCCACCGAAAGCTGCTCCTATGATGCCGAGCGCGACCTGATCGTGGCGCCGGCGCGCGGCGTCAGCCAGGCAATCCAGGAGAACAACGCCTTCGTCGCGCTGATCAACCACGACGGCTCGGTCAACACGGCGCGCTGGATCGGCGTGCAGAACCCGCAGCAGCGCGCCGACCTCATGCCGCCGCTGCTTCTCAACGAGCCATTCGGCAGCGATATCGAGGGCGGCGTGCTCTATCTCGCCGACCGCGACGGCGGCACCGCAGACCCCGCCGATCCGACTAAGACGACGCCGAGCGTCGCAGTGATCCGCAAGTTCGACATGAAAACCGGCGAGCCCGCGGGCGAGGCCAGGATCGAGGGATCGCCCTGGATCAACGATATCGAGGTAGCGCCGGACGGCACCATCTATGCCAGCAATACGGGCGTTGGCGGCAAAGCGCCGGAGCCCGACACCTGGCAGATCTGGAAGGTGACGCCGGATGGCGCGGCCTCGGTGTGGATAGCGGGGGCGCCGCTCAACCAGCCCAACGGCATCGCCTTCGACAATGACGGGAACGTGGTGGTGGTCAATATCGGCAGCGACGAGGTGCTGACCTTTGCGGCCGCCGACGCCAAACTGCTGAAGACCGAGAAAGCGGCGCAACCTGGCAATGACGGCATCGTCGTCCTGCCCGATGGCACCAAATACATCAGCAGCGTGATGAACGGCGGCATCACCAAACTGGCGCCCGACGGCACCGCTTCGCTGATCGCCGAGAACATCCCGAGCGCCGCCTCGATGTGCTATGACGCCGGCGCCGAGCAACTGGTCGTGCCGATGAACGCCAATAACGGGTTGGCGTTTATCAGCCTGAAGTAGTCGGGCGCCACTGCCCCCAGCACCCCCTCTCTGGCGAAAACTAAGGACTTAGCTCCGCTAAGCCCAAGTTTTCGCTTTCTCCCCCGCCAAGGGGGAGATGGGCATCGAGCTTGTGGCCAAGGGTGCGATCACCGGCCCCTCCTAAATCTCCCCCCTTGCGGGGGAGAATGGAGGGGATTTTGGCGGACGCGATGCCTGCCGGCCCCGCCAGTATCGCTAGTGGCTTACCCACCCGCTAGTCCCGCAGCGCCTGCAGGTGCAGCGCCCCGACATTGCGCTCGCAACGGAGCACGCCGTCCTCGACCGTCAGCCTGGCCCAGTGAATGGTGCTGCGGCGGGCGCTCGGCGTATCCATCTCGTGCGTGTGGTCGGTGCCGGTATTGGGATGAGTGAAATAAACCAGCGCCGCCCAGCCATCCTGCACCACCACGTCGGCGTGGCGCGCCACCTGCCGATCCTCGGGGTCATCGCCGGGCACATCGAGGATCAGCCCCTGCCGCTCCCAGGTCCTGGCATCGTCGGAGCGGAACACCGCCTGCCCGCGCCACTCGTCGACGATCATCCAGGACTGACCACCGAGTTCGAACACATTTGGCCCCTCGTGCCCCCTGCCGCCGTGCCGTGAACCCGGAATGGCGATCCCCTCATCTGTCCAGGTGTAGAGGTCGGTGCTGATGGCGACCCCGGTGCATGACCCGTTGCCTTCGTCCTTGTACCAGAGCCGGTACAGCCCATCGGCACAGAGCGCGACCGCAGCGTCGATCACGAATTCCGACGCCAGTGGCAGCACCGAGCGGCGGGTCCAGTCGACGAGGTCGGGGCTGGTGAAGTGGACGATGCGGCGTGGGAAGCCGGGCCAGCGATCGGGCGTGCCGGTGATGTAGCTGAGGTACATATGGTACTCGCCACGCGCCCAGATCACCTCGGGCGCCCAGTGCGTGTTGAGCCCGGGATCTGAGGGATCGTCGAGGCCCGCAACAGTACCGCGATAGACCCAGGTGGCGCCGCCATCACTCGACCCCGCGATGCCGATCGGGCTGCCGTGTACCCACTCAACGCCCGACCCGACATGCGCCGCCCGACGCACGGTGTAGAACATCCACCACTCGTCGGTGCCTCGCCGGTTGATCACCACCGGATCGGCAGCACCATCGAAGATCGGATCGGCAAAGATCGGACGAGACATCGGCGAGCCCTCAACCGGCCATATCGGCACCGTGACGGGTAGTGCCGGAAATGCCGCCGGCCGTCGAGGGGGTGGAAGGTCGAAGACTCGACCTTGCCGACCTGCCTGCCAAAGCGGACGACGACAGCATCACTTGCGTCGTTCAGGTGATGACCAGAGGCGCCCAGCACTCACTGCGATGGATTGGCGTACCTAGTCCGGGGCCAGTGGCCCTTGACGTCCGCGGCGCAGGCGTCGCGGGGTCGGCCGGTCACGGCGCGCCGACCCCGTGCTCGACCAGTTCCCAGCACCCCGCGATCGGCTCGAACAGCAGGTAGCCGGGCGGACCGATGGTCTCGACGACGTCGCCGAGATCGTCTCCGCCCGACGAGTTGCCATCGTAGCGGACCGCCACGTAGTCGATGCGCCATTGGTTGCTCGGGCTCTGGTTGCGTTCCAACTGCAGGTGAACCAGTTCGGTGTGGGGATTGGCCTCCCAAGCCTGCATCGAGGCGCGGGAGATCCAGTAGTAGTCGAGCATGCCGATCGGGAAGTCGCGGTAACTTTGGCGCGGAACGGACGCTTTGACCCCGTCGACAATGACGGAGACGCTGTGGGCGCTGTAGCGGGCAACCACCGCGTCCGAAATGGCCATGGCCTGCAGCAGCGAGGAAAACTCCTGGTTGCTGCAGGCGTCCGCCGCCATCTGCAAGGCGTCCTGATCGTGCGCTGATTCAGCCGCAACTGGCGGAACTCCCAGCGCCGCGCCAAGCCCGACGACCAGGGCCAGGCCGGCCACTGGCCACAACCTGCCCATCAGCCGAGGCAGCTTTGCAGTTTGCGCTTGGCCTTGAGGCCGTCCTGCCACTCGACTTCGGCGACGGTCTTGCTGCCGACCGACAGCTTGAAGCTCTGCGTGTCTTCCATGCCGTCGAGTGCGGCTTCGATGCTCGGCACCGCGAGCGCGATAGCGCCCCAGGCATCCCCGGCCAGATGGTAGTTGAAGGCCTTGACCTTCTGCGGCGCGCCATCGGCCTGATCCAGTGTCACGCTGATGGTCTTTACCTCCGACGGCGTCGGAATGTTCGGGCCCCAGAATGTGATCAGGGCTCCCTGATAATCCCCGCCTGGCCCCGACAGCCGGACCATGCCATCGCCCTTCCAGTAGAAGGCAGCGCAGTACTCGCCCGGCGCCGCCCCGGCATTGTCCTGGAAGTAGTCCCAGCCGCCATTGCTGTAGCGCTCATAAGCCTTGCGGAACCCCGGATCCTTCAGCTTTTCGTCGAGCGCTGCCTGTTGTGCACTCACCGCGCTGGCAAAGCTCGCTGCCTCGTTGCTCAGCGAGCGGCCAGGGTCCTCGGCATAGGCCGAATAGTCGATATCGCCGCTGTAGTAGCCGCTGTCGTAGTAGTCGTCGCCGTAATATTCTTCCTCGCCGTAGTAGTCGCCATAGGCGTAGCTGGCCGAGATATCCACCATGCTCTGGTGGTGCTGCGCATTCATCGCGCAGATATTGGGCAGGTCCGAACAGGCCGCCGCCGGCCCGGCGAAAGCCAGGGCCGCCACGACAGCTCCGCCGAGCACAAAAACCCGGGTCAATTCACGTCGCTGCATAGATGCCTCCTGTTTTGGTTGGGCAATTGAATGGCTAGTCCAGCCGTGCGCCGTCGGCGGCGAACTGGTGCAGGTAGCCGGGATTTGGCGCAAGACCCACACGCTCGCCACGGCTGAGCATGACGTTGTCCGAGCGGCGGACATTCACCCTGGTGCCGTCGTCGAGCTCGACGAAGTAGTAGCTGTCGGCGCCCAGATGCTCGGTCAGCCCGACCGTTCCGTTGAACTGGCCGCTGCCGGAGGGACCAATGGCGATGTGCTCGGGCCGGATACCGATCCGTTCGGCGGCGTCGCCGACCACGAGGCCGGCCTGGCGCGCTGCCGCCGCGGTCACGATGTTCATGCGCGGCGAGCCGATGAAGGTCGCGACGAACAGGTTGCGCGGCCTCGAATAAAGCTCGAGCGGCGTGCCCACCTGCTCGATCCGGCCGGCGTTGAGCACGACGATCTTGTCGGCCATGGTCATCGCCTCGACCTGGTCGTGCGTCACGTAGATCATGGTGGCCGAGAGTTCCTCGTGCAGCTGCATCAGCTCGTGGCGCATCTGTACGCGCAGGTCCGCATCGAGGTTGCTCAGCGGCTCATCGAACAGGAACGCCTCGGGTTCGCGCACGATGGCGCGGCCGATGGCGACGCGCTGGCGCTGCCCGCCGGAGAGCTGGGCCGGGCGCCGATCGAGCAGATCCTCTATCCTCAGGATCCCGGCGACACGGGCGACGCGCTGGGCGATCTGCGGCTTGGGCTGGCGCGCCAGGCTGAGGCTGAAGCCGAGATTGTCGCGGACCGTCAGATGCGGATAGAGCGCGTAGGACTGGAACACCATGGCGATGCCGCGCTTCGAGGGCGGCATGCGGGTCACCTCCTCGCCGCCGATCGAGATGGAACCGTCGGAGATGGTCTCGAGGCCGGCGATGCAGCGCAGCAGCGTGGACTTGCCGCAGCCCGAGCGCCCGACAAACACCACGAACTCGCCGTCGGCGACATCGAGATCGATGCCCTTCAGCACTTCGACATTGCCGTAGGTCTTGTGCAAGGACCGGATGGAGATTGCCGACATGGAACGACTTAGCCTTTGACTGCGCCCAGGGAGACCCCGGCGACCAGATGACGTTGCATGAGCGCGGCGAAGACGATGCCGGGCAGCATGATGAGGATGGCCGCCACCGCGGCTTCGCCGAACAAAGTGCCGCGCACGCCGGTGGGCAGGAACAGCGCAACCGCCGCCGAAACCGGCCGGGCATTGGTGCCCGAGAGGATCGAGGCAAAGAGGAACTCGTTGACCGTGTAGATGTAGACGAACAGCGCCGTGCTCAGCAGGCCCGGCCAGATCTGCGGCACGGTCACGCGCCAGAATGCGCCGAGCCAGCTGGCACCATCCATGACGGCCGCTTCCTCGATCTCGCGCGAGGTGCCCTCGATGAAGCCGCGGATCATCCAGATCGAGAGCGGGATGTTGAAGGCGACGTTGATGGCGATCAGCGTCTCGAGCCGGTCGAGCATGCCGATATTGGAGGCAATGAGGAAAATCGGCAGCACCACCGCCACCGGCGGCATCATGCGCTGGCTGATGATGAAGAACGAAATGTCCTTACTGGCCCGCATCGGGTAGCGCGCCAGGGCGTAGGCGGCGAGGGTCGCCACCACCATGACGATAGCGACGGTGGCGGCGGCAATGATCAGGCTGTTCAGGTAGAACTTCAGGAAGTCGGAGGTGAACAGCACGCGCTCCCAGTGCTCCAGCGTCGGCTGGAACAGGAAGATCGGGTCCTTGGAGAGGATCGCGTTGTTCGGCTTCAGACTGGTCAGCAGCACCCAGAGCAGCGGGAAGCCGGCGAACAGCGTCATCAGCACGAGGATGCCGCCGACGGCGACACGCTGGCCGGGATGCAGCGGCCGGGAGGATGGGGATGCACTCATCGCCGCCTCACGCCTTGCGGCCGAGCTGGCGGATCAAGAGGGCGGCGATCACCGTCAGGACGATGACGAACAGGTAGCTCAGCGCCGAGGCGTAGCCCATTTCCATATAGGGAAGTCCCTTGCGGTAGATGTAGAGCGAGACCACCTCGGTCGAGGCCGAGGGGCCGCCATTGGTCATCACGAAGATCGAGTCGAAGGTCTTGAACGAGTCGATCAGCCGGATCAGCGTGGTGATCAGGATGAGCGGCATCAGCATCGGGATCGCCAGCCTGGCGAGGCTCTGCAGTGGGGTTGCGCCGTCGATCTCGCCGGCTTCCATGACCTCCTTGGGCAGGTTCAGGATGCCGGCCAACAGGATGATGGTGAAGAACGGCGTCCACTGCCAGACGTCGGCGACGATCACCGCGATACGTGCCGTCAGCGGGTGCTGCAGCCAGATCGGCCCGGCGATCCCTAGCTTCGCAAGCAGACCGTTAACCACCGAGTAGTCCGGCTGGAACATCAGCAGCCACAGGATGCCGACGACCACCGGCGTCACCATCATCGGAAACATCAGGAGGATGGTCAGCGGGCCGCGCGCATAGACCACCCGGGCGAGGCAGAGCGCCGTGACGAAGCCGAGCACCAGCTGCGTGCCGGTGGAGGTGAAGGCGAAGATGAAGGTGAAGAGCGCGCTGTCGCGGAAGGCCGGGTCGCCGAACGCCGTCAGGTAGTTCTTGAACCCCACCCACACGCCGTCGAGCATGATCAGGTTGTAGTCGGTAAAACTGGTCGTGAGCGAGAAGAGCAGCGGATAGACCACCATGGCGACGAGGATCGCCATGGCCGGCATGAGCAGCAGATAGGGGAACAGCCGGGACCAAAGACTAGCGCGCATGCGGCCTCATTTCTGCGATGAACCAGGGGCCGGGCCCCTGGTTCGGTGGTGGCGGAGAGCAGTGAGGCTCAAGGCTGCCAGATGCCGAAGCGGACGGCGATGGCTTCGACGTCGGACTGCAGCTGCGCCAGCGCCGCCTCGGGTGTCGCCTGGCCGGTCATCACGGCGTTCTGCGCATCGGCCAGTTCCTGGAGGATCTGCAGGTTCGGCGTGACTTTGGGGAAGTTGAACGGCTGGCCTTCGACCAGGGCGAGGAAGCCCTTATAGGCGGGGTACTTGTCATTGGCCGGATCGGAGAGAATCGAGGTGCGGATCGAAGGCGTGAGCGGGACCAGCGCACGCTCCATGTCGGGCGAGACGATCCACTTGAGGAACTCGAACGCCGCTTCC
Organism: Devosia sp. LjRoot16; assembly: GCF_964252795.1. Lineage (NCBI taxonomy): Bacteria > Pseudomonadati > Pseudomonadota > Alphaproteobacteria > Hyphomicrobiales > Devosiaceae > Devosia > Devosia sp. LjRoot16. The sequence continues at coordinate 702,326 of NZ_CAXUPH020000001.1, forward strand.
GGATTCTTCGAGTCGCGCGACACCTGCACCGACCAGCCGCCATTGGTGGCGCGGCCGCCTGGCATCGGCGCGATGGCCCACTTGCCGACGATCTGTGAATTGGCCGCATCGCCGAAGAAGTTATCGCCCGAGTCCCAGAACACGGTCATCGCCGCCTGGCCCTGCTTGAACGCGGTCTGCGCCTCGTCGAAGCTGTAGGACGGCGAGCCCTCCACGGCGTGGGCGGACAGCGCCTTCAGCATGGTCATGGCGGCGAGGCCGGATTCGGTGTTGAGCGTCGGCTTGCCGGCGTCGTCGAAGTAGTTGCCGCCATAGGCGCCCCAGATGTTCTGGAACGTCGAGGCGCCCTGGATGTCGGCCTTGCCCATCAGCACCAGGCCGCGCATCTCCGGCCCGTGCTTCTCGTCGACCGCCTTGGCGATCGCCAGCACCTCGTCCCAGGTGGTGGGGACGGCATAGCCCTCGGCCTCGAAGATATCCTTACGGTAGTAGAAGTTCATGCCGCCCACATGGGTCGGCACGCCGTAATAGCGCCCCTTGTACATCATGTGGGAGTCCTGGATGGAGGGGTGGATATCGTCCAGTTCCATCTCGGCGGCGTCGCGCTTCACCCAGTCGGTGAGATCGACCATGAAGCCCTTTTCGTCGAACAGCGCCATATCCGGCACGTGCATCTGCACCACGTCGTATTCGCCGGTCTTGCCGGCCGAGGCGGTGAGGATCTTGTTGAACAGGCCATCGAAGCCATAGGTATCGATGGTCACCTTGATGCCGGTCAGCGCCTCGAACTCGGCCAGCCGGTCGCGGAACGCCCATTCGCGCGGCTCGTCGATCATGGCGACCTTCAGCTCGACCCCGGCGAAGGGCTTGTCCTGTCCCATCGCCGGAGCGAGCGCCAGCAAGGCGACGCCGGCGGCGACGGCACTCAGCAGATTGCGTCTCTGAATCACGTTTCTCTCTCCCTTTGTGGGCCCGCTTTGGCGGGCCGTTCTGCCTCAGTCGGCCTCGACCAGTTTCGCCGAGGGATTCAGCTCGAGCCCGAAACCTGGCGCGTCGGTGACGTCGACACGACCGTTCTCGGGCACGGGTTCATTGGTGAACAGCGCGCCGAAGCTGGGCAGCACGGCGGTGCCGTCGGGGCTGTTGGCGACATATTCGCTGAAGGGCGCGTTGGTCTGCGACAGCACATAGTGGTAGCTGTAGGGCCCGCTGCCATGCGGCACCACCGGCAGGTCGTAAGCCGCCGCATGCGCCGAAATCCGCAGCAGTTCGGTGAGGCCGCCGACCCACATCACGTCGGGCTGCAGGATATCGACATTGCGCTGCTCGATCAGCTTGCGGAAGCCATAGCGCGAGTACTCGTGCTCGCCGGTGGTCCAGCGGAGCTTGGGGTGGGCGCGCTTCAGCAGTGCAAAACCATCGAAATCGTCGGGGTGCAGGACCTCTTCCCACCAATGGATGTTGAGATGCGCAGCGGCTTCGGCGATCTCGATCGCGTAGGGCACGTCGAACGCCATGTAGCAATCGACCATCAGCGGGAAATCGGGGCCGATGGCCTCGCGATGGCGGGTCAGAAACTCGATATTGGCGCGGAGGCCCTCCCGGCCGCTGGCCGGACCGTAGGGGATCGGCACCTTGCCGCCGAAGAAGCCAAGTTTCTGCGCGGCGTCGGGCCGCGGGCCGGTGCAGTAGAGCTCCACCGCCTCCTTGGTGCGCCCGCCGATCAGCTTGTAGACCGGCTCGCCGCGGAGCTTGCCCAACAAATCCCACAGCGCCAGGTCAACGACGCTGATCGTCGCCAGCGCGATGCCCTTGCGGCCATAGGGCATCGAGGCGCGGAACATCTGGTCCCAGATGCGGTTGATGTCGCGCGGGTCGGCGCCCCTGAGGAAGCGGCTGAAATGGTGGTTGATCAGCCAGCAGGCCGGCGGACCGCCGAAGCCGGTGCCACGGCCGACCTGGCCATCCTCGGTTTCGACCTCGACGACGATCGAGCCCATGACGCCGATGCCCCAGCTGGTGCGGGTCTTGCGGTATTCCGGATAGCCGGACATCGGGTTGGCGATGACGCTGTCGATCAGCCAGTGACCGCCCTCCTGACGGAAATAGTCGCCGCCGCCGGCGCCATCGAGCAGGTAGGTGCGGATCGCCACGATCTTGGGCGCGGTCATTGCCTGGTCCTCATTCGATTGTGCGCCGGCCAGCGAGCCGCCGACGAGAAGGTCATTGCAGGTTCACGAACATGCCGCCGTCGACCAGCAGCGCGGCGCCGGTGACGTAGCGCGCCATGTCGGAGGCGAGAAACACCACGCACTCGGCGACGTCGTCGGGGCGGCCGAGGCGGCCGAGCGGGATGCGTTTTTCGAACGCCGCCCGCTTGTCGTCGGCTTCGAGATCGGCGCGGTTGAGATCGGTCAGGATGGCGCCCGGCAGCACCGAATTGCAGCGCACGCCGAAGGCTCCGAGGGCAATCGCGGCGGATTGCATCAGCGAGTGCACCCCGGCCTTGGTCGGCGTGTAGTGAGTCTGGGTGGCGCCGCCGACCAGCGCACTGATCGAACTGGTGGCGACGATCGCGCCGCCCCTGCCCTGCGCCTGCATCTGCCGCGCCGCGGCCTGCACCACGTAGAAGGCGCCATGGAGGTTAACCGCCATGGTGCGCTCGAGCAGCGCCGGCGGCAGGTCGAGGAAGCTGTGAAACGGGCAGATGCCGGCATTGCTGGCCAGCACGTCGACGCCGCCGAAGGCCGCCACGGTGCGCTCGATCAGCGTGATCGAGGTTTCGGGCAGCGCGATATCGCCTTCTACCACGATCGCCCGGCGGCCGGTGGCCTCGACCAGCGCCACCACCTGATCGGCAGCCCGGGCCTCGTCAGCACCAGGCGCGCAGTTGATGGCGACGTCAGCGCCATGGCGGCCGGCCAGGGCGGCAATCGCGGCGCCAATGCCCCGCGAACCGCCCGTCACCAGCACGACTTTTCCCTCAAGCAGCATGCCCGTCCTCCTGACCCATATTCATCAACATGGAAACTTGTAAGTCAAGTTGCTTTGTTGCTAGCTTGCGAAGCATTCAAGTGATTGCCCCGAGCCGGGGCGCGCTGTAAGGCTGAAACGACGGGGAGAGACGGATGACCGACGACGCAGCGCCACGGCCAAGGATCGGCACCATGGCGGTTGGCCTCACGAGCTACTGGGACCAGTTCGCCGGCATGAAGGATGCAGTGCTGGACGCGCACCGACGCCTCTGCGCGCTGGTCTCGCCGCATGGCCAGCTGGTCGAGGCGGGCCTCGTCGACAACGCCGCGTCGGCACGCATAGCCGGCGACACGTTTCAGCGTGAGGATGTCGACCTGGTGTTCGTCCAGCTCGCCACCTATGCGAACTCCGAGACCTTGCTGCCGGCGATCCGAGCGTTGGATGTGCCGGTGGTGCTGCTGAACGTCCAGCCGCAGCGCAAGCTCGACATGGCCCGGGTCACCGGCATCGGCGACTGGCTGGCGAGCGGGGTGACCCCCTCGTCATTGCCGGAAATGACCAATGTGCTGATCCGCCTCGGCAAGCGTTTCGACGTGCTCACCGGGCACCTCGACAATGACCTCGAGCTGGCGGACAGCCTCGCCACCTGGTGCAGGCTGGCGGCGCTCTGCCGCCGCTTACGCACCCAGTCGATCGGCCTGCTGGGGCGACCGTTTGCCGGCATGATGGACCTCAACATCGACGAGACCCACCTGTTCAAGCAGCTGGGCAGCTTCGTCGACCACCGGCACTGGGACGAGCTGGTAGCTGAAATGGACGCGGTGACATCAGCCGAGCAGGCCGCCGGGGTCGCCGAACTGCGCCGGATCTTTCCGGCCTCGGGTTCGTTGAGCGAGGCCGAGTTCGCGGCAGCCGGCAGCGTGACGGCCGCCGTGCAGCGCTTCGTCGGGCGGCACAATCTCTGCGCCATCTCCAGCCACTATGACGGCCCGGTGCAGGGCCGGCACGCCGAGCTGCTGGCCGCGCTCAATCCTGCCTTGTCGGTATTGAACGCGGCGGGCATCGCTTGCCCGGTCGAGGCCGATATCAAGGTGGCCGTGGCCATGCTGCTGCTCAAGACGCTGGGCGGCAGCGCCACCCTCGCCGAGCTCTACTCGATGGATTTCGACGACGATGTGGTGATCATCGGCCATAGCGGCGCCGGCGATCCGGCGATCTCACGCGAGCCGGCGCGCCTCGCCATGTCCGAGGTGTTCCACGGCAAATCCGGCAAGGGCTACCTGACGCAGTTCTTTCCCGGCCCGGGCCCCGTTACCCTGTTGTCGATGACGCAGGGGGCCGATGGGGATTTCCAGCTGGTGGCGGCGGAAGGGGAGATCGTCCCCGGCCCGACGCTGCAGCTGGGCGACACCAACGCCCGGGTCCGCTTCCCGCAGGGGCTGCGCCGCTTCGTCAACGAATGGAGCCGCCCCGGCCCGACCCATCACGGCGTCCTGGGCTACGGCCACCACGCCGAAGGCCTGCGGGCCGCCTCGATCGCCCTCAACCTGCCGCTACAGATGGTGACACCATGACCGACAGCGCCGTTGCCTCGCTGAGCAAGGGGGCGCCGCTCGCCCGCAAACCTGCCGCGGAACTGGTGGTCGAGCGCCTGCTCGAGCTGATCTATGCCGGCAGCCTCAAGGCGGGCGACACCCTGCCCACCGAGCAGGAAATCGGCGCGGCGCTGCAAGTCAGCCGGCCGGTGGTGCGCGAAGCGCTGCGCGGCCTCCAGATTCTCGGCGTCGTCGAGACGCGGCAGGGCGGGCGCTGTTCGGTCACCGACCTGAAGCCGGAGCGGCTGGCGGCGCCGGTGCAGATGCTCATCGCGCTCGACGAGCGCAACATCGATTCGCTCTACGAAGCCCGCATGGCGGTCGAGGGAGAACTCCTCGCGCTGGGGGCGCTGCGGGCCACCGACGAGGCGATCCTCCACCTCGACCACATGGTCCGCGAAGGCTACCGACTGATCGCCGACCCGGTGGCCTTTCGGGTGCTCGACCTCGAATTCCACCAGACCCTGCTCGCGCTTGCCGGCAATCCGTTCCTCGAACGAACCGCCCGATCCTTCTACCACGCCGGAACCGAGTTCAGACGCATCGCCTCCGAGACGCCAGGAGTGCTGGAAAACAGCGCCAGGGAGCACGAACGGATCGTCACCGCGGTGACCGCGCACAACCCACAGCAGGCCAGGCTCGCCATGCGGGACCACCTGTCGAGCATCGCCGCGACGACAGCCAACGCAATGAAGAGCGTTGCGACGACGCGGGGTGATTGAGGGGGGGCGTTTTTCAAAGCTCTTTGAGAGTGTGACGCACCCGCCCGATGCACTAAGTCTGCTCGCAGCGTACTCAACGGCGACCATCCCGGGGTGGCACGCACATGGTCGTGTGTTTGTCGATCGCGTTGGGACTACCGAAACAGCGGCGATCCGTAGCCATGCTCCATCGCGGTAAGGTGGATCACATTTGTGTTGACGGGCGGACGGTTTCATGAGACCGCGGACGCCCGATTATGCTTGACGAGATACATGATTCAAAAGGTCAAGACACGCATCGTCGGACTTCCTCGCGGCTGGAAGCGAGCGCTTCTTATTTGCTTCGACTTCGTCGTCCTCGGGATAGCATTGTGGGCAAGCTTTGCGCTCAGGCTCGACCGTTGGACTCTTCCGCGCGGCTTAGACGAGTACCTCGTTATTCTATCCGCGCCGGCCGTTGCTATATTCGTCTTCGTACGAATGGGCTTATATCGCGCAGTAATTCGATACCTGCCAGACCGCGCGCTGTGGACGATGTTTCAAGCTGTCACGCTTGCCGTGCTCATTTGGGTAATGGGAGCATTCCTGTCCGAACTCGTCGGCCGCAACGTAGTACCGCGCTCCGTGCCTATCATCTACTGGGCCCTTTCTTCAGTCGCGATAGTGGGAAGCCGCTTCGCGGCCAAATGGTTATTCCTGCCCGAGACACGCAGTGCCTCACTAAAACTTCCCTCTGTTATAATCTATGGGGCCGGTGCGGCCGGGACGCAGTTGGCGCAGTCCTTGCGCCACAGCCATTTCGTGGCGGGATTTATCGACGACAACCCCGCGTTGCATCGGCGTGAGGTCGCCGGATTGAGGGTGTATTCGCCAAGCGAAGTACCAGCACTCATTCGAGATTATGGGGTGAAGCAAGCGATCCTGTCGATCCCATCTCTGGGTACATCGAGGCGCAAGGATATCGTGGCAGATCTAAGTCGGCATGGCATCAAGGTCCAAGCCTTGCCCGGCATCCCCGATCTCGTCACCGGTAAATACCTGGTGAGTCAAATCCGGGAGATCGAAATAGATGATCTACTCGGGCGCTCCGCGGTTCCACCGGATATCGACCTAATTCGATCGATGATTGTCGGTCGAACGGTAATGGTGACCGGCGCCGGCGGATCCATTGGCTCAGAGCTTTGCCGAACCATTGCCCAATGGCGACCGCAGCGCATAGTTCTGTTTGAGGCGAATGAATTCGCGCTTTACCAGATAGATCGAGAACTGACAGCAAATAACACAGTCGTCGTGGTTCCAGTATTGGGTTCCGTTATTGATGGCCAGCTGGTATCCCGCACGATCCGAAAGTATGGCGTTGAAGCGTTGTTTCACGCCGCAGCCCACAAGCATGTTCCAATAGTTGAAGAAAATACCCTCGAGGGAATAAGAAACAACGTATTCGGGACGAAGGAGGTCGTCGACGCCGCATTTCGACTTGGCGTGAAAGATTTCGTTCTAATTTCGACAGACAAAGCCGTTCGCCCAACAAATGTGATGGGCGCGACGAAGAGATGGGCCGAGCTTGTGGTGCATCAGCGAGCATCCGAGGCCAAGGCCAGAGGAACGGGTCAACGTTTTTGCGCGGTACGCTTCGGCAACGTTCTGGGCTCTAACGGCTCCGTCGTACCGCTGTTCAAGGAGCAGATTGATCATGGCGGGCCCATCACGCTGACCGACCCTGCGATGACGCGCTACTTTATGTCGATCCGCGAGGCTGCGGAACTGATCATTCAGGCTGGCGCGCTGTCGGAGAGTGGGGATGTCTTCCTCCTCGATATGGGCGAGCCCATCCTTATCTCTGAGCTTGCGGAGAACATGGTGCGCCTCGCGGGGCTATCAGTGCGTTCACCGGAAAACCCACATGGCGATATAGAGATCGTTTCCATCGGAAAACGCCCTGGCGAGAAGATGTTCGAGGAGCTCTTCTATGACGAAGCCGCATCCAGTCGCACTCGTCACGCCAAAATCATGCGAACGACAACGACCGAGCTTCCCGGCCTTCCTGATGCGCTGTCCCAGTTGGAGCAGGCGATATCCAACGAGGACGAACAGGCAGCACGACATGTCCTGTTCGACATCGTGATCCGGAGCGACGTTCGATTTCTCGAAGGAAGTGCCGCATGAGCCCGGGTCGCGAGCACATGGGAGCAAAGCGGCTAGTCGTCACCGGTGCCAGCGGGTTCCTGGGCCGTGAGTTGGTTCCGCGTTTGCTGGCTCGCGGTGTTGAACTGCTGCTCGTGGGGCGCGACCCTGTGGGCTTGAAGCAGCTATTCCCTGGCTGCAAATCCATCGGCTACGATGAGATCTCTGCGGCTGCCGCGGATTTCGATTTGCTCGTTCACCTCGCGGCGCAGAATAACGATGCCACAGGAACGTATGACAGCTTCAAAGCGACAAACGTCGACCTTGCTGCTGACACCTACCAACTCTCTCGCAAGGCCAGGATACGCAGGTTCATCTATGTTTCGTCCATCCGGGCTTTAGACCTGTCGGACACATCACACTATGCCGTCAGCAAGCGCGAGGCCGCACGGCAACTGGTGGACCTTGGCGATGACGGCATACAGATCCTCTATCTTCCCGCCGTACTGGGGGAGACCTTGTCGGGAAGGCTAAGGGTGTTCTCGCGCTGGCCGCGACCGCTGCGCGATTTCGCCTTGGCGATCGTCACGTCTCTCAAGCCTACAGTGAGTGTGGATCGGGTTGCTTCGGCCGTCATGGATGCTACGCGCAACAGCCTGCCGCCGGCAGCACCCTGGATCGTGACCAACGGTCAAACGGACAGCTGGTTCTTTGCCATCACGAAGCGTTCCATCGATGTGCTGTTTGCGGTCAGTGTCCTGGTCTTGATCGGCTGGCTACTGGTCGCCCTCGGCGTGGCGATCCGACTGCAATCACCGGGGCCAGCACTGTTCCGTCAGGAGCGCGTTGGGCGGTATCAGCGCACCTTCACCTGCTACAAGCTTCGGACAATGCACATTTCCACGCCGAACGTTGGAACCCATGAGGTTGCCTCCTCGTCGGTAACCAGGCTCGGTGGGTTTCTCCGACGCACAAAGCTGGACGAGTTGCCGCAAGTTCTGAACATCCTGATGAATCAGATGAGCCTGGTTGGGCCCCGTCCTTGTTTGCCGTCCCAGGCTGAGGTGATCGCGGCGCGCGCGCGTCGGGGCGTGGATATCGTCAAGCCCGGCATAACCGGGCTGTCTCAAATCCGGGGGATCGACATGAGCACACCAGAAGCGCTGGCTGCCTCGGACGCAGACTATCTTCACTTGCAGTCCATCATTCTGGACGGCCAGATTCTGGCGCTTACAGCTCTTGGCAAGGGAGGCGGGGACAGGCTCCGCGTCGCTTGAAGTCGGCGTGGCGATTGTGTCGCGCTACTGTGAGAATTTGCCGCGGCGGCGGCAAAGGGGAATGACATCACCCTGGCTTGGCATTACCAGCAACCCCGTGGAAGCCGAGGATGTCGGCCCTGGGTTAGCCCACCATATTGTGTCAGAGGTCGCCCGCGCGGCGGCGCCGGCGGCGAGCTGTCGCCACCAGCAGCAAACGCCTTGTATCGGACGGTAAGAGCTCGAAGATGAACGTTGCAAACGAGAAGATTGCCGTTGTGGGGCTGGGATATGTCGGCCTGCCTTTGGCGGTGGAATTCGGCAAGCATCGCCGGGTTCTGGGCTTCGACATCAATCCGAAGCGGATAGCGGAACTCCGCCGCCATTCCGACAGCACGCTGGAGGTGGACGAAGCTGACATGCGTGCGGCCACCGGGCTTGAATTCAGCACCAACCTTGATGATTTGGCGACCTGCACGATCTTCATCGTGACCGTACCTACGCCGATCGATCGGGCAAACCGGCCAGATCTCTCACCATTGCTTGCGGCCAGCAAGACCGTGGGAAGCGTGATGAAGCCAGGAGCCATCGTCATCTACGAGTCAACCGTTTACCCAGGTTGCACCGAAGAGATTTGTGTTCCGGCGCTGGAGGCGGCGTCCGGTCTGCGCTTCAACCATGACTTCTTTTGCGGCTACAGCCCTGAACGGATCAACCCCGGCGACAAAAATCACCGGCTGGCAACAATAACGAAGGTGACAAGCGGTAGCACTCCCGAGGTCGCCGAAGCGGTCGATGGCTTGTATGCGCAGATCATTACCGCGGGCACCCATCGCGCCAGCAGCATTAAGGTGGCCGAGGCCGCCAAGGTGATCGAGAACACCCAGCGCGACCTCAACATTGCGTTGATGAATGAGTTGAGTCTGATCTTCCAGCGCCTTGGCATCGACACTTTGGAAGTTTTGAAGGCGGCGGAAACAAAGTGGAACTTTCTTCCCTTTCGACCGGGTTTGGTCGGGGGGCATTGCATTGGTGTTGACCCCTACTATCTCACGCACAAGGCTCAGGAAGCGGGCTACCATTCCGAGGTCATTTTGGCTGGCCGGCGCATCAACGACAGTATGGCAGAGCACGTCGCGGACGAGACGGTCAAACTCATGTTGCGCAAAGGCAAGCAGGTCCTTGGGGGCCGCGTGCTGGTGCTCGGTTTGACGTTCAAGGAAAACTGCCCAGACATCCGCAACACCAAGGTTGTCGACATCGTCGGCCAACTACAATCCTACAACGTAGGTGTTGATGTATTCGATCCGTGGATCGATGTGGCCGAGGCAAAGCATGAATATGGCATTGAATGCCTTTCGGAATTGCCGACGAGCGGTGGATATTCAGCAATCATCATCGCCGTTGGGCATGACGAGTTCGTTGCCATGGGCAGCGATGGCATCAAGGCGCTGGGGGAGAGCGATGCCGTGATCTACGACGTCAAGGGAACGCTGCCCGCCGGCAAGGCTGACGGCCGGCTGTGAACCCATGACGCGATACGACGACGTTAAACAGCTGCTTCGCCATGAGCCACGGACCTGGCTCATAACGGGTGTAGCCGGGTTCATCGGGAGCAACCTGCTCGAGACGCTGTTGAAGCTGGACCAGCAGGTTGTGGGCCTTGATAACTTCGCCACGGGTCACCAGCGCAACATCGATGAGGTGTCCTCCCTCGTATCCGCAGAGCAATGGGCGCGGTTTCGCTTCATCGAAGGCGACATCCGCGACCTCGAGCAATGCAGGAACGCCATGCGGTGGTCCGTTGACCGGACCGTTGACCACGTCCTGCATCAGGCGGCGCTGGGCAGTGTTCCGAGAAGCATCGCCGACCCGATAGCGACGAATGCGGCGAACGTAACCGGGTTTCTCAACGTGCTGGTGGCGAGCCGCGATGCCGGGGCCCGCAGCTTTACCTACGCCGCGAGCAGCAGCACATACGGCGATCATCCGGACCTGCCCAAAGTGGAAGACAAGATCGGGCGCCCCCTCAGTCCCTACGCCGTCACCAAGTATGTCAACGAGCTCTACGCGGACGTATTTGCGCGAAGCTATGGCTTTCGGACTATTGGGCTGAGATACTTCAACGTCTTCGGGCCGCGGCAGGATCCGAATGGCGCCTACGCCGCCGTTATCCCGAAATGGACGTCAGATCTCCTGAACGGCGAGCCCGTCTATATCAACGGCGATGGCGATACGAGCAGGGACTTCTGCTTTGTCGCGAATGCCGTACAGGCCAACATCCTCGCCGCCGTCACCACCTCGGACGCTGCCCTCAATCAGGTCTATAACGTAGCGGTCGGCGATCGTACCTCGCTCACCGAGCTGGTGGACGCCATTCAGTTGGAGCTCTCGCTGCTCGGCGAAATCCCCAAAGCCCAAGTCGTCTTTCGAGACTTCCGTGCTGGCGATGTGCGGCATTCGCAGGCCGACATTTCCAAGGCGCAGCGGCTCCTGGGATACGTCCCCGAATACCGGGTTGCCGAGGGCCTCGCTGCAACCATGGCGTGGTACAAATCGACATTGACTGCCACAGCCATTGACCCTCGATGACGAGGCAACTGGCAGTCATTGCCCTTCTCACCGCGGCCTCGCAGGCCTCGGCGTTTTTCAAGCTCTGGTTTACCGCCCGCACTTTCGGCATCGGGAGCGAACTGGATGGGTACAATCTGGCCCTGGTCCTGCCGATACTGATTTCTGGTGTCATTGCGGGGTTCTTACAAACCGGCTTGTTTCCGGTGCGCGCGAAACTGAAGACAGCGGGCAATGCTGCCGATGTTGAAGCATTTGAACGCGCTGTCCTTTGGGGCATGGCGGCGCTTGGCGTCGTTCTTGCTCTTTTGCTTGCCCTCTGCGGTCCCTTTATCGTCCCGGCACTGGCCGGGCGCGCAGCAAATTCGGTCGTCGCCTCGATGGGGGCGGCATTTCCCTACCTCGCGTTCCTTGTGGCACTGAACATGGTGGGAGATTGCGTCGGATACCTGCTCGCCATGCGGAACCGCTTTTGGATCGCTGCCGCTGCGCCTATCGCAAATGGGATCGCTGGTGGTTTGCTGCTTGCATCCTGGCCGCAAGGCGGACTCACGAACCTGGTGCTGGGAACGCTGCTTGGCTTTGCGCTCCAGGTGGGTATCTGCCTGTGGGGCCTCAGGTCGACCGGACTGCGCCTGAGGGGCGCGTTCCCGCCTGTTGAGCGGATGCGTTCGTTGTCGCGAGATATGTTGGTGCTAGGGGCCTGGATCTTGCCAGGCGTCATTCTCTCCAACCTCACCGTATCGCTGCCGCCGATCTGGGTAGCTTCCTTTGGCGAGGGCGCCAATTCGGCGTTCGGGTATGCCTACCGCTTACACTCATCTGTGGTGCAGTTGCTCGTCATGGCGAGTTCGCCCGTTATTCTGGCTCACTTTGCGGATCTGGTTGCCAGAAACGAAACTGCTGCTGTGCGAACCATCCTGGCAAAAGCGGCCGCGGCCTCGGCAATACTGGGTATTCTCGGGGTGGTTCTCGTTGGTACTCTCGGGGCGCCAGTGCTGGCCCTGATATTCGGCGGGCGTTTCGACGCTGAAGCCGTCACGCGCGTGACCAATCATTGGTGGTGGATGACGACTGGCCTGGCATTCATGATTCAGGGCAATGTCCTCGCGAAATTGTGGCTGTCGCAGCAGCGAGCAAAACAGATGTCGATCATGACTGGAGTTAGTATCTCTGCTCTAGTGACGGTTTATTTTGCACTGCAGGTAACTCTCGGTGAATACTCAGCGGCAGCGGCAATGTCTGTTTCTGCTGCCTCAGTTGTGGTAATCGGCATTCCATTCATGCGCTTAACAAAGAGGGCGAATAAACAGATATGACAGACTCGGTTCGCTATGGTTTCGGCGACAACTGGTCCGACTACGCAGCGGCGGTGGGGAGCGATCAACTGTCTGGGGCGGATGCCGGATTAAGCAAGCTGCTTCCGGGCGATCTCCGGCCCGAGGGAAAGACCTTTCTGGACATCGGGTCAGGCAGTGGCCTTCATGCCGTCGCTGCGTCGCGCATGGGCTTTGAAGTTACGGCCACGGACTATGACGAAAACTCGGTCCTGACGACCAGAGCAGTGGCGTCCCGGTTCGGCGCGAAGGTTGACGCGTTCCGGGATGACATCCTCAACACGAAGCTTACCCATGGCTACGATGTTGTCTACTCGTGGGGCGTGCTGCACCACACCGGTGACATGAAACGGGCCATTGCCAATGCCGCGAGCCTTGTGAGGCCGGGAGGAACGTTCATTATCGCGATTTATCTCAAGACCCCGCTGTGTGGATTCTGGAAGGTTGAGAAACGCGTGTATTCGCGGTTGCCAAAGTCACTCCAATCGGTTGTCGCTCATTGCTTTCATGCCTTCGCGGTCGCCATCGGCGGGGCCGCTCGTCAAGACAAGCGGGAACGCGGTATGGACTGGTTTCATGACGCACGAGACTGGCTCGGCGGCTATCCCTACGAGAGTGCCTCACCAGAAACGGTTTCCACTCTGGTTGGTACTGATTTCGAACTGACTCGTTCGTTTAATACCAAGGCCGGCCGGGGCATCCTTGGCAGCGGATGTGCCGAATATGTCTTTCGCCGACGCTAGATCATGCGGAGGTCACACTTTTCTGTTGTCGACGGCGGGCTGAGGGCAGAGTGAAACGACGCATTCTCTACGTCATCGGCTCACTGAATGTCGGTGGAGCCGAGCGCCATCTGTCGCAGGTCGCGATACGCCTTAAGCGGCGGGGATGGGAACCCGAGGTGTTCGCGCTATCACCTGGCGGCCCCTTGACCGACGGCATCGAGGCGGCTCAAGTCCCGATATACGGGGCGAAGTTACCGAAGTGGCTGGCGGCCGTGCTCCGGACCGACCGCTGGCGGGCTCGCGTCATGCTGGTACCGGCTGCGCTCACGCTGGTCTTCATCATCTGGCGGCGCCGGCCCCACGTGATGCATTTCTTCCTTCCGGCCGCTTACATTGTCGGGGGCCTTGCATCGATGCTGGCTTTTGTACCAGCGCGCATCATGAGCCGGCGCAGCTTGGGCGTGTACCAACTTGGTCATCCGCTATTTGCCCGTGTCGAGCGTCGACTGCACCCACGCATGACGCTGGTGTGCGGCAATTCGCAGGCTGTCGTCGCCGATCTGCGCCAGGAAGGGGTCGCCCCGGCGAAACTGCGTCTGATCTATAATGGCATTGATACTGAAGCCTTCAGTCGACCAGTCGAAAGAGATCAGGCGCGAGACACGCTGCGCATCGCGCGCGATGCCACGGTCTTCGTCATCGTCGCCAACCTTATTCCGTACAAAGGGCACGCAGACCTGATCGCTGCATTTGCCAGAATTCAGCCGGAGCTGAGAGGCCCATGGGAGTTGCTTTGCGTCGGGCGCGACGACGGAATAGCCGCGCAACTTCGATCGCAGATTGACGCCGCGGGGCTGCAGGCGAATATTCGAATTCTGGGCGCACGTTCGGATGTCCCGGATATCCTGCGGGTGGCCGATATCGGAGTTCTCTGCTCGCACGAGGAAGGCTTTTCCAACGCTATCCTGGAAGGCATGGCTGCGGGCCTGCCAATGGTCGTGACCGATGTCGGGGGCAACGCGGAAGCCGTCGTTGATGGACAGACGGGATTCGTGGTTCCGCCCCACGACGCCCCTGCATTGGGGGACGCGTTGCTCAGAATGGCGAACAGTCCAAATCGGGTTGAGATGGGCGAGGCGGGCCGTCGACGTGTGCGCGCGCAGTTTTCGATGGAAGCTTGTATCGATGGCTACGAGAAGCTCTATCTCGAGACCGGAGCTCGGAAACCATGAACATAATGGCGCGCGGCAACCGGGCGAGCTCGGCTAACGCAAGACTTCTCAAATGGAGTGACGCCCCCGACGAGCCGTCGGCATTCTTCTTTTTCCTCAGCATCGGCCTGTGTTGCGTTGCAATCTTTCTCTTCCAGTTGGGAACATTCAATCACATCGCCAACTCCGATTATCGACCGGAACTATCCATCGTAAGCTACGCGATTTGGATAGCATTCGCTCTTGCTGCAGTTGCGCAGATTGCCCGGCGACCCTCGATACTGCTCCCGCTGTCGCCGCTTTACTTTACCTTCGTAGCGATTGCCCTGCTCACCGTGTTGCATTTTCCAATAGACGCAGCAGGCAAGAGCATGATCGTTTCGTGCGCGATGATCATTTCCATTAGCACTATATTACCGCACTCGGGGGCCTGCACTTTAGTGATGCGCATTAGTGCTGTCGCCGTCGCAGTGACGTCAGCCTCGCTGCTGGTCGAGATGCTCGCTCCCGGAACCCTCTCGTCGGTGCCGGGACGTTCCGCTGGCCTGTTCGAGAACCCAAATGTGGCGGGTGGCGCCTTAGTCCTTGGTGGCACAGCGACAGTGCCTTTCGTCGCTCGCAGATGGAGAGGGCCGTATGCTGTGCTGGTTGCCTTTGGGGTCACGGCGACGATTTCGAGAACGTCGCTATTGGTTCTCGCAGGATCGGCAATCGCGGCCTTCGCAGCCGAGAGACTGTTTCAAAGAAAGAAGCTACGCACCGACAGGAACGAACTTGCCCGTATCATTGCAGCCGCGGGGATTTGCAGCATCATATTCGCCATCGCACTGCAACATAATGCAATAGTAGGCAATTCGTTTATCGCTTCCGCCGACACCGCGCTAACCGCGGTGAGCGCAGCTGCAGAGGCTAGTGCGGCCAACTCCGGGAAACTACCTACAAGCCAGCTGTCCGACTCGTTGGGCAAAACCGATTCGGGGGCGGCTCGACTTCTGCTGATGGGAAACGCGATCCACGAGATTTCCCTTTGGGGCGTTGGTATCGATCGCGCCCACGCGCTCGCCCCTCACAATCAGTACATATTTTTTGCGGTCGCTTTCGGCGTGGCCGGTATCATCGTCGCAATATCCTTGATCGGCGCAATCGGATATTTTGGACGGCATAATCCAGTTTTCGGTTTCGCCGCCATCGGCATACTCGTATTCACACACGATCTTACGATGCTGGATCTGGCTGTGCCATTTGCACTTGGATGCGCAGGCGCAATCCACTTGGGGTCCGCGGCTCAAAGTCCAGAACCTCGGCGCGCGTCGATCTTCGGATAGATCCCCCCTAGCCCTCCCAAAGGACCCATATGTGTGGAATTGCTGGCTTTCTAGGACACGGGGTGTGGCAAGGGGTTGAGCACGCGAAGGCCGGCCTCACGCAGATGGCTGCCGCGATAAGTTCGCGCGGACCTGACGATTCCGGCCTTTGGGTCGACGAGGGCGTCGGTGTGGGCCTCGCCCATCGACGACTGTCGATCGTCGACCTTTCCCCAGCGGGCCATCAGCCAATGCACTCGGCCTCCGGGCGCTACGTCATCGTCTACAATGGCGAAGTCTATAACCACGACGAAATCAGGCGACAGCTGGATGCAAGTGGCCTCGTTCCCAATTGGCGCGGGCATTCCGATACCGAGACGCTCCTCGCAGGATTTGATGCCTGGGGGATCGAGGGCACCCTGGAGCGATGCGTTGGCATGTTTGCCTTTGCCTTGTGGGATCGCCAGGAGCGAACTCTGACGCTGGCGCGCGATCGTCTCGGTGAAAAGCCGTTGTACTATGGCTGGCAGGGCGAGGGACAGAAAGCCAGTTTGATCTTTGGCTCGGAGCTGAAGGCGCTGAGGCGACATCGCCAGTTCTACGGCGAGATCGACAGGGACGCGATCTCCCTCTTGATGCGTCACAATTACATACCGGCGCCGTACTCGATCTATCGCAACATCTTCAAGCTGCCACCTGGCTGCCTGTTGACCGTGCGCCCTGATGACGGCCGCGACCGGCCGCAGCCTCGCCAGTACTGGTCCTTGCCTCAGGTTGCCGAAGTCGGTCGCCGTAATCTGCATCAAGGCGGCGCAGACCAGATCGTGGATGAGCTTGAGCACCTGCTCAAACAAGTTATCGGCCAGCAGATGGTCGCCGATGTTCCGCTGGGGGCCTTTCTCTCAGGTGGGGTGGATTCATCGACAATCGTAGCGCTGATGCAGGCCCAGGCCGCGCGTCCCGTCAGGACGTTCACGATCGGCTTTGACGAGCACGGCTATGACGAAGCTGTGCATGCCCGTGAGGTCGCGACTCACCTGGGTACGAACCATACGGAACTGTATGTCAGTCCGGAGGAGGCCATGGCTGTCATCCCCGAACTGCCGACGATCTATGATGAGCCATTCTCGGATTCGTCTCAGATACCGACCTATCTGGTTTCGAGGCTGGCCCGCCAGCACGTCACGGTTTCGCTTTCCGGAGATGGGGGCGACGAGGTCTTTTGCGGCTACACGCGATATACCGCCACTGCCGCAGCGTGGGGGAAGCTTTCTGCAGTTCCTCGACCGCTTCGCCGCATGGGCGCCGCCGGCATCAGGGCCATTTCTCCTGCACATTGGGATCAGGCTGCGCGGTTCCTGCCGGGATTGAGGAAAGCGGCTATGGGTGGGCGCCTCGGCGACAAGCTTCACAAGGCGGCAGGAGTCCTGGGCAGTTCATCAGTAGATGACCTCTATATGGCGCTGGTCTCGCATTGGAGTGAGCCGGCTGCCCTTGTATTGGGCGCGAGAGAACCGCCCACGCAGTTGACCGGATTGGCCCCCAGTCTGGACGGTTTGACGCCAGTAGAACGAATGATGGCCCTCGATATGGTCAGCTATCTGCCTGATGACATCCTGACCAAGGTCGACCGGGCGGCGATGAGCGTCAGCCTCGAAACTCGTGTTCCCTTGCTGGACCACCGATTGGTAGAGTTTGCATGGCGGTTGCCACAGGACGTCAAGCTGCGTGACGGCGAGGGAAAGTGGGCACTCAAACAGGTGTTATACCGGTACGTCCCCAGAGCTTTGATTGAACGCCCGAAGATGGGATTTGGCGTTCCTCTGGACAGTTGGCTGCGTGGGCCGCTCAGAGAGTGGGCGGACGCACTTCTGGAGGAAGGACGTCTGCGGCGCGACGGCTATTTCGATTACACAGCCATCCAGCAAAAGTGGCGCGAGCACTTAAGCGGCCAGCGCAACTGGGCTTACCACCTGTGGGACGTCCTGATGTTCCAGGCCTGGCAGGAAGCGCAGCTTGCCTAAACTGGTCTTTGTCGTCACAGAAGATTGGTACTTCGTATCGCACCGCCTCGCATTGGCGACCGAGGCGATACGCCGTGGCTACGAGGTGGTGCTCGTCACCCGGCTCTCCACTTTCCGCTCCGAGATCGAGCGGCATGGCATTCGGGTAATCCCATTCGATACCAACCGGCGGGGCATGAACCCGCTGGGGGTCCTGGCCGAGGCTTTCGCCCTCGCACGCATTTATCGGCAGGAGCAGCCTGACATCGTGCATCACGTCGCGTTGCGCGCGGTGATGGTGGGAGGGTTGGCCGCACGCCTCTGCGGAATAGACCGCGTGCTCTCGGCCATTACCGGCATGGGATTTCTGTTCACCGGCGGAGGGCGAAAACCATGGGTCCGCCAGATGGTCGGCTGGGTACTGCCGCAGCTTGTGTCGCGCGGCCTGGTCATTGTTCAGAACTCCGATGACGGCAGGCAGATCGCCCAGTTTGGCGTGCCGACAAGCCGCCTGAGGCACATTGCCGGAGTGGGGGTCAACACCGAGAAATTCCATCCGGTGGCCCGCGACAATGAGCAGGTGATGGTCATGCTGGCGGCGCGTCTGCTGTGGGACAAGGGCGTCGGCGAGTTTGTGGAAGCGGCTCGCCTGCTGCAGCATACCGGCGCCAGGTTCGTACTGGTGGGAATGATCGATGTCGACAACCCTGCAGGAGTGCCCAGAGAGCAAGTGGACGCATGGACCAGGCAGGGCATCGTCGAGTGGTGGGGACACCAGCAAGATATGGCATCTGCTCTGTCGCGCGCCGACATCTTCTGCCTCCCGTCATACCGGGAGGGATTGCCCAAGGCGCTGCTCGAGGCGATGTCATGCGGCCTCCCCTGCGTCTCGACTGACGTTCCCGGCTGCCGGGAGGTCGTCCGACATGGTGACACCGGCCTGCTGGTGCCTGCTGGTGATGGCGCAGCGTTGGCCGCCGCTATCGCGAGCCTCATTAGAAACCCCGAGCAAAGACTGAAGATGGGTGCGCGCGGGAGACAGCGTGCGGTTGATGAGTACTCCGAAGTGGAGTCCATCTCAGCAACGATGCGCGTCTATGAGGAGCTGATGAACTAGCCAGCTGCCGGAAGATTTCCGCGGCCCGAACGTCCGCTTCAGTTCGGCCGGGCGAACGCGTCGTTCGAGGTGGCTGTGTAAGCAGCCAGAAATATCGCCAATTGCCAACCAGCATCGCCGCCCCACGGCGGACGTTGGGGTTCATGGGGAGTCTCCGGTCTTCACGAGAGGGAGGAAGATGCGCTACGAGTGCGCTGGCAACGGTGGGGCACAGATGCGGAACTTCGCGCGGCTTGTTAATGTGATCGCGGCTCTGCCGCTGCTGAGTGCGTGCAGCATGGACGTTGGGAAACTTCAGCTAAATGGCCAGGTCGAGCCGCTGCCCAGCAACTACCGTGAACTCATAGGTGCGTACCTGCAAACCGATGAGTGGGAGATTATTTCCGCATCGCGCACCGTGCCGGGCAGCAATGTGCTCTCGGCGAAGCGATCAATCGTCTGCGTCCGACAGGGGACGGTCGTAAGCGCCTTATTGTTCGAAAGTGGCAGAGTATCTGGCACTCTCCCACCCGGACCGGGAGCCATCTGCGCTTGAACCAACACGTGTCTCAGCTGCAGAAGGTCCCGGCGTATCGGCCAGACATCGACGGGCTGCGCACGGTGGCGGTCCTTGCCGCTCTACCAATACGGCGCCACATGGCTTCCTGGCAGCTCGTCGGCGTCGATGTGTTCTTCGTATCTCAGGCTACCTGATCACCAAGATCCTCTCAAAGGACATCGCGAGCGGCAACCGGTCGTGGCCCCTTGATTTCCTTATTCGCCGGGTTCGTCGAATTGTCCCCGCTCTGCTGACAGTGCTCGCGGTTTCCCTGGTCCTCGGCTGCTTCATTTTGATGCCCAGCGACTATGCCGATCTATCGCTAGGGTGAGCGCGTCGCGGAGACGGGGAAGCGGCAACCATCGGTGCGGCTCGGTGCCGCGGCATAGGGGCATCTTCGCCGCTGGCAGGCGATCGATGAACGCGAACGCGCCGTCCTGGTTCGCATCAGCAACGAACCGTTGAAACGCCTATTGTAGCCTCATCAATTGGCGTGGCGAGCCAATCGCCGACATCGCAAGAGCTTCTTGACGACGCTCGATTACGCCGGCCTGCCGCTACGCTACACCCCGCACACTCTGCGCCACACGAGAATAACCTGGTGGGTCGAGAAAGGGCGAACAATCAAGGAAGTCGCCGACGCCGCCGGCATGACGACGCAGATGGTTGAGGAGGTTTACTGGCATTGCAGCCCACATTTTCAGAAGTGGGTCGCGGAGGGGCGCTGAGTCGCTTCTGTGCGGAAACAGTGCGCCAGCGAATCACCGACCCGCTAAGCCATGCAAAGGATTGGCGCACCCGACGAGATTCGAACTCATGACCTCTGCCTTCGGAGGGCAGCGCTCTATCCAGCTGAGCTACGGGTGCAGCGGGACTAGGCAATAGGCGATTGGTGCGACGAGTGCAAGACGGTCGGCTCCCGGGAGAGCCGACCGGTGGAAAGCTCAGGCGGCGCGGTGCCAGAGGCGATCGAGTTCGCCGAGCAGCCGGAAGGTGACGCCGTCGGCGGCTTCGAGATCGCCAAGCGGCTCGACCGGAGCGCTGTCCTGCTGTGCGGCGTGGAGCGCCGCGAACACCGAGGCGATGCCGTCTTCGAGATCGACATCGAGCAGCGGCGCGTCGTCATCGCTGTCAGCCTCGACATCGAGCTCGACGATGGTGTCGGCATAGGCGGCCGGCATGTGCTCGAAGGCGCTGGCGGCAAGCGGCGCGGGCGCCGCGTCCAGCAGAGCGGCTTCAATGACATCGGCGATATCGGCGGAGCCGACCGCTTCGGCCGGAGCCTCGTCGCCGAAATCGACGGCGGCATCGGCCACCAGTTCATCGGTCGCCGTCGCTGCGTAGACGGTCTCGCCAGACTGGGGGATGGGTTCGCCTTCGACGACATCGTCGAGATCGGCGGCAGCCGACGGCTCGTCCGCGTCGCTGCCGGCGCTATCGGAGAGCTCCACAGTGTCGGCTTCCGGCCCAAGGGGCGCTTCCACGCCGGCGACCGGCATGGCCTCGGCATCGACCGGTTCGGCTGCTTCAAAGCCCTCCACCGCCGCGGCGGCTTGGGTATCGTCTGCCAGGGCGGCGACGATCGGGTCGATATCGGAAGCGGCGTCCTGCCGGTCCTTGATCTCGCTCATCGTTCTCTCCGAGCTCGGGTTGAGACGCTGGCGACGCTAAAAGCCGGAAATGGCCCGTTTCAGGCCTCAATCCGGCACTCCAATGACGATTTCGTGACAGGCCGGCTGGCTGCGGCGGCTCAGAACGGCGCCGGAACGCGGAAATTCACCCAGTGTCCAGCGGGGTGATTGAAGCCCAGTTCCTCGGCGTGGAGTTGCAGCCGATCGGCCGCGGCGAAGGCCTCGCCGGTCGAATAGAACGGATCGCCGAGGATCGGGTGGCCGAGCTCGAGCATGTGGACGCGCAGCTGGTGGGTGCGGCCGGTGAGCGGGTAGAGCCGCACCCGGGTGATGCCGCCCTCGCGCGCCTCGACCTTCCAGTCGGTGACGCTCGGCCTCCCCCGCTCATAGTCGACGCGCTGGCGCGGCTTGTTTTCCCAATCGGTGGCGAGCGGCAGGTCGACGCGACCCTCGTCGGCTTCAACATCCCCCCAGACCCTTGCCACGTATGACTTTTTGGCGCGGCGCTGTTCGAATTCCTGGCCGACATGGCCGAGCGCCCGCTTGTTGAGACACATCACCAGGACGCCGGACGTATCCTTGTCGAGCCGGTGCGCCATGGCGGCGCTGGGCCAGCGCCCTTTGACCCGCGCCTCGAGGCAATCGGCCAAAGCCGGGTCCTTGCCGGCGACCGAGAGCAGGCCCGAGGGCTTGTCGAGCACGACGATATCGTCGTCGGCATGCACCACGGTGAGCCACGGTTCGGTCGGCGGGCGATAGTCGAAACTGGTGGGGACGGGATTGAGCATTGCGCCGCTCATAGCAGGATCGGGCGACGGTGAGAAACCTTGCGTTACGTACCTCATTTGCCTCTGGCAATCGACGCCAATTGCGGCGATGCTGCCTTGAAGATTGGAGCGGCGCGCCCGCGCGGGCGGATCGGCCGGTTTACCGACAGGGACGGAGAGAGTGACTATGGACGGCAAGCGTCGCGTTGGCGTGGGGATTATCGGGTGCGGCAATATCTCGAGCCAGTACCTCAAGGCGATGCGGGATTTCCCGGTATTGGAGGTGATCGCCATCGCCGACATGAAGCCGGAGGTGGCCGAAAAGAAGGCCGCCGAGTTCGGGCTTACCGCGGTCTCGGTCGAGGCGCTCCTGGCTGACCCGAGGGTCGAGATCATCGTCAACCTCACCATCCCCCGGGCACATGTCGAGGTCGGCCTTCGCGCCATCGCGGCGGGCAAGCACGTCTATGGCGAAAAGCCGTTCGGCATCACCTATGCCGAGGGCAAGACCCTGGCCGCGGCGGCGAAGCAGGCGGGGCTCAGGGTCGGCTCGGCGCCCGACACCTTCCTCGGCGGCGCACACCAGGAGGCACGAGCCCTGCTCGATAGCGGCGCGGTGGGCGAGATTGTCGGCGGCACGGCGTTCTTCGCCTGCCCGGGACATGAGCGCTGGCACCCCGATCCGGCGTTCTATTACGACGTCGGCGGCGGGCCAGTGCTCGATATGGGGCCGTATTACATCACCGACCTCATCAACCTGCTTGGCCCGGTGAAGAGCGTGCAGGCGATGAGCGCGACGCCGCAGAAAGAGCGGCCGATCTATTCGGAACCCAAGAAGGGCCAGCTGATGCCGGTGAAGGTGTCGACGCATGTGGCGGGGCTGCTGGAGTTCCACTCGGGCGCCATCATCCAGGTGACGCTGAGCTTCGACGTGCCGGGCCACGCGCACCTGCCGTTCGAACTCTACGGAAGCAAGCAGAGCGTGCTGGTGCCCGACCCCAACATGTTCGGCGGCGAGGTGAAGACGCGGGCGGCGGGCGAGAAGGACTGGACGGTGGTGCCCTACGCCCTGCCCTATGCCGATGCGAACTACCGCTCGCTCGGCGTCGCCGACATGGCGCACGCCATCCTCGAAGGCCGGCCGCACCGCGCTTCGGGCGACCTGGCGCTGCACGTGCTCGAGGTGATGGAAGCGTTCGAGACGGCGAGCCGCGAGCGCCGGGCGGTGGAGATCACCACGCCAGTGGAACGGCCGGCGCCGCTCAAGGAGTCGGTGGTCGCCTAGGGCAGCGAAAGGCTGCCGACGACGGGATGGCCGGCGCGGGCTGCCCCCCACCCCTGTCCCCTCACACAAATATCGAGGCTGACGTCTCCCTCCCCCTGTTTGAAGGGGAGGGGACAGGGTGGGGGGCAGCTCGCACCGGCTCCTGCGCGAAAGCACCGCATATCGGCTCAAATCCCCCGCAATTCACCCGGGTTCCCCCGCGCAAAAGCTTCTGTTAATAGAGACTTTATGTTCAGGGCCCCTGTTCTCTCGCGCGTTGTGCGCCTCACGCTCGCTGTGCCTGTCCTCGCCGGGCTGGTCGCGGGCTGCTCGATGGCGGGGTTGCCGGGGTTCAAGCCGGCCTCGCCGGCGGCAATCGCAGCGATTGCACCAGTGCCAGAGACGCGGCCCGAGAGCGAAGGCGAGGCCTTCGTGCCGCTGGCCTTTGCCGAAGCGCCGGCCCGCACCTCGTCCTCCGGGGTGGACGGGCTGATCGCCAAATATGCCAGCGTCTACGATGTGCCGGAGTCGCTGGTGCGCCGCGTGGTGCAGCGCGAAAGCGGCTTCAACCCGGGGGCGCGCAACGGGCCATATTACGGGCTGATGCAGATCCGGCACGACACGGCGCGCTCGATGGGTTATGGCGGCGGCGCCTCCGGGCTGCTCGATGCCGAGACCAACCTCAAATACGCGGTGAAGTACCTGCGCGGCGCCTATATCACCGCCGGCTACAATTCGGATGGCGCGGTGCGCTACTACGCCCGCGGCTATTATTACGACGCCAAGCGCCTCGGCCTGCTCGAAGAAGCCGGCCTCCGCTGAGGTGCGTTGCGCCCTAAGCCCCTAAGGCGACTTCCACAGATCTGCTGGCAGGCTGACGCCGAACTGGCATAGTCTATCCCCGATCATCACGCTGCTCGACGGCGGCAGCGTCGATCAGCGACGGATCGCCGGCTATGCCTGCCGCGGTTTCCTGACCTGGACGCTTAGCCGCCCGGATGCGCCCTTTTTGCAAGAGAGGGGGTCCTGGAGGGCACATTGGCCCAGGCACCGGAAAACGGAACCACCGGCGTCATTGCTGCAAAGGCCTCACGTCCGTTCGGGAGCCATCGCGAACGAAAGGTGCTGCTTCGAGGCAGGCAATGACCCGGTGGAGCCGGGCAGCGCGGGGGCGGCGCTGCTGGCGCTCCTCGCGTCCTGCGGGGAGCATTTTTGCCTGGGGCATCTTCAGTTTCGTCGAGACGACGCCCAGTTCCTGTCTGGTCGCACTTTCGAAAAGTCTTACAACTTTCCCTGAAAGCACTCAGCTCTCGATGGCGAGCCGAACCAGTTCGGCGGTGTTGCGCGCGCCGATCTTTTCCATGATGTGCCGGCGATGCACCTCGACCGTGCGGTAGGAGAGGCCGAGATCGACGGCGATCTCCTTGTTGGTGCGGCCATCGACGACATATTGCAGGATCTGCCGCTCGCGATAGGTGAGCGTGCCAAAGCCCTTCACCGTGACGGTGGATGGGCCATCCTTGCCCTGTTCGACATGGATGTCGCCACGGAAGATTTCCTGCGCAGCGACAGCCAGTTCAACCGGCGCATAGGGCGGGGAAAACACTGAGCTGGCGCCGTGCTTCATGGCGGCCACCACCATTTCAGCACGTACGTCGGGAGGCGCCAGAAGGAAGGTATGAATGCCCAGGTGCTGGCCGCGGATGGCGTTCAGCGCCTCGAGCGCGTCCGCCATGTCGCGTTCCTCGCCGCACAGCGGCATCAGCACCAGATCAGGACGCCTGAGCGCCATGAGCCTCGTCAGAGCCATCACGTCCGGCACCATGGAAACCTGGAAGCCCTGCGCGATGAACTCGTCGCACAGTGCCTTGGATATCCGTGCTTCCGGGTGCGTTAGATAGATCAGCCGATCTCTATTGAGATAGGGCCGATAGGGTATCGAGTCCGCAAGTCTGTCCACTTTGCCACCTGAGGTTGCAGGCCAAAGCTGTTGCCGATCTGTACCGGCACCAGTAGGTAACGGGGCTCATCCCCGTACCCTCGAATCGCGTCCACATAAGTATTAGAGCACGACTGACAGAAGCCTGACAATGCACAGTAACCGGGTCGTTACCTAATTCGGCAGTGTAATTTGCGCACCATCTACGGTGATAACGATAGTCATCGATTTGTTCTATTTTGAGCTAAATAGGAAAATCCACTGCCGAGCTTCGGAAAAGCTGAATTCTGGCGTCCGCATTTGTAGCGCAGCTAAAGTCCACGTAAACGTTTTCGGGGCCTAAGCTTAACCCGGCAGCACCCGGCGCGACACGCAGACGCCTGCACAGGCTACGTTTTTCGTCCTCACCCAGCACAACAGTGGTGCAAAACCCGGGTGCGGCGATTCACCGGCGCTACAACAGCGCCTAACAGTGAGGCGTGGGAACGACTCCTGAGAGGGTTTGGTTATGTTCAGAAGACTATCGGCCGAAGCATTCGGCACATTCTGGCTTGTATTCGGCGGATGCGGCAGCGCCATTCTTGCGGCAGGGGTGCCTGATGTCGGCATCGGCTTTGTCGGCGTGTCGCTGGCATTCGGCCTGACGGTGCTTACCATGGCCTATGCGGTGGGCGGCATTTCGGGCGGGCATTTCAACCCGGCGGTGTCGCTCGGCCTCGCGATTGCCGGCCGCTTTGCCTATAAGGATCTGGTGCCATACTGGGTGGCGCAGCTGATCGGCGGCGTTGCCGGCGCGGCTGTACTGTTCATCATCGCCTCGGGCGTCGCCGGCTATACGCCGGGCGGCTTCGCCTCGAACGGCTACGACACGCTGTCGCCAGGCGGCTACGGGCTCACCGCGGTGCTGCTTGCGGAAGTGGTGCTGACGGCGTTCTTCCTGATCGTCATTCTCGGCTCCACTGCCAAGGCGGTGCCGGCCGGTTTCGCCCCGATCGCCATCGGGCTCAGCCTGACGCTGATCCACCTGATCTCGATCCCGGTGTCGAACACCTCGGTCAACCCGGCCCGCTCGATCGCCGCGGCGATCTTTGCGCAGAACGGCGCGCTCGGCCAGGTCTGGCTGTTCATCGTGGCGCCGCTGATCGGCGCCGCCATCGGCGCGGCGATCTGGAAATACCTGCTGTCGCCGGGCGAAAGCCCCGCCAATATCGGCCAGGTCGAGTAAGACCAGGTCTCGATACAACAATAGAGGGCCGGGAGACCGGCCCTTTTCTTTTATGCATCGGGTACGGGCTAACCAGGTCGGACGCGGTCGCGGCGCCGGACGGGATCGCCAGTAGCACTCTCCCACCCACCGGCTGTCATCCCAGCGAAAGCTGGGACCCATCCATCAGCTGGTGCGGGCGGCACAGGACGAGGGCAGAGCCCTCGCCGGGGGGCCCAGCTTTCGCTGGGATGACATCGAGTGAGTCCGCAAATCGAGAACATGACTGCACATTTCAGGAGGGCATTGGTGAAACCACCGGGCCCGCTCGGCGTTGATCCGGATCGCAGTCGTCCATCCGGATGCACGGGCATGTTCACGCAGCATGGCATCGAGCCCAGTTTCACCGATCGACACGAGGCCGGCCGGGCGTTGGCCACCGAGCTTCAGGCGCTTAACCTCGACAACCCGCTGATCCTGGCATTGCCGCGCGGCGGTGTGCCGGTGGCGCGTGAGGTGGCGACGGCGCTTGGCGCCGAGTTCGACCTGCTGCTGGTGCGCAAGATCGGCGCACCGGGGCACGAGGAATATGGCATCGGCGCCGTGGCCGAAGGAGCGCATCCGCAACTGGTGGTGAGCCAGGCCGTGCTGGGTCTGGCCGGGGCATCGCAAGGCTACCTCGAGGCCGAGCAGGAGCGGCAGCTCGCCGAAATCGAGCGCCGACGGCTGCTGTGGCGCGGCGGACGGCCGCCGATCCCGGTGGCCGGACGCACCTGTGTGGTGGTGGATGACGGCGTCGCCACCGGCAACACTGCTCGCGCCGCCATCCGGGCGCTGCGCTTTGACGGCGCGGCCCGGATCATCCTCGCCGTGCCGGTGGCGCCGCCCGATGTGATCGAGCAGCTGGCGCAGGAGGCGGATATGCTGGTCTGCCTCAAGACGCCCGAGCCATTCCTCGCGGTGAGCCTCCACTACCGGCATTTCGGCCAGCTCGGCGACGAGCAGGTGACCGAACTGCTCGGCTAGTAACTGGTGCCCGCCGGCCGGATGTAATCGGAATAGACCCAGCCGCGTCCGCCATTGGGGCCACTGACCAGGGACCAGTTGCCCTCGACCCGGGAAACCGACAGCCGGGCGCCTCGTTCGAGGGCGACGACCTTGGCGCTGCGCTTGTTGGGCCCGGCGCGCACCCAGAGTGACTTCACCACCACTTCGTGGGTCAGGGTTGGCGGTTCAGGCGCCGTGGCCGTTGCGGCCGCCGCGGTGACCGGCGTCACGGCAACGAACTTCGCGATATCGAGGTCGGTGGCAGCGGCCGTGGGCAGCGAGGCCACATAGCTGGGCCGCGGGTCCGACTTCACCGGCGCCGCGGCGACCGCCTCGGCCAGCCGTTCGACGGTGAATACAGCTCCGGCGGTGATGATGAGACCAGCGGCGATGAGCGTGCCGGCGAACCAGAGGAGAGAGTGAACGGACCGCGCCATGGGTCAGCTCCATATCGCCTCCCGGCCCGGTCGGAGGTTAGCTGTGAGGTCGACTGGCGCCTCGGAAAGCGCCGCAGCTCAAGTCGCATCCGGCCAAAAGGTTCCGGCGGCATTTTCCTCAAATGCCGCCGGCCTGCCGATCCCCGCTAGGTTTCGCCGACACTGGTCGGGACGCGCCGCAGCACATGCAGCAGGTACTCCTTGCGGTTCAGCGGGTTGTTGTCGGAGCGCCGCCGGGTGGGCACTGGCCCGGCCACGGCGCGGTAACCGGCAAAGCTGGTTTCGAGGGCGCCCTCGCCATGGGTCAGCCCGGGCAGCAGCTGTTGCAGCTCGTGCACCCGGGCGGCGGCGATCTCGCCTTCGACCACATAGCTCGCGCCCTCCAGCACCGGCTGGCCCGGCAAAGCATCGAGCCGCGCCAGCACCGAGAGCGCGGCCGCCAGCGCCTCGGCTGGGACATCGATGAGGAAGTGGTGGATCGGCTCACACACCGCGGTACCGGCCAGCCGCAGCGCCTCCATCAGCACCAGCGGCGTCAGGTTGCGGAAATCGCCGGCGGCGCTCATCGGCGCCTTGTGGCCAGCATCGGTGACGCTGACAATCGCGTCGGTCACCTGCCAGCCCATCAGCCCCTGCCGCAGCGTCTCGCCAATCGCCGCTTCTATGGCTTCATAGAAGGCCACCGGCATGGCCCCGAACATCGCCTCGAGCCTGATATCGATGCCCGAGCCGACCGGTCCGGGCGCGACCCGAATGCCGACCGTGGCGAGGAACGGGTTGGGCGGCTTGAAGATCTGCTCGACCGCCGTGCCGGTGCCGAGCGGGCGCTCGACGCAGATCATGGTGGTTTCGCGGAACGCTACCGCGAGCCCGTAGTCGGTGAGGAGTGTCGCCTCGATCACCTCCTTCTGCACCTCGCCGTAGAGCGAGACGAAGATCTCCTGCCGGATATCGTCCTTGCGGAGGTTAATCAGCGGATCCTGCTCGGCCAATTGCCCGAGCGCCGTCCACAGGGCACGGCGATCGGCGGCCGCGACCGGCACGACCAGCGTTTCGAGCGTCGGCGGCGCGAAGTGCTGCGCTGCCGGGCGCGACGAGATGCCGATGCTCTCGCCGATCCGCACATCGAGGCCGCGCAGCCGGGCGATCTCGCCGGCCACCACCCGATCGCGCCGCACGACGGCGCCGCGCTCGAACACCTCGACGCCGGTGATCTTGGCGTCTTCGCCGCGCAGCTGCAGGCGCTCGCGGTTGTGGAGGGCGCCGGCGAACATCCTGACATAGGCGAGCTTTTCGCCGGCTGGACCGCGATCGACCTTGAACACCGTTCCGGAGGCCGGGGCCTCGAGGTCGGCAGACGGGGCGGGCAGCAGCTCGGCGATGCCTGACAGCAGCGCCTCCACCCCGGCCCCCGATATGGCCGAGCCCATGAACACCGGATGCAGCCGGCCGGCACGGCTCTGCTGCGCCAGCGCTCCGCGCAGCTGGTGGTAAGGCAGGTGGCGGTTGTCGACATAGGCGGCCAGCACCGCCTCGTCATGCTCGGCGAGACGTTCGGCGAGGGTGTCGCGGAAGCCTTTGTCGTCGGGACCGAATGGGGCAAATGCCGCGGCGGCCGTGCCGAGCCCCTGGCCGAAGCCCATCGGCACGATATCCGGCGTCAGCCGACGACGGATGGTCGCCAGCACCCGGTCCGGGTCGGCGCCGGCGCGATCGAGCTTGTTGATGAAGATCAGCGTGGGGATCCTGAGCCGCTGCAGCGCCCGCATCAGCACGCGGGTCTGGCCCTGCACGCCTTCGACCGCCGAGACCACCAGCACGGCGCCATCGAGCACGTTCAGCACCCGCTCCACCTCGGCGATGAAATCGGGGTGGCCGGGGGTATCGATCAGGTTGATCGTCGTATCATGGGCGACGAACGACACCACGGCAGCCTTGATGGTGATGCCGCGCTGGCGCTCCAGCGCCAGTGTATCGGTCTGGGTATTGCCGCCATCGACGCTCCCGAGGCGGTCGATGACACCGGCTGCGTAGAGCAGCCGCTCCGTCAGAGAGGTTTTACCGGCGTCGACATGCGCCAGAATCCCAAGGTTCAGTGTTCGCATTGCGCGTCACGTTCTCAAGTTGGGGAAGGGCTCCTTTCTCGATGAACATGACTCGGGGCATTGCGATCTCCATGGGAGGGCTGTGAAGGACGCGGAATTAATCACGGGCGGAAGCGGTGGGCAACCCCGGCCGGCGCGGGCACCGGTTTGCCTTCTCCCCTTGTGGGAGAAGGTGGCGCGCAGCGCCGGATGAGGGGTCCGCGCAACGAAGTGTAGCGCGCTCGGAGCGTAAGCGACGAGCGACGGTGTACGCGGAGAGAACCCCTCATCCGGCCTTCGGCCACCTTCTCCCACAAGGGGAGAAGGCACTCGCTGCCGACGACGGCGCGGCGCCGCGTGCCCTCTGGCTGCTAGTTCAGGTAGTCCTTGTAGACCCAGCCGGTGCGGCCCTGGTCGTCGGTGATCTTCAGCCAGCCGCGCCGGTTTTCGCTCACCGTGACCTTCTCGCCGCCGGCGAGACCGAACACCCGGCCGTTCGACTTGCCCGGGCCGGAGCGGACATTGACGCCGGAGCCGGCAACGGTGCGGGAATCGCCGGAGGCGGCCGCTTCCTGTTTGGCGGGTGCGGGTTCTGGCTTGGCTTCCGGCTCGGCGGCAGGCTGTTCCTTTGCCGGTTCCGGCTCGGGTTCGGCAATCGGCTCGGGCTCAGACTTCGCCACTTCGGCGAGCTTCCGCTCAGCCTCCGCCTTGACGGTCGCGGCGGTCTCGGTGGGCGCTTCGGCGAAGGCCGCCACATCGAGCGGCGTCGGGCGCTCCAGCGGCTTCGTGGTATCGCCGGCAACGGCATCCACCGCCTCGACGGCAGTCTCGTCCTGCACGGGCGGGCCGGCGCCATCGCCCTCGGCATAAGTCTCGGGGTCGGCGGCAGCGTTGGCGGCGGCGCCGGCGAGCCAGCCCTCGTCATCGGAAGCGAGCGCCACGAAGGTGTCGCCGATCATCGCGTCGACCCGCTGCGCCCGCTTGACGCCCTCCGGCACCTCCGGCGCAGTGGTCATCGCCACGGTCGATGCGACAGGGGCCGCGGGAGCCGTCGCAACGGGCGCGACAGGGGCCGGGCCGAGCGAGGCCTCGGCCGCGACGGGCACGGGTGCCACGCTGGTGGCGGCCACGGGCGCCTTGCGGGCAAAGCACTGGTCCAGTCCACCGCACTGCAAGCCGAGCAGCACAGCGCCGATCGCGCCAATGCCAAGCACTGCCATTGCCGGCGCACCGACACGGACCAGAAGTTGCTGAGTTGTCGCCCTTCGCCGACGCGCCGAGTGACGCGAAAGCTCGTCGAATGCCCCGTTCATGGCCCTTACAATGATTAACAAGCTTGTGGAAAGTCTGTCCCGAAAGCGACGCAAATCGGGCAATGGCTTGACGGACTCTGGATTGCCACGATCTGCGGGGCGAAGCATCTATCCTGCCAGTTGCAGCACGACACTGCCGCGCTTGCGTCCGGTATCGACGTGACGATGCGCCTCAACCACCTGATCGAGCTGATGAATCCGGTCGATGACTGGTCGCAATGCGCCGGCCTTGGCGAGCTCGATCTCGAAGGCGACATCCTCCGGCCTGGGCTTGAAGCTGATCGGGATCACCCGCTTGCCGCTGCGCCGGCTGTTTTTGCCGGCGCCGAGCATGCCCTTCAAGTCGAGGATCACCAGCAGCAGCGCCCCGCCGGGTTTCAGCGCGGGCTCGGCCCGCTCGAACGGCGCATTGCCGACGCACTCGAAGATCACGTCGTACTGCTTGCCGTTCTTCGTGAAATCCTCGGCCTTGTAGTCGATCACGTGGTCGGCGCCGAGCGAGCGCACCAGCTCGGCATTGCCGGCGCTGGTCACCGCCGTGACCACGGCGCCGAAGTGTTTCGCCACCTGCACGGCCGAAGTGCCGACGGCGCCGGAAGCGCCGTTGACCAGCACCTCGTCGCCGGGCCTGATCGGGCATTGCCGGATGCACTCGGCGACGGTGTGGCCGCCGAATACCAGCGCCACGGCATCCTCGAAGCTCCAGCCCTCGGGCTTGAGCACCATCGCCTCGGTCTGCTTGAGCGTGACATATTCCGCATGCCCGCCGAACTTCATGCCGGTGAGGCCCACCACCGCGTCGCCCGGCTTGAAGCGCGTCACGCCGGCGCCCACCGCCTCGATCACGCCGGCGAAATCCATGCCGAGGATTTTCTTGCGCGGTGCAAAGATGCCGATGGTCAGCGGGCCGAAAAATTCGAGCCCCTTGGGCAGGTCGCGGGTCCGCATGCGGTAGTCGCCGACGCTCACCGTCGAGGCATGGACGCGCACCAGCACCTCGTCGGCCTGCGGCACCGGTTTGGGCAGCTCCTCAACCCGCACCACGTCCGGCCCGCCGAACGACCGATAGACAGCTGCCCGCATCCTTATCTCCCCTCCCGGCCCGACCGGTAGCCTAGACATGGTGCGCGTCAGGGCGATTACAATCGGGAGCGGTTGCAGCGGCGCCGGACTGCCCCCCGTGTCAGCCTTCGTCAGGGTTCATCCCCGGCGGCTTCTCGGCTAAGGTCCGGCCCCGACCATCCGGAATCGTTTCATGCATCTCGTTCTCGTCGACGGCTCAGGCTTCATCTTTCGGGCCTTCCATGCCCTGCCGCAGCTTACCCGCAAGAGCGACAAGCTGCCGGTGGGCAGCGTGATCGGGTTCTGCAACATGATCTGGAAGCTCAGCGAGGATCTCTCGGGCGACGACGCGCCGACCCATATGGCGGTGATCTTCGACTATTCGTCGAAGACCTTTCGCGATGAGATCTACGCCGAATACAAGCAGCACCGGCCGCCGGCGCCGGAAGAACTGGTGCCGCAGTTCCCGCTGACCCGTGCCGCGACCCGCGCCTACGGCCTGCCCTCGATCGAGATGGAAGGCTACGAGGCCGACGACATCATCGCTACCTACACCGCGCTCGCCAAGGACGTCGGCGGCAAGGTGACGATCGTTTCGTCCGACAAGGACCTGATGCAGCTGGTGGAGCCGGATGGCTCGGTGCGGCTGCTCGACACCATTCCGCGCCCTGGCCAGCCGCCTTTGCGCTGGATCGGCTCGGACGAGGTGTTCGCCAAGTTCGGCGTCGGGCCGGATAAGGTCATCGAGGTGCAGGCGCTCTGCGGCGACGCGGTCGACAACGTGCCGGGCGTTCCCGGCATCGGGGTGAAAACCGCGGCCGAGCTGATCAACACCTTTGGCGATATCGAGACGCTCTTAAGCCGCACCGCCGAGATCAAGCAGCCGAAGCGCCGCGAGGCGCTGGAAACCAATGCCGAACTGGCCCGGATTTCGAAGCGTCTGGTGACGCTCAACCGTGAGACGCCGGTGGAGCTGCCGCTCGAGGACCTGGTGCGCCAGCCGGTCGAACCGGCCAAGCTGTTTCCGTTCCTCAAGGCGATGGAATTCTTCGCCATTTCGAAGCGCCTCGGCACCCTGCTCGATGCCGACCCCGAGGCGTGGCCGGCCGATCCGGAGCTGGCGGCCAAGCCCGCCGAGCCGGTGGGCTTTGACAACAATGCCCGGGCCGAGGCGCGCGTGGCGCGGCAATCGGCTGAGGGCCGGGCGGATTCCGCTCCGGTGCTGCATGCCAAGCTCGAGCATGAAAAGATCAAAGCGATCCCGCTCGACCATTCGAAATACGAGATCATTCGCGACGCCGCGCACCTGCAGCGCTGGATCGACGCGGCCTATGCCGAGGGGATCGTTGCCACCGACACCGAGACCACCGGGCTCGACAACCAGACCGCCGATCTCGTCGGCATCTCGTTCTCGACCGCGCCGGGCAATGGCGCCTACCTGCCGCTCGGCCATACCGAGGGGCATGGTGACCTCTTAGGCGGCGGCATGGCCGAGGGGCAGATGGACCTCCGGGCGGCGCTCGAGCAGATCAAGCCGCTGTTTGCCGATCGCTCGATCCTCAAAATCTTCCACAACGTCAAATACGACCTCGGCATCCTCGCCCGCTACGGCATCGAGGTGCGCTCGTTCGACGACAACCTGCTGCTCAGCTATTCGCTCGATGGCCCGCAGTTCAACACCATGGGCGAGCTTTCCGATCACTGGCTGGGTCTCGCCGGCATGTCGATCAAGGAGCTGCTCGGCAGCGGCAAAACGCAGAAGACCTTTGCGCAGGTGCCGATCGCCGATGCCGCGAAATATGCCGCCGAAGATGCCGACCTGACCTTCCGGCTGTGGAAGGTGCTGAAGCCGCGGCTGGTGGCCGAGAACATGACGACGCTCTACGAGACCATCGAGCGGCCGCTGGCGCCGGTGCTGGCGCGCATGGAAGGCCGCGGCATCACTGTCGACCGGCAGATCCTCAGCCGCCTCTCGGGCGATTTCGCGCAGCGCGCGGCTGCTCTGGAAGCCGAGGCCTATGAGCTGGCCGGCTCCAACTTCAACCTCGGCTCGCCCAAGCAGCTGGGCGAAATCCTGTTCGACCGCATGGGCCTGCCCGGTGGCACCAAGACCAAGACCGGCGCCTGGTCGACCGGCGCCGATGTGCTCGAGGATCTCGCGACGCAGGGCATCCCGCTCGCCCGCACCATCGTCGACTGGCGCCAGCTGACCAAGCTGATGGGCACCTATACCGATGCGCTGCCGAGCTACATCAACCCGCGCACCGGGCGGGTCCACACCACCTATTCGCAGCACTCGGTGCTGACCGGGCGGCTGAGCTCAAACGACCCGAACCTCCAAAACATCCCGGTGCGCACCGAGGATGGCCGGAAGATCCGCACCGCCTTCGTCGCGCCGGCAGGGAAGACTTTGATCAGTGCCGACTATTCGCAGATCGAGCTCCGCGTCCTCGCCCACATCGCCGATATCCAGGCGCTGAAGGATGCGTTCGAGGAGGGGCTCGACATTCACGCCATGACGGCGTCGGAAATGTTCGGCGTGCCGGTCGAAGGCATGCCGTCGGAAGTGCGGCGCCGCGCCAAGGCGATCAATTTCGGCATCATCTACGGCATCTCGGCCTTTGGTTTGGCTAATCAACTAGGAATCGAGCGCTCGGAAGCCGGGGAGTACATCAAGACCTACTTCGCCCGTTTCCCCGGCATCCAGGATTACATGGCCGAGCAGCGCCGCAAGGTGAAGGCCGATGGCTATGTGGAGACCATTTTCGGGCGCAAGGTGAACTTCCCCAACGCCAACTCCTCGCACCCGGCCGAGCGCAGCTTCGTCGAGCGCGCGAGCATCAACGCCCCGATCCAGGGCTCTGCCGCCGACATCATCCGCCGCGCCATGATCCGCATGGAACCAGCACTGAAAGCCGCCGGCTCAGACGCCCAGATGCTGCTGCAGGTGCACGACGAACTGATCTTCGAGGTGGACGAAGGCAAGGAAGACGGCGTGATCCCGGTCATCGTCAAGACGATGGAGAACGCGTCGGAACCGGCGGTCCGGCTGACCGTGCCGATCAAGGTGGACGCGCACGCGGCTCGGGATTGGGACGGGGCGCATTAGCGCGCACCAATCTATCAGTCAGGCACCCTCCCCCTCGCGGGGAGGGTAGCGCAGCTCGGGAGCAACGCGACCTAGCGCAGCTTGGGTGGGGGCGAAGCGGGCTCAGTGCCTGACTGCTGGCCACCAGCGTACCGCACACCCCACCCCATCCCTCCCCGTCAAGGGGAGGGTACCGATCGAGCCAGGGTCGACCGCCTGAGCACCAGCCGCAGTTGCCCCCAGCGATCAGCGCTTCTTCTTCACCTTGGGCTTCGGCATCGGCAGCGCCGCGGTGGTCACCCGCACCAGCTCGGCCATCCACTCCGCATCGTCCCAGCGCTCCCCGGCAATCCGGAAGCTCGGCTTGGCGCCGCTGTAAGCCGGCTGCTCATCCACCGCCTGCCCGAGAAACGCCCGTCCCTCCGGTGTCGGCTTGAGGAAAAACTGGTCGTCACAGACCAGCGCAACGATCTTGCCGTCGCAGTAGACGCCATACTCGCCGAACATCTTGCGAGCGGAGACTGCGCCGGCGGAGGCGAGTTGTTCGAGGAGGTAGTCGACGGTGGAGGGCTGGGATGACATTGCGATCTTCGATTCTGGCTCAGGCACAAGATGTGTGCGTGATCCCGTGCATTAGGGATGGTGGTAGTAGTGCCGCTTTAGCCACCTACTAAGCCCATCCAGTCCAGGGTAGATGACGCGTTCCGTAATGTTTGCTTGATCCAACCGATCTCGGACTTCCCATTTGAGCTTCGCCGGGACTACGACCTTTTTGTATAGGCTGCCGCGCTGACCGAACCACCTATTCATCATCATGGTCGGGTCAGACATAACGGAGAAAAGGGCAAACTGATTCACGATACGATCGTCTAGTGAAGGAGGTTCAAAGAACAGTGCGAAGGGCTTCTTCGACAAACGGTCGAAGTCTCGAAGATTGCTAACGTTCCTTGGCCTTACGTTCTGCGGCCCAGCCAGCGACGTCGGATCGCTGACGCGGTTGTCTCTCTCTAGGTTGGCGAGCATGTCGACGGTGAATACCCCCGACCCCTCGGACCTTAGTACCGAACGCAGAGGAGTAGATAATAGACGATGTATCGCGGGAACATCGGCTACCCATACTACCCCGTCGACTTCCATCTTATCGAGATGATCCGTCGCGAAATGGAGCGCAACAAACGGAGAGTACGTCCAATCGAGAAGTCTCGTGGGCAAACCATGATGCTGGGCTACTGAAAGCCAGTACCAGAATGAATCTTTGTCGGCGACGTCGCGATGTGCATACTTGCGGAAGTTCCTCAAGAGATGAGGCTCCAGTGACGCGTAGTCACCCTTGATGCGCATCAAGGAAGTTTCGAGCTCCCATGTGGCGTCTACCACCCCTCGATATGCTGCCGTGGAGCGATAACGTCGAATGGCGGGATTGAAGTCGCCCTCGTACAGCTCGGATATCAAGTCGTGCCAGTTCTTGGGGTCAACGATCTGGGACATGTTTACGCCACGTACGACCTGATGGTTGCTCCGATGTGCTGCCGCAACTGATAGAGGTCCTCGATCTCCACAATGTCGTGCCGCACCCCCTCCTTGTCTGCCCCGAAGATGGTCACGAACTTGCCCTTCCCGTTGAAATGCAGGCGCGCGATGGGCTTGCGATTATTGTCGTCGAAGAGGATGGCGCAGTAGGACTGAGCATCTCGCAGGAAAATACGTGAGACAGGCGCCACCTCGGCTGCGATAGCGCGGACGATCATGAATGCTTGCTTCTCCTCCTCGGTCGTCTCGACTTTGGCCTCGTTCACCTCAGGCAGCTTCTCTTCCTTGCCACCATCGAAGGCTACGTCGATCCGCTTCAGCGCGCGCTGCCGGAACAGGTCATCGAAGGCCCGCTTCACGATCGGCTTCATCGTTTCGACGACCGACGAGCGCAACTGCCCCTCATAGAAGTCGCGGGCCACCATACGGACGAACTCCTCGTCCGGGCTCGCCCACTGCTTCTCAATAAAAGCCATCGCGCCGCGCAGGTACTTCAGCGAGGACGCCGCAGCCTTGATGTTCTCGATCGAGAAGGTGTTCTTGTGGAACTTCTCCAGCTCTCGGAGGTCGTTGTCGTCGTAGGACAGGAGGTCGAATTTGAAGAACGGATTGGCGTCCATCTTGTTGGGCGCCTCGAGGTCGGCAAAGAACCAGATCTGCAGCCCGTTGGTCAGGATGCCGATGTTCGCGTCGCAGGCATGGTAGTACCGAAAAAGCTGACTGTACTGGGCGTCTCGCAAGCTCACGGAGACCGACTTCGCCTCAACCAGATACTCGATCTGACCACCGATCTTGATGGCGTAGTCGATCTTCTCGCCCTTCTTGAGTCCGACATCGGCCACATACTCGGGAATAACCTGCGTCGGATCAAAGACGTCAAATCCGAGCACACGCAGAAACGGCATGACGATGGCGTTCTTGGTGGCCTCTTCGGTTTGAGCTATTGCCTGCGCACTAATGGCGCGCTTCGCCAAATCGGCGACATCATCCTTAAATGTCATTTATTCCCCCTACCCCACGGGAATACATGACTCCGATCATTGGGCGTCTGCAAGTGGGATGGTTCCGCATCCATCCCCGCCCCCATGCGTTCCCCCTGCTCCAGCAACCAAGGAGCAGTGTCATGTCGAACCTTTCGGGTATCCGCGAACATATGGAAGTCATCGGCGCCGATGGGGTGCATGTGGGGATTGTGGATCGGGTTGAGGGTGGGCGGATCAAGCTCACCAAGGCCGAGGCGCCGGGCGGTAGCCATGAGGGGCATCACCACTATGTGCCGGGCATCCTCGTCGCCGCCGTCGAGGGCGACAAAGTGAGGCTGTCGGCCGATGCGGCCAATGCCGAGCTGTTCGAGGAAGAAGAGGACGGCAAGACGCGGCACTGAGGTGATGCACCGGTCACCCTCCCCCTCGCGGGGAGGGTAGCGCAGCCGGGAGCGACGCGACCTGGCGAAGCTAGGGTGGGGGGCGACGCGCGCTGGATGGAACGGGGTTTCGCTCCGCAGCGCGATGCCAAGTACATCCCCTGATGGGAAGGGGCCCACGCACCAATCGAGCGTGCTTCGCCCCCCACCCTTGATCCCTCCCCGCGAGGGGGAGGGTGACGACTGCTACATCGAGCGCTGATCGTTCCGCGTGTCGTGATGCTTACGTTATCAAGCCTCCGCGAAACTGGAATTTCGCGCTCCCCGCGCTTCCGTTTGGGGCGCGGCTATGCCATTGGGATTGCATACTGATTATTCTTTGCGGTGGGCTCCAATGAACAAGTTTGTGCTTCTCCTTGCGGCAGGCGTCTCGGCGCTGGCCATTTCCTCGGCTTCGGCGGCCGATCTCATCATCGATACCCCGGTTGAGGCCGGCGTGGTCCAGGCCAGCGGCAACTGGGATGGCGCCTTTATCGGCGTGTTCGGTGGCTATGGCTGGGCCGAGCTCGGCAGTGACCTTGCGCCGCCCGGCGCGCAGTTCCCTGAGCCGGCGGGCTGGTTGCTTGGCGTCGCTGCCGGCGTCAATTTCACGCTGGATAACGGCATCGTGCTGGGCGTCGTCGGCGACATCGCCTGGGCCGACCTCACCGAGACGCTTACCCAGCCGGGGTTTGGCAGCCTCACCTCGACGGTCGACTGGCAAGGCTCGCTGCGCGGCCGGATCGGCTTCGACGGCGGTGCTTTCCTGCCTTACCTGACAGCGGGTCTGGCCGTCGCACACAACAGCGTCGAGGCTGTGCCGGTTTTGGGCCCCAGTTTTGGCGACGACGCCACCCATGTCGGTTGGACGGTGGGCGCCGGCCTCGAGTTCGCCGCCACCGAGGACCTGTCGGTCGACCTGGCCTATCGCTACAGCGATTATGGCGATGCCGACTACACCCTCGGCTTGGCGCCACCCAGCCCGCTCAACATCACTACCCATCAGGTCACGGTCGGTCTTAACTGGGGCTTCTGACCTCGCGGTCGGCAGTTGCCGATCCGGACGGGTTAGAGACAGAAATTCAGCGGGCGGCTTCGGCCGCCCGTTTCATTTTCGGCTACCAGAGGTTGCGGCCGTCGATGACGTTCACCGGCAGCGACTGCATCAGCTCGTAGTCGTCGAGGATCTTGACGTTGATCGCCATCTTCTTCCGCTCCGGCACCTCGGTGTCCTCGAGCGAATAGTCGGGGCTGACGCCGTAGGTGGTGCAGCCGCAGCGGGTGCAGAAGTGGTGCTCGTGCAGCGGGCTCACGGGCGAGTACACCGCACCATAAGTGTCCGAGAGGATGCGCGGGCCGCCGACATCGTAATAGGCCCAGAGGCCGCCGGATTTGGTGCACCAGGTGCAGGTGCACTGGGTGGCCTCGGTCGGCGCCTTGGGCAGCTCGATGCGGGTGCCGCCGCAGTAACAGGTGGCGATGGTGCTCATCGGGGGTCTCCTTGTCTGGTGTGACAAGGTTTGGCCGGGGTATGCTGACAAAGGCTGTCAGCAGTGACGGTGACGACGGCCACGCGGGCGCAAATGTTGCGCCCTGGCCAGGGGCCAACGAAGCAACTGAGTGTGTTTCACCCCCCACCCTTGATCCCTCCCCGCGAGGGGGAGGGTGACGACTGCGGGATCGAGCAAAGAAGGCCGGCGGTTTCCCGCCGGCCTCACACTCATTCTGCCGTCGATCAGCCAGGGAAGCTCGGCTTGGCCGGGAGTTCCTGCTTCAGGAAGGCCGGGACCACGGCCTTCATGATCTCGACGTTCGCGGGGTTGAAGAAGACGTTGATGTGGCTGGTGCCGGGGAGGACCAGCAGCTGGGTCTTGGGCAGGCCGGCCATGTCGCCGTTGACGAGGCCACCGGCGGCCTGATGGTGCTTCGAAATATAGTCGAGCCCGACGATATCGGCGTCACCGTAGATATAGAGCGAAGGCACGCTGATCTTGGCGAAATCGGCCGACCAGTCGAAGGTGTTGAGGTCGAGTTGCTTCAGCTTTTCGACCAGCAGCGGGAAATTCTCCGGGTGCGGGTTCAGGCGCTTGAACTCGCCTTCGAACGGGCTGCCGGCGAACATCTCGGGAGTGATCCCTTCGATCATCTTCATGAAATCGGGGCCCATAGTCTCCTCGTCATACTTGTAGCCGGCGGACGCGGCGACGATGCGGGTGACCTTTTCGGGGTGATCGATGGCAAAGCGGATGGCGACGCCGCCGCCCATCGAGAAGCCGAACAGCGCGGCCTTGTCGATCTTCAGTTCGTCGAGCAGCGCCGCCACGTCATCGGACATACCCTCATAGGTGATCGGGGTGTCGCGGTCGCTGGTGTGGCCGTGGCTCTGCAGCTCGACGGCGATCACCTTGTGGTCCTTGGCCAAGGTCGGGATCAGCCCGGCCCAGTTGCTGTCGACTGACATGTAGGCGCCGTGCAGCAGCACGAGCGGTTCACCCTCGCCATGCACCTCGTAGTACATGTCGAGGCCGTTGATTTTGGCGGTTTCGGCCTGGGCAGCACCAACGAAGCCGAGGGCAAGGGCGGCGGCAAGAAGGGTGGTCTTCATGGTCGTTTCTCCTGTTGTCGTCGGCGCGTCCCTCGCGCCTTCTGACTTCACGACGAGCGGCGAAATCGGGAATCGACATGGGTGATGAAAAAACTTCGCGCGGGGTTCGGGAGTTCCAATCCGCGGGAGTTTGGCGCGTGCTAGGCTCGAGGCATGTTCGAGCATTTCGTCACGGCGCAGGAGCCGGTTTACGCCCAGGTGCTGGCCGAGCTCCGCGCCGGGCGGAAACAGACGCACTGGATGTGGTTCATCTTCCCGCAGCTCAAGGCGCTCGGCCGTAGCGCCACGGCTTTGCGCTTCGGCATTGCCGATCTCAAGGAGGCGCGGGCGTATCTGGCGCATCCCGTGCTGGGGGCGCGGCTGGTCGAGTGTGCGGGGATTGTCGGCGGCGTTGCCGGGAGGACGGCGCATGAGATCTTCGGCTCGCCCGACGATGTGAAGCTCAAATCGTCGATGACGCTGTTCGCACATGCGGCGGAGGATGCGACGCCGTTCCGGCGGGTGCTGGAGCGATATTATGACGGGGTGGAGGATCCGCTAACCGCAGACCTGGTGAGATAAGCCCACCGCGCCCTACCCAAACTCGGTGTCATCCCAGCGAAAGCTGGGACCCAACTCGCAGCCCGCGCCGGCGGATAGATGGGTCCCAGCTTTCGCTGGGATGACATTCGGTGGGGTAGCTAGATCGGAGCCGCCACGGGGCGCAAAGCCCCTACCCCTCAGCCTCCAGCGCTGCGATCAGTTCGATCTCGCTCTCGTAATTGCCCAGCTCCGCCAGCGCCGTTTCCAGCATGGCGACGCGGCGCTTGATGGTGCGGTGCTGTTCGGCCTTGGCGGCGACCTGGGCGTCGAGGCGTTCAGCGAAGATGTTGCGGTCTTCGTCGGTGCGGCGGATGCGGGCGCGCAGCGTCTGCAGAGCGCCGATCTCGGTGTCGGTGCGGGCCATCGAGAGCCGGGCATCGGCGAGGCCGGTCTGCACGGCGGCCGACATCTGGGCGATGAAATCGACGTTCTCGAGCTTCAGCCGGGTGGCGATGGCGGTTTCGACCGCCGCATCGAACATGTCGGCGAGGATCGCCGCCACCTCGCGGCGATAGCTGGTCACCGCCTCGTCATCGATAATGCCGGTCTCGTCGAACAGCCGGCGCGAGTCGGGATCGGAAAGGAGGCCGAAGGCGCGGACCACGACGACAAAGTGCTCCGGGTCGCCGCCCCGATCGGGGTGAGCGAGCTGCACCTTGCGGCGGTAAGCCTGCTTGATGTCGGCGGGGCGGGCGGCCTTGCTGACTTCAAGCACCTTATAGGGATCGAACACGGTCATCGCTGGGCTCATAGCAGGTCGTCGCCGGTGGTTGAAGCCAAGGGTAGCGGCGGGAGTGAAATCTGCCTATATCCCCCGACATGTCCCCGACCGTTCCGACCGCTCCGCTCCGCCCGTTCTCCGCCATTGTCTTCGATATGGATGGCACGCTCCTCGATACCGAGATGGTGTTCAAGCAGATCGTCTGGGATGTGAGCGGTGAGCTCGGCTTCGAGATGACCGAGACCGTGCACCACGCCATGGTCGGCTCCAGCCACGAGACCACCAACCGGCTGCTGGTCGAGGCCTATGGGGTCAGCTTCCCCTACACGATCTTCGACGAGAAGTGCCGGGTGCTGATGAGGGAGAAGATGAGCGAAGTGGTGCCGGTGAAGACCGGCGTGCACGAGCTGCTCGCCGAACTCAAGGCCCGCCGCATCCCGGCGGCGGTCGCCACCTCGTCACGGGCCCCGCACGCGCTGGGCCACCTTGGCGGCGCCGGGATCCTGTCGATGTTCGAGACGGTGGTGACGCGCGATGACGTCGTCAACCCCAAGCCGCATCCCGAGCCCTACCTGATGGCGGCAAAGCGGCTGGGGATCGACCCGAGCCTCTGCATTGCGGTGGAAGACTCCCATACCGGGGTGCGCGCCGCGCATGCGGCAGGGCTGCAGACCATCATGGTGCCCGACATCGTCGCCCCCTCGGACGAGATCAGCGCGCTCTGCGTCGCGGTGATGCACAGTCTCCATGATCTGAGGACTGCGGCGTTCGCCCAGGGCTGACCGGCCCCCAAGTCCAGCTGGAATCGCCAGGTTAATTCACGCCCTCGCAAGGGGCGTGGAAACTGTGTCGTTCGCGCAACGATTCGGATCGATTAACTTTTATCGATTGCCGCAACACCCCCTTACCCACCTCCAAAACTCAGTAAAATCAGGGCTTTCACCCCGGAGGGAGAGCCGTTAACCTCAAATTAGCAACCTAACATTCATGGTTAAGTAACTGTAAATTCTGGGTTCCATCGTCACCCAAGCTCGGCTACGTTCCGGGCAAGGGTAACTAGACAACTGGGGCTGCCTCGGGGGCGGCATCGGGGGAAGGTAGGCGGATTGCGAGCAGGGTCGATCGCACCAGCGATGCGTGTTTTCACGCATGCATTGGCGTTCGCCGCAGCAGCACTGGTGCTGCTGGTGACATTTGCTCCGTCGTCCGCTGAAGAACTCGTCGACGAGACGGTGGTTCCCGCCGCCATCACCCAGAGGGTGGCGCTGAAGCGCGAGCAGTTCCAGACCAGTGCGCAGCCGCAGCTGACCAATGAGGTGCTGCAGGCCTATGTGGAGCGCCGCAAGCAACTCGACAATTTTGAAGGCTTTGATGTTCCGGCCCCGAAGGCGGAACTGACCGAAGCCATGCTGATGGGCTATATCGCCAAGCGGCAGAACCAGGCGCTCGACGCGATCGAGAGCGTCGATATCTCCGACAAGCCAGCGCTCACCTCAGCCGTGCTCTCCAGCTATGCCAAGGCCGATTTCGTGCCGACCACCAAGCGGGTAAAGCTGGCCGACGGCGAACGGCTCTGCCTCGCCCAGGCGATCTACCACGAAGCCCGCGGCGAAAGCCGCGAGGGGCAACTAGCCGTCGCCAACGTCATCATCAACCGGGCGATGAGCAAGAAGTATCCCTCGACCATTTGCGGCGTGGTGTTCCAGAACGCCGACAAGGGCCGCTACAAGTGCCAGTTCACCTTCGCCTGCGACGGTCGTTCTGACTTGGGTCGCGAGCGCTCGGCCTGGAACCGGTCGATCAAGCTGGCCGAAGACGCGTTCTACGAATTCCAGCGCGGCGAGCGCCCAGGCGTGGTGCCGGCCTCGGTGCTGTTCTACCACACGACGGCAGTGGCGCCGAAATGGTCCCACACCTTCAACCGCGTCGCCGCCATCGGCTCGCACGTCTTCTACTCGACGAACTGAGACCTAACAGTCACCGGATGAATGGGCCCTGAACGGGGCCTTTTTCATTTGGGGGGGCTCCCAGGGAGCACGGTGGCTCCGCAACCCCCTCTCTTGCGATTTCTAAGGCTTAGCCAAGAAGCTAAGCCCAAGAAATCGCTTTCTCCCCCGCAAGGGGGGAGATGATCGGTGGCCTCCACTTGGATCGGGGTTTCAGTCGGGGCTCTCCCCCTCGGCGGGGGGAGAAAGCGAAAACTTGGGCTTAGCGAAGCTAAGTCCTTAGTTTTCGCCAGAGAGGGGGTCGTGGGGAGCCACGTGCCCCCAGAAACAACAATCCCCGCTCGCGCGGGGACCGTCACACTCAGCAATCGCGGCCCTACTCAGCCGCGACCGACACCGGCTCGAACTTCCGGTAGTTCGTCGCGAACAGGTCCTGCAGCTTGGCCGCTGCCGCATCGTACGCTGCGACGTCGGCCCAGTTGGCGCGGGGGTCGAGCGCGCGGGGCGTGACGCC
The DNA here is from genome assembly GCF_964252795.1 of Devosia sp. LjRoot16. NCBI lineage: Bacteria > Pseudomonadati > Pseudomonadota > Alphaproteobacteria > Hyphomicrobiales > Devosiaceae > Devosia > Devosia sp. LjRoot16. The sequence continues at coordinate 746,920 of NZ_CAXUPH020000001.1, forward strand.
TTCGACGCGGAGCGGCACCTGCATGCCGAACAGCGGCTCGGTGCGCAGTTCGGCGCGCTCGAGTTCGCCCGCGAGCGCCGCGTCGAGCAGCCGGCGGGTGGTGGCGATGTCGATGCGCTTGCCGACGCCGTAGCCACCGCCGGTCCAGCCGGTGTTCAGCAGGTAGATGCGGGCGCCCGAGACCTCGAGACGCTGCTCGAGCAGCCGGCCGTAGACCGTGGGGTGGAGTGGCATGAACGGCGCGCCGAAGCAGGCCGAGAAGGTGGCGACCGGCTCGGTGACGCCGCGCTCGGTGCCGGCCACCTTGGCGGTGTAGCCCGAAAGAAAGTGGAACACCGCCTGTTCGGGGGTGAGCTTCGAAATCGGCGGCAAAACGCCGAATGCGTCGGCGGTGAGGAACACCACGGTGCGGGGCTTGCCGCCGACACCGCCCGGCGCCACCGCCGGCAGGGTTTCCAGCGGGTAGGCGGCGCGGGTGTTCTCGGTGAGCGAGATGTCGTCGTAGAGCGGCACCAGGTTGTCATCGAGCTTCAGGTTCTCGAGCACGGTGCCGAAGCGTTGCGTCGCCGCATGGATCTGCGGCTCGGCCGTCGCGCTGAGCTTCACCGTCTTGGCGTAGCAGCCACCCTCGAGGTTGAACACGCCATCGGCGGTCCAGCCATGCTCGTCGTCGCCGATCAAGAGGCGCTCGGGATCGTTCGACAGCGTGGTTTTGCCGGTACCCGAGAGGCCGAAGAACAAAGCCACATCGCCATCGCCGCCGATATTGGCCGAGCAGTGCATCGGCATGGTGCCGGCGAACGGGGCATGGAAATTGAACAGCGAGAACACCGATTTCTTGATCTCGCCGGCATAGGCGGTGCCGGCGATCAGCACCAGCTTTCGCGCCATATCCAAGGCGATCACCGTGCCGCTGCGGCTGCCATGGCGGGCCGGATCGGCGGTGAAGCTCGGGAGGTGGAGGATGGTGACGTCGGTCGCCCCTCCCACGGTTTCCGGCCGGATCAGCAGGTTGCGGATGAACAGCGCGTGCCAGGCGGTCTCGGTGATGACGCTGACCCGCAGCTGCTGCCGCTCGTCGGCGCCGGCGAGGAGGTGCTGGCCGTGCAGGGTGCGCTCGGCGGTGGCCGCAACCATGTCGGCGAGCAGGGTTTCGAACTGCTCAGGCGCCATCGGCTGGTTGTTGTCCCACCAGACCTGATGCTCGGTCATGGCATCGCGGACGATGAACTTGTCCTTCACCGAGCGGCCGGTGAACACCCCGGTGGTGACTGCCAGCGCCCCGCCGGCCGCCAGCCGCCCTTCGCCCTCGGCGAGCGCGGTTTCCACCAGCGTGGGGGGCAACTCGTCCCAACGGACATGAGCCAAAGCCCCGATCCGCGTTGCGAGCTCCAGGTGAATCTTGTCGTCGATACGCTGCGCCATGGCCGTTACCCTCGGTCTGGAATGACCATGAGTTACGGCCGTATAGGGCCCCTCGCCCATCGGGAAATCCGGCTTAAGACGGAAGTCCTGCGACTTCGGTTGAGTGCGGCATGCTGGCAATCATTGGCGACGCGCCTTATTTATGCGCAATTGTGGCAGTCAATGCTCGCCACAATTCGAGGCGCGATGCTGAATCGCGCAGCGAGAGTTGGATGAAAGGGAGCTCAATGCCCAAGATCGCACTGGTGGATGACGACCGCAATATTCTGACTTCGGTGTCACTGACGCTCGAAGCCGAGGGCTATCAGGTCGCCACCTATACCGATGGGGCTTCGGGCCTGGAAGGTCTGACCGCCGACCGGCCGGACCTCGCCATCCTCGATATCAAGATGCCCCGCATGGACGGTATGGAACTCTTACGCCGGCTGCGCCAGAAATCCGACGTGCCGGTGATCTTCCTCACCAGCAAGGACGAGGAAATCGACGAGCTGTTCGGGCTCAAGATGGGCGCCGACGATTTCATCACCAAGCCGTTCAGCCAGCGCCTCCTGGTCGAGCGGGTGAAATCGGTGCTGCGCCGCGCCGCGCCGCGCGACCCCGCCGCAGCCGGGGCAAATCCGGGCGCCGAGGCCGCGCCGAGCAAGGCGCTGATCGAGCGTGGTTCGCTGGTGATGGACGAAGAGCGCCACACCTGCACCTGGAAGGGCCAGCGGGTGACGCTGACCGTCACCGAGTTCCTGATCCTCCAGGCCCTGGCGCTGCGCCCCGGCGTGGTGAAATCGCGCAATGCGCTGATGGATGCGGCCTATGATGACCAGGTCTATGTCGATGATCGCACCATCGACAGCCACATCAAGCGGCTGCGCAAGAAGTTCAAAGCCGTTGACGACGATTTCGAGATGATCGAAACCCTCTACGGCGTAGGTTACCGCTTCAAGGAGCAGTAAGAGGACAATTGGCCGTCACCGAAGAGGAGCTGCCGGGTTCCAAGCCCGCATCCGCGGAGGTCGGCATCATGCCGAAGCTCAACCGGATCGCCGGGGCTGTCGGTACCGTCGTGCTCGCGGCGATCAAGCAGATCCAGCGCGCGCTGGCGCTGACGATCTTCTCGAGCCTGGCGCGCCGCATCATCGTCCTGAACCTTGCCGGCCTCGCTGTGCTGGTGATCGGCATCCTGTTCCTCAACCAGTGGCGCACCGGGCTGATCGAAGCCCGCGTGCAGAGCCTCCGCGTGCAAGGCGAAATCATCGCCGCGGCGATTGCCGGCGACGCCACGGTGGACAGCGACGTCATCACCGTGAACCCCGACCGGCTGATCGAGCTGCAGGGCAGCGAGGTGGTCTCGCCGCTCAGCTTCTTCGATCCGAGCCTCGAATTCCCGGTTAATCCCGAGCGCGTGGCGCCGCTGTTGCGCAACCTCGTGACCCCGACCCGCACCCGAGCCCGCATCTACGACCAGCAGGGCCTCCTCATCCTCGACAGCGCCAACCTCTATGCGCGCGGCGAGGTGCTGCGGCAGATCACCAAGCCGCAGGACAATGGCAGCTTCTTCCTCAGCGACTGGTGGAACGCCTTTGTCGACTGGCTGCCGGGCGACGATTATCCGCAATATCAGGAGTTCGGCGCCGACGAGGGCACGCGTTATCCGGAAGTGGCGGCGGCGCTGGGCGGCGCCCCGACGGCGATCGTCCGCATCGACCCCAAGCGGCAGCTGGTGGTGTCGGTGGCGGTGCCGATCCAGCGGGTGCGCGCCAATGTCGGCGTGCTGCTGCTCTCCACCCAGCCCGGCGATATCGACCAGATCGCCAGCGCCGAGCGCTGGGGCATTCTGCGAATCGCGCTGGTCGCCGCCACGGTGACGGTGATCCTGTCGCTGCTGCTCGCCGGCACCATTGCCGGGCCGCTGCGCCGGCTGGCGGGCGCCGCCGAGCGGGTGCATTCGACGGTCAACAGCCGTACCGAAATCCCGGATTTTTCCGATCGTACCGACGAGGTCGGCCACCTCAGCAAAGCGCTGCGCTCGATGACCTCGGCGCTCTACAACCGCATCGAGGCGATCGAGCGGTTTGCCGCCGATGTGGCGCATGAGCTGAAGAACCCGCTGACTTCGCTGCGCTCGGCGGTCGAAACGCTGCCGCGCGCCAAACGCGCCGAGGATCGCGAGCGCCTCAATGCCATCATCCAGCACGATGTGCGCCGGCTCGACCGCTTGATCTCCGATATCTCGAACGCCAGCCGGCTCGATGCCGAACTGGCGCGGCAGAGCGCCGAGCGGGTCGATATCGCGCAGCTGGCCGACGCCATGGTCTCCATCCAGAAGGACGTGGCGGCCAACCGCAAGGTCGATGTGGTGCTGGAAAAGCATGTCAGCCGCTATGTGCCGATCGCGCTGGGCCATGACAGCCGTCTGGCGCAGGTGATCAACAACCTGATCGACAATGCCGTGTCGTTCTCGCCCGAGGGCGGCAAGGTGCTGGTGGTGGTGCGCACCAGCGAGGACACCATCACCATCACGGTGACCGATGAGGGGCCCGGCATCCGCGGCGATATCAGCCGGATCTTCCAGCGCTTCTACACCGACCGACCGGACGGTGAGCATTTCGGCGATCATTCCGGCCTCGGCCTCGCCATTTCCAAGCAGATCGTCGAGGCGCATGGCGGCAGCATCACCGCCGAGAACCGCTCCGACCGCAGCGGCGCGCTGTTCACCGTCAAGCTGAAGCGGGCGGCGGCCGAGAAGCGCCGGTGAGCGACAGCCTCAACATCCATGCCACAGGGCTGGTGCTCGGCGGCACCGGCCTGATCCTCCGTGGCCCATCGGGCTCGGGCAAATCGCTGCTGGCCCTCGACCTGCTCGAGCAATGGGAAGCGCGCGGCTTACCAGCGCTGCTGGTCTCGGACGACCGGGTGGTGATCGTTGCCGGCAACGGCGAGGTCAGCATGCGGCCGGCGCCGAATATCGAGGGGCTGATCGAGCTGCGCGGCCGCGGCATCGTCCGCCGGCCGTTCGCCGCCGAGGCGCGGCTGCATCTGGTCATCGACCTGGTCGAGACGCTGGAGCGCATGCTCGAAGAGGATGCATTGGTCACTGAACTCGGCGGTGTCACCCTGCCCCGCTGCCCGGTTCCGCGGGCGGGAGTGATCGACGCGCGGCACCAGTTGCTGCTGATCCGCGAGGCGATCGCCGCCGTCAACGCCCCGCCTCCGGTGGCGCGACAAAAAACCACTTGAATCAGGGCCGCCCAAGGGCAAGACTCCCGGCTCCTCTGGGAAGCCTGTTGCCCGGCCGGAACCTGCGAGACTTTGGGGATACTGCATGATCGGCATGGTTCTGGTGACGCACGGGGCGCTCGCCGTAGAATTCAAATCCGCCCTCGAACATGTGGTTGGTCCGCAGGAGATGGTGGAGACCGTCGCCATCGGCCCCGATGACGACATGGAGGAGCGTCGCAACGACATCCTCAAATGCGTCGACGCCGCCGACCAGGGCCAGGGCGTGGTGATCCTCACCGACATGTTCGGCGGCACGCCGTCCAACCTCGCCATCTCGATCATGCAGCAGCGCGAGGTCGAAGTGATCGCCGGGGTGAACCTCCCCATGCTGGTCAAGCTGGCGCGCGTCCGCGCCGACCTCGAGATCAAGCAGGCGGTGAAGGAAGCCGCCGAGGCCGGTCGGAAATACATCAACGTCGCCAGCGAGACGCTGGGCGGGTAGGACAGCTACCGCCAAGGCTCGCAGTCGGCGTCCCTCCCCCGCTTGCGGGGGAGGGGGGACCAGCCGAAAGGCTGGTGGGAGGGGGGAGCCGCAGACACTGAGCCAAGCCCCAGCCGCCCACTGCGGGTGCAGTGGGGCATAACCTGACCGTCCGTGCGCGCCAGCCCACAATCAGAGCGTGGGGCACCCCCCTCCCACCACGCTTTCGCGTGGTCCCCCCTCCCCCGCAAGCGGGAGAGGGTGCGCCGACTGCTGGACTGGCTCTCTACCGCTTCAGCACCGCAACAATCGGCCCGGCAGCATGCCCCCCGCCCACCACCACGCCATCGTCATCGGCGAGCCCGGACACGAAGCCATCGAGGTAGAGGGCGTCGGGGCATGACAGGGCATCCCTGAACAGGCGGGCGAAGCGGCCGAAGCTCACCACGTCGAGCGAGATGGCGAACACCACCTTGCCATCGGCGCGGACACCGACGCCGTTGCGCACGTAGCGCGAGGTTCCGTTGTCGGAGAACTCCGGGTGGAGGGCGCCATCGATCACCAGCATCGGGCCCGATTGGGTGGCGTAGGCGAGATCCGGCGTGGCCACGAAGGCCTCGGTCGCCACCACCTGCGCCCGGTGGTCGGCGGTGACGAGGAAGACGCCATTGGGCTTCAGATAGAAGTTGCCCTCGCCATCTGCGGTAACGAGGGGGGCGAGCGTCCCGCCGGCTTCGACATAGAGCCCCTGCGGGCTGCGGTCGGGCAGGTACATGCCGCCGTTCATGGCAAAAACCACCGATGGGCCGTCGGCGGCAAAGCTCTCGAGCGACCCGTAGGGTTGGCCATCGGGCGTGTGCAGAAACAGCCGGATGTCCTGGAGCGCGGGATCGACCGTGCAGGCGATGAACGCGTCACCCTCAAAGGTCACGGTTTCGCACAGGTTGGGCAGTGTCGGCGCGGCGACCGCGGGGAGACTTGCCAAGGCCAAAACCGCAAAGCACGCCAAGAGATCTACGAAACGCGCTCCCATGATCCTGTCCCCAAGCTCGATGATCTGCTTCTGCCAGCTCCGCTGCGGCGCGTCACGCCTGCCCGTAGACACCGACTGCAAGTGCGGGCTCATTTGACCAGCAGGCAGGAATCCACCAGCGAGACGCTTGGCGGCCAATTGGTTTTCCGGCATCCTAGCGGCATGGATACCGCAGCTGGTTCGGATCGGGCACTCGCGCAGCAATTGACCATCGTCAATCGCAAGGGCCTGCATGCGCGGGCTTCGGCCCGCTTCGTACGAACCGCCGAGTGCTTCGAGGCCGAGATCAAGGTGGTGCGAGACGGCCAGGCGGTGAACGGCAATTCGATCATGGGGCTGATGATGCTGGGCGCCGGCCCGGGCTCCACCATCCTGGTCCAGGCCACCGGCAAGCAGGCCCGCGAGGCGCTCGACGCCATCACCACACTGGTCAATAACGGCTTCGACGAAGACTCGGACGGCGCCCCCGCCGCCTAGCCGGCTGCGGTATTCCCGCCGATACGCAAGGCTACTCCTCGCCAAATCCCCCTTGCGCGGGGCCCTACCTGCCCTTAACCACGCCCGCTGAAGCTGATAATATCTGCCACAATCACCATATAGGCCGATGGCAGCGCCCGAATGGCGCGCACATGGACCGCGAACAGGCTTAGGCAATGAACTGGATCAACAACGTCGTCCGTCCCCGTATCCGCTCCTTCCTCAAGCCCAAGGATACCGGATCGGAGAATCTCTGGGTCAAGGATCCGGAGTCGGGCGAGATGGTGTTCTACCGCGACCTCGAAGCCAATATGTGGGTGGTGCCGAATTCCGGCTACCACATGAAGATCAAGGCCTCGGACCGGCTGGCCACCTTCCTCGACGAAGGCAAATACGACACGGTGCCGCTGCCGGCGGTGCCGCATGATCCGCTGAAGTTCCGCGACAGCAAGCGCTATGCCGACCGCCTCAAGGAAAGCCGGCTGAAAACCGGCACCGAAGACGCCGTCACCGTCGGCACCGGCGAGCTGTTCGGCCAGCCGGTGACGGTGGGCGTGCAGGATTTCGATTTCATGGGCGGCTCGCTCGGCATGGCCGCGGGTTCGGCCATCGTGACCGGGCTCGAGACCGCCGCCAGCAAGCACACCCCGTTCGTGCTGTTCGTCTCCTCGGGCGGCGCCCGCATGCAGGAAGGCGTGCTGTCGCTGATGCAGATGCCGCGCACCACCGTGGCGGTGCTGCGCCTGCGCGAAGCGGGCTTGCCGTTCATCGTGGTATTCACCAACCCCACCACTGGCGGCGTCACCGCATCCTACGCCATGCTGGGCGATGTGCACCTCGCCGAGCCCGGCGCGCTGATCGGATTTGCCGGGCCGCGCGTCATCGAGCAAACCATCCGCGAAAAACTGCCCAAGGGGTTCCAGCGCTCGGAATACCTCTACGAGCACGGCATGATCGACATGGTGGTGCACCGGCACAACCTGCGCGAGACCATCGGCTCGCTGGTCGGCATCCTCACCAAGTCGCCGCAGCGCGAAGAGCTGAGCGAAACCGCCCCGGCGCGGCTGGCGACGCCGGTCGCCGCCAATGCCGGTGACGATCTCGTCGGCATGCCCGAGGCGGCGCACGCCGAATAGCCTGACCTCCTGCCTCTCTGCGGCAGCGGGGAGGCGGCCGGGTCGTCGTGCTCCCCTCTGGCTCAGAGAACCGCCTTGCCGTCTCCCGGTTTCAATCCCTACGTCCCTCGTCCCATCGACCTGCCTGCCGCGGTACCACTGCAGGCCGACGCCGACCTGTCGGCGATCGATGAAGCCAAGATCTTCGCCGCCCCGGACGACCCACAGGATTGGCCCGCCTGGCGTGCCGCGCTGAGCCGCTGGCGCGACGAGGCCCGCACACGCATCGGCTACGATGCCGCCCGCTATGCGGACACCAGCCGCGCCGCCCGCATCATGCACATGGTATGGTTGTGGGACGAGTGGCTCTACGACCATGCCAGCGGGCGCTTCACAGTCGACCGCTATGTCGAGGGACTCACCGAGCAGTTCGGCGGCTGCGACGGCGTCATGCTGTGGAACGCCTATCCGGTGCTCGGCATCGATCCGCGCAATCACTTTGCCTATTTTGAGGACGTGCCCGAACTGCCCGAGGTGGTGGCCGCATTCCAGCGTCGCGGCATCCGGGTGTACCTGACCTATTATCCGTGGGAGACCGGCGCCGGGGCCGAGGCCATCGACAGCGTCACCGCGCTGGTGACGAGGCTCGGCGTCGATGGGGTGTTTCTCGATAGCTCCAAAGAGGGCAGCGCCAGGCTCCGCGTCGCGCTCGACGCCATCGACCCCGCGCTCACCGTCGAAGGCGAGTCCCGCGTGCCGCTGGCCCGCGTCGCCGACCAGTTGATGTCGTGGGGCCAGTGGTTCGCCGACTCCAAGATCCCCGGCGTGTTGCGCTCCAAGTGGTTCGAGCGCCGGCACGATATCCACCACGTCCGCCGCTGGAACCGCGATCATCTGGACGAACTGCACTCCGCCTGGCTCAACGGCACTGGCGTGCTGGTGTGGGAGGTGGTGTTCGGCGTCTGGGTCGGCTGGAACGCTCGCGACCGTGACCTGCTGCGCACCATGCGGCGGCTCTATCGCAGCCACGCCGCCTGGTTCATCTCCGAAGACTGGGTGCCGCTCGCCGACCATCCGGGCGATGGCGAAGTGTATGCCTCACGCTGGGAGCATCAGGGCCAGCCGCTGTGGACGGCGGTCAACCGCGGCGAGGCCGTCGATGGCGTCTGGCTGGTGGTGGAGGGCGAGGTCGGCGCCGGCTTCGTCGACCTGGTCAGCGGCAAGGCCTTGACCGCAACCACCCTGCCCGATGGCCGGATCGGCATCGGCGGCGCCTTGCCGAGCGGCGGGATTGCGGCCGTCGCCCGTGCCTCGGGCGAACTTGAGCCGCAACCGCCCCTTGCCGCGTCGAGCTTCTTTCCCGCCCGCATGGCGCTGCCACTGGCCGGACCGAAGACCGAGGCGACGTCCACGCCTCGTGGCATGGTGGCGGTCACCGCGCCGGCGCAGGACCTCGTCGTCACCTATCGGCTGCGCGAGACCGGCCTCTATGGCGAAACACCGTTCATCGAGGAATGGAAGCCGCTGCCGCCGCGGCTGCACGAGATCGTCAGCCTCACCCGACCGGTGCCGGCACTGCACTTCGCCATCTCGCACGCCGAGGTGACCAATGCCGAGTTCTACGCCTTCACCGACGCCACGGGCTATTGGCCAGCTCGGCCCGAGCGCTTCCTTGCCCATTGGCGTGACGGTCGCCCGGCGCCCGGCACCGAAACGCTGCCGGTGACGCATGTCGAACTGGCGGACGCGCGGGCCTATGCCCGGTGGGCCGGGCTGCGGCTCGCCACCGAGGACGAATGGCAGGTCGCCGCCGAACAAGGCAAGCTCGAGCGGCTCGCGCCGCTGGTCTGGAACCTCACCGAGAGCGAGCATTGCGACGGCCGCACCCGCTTCCACATCCTCAAGGGTGGCTGTGAGCTGCATCCGGTGGTGTCCGACTGGTATGTCGAGAGCGGCCTGCTGCCGCCACAGCGCTCGGTGAAGCTGCTGCAGCTCGGCGCCGGGCTCAACCGTTCGCCCGCGATCGGGTTCCGCTGCGCCATCGACCTGATCGGACAGGAGGTATCGGCGGGGTCTTTCGCCGCCTGAGGGCCTGATGCTAAAAGCGCGCCATGCTCCTGTTCGAGAATCTCGTTCCTGTGTCCCGCACCGACGCTATCCTCAAGCGGCTGCTCAAGCTGCATCCGAAGCTTATCGACCTTAAGCTCGATCGCGAGGTCCGTTTACTCGAGCGGATCGGCAACCCGCAGGATCACCTGCCGCCGGTGATCCATGTCGCCGGCACCAACGGCAAGGGCTCGACGCTCGCGTACCTCCGCGCCTTCCTCGAGGCCTCGGGCAAGAAGGTGCACGTAATGACCTCGCCGCACCTGGTGCGCTTCAACGAGCGCATCCGGCTGGCCGGGAAGCTCGTGTCATCGCGCAAGCTCAACCAGGCGCTGGAGTTCTGCGAACAGGCCAATGGCGGCGAGCCGATCACCTTTTTCGAGATCACCACGGCGGCGGCGCTGAAGCTGTTTTCGGAAGTGAAGGCGGATTACCTGCTGCTCGAAACCGGCATGGGCGGGCGGTTCGACGCCTCCAACGTGGTGGCGCGGCCGCTCGGCACGATCATCACCCCGGTCGACTACGACCATCAGAACTTCCTCGGCAACAGCCTCGACAAGATCGCCTGGGAGAAGGCCGGTATCCTGAAGCGCGGCGCCAAGGCGGTGTTCGGCCGGCAGCGCGATGAAGGCCGCGCCGTATTGGTACGTGAGGCAGCGCGGCTGGGCGTCACGCCGCTGATCGCCGGCGAGGATTTCGACGGGCGCGCCGAAGATGGCCGGCTGGTCTACCAGGATGAACAGGGCCTGCTCGACCTGCCGCCGCCGGCGCTGGCCGGTCCGCACCAGTTCGATAACGCGGCGCTGGCGATTGCCGCGACGCGGCATTTCGGCCTGCCGGTGAGCGATGCCGACATCGCAAGAGGGCTTCGTGAGGTGGTGTGGCCGGCGCGCCTGCAGCCGGTGCACGGCACGCTGCTGCAGATGCTGCCGCCGGGCTCCGAACTCTGGATCGATGGCGGGCACAATGCCCATGGCGCCGCGGCGCTGTCGCTGGCGCTCAAGGAAATCGAGGCTCGGCGGCCGCTGCCGCTGGTGCTGATCATGGGGCTGATGAACACCCGCAAGCCCGCCGATTTCCTCGCGCCGTTCAATGGGATGGTCGAGCAGGTGTTCGCCCTGACCATTCCGGGCGAGCCCAACGCGCACGCCGCCGCGACCATTGTGGAGCAGGCGCGCGAGGGTGGGTTCGAGGCGGTGGAATCGAGCTCGATCCTCAACGCCCTCGCCGATGCCGCCAAGCTTGGGCATGCGGCGCGCGTGGTGTTCGCCGGCTCGTTGTATCTCGCCGGGCACGTGCTGCATCAGAACGGCACGCCGCCGACTTGAGGTTTGTGCGTGGGGCCACCCCCACCCCAGCTCCGCTAAGGCTTCGCCTAGCTGCGCTACCCTCCCCACAAGGGGGAGGGAGGCGATAGCTGCACGTTTTCGGCTCCTGCGTCTCCCTCCCCCTTGTGGGGAGGGATCAAGGGTGGGGGCGCCCCACGCACCGGCCTCTCAATACTTCGCATCCTCCAGCCCGCAGAACGGGTCGACCGGCGACTTCGTGTTCCAGGGCACATCGCCGAGCAGCGCCGCGAGCACGGCCCGCTGCATCGTCTCGGTGGTGGCGTAGGCGTTGATGTAGGTCGGCACCCGCGGCGCGTCGTAGAGCATGTAGGGGTAGCCGAACGAGATCATCGCGGTCGGGATGTCGTGCCAGTGGCGCTGCATCGCCTTGCCGAAGCTGCCGGTCAGCCGCAGCCAGTCGAGGAAGATGCGGCCGCGGGTCAACAGCGTCTCGTCGCCGAACAGGTAAAGCACCAGGTCGAACTTATCCGGGCTCACCTCGGTGGCGGCGTCATGCACCGTCACCTCGAAGCCGCGCTGGCGTAGCAGGTCGGGCAGCGCGAAGGGCAAGGGGTGCGGCAGGAACGGGAAGACGATGCCGCCGGAGATCACCAGGATCCGCTTGTGCTTGGTGGGATCGAGCGGCAGCAGGTTCTGGGTGTCCTTGACCAGAGTCGGCGCCCGCTTTGCCACGGCGTCGGCATAGGCCCGGTTCTCGGCAGTGCCGATCGAACCCCCGCCAGCGGGCTTGTGGAGGCCCACCGCGGCCTTGAGGCCGAGCTGGCGGATCACCGCATCGTCAACCCGCTGCCAGCTCAGCCGGCCATCCGCCAGCGCCGCTTCGAGATAGGCGAGGTCCTGCTCATAGTCATCGGAGAACAGGATCACGTCGCAGCCGGCGCTGACGAGTTCGGGCAGCGTGTCGCTGCGCTTGCCCCAGGCGCCGAGCCCCGCCATCGGCGTCGCGTCGGAGACGATCAGCCCGTTGAAGCCGAGGCGGTTGCGCAGCAGTTCCTCGTTCAGCAGCCGGCTGATCGAGGCCGGGCGGAACGCTTCGACGCCGGCATCGGGATCGAGCGCGCGCACGAAGGCCGGCAGCGCGATATGCGCCGACATCACCGAGAGCGCACCAGCGGCGATGGCGCCGCGATAGAGCCGCCCGAAATTGGCCTCCCAGTCCTCCATCGACAGCGGGTTGATGGTGGTGACGAGGTGCTGGTCGCGATCGTCAAAACCCTCGCCGGGCCAGTGCTTGATGGCCGAGGCGACGCCGTGCTGCTGGAACACCCGCATCTGGGTGATGGCGTGCTTTTCGACGGTCGCGACATCGGAGCCGAAACCGCGGGTTGCGACGATGGCGCTGCGGAACGCGGCGTTGATGTCGAGAACCGGGGTAAAACTCCAGTTGATGCCGATCGCCCGGGCCTCTTCGGCCATGATCCGGCTTACTTCGGCGGTGACCTCGACATCGTCGATCGCCGCCAGCGCCAGCGGGTTCGGCATCTCGGCGCCGGCCGCGAGGGACATCCTGCTGCCTTCGAGATCGGCCGAGATCAGCAGCGGCACTGGCGCCGCGGCGTTGAGATCGGCGAACAGCGCCCGCTCTGCCGCAACGTCTGCGCCGGCATGGCGGGTGATGCCGCCCGGCCGGAAGGCCCGGATCCGGGCAATCTCATCGGCGTCCATGCCGCGCGACAATAGCGTGAACAGCTGGCGCAGCTTGTCGTCCGATGTCAGCGCGGCAAAGCGCTCCCGCACCCAGGCAAGCGCCTCGGCATCGAGATTGAACGGGGCTTTGGCGAGGTGGTCGAAATTCATGCAGTCCTCCGGTGCGGGGCGGTGACTATGCCCGATCGCACCGGAAAATCGCGCGTGAAATTATGCGGCGAACTGATCCAGCCACTTGATCAGCTGCACGCGCGACTGGCCGGCGCCGACCTTGAAATCCACCGGCTCACCATCCTTGAAGACGATCAGCGTCGGCATGGCGCGCACATTGTACTTCACCACGGTCGAAGGGTTGGCATCGACGTCGAGCTTGACGATCTTCACCTTGGCGGCGAGCTCGGTCGAGAGGTCGTCGAGGATCGGGTCCATCGCCTTGCAGGGCGGGCACCATTCGGCCCAGAAATCGACCAGTACGGGCTTACTTGAGTTCAGCACTTCAGCTTCGAAGTTCTGGTCGTTGACGCGCGTACCCATAATCGTCTCCATCGTCGATTGGCGATGGAAGCTACAGGGAGTCGGGCGAGAAAGAAAGGCATGGCTTTCCACGCCGTAAGCGGGAAAGAGAAACGCCGCCGGCGGGTGCCAGCGGCGTTTTCTTATTGGAAGCAGCGAGTGACGCGCCCTTAGGCAGCGTGGCTCTCGAGCCACTTCGCGAGGCCGGCCTTCGGGGTGCCGGCGCCGATCTTCATGTCGGCGGCTTCGCCGCCTTTGAACAGGATCATCGTCGGGATCGAACGGACGCCGTACTTGACGGTGGTGTTCGGGTTGTCGTCGACGTTCAGCTTGACGATCTTCACCTTGCCCTGCAGCTCAGCCGAGAGCTCTTCCAGAACCGGCGAGATGGCGCGACACGGGCCACACCACTCGGCCCAGAAATCTACGAGCACGGGCTCTTTCGAGGACAGGACTTCCTCGCCAAAATTGGCGTCGGAAACGTGGGTTGTCATTGGGATTGCCTTTTGGGTTGAAAGCGGCGGTCTGTTTGATCCAAAAGCTAGGTAGAGTCCAGCGTGACTTCAACGAACGTCACCGGATGGTGAACCCCCGCGCCGCGTTTGCCAAGGCGGCGTCGGGCAATTTTAGCAGCGATTCCAACCCAGTCCAGAGGATGCCGGTTTCTATCCTCTGTCCCGGGAAAAGCTGCTTTGCAACAAGCGCATAGAGCCCGAGCTGCAGGAGGTAACCGGGTTTGACCCGCTCGGGTTCCATCATCGGGTCGGCATCGGACTTGAAATCGACCAGCAGCACGCCACCCGGCGTCACGACGATCCGGTCGATGCGGCCGGCAATGGTCACCGTCTCGCCCTTATGCAGCGCGGTCGCAAGGAACGGCACTTCGGCGCGGCTGCCCTCGGCAAACAGGTGCTGGAGCTCCGGCCGCGACAGGATCGACAGTGCCTTCGTCGCCAGCCCCTGATGTTGGTCGGGTGCTTCGGGCAGCAGCAGCGGCAGCGCCCGCGCCGCGACTGCCGGCCGATCGGGCAGTGCAACCTTGGCGAGGTGCTGCAGCAAGGCATGAAGCGCCGTACCGGCGAGCCGCGCCGTCGTGGGGTCGAGCCCCTCTTCAAGCCGCGTCGCCAGCGTGCGGTCGGGATCGGACGGCGTCTCAACGCTCGATGGCCGCAAGACCTTGCGCACCTTGCGCTCCGGCAGCGGCTTCAGATCGAGCCCCATGCCACCGAGGTCGACCAGCGCCTCGACCGGCTTCAGCTTCGCCGGCGCCGGCCTCTCCCTGGGATAGAGCAGCGCCGCGGTATTGCCCTCAGCATCGGTGAGGCTTTCGCTCAGCGGCCCCAGCCCCTGCTCGATCGCCTCGTACCAGCTGCCATCGACCTTGCCCTGCTTGGTCAGGTAGCCGGTGACATAGAGCTCGTCCTCGGCGCGGGTCATGGCGACGTAGAGCTTCCGCCAGTATTCCTTTAGCTGGTCGCTGTCGGCCTCGTCCTTGAAGCCTGATGTGGCCGGGGCATGGGTTGCCGACGACGAGGCGTGGACGAAGAGCGGCGGCTGTGCCCGCAAGTAGATGCTGCGCCGGTCGCGGCCGCGCTCGGTGCTGGCGGCGTCCGCGAGGATGACGATCGGCGCTTCGAGCCCCTTGGCGCCATGCACCGTCATCACCCGCACGCCGGCGCCGCCTTCGGCCAGCTCGCGCTTGATGGTCACCTCGCGCGAGCGGAGTTCGGCAAGAAAGCCGAGCAGCGAGGGCTGCGGCGATTGCTCATGCGACAGCGCCAGGTCGAGGAACTCGGCCATCACGTCGTCGATCTCCGAGCCGAAGCGGCCACGCATCCGCTTGAGGCCGCCGCCAGCATAGAGCACATCGGCGTAGAAGTTGAACGGCCGCTCGAAATCCAGCCGGTTGCGCCAGCGATAGAGCTGGTCGTAGGCCGCCTGCACCGAGGGGATTTCAGCGCTTTCGATGGCCCGCCACAGCCGCTTGTCGCCACGCGGCTGCGCCACCGCCAGCAAGTCATCCTCGCTGACCTCGAACAGCGGCGAGCGCAGCAAGGCCGCCAGCTGCAGGTCGTCGGCCGGGTTGCTCAGCACATCGCCGAGCGCCATCATATCGAGGACGCCGATATGGGTGGTGACCGCCAGCCGGTCGGCCCCCGGTGTTGGCACCCCGGCGCGGATCAGCGCCCGGATGATCTCGTGAAACAGGATGCTGCGCACCTGAACGAGGATCAGCACATCGTCGGCGCTCACCGCCTTGCCGCGCGGCCCAAGCGGGCGTTTGGCATCGATCCAGCCCTTGATCTCCCGGGCGATCTTTTCCGCCACCTGGCGCTGGGCGCTCTGCGTCTGGATCAGCGGCGGCTCGGTTGGCCAGTTCTCGGGGTCGGTCTCTTCCGCCTGGTCCTTGATCGGTGGCCACAGCGTCACCACGCCACCGGCATCGGCGCGGGCGGTCGAGTGGGCGACGCCCGTCGCCTCAAGCGCCCCGTCCTTGAGGTCGGCGCGCTTGAACACCTCGTCGACGGCGTTCAGGACGTTAGGCAAGGTGCGAAAACTGTAGCGCAGCGGCACCGGGGTGATCTCGAAATGCGCGGCGCGGGCACTGAAGGCGTATTGCCGGCCAGCCTCGACGAACACTTTTGGGTCGGCGCCCTGGAACGAGAAGATCGACTGCTTCTGGTCGCCCACCGCGAACAGGGTGCGCGGCCGGTCGGCGGCGCTGTCGCCGAAAAAGAAATCGTCGATCAGCGCCCCCACCACCTGCCATTGCAGCGGGTTGGTGTCCTGCCCCTCGTCGACGAGGATGTGGCTGAGGCCGGCATCGAGCTTGTAGCGCACCCAGGGGCCCTGCTCCTCGTCGCGTAGCAGCGCCGCGAGCTTTTCGATCAGGTCGTCGAAATCGAGCAGCGAGCGGGCCCGCTTGGCCTTCTCGTAATGCGCCGAGATTGCCGCCACCACGTCGAGCATCGCCTCGCTGCGCGCCACCAGCTCCGCCGTCACCAGCTTCTGGTAGAGCTGTTCGAGCCGCTGCCCCTCGGCCACTAGGCGCGCCGCGACATCGGGGATCAGCGCCGCGGTGGCCTTCTTGATCAAGGTCTTGCGCGCCGTGCGATCGGCCTGGGTCAGGAAGGCATCGAGCAGGTCGTCGGCATCGGGCTTGCCAGGGTCGATCTGGCCAAGCCGGTCGACGAAGTCGGTGCCGTAGGGGTCGGGGGTGATGAGCGAAAAGATCGCGGCGTGGTCGTCGCGGCTGAGGCCGTAGCCCGAGCTGATCTCCGCCATCACCTCGTCGATGCCGCCGACATTGCCGACGAGCTTGTGCAACTCGCGCTTCGCCGCCTGCGGCTGCGCCAGCACCCGGCGCAGGGTGCGCTGCTGGTTCAGCGCTTCGAGGATGGCGGTCTCGATCTGGAAATCACTGAGCAGGCCGAACAGCGTTTCCACCGCCGCCGCCTCGCCGCTGCCGCGGAGGCCCGCCGCGAGCACAGTCTCGCGCGCCTCGAGCAGCATGCTGTCGCGCTGGTGCTCCTCCAGCACGCTGAAATCGAACGGCACCGCCGCCTCGCGCGGGAAGCGGTGCAGCACGCTCTCGCAGAAGGCGTGGATGGTCTGGATGCGGAGGCCACCTGGGGCCTCCAGCGCCCGGGCGAACAGCGAGCGCGCCCGCAAGCGCATCGCCGGGGTCGGCGGCACTCCAGAGAGCGCCGTCAGGTCCTTGATCAGCTCGTCTTCGCTTTCGAGCGCCCACTGGCCCAGCCGCTCGGCGACGCGGCCACGCATCTCGGCTGCCGCCGCCTTGGTATAGGTGAGGCAGAGGATCTCCTCGGGCTTGGCGCCCGAAAGCAGCAGCCGCAGCACCCGGGCGGTCAGCACATAGGTCTTGCCCGAGCCGGCATTGGCCGTCACCCAGACGCTGCGCTCGGGGTCGGAGGCGTCGCGCTGCGCCGCAACGATCTGCTGCGGCATCGGGCTCAGAAGGCGCCGGCTCATGGATCATCCACTCCCGCGGTCAGCGTCCATTCGTCGGTGCGCGCCAAGTGGTCGTAGGGGCCTGGAAAGGATTTTCGGCCGGTTTCGACGCGCGGCCGGATGCGCGCCGCCATCGGCAGCCCGTCCTGCAGCAGGAAGGCCTCGACATGCCGCTGCATGCGGCGTTCGATCTCACCCACCGCATCCATCAGGCTCATGCCCTTGATCAGCTTGAACGGCTTGATCTGGAACGCCGCCGGCCCCAGGCCGATCTTGATGTAGGTGAGCGCCGAGCTGTCGCGGGGCGAGATGCCAGGGAACACCCCGGCGCGGGCCATTGCCGCCTCCAGCAGCAGCTGCGGCGCGTCGAACGCCGTCATGTCCTTGGGCTGCGGCACGCCGCCGGTCTTGAAATCGATGATCTCGAGCGTGCCGTCGCGCTTCAGGTCGAGCCGGTCCGCCTTGCCGACGAGCACGAAGTTGTCGAGCGCCGGAAACAGCCACTCGCCCTTGGTCTCGGCGTGGCGTTCGACGATCTCGGCGTCGCGCCGGCGCTCATAGTCGAGGAACTGCCGGGCGGCGCGCTCGAAGCGCTTCAGCCAGATGTCGCGACGCTCCTTGATGGCGTCGAGGCCGGCAAAGGCGTCGCGCGCCATCTCCATCATCTCGGGCAGCGCTTCGGGCAGTTCGAGATCGAGCCCGGCATGGACGAATTTCTCGAACACGCCGTGGATCATGGTACCGCGCTCACGCGCGCTGGGCTCGGTCCCGAGCGGCTCGATCCGTTTGAGGGCCAGCACATGCCGGGCGTAGATGTCGTAGGGCGAGCGCATCAGCGGCTCGATCTCGGTGATCGACAGTCGCCGTGGGCGGATGCGGGCGGGCGGGTTGGGCGACGGCCGGTCGGCCGGGCGCGGCACGCCGGCATGATCGATCGCATCGGCCTGGGCCAGCCAGCGCATGCCGCGCGCCCGAGCCTGCCTCGCCTCGCTCTCGCCGATAAAGGCGTAGAGCCGTTGCAGCAGCGGCGAGGGCAGCGCCGGCGAGGTGCCGATGCGCTCGGCATAGGCGATGATCACCTCGGCATTGCCGGCGGCCATGACGAAGTCATGCGCCGCCTGGCCCTGTCGGCGCTCGGGCGGCTCGAGCCCGATGCCGATGCGCATGCCGCGGCTGAGCCAGGGGCCAGGGTCGGCGACCGGCGGCCAGATATCCTCGTTCATGCCGGCGAGGATCATCAGGTCGGGGTTCATCAGGCGGGCTTCGAGCTCGCCCCAGATGTGGATGTCGTCGCGCGCCGGGACCGGGTTCTGCGTCTTGGTGCCGGTGAGCAGCGCCTCGATCACCGCTTCGAGGTCGAACGGCGCGAAAGCGGTGCCGCCCTGGTCGAGCGCCACCAGCTCTTCGGCCCAACGGCGGAGCTCAGCCATCCCCGGCAGCTCGGCCTCGGCGATCAGCGCATCGAGCGTCGTCAGCAGCGCTGAGGCGAGTTCGGGGGCGGTGATGCGCTCGCGCGTCCTGAGCGTTACGATCGGCGCCATGGCCGCATCGAGCCGATCGAGCAGGGCCGGCAGTTCGGCGTGGTCGGACAGGGCCCGCAAGCCGGCGATGCCGGCGCCGGGGCGCTCCGAACGCAGCCGCAGGTCGAGATGGTCGGTGAGCTTGCGGACGAGGAAGCGGTCGAGGCCCAGCGATACGGCGGCGTTGCGCAGCAGCGAGATGATGTCGACCGGCGCATAGTCGTCGGTGGCGATGGCCAGCACCTGCCGCGCCAGCCGCCCGGCGGCCGACTGGAACAACGGCGTGCCGGCGGCGTCATCGACCACCACCCCGTGGCGGTTGAGTTCGGCTGCGATGCGCCGGGCCAGGGTCTGGTCGCGCGCCACGATGCCGACGGTCTTCTTCTCAGCCAGCGTGGCGCGGGCGGCGAGCGCGATAGCGCGGGCCTCGACGTCGGCGTTGCGGGCGGCGAGGATGCTGACGCCGTCGAGCGCCCGGCTCACCGGAATATCAGCGCGCAGGATCGGCCAGGCCGGCGTTTCGCTGGCCGGCGCCAGCGCCGCCTGCACCAGCGCGGTGCGGGCCTTTTCGCCACCCAGTTCCACCACCTCGCCGACACCGGCCTCGAGGCTGCGCAGCAGTTTCATCAGGCCATATTGCGGATGGCCCTGGGTGGTCTCGCCGTTGATCATCCGGTCGTGGCGATCGGGGGTGAACGAGGTATCAAGCCCCGGCAGCACCACGACGCCGCGCGGCAGTGCCGCCACGGCCTTGAGCAGTGCCGCAGTAGCGGGGATCGAGCCGGTGGAGCCGGCGGCAATCACCGGGCGGTCGCCATAGACGAAGCCCGCGGCCCCGGCCTGGCGCAGCAGCCGCTCGTTGCGGGCGGTGGCGGCGTCGATGCGGCCGCGTTCGGCGAGGATCGCCGGCCAGGCCTTCAGCGCTACGTCGAGGAATTCCAGCACCTTCTGCCAGTTATCGGCCAGCTCTTCGGGCACCAGCTCTTTCAGTTTCTCGGTGGCAATGCCGGCGATGGTGAAATCGTCGATCACCTCGCCGAGGGAATCGGCGAGCCAGAAGATCTCGGCCGGGTTGGGCGGGGTGGCAAAGCTCTCGGCCCGCTCGGCAAACAGCCGCACCAGGTGCGACAGGGTCAGCCGGCGCTCGAGCAGCGATGCCGCGGGCTTGCTGGCCGGCGCGTCGAAGGGCGGCAGGAACGGTTCTTCATCCGCCACCTCGCCGCCAAAGGTGCGGATATCGGGCAGCAGCACGGTGCCACCGAGGCGCCGCGCGAACTCTTCGGCGAGGACGAAACGGGCGCGCCGGGTGGGAAGGATGATGGTGATGTCGCTGAGCCAGAAGGCGCCCTGGCGCGGCCAATCGCCCAGCAAACGGCCATCGAGCACCCGCTCGGCGAGCGTCGCGAGAAAGGGCGCGTGGGGGGCGATATTGAAGAGCGAGTCGCGGCGCATGGTCGGCGATTTGACTCGGTGGGGCGCGGGAAGTCCAGCGGAGTAGGTTGCGAGGACTATTGGGATGCTCAGATCATTTCAGAGGCACCGCATTTCCCTCACCCCATGGGTGCCAAGCTGTGGTCTTGCCCCACCCAGCGGATGTCATCCCAGCGAAAGCTGGGACCCATCCATCCACTTGTGCTGAGGCGCGTTGGGTCCCAGCTTTCGCTGGGATGACACCGAGTTCGGGGCGGTGTCGGGTGGCCATCAGCGCCGCATCAGAGCAGTGCAATCCCTGACTAAATGACCCGATCGTCGCTGAAAGCGATCGTCGCCTCGCGACCGTCGCCGCCTGGGGGCACTGCAAGGGAGACGCGAACCGTCGCCTGCTGCACCACCTCGTCCGAGCGCTCCGGCCATTCGACGAGGACGATCGCGTCGGCCCGGTCGAACAGGCCCAGTTCATCGACCTCGCGCGGGCTGGAGATGCGGTAGAGGTCGGCATGCAGCACCGGGTGGCCGTTGGACTCATAGGGCTGCACCAGGGCAAAGCTCGGCGAGGGCACATCGAGCCTGTCGTCACCGACCAGGGTGCGGATCACGCTGCGGGCGAGCGCGGTCTTGCCGGCGCCGAGGTCGCCCTCGAGCAGCACCAGGTCGCCAGGCCGCAGCAATGCGGCGAGGCGGCGGCCGAGATCGGCGGTCGCGTCATCGTCGGCGAGGAACAGGTGCTGGTCAGCCATGGCACTGCAATAGCGTCAGCGCGCTACCGCGAAAAGCCCTACTCGGCAGCGCCGGCCATGGCGGCGTCGCTCGGAAGGCTCACCACTACGCGGGTGCCGCGCGGCTCGCGCCGCTCCACCGCGATGGTGCCGCCATGCATGTTGACGAAGGCGCGGACGATCGAGAGGCCGAGGCCGGCGCCGCGCTGGCGGACCGGGCCGGCCAGCGCCTCGTTGCGATCGAGCAGCGCGACGCGCATTTCCTCGCTCATCGGGGCGCCTTCGTCCTCGACCACGAACTGGATGCGGCCGGTGCGGCCGCTGACGGTGAGCCGCACCTCGCCACCCGGTTCGGAGAAGCGGGCGGCGTTCGAGAGCAGGTTATAAAGCACGTTCACGATGCGGGTGCCGTCGGCGATGAACGGCGGCAGGTCGGGCTCGACGATGACCTTGAGGTTGAGCGAGGGCTCGCCGTCGATATCGGGGAAGGTGGCAGCGAGGCCGGCGCGCGCCTTGTCGACCAGCGTTGCGACGTCCTGCGGTTCGGGCTGCAATTCGGCAATGCCGGCATCGACCGTCGCGAGGTCGAGGATGTTGTCGATCAACACGCCCAGCGTGGCGCTCGAGGCGCGGATGAAGTCGGTATAGCTGTGCTGCTTGTCGTTCAGCTCGCCGGCGGCGCCCGAGGCGAGCAGGTCGGCGAAGCCGATGATGTTGGTGAGCGGCGAGCGCAGTTCGTACGAGACGTTCTGCACGAACGCATCCTTCAGCCGGTCGGCGGTGATCAGCGCGTCGTTTCGCTCCTTCAGCACGCGCTGGTAGTTGGCGCTCTCGGTGACATCGAGGAAGGTCATCATCGTCTGCCCGTCGGGCAGCCGCACGATGGCATAGTCGATCAGCTTGCCGTCGGCCCGGGTGATGCGGCCCTGCCGGTCCGAGCGCGTCGGGTTGAGGTCGATGATCGAGCGCTTGAGGTCGCGCCAGATCGTCGCCCCGTCCTCGGGCAGCGCCCGCGCCGCGGCTTCGGCGATCTGGTCGATATGCGGCGTCTCGGCGAGGAGGTTGGCCGGCAGCTTCCACACGGTCGAGAGTTTCGGGTTCGACAGCGTCAGCCGCCCGTTGGTGCCGAACACCGCCACCGCTTCGCTCAGGGCGTTGAGTGTCGAGCGCTGCACGTCCAGCACCACCTTGTGCTGGCTCTTCAAATTCAGCTGGTCGGTAATGTCCTCGAACACGTAGATCACCCCACCCTTCGGCCCGGCCGGGGCGGCGATCACCTGCACAGTGCGGCCATCGGGCAGGTGCCAGGGCTCGAGTTCCTTGGGGACGCGGAGCTGGTAGGCACTGAGGTGCCGGGTGCGCCAGCCCTGATAGTCAGGCTCGTTGGGCAGCTTGCCGTCGGTGCGGAGCTTGTCGAGAATGGCGCGCTCGTCCATGCCGAGCTTCAGCCAGTTCGGGTCAATGTCCCACATGGCGCAATAGGCGCGGTTGAACTGCACCAGCTCGCGGTTGGGATTGAAGATGGCGATCGGCGTCGCCAGCGCATCGATAATGGCGCTGAGATGCGACAGCCCGGCATCGCGCGGGGCGCTGTCCTGGCGCGCGTGCAGATAGCCGGCCGAGCCACCGTTGACCGGGAAGTCGACGACCTCGAAATCGCCGACCTCGCCCAAGGTCACCATGGTGCTCTGGGGCTTGCGCGCATCGCCAAGCACGGCGCGGTTGCGCTGCAGCAGGCCGTAATCGACCAGTTCGGCCGGCTGGCTCTCGCTGGTCTTGCGGCCGAGCGCCCGCGCCAGGTCGTGATAGGCGGCGTTGGCGAAGACGAGGCGGCCGGCGCCATCGCGGAGGAAGGCCGGCTTGCCGAGGCTCGCCAGCACCGTACGGGCCGTGGCGTGGTCGGTGGCGGTCTGCGTGGCCTGCGAAACCGACGCTGCTGCAGCCAGTTCGCCCTGCGGCGCAATCGCTGCGGGCCGGAGCCGGAGGGCGGCGCCGTTGCCGAGCAGCGAGCCCGAGGCACGCACGGTGCGGCCATCGCCGGCCTTGAGCGTCAGCTCGAAGCCGCGGCCGCCAACCCGCAGGTTCTCGATGGCGCGGGCGATGCGATCGGCGTCGGCCTCGCCGAGCCAGGAGGCGAAATCCAGCACCGCTTCAGCGCGCCGCCCCGGGGGCAGCAGGGCCGAGGCCTGGCCGAGGAAGCGCGGGCCTTCACCGGCGCTGGCCCACAGCACAATGATCTCGCGACCGCCAGACAGCAGCGCTTCGTATTCGTCGACCCGGGCGCGGAGCCCGGCGATCTGTTCGGCGGCGCGCGAGCGCGCCAGCCGGTTGTCGCGCAGCATGCGGCGCACCAGCGCCATGGCGATCAGCGCGAAGGCGCCGGCGCCCAGCGCGATGGCGACGGGCGCAGCGCCCATCACATTGTTGGCAGTGATGCCCTGGGCCAGGGCGGGAGACGCACTCACAAGGGTCACCAGACTCGCTGATAGACCTGCGAATCCCCAATCGTTCCGGACCCTATCCGGCGCCATATACTGCCCCTAACCGATTATGCCGCTCACCGCTGCCCGGATCGGACAGCGAACACCGCACTTGCCGCCGCGCCGAGCCCCATTGATTCGCCGCGCCTTCGGCAGGCCAAAACCCGTAACCGCCGAATCACCAGACATTACCGGGCGCGGAATCGCGCAAAAAGAGTCTAATTGTATGTGAACAGCGGGGAATGGCCCGAGAATGGGTGTTGACCCGAGTCCGAACAGTGAACGCTTCGTTAACGCCGCACTGATTTGGGGGGATTATTTTGCCGGGTGCGGTGCGTGTGGCCCCCCACCCAGCTTCGCTACGGCTGCGCCTAGCTGCGCTACCCTCCCCGTGGGGACGACAAGAGGTCGCCCCGAGGGGGAGGGAGACGATAGAACCGAAGCCAGCAGTCAGGTCTCCCTCCCCTTGATGGGGAGGGCAGCGCAGCTTGCTCGCGTAGCGGGCTTAGCGAAGCTGGGTGGGGCGGGGCCACAGGCACCAGATGTGAAAAGGGCGCCCAGTGGGCGCCCTTCAGAATTCGAAGCGTAACCCGTCAGTACCGATACTGCTCGGACTTGAACGGGCCGGTCTCGCTGACGCCGATATAGTCGGCCTGCGACTTACTGAGCTTGGTCAGCTTGGCGCCGAGCTTGGCGAGGTGGAGTTCGGCCACCTTCTCGTCGAGGTGCTTGGGCAGGACGTGCACCGCCTTGGTGAGCGTTTCGCCATTGGTCCAGAGCTCGATCTGCGCCAGGGTCTGGTTGGCGAACGAGGCGCTCATCACGAAGCTCGGGTGGCCGGTGGCGTTGCCGAGGTTGACGAGGCGGCCTTCCGACAGCAGCACGATGCGCTTATTGGCCGAGAGCTCGACGATATCGACCTGCGGCTTGACGTTGGTCCACTTGAAGTTGCGCAGCTCGGCAACCTGGATCTCGTTGTCGAAATGGCCGATGTTGCAGACGATCGCCATGTCCTTGAGGTTGCGGATGTCGTCGAGGCTGACAACGTCCTTGTTCCCCGTGGCGGTGACGACGATGTCGGCGCGGTGCGCCGCGTCCTCGAGGGTCACCACTTCATAGCCGTCCATCGCCGCCTGCAGCGCGCAGATCGGATCGACTTCGGTAACCAGCACGCGGGCGCCGGCGCCGCGCAGCGACTGGGCCGAACCCTTGCCGACGTCGCCATAGCCGCAGACGATCGCCACCTTGCCGGCCAGCATCACATCGGTGCCGCGGCGGATGGCGTCGACGAGGGATTCACGCGTGCCGTACTTGTTGTCGAACTTCGACTTGGTGACGCTGTCATTGACGTTGATCGCCGGGAAGGGCAGCTCGCCCTTCTGCTGCAGCTGATAGAGCCGCATCACGCCCGTGGTGGTCTCCTCCGAAACGCCGCGGATATTGGCGCGGATCTTCGAATAGAATTTCGGGTCCTGCGCCAGCCGCTTCTTGATCAGCGCGAAGAAGATTTCCTCTTCCTCGGAATGCGGGTTGTTCAGCACCGAGGGGTCGGTCTCGGCCTTGGCGCCGGTCAGCACCAGCATAGTGGCGTCGCCGCCATCATCGAGGATCATGTTGGGGGTCTGGCCGCCGGGCCATTCCATCATGCGGTCGGTGTAATCCCAGTATTCTTCGAGGCTCTCGCCCTTCTTGGCGAAGACCGAGATGCCGGCGGCGGCGATAGCGGCGGCGGCGTGGTCCTGGGTCGAGAAGATGTTGCAGCTGACCCAGCGGACGTCGGCGCCGAGCGCCTTCAGCGTCTCGATCAGCACGGCGGTCTGGATGGTCATGTGGAGCGAGCCGGCAATGCGGGCCCCCTTGAGCGGCTGCTTGGCGGCATATTCCTCGCGGATCGCCATCAGGCCCGGCATTTCGATCTCGGCCATGCCGATTTCCTTGCGGCCATACTCGGCGAGGCCGATGTCGCGGACCACGTAGTCGTTATTGCTGGCCATCGGCCCTGTCTCCATCCTGTCGTGCTGTTGCGGCCTTATACTGAAGCTGGAGGCCGCTATCAACCGGGATATAAAGAAAGCTTTATGTCCCTTGAGTGATTGATCGGTCGCGAGATCGAACCGGAAAAGTCTGCAACCCCCGCCTCCGGGGGGCAGGCCTTTTCCCGATCTCGCTCTAGGGCCGACGCTCGACATAGCGCACGCGACGGCGCCGGAACGGCAGCAGCAGCACCCCTGCTATCGCCGAGAGGATCACATAGCCCACGGCGAAGCCGGCGGCCGCATAGCTCAGCCCCTCGAGGGTCACCGGCACCGCCGGCTGGTAATCGCTGAGGGTGCGCCGGCCGATCTCGGTATCGAAATATTCGGGCATCCGGGTGAAGCGCTCCCAGCCGGTAGCGCCGCGCACTTCGGCCAGGGTGGCGGAGAGCTGCTGGTAACGTGAGAAGGTCCGCGCCATCGACTCGCCGCGGGCCGCGATGAAGCTGTCGCCCGTCTTCGAATATCGGTCGATCGCCTGTTCGAGGGTCAAACCTGCCTCTTTGGCGGCGACCTCGAACTCGGCGGTGATGATGCGCAATTCGTCCACCGCGCCGCCCAGCCGCTGGGTATATTGCTGGGCATATTCGGGGAACTGGCTGAGACTGAGGCCAAGCGCCAGTCCGCCAATGATGCCGAGTGTCCTGCGCATCCCAAAACTCCGTTCCCCACTGCAACGGCACCACGACGGGTGCCGTTCCGAACATAGGAACAGTTGGTGAGCGAGAGACTAACTCGCCAGACCTCGGAAGCCGCAGGACCTTGCTGCGGTCAGGCGGCCGCCTTCGCCCGCTTCACGCCACTCGAGAGGCCGGCGACCAGTGTGGTCACCGCGGCGACCGTGCCGGCAGTGGCTTTGCCGTTCTCGAGCGAACCGAGCACGGCGTTGCAGATGGCGGTGCCGACGGCGATGCCGTCGGAGTCGCGGCCCATGCGGGCGGCGTCATCGGCGGTCTTGATGCCGAAGCCGACCACGACCGGCAGGTCGGTATGCCCCTTGATGCGGGTCACCGCTTCGCCCACCGCGGCGTGGTTCTTGATGCTGGCGCCGGTAATGCCGGTCATCGAGACGTAGTAGACGAAGCCCGAAGTGTTGTTGAGCACCGCCGGCAGGCGCGCCTCATCGGTGGTCGGGGTGGCGAGGCGGATGAAGTTGAGGCCGGCCCTCAGCGCTGGAATGCAGAGCTCGGCATCTTCTTCGGGCGGCAGGTCGACGACGATCAGCCCATCGACGCCCGCGGCCTTGGCGGCGCTCAGGAAAGCATCGACGCCGAAAATGTAGATCGGGTTGTAATAGCCCATCAGGACGATCGGGGTTTCGTCGTCCTGCTTGCGGAAGGCTTCGACCATCGCCAGCGTCTTCTTCATCGTCTGGCCCGCCGCGAGCGCCCGCTGGCCGGCGGCCTGGACGCCCGGGCCATCAGCCATCGGGTCGGAGAACGGCATACCGAGCTCGATGATGTCGGCGCCGGCGCCCGGCAGCGCCTCGAGGATGGCCTGCGCGGTGGCGAGGTCCGGATCGCCGGCCATGGTGTAGGCGACGAGCGCCGGACGGTTCTGCGAGGCACAGAGCGCAAACCGCGCGGGGATACGGGTGGTCATCAGCTGTTCATCCCCAGGTAGCGGCCGACACTCTCGACATCCTTGTCGCCGCGGCCGGAAAGGCAGAGGACGATGGTCTCGTCCGTGCTCATCGTCGGCGCGACCTTCATGAGATGCGCGAGGCCATGGGCGCTTTCCAGTGCCGGGATGATGCCCTCGAGCCTGGTGCAGAGCTGGAAGGCGTCGAGCGCTTCCTTATCGGTGATCGGCGCGTAGGTGACGCGCTTGGTATCGTGCAGATACGAGTGTTCGGGACCGACGCCCGGATAGTCGAGGCCGGCCGAAATCGAGTGGCCCTCGAGGATCTGGCCGTCGGCATTCTGTAAGAGGTAGGTGCGGTTGCCGTGCAGCACGCCGGGGCGGCCGCCGGTCATCGAGGCGGCATGGCCGTTCTCGACTTCGATGCCATGGCCACCGGCTTCGGCGCCATAGAGCTTGACCGAGGGATCATCGAGGAAGGCGTGGAAGGTGCCGATGGCGTTGGAGCCGCCGCCGACGCAGGCGACGACGGCGTCGGGCAGCTTGCCGGTCTCGGCCTGCATCTGCGCCTTGATCTCTTCGCCGATCACCGACTGGAAGTTGCGCACCATCTCCGGATAGGGGTGCGGGCCGGCCGCGGTACCGATCAGGTAATAGGTGGTCTCGACATTGGTGACCCAGTCGCGCAGCGCCTCGTTCATGGCATCCTTGAGGGTGCCGGCGCCGGCAGTGACCGGGCGGACCTCGGCGCCGAGCATCTTCATGCGCAACACGTTGGGGTATTGCCGCTCGACGTCGGTGGCGCCCATGAACACCACGCAGGGCAGATCGAACTTGGCGCAGACCGTCGCCGTCGCCACGCCATGCTGGCCGGCGCCGGTCTCGGCGATGATCCGGGTCTTGCCCATGCGCTTGGCGAGCAGGATCTGGCCGAGCGTGTTGTTGATCTTGTGCGAGCCGGTGTGGTTCAGCTCTTCGCGCTTGAAGTAGACCTTGGCGCCGCCCAGTTGCTCGGTCAGCCGCTCGGCGAAATAGAGCGGCGAGGGGCGGCCGACATAGTGGGTAGCGAGATGCTTGATCTGGGCCTGGAACTCAGGATCGGCCTGCGCTGCGCGGTAAGCCTTCTCGAGATCGAGGATCAGCGGCATCAGCGTTTCGGCGACGAAACGGCCGCCATAGAGCCCAAAGCGACCCTGCTCGTCGGGGCCGTTGCGAAGGGAATTGGCCCCGGTCGCGGTCACTGCTGAACTCCTACCCGTGTGCGGCTCGCGCCTGCTCGATGAAAGCCCGGATCAGCGCCGCGTCCTTGACGCCGGGCGCGGTTTCGACGCCGGAGGAGACATCGACGGCCATCGGTCGAACGGCCCGGATTGCCTCTCCCACCGTCTCGGGCGTGAGGCCCCCGGAAAGCATGAATGGAAGGTTGGGGTCAAGCGCCTTGAGCAGGCTCCAGTCGAACGGCACGCCATGCCCGCCGCTGCGATCGGCCCCCTTGGGCGCCTTGGCGTCGAGCAGGATGCGATCGGCGATATCGGCGAAGTCGGCAACATGCGCCACATCCTCGGCCGTGCTGATGCCGATGGCCTTCATGATGGCGATGCCGGCTTCGTCGCGGATCGCTTCGACGCGATGCGGCGTCTCAGGGCCATGCAGCTGGATCCAGTCGGGCGACAAAGCGGCAATTTCCATGACCGAGGAATTGTCCGGATTGACCAGGACGACGCAGGTCTCGATCCGGCCACGTGCCGCCGAGATCAGTTCCTGCAGCGTCTCGAGATCGACATGCCGGGGGCTGCGCTCGAAATGCATGAAGCCGACGATGTCGGCGCCGGCGTCAATGGCTGCGTCGAGCAGTGCCGGGGTCCTGATGCCGCAGATCTTGACGATGAGGGGGTCGGACATGTGCCTTGGATCAGTTGGGAACGAAATCTTCGGCGCCAAGCGCCGGGGGTTCGGGCGAGCGGCGGGCGACCTCCAGCTCGCGATGCAAGCGTTCGGTCTCGCGCTTGAAGTGGCGCTCGTCGCGGCGATGCGGCCCCTGGGCGAACCAGGTGGCGACGCCTCCGAGCAGCACGCCGACCAGCAGCACGGCAAACAGCACCAGGAACAGCGGCACCCCGACACCCGGCGAGCTCAAGGCTTCGACCGGCGCGAAGGGGTTGAAGTTCACCACCACCAACTGGCGGTTGGCCAGGGCGAACACAATCAGCACCGCGCAAAGCGGCACCAGCACGAACCAGCCGACAATGCGTCTAATCATCGGAAATGCCAGACATCATCCCGCGCGATTGATCCGCTCACGGATTTCCTTGCCGGCCTTGAACTGCGGCACGTACTTCTCGCCCACATCGACGGTTTCGCCGGTCCTGGGGTTGCGGCCGACACGCGCCGGCCGGTTCTTGACCGAGAAGGCACCGAAGCCGCGCAGCTCGACGCGGTCACCACGGGCCATCGCGTCGCCGACCTCATCGAGGATAGCGTTCACGATGTTCTCGATATCGCGCTGAAACAGATGCGGATTCTCGTCGGACAGTCGCTGCACGAGTTCGGACTTGATCATACCGCCCCCCGGCGCACTCCACGGGTCGATGGGGTTCACATCGATGGGTTAGCCTGCCAAAGCGAGACCAAACCGTCAAGGGACATCGCCCCGTCGACGCTCGAACGCATCACTTCGGCAGCGCTCTGGCCGAGCCAGCGGGTTACGCCGAACCAACCTTCCGCCGGCAACGGAAAGTAATCGACCACCGGCAGGTCGGCGACAATGGCTTTGTCGCTCTCGAGCCAAGTAATGGCCTCGGCTTCGCCGCCGATCGCGTCGATCAGCTTGCTCTCGACGCCCTGGCGCCCGGTGATGATGCGGCCATCGGCCAGCGCCAGCGTTTCGGGCCGTGGGATGGCGCGGCGTTCGGCAACGATATCGACGAACCACTCGAACGAATCGTTGACCAGCGCCTGCAGCGAGGCGCGGACCTCGCCCTGCATCGGCTCGTTGAAGTCGGGCTCGGCCTTGAGCGGGCCGGTCTGCACCTTGTCGAAATTGACCCCGATGGTGTTCAGCAGCTTGCCGGCATCGACATGCTGATAGAGCACGCCGATGGAGCCGACGATCGACAGCCGGCGGGCAAAGATGCGGTCGGTGGCAATGGCGGTCATATAGGCGGCCGAAGCGCCGAGTTCGCTGATCACCGCGACCACCGGTTTTTTGGCGCGCAGCGCCCCAAGCGCCTCGTAGAGTTCCTCACCGCCCGCGGTGGTGCCGCCGGGAGAATTGATGGCGACGATCACGGCTTTCACCGCATCGTCCTCGGCCAGCTTGTCGAGGATCTTGAGGCGAGCCGGATCGGTCATGATGGTGCCGGTGATGCTGACCCGGGCAATGCGGTCGCCGGGGCCGCCCTGCTCCATGGCGAAGCGGCCGACAATGGCCAGGACGGCAGCAGCGAGCGCCAGGAAGAACAGCACCCGCCACAGCCGGCGTGACCGGCGCAGCCGGGCATTGGCGGGGATCAGGTGCGCGCTATCGCCGGAGGTATCGGTCATCGGGGCCTCATGCAGGATTGGAGCGAGGTAACCCGCGGGCCGCGACAAATGCAAGGCGGAGAAGGGTTGCGGGCCGAGGCTCTGCAAGTCCTCCAAACTCGGTGTCATCCCCGCGAAAGCGAGGGAACTCCGTTTGCGATCGTGCGGCAAGCCAAGAAAACAGAGGTTCCCGCTTTCGCGGGAATGACCCGGTGGGTGGGGCCGGGATCACACAGTGGGTGGGGAAGGGTCCGTGCCCCGTGGATAGACGGCCCTATACCTTCAGCCGCTGCCGCTCGGTCTTGATGAAGCCGGCGAGGTGATCGGCCTCGAACAGGGTCAGCGCCCTGCCCTGCTGCAGCAGGCGGTCTCGTTCGGTTCGGCCCAGCGCGGCCTCGAGGGTGCCGGAGAGCCGGTTGCGCTGCATCTCCTCGGTAGCCTGGCGGCCGTCGATCCAGCCCTCAAAACTCTTGTCGGTGAAGCCGACGAGGAGCGCCGCGACATCGAAGGCGCCACGCGTCGCAAGGAGCTCCGCGGCGTTCTGCAACAGGCACCAGTGCCACTGGCCGCCATCGCGCGGCACGATTTCGGCCGCTTCGTAAAGCGGGGCGACCGCACCGTCGAAATCGCCGAGCGCCATGCGGTAGGCGGCGTTGTTGTTGAGATGGAAGCCGAGCAGCAGGCTGCGGCCGGCGGCTCGCAATTCGGGCATAATCTGATTGGAGAGCGACAGGGCGCGAACCGTGTCGCCGCCCTTATGCAGCATCTCGGCAAGGTTCATCACCGAGCGAAAACGGCCCTTGGGGTTGCCGACATCGAGATGCATGGCAAGCCCGGCTTCGGCGCGGGCGAGCCCCGACATGGTGTCGCCGCGGGTCCAGGCCTGGGTGCCGATGCCCACCAGCGCCCAGGATTTCACCTTGCTGGGCGGCATGTCGGCGATCAGCGTTTCGAGCTCGGCAACCAGCGGCTCGGCATCGCCCTGATGGTGGAAGAAGATGGTGATCCAGGCGGTAAGCACCAGCGCCTGGGTGTAGCGCAACCGATCATCGCTCCGTCGGAACCAGTCGAGCGCCGGCTCGAGCCCCTGATAGGCGCGGACATCCATGGCGTTGTAGCGGCCGATCTCGCCCAGCGCCAATTGCAGCCGGGCCGCGGTTTCCGGCGGCACGGCGCCGACCAGCGACATGCCGGCCTCGATGGTCGCCAGCCCTTCGGCGCCGAGCTGCTCTTCCATGAAGTAGCGGTAGGAGCCGGCGGCGATCTCGACATAAGTCGGCCAGTCGGCGCGGGTCTTGGTCCAGGCGAGGGCGGCGCGGAGGTTGTCGCCGTCCGGGCGGTAGATCTGGTCCCAGCGCTCGTCCGGCAGCACCTCCCAGCGCAGCACGCTGTCGGCGAAGAGGTCGCGAATATAGGCGGCGTGGCGGTCGCGGGTGATGACGTCCTCGCCGGCCTCGGCCAGCTTGTCGAGAGCGAAATGACGAGTGGATTCTAGCAGGCGGTAGCGCGCCCGGTCCTGGCCGTCGCGAACGACGAGCGAGCGGCGCACCAGTTCGGCGACCCGCATCTCGGCCCCCTCGCCCGCCACCGCGTTGACGGCGGGGATGGAGAAGCTGCCCTGGAACACCCCGAGAGCGCGCAGGGTGCGTTGATCTTCGGGCTCGAGCAGGTCGTAGCTCCAGGCCAGCGAGGCGGCGAGGGAACGGTGGCGCGGCAGCGCCGGGTCCCAGTCGGCCTCGAGGCTCGCCAATTGCTGCTCGAGCTGGCGGTCGACGGTCTCGATACCGACGGTCGCGGCGCGGGCGGCTGCCATTTTCAGCGCCAGCGCCACCCCGTCGAGGCGGCGGCACAGGCGAGCGACGATCGGCAGCTCGTCAGCCGAGAGCTTTTCGCCGAACGCCTCGTAGCAATAGGCGAGGAACTGCGCCGAGGCGGCGTCGACCAGTTCGCCTTCGCCGGTGACGGCGAAAGGCAGGAGCTTGAAGACGTGCTCCTCGGGCAAGGCGAGCGGCACCTGCGAGGTCGCGAGGATGCGGATATCTGGCACTTCGGCCAGCAAGGTGCGAATGACGCGCGCTGCGGCGCCGCGCACATGTTCGCAATTGTCGAAGATCAGCACCGCTTCGCTGGGCCTCAGATACTCGACGATCGATTCAAGCGAGCGGCTGCCGGCGCGGAACGGCACGGCGAGGGTCTGGATCAAGACGCTCTCGATGAACTCGCCGCTGCCGAGCGCGGCTAGGTCGACCATCCACACGCCGCCATCGACAGGGCCGAGCGTCTCGGCCACAGCGACCGCCAGCGTGGTCTTACCGACCCCGCCGGGGCCGAGAATGCTGACCAGCCGGTGCTGGTCGAGCAGGCGGGCAACGGCCGCGATCTCGGTCTCGCGCGCCACGCAGTCGGCACGATAGCGGCCGAGATTGCCGTCGGCGCCGGCGGCGAGCGATCGCACCGTCTCCGCATCCTCGACCGGCTCGGGGCCGACATATTTGTAGCCGCGACCATGCACGGTGGCGATGAAGCCGGGGCCAAGCGCCTTGCGCAGCGCCGACATATGGACCTGCAGCGTATTCTCCTCGACCACCACGCCGGGCCACACCGCGTCGAACAGGGCGGACTTGTCGAGCAACTGGTTGGGCCGGGTCAGCAGCGCCTCGAGTAGGTCGAAGGAACGGCCCGAAAGCTCGATCAGCCCGTCAGGGCCGATGAGCTCGCGTTCACGCGGCCGGATCCGGTAGTCGCCAAAGCGCTTTTCCATTGTGTGATCATAGCCTGATCCCCTGATTCAGGTCGATCAGGACTGCTTCAGAACTCTTCAGGATTGCCCCAAGGACTGCCGGGCCGCTCGGGGCGATGATCAGCGCATCAGATCCGAGGAGACGGACAAATGCTGTACCAGCCCAAGCCCCGCAACAATGCCGCAGCGCTCGCCCGGCACGTGCTCGTCGCCATCGCTGGCGTGTTCGGCGGTCTCGGCCGCGGCCAGTCCGACGGCGCCTATCTCGACGGCATGCGCGGCAGCGAACTCGAAGACCTCGGCCTCCGCCGCGGCGACGATGGCGGCTACCGGATGTTCAAGTGAGCGGTCAATCGAGCTTGCGCACCATGTACCGCGCCTCTGCCTCGTAGCTCAGCAGCTTGCCGTAGAGCTCGGGAACCTCGGTCACCTCGAAGCCGTGGCGCTGCCAGAACGGGATCGAACCGTTCACGGCGACCAGCGTCATGGTGGGGTAGCCCTCGGCGTTGGCGTGCTTGACGAGCGCCTCGACGATCTTCGACGCCGCGCCGACCCGGCGGGTGACCGGCAAGAGGCAGAGATCGTGCAGGTAATAGGTATCGGGCTCGGCCGGCAGCGCCTTCAGCAGCGTGTTGAGCGGTGGCAGCGTGCCATAGAGCCAGGGGTGGCTCAGCACGTAGCCGGCCGGCTTGTCGCCGATCTCGAGCAGGTAGCAGCCGTGCCGGTAGAGCTTCAGGCGCTCGGCCAGCACCTCGGGGGTTTCGAAGAAATCGACATGCACGGTGTCGGCGATGCCCTGCACCGCCGGCAGGTCATAGCTGGTCATGGCGCGCCAGGCGACATCCTTCAAAAGCATCGTTTCCCCCAAACAAAGGGCCCGCACCTGTCGGTGCGAGCCCTCCGGAGCGCTTTCAGGAAAAGTTGCAGACTTTTCCGGTTCGAAAGCGCGACCAAATCAAACAGATGCAGACCCGCGGGGTGCCGAAGCACCCCGCGGAAACGCTTACTTCTCGTCGCGGCCCTTGAGGGCGGCGCCCAGGATGTCGCCGAGCGAAGCGCCCGAGTCCGACGAACCATAGGCGGCCACGGCTTCCTTCTCCTCGGCGATTTCAAGCGCCTTGATGGAGAGCTGGATGCGCTGGGTCTTGCGATCGTACTGGGTGACGCGCGCGTCGACCTTCTCGCCCTTGCTGAAACGCTCCGGACGCTGGTCGTTGCGGTCACGCGACAGATCGGCGCGACGGATGAAGGCGGTCATCTCGGTGTCGTTGATGCGCACTTCGATGCCGCCATCGTTGACCTCGGTCACCGTGCCGGTCACCACGGAGCCCTTGCGGACGCCGTCGCCGCCAGCATCGGCCACTTCGCCGACTGCCAGCTGCTTGATGCCGAGCGAGATGCGCTCCTTCTCGACGTCGACGTCGAGCACCTTGGCCTGGACGATGTCGCCACGGTTGTAGGCCTCGAGAGCCTGCTCACCCGGCTTCTGCCAGTCGAGGTCGGAGAGGTGGACCATGCCGTCGACATCGCCATCGAGACCAATGAACAGACCGAACTCGGTCTTGTTCTTGACCTCGCCCTCGACAACGGTACCCGAGGGGTACTTGTCAGCGAAGGTTTCCCACGGGTTGGCAAGCGTCTGCTTGAGGCCCAGCGAGATACGGCGCTTCTCGGGATCGACCTCGAGCACCATCACTTCGACTTCCTGCGAGGTCGAAACGATCTTGCCCGGGTGGACGTTCTTCTTGGTCCAGCTCATCTCGGAAACGTGGATCAGGCCTTCGATGCCCGGCTCCAGTTCGACGAACGCACCGTAGTCGGTGATGTTGGTCACGCGGCCGGTGAACTTGGCGCCGACCGGATACTTGGCGGCAATGCCATCCCACGGATCGGCCTGCAGCTGCTTCATGCCCAGCGAGATACGGTGGCTCTCGTGGTTGATGCGGACGATCTGCACCTTGATGGTCTCGCCGATCGACAGCACTTCGGACGGGTGATTGACCCGGCGCCAGGCAATGTCGGTGACGTGCAGCAGACCGTCGATGCCGCCGAGGTCGACGAACGCACCGTAATCGGTGATGTTCTTGACCACGCCGTCAACGACCTGGCCTTCCTCGAGCTGCTGGACGATCTCGGAGCGCTGCTCGGCGCGGCTCTCTTCGAGGATCGCACGACGCGACACGACGATGTTGCCGCGGCGCTTGTCCATCTTCAGGATCTGGAACGGCTGCGGCACATTCATCAGCGGGCCGATGTCGCGGATCGGGCGGATATCCACCTGCGAGCGCGGCAGGAAGGCAACAGCGCCTTCGAGGTCGACAGTGAAGCCGCCCTTGACCTGGTTGAAGATGATGCCTTCGACGCGCTGGTTGGCGTTGTACATCTCTTCGAGCTTGACCCAGCTCTCTTCGCGGCGAGCCTTCTCGCGCGACAGCACGGCCTCGCCGACGGCGTTCTCGACGCGATCGACGTAGACTTCGACGAGCGAGCCCACCTTGATGGTGCCGTCACGGCCGGCGGCGCCGAATTCCTTCAGCGCGATGCGGCCTTCGGTCTTCAGGCCGACGTCGATGATGGCGAGATCCTTCTCGATCGCCACGACGGTGCCCTTGACCACGGTCCCTTCCAGCGGCTCGTTCTCGAGGAACGAGTCCAGCAGCAGGGATTCGAAATCTTCCTTGGTAACAGTTTGAACTGCCAAACGACTTCTCCAATGCGCCCGGTGGCTTGAGGTGAAAGGCCCGGTTGCCAATCGCCATGAAAAGGCGATCCGGTGCGCTGGCGCGCGAGCCATGTGGGGTTAGGATGGTTTTCCGCTGCCGGCTCTTGGAACATGCCGGGGGACGAAAGCCGCAAGGTTTGGTTTAGCAGCTCGGACTTGGTGGTTGCCGAAGCTACGCCTTGCGCGCCATGACCCCGTCGACAATGGCGACGGCTGCGCGGAGTGCGGCCTCTATACCCAAGAGCGTGGTGTCCAGCAAGTGGGCATCGGGCGCCTGGTAGAAGCCGCCGTGTGGATTCGCGCGGTCCCGCGCGTCCCGCTGCTCTATCTGGTGATAGAGGGCGTAACGATCAACCACCTGCCCCTTGGCTTCGAGCTGGCGGGCGCGGCGCTCCATGCGGGCCTTGCTGTCGGCGACGATGAACAGCTTCACATCGGCATCGGGACAGACCACCGTGCCGATGTCGCGGCCGTCGATCACGGCGCCGCCCGGCTGGTGGGCATAGTCGCGCTGATACTGCCGCATCGCGAGGCGCACGTCGTTGATCACTGCGACGTGCGAGGCAAGAACACCGGCTTCGGCGCTGGTCAGCTTGTCGACGTCGCTCAGGTGTGCGGCATCCAGCGCACGGGCCGCGGCGATGGCATAGGCCTCGAAATCGGACTTACCCAGATGGTCGGCGACGGCAAGGCCAACGGCGCGATAGAGCAGCCCGGTGTCGAGGTGCGGCAGGCCATAGTGCCGGGCGAGACCGGCCGCCAGCGTGCCTTTGCCGGATGCCGCCGGCCCATCCACCGCAATGATCATTGCCCCTCCGCACCCAGGCTGTTCGCGGCCCTGCCTATCACGCTGGCCGGGCGGGCTGCCAGCATGCCACGACGCTACCCCCAGAGATCGGTCGAGTGCGGCCGCACTTTCGGTTTGACAGGGCGAAACTTTCACCCTAACCGGACGTTTCCCTGCGGGTGGCCCCGCCTTTCTATACGAGGAAGCAATTGGCCAACGACGAACGCGGTACGAAACGGGAAGATCCCGATACCGGCAAGAAGTTCTACGACCTGAATAAGGATCCGATCGTCTCGCCTTATACCGGCAAGTCCTATCCGCGCTCCTATTTCGAGCAGAACGCCGTAGCGGCGGTGCGCGCCAAGGCCGCAGTTGCTCGCGAAGACGAGGATGAAGAGGAAGAGACGGAAGTCGAGGAAGCGGCCGAGCCCGGCGCGCCCGAGATCGTCTCGCTCGAGGATGCCGACGCCGAAGAGGCCGGCGCCGATGACGGTGAAGAGATCCCTGATGTCGAGGACGTCGAAGACGTCGAAGACATCGGCGATGACGACAGCGACGTGTTCCTCGAAGAGGATGAAGACGAGGACGAGAACCTCGACTTCGACGTCGGCGGCGGTGGGGACGAGCGCTAAGCCCGGCCCCCTCCGGCGCGGGTTTGGGTGCGAAAGTCGAGAACTTTCCCCCACCGCGCAGAGCCCACGAAATACCGCTTGCATGCGAGGGGTGACGTGGGTAGATAGCACCGCGCTTCGACGGGAGACCGCCGCGGCGCATACCCAAAGGCACGATACACACGATACAATCGTGCCACCGGATGTGATCCACGGATCGTTGATGGGGCCATAGCTCAGTTGGGAGAGCGCTTGCATGGCATGCAAGAGGTCGTCGGTTCGATTCCGATTGGCTCCACCAAATCCCCGGTTTTCCAGGACCGCCCACGGACATTCTGGATTGTCCGAAGCCTGAGAACTCAGGCGATCAGCCCTAATTGCAGTTGCTCAGCCGTCCAGTGCGATCCGCAAAGGACTACCGCCACTCGCGTGCGGGTTGTGAGTCAATCTGTGAGTCGGCCAGACGGACGGATCCCCGAACCTATAGTGCGGATGTGCGGGCACGGACTGGTGCCGGCGAGGTGATCGAGCGGTCGCCATCCATGGATTTGGCTAGTGCTCGGGTACATCAACTAGGTGCAGGCTGATTTGTCCGACCTCTCGTTCGTTCATGTCGAACTTCACGAGGTTGCCATCGATCCGAAGTCGGAACTCGTCGTCACCCCTTGGGATGGCACCCAGTTCCTGCAACGAGGCCCGCAATTCCTCCTTATCTCCATAACCATGAACCGCACAGTCCGGTATCTGTCCAAGCCGGCCTTCGAATATGGACGCCGTGACCAATGCTCCCGCCACCGTTATCTCGATTCCCACATGCAAACTTAGGGCGTGAGGCTGCCTAGTCTGCGCGGGCCATGTCGAGAAGCCTGCTTGGCCCACTCAGGTCAGGGCACTCTTCATTGATGGGCAACAAGCACAGGTCGACAAACCAATCGCTCGACGCACCGCTGTCGCTGTCCCACTCCATGCTCCCCATCGGCATACTATGTCCGACCACCTTGCCACCCAGTTTCTTGATGCGTTCCTCTGTTTCCCTGGCAGAGCGTTCGGCGCCGCGCACTACACGGTCCAGAATATTGCGTCCCCCGGGATAGCTCATCGCGCACTTCTCAGCGGCGCCACCGGGACGCCCAAAGTACGCAAGCGTGACCTCGGCGATGTCATCTGGCGGTGGTGTCTTCGTGCCATCGATGACGTGGAAGCTTGGCGGCAGTCCCCGCTGCAGCTGACCAATGACGGCCGGGTCGTCACTGCAAACATAAATCCCCGAATGTGGTCGCACCCCATATTGCCCGGCCTGGACACCTCCGACCCCAACTAGGATCACACCCAGAACAATCCCCAAAAACGCTCTCAACAAGTTCCCCAGAATGACAATGCCTCGCCGATATAGAACCCGTGTGGGGCGCGGAATGCTACCCCCACAGATCGACTTAATGTGTGGGGGTTTTGAGGGGGGTATGAGAGGTTGCTTCGGCCCACAGCAAGAAGGGTGCCTTTCTACTGCTTATTCTGGTCAGGCCGAACATGCCTCGCCATGACCTAGCCATCCGAGTCCCGTGGGCAGGCCGTGCCTCGCCCTGGATTTCCGGAATCTCGAGCGCCGGGCGGATGTCCCCCGGCGCTCTTGCGTAACCTTGCCGCAGCGCTCAGCGCTTGAGCAGCGCCGCGAACTCGCGGAGGTCGCCGACGACGAATTCGGGATCCTCCCAGGCCGCGAAATGGCCGGCTTTCTGCATGTCGTGGAACTGCACCACATTGCCGGCGGTCTGCCGATCCGCCCATTCGCGCGGCAGGCGCACGCCGCCGGGGATCGGAACCTCCGTCGCCACCGCGACCGGAACGCCGGTGTTCGTGCCCTTGATGGTCGGCGGCTGCATGGCGTTCTGGCTGTAGATCCGGAACGACGACGCGGCGGTCTCGGTCAGCCAGTAGATCATGATGTTGGTGATCAGCTCGTCGCGACCGAAGCGTTCATCCGCCGCGTCGCCGACGCCCATGCCGGCCATGAAGCTCATGATCCAGGCAGCGAGCCCCACCGGCGAGTCGTTCATCGCGAACGCCAGGCTCTGCGGCTTGGTGGCATGCACCAGGTTGAAGGCGCCATGCGCGAAGAACCACTGCTGGATGGCGCCGGCATAGGCCTGCTCCGGCGGGGTCAGCACCGAGAAATCGGTGGTGTGGTCGGGATAGCCGACATCGGTCACGTGATAGCCGAGCAGCACCTCCGGGTGACGCTGGGCCAGCGACATGGAGATGATCGAGCCGCCATCGCCGCCGGCAGCGATGAACTTGCCGTAGCCGAGCGTCTCGGTCATCAGGCGAGCGAAGAGATCGGCGACCTTGTCCATCGGCAGGGCCGTCCTGCCGGAGAACCCGGTCCCCGGAATCGACGGGACCACAACGTGGAAATCCTCGGACAGCCGCTCGATCACCCGGTGGTAGCGGAAGAACGAATCCGGCCAGCCGTGCAGCAGCAGCAGTGGGGTCGCGTTCGGGTTGCTCGAGGGACGGTGGACGAAGTGCAGGTCCACGCCGTCGATTGCGACCTTGAAGTTGCCGAGCGCGTTGAGCCCGGCTTCGGCGCGCCGCCAGTCGTAGTCGTTGATCCAGTAATCGGTCAGTTGCTTGAGATAGTCGAGATTGGTCCCGATGGACCAGCCCGCATCGGCAGGTTGATCGGGCCAGCGGGTGTGCTGGAGCCGATACTTCAGGTCGGCGAGCTGGGCATCCGGGATGGCGATTTCGAAAGCGGTCGGATTGGTCATGGTGGTCGTCTCCTCTGAATGAGCGGCTTTGGCTGTGAAGGCAGCGAGCAGCGCTGAGGCTGCGAGGGCCCTGGAAAACTGACGGCGGTTCATCTCTCATCTCCACGCTTGTCTGATGGGATGAGGCTACGGGGAGGCGCCGCGAGGGGATTGGAAAAATCCGACAATCACCGACTGGCAGAGGCGGCCGCTCACGAGCGCGCGCCGATGCATACAGCGATACGACCGATCTTAACGCCGCATTTCCGAAGCTGAACTAGCCTTGGCATCGTCGCCAATGTGCCCGGCGGCTGCACCTGATCCAGCCGGATGCCCCAATGAGTTCTACGTCGGCCGGGTTTGACAGATCGCCGACAGATGCCGCGCGCCAGCAGAACGCGGTGTCGCTGCTGTTCTTCTTCTGCGTCGCCGCGGCATTCATCGCCCGCTTCGCCGTGTCGTCGCAGCTGATGAACCGGGTCGTCGCCTACACCACGGAAGCCGGGCCGTTTTACGAGAAGCTGCATTTCGGCACCTATGCCGTGCTGTTCCTGCTGCCGGTCGTGCTGTTCAGCCGGCCGTTCCTGCTGCGCGGCGACGAGATCGGCAAGTTTCGGGCCCTGGTGCGCTACAGCGGGCT
Organism: Devosia sp. LjRoot16; assembly: GCF_964252795.1. Taxonomy (NCBI): domain Bacteria; kingdom Pseudomonadati; phylum Pseudomonadota; class Alphaproteobacteria; order Hyphomicrobiales; family Devosiaceae; genus Devosia; species Devosia sp. LjRoot16. The sequence goes on from NZ_CAXUPH020000001.1 coordinate 787,790, forward strand.
GATGCTGCTGCTGGTGCTGTTCATGTTCGTTACCGGGCGGGCAGGCTCGTCAGTCGTCCTGATCGATACCTATCTGGTGACCGGCGGGGCTGGCTTGATCATGCTGGCGCTGAACCCGACGTCGCGCCGGCTGCTCGGCGACGTCACCCTGGGCCTGCTCATCCTCAGCGCCGCCCTCGGGACCCTCGAGGCGCTGACGCAGCAGCGGATCCTGCCTTACGATGCCGTGGAGCTGGGGTTCCGGCCAGTCGGTCTCTCCGAGCACCCGCTGGCGCTCGGCACCACCTGCGCCATTGCCGTGGGTTTCGTGGCGCTGACCAATTGGCGCGTCTGGATCCGTGTCGCCTGCATCATCGTGCTGTTTATCGGAGCCGCGGCCTCCGGCGCGCGCATGGCGCTGCTGGTGACCGTCGTCGAGATCTTCGCCCTCATCATTGTGGTGCCGTGGCCCCGTCTGTCCCAACGCCACCAGCGGCAGGCCAAGCTGTTCGTCTTGCTCGCTGCAGCTGCGGGTGGTGCGGTGCTGACCGGCATCCTGCTTTCGGCGGGCCTGCTCAGCCGCTTCACCAGCACCCTGTTCGACGAGAACTTCTTCGTTCGGGTGAGCATCTATGACGTGTTCAAATATGTGAGCTTCGAGCAGGTCATGTTCGGCATGGACGGCAAGGAGCTCATCAGGATCGTCACCGAAAAGCTCCATATGCCGACGATCGAGAGCGCTCAGGTCGTCATCGTGCTGCTGTTCGGCCTGCCGGTGGCGCTGCTGTTTGCCTGGCTGGTGATCTGGATGCTGCTGCGCATGTTGCGCCATGCCCCGCTCGCCGCCTGGATCGGCGTGGCGGCGACGCTGCTGGCGGCGCTTTCCAACAACACATTTTCGTCCAAGACCCCGATCGTCATGATGATGATCGTCCTGGTGCTCGCCTACAATGCCAACGGCATCAAGGCCGCGCCGGAAAAGCCTGTCCAGGCTTAGCTGCGGGGCCGCCCCATATTAAGGACGATTCGAGTAGGAGCAGGCATCCGCGGCCCCGCTCTGGCATCTTGGCCCCAGTATCTGGATCCTCTCGAGGCCGCGATGATTTCTGACATCGTCGATTTGGTAACCACCAAGCTCGTCAACGCCGTAAGCGGCGAGAACGGCATCACGCTGCTCATCCTGTTCGCGACGGCCTTCGTCAGCGCCCTCGTCGCCTATTGGCGGACGGTAGAGGACAAATCGTTCGGCGATTTCTTCAGCTTCGCGCTGCCCAAGGAGGTGATCATGCATCCCTCGGCGCGCGCTGACCTGCTGTTCTACATCACCAAGCGCCTGCTGATGCCGCTGCTGCTGATCCCCACCGGCATCGTCTTCATCGCGCTGGTCGGCTACGGTACCAACCAGCTGATCAGCTGGATCTTCCAGATCCACGGCCCCCTGCTCGAGGGCCCGACACCCTGGTGGGTGCTGGTGCTGTTCACCGGCTCGATGCTGATCGCCTACGACATCTCGTACTATTTGTACCACGTCGCGCAGCACAAGGTGCCGTTCCTGTGGGAGCTGCACAAGGTGCACCACTCGGCCGAAGTGCTGGTGGGCATTACCAAGGACCGCGTCCATCCGCTCGACGACCTGATGAACCGGGTGTGGGATGGGCTCATTCCCGGCATCTGTTTCGGGGTGTGGAGCATTATTGCGCTCGATCCGGTCGAGCTCACCGTGTTCGGCATCAATGTCTATGCTATGCGCAACCTGCTGATGATGGATTTCGTCCGGCACACCCACTACAAAATCTCGTTCGGGCCGCTCGATAACTACATCCTGTCGCCGCACTGGCATCAGTTGCACCACAGCGCCGACCCGCGTCACTACGACAAGAATTTCGGCCTCCTGCTGTCGATCTGGGATCGGATGTTCGGCACGGCCTATGTTCCCGACCCCGACGAAGAGATGAAGTTCGGGCTGCTCGATCGCGACAAGGACGACTACCAGTCGTTGTTCGGGCTCTATCTGCTGCCGCTCAAGAAGATGGCCGGCCATGTCGCGCGCTGGTTCGGCCGGCGCCCCGCACCGATCACTCCGCCCCCTTCGGAACCCACACAGCCATGAACGTCCATGCTCCCATGGTGCGCCTCGATGATCGTTTCGAGGACTATCGCCTCGAGATTGTCGAGAGCGATGCCCGCCTGGCCGAAATCGGCGCTGCCTGGAACGCCCTGTGGCGGCGCGGCGATGGACTGATCTTTCAGAGCCACGACTGGGTTGCGGCCTGGTGGAGGACCGTGCCGAACCGGGACGGCCGACAGCTGCGGATCGGGCTGATCTGGCGCGGCGACGAGCTGATGGCTATCCTGCCGCTGGCCATCCAGCGCCGCAAAGGCCTCAGATTCCTCGAATGGGCGGCCAATGACTGCAGCGACTATGCCGATGTGCTGATCCACCCGCGCTGCCCGCCCGCCGCGCTCAGCCAGCTGTGGCGGCAGGTGGTCGCTGCCGGCGGGTTCGACCTCTACTTCCTCAACCGGCTGCGGCCGGACGCGAAGTTCCGCGCCCTGCTCGATGCACCCGGTGGCCTGAGCCTACCCGCCAATCGCCGCACCGAAATCTGCTCGCAGGTCGCGGGGGACTGGGCGACGGGGGCCCAGTGGTTCGAGGCGCAGTCGAAGAAAACCCGGCAGAACTACCGGCGCGGGCGCAAGGCACTGGAGGAGAGTGGCAAGGTGGTGTTCCGCCTGCTGCCGCTCGACGAGCCCGCGGGCCCGGTGCTGGCGCGGCTCGGCGAACTGAAGCGGCAGTGGCTGGCGGGGAACGGCCGCGTTGCGCCGCTGTTCGACGCTGGCGCTCCGGCGCTGCCGGCATTGGTCGAGGTGCTGGCGAAGGCCGGCGCGCTCAGGATTTTCGTCATCGAATGCGCGGGGACCACCGTCGCCATTTCGGTCAATTTCGTGCAGCGCGGCACCCTGATGGCGTTTCTCACCAGCTACGATCCGAGCTTCGAGCGCGGTTCGCCCGGGATGGTGCTGCTGATGGATTATGTTCAGTGGTCGATCGACCAGGGACTCGAGATGGTGGATTTCCTCTGTGGTGAGGAGCCGTTCAAGGTCCGCTTTGCCACCCAGACGCTGACCCTGACCTCGGTGATGGGGCCGGCGACGCTGAAGGGCAGGCTCGCCATATTGGTCGACGAAATACGGCTCAGGTCGCAGTCAGCGCTCGATCGGTGGCGAGCCTGGCGTGCCGCTAACGTCAAGCGGCCAGGATCGAGCCAAAGCACCGAGCTGGTGCGCGACGACGCCTAGCGGACGAACCGTCACGAGCGCCCTCGTAGAGCCGCAGCACTCCAGATCCGGTCGTGAACAGAAGCAGCCCAAATGAACACCCCTCCCGCAGACGCGTGCGTGTGGCTTAGCATTTCGCATGTTAAGAGCGAGCTGTTGTTCGGATTTGCCTGCGATCTCTTCCAGAAAGATTCAGCGACCACGGTCGCGCGCCTTGAAGCGTTCACTCGAGGGGGTGCGATAGCGGTGGAGAACTGCCTTCGGTGATGTGGATCCGCCCGCAACGCGCCGTGCACGATCGACGCAAGCTGCCGCACCTTTTCAGTGCTGCGGGGTTGCTCACGGTATCTGAAGCGTTTGCCGAGGTACTGAGTGGCTTTGAGCTAGGGCAAACCCGGCTCCGCCTTGTGGAGCTGCTGCATTCCAATCGCCGAGAGCTATTCCGGGGCGGTACTATTTTCTCAGTATTGCCGAGGTGCGGCGGTACTTCTCGCCCGAGTTCTCGACGCGCTTCGAAGCAATGCCGAACTCGGCGACCTCCTATATCGGGAGTGTCGGAAACGAGCTGCCGGATGACGATGTTACAGTTGTCCCGGCGGCGCTGAGCGATCCAGATCTGTGGATCGATGACACGCTGCTCAGGCATTTTTTCTGCTCCGACCGGCTGACGCAGGCGCTTCGCGCCGCAAAGATTGCGAGCAGGTTCGTTGCTGGGTTTTGACGGAACACTGAATATGGAGAAATGCACCTTCGCCACCCACCCGGGACATGTGTTTGAGTGTTGACCGATTGGCTTCGGCATGTCAGCCTCATGAAGCTTATCGACGATCTACACAAACGAAATTCGATCACGTTATTTCTGCATACATCAAACTGCGCTGGGTAAATGAGGCGATGCTGTTGCGGGTTGGAAATTTGCGAGTGCCTCGAAGTATGATCCAATGAGAGCGATCGTCGATTGGCGGAACACCGGCGTTCGCGGGGAAGATTAGGTGACGATAGTCGCCTCTCGATTTGAGCAGTGTTGAGCAACGTGGAAGACAACGCCAAAGACAACGTCCCGTCCGAAGCATGCGTTTGGCTTAGCGTATCGCATATTAAGAGCGAATTGCTGTTTGGATTTACGTGCGACCTAATCGAAACAAATTTGCCCTCCGTGGCCTCACTTATCCAGGCATTCAGGCAAGGGGTGGCCGTCGAAGGTGGTCAACTGCCTTCGACGATGTGGATCCGACCTCAGCGCGCGGCACAGGACAGAAACAAGCTGCCGCACCTTTTCAGTGCTGCGGGGTTTCTTACCGTGTCCGAAGAGTTTGCCGAGGTTCTGAGCGGCTTTGACCTTGGGCAAACGCGGCTCTATCCAGTGGAGTTGCTGCACTCCAATCGCAGAGAGGCTTTTCCGGGACGCTACTATTTCCTTAACATAGCAGAGGTGCACCGGTACTTCTCGCCGGAACATTCGGCCCGCTTCGAACGGATACCCAACCCTGCGACTACCTATGTCGCAACTATCGAAGCGGAGGCGCAGGATGACGATGTCACAGTCATCCCGGCAGCGCTGAACGGCCCCGATCTTTGGATCGACGACACATTCCGCAGTCATTTTTTCTGCTCTGACCGGCTGGCGCAGACGCTTCGCGCCGCAAAGGTGGCGAGTCACTTGCCGCTATTTCGCTGCCGGGTTTTGACACCAAGCTGATTGATTTTTGGGGATACGGAAGTGGATTACCTTTGGCAGTTCCATGTTCATCATATCATCCCCGAGAAAGCTTACGATGACGTACTGGTGGGGCAAGCCCTGGAGGCAGCTGGCTTCTTCCAGCAAGCGAAAGGCAACAAGATCGCCTTATTTGCCAGTTCGGAAACGGCAGCCATTGCCCGCCAATCGATAAATAGCGGCAGCAGTTTTTACCTTGACGCTGGCTTCGGGGGCTCGGTCCACCCCGGGCGAGAGACTGGCCTTAGTCACAAGGGCTACAACGATTTTGCCCTGGCTCAACTTGAAGCGATAATGCTCGCTGATCCTGCCGACAGGCAGGCCGCCTTCACGAAGCTCCACGCGTTTCTCACCGATGTATCGGAGGGGCGCTTCGCCAACCTCGGCGTTGAGAGCAGGTCGGCGGCGTTAGGCAGCACTTGGGTTGACTACGATCCCAGCCCGGCCGAACTAAGCCAGCGTACCGCTGATTTCGATCCAACGATTACCGATGCCAATGGCCTGAGCAATGACGAGGAGCGCTACGAGAATATCAGGGACCAGATTGAGAAGGCGTACGACGCGGGGCACTTGACCGAGGCGCAGTACCACAACCATGTTGCCGATCTAGGGGCCAGCGTTTCTAAGGGACCCAGCCACGTCTCAGCCGTCGGCGTCGCCGCGACCATCGACATTCAAAAGAACATGGGCTCGATCCAGCCCAGTGCGAAGTCGGAGTTCGCGCTTCTTGTCACAAAGTTCGTCGGTGATCAGAACGCCTCGGTCCCGGTCGACGTTTTCGATCGGATGATGTCTTCGATGGATCGGCTCGGTGACCGGGTGGCTGGTGACTTCGGGGCCCGCTTGCCCGCTTCGCTGGATGGGCTTGGGAGTTCCACCGTCGGCGCCATGGCGACCAGCATGGGGAGCATACTTGCCGGTATCGGTGGCGGGGCCATTGGCGACGTCGTCGAATTCCTGAATGCAAGCTATGAATCCATCAAGATCGGTCTCGATACAAACGATTGGTCCAGTTTCAGGCAGAACATACTGACATATGGGGCTTCGGCAGTAATAAGTGCTGCGGTAGTAGCCCTCAGCGTCGCCGCCGCCGCGGAAATCGGTGTGTTGGCCGCCTCCGTCGTCGCCGCCGGCTGGGCGGCCTATGGTGTCTACGATGCCCTCACCAACGGGATCGAACTGATCGGAAAGCTGCATGCCGACTGGCGGGACAGTGATCTCGGAAAACTCCTCACCGAGTTCTTCGATCTGCCGCCGCTCTCCCCCCTGGTTCTCGACCTTGACGGTGACGGCGTCGAGCTTGTCGCGCTGCAGAACTCGGGGACCTTTTTTGACCTCGATGCGGATGGTGTTACGGAACTTGCCGGTTGGGTTGCCGCCGACGATGCATTGCTGGCGATTGATCTCGATGGCGACGGACGCATCGACAACGGCTCGGAGCTGTTTGGCGACCAGACCGGCTTCGCCCACGGCTTCCTGGCGCTCGCAGAGCATGACAGCAATGACGACGGCATCATCGACGCGCAGGACAGCACATTTGCTGAGCTATTGCTGTGGCGAGACGCAAATGGCGATGGAGTGAGTCAATCCGGCGAGTTGAAGACGCTGGCCGAACTCGGCGTCGCTTCGATCTCGCTGTCAGCGACCGCCACGAACCAGCAGGTAGCCGGGCACGGCATTCTCTGGCAATCCGGCTTCACGCGGACTGACGGCTCTACGGGAACCGTGTCGGACGTATTCTTCGAAATCGATCCGATCCGGACCAGGGCTGTGGTGCCCGATGGGTTCCAGTTCGATCCCGATGTGTTCAAGCTGCCGGTGATCCAGGGCGCAGGACAGCTCCCGTCTACGCTCATTGCCCTCAGCGCCCAACCGGCACTCAAGGCGCAGTTTACGGCGCTCTTGGCTCAGGCCGCGTCGGGAGACATTGGTGGTCTTCTCGCAGGGTTCGAGGCCTTCGTCTACGCTTGGGCAGGCGTCGCCAACGTCGAACCGGATAGCCGTGGTCCTGCAATGGACGCGCGTAAAGTTGCGTTTCTCGAAGCGATCTTAGGCCGGCAGTATCAGCAGGACGACTACGCCTATCTTGCCAACCCTGGGCCTGTCGCGGCGCTGATGCTCGACTGGGAAGCTTCGAAGATCATCGAGGCCATGGCGGCCCAGTTCCTCGCGCAATCGACGATATCGCACGCGCAACTGACAGCCACGTCGGCGGCAACGTACGAAGCGGCCATCGCGGGGCACCCGCTCAACATGCTCCCATCCGTCGGCGACGATGCCGGCTCCTATGATTGGGTCGGAGAAATCCTGGCCGATGCGGCGAGCGAGACGGGACTCACCCTTGCTCAGGCCGGCACTTTGTTGCGCATCATGCGCCACGAGGCGAGCGACCTCGGCGCCTACGAACAGGCCATTGTTCATGGCTATGTCAGCATCGGAGTTGCTGCCGGGATCGCGCAGCAGATGGCTGCCCGACTTGTTGCTGAGGACGGCTACTACGTCACCGATGGCCCGGGCGATGAGCTGGTACCGGACGCCCTGATGGCAGACCATGCAGTCTATGTTGCCGACCCCTCGGGTAACGACACGCTTCAGGGAACCAAGGGGGACGATGTTCTGGTGGGGCGCGAGGGCAACGACACCTATGTCTGGGGCACCGGCATGGGCAATGATGTCACTGACGAAGAAGGCGATGCCGACCCCAACAACACCACCGACGTCGATCGGCTCGTCCTGACAAACCTGACGGCGGAGGACGTGCGGTTCGTCCGCATGATCGAGCCTGGCTTCGACATGGACCTAATGATCGAGGTCGTCGATACCGGAGAGTGGTTGCTCCTCGACGATCAGCTGAGCTCTTACGCCTTTGAAGCAATCGAACAGATCGTGTTCGCCGATGGCCAGGTTATGCTGGCGGCGGAGTTCGAACAGTTGGCCAGGGTCTGGGTTGATGGAACGGCGGCGGACGATGTCCTCACCGGCCCGAACATTGCCAGCGGTATCAATGGCTGGTCTGGTAATGACGTGATCGACGCCGGAACCGGCCAGGACATGCTGGCCGGCGGCAGTGGCAATGACACGTTGCGCGGTGGTGAGGGCAACGACACCTACGTCTATTCCCGCGGCGACGGCCATGACTCGACCACCGAAGGGACCAATCAAGGCGCCGCCGACAAAGTCGTCCTCACCGATATCAATCCAGACGATGTCGCCCTTGTCCGAAACGGAAACAACGTCACGCTGCTGATCGGCGAGAGTGCCCCAGGCGCCGGAGATGGTGGTTCGATCCTTCTTAACGAAAACCTGGACGATTACTTCGATAGAGGCGTCGAGCAGATCGTATTCGCCGACGGCACCACCTGGGCTCGGGTGGACTTGCGGCTGAGGCTCCTGGCGCAAGCCTCGACCGACGGCAACGACACGATCGTCGGATTCAATACTGGCAATACCATTACCGGCGGCCTCGGCAACGATACTTTGCGCGGTGAGGCCGGCAACGACACCTATGTCTATTCCCGCGGCGATGGCCATGACTCGATCGCCGAAGGGACCAATCATGGCGGTGCCGACAAACTCGTGCTCACCGATATCAACCCCGACGACGTCAGCCTCCTCCGGAACGGAAACGACGTCACGCTGGTGATCGCCGAAAGCACTCCAGGGGCCGGAGACGGTGGCTCGATCTTCCTCGACGAAAACCTGGACGATTACTTCGATAGAGGCGTCGAGCAGATCGTATTCGCCGACGGCACCACCTGGGCTCGGGTGGACTTGCGGCTGAGGCTCCTGGCGCAGGCCTCGACCGACGGCAATGACACGATCGTCGGATTCAATACTGGCAATACCATTACCGGCGGCCTCGGCAACGATACTTTGCGCGGTGAGGCCGGCAACGACACCTATGTCTATTCCCGCGGCGACGGCCATGACTCGATCGCCGAAGGGACCAATCATGGCGGTGCCGACAAACTCGTGCTCACCGATATCAACCCCGACGACGTCAGCCTCCTCCGGAATGGAAACGACGTCACGCTGGTGATCGCCGAAAGCACTCCAGGGGCCGGAGACGGTGGCTCGATCTTCCTCGACGAAAACCTGGACGATTACTTCGATAGAGGCGTCGAGCAGATCGTATTCGCCGACGGCACCGTGTGGAGCCGCGCTACCCTGCGGAGTATGGTGCTGCTTGGAACCTCAGGCAATGACATCATCACCGGCTTCAGCTCGAACGACTACCTCAACGGCGCCAGCGGCAACGACACCTTGGATGGGGGTGATGGCAACGATGCCGTCCACGGCGGTGATGGCAACGACTTAGTTCGAGGTGGGAACGGCGACGACAGCCATTTCGGCGGCAACGGCGATGACGTCATATACGGCAGTGTTGGAACCGATAGCTTCGATGGCGGGGCTGGCAAGGATTCGTTGAACTTCGATTACACCAGCGCAGCGCTGACCGTGGATCTGGCGAACGGCTCCGTCAGCTTTGAGACGGGACAGATAGAAGCCGCGATTGACTTCGAGAACTTCACATCGGGTGCAGGCAACGACACCCTGTTGGGCTCGGCCCAGGGAAACACTATGCGAGGTGGCGGCGGCAACGACACCATCAATGGCGCCGGTGGCGACGACATCATCGACGGCGGCGACGGAGATGACAGCCATTTTGGCGGAGACGGCGACGACCGTCTTGTCGCCAATGCCGGCACGGACACGTTCGACGGTGGCGATGGCGTCGATACTATCGATACGACCTACTACGCATCCAACATCCAGGTCGATTTCGCATCCGGAACGCTCACCTTCGCCAATGGAGTCAGTGAGAGCGCCATAAACATTGAGAATGCCACCACAGGGGCCGGCAATGATGTGCTGGTTGGCAGCTCGGGCAGCAACCGGCTCAACAGCGGAGACGGCAACGATGCTCTGCACGGCGGAGATGGCGACGACATTCTCGATGGCGGCGCGGGTCTCGACAGTTACTTCGGCGGCGGTGGCGACGACCTGCTTATCGGCAATCTTGGCGCCGACACGTTTGACGGCGGAAATGGTAACGACACACTCGAGCTCACCTACACAAGCGAGAGCGTAACGGCCAACCTCACCGCTGGAACCGTTCTGTTCGCCGGCGGCACGACGGAGACGGCGGTCAATATCGAGAACCTCAGAGGTGGCAGCGGAAACGACACAATCCTGGGGACGAGCGGAAGCAACGTGCTCGGCGGCGGGCTCGGAAGCGACCAGCTCGATGGCGGCTCGGGTGTCGATACCGCCATCTACAGCGGCGCACGGCAGGACTACTCGATCGTCGAGAACGTCGACGGTAGCTTCACCATCACGGATCTGAACGCGAGCGACGGCAACGAGGGCACGGATCTCCTCACGTCCATCGAGTTCGCGCGATTCTCGGATCAGGACGTTGTGCTGGCCGTCGAACCAATCCATCAGGCTATTGACGGGATACTCTCTATCCCAGTCGGCTCGACCGCCCAGGGCAAAATTCAGCTGACCGTGCCACCCGGATACGACGGCATCTTTGAGTATTCGATCATCGACGATGCCGATCACGGGTCGGTCTCAATTGGCTTAGATGGCACCTACTCTTATGCGGCCAACCCTGCATATGTTGGCGGCGATGGCTTCTCGGTCAGAATCGAAGATGAGTTCGGCGGTGTCCAGGTAGCGACGGTCGCCGTTTTCGTTCGTCAGGCGGTGACGCAGTCTCCGGTCTCCTTTGTCAATGCGTATTGGCGGGCCAGCAACATAACGACGGACGCCGATTATTGGAGGATGGACCCCGCGATATCCGCCCTCGAGGACGGTGGCTACATCGTCGCCTGGTCGCAGGATGGGCGTGACGGTTCGCTGAGCGGAGTCTTGGCGCGGCGATACGACATTGACGGAAATGCGCTAGGCAGCGAGTTCCAGGTCAACACCTATGCCACCAATGATCAATCGCTGGCCGACGTAGCCGGACTGAGCGGAGGTGGTTTCGTCGTCACGTGGACGTCCACGTCGCAGGACGGCAGCAACGACGGCGTCTATGCGCAGCGCTACACCTCGACCGGTGCAAAGGCCGGTGGCGAGTTCCGCGTTAACACGACAACGGCCGACTATCAGCGGCGATCGACCGTGGCGGCGACGGATGATGGCGGCTTCATCGTGACCTGGGAAAGCAACGGTCAGGATGGGAGTGATTTCGGCGTCTACGTTCGCAAGTATGACTCCGCCGGCTCCGCAGTGACTACAGAGCTTCGCGTCAATACTTTTGCGACCAACTGGCAACGTGTGCCGCAGGTTCAAGAACTGACGGATGGAAAGTTCGTTGTAGTATGGGACTCCAATACCCAAGACGGCAGCGGTCTCGGTGTATATGGGCAAGTGTTCAATGCCGACGGAAGTAAGTTCGGCAACGAACTTCAGATCCATGAATACTTGCAAAATGCGCAGCGGGAGCCGCAAATCGCCGCCCTTCGTGATGGGGGCTTCGTTGTGATCTGGGAGGATGAGAGCGGGGGCTTCGGTGCGGGAAGCGGTACCGATATTGTCGGCCGCCTGTTCAGCTCGGACGGAGTGAGCGAGGGACCGAGCTTCCGCATCAACAGCTCAGGTTTTGCGGGGAGCCAAACCGCACCCACTGTTGCAGCTCTTCCGGATGGTGACTTCGTAGTCATCTGGGGTGATTTGTCCGACGGCACGATACGCGGCCAGCGGTTTGACTCTCTTGGTCAGGCCGAGGGGTCGGGAATCTTCCTTGCCGACTACGCGATCAATGAGGCCTGGAGGCCCGAGGTCTCCGTGCTGGAGGACGGCGGCATAGCATTGGCTTGGCAGTTCTCGGAAACAGCCGGCGGCCGAACGGCCATCAGAACCACCCTCCTTCTCGGCGATCACGTGGGCGCGGTCTCTGGAACCGCCGGCGCCGACACGATCATCGGCGATGACATCAGGAACACCTTCGACGGCGGCGATGGCGATGATCGCTTGGACGGCGCCGGGGGTGGCGACTGGCTGACTGGTGGCGTTGGCGATGACTCGTTCGTGTTCCGCGGGGACTTCGGCAGCGACGAAGTCGAGGATTTTGAGATCCACGCTGGCGGCGCGAATGGTGACGTGATCGAGATCCATGACCAGACTGGCCTCACGTTCGCCGATGTCATTGCCGATGCGGAGCAAAGGGGTTCCGACGCATATCTCGATCTGGGGGAAGGCAATTCCATCACCCTCCGCGGCGTCGCCGTCAGTGCGCTGACGGTGCAGGACTTTTGGTTCGTTTAGGTACTTCGAGCTGGACTGAGAGGATCTGGTTGAGGTGTCGGACGGGCAGCGTTGAAACCCATCGTGCCGTGGGTAAATCGCGCGTCGGTTCAACGTTGTCGCTCCTGGACGACCCCCGAATTGACCAACCCCAGCTCCGGGCCACGTCCCCGTTTAGCAAACGACAATCGGCGAGGAGCCGGGACGAAGCTCCTCGCCTGCGGGCCTGTCGGTGATCGGGAGACTGATCAGCCGGCAGTGATCGCCGACGCCTGGTTCACCTTGCCGTTGAGGGTATAGGTGATCGCGACCTTCTCGCCGGCTTTCAGCTTGGAGAAGTCGCACTTGGGCGCGAACTGGTAGACGGACTTGTCGGCCAGGGTCACGGTGCACGCCTTGCCGTCCATCGACTGGATGGCGCCATGGGCGGTGCTGGGGGCGGCCAGCGCCATCGAGGACGCGCCGATCGAAGCGACGAGCATCAGGGGAACAAGGAACTTGCGCATGACGATCTCCTTTTCGTCAGGTTCGCCACGCCGGCTTTGGGTGGCGGCCGGTGCGTGGTGCAGCGGCGAGACAGAAGCTGGGGCCGGCCGATTGCTCCCTCCTTTCCTGAAACTTACATATTCGTAAGCCGACAGGACGGCTGCACCGGGTGTAGGTTGCGACCAGGCGGCAATGCCATCGTCGGGCGCGCCGCGCTTCAATGTCGAGGTTGCACGGTGAAGGTCGTTGTCGCCGAAGACGACCGGACGTCGTCGGATTTCATCCGCAAGGGCCTGGCCCAGCAAGGGCACAGTGTCGAATCGGTGTTCGACGGCCGCGACGCCCTGACCTTCTGTCTCTACAATAGCTGCGACGTGCTGGTGCTCGACCGGATGATGCCCGGCATGGACGGGCTGTCGGTCGCCAAGGCGCTGCGCGCCTCCGGGCGCACCATGCCGATCCTGTTCCTCACCTCGATGGGCGATGTCGACGACCGGGTCGAGGGGCTGATGGCCGGCGGCGATGATTACCTGGTCAAACCCTTCCATTTCTCCGAGCTGATGGCACGGATCACCGTGCTGGCGCGGCGGCCGCAGACGGCGGAAGCCTCGACGCGGCTCAGCATTCACGACCTCGAACTCGACCTGCTGGACCACACCGCGACGCGGGCCGGCACCCGCATCGAACTGCAGGCCAAGGAGTTCGCCATCCTGGCGCTGCTGATGCGCAACGCGGGGCGGATCGTCACGAAGACCATGCTGCTCGAGCAGGTGTGGGACTTCAATTTCGACCCGCAGACGACGGTGGTCGAAACCCATATGAGCCGGCTCAGGGCCAAGATCGACAAGCCGTTCGAGGTGCCGCTGATCCACACCACCCGCAATACGGGCTACTCGATCCATGCACCGCGTCAGTAGCATTCTCGCCGGGGCGGCGTTCCGCTCGGCGGTGCTGTCGCTGCTGCTGTTCCTTGCGGTGTTCCTGGTCGCCGGCGTGGTGATCGTCAGCCAGACCAGCAGCGAGGCCGAGAGCGAGATCCGGGCGCTGGTCAGCAACGAGTTCGAGCTGTTCCGCGAGGCGGCCGACACCGGTGACATGGACCAGTTGCGGCAACTGGTCGACAGCTCTGCCGCTGCAGCCGGGCCGCGCTTTTTCGTCGTCGCCCTCTACCGGCCCGACGGCACGCTGTTGGCCGGCGACGATATCCCGCGGCCGGCGAAACTGGGCTGGAGCACGATCAGCTCGGGGATCAACGTCACGACGCCATCGGAACAGTACCTGGCGCTGACCGAGGATATCGGCGGCAACCGGGTGACCTTCGGGCGGGCGCTGTTCTTCGTCGAAGTCGGCTCGGCGGCGCTGTGGCGCGCCTTGATGCTGGCGAGCATCGTGGTTGGCATCGGGGCGCTGGCGATCGGCTATTTCACCAGCCATGGAGTCTCGGCCAAGCTCGACCGCATGGCCGATACGCTGGAACGGGTGGCGCGCGGCGACAGCCGGGTCCGCCTGCCGGTCGGCCGCTCGAACGACCAGGTCGACCGGGTATCGCGGCAGATGAATGCCCATCTCGACCGGTTGAGCGACCTGCTCGGCACCATGCGCAACACGGTGATCTCGATCGCGCACGACCTCAAGTCGCCGCTCAGCCGCGCCTATATCCTGCTGCAGGAAGCCGAGGAGGCGCCGAGCGAGGCGGAGCAGAGCAAGCTGCTCGAGGAAGCGCAGGCCGAGATCGAGCGGCTCAACGGGATCTTCGACACCGTACTCAGGATTTCGCGCATCGAGGCCTCCGACGATCAATCCGGCTTTGCGGCCTTTTCCGCCCGCGAACTGGTGAGCGAAACGCTGCAGACCTTCGAGCCGGTGGTCGAGGAGGCCAAGCAACAGCTGGTCGAGGCGCCTGGGGATGGCGACGCGACGATTGTCGGGGATCGGCGGATGGTGGTGCAGATGCTGGTCAACCTGATCACCAATGCCTCGCGCTATAGTCCGCCCGGCGCCCGGATCGAACTCAGCGCCGGCATCGAGGATCAGCACCCGGTGCTGGTGGTGGCCGATAACGGCCCGGGGATCCCGCCCGACCGGCGCAGCGAAGTGTTCGAGCCGTTCCGCCGGCTCAACCCGGAGCGCGACGAGAAGGGCTCGGGATTGGGGCTGGCGCTGGTGCAGGCCATCGCCACCCGCCACCGGGCCAGCGTGCGGCTCGAGGACAACGGCCCCGGCCTGCGGGTGACCGTCCGCTTTCCGATCGCCGCCGCCGGCGCAGTTTGAGGATTTGTAAGGTTGGGGAGAGCGACGCGCAAACCCCGCACGTCATAACCCTGCCCGCCGATGCCGTTGCACCGACCGCCGGCCCTCCTCCGCCGACGCCAACCCACCATGCGGAGTTCCATGAAATGAACAAGCTCTCCAGCCTTTCCGTCGTCGCCCTCATTGCTGCGCTGATCGCCGCCAATCCGGTGCTCGCCGCCGTGCCGAAGTTTACGAATGGCGCGCCTGGCACCGCCATGAGCGTCGACGACTTTGCCAGCCAGCTGGCAAGTTTCAACGCCAAGGATGTCACCGACCTCGTCGGCGCCAAGAGCGTCACGGTCTACAACTACAATACCGCCTGGACCGACAAGGCCGGCAAGGCGGTTGACCTGTTGACCGAGGACTCCCAGAGCATCGGCCTGTTGCGCGAGGCGCTGAACAAGAACCCCGCCGCGGTGAAGCTGCTCGCCGACAACAAGATCAAGGTCAACCAGGTGGTCGACATCATCGATGTCGGCGGCAACGTGCAGCTCTATATCCAGTAACGGCATGGCGGACGCCATGACAGATTCCTGATCTGTCGCGGCGTCCGCCAACCACTCGCGGGAGCTCGGTCCATCGCCGGTTCGTTGCGATAACTACGCTCCCCCGCGCGGATTCCGCCGCGAGCGGGCACGCCCTCTCGACAGCTCCCGCCATACCGCCTATATCGCGCGCCCCGCTGCCCCTTCCGGTGCAGCTTTCGAGGCAGCCCCGGAGGACAGGATGGCGCGGACCCATTGCGGCATGGATTTCGGCACTTCCAACTCCACTCTCGCGGCAGCCGGCGGCAACACGCCGCCGCGGCTGCTGCCGCTCGAAGACGGCAAGCCGACCATCCCCTCGGCGATCTTCTTTTCGTTCGAGGAGGATCGCACCTTTTTTGGCCGGCAGGCGGTGAGCGAATATGTCACCGGCGCCGACGGCCGGCTGATGCGCTCGATCAAGAGCGTGCTCGGGACGTCCTTGTTCAATGACACCACAAGGGTGAAGCGCGACGCGCTGAAATTCTCCGAGATTCTGGGACGCTTCATCGCCGAACTGAAGCGGCGCTCGGAGGCTTCGCTCGGCCATGAGATTGAAGACATCGTCTGTGGCCGCCCGGTGCGCTTCGTCGATGACGACGACAAGGCCGATGCCGAGGCGCAGCGCCAGCTCGAGGGCGCGGTGCGGGCCCAGGGTTTCCGGCATATCGAGTTCCAGTTCGAGCCGATCGCCGCGGCGCTCGACTACGAGCAACTGGTAGCGGGTGAAGAACTGGGCCTGGTCGCCGATATCGGCGGCGGCACCTCGGACTTCACGGTGATCCGGCTCTCGCCGGAACGGGCCCGGCGCGCCGACCGCAAGGCCGACATTCTCGCCACGGCCGGCGTCCATGTCGGCGGCACCGATTTCGACCGGTTGCTGTCGCTGAAAAAGGTGATGCCGCTGATGGGCTACGGCACCGAGACGGCGGATGGCAAACGCCCCCTGCCCTCGGCGCCCTATTACGATCTCGCCACCTGGCATCGGATCAACCGGCTCTATAACCAGAAGACCCTGCTCGAGCTGCACTCGACCTACCAGGAGGCGCAGTTCCCCGACCTCGTCAGCATGCTGATCGCACTGGTCGAGGACCGGCAGGGACATCGGCTGGCCGGTCGCGTCGAGGAAGCCAAGATCGCGCTCAGCGAGGCGCCGCAGACCGAGTTCCGCTTCGTGACGCGCGACGTGAAGCTCGAGACGCCGATCAGCATCGAGCAGTTACACGCCGCCCTCGAAGTCGCCACGGCAGCGATCGCCGCGGCAATCGGCAGGACGCTGGTGGCGGCGGGCGTACCTGGTAGCCGGATCGACACGCTGATCCTCACCGGCGGTTCGACCCGGGTACCGGCGGTCGGCAATATGCTGAGGGCGCTGTTCCCCGAAGCCAAGGCGGTCGAAACCGATGCCTTCGGCAGCGTCGGGCTCGGCCTCGCCCTCGATGCGATGCGGCGGTTCAGCTAGCCTTCAGCTTGGTCTCGCTACGCCTCTAGAGGTGACTTGTTTGACGCGAGATCGAACCGGAAAAGTCTGCAACTTTTTCTGATCTCGCTCTCAGCACCCGAGGGGGATTTCGATGCTGCTGCCGATCCGTTCGCTGCTGTCGGGGCTGCTTGCCCTGCTGCTTTTGGGCCCGCTGGCCTTCGCCATGCCCGCCTCGGCCGCCGAGAAGGCGATCATCATCCTCGATGGCTCTGGCTCGATGTGGGCGCAGATCGACGGCAAGGCCCGCATCGAGATCGCCCGCGAGACGCTGAACACGGTGCTGGAGGGGGTGCCCGAGGCGCTCGAGCTCGGCTTAATGAGCTACGGGCATCGCGAGAAGGGTTCGTGCGACGACATCGAACTCCTGGTGCCGCCGGCCGCCGGAACCGGCGCGGCGATCAGTGAGGCGGCTGCGGGAATCACGCCGACCGGCAAGACGCCGATCTCGGCGGCGGTGCAGCTGGCGGCCGAGGACCTCAAATACACCGAGGACAAGGCGACGGTGATCCTGATCACCGACGGGCTCGAGACCTGCGAGGCCGACCCTTGCGCGCTGGCCTCGACGCTCGAAGGCCAGGGCGTCGATTTCACCACCCATGTGGTCGGCTTCGGGCTCACCGACGAAGAGGGCAAGCAAGTCGCCTGCCTCGCCGAGAATACCGGCGGCAAGTATATCGCGGCGGGCGACGAAGAGACGCTGACCGAGGCGCTGAAGAGCACGGTGGCCGAGGTTGCGGCGCCGGCGGAGCCCGAACCGGCGCCTGCCCCGGGGCCCGCCAACGCCGAGTTCAATTTCGATCCCGATGCGAGCCTCGCCGAAGGCGGCGAGTCGCTGGACGAAGAGGCGGGCCTGGTCTGGGAGGTCTACAAGGCCAATCCGGATGGCAGCCTCGGCGAGTACGTCACCACCGATTACGGCATCAACTGGAAGACCAATCTCGAACCCGGCGCCTATGTGGTGCGCGCCACGCTCGACTTCGCCAAGCTCGAACAGCCGGTGACGATCGAGGCGGGGACGGTCGCCGAGCCGCTGTTCGTGCTCGATGCGGGCCGGCTGATCATCCGGCCATTGCCGGCAGCCGACGCCGAACCCGACCCCAATGCCGCGGTGTTCACCGAATTCCCCGGCGGCGCGAGCACGACCAACTACGGCGAGACCAAGCTCTATGTGCCGGCCGGCGACACCAGGGTCGAGGTGAGCATCGGCAGCGGCAAGGTGTCCGAGCTGGTGCCGGTGCAGTCCGATACCACGGTGGTCAAGGATATCGTCGTCGGGGTCGGCGTCGCGGCGGTCAACGCCTTCTATGTCGAGGGCATGAAGGTCGAGGACGGCGACCTGTTCGAGGAGATCCTCGAGGCCAAAAAGGACATCCAGGGCAACCGCAAGTCGGTGGCCTACAATTATGGCCCGGACCACAATTTCGAGCTGCCGCCGGGCGATTATGTGCTGGTGTCGACGGTGGGCGGCGCGACGCTGGAAACCCCGTTCAGCATCGCAACCGGCGAGCGGACAGAGGTCGGCGCCATCCTCGGCGCCGGGGTCGTGGCGATCACCGCGCCAGGCACCGACAAGGTCGAGGTGTTCGGCGCCAAGGCGGATATCCAGGGCAACCGCAAATCCTTCACCTACGGCTTTGGCGGGGCGCTCGAAACCACGCTGACCGCCGGCGACTACCTGGTGGTCGCATCGCCGGCCGAAGGCGAGCCGAAACAAACCAGCATCAGCGTGGTGGCCGGCGAACGGCTGGAGGTCACGGTCGAATAAGGCTCAGGCGGCGTGGTCGCGCAATTCCTCGAAACCCGCAGCGTAGAGATCGACCAGCTTGCGGGCGCGGTCCATGGCGATGCCCCGCCCTTCGCGCAACAGGGCCGTGGCCTTGGTCGGCAGCACCGCGCCGGTGCCGGGCTCAAGCAGAATGGCATGCCATTGGGCGGCACGCGTCACGCGGATGATGTAGCCGCGATAGCTATCGTCCAATGCGTAGTCTCCTGCGTAGTTGTACTTGCGCGCTAATGCGACGCTGCACCCGGCGTTCCACTGGCTCAACGCGGCCGTGATCACAACTGCTGGGCGGTGTGAATTGCGGGGAGAACAGGAAACGTGATCGGCAGCGTCACGATTCAGAGGAAATCGTCCCGCCGCGGGCTTCGGCTGGCTCCGCCGCGATGACTACCCGGTTCATCGCGGCTTCAGCGGCGCAGGCGCAGTCTCCCGCTCAGCACGGAGGGAGGACTCCAATGTTCAGGTCATTGATGCTCGGCGTCGCGTTCGTGGCCCTATTGGCGATGCCGGCGGCCGCCGCGGAGGTCGAGTTAGACGCCAACGACAACGGGCAGATCGAATTCGTCATGCCCTCGGGCAATGTCGGCTGCATCGTCACCCCGGAAGGCGGCACCGACGTCTATCAGCCGGAGGATGGCGGCCCCGAGATCATGTGCGACCGGGTCGAACCGGAATATGTCCGTGTCGTGCTCGGCGCCGATAGCGCCGAAGAACTCGACGAGGTTGGCGACGCCAGCTGCTGCGGAGCCGAGCAGGTGCTGCACTA
Organism: Devosia sp. LjRoot16; assembly: GCF_964252795.1. Lineage (NCBI taxonomy): Bacteria > Pseudomonadati > Pseudomonadota > Alphaproteobacteria > Hyphomicrobiales > Devosiaceae > Devosia > Devosia sp. LjRoot16. Next base: position 807,356 of record NZ_CAXUPH020000001.1, read on the forward strand.
CGGCGAGTGGGCGTCGATCGAAGGCTTCGTCTGCTATTCGAAGAAAACCGGCCTCACCTGCACGACCGAGGACGAAGCCCACGGCTTCAAGCTGGCGCGCGCCGGCATCGATACCTGGTGACGGACGGTCTGGGGCAGATGGGTCCGCGCTTGCGCGCATGCGCGGCGATCACCTCAGGTCCGGCAGGGCTATCGCATATAGGGAACCGTTGGATGAGGGATGGCTCGGATGGCTCCCAGGACCCCCTCTCTTGCGAAAACTAAGGACTTAGCTGCGCTAAGCCCAAGTTTTCGCTTTCTCCCCCGCCAAGGGGGAGAGTCCCGACTGATGCTCCGATGTAGGTGGAGGCCACCGATCATCTCCCCCTTGGCGGGGGAGAAAGCAAAATCTTAGGTTTAGCCGTTTGGCTAAGCCTTAGATTTTGCAAGAGAGGGGGCGCTGGAGGGCACGATGGCTCGGCCGCCCATGCCGGAGCACCGTGCCGCCGCCTACAAAAAATCGTCGCGGCGCGGGGTAAAGCTGTCGATCAGTTTGCCGGCTTCCAGCGCCTTGACCCCGTGCACCAGCCCAGACGGCACGATATAGGCGCCACCCTTGCCGATGGTCTGGGTGACGCCGTCGATGGTCACCTCGAACACCCCTTCGGCGACATAGCTGGTCTGGAGGTGCGGGTGCGAGTGCAGCGCACCGATCCCGCCCTCGTCGAAGGTGAACTCGACCAGCATCAGTTCGGGCAGGTCGAGGATGACGCGGCGGGACGAGCCATTGAGCTCGGTGTGCTTGCCGTCGCCGGGCTGCGCAAAGAGGGGGGACATTCTGTCACTCACAGTTTGTAGGCCTTCTTGACCAGGTTGTAGGCGAGGTCTTTGGCGACTTCGTGGGCCTCGTCCTCATCGAGCCGATGTTCGGTGACGAGGCGGGCGAGGAAGGCGCAGTCGACGCGGCGGGCGACATCGTGGCGCGCCGGGATCGAGGGGAAGGCGCGGGTGTCGTCGTTGAAACCGACCGTGTTGTAGAAACCCGCCGTTTCGGTGGCCATCTCGCGGAAGCGGCGCATCCCCTCCGGGCTGTCGTGGAACCACCAGGGCGGGCCAAGCTTCAGCGACGGATAAACGCCGGCCAGCGGCGCCAGTTCGCGCGCATAAACGCTCTCGTCGAGAGTGAACAGGATGATCGACAGTTTCGGGTCGGTGCCCACTGCATCGAGCAGCGGCTTCAGTGCGCCGACATAGTCGGTGCGCGAGGGGATATCGAAGCCTTTGTCGCGGCCGAACTTCTGCAACATGGAAGGCGAGTGGTTGCGCCAGGCGCCGGGATGGATCTGCAGCACCAGCCCGTCATCAATCGACATGCGGGCCATTTCGGTGAGCATCTGAGCCCGGAACAGGGCGCGCTCGCGCGCATCGGCCTTGCCGGAGCGCACCTTGTCATAGAGCTGCCCGGCCTCCTTAGGGAGGAGGTTCGCCGTCTCGGCGGTCGGGTGGCCATGGTCGGACGAGGTGGCGCCGAACTCAATGAAATAGGCGCGGCGCTTGCGGTGCGCCTCGAGATAACCGTTCCAGTGGCCGGTATCCTCGCCGGTGATCTCACCGAGCTTGTCGAGATTGCCGGCAAAGCCGGCGAAATCCGGATCGACCACCGAATCGGGGCGGTAGGCCGGGACCACCCGGCCCTTCCAGCCACTGTCACGGATCATCCGATGCCATTTGAGATCATCGAGCGCCGCGTCGGTGGTCGAGATCACCTCGAGGTTGAAGCGCTCGAACAGGGCGCGCGGGCGATAATCGTCGCGCTGCAGCCGTTCGGCGATCTGGTCGTAGATCGCATCGGCATTGTCTGCGCTCAGCCGCTCGGTGACGCCGAACAGGGTGGCGAAGGTGTGGTCCAGCCAGGAGCGCGTCGGGGTGCCGCGGAACAGGTAGTAGTTCCTGGCGAACAGCCGCCAGATCTTCCGGCCATCGGTCTCGACCGCCGAACCGTCGGTGGTCGGGACGCCCAGGTCCTCGAGGCGGATGCCCTGCGAAAACAGCATGCGGAAGACATAGTGATCGGGGACGATCAGCAGTTGCGCCGGATCGGGGAACTTCTCGTTCTCGGCATACCAGCGCGGCTCGGTGTGGCCGTGCGGCGAGACCAGCGGCAGGTCCTTGATCCCGGCATAGAGCGCCTGCGCCACGCCACGCGCCTTGGGTTCGGCATCGAACAGCCTGAAGTCGTCGAGCAAAGTCATGGTCAGCGGGTCCTCCGAACCACTTGGTTACTTAGCGCGGGCGCCGATGTCAAAGCCGGGGGCTTGATCCCTCTCATTAGCCCTGCAATGGGTCGATAAGGAGGATTGGCAATGAGCGGGATTATTGAGCGGATCGAGCGCGAGAGCGGCGTCGAAGGGCTGGCGGAGATTCTCGCCGACCGGCTTAATCCGTCCGACCTGCAGTCGCTGCTGATCGAGGTGACCCGCCGCCGCGCCAAGAAGCGCAGCCCGGCCGAACTGCTCAAGGATTTTGCCACCAGCCGCTTCTTTGGCGTGGCCCGGCCGGACCGGGCGGCGCTGCTGGCCTGGGAACAATTGGCGCTCGGCCTGTGCGAGGGGCGCTTCGAGCCGGTCGAACTGTCGCCGGTGACGCCGCTCGGCGCCTGCTCGGTGGTGGCGACGGTGGACCAGGACTGGTCGATCGGCACGACGCGGCGGGGCGAAGTGGTGTCGGACCCGACGAACGTCCTGGCGCTCGAGGCGGCGCGGCTGCGCCAGGGCGGCGGCGGCGATGTGCACCTCACGACCAGCCATCGGGTGGTGCGGCCGCAGAACTATGGCGACGGGCGGGCCGCAGGCCGTATCGATGGTGTCAGCCGTCAACCCGTGCAAATGCTGGCGCATTTCCGGCTGTTCGCCCTGGCGAGCAGCGGGCGCGATCGGGGCGGCTACGGTTTCGAGGCCGAGGCGCTGCGCCGGCAGGTGGGGCTGCTGCTCGAAGCGTTCGGGCAGTTTCTGGCGCCGGGCACGGCGCTGCGGCTCGGCTACACCCGGACGACGGCGCCAGATGTCGACGCCCGGCTCGAGGCGTTGCGCGGCGTCGCCGAGGCGAATGGCGCGGAGCTGTTCGAGGAGGTCGGACGCGAGGCGGCAGGAGGCTACTATGCCGGCTTCTGCTTCCACATCTTCGCCGGCGACATGCAGCTGGCCGATGGCGGCGTCGTCGACTGGGGCGCCAAACTCACCGGCAACGGCAAGGAACGCATGGTGATCTCCGGCTGCGGCGTCGAGCGGCTATTGGCGCTGCGGGGGTAGGATGTTGCCGGCGCGTTCGATTTGGACTGCCCCTCACCCCGACCCTCTCCCCAGCGGGGGAGAGGGGGCGATGGGGCACTGCTGGTGCAGACTGCGTCCCCTCTCCCCGGCGGGGAGAGGGCTAGGGTGAGGGGCAGGACGCACCGGTCACAGCGTAGCTCTCACTAAGCCGCCCGCGCCACCAGCTGGCCGCGGAGGTCACGCAGCCAGAGCTGGCCGCAGGCGGCGTCGATGCGGTTGCCCTGGGTGTCGCGCACCACCACCGGGATGCCGGCGCGTTCCAGCCCGGCGCGGAACTGCATCAGCCTGAAATCGGAGATGCGGCCGAAGCCGAGCCCGTCGACTTCGTTCCAGCGCATCAGGTTGAGCCGGGCGGGTTCGTTGCGGAACATGGTGACGAGCCGCCGCAGATCGGCGTCGCTGTCGTTGATCCCAGGAAGCAGCAGGTAGACGAAGGTGACGATGCGGTTGTGCCGGCGGGCCCAGCTCAAGGCGCCACCGACCACGTCGGCGATGACGTGTTTGCGCGCACCGGGGATCAGCCGGCCGCGGGTCTCGTCGGTGGTGGCGTGCAGCGAAATGGTGAGGTTGAGCCCCAGATGCTCCTCGCGCAGCGCTTTCAGCCCCTTGGGAATGCCGATGGTGGAGAGGGTGATGCCGGTGGTGGCCCAATCGAGCCCGCGCCGATCCCGCAGGATACGGATGGCCGCCAGCACGTTGTCGTAGTTGTTCAGGGGCTCGCCGATCCCCATGAAGACGATGCGGTTCACCTTCGGCCCCAGCCGCACCACCTGCTCGACGATCTCGCCGGGCGAGAGGTTGCGCTTCAACCCGGCCTGCCCCGAAGCACAGAACTGACAGGCGAACGCGCAGCCGACCTGCGACGAGATGCAGGCGGTGAAACCATCACGCCGGCGGATCAACACGGATTCCACTGCATAGCCGTCACGCAAACCGAACAGGTGCTTTTCGGAGGTGCCGCCCAGTTGCCGGTCACGACGGGTCAGGGCGCGCGGCGCAATGTCGTGCGCGGCAGCCCAGCGGCGCAGCGGCCTGGGGAGATCATCGTGCGGCGAGAACAGCTCGCGGTAGGTGAGGCGCGGGCTGGTGTTGAGCGCATCGAAGGCGGCGGAGCTGAGGTCGAGGGCGAAGGGCGCGGGTTGCATCTATCATTTATAACTTACACGTTGGTTATAAATCAAGATGACATACTGAGAGAGACGGCCCCCTCCCGGCCTCCCCCCACAAGGGGGGAGGTGAAGAGTCGAGGCTCTGTCTTCGATCGTGCCAAACACTCGATGCGGCACCTCCCCCTTCATGGGGGAGGATGGGAGGGGGCCGTCTCTATCAGTCGCCTACTCCAGCCGCGCGCCCGGATAGAGCCGCTCGATCGCCTTGCGCGTCTCGGCCTCGGTATACCCCGCAAGCGTCCCCTGCGGCTCGACCAGCCAGAGCATGCAGGCGCCCTGGATCACCATCTGGATCAGCGCCGCCGACTCGGCCCGGTCGGCCGTCTGCGGCAATCGCTCGAGGATTGCCGCCCGCACCAGCTGGTTGCGCTCGCGGGCCAGCGCGTTCAGCTGCGCGTCGTTGATGTCACCCCAGGCGAGCAGCAGGTAGCCGGCAAAGCCCTCGCCCGAGCCCATGCCACTGATCAGGTCGCGCAGCATGGCCCAGAGCGGGATCAGCCCCTGCTCCCGGGGAGCGGCGGCAAAGTAATCGCGCACCTCCTGGGTCGAGCGCTCCAGGGTTTTCAGATGCAGCGTGCGCTTGTCGGAAAAACGCTGGATCAGCGCAGCGCGGCTCAGCCCCACCGCCTCGGCGACATCCGAGAGAGTGAAGCGCTCCGGCCCCAGCCGCAGCATGGCGGCATGGGTGGCATCGAGGACCTGATCGTCGGAAACAAGCTTTGGGCGCGGCATGTGGATTGATAACCGCCACGGCGGTTACATGCCACTCTTTAGCTGGTAATCCCGTACCTTCGCGCCATCTTGCTGATATTGGTGACGACACGGCTCCTGAGCTCCGGCGGGCCTAGCACTTCGACATCGTCGCCGATCTTGATGAACTCGTGGCTGGCCCAGCCGACTTCTTCGATCGGGATGTCGAGCTCGCACCAGCCATCGGCGTCGGGCGTGGGCGCCAGTGCCTCGACCGCGCGTCGCACCGTGTCGCTCAGATCCCTGAGCTTGCGCAGCCCGACTGCGGTAGCGCGCACATGGGCAATGCCGACATAGATATCGCGCTCGAACTGCTTGGTCGCTTCCTGCCAATACGACGGCAGGTCGAAATCCTTGGGCCGGGTGAAGGTCTGGCCGGTGGGGCCGAGCGCCTGGATCTGCGACAGCCGGTAGGTGCGGCTATTGCCGTCGCGTTGCGCCACGACGTACCAGACGCCACCCTTTAAGACGAGGCCGAGCGGCTCGATCACCCGGTCCTTCACGTCCTTCCAGCTCTCGTAACGGATGGCGATGCGGGTTTCGCTCCACACCGCCTCGGCGACCAGCTTCAGGAATTCCGGCTTGTGGCCGGGCTGGAACCAGCCGCGCGGATCGAGATGGAAGCGCGAGCTCATCCGCCGCGCCTCGGCCTGCCAGTCCGACGGCAGCGCCGCGAGCAGCTTCAGCTCGGCCTGCGCTGCCTCCTCGCCGAGCCCGAGTTCCCCGGCCGGGCCGGGCAACCCCGAGAAAAACAGCGCCCGGGCTTCCGGCGCGGTCAGCCCGTTGAGCCGGGTCTTCCAGCCATCGAGCAGGGCGAAGCCGCCATTGCGGCCGGTCTCGGCATAGACCGGCACGCCCGCGGCGCTCAGCTGGTCGATGTCGCGATAGACGGTGCGGACCGAGACCTCGAGTTCCTCGGCCAGCGTCTCGGCACTGGTCCGCCCCCGGGTCTGGAGGATCATCAGAATGGTGAGGAGGCGACTTGCACGCATAAATCTTCTCTACACCAGCAACCCTGACAGCGGGTGTCAGTCTTAGCGCCATAGAGTCGTTTCTTGAAGATTCGAGGAGACGCGAAATGGCTTTCGAGCAGGTGAAGAACGAGCGGGCTCGCGACGCGGCGGAGCTGCGGCAGGCGGTGGCCGGCATCAACGTCTTGCGCGCCGACCTGCCGACGCGGGGTTTTGGCGCCTGGTTCCGCACACTGGTGCTCCGGCGCTACGCCAACACCATGCTGAAACGCACCCTGCGCCGGTCGCGGCGAACGCCGCTCGACCAGCTGTCACCGCATCTGCTGCGGGATATCGGCGTGCCGCCGGATGTTCGGTAGCGAGCATCTCTAACGTCGGCGCGGGCTGACCCCCACCCCTGTCCCCTCCCCGCAAGGGGGAGGGAGACCCTCACACTGGCATCGCAGTCTGCGTCTCCCTCCCCCTTGCGGGGAGGGATCAAGGGTGGGGGTCCACAGCCACCGCAGTGGCAGCAGTTAAGAGGGCAGCAGTGAGCTCTCTCGTCCGACTACGCCGTCTGGCGGTCGAACTGGCCGTTTTTCATGAAGCGCCACAGATAGCTCGGCAGGATCGCGTCCATCGCCGTCGGCGCGATGTCGAACGCGGCGAGGGTGCGCTTTTCGCGCTTGGCGTCTTCCGACACCACGTTGTCCGCCTGCAACTGGTCGACCTGGTCGCTGGTGATCAGCGGCGAGGGGAGCAGCGACAGCGGCAGCGCCAGGAGCTTGGCCGGCCCGGCAGGCAGCGGCAGCAGCAGGTTGGTGCGGAGGGTATCGGTCAACACCCGCGCCACCAGTTCCTTGTGGGTCGCGACCTCGGGGCCGCCGATCTCATAGATCTTGCCACCCTTCACCTGACCCTCGGCCGCACGGCAGATCGCCTCGGCGACGTCGCCGACATAGATCGGCTGCAGCCGTGACTTGGCGCCGATCACCGGCAGCACCGGCAGCATGCGGGCCAGCATGCCGTAGCGGTTGAAGAAGCCGTCGCCCGGCCCGAAGACGATCGAAGGACGGATCACCACGGCCGACGGAAAGGCAGCGAGCACTTCGGTTTCGCCCAGCGCCTTGGAGCGGGCATAGCCGCTCGGCGCCTGCGTATCGGCGCCCAGCGCCGAGATATGCACCAGTTCCTTAACGCCGAGCGCCTTGGCCGCCTCGGCAATGTTCTTGGCGCCCATCGCATGCACAGCGCGGAAACGCTGCTTGCCGCTCTCGTGGCCGATGCCGACGAGGTTGATGACGACGCCCGCGCCGCGGATGGCGCGCTCGACCGATTCGCGGTTCCGGATATTGGCCTGGATCGGCATCACCTGCCCGACGGCGCCGAGCGGGCGGACGTGACCGGCGAGATCGGGCCGGCGCACCGCGACGCGGATGCGATAGCCGCGACGGGCCAGCAACTGCACCACCTGGGTCCCGATAAAACCGGCGCCGCCGAAAATGGTGACCAGGTTCGAAGTGGATTCCATGGCTTGAGGCGGCTCCGGGCAAGGCAATCGGTGTAGGGTTTTGCCGCTTCTAGCCTGCACGCCCCGACGTGTCGAGTGGACGAGGTGTGGTCGGGCAAGAAACCGAGTTGACAGCCCCCGTGCAGTCACCTAGTGAACGGCGCCCATCGGATTGCCCTGGTGGCGGAATTGGTAGACGCGCACGGTTCAGGTCCGTGTGTCGAAAGACGTGGAAGTTCGAGTCTTCTCCAGGGCACCAATGGCAAACGCAAAGGCCTCCCTCACGGGAGGCCTTTTGTTTTTGTGCACGGCTAGAGCCCAAGATCGCCGGGCAGACTGCCTAGCGAGCATTAGTCCGTGCAATCTAGGGATGCCCATTGTGTATAGGCGGGGACCCCACTCGTGTGTGGGGAAACTTCGCCGACAAATCTGGCGCAGATATTAAGTCTAGGCCTGCTCCTGTAGAGTGCCCTCGGGGATCGGGGAGCCTCATGCCAAAGAAATACGACGACGGATGGACGGAGTTCAGCGCTACGACGGGGTTCCGTCGAGAGGTCTCGCATATGTTCGAAGGCGACGATGCGATCATGGCCGCCAAGGTCCAAGATCAGATGGTGCTGCGCCAGACCCCTAAGGGCCGGCTACGCGCCACCGCTACAATTTACGAGACGGAGGGCCGCCCGTTTCACTCGCTAACAGTTCAGCGATGGAATGGCGCAAACAAGCCTGAGGAATATTTCGCGCTCAGTGCAGCCGAGTGCAGAAAGTTCCTAGAATTCATTGATCGCATCAAACGCACGACGCTTGATCGCGCGGCGAATTTCTGGGTGCAGGATGACGAGAACAAAACAGTCCTCGTGGCCGCAGACATCGATTTTGAAAAGCTGGAGGCGGTCACCAAGTACGATCCGGCGAAGGCGGAAGCCCTAGCGAGGTTCGTAGAGGAGGAGTATTCCCTGCGCGACCTGCAGGCGGTCGCCTACCGGCGAAAGGAACTCGCCCACTTCAAGCGACTGCTAGATGATGAGAGCTTTCGGGAGGAACAGCGTTTGCTGTTCGGCGGACCGGAGAAGCTCTGGCAAGCCTTCTTCGAGAAGAACCCATGGATCTTTGGGTACGGCCTCAGCTATATGCCCCTAAGCAAGCTCTCGCGCCGCTCCCTCGAAGTCTATTTGCAAGGGAGAGGCATAGGCGGCGTTGGCAAAGAAGCCGATGCGGTGATGAAGAGTAACGCGCTCATCAGCGGCCTTGCCGTCGTCGAGATCAAATCGCCATTTGGCGTTGACTTACTCGACTCGAAGTCTCTCCGAGAAGGCGTCTATCATCCCTCAGGAGAGCTTTCAGCCGCTGTGGCACAGGTGCAGGTGTCTGTGCAGATCGCCGTGGAGGCGTTTGGGCATTCCCTACGAATTGAAGGTCCGGGTGGCGACAAGACCGGAGAGGAACTTCACTTTGTCCAGCCTCGTGCCTACCTCGTCGTTGGGCACCTCGATCAACTGATGGGTGAACATGGCGTCAACGACCAGAAGTATCGGTCGTTTGAGATCTACCGCCGTAGCCTTCGCTCCCCCGAGATTTTCACGTTTGACGAGCTCTACGAGCGCGCGAGGCACATCGTTGAATATGAGCCGCCCAAGGACGAGGCTTAGTCTCAACGCTGCCCCTCCGCCTGCGCGACAATATCCAGCCCCACCAACTCGCTCCACGCCCCCAGCAACTGCTTGGTCACCGGCCCAACCTGCCCATCCCCCACCGGCAAGCCGTTGAACTTGGTCGCCGGCATGATGCAGTACGGGGTCGAGGTGAAGAACATTTCGTCGGCCGTCGCCAGGTCGTAGGGCAGCAGCGATGTTTCCTCGGTCGGGATGCCCAGGCCCTGCGCCAGTTCGAGCGCCGTGGCGCGGCTCACGCCGGCGAGGCAGTTGACGGTGGAGGGGGTGCGGAGCACGCCCTTGGTGACGCAGAAAATGTTGCCGCCCTTGTTTTCGGCGACGTGGCCATCGAGGTCGAGGATGACGCTCTGGGCCTGGGGGTCGACGAGCTTGGCTTCCATTTCGGCCAAGGTGTAGGCGAGGCGGCTGCGGTTCTTGATGCGGGGGTCGAGCGACTGGCTCGGCACCATGCGGCTCATCGGCGTGACGCCGTGGCAGCCCTTCGAGTAGAAATCGACCCAGGGCAACAGGTTCATCGGCTGGGTGAAGATCATCACCGTGGCGGCGCCCAGCTGCTTGGTCGGATCGGCGCCGGCGACCGACAGGCCGCGCGAGATGTTGTGGACGATCCAGGCGTCCTCGTGCGGGGCGTAGTTCGGCCGATTGGCCTCGAACACTTCGAGCGTCACCCGCTTCATCTCGGCGGGGCTCATTTGCGGATCGATGCGCGTCAGCTTCAGCGATTGGTAGAGCCGCTCGATATGCGCGTCGAGCTTGAACGGGACGTGGCGGAAGGTGCGGGTCGATTCCGTCATCGTATCGCCCAGCATGATGGCGCTGTCGAAGATGGAGATCCGCGCCTCATGCTCGGGCACCAGTTCGCCCGAGATGTAGACCAGTCGCGTCATGACGTGCCTCACACGCTGAGAACGATGGGAGTTTTGAGTTCGAAGACGATGCCGTCGGCTGCGGGGCCGGCAGCGGAGCGCCACATCATCATCCCCACCTCCGCCGGCCGGTCGAGCACGGTGAGGCCGGCGTGCCAGACATTGCGATGGATGCAGACGGCATCCTCCGGACCGGCAAGGAAGGCGCGGATATTGGCGAGGTCGGGCGTGCCATCAGCGAGCGTCGGGGCGAGCAGCACGAGCCAGCGGCCGACCTTCAGCGGTACGAAGGTCTGGGTCGAGTGCGGATGGCGCTCGAGGAAGGTGATGCTGATCGCCTGGGGGTCGACCGGCTGCGGGCAGAGCACGGCGAAGGCGTGCTGGCCGGGGACATCGCCCGGCTCCAGCACTGCGGGGATGGTGGTGAACTTGCCGCCTTCAGCACAGACCAGCGTGGCAAAGGGAGCGAGGTCGGCAGAGGCAAGCGGCGGGAGGGACATGCAAAAATCTCAGTTGAGCCGGGTGAAACCGCTATGGGCAATGGGCCCCTTCAGCAAGGAATCGATATCCCGCCCATCCTCGCATTCCCTGATGGTTTTGAAGATCGGTTCGAGCGCGGCGAAATAGCCGTCGACGATTTCGGGGGTGTGCTCGGTGCAGGTGTAGACGCTGGTGGCGGCGAGGTAGCCGGCGGCCAGCATTTCCTGGGTGATCAGGGTTTTGTAGGCGAGGCCGTTGGCCGATTTGATGCTGAAGCCGGTGAGCGCCGGCACGCCCGCGGTGACCAGCGGCAGGCCGTATTTCTGGCCCAGCGCCTGCCAGCGCGCGGTGATGGCGCGGCCGGTGTCGGTGATCTTCTGCCAGGACTGTTCTTTTTCCATCACATCGAGAGTGGCGAGCGCCGCCACCGAGCCGATGCGCTCGGTCCAGAAGGTCGAGGAGATGAAGGTGTTCTGCGCCGCTTCCATGATGTCGCGCTTGCCGATGACGCCGGTGACGGCATAGCCGTTGCCGAGCGCCTTGCCGAACACCGCCATATCGGGATCGACGCCATAGACCTTGTGCAAGCCGCCAAAAGCCTGGCGGAAGCCGGAGGTGCACTCGTCGAAGATCAGGATGATGTTGTGCTGGTCGGCAAGCTTCCGCACACTGACCAGGAACCCCGGATCGGGGTCGTAGTTGCGCGACACTTCCATCTTGATGACGCCGATCTCTTCCTTGCGGATCAGCGCCTCGAGCTCGTCGAGCTTGTTGTAGTTGAAGGTGAACACCGAGCCGCGCAGCGACTTGGGCACGCCATTGGGGCTGAGCCCCGGCAACAGGTGCCCGGCGAGCTTGCTCTCGTCGCCGAGGTTACTGGCGAGATACCAGTCGTGCCAGCCATGATAGCCGCAGAGCGCCACCCCGTCCTTGCCGGAGGCGGCGCGGGCGATGCGGATGGCGATGGCGTTGGCCTCGCCGCCGGAACGGGCGAAGCGGGCCATGTCGGCCCAGGGGTGCAGGTCAATCAGGCGCTGCGCCAGCTCGACTTCCTCGGGAGCGTTGAGCGTCGCCATGTTGCCAAGGTCAACGGTACGCTTGACAGCGTCATCGACTTCCGGCCGGCCATAACCGAGCGTGTTGCAGCCGATGCCCATGATCGACATGTCGATATAGTCGCGCCCGTCGAGATCCCAGACGTGGCAGCCGGCGGCCTTCGAGAAATAGGCCGGCCACTGTTCGGGGAGGAACATTTCGGGGCGCTTCGACAGCAACATATTGCCGCCAGGTATGACGGTCTTCGCCGTCTTCCAGAGGTCCTGCCCCTTGCCCATTCCGTCTCCCCCATTCACTCGCTACGGCGAGCATTGACGTAATGCTATATTGTTATGAGAATAACCAAGTAGCCGTCAAGGAAGAGCCTGATCCTCAATGCAGAAAAACTGGCGGAAGAAAGCCGGGGCGCGGATCGAAGGCAGCCGCGACCTCGATCGTTCCAAGGTGCAGGCGCCGTGCATCGTCAAGGCGCCGGCAGGCGGGTATCGGCTGTTCTACACGGCGGTCGGACCGGACAAGCCGTTCGCTGATTGCCAGGGTTACATCCTCAGCGCCGTGTCGCAGGACGGGTTGCGGTTCGAACCGGAGCCGGGGATCCGCGTGGCGCCCGATCCGGCGCTGCCGCACATGGCGCTGCGGGTGCTGGCGCCGAGCCTGACGCAACTGCCGGATGGCCGCTGGCGGATGTATTTCGAGGGGCGCGGCCGGGCGGATCGGCCGACGGTGATCGGCAGCGCCATTTCGGATGACCAGGTGAACTGGACGGTGGAGCCAGGCATCCGGCTCGACGGTGGGGTCGGCGCGCCGCGTTTCCTGTCGCTGGGTGACGGCAGTGGACGCCTGTTCGTGTTTCGCGCCGAGGTTGTGGAGGGTAGGCGGCTCGGCACGCCGGTGGTGAGCGCGGTGACGCGCGACGGGCTGAGCTTCGAGGTGGAGCCCGGATATCGGCTGCGCGACCGGACTGATAGCATCGACAGCGCCGGGATCACCGCAGCCGAGGTGATCGCGCCACGGGCGCCTGATGAGATGTGGACGATGTTCTATTCGGCCTGGCAGGACCTGCCGCCGGGAGTAGTGGCGCCAGTGCACCCTAGCCTCGATGCCGAGGCGGTGGCGAATGGGATGAGCGCCGATTTCGCGGCGGCCTCGATCGCCGCCGATATATCCGGCTATCGCTCACGCATTCTCGTGGCGCAGTCAGAGAACGGGCTGGATTGGCGGCGCGCCGGCATCGCTATCGAGGGCGATGGTTATGGCGGAGGGGAGATCGACGCGGTGCATGCCGAGGACATGTCGCTGATCGATCTCGGCGATGGCCGGATGCGCATGTACTACGCCTGCTGCGACGCGCACGGGGTATGGCGGATTGCCAGTGCGGTTAGTAGTCGCCCACTCCCCTGACGGGAGAAGGGATCGAGCGGCTCATCCGGAGTGCTTGGCGCCCCTCACCCTAACCCTCTCCCCAGAGGGGCGAGGGGACGCACTTTGTACGGGCAGTGCCACAACGCCCCCTCGCCCCTCTGGGAGAGGGCGGCGGAGAGGCCGAAGGCCTCGCCGCGGGGTGAGGGGCGCCAAGCACTCCGAAATCATTTGGCTCAGCTCAATCGCGAAGCGCCCCACCCGGCAGCCACTCCGGGAGCTCCGCGGCAAGCCGCGCCCGATACGCCTCGTACACCGCATCCCCCACTGTCTCGTAAGGCGGCAGCAGTTTCAGCGGGAAATCCGGTTCGCTGAGCTCGAGGATGGTCTTGTCATAGGCGCCGTCGACGAAACTGCCGCCGGCGCTGTCGAGCAAGGCGTGCAGCACACCGCAGAGCTCGCGGTAGAGCGTCGCGAAGCGGGCCCAATCGCCGGTGGCGCCGGCATTCAGGTACTCGAAGGCGCGGGCGGGGTGGCTCGACGAGATCGAGGTCAGCAGCCCGCATTCGCCCAAGGGCGCGCCGATATAGTAGCCCTGCTCGGTGAGGAAATGGCGCAGCTGCGGTGCATGCCGCATGAGGCCGGAAATGAGGAACGGATCGCCGCCGCCGTATTTGGTGGCGACGAGGTTCGGATGGGCTTCGGCGAGCTCGGCATAGAGCCGCGGCGAGACCAGCCGGCCGGAGCGCATCAGGTTGTAGTGGAGGAATTTCGCCTCGGGGAAACCGCCGCAGAGCTCGGCGAAGACCCGGCGCATCTCGGTATCGGTCACCACCGACCAATTGGGCAGCGAGATCTGAAAGGTGTCGATGCCGAGGGTGCGGCAATACGCGATGCGCTCGAGCATGGTGGCGAGCGACTGGCTGACGATGCCGACCATCGGCGCGGCGCCGCCGGCCTCGCGCATGGTCTCGGCAAAGATCGCAGCGACGCGGCGGAACATGCCGTCGGTGACCGCATAGCCCTCCCCGGCGGTGCCGAAGATGTAGAGATCGGGGAGCCCCGCGGCGACCAGGTTGCGGATGGTGCGACGGAACAGCGCCTCATCGAGCGTGCCGTCGTCGCGCCAGGGCAGGCAGACCGTGCCGAGCACGGTGCGTGGGTAGCGGCTCATTGAGCGAAATCGATCTGCACGCGGTCGACCTCGACATAGCCCTGGGCGATGCTGGAGGGCCAGATCGGATAGTCGCGCCCTGCCCGCAGCCGGTGCGGATCGCCGCTGATCTCGCCCATCGGCCGGGGTTGCACCGGGAACATGATGATGTGGATGTTGACGTTCACCTTGGCGAGGATGTCGAGCAGCGGCTTTTCGCCATAGGTGTCGGTGCGATCATGGCGCGAGCCGATACTGGTCCATTGGCTCGGGTCGGGCACGGCGGTGACGGTGGTCTCGGTCCATTCGGCGTTCACCGCGAAGGTCTGGCCGGTCAGCACCCAGCCGGAGGTGAGACCGTCTTTGCTCCCCTGGATCAGCAGCGACAGTTTGGTGCCGGCCTCTTCGAGTTCGCCGCGGGTGCGCAGGGTGATTTTGGCATTGGTGAAGTCGGTGGGGAACCTGCCTCCGGTGAAGCGGTTGACGCCCGAGACCTCGCGCACCGACTCGCCGGATGGGCCGTGGGTGACCATGCACATCAGCAGCTGCAGGTAGCCGCCGCCGGGCGGCGCATGGTTGTAATCGACCCACCAGGGGCCCTGGCAACGCACTACGCCATTGCTGATCGACAGCGCGGCAGGCGGGGCGAAATTGTCGACCACGCGCATCCAACCGCCCGGCCCGTCATCGAAATCCTCGACATATGACGTCACCGGCAACCCCTCGCCTCTTGCCCATAATATTAGCTTATCATTATAACATCTGTAGCGGTGTCAAGTGCGGACGCCGCGATGGGGGATATGTTTATGCGCGATCTCGACCCGACCGACCTCGACCGGCAGATCTGGGAGGACGAGCTCGCCGATTTCGTCCCGGACAAGGTGTTCGACGTCCACACCCATATCTATCGCTGGGCCTTCGATCTCGACCCGAACCGGCTCACCGGACCGTTCGCCAGCAGCATCGGCGCCTATTTCCCCGAGGTCACCTGGGAGCTGGCCGATGAGGTGGATGCAACGCTGTTCCCGGAGCGGCAGATCGAGCGGCTGTCGTTCCCGTTCCCCTTCCCCAACCCCTGCGACTTCGAGGGCTCGAACACTTATGTGGCGGCCGAGGTGGCGAAGGGCGGCGGCAGTTCGCACGGGCTGATGCTGGTGCATCCGGGGATGAGCGCTGCCGAGGTCGAGGCCGAGATCCGACGCACCGGGCTGATCGGGCTCAAGCCCTACCGCTTCTATGCCGCCGACCCGGTGCAGTGCCGGATTACCGATATGCTGCCCGAGGCACAGATCGCGGTGGCCGACCGGCTGGGGCTGATCATCATGATGCACCTGGGTAAGCGCGACGCCATTGCCGACAGGGAGAACATCGACGACATGGTGCGGCTCAGCGAGAAATACCCCGGCGCGAAATGGGTGCTGGCGCATTGCGCGCGCAGCTATTCGGCCTGGGCGATCGAGAAGGCGGCGGCGCGGCTCAGGGGGCTGCCCAACGTCTGGTACGACACTTCGACGGTCTGCGATTCCGATGCGCTCGACGCGCTCTATACCGGGGTCGGCGTGGAGCGGGTGATGTATGGCTCGGACGACATGATCGGCCCGATGCGCGGCAAATACATCACCTATGGCCGAGCCTGGGCCTACCTGTCGCCGACCAACCATTCGATGGGGCTGAGCCACTGCGACGGACGGATGACCTATATCCGCTATGAGCAGCTGAGGGCGATGAAGCGCGGCGCGCGGCAGATCGGGCTAAGCACGGCGCAGCGGGAAGCGCTGTTTTATGGGACGGCGCGGGGGTTGGTGGATTCGGTGAGGCTCTAGCACTGACCTCTCAGTGATCCTCCCCCGCGTGGCGGGGGAGGGGACCGCCCGAAGGGTGGTGGAGGGGGAAGCAGGAGTCGCCGGTTGGTTTGGCCGCCCCCTCCACCAGCTTCGCTGGTCCCCCTCCCCCGCCACGCGGGGGAGGATTACCGACTGCGAGCTACACGCTGCCCCGCACCAGATCATTCGACTCGATATTGTGCGCCCCGAGCTGCGTCACATCCGTTTCACCCATCAAGCCCAGCGCGCTGTCGGCTTCGCTGCGGATAATGTCGATGACGCGGGTGACGCCGGCTTCACCGGCGACGCCGAGGCCGTAGAGGGTGGGGCGGCCGATGAAGACGGCGCGGGCGCCGAGGGCCACGGCTTTCAGCATGTCGTGGCCGGATCGGACGCCGCTATCGAGGTAGATCTCGCAGTTATCGCCGACCGCATCGACGATGCGCGGCAGCACGCGGATGGTCGAGGGGACGCCATCGAGCTGGCGGCCGCCATGGTTGGAAACGACGATGGCGTCGGCGCCATGGGCGACCGCGGCGCGGGCATCGTCAGCATGGAGGATCCCCTTCACGACCAGCGGCCCGCCGAAGCGGCGTTTGATCCAGCCGAGATCCTGCCAGTTGAGCGTCAGGTCGTCCTGCTGCGACATCCACTGCGCCAGCTCGGCGACGGTCGTGGCGCCGGGGACGTGGCCGGCGAAATTGCCGAAACTGCGGCGCGGGGTGCCGAGCATGGCGAGCGACCAGGCCGGCTTCAGCGCCAGCTCGGCGACGAATTTCGGGGTGAACTTCAACGGCACGGTGAGCCCGTTGCGGACGTCCTTGTGGCGCTGGCCATAGTGCTGGCAATCGAGGGTGACGACGAGGGCGGCGCAGTTGGCGGCGCGGGCCCGGTCGATCAGCCGCTCGGTGAAGGCGCGGTCCTTCCGCACATAGAGCTGGAACCAGAACGGGCGATTGGTGGCCGCGGCGACATCCTCGATCGAGCAGATCGAGACGGTGGAGAGGGTAAAGGGGATGCCGGCCTTTTCGGCGGCGCGGGCGGCTTTGATCTCGCCATCCGCCACCTGCATGCCGGCGGCTCCCGTGGGGGCGAGGCCTAGCGGCAGCGACACCGGCTGGCCGAGCATGGTGGTCGCAAGGCTGCGGCGGGAAATGTCGCGGCCGACGCGCTGCTCGAGGCGGATCTTGCTGAAGTCGGAACTGTTCTCGCGGTAGCTCTGCTCGGTGTAAGCGCCCGAGTCGGCATACTGGAAGAACATTTTCGGGACGCGGCGCTCGGCCACGCGCTTGAAGTCGTCGACGGTCAACAACCGATCGAGACGCATGTTTTGTTACTCTCCCGAGACGAACCAGCGCATGTCGTAGCGATGGGTGCTGCGATCGAAGGCGAGGGTATGCGGATCGCAACGCCAGCGCTCGACCTGGCCATCGGTGCGCGCCACCAGCCAGCAGAAATCCCAGCCGCCCGACTCGTAGCGCAGCGGGATGGCCGGCTTGATCCGCACCGCCGGGTGGGTGCCGGTGATGAAGAGTTTCTGCTCGGTGTAGTAGTAGCAGGAGCCGCAGTGGATGAAGGCCTCGTGCTCAGGCGCGGTCTCGCCTGATGGTACCAGCCCGACGCCGAATTTGCTGATCGCCACCTTCACCGGCGCGCCGCGGAGGAACGCCGCATTGAGCGCCTCAACCGAACCGGAAACCGGCCGCCCCGTGTGATCGTGCGCCAGCACCTCGCGCCAGCGGTCGTTGACCATGAAGCGGTAGCTGTCGAAATCGTAGACGAAGTTGCTCGAGGGCGCGTTGGTGCCGGCGTCGAAACTGTCGAACTGGTGGTAGCGCGGCATGTCGGCCAGGTCGTCGAGCGGCGCCGGGCCGCGTTGCCCGGTGGGCGGCTGGCCATCGAGATAGGGCCGGGCGATCGCCTGGGTGCCGTCCTGGTTGTAGAGAAAGAACGACATCGAGGGACGCGGGCCAAAGCCCTCCGGCAGCTCCACCGGCATGCGCAGCGTCATGATGCCGGCGGCCCAGCGGTCGTCGAGCAGCCAGGTCTGGCGGAACTCGGCCACCTCCTCGATCAGCTCATTGCTCGAAGATTTGGTGTCGATGTGCTCGTTGTGGCGGAACGACGTACCGATGCGGAGATCCGCACCGCGCCGAATGGCGTCCACCAGGTCGGTGGTGCTGCCGCTGCGAACCGAGCGGTCGGAATTGAGCGTGAGGACGGTGCGGAGCGTCATAGTAAGGCCCCCTCACCCGCGACTGCGTCGCGACCTCTCCCGAGGGACATCCTGCGTTGGCCGACTACCACCGGGTCATCCCCGCGAAAGCGGGGACCTCCGTTTGCGATGGTGCCGCAGGCCAAGAAAACAGAGGTTCCCGCTTTCGCGGGAATGACCCGGTGGGCAAGGGGCATCCTATGAGCGCCTAGCAGCATGCCTTACTCTCAGAGCGCATCGAGAAACGCCACGCCGCTAAGCTTCCGCTCGTCGCGGAGCCCGCGGAACTCGGCCTTGAGTTTGTCATCGGCCGCCTGGTCGATGAAGCCGCCGAGGGGGCTGCGCGCATAGCCGGCATCGCACCCCATCCAGGCCATGGCGCGCTTGATCGAGGGGATGCCGCCGCGGCTCAGTGAGAAGAAGATCACGGCGTTGCCGATCTCCTGCAGGCGCCTGGCCTCGGCGAGATTGCCGGCGGCGACCGCGTCGCGCAGCGCGATCCAGATCTCGGGCATCGAGTTGTAGAACGAGCCGATAATGCCGTCGGCGCCGAAGCTCAGGCCCGACATCGCCATCTCGTCGGCGCCGGAATAGACGATGAAGTCCTGCCCGATCTCTTCCTTGATGCGGATGATGTCGTGATGCGTGGTGGCGGTGTACTTGACCCCGGCGACGCCATCGATCGACGAGAGCCGCTTGATCATGTCGAAGCCGAGCGCCGCCATCGGCACGTTGTAGGCGATCATCGGCAGCTTGGTCGACTTGGTGATGTCGGCGTAGTAGCCGTGGATCTGGTCGGCGGAAAAGCCCCAGTAGATCGGCGGCACCGAGGAGATGGCGTCGACGCCGGCCCGTTCGGCGTGCTGCGCCAGGTCGATCGAGTGGAAGGTGCTGATGGCGCCGATATGGGCGATCACCGGGACGCGGCCACGGTTCTCTTCCATCGTCACTTCGACGACGCGCTTCCGCTCCTCGGGCGACATCAGGAAGGACTCGCCGGTCGAGCCGGTGATGTAGAGCCCCTCGACCTGGCGTTCGATCAGGAAGTTGACGACGGCGCGCAGGCGCTTTTCGTCGAGCTTCTCGTTCTCGTCGAACGGGGTCACCATCGCCGGAAGGACGCCGGTGATGGACTTGATGTCGAAGGCGGGCATTTGGGGCTCCGTGGGGGGCTGGCGCCGGGCGATCAGGCCGCGGCTTCTTGGGCGTCGATGAGGTGGCAGGCGGCGTAGTGATCGTCACGGCCGTCGATGGAATAGCGCTTCAGCGTCGGCACGGTGGTCTTGCAGACATCCTGGCGGAAGCGGCAGCGCGGGTGGAACGGGCAGCCCGACGGCGGGTTGACCGGGCTCGGCACGTCGCCCTCGAGCACCACGCGATTGCTCTTCCGATCGAGGTCGGCGACCGGGATCGCCGAGAGCAGCGCCTGGGTGTAGGGGTGGAGCTTGCGCTCGAACAGATCCTCGGAGCGGCAGAGCTCGACGATCTTGCCCAGATACATCACCGCGACGCGGTCGCAGATGAACTCGGTAACGCTGAGATCGTGGGTGATGAAGACATAGGTGAGGTTGCGCTCGCGCTTCAGCCGCATCAGCAGCTCCAGCACCTGGGCGCGGATCGACACGTCGAGCGCGCTCACCGCCTCGTCGCAGACGATCAGCTCCGGATTGACGCTCAGCGCCCGGGCGATGCCGATGCGCTGGCGCTGCCCGCCGGAGAACTCGTGCGGGTAGCGATCCATATACTCGCGGCGCATGTTCACCGCCTCGAGCAGGTCGCCGATGATCTTGCGGCGCTCCTCGCGGGTCTTCACCCCGTATTTGGTCAGCGGGTCCTCGAGCGAGCCGAAGATGGTGAAAGCCGGATTGAGCGAGGAATGCGGATCCTGGAAGACGATCTGCAGGCGCTTGCGATAGGCGTAGAGCTCCTTGTCGCTGAGCTTGGTGAGATCGGCGCTCGCTTCGGCGCCGGAATAGGTGATCTCGCCCGCGGTGGCGCGCACCAGCTGCAGGATGGTTTTGCCGAGCGTGGTCTTGCCGCAGCCGCTCTCGCCGACGAGGCCGAGCACTTCGCCGCGATAGATATCGAGGTCGACGCCATCGACCGCCTTCACCTGCGCCACGGTGCGGCGCAGCACCCCGGCCTTGACCGGGAAATGCGCCTTGACGCCCTTGAGGCTGAGGATGACGTCGCCCGGTTCGTGCGCTTCAGCTGCGGACGCCATTGGCGAACTCCTCGTGGCGCACGCACATGACGCGATGCGTGGGGGACAGGTGGGTTTCGGCCGGCAGGGCAGTCTCGCAGGCATCGAGCTTGTAAGCGCAGCGATCGGCGAACTGGCAGCCCTTGGGCCGGTTGAACGGATCGGGGGTCGAACCCGGGATGGCGCGGATATCCTGGTTCTTGCCGCGCCCCAGCACCGGCACGGAATCGAGCAGTGCGCGGGTATAGGGATGGCTGGGGCGGCGCAGCACCTCATCGACGGTGCCCGCTTCCACGATGTTGCCCATGTACATGACGGCGACATCGTCAGCCAGTTCGGCCACCACCCCCATGTCGTGGGTGATCAGCATGATGGCGGTGCCGTGCTCGCGCTTCAGCGTCGCCATCAGCTCGAAGATCTGTGCCTGGATGGTGACGTCGAGCGCCGTGGTCGGCTCGTCGGCGATCAGGATTTTCGGGTTGCAGGCCATGGCCATGGCGATCATGGCGCGCTGGCGCATGCCGCCCGAAAACTGGTGCGGGAACTGCTCGACCCGCCGCTCGGGCGCCGGAATGCCCATCGAGCGCAGCAGGTCGATGGCCTTGTCCATCAACTGCCGGCCGCGCATGGCGGTGTGGTAGCGGAGGTTCTCGGCGATCTGGAAGCCGATGGTGAAGACCGGGTTCAGCGCCGTCATCGGATCCTGGAAGATCATGGCGATCTCGGAACCTCGGATCGAACGCATGGCCTTGCCGTTGCGCTCCAGCGTATCGAGCCGGATATCGCCGCGCTCCGAGTGGTAGACGATCTCGCCTTGCTCGATGCGCGACAGCGTCGGCAACAGCTGCATGATGGCGGAGGCGGTGACCGACTTGCCGCAGCCGCTCTCGCCGACGATGCAGAGGGTCTTGCCCTTACGGATCTCGAACGAGACGCCGTTCACCGCCTTGTTGCAGCGCTTGTTGGTGTAAAAGAAGGTCTTCAGATCGCGCACGCTGAGCGCGACATCGTTGACCGGCAGCTGAGTGGTGGTGGTCATGCGGCTAGCCCTGCTGCGTCGGGTCGGTGGCGTCGCGGAGGCCGTCGCCGATGAAATTGACGCTCAGAACGAAGAGCGAAATCGTGGTGCCGACCGGCAGCCAGATCCACCAGTTGTTCTGCAAGACGCCGAGATCCTGCGCGACGTTGAGGATGTTGCCCCAGGTGGCGATATTCATCGGCACGCCCAGCCCGAGGAAGCTGAGGCCCGCCTCGGCGAGAATGAAAGCGGCGGTCGAGAGCGTGATGTTGACCATGATGGGCCCAAGCGCGTTAGGCAGGATGTGCTTGAAGCAGATCAGCGGCACACTGAGCCCGAAGCTCCGCAGCGCCTGCACATACTCCTCTTCGCGCAGCGACAGCATGCTGGCGCGGGCGAGGCGATAAATGCCGCACCAGCCGCCGACGATGAAGATGATCATGATGTTGGAAAGCGACTGGCCGAGGATCGAGACCAGCATCAGCACCAGGATCAGCTCCGGGAAGGCCATGATGATCTCGGAGATGCGCATGCAGATGGCATCGAACCAGCCGCCGACATAGCCGGCATAGCAGCCGACGATCACCCCGATAATGGCCGAGACCACGGCGCTGCCGAGCCCGACAAGGATCGAGATGCGGCCGCCATAGAGCACGCGGGCAAACACGTCGCGCCCGGTCTTGTCGGTGCCCAGCCAATGCTCCCAGGAGGGCGGCTGCAGCATGGCGCGGAGGTTGATCTTGGTCGGGTCCCACGGCGTCAGCAGCGGCGCAAAGATCGAGGCAAGAATGATGACGCTGAACACCACCAGCCCGACGACGGCGAGCCGGTTGCTGATGAACTTGCGCAGCAGCCGGCTGCCGGTCGGGTGCTTCAGCCGGCCGGCCTCCTCGAGTTCGCGGATGCGGTCGAAGCGGCGGTCGAAACGGTTGCGACGGCGCGGAATATCGGCGAGGGCCATGGCTAGTTCCCCAACCGGACGCGTGGATCGATGATGGCGGTGAGGACGTCGATGACGACGCTGACCACCAGCACGGTGACCACCGAGATCAGTGCCACGGCCATCACCACCGGATAGTCCTGATTGCGCACCGAGAGGACGAACAGGCTGCCGATGCCCGGCCACTGGAACACCTGCTCGACGATCACCGAGCCGCCGATCAGCGCCGGCAGGCGGAAGCCGATCAGCACCACCACCGGGGTGAGCGCGACGCGAAAGCCGTGCAGCAGGTTGACCCGCCATTCCGGCAGGCCCTTGGAGCGGGCGGTCTTGATGAAATCCTTGTTGAGCGCATCGAGCATGGCGGCGCGCGCATAGCGCATGACGCCCGCGGTCATCATGATCGACAGCACCAGCGACGGCATCACCAGATGCGGCAGGCGATCCCAGAAGGTGATGTATTGCGGCATCGAGCGGCCGCCGACCGGCAGCCAGCCGAGGTTCAGCGCAAACACGGTGATGGCGACGAGGCCGAAGAAGAACTCGGGGATGGAAACACCAACCATCCCAACCACGGTCAGGGTGTTGTCGGTGGCCGAGCCGCGCCGGAGCGCGCTGATGATCCCAAGGATCGAGCCGAACACGGTCGACAGCACCAGCGCCACCGCGGCCAGCTCCAGCGTCGCCGGCAGGCGCCGCGCCAACAGGTCCGAGATCGGCACGCCACCGGTGAGGGTGTAGCCGAAATTGCCCTGCAACAGACCCCAGAGCCAGATGAAATAGCGGACGAACAGCGGCTGGTTCAGGCCGAGCGCTTCGCGCAGCTCGGCGAGGCGTTCGGGATTGGCGCCCGACATCTGTTCGGGGCTCAGCATGAAGGAGACGGCGTCGCCGGGGGTCGCGTCGAGACCGAGATAGATCAGGAAGCTGATGGCGACAGCCATCGGGATCATGATCAGAACGCGCCTGATGACGTAGGCTAGCACGCGGCTGTTTCCTTACACGGCTGGGACGACGGGAGAGGGATGCCGCGGTCTGGCCGCGGCATCCGGAGCTAACGGGATCGGGCCTTACTTGTCGTAAGTGTTGATCCACATCATGCGGGTGTAGGGGATATCCATCGGCGTCAGCTTCATGTGCGGCATCGCTTCCAATGCCTTCACGTCGCTGGTCACCTTGGTGATGGCGAAGTCGATGCGGTTGGCCGCAGCGTTCTTGACCATGTTGACGTCGCCGTCGGCGCTGGCAAAGGCCACCACCTGCTCGATCTTGGGCTTGCCGAGGAAGTAGTCGTCGAACGGCAAGAGCGATGCGTAGTCGCCGAAGGCGACAGTATCGACCTTGAACGGGCCGGAGCCGACCGGCTTCTGCCAGAAGGCGTTCTGCTGCAGCACGGTCGGATCGGTGCCCTCGAAATACTTCTTGGGCAGCGGCGCGAACTGGCTGAGCGAGATCAGGACGTTCGGGTCGAGCGTCGCGAACTTCAGCGTGATGGTGTTGCCTTCGGTCGAAATGCCCGAGATGTGCTCGGCTTTCTTCGCCACATAGTCGGCGGCGCCCTCGAGTGCGTTGAGGGTCTTGCCCACCACGCCATGCAGGTTCGGCACGAACAGAGCCGCCTCGAAACTCCAGGTGACGTCGTCGACGGTGATCGGCTCGCCATCGTGCCACTTGATGTTATCGCGCAGCGTCAGCGTCACGGTCTTGCCGTCATCGCTGATGGTATAGCTCTCGGCGAGGTCGCCGCCGGCAACGCCCGTCATGGTCGGGTTGGCGAACAGCAGCCGGTCGAAGACGAAGCGGTTGCCGACCCAGAGGCCGAGATTGGCCCAGGGATGCTCGAAATAATCGACCGGGGCGCCGTTGGTGTAAAACACCTGCTTGCCGCTGGCGTCGGGTGTGACGGTCCAGTTCTGGATGTCCCAGTTGTAGTTGAACTGCTCGTTGCCATAAGGGGCGCCGTTGCGGTTCAGCCGGTCGCTTTCCACCGTGAACAGCCGCTGGTAGTAGAGCGGCACGGTGTAGACGTTGTCGTTCATCAGCTTTTCGATGGCGAAGAAGGCTTCCTTCTGCTTCTCCGGATCGGTGCTGGCATTGGTGGCGGCAATGGCCGCGTCCATCTCGGGCGTGCCCGGGAACTGGTCGGAGCTGGCTTTACCGGTGGCGTAGTCGTTGTAATATTCCTGCATGACGATGGCAGCGCGGGCGCCATAGCCGAGATCCCAGGAGACCAGCGACTTGTCGGTCGGGTTCGGCGGGATGGCGCCGAGGGTTTTGGCCACGTCGCCGGTCAGCAGGCGGGCATTCATGTTGATGCCGACATCGGCGAAATAGGCCTGCAGCGCCTGCATCAGGTTCGCGGTGATCTGGTCATCGTAATAGTAGACCATCTCGAGGGTGCGGTTCGAATCCCAGCCGGCTTCCTTCAGCAGCTCGCGTGCCTTGTCCGGGTTGTAATCGTAGGGGTTGAGCTCGGGGTTCTTGAACGGACCATTAGGCAGCATGCCGACCGCCTTGATGGCGTTGCCATCGAAGATGGTGTCGATGATGGTCTGCATGTCGATGGCGTAGGCCAGGGCCTGGCGGACGCGGACGTCCGAAAGCGGGTTGTTGTTGGTGGCTTGCGCGGCTGCGGTGCCGATCGCCGAGGTCGACATGAGCAGCGCCATGCCAAGTGCCAGCAATTTCTTCATGTGAATGGGTTCCCTGTTTAACTCACGGATAGTGATCCACGCTTTCGTGGACCCCGACGGCGCCGGCCTTCCCTCTCATCCCTCCGAGTTGGAAACGGCCGCACGTGGTTCAGTGCCGACAGGCGATTCAGTGCCGCTAAGGGCCTGGCGCATGTAGGTGGCGTAGTTGCGCGACAGGTGGACGGTCAGCACCCTGACCGCCTCCGGCTCGTCGCGGGCGACAAGGGCGGTGACGATGGCGCGATGCTCGTCATTGCTGCGCCGGTTATGGGAGGCGACATCGGCCGGCGCCTCGCGGCGGCGCATCAGGCGATCGACGAACGCATCGTGCAGCGCAACGAAGATCGGGTTGCCCGGCACTTCGGCCAGCGTGCGATGGAAGCGCAGGTCCATCTCGCGGAACAGCGGGTAGTTGCCGATGGCGCGCTCACACTCCTCGATGGCCGCCAGCATTTTGCCCAGCTGCGCCTGCGTGGCGTATTGGGCGGCATAGCGCACCAGGCTCATTTCGAGAAAGAACCGAGCCTGCTCCAGATGGGCATTGCCCTCGCTGCCGCGAAAGAAGAAGCGCGCCGCCTCGGCGGCCCCGGCCATGGCCTGGGCCAGCGTCGGCGTCACGACGCGCGGACGAAAGCCCTTGCGCTGTTCGATCAGCTTCATGCCCTCGAGCATGGTGATGGCTTCGCGCACCACGGTGCGCCCGACAGCGAAGCGCTCGCAGAGATCGCGTTCCGACGGGATCATCTCTCCGGCCTTGATGACGCCGGAGTGGATGTCTTCGGCCAGCGCCTGCGCGATGTCGGCAGCTTCGGTCGCCATGTCAGCGGTTCCCCAGTCCTCTACAACTTTAGGGAACCATGTGACGCTATATGGTGTCAAACTTTTATGTTTTGGTCGACCAAACTGCCATGCTCGCTGTGAACAAGTGGGCATCGACGGATGGTGGAAGCGGTTGACGGACGGGCGGAGCGGGGCGCGGCCAGCGCGCATCCGATCGACGATATCGCCCCGCTGAGTCACCAATTCCCCCTAGTGGCCTGCATATGTCATTAACATAACAACATATCAGTTTGGGGTGGTCAAGCGACGGCTGCGACACCGGCGAATAGGTTCGCCAGACGGAACAAAGTCAGGATTTCCGGGGATTTTTGGGGGGATGGGCTTGGTCGCAGTCGGGCTGGATGAAACCCACCCCACCGGCCGTCATCCCGACGAAAGTCGAGACCCAGTGCTCCGAAGGTTGCACCGGCGCGGACCCCGCCGACCTTGCCGTGACAGATCAGCACGGTTCGTGCCTGCCCAGGCCTCCGAGCAGTGGGTCCCGGCGTTCGCCGGGATGACGGCCGGTGGGAGTGGCGAGATGGAGAGTAAGACACCTCTCGCCTTCTCCCCTTGTTGTGGGAGAAGGCAGCCGCTGCACGATTGGCGGTTTCGGCCGCTCAAACGCTCAGCTTGCTGATGTCGTACTTGTCGGCCGAACCCGTCGGCTGCCAGCCGATGACCTGTTTGGCGTGCGAGGTGTCGCGCCAGCGGCGCTTGTTCTCGGAGATGGCGTCGAAGATGTCGAAGCGGACGCTTTCGGGGGCATCGAGGCATTTGTCGACCATCTGCACCGCGTCGGCCTGCGAGAGGTAGCCGGGGTAATGGCGGATCAGTTCGGGCTGGTCGCTCGGCAGCACGGCGCCGAGCCGAATGCAGATCACCGACATGCCGTAGCGATCGGAGAACAGCCGGCCGGTATTCTCGCCGAACAGCTTGCCGACGCCATAGAAGCTGTCGGGGCGCGGCGGATCCTTGTAGTCGAGCAGCTTTTCGCCCGGTGGCAGGGCCTGCAGCTGGTTGGCGGCGAGCTTGCCGTAAGGCGAGCCCTCGTACCACTCGTAGCCGCACATGGTGCTGCCGGTGCTCATGAACACCACGCGCTTCACCCCGGCCTCCTGTGCAGCGCGGAACATGTTGAGAGTGCCGCCGATGGTGTTCTGCATCACCTTGTCCCAGTCGTCGTATTCGTGCGTTTCCGCCGCCAGGTGCAGCACCATGTCCATGCCTGCGGACGCCTTGCGAATGGCCACCGGGTCGGCGATCTCGGCCTGGGTGTGGACGATCCCCGGCACGACACGCCGGCTCAAGCCGCTGAACTCGTATTTGTCGGAGAGGTCGCGGATGACGAGGCCGCCAATCAGACCGCTGGCGCCGGTCACGAGGACCTTTGGTTTTGTACCCATTCGAATGCATCCCCCTGCATTGATCGGTTAAATATACCGTTAGCATGATAACATGCTTTTCTTGAAGTCAAGTGAGTCAAACAGTGCGTTCGACTGTGGTTCGTCTGGCGGAACCGCCGCATCGCGGATCATGGTGCGAGCTCAACGGCTTTCGACTTTTTGTGCAGCTGATGACCCTCAGCCGCGATTGACAGCATCAAATATGCCGTTAGCATAACAACATACTTGGTTATCGCGTGAGGGGGCGTCGTCGGTGAAGCGGGTGCTTATCGTGGGGAGCGGCGGCATCGGCCGGCGTCATCTCAAGGGCTACAGCCTGACCGGACGAGCCCAACTGGCGATCGTCGAACCGGACGCCGGGCGGCGCGATGAAGCCAAGGCGCTGTTCGGCATCACCGAGACCTATAGCGATATCGGCGAAGCGGATCTCAAAAGTTTCGACCTCGCGGTGATCTGTGCGCCGGCCAATTTTCACGTGGCGCTGATGCGGCGCTGTGCCGAAGCCGGGCTCAACTTCCTCGTCGAAAAACCGCTCTCGGTGACCATGGACGAGGTCGACGAAACGCTGGCGCTGGTCAAATCGAAGAACCTGGTGGCGCGGGTCGGCTATGTGCGGCGGGTCGCCGACGAAGTGGTGACGCTGCGCCAGCAGATCCTCGACGGCAGGATCGGCACGCTGCGGCTCGCCTATCTCAACTCTTCGCAGGAGTTCCCAAAGTACCGGCCGGACTTCCAGCGCACCTATTACGCCCGGCCGGAAATGGGTGGCGGCGCCATCCTCGATGCGGCGAGCCACCTCTTCGACATGCTGATCTGGCTGATGGGAAAGCCCACCGATGTCAGCTGCCTCTATGACCGGCTGGTGCTCGAGGGCACCAATACCGAGGACACCTGCCTCGTTTCCATCCGCTTTCAGAGCGGCGCCATGGCGAACGTCACCATCAACCAGTTCCAGAAGCCCAATATCGCGCGCTTCGAGTTCATCGGCACCAAGGGCAACCTGATGCTCGAGCATTCGACGCTGAAATTCGCCGACGACGACAGCGGCAAATGGCAGGACGAGCGCGACTTCATGCAGGGGCTGGTGCCGACCGAAGCGCATCAGGCGCGCTTCCGCATGCAGGCCGACGCCATGCTCGATGCGATCGAGGGCAAGCCCTGCTGGCTGGCAACGCTCGACGACGCGCGTGACAACCTACGGGTGGCGCTGGCCGCCAAGCAATCCTGGCTCGAAAAGCGGATCGTGAGGCTTTGATGCCTGGTTTTGGTGGCAAGACCATTCTGATGGCTGGCGGCGCGGGCTACCTGGCGCTGCCGGTGAGCAAGCTCCTCGCCGCTGAGGGCGCCAATGTGGTGCTGGCCGATATCAACCCGGAGCGGCTGGCGGCAGCCGAGGCCGAGCTCAAGGGGCTCGGCGGCGGGGTGCTGGCATTGCCGCTCGACATCGGTGACGAGGACTCGATCCTCAAAGCGGTGCGCGGCGCGGCGCAGGAGTTCGGCGCGCTGCATGGGGTGGTGAACGCCACGTTCGGCTCAACCGGCAAGCGCTTCGAAGAGCTGACCGCAGCGGATTTCGACCGCACCAACCGGCTGAACCTCACCGGCAGCTTCCTCCTCGCCCGCGAGGCAGCCAGGCATATGGGCCCTGGCGGCGCGATGGTGTTCTATGCCTCGATGTATGGCGTGGTGGCGCCGAACCCGGCGAACTACCCGGGCGACATGGCGCCCAACCCGATCGAGTACGGCGCCGGCAAGGCCGGGATGATCCAGATGGTGCGCTACATGGCCGGCCATTTCGGCCCGGCCGGTATCCGCGTCAACGCTGTGGCGCCCGGCCCCTACCCGCACCAGGCGACGCAGGACAATGCCGAGTTCATGGGGAACCTGGCGCGCCAGACCATGCTGGGCCGGATCGGTCGGCAGGACGAGATGGCCGGGCCGACGGCGTTCCTGTTGAGCGATGGCGCGAGCTACATCACCGGGCACTGCCTCAATGTCGATGGCGGCTGGACCGCCTGGTAGGGAATTTATCGATGAGCGTTCTGCCGATCACCCGGGATGAAATCCGTCTCGCCATGCTGGGCATGGTGGAGGGCAACGGGCACCCCTATTCCTGGAGCATCATCATCAATGGCAGCTACGACGCCAAGGCGCTCGCGGCCTGCCCCTACCCGGTGATCAAGGACTATATCGCGAAGCAACCGGTGGGGACGCTCGGCATCCCCGGCGCCAAGGTCACGCATGTGTGGACGGACGACCCCGCCGATGCCGTGCAGGTGGCCGCGGTGGCGCATATTCCCAACATCGCCAGCCGAGCCGAGGACGTGATCGGCGAGGTCGATGCGGTGCTGGTCGCCACCGACAAGGGGTTCGAGCATGTCGAGCGGGCCCGGCCGTTCATCGAGGCCGGCATCCCAGTGTTCATCGACAAGCCGCTTTGCGACAACCGGCTCGATCTCGCGACGTTTTCGAAATGGGTGGCCGAGGGCAAGCCGCTGATCAGCTCGTCGGCGATGCGCTTCGCCAAGGAATACGCGCCCTACCACCGCGCCACGCACGCGCTCGGGCAGTTGCGCCATGTCAGCGCCACCATGGCTAAGTCGTGGGAAGCTTACGGCATCCATGCGCTGGAGACGGTCTACCCGATTACCGGACCAGGCTACGTGTCGGTGCAGAATATCGGCGACGCGAATTCCAACATCGTCCACCTGCGTCACCGCGACGGCATCGAGGTGCTGCTGCAGGTGACCAAGGATATGGGCGGCGGCTTCGGCATGGTGACGCTGGCCGGCACCGCCGCCGGGCTGCAGCTCAAGTTCACCGACACCTATCATGCGTTCCGCACCCAGCTCGTCGGCTTCGTCGATTACCTCCGCACCGGCAAGCCGCCGGTGCCGTGGGAGGAGACGCGCGAACTGATGCAACTGGTGATCGCCGGCATCGAAAGCCGCGAACAGGGCGGGCGCCGCGTTTTCCTCAGCGAGATGGACTGAACCATGCAGGTACTGGAAAGCTTCTCGCTCAAAGGCAAGGTCGCCGTGGTCACCGGCGGCGCCGGGCTCTATGGCCGGCAGATCGTCGCGGCCCTGGCTGAGGCCGGAGCGCAGACCTTTATCGCGGCACGCGATCTCGCAAAGCTCGAAGTGGTGGCGGCTGAAGAGCGGGCTCGCGGCTTCGACGTTACGGCGCTGCAGCTCGACCTGTCGTCGGACGCCTCGATCGAAGCGCTGCATCGCGAGGTGATCGCCCGGGCCGGCCGCTGTGACGTTTTGGTCAACAACGCGGTGACCCGCTCGGCACTCGATGGCTGGGCACATGATCTCGATGCGTTCGACAGGAGCCTCCGCGTCAACGCCTCGGCGCTGTTCAAGATCACCGAGCTGTTCGGCCGCAATATGCGGGCGCAGAAATCCGGCTCGATCATCAATATCGGCTCGATGATGGGCATGGTCGGGGTCGAGATGGCCAACTACGAGGGCACCGACATGACGCCCAACCCCTCGCCGATCTACCACTACGAAAAGGGCGGCATGCTCAACTTCACCCGCTGGGCAGCGAGCATCCTCGGCGCCGACAATGTGCGGGTGAACTGCCTGTCGCCGGGCGGCTTCTTCAACAACCAGCCGGCGCCGTTCGTCAAAGCCTATAGCGCCCGCACGCAGCTCGGCCGCATGGCCAACGATACCGATTTGAAAGGCGTCATCGTCTTTCTCGCCTCGGACGCCTCGGCCTATGTCACCGGCACCAACATCCCGATCGATGGCGGCTATACCGCCAAATAACCCCTCCGGAGGAGATCACCTTGTCCCAGACGCAGCCTTACGCCGCGACGCCCCCGACGCGCTTCCGCATGCGGCCGAGCCGCGTGCTGCGCACCATCCGCGAGGGCAAGGTGGCCCGGGTGCTGAAGCTCAACATCGCCGACGCCAAGATCGCCGAGATTTTCGCCGCGGCGCAGCCGGATGCGCTGTGGCTGTGCATGGAGCACACCTCGGCGACGTGGGAGCAGGTGGAAAACCAGATCCGCGCCGCCAAGCTCTATGACGTCGACACGCTGCTGCGCGTGTCGCGCGGCAGCTACAGCGACTATATCCGCGGCTATGAGATGGACGCGACCGGGCTGATCGTGCCGCACGTGATGAATGCCGATGACGCCCGCAAGGTGCGCGACATCACCAAGTTCGCGCCGCTCGGCAAGCGCGCCGTCGATGGCGGCAACAACGATGCGCAGTTCACCCGGGTCGGCTTTCTCGACTACCTCAAGACCGCCAACGAAGAGCGCTTCGCCTGCTACCAGATCGAGGATCCGGAAGCGATGGAGCACCTCGAGGCGATCGCCGAGATGGATGGGGTCGATTGCCTGTTCTTCGGCCCCGGCGACTATTCGGTGGCGAGCGGTATCCCGGGTGAGATCCAGCACGACGAGATCAAGGCGGTGCGCCGGCGCGTCGCCGAAGTGGCGCGCAAATACGGCAAGATCGCCGCGACGGTCACTAACCGCGAGCTGATCGGCGAGTATGTCGACATGGGGTACAACCTGCTGTCGGTCGGCGCCGACGTGATCGCGCTGGCGAACTATGCCGATGAGTCGATGGCGGCGTTTGATAAGGCGCTGGGGTAAGGCCTCGGCTGGTGCGCGCTGACTGAAGCGCCGGTGCGAGCTGACCCCCACCCCTGTCCCCTCCCCGCAAGGGGGAGGGAGACCCTCACACCGGCATCTCAGTTTGCGTCTCCCTCCCCCTTGCGGGGAGGGATTAAGGGTGGGGGTCAGCCCGCGCCGGCGCTCCAGAAACACTCTACGGGTGAAACGTCGCCGGCATGCTCATCACCTGCTTGCCGGGTTTGCGGTCTTCGAGGTTGGCGTAGATATCGGCCAGCACCTGCTGCATCCAGGCGGCGGAGTCGACGTTGAAGCTCGGGCCGTCATTGTCGAGCGAATAGCGATAGGCCTTGGTCGGCTTGGTCGCCTTGGCGGCGATCACCGGCACCCAGCTATGGTGCATGTAGCCGCAGACGATATCAGGCTTGTAGCTCTTCAATACCGCCTCGAGCTCGGCCGTGTCGTTCTGGCCGGTCTCCTGGTTCACCGAGATGACGCGCAGCTCCTGCTCGGTGGTGGTCGAGGCATTGGCCCGCCTGATGCTGGCGAGGCGCGAGGCCTGCTCGCTCGAGGTGATGGTGGTGTTGAGGTAGAGATACTTCAGCTTTTTGCCGTCGTTTTGCCGGAACATCTCCATGAAGGCCGGCTCGAAATCGATGCGATAGGCGTGGTAGGGCAGCTCCTCGATGACGAGGTCCATGATCGCCACCTGTGCCGAGGTTTCGGGCAACTTGTCGATCTCGGTTTCCGGGGTAATGCCGGCGAGCACCACCACATCGAGCGCGTCCCACACATGGGTAGGCATCGACTTGTGGGTGAAGCTGCCGAGGATGAACTCGTGGCCATCGGAGACCACGGCCTTTTCCAGCGCCACCACCAGCTTGGTGTAGAACTCGTTGTTGAAGATGCCGCCGCCGACGATGTCGCGGTTGTAGAAGAAGCCGATGCGATGATGCGCTTCGGTCCACGGCGTTTCGACGAGGAAGGAGCCCTTGCCCACCTGGCGACGGATGATCCCCTCGGCTTCGAGATCCTTCAGCGTCTTGATCACGGTGATCAGCGAGAATTCGCAGAACTTCACGATCTCGTTCTGCGACTCGATCTTGTCCCCGGCTTTGAGGCCGTTGGTTTTCCAGCGCCGGAACAGCATGTCTCTGAGCTGCAAGTGGCGTGGCGACAGGTCAATACTCAAGCCAGGTCTTCCCGTGACAGGTGATTGCCGAAGTTTGCTTCGGCGACATATAGCACCACGCCCGCCCTGCCGATCACAGAGGCGCTTTGCGGCGCCATGTTTCCCCTTGAATTCGCATGTTAGGTGGTTATCATGACAATATACTACGAGCATGGATTCTGCAAGTGAAGCAAAGATGGCGTAACGCCACGCTGGTGACCCCGGGCGGAGAAATCGGGCAGGATCTGTTGATCGAGAATGGCCGGTTCACCGGCATCGTCAGCCGGGACAGCGCGACCGGCGCCGACTGGCAGGATGTCGAGGCCAGCGGCAAGCTGCTGTTCCCCGGCATTATCGACCTGTTGCAGCACGGCATGGACGTCTACCTCTACAACGACACCCTGCCTGGTTGCGTGTCGGACAACTCGACGCTGCTGCTGTCGCGCGGCGTGACCGGGTTCCTGCCGTCGATCAGCTGCCTGCCGCCCGAGAACATGGAACCGACGCTGACGCGCCTCGCGGCCGAGACCGAGAAGGCCACCGGCGCGCGCGCCATCGGCATCCATAGCGAAGGCCCGGTCTTCGCCTCGCCTGGCGCGCACAACCCGCGCAACCTGCAAAAGCCGAGCATCGAACTGGCCGAGCGGATGCTGGCGGCCAGTAACGGCCGGCTGAAGGCGGTGACGCTGGCGCCGGAACTGCCGGGTGCCCAAGCCTTCATCAAGCGGCTGAAGCAGCACGGGGTGAGCATCCATCTCGGCCACAGCCAGGCCGTGCCTGATGACGTGGCGCGCTATGTGTCCTGGGGCATCGATGCGGTGACCCACATGTACAACGTGATGCGCCAGCCGGAGCCCGGCAATATGGGGCTGCACGTCCTGTCGCTCACCGACGCGCTGCTGGCTGAACCGGGCTTGGCGCTGGGGTTGATTTGCGACGGCATCCACGTCTCGCCCAAGCTGATGAAGATCCTGGCGCAATTGCCGGTCGACCGGGTGTTCCTCGAGACCGATGCCAACAAATATGCCGGCGCCGAGGACATGGAGTTCGAGTTCTACCCGGGGCAATGGGTACGAAGTGCTCGAGGCAAGGCGGTGGTCGATCGCAATGGGGGGCTCTGCGGCTCGTCGCTGACCCCGGACGAGGCGATGCGCAACTACGTGAGGCTGGTCGGGGCTGACCTCGTTCGCACCGCCCACGCCACCAGCCTGGTGCCGGCCAGGGTGCTGGGGATGGAAAAGGATATCGGCTCTATCGAGGTGGGTAAGCTCGCGGACTTCGCTGTGCTGGACCCCGCCACCCTCGAGATCGAAGCGACGGTGGTGGGCGGCGAGATGCTGTTCAGGCGCGCCGCGTAGCGAGTTGGCGCAGCGGCTTCGGGGGGATGGCCAATGCAAATCGTCGCATCAGGACTCTTGGGCAAGGCGGAGCCGGAGACGGATCGGGCCAACCTGACCTTTCCGTCGGTCACCGCGCTGGCGGATGGCTCGCTGCTGGCGACGCTCAGGGCCGGCGACGAGAAGGATTCGCCCAAGGAGCGGATCGCCTTTTATCGCTCCACCGATAACGGGCTCAGCTGGTCGGCGCCGAGTTATCCGTTCGAGCCGCCCGCGGTGCGCGGCACCGGCGGGACGCTGAAGCTCTGCTACATCACCGAACTTGCCCCCAACCGGCTGCTGGCCGCCGCGATGTGGGTCGATCGGACGACGTATCCTGGCAAGCCTTTGTTCAATGCCGAGACCGAGGGTTGCCTGCCGATGGTGATCCTCCTCGCCACTTCCAACGATAACGGCGCGAGCTGGACGGCCTGGCGCGAGGTGCCGATGCCCGAGGAGATTGGGCCCGCCAGCCTCACCAGCCCGCTGATGCGGCTTTCCGACGGGCGGCTGGCGATGAGCATCGAGACCAACAAGAGCTATCTCGATCGTTCGAAATGGCTGCAGCGGGCGGTGTTCTTCCATTCCGCCGACGAGGGCCGGAGCTGGAGCGGACCGGTGACGGTGGCCGAGGATCCGACCGGCCGCATCTTCAACTGGGACCTTCGCTGTGCGGTGGCGCCGGATGGCCGGGTTGGCTCGTTCGCCTGGACCTATGACACCGAGACGGCGAGCTATCTCAATATCCACCGTCGCATCAGCACCGATGGGGGAATGAGCTGGAGTGCGGCCGAAGATCTCGGCTTTGCCGACCAGGCGGCGCGACCGGCAGTCCTCACCGATGGCCGGGTGGTGCTGGCCTGGGTCGATCGCTTCGGGTCGCAGTCGATCCGCGCACGGGTGGCCCAGAGCATCGATGCGCCGTTCGCGGCGGTGAGCGAGGTCGAGGTCTATGCGCATGCCAGGGCGCAGGCGGCGAGCAGCGATACTGGCGACATGCTGGCCAGCATGGATGTGTGGAGTTTTGGCCTGCCCTCGGCGACGGCCCTGCCGGATGGGGACGTGCTGGTGGTGTATTACGCGGGGGAACCCAAGGCGTTGGATGTGCGGTGGGCGAAGCTGCGGGTTTAGCTGCGTCGCTGAAGCGCTGGTGCGGGCTGACCCCCACCCCTGTCCCCTCCCCCTAAGAATGGGGAGGGAGACGATAGCCTCGATGTCGGTGTGAGGGTCTCCCTCCCCCTGTTTTAGGGGGAGGGGACAGGGGTGGGGGTCAGCCCGCACCGGCCGCAGGAGCTACCCCGCCAACACCGGCCGCATGGCCAACGCCAGCAAGATCAGCAGCGCGCGGTGCGGTTGCTCGATGTCGCGGGTGCCGTCCATCAGCTTGAGCACGATGCCAGCTTCGGGGTGGCCGCTGCGCTCGATATAGGGGCGGAGGTCCTGCAGGGCGCGGAAGGCGGTGCCGGTGCTGCCCGAGCTCAGCGCCGCGGCGGCCTGCAGCAACAGGCGGGAGTGCTCCGCATTGGAGCGCTTGCGCAGGTCGTCGCTGAGGCGGCCGAACAGGCCCGGCAGGCGGTAGCCGAGGACCTTTTCCTCGTGCCGCCACTCGCGCGAAAAGCTCTCTTCCCAGTCGAGGATCTTGGCCAAGGCCAGGAGCACCACCTTGCTGCGCGGCTCGCCCACCATGCTCACTGCATCGCCGGCCAGTTCGCGATAGACCTGCAGCAGGCCATCGACGCTCTGGCTGTCGCGGAATTTGCCGAGTGCCGAGACCGCCGCCAGCCGGGCGTCGATCTCGGGATCCTCTGCCAGCATCTGGCGAATGCGCGGCAACTGCTTCACATCCCGGATGTCGCCGAGGGTGCGGGCGGCGCGGGCGCGGAGGAGCGGGTTGGGACTGTCGAGGAAGCGGGCGATGGCCTCGCCGCTTTGCGTCGCCTTGATACGGCCGAGCGAGTTGAGGGCCGCATATTGCAGCTCGACCAGCCCGTCATAGGCGAGCATGGATTCGAGCGCCCGCACCACCACGGGACTCGGCGGCAGGTGGCCGAGCGACTGGATCGCTTCATGCCGAACATCGAACGAGGGATCGCTCAACGCGGCGATCAGTTCCTCCTTCACCAGCGCGCTGCGAGTCTTGCCGAAGCCATAGGCGAGGTCGCGGCGGCGCTCCTCGGAGGTCAGCGCGCCATAGCGGTGGATGCCCCAGAGCGCGCTGAGCGGCCGGCCGCGGCCGAACTGTCCGAGGAAATCGCGCACCCCGGTCGCCCCCTCTTCCTTCAGCAAGGCGAAGGTGATGGCCGAGACCACCACCATCATGGCGCTGAGCGCGAACAGGGTTTCGAAATTGCCCAGTGTCACGCCTGAGATGACGATGGTGTTGCTGGCGAGCAGCTCGAGCAGCCAGCCGGCAAGGAAGGCGGCGCCGCCGCCGATCAGGCCATCGGTCATATAGGCGAGCGTCATGTAGCTCTCCTTTTTGGCCGGCGGCACGTAGTTGAGCATGTAGATGCCGCCCACCGAGATGGCGCTCTGGAACAGCATGCCGAAGACGAAGAAGATCAGCCCGACGATGAAAATCGTGCCGGGCGTATCCCTGGTGACGAACATCAGCCCAATCAGCATCGCCACCTGCAACGCCTGCAGCGTGACACGGATGGCGCGGGTGCCGTAGCGATCGACGAACCAGCCCGAGG
The DNA here is from genome assembly GCF_964252795.1 of Devosia sp. LjRoot16. NCBI lineage: Bacteria > Pseudomonadati > Pseudomonadota > Alphaproteobacteria > Hyphomicrobiales > Devosiaceae > Devosia > Devosia sp. LjRoot16. Next base: position 844,590 of record NZ_CAXUPH020000001.1, read on the forward strand.
CGACACTGCCGAGCGCCGCGCCCACCGGGATGAACGCCGCCATCAGGACGATCTGGCCCGAGGAGATGCCGAGCCGCTCGCGGAAGAACAACAGGATGAAGAGGTTGATGACGGTGTAGACGAGGAACTGCGTGCCCGAGGAGACGAGATAGAGCAGGAAATTGCCATCGCGCAGCGGCACCCGCATGGCGCGGATGGCATCGAAGCCGCGGGCTGAACCGGGGCGCGGCTTGCCGCCGCCGAGCCCGAACAGGGTCGACGCGGCGATGACGCCTAACAGCAACCCGATAGCGAAGACCGGAAAGAAGCGCTCGATGCCCTGCTGGCCATCAAGCCAGAGCTGCACCAGGACCGAACCCACCAGTGCCACCGGCAGGTAGGCGAGTGCGATGCCGCCGGTCAACCGGCCGCGGATGAAGCTCGGCATATATTCCTGCGACCACGGCCAGATCGCTGTTTCGGCGAGGGTACGGAAGATCGAAAAGCCCAGCATGGCCGCGAACAGCACCCAGAACACCATGTCCGGGTTGCCCTGGAACATCGGCGCCACGAGGATCAGCGACAGGCAGAGATAGCGGGTGAGCGAGGCATAACCCGCCACCCGGCGATGGCCGAAGGCCATGACGATGGGCAGGAACACCACCGCGATGACCTGCACGAACGGCATGATGCCGCCGATCAGCCCGATGCGGTCCTTGGGGACGCCCAGCTCGGCAGCGAACAGCGCCAGCGGCGAGGTGACGGTGCAGAGCAGCGCCGCGGCGGTGATGATGTTGAAGGCGTAGAGATAGGGGATGCGGCGGATCTTGTCGAAATCCGACTGCTCCTCATACTCGGCAACGCCGATACCTTCCGCCCGCGACACGATACCCTGTCCTCCCATCGGCTCGCCCGTTCGCGACCTCGTTCTGGATCGCTTCACGGGTGAGTTGAACCACTGTGATCGCCCCACCTGCGATGACAGCCGGTGGGTTGGTCAACCGTTGAGCCCAACCAGCTCCTCCGGTTCAGAAAAGACTCGATCAGAGCGCGATCCGATAGCCCTTGATCACATACTGGCTCTGCTCGAAACTCCAGCAGGCGGCGTAGATTTCCCCGTTCTGCAAGCGCAGCAGCGAGGGCTGGCCGAACTTCAGGCTGCCGAACTGCTTCTTGATGTCGGCGGAGTCGCTGCCCATGGCAGCATCGGCGAAGAGGTTGAGCTCCTCCTCCACCTTGAAGCCGCCATTGAGGTCGACGCGACGAACAATCAGCCCGACCGGCGCCTCGCGGTGCGAATGGATGGTCAGCGCCTTGCCACCGCCGAGCGATAAGAGGTTCGAGGCCTGGCCGCGGACGCCGGTGTCGATCGCCGGCGCGAAGGTCTCGCCGCCATCGCTGGAGAGGGCGATGTGGTTGGTGAGGTTGGCGCCGGCGGAATTGTCATAGGCCCAGAAGATCACCGCGGCGCGGCCGCCGCCGAGATCGGCGATGCGGCTCTCCCAGGTCGAGACGTTGCCGGCCGGCGAACGATAGAACTCGGAGAGCTTGCGCCAGCTCCTGCCGTTGTCGTCGCTGGCGATGATCCAGCCGGCATGGCCATCCTTGCCGAGATGGAACGGCGCGGTGGCGGCGATGATGCGACCCGAGGCGAGCTGGATGGCGGGACCGGAGAGCTCGAGCGGCTGGCCTTCGATGTCGAAATAGGCCGGAACGCTCCAGCTGCGCCCACCATCGCTGGAGGTGCTGGTCTTGTTGCGCAGGGTCAGCAGCTTGAAGGTATCGGGGTCGACCACCGGGGTCAGCGGGGTCGGGCGGACGAACACATAGCCGGTGGCGAGGAGCGAACCATCGCTGAGCAGCAGCGGCTTGAAGCTCTCGGATTCTTCCGGGCGCACTTCGTGGTCGGTGAGCCGCACCGGAGCGGACCAGGTGCGGCCATTGTCGGCGCTGCGGCTCACATAGGCGCGGGCATCGGCGGCGTCGAAAGCCTGACCGATGGTGAAGATGGCGACCAGTTCGCCATCGGCCAGCTGCACGATGCCCGGAAAGGTCGCCTGGCGGCTGACCAGCAGCGGGTCGGGGTTGGCGTAGATGGTGATCTCTTCAAGACGCTGCATCGAAAACTCCGGTCAGGCGAAAGGGTTGGACCAGTGGCGATACTGGCCTGGGGTCTTGCCGCGCCGCTTCCTGAACGCCGCGGCGAGCGTGGCTGCATGGCCGTAGCCGACCTCGGCGGCGATGGTGGCCAGCGACTTGTCGGTCGAAACCAAGAGCTCCTCGCTGCGGGTGAGACGCAGTTCCCTGAGGTGCTCTCCCGCGGACGTATGCCGGGCCTTGCGATGCATGGCGCGCAAAGCACTCTCGGAGATGCCGAGCAAGGCCGCCACGTCGGCGAGAGTGCGCATGCGATGAAGGTTCTGTCCGGCCTGGGTCCAGGCGATGGTCAGCCGGTCCTCGTCGGCAGTCGGGATGTCGGGTGCGCCGGTGAGTTCGAACCCGTCGAGCAGGCTCAGCAGCAGCCGTTTGCGCCGCGGCAGCTCGTCGGGGCGGTTGCGGCGGGCGAGGTGCATGGCGAGGCGGATGAGGTTCTGCAGGTGCAGCGCCTCGTCCGGGTTGGGCAGCGCATAGCCCGGCCCCACAGGCTTTTCGGGCATCGCGAAGTGGCAGATCGAGGCGGTGGCGAAGGCACCAAGTGTTGCACCCTGAAACTGGGTGCCCGGCAGGATCAGCACGCCTGATGGAGCCACCAGCTCGAGTTTGGCCTCGAGCTCTGGAAACGTAATGGCGACGCGCCCCTCGTGCACCCAGAACAGATCGTGGAACGGCCATTGCACGGGTCCGATCGGCATGCGGCGGTTGATCCGACCGAAGCGGTGGTCGCGCAGCTCGAGCTGATCGGTGTCACAGGACATGGCGCCTCGCCAGTGCCGGGTGACGGCGGCAATCGGATTTCCTAACGTGCTGCCGAACCTCGGCAATGACGGGACGCCGGCGTTGGCCTTTCATCAGGTAAGGCCGCATCGGCCCTGAGGAGAGGAGCCTAGGATGAGTGCTGCAATGAGCATTCCGCACAGCCAGCTGAAGGCAGATTTCGACCGGGACGGCTTCATCGCCTTCCGGCCATTGTTCGATGCCGCGCGCATGGCCGAGATCAACCGCGAGCTCGACCGGTTCCTGATCGAATGCGTGCCGAAGATGTCGGAGACCGAGGTCTATTACGAGGACAAGGCCAACCGCTCGACGGTCAAGCAGATGATGTACCTGGAAAAGTACGACAGCTACTTCAAGACGCTGCTCTCGGACGGGGTGATCAAGGAGCTGGCCGAGACGGTGCTGGGCGAGGCGGCGGTCGCGCAGAACATGGAATATTTCAACAAGCCGCCCGGGATCGGCAAGCAGACCCCGCCGCACCAGGACGGCTACTATTTCAAGATCGCGCCGCCCAAGGCGATCACCGGCTGGCTGGCGCTGGAGCCGGTCGACGACGAGAACGGGTGCCTGCAATATGTGCGTGGTTCGCATGCCTTCGAGGGCTGGCGTCCGCATGGGCGCTCCGAGATCCTCGGCTTCTCGCAGGGGATCACCGATTTCGGCACCGAGCACGATGTCGCCAATACCGCAGCGCAGCCGGGGCCGGCCGGGATGCTGTTGATGCACGACTGCAAGACGGTGCACTGGGCCAGCCCCAACCGATCGCCGACCCGCTCGCGCCGGGCGCTGGGCTTTGTGTATTTCGGGGTGAGCGCCAAGACCGACGAAGAAATGAAGCGGGCCTACCAGGCCAAGCTCGACGCCGAACTGAAGGCCGCCAACAAGATCTGACGGCTCGGCCGGATGGTGCGGCTCAAACCGTGCCATCCGCTCCGTCCTGCGCGCCTCGATCGCCAACCTCTGCCCGGTTGTACGCAACCGCCCCTCCGCACCGCATCGGTGCAGAGTATGTTACTATAATAACATGGTTATGCGGTCAAACGGCGCTGGATCATGATGGCCACCGCCAGCCATCAGCCGAGGTGGCTTCCGTTATCCGGCGCGGCGACGGCGCTTGGCCGTCCTGTGCTCTCGATGTTGCCACCCACACGGAGCGGCACCTCCCCCTCGACGGGGGAGGTGGGCGCCGGTGCCAGGTGCGAGACTGAGCCAACTCCCACCCGAGCGCATCGTGAAATGCCGCACGCCTCACACGTCGAAGCCCGGCGCGAATTTGAGTTCGCCGCGCGGCGGCGGGCCGGACAGCACGAGCCGCTGCACGAAGCGGCGATCGAGATCGCCATAGGCCAATAGCCCGTCGCTCTCGAAGCCGACGCGTCCGTAGATATCGGGGTTGCCGATCAGCGCCACACCGGCAGCGCCCTGTTGGCGCAACAGCTCGAGCCCGCGAGCGATCAGCGCCTTGCCGATGCCCTGGCGTTGCCGGTCGGCCCGCACAGCAATCGGCCCGAGCCCGAACCAGCCGCCATGCACGCCATCGATGGTAACCGGCGAGAAGGCGATGTGCCCGACGATCGTGCCGTCGTCCTCGGCGACCAGCGACAGCGTCAGGTCGCCGGCGGCGCGCAGCGCCCGGATGATCGGCGCTTCGGTGCCGCTGCTGAACGGCATCGGCTCGAACGCCAAGCGGGTCAGCTGATGGATCGCCGTGTCGTCGGCAGGGCGTTCGTTCCGGATTTGCACGTTGGCCTCGATGGTTGAAGGGGAGCGATATTTCCCACTGCGCGCAAATCACGCAATCCCCATCCGTTCGGACGGGGTCCCTGCCCCATCCGGCCATGTTACGGATATAGGTCCACCGGTTCGCCGGGGGTTCATTGCTTGAAAGGACAATAAGTGAAGCTCGAATCCATCGCGCTCCATCATGGCTACAAGGCGGAGGAAACCACTAAAGCGGCGGCGGTCCCGATCTATCAGACCACGTCATACGTCTTCGACAACACCCAGCACGGCGCCGACCTGTTCAACCTGGCGGTGCCCGGCAACATCTATACCCGCATCATGAACCCGACGACGGCAGTGCTCGAACAGCGCGTCGCCGAGATGGAAGGCGGCATTGCCGGCCTTTGCGTCGCTTCGGGCATGGCCGCCATCACCTATTCGATCCAGGCGATCGCCGGCGTCGGCGATAACATCGTTTCGATCAGCCAGCTTTATGGCGGCACCTATAACCTGTTCATGCACTCGTTCCCGCGCCAGGGCATCGAGGTGCGGATGGCCGACCAGGCCGATTTCGAGGGGCTGGAAAAGCTCATCGACAGCAAAACCAAGGCAGTGTTCTGCGAGTCGATCGGCAATCCGGCCGGCAACATCGTCGATATCCAGCGGCTGGCAGAGATCGCGCATCGCCACGGTGTGCCAGTCATCGTCGATAACACGGTGGCGACGCCCTATCTCTGCAAGCCGTTCGAGTTCGGCGCCGACATCGTGGTGCACGCGCTCACCAAATATATCGGCGGGCACGGCAACTCGATCGGCGGCATCATCGTCGACTCGGGCAAGTTCGACTGGGTGAAGCACAAGGACCGCTTCGCGATCCTCAACGAGCCCGACCCGTCCTATCACGGCGTGGTCTATACCGAGGCGCTTGGGCCGGCGGCCTATATCGGGCGCTGCCGGGTGGTGCCGCTGCGCAATACCGGCGCGGCTTTGTCGCCGCACAACGCCTTTCTGTTCCTGCAAGGCCTCGAAACGCTCGGGCTTCGGATGGAGCGGCATTGCGAGAATGCCGAAAAGCTCGCCGCCTGGCTGAAGCAGCACCCCAAGATCAACTGGGTGAACTACGCCCAGCTGCCGGACAGCAAGTACAATGCGACGGCCAAGAAGATCACCAAGGGCAAGGCGTCGGGCATTATCAGCTTCGGCATCAAGGGCGGCGCCGTCGCCGGCGGCCAGTTCATCGACGCGCTGCAGATGATCCTTCGGCTGGTGAATATCGGCGATGCCAAGTCGCTGGCCTGTCATCCGGCATCGACCACACACCGCCAGCTCGGCCCCGAGGAACTGGCCAAGGCTGGTGTCTCGGAAGACCTGGTCCGCATCTCGGTCGGCATCGAGCACATCGACGACATCATCGCCGATGTCGAACAGGCGCTCGCAAAGGTCGCCTGAGCTAACTACATAGGTCGCCGGCGCGCACGATGCGCCGGCGGCTCCGAAAGGCCATGACGTGACTGCTCCCGAAGGCCCCCGCCTCCACCCGACCGGCCGCTTGATCCCAGCCGAGCTCGACGACGCCATGGTGACCGCGGTGGTCGAACAGTTTTATGGCCGGGCGCGGCGCGACGAGGTGATCGGGCCGGTGTTCAACCGGGTGATCCCCGAGGCCGAGTGGCCGGCGCATCTCAAAACCATCGCCGATTTCTGGAGCTCGATGCTGCTGGGCAGTGGCCGCTATTACGGCCGCCCGATGCCCAAGCACATTGCCATCCCCGAACTCTCCGACCGGCATTTCGCGCGCTGGCTGAAGCTGTTCCGCGAGACGGCGGAAGAACTCTGTCCGCCCGAGGTCGCGGCGCTGTTCGTCGAGCGGGCCGAGCGTATCGGCTACAACTTTCGCCTCCGCATCGCGCAGTTCCGCGGCCAGGACCTCGAAGCGGTGAAACCGATCCGGGCCGGCGACGAGGCACCCGAACAGGCCTGACGCCCGCCGGCTTGTGCAAAAGCCCCGCGCCGTGGCGCGGGGCTCGATGGCTATGACCGATAACGGCTCAGGCGCCGAAGAAGGTCGAGGGCAGCATGCCGATCAGGGTGGCGAAGGAACGGACCACTTCGAGCGGCACGTTGGTGCCCGAGAGGCTGCCGGAGGCCTCCACCTTCATCGGGGTGGTGATCTTTTCGCCATCGACGGTGACGGTGACATTGTTGGAATTCTTCATGATGATGTTGCCGGTGATGCCGTCGACCGAGGCGAACAGGTCGGCGTTCTCGTCGGTGGTGGCGAACAGCGCGTCGTCGCCGACCAGTTCGGTGGAGGGCAGCGTCAAGGTCAGGTCGTACTGGGTCTGGCCTTCGACACCGGGCGTATCGGTGAACGGCATGTTGCCCTTCAGCTCATAGACCTTGCCGTTGCAATCGGCCGACAGCGACATGAACCAGGAATAGGTCTGGTAGGCAAAGACCATGTTGCCAGACCAGGTGCAGCCCTTGTCGGACGGCAGGCCGGCCGAGGGGATGAACAAGCGGTTGAGATCGACAGTGTCGACGGCATTGTTGATCGGACCGGTATTGTCACCGGTGATTTTCTTCAGCACCGACTGGGTGAGCCCGGCCGCGCCGCTCGAGGAGAGCTCGGGCTTCAAGTTCAGCGAGCCGCCGAACTGCTTGGTGTCGGGCGCCACCTTGCCGACGGCGAGGTAGTTGATCGACAGCGTCCGCGCGTCGGTGCTGCCGTCGGCGGTGACGGTGTACTGGCCCAGATACTGGGTGCGCGGCAGTGCCTGCTTGTTGGACGGGTTGATGATCGAGCCATTGCCGCCGATGGCGCAGGCCTTGTCGTTGCGCACGATCAAGAGCTCAGTGCGGCCGGCAGTGCAATCGACGGTGATGTTGGTCACCACCTGGGCGTCGGAAAGCGTGACGGCGAAATGATCCTGCTTGGAGGTATCCTTCAGCGTCGGCATGTCGGCAATGGTGGCGAAGCTGACCACTGCCGGAGGCGGCGTCTGCGCGGCTGCGCCGGCGACGAGGCCAAGCAATGCGAAGCCGGCGAGTGCAATTCGTTTCATGGCAATTCTCCCTAGGATTCACCGGGGCTCGGAGCCGAGCGCGAAACCGGCGGAGCCCCAAGCCCGCCGCCCGCGTTGATCATCAACAAGTGCTCAGTAGCACTTGAATGCCTGATGAATGATGCAGTCAGCTGCCGCTTAGCTGGCGCTCAGAAGAACGGCAGCGGGCCTTCGCCCGGGTTGATCGGCACGTGATGAGTGACCACCCCGGAATCCGCTCGCCAGTGGTGCAGCAGCAGCGCTGGTGACTCGACGAACGAGGCGGGTTCGGCTCCGGGCGCGAGGCGCAGGGCGATGGCTGTGGTGGTGCTTGGGGCGATCTGCAGCAGGCTGCCACCGAAGCGCCGCGACATGTGACGGTGGACATGGCCGCAGAGCACGCGCTCCACCGCCGGGTAGCGCGCGATGATGGCCGCCAGCCGCTCGCCGCCAAAGCAGCGATAGGTGTCGATAAAGCCGATGCCGGTTTCGATGGGCGGCTGGTGCAGCATGATCAGCGTCGGCCGCTCCGGTTCGGCCGCGAGCGCCGCCTCCAGCCACGCAGTCGTCGCCGCGTCGAAATCACCGTGATGCTGGCCCGGCACACTGATATCGAGGCCGATGACACGGACCGGCCCGTGACGGCCGACAGCAAAATGCAGCGGGCCGGTGGCGGGCACGTAGCCCCGGTCGGCGAAGGCGGCGCGGAAAGCTTCGCGCTCGTCGTGATTGCCCGGGATGGCCAGCACGGGCTGCCGGATGCCGGCGAGCAGGCGCCGGGCCAGCTGGTACTCCGCGGCTGCGGCGTGCTCGGTGACGTCGCCGGTCAGCAGCACCAGGTCGGGGGCGGGATCGAGCGTCGCCAGCCGCTCAATGGCAGCCTCGAACATGGCGTTGGAATCGACCAGCCCCTGATAGAGCGTGCCGGGGGCGCAGAGGTGCGGGTCGGAGAGCTGCGCGATCAGCACCGCCGGCTCAGACTTTCACGTAGTCGAACAGCACGCGGCGCAGCTCGGCTTCGTCTTCGGCTTTCAGCGCAGCATCGAGCGCCGTGAGGGCGGGCAACAGGTCGTTGGTCTGGCGGGCGCCCGGTGGCGAGCGGAGGATCTTCGGCTGCGCGGTGCGCAGCGCGTTGGCCGGATCGAAGAACAGCTCTTCGGCCAGCTTCTCGCCCGGCCGCGCGCCGGTCTCGCGGATGGCGATGTCACCGGTGGGGTTGTCGTCGGATTTCACCGACAGGCCGGCCAGCCGGATCATGTTCTCGGCGAGATCGCGGATGCGTACCGGCTCGCCCATCTCGAGCAGGAAGATGTCACCACCCTCGGCCATGGCGCCGGCCTGGACGATCAGCTCGGCCGCCTCGTGGATCGACATGAAGTAGCGGGTCATGCGGCTGTCGGTGAGGGTCACCGGGCCGCCGGCGGCGATCTGCTCGCGAAACAGCGGCACCACCGAGCCGTTGGAGCCGAGCACGTTGCCAAAACGCACCGAGCAGTAGCGCATACCGCTGCCCTTGCCGTAGTGGCGGACGATCAGTTCAGCCCAGCGCTTGGTCGCCCCCATGACGCTCGACGGCCGCACTGCCTTGTCGGACGAAATCAGGACAAAGCGCTGTACGCCCGCCGCGACCGCCGCTTCCACCAGGATGCGGGTGCCCAGAACATTGTTGCGCACGCCCTCCAGCGCGTTGGCCTCGACCAGTGGCACATGCTTGTGCGCTGCGGCATGGAAGATCACTTCGACGCCCTGCCCCTCGAGCGTGCGGCGGAGCAGCGCGGCGTCGGCGATCGAGCCGAGCACCGGGACGATCTCGACCTCAGCCAGGGTGCGCAGGTGCCGGTCGATCTCGTAGAGCGCGAACTCGTTGGCCTCGAGCAGCACCAGCTTCCTGGGCGCGTGCTGGACGATGAGCCGGGTGAGCTCCGAGCCGATCGAGCCGCCAGCGCCGGTAACGAGGATCACCCGACCGCCAAGGATTTCGCCCATCAGCTCGGGATCGGCGGGCACGGCGGAGCGGCCGAGCAGATCGTCGATATCTATCTCGCGCAGCTGGCTGATCAGGTACTTGCCGGAGACCAGGTCGGCAATCGCCGGCAGCGCCCGGATCTTGACGGGGTGGTGGCTGAGCTCGGTGACAATCTGGGCGCGTCGGGTGGCGTCGGCGGAGGGAATCGAGAGGATCACCTCGCTGACACCGCGGTTGCTGATCAGCTCACCGAGCCTGGTCGGCGGGTCGACGCGGATGCCGGCGACATCGCGACCCCAGAGGCTTTGGTCATCATCGACGAAGGCGACGACGGAGCTGGCGCGATGCGCACGCAGCGCTTCGGCAAGCTGCGTGCCGGCGGAACCGGCGCCATAAATCACCACCCCGCCGCCATGGCGGAGGTTGCGCTCAGGCAGCCAGAGCAGTGCCTTGGCGAGGAAGCGCGAGCCGGCGACGATGACGGTGCCGAAGATGAAGTAGAACAGCGGCACGGTGCGCGGGAAGGTCGCCAGCCGCGTCGCCTCGGCGAGAAACAGCGCGAACACCCAGAGCAGGGTTGCCAGCATCATCGCCTGGATAATGGTCCACAGCGCCCGCTCCGGCAGGTAGCGGATCACGGCGCGATACAGCCCCATCCGGATGAACACCGGCACGGCGAGGATCGGCGCCAGCAGCATCAGCAGGATGTGCGACATGGTGGGCGTGAAGGTGCCGCCCAGGCGGATAGCAAAGCTCAGCCACAGCACGCCGAGCAGCGCGAGCATGTCGAAGCCGATCAGAATGGCTTGCTTCCAGCGACGCGGCAGTCCGCTCAGTCCGTCGCGGACCTTGTTCAACGTCATAAAGTAACCCACCCGCCGCGAGCCGCGTGGCCTGCGGCCGCCCCGGGTTTTGTAACGATGCCGCCCGGTCTTTCCAACGCCTTTATGCTATGGCATCACAGCCCAAATCGCCGAACCAGGATTTCGACATGACGATCAGACTGCATCGGGGCGACCTGCCCGACCTCCAGCGCTATGGCCGGGAGGTGGCGATCGATACCGAAACCATGGGCCTCGATCCGCGGCGTGACCGGCTCTGCGTGGTGCAGCTCTCCCCCGGTGACGGCAGCGCCGACGTGGTGCAAATCCCGCAGGATCTGAAGGACGCGCCGAACCTCACGAAGCTCCTGAGTGACCCCGGGGTCACCAAGATTTTCCACTATGCGCGCTTCGACATGGCCGTGCTGAAGCACCGCTTCGGTATCGTCACCGGCCCGGTTTACTGCACCAAGATCGCCAGTAAGCTGGTGCGCACCTACACCGATCGGCACGGCCTCAAGGACCTGGCGCGCGAGCTGCTCAACATCGACATGTCCAAGCAGCAGCAGAGCTCGGACTGGGGCGCCGAAAAGATCTCCGAAGCGCAGCTCGACTATGCCGCATCGGACGTCCTCTACCTCCACGACCTGAAGCGCCACCTCGATCGGATGCTCAGGCGCGAGGGCCGGACCGAACTGGCCCAGGCCTGCTTCGAGTTCCTCAAGCACCGGATCGACCTCGACCTGATGGGCTGGGACGAGACCGACATCTTCGCGCATAGCTGATGGCGTCGCTGGCCACCCCGATCGACGATCGCGCCGCGCTCTACGCGCGACTCAATCGTCGTAACCGGCTGGTCAGCCTGTTGCGCTGGCTGGTGCCAGCCGGCGGGGTGCTGGTGTTCGTGGTGCTCTTGGCGATGATCGTCATCGACAATCTGGGGCAGCGCTTCGGCTACTCCAATATCAGGATCGATCGGGACAACCTGGTGGTGGAAACGCCACGACTCACCTCCACCGGCGATGACGGCACGCTTTACGCGCTGTCGGCGCGGGCGGCGAAGGTGGCGCCGACACAGAACGACCTGATCGACATGGAGGACGCAGTGTTCACCATGACCCCGCCGGAGGGCGCGGCGATGCAGGCGGAAGCGGCGGCAGCACAGTTCCAGACCAATGACCAGTTGCTGAACGTGCCGGGGATCGCCCATGTCACCAGTTCAGAGGGGCTCGATGGCACGCTCGAAGCGGTGTTCGCCGACCTGATGAACTGGAAGATGGTGGCGAGCGGCAACGTCGACATCACCATGCCCAGCGGCTCGCACATCGTCTCCGATGGCATGACCTATGATCGCGAAACCGGTATCTACACCTTCAAGAACGCCAAGGTGACGCTGGTCTCGACCCCGGGGGAAACCGAATGAAGTTTTGTGCTGCCCTCGCTATTGCCTTGACCACCCTGTTGGCCATGGCGCTGCCGGCGGCCGCGGCCGAGCCGGTGAACGTCGCCGCCGACGATTTCACCATTGACCAGAACAACAACAACGCCACCTTCACCGGCAACGTCACGATCACCCGGACCGGATTGAAGCTCTGGGCCGACAAGGTGGTGGTGGTCTATGGCAGCGGTGGGCAAAGCGACATCGACGGCCTCACCGCCACCGGCAATGTGCGGATCAAGACCGACAGCCAGGACGCCACCGGGGCCAAGGCGACATTCGATCCGGACACCCTGATCCTGAGGCTCAGCGGCAATGTCACGGTGGTCAACGCGCAGGGCAAGCTGAACGGGCCGGAGCTGACCATCAACCTCAAGACCAACAGCTCGGTGTTCAAGGGCAATGCCGGAGGCCGGGTGACCGGCGTCTTCACCCCGCAATGAACGAAGCGGCGACAGTGACGGCCAGGACCCCGGTCGACCAATCCGGCTGGCTGGTGGCGCATGGGCTCAACAAAAGTTTCGGCAAGCGGACGGTGGTCGAGAACATCAGCCTCGCGGTGCGACGCGGCGAGGCGGTTGGCCTGCTTGGGCCGAACGGCGCCGGCAAGACCACCGTCTTCACCATGATCATGGGGCTGGTGAAGCCGGACAAGGGCAAGATCCTGGTCGACGGGCGACCGATCACCAACCTGCCGCTGTTCCAGCGCGGGCGGCTCGGCATCGGCTACCTGCCGCAGGAGAGCTCGATCTTTCGCGGCCTCAGCGTCGAGGGCAACATCCTCGCGGTGCTCGAGGGGCACGTGCCAAGGAAAGCCGACCGGCTGGCGCGGCTCAATGAGCTGCTGGCGGAGTTCGGCATCGCCCATATCGCCAAGTCCAATGCGCTGGCGCTGTCGGGCGGCGAACGACGGCGCGTCGAAATCGCCCGGGCGGTCGCCACCGACCCCCTGTTCATGTTGCTCGACGAGCCGTTCGCCGGCGTCGACCCGATCGCGGTCAGCGAAGTCAAGATGCTGGTCAGGCACCTCACCCGCCGCGGCATCGGGGTGCTGATCACCGACCATTCGGTGCGCGAGACGTTGTCGCTAGTCGACCGCGCCTATGTGATCCACGAGGGCCATGTGATGATCCAGGGCAAGCCCGAGGTGATCGCCGCCGACCCCGAGGCGCGGCGCGTGTATCTGGGCGATACGTTCGAGGTCTGACTGGTCAAGCGAGGTTTCGCTCGAAGAAGTCGATCAGGTGCTCGTGGTGTTCGTTCTCAGCGTCGCTACCCGGCAGGTGATCCTGGCCTTCGTACAGATGCACTTCCGGGCTGCGGCCGTGGCGATGCAGACGGTCGGCCAGACGCCGCGTCATCTCCACCGACCATACCCGGTCGGCGGTGCCGTGGCTGAGGAACAGCGGCCCGGGGTAGCGCTCGATCTCGATCGGCGTGGTCGGCAGCAGCCCGTCCGACGAGCCCTTCCAGCTCCAGGCACGGTGGCCCGGATCCCAAGGCTGCCAGCCGGGATCACCGGCGTCGCGCCATGAACGGCTGTCGAAGCTGCCGCAGATCACATCGGGCGGGCTGTGGGCGGCAATGGCGTCGGGCATGCCCCGGTCCCCGTCACGCGCCATCAGCGCGGCAAGCAGCAGGGCGTGCTCGGCACCGCGCGAGACGCCATAGAGGCCAAGCCTCGGCCCGGCCGGAGCGAAGCCGCGCAGCGCCGCCAGTGCCTCGACGGTGCGGTCGAGCGGCACATCGATGATGTTGCCGGCGTTCCAGGCGTTGCCACCCTTCGAGTAGCCGAAGGGGAAGGCAAGGAAGCCATGCGCGGCGAGGATCGCGGCGTTGCGGTGGCTCCAGCCCGACCACGGGCCCTCCGAACCGTGGAGCAGGAGGACAGCCGGAAATGGTCCTTCACCCGGCGGTCCATAGGTCGTGCCCCAATCCGGCAGCAGCCGTCTGACGATCTTGAGTGGCACCGGACTCTCCTTATGGCTCACCATCGACTACCGCCGGCTCGGATACAACCGGAAGGCAGGAAATGCGTTTGGCCACTCTTGGCACGGTTCTTGCCCTTACCTCGCCAATCATGCATGGATGGCGTTGGAAGCCTCTCTTACGTGGAAACGCGCGCATGGCCTTGTCGCCACGGCTTGAGGTTCGTCAGAGCCAGGGCCTGACGCTCACGCCGCAACTCATGCAGTCGATCCGGCTGCTGCAACTCAGCCACCTCGAGCTCAACAGCTTCGTCGAGGCGGAGTTGCTGCGCAATCCGCTGCTCGAGCGCGAGGACGGGGCGGAACCGGCCGACGAGGCGGCGGAAGCGCCGGAGCGCCCAGCCGAACTGAACGCTGCCGAGGACACGGTCGACTATTCCGATCGCATCCAGTCGGCGGACTCGATCGCCAATGGCTACGATACCGAAGTCGAGAACGTCTTCCCCGACCAGTCGGCGCCGGAGCGGCTGACCGACTCGACACAGTGGAACGAGCGGAGCGGCGGTGACGGCGAGGCGGCCGATATCGACCAGTTCGTCGCCGCGCGACCGACGCTCTCCGACCACCTTGCCGCGCAGGCCGGGCTGATCACCGCCGATCCGGCGGAACGGCTGATCGCGCAGTTCCTGATCGACAGCCTCAGCGAGGCGGGCTACCTCGCGGTCGAGCTCGAAACCGTCGCCGAGCAGCTCGGCGCTCCCGTCGAAACCATCGAAGCGGTGCTGTTGAAGCTGCAGGGGTGCGACCCGGTTGGGGTGTTCGCCCGGGATGTGCGCGAGTGCCTGGCGCTGCAACTGCGCGAGAAGGACAGGCTCGATCCGCTGATGCTGCGGCTGCTCGACAATCTCGAGCTGGTGGCTCAGCACGACCTCGCCGCCCTCGCCCGCGCCGTGAGCGCCGATCGCGAGGATTTGCTCGACATGCTGGCCGAGCTGCGCCAGCTCGACCCCAGGCCTGGGCGCGCCTTCGAGGCAGGGCCGGTGGAATCGGTGGTGCCGGATGTGTTCGTGCGGCCGGGGCCCGGCGGCGAGTGGCAGATCGAGCTCAATGCCGACGTGCTGCCGCGGGTGCTGGTCAACCGCACCTATTATGCCTCGGTGACCAAGAAGACCCGCGACACCACGGAAAAGAGCTTCCTGACCGATTGTCTCGCCACCGCCAACTGGCTGGCCAAAAGCCTCGACCAGCGGGCGCAGACCATCCTCAAGGTCACCGCCGAGATCGTCAAACAGCAGGACGGCTTTCTCGTCCACGGCATCACGCATCTGAGGCCAATGACGCTGAAAGCGGTCGCCGACGCCATCGAGATGCACGAGTCGACGGTAAGCCGGGTCACCTCGAACAAATACGTGTCGACGCCGCGCGGGCTGTTCGAGATGAAGTACTTTTTCACCACGGCGCTCGGCTCATCGACCGGCGAGGGCGACCATTCCGCTGAGGCAGTGCGCCACCGCATCAAGCAGATCATCGATGCCGAGCAGCCGGCCGATATCCTCTCCGACGACACCATCGCCGAGATGCTGCAGAAGGAACGCGGGATCGAAGTGGCGCGCCGCACCGTGGCGAAATACCGCGAGGGGATGAACATCCCCTCCTCGGTGATCCGGCGCCGCCAGAAGCGCGCTTTGGTCGCGGCGGGACGATAGCGCGTCGGCACTGCCGCTGTCGACACCTCGCATTTGAACCCAATCGGGTTCCGCGCATTGCCCCTTGGGAGGGGTCGGTCTAGACTCCCCTCACCGGGGTGACCACATCTCATGGTGGCGGCCGCTCCGGCCGGCTACACGAGCATTTCACCGTTTGCTGAAGCGTTGAAATGCTCAGGCTTTGATTTGGTCGCGCTTTCGAACCGGAAAAGTCTCAGAACTTTTCCTGAAAGCGCTCTAGCGAGAAAGAGGACCTCCATGACACTGCGCGTCTCAGGAAAGAACATGGATGTCGGCGATGCGCTGCGTATCAGGGCGCAGGGCCATTTCGACACGGTGGTGAAGAAGTACTTCGACGGCAACTACACCGGCCACCTCACCCTCGAACCGGAAGGCTCGGGGTTCAACGCCCAGTGCATGGTGCACCTCGATTCCGGCGCCGTGCTGCAGTCGAGTTCGTATGGCGGCGACGCGATGTCGGCCTACCAGGGCATGGCTGACACCATCGAGAAGCGCCTCAGGCGCTACAACCGCAAGCTCAAGGCGCACCGCCGCCATGCCAATGGCACTGACGAGGAAGCGCCATCCTACGTGCTCGCCGCGCCCAGCGAGGATGACGAGCTGCGGGAGGACTACTCGCCGCCGGTGATCGCCGAGGCGACCTCGAGCCTGAGGCAGATGTCTGTGGGCGAAGCGGTGATGCAGCTTGATTTGACCCAGGCGGAAGTGGTCGTATTCCGGCATGCTGGACATGGTGGCCTAAATGTGGTCTACCGCCGCGCCGACGGCAATATTGGCTGGATCGATCCGGCCCTCAGGCCGAACTAGGGCTCCGGAAAAGCTTGCTCTTTCCGCATCCACGATGGGAACTTCTTGATGGAATTGGCTGACATCCTCTCGGAGGAGTCCGTGATTGTTTGCTCTGAGATCAAGACCAAGCTGGACGTGCTGCACAGGCTCTCCGAGCGGGCCGCAGAGATCACCGGGCAGGACGCAGCGACCATCTTCGAAGCGGTGAACGATCGCGAACAGCTGGGCTCGACCGGGCTCGGCAATGGCATCGCCATTCCGCACGGCAAGTTTGCCGGGCTGGGGTCGGTGACGGCCCTGTTCGCCAAGCTGGAACAGCCGGTGGAGTTCGAGTCGGTCGACGACCAGCCGGTCGACCTCGTCATGCTGCTGCTCGCGCCGATGGGCGCGGGCGCCGACCATCTCAAGGCACTGGCTCGGGTGGCGCGGATCCTGCGCACCGATTCAGTCGTCGCGCGGCTGCGTCGCGCCGATGATGCCGGCGAACTCTACGGCATCCTGACCCAGCCGCTAGAAGCTACGCGGGCGGCCTGAGTCCGGAGGGCTCCCCGCGACCCCCTCCCCCTTGAGGCAGGCGATCGCATATGGCCGAACCATTGTGCCCTCCAGGCCCCCTCTCTTGCAAAATCTAAGGCTTAGCCAAACGGCTAAACCTAAGATTTTGCTTTCTCCCCCGCCAAGGGGGAGATGATCAGTGCCTTCCACTTGCTCCTGAGTATCCGTCTGGACTCTCCCCCTTGGCGGGGGAGAAAGCGAAAACTTGGGCTTAGCGCAGCTAAGTCCTTAGTTTTCGCCAGAGAGGGGGGCGTGGGGAGCTGCCGGGTTTTGCAGCATCCCTCATCCGGCGCTTCCCATATGCGATTGCCCTGCCCACAAGGGGTAGGGAAGCCCGCCCCGTCACACCAGCTTCACCGAGCACGCCTAGCGTCTTCCGCGGTCGCGCCGCCTTAAGTGCGCCACCCCAGGCCGTTCAGGAGAATGTGATGTTTGCCAGATTGTCGCTGGCGGCAACGCTTGTTGTCGCCGTCAATTGTGTTGCCCCTGTCGTTGTTACGCTCAGCCTCGCCGCCGAGCCGGTGGCGATGACCTCGAGCGTGCTCGACAGCGTCGAGATTCCCGAGATCAACCAGGCGATCGGCGTCGACGCCGAGCATTTCTACGCCATCGACAACACCTCGATCGCCAAATACGCCAAGGACAGCAAGCAGCTGGTGCTCAGCCGCGACTACGAGGATATCGGCGCCATCCATTTCGACAGCGCCACGGTGGTCGACGGCAAGATCTATGTCGCCCATTCCAACTACCCGGTATGGCCGATGACCTCGTCGCTGGAGATTTTCGACGCGGCGACGCTCGACCACCTCGAGAGCCACAGCTTCGGCATTCAGATCGGCTCGTTCACCTGGGTGGATCGGGCGGCCGACGGCAGCTGGTGGGGCGGCTTTGCCAACTACAACCGGGTGTTCGACAAGAGCCCCGTCGCCTATGGCAACAAATACAATACGCAGGTGGTGCGCTTCACCCCCGACTGGCAGGTGGCCGCGGCCTATGTGATTCCGGATGCGGTGGTGGAAAAGTTCGACGACATGTCGAACTCGGGCGGCTCGTGGGGCCCGGACGGCAACCTCTATCTCAGCGGTCACGATCCGGCCGAAGCCTACGTGATGCAGCTACCCAAGATCGGTTCGACGCTGAGCTGGATTGGCACCGTACCACTGGCCATTGCCGGCCAGGGCATTGCCTGGGACCGCTCGCAGCCTGACGTGCTCTACGGCTTCGTGCGCAAAACCAAGATGGTGAGCGTCAACAAGATCGACCTTACCAGCCTCGGCGACTGAGGGGTTTGGGCGTGGGCGCAGGCTGCGCTCACGCCTCCCCGTTCAGTGCAGCGTGACGATGCCGAAGGACTTGTCGCTCAGCCATTCCTCGACGGCTTCCTCGCTGTCGCCGACCATCAACGGCGAGCCGTCGGCCGAGACCACGATGTGGAAGTCGGAGTCCTCGTTGAATTCGCTGTCGGGCAGGATCGGACCCATGTCGGCGCCCTTGACGTGCTTGACGTAGACCACTGCATTGCCGCCGAGCGCCATGAACTGGGCCGGGGTCAGGTTCCGCAGGGGATTGTCGATGGGGTGTTCTCTGTTCTCTTGCACTTCATGTTCCCCTTTCTAGGCAGAACGGATCTCGATACGGCGGGCGATCTTTTCGGCTCTCGGACGAACAACTGCGAGCATCAGCATGCCGTTCCGTAACATCGCGTCTTTGACCACCATGCCGTCGGCGAGGAGGAAGTTTCGCTGGAACTGCCGCGCGGCGATGCCGCGATGCAGGTATTGCCGGCTGGCGTCGTCTTTCTGCCGGCCGCGGATCAGCAGCTGGTTATCCTCCACCGTCACCTCGAGGTCGGCCAGGCCGAACCCCGCGACAGCGATGGAAATCAGAAAGGTCTCCGCGCCCTCGTTATCGAGCGAACGCTCGATATTGTAAGGCGGGTAGCCATCGGCGGCTTTGCTCAACCGATCGATGCGTTCCTCGAACGCGTCGAAGCCGAGCAGGAAGGGCGCCGAAAACATGGAGACGCGCGACATCCGTATCGTCCTTGTTCCAAGCAACGGTGTGGAGCGGCCCGAGTTTCAGTGGCGCCGTTCCATGCCCGTGATATGGGTCTGGGACCCTTCCCAATCAAGACCGCCGTCCCGGCGGGGAGCATGACTTTGACCGACAGCACGGTGGCGGTGGTGATCCCCGCCTACAAGGCCGAGAGCCTGATCGAACAGGCGGTTCGCAGCGTCCTCCAGCAGACGCATGCGGACTGGGAAGCCTGGATCGTCACCGATGACGGCGAGGACTACGAAGAGCTGCTCGGCCGCGCCGGTCTCGTCGACGAGCGCTTCCATTTCCTCAGCTCCGGCCGGGTCGGCGCCGGTGCGTCGCGGGCCCGCAACCTGGCGCTCGACCGCATCACCGCCCCCTATGTGGCCATCCTCGATGCCGACGACCGGCTGAGACCGCGGAAGCTCGAGCTGGCCGTCGCGGCGCTGGCCGAGCACCCGATCGTTGCTTCGGCGCTCGAGGTGATGGATGACGGCTACACGCACCTGCGTTTCGTCGGTGACGGCGAGGACCGGGTGCTGACCCCCGGCGCCTACAAGTTCGTCAACCTGTCGATGGACTCGATGATCGTCTGGGACCGCCGGCGCTGCGACGCGCGCTACGATCTCGAACTCACCAACATGACCGACCTGGAGCTGCTGATGCAGCTCTGGCGCACCGCCGGAACCGTCCACCACCTCGGCACGCCACAGCACGACTACGTCAAGCTACCGAGCTCGATGAGCAACGGCATCGGCGTCACCGAGAAGATGATCGCCTCGAAGAAAGCGCTGCTGCAACGACTGGAAACCGGCCACTACCGCTTCGCCGCCCCCGGTGCGGCGGAAGGCCTGATCGCCTTCCTCGGCCTGTCGCTCGCCGCCGAAGCCGCCTACCCGATGGCGCTCGAGGAAAAGCCGGGGCTGCTGTTCGAGGATCACCTCGAACCGATGCTCAGGGCCTACGAACAGCGAGTGAAGCTGGACTAGAGCATTTCACCGTTTCGTTGAATCGATGAAATGCTCCAGGTCTTTGATTTGGTCGCGCTTTCGAGGAGGAAAAGTCTGCATGCCCCGCCTTCGCGGGACAGGCTTTTTTCCTGAAAGCGCTCTAGCGGCCAGTTGGTGCGGTGGCCCGGCGCCACAGCACGCCCAGCCGCGCCAGGTTCAGCCCGATATAGACGGCCAGGACGGCGCGGCGTGGCAGGTCGAGCCGGCTGTTCCACACCTCGCGCATGCCGGCCTGGCGCAGGGCGCGGCGCTGCGCGGGGCTGAAGGCCCAGTTCCGGCTGAGGCTGGTTTTCTGGAAGTATTTCCGGCAGAGCGTTTCGGGCACGCGGACGAAATCGCCGAGCAGCGACAGATGCAGGAGCCAGGTCCAGTCGGCCGAGAACTCACCTTCGGCATTGGGTTTGATCCCACCGGCCCGTGCGAAGGCCCAGGAGCGGAACAGTCCGCGATTGGGCAGCCACCAGTCGGTCACGAGGCCGCCCATCACCAGGCCGCGCGCCAATGGTGTGTGGGCAGCGGCAAGGGCGTCGAACACCTTGATCTCGCCCGACCCATCCGGCTGGAACAGCTGCATATCGGTATAGGCCAGCACCGCGCCGGGGTTGTCGCGCAGCGCCGCGACGAGCTTTTCGACATAGCTCGGCTCGACCGCATCGTCGTGGAAGGCAAAGAACATCAGCTCGCCGGTTGCGTTGGCCATCAGGTCGTTGGCGTTGCGCAGCCAGCCAAGATTTTCGCTGCGCCGCAGGACGCGCACGTTGCCGCGGGTCGCCGCAAAGGCGGTGACGATGTCGAAGGTATTGTCGGTCGAGCAATCCTCGCCGATCAGGATCTCGAGGTTCGGCCAGGTCTGGGCGGCGAGACTATCGAGCGCCCGGGTGACGAAGGCGGCGGAGTTGTAGCAGGGGACCAGCGCGGTCACCTTCGGTTGCCAGGGCGCGACCGGCGGCAAGGATTGGTCCAGCACGGCCGCTAATCTCCCGAAATCTCGGCGGCCAGCTGCTCGGCCATCCACGGTGCAGTCGAGTACTTGCCGGTGTCGACGGAATAGTAGCTGCCTTCGCGCTGCACGCCGAAGCGGTCGCGCCGATGGATGCTCGCCGCGGGGTCGTCGACCGATCCCCCGGCCTGGGCGAAGACGAAACCGCCCCGGACCTTGATGTCCTCGGCCGCCTCGAAAACCGCCTCGGTCCCTCGGAGCAGGGTTCCCAGCCGAGCTCGCACGGCGTCGACGAATCGTTCCGTGGCCGCCGCGTCCAGCGCTTCGGGTCGCTCGAGGGTGATGCCGCTGCCCTGCCTGACCATGCCGACCGGGTACCAGGACATGTAGAAGTCGCGCCCATTGTAGTTTTTGACGTCGCCAAAACCTCCGACGGTGATGAGGGCGCTTCGCAGCGCAACCGGTCGTTTGGTGCGAATGAAGAGGCAATAGCGGAAGCGGTGCGACCATCCCGGCTCAGGCGTGATGCCCGCAGTCAGGTCCACGGCAAGGCGACCTTCCCACAGCGCATTGACCACCACGTCAAACTGCTCCCGCGCCCCATCGTTGGTAGCCACCTGCCATTTCCCATCGACGCCGGCCACGGGCTTTGCCTCGGTGATCGTCGTCTCCAGCCGCAACGTGACGCGGGGTTGGCTGCGCAGCGCCGCGGCCAGGCTCCCGGCGACCCACTGCGTGTTGATCGAGCGTTCGGGAACTTCGTATCCGGCAACCACCTCGTCCGAGGTGCTGATCGCGCCCCATTCGGCCGGCGAGAGCTTCCGGCTCCGTGCCGCCGAGACATCGACCAGGTAGTTCCGCGCTCCCGGGTGCTCGTGCAGCAGGTCGTCGATCCGGCCGAAGGTCCGATCCAGGGTGGCGGCGTCGACGACCGAGTTGCGATGTACGAGGTAGATGTCATCTCTGGAGGTAGTGTGCGGCCTGAGGTCGGCCTCCAGCAGCTTTGACAGCACGCGCCCGAAGCTGAGGCTGCCGGGGAGGATGTGCCGGGCCGTCCTGAGACTGTCATCTGCCCCATACAGATATCCCAGGTGGATCTTACCTTCGTTCCAGCGGCTGGCGCAGGCGACCGGCTCACTCTCCTTGTCGTACACGGTCACGTCGTGGCCACGGCGGGCGAGCAAAAGCGCCAGGCTGGAGCCGAGAATACCAGCCCCGAGTACGGCGATGCGTTTACGAGGCACTAGACGGGGTCCTCGGAGTAGTCGTCGGGATCGTAGGCGGTGTCGCACAGAACCAGCAGGCTCGCGCGCTCGCCCCGATAGGTCTGACTGGCCCAGACCGGCGGCTCGACAAGAACAGCACGGAGCCTGTCATCGAGGGTCAGCCGCTCGACGGTTCCACCATAGCGGAGCTCGACGTCGATGCTGCCGGACAGCCGCACCAACAGCTGTCGGCCCCGGTGATGTCCGTGGCCGCCCCGGAGGGCCCCATCCGGGGCCTCGACGATGAAGCTCCTGACCGCGGCAAAGCGATGCCGGTCGAACGCCAGGGCGGCGAGAGCGCCGCGCTCGTCGGCATGTATGCTGGGGATCAGTTCAACAACCTTGCCCCCAAGCCAGACCCGCTCCATCCCGCCTACTTCAATGCCGCTTCGACATCGCGCAGGTACGGCACCGACGGCTGGGCGCCCGGCTTCAGCACCGCAAGACTGGCGGCCACGGCGGCGCGGCGCATAGCGGCTTCGAGGTCGAGGCCGCGGTCGAGACCGGCCGCCAGGTAGCCGCAGAAGGTATCGCCGGCGCCGACGGTGTCGACCGGATCGACCTTCATTGCCGGAACGGCGAAGCTGCCGGTCGGGGTGGCAGCGCGGGCGCCGTCGGGGCCGAGGGTGACGATCACCGTCTGGTTCTGCGATCTGGCCCAATCGGTCATCGCGGCATCGAGCCGGTCGACGCCGGCGCCGGTCAGCAGTTCAAACTCGGTTTCGTTGGCGATGACGATCGAGGCCTGTTCGGCCACGGCCTTGGTGGTCTTCAGGAACGGCGCGGTGTTGAGGATCGAGACGACGCCCTGGGCCCTAGCCAGCTCGAGCGCCCGCTCGGTGGCGGCCTGCGGAATTTCCTGCTGCAGCATCAGCACCGAGCCGATGCCGAGCCCTTCCAGCGCCGCGTCGGCGTCGGCACGGCCCATGGTGCCGTTGGCGCCGGGAAGGATGGCGATGACGTTCTCGCCGGCCTCGTCGACGAAGATCATGGCGATGCCGGTGGCGCCTTCGACGACGCGCACATGGGTGAGGTCCACACCGTCGGCGCGCAGCAGCTTCAGCGCTTCATCGGCGAAACTGTCGGTGCCGGCCGCAGCGAACATCCGGACCTCGGCGCCGGCGCGACGGGCGGCCAGCGCCTGGTTGGCGCCCTTGCCGCCGGCCGCCATCGAGAACTGGTCCCCGGGCACCGTCTCGCCGGGCTTGGGGATGCGGCTGACGGTGCCGATCAGGTCGAGATTGGTGGAGCCGAGGACAGTGATCAATTGAGGACCTTGGGGATGGTGTTCCAGTTGCGCATGGTCGCGACAGCGCCCTTCTCCAACTGCCGGTCGAACTTGTCCAGCCCCGGACCGTGACGACCGTCGGGCTGGCGGTAGCCGACCAGGTAGATTTCGCGCGCCTCGACCCGCACCACGTCGTAATTTTCGGGGATGCCGGTATAGCTCGCGTCCGCGGGCAACGGCTTGTCGAACAGCATGACGTAGCGGTGGAAGTTCCCCTCCTCCGGGTAGGCCGCGAAGGGTTTTGCCGCCAGCATGGCCTCGATCTCGGGGCCCGAGCGCATCACCGCCTCGGAAAACCAGCCCCAGCGTTTTTCGATCGCCGCTTCCAATTCCGCCTTGGGGTCGTGCCCACACTCGAAGCGCACATTGCCGCTGGCGAGGATGGTCTTGATGCCGGTGTAGCCGAGCTCGACGCAGAGCGCCTGCAGTTCCGCCATCTTCATCTGGCGCTTGCCGACATTGACGGCGCGCAGGAACGCCACCCAGACGGTCACTTCTGCTTGCCCTGCGGATGGATGGTCTCGCCGCGCTTCAGCATCTCGACAAAGCTCTCGATCTTCTTTTTCCGCCCGGCCTCGGTCTTCATGTTGTGGGTGCGGAAAGCAATGGCGAAGCGGTTCTGCTCGCTGAGCTTGCCGAGCATCTCCTTGGCCGCCGGTTCGGCATCGATTGCCGCCTGGAGGTCATCGGGGATCTTCATGTCCTTGCCGGCGCCGTAGGCCTTGTCCCAGCGGCCGTCGGCCTTGGCGGCCTCGACATGCTTCATGCCGTGCTCGGTCATCCGGCCGGATTTGACCAGCCGCGCGACATTGTCGACGTTGATCTTGCTCCAGATGCTTTTCCGGCCGCGACGGGTGTAGCGCTGCAGGAAGCTCTTGTCGTCAAAGCCCTTGCGCACCGCGTCGATCCAGCCCCAACAGAGGATGGCGTCGATCGCCTCTTTGGCGGTGATCGAGGGCAGGCCCGAGCCGACCTTGTGGATCTTGATCCAGACTTCATCCCAGCTGTCGTGGTGCTGGCTGAGCCAATCGTAGAAGGCCTGCTCGTCCTTGAATTCGAGCACCTTGTCGGGGTCGACATAGACTGGCGCCATCAGTCGGACTCGCGTTCGATGATCTTTTGCAGTGCCAGTTCGAGCCGCTCATCATTGGGCAGCTGCAGACCGAAGGTGCCGGTGAGCAGCTCGCGCAGTTCAGTGGTCGAATTGATCAGCCGCCCCTCGCTCGGCGCGCCGACGGTGTGGATGTTGAGCTTGCGATTGAACAAGGCGACGCGCCGGGCCTTCTCGACCTTGGCGACCAGCAGGTTCTGGGTGAAGAACGGCGACGAGTCGGCTTCATCGTTCAGCCTCGCCAGCTCGTCCATGCTGCGTTCGGTGCGCTCGAAGCTGTAAAGCGCGTGCCACGCACCGGCGATCTCGATCTCCACCTGCCAGGTGCCGTCGGCTTCGAGCAGGCGGTAGGTGTCGAGCGGGGTGGCCTGGGGCGCGTCGGCGCGCAGCCGGAGCGGCGCCGTGGCGGTCTGGCCGCCGAAACCGACATCGGCGAGATAGGTGATGCCGGCAACCTCGACGGTCAGCACCAGGTGGCGCAATGGCGGCTCCTCGCCCTCGGCGAGGCCCCAAAGCACGCGGGCGCCGTGCATCTTCACCTCGAAGTCGAGCTCCTCGAGCATCGCCTTGAACAGGAGGTTGTGCTCGAAGCAATAGCCGCCACGACGATCGAACAGCAGTTTCTGCTGCAGGTTGGCGAGGTCGAGCCGGACCGGCGCGCCCATCAGCGGATCGAGGTTCTCATAAGGGATGGCCGCCGGATGCAGCTGATGCAATTGGCTCAGCGTCTCCAGCGAGGGAGCGATCGAGCCGGCAAAGCCGATACGCTCGAACCAGGCATCGATATTGGCCTTTGATGCCACGGACATCCCCACCGCTGATTCCGGGAGGGCCATAATGATGAGCGGAACGGGATTTGTCACCCTGTCCTGGAGCGCCCTGCCCGGACGGGGAGGTGTGGCACTTCAGACGGGCCTGCCCACGGGGTTATCCCCGCGAAAGCACATGGGCGCTAAGTTATGGTCGCGCCCCACCCACCGGCGGTCATCCCTGCGAAAGCAGGGACCCATCTCACCGCCAGCACCAGCTGATAGTTGGGTCCCAGCTTTCGCTGGGATGACACCGAGTTTGGGGGACTTGCACAGCGTCGGTTCGCTTACTCGGTGGCCCAACGCGGCGCGTCGGGAGCAGACCGGTCGATCAGCCGGTGACGATCACCCGGGTGCCGGTGGAGACGCGGCTATAGAGATCGATGATATCCTGGTTGATCAGGCGGATGCAGCCCGACGAAACCGACTGCCCGATGGTGTAGGGCTCGAGCGTGCCGTGCAGGCGGAAATGCGTGTCCTTGCCGTTGCGATAGAGATAGAGGGCGCGCGGGCCGAGCGGGTTCTTGAGCCCTGGCTCGAGGCCGGCGGCCACCGGACCGTAACGCTCGGGCTGGGTCTTGATCATGTTGGCGGTGGGGGTCCAGCGCGGCCACTCGGCCTTGCGGGCGATCACCGCCGAACCGCGGAAGTTGAGCCCCTCCTCACGCCCGACGCCGACGCCGTAGCGCATGGCGCGGCCACCTGGCTGCACCAGGTAGAGGAAGCGCTCGGAGGTGTTGACGACGATGGTGCCCGGCTTCTCGTTGCCGGCATAGTCGACTTCCTGGCGCCAGAACTGCTGCGGGATCTTGCGGATATCGATGCCAGGAACCGGGAACGGCTCGTTGGTCTTCATCGAATAGTAGCTGGCCCACGGCTCGTCGACCTGGATCACGTTGGTTCGCGCGGTGAGGTCGCGCTTGCCGGTGGAGGAACAGGCACTGAGCGCCAGGGCGGCGCCCCCGATCAGGAACAGGCGGCGGGTGGTCAAAACGGGTCTCGCAACAAGAGTGGCAATATCAGGGTGTCTACCAGCAAAAAGCGAGGTCACTTGTCGAGTGCATTGGGGTCACACTTCACATCCAATGCCGATCACGGCGGCGTGTGTGCGGTTCCGCACTGGCCGAACACCTACCGGATTGGTCTGATACCCTGCTTGACATTGCCGAACTGTCACATAAAGTGAAACCGGTTTCACTCGGCGGGAGGGCACGTGCGGCTCGATCTCACCATTCTCATTCCACATCTCGGCTTTCTGGCCGAGGGGGCGCTATTGACGCTCGAAGCCTGCGCCCTGGCGCTGGTGGGCAGCGTCATCCTCGGCATGCTGGTCGCCATCGCGCGCACCTCGTCGAGCAAGTGGATCAGCCGGCTGGCTTTCCTCTATGTCGACCTGTTCCGCAATATCCCGTTCATCGTGCAGCTGTTCTTCTTCTATTACGGCCTGCCCGAAATCGGCATTTACATCGACGCCTTCACCACCGGTGTGGTGGCGCTGTCGATCGCCGGCGGCGCCTATGCGTCGGACGCGATCCGCGCCGGCATCCTCGCCATCGATAACGGCATCCTCGAAGCAGCCGAGGTCAGCGGTCTTTCGAAGCGCGTCACCTTCACCCGCATCGTGCTGCCGATTGCGCTTCGCACTTCAGTGCGGCCGCTCGGCTCGGTGCTGATCAACATGATCCTCACCTCATCGATCCTCTCGACCATCACGCTCAACGAGCTGACCGGGCAGGCGAAGATCGTCGCCTCCGATACCTTCCGGCCGTTCGAAGTCTATGTCGTGCTGCTGGTGGTCTATGCGGCGCTGACCTACCTGGTGTCGCTCGGCATCACCCTGCTGCACCGCCGCCTCAACCGCGACCTCCAGGAACAGGTGAGCTGATGCGTTTCGCCGAGTTCACCCCTTACGACATCGTGCTGCTGCTGCAGGGCCTCGGGGTCACAGTGGGGCTGTTCCTCGTCACCTCGCTGATCGGGCTCCTGGTCGGCGTGCTGTGGGGCATCGTGCGCTTCTACCGCGTGCCGGTACTGATGCAGCTCGTCACCTTCGTTTCGGAGATCCTGAAGAACTCGCCGGTGCTGGTGCAGCTGTTCCTGGTGTTCTTCGGCTTTCCGGCGTTCTTCCACGTCAACGTGACGCCGGTGCAGGCGGCGATCGTGACGCTCTCGGCCAATACCGCGGCCTTTGTCTACGTTATCGCGGTGTCGTCGATCGAATCGATCGGGCGCGACCAGGTCGAGGCGGCGCGGGTGTTCGGGCTCAGCCGCTGGCAGGTGCTGCGCCACGTGATCGCCCCGCAGGCCGCCGCCTTCTCGATCGGACCGCTGACGGCGCTGCTGGTCAACCAGCTGCAGGTCACCTCGCTGATCTCGGTGATCGGCGTGCTCGACCTCGCCAAGATCGGCGCCACGCTCAACCTCAGGACGCTGAAACCGTTCATCGTGTGGACCGCCGTCGGCATCCTCTACTACCTCGCCGCCAAGGCGGTCGCCTCGCTGGGCGCCTGGGCCGAAAAACGTCTGCGGGCGCACAGCGCCTTCCGGGGCCTCTGAAGCATGCTGAAAGTCGAAAACGTCAAGAAGGCCTTTGGCCCGGTCACCGTCCTCGACGGGGTGAACCTCACGGTGAACCCCGGTGAAGTGGTGTCGATCCTGGGCTCCTCAGGCTCGGGCAAATCGACGCTGATCCGCTGCATCAACGGGCTCGAAAAGCTCAATGCCGGCAAGATCACCGTCGACGATTTCGATGTCTCAAAGCCCAAGGAGCTGGCCGAGGCGCGCAAGCGCAGCGGCACGGTGTTCCAGCTGTTCAACCTCTACCCGCACATGACGGCGCTGCAGAACATCACGCTGGCGCCGATCGAAGTGCTGAAGCGGCCCAAGGCGGAGGCCGAGGCCGAGGGCCGGGCGCTGCTCACCCAGGTGGGACTCGGCGATCGCGCCGATGCCTATCCGGCGCAGCTCTCGGGCGGGCAGCGGCAGCGCGTCGGCATCTGCCGGGCATTGGCGATGAAGCCGCGCTACCTCTTGCTCGACGAAGTCACCAGCGCGCTCGACCCCGAGATGACCTCGGAAGTGCTCGAGATCCTCGCCAAGCTCGCCCGGGACGGCACCACCATGGTGTTCGTCACGCACGAAATCGAGTTCGCGCGGCAGATCTCGAACCGCATCGTCTTTCTCGAGAAGGGCGTGCTGCTGGTCGACCTGCCGACCGAAAGGTTCTTCGCCAGCGATGGTGGCCTCGCACAGCCGCGCGTCGCGCAGTTTCTCTCCAAGATGCGGAAAGACTGACCACCATGTTGTTTATCGCCAATGCGGAAGGCTGGCCCGGCATCCCGACGACCGTCGAGATGCTGCGCTCGGGCAGCGACAGCCTGACGGCCATGGTCGCCGGCATTTCGAAAGTCGAAGCCGAAACCAAGGTGCGCAGCGTCGGCCATGGCGGCTGGCCCAATATGCTGGGTGTGATGGAGTGCGATGCCGCGGTGATGGACGGCACGACGCGCGAAGTCGGCAGCGTCGGCGCGGTGCCCGACACCATCCCGGTAGCCCGGCTGGCCCACGAGGTGATGAAGCAGCTGCCGCATGTCATGCTGACCGGCGCGGGCGCTCGCCGCTTCGCCACTGAAACCGGTTTCTCGGTCGACGACGTGCTGCTCGAGGATAGTAAACGGGTCTGGTGGGAGCGGCTCGAACAGGAAATGACGCCGGAGCAGAAGGCGGCCTTCCCGAATACGCCACTGGCGCCGCTGCTCAAGACCATCACCGATCCGGAGCGGGTGCGCGATACCACGGTCTATCTCAGCGCCGACCCGGCGCGTGGCATCCATGCCGCGACCTCGACCTCGGGCTGGGCCTGGAAATATCCGGGCCGGCTCGGCGACAGCCCGATCCCCGGCGCCGGCTTTTATGCCGACAGCCGCTACGGCGCTGCGGCCTGTACCCATACCGGCGAGATGACGATGCGCTGCGCCACCAGCCGCACCATCGTCCTCGCCATGAAGCTCGGTTACTCGCTCAGCGATGCGGTCAAGCTCGCGGTCGACGAGCTCAGCGAACTCACCGACGGGTTCCTTGGCGGGGTGGTGATCCACGCTGTCGACGCCAAGGGCAACCACGAAGTGTTCAATTTCAGGTGCCAGGGCGAGATCCGCTACTGGCTCTGGGACGACTCGATGCCGGAAGCAGAACTCCGCGCAGCGAAGACTATCTGACAAGGAGAGGAACCAACCCATGAAGCGTATTCTGACTGCTATCGCCGCGCTGGCGCTCGTCGCCACCACGGCCGTCCCGGCCTTTGCCGGCATGCTCGACGACATCCGTGGCCGCAATGTCGTGCGCATCGGCGTATCGCTCGGCGGCGAGCCGATCGGCTTCCGCGACGACCAGAACAACCCGGTCGGCTACGACGTCGACGTCGCCAACATGATCGCCACCAAGCTCGGCGTGCCGGTGGAATTCACCGACGTGTCGGGTGACGCCCGCATCTCGATGCTGGTCTCGGGCCAGCTCGATATCGTGGTCGCCAACACCTCGGCGACGCTCGAGCGCGCCAAGTCGGTGAACTTCACCATCCCCTATAACCGCGCGGGCCTGCGCGTCATCGTCCAGGCCGACTCGGGCATCACTTCACTCGAAGGCCTCGCCGGCAAGAAGATCGTGGTCGGCCGCGGCACCACCGGCGAGACCTTCATCAAGACCGCCGTGCCGACCGCCGAGCTGGTTTATGTCGACCAGTTCGCGCCCGATGGCGTGCTGCAGTTGCAGCAGAAGCGCGTCGACGCGGCGATCGAAGACTCGTCGCTGCTCGACTACCTCGCCACCAAGAACCCGAGCCTCGTGACCCTTCCGGGTCTCTACTCGAACGACCCGATCGGCATTGCCGTCGCCAAGGGCGATCCGGAATTCGTGCGCTGGCTCGACATGTTCGTGTCCGACTACATCCAGTCGGGCGCCTACGCAGCGAACTACAAGAAGTGGTGGGGCGAGACCGCCAACCCGCCCGAGCTGATCGCGCTCTGGTAAGAACTGGCCGGGGCGGCGCTGTTCTCCCTTTGCCGCTGCTCCAGCCGAATGCCGGGCCGTCCCCCAAGGCGGCCCGGAACATTTTGTGGGGGTGGTGGTGGCAGCCGCCATCTCCACTACCTTCGCCAGTATTCAAGCGTGGTGGTGGGCAACCGATATTTTCCCACCACCGGTGTCATCCCAGCGAAAGCTGGGACCCAACTCACAGCCCGCGCCAGTGGAAGCTTGGGTCCCAGCTTTCGCTGGGATGACACCGAGTATTAGGCGAGGATGGAGGTCTACTGCGAGCCTAGCTGGTCTTCCGCGGCACAAACCGCGTCGGGATCAGCACGGGAGGCTGGCCGGGGGTGAACGCCGTGGGGTCGGCGAGGAAGCGCACCATCTGTCGCACGTAGTCGGCCTTGTCGTAGCCGATGGACGAGATCGGGTAGGCATCAAAATCGGTCAGCGACAGGTTGTCGAAGCCGTAGAGCCGGAAACGGGTCGGACGGTTGCCGGGGAAATCCTCGCGGCAGACGTCGAGAATGCCCATCGCCATGGCGTCCGAGGTGCAGAACACGGCATCGGGGCAATCGAAGCCGACCACCGCGGGCGCTGCGGCGTGCCCGCTCTGATAGGAATAATCACCCTGGACGGTCTGGACGAGCTCGATGCCATGCTGACTGAAAGCGCTGAGATAGGACGCGATCCGCGCCTGTTCGACCAGCGAGGAGGCACGGCCGGTGACCAGCGCCGCGGTCTTTACCCCGTGCTGCGCCGCATCGGCGACGGCCTGATGGATTCCCATCGCCTCGTCGGGGATCACCGTCGGCGACAGCCGGTCGTGGCGGCCGTTGAGCATTACCACGAGATCAGAGCGGAACATCTTCCGCACCGTCTCGGCATCGGCGAAATCGGAGAACACCAGCGCCGCGTCGACATGGTAGGCGACGCCCTGGCGCAGGAATTCCTCGACCTTGTCGACCGAGCCGACGCGGATCAGGATCACCTGCTTGCCGATCGCCTGGGTCTCGGCCAAGAGCCGATCGAACAGATCGAGGTCCGAGAGGTCGTGGATGTGGTTGACCACCACGGCGATCAGATTGACCGTCTTGGTGGTGAGGCTCTGCGCCAAGAGGTTGACGCGATAGCCGAGCTCGGCCGCCGCCTGCAGCACCCGCTCGCGCTTTTCCGCCGAGACCGGGCGCTTTTCGGACGAGAGCGCGCGCGACGCCACGGCGCGGGACACCCCGGCGAGAGCCGCGACATCGTCGATGGTGGGGGTCGCCTGCTGCCGGGCCTGTTCAACCATTATCCGTCATCGCACCTTCCGCGCGGCCCGAGTCGGCCACGTTCGACGAAGGTAGATGCCTGCTCGTTAGAAAGCACTCAACAGTGATGATTATCTGCTTCGATATTGGCGGCTCCGGGATCAAGGCGGCGCTGGCCAAAAACCCCGCCGAGCTGACGCCGCTGGGCCGGGTGCCGACACCGCTCGACGATTTCGGGGCGTTCGTCGCCGCCATCCGCGATGTGGCGGACTCGGCTGGCGCACCGGTGGGCACGCCGATCGCCATCTCGATCACCGGGGTGGTCGACCCGGCCACCGACATCATCACCTGCGCCAATATCCCCTGCATCGATGGCCGCACGCTCTCGACCGACCTCGCAACGGAGCTCGGCCGGCCGGTATTCGTTGCCAACGATGCCGATTGCTTCGCGCTGGCCGAAGCCATCGAGGGCGCCGGGCGCGGACACCGCATCGTCTTCGGCGCCATCCTCGGCACCGGGGTGGGCGGCGGCATCGTCATCGATGGTCGCGTCGTCAATGGCGCTGGCGGCTTTGCCGGCGAGTGGGGGCACGGTCCCGTGGCCGCCACCTCGGCCGGCAACCCGCCGATCGGTATCCCGCGCATTGCCTGCGGCTGCGGCCAGGTGGGCTGCGTCGACACGATCGGCGCGGCGCGCGGCATGGAGCGGCTGCACAAGCACCTCCACGACATCGACCTGCCGAGCACCGCCATTGTCGAAGCATGGCGGGCCGGCGACGCCAAGGCAGCCCGCACCATCGAGGTGCAGATCGACCTGCTCGCCGGGCCTTTAGCACTGGTGGTCAATGTCATCGGCGCCAGCATTGTCCCGGTGGGCGGCGGGCTCGGCAAGGTGCCGGAGTTCATCGCGCTGCTCGACACCGCGGTGCGGCAGCGCATCCTGCGCCGGCTCAGCGAACCGCTGGTGGTGCCCTCGCGACTCACGCTAGAGCCCGGCCTCGTCGGGGCCGCTATCCTCGGTTTTACGGAGAACGCCGCGTGAGTGCTCGCCTGTTGGAAGTCTGCGTCGCCGACCCGCAAAGCCTCGCTGCCGCCATTGCCGGCGGCGGCGACCGGATCGAACTCTGCTCGGGGCTCGAACTGGGCGGCCTCACCCCGTCGGCCGGCCTGATGCGGCTCGCCGCGACGGCGCCGATTCCGGTTTACGCCATCGTCCGGCCGCGCAGCGGTGATTTCGTCTGCGACGGTGCCGACCTCGACGCCATGCTCGGCGATATCGACGCTATCCGCGCCGCCGGCCTCGCCGGCGTGGTGCTGGGGGCGTCACGGCCGAATGGCGAACTCGATCTCAAGGTGCTGGCGCGCCTGCAGGAGCAGGCCGAGGGGCTCGGCTCGACCCTCCATCGGGCGATCGACCTGGTACCGGATTTCGCCGAGGCGACGGAAGCGGCGATCGCACTGAAGTTCGAGCGCATCCTCACTTCGGGCGGCGTGCATGTGGCGCTCGATGGGGTCGACAACATCGCCACGGCGCTGACCACGGCGCGTGGGCGGATCAAGATCATGGCCGGCTCGGGGCTGACGCCCGCCAATGTCGGCGCGCTGCTCGCTGCAGTGCCGGTCGACGAGGTGCACAGCTCGTGCGCCTCACCCGGCCCGGCCAGCAGCGCCCCGGCGGTGCGGCTCGGCTTTGCGGCGGAGACCCGCCGGCGTACTGACCCGGCAGTGGTGCGGGCGTTCAAGGCGGCGATGGCGGGGTAGGCTTGCAGCTTACCTAGGATCCGGTGCGGGCTGACCCCCACCCCTGTCCCCTCCCCCTAAGAATGGGGAGGGAGACGCTTGCCTCGATATCAATGAGAGGGTCTCCCTCCCCATTCTTAGGGGGAGGGACAGGGGTGGGGGTCCACAGCCACCAGCGGAAGGCTTGAGCGCCTCGGCCCTCACCCGAACAGCAAAATCCCCCACAGGCCGATGGCGCCGACGAAGATGCGCCAGTAGGCGAACACGGCAAAGCCGTTCTTCGAAATGAAATCGAGCAAATAGCGCACCACGAAGAAGGCGGTGACGAAAGCGGCGGCGAAGCCGATGATCACCGCGGCGCCGAGTTCGGCGGTGATGAAGTCGCGGCTCTTGTAGAGATCGTAGGCGAACGCCCCGCCCATGATCGGCATGGCGATGAAGAAGGTGAACTCGGCCGCCGAGCGCTTGTCGGTGCCCAAGAGCAGCGCGCCGACAATGGTCGAGCCAGAGCGCGACACGCCGGGGATCAGCGCCAGCACCTGGAACAGCCCGAT
Source organism: Devosia sp. LjRoot16 (assembly GCF_964252795.1). NCBI lineage: Bacteria > Pseudomonadati > Pseudomonadota > Alphaproteobacteria > Hyphomicrobiales > Devosiaceae > Devosia > Devosia sp. LjRoot16. The sequence goes on from NZ_CAXUPH020000001.1 coordinate 878,525, forward strand.
ATAGAGGCAGAGCAGCGGCGGGTAGTTGTAGATATCTGTGTACTTCGGGGTGAGCTTCAGCTGATCGACATAGAGCAGGATGATGCCGCCGACGATCAGCGACACGCAGAACACCACCGGCGTTTCGTAGATCACCGTCTTGATGAAATCGTGCAGCAGCACGCCGGCGATCGCCGCCGGGAAGGAGGCGAGAATGACCCCGAGGATGAAGCGCAGAGCCCCGGGTTTCCTCGCGATCGCGTCCCTGGCGATGCTGAGCAGGCGCTGGAAATACACCACCAGGATGGCGAGGATGGCGCCCAGCTGGATCAGCACCTCGAACACCCGGCCCGGGCTGTTGAAGCCGAGAAAGTGCCCCGCGAGCAGGATGTGGGCGGTCGAGGAGACCGGTAGGAATTCGGTAAGGCCCTCGATAATCCCTAGGATCAGCGGCACAAAAAGACCTTGATCGGCGTTCATCTGATCCCCTAACTCATCCCACCGGAAGGGCGGCAAGCGTCGCATCTAGCGCGATTTGCCCGGGCCCGCCAAGGATCGGCAAGGATCGTTTCACCGCATGCCACGGTTGCTGCAGCACAGGCTCGACCCCTCCTCCCGCCTCGCCCGTTTGATGTTCGCTGAATATGGCGTCGGCATCGACCTCGAGGACATCAAGCCCTGGCGGCGTGAGCCGGGGCTGCTCGAGATCAATCCGGCGGCGACGGTGCCGATCCTCGCCGAGGACGGCGAGCCGCCGGTGGTGGGGACGCTGGCGGTGATCCACGCCATCGAGGATCGCTATGTGCCCGCCGCGGTCGCCGGGCTGTTCCCGTCGCATGCGGCGCTGCGCAACGAAATGTGGCGGCTGCTCGAATGGGTGCTGGTCAAGCTCAATGACGAAGTGACCCGCTATGTGCTCGAGGAAAAGATCGTCAAGCGCGACCAGCGCGGCATGACGCCCGAGCCAGGCGTGCTGCGCGTCGCCAAGGCGAACCTTGCCGAGCACCTGCACTATTTCAACTGGCTGTTCGCCACCCGGCACTGGATTGCCGGCGACACCATGACGCTCGCCGATTTCGCGCTCGCGGCGCACCTCTCCAGCCTCGACTACCTGGGCGACGTGCAGTGGGACACTTCGCCGGAAACCCGGCAATGGTACGCCCGGATCAAGTCCCGTCCGGCCTTCCGCACCCTGCTCAACGACCGCGTTGCCGGGATGCCGGCGGCAGCCGGATATGCGGATCTCGATTTCTGACGCGGCCGCTGGCTGTGCTACACCGCGCGGCGTGACAGACACAAAGCTCCTCGCTGAACTCCGCGACCGCGCCAAAGCCCTGGGCTTTGAGGCGTTCGGCGTGGCGCGGGCCGATGCGCGGCCGGACCTGCCGGAAAAGCTCGGCACCGCCCTCGCCCACGACTGGCATGGCGAGATGGCGTGGATGGCGGAGACCGCGGAGCGGCGCGGTTCGCCCGAGGCGCTGTGGCCCGAGGCCAGATCAGTGATCGTGGTCGGGATGAACTATGGGCCCGACAGCGACCCGATGGCCGACCTCGCGCATCGCTCCTTCGGCAATATCTCGGTCTATGCCCGCAATCGCGACTATCACGACATCATCAAGGGCAAGCTCAAGGAGCTGGCCGGGCTGTTGAACCGCCGCACCGGAGCCGAGGTGAAGGTGTTCGTCGATACCGCGCCGGTGATGGAAAAGCCGCTGGGCGAGGCCGCAGGCATCGGCTGGCAGGGCAAGCACACCGTGCTGGTCAGCCGCGAGTATGGCTCGTGGCTGTTCCTCGGCGCCATCTTCACTTCTGCCGAACTGCCGGCCAACGAAGCGCATGCCGAGAGCTGCGGCAATTGCCGGCGCTGCCTCGATGTCTGCCCCACCAACGCCTTTCCGGCGCCGTTCCAGCTCGATGCGCGGCGCTGCCTCAGCTACCTCAATATCGAGCATCCCGGCCCGATTCCGCTGGAATTCCGCGTGCCGATGGGCAACCGCATCTATGGCTGCGACGATTGCCTCGCCGTCTGCCCCTGGAACAAGTTCGCTTCGGAGACACACGAGCTGAAGCTGCGCGCCCGCGACGAGCTGAAATCCCCGGCGCTGAGCGACCTGGTGCAGCTCGACGATGCCGGCTTCCGCAGCCTGTTCGCCGGCTCGCCGATCAAACGCATCGGCCAGGCGCGGTTCCTGAGGAACGTGCTGATCGCGGTGGGCAATTCCGCTGACGAGACGCTGATCCCCTTGGCCGAAGCCCGGCTTGCCGATCCTGAGCCGCTGATCCGCGGCGCCGCGGTTTGGGCAGTGCGCCGGCTTGTGACGAAAGCGCGCGCGGATGCACTGGCGCTTGCGTTTTTGCCCGATGAAGGCGACATCAGCGTCCAGGCAGAGTGGAGCGCGGTCGTCCAGCCGGCGCGTGCAAACTAGAGTTCTATCTGAGATGCGCCTGTTCTTCTTCGGCATGGGTTATTCCTCGCGCGCCACCGCGCGCGCCCTGCACCTCCTGGCCGACCCGCAAATTCCCGTCGCCGGCACGACGCGCAGCGCCGAAGCCGCCGAATCGGAGGCCGATTCGGCCTACCGCATCCACGTGTTCGATGGCGAAGTGCCGGGCACGACGCTCAGCGAAGACCTCAGGGCAGCGACGCACGTGATCCTGTCGATCCCGCCCGACGAGCGCGGCGATCCGGCGCTGAACCTGCACCGCGCCGATCTCGATGCGGCGCCGAACCTCGAGTGGATCGGCTACTTCTCCACCGTCGGGGTGTATGGCGATTTCGGTGGCGAGTGGATCGATGAAGACGCGCCGACCCGGCCGCTGAACATCCGCTCCAAGCAGCGGGTCGAGGCCGAACAGGCCTGGCGCGATTATGCCAAACAGCGCGGCGTGCCGCTGTTCATCGTGCGGCTGGCCGGCATCTACGGCCCCGGCCGTTCGGCCTTCGACAAGCTGCGCGAGGGAACGGCACGCCGCATCGTCAAGCCGAACCAGGTGTTCAACCGCATCCATGTCGCCGATATCGGCCGGATCACGGCGCGCGCCGCGCTCAGCGATCTCGAGGGGACCTTTAACCTCGCCGATACCGAACCGGCGCCACCGCAGGATCTCGTCACCTACGCTGCCCACGTCATGGGGATCGCGCCGCCCGCCGAGGTGCCGTTCGAGACCGCCGAGATGACGCCGATGGCGCGGAGCTTTTACTCCGACAACAAGCGCGTCTCGTCGAAGAAAGTGCTGGCGGCGCTTGGCGCCGACCTGCTCTATCCGACCTATCGCGAAGGTCTCGACGCCATCTGGAAAGGCCGGCAATGAGCGCTCCAAAACCCGGCACCCCGCCGCAGCGCGTGGTGCTCGAGGGCCATTATGTGCGGCTCGAACCGCTGAGCATGGCGCACGCGCCGGACCTGTTCGAAGCCTCGAACGTGCCCGATGGCGACGTTCGTTTCGCCTATCTCGGCGACTACGCACCGAAGGCGCAGGCCGATACCGAGTCGTTCATCCAGAGCGTCCTCGGCAAGGCCGATCCGATCCTCTTCGCCGTCATCGACAAATCGACCGGCAAGGCGGGTGGCCGCCAGGCGCTGATGCGCATCGTGCCGGAGCACGGCGTCATCGAGATCGGCTCGATCTACTGGGGCCCGGCCATTTCCCGCACGCCGCGCGCCACCGAGGCGCTGTATTTGTTCGCCCGCCACATCTTCGAGGATCTCGGCTATCGTCGCTTCGAGTGGAAATGCAACGATCGGAACGAACCGAGCAAACGCGCCGCGAGGCGCTTCGGCTTCAGCTATGAGGGCTTGTTCCGCCAGCACATGATCATGAAGGGCGAGAACCGCGATACCGCCTGGTTCTCGATGCTCGACGGCGAATGGCCGGCGAAGCGGGCCGAGTTCGAGCGCTGGCTTGATACGAACAACTTCGATGCGGATGGGCGGCAGAAGACGCCGCTGCGGTTCGGCTGAACCAATATGGGCCGGTGGCTGTGGGCCCCCACCCTTGATCCCTCCCCGCAAGGGGGAGGGAGACGCAGACTGAGATGCTAGTGTAAGGGTCCTCCCTCCCCCTCGCGGGGAGGGGACAGGGGTGGGGGCAGCCCGCACCAGCAGACCAGTTCGATCCTAAAGCTCCAGCTCCAGCTGCTCGGGCGGCGCGGTGATCTCGCGCTCGACCGCGGCTTTCAGCAGCTCGAGATCCTCGGGGCGGCTGAGGCGATGGTCGCCATCGGGGATCAGGGTGAAGGTCACCGGGTCGGTGAGCAGGTGCTGCACCAGCCGCATGGCGTGCTCTCGCGGCACATCGGGGTCCCTGCCGCCCTGGAGGATCGTCACCGGCGCCCCGACATCGATGCCGCGGCCGAACATCAGGTGATGCTGGTTGCCGTCCTCGATCAGCTTGGCCGTATAGGGATAGGGTTCGTCGGAATATTGCGACGGCCGCTGCACCACGCCGTCGCGCTTCAGTGCTGCCAGTTGCGCCTTGCTCATCCGCTTGGTCATCAGCTCGGCCGTCGCATCCACGGCGGGAGCGATCAGTACCAGCGCCTTCACCCGATCGCCCTCGCCCCGCCGGCGCAGCTCGCGCGCCATCAGCAGCGCCAGCCAGCCGCCGAGCGAGGAGCCGACAATGACCTGCGGCCCGGAGGTGGTGGCGAACACCGCGAGCGATTCCTCGAGCCAGCGGCTCACCGTGCCATCGAGGAAATCGCCGCCCGACAGACCGTTGCCGGAGTGATCGAGGCGCGTGACGGCAAGGCCCTGCTCGGCGCCGAAGGCGTCGAGCGCCGAGGCCTTGGTGCCGCCCATGTCGGAACGGTAGCCGTTGAGCCAGAAAATGCCTGGGGACTTGCCGGGGCGGCGCAGCATGGCGACGCGGCGCGCCTCAGCCCCCTCGCCCACCTCGAGATACTCAACCGCAGGTTCCACGCGTCCCCGACTCCATTCTCATGCTCGGCCTTTTGCCTCGCGTTAGCCTTCGCGGCAACAGTTTGTCATCAAACCGCGCTTGCATGCTGTTTCTTGTCTGTTCCGGTGTTGACTTATGGCCGACGCAGCACGATTTTAGCCGCGATCTCCCGCCGCTCCGGTAACAATCGAAGGATCGCCTCCCATTCGTCGTCCCATGAGACCCGTCGCGCCCCAGAAAGATGGGCCGCAATCTAACGAAGATATCTCCTCCCCCGATGTCCAGCTGATTGATGCCGAAGGCGCCAACCGTGGCGTCGTGCGGACGCGCGAGGCGTTGTCCGAGGCGCAGGAGCAGGGACTCGATCTCGTCATCATTTCCCCGAACTCGGTTCCGCCTGTTGCCAAGATGCTCGATCTCGGCCGCTTCAAATACGCTGCCCAGAAGAAGGCGGCCGAAGCGCGCAAGAAGCAGAAGGTGATCGAGGTCAAGGAAATCCAGCTGCGTCCGAACATCGACACGCACGATTACGAGACCAAGATGAAAGCGGTGCACCGCTTTCTCGAGGACGGTGACCGGGTGAAGGTGACGATGCGCTTCCGCGGTCGCGAAATGGCGCACCAGGAACTGGGCATGCAGCTCTTGGTCAAGGTGCAGGCCGAGCTCGAAGCCAAGGCGAAGGTCGAATCCTCGCCGCGCTCCGAAGGTCGCCAGATGGTGATGGTGCTGGCGCCGAAATAAGGGCGACAGCAGTGTGAATTGAACAAGGGCGGCCCGCGGGTCGCCCTTTGTTTTTGGTGCGGTGCGGGCTGCCCCACCCCCTCCCAGCCTCCCCCATCAAGGGGGAGGTGAAGAGTCGAGCTTGTGGCTCGATCGTACCTGACACACCGGCCGGCACCTCCCCCTTAATGGGGGAGGCTGGGAGGGGGTGGGGCAGCAAACTACCGGCCCCGCCGCCCCACCACCCCAGCCAGCGCCACCAGCAGCCAGCCGACGATCAGCCCGCCACCACCGAGCGGCGCGGCCAGCGGGAACAAAGCGCCGCCGAGCAGCGAGCGGGCCGCGAGATCGCCGGCGAACAGCACCAGCCCGACCAGCAGCACGACGCCCGCCACCATGACCATGCGGCTCGCCGCCAGAAGGCTGAGCCCGATCAGCACCGGCGCATGCAGCAGCAGGAAATTCGCGGCGATCCCGAGATTGTCGTCGCCGGCATGGCTGGCCCGGGCCGCTGCGGCGACGCCGAGCGCCCCGCAAAGGCCGGCGGCGACCAGCAGCAGGCGGGATGCGAGGGTTGGGTTCGACATTGGATGCTCCAGGATCACGGGTACTCGGGCGTTAGTCGCCGATGCCGAAGACTCTATCTGCACTCGGGCGGCGCCGGGACGTCGAAATCGACGCACAACCTGCAGCCCCACCGGTCATTCCCGCGAAAGCGGGAACCTCTGTTTGCGGTGCCTGCCCCAAAACAGAGATCCCCGCTTTCGCGGGGATGACATCGGGATTAGGGCGACGCAGGGTAAAGAACAAAGAGGCCGGGGATCTTTCCCCGGCCCTTTCGTCTGCTGCGTTGGCCTGGCCTTACGCCGCCAGCTTCAGCCAGGTTGGGGCGATGGCAGTGCCCTGGCCGAGGCCGTAGCCGAAGCGGATGTTCAGCATGCCGACCGGCTCGACCAGGCGGGCGCCATCGAGGCCGCCGACCTTTTCGACTGCAAAGCCCGAGGCGGTGACCAGTTCGGCAACGGCATCGACCGCGGCAGCGTCATTGCCGGCGAGGAAGACCGGGACATTGGCGGTAGCGCTGGCCGGGGTATCGAACAGGCTGGCGAAGATGGTGTTGTAGCCCTTGACCACCTTGGCCGAGGGCGCGGCAGCCTGCAGCTCTTCGGCCGCCGACGTGGTGTGGCCGATGGCGAGGCCGGAGAAATCGGCCTTCACCGGGTTGGAGATGTCGACGACGATCCTGCCGTTGAGCGGCAGCTTGCCGGCAAGCTCAAGGGCCGCGCCATAGGGCAAGGCCAGGACGACGATGTCGGCGGCGAGCACAGCGCTCTTGTAGTCGGTCACGGTGGCGCCGACCGAGGCGGCGAACTCGGTGGCGGCGGCCGGGTTAGAGGCGCCGAGCACCAGCTCAGTCTTGCCCGCGAGACGCTTGGCGAGACCCTTGCCCATGTTGCCGAGGCCGAGAATTGCGGTGGTGGTCATTTTCGAAAGCTCCATCCTGCGATTGCGATGCCCCCTATCTACGCGCCGACATGGAGGTATAGAATTGCCGCTGATTGCGCTTCACTATTGCGCTGGAGTATCGAATGGCCGAGATCACCAACCTCGAAACCTTCGTCACGGCGGTCAAAGCCGGCAGCTTTGCCGGGGCGGCGCGGCTGCTCGGCATCTCGCCGGCCATGGTCGGGCGCCGCATCCAGGCGTTGGAGGAGGAGCATGGGGCCCGGCTGATCGAGCGCACGACGCGGGCGCAGCGCCTGACCGAGCTGGGCGAGAGCTTTTTCGCCCAGGCGGAGACGGTGCTCGAGGCGGTGGCCGAACTCGACGATCTCACCCGCACCGAGCCCGGGAAACTCTCGGGCCGCATCCGCGCCACCGGACCGGCGACACTCGGCATCCACCGGCTCGCCGGCATCATCGCGCGGTTCTGCGAGGACAACCCCGCCGTGACGGTGGAGCTTAGCCTCAATGACCGCCGCGCCGACCTGATCGCCGAGGGTTTTGACGTCGCCATCCGGGTGGGCGAGTTGCAGGCCTCGACGATGATCGCGCGCCGGATCGGCACCTACCGCTTTCGCTGCGTCACGTCGCCGGCCTATGCCGACGCCTTCGGGTTGCCGGCTACCCCGGAGGAACTCAGACAGCACCGCTGCATCCTCAATCTCAACATGAGCCCGCGCAACCGCTGGCCGTTCATCGGCCCGGGCAGCGCCTCGGTCATCGCCGAGGTCGAGGGCGGGCTGCAGATCGACAATGGCGAGGCGCAGTTGGCGGCAGCACTGGAGGGCGCGGGCATCGTCTATCTGCCGGTCGATCTGGTCACCGAGCCGTTGCGCAGCGGCCGGCTCATCGAGGTGCTGCCGCACTGGCAGCGCATGACACTGCCGATCCACCTGGTCTATCCGTCGCGCCGCCTGGTGCCGCGCCGGTTGAGCGCCTTCATGGAAGCCATCGCCGGCGGCCTCAAAGACACGGCGGCCTGAGCCAATATTGTTCTCCTCGACAGATTAACTGTCTTCGGTAACCACATCAGCATCTACCCGGGCGGAATACTGGCCGGACCCATGGCATTATCGTAAAATGCGATCATGCAAGTGGCAGTCAGTACCGTGTCGGCGTCCGAATACCTTCGGGACATCCTCGATCGCGAGATGGTCACGCGTGAAGCGATGGCCGAACTGGTACGCGTTGAGAACAAGATCGCCGCGCTGTGCCACGCCTGGGGCAGCCGCGACATTGTCGACGTCACGCCGGGCGGCGGCTTCGAGAAGTCGATGGCCAATCGCAGCGGCATCAGTGTCGATTACGTGGTGTGGATCCACGCTCAATCGGATCGCCGCATCCCCGAACTTTACGAGTCGATGTTCTCGGCGTTCCGGCGTCTCGGCCTCGCGCCGGTCCGCCGCGACGTGACGCTGGCGCTCAACCTTGGCAACATGGTCGTCGACCTGCTGCCGGCCAAACGGCTGTCGATGATCTCGGACATCCACGAGATCTATTCGACCCGCCGGTCCGCAGCGATTACCACGAACCTGCATCAGCACGTGCTCGACAGCCACGACGCCGGCCGGCACGAGGAAGTGCGGATCCTGAAGCTCTGGCGCGACCAGAACGGGCTGGAGTTCCCGTCCTACTACCTGGAGCTCGCCACCCAGGCCGCGTTGCGCCGCCGCCCGGCCGGGGCGCTGGCCGACAATGTCTGGGCGGCGCTCGGCTTTTTCGAGCGCCTCCTGGTGCCGCGCGCCATGCTCGACCCGGCAAACGCCGCCAACATCGTCTCGGACGAGCTGACCGCGGCACAGAGGCGCTCCATTGCACTCGCCGCGGAGGCGGCGCGCAGTGGCCGGCCGTGGTCGGAGATCGTGCGGTAGGGATAACTGCAGCAGACGGCCCGTCTCTCTCAGTAAGGCCCAGCAATCTCCCCTTAAGTCACAACACGCTATGATGGCCTCTCACCTCTGGGGAGGAGGCCGTGTTCGACCACAAGGAAACCTTGTTTCACGTTGCGAGCCAACTGGCCCGCCGGCTCGCCAACCATCTGCGCGAGACCCTGGAGCCGTTCGGGCTGCATCCGGCACAGTTTACCGCGCTCAGCGAGATCGCCGAGCGCGAAGGCCTGACGCAGGCTGAGCTGGTCACCCGCCTCGAGCTCGAGCAGCCCGGCGTCGCCCGCACCCTCAGTGGCCTCGAAGCCGAGGGCTGGATCGAGAAGGCGTCGATCGGCAAGGGCCGGGCGCAGGGGCTCTATCTCAGCCCCAAGGCCAAGACCGTGCTGCCCGAAGCCGCGGCCGCCGCGGCACGCGCCGACCGGCAGGCGCTGGCGAGCCTTTCAAAGACCGAGGCCGCGCACCTGATCGATGGCCTCGGCGAGCTCGCCGCCGCCAACCGGGGCTAGCGCTCGGCCGCCAGTTGGGCCGCCGCCGGCTCGGCATCGGCAAAGGGCTTGGGCAGCAGCACCAAGACCGCCAGCGCCGCGAGCCAGATAGCGCCACGCAACTGCGCCTTGCTGGGCCTCGGCAACGGGCGGTTCGCCGGCTTGGGCGCAAACAGATCAGTCATTGAACGCTTCCCGGATCACGCGCCTGCAGCGCGGCGCTGGCCGGGATCACGGCAGAGCGATATTACGTGCCGATGACAGCGGCGGCGCGCCCTCTTGCGTCTGCGCCGCTTTCCCCCTATACACCCGCCTTCTCGACGGGCCGCCCGGCCAAAAGGCATGCCGTGGCGATCCCGAATGCAGGCTCTAGCGAGCCGCCTCTAACCAGGACAGCAAAATGCCAAAGATGAAGACTAAATCGGGCGCCAAGAAGCGCTTCAAGATGACCGCGACCGGCCGCGTCAAGGCTGGCGTCGCGGGCAAGCGGCACCGTCTCCTTAGCCACGACGCCGACTACATCCGCTCGCATCGGGGGACCAAGATCCTCAAGAAGGGCGATGAAAGTCTGGTCAAGTGGTACATGCCGTATAACCGTTAAGGAGCGCCGATAGATGTCACGCGTTAAAAGAGGCGTTACCGCCCACGCCCGTCACAAGAAGGTTCTTAAGGCCGCTTCCGGTTTTTACGGTCGCCGCAAGAACACCATCCGTACTGCCAAGGCCGCCGTCGACAAGGCCGGCCAGTACGCCTACCGCGATCGCCGGGTCAAGAAGCGCAACTTCCGCGCCCTGTGGATCCAGCGCATCAACGCCGCGGTGCGCGACCACGGCCTGACCTACGGTCGATTTATCGACGGCCTCAGCAAGGCTGAGATTGCCGTCGACCGCAAGGTGCTCTCCGATCTCGCGATCACCGAGCCCGCAGCGTTCGCCGTGCTGGTTGAGCAGGCCAAGAAGGCTCTGGGGTATCTCGGCAAGATCGAGACGACCACCCACGAGCGTATTTCGGCCTAAGCGTCTAGCCCCGGAAAGCATGTCCCCGCGAAAGCGGGGATCCATTTCCGGATCAAGGCTAAGAGCCAGTAAGAATTCTCGCCTTTTCTGAGGCCCTAAGCTAAGCCTTGCGCCGCCCCGTAACCGGGGATGGCGCGGGGCTTTTGTTTTTGGTCTCGACGCCGCCCAGAACACGACGTCACCCCGGCGAAGGCCGGGGCCCATCCCGAGATCTCAAGATGGATACCGGCCTTCGCCGGTATGACAGCGAGTGAGCGGCAACGAAGCGAACGATAAATGGAACACCACATGTCTCTCGACGCTCAGATCGCCACCCTTCGCGCCGAAATCGCCGCCGCCACTGCAGCCGCCAGCGATGAGGGCGCCATTGAAGCGGTGCGCGTCGCCGCGCTGGGCAAGAAAGGCTCGGTCTCGGCGCTGCTCGCGACGCTTGGCGGCATCGCCCCGGAAGAGCGCAAATCGGCCGGCGCCGCCATTAACGGGCTGAAGACCGACGTCACTGCGCTGATCGAAGCCCGCGCCGCGGAACTCAGCAAAGCGGCGCTCGACGCCCGCCTTGCATCGGAGCGGGTCGACGTGACCCTGCCGGTCCGCCCCTCGCCCACCGCCGAAGGCCGCATCCATCCGGTCAGCCAGGTGATCGACGAGATCACCGCAATCTTCTCCGACATGGGCTTTTCGATCGCCGAAGGGCCCGACATCGAGACCGACTGGTACAACTTCACCGCGCTCAATTTCCCCGAGGGGCACCCGGCGCGCGAGATGCACGACACCTTCTTCATGGCGCCGTCGCCGGATGGGGTGAAGCGCGTGCTGCGCACCCACACCTCGCCGGTGCAGATCCGCACTATGCTGAAGGGCAACGAGAAGCCGGCGGCGCCGTACCTGACGCCGGCAATCGATCCGCCGATCCGCGTGGTGATGCCCGGCCGCACCTACCGGCACGACTCGGACCAGACGCACACGCCGATGTTCCACCAGGTCGAGGGCCTCGTCATCGACAAGAGCTCGCATATCGGCCAGCTGCGCTGGGTGCTGGAGGAGTTCCTCAAGGCCTTCTTCGAGGTCGACAACGTGACGCTCAGGTTCCGGCCGAGCTTCTTCCCGTTCACCGAGCCGTCGATGGAAGTCGACGTGCAGTGCGACCGCTCGGGCGCCGAGGTGAAGATCGGCGAAGGCAAGGATTGGCTCGAAATCCTCGGCTGCGGCATGGTGCACCCGAACGTCTTACGCAATTGCGGGCTCGATCCGGATGTCTACCAGGGCTTCGCCTGGGGCATGGGCATCGATCGCATCGCCATGCTCAAATACGGCATGAATGACCTGCGCGCCTTCTTCGATGCAGACAAGCGCTGGCTCGATCACTACGGCTTCCGGCCGCTCGACCTGCCGACGCTGTTCGGGGGGCTCAGCAGCTGATGTCTGCCAACCCCGCGGCATCGTTGCGCGAGCGTGTGGTGCGCATGCTGCACCGCGAGATCGATGCGATCCTCGCTCCCGCCGGCTATGTCCAGGCCGGCGGGCGCTGGAGCCGCACGACCGCGTTCGCCCGCACCTGGGTCGAAATCCAGCGCAGCAGCTCGGGCCTTGCCTGCTACCTCAATCTCGGCCGCTTGCAGCGCCTGCTCAACTGGGAGTGGGTACCGCCCGGCACCTACTTCTCGGGCTGGCGCATCGGCGATTTCGCCGACAGTACGGCCGAGCACAACAGCCTCGACGCACTAGCCTATGATCAGCTCGATGGCGACAGCCCGCTGCGCGCCAAAGTCATGACCTTGCTGTCGGAGCGCGCAATGCCATTTCTCAATGCCAGCCACAAGCCATTCGGCCACCGGATGCTCCCGCCCCGACTCGCCGCGCTGCGGGAGGCCAGACCATGACGTGGGCCAAGCGATTGCTGCTCGCCCTCACGGCGATAACGCTCACCGCCCCGGTGCTCGCTGAGGAGATGGTCGCCTGCACGCCGGAGCACTATTACAACTCGAGCGAGACCCCACCGCTGATCATCACCATCGACAAGGCGCGCGGCGCCGGGTCGCGGGTGACGCGCATCGACCTCGAGACCGGCGCCTATCGCGAACATTTCATCGGCTCGGACAACGACACCATCGAGGCCGGCAGCCTCAAGGTGATCAATCCGGGTTCGCTGCGCGAGCGCATCGATTTCGTGGCGCTCGACAGCAATACCGGGTTCCTCATCCGCATCAGCCTGATCGATGAGGACATGCCATTCGTCCGCGTCGATACGGAAGGCACTGTCGCCTCCGGCCATTGTACCTACGTGACCGAGCTGCCGCGATGAGCCTGCAGCCCCCCATCGCGCCGGGTCAGTCGGAGCTTTGCACCTTCGTCGTCACCGACATCGAGTCCGACGGGCATAACCCGCTCGAATCCTCGATGCTGAGCTTTGCCTCGGTGGCAGTCGATATCGAGGGCAAGGTGCTCGACGAGTTCGAGGCGGTGCTGACGCCGCGCGCCGACAGGAAGCCCGACCCCAACACCATGGCGTGGTGGCAGACGCAACCCGAGGCATGGAAGCACGCCACGGCGAACCCGGAAGACCCCGCGTCGGTGATGCCGCGCTATGCCGACTGGGTCGAGGGGCTCCCCGGCTTTCGTGTCTTCGCGGCGGCGCCGATGATCTTCGACGGGTTGTGGATGGATCATTACCTGTCGGTATTCGCCGGCACCCGGGTGATGGGTGGACCGTACAAGAGCCGGCAGATCTTCCGCGGCGGCGGCGTCTGCCTCTACACCATGGCCGGCACCTTACGCGGCGCCGAGTATACCAAGTGGGGCATGCAGCGCGTGCCACCGGCTTGGTACGGCCATATCGAACACACCCACCGCGCCATCGACGATGCGCGCGGCTTTGCCAACGTCCTCGCCAAACTTTTCGAGATCAGCGGGCAGCTGCCCAGGATCGAAGCGACCGAAAGCGTCTACAAATGAAGTTCACCCTCAACTGGCTGAAAGAACATCTCGACACCACCGCTTCGGCCGAGGAGATCGGCAAGGCGCTGACCATGGTCGGGCTCGAGGTCGAAGCGATCGTCGACCCCGCGGAAAAACTCAGGCCGTTCGTCGTCGCCCATGTGGTTGAAGCGAGGCCGCATCCGAACTCGGACCATCTCAACCTCTGCAAGGTCGATGCCGGCACCGGCACGCTGATCGATGTGGTGTGTGGCGCGCCGAACGCCCGCACCGGCATGAAGTCGGTGTTCGCCTTCCCCGACACCTATATCCCGGGCAAGGATTTCACCCTGAAGGCCGGCGTGGTGATCCGCGGCGAGCCGTCGAACGGCATGCTCTGCTCGGCCGCCGAGCTCGAGCTTTCGAACGACCATGACGGCATCATCGAGCTCCCCGCGGATGCCCCGATCGGCATGGCTTATGTCGATTACGCCAAGCTCGGCAACACGGTGATCGACATCTCGATCACCCCCAACCGCGGCGATGCTACCGGCGTCTATGGGGTGGCGCGCGACCTCGCGGCGTTCGGCATCGGTACGCTGAAGCACACCGACATGTCGCCGGTGCCCTCGAAGGGCCCGAGCCCGATCCCGCCGCTGCCGCACCAGTTCGGTGCCGGCGAGCCCAAGGCGATCCGCAAGTTTGCCGGCCGCTACTTCAAGGGCATCAAGAACGGTCCGTCGCCCGATTGGCTGCAGCAGCGCCTGCGCGCCGTGGGCCTGAGGCCGATCAACGCGGTGGTCGACATCACCAACCTCGTGTCGCTGGGCTGGGGCCGGCCGCTGCACGCCTATGACGCCGACAAGATCGTCGGGCAGGCCGTGCTGCGCAACGCCAGGCCGGGCGAGGCATTCGACGCGCTCGACAACAAAGTCTACGCGCTCGACGAGACCATGACCGTCATTGCCGACGATTCCGGCCCGCTCTGCCTCGGTGGCGTGATGGGCGGCATCCGCTCGGGCACCACCGACGAAACGGTCAACGTGCTGATGGAATGCGCCAGCTGGGACCCCGACCTGATCGCGCAGACCGGCCGCAAGACCGGCATCGTCTCGGATGCCCGCTATCGGCTCGAGCGTTCGGTCGATCCGGCGCTGACCGAACCCGGCCTCGAACTCGCCACCCGGCTGATGCTGGAGCTGGTGGGTGGCGAAGCGATGGAGCCGGTGATTTCGGGCGAGGACGTGTTCCCCAATACCGTGGTCGAGTTCCCGCTCAGCGAAGTCGAGCGCCTCACCGGCCTCGAGACCTCGGCCAGCGAGATCGAAGCCATTCTCGGCCGCCTCGGCTTCAAGCTCGAAGGCGCGGGCCTCACCCGCAAGGTGCATGTCCCGTCGTGGCGTCCTGATGTCACCATGAAAGCCGACCTCGCCGAGGAAGTGATGCGCATGGTCGGCGTCGACAACGTGCCGATCGACCCGCTGCCGCGGCTCAACCATGTGGCGCCGCGCATGCTGACGACGCTGCAGAACCGCCGCCGTCTTGCCCGCCGCACCCTCGCGGCGCGCGGGCTCGACGAGGCGGTGACCTGGTCGTTCATCCCGGAAGCGGAAGCGCAGCGCTTCGGCGGCGGCGCGGCCGAACTGAAGCTCGCCAACCCGATCGCCTCCGAGCTCACCGACATGCGGCCCTCGCTGTTGCCGGGGCTGCTCGGCGCAGCACAGCGCAACACCAATCGCGGGCTGAGCGAACTGAAACTGTTCGAAGTCGGCCAGGTGTTCCACTCGGTACAGCCGGAAGGCCAGCGCACCTATGCCTCGGGCCTCCGCCTGGGCGGTTCGCGTCACTGGCAATCGGCCAACGGCAAGGTCTCGGTGTTCGACGCCAAATCCGATATCGCGGCGCTGCTCGACGCCATGGGCCATGATATCGACAAGCTGCAGCTGGTGGCCGAACCCGCAGCCTGGAGCCATCCGGGGCGCGGCGGGCGCATTCAGCTCGGCCCCAAGCTGACCATCGGCTGGTTCGGTGAAGTGCACCCGAGCGAGCTCGAAAAGTTCGACCTTACTGGACCGGTGGCGGCATTCGAGCTCGATCTCGACGCGATCCCGGAACCGCGGAAGAAACCGACCCGCTCGAAGCCGGCGCTGAAGCTCAGCGACCTGATGCCGCTGAGCCGCGACTTCGCCTTCCTCGTCGACCGCTCGGTGCCGGCGGCGACGATCCTGCGCGCCGCCAGGAACGCCGACAAAACGCTGATTACGGAAGTGTCGGTGTTCGATGTGTTCGAAGGTAAGGGCATCGCCGACGACAAGAAATCGGTCGGCATCGCCGTGACGCTGCAACCCAGCGACAAGACGCTGACCGACGAGGAGATCGAAAAGGTGGCAACTGTGATCGTTGCCGCGGTCACCAAGGCGACCGGCGGCGTGTTGCGGGGCTGACGGAGAGCACATGCGGATCGACGACAAGGTCGAGGCAATCAGCCGGGTAGCGCCGGAACTCCTGGCGATCACCGAGCTGCCACTGGCACCGGCGACGCCGCGTTTCGAGACGCTGCTGCGGCGCGCCGTGCTGGTCACGGCGATCGGCCTGTCGTCGATTCTTGGCTACCTCACCGCGCACGCGCTGTTCTTCCTGTTCGGCGCGGTGCTCGTCTATTTCATCGTGACACAGCGAGCCGTCCGGCTGCGCTTCGAGCTGCCGGACAAACTGTTCATTGCCGCCTTTACCCTGCTGTTCGTCAGTGCCGTTGCGACGGCGAAGCAGCCGGCCGACCTGGTGCCGGTGCTGGGCTTTTCCACCATGCTGCTCTATGCACCGCTCGCGACGTTGTTCCGCCGCGCCGCGGGGGCCAGCAACTCCCGCAAGGTCGCCGATTTCGCGCTCTTCGGCACCGCCGCGGGGATGCTGCTGGCGGTGTTCTATACCTACGTGCTTGGCGCCGAACGCGCCGGCATGGGCTCAGCGATCACCGATCCGATCCGGCTCTCCAACACAGCACTGATCATCGGCTTTTTCGCCATGATCGGCGCCGCGGCTTCGTCGGGCCGGCAGCGCTTCATCTACCTGTTGGGCCCGCTGATGGCGCTGGTGGTGATCTTTGCTTCCGGCTCACGCGCGGCGCTGGTCGCCTTCCCGATCCTGCTGTTCGTCGGTGCGGTGCTGCTGGTGGAGCACAAGGCCAAGGCATTAGCGATCAGCCTGTTGCTGCTTGTCGGCTTCGGCATTGTTGCCTATGTCGCCGACCTGGTGGGCGCCCGCTCGTCGTCCGCAATGTTCGACGCGCTGTCGATGCTGGCGGGCGGCGAAGACCCGGCAGATCTGGGCACTGATGTTCGCTTCATCCTCTATCGCGCCGGGGTGGCGGCGTATCTCGACGCGCCGATCTTCGGGCATGGCTGGGGCCAGCTGATGCAATCGATCGTGCCGCATCTTGCACCCGAAAACCTGGTGCATGCCCGCCTGCCGCATCTGCACGACGACGCGCTGAACTTTGGCGTCGCCGCCGGCGTGCTCGGCCTCGCCACCTATCTGGTGCTGCTGGTGCTGCCGATCGTGTCGTGCCTGTTCTCGCCGCGCGATAGCCAGTATCGAACCCGGCTTTATGGCTGCAGCCTGCTGGCGGTGAGCTATTTCGTGCTCGGGTTGCCCGACACGATGCTGAGCTTCCCCATGCACAACGCGCTCTACGTCGTGCTGACGGCGATGCTGCTGAACTACTGCCGGGACGAGCGGGCGTGAGACCTGCCACAATCACCGGTCACATCTCCCCCTTGGCGGGGGAGAAAGCGAAAACTTGGGCTTAGCACAGCTAAGTCCTTAGTTTTCGCAAGAGAGGGGGGCGTGAGGAGCCACCGTGCCCTCCACGATCCCCTCTCTTGCGATTTCTAGGACTTAGCAAACGCTAAGCCCAAGAAATCGCTTTCTCTCCCGCAAGGGGAGAGATGGCCGAGAGATCGAGCAAGTGGCCCTTCGTCGCCCGACTACCGCCCCGGCCGGCTGTCGATCAGGCCGCCTTTGGCGGCGGCGTCGATCGCGGCGATTTCCTCGGCCGAGAGCTCGAGGTTGTCGAGTACGCCGAGGCAATCCTTGAGCTGTTCGAGGGTGCGGATGCCGATCAGCGCGGAGGTCACTTCCTGCTTCCGCAGCACCCAGGCGAGCGCCAGCTGGACCATGGTTTGCTTGCGCGCCCGGGCAATCTCGCCGAGCTTGTCGACGGCCTCGAGGATGCGCGGCTCCAGCCGGTTTGCCGAGAGCGAGTAGTTTTCCGAGGCGCGGGTGCCGGAAAGGTCGCCCTTCAGGGTGTTGTACTTGCCCGACAGGATGCCCTGCTGCAGCGGCGAGAAGGCGATGATGCCGACGCCCAGTTCGTCGCAGGCGGCCATGGTGCCGTCTTCCTCGATCCAGCGGTTGAGGATCGAGTAGTTGGGCTGGTGGATCAGGCAGGGCACGCCCATGTCCTTCAAAATCCGCACCGCCTCGCGGGTCTGCTTTTCCGGATACATCGAGATGCCGACATAGAGCGCCTTGCCCTGCCGATGCAGCTGCGCCAGCGCCCCCATCGTCTCTTCGAGCGGCGTCTCGGAGTCGTAGCGGTGCGAGTAGAAGATATCGAAATACTCGATCCCCATGCGCTTCAGGCTCTGATCGGCCGAGGCGAGGATGTACTTGCGCGAGCCGCGGTCACCGTACGGCCCATCCCACATGGTCCAGCCGGCCTTGGACGAAATGATCATCTCGTCGCGGTAGGGGCGGAAATCGCGCGCCATCACGTCGCCGAACAGCTCTTCGGCAGCGCCCGGCGGGGGGCCGTAATTGTTGGCGAGGTCGAAATGGGTGACGCCCTTGTCGAAAGCGTAGCTCAGCATTTCGAAGGCGCTGGGATAGTCGCGCGTGCCACCGAAATTCTGCCACAGCCCCAGGCTGATCACCGGCAGCTTCAGCCCGGAACGCCCGGTGTAGCGATACTGCATGCCGCCGCCATAGCGAGCGTCGCTGGCCCGATAGGTCATTTCATTCCTCCGAATTTGCTTGATTGTCGCGCTTCCGAACCGGAAAACCGCGGGACACTTTTCCTGGAAACGCTCCGGCCGATTTGCTCGTTGCAGCCGCCGGATGCTACACCCGCCGCGATGTCCGAGCTTTTAGAAACCGCCGCCAATCTGTCCGAACGCCTGAACCGTTTCAAGGTGCTGGCCCTCTACAAGTTTGCGGATTTCAAAGATTGTGCTGCGCTGCAGCCGGAGCTGGCGCTGTTCTGCTGCGCCCGCGGGATCCGCGGCACCTTCATCCTGGCGCCGGAGGGGATCAACGGCACGGTTGCCGGCACGCCCACCGCGATCGACGAGCTGACGGCCTGGTTCGAGACCGCCCCGCTCTGGGCCGGCCGGCTCGCCGGCGCCGAGGCCAAATTCTCCAGCGCGACCGAAATGCCGTTCCTCAGGATGAAAGTACGGCTGAAGCCCGAAATCGTGACGCTGCGGGCGCCCGAAGCCGACCCCAGCAAGCTCGTCGGCAACTATGTCGAGGCCCGCGACTGGAACCGGCTGATCAGCCGTAACGATGTGACGCTGATCGATACCCGGAACGATTATGAAGTGAAGCTCGGCAGCTTCGCCAATGCCCGCGATCCGGCGACGCAGAGCTTTACCGAGTTCAAGGATTACGTGGCGAAACTCGATCCGGCCCAGCATCCGAAAGTCGCGATGTTCTGCACCGGCGGCATCCGCTGCGAGAAGGCCTCGGCCTACATGCTGTCGCAGGGTTTTAAGGAAGTGTTCCACCTGAAGGGCGGCATTCTCAAATATCTCGAGACCGTCCCAGAGGCCGAAAGCCGCTTCAACGGCGAGTGCTTCGTGTTCGACGAGCGCGTTTCGGTGGTGCAGGGGTTAGCTGAAGGCGAAGCGGTGCTGTGTCGCGCCTGCCGCAACCCAATGCTGCCGGAGGAAGCCGTCGGCTCGCTCTGCCAGGAATGTGCCGAAGCGGCCCCGGCTGGCGCCACTGAGCGCGAGCGGCAGATGGAACTGGCGCGGGCGCGGGGCGAGGCGCATCTGGGGGACGACGCGGCGGCAGCGGCGGCGCGCAACAAGGCGGCGAAGCTGGCTCGGCGGAAGCAGTCGGTCGACTGAAGCGAGAAACATCCGGGCTCCGCACACCCCCACCCATCCTCCCCCGTCAAGGGGGAGGTGCCGCATCCAGCTTGGGGCACGATCCTGCCAACGCCCAGGATATTGGTCAGCCTTGCTGACGTATTCTGTTGACATTCGCCGATGGCCGTTATCAGCATGTCCAATGTAAAAGCCTCGTCCGAGGCCCCAGGGTGCAACCTCCATAAGCGTCGCCTATCATGGACCTCGACCAGATCAGAACCTTCGACCGGATCGCGCAGGATCTGAGCTTCACCAAAGCCGCGGCCAAGCTCAACGTCACGCAGGCGACAGTGTCGATGCGGATGCGGGCGCTCGAGGACCTGTTGGGCGTGCCGCTGTTCCATCGCGGCCGCAATATCGCGCTCACCGACCAGGGCATGACGTTTCTGCCCTACGCGCGCCGCATCCTGCAGGCGGCGCAGGAGGCCAAGGAAGCGCTGCGCCGGGTGGAGCGCGGCCGGGTCTCCATCGGCTCGCTGCGTAGCCTCGTGTCGCCGCTGGTCACCGAGTCGCTGCTGCGCTTCCAGCAGAAATATCCGTCGGTCGACGTGGTGATCCACGAGGGCCGGCAGAGCCAGATCGCCGCCATGCTGCGCGAGCGTGATGTCGAACTCGGGATCCTCTGCTGGCCCAACCTCGATCCGCTGGTCACCGACCTGGTGCCGTTGTTGGTGCTGCGCGAGCGGGTGCCGATGGTGACGACGCCGCAGATCGCCGCCGAACTGGGGCTCGAACCCCGGATCGAGGACGTGCTGAAGCGGGTGCCGCGACTGATCTCGATCAACTGGTGGCAGGTCTATCCTGACGCGGCGCTGGCGCTGTTCCGGCGCGCCGCGGTGTCGGTGGAGCTGCCCACCGGGCCGGCGCGGCAGATCGCCATCCGCGGCGAAGGCGTCGGCTTCTTCGTCTATTCCGCCGTCGCCGACGACATCGCCGCCGGCCGCCTCACCGAGATCACGCCCATCGATGTCGACCCGGTGCATCGCGACATCGCCATGGTGGTGCGCAACGCCGCGGTGCTCGACCGCGAGATGCTGCGCGACTTCGCCACCGAGATCGCCGAGGAGTGCCGGAAGAACGGCACCATCCTCGAAACGACGCTGCTGCCGCCAACCGCGGCGAACGCGGCTTAGGCTGGCCTCGGAGTGCTTGGCGCCCCTCACCCCAGCCCTCTCCCCAGAGGGGCGAGGGGGCGATGTGGCACGGGCGGTGCAAAGTGCGTCCCCTCGCCCCTCTGGGGAGAGGGTCAGGGTGAGGGGCGCCAAGCGCACCGCCGGACCACGCTTGCCCCCGTCGCACGGCTCGGCTTTAGTCCACCGATGGCCCAGGCGCGCGACTTGCAGCACGAGTTCTACGACATGCTGATGGAGAGCCAGTATTGGCTCCCCGAAACCATGCTCAATTACCAGCGCAGCCAGCTGGCGCAACTGCTGCGACATGCGCGCGCCAATGTGCCGTTCTACGAGAAGCGCCTCGATCCGGTGTTCACCGCCACCGGCGATATCGACTGGGGGCGGTGGGAAGAAATCCCCATCGTAACACGCCACGATATGAGCGCTCATCGCGCCGCGATGCTGGCGCTCGAAGTGCCGCTGGGACACGGTCAGTCCAGCACGGTTGCCAGCTCCGGCTCGACCGGCGAGCCGGTCCAAATCACCAGCAACCGGCTTACTTTTCTCACAAGCAACGCCAATCGATGGCGGGCCCAGCGATGGCACGATCTAGACTGGTCGGCGGCATACACTGCGCGCATCGGATCCGACGCCCGCTCAGTCTATCCGCACGGACTAACGCGCGGACGCTGGGGCCCTTCGTGGGACGCGGCAGCGCAACTCGGGCAGGCGTTCGAGTTGCACAGCGACGCCACCATGCGGGAGAACCTGGAGTTCATCAGGCGCACGGGCTCGCGCTATTATTCCACCGGACCCAAGACCCTGCATGTACTGGCACTCGAAGCCGAGCGGCTCGGCCTTGAGCTCAAGCTGCACTATGTGCTCGCCCAAGGTGGGCACATGGACGACGAGGACAAGGCTGCGTGCCGGCGGGTATTCGGAGCCAGATCGCTCGAGCTCTACAGCTCCAAGGAGGGCGGTCCGATCGCCTATCCCTGCGACCATGGTACGGGCATGCACGTCAACTCTGAGAGCGTGCTGGTGGAGATCGTCGACGAAGCGGGCCACGCAGTGGCCCCCGGTGCCAGTGGCCGCGTCATCATCACGCCCTTCGTCAGTACCGCCCAGCCGCTCATCCGCTACGAGCAAGGCGACATCGCTCGCTTCGGCCCACCCTGCACATGCGGACGCCACCTGCCGGTGCTGGCGGCGATCGAAGGACGGTCCATCGCTATTTTCAGCCATCCCGACGGTCGGCAGATCGCAACCATGTTGGGCAGTGGTGCGCGCACGGCGTTGAACTGCAGCTTCTGGCAGATCGCCCAGGTGGGGCCGTTGCAGTTCGAGGTCCGTTATGTGCCGCGCGACGGGTCAGTGGTAGCGGACGAGGCCTCAGCCAGGTCGGCATTCCACGCCGCTTTCTTCCCGGATGCGGAAGTCCGATTTGTACCCGTCCGCGAGATCCCGCTTACCGCTGCAGGCAAGTATATCGAGTACATAAACGAATGGGCGCGGACACCGCCGCGCCCATAGCACTGAACTTGCTGAAGCCTACCAGCCCGCCGCGGCGGCTGAATCAACTCTCATTATTATACTCGCAGACCCATTCGCCTTCGACGAGTTGCCATGACTCGTTCTCGGAAGGGCACGGCTCATCCGGCGGCCCATCCGGCTCCGCCGTGAGCAGATCCCCGGCGGCGCTGAACAGGTCCAGCGCGCGGTTCGGCGGGTCGTCCTGGCGGTGGCGGTCGATGAGGCTCTTGTCGGGATCGCCGAGGTAGCCCTTGATGCCGACGCGGAAGCTGTAGGCGCCGGTATCGTAGGCGCGCACTTCGCCCACGCCCGAAAGCGGGAAGCCGAGGCCGCTGAACTGGTATTCGGTGGCGAGCTTGAGCGATTCACGCCCGAGGATCGAGGCGGCGCCGAGGCTGAGGCGCCAGTCATCGGTCGGATACCAGGCCACATCGCCGATAGCGAAGAAGCCGTTCTCGTCGGGCATCGCGATGTTGTCATAGTCGATCGCCGCCCAGCCGGCCCAGCCCTCGAGGCTGATCCGGTCGAGATAGAGTTCCGCTTCGGGACCGATCGCGACGAGCCGCGCGCCATCGGCGACAACCACGCCGGCGGTGACGCCGAGCAGATAGGACGAGGGGTCGCGGGTGAAAGCGTGCAACGCCCCACCGAACGACCAGCTGTCATCGATATTGCCGATGGCGACGTCACCCTGGACGCCGAAGCGCTCGCCGATCGGCACCGATAGTGAGCCGGCGGCGCGGAAGGTGGCGCTCTCCGGATCGGTGATGCCGCCGAAATCCAGCTCCAGCTTGCCGTTGATCGCAGAAACCGCCGGCAGCACCAGATCGACATACTGATCTTCGACCGGCTCCGGCGAGGTGAGGATCAGGTCGGCGGCAGATGCCGCAAAACCGAACGGAATCGAAAACACGCTGGCAAGCAGCGCTGCTTTAGTCACGCGCAAAACTGACATGGTCCGCCCTCAACAACTGGGCGAAAGACTTGCACCACAACAGAATTCTGGCAAGCCGAGTCCGCGGTTTATTGAGAGATTTGAACGACCCCGTTGCCGAATTGCTGCAACAGCTCAAGACGATGGCAGCCTATCCAACACTCCGCCGGGCGGCTAAAACGGGCGCGTTGCAAGGGATTCCACATGGCCGAACGGAGCTTCGATTTCATCATCTGCGGCGGCGGCTCGGCGGCGTCGGTCGCAGCGATGCGGCTGGTCAAGGAGTTCGGCTATTCGGTGCTGATCATCGAGCGCGGGCCGCGCTCGACCAACCGGATCATGGCGATGCCGGCCGGCTACATGAAGTACTTGGCGCAGGACACTTTCCTCGAAATGCACAAGACGGTGCCGCAGCCGCAACTGGGCGGCCGGGCGCCGATCGTGCCGGTGGCGAAGGCACTGGGCGGCGGCAGCGCCGTCAACGCCATGGTCTATATGCGCGGCCAGAAGGAAGACTATGACGGCTGGGCCGCCGGGCTCGGCAATGCCGAAGAGTGGAGCTATGCGGATATGCTGGGGCATTTCCGCGGGCTGGAGCGCAACACCCGCTTCAATAACCAGTTCCACGGCATTTCGGGGAACCTGCGCGTCTCCGATCCCGGCCATATCTCCGATACTACCGAGGATTTCCTGCTCGCGGCGCAGGGGCTCGGGCACCGCTACAACCCCGATTTCAACGGCGAGCGGCAGAACGGGGTGGGCATCATGCAGCACACCTACGGGCAGTGGGGCCGCTACAAGGAACGCTCGGACGGCAAGAAGGCCTTCCTCGACCCGCTGCGGCGCGACCGGCGGCTGACCATCGTCACCGAGGCGCGGGTCGACCGGATCATCATCGAGAACGGCCGCGCCGTCGGCGTCGCCTATACCCGCGATGGCGATCCGCATGAGGCACGGGCCGGGCGCGAAGTGCTGGTCGGCGCGGGCACCTACAATTCGGCGAAGCTGATGATGCTGAGCGGCATCGGGCCGGCCGACCACCTCGACGATTTCCAGATCCCGGTGATCGCCGACCTGCCCGGTGTCGGCTCGAATTTGCAGGACCACCACGAGGTCCCGGTGATCGCCACCACTAAGGGCAAGTCGGGCTATTTCGGCCAGGACAAGGGCTGGCCGATGTTCCGCAACGGCCTGCAGTATCTCTTGTTCAACTCGGGCCCGGTGACCACCACCGGCATCGAATCCTGCCTGTTCTACGATCCCGATGGCGGCGAGCGGCCGACCATCCAGCTCTATTGCGCACCGATCGTCTACCAGGACCGGGACGTGTCGAAGGCCCAGCCGACCTGGGGCGTCACCTTCACCTCATGCCTGTTGCGCCCCAAGGCGCGCGGCACAGTGCGGCTGCGTTCGGCCGACCCGGCGGCGCAGCCTTTGGTCGACTGCAACTTCTTCGGCGACCCGGAAGATCTGCGGATCACCCTCGCTTCGATGCGGCATGCGCGCCGGCTGCTCGAGACCGAACCGTTCCTCAGTAAGATCAAGGAAGAGATCCTGCCGGGCAAGGACGTGACCGACCTCGCCGGCATGACCCGCTTTGCCCAGGAGACGGTGAAGACCAATTACCACCCCTCGGGCTCACTGAAGATGGGGCGCGATGACGATCCGATGGCGGTGGTCGATGCGCGGCTCAGGGTGCGCGGCGTCGAGGGCCTGCGGGTCATCGACTGCTCGATCATTCCGGCCATTCCGTCGGCCAATACCAATGCCGCCGCCATGGCGATCGGGAGCAAGGCGGCGAGCCTGATCGCTGAGGATTATCGATGATCGAGACCGTCGAACTGCCGGAGATGCAAGCCATCGGCGTGCTGGTCGAGGCGCACTGGAACGACTTGCCCAAAGCCATCCCGGCCGCTTGGACCCGGCTGTTCGAGACCGATACCGGCGCCAGCTCGTTTCTCGAGGTATCGATCTCGCGCGACAACGGGATCTACCGCGAGCTGGTCGGCTACCTCGCGGCGAAGAAAACCGAGGTGCCCGACGGCATGGTGCGGATCGTCATCCCGGCGCAGCGCTACCTCAGGATCGTGCACGACGGCCCGCTGGTCGAGATCGCCGCCGGCTTCGAGAAGCTCTACGCGCATGCGGCTGTGGCCGGGCTGAAGGCCACCGATTACAAACTCGATTTCGGCTACCTGCCCGGCCTGCCGGCCGGGCGGCACGAGCTGCACGTGGCGCTCGAACCGGAGCCGCTGCGCCTCGGCTGAAACGCTGTTCACTGCGAGTTCAGGGCTGCTCCGCCAAGAGCCCTGCCGATCTGAAGAGGGATACGCCCATGTACCAGCCACCAGCCTTCCGCGAGACCGACCTCGAAACGCAGCAGGCGTTCATCGCCGCGCACCCGCTCGGGCTGCTGATCTCGGCCGGCGAGGGGCTGCTGGCCAACCCGATTCCGTTCCTGCTCTACGCTGCAGAAGGCCCGCTAGGGACGCTGCGCTGCCACATGTCGCGGGCCAATCCGCAATGGAAAGCGCTGGGCCAGAGCCCTGACGTGCTCGTGGTGTTCCAGGGCACCGAGCACTACATCACGCCCAGCTGGTATCCGCAGAAGGCGGTCGACGGCAAAGTCGTGCCGACCTGGAACTATGCCATCGTCCAGGCCCGCGGCACGGCCCGGGTGATCGAGGATGCCGCGTGGCTGCATGCCAATGTCTCGGCGCTGACGGCGCAGCACGAAGGCAGCCGGCAGAAGCCATGGGCGGTGTCGGACGCCCCGGACGCCTACATCGCCAGCCAGCTCAAGGGCATTGTCGGTATCGAGATCGAGATCGCCGCCATCGACGCCAAGTTCAAGGCCAGCCAGAACCGGCCCGAGCTTGACCGGGTCGGCGTGGCGCACGGTCTCGCGGCGGAAACCGACGCCGAAGCGCCGGCGATGCGCGAGTTGGTGAAGGCGCGCGGCGGCATCTAGCCTCGATCGTTCGCCCCTAGATTGCGTAGTTTGTTCCACCCACTCGGGGTCGGGGGGAGGTGAGGACGGTGGCAACCCATCGGCGGCGGCATCTGGCCGCTCTTGCGGTTTCATGGCTGCGCCTCCATCTACGGCCGTTCGCAACGTGAGCCCTGCCTATGAGCCTTCCCGCGCGCCGTCGGGCGCTGATGCTGGTCAATCCCAATGCCCGGCGCGGTACCGAGAGCCTCGATCCGATTGTTAACCGGCTGGAAGCCGGCGGCATCGACGTGGCGATCGAGCGGTTCAGCTCGCCGGGTGAAGTGGCGGCCGACATCGTCAGGCGCCGGCACGAGGCCGACCTCGCCATCGTCTGCGGTGGCGACGGTACCATCAACGCGGCGGCCAATGGCGTGGTCGCGGCGGGGCTGCCAATGGGCATCCTGCCGATGGGCACGGCCAACGACCTGGCCCGCACGCTCGAGATCCCGACGCAGCTCGACCTCGCCGCCGACATCATCATCGCCGGCAACCAGCGCCGGGTCGACCTGGGTGACGTCAACGGCCACCCGTTCTTCAATGTCGCGACCATCGGGCTCGGCGCCGACCTCGCCATGGGCCTGACGGCCGAGACCAAGCGGCGCTGGGGCCGGCTCGGCTATGCGATCGGGGCGCTAAAAGTGCTGATGCAGGCGCGGCCGTTCAGCGCCACCATCATCAACCGCGAAGGCACCTCGCATGTCAAAACCTACCAGATCGCGGTGGGCAATGGCCGGCACTATGGCGGCGGCACGGTGATCGAGCAGGATGCCAGCATCGAGGACGGCACACTCGACCTCTACAGCCTCGAGATCGACAATGTCTGGAAGCTGGCGCTGATGCTCAGCGCCTTCCGCTCCGGCACGCATGGCGCCTGGGAAGAAGTGCGCACCGCCCGCTGCGTCGAGTTCGACATCCGCACCAGGAAGCCGCGCCCGGTCAATCTCGACGGCGACATCGTCACCCAGACCCCGGCACATTTCCGCATCCGCCCGGGTGCGATCACGGTGTTCGCACCGCCGGCGGGGGGCTGATTGCCCACCCGCTGACTTGGCAGTCGGGACGCCCTCTCCCGCTTGCGGGGGAGGGGGAACCGTCCGAAAGGACGGTGGGAGGGGGGAGCCGCAAACGCCGGCTCTGCCCCATCCGCTCACTGCCGGTGAGGGAAGCATGACCCACTTTCAACGCGTGGGTGAGCAAGCGGGAAGATCGCTGGGCACCCCCCTCCCACCACGCTTTCGCGTGGTCTCCCCTCCCCCGCAAGCGGGAGAGGGCGGCCGACTGAAGGTCCGGCGCGCTAGTCCACTGCCAGCCGCAGCAGTGCCGCGAGGGCGTCGCCGGTCGCCGAGGGCGAAGCGTAGCGGTGGGCGGCGTAGTAGCCGAGCAGCGCCAAATACAGCCCTTCGGCGCGGCGCTGCGCCACGTCCAGGGCATGTCCCGCCAGCAGCAGCTCGCCCTTGAGATAGTCGACGCGGCGGGCGTCGATCAGGCGCACCCGCGCCGCCGTCGCCTCGTCCTGCCCGGCCCAGGCGCGGATGGCGCCTTCGACTGCCGAGACCTCGGCGCCATGCACGTCGAACTGCACGGCTTCCTCGAGCACCGCATCGAGCCGCGCGGCCGGCGTGTGCAGGTGCGCCGCGGCGGCGATGACCTGCTCGGTGCCTTCGTCTTCCCACAGCGTCAGCAGCGCATCGAGCAGGTCGGCGCGATCGCGGAAGTGCCAGTAGAATGAGCCCTTCGAAGTCTTGAGCTGCCGCGCCAGCGCTTCGACCCGCACCCCGTCGACACCCGCCGCGCCGAGCGCCACGGTGGCGGCAACGGTCCAATCCATGCGGTTGAGGCTCTCGGCTTTGCTCACGTCATTCTCCTGCCGCCAAATCTTCTGACCGCGACCTGCCGTCGCATCCATACGCTACCGTATGGACAGGCGTCGAGGGTGCCGATACATACGGCACCGTATGGTCGCCTGCAATACACTGGAGGGATCCAAGATGAGCGCACCTCAAACAGCCAAGGCCGAGGCCCGAGCGGGATGGCGGCTCGCCGTCTGCGGCATCCGCATCGAATGCGGCGCGCTGCGCCTCGCCGCCATCTTCATCGCGGCGCTGCCGCGCTCGAAAGCCTGAGGAGGTTCGGATGCTGAAATGGGCCGGATGGACGATGATCGGGATGAGCGTGCTGCACCTGATCGTGCTCGGCATGGACGCCATCGCGCTGCTGCCGGCATGGCTGTCGGGGCACCTGTGGACGCTCGAACACTGGCAGCCGGTCGTGACGCAAAGCCCCGACATGGCGGCCAATGGCGCGGTGTTCCACGCCACGCTCGGCAGCTTCGCGCTGCCGATGCTGGTGTTTGGCGCGCTGGTGCTGTGGATGGATCGGCGCGGCCTCGTGCCGCCGGCCTTTGTCGGCTGGGGCATCGGCGCCTGGGCGCTGCTGGCCGGGCTGGTGATGGCGCCGAGCGGCTATCCGCTCGGGCTCATTCCGGCGGTGCTGCTGGTGCTGGCGGCGCGTTCCGGCGTGAGCAGTTCCGCCTCACGGCGGAGAGTGCTATGATCGCTGAGCCGGCGCCCTCGGCCCCGGCAACGATCACGGGAGGCCGCCTATGCAGGGTATCCGCCACGAAAACGTCGATCACGGACTCGAAACCCAGCACGAACTGCACTTGCTGCCATGGCCATTCCTGGTCGGGCTGTTCGCCGTGCTGGTGCTCGTGGTGTTCTTCGTCGTCGCCAACTGAGCGACGACCATAGCCGCCGGCCCGGGATGAGAGGCTGCTGAGGTAACTTGAGAGCCGCGATGAGCGGTGACGTTTATCTGTGTGCTGCGAGGGAGATAACCTGTTGAATCTCCTCCCCACCGGCTGTCATCCCAGCGAAAGCTGGGACCCAACTCACCACTGGCTCGGGCTGCGAAATGGATCCCAGCTTTCGCTGGGATGACATCCGAGTAGATGGCTCAAGTCGTGTCCAGCTTGAGCGCCCAGCCTAAGCACTGCCAATAATTATCCCCGCCGCAAAGACCAGCGCCCCGCCGACCACCACCTGCAAGGCGGCGCGCCAGAACGGGGTCTGCATGTAGCGGTTCTGGATGAAGGCGATGGCCCAGAGCTCGATCACCACCACGGCGACGGCGACGCCGGTCGCGGTCCAGAAATGCGGGATCAGGTAGGGCATGGCATGGCCCAGGCCACCCAGCGTGGTCATGGCGCCGGTGACGACGCCGCGGGTGATGGGTGAGCCACGGCCGGTAAGCTTGCCGTCATCGGCGGCCGCTTCGGTAAAGCCCATCGAAATGCCGGCGCCCACGGCGGCGGCGAGGCCGACGAGGAAGGTCGACCAGGTATTGCCGGTGGCAAAGGCCGCGGCGAACACCGGCGCCAGTGTCGATACCGAGCCATCCATCAGCCCGGCGAGGCCGGGCTGCACATAGGTCAGAAGGAACTGCCGGTGCTCCTCGCTCTTTTCGGCGGCCCGCTCCTCGACGCCGAGCGCCTGCTCTTCGAGTTTGCCGGCCAGGTTGGCGTGCTCACGCTCCTCCACCGCGAGGTCGCCGAGCAGCTTCCGCACTTCGACATCCGTCGTTCGGCCGGCGGCCTCGGTGTAGAAGCGCGACGCCGCCGCCTCCATCTCGAAGGCCAGCTGGCGTACCGCTTCGAGGCTCATGGTTTCCATCAGCCAGACGGGCTTGCGCTCAATGAAGCCACGCACGTGCTCGCGCCGGATCGGCACGAGGCGCGAACCGAACTTTTCCACATAGAGGTCGAGCAGCCGGCGCCGGTGCCCGTCTTCCTCGGCTGCCATGCCCTCGAACACTTTTGCCGTCGCCGGGTAGCGCGAGGCGAAGCGCTCGGCGATTTCGGCGTAGATGGCGCCATCCTCTTCTTCGGCGGCAACCGCCAGGGAGAGGATCTCGCGTTCGTCGAGCGAGAGGAAATCCCGCCGATGCGGGTGGAGAAGTCGTGCAAACATAGCGCTCTAGCCATTCAGTTTAGAATTATTCTAAGCATGAACAACGAGTCCGACAACCCCCGGTCATGCCTTTCGCTGATATCGAGCAAAGGCCGAACCTTGTTCGAGTGCGCATAGGCTCGCGCCGCCGGCACGCCTGCGGAGGCCGGCCAAAATCGATAATCGGAGGAAGACCCATGTTTTTGCGATTGAGCCTCGCCATCGGCCTCGTTGCGGCCGCCACCCTTGGCGCCTCAGCTCAGAGCGCCACCGAGAGCTGGCGGCTGGGCGGGCTGAAAATGCCGGAATCGGTGATTTTCGACACAGCCAACAACCGGCTGATCGTCACCAACATGGTGACCTTCGGGCCCGATGGCGGCGCCGACGGGTACCTCTCCATCGTCTCGCCGGATGGCAAGCTCGTCACCGAGCAGTGGACCACTGGTCTCACCGACCCCAAGGGCATGGCGATCGTCGGCGACAGCCTGTTCGTCGCCGACAGCAATGGGCTGGTCGAGATCAAGCTGAGCGACGGCTCGATCGTCACCACCCACGCGCTCGAGGGTGCGATGTTCCCCAATGACGTCACCAGCGACGGCGCCGATGTCTATGTCAGCGACCTGATGGGCTCGGCGATCTACAAGCTCGCCGGCGGCACAGTGGAGAAGTGGCTGGCCGACGAGAAGCTCGCCACCCCGAACGGGTTGTTCATCGACGGCAAGACGCTGATCGTCGGCTCGATGGGCACCGGCATGAAGCCCGATTTCACGTTCGACAGCAAAGGCGGGCTGCAGGCAGTGGACCTCGCCACCAAAGCCATCACGCCGCTGACGGGCGCCATGGAAGTGGCCCTCACCGACGGCGTCGCCCGGCTCGGCGACAGCCTGGTGTTCGACGACAACCCGGCTGGTACCATCCTCAGCTATGCCGACGACAAGGTGACGACGCTGACCACGCTGGCGCCGGGGGCGGCGGATTTATGGGTCGAAGGGAAGGTGGTCTATGTGCCGCTGACGCAGACTGGGGAGTTGGTGGCTTTGACGGTGGAGTAACGCGGCGCTTCGTGTTCGCTGCTCCCCCCTCCCCTGCCCCGGCCATTCGAGCGTAGCTCTCATGGCCTTCTCCCCTAAAATCGCTCCACTGGAGCGATTTTGCCTTCGGCCGGATCGAAGCCCGCAAAGGGGGAGGGTGCCGGCCGGTGCTTGTGGCCAGGATCGTGCGCAGAACTCGATACCCACCTCCCCCTTGACGGGGGAGGCTAGCGAAGCTGGTCGCGAAGCGACTTAGCGTAGCTCGGAGGGGGTGCGCGGAGGCACGGTGTCGCCCCCCTACCCCTCCCGCCGCTTCACCTGCGCCACATAGCCCTCGGCTGAATCCGGCACCTCGGCGCGCAGCCATTCGCGGAACAGCCGGACCTTTTTCGGCTCGCGGCGGCCTTCGGCGACGATCAGCCAGTAGCCGAGGTCGCTTTCGACCGAGGTGGCGAAGGGGCGGACCAGGCGGCCGTCGCTGACCGCGTCGGCGGACATCATATCCACCGCCATCAGCACGCCCTGCTCCGAGATCGCGGCGTCGAAGGCCAGAGCCGGGTCGTCGTAGCGCGGGCCGGTGAGTTCGATCGGTTCGGCCCCGACGGACGCGAACCACGGCTCCCAGGGCAGCATAGAGGAAGTGTCGCGGATCAGCGGCACACGCGCGAGATCGGCCGGCGTGTGCAGCAGTTTCTCCATCGATGGCGCCGCCACCGGGCTGTAGCGCGACCCGCCGACCAGCTCGGCCTTCAGCCCCGGCCAGTTGCCGCGGCCGAAGCGGATGCCGAAATCGATGTCGGAGTGGACGAGATCGATCATCGTGCCGGTCACCACCAGCCGCACTTCGATTTCGGGGTGCAGCTTGTTGAACTTGGCGATGCGCCAGATCAGCCAGCGCGAGGCAAAGACGCTGCCGACGGTGAGCGTCAGCACCTTCTCGTCACCCGGCTTGAGGTTGCCCACCGCATCGGCCAGCGCGGTGAAACCGCTGGTCAGCTGCGGCAGGATCTGGCGCAAGGCCGCAGTCGGACGCAGGCCCTGCGGGGTGCGCTCGAACAGCTCGAGCCCCAGCCGCTCCTCGGCCCGGCGCAGATGCTGGCTGACGGCGCCCGGCGTCACCCCGAGTTCCTCGGCGGCTGGGGCAAGCGCACCGCGGCGCGCCACGATCTCGATGGCGCGGATGGCATTGAGCGGAATGGGGAACGGGCTCGGCATATAGTTTTTCTATACCCCTCGCAAATTCTTGTCGATTGGCGCGCGTAGCCTCACAGCACATATTGGGCCGTACACCGCACCCAAGGAGGGCTTCAAA
Organism: Devosia sp. LjRoot16; assembly: GCF_964252795.1. Taxonomy (NCBI): domain Bacteria; kingdom Pseudomonadati; phylum Pseudomonadota; class Alphaproteobacteria; order Hyphomicrobiales; family Devosiaceae; genus Devosia; species Devosia sp. LjRoot16. The sequence goes on from NZ_CAXUPH020000001.1 coordinate 910,945, forward strand.
ATGTACAACCTGTTCAGTGAACTGCGCCTCTGGCTGGCGCGACTGTTCGAGATCGACGGCGATGAGACGGGCGACGACCCGCTGAGCTGCATGAGCGCGCGCGAGCTGGCGGATCTGCCGGTGTATCACCCGCGGTTTGACGACTGCATCAGGGCTTAAGGGGGGCGCGAAAGCGCTGAAGCGCCGGCGCGGGCTGACCCCCACCCCTGTCCCCTCCCCGCAAGGGGGAGGGAGACCCTCACACCAGCATCTCAGTTTGCGTCTCCCTCCCCCTTGCGGGGAGGGATCAAGGGTGGGGGTCAGCTCGCGCCGGCGACTGGGCATTTCCCACGCCGCCTAAGCCAGCACATCCGTGCGATACAGCGTCACCCGCAGCCCGCCATGCAGCACTGGAGCGCCATTCGGCAGGAACGGCAGCGCTGTCGCTCGGGCCAGCCCAACCTCGGTGGTGATCAGGCCGACGCGCCAGCCGGAGAAGCGTTCGCGTAGTACGCTGCCTAAACTGCGGTAGAGCGGGCCGAGCGAGGCGCTTTCGCCGATGCGGGTGCCGAAGGGTGGGTTGACGATCACGAGGCCGGGCGGCCCCGGCGGGCGTTCGAGCTCGCCGACCGGGAGCTGCCGGAACTCGGTCAGCGCGGAAACGCCGGCGCGCTCGGCATTGGCCTTGCTCATCTCGATGGCGCCGGCATCGCGGTCGCTGCCATAGAACCGCACCGTCGGCTCACGGCGCACGGTCGAGCGCAATGTTTCCCACCCGGCGCGATCGAAGCTTGCCAGCTGTTCGAAGGCGAACGTCCGTGAGCGGCCCGCTTGCAGGCCGGCGGCGATCTCGGCCGCCTCGATGACGAAGGTGCCGGAGCCGCACATCGGGTCGAGCACCGGCTCGTCGCCGGTAAAGCCGCACTGGCTGAGGAACAGCGCCGCCATGGTCTCGCGCATCGGCGCGCGGTTCACCGCTTCCTTGTGGCCGCGCTTGTGCAGCAGCTCGCCGGAAGTGTCGACGCTGATAGTGACGAGATCATCCTCGATCCGCGCCATGACGGTGAGCGGCGCCTTGTCGAGCACCGGGGCGCCCAGTTCCTCGCGGATGGCGGTGGCGACGCGCTGCGCGGCAGCACCGGCGTGGTAGATTTTCGATTTCCGGCAGCTGGCCTCGACCGCCACCGGCACGTCGGGCCGAAGCAGCGCCGCCCAGGGCAGCTTGCGCGCCCGCTTGTCGAGCTGGGCCAGGTGCATGGCGCGGAACGTCGCGAAGCGGGCCAGCACGCGGCTGGCGCCACGCAGCTCTAGATTGGCGCGCCAGACCTCGGGCCAGCCGCCGGTGATGGTGACGCCGCCCTCGACCTGCTGGGGTTTCTCGAAGCCGAGCGCTGCAGCTTCGGCGCGCAGGGCTGCCTCGAGCCCGGGAGTGGCGACGAGGAAAATCTCGAACGGCGCGTTCGGATCGAACTCACGCGGCTGGGCATCAGGGAGGTGCGACATGCGGCTGCTGTAGTGCATTTCCGCCTGACAGGCCAGTTCATGGGGCGTTCAGCGGGTCACGACTAGATCGACCGCCCATGGCGCTTGGCGCCTTCCCTAGGAGGGAGAAGAAAGATGAAGATGAAAGACCTGTTCTCGAAGCTCCGTAACCGTTCGCCGAAGCCGACGACCCGCGACTGGTCCACCACCTGGACGCCGCGTGACTGGGCCGACCTGCCGACGCACCATCCGCGCCGCGAAGACGACGCGCTCTGAGCCAGCGATGAACGCCGCCGCTCCCATGGTGATCCGCCCGGCCCGGCTGGGTGATGCGCTGGCGATTGCTGCGCTGCACCACGTCGCCGTGCACCAGCTGGCAGCGCCGTTCTATCCGCACGAGGTACTGGCGCACTGGAGCCCGCCGGTGACGCTGGCCAGTGCCGAGCGGCGCTATCGCGAGACCCAGGAAGATGGCGGGTTGACGCTGGTCGCCGAACAGCACGGCACACTGGTCGGCTTCGGCGTCGTCGTGCCGGAGGCCGGCGAGATCTCAGCCTGCTACGTGGCGCCGGAAGCAACGCGCCGCGGCATCGGCCGCGCCCTGCTCGCCGCCATGGAAGCGGCGGTAAGCGCCCACGGCGTGCACGAACTCAATGTCCGCGCCTCGCTCAACGCCAAGAGTTTTTACTCCGCCTTCGGCTACCACGTCAGCGGCCGCGGCGAGTACCGCTTCGAAGACGGCACCGTGATGGTGGTCGCCTTCATGCGCAAGGACAACTCGCCGATCGTTTGAGGGGGTGTTGGTCCCGAAGCACTCCGAGGGCGGTTCTTGCCCTCAACCTTGCCCACCCGCCGGCTGTCATCCCTGCGAAAGCAGGGACCCATCCATCCACTTGCGCTGTGGCGAATTGGGTCCCAGCTTTCGCTGGGATGACACCGAGTTTGAGGGTGCTTGCGGAGCGTCGTTCGCGTGCCGGCGCTACCGCTTTGCGGCTGGACGGGCCTTTTCCTGAAAACGCCCTAGGGGGCCAGCAACAGCTGCCCCAGCGTGTGCTCGAGCCAGGCGGCGTACTGCTCCGGCGTAAAACCCTCGATCCGGGTCAGCATCAGAAACAGTTCGGGGCTGGCGAGGCGCCAGATCTGGGCCAGGGCCGCGGCCTCGCTCATGCCGTCGCGCAACGGCCCCTTGCCGGCCAGCGCCTTCGCCACCAGCGCCAGGTTCTCGCGTCGCCCGGCGTGGATGGCGTCATAGACCTTCGCCATTCCGGGGTCGGTTTCAGCCGCGACGCGCAGCACCGCCACGATCCCGGCCACCGCCGAGAGCACCTGCACGATATCGCGGGCGAACAGCCGGAGCACCTCGGCCTGGTCGTGGGCAGCTGCCACGGCTCGCGGGCCGGCCTGTTCGACCAGCGGCGTCGCCGGATCGCCACGCCGCACCGCGCTCTGCACCACCCCGAGCAGCAGTGCGGATTTGTTGCCGAACACCGCGTAGACGCTCTCCGCCGATACCCCTGCGACGCGGGCCACGGCAGCGATGGTCGTCCCCTGCCAGCCATTGGTAACGAACAGCTGGCGCGCCGCCGTGACGATGGCGCCACGCGTATCGGCGGCCTGCTGCTGGCGCAGGCGGGACTGGTATTTCCGGCGGGGTTCGGGCTGCTCGGTCAATTCGCTATGTCGCTACCATATTGACTACAGTGATACTGTATTGTAATTACAGCTCCAGCGTCGAGAGGAGCCCTATCCTATGCCTGGCCTCGGCTATCTATCCACCATCGGACAAGCGCTTTCCCTGCTGCTCGTGGGCCTGTTGGCCGGCAGTATGTACGGAATCTGGTTCGGCTACGACATTACCCGCTATTCGCCGTCCACCTTTGTCGAAGTACAGCAGGGCGCGGTGCGCGGCCTCAATACGCTGCTGCCGCTGATGGGGCTTGCGGCGATCGTCGTGGTCGTCGTCCTGGCCGTGCTGGCGCGCCAGCGGCCGACAGTGCTGATGCTCTATGGCGCCGCGGCGCTCGGCCTCGTCGCCGCCGGGCTGATCACCCGCCTCTGCAACCAGCCGATCAACGACGCGGTGATGGGCTGGTCCACCGATGCCCTTCCCCCTGATTGGGAGACGCTGCGCAACAGCTGGTGGAACTGGCATGCGGCGCGGCTCGGGGCCACCATCCTGGCGCTGCTGCTGCTGATCGCGGCGGTATTCACCGACCGCAGCGCCTGACGCTATTCACACAACCGCGCCGTGCAGCTCTTGCCGTGGCAGCCGAGATCGACATGCAGGTGGTCGTGATGCTCGGCATTGGCCTCGGGGCCGAGCACGGTGGTGAAATGGGCGCAGGCGGAATCGTGAGCGAAGCGCAGCAGCCGGCCCTCGGGTGAGAGCGCATCGGCCCAGCCGCCCTCGACGGTGACGAAGCGGCCGTCTTCGAGCTTGAAGCCGACCACGTCGAGCGCATCGGCGAAGGCGTGGAAGCTGAGGTTGCCGGTGCTGCCATTGTTGACGTTGCGGCACATGTAGGAGGTGCCAACCACCACTTCGGCGATCCGCGTATTGTCGCGCGCCAGCAGGTAGCTGTCGATCGATTCGATCCAGGCCGGCAGGGCCGAGGCGATGCCGCAATCGGTCTCGACGCCGCCCGCCACCGGCACCATCCGCCCATTGGCGAGGACACCGGTGACCGAGAGCGGCGATTGGGTGCCGCACTGCTTTTCCTCGATCGGCGGCAGCGCCTTGGCCTCGACCTTGCCGAGCAGCACAGCGGGGCACGCGGTCTGGTAGATGCGCGGCGGGGCGGTCGGCTCTGCCGGCTCGGCAACATGTTCGCCGGGCGGTAGCGGCGGGCCGATCGGGTCGGCCTTCGCCGGCGTTTCGGTGGGCTTTCCGGGCGTCTCGGCCGGCTTATCGGGCGTTGCCGCCGGACGATGCCGGGGCAGCTTTACCGCCGGTTCGGCGGAGAGTTCGGCCGGCCGGGGCTTGGGAAGCGGCACGGTCGTGTCGCCTGCCTGTTGCGCCAGGGCGGCAAAGCTCATGCTGGCGAAAAGGCAGGCGAGGATAAACCGCATCAACCCCGAACGCGGCGACCCCGCGTCAGGTTGCGCGGTCGATGCGGAGGGTGAAGCAGTTATTGGTGGCCGAGCGCATGTGGACGTAAGCGACGTCCGCGCGCTCGAGGATCGCCTCTGCTGCTGCCTCGATGCCATCGTTCCCCACTACGATCCCGGTGCCGTAGACGATCCTGTCGTCGGCGCCGTAACCGCGCAAGATGCGACCGCTGGTGCCGCGCTGCTCGCGCTCCGGCAGGCCGGCCGCGGGTTCATAGGCCGGGCAGGCCTCGGCGTGGAGGAAGATCGGCCCGAGCTCGGCATAGGGCTGCGGCGCCGGGAACGGGCGATAGGCGAGGACGAGGTAAGCCTCGCCGGCCGCGACGTTCTCGAGGCAATGCCGGCACGGCACTCCGTCGCCATCGGAGATGCGCCGCTCCGGCGCCTGGCCATTGGCGTCGGGGGCGCCGGCGCGGTAGGCGGCGGCGAGATCAGAGGGCATTCCGGAATAATGCAGGGTCATGGCGGTCTCCTTTGCTGGGGGAGACATTTGCCGGAGCTGGTGGGGGGAAGCGACCCGGTTTTGGCGGGTTGGGCCACGCTAACTTGGCACGATTGCTCCACCAACTCGATGTCATCCCAGCGAAAGCTGGGACCCATTTCTCCGCTGGTGCGGGCTGCGAGTTGGGTCCCAGCTTTCGCTGGGATGACACCGGTGGGGAGGTGAGATGGAGGCCCGCCCTTTCCCCCGCCCCCTACTCCGGCCGCCTAAACTCCATGATCCAGTTGGTCTCCCAGCTGTCGCCGCCATCGTAGGAAAAGGCCTGGCTCCAGCGGGGGGTTTCGGTGTCGGTGCCGCTCCAGTCGAACAACACTTTGACCGGCCTCTCGCCATCCATGTCGTCGCCGGCAAAGCTGCCGCGGCCGAATTCGAAGCGGCCGAACACCGGCGGCTCCAGCACGCCTTTCTCCGAATTGATCCAGTAGATCGCCCACTCGTCGCGCTCGGGGTTGTAGATCCTGAGCGTCATGCCCTTGAAGCCCTTGGTGGGGAAGTCGCTCTCATCCACCGACACCATGCCGCCAAGCAGCAGTTGCGCCGTCTCGTAAGAGGTGAAGACGTCCCACTCGGTTGAGCCGACGCCGCGGGCCTTGAGCCGCCGGTTGGTGACCACCCAGTCGCCATGGTTGAACGCAAAGCCGCGCCGAGTCTCCGAATCCATCTCATCCCTCCAGTGACGCTGCCGACCGGCCGAATCCGGCTCAGCCCAGCGTTCCGGAAGCCATGTAGCGCAGTTACCCTGCCAGGGCGTGTCAGGCTTTTATTCCCTTGCTAGCGCAGGCTGAACGGCGGGTAGACATCGGTGACGAGGAGGAACGCATAGGCCCAGACCCGGGTGGCCCAACGGCCGACGCCGACGACGAAATCGAACATGCCGCGTGGATAGGCGCCGGTGAACAGGATGGCGAACCAGGCGACGATCGTCACCAGCAGGGCGACGAGGCCGAGCACTGCCAGAACGATGTAGTGCGGGATCGCCAGCAGCCATTTGACCAGCGGCAGCCAGCGGTTGAGCTCTGCCGCCTCGGGATAGGCGACCTCGAGGTGCACGGATTGCGCGTCGACCGTCGAGGGGTACTTGTCGGTCAGCAGGAACAGATAGGCGCTGACCCGGGCGCCGAAGCGCGCCAGCTCGACGCCGAAATCGAACCACCAGCGCGGATAAAACTGCCGGAACACCAGCATCAGCACGGTAGCGAGGAACAGCCCAGCGGTGATGCCGCCGCCCGCCGATTTCACCGCGTTGCCGGCCGCATCGTAATAATAGTAGCCGCCGGTATCGGAGAGGAGGCCCAGCACGATGAGGATCGGGATCGCCCAGATCAGGCGGAAGAAGGTGGTCAGCCGGTCCATCTGGCCGGGGTAATCGACGTCGAAACGCGCTGCGTAGTCGCTGCTGTCTGCCATTTTCCGCCCCCTGCCCGCTCTGATCCAACCCCCGCGCCTCGCGGGGATCAGCGCGTGGCCGGGCTGTCCATCGCGCCGCGGGGAAGCCTAGCACGCCCGGGCGCGGCGCGGTCACGTCATCGCGGCGGGGCGATTGCTACGCATCTGCTGCTGTTAACCCCCGATAAACCATCTTTGCCCCGTCACCCGGCTCTGGTATCAGCGGCCCATGTCCGTACCGCTCGACCATATTCGCAACTTCTCCATCGTCGCCCATATCGACCATGGCAAATCGACGCTCGCCGATCGGCTGATCCAGCTCACGGGCGGCCTCGAGCTGCGCGAGATGAAGGAGCAGGTGCTCGACTCGATGGATATCGAGCGGGAGCGCGGCATCACCATCAAGGCGCAGACCGTTCGGCTGACCTACAAGCACAGCGACGGCGAGACCTATATCCTCAACCTGATTGACACGCCCGGCCATGTCGACTTCGCCTATGAAGTCAGCCGGTCGCTGGCCGCCGTCGAGGGCTCGCTGCTGGTCGTCGATGCCAGCCAGGGCGTCGAGGCGCAGACCCTCGCCAATGTCTACCACGCCATGGATGCCAACCATGAGCTGGTGACCGTGCTCAACAAGATCGACCTGCCGGCCGCCGATATCCCGCGCGTCAAGCAGCAGATCGAGGACGTGATCGGCATCGACGCCTCGGACGCAGTGGAGATTTCCGCCAAGTCGGGCCTCAACATCGACAAGGTGCTGGAAGCGATCGTCGAGCGCCTGCCGGCGCCGAAGGGCGATATCAACGCGCCGCTGAAGGCGCTGCTGGTCGACAGCTGGTACGACACTTACCTGGGCGTCGTGGTGCTGATCCGCGTCATCGATGGCACGGTGAAGAAGGGCCAGAAGATCCGGATGATGAATGCCAACGCGGCGTACGAGCTCGACCGCGTCGGTGTGTTCACCCCGAAACTGGTCGATATCGGCGAACTCGGCCCCGGCGAGATCGGCTTTTTCACCGCCTCGATCAAGGAAGTGGCCGATACCAATGTCGGCGACACCATCACCGACGATCGCCGCCCGACCGCCAGCGCCTTCCCCGGCTTCCGCCCGGCGCAACCGGTGGTGTTCTGCGGCTTGTTCCCGGTCGACGCCTCGGATTTCGAAGAGCTGCGCGCCGCCATGGGCAAGCTGCGGCTCAACGATGCGAGCTTCAGCTACGAGATGGAAACCTCGGCCGCGCTCGGCTTCGGCTTCCGCTGCGGCTTCCTCGGGCTGTTGCACCTCGAAATCATCCAGGAACGGCTGAGCCGCGAGTTCAACCTCGATCTGATCGCCACTGCGCCATCGGTGGTGTACGAGGTGCACCTCACCAATGGCGAGACGCTGCTGCTGCACAACCCGGCCGACCTGCCGGACGTGGTGCGCATCGACCACATCAGCGAGCCGTGGATCAAGGCCACCATCCTCACTCCCGATGAGTATCTCGGCTCGATCCTGAAGCTCTGCCAGGATCGGCGCGGCATCCAGCGCAACATGACCTATGTCGGCAACCGCGCCATGGTCGAGTACGACCTGCCGCTCAACGAGGTGGTGTTCGATTTCTACGATCGGCTGAAGTCGATCTCGAAGGGTTATGCCAGCTTCGACTATACGCTCGCCGATTACCGCGAGGGCGACCTGGTGAAGCTCTCGATCCTGGTCAACGCCGAGCCGGTCGACGCGCTTTCGATGCTGGTGCACCGCAATGTCGCCGAAACGCGCGGCCGCATCATGTGCGAAAAGCTCAAGGACCTGATCCCGCCGCACCTGTTCGTGATCCCGATCCAGGCCGCCATCGGCGGCAAGATCATCGCCCGCGAAACCGTCCGCGCCATGCGCAAGGATGTGACGGCGAAGTGCTATGGCGGCGACGCGACGCGTAAGCGGAAACTGCTCGAGAAGCAGAAGGCCGGTAAGAAAAAGATGCGCCAGTTCGGCAGCGTCGAAATCCCGCAGGAAGCGTTCATCAAGGCGCTGAAGATGGGGGATGAGTAGGAGGGGCAGCGTCCGTTTCGTACTGGGGGGCGGTCGCCTGAGTTATCCAACGGCTGCCTGATGGGCCAGCTCAAAAGGACCTGACGTACAAAGGTGATGCGTCCGGCCTTCCCGGTTACCGAGAAAGCGAGCTCGGCTTCGCGAGGTTACCCTGGACGATGAATGCGATCACGTACACGGGGCGATCACCCGACTGAACCGGGACAACCTGGATTGCCTCCGCCATCGTGATCGGTGGAGCGTCCTTCTTGGATCCATCCAGAACGCAGAGTATTGCCATCGCTTTGTCTGAGCTGACCGCATAGGCGGCGGCTTGGAGGGAGTACCTCGTGAGGTCCTCGCGAGTTAGCAAGGCGTCGTTCTTCACCTTCAGCTCAATGCGCATCTGGCGAAACGACAGATCGGTGCGACCGCCGCCCGTGTGTGCCTGTACCTCCAACTCCACGCCAACTTCCGGGTGTCGCCGAAGATGCTGTGTCACAAGCCTTTCGAAGGCCGCCTCCTGGAGCGCCTCAGGAAAGAGATTGTCCTGCACTGCTTGCCCGACCAGGTTGGCCAGAGGTTTGAAGAGGTGTAGTGCCGTCCCAATTTCGTTCTCGGGGATGCGTGGTTCGCCCCTCAGTTTGTCGCGCACGGTGACCAGTTTGGCGTCAAGTGAAGGATATCCCGTTTCGGAATGACCGCTCACTTCGGAGCTGTCTAGTCTCAGGCTGCGCTGTCCAGCGATCGCTACTGGTTGCTCTGTGCCAACCGGCTGGAACTCTGCCGCATATAGGAACTCCAGTGGCCTTGCCCCAACTGCTATCCGCTGTTGAATTGATAGGCGGCCGTGCGCTTCCAAAGTGAAGGGAGCGGCACCGTCGGGTCGCACAAAGTCGAATTCGGGAAGAGTCCAAACAAAGTCCGGTTCGACCGAGATTGGCTTTAGCGACAACCGCTTTGCTTCTTCGGGCCATCGCGAGACGCGTAGCTTTATCTCGAGGTCGTGCAGTTCGTTAGGCGAGAGGCGATGCGTCACTGCCGCCTCCCTTCCATCAATCCGGAACTCCAGGAAGGCCACCGCCAACTCAGTAGAGGGCCTCTCAGTGTCATCACGCCAACGTCCAGAGCGCGGCGGTTCGTCGGTGAAGATCGTCACGGGAAAAGGCACATAAGCGAGTTGCTTGACGATCGATCCAACACCCGTCGCAGGGAAGTCTCCCATGATGGGTGCCAGCCTTAATCTGAGGTCGTGACCATAACTGGGGTCGGATGTCTGCCACTCGGACAGCTGAAGTCGGGCCGCGCGTAGAAACCGGTCGGCGTCCGCCTCACCTGTTCGGACTGTTTGATACCAGCTATGGAGTTTGGCGCCGATCGAAACCGCCTCTGCTAGGGCCTGCCAATCGGCCTGGCTGGCAGTATCGTGAAGCCTCGAGATCGAATCGCGAATGCCTTCCCCAGCCTCTCGCAAAGCCGTCACAGTGCTCGGACCCGGCTCCGCGAGAAGCGCCCTGACTGCGCTAATGCGGGAAGGAAAAACGGCTTCGAGAATCGCGTGCACGTATGTCCTCCAGCAACACCTTTTCGCGCTCGGTCATCGCTGACCAATCAGCTGCTAGCTCCGTCCACCGCTGAACATCGCCGGCCGCAAGAGCAGCCTCCATCCGATACGCTACCAAGGGATAGCTGACAAACAAGGCGCGCCGTTCATCCTTGACTGTGCTGCGATAGATCTGCGCCATGTAGTCAAGTAGCACGTCCGCCTCGGAAGCAAGGCCGGCGCAGTACAGGACATCCACAACTTGGGTGGACAACCACATGTCGTCCGGGGCGAGCTCCTTGGCTACCTGAACAAGCTGAGTGCAATGTTTGCGCGCGCTACGTGGGGTAATCGACCTGACCAGTCTGGCTTCGTCATCGCGTCCATTGAAGTCCCCCCGGTACTCGAGAAGCACGTGAGCGGCCACCAACGCAAAGTCGTCGCTCGCACTAAGAGAATGCCGAAGACTCCTCGTATGGGAGCGTACAAAGACCGGTTCGGCTTTGAGCACGGCTTGGCAGCAGAAATCACGAATGTTGTCCGGTTCCGGCAAATCACTGGCAAATCGGGCCAGTGCATCAACACAATCGACAAGGAAGGCACTGTCGGACTTTTCGTCGGAGTAGACCTTCACGAGATTGTACAAAGCGTAGGCCGCCCGGAACCGAAAGGCTTCCGGGAGCGATATTCGGCTCAAGGAACTGACTGCGTGCTTATGGACCATGACATACTGGTCCATAAGCAGCACGCAAAATGCCTCGTGAACCAACGACGGGAGGTTCTGTCGTCCGTACGCCGGGAGCTCTGACAGACCGGTCGCGGCCTCCGCACGTCCATATACACTCGCGCCTACAAGGGCAGAATATAGGATTGGCAGCACAGCTCTCAGGCCGTCTACGTCACTGGCCAGTTCCATGGCCACTCGGCACGCGATGGCCCGCAGCAGGGCTCGGTCCTCCGGAATTGCCCTGACCGCATCCAGGAAACGCGATCTGGCGGGTTCGCTTCTGGATGCCTTGGCAGCAGCCTTAAGGAAGCACTCGGCGACATTGAACGTGGCCTGACGCAGGTTCTGCCACTCGAGTTGCTGAAGAAATGGTGCCTTATCGCTACGACTCGCTTCGAAGACAGCGAGCTTTTCATCGATCAGTAAGGCCTCGCCGACAAGTCTGTCCGCTCGGTCGGCGATCAATGGCCACGCCTCGGCAGGTGGATACCGGAAAGCCCCAGAGACTGTTTGTAGAACTTCGTGGTCGAATGCCTGCAACGGAAGCGAAACAAGACGCTCGAGCCCTATTCGGAACCTGCTCTGAGGAAACTCGCTCCTGCCCTCTCGATCAGTACGCGAACGCCACATTAGCCCGTACAACTTGGCGATGTTTCTAGTGGCCTCGATGGTAGCGCCGAGGCTAAGCCCTTGAAGGACTCTATCGAGCTCCTCTGGTTCTAGATCCATCATCAGATCGAGCGCTGAGGCTACCTCGCCGAGGTCGTGATATTCATCCAAGTCGGGGAGTATCTGCGTAGCCCGAACATACCGACCTGCGGCCGAACGCAAGAAATTCCTGGCCGAACTCGGATCGCGGTCGAGGATTACGCACAGCGTTCGCCCCACCAGCTGTGATGCAGCTGTCGTGTGGCGATCCAGCAACTGTTCGATACCCTGCCTAACGGCGTCCGGAGCCGCGTCCCACAATGCAATAAGCAACGAGCGGTCGGCGCGAACCTGACTGCCGTGGGAAAGTGGAGTGTGTTCCGGGCTTGCTAGTTCTGCGGCCGAAGGCACCAGGGCGACAATTCTTGCTTCGGCCAACTTACTGAGATTGGCTATGAGAACCCGCGGGGCGCTGTCGTTCGCAATACCCCTTCGAAAGAGCTGTTCGGCAAGGAGCAAAAGCCGTTGTTCAGTCGGAGCAACAGCCCAGCCCACTTCGAGCGCCAGCATCGCGATTAATGTCGCCTCGGTCGCTTGATTGAACAACAAATCTACCACGCGCGAGTCGAACCGCTCAGGAGCCATTTTGGCGGCCTCAACCAGTCGCCTGTAATCAACTTCCTGATGCGCCCGGTCGTAGGCGTCGAAGTCGTCTATCAGCGCCTGATTGACTGGGTCGAGGTCATTTCGCAACGCCATGCGCGCCTTGCTACGCGTTGCTAGGGCGTGCTCCGCGACCAGCCTATCAGCCTTGGCGTGAGCCTCGGCTTGCTTTCGCGCCGCATCTCGTTGCGCGACAAGAGTCGAAAGATTGGGAAGCCCAACTGGCTGCCTGACCGTGCAGCCGGCGCAGTTGCGATCATAGAAATCGAGGACGGACTCCCCGAAATCATAAGCCGCGATACTTCCGGTCGGAGCATGGTCGCACTCGACCGAGAAGTTGCCGATTGGAAGCTTGGTCATTTCTTCGACCATTCCAACCCCGCCCATGCGCTTCGCACGAGCGTGAGCACACCAGTTATGCATCAGCTTCATTGCTTCGGCGTTGCGTTCGCCGCCAGCTATTATCTCCGCAATTCTATCGTCATGACTCATATTGCCAGTATAGTCGATGCTCGCGCGACGCCGCACGCTCTAAAAGATCCGTTCAGTTTCGACGCATCGAGACTCCCACAGAAATCAACTGGCTGCTGTGAACCACAAGCGACGCCACCACCAGCGTCGCGCGTGCCCAGCAACTGCTCGCGGTCGCTGCTCTCATCGAGATCGGGATCAGGTGGGTCTTGCCGGGTTGGCGGATCATCCCCTGGGCGAGGGCGCGGTTGATGTCGGTGCCGCCGCCCAGTCGCGACCGCTGCCCGCCACATCGTACCAAATCACCCCTACCCCACCGCTCCCAGCGCAATCCCCATCGCCGCCCGAGCCGTCGCCTCATCGCACACCAGCGCGCTCCCCAGCCCGGAGCGGAGGACAGCGGCAATGGCGTGGGTCTTGTTGGCGCCGCCTGAGGCGAAGACCACGTTGGGGACTTTGCGCAAGGCTTCGAGCGGCAGGGCGATGGCGCGGCGGTTGATCGGGTGGTCGATGGGCTGGCCGGCGGTGTCGACGAACTGCGCCATCACATCGCCCACCGCGCCCGCCGCCACCAGCTCGTCGATGCTGACGTCGCGCGGCAGGCCATAGCGCATCAGCAGCGAGCGCTCGGTCATATCGCCGATGGTCAGGAGGATCAGGTCGTTGCGTCCGATGCGCTCGAACGCCTCCTGGAACACATCCTGGGTCATGATGGCGTCGTGCGATTGCGGGCTGCCGGCATAGATCGGGGCCGCGAGATAGGCGCAATCGGCGCCGAGGTGCCGCGCCAGATCGCCGGCGATGTCGAAGGTGTTGATCTCGATGCCGCGGGTCAGCCCGCCCATCACCGAGTTGACCAGCAGCTCGGGGCGCTTCAGCGACGGCATGTGCCGCACCGTTTCGCGCAGCGTCGTGCCCCAGCCGACGCCGACCCCGGTCATGGTGCCATCGGCCAGCAGCTGGCCGACATAATCGGCGGTCGCCTGCCCCAGCAGCACCGGCACCAGCGCCGGGTCCTCAGGGGTGGGAACGATGATGGCGCGTTTGAGCCCAAAAGCCTTGATCAGCTGCTGCTCGAGCTCGACGCATGAGGCGAGTTTGGAGTTGAGCGTGATGGTGACGAGGCCGGTGCGCCGGGCCTCGCTGATGATGCGGTTGACGCGCAGGCGGTTGGTGGAGAGCGCATCGGCGATCTCGCCCTGGGTCCGCCCCTCCATGAAATAGAGCCAGACGACGCGCACCTGCATCTGCTCGTCCGACATGCCCTGCGGCGCTGGTATTGCCACGCTGTTTCGCCCCTCGCCCTCAGGCCCGGCTCAGCATGGACATGACTCCCGGGTCGGCTGTCAATCGCATCTCCATGGCAGTGTCATACATTTGTAACAGACGCTTGACATTTGTAAACGGTGACCACTAGCCTTCGTCTCCTCGCCGCCATGAAGCGGGTCACGCCGGAGCAACCGGCCAAGGAAAGACGGCGAGGCTCGAGAGGAGAGAAAAATGACAGGCAACAAACGCGGCCATGGTGCCGTGATCGGCCGGCTGCTGGCCGGCGCTGCCGTGGCTGCGCTGGTCTTGCAGGCAGGCGGAGCACTCGCGCAGGAGCGCACCAAGATCGAGTGGTGGCACGCGCTGGGTGGCCGGCTGGCCGAAATCGTCGACAAGCTGATCGTCGATTTCAACGCCAGCCAGGACAAGTACGAGTTGGTCGGCATCAACAAGGGCAATTACGAAGAGACCATGGCGGCGATGGTGGCCGCCTATCGCGTCGGCCAGCAGCCGACCCTGGTGCAGGCGGCCGAACGCGGCTTTCTCACCATGCTCAATTCCGGCGCCGTGGTGCCGGTGCCCGAGCTGATGGAAAAGCAGGGCTATGACATCAAGTGGGACGATTTCGTCGCCCCGGTCGCCGGCTTCTTCCTCGTCGACGGCAAGCCCGCGGCGATGCCGTTCAACAGCTCGACGCCGATCTTCTGGTACAACGCCGACCACTTCAAGGCGGCCGGCTTCGATAAGCCCGGCGAGACCTGGCAGGAGATCGACACCCAGCTGCGCGCCATCAAGGAAAAGGGCGTGTCCGACTGCTCGATGGTGCTGGCCAACGATTTCTTCTGGAGCATGCTGGAGAACTACGCCGCCATCCAGGATCAGCCCTGGGGCACCAAGGCCAACGGTTTTGGCGGGCTCGATACCGAGTTCATCTTCAACCAGAGCCCGATGGTGGTGGGCCAGCTCGAACGGCTGCAGAGCTGGATGAACGATGGCGTGCTGCAGCTCGCCGGACAGGGCCTCGCCCCCGACCAGCTGTTCACCTCGGGCCAGTGCTCGACCTTCGTTGCCTCGACCGCGGCGCATGCCGGCGTCGAGTCGACCGCCAAGTTCAACTGGAGCGCCACCTTCCTGCCGCACGAAGAAGGGGTCGAGCCCAAGAACAGCACCATCGGCGGCGGCGCCCTGTGGGTAATGAAGGGCGAGACGGACGCCGAATATGCCGGCGCCGCAGCGTTCCTCGATTTCGTTGCCTCGCCGGCGACGCAGGCCTGGTGGAGCAAGGAAACCGGCTATGTGCCGGTGACGATGACGGCCTATGAGGCGATCAAGGCGGATGGCTATTATGACGAGCACCCGACCCGGGAAATCGCCATCCTGCAGCTGAGCCGCGGCACGCCGACCGACAATTCGCGCGGCTTCCGCTTCGGCAATCACAACCAGTCGATGCAGCTGCTGGTCAAGGAAGTGCAGAGCGTGTGGACCGGCGAGAAGACGGCGCAGCAGGCGCTCGACGCGGCGGTCGAGCAGGGCAACCAGATCCTCCGCCAGTATGAGAAGCTCCATGCCGGCGGCTGATGGCAGCATCGAGATCGGGGGCGGCGCCAGCCGCCGTCCCCGAACCTCCGGCGGGCTGGCGCTCGGCCGGCTGTTCCCGCGCGCCTCGCGCGCCGGGCTGAAGACCGCGCATTTCAAGCAGCCGTGGCTGGCCGCGGGGCTGCTGACGCCGCAGCTGCTGATCCTCGTCTTCTTCTTTTTCATTCCGTCCTACAAGGCGCTGTCGCTGGCCTTCGTGCAGGTCGATCCGTTCGGCGGCATCCAGATCTTCGTCGGGCTCGACAATTTCCTCGCCCTGTTCGCCAGCACCGACTACCGCGACAGCGCGGTGTTCACGCTGTGGTTCTCGGTGGTGCAGAACGTCCTGACGCTCGGGCTCGCGGGGCTGTTCGCCTTTGCCACCGATTATGTGATCCGCGGCCGCGGCCTCTATCGCAGCATTATCCTGATGCCCTATGCCATCGCGCCGGTAATCTCCGGGGTGATCTGGGCCTTCCTGTTCAACCCGGCGGTCGGGCCGATTGCCGAGATGCTGCAGGCGATCGGCATTCCGTGGGACCCGAACCGGCGGCCGTTCGATGCGCAGCTCTTGGTGATCATCGCCTCGGTCTGGAAGCATGTCTGCTACGACTACATCTTCCTCGTCGCAGCACTGCTCGCGGTGCCGGCCTCGCTGCTCGAAGCGGCGACGCTCGACGGCGCCGGGCATATCCGGCGGTTCTTCGCCATCTCGGTGCCGCTGATCACCCCGACCATCTTCTTTCTCATCGTCATGAACTTCGTCTACGGGCTGTTCGAGACCTTTGGCGTCATCGACGCG
This sequence comes from Devosia sp. LjRoot16, assembly GCF_964252795.1. Taxonomy (NCBI): domain Bacteria; kingdom Pseudomonadati; phylum Pseudomonadota; class Alphaproteobacteria; order Hyphomicrobiales; family Devosiaceae; genus Devosia; species Devosia sp. LjRoot16. The sequence continues at coordinate 927,114 of NZ_CAXUPH020000001.1, forward strand.
ATGACGCGCGGTGGGCCGGCCGGGGCGACCAACAGCCTCGTCTACAAGGTCTACCAGGATGGCTTCGTGCAGCTCGACCTCGGCTCGTCGGCCGCCCAGTCGGTGGTGCTGATGATCGTCGCCGTGGTGTTCACGGTGCTGCAGTTCCGCGCCCTCGAGCGCAAAGTCAATTACGGGGTGTAGCGATGGTGGGCCGTAGCCTGACGCTCTCGATCTTCTGCCATGCGGTGCTGCTCATCGGCGCCGCGGCGGTCTGCCTGCCGCTCTATTTCGCCCTCGTGGCCGGCTCGCTGACGCTGCAGGAAGTGCAGCAGACGCCGTTCCCGCTGCTGCCGGGGGCGCACCTCATCGACAACCTCGCCACCGCCTGGAACGAGGGCAATTTCTCGCGCGCCTTCCTCAACTCGATCATCGTGACGCTCGGGATCGTGGTGGGCAAGCTCGTCGTGTCGCTGCTCGCCGCCTTCGCCATCACCTATTTCCGCTTCCCGTTCCGGATGACGGCGTTCTGGCTGATCTTCGTGTCGCTGATGCTGCCCGTCGAAGTGCGTATCATTCCGACCTACGAGGCGGTGGCCGATGCCGGCGGGCCGCTGCGCTGGGTGGTCGGCACGATCGGGCTTTCGGGGCTGGTCGAGAGCCTCACCGGCTACCGGCTCGAGGCGGCGCTGCAGTGGAACCTCGTCAACTCCTATGCCGGGCTGATCCTGCCGCTGATCGCCTCAGCCTCGGCAACGTTCCTGTTCCGCCAGTTCTTTTTGACCGTGCCGGACGAGCTGTGCGAAGCGGCCAAGCTCGACGGGGCGGGGCCGCTGCGCTTTTTCTGGCATGTGCTGCTGCCGCTGTCGCGCGCCAATATCGCGGCGCTCGGCATCATCCTCTTCCTGTTCGGCTGGAACCAGTATCTGTGGCCGCTGCTGTTCACCACCGGCCCGGAAATGCAGACCGCGATCCTGGGGCTGAAGGAGCTGGTTCCGGTCTCCGACGCGGCGCCGGCCTGGAACATCGCGATGAGCGCGGCTTTGTTCGTCATGCTGCCGCCGGCGCTCGTAATCCTCATCATGCAGCGCTGGTTCACCCGCGGGTTGGTCGATGCGGGGAAGTGAGGTGTACCGGCGCGAGGAGAGTTCGGTGCGGGAGCCGGCTCGTCAACCCCTGCTCCGTCCAGAGGGCGGGGCGATCGCCGGTGGCGGCAGTGGGCACCTCCTGCCTTCTCCCCTTGTGGGAGAAGGTGGCGCGCAGCGCCGGATGAGGGGTACCGCGCAACGCAGTGTAGCGCGATCCGAGCGAAGCGAGGAGCGACCCAGTACGCGGAGAGATACCCCTCATCCGGCCTTCGGCCACCTTCTCCCACAAGGGGAGAAGGCCCTCCGACAACTGTCAGCGCTTCAGCGCAGTCAGTGCCTGCTCATGTCTACCCCTGAAGGAACTCTACGATGGTAATGATCATCGGCCACCGCGGTGGCCGGAACCTGTGGCCGGAGAACTCGCTCTCCGGCTTTCGAAAGCTGAAGGCGATGCCGGTCGAGGGCGTCGAGTTCGACGTGCATTTGACGACCGCCGGCGAGCTGCTGGTGATCCACGATCCGACGCTCGACCGCACCACTGACCACAGCGGCCCTGTCGCGGCGCTCCCGGCGGGAGAGCACCGCAACGTCCGGCTCAAGGACAGCGACGGCGAGGCGGTTCCGACGCTCGAGGAGGTGCTCGAGATCTTCCGTGATGGCACGATGGAGCTGCATGTGGAGCTGAAGGCCGGCGTCGGACACGCCGCCTATCCGGGGCTCGAAGCGCAAGCTGCGGCATTGATCGACCGGTTCGGGCTGGCCGAGCGCAGCATCCTCACCAGCTTTCACGAAGAGATCCTGGTCGAGATCGGCCGGGCCGCGCCGCATATCCGCCGGCTGTCGTCGTTCGACCGCAACTCGGCCGATCGGCTGGGGCTCAAGGCGGGGCTCAGCACCATGCTCGAGCTCTCCGACATCGTCGCGGTGGAAAAGAGCCTGCTGCTCGCCGAATGGGACGCCATCACGGCCCAAGTACCGCTCGAGCGGCTGGGCGCCTGGGTGCCGAACGAAGAGGCGGACCTGAAGTTGTGGCTCGACAAGCCGATCCGCCAGATCACCACCGACCGCCCCGATCGGGCCGTCAGCATCCGGGGCGCTGAGGCGTGATGATTTCCGATTTGAGGCCGCCCAGCGCGGCGGCGACGCTCGACCATATCGGGCTGGTGATTTTCGACTGCGACGGTGTGCTGATCGACAGCGAGCCGATCGCCAGCCGCACGCTGGCCGAAGCGCTGGCGGCGGCCGGGGTCGCCATCACGCCGCAGGAGGCGCATCGACGCTTTACCGGCAATTCCGAGCGGGATATCCGCGCCATGTGCGCGCGCGATTATGGGCTCGAGGATCTCGAGGGCCTGTTCACCGGCTGGCACCAGCGGCTCTATGCCGAGTTTGCCACGACGCTCACCGCCATGCCGGGAATTGCCGAGGTGGTTGCGGCGCTCGAGCGGCCGAAATGCGTCGCCTCCAACAGCACGCTGGAGCGGCTGGGTGCGAGCCTGGGGCAGCTGCCGCTATGGCAGAGCTTTGCGCCGTTCGTGTTCAGCGCCGAACAGGTGAAGCGGCCGAAGCCGGCGCCCGACCTGCTGCTTTACTGCGCCAAAGAGCTCGCGGTGGATCCGGCGCACTGCGTCATGGTGGATGACAGCCCGCATGGCATCAGTTCGGCGGTCGCCGCCGGCATGGTGCCGATCGGCTTTGTCGATCCGGCCGATCCGCGACCGGGGCGACGCGCCCTGCTCAAGGCGGCGGGGGCCTTCAGTGTCGCCATGGGCGCGGAGGGACTGCCGGCGGCGCTTGCCGCCGCCGATGACGCATTGGCATCAAGGACGCAGCAATCGGGGAAAATGCAATGAGCGCCAACCTCAACGGAAAAGTCGCGGCGATCACCGGCGCCGCATCGGGGATCGGGCTCGAATGCGCGCGGACGCTGCTTGCCGCCGGGGCGCGCGTCGTGCTGATCGACCGCGCCGCCGACAAGCTGCAGCAGCTCTCTGCTGAGCTCGGCCCCAACGCCATGCCGCTGGTGATCGACCTCACCGAGCCCAGAAGCGTGGCGCAGATGCTGCCGGGAATTCTCGAGCAGACGGGACAGCTCGACATTTTCCACGCCAATGCCGGCGCCTATGTCGGGGGCGATTTCGCCGCTGGCGACCCGGACCAGTGGGACCGCATGCTCAACCTCAACATCAATGCGGTGTTCCGCTCGGTGCACGCGGTGCTGCCGCACATGATCGAGCGAAAGACCGGCGACATCATCGTCACCAGCTCAGTGGCCGGCGTGGTGCCGGTGGTCGGCGAGCCGATCTACACCGCGTCCAAGCACGCCATGCAGGCGTTCGTGCACACCCTGCGCCGGCAGGTGAAACAGCACGGCATCCGCGTCGGCGCCGTCCAGCCGGGGCCGGTGGTCACGGCGCTGCTGAGCGACTGGCCCAAGGAGAAGCTCGAGGCGGCCCTGGCGGCCGGCGACCTGATGGAGCCGACCGAGGTGGCGGAAGCGGTGCTGTTCATGCTGACCCGATCGCGCAAGGTGACGATCCGCGACCTGGTCATCCTGCCGCAGAGCAATGATCTCTGAGATGGCGCAGCAGCATTTCATCGGCGTCGACGTGGGCACCGGCAGCGCCCGCGCCGGCGTGTTCGACGCGAACGGCCGGCAGCTCGGCGTCGGCAAGCACGATATCGCGCTGTTCCAGGCGGCCGGCGGCATCGCCGAGCAATCGAGCGAGGACATCTGGGCTGCGGTCTGCCGCAGTGTCCGCCAGGCGGTGAGCGAAGCGGGCGTGGCGCCCGAGAGCATTGCCGGCATCGGCTTTGATGCGACCTGCTCGCTGGTGGTGCTGGGGGAAGGTGGCAGACCAGTCTCGGTCAGCGCCTCGGGCGAGCGCGAGCGCAATATCGTCGTCTGGATGGATCACCGCGCCCGCGAACAGGCGGCGCGGATCAACCGCGGCGGGCACGCAGTGCTGCGCTATGTCGGCGGCTCCATCTCGCCCGAGATGCAGACGCCGAAGCTGCTCTGGCTCAAGGAGCATCTGCCGAAGAGCTTCGAGAGCGCCTGGCAGTTCTTCGACCTGCCGGATTTCCTCAGTTGGCGCGCCACGGGCAGCCTCGCACGCTCGATCTGCACGGTGACCTGCAAATGGACCTACCTCGCGCATGAGCAGCGTTGGGACGCCGGGTATTTCCGCGCCATCGGCCTCGGGGTGCTGGCCGATGAAGGCTTTGCCCGCATCGGCACCGAAATCGTCGCGGCAGGCACGCCGCTGGCCGGCGGGCTGCTGCCGGAGGCCGCCGCGGACCTCGGCCTTTTGCCGGGTGTGCCGGTGGCCGCCGGGCTGATCGATGCGCACGCCGGCGGGCTCGGCACGGTCGGGGCGCAGGATGGCAGCGGCAGCGTCGAACGGCGCATGGCCTATGTGTTCGGCACCTCGGCCTGCACGATGACCTCGACGGCAGAGCCGGCCTTCGTCGATGGAGTCTGGGGGCCGTACTTCTCGGCCATGGTGCCGGGGTTCTGGCTCAGCGAAGGCGGCCAGTCGGCCGCCGGGGCGGCGATCGACCAATTGGTGCGCTTCCACCCCGCCGCGCCGGAGGCCGAGACCAGAGCCAAAGCCGAGGGCCTCGGGCTGGTCGCCTGGCTGAGCCGCACGGCGGCGGAGCGGCTGAAGCAATCCGACGTGCCGGCACTGGTGGGCGGCCTGCACGTGGTGCCCGAGTTCCTCGGCAACCGTGCCCCGTTCGCCGATCCGGAGGCCCGGGCTGTTGTCGCGGGGCTCGGCATGGAGCGCGGATTGGACAGCCTCGTCGGGCTCTATCTCGCCGGCGTCGCAAGCCTCGGCTATGGCGTGCGGCAGATCCTTGCCGCCTCGCGCCGCCAGGGCATCGCCATCGACGAGATCGTGGTCAGCGGTGGCGCGGCCCAATCGCCGCTGGTGCGGCAACTGCTCGCCGACGCGACCGGGGTCGGAGTGTCCGCACCCGAGGCGGAGGAACCGGTGCTGCTGGGCTCGGCCATTCTCGGTGCAGTGGCTTCGGCCCGTTATGCCGACGCGGCAGCCGCCATGGCGGCCATGTCGCACATCGCCGAACGCTACCAGCCTTCGGCCGCGACGCGCGCCTGGCATGACAGGCGCTTTGCCGCATTCGAGACCCTGCAGGGCGCCGGCCGCCAGATCCGCTGAGGGCCGGTTGCTCCATCAATGACCGGGGTGCAGCGCGTTTGGCGAGGCTCAGATCCATTGAGCCGAGCGGCAGGTCGTCCTGCGGGCGGGTTAGAGTTTCACGGATGGCAAACCACCCGCGATGTCATCCCAGCGAAAGTGGGAACCAGCTCGCCGCCCGCGCCGGCTGATAGTTGGGTCCCAGCTTTCGCTGGGATGACAGCCGGCGGGTGGAGCCAGGCCGAGTGCAACAATCAGACCGGTGCAGCCCGCTCCTAGGTGACGAAGAGCAAAACGCCGAACACCGCGAACAGCGTCAGGTGCAGCGTGCCCTGCAGCGCCGAGGCGCGCTGGCCGAGAAAGGTCAGCGTGGTGAGCCCGACAGTCAGCAGCAGCAGCACCGTCTCGCTGGGCGAGACGCCCATCACCACGCGCTTGCCGGTCACCAGCCCGACGATCAGCACGGCCGGCACGGTGAGCCCGACGGTCGACACGAACGCCCCAAGGCAGAGGTTGATCGAGCGCTGCAGCTGGTTATCGAGCGCCGCCTTGATGGCGGTGATCGATTCCGGAGTGAAGACGATGATGGCGATCAGCACGCCGCCCAGCGCCAGCGGCGCGCCGACCGCAGCGATGCCGAAATCGATCACCAGCGCCAGATCGTGCGCCAAGAGCACGATGGGCAGCATCAGCGCCACCAGCAGCACCGAGTGGATGACGACGCCGCCCCGATCGACCGGCACGTGCTCGGTCGGTGTGCCGCCATTGTCCAAGGGAATGGTCAGCGAGCCGAGATCGGGTTGGATGAAGTAGCGCCGGTAGGCGCGGGTCTGCATCAGGAGGAACGCCGCATAGAGCACGATGGTGAGGAGCGCGAACGCCACTGCCTGCGCCGGCAGGAAAGTGCCGTCGCCACTGCTGAGCGTGTTGGGGAGGATCAGGCCGATGCCGGCCAAGAGCAGGGTCATCGAGATGTAAGCGAGGGCGCCCTGCGAATTGTACTCCTGCTCGCCGAAGCGCCGGCCCCCCAGCAACAGGCAGATGCCCATCACCAGGTTGAGGATGATCATCATCACCGCAAAGATCGAGTCGCGGCCGATAGTCGGGTTCTCACCCGGCCCCAGCAGCACCGCGGCGATCAGGATCACCTCGATCGAGACGATGGAGAGCGTCAGGATCAGCGTGCCATAGGGCTCGCCCAGCTGGTGCGCCAGGTAATCGGCCTCATGCACCACGCCGAAGGCGGCGACGAGGATGGTGGCAAAGATCACGCCGAAGGCGATGACGGCGACCACGGGGTCGATGGGCGCGTGCAGCCAGGTCGGGCCGCCAAGCATGAACACCAGCACCACACCCCAGGCGATGGCGAGTTTGATGAGCGTGCGCGGGCGAAGGGGGCGGCTTAGGGGCGTTTTGGCGTCGCTGGACGGAGACATGGGTTCATTACCTCCGGGGTCGTCCCCGATCGATAAACCCACGCATCATGGCCGTCCAGAATGCGTCACCGCGTGACGCGGCAGGGGGGATGTAGCGCACGGCGCGGGGAGATTCAACCGGGGGATGGACGCTGGAAGCCGGTGGCTCCCTGGGCCCCCTCTCTTGCAAAAACTAAGGACTTAGCTGCGCTAAGCCCAAGTTTTCGCTTTCTCCCCCGCCAAGGGGGAGAGTCCCGACTGATGCTCCGGCGTAAGTGGAAGGCACTGATCATCTCCCCCTTGGCGGGGGAGAAAGCAAAATCTTAGGTTTAGCCGTTTGGCTAAGCCTTAGATTTTGCAAGAGAGGGGCCTTGGAGGGCACTATGGGTCGCCCCCCGCGACTTTCACCCACGGTTCACCTAAGCTCCACCAGTCTGCCGCCCGAACCTACCGGAACCTGCCGATGTCCACGCTCGCCGCCCTCGCCGTCTCGCTGCCGCTCGAAACGCTCAAGCCGGGTGACCCGCTGATCACCGAGGGCAGCTATTCGGGGCGGCTCTATCTGCTCGAGGCCGGCCGGCTCACCGTATCGCGCGAGGGCGTCGACATCGCCCAGATCGACGAGCCCTGGGCGATCATCGGCGAGATGGCGGTGCTGCTCGGCACGCCACACAGCGCGACCGTCACCGCCGAAACCACGGTGCGGGTCCGCGTCATCGAGGAGGCGCTGGACGTGTTGTCACAGAACCCGGATTTCGCCCTCCACATCGCCACCCTCGCCTGCGCCCGCCTCAACGCCACCTCGGCCCTCCTCGTCGACCTCCGCCGTGGCGCCGAAGGCAAGAAGCAGGAACAGGCCCTGATGAGCCGGATCCTGACTGCGATGCTGGCGACACCGAAGGTGACAGGACGCGCGGGCAAGTGGGCGGATCACGAGTGAGGCGCGCCCCCTAGACCCAACTGATGCTAAGCCCGCAGCAGCACGGCTTTGCCGTCGATCGTCGCGTCGGTGACGGAGTCGAACAGGCAGCAATGCCAGTCGGGACGAACCTGGCGCAGCACGGCGAGCGGGTCGCGGCCGATGGTGGCGAACCGCGAGGGGTCGGCAAGGACCCTCTCGAAGTCGAATGATGTCGCCAGCAGCGCAGCGACAAACTGGTGCTGCCGTTCGATGCGATAGAGGTCTGAGCCGGCGCCCGAGACCGGCGTGCGGGCGCCGATCCATTGATGTAACCGCTCACCCGAGAGGCGCTCGGCCGGTGGCCGGAAGGCGATGCGCTTGCGGCCCTCCTCGATCGGGCGAATCGGCGTCAGGGGGTACCAGAAATCCATCGGTTCGCTTACCGGAACGGTGAGTTCGAGCCCATCGAGCGCCGCCTCGGTGGCGGAGCGGCGAAGGCACAGCACCCCCTCCGCCTCGGCGAGGCGCAGCTCGGCCAGCGCCGCGATCAGGCCCTCGCCGCCGCCGCGGGCATAGGCGGCGTTGATGCGATCGCTGAGGCTCGGCACCCACAGATCGCGCGGCACCCAGGTGAGCTGCCGCAGCACCGGATCGACGAGGACGATGACATCGGTGTTGGCGCCCCAATCGTCGCGATCGAGAATGGCGACGGCAACGATGTGCTTTGGCGACTCGGCCACGGGCAGCCTCCTGCCGCGCGACACGCCGGACTGGTATGAAAAACAGGCGGCGGCCAGCAGCGGCGCCGCGGCGAGGACCATCCAGCGATCGCGGCCGCGCGCGGCGCGGAGCGCCAGGGGAAAGGTCTCGCCCAGCTGCTTCAGCCCGCGGCCGATGGCCGAGCCGGTCTGCCCGATCGGCCAATGTACGGCGGCGCGCTCGCCGCGGGCCTGCTGGTCGGCGAGCAACTGGCGCCAGGTTTCCGGATAGCGATGCGACGCCACCACCTGGGGGGCCCAGACCGGGCGGTCGCGGCGACGCATCCGGCGGTGAAACTCGGTGTCTTCACCGATCCGCAGGTCCTCGCGAAACAGCCCGTAGCGATCGAACAGGCTGCGCGCATAACTGGCGCCGTAGCGACGCGCCTTGCGCCTGGGGATGCCCCGCATACGGCGCACATGCAGCGCGGCGTGGCTGGCCCAGGCGAAGAGGTTGCCGGCCTGGGCGTTGCTGACGGCCGAGGCGACGCTGGCACGACCGGCGCGATGCAGCGCCAGCCGCTCAGCCGCCCAATCCGGCGCTGCCACCAGGTCGGAGGCGAGGAACGCTACCCAGGGCGCGCTGGTCGCCCGGATTCCGGCGTTGCGGGCGGCGCCCGGCCATAAGAGCTCGTTCACCTCGACCGTCCTGATGGCCTGTCCCGGGGGCAGCACGGTAGAGAGATCGCCGCCGCCCGAGTTCACCACCACGATCTCGAGCGGCTCGGGCTGTCGCAGCAGCGAGTCGACGGCGTGGCGCAACTCGCGGGGCGCGCCGACGGAGAGCACGACGACCGCCAGTTCAGGCGATGTCATGCCCCTGCTCCGCTGGCACGGCGCGGCGGTTGCATACCCAGCAGCAATCCGGCGTAACGGGGATGGCTCGCGACAAGGGCGCGCACCAATGCGGCGGTACCGATCGGCGAGCGGTAGATGGCGACGTCAGCGATGCCGCGGGTGCCGTAGCCGCACCAGTGATCGGCGGCGCTGCCGATGTCGATGGCGACGCCGCCCGCCTGTTTGATCCAGTGGCAGTAAATCTTGCCGAGCATGCCGGCCGATACGAGGACGGTTCGCCCGCGGGCGGCGGCGGGCAGAACGTCCCGCAGCCGCTCGAATACGTCGGGGAAGTGGTTTTCCGCATCGACGCCGGTAAAGGCGGCGGCGTATTTCCGCTCAGGTGGAATACGGTACGTCTGCCCGATCTCGAGGCCATGTCGCTGGGAGAGGATGTCGCCGAGCTGGCCATGGCAGGTGATGATGTCGACGCTGCCGAGCCGTGGCAAGATGATGTCCCACAGGCCCCAGAACGCCAGCGACTGATGAATGTGGCAGGTGGTCCAGACTGCGCCGGCGCCGTTGGCTGCGGCAAAGTCCGCGACGGCAAGTAGGCCCCGCATGTTGCGACCATTGGTCAGCGAGGTCCGCTCGGCCGGGTAGAACACCCTTGCAGCGCGGTAGAGGTCGGGGATGCCGATGATGTCGGCGGCTCGGATCGCTGCCTCGAGTTCGGCAGCGAGCTGCGGGGTCGGCGAACTCTCGCCGCCCCACCAGGTCTTGCTGGTATCGGCGAGGTCGGTTGAGCGGAACGGCTGAAGTTCTGGGCGATATGGCAGCATTGCGCCCTCGCCATCCCCCAGCCGGAGCAATGAGAGCGGTCGCGCGGCGTCGGCGGCATCAACCACGCGCAGGGCGATTTCGAGCGCATCGCGCAACAGGAAGGACGCGTCTGGAAAGTGCGCATCCGGTCGCGCGGCCCGATGCCCGGCAAGCATCGCGCAGAGGTTGCGCAGATCTTCCTCGCGCGGGGCGCCACGCTCATCCAGCCCGGTGAGCAACTGCTGCTCCGACGACGTGGCCGGCGCCAGCAACCTGCCCTTCGCCAGGGCCTCGAGGCTATCGAGCCTCAGACGCTGGAACAGGCGATTGAAGTGGAGGGCACGGCCGCTGCGATCGGCGGACGGGACCAAACCCTCCAGCACCGAGCGCGCCAGCGGCAGGCCGCCAAGCTCCTGGGCGGCCGTCATCACGGCGGCGAGGTTACCGCCGCCGATCTTCTCGATCGTGCCGCCCTCCCAGGCCGCCTGCAGCAGCCGGTCTGCCTCAGGGTAGCGGCGCGCTTCGACGAGGCACTCGATCTGTAGCGAGGCGCGCTGGGTGGCGCTGCCGGCGTGGCCGGCTTCGAGCGCCGCGAGGGCCTCGTCGACGCGGCCGAGCCGCCTGAGGGCGACAATCTCCGCGCGCAGCAGCTGCCAGTTGCTGCGGGTAGCTTTCGGGTGCCGGCGCAGCAGATCGAGCGTGGCCTGCCACTCATGCAGTACCGAGTGTAACGGCGTCATCGCCAGCAGATAGGCCATCGGCTCGCGGGCCTCACCCAGCGCCTGGGCGAAGCATCTGAGTTTGTCGAGGTGGTTCAGCCGGGTCAGCAGTTGCGCGTACCGCTGCACCGCCCCCAGGTCGCGGAAGCGATCCCAGAGCTTAAGCTGCAGCACGAGTGCTTCGGCCCAATCGCCACGTTCGGTGGCGATGCGCTCCAGCCCGCGCAGGCCACCCGCTCGGTCGGGGGTGAGCGTTACGAGCCTGCGATAGGCGGGCTCGGCCAGGTCCAGCCGGCCGAGGCGCAGTGCGGTACGCCCGATCCCAGACAGCGCACCGGCTCGATCGGGGCGCAACTGGTGCATGGTGCTCCATGCCTGCAGCGCGTCTTCCCACTGGCCCAGTTGCTCGGCAGCCTTGGCGGCGCCGCGAAACCCTTGCGATCGCCGCGGCCAGCGCTCCTGCAAGGCCTCGAAGGTCGCCTTGGCTTCGGCGGCGTAGCCCAGTCCCGCGAGCGCCTCGGCTCTTCCCTGCAGGGCGCGCGGGGATTTCGGAAACAGCTGGCCGAACCAGGTGAAGGCATTGAGCCGCCAGAGCAAGGCGCGCCGCCGCGCCGGCGGAAGCTGGGCGCCGGGCTCGCGCTGGGCGAGGCGCGCCTCGACGCTTGCCTCGAGCTTGTGCTGCACGGCCGGCAGGAGGTGGCGCCAGGCGGTGCCGTCGCTCATCTCTGCGGGCGTCCACTGGCTATAGGCGAGATCGCAGAAGAACTGCGTGCGATCGGGTTCGAGCGGCGCGTCGATGTCATCGAGGCTCTGCGAGCACAGCGCGTAGGCGAGGCTGGCCGGCGACAGGCAGATCGGCGGCACGCCGGCCAACAGCGCATCGACCGCCCCGCCGGACGAATAGGTGACGCAGGTCCAGGCATTGCGGACATCGGCGGCAAAGCTGCTCTCGATCGGCGAAATGCTGAGCCCGTCAATGCCGGCGCAGGCGGCAAGCGCCCGCTCGCGATCGCGCCAGCGCATGCTGGGGTGGAGGCGCACCAGGATCGGGCGGGCGGTGCGTTGGCGCACCGCGCGCGCCGTCTCGCCAAGCCATGCGGCGATATCGAGGCCGCGCAGCGAGGCGTCGCGTCCCACCTGACCGAGGATCAGCACGTGCTGCCCCTGCTGGCGATAGGGCGCGAGCTTCAGGCCGAGTTCGCGACGCTGCGTCTCCCAGCGATCGGGCGGGCTGCCGGCGGAACAGAAGTCGGCGTCGTCGCCCAGCGCCCCACCGACGGCCACGCGGAAATAGGGATGGACCTGGCGGGGGCGCAGCGGCCGGCGCCGCAGCGCTGCAACCCAGGACGGGGCGGATGGCCGGAAACCGCGGCCCAAGAGGCTGCTTTCGACGACGACGATCGGCCCCTTGTGCTCGCGATAGATGGAGTTGCGCAGCTGGCCCTGCAGCGACCGACGCTCCGGATTGGCGAGGCCGTACATGATGGCCACATCGCAGGGCTGATAGATCCACCCCCGGGTGAGCGTGACCCGCATCCCCTCGACCTTGAAGCGCGAGATGTCCGTGAAGCTGACGCTGTTGGTGAAAATGCGAACGTGAAGCATCGGACTCATGGCTAGAGGATGGTGAGTATCGTTATCATCATGCGGCGCGCTGGTGCGGAATGGTTGCCCTGCAGCGCGGAATTTGGTGGCCTTCGTGACACCATGGCTAGGCGGTTGTTTCTGAACCGCAGATGACTGAAGGCGGCATTCTCAGCGTGATCAGTACTTTGGTGGCCATTGTCACGGAGCCGGCTTCAGGCGTAGCTCCCGCGAGGGAGTTTGCAAGCGGATGGGCATGACGAGCACCGACAGCCAGCGGCCGGCGACGGATATGGCTGCGCCGGCCAGGCAGTTGCCCCTGGTGCGCCGCCTGTTCGGGGACGGCCTCCATGGCCGTACGGCCAACTATCTTCAGGCACTGGTTGCAATGATTGTCGTGGCGGTTGCAACTGCGGCGCTCGCCTGGCTGATGCGGCACGTGGTCAACGATGTACTGGTCGCCCGTAACCAGTCGGTGATGTGGCTGACGGCTGCTGCCGTGCTCGCGATCTCGTTGATCCGCGGCTTCGCCGACTATCGGCAGACAGTGCTGCTCGCCGCCGTCGGCAACGACCTCGTCGTCGATCTGCAGCGGCGGATCTTCGACAAGGTGCTGTCGCTCAGCGTCGACAACCTGGCGCGCGCTCATTCGGCTAAGCTGGTCAATCGACTGATCACCCATGCCAGCGCGGCGCGCAATGTGCTGGTCCGCGTGTCGACCAGCGTCGGCTGCGACCTGCTGACGGTGGTGCTGTTGGTGCTGGTGATGCTGGCGCAGGATGCGGTGATGGGGCTCGCGGCCTTGCTGATTGGTCCGCTGGCGATCCTTGGGCTCAACCGCATCATGGGGCGGATTCGCGAGCTTGCCACGCGCGAGCAGCAGAGCACCGCCGGGGTGATCCAGTCGATGCAGGAAACGGTGCAAGGGATGCGCACCGTGAAATCGTACACGGCCGAGCGGTCGATGCGCCATCGCTTCGATCTCGCGGCCCTCGATTCACGCGAGCGCGCCGATGGCGTGGTGCGCATCCGGGCCTGGACCTCGCCGCTGATGGAGGGACTGGGCGGCGGGCTGATCGCTTCCATCATCCTCTATGCCGGCTGGCAGGTGGTCGCCGCGAGCAAATCGCCCGGCGAATTCATGGCCTTTATTCTGGCGTTCCTGCTCGCCTACGAACCGGCAAAGCGGCTGGCAAAAGCCCATGTGCTGCTGCAGCGCGACATTGTCGGGATCGAGAAGATGTACGAGTTTCTCGATCAGCCGGAACCGGAGCCGATAGACGATCCGCGGCCGGACCTTACCGTGGCGTCAGGCCGGGTGAGCTTCGCGGACGTGAGCTTCGGCTATGACCGGGAACGGCCGGTGCTCAAGGGCGTGTCGCTCACCGTCGAACATGGCGAGACCACCGCGCTGGTCGGCGCCTCGGGCGCCGGTAAATCCACCATCGCCGCGCTGCTGCAGGGGTTCTACCAGCCCTGGGCGGGGACGATCAGCATCGGCGACACCGATATCGGATCGGTCAATCGCGATAGCCTCCGCCGCAACGTTGCAGTGGTGAGCCAGGAGGCGACGGTATTTGCCGGCACCATCCGGCAGAACATCGGGCTCGGCCGGCCCGGCGCGTCCGATGCCGAGATCGAAACGGCGGCGGAGGCCGCCTGCGCTACCGAGTTCATCGGCGCGCTGCCGCTGGGCTTCGATACGCCGATCGGGGAACGCGGCTCGACCCTGTCGGGTGGACAGCTGCAGCGCATCTGCATCGCCCGGGCCATACTCAAGGATGCTCCGATCCTGATCCTCGACGAGGCGACTTCGGCGCTCGACGCCGATTCCGAGCGGCACATCCAGACGGCGCTGCGGCGCCTGACGCGCGGGCGCACCACGCTGGTGATCGCGCATCGCCGCTCGACCATCGAACGGGCCAACCGCATCTGCGTGCTGGTCGACGGCCGGGTCGAGGCCAGCGGAACACCAGACGAACTGCTGGCGGCAAGCCCCGCCTATCGCCTGCTGTTTGGAGCAACGGCCGACTCCAGCTGACCCCAACCCTGCCCTCTTGACTGACGGCCGGACTCTCCGCTAATACGCATTAGCAGCTAATACGCATTAGCAATGCAAAAGGGCGTCGGGGAGGACGGCTTGGCCAAGGCAGGGCGGCTTACACAGCGGGATATTGCGCGCATTGCCGGGGTCAGCCAGGCGACGGTGTCGCTGGTGCTGAACGATGCCAAGGCGGCCGAAGGACGCATTCCGGACGAGACGCGCGAGCGGGTGCAGAAGGCGATCCGCGAGACCGGTTATGTCGCCGACCCGATTGCCCGGCGGATGGCCAAGGGGCTGAACCGCATTCTCGGGGTGTTCACCTACGAGCCGGCGTTTCCGAGCGCCCAGGCGGATTTCTTTGCGCCATTCCTGTTCGGCATCGAAGAGACGGCGCAGACGCTGGGCTATGACCTGCTGCTGCTCACCGGCGCCCCCGCCAACCGCGGCAAGCGCAACATTTTTGACGAGAACAACCGGCTGCGGCTGGCCGACGGCTGCGTCATCCTCGGGCGCGAGTTCGACCGGGCCGAGCTGAAGCGGCTGGTGGCCGGGGATTATCCGTTCGTCGCTGTCGGTCGCCGTGACCCGATTGGCGGCCCGACCGGCGCGCCAGTGCCCTATGTCGGCGCCGACTACGTCGAGGCGACAGCCGAGATGGTGCGGCGGGCCAAGGCCAAGGGGCATACGCGGCTCGCCTATGTCGGACCGAGCAAGGGCGCTGAATCCTCGGTCGATCGCTGGGCCGGTTTTGCCTCCGCGATCGCCGAGGCG
This sequence comes from Devosia sp. LjRoot16, assembly GCF_964252795.1. Taxonomy (NCBI): domain Bacteria; kingdom Pseudomonadati; phylum Pseudomonadota; class Alphaproteobacteria; order Hyphomicrobiales; family Devosiaceae; genus Devosia; species Devosia sp. LjRoot16. The sequence goes on from NZ_CAXUPH020000001.1 coordinate 942,135, forward strand.
GAGCTGGTGCTGCATATTCCCGAGGTCGGCGGCAAGGCGCTGCCGATGCTCGAGGCGATCCGTGCGTCGGGCGCCAGCGTGGTGTTCTTCACCGAAATGGCCGACGCGGTGATCGTCGATGCGGCGGCGCGCTCGCAGAACCTCGCGGTACCGGGCGACCTGTCGATCGTCGTGCTCGGCAGCCACCTCCGCCCCATGCAGTCGGGCACCCGTTTCACCACCTTTTCGGTGCCGCGCGAAGAAATGGCGCGGCGCGCCACGCAGATGCTGTGCGAGCGGATCGAGGCCGGCTCAGCCGGCGACCAGGTGGTGCTGCCATGCGAGCCGGTCGAGGGCGACACCCTCGGCGTCATCCACCCGAGCGACAAGGCGACGAGTTGACCGACTTGTCCCACATCGCGACCAACCAGACGGATTTGAAGTGAAAGAATACTCGGCAGATATCGCGATCATCGGTGGCGGCCTCGGCGGCGTGGCGGCGGCGCTCGGCGCGCTGCGCTCGGGCCGCAGCGTGGTGATGACGGAGGAGTTCGACTGGCTGGGCGGGCAGATGACCAGCCAGGCGGTGCCGCCCGACGAGCACAGCTGGGTCGAGCAGTTCGGCATCACCCGCTCCTATCGGGCGCTGCGCAACGGCATCCGGCAATATTATCGTGACCACTATCCGCTGACCGAAAAGAGCCGCGCCTGGGGCGACCTCAACCCGGGCGCCGGGTTCGTGTCGCGGCTCTGCCACGAGCCGCGTGTCGGCCTCGCGGTGATGGAAGCGATGCTGATGCCGTATCGCGGCGGCGGCAAGCTCACGGTGCTGCAGCCCTACAAGCCGATCTCGGCGGAGGTCGATGGCGACCGGGTGCGAGCAGTGACACTCAGGCATCGCGACAGCGGCGACACCATCGTCGTCAGCGGCAAATACATCATCGAGGCCACCGAGCTCGGTGACCTCCTGCCGATGACCGGCACCGAATATGTCACCGGCTTCGAGAGCCAGCGCGACACCGGCGAGCCTTCGGCGCCGGCCGAGGCGCAGCCGACCAATTCGCAGGCGGTGTCGATCTGCTTTGCCATCGACCATGTCGAGGGCAACCAGGTGGGCGACAAGCCGCGCAACTACGACAAGTGGCGCGCCTATACCCCGAGCTTCTGGGGCGGGCCGCTGATCGGCTTCGTCGCGCCGCATCCGCGCACCCTCGAAACCACGGTGCGCAGTTTCACCCCGAACCCGGATGATGACCCGACCCTGGTCGATGCCGACCAGCGCAAGAACCCCGGCGACGGGAACCTCTGGACTTTCAGGCGCATCGCGGCGCGGCGCAATTTCGTCGACGGTGCCTACGCCTCCGATATCTGCCTCGTGAACTGGCCGATGCTCGACTATTTCGAATATCCGATCATCGATGTGCCGGAAGCCGTCTATGACGAGCGGATCCGCGACGCGGCCGATCTCGCCTACTCGGTGTTCTACTGGCTGCAGACCGAGGCGCCGCGCGAAGATGGCGGCCAGGGCTTCCCGGGCCTGCGGCTGCGCGGTGACATCACCGGCACCAACCATGGCCTCGCCATGGCGCCCTATATCCGCGAGAGCCGCCGCATCAAGGCGGTGACCACCATCGTCGAGCAGGACCTCTCCTACGACGTGCGCGGCGAGCGCGGCGCGGTCCACTATCGCGACAGCGTCGGCATCGGCATGTACCGGATCGACCTGCACCCCTCGACCGGCGGCGACAACTATATCGACGTGGCTTCGTGCCCGTTCGAGATCCCGCTCGGCGCGCTGCTGCCGGAGCGGACCACTAACCTGATCCCCGCCGGCAAGACCATCGGCACCACCCACATCACCAATGGCTGCTACCGGCTGCACCCGGTGGAGTGGAACATCGGCGAAGTCGCCGGGCTGCTCGCCGCCTACTGCCTCGACCACGGGGTGACGCCGCACCAGGTGCAGGCCGACGACGCGCTGCTCACCGACTTCCAGGCCCGGCTCTATGCCGAAGGCATCGAGACCCGCTGGCCCGATGTCAGGGGCTACTGACCGCCTGGGCGACCAGGTACGGGCCGCTTCAACCCGCGGGCATCCGGAAAGACAACGACCAACGACGACCAGAAGACGACGACAAAGGAGGAAACCATGAAACTGTTCGACCTGAGACTGGCGGCTCTCGCAGCCGGCATCGCACTCCCGCTGGCAGCAGTGCCGGCCATCGCCCAGGATATCCGCATGGCGATCTGGAGCGCCAACGAGGCGCACCTCAAGCTGTTCAACGAGATCGCCGCCGCTTACACGGCGCAGCACCCGGAGGTGAAGGTCAGCTTCGACTCGCTGCCCTTCGACGGCTACACCACGACACTGACCACGCAGATCGCAGGCGGCAATGCCCCGGACCTCGCCTGGATCCTCGAGACCACGGCCGGCGATTTCGTCAGCTCGGGTGCGCTGTCGCCGCTGAAAGCGACGTTCGAGGGAGTAGCCGACTACAACCTCGCCGACGTCACCGAGAGCGCACTGTCGCTATGGACGGCGGATGGCGAGATCTACGCCTATCCGTTCTCCACCTCGCCGTTCGGCATGTTCGTCAACAACGACGTGATCAAGGCCGCCGGGCAGCAGACCCCGGCGGAGCTGATCGCGGCCGGCGAATGGACCTGGGACAAGGCTGAGGCGATCAACACCGCCGTCGCCGCTGCCGGCAAGCAGGGGCTGATCGTCCGCGATTTCGACTACAAGGTGTGGGACAACCTCGCCTCGATCTGGAACGGCTGGGGCGCCTCGCCGTGGAGCGCCGACGGCAAGACCTGCACCTTTACCGAGCAGCCGATGGTCGACGCGATGAGCTTCATCCACAAGGCGATCTTCACCGACAAGGCGATCCCCGGCCCCGGCGTCACCGCCGATTTCTTCGCCGGCGACGCGGCAATGACCATCACGCAGATTTCCCGCGCTTCGCTCCTCCCCAAAGAGAACCCGTTCAACTGGGACCTGGTGCCGCTGCCTTCGGGCCCGGCGGGTGAATATGCGGTGATCGGCCAGGCCGGCATCGGCGTCTTCGCCTCGGGCAAGAACCCTGCGGTTGCCGCCGACTTCCTCGCCTTCTTCAGCAACCCGGACAATGCCAAGAAGCTGGCAAAATTCTTCCCGCCGCCGCGTTCGAGCCTGCTCAATGCCGAAGTGCTCGGCGCCGCCAACCCGCTGCTCTCGGCTACCCAGATCGAGAACGTGGTGATCAAGGGCATCTCGACCGGCAAGGTGAAGCCCGGCCATGCCGGCTTCGCCGAAATCCAGCAGACGGCCCGCGCCGCGCTCGACGCGCTGTGGGTGGCCGATGCGGATGTGCCGGCAGTGCTGAAATCGGTGTGCGACCGGATCCAGCCGATGCTGTGATGAATGGTTGGGGGTGGCCGCTGCGTGTGGCCTCACCCCTCGCCCCTTAGGGGAGAGGGCAGCGAAGCTTACGAGCGCCAGCGAGTTAGCGGAGCTGGGTGAGGGGTGCGATCTCTCCACATGCTCGAAGAGCCAGCATGCCGCCGCTCTTCACCCCTCATCCGGCGCTCCGCGCCACCTTCTCCCCTGAGGGGAGAAGGGATCCGTGCCCCGACCGCTCGACACTATCCAACTGCCCATGCCCACAGGACTCCCAATGCCCATTGCCGCCCTCACCGCTGACCGATCGCGCAAGCGGCCGTTCTGGACCATGGAGCGGCGGGATAGCCTCGCGGGCTATCTGTTCATCGCGCCGCAGCTGTGCGGCATCGTCTTGTTCGTCCTGATCCCGCTCGGGCTGGTGGTCTGGTACTCGCTGCATGAGTGGAACGTCCTGGCCGGGACGTTCCGTTTCGTCGGCGATGCGAACTACAAGAAGCTCGCGGCCGACCCGGCGCTGCCGGAAGTGCTCGGAGCGACGGCGATCTTTTCGGCCGGGCTGGTGGTTTTCAACCTGTCGCTCGCGCTGCTGCTCGCCATCCTCGTAAACCAGAAGCTGAGGGGCATTACGGTGTTCCGCACCATCTTCTTTTCGCCGGTGGTGGTGTCGCTGGTGGCCTGGACCATCGTCTGGAACTTCCTGTTGCAGGCCAATGGCGGCATCAACGGGCTGCTGCAGGTGATCGGCATTACCGGGCCCAACTGGCTGCGCTCACCGCCGACTGCGATGGCCTCGGTGATCGTGGTGCAGGTGTTCAAGAATGTCGGGCTCAACATGGTGCTGTTCCTTGCGGCGCTGCAGGGGGTGCCGCGCGAACTCTACGAGGCGGCGCGGGTCGATGGCGCCAGCCGCTGGACGCAGTTCCATGCGATCACCGTGCCGCTGATCTCGCCGACGATCCTGCTCACCATGATCATCACCATTGTCGGCTCGCTCCAGGTGTTCGCGCAGATCGCAGTGCTGACGCAGGGCGGGCCGGGGATGTCGACTACGGTTCTGGTCTACTACCTCTACCAGCAGGCCTTCCAGTTCCACCGCTTCGGCTACGGCGCCACCATCTCGATCCTCCTCTTCCTGATCGTCGCAGTGCTCACCTTCGCGCAGTGGCAGATGCGCAAACGGATCGTCTTCTATGAAAACTGAGAGCTCCCCCAACGACATCTCGCCGCGGGCGCGCGTCGCGCTCTATGGCCTGCTCTGCGTGCTCGCTATCCCCTTCGTCTTTCCGACCTGGTGGATGGTGACGAGCTCGGTGAAGCCGATCTCGGATATCTTCGCCTTCCCGCCCGAGCTGATCCCGTCGCGCTTCGACTGGTCGACCTATGCGGAAGTGTTCAAGCTGCAGCCCTTCGCGCAGCAATACTGGAACTCCTGCTACATCGCGGCGATCGTCACCGTGGGGACGATGGCGGTCTCCTCGATGGCCGGTTACGCCTTCGCGCGGATCAAGTTCCCGGGCGCCAACCTGATCTTCATGGTGGTGCTGCTGGGGCTGCTGATCCCGTCGGAAGTCACCATCGTGCCGCTGTTCCAGATGTTCCTCAAATGGGGGCTGGTGAACACCCACTGGCCGCTGATCCTCGTGCCGATCTTCGGCGCCCCCAGCGTCTTTGCCACCTTCGTGATGCGGCAGTTCTTCATCGCGCTGCCGGTGGAGCTCGAAGAGGCGGCGCGGGTCGATGGGCTGAGCCGCTTCGGCATCTTCTGGCAGATCGCCCTGCCCCTGGCGAAGCCGGCGCTGGCGGCGGTCGCCATCTTCACCTTCCTCCATTCGTGGAACCTCTATCTCGAGCCGATCGTCTTCCTCACCACCCCCGGCAATTTCACCCTGCCGCAGGCGCTGACCCAGTATGTCGACGTCTACCAGGGGCCGATGTGGAACACCCAGCTCGCCGCCGCAACGCTCACCGCCCTGCCCGTGCTGGTGGTCTTCATCTTCGCGCAGCGCCAATTCATCGAAGGGTTGGCTCATACTGGCTTGAAGGGCTGAGACGATGATCGAAGCTGCAATGCGCGCCGGAGAGTTGCCGGTGCTGGTTTCCCTCGGCCGGCATGATCTCGACCTCGCCAAGGCGGCGGTCGATGCCGGGGTGTTCGGGCTGAAGTTCCACCTCAACGCCTATCACCGGGCCAGCGGCACCACGTTCGGCAGTTTCAGCGAGGAACGCGGCTTCATCGAAGCGCTGGCGAAACTGGGCAAACCCATGCTGGTGATGAGCGGGCAGGAAACCCAGCCGAGCCTTGATGAGCTCGAGGCGCTGGCCGATTACGGCGTCGAAGGCTGGAACATCTATCTGCAGCACGTGCAGCCGCATCTGCTGCAATCGCGGTTGAAGCCGATCCTGGCACTCGACAGCGACAGCGGTGAGGCCGATATCGACGCCATCCGCGCCATCCCCGGCGCCATGGTCGAAGCCTCGATCGGGCGCTTTGCCGAATATGGCCAGCCGCTGAATGAGGCCGACCTAGCGCGCTTTGCCGAGATCGTCACGATGGCGGGCCGCCCGGTTATCGCGCCGAGCCAGAAGAGATTCACTGCAGCGGATGCGCCGCGGCTGAAGGCGGCCGGGATCGGGGCTATTCTGGTTGGCGCCGTGGTGACCGGGCTGGAGCCGGAAGGGCTGCGGCGGGCGGTTGCGCCGATCGTCGAGGCGGCGCGGAGGGCGTAGAGTTTGCATGCGGCGGTGATCCGGTCACATTGACCCCACACCGTGCGCCCGCGCACGCCCCCCGGAGACCTACGCATGGTTGACTATCGCTACCTTGGCCGCAGCGCCCTAAAGGTATCCCCGCTGTCACTCGGCACGATGATGTTCGGCCAGCAGACGCCCGATCCCGAAGCGTTCCGGATCATCGACAAGGCGCGCCAGCAGGGGATCAACTTCATCGATACCGCCGACGTCTATGGCGACGGCGCCAGTGAGCGGGTGGTGGGGCAAGGCATCAAATCGAGCCGCGACCATTGGGTGCTGGCGACCAAGTTCGTCAACTCGGGCAAGAAGGGCCCGAACCTCGGCGGCTACTCGCGCAAATGGGTGATCGAAACGGTCGAGAATTCGCTGCAGCGGCTCGGCACCGACTATATCGACCTGATCTACTTCCACCGCGCGGTGTTCGATGCGCCGCTCGAGGAGCCGGTGCGCGCCATCGCCGACCTGATCCGGGCCGGGAAGCTCCGCTATTTCGGCGTCTCCAACTTCCGCGGCTGGCGCATCGCCGAGGTGGCGCACCTCGCCGACCAGCTCGGCATCGACCGCCCCATTGCCAGCCAGCCGCTCTACAACATCGTCAACCGCACGGCCGAAGCCGAGCAGTTGCCGGCTGCGCAGCACTACGGCCTCGGCGTCGTCTCCTATTCGCCGCTGGCGCGCGGCGTGCTCACCGGCAAGTACCAGCCCGGCCAGGAACCGGCGGCCGATACCCGCGCCGGGCGCGGCGACAAGCGCATCCTCGAAACCGAATGGCGACCGGAATCGCTCGCCATCGCCCAGGAGATCGCAGCGCATGCGCGGCGCAAGGGGATCGACGCCGCCGACTTCGCGCTGGCCTGGGTGCTCAACAACCGGCTGGTGAGCGCGGCAATCACCGGGCCGCGCACCGAAGCGCACTGGGACAGCTACATCCGCGCCCTCGACGTCAAGCTCGATGCCGAGGACGAGGCGCTGGTCGACCGGCTGGTCACCCCGGGCCACGCCTCGACCCATGGCTTCACCGACCCGGGCCACCCGCTCGAGGGCCGCGTGCCGCGGTAGGCGGAGCACGGCAGGGCTGCTGGCTCGCTAGCGAAACCGATTGGGCTCCGATTAGGCCCCACCCACCGGCTGTCATCCCAGCGAAAGCTGGGACCCATCCATCCGCTTGTGCTGCGGCGAGTTGGGTCCCAGCTTTCGCTGGGATGACACCGAGTTTGGGGTGCTCTCTGGTGGCAAGTTCGCCGATCTGCAGTTTCGCTCGCTTCGCAGTGAATCAGCTCGCCCGAGGCCCTCTCGCTACGACGCCGTCGCGGCCTGCAGCTTCAGGAAAAAGTCCCTGAGGATCAGGTCGCGGCGGACATGGGTGACGTAGCGCATCGGGTGGCGCGCGCGATCGGTGCTGTAGGTGATATCGGTGGTGAGGATCGGCGTCGGCACCAGGACGCTCGGGGTCCAGTCCGCATCGAGCAGCCAGGCGACCGCCGCCATGTCCCAGATCTCCTTGGACCAGCCGAGGTGATCCTCAGAATACTCCTTGAACCGCATGGCGAGGAACTTGCCGATATCGCCGCAGGGTTCGACGTAGCGCTCGATCTCGGCGACGGTGCTGTGCAGGTGCGAGGTGACGCCCATGCAGGGCACCAGCACCAGCGGCACGCCGCTGTCGAACAGCACCTGGGCGCCGCCGACATCCTGCTTCAGATTGAACTCGCGCTGGTGCGGCCAATCGAGGGCATGCCCGCCGAGCCAGACGACGACGGTGCGGTCGATGATATCGGGGGCCTTGAGCAGCGCCGAGGCGACATTGCTGATTGCGCCGATGGCGATGACGTAGAGCGGATCATCGATCGAGCCTGCGCGGGCCCGGGCAATCAGGTCGTCCACAGCCGCCGCCGGTCGGGCGAGCTTGGCCGCGCCGACATAGTCGTTGACGCCGCGATAAACGAAGCCCTCGGGCGAGATGTCGAGCCGCTGCAACAACTCCAGAATCTCGCCATAGCTCAATTCCATGCCATGGCCGGGACCATCGGAACGTGAATTGTGGAACGGGGCGGCATAGATCGCCTCGAGGCCGATCCGCTCAGGCGACAGCGCGGCCTGGACCAGCGCATACTGGTCGTCGATCTCGTTGTAGGTGTCGGTATCGAGCACCGCCCGCAGCCGGCCGGCGCGGGGGGTCAACAGCATCAGCCGATCGGCATCGGACAGCGACACGTCATGCTCCTCGTTGATTGTCGGACGGCTCAGGCGGGGACGGCGTGAGCCTGGCTTTCGATCCAGCCATAGGTCTTTTCGAGCCCCGCCCGGAGCGGCATGCTGGGGCGCCAGCCGAGGCTCTGCTCGATGAAGCGGTTGTCGGAGGACCGGCCGCGCACCCCGGTGGGGCCGGAGATGTGGCGTTTCGACAGTCGCTTGCCGGCGATCGCCGCCACCATGTCCACCAGCTGGTTGATGCTCACCATCTCGTCCGAGCCGACATTCACCGGGCTCGTGACATCGGAGCGCGCCAGGCGGATGGAGCCCTCGAGACACTCATCGACATAGAGGAACGACCGGGTCTGCTCGCCGTCGCCCCAGACCTCGATCTCGTCGCCGTCGCGGGCCTCCGCCACCTTGCGGCAGATGGCGGCCGGCGCCTTCTCGCGCCCGCCGCGCCAGGCGCCTTCCGGCCCGAACACATTGTGAAAGCGGGCGATCCGCGCCAGCATGCCGTGGTTCCGCGCCTGGGCAAGATAGAGCCGCTCCGAGAACAGCTTTTCCCAGCCGTACTCGCTGTCGGGGGCGGCGGGATAGGCCGAGTCCTCGCTGCAATCGGGGTGATCAGGATCGACCTGGTTGCGCGCCGGATAGATGCAGGCGGAAGAGGAATAGAACAGCCGGCCGGCGCGCGTGCGCTCGCAAGCGGCGACGACGTTGAGGTTGATCGCTGCCGAGTTGCGCATGATCTGCGCGTCGTTCTCGCCGGTGAAGATGTAGCCGGCGCCCCCCATATCGGCGGCCAGCTGGTAGACCTCGTCATAGCCCCGGTCGAACACCTCGGCACAGGCCAGCGGATCGCGGAGGTCGGCGATCATGAACCGATAGGCGGCCGAAGCCGAGAACTCGGACCGCTTGAGGTCGGCGCCGTGCACCTCATTGCCTTCGTTCGCCAGCCGGCGAACCAGATGAGAACCGATAAAGCCCCCAGCTCCCAGAACCAGTATCTTTCGCGTCACGATGTCCCTCGCATTGTGAAGATCGGTGCCATCAAGCCATCGATCCGACGGAAGGCGACTATATCGCAATCCGCGCCCGGGTGACGCCGATTGTCGTCTTCCTGATGGTCGACCAGTCGCTGCCAACTCATCGGGATGATCCGGGGGCGCGCCCGATCGACAAAGGCCGCGGCAAAGCCGAACTCATCGAGCAGCGCCGCGAGCTCGGCGGTGCGCCGCCCGCCCGCCGCCAGGGACGACGGCGACACCTCGCAGAACAGCACCACGTCATGTGGGTAGCTGGTCAGCAACGTCCGCGCTCCCGTCAGCACATCGATCTCGCTGCCCTGTACGTCGAGCTTGACGATCAGCGGACGCTCGCGGCTCAGCCCGTCGTAGTCGTCGAGCCGCTGCAGCCGCACCAGCGTCGAGCCCGACCTCTCGATGCTCGGCAGCAAGCTGTTGTCGCCGCGGTTGACCGCGTTCAGGTAGAGGCGCGCGTCACCATTTCTGTCCGAAAGGGCACAGCTATTGATGGTGACGTTTTCGAGGTGATTGGCGGAGACATTGGCCCGGAGCTTTGCGAGATGGGCGGGGTCGGGCTCGAAGCTGTGAACCTGTCCGCGTCCGCTGAGGGCGTGCGCCGCAACCAGGGTGAACCAGCCGATATTGGCGCCGATATCGATGAAGTCGGCAGGCCGGCCGAGCATCTGCAGCAGCAGCGCGGTGTTGCTGACTTCCCAGCTGCCCCAGTCCTCGATCACCCTCGAGACGAAGATATCGCCTCTGCCATGCGTTACCATCCGGAAGCGCGGCAGGCCGATCATGTCGATCGTGACCGGAGACGCTGCTCCCCGAAACAGTCTACTCATTGGCGTGGATGATCTCGAGGTCCGGCAGGCCCCAGCACTGGATCCCCATATCGGCCGCCATGGCGCCAAGCCCTTCGGTCTCGATCTCGCCCTTGCCCCAGACCGGGTGGCGGCTGCGGATGCGCGCACTGGCAACGCCATAGGGGTAAGACGGAAACACCAGGCCATCCCGGTGCAGGTCGGCCCGGACCAGCAGCATGGTGCCGCCCACCGCATCGAGGCGCATGGCGCCGCTGCCCCGGCGGTCCGACAGCGTCACGGTCCCTTCCGCTGCCCAGTTGTTCTCGTCAAAGGTCTTGCCGCCCGGTCGTTTCACGCAGTTGGGCACCACGATATCGAACCCGGTCGCCAGCAACCGGCGCAGCACGTCAGCCGGGTAGTCGATCACGTCGACATCGATCCACAGCACCCAATCCTCGTCATCGAGGGCCCGAAACAGCAGGTGATTGCGGGCCCGCGCCAGCACGGCGCGCCGCATCAGCTGGAAGGCGGGGGCCCAGCGCGGCACGCCATCGGGGATGTTGAAGCCGAAATCGCGCTGGAACAGCTCGGCCCTGCGAGTCCGCTGGCGCAGTCGTGGCAGCAGCGTCTCGGCGACGGCAAAGGTGCCGTCCTTGCTGTCGCCTTCCAGCAAGGCGACTGAAAGCCGGTCTTTAGGCCAATCCAGCTGCTCGACGAGTTCGGTGTAGCGCGGCAGGTGCCCGGCGGCCCCTTTGACTGGCGTGAGGATGAGAACTTTGGGAAGCATTCGATTCCAGCGCGGACATTATTGCCCCTTGCGGCGCGATAAAATCTAATGAACGCAGAAGGCGCAAGCGGCCGTCGACAGGTAATCCATGCCAGTTGCAGGGGGACGTCATGACCGATCAAGCAGCAGCTGCGGAGCGCATCCGCCGTCTGGCCGCTGACATCAGAGCGTCGTCGCCGGCCCCGCTTCAGGGGCAGGGACGCGGCCTGGTGATCGTCGCGGGCGGCGCCCGGATCTTCACCAATGCCTATGTGCTGGTTCACATGCTGCGCCACGCGCTGAAATCCGAGCTGCCGGTGGAGCTCTGGTATTTCGGCCAGGCCGAGGTCTCTGCGGCGATGGCGGCGCTGATCGAACCCCTCGGCGTGCGGCTGGTCGACGCCAATCCGGTTATTGCCGCGACCGGGGCCAATATCCGGGACGGCTGGCAGCTCAAATCGTTTGCCTTGCTGCATAGCGGCTTTGCCGAAGCCTTGCTGCTCGATGCCGACCAGGTACCGGTTTCGGACCCGGCGGCCTGTTTCGACTGGCCTGAATATGTCGAGGCCGGTGCGGTGTTCTGGCCCGATATCGTCGATTTGAGGCGCGACAACGCCATATGGCCGCTGCTCGGGCTCGAAGCGCAACGCGCCGTATCGCTCGAGAGTGGGCAGATGCTGGTCGATCGCCGGCGCCACGCAGCAGCGCTCTGGGCGGCGGTTCGGCTCAATGAGGCCGCCGCAGATCTCTATCGGCTCATCTATGGCGACAAGGATACTTACCTCCTCGCCTGGCAGATGCTGGGCGCGCCCTATGCGCTGGTGCCACATCGCCCCTATACCGACGAGTTCATGCTGGTGCAGCGGGACTTTTCCGGCAACGCCCTGTTCCAGCACCGGACCAATGCGAAATGGCAATATGGCGGTGAGCAGCGGAAGCTGTTCGGCTTCCAGCATGAGGCCGCCTGCCTCGCGGCGATGGCCGAGCTGGAGCGGCGCTGGAGTGGGCACGCGTTCACCGCTCCCGACCGCAGCCTCGGTGCGCGCGAAGTGGAACAGGAGCTGATCGCCGCGGGTGAGTTCGTGCTCGAATCCGCTGACGAGCCGGCGTTCACCATCCGGTTGGGAGAGCATGCCGAGGTCGGCAGCGGCCGCGCGGTCGACCGCCGGCACTGGTGGGTCGAGGATAGCGGAGGCAGCCACAAGCTCGTTCTCACCGGCAGTGGTCGGCCCGGCTATGTGCTTGAACGTGGCGACGATCGGATCTGGCGCGGGCAGCGCCACCGGGTGCCGATCGTCGATGTCAGTCTATACGGCGTTGCCGGAGCGGAGCCTGCCGCCCTGCCCGCGCCGGGCCTCGTCGATGAGCTGCTGCGCGCCGGCGGCGCGTTCGGCGGCCCGGCCGGCGTGTCGCAACAGCTGGTGGATGCGCTCGGCCTCATCGCTGCGGTGCTGCCCGGGGTCAGGGAGCGGATCGCGACGCTCGCCGGATTGCAGACCGATCCGATTATCGCGAGCCGGTTGCTGGACCTGGCGGAGCGGGTCACACCACCGCCGCCGCCCAGCAGGGTCGATCGAACCCTGAAGTTCGAAACCGGCTATATTCGGGCCGAGATCCCGGAATGAGCGAGCGGCCGCGGGCCCTGCACATCGCACCGATCATGCCGGCACGGTCGGGCAACGGCCTCGCCATGCGGCAGGGGATGTTTCTCGAAGCGCTGAGCCGGAGCTTCGAGACGCGTCTCGTCGTCCTGCCGGTGGTCGGGCGGGACGACGCTCCGGCCGCCTTGCCCGATGAGCTTGGCGTCCCCGCCACGGTCATTCCGGTCGCCGGGCGGCAGGATACCCACTTCAGCCTGCTGGCGCGCCTCGCCGATCCGGCGGCGCGCCTCTCGGCCTTCCGTAGTTACGGTCGCAGTTCGCTCGCCAGCCACCTGTCTTCGCCGGTCCTCGCGGAGCTGCGCGCCGCGGTCGGAGCGCAGCGCTATGACCTCGTTCACCTCGGGCGCTCCTATCTGGGCGACGCGCTTCAGGTGCTCGACGCCGCACGAGCGACCGTTGATCTCGATGAGGACGAGTGGACCTCCCACCGTGAGATCGCCGCAACTTTGGAGCCGGGCGATCCGGTCGGTTCGGCCTGGGCAGCGGCGGAGGCCGACGCCATGGCCGCACTCATCGGGCGGCAAGCCCCGCGCTTTGCTGCCCGGTTCATCTCGAGCCGGCTCGATGCAGCTCTGATCGAGCAACGCCACCCGACGACCGCCGGGCTCGAGGTCATCGAGAACGCGGTGAATGTGCCGGCCGAAACCCATCGGCGAGATGATGGCGCGACGCTGCTGTTTCTCGGCTCGTTCGGCTACGCACCGAACGTCGATGCGGCCAACTGGCTCGTTGAGGAGATCTGGCCTCTCATCCAACGCCATGCGGCTCGCCCGCTGCGTCTGCTGATCGTTGGGCGCGATGCCGGCCGGGTTGGCCAGCTTGGGCAGCGGGACGGGATCGAGGTTGAGCCCGATATCGAGGACGTCGCCAGCGCCTATGGCCGAGCCACGGTGTTTCTTGCGCCGCTCCGCGCCGGCGCCGGTACGCGGCTGAAACTGCTCGAAGCCGCCGCGCACCGGGTGCCGCTGGTCACAACTCCCCTCGGCGCCAGGGGGCTGCCGTTCGAGAGCGGCAAGCACTTGCTGCTCGCCGACAGTGTCGCCGGGCTCGCCGAGGCGGTGCTCGATACCGTCGCCGATGCCCGCGCCAGCGCCACCCGGGTGGAGGCCGCATGGTCTATCGTCCGCTCGCAGTATCAGCGGGGCGGCGTCATCGAACGGCTCGCTTGCCGCCTCTCGGAAATTGCAGCTACATGACCAGCCGGCCACAGGGAGACCAGATGCGATGACTGGGATCGCACCCGATACGAAGTTCAGTTCCGTCGATGGCATCGAGGTCAATCGCGTGCCGGATGGCGCCATGGTCTACCAGAACGAACGCGAGCGCGTGCACTTCCTCAATCCGACCGCGCTGATCGTGTTCGAACTGTGCGGCCTCAACAAGACGGCCGGCGAGATCGAGGCCTTCATCGCCGATGCGTTCGGCCTCGACGTGGCGCCGACCGAAGCCGTCAAGGAGTGCCTCACCTCGCTGCTCGACGAAGGACTGGTGATTTGCGCCCCATCGTCTGCCGCACCCTGAGGCGAGAGTATCGGCTGCATCCCCCCTCCGACGAGGTCGCTTCGCTGTTGCGCTTCGTCGAAGCGGCGCCAGAATTGCCGGCTCTGCCGCTCGAGGTTCTCGATATTCCGGTGCGCTTCCGCGACGGTTTTCTGGTCGCCACCATGCCCTCAGGTGAACTGGTGGAGGGCACGCCGAACCATCTGGTCAGCGCCATGCACCGGATCGTGCTCGTCGACCTCATCGAGGGCGAGCGGCACACTCCCTTCATCCATGGCGCGACCGTCATGATCGGCAGTCGCCGCATCCTGCTGGTGGGTCACAAGGGCTCGGGCAAGAGTACGCTCGCGCTGCACCTGTCGCTGGCCGGCCATGACGTCGAGGGTGACGAGCATCTGGTGATCCGCGAGAGTGAGGTTGTCGCGCGCCCGCGAACCTTGCGGATCAAGGAGGGAAGCCTGAGGCTAGTGCCTGGCCTGCCGGAACACATCTGGGAGGCGCCATCCATTAACAACTGGGACGGTTCCGTTATCCGATCGATCAGTCCCACGATTGGCGGACGGCCATGGGTGATTCGCCCCGGTAACCTCGATGCCGTGGTGTTGCTCGTCGCCAATCACGGCGGCCGGTCTGTGGCCAGGCCGATCACCGGAAAGGACGCGTTCGGGCGCCTGATGACCGAGGTCTTGCTGCCACAGGGCGGCGTGGCCATTGCCGCGGGTCGCTTGCGGCGTATCGCGATGGAAGTGCCGGCTTACCAACTGTTGCTCGGAGACCTCGCCACAGCAGAATGGCACCTGTCCTCAATAGCATCCCAGTTGACGTAAGCCGCGTTGCAGCGCAACACTTCGTCACCGAGTAGATGATCAGGGGTTGCGATGTCTGAAAAGAGCGAGAGTGCGCGACTCGAGCAGGCGCTCGAGACTGTTGACCAGGGTCGCCGCGACGCGCTGCGCAAGCTGGTGACCACTTCGGCGTTCGCCGTTCCCGTGGTGGTGTCGTTTGCCATCAATGGCCTGACGGTGAGCCCGGCCATGGCGGCCTGGGACCCGAACTCTACCAGTTCATGAATCCGGCGCCACGCGTTGGTCCCGGGATCAGCGCGTGCATGATCGTCAAGAACGAGCAGCCGTTCCTCGACGGCTGCTTGAAGTCTTTATATGGCCTGGTGGACGAGATCGTCATTGTCGACACTGGCTCCACCGATGCCTCGATCGACATCGCCCAGGCACACGGCGTGCGTCTCCTCAACTATGCGTGGCACGATGATTTCGCCGCCGCCCGCAATTTCGGCCTCGACGCGGCAGGCTCGGAGTGGATCCTCTACATCGACGCGGACGAACGCCTGGTCGAGACGACGCGCGATGACCTGCGCGCCGGGCTCGATGCCTCCGACGCCTATGCCGCCCGGCTGCTGTTCCGGGTGAGCAGCAACAGCACGCTCTACCGCGAGTTCCGGTTGTTTCGGAACGATCCTCGGCTGCGGTTCAAGGGCGCCATGCATGAGACGATCCTGCCCGACCTGGCAGTGCTGCAGCGCGAGGGGAGCGCACGGGTGGTCGACTCAGCGGCCAAGCTGATCCATCTTGGCTATGACGGCGACATGACCGCCAAATACCGCCGCAACCTCCCTTTGCTGCGCACCTCAGTGGAGCGCGATCCTGATCGCAGCTATTACTGGAAGGATCTCGCCGACACGCTGGCTGGATTGGGAGAGATCGAGGAGGCGATCGCGGCCGTGGAAGAGGGCCTCGCCCGTGCGAGGGCATCCGGGCGGGTCAGCCGGGTTAGGCATAGCACGCTGATCTACACTCAGGCGCGGCTGCGGGAGCAACGCGGCGAGGATATGCGCGACCTGATCGATGCCGGACTGAGCCTCCACCCGCAGAACTGGTCGCTGCTGTTCCTGCGGGCTCGCGCCCGGATCAACGCCGGAGCCTTGGAAGCAGCCATCGACGACCTCCGACTGCTTCTGGCGCAGGACCCGGAAACGATCGTCGACGACGTCGCGCATGACCAACGGATCTTCGGCGCCTATGCGCATGATCTGATGGGCGTCGCGCTACTGCGCCTGGGGGAGCGTGCCGAGGCCGCCGCAGCTTTTGCTCGCGCCGCCCGGGCTGCCCCGGGGGTTCAGGAGTATCGCGTCAAGGCGATGGCGCTGGGCGGCGCCGCAGCGTTGGCATGAGCATCGGCCGCTTGACGAAGGTCAGCGGCATGGTCAGCCGCCAGTAGAACCGGCGCAGGGCGCTGTCGCCGCCGGCTGCCCGGCGCATCCGCTCGGCAGACGTGGCTGCTCGCAGTTCCGGCCCGATCCCCGGTGACGGCGCGTCCGGCGTCGCCCGGCACATGCTGGCCCACCAGGCGATCGAATCCGTCGGCAGGTGCAGTGACGCCGCCACCGGCATGCCCAGCAAATCGCTTGCCGCCGCCGTCCAGAGCTCGAGGATTGCCAGCAGGCGCGGATGCCGCGCGGCGCGCTCGACCAGTTGGCGTCGCCCGCGCTCGTCCATGTCGATGACCGCGGCGGCGAACTCGTAGAGCGCCTTGAGCTCGATGGTGGCATGCTTCACGGCGCGGTGGCCGACATGGTGATGGATGATGCCGTGCAGGACGTGCAGATGGTCCGGCAGGACTATAGCGCCCGCATTGCCCGGCGAGGCGTCCATGGCTGCGGCCAGCAGCTCGGCAGAGGGAAGGAACTGCTCGACGCGCGAGGGGCCGCCGCGCCGGTGAATTTCGATCCAGCCGGGCATGTCGGCGCGGTACAGCTCGTGCAGATGATGATGGATCAGCCGGGGACGGGGCTCGCCGGCCGGACGATAGCCGAGCGCCAGGACGATCTGCTGAGCGCGCTGCGCCTCAGCCGGCGCGACCAGCAGGTCGAGATCGCGCAGGTGCCGCCAGTCCGGCGCGCCGGTGACGATCGATCGCCCGCCTTTCAGCGCCAGCGGAACGATGGCCTCGCGCCGCAGGGCTGCGACGATCTCGTCAAGGCGCTGCCGCATGATGGCGCGACGCGCCAGGTGATCGGTCCAGCGTTGCTGCAGCGCCCTGGTAATGGTCATGCGTCCGTCCGGCAGGGTCAGCGGCGGCACCGGTGGCGCGAGACGGCGACGCATGACTGCCGTGATCAGCACCGAAGCAAGGCGCAGCTCGTCGGCATGGTCGAGAAGCTGCTCCCACCCTGCCGCCGCGATGCGGCCAGCCAGGGCTTGATCGCCCTCGGCGCCATCGAAGCGCAGACAGGCGACGAGCAGCTCCTGCAGGTTGGCGGTCGGGCGCTCCGTCATTGGAACTGTACCGGCGGAGACTGCCGGCCGCCAAGCCGGCGCAGCAGCCGCGTGGTGCGGGCCGAGAGTGCAGCTCGGAAACCGAAGGGCAGCGCCGGCCGCCCGCGCCGCCGTCCGCTGCGGGCGCTATCGACGCGCTCGAGCAGGCGAAGCCAGCACGAGGTCGCCGAGGCCTGAAGCTTCTCCTCGAGCCAATCGGGCAGCGGCCGCTGACGCCAGGCAAAATAGGCGGCGTACTCGGCCGGACTCTGCAGCAGGTGGCGCAGGTATTCCGCCAGGCCCTTGGGTCCGCCATAGGCCTCGGCATCGATGTAGGAATGCTCGGGTGCGAACTCGGCGGCGTTGGGAGCGCCGCGATAGACCGGCACCGTCCCAACCAGCAGCGGGTCGAACAGCTTCTCGGTCACGTAGTCCGGCAGTAGCGAGTTCTCGAGCGACAGGCAGAAATGATAGCGCGAGATGGTGTCGAGCTTGCTCTGCCGCCCCAGATCCTCGGCCAGGGTGCGGTTGCGATTGACCCTGCCGTAGGAGTTGACCGTAATCTGGCGCATCAGGGCGCGCGAGAAGGCGTTGCGGCCGCAGCCGTCGATGAGCGCCGACTGGAACATGACGAGCGGCGCCGCCTCCGGCTTAGGTGGCTGAGGCATGGCCAGAGCCGCCTGCCACTGGGCCATGGCCGGAAGGTACGACGACCAGATATCGGCGGTCCGTTCGTAAGTGACGAGCAGGTCGAAGTGGCGGAGAAAGGCCGGATCGGCCATGCGCGGGTAGTTCACCGCGCTTTCCATCGACCAGAGCACCCAGAGCTGGCCGGGATATTTCGGCGTATCGTGCAGTTGCGTGGGGCGCCAGTCCGGGATGTGGAACACCACGGCATCGGCTTCCCGGAGCCGCGCCTGATCGGCGGTGAAGTGGTCCCGCAGCGCGTCGGGCACGCCTGCCAGCGGCACCGGGCCGCGAAAATACGGGGTTCGGAACAAGATAAGGGGGCCGGCCACGAAGCTGCTCCTCCTGAGGCGTGCCTGCTGAGGTAACGGGCAAAACGCCAAGCTGCAACCGGCCTCGCTTCCTGCGGGTGATCAGCGCGCCAGCTACCGGCGGCTGAACTCCAGCATGCGGATCAGGCCCTGCATGTAGCCGATGGCGTGGGCGCGGCCGCGGTGGTTCCAGTCGCTGTCACCATCCATCTTGGGCACGTGGTCGTCGAGCAGGAAGCCGTCAAAACCGTTCTCGGCGAGCAGTGCGATCACCTCGGCCGGGTCGTAGTTGCCGTCGCCGATGAAGCACTCGGTGAAATCAGGCACGGTGCCCTGCACATCGCGGAAATGGATGTAAGCGATGCGGCCCTTGGGGGCGAAGAACTCGATCATCTCGGTGACGTTCTGCTTGCCGCCGATCATTTCCGAGCAGCAGCCGAGGCAGAGATCGAGCGCCCAGCTCGGCGACTGGCCGAACAGCTCATAGGCCTTCTTGAAGTTGTCGGGCTTGTAGAACAGCCGCGCCACGCCGCCCAGCATCGGCACCGGCGGATCGTCGGGATGGAGCGCCAGCCGCAGCCCCTCTTCCTCCGCCACCGGCAGCACGGCGCGCATGAAGTAGCTGTAGTTACTCCACATCTGCGCTTCGGAAACGAAGGGGCCATCCTTGCCGAACAAAGGCATGCCCGAGAGCCTGCCGAGGCCGGTCGGCATGAAGCTGCGCAGCAGTTCCATGTTCTCGCTGTTGGCCTCGACGACCGCCATGTCGAACTTACGCGCCGTGGCGCCGCCGCGGGTCACCCCGACATAGTCGGTGGTCCAGACCGAGTTGGGCATGAAGTGCAGCCCCAGCACCGGGATGCCGGCGCGGGCCACGGCGCGGATCGTCGCCTGGTAGTTCTCGATCTCTGCGTCGCGGCCCTCGAGCCCCAGCATCGCCTTCATGTAGAACTGCGACGGCACGTTCTCGATCGCCTCGAAGGTCAGCCCGACCTCGCGGACCTTGTCGGCCAGCTCGCGGACATCCTGTTCGGCCCATTTGCCGTCGCCGGGCAGCGCCGGGTTGTTCATCTGCAGCCCGGTAACGCCGATCTGTTTGGCGAAGCGCAACCGCTCCTCGGTCAGGTCGTGAAACTGACCCACCGCCGCTCTGATACCCATTATCTTTCTCCAAAATTCGGTCGACGTTCGCCGGCCGCCCCGCGAAAGGCGGAACGTTGAGTTGAAACAGTCATGGTCCGGTGCGCTTGGCGCCCCTCACCCCGACCCTCTCCCCAAAAGGGGCGAGGGGGCGTTGTGGCACTGCCCGTGCAAAGTGCGTCCCCTCGCCCCTTTGGGGAGAGGGCGGCGGATGAGGCCGGAGGCCTCACCGCGGGGTGAGGGGTAGCCAAGCGCGCGGATCGTTCAGTGGTGCCCGCCCACCGGATCAGTACTTGTCGTAAATCGCCTGGGTCGAGGCCTGGGCTTCGGCGATGGCCTTGTCGAAATCCCAACCATCGACCACCACGCGCTGCACCAGCTTGGGGATGATGAAGTTGGCCGACATGTCGGCATAGGCGGCGTTGAACACATCCGGATAAGCGGGCGGCGTGCCGGTCTTGGCCAGATCGAGCAGGCCATTGAGGATGGTGTTGGAGCCGTCGAAGGCCGGGAGCTTTTCCTGGTCCTTCAGCACCGGGCCCCAGATGGCGTACTGAAAATACTCGTTCATGAACTCGGAGTTGGCGAGGTGCTCGAGCAGCGATTTGCCCTCTTCGACCAGCGGGCTTTTGGCGTTGATGACGCGGCTTTGCGGGCTGACCGGCGAGATGGTGCCGATCGGACCAGCGGGCAAAGCCGAGAAGCCGGTCTGCTCAAACAGCTCCGGATCGTCCTTGCGCGCCGCCACGGCCACCGAACCGGTATTGGCGATGAAGCCGACCTGACCCGACAGATATGCCTGGTTGTCGCCCGAGCCATCCCAGACGGTGCTGCCCGGCGCGAACAGTCCCTTGTCCCAGGCGTCCTTCAGCCAGGTGAGCCACAGGCGGGTCTCGGGGGAGTCGAGCATCACTTTCTTACCTGCATCGTCAGCGATGCGGCCGCCGAAGGACTGCAGCACGCTGGTCTGGAGGTTCCCGTCACCGACATTGGAGAGTGCGAGGCCGAGGCCGGAGAGCGGCGGCTTGTTGATCGCCACAGCCTGGGTCACCAGTTCATCCCAGGTTTTGGGTGGCTCGGTGAAGCCGGCGGGCTCCAGCAGGTCCTTGCGCCGCATCAGCAGGTTGCCGCTGACGCCGAATGGAATGGCGGTGCGGCCGCCGGCTACGGCGGTCATGTCGCTGGCCTTGGCCGGGCCTTCGAACCAGCCACCATGGGCGCTGCCGATCCGCTCATAGACGTCGTCGACCTTGGCGAACACATCCTGCCGCGACAGCAGTGTCAGCAGTTCGAGCCCGACATCGAAGACATCCGGCAGCGTGCCAGAAGCGATCGCAGCCGAGACCTTCTGGGTGATCTCGTTGACGTTGATGAGGACAACCTCGGTCTCGACATTGTTGGCCGCGCCCCAGGCGGTCACAGCGTCGATCAGCAGCTTGTGGGCGGTGTCGCTCAGCACCAGACCGCCCCAATAGGTCAGCTTCTTCGACTGCGCGATGGCCGGCATCGGGAATGCTCCGGCGGCCGCGAGGGCCACGCCGCCCGCCGCGCTTGCCAGCACCCGCCGGCGCGTCCAGCCGGCTCGGTTCAAGGTTTCATTCACGGCTCTGTCCCTCCCACGTGAACGGTGCTGGCGGCGGCAGGCGAACGCTGTGTGCCAGCGCCGTCCACCCTCCTCTCCACCTCACCAAACTGGCATGACAGGTAACAGCATGACGGCATGACATCAAGTCTTGTGGGCTCATCCGTTTTGGTTATGCTGACAGCCAAGCAAGCGAAGGACACTCAATGAACGAAGGCGATTCCAGCCAAGGTCTCGGACTGGCGCCGATATCCCGCCCCAAGCTGTACGAGGTGGTGGCGGCTCGCCTCGAGGCGGCGATCCGCGATGGACGACTGAAGCCGGGGGACCGGCTGCCGTCGGAGCGAGACCTGATGGAAACCTTCGAGACCGGCCGGCCCTCGGTGCGCGAGGCGTTTCTGTTCCTCGAGAAGAAGGGGCTGATCGAAACCGAGAACGGCCGGCGGGCGCGGGTGCGCAAGCCCGATGTCTTCAGCGTGCTGGAATCGCTCGACAGCGTCATTCACCTGTCGCTGCAGGACGGCGAGACGTTCAAGGACCTGTTCGCTGCCCGTTCATTCCTCGAGCAGGCGATGGCGCGGAACGCGGCAAAAAACATCACCGACGCACAGCTGGCGCTGCTGCGCGAGCGGCTCGATGGCAATGGCCGCGCTATCGGCGACCGGCACGAGTTCGTCCGCACCGACGCGCTGTTCCACCGCACCTTGTTCGAGGTCGCAGACAACCGGATCTTCGAGGCGGTGCACGATGCCTTTGCCGGCTGGGTCGAAGAACGGCGCTCGAAGCTGCAGCGAGAGTCGTTCACCGAACAGCACGCGCATCGCCAGCATACCGACATCTTCAACGCCATTGCTGCCCGCGACCCCGATGCGGCGGAGACGGCGATGCGCGACCATCTCAAGGGTTGGTGGGCGGCCTGGGTGACGCAGAAGGAACTGCCGCAGGACGCATATGTGGATCCGCCGACGACCTAGCGCAGCGGTCTGCGCCTCAAGGGGCAGGGCCTATCGCATATGATGGCGATGGGCACCTCTTGCCTTCTCCCCTTGTGGGAGAAGGTGCCCGAAGGGCGGATGAGGGGTCCGCGCAACGAAGTGTAGCGCGGCCGGAGCATAGCGACGGGCGACTGGGTACGCGGAGAGAACCCCTCATCCGGCCTTCGGCCACCTTCTCCCACAAGGGGAGAAGGCCATCCAACTACTGTCAGCGCTCGATAGCCCTGCCTCAGGGAGGAGCCTACCCTACGGCTCGCGGTGGCTGACCCAGGGCATCTGGGTGGCGAACTTGCCGCCCGAGACATCGATCATGGTGCCGGTGATGTAGGAGGCGAGGTCCGACGCGAGGAAACAGATGAGGTTGGCCACATCCTTGGGGCTGCCCCAGCGGCGGAGCGTCAGGGTGTCGAGCAGGCGGCTCTTTTCGGCATCGGTCCGGTCGGCGAAGCGGTTCATTGCCGTCGGGATCATGCCAGGGGCGTAGCAGTTGACGGTGATCTCGTGCGCCCCGAGCTCACCGGCCAGCACGCGGGTGAGGCCCTCGACGCCGGATTTCGAGGCGGCATAGGCGGCGCCGCCCACCGACGGGATGATGGCGGCGAAAGACGAGGCATTGAGGATGCGGCCCGAGCGCTGACGCTTCATCACCGGGATCACCGCCTGGCACATCAGGAAGGTGCCCTTGAGGTTGACGTCGAGGTTGAGGTCCCAGGTTTCCTCGGAGAGCTCTTCGACCCGCGCCCCGCCGGCGACGCCGGCATTGTTGACGAGGATATCGATGCGGCCGAAGGCCTGCTCGACCGCCGCGACGGCGGCACGGTTATCCCCGGTCTTGCGCACATCGCAGAGCAGTTGCAGGCCGCGCCAGCCATTGCGCTGCCACTCCTCGGCAACCTCATCGAGCAGCTCCTGGCGGATATCGGTGACGACGACGATAGCGCCCTCGCCGGCCAGGGTTTTGGCGATTTCGTTGCCGATGCCGCGGCCGGCGCCGGTGACGATGGCCACCTTGTTCTTGAGATCGATCAGCATGTTCAGATCACCGTGTTGGGAGAGGGGTGCCGGCAAGTCCGGCGTCGAGAGGGTGAAGCCGGAGCTCCGGCAGGCCGGGAGCTCTGAGGCGCAGCGAGGTGCTTTCTCCGGCACGGACGAAGACGATGGCCCGCCCGTCGAAGCTGCGCCGCTCGGGCACTGCATATGGCGTGTTGTCGCTGAGGTCGCCGCTCTCGATGCCGAGCAGAACGCCGCCATCCACCTCGACCGTCACCGGCAGGTCGTTGCGCGCCACCTCGCCGTGCGCGTCGCGCAGCGTGCATTCGATCTGGATGACGCTGTCGCCGAGCAGGCCGGCGGCCGCGCACCAGCGAATGGCTTCGTCGGGCGCCTGCCACACCACAGCGTCGATCCGCACCGCGTCGCCGCGTGGGCCGAATGTATCCTGCGCCATCTGACCGTTGCGGCGTGTCTCCAGCAGCAGCGGCCCGTTCGATGGCAAGGCCGCGGCAACCCAGTAACCGTGCTCGTCGTCGCGGGTCAGCGCGACATCCACGCCGGCGCAGCTCAGCCGCGGTTCGCCGTTGGAGAAGCAGATAACCTCCACCTCGCCGCCGGCGATGCCGTCCCAGGATCGAGCGATCGGGTGCGACCAGAGGTTCTTCTTTTCGTCGCCGCGCTGGCGCGTTGCGATATAGGCCACCGGCTCATCCGACCACCAGCTGCGACGCAGCTGGGCGCTGTGCTTGGCGAACCCGGCCAGCGTCAGCAGCCCGGCCCGCGACCCGTGATGCGGCCAGCGATCGGTCTCGCCGAGATAGTCGATGCCGGTCCACAGGTACTGGCCGGAAATGTAGTCGTTGTCGGTGACGGCCCGCCATTCGGCATAGCCATGACCGTTCTCGCTGCCGACGATCGGCTGGCTGGGGAATTTCTGGTGATCGGCCGGGTAGAGGTGTTCCTTGTAGTTGTAGCCGACGAGATCGAGCGGCTCGAGGAAGCCGGTGTAGCGCGACAGCTCGGGGAAGGCGGCGCCCACCGTCACCGGGCGGGTCGGATCCTTGGCTTTGACGATGGCAGCCAGCCGGCGCGAGATGGTGGCGAGGCGCCGCGCATCGGGGCGGTTGGGGTCGTAGGCGCGTTGCTTCGCCGATTTGTTGGCGTCGTTGTTGCCGGTCATCGCCTCGAACATGGCACTGGCATAGGGATCGTTGGGGTAGTCGATCTCGTTGCCGATGCTCCAGGCGATGATCGAGGCGTGGTTGCGGTGCGCATCGATCATGTTGACGAGGTCGCGCTCGCCCCATTCATGGAAATCCTGGGCATAGCCCTGATGGCGCGGTGGGTAGACATTGTGCCCCTGCCACCACTTGTTCTTGGGGTTCTCCCATTCGTCGAAGGCTTCGTCGATGACGTAAAAGCCGAGCGCGTCGCAGAGGCGATAGAGCTCTGGCGCATGCGGATTGTGCGCCATGCGCACGCCATTGCAGCCCAGCTGCTTGAGGTTCAGCAGCCGGCGCAGCCACACCTCTGATGGCACCGCCGTGCCGAACGGGCCGGCATCCTCATGCAGGCAGACGCCCTTCAGGGTGCGCGGCTCGCCGTTGATGAAGAAGCCGCGCTCCGCATCGAAGCGGAAGGTGCGGATGCCGACGGTCTCCTCGTAGACGGCGCGCTGGTTCGCACCCCAGCTGAGGGTAGTGGTGAGCCGATAGAGGTTCGGGCTGGTATCGGACCACAGCTCAGGCTGCGGGACGGTAGCCGTGACGACGGTCTCGGCTGAGCCCCCGGCGGCGAGTTCCGCCGTGGTTTCGAAGGTCTCGGTCCGGCCCGATGAGAGCGAGCGCAACTCGTGTCGCACCGCGACCGTCAACGCTGCCGCGGTGTCGTTGACCAGCCGTTGGGTGACGCGGACCGACGCTTGCGCCGCGTCGGCCGCCAGCGTCTCGAACACCGTGCCGTATTCGGCGACGCGCACCGCCTCATGCAGCTCGAGCGTCACGTGCCGGTTGATGCCCGAGCCGTTGTACCAGCGGCTGTCGGAGATATCGGTGTGCTCGACCCTGACGCTGATCACCAGGTCGTCGCTGTTGGCGTAGGAGAGGATTTCGGTGAGGTCGAACGAGAACTCGGCATAGCCCGAGGGGCGGCCGCCGACATGGTAGCCGTTCACCCAGACCCGGGCGTTCTTGTAGACGCCGCCAAACTTGAGCCGTACGTGCTTGCCGGCCACCTCGCCGACGTCACGCAGCGAAACGTGCGCGCGATACCAGCCGATGCCGCCGGGGAGGTACCCGGTGCCGCTCGAATGGCCCTCGGCGAAATCCTCTGCGATGCTCCAGTCATGCGGCACGGTGACGGCGCGCCATGCGGCGTCGTCGAAGCCCTTGGCCCAGGCCTCCGGCGTGTCCGTGAGGCTGAAGGCCCACTGGCGGATATCGTAGCTATGCATGAGCCTTCGGCCCTTATCTATCAGGTGGATGCCGACGCAGCGGCAGCGATGTATTTGCTGAAGACGCCGGCAAACAGGCGTCCGTTGATGGTGGCGATGCCGGCAAAGCCGACGAAGAACCAGAACAGTCCGTAGCCGGTGAACTGCGGGTAGAAGATTGTGATGATCACCGAGAGGGCGATCAGCCCCAGCGCAGCGAGCCCGGTGAACGGGTGCTTCCAGGAGAGGAGGCGCGCGTTGCGCAGCACGTCGCGGGTGCGGCCGTCGAAGCTCGCGAGATAGGGGAAGACGAACAGGGCGGCGGCGGCGAAGTTGAAGGCGAGCACATACCAGACGGCGAGGAGGAGCAGCTCGGCCAGGGGTCCGAAGGTCAGGTTGGTGACGACGACATACCAGGCGGCCAAGACGCCAACCAAGGCCAGCAGCAGCAGCCAGATCACCGTGGCCTGGCGGAAGTTGCGCTGGAACGAGCGGAAATAGTCCGCGCTCACCGAGTTGCACTCCCCGGTTGCAAGCCGCATCGCGGTGAAGTTCAGCGCCGTCAGCGAGGCGCCGAGGGTGAAGAGCGGGATCGAGGTGGCGACGAACAGCAGGTTGAGGACGATCACATCGGCAACGAGGCTCAGGCCGCGCATCAACGCCGAGTCCTGCGAGAACAGAGTTGCCATGCTGGATCCTCCGGAGGGACCGGGCGGTGAAAACACCGCCCGGTCCGGTTCGACAATCAGAGGCCGCGGGCGGCTTTCCAGGCGTCCATGTCGGCCTGGATGGAAGCGCGGGCGTCCTCGTAGCCGACGTCCTTCAGCTTCTGGCGCATTTCGGCGACAGCAGCAGCCGGGTCTTCGAACTTGCCGTATTGCAGCTGCGGGATGTACTCCGACAGCACGCCGGCCATCGCCGCGAGGGTCGAGTCGGTGTTCTGCTTGTTCACGATGAGCGTCGAGTACGGGTAGTCCTTGGCCCTCGCATCGAGCGCGGCGATGATCTCGGCCCGGTTCGGGGCCTGCGTGGTGCGCGGCAGCTCGAACTCGTCAGTACGGCCCCACCAGTAGTCGGTGCCCAGCGCCATGGTCGAGGAGTCGTAGCCCTCCGGATAGCCGAGCTTGCCATCGGCAGTGATGACGTAGTCGACATCCTTGATGCCGAAGTTGAACAGGTCGTAGATTTCCTTGTCGTTGCGGATCAGGTCATAGACCTGCAGCGCCTTTTCCGGGTTCTTCGAGTAGGCGCTCACGGCCATGGCGCCGTGGGTGAAGATGTCCTTGAAGAAGTTGCCGTTTTCCTGGCCCCAGTAGAAGAACTTGGGGTCGGAGCCGGGCTGCTTGGTATTCATGTTGTTGACGATGTCGTTGACGAAGGTCTGCGTGTGGTGCTGCTCGACGCCGGAGAGGCCGGCATAGAGCTCCTCACGCGTATCGCCATCGTAGTTCAGCGCATCTTCGCGCCACACGCCGATATCGTTCCACTGCTTGGCGAGCTTGGCCGCTTCGACCAGCGCGTCGCCCTCCATGTACCAGGAGGTGACGGTGAAGGGGTTGGCCGCCGTGGTGTGGAACGGGATGTAGTTGCCGGCGCTGATCCCCTGCAGGGTCTGGAAGTCGGTATGACCCTGGATGTAGCCGGTGAGCGCCGCCTCGTTGGCGCCCGCCACATCCCACGGATAGGCGTCGGGCTTGTTGGCCTTCACCCACTCGAAGTACTTGGTGAAATCCTCGAACTTGGTGATCTCGCCGTTCTCGAAGCCGGCCTCCTTGGCCCAGTCGCCGCGGTAGAAGAAGCCGTGGTTGGTGTACTGGGTGTAGTTGTCCTCGGGGGCGAAATAGATCTTGCCGTCGGCGAGCTTGGTCAGATCCCAGTGGCCGTCGGCCTCGACCTGCGCCCAGGTCTTGGGCGCATTGGCCTGCAGCATTTCCGGCGAGAGCGGCAGGAAGGCGCCCTTCTCGGCGTTCTCCCAGGCGTAGAGCCAGTCGGTGGCCGTGGCGACGAGATCGACATTGTCGTCGCCCGACAGCAGCTGCACGTTGTACTGGGTCTGCCAGTCGGCCCATTCGATGTAGAACAGGTCGAGCTTGGCGTTGACCTTGGCGACCAGCAGCTCATTGAGCTTTTCGAGCATCGCCTCGAGGCGACCGTTGGTGGGCTTGTTGCCCATGGTCAGCATGGTGATCTCGGTCGGCGCATCCTGGGCGAACGCCCCTGCCGTCAGCGCCGGCATGCTGATGCCGATGGCCAGCAGCGCCGCCCCGACCCGCACGAAGTTCCTTCTCTTCATCTCAGACTCCTCCTCTGAATTTCTGACTTCTTCGACTTTCCTGCCGAGATTTCCCTCAACTCGAATGGCTTCGAGGGTGCGGCCGGTCATCGGCGCCGGCCGCGTAGTTGGTTGTTCGCCGCCGCTAGCCTTTCACCGCGCCGATGGTGATGCCGCTGACGAAGTATTTCTGCACGAACGGGTAAAGCAGCAGGATCGGGCCGGTCGCGACGATGGCGCTTGCCATCTTCAGCGTATTGCTCGGCAGCGCCGTGACGCTGACATTGGAGCCGGCCACCGAATTGCGCAGCGCGTTCGCTGTGTTGATGATGTTGTAGAGGTGGTATTGCAGCGGTTTGAACTCGACCGTGCTGCCCAGGTAGAGCGAGCTGAGGTACCACTCGTTCCAGTAGCCGAGCGCCAGGAACAGCCCGATGGTCGCCAGCGCCGGCTTCATCATCGGCAGGCAGAGCTGGGCGAAGATGCGGAAATCGCCGGCGCCGTCGACCTTGCCGGATTCGATGATCTCGTAGGGCACGGTGCGCATGAAGTTCTTCATCAGGATGATGAGCCACGGCGTCATCAGCAGCTGCAGGAACACCGCGAGGTAGTTGCCTCTGAGCCCCAGGTCGCGCGCCACCCACAGGAAGGTCGGGGCGAGGCCGGCCGAGAACAGCGTGGTGAAGTAGATGAGGAACGAGATGTGGTTGCGGAACGGAAAGTCCTTCCGGTGCAGCGCGTAGCCGGTCATCGAAATGATGAACAGGCCGATCGCCGTGCCGAACACCGTCATCACGATGGTGACGACATAGGAGCCGATGATCTGCTTGGGCGCCTTGAAGATCCACTCATAGGCGGCGAGCGAAAAATCCTTGGGCAGGATGCCGAAGCCGGATTTCATGATGGCCGCCTCGCTCGACAGCGAAGCCGACAGCATCATGATGAAGGGCAGAAGGCAGAACAGCGCAAACAGCGTGATGGTAGTGTAGGAAATCGAACGGATCACGATGTCGCTGCCGTCGAGCTTGATCGCCCGCGGCTTGGCCGGCCCGAGGCCGACGCCTTCTGTGTCGAATGGGCGTGCCAGGTCAGAAGAGTGCATAGTCTTTATTGATCCTGCGCACGATCCAGTTCGCCGTCATGACGAGGGCGAAGCCGAACAGCGACTGGTAAAGGCCGACTGCGGTGGAGGTGGTAAAGTTGTTCTGCGACAGCACCATCCGGTAGACCGAGGTCTCGATGATGTCGGTGGTCTGGAACAGCGCCGCATTGTTGCCGACGAGGTTCCAGAACAGCCCGAAATTGCCGTGCATGATGCCGCCCAGCGCGAACAGCACCAGGATGATGAAGGTCGGCTTGAGGCTCGGCAGGGTGACGAAACGGATGCGCTGCCAGGCCGAAGCGCCGTCCACTGTCGCCGCCTCGTAGAGGCTGCGGTCGATGCCCATGATGGCGGCGAAGTAGACGATCGAGCCGTAGCCGGTCGACTGCCACAGGTGCACCATGATGATGATCAGCGGCCAGGCGCCGGCGCTCGAGTAAATCTTTATCGGGTCGCCGCCGGTCTGCTTGATCAGCGCGTTGAGCGCGCCGGTGTCGTAGTTGAGGAGGTTGAAGGCGATAACCCCAACCAGCACCGAGGAGATGAAGAACGGCAGGAACATCGCGGCCTGGCTGAGCTTCTTGAACCAGGCCAGCCGCACCTCGTTGAGCATGATCGCAATGGCGATCTGCAGGATGTTGCCGAGCACGATGAAGGCGAGATTGTAGAGGATGGTGTTGCGCGTCAGCGTCCAGAGCTGGCCGGATTTGATCAGGAACTCGAAGTTCTTGAAGCCGACGAACGGGCTGCCGAAAATCCCGTCGCGATAGTTGAAATTGGTGAAGGCGATCCACGCGCCCGGCAGCGGCATGTAGTTGAAGACGATGAAGAAAATGATCGCTGGGACGCACATCAGCAAGAGGACCTTGCTGTCCGCCAGCTGCCGCCAAATGGACTTAGGTCCCCGGGACGTATCCGTTCCTGACATCTTCCCCCTCTCTGCCGTCAGCCGCGACGTCCCTCCAGACGCTGCCCCGATGAGCGGCCGACGGATCGGCTCTCATGTGGCTCGCAACCAACCGGGCCCGAGCTTTTTTGCTCTTGGTCGGCTCAGTGCAGTCGTGCGGGGTCTCCCTCCCGCCGGCATAGTGTTAGCCGGGGGATGCGCTCTGCGCAAGATTTTCAGTAAATATTTAGTTCGCGGTCTGCGGCGCCCGGATTCGGGTGCTGCCGCGCCAGCGAATGCTGGTCGCAAGGGTCACCCGCTTGGGCAGTTCGCGCCCGCCCATCCGCTCGAGCAGCAGCTCGACGGCGCCCTCGCCGATCTCCTCCGCGGGAAGGTGCACGGTGGTGAGCGGCGGGTTGAGGAACTGCGCCACCGAGATGTCGTTGAAGCTCGCCACGGCGATGTCGTCGGGGATGCTGAGACCCATTTCATGGATGGCGCGGTAGGCGCCGACGGCCATGTTGTCATTGGCGGTGATCAGCGCGTCGGGCCGGTCGGGCTGCGACAGGATCTGGCGGGTCAGCTTGTAGCCGCTGTCTTCGGTCTTGCCGTCGGTGAGGCAGATGCGCTCGTCGAACACCCCGGCTTCCTTGGCCCACTCGATATAGGCGCGGCAGCGCCGTTCGACCCGGGTCGGCGCCACCCCGTCATAAACATCGACCCAGCCGGCGAAGGCGATCCGCCGGTAGCCGGCCTCACGCAGCGACTGCAGGAGCTTGCGCGTCGCCAGCATCAGGTCCGCCTCGACCGAATCGATCTCGTCGGTCGGCGGAGCGAAATCGGCGAACACCAGATTGCGGTTGTGCCGCTTGAGCCAGGCGATCTCGTTCTCGTCGTGCCGCCCGATGGCGATGATCCCCGAGGCGCCGCGCAGCAGCGAGGCCTCGGGCAGGCTGTCGGTGTGGTAAACCTTGATGGTCTCGATCTTCAGCGCCTGGCAGCGGCTCTCGATGCCGAGCCGCAACCCAACATAGTAGGGATCAACGAACTCCTGGTCGGGGCGCAGATAGTGCACCAGCGCCACCTTGCCGAGCCCCTGCTGATAGGCGCGGTTGCGCGCCCGCGGCGTCTCATACTTCAGCGCCTCGGCGGTTTCGATGATCGCCTGCCGGGTCTTGGGCGTCACCGAAAGCGTCTGGTCGAAGTTGAGCACCCGCGACACCGTCGCGGACGAGACGCCCACTGCCTTGGCGATTTCCTTGATCGTGACCACGACGCTTTCCCCAACCGGGAGACCTGCTTAGGCAAGAAGGCAGGACCTATGCAAGCGGCAATCACACGTGTCTTGGCGTAGCGGCAATGAACGCGTCGAGTTCGGACCGCGTCCCGGCGCCTTCCATCGGCCCCCGAACCGTAACGTTGCGCGCCCCAGCCGCGGAGGCATAGGTGAGGGCCTGTTCGGGCCCCATCCCCAACCGGCGGCAGGCGACATAAGCACCACCGAAGCAGTCACCGGCGCCGGTGGCGTCGAGTTCGGTCACGGCGAATGCCGCGGCATCGATGCGGGATCCGTCGCGGCCGAACCAGCTGGCGCCGGCCGCCCCGCGCTTCAGCACGATCTCACCGACGCCAAGCTCGAACAGGCGCCGGAGCGCTGCCGCTTCCCCGGCCACACCGGCGGCACGCTCGAGCTCGTCACCGCTGGGGAGGAGGAGATCGGCTTTGGCCACGAGCTCGGCGAATTGCCGCTCGATCGGCGCACTCAGCTGCAACTCCTTGCGCAGGTTGGGATCGACCGACAGCGTACCGCCACGGGCCTTGATGATCTCGACGGCGCGCGCAATGACCTCGCGAGCGCTCGGCATCGACAGCGCCGTGCCCATGACATGCAGGTGGCCGGCACGACGGACCAGCGCCTCGACCTTGTCGTCCCAGCCGAACCGCGACGCAGCGGAAGTGGCGATGTTGTAGACGAAATCCCTGGCGCCGCTGGCGCGGTAGCGCACAAAGGCGCTGCCGGTCGGGAACTCGCGATCGATGGCCACGGCCGACACATCGACGCCATCCGCCCGCAACCGATCGAGGTTGACCCGGCCAAAGTCGTCGTCACCGACGGCGCCGATCATAGCGGCGCTGCCGCCGAGGCGGCTGCACTGATCGATGAAGATCGCCGGCGCGCCGCTCGGATACGGCCCGACCAGCGGCTGCGCCGAGCGGAACCCCTCGCCGGTGGTGGTTGCAACGATCTCGACCAGGATTTCGCCGACGCAAATGGTCGGGCCCAGTTGGTCCGGGGACAAGGCAGAGTTCGGCATTTCGACGGCGTCCTTGGTGCATGGAAGCGGCATTCCGCCGAGCGGAGATCAATAACATGAGGCGGCGCCAAAGCTGCCGTGCTTCGCTCGGCTCCAGCTAGCTACGCCGCTGCGTATCGTCCCGACGCGTCCACACTTCATCGTGGAGTGCAGCATGACTGAGCGTCAGGAACGAACTTGTAGAGGCTAATGCCAATGTGAATCCGACAGTTGAAAAGTCGGCGGACGATGCCCTATGGATATGATGCCTGCCAAGGCAGGTTGGGGGAGCATTGCAGCAGAAATGACGGTGGCGCCGCGGTCAGCAGATGTGCTGTCCACAGGTCTAGTGTTTGACCTGTTACAGAATCCGTTTGCCATATTGAACTTGTCACCGGACGCGACCCGCGAAGACATTGTTGCGGCATTCGACGACGGTATCGCCGACAACAGCGCTCCCGAAGGAGCCCTAAGAGAGGCTCGCCGGCAGTTACTCGCACCCAAGCTGCGAATGCTGGCCACCGTTGAGTTTCTTCCCGACGCCACGCAACACCAGCGGGAAGAGGCGGTCGCTGCACTTCGGCAGTCCTTGCCGCTGCCAGACCTGGATGCGCTTGCCAAGACACTGCCAGCGTTCTCGCAGGCGATCTTTCTGTCACAGCTTGCGCAACTGGGCCCGAGCTCCGCTATCCTTGGCTCCTTCGCACGGTCTCGGGCCCAATCGGGACGAGACACGATCGCGACGACGGTCGCGGAGCTGCTAATGGCGTCGGGCACTCCCCAGCCACAAGGCGAGGCGATCAACGAGGTCATCGACGAGGTCACTCAACGCGGCGCGGACCGCCTGTTTGTCGCCTATGCCGACGCGAATGCCGCCGCCAGCGACATGGTGCAATGCCTGAACGAGGAGCTCGCTCAGGCTGCGACTGAGCAGGTCGGCGCTTTGGGCGTTGTCGTCGAGGCCTATGCGAAGATGGCACTCCCGGACCTTCAGGCGGCGCGCCGAAAAGTCGAGGATGTCGCCGAAGCGATCCGGAAGGACCCCGATTTACCTGGCGGAATTCAGTCGCTGACCTCGGTATTGCACGAGTGGGATGCGATGGCCCAGCCACAGCAGCTTTTGGCGAGCCATAAGGGTCGCGACGAGGGGGCGGCTCGCGAGCTCTTTCAGTTTCTGCGTGGTTTGATGCTGGAGCTCGCCAACGAGCACGAAAGGCCCAAGACTGCGCTCGAAATCAACGAGGCCAGTCTGTCGGTATTTGCCGAGTTACCGCGCGCTGAGCAGCAGCTGCAGGAGGATCGGGCGGCGCTGGAGGGCCTGGCCGCGCTGGAAAAGCTGCAGGAACTGAGCGCGTTCGTGAACAATGCGAAACAGAATCCCGACCCCCTGGTTGATGATCTGAAGCAAGGCGGCTTTGGAGAGGGAGCAAGAGGGGACGCAGCCCGCCTCTATGGGATCTTCAACAAATCGCTTGCCAGCACGCAGGGCTCCCCGGCAAGCGAGCATGTGTGGGGTTTCGTTCGCGATCTTGCGCTGGAAATCAACAACGAGTTCGATGAGGTGGTTGCCAGTCAACGACTGATCGAAGGGTTACATGCGCACCCGGGGTTCCGCGAAGTGTCCGCCACGATGCAAGCGGCGCTGGAGACTGACCTGCACACGGTGCGGGCCAACGCGGTTCACGCCAAGCTCAACCGAGCAATCCAGCAGAGCGATCGCCGGCAGACAAAGGTCCACCTGGCGGAGCTTGTTTCGATCACGCGGGACCCGGCGGACCGCCAGCTGTATCAAAAGGCCATCGAAGAGATCGACGCGGCGAACCGGCGCCGCGCCATCAAGTGGGTCATTTGGGCGACCATTGGTCTGGCGCTGATCGGTTACCTGCTGACCAGCAACGGCGGCAGGCCTTACTCGACGTCCTCGTCGAGCTCTGCATCATCGACCGCGGAAGCGATGCCGCTGCTCGGCACCAGTCAACCGCTCAACCGGGCCAATATCCGATACTGCGTGTACCAGAATGCCCGCCTGGATGCCGCCAGTCAGATGTTGGCGACCGAGACGAATGGCAGTGTCATCGACGCATTCAACCGGAAGGCCGACGAGTACAATTCTCGCTGCGACGACTATCGCTACTATCCCGAGGATCTGTCGGCCGTGCAGGCCGAGCTGGCTATCAGGCGGGACGCGCTGACCGCGGAGGGGCGGAACTGGGTTCGCATCTGGAGAGCTCAGCCGTGACGACGCAGGATGCGGATGCAAGTCGAATGGCGATCGCCGAACTCGCGTCGGAATACTGGAAACTGCTCCGCAACTATGATCGCGTCCTCGCTGCAGCGCCCGAGAACTTGCGGGCCGGACTGACGGCGCAGGCGAAGTTCGGGGCGCGTAGGCTGGCGACCATTCTCGCCAGCGCCGGCATGCGCGTCGAGACGTTCGACGGAATCTCGTACTCCGTCAATTTACCGGTCACCGCGGTCAACGCTGACGACTTCGCCGACGGCCCGACGCCGGTGATCGAACAGACCCTGGAGCCGGCCATTATCTTTGGCACCTCGGCCATAAAGACTGGGCGCGTCTATCTGCGCGCCCCTAACCCGTAGGAGCAGTTATGTTTTTGGGCATCGATCTGGGGACGTCAAACTCTGCCATTTTTGGTAGCGATGCAGAGGCTGTTCGGCTGTTCAAGACATCCGAAGGGATGGACGTAATGCCCAGCGCGATCATGATCGACCGGCGCGGCGGCCTGTTTGTCGGCCGTAAGGCCTACGATCAGTCAGCGTTCTCTCCGCAGAGTGTGCAGCAGAAGTTCAAACGCCTGATGGGTACCGGCAGCGTGGTCGAGTTCCCGGGTTCAGATCGGGTGCTCACACCCGAAGAGGCGAGCGCCGAGGTGATCAAGGCGCTGGTTGCGCAGGTCCGCCGCGACCTCCCCGATGTCACCATCGAGGGAACGGTCATCACCATTCCTGCCGCATTCAACCAGATGCAGTCGGAGGCTACGATGAAGGCGGCCCGCATGGCCGGTCTCGAGCGAGTCGCCTTGTTGCAGGAGCCTATCGCTGCGGCGCTGGCAGCCAATGCAGAAGCACGCGACAGCTCCAGTCAGTTCCTGATCTACGACCTGGGGGGCGGCACGTTCGACGCTGCGATCGTGCATAGCATTGCAGGTAACATTACCGTGGTCGCGCACGCCGGCGTGAACATGCTGGGCGGCGCGGACTTTGATCGAGC
Organism: Devosia sp. LjRoot16; assembly: GCF_964252795.1. Taxonomy (NCBI): domain Bacteria; kingdom Pseudomonadati; phylum Pseudomonadota; class Alphaproteobacteria; order Hyphomicrobiales; family Devosiaceae; genus Devosia; species Devosia sp. LjRoot16. The sequence continues at coordinate 977,398 of NZ_CAXUPH020000001.1, forward strand.
CATCGTCAACTCGCTAGTGCGGCCATGGCTGCTCGATAAGTTCAACCTGCCGGCAAACTTCCAGACGGAACCCCAATACGCTCGCTTGATCCGCATTGCGCACTACCGGGCTGAGCTCTGCAAGATTGCGTTATCGACGCAGATGACGGATCAGGTGTTTGCCGACGAGAGCCAAGTCGGGACCCGTGACGCAGATGGCAACGAAATCTATCTCGATGTCGAAGTCACTCGCGCCGACCTCGAAAGGCTCATTGCCGACAACGTAGAGCGATCGATCGCCGAGTGCCGCACTCTGTTGTCGAGCAACGGCTACGGCGCCGCCGACATGGACCGTGTGGTGTTGATTGGCGGCCCGAGTCGCATGCCCTATGTGCGCGAACGTGTAGGCTTTGAGCTGGGTATCGCCCTGGATACGAAGATCGACCCGATGACTGCCGTGGCCCACGGCGCTGCGATCTATGCGTCGGGGCGCAACTGGGCTGACGAGGGAGCCGCCGGCGCGCTGGCGTCCCGTCAGACCATGAAGACAGCTTCGGACCTGCGGCTGTCGTTTGAGTACACAGACAACACTGCCGCCAGCGAGATCCGGCTACGCATCCGAGCCGGCGCACCGGTACCAGCAGGGACGAGTGTCCAGGTCGACGCCGCCAATGGCTGGACGTCGGGCAAGCTCGCGCTCGGCGCAAGCATCGACGTCAAGGGCGTACCGCTGCCGCGGGTTGGTCAGAACGACGTTAACGTGCTGGTCTTCGGCCCCGACGGTATGCTTGACCAGCACGCAGGGACAACACTGAGCGTCAATCGGCTCACCGCAACAGCCGATGGTATGCCGCTCATGCACGACTTGGCGATCAAAGTTGTCAATGGCGCTCCAGGTGCCGAACGCAACGTGCTCAAGACGTTCGCCAGGAAGGGAACAACGACCCCGACATCGGGAATGGAGTCTCTGCGTGCGGCCCGCGACCTCAGGGCCGGCGACCGAGCATCGCTGGTCTTCGAGCTGTTCGAGCAGGCGGAAGGCGTCGATGATCCGGCCTTAAGCCTGGCGATCGGTGTCTTTGAACTGAGTGGCAGCGGTCTCAGCCCGGGTCAGATGATCCGCAAAGGCGACACCGTGAACGTGCATTGGAGCGTCGATGCCAGCAGCCTGCTCCACTGTCATTTCGAGCTACCCGACGTCGGTCTCTTCCACAGCCTCGACAACGTCTATGTTCCTTCGTCGACCAGCTTTGATGGAACCGACGGAACGGTGCTGGCTCGCCAGAGCATCGACAAGGCTCGCGCCGATGTCGAGGCTCTGGAGCGCGCTCTTGGCCCTCGCATTGCTGGCGATACGCAGGGGATCCGCCAGCAGCTCGACCAACAGCAGCACAGCCTGTCGCTATCCAACGACGCGGATGCCAGCCGCATGGTGACCCAGGAGACACGGCTCCTGCGCCAGCAGATGCACCGCCTGAAACGAGATCCGGCAAATGCCGCTGCCGTGCAGCAGGCCGAACTCGATGAGTTCACAAACGCTTTCGCACAGCATTTCGCTCGGGAGATCGAGCCGGCCATCAACACCAATATCTCCCGCCAGCTGAGTTCGGCGCGCGATGCTCTGCTGCGAGGCGAACTGAAGGAGAGTCGTGAGGCGCTAGAGGAAGCCAGAGCTATCCTCCAGACGTTCATGTTCCAGCAGCCCAGCTTCTGGTTCGGTCAGTTTGATCGGCTGATCAGCGAGAGGCACAACATGGTCGACAAGGACTTGCACGACAGCCTGGCGCTGCGCGGTCAGCGGGCGGTCGACCAGAACGACGTCGGCAACCTGCGCAATATCGTCGTCGAGATGATGCAGAACATGGTGCATCGCGCCGGCGACACCGACACCGCGATACTTTCGGGGTTGATGGTCTAGTCGTTCAAGCACAACTCAACGCGGCGGGCGGCCCTTGCCGAGGTCGGACAGGGTCAGCTCGCGGCGGACGGCTTCGACGCCAAACAGCTCGGCGTGGAGGCGATGCAGCGCCTCGCCGAGGGCGCCCACCAGGGTGGCGCGATCGGCCAGTGCGCTGGCCTCGACTTTCGGAGGTTCGCGCATCAGGCGGGGGAGCAGGCCGCGCACCCGCTCGACGATCTCGGGTCTGAGCCCGATGCTGCCGCCGAAGACGATCAGGTCGACGTCGATCACCGCATGCACCGCGCCGATCGCCAACGCCAACAAGCGGGCGGTCTCGTCGATGGCGGCGACGGCGGCCGCCTCGCCCTGGCCATAGGCGGCGAGAATGTCGGTCACCGAGAAGCCGGCGGCGCCGCCATAGCCCTCATAGCGGCGCTGTAACGCATCGACATTGGCCGCCGTCTCGAAGGTGCCCGAGGCGAAGCCGGAGGGATCGAACGGATTGCCGCCGAGCGGCAGGTAGGCGATTTCGCCAGCCGCGCCGCGCCCACCGCGTAAGAGCTTGCCATCAGCGACAATGCCCATGCCGACGCCGCGCCCGACACCGAAATAGGCGAAGTTGCGGGCGCCGCGGGCGACGCCCTGCCACAGCTCGCCCAGCGCCGAAAGCTTGACGCCGTTTTCAATGGTCAGGGGCACGCCGATTTCCGAGCGCAGCTCCTCGACCACGTTGATATCGCCGAGGTGCGGGATGGAGGGCGCGATGTCGATGTGCCCGGTGACCGGGTCGACCACGCCGGGGCTGCCGACCACCACCAGCTTCACCCGATCGCGCGGCACCCCGAGCGTGTCGGTCAGTTCGCGATAGAGCACGCCGATCTGGCGCACCACATTGGTGCCACCACGCGGGTCGGTGGCGGCGGCGATCTCGCCCACCACCTCGCCGCGGATATTGGCCAGCGCGATCTGGGCGATCTCGCCCTCGAGCCGGATGCCCAGCACATAGGCGGAGCCAGCCGTGAGCTCGTAGGTCGGGGCGCTGCGACCGAGCTTGCCCTGCATCTTGCCCGAGACTTCGAGCCAGCCGTCGCGCTCGAGCTCCAGCACCACCTGCGTGGTGGTCTGGCGCGACAGGCCGGTGTGCTTCGCCAGCATGGCCCGCGAGGTCGGGCCATTGAGGAGGATCGTTTCCATGATGGCGCGAACCGACAGCTGCCGCGCCACCGGCGGCAGCTGCGCGGGACGAACCGGAGCCTGGGGGCTCTGCGCGCTCACGATGCCGGTCAGCGCTCCAGCCGGGCGAGGAGGCTCGAAGTGTCCCAGCGCTTGCCACCCATGGCCTGCACTTCGGCATAGAACTGATCGACCAGCGCGGTGAGCGGAAGCTTGGCGCCATTGGCGCGCCCTTCTTCGAGCACGATGCCCAAATCCTTGCGCATCCAGTCGACGGCGAAGCCGAAGTCGAACTTGCCGGCGTTCATGGTCTTGTAGCGGTTTTCCATCTGCCAGGATTGGGCGGCGCCCTTCGAAATCACGTCGATCACCGCCTCGATATCCATGCCCGACTGCTTGCCGAAATGGATGGCCTCGGCCAGCCCCTGCACCACCCCGGCGATGCAGATCTGGTTCATCATCTTGGCGAGCTGGCCGGCACCGGGTGCACCCAAAAGCCGCGCGGCCTTGGCAAAGCTCATGATCACCGGTTGGGCGATCGCGAACGTCGCCTGGTCGCCGCCGACCATCACGGTCAGCTGGCCATTCTCGGCGCCGGCCTGCCCGCCTGAGACCGGCGCATCGAGGAAGCCGAAGCCCGCGGCGGAGGCCGCGGCATGGAGTTCGCGCGCGATCCCGGCCGAGGCCGTGGTGTGGTCGACGAACACTGCGCCCTTTGCCATCGCCTTGAAGGCGCCCTCGGCACCCAGTGTCACCTGACGCAGATCATCGTCATTGCCGACACAGGCGAAGACGATGTCCTGCCCTGCCGCCGCTTCTGCCGGCGTCTTCGCCAGCCGGCCGCCCTGCTCCGACACCCACTTTTCGGCCTTTGCCGTAGTGCGGTTGTAGACGGTGACGTCGTGCCCTTTGGCCTTCAGATGCCGGGCCATCGGGTAACCCATAACGCCGAGCCCCAGGAAAGCTGCCTTGACCATTTTGTTCCTCTTTCTAAACGGAAGTTTCGGTGTAGCGGGCGCGCTGCTGCATGCGCGGGCGGCGCGGATCGGGATAGGGCACGGCAGAGATCAGTGCCTGCGTATACGGATGGCTGGGCGACGTACAGATGGTCTGGGCATCGCCGACCTCGACCACCCGACCGCGCCGCATCACCGCGACCCGGTCGCAGAAATAGCGGATCACGCCGATATCGTGGCTGATGAAGATGAAGCTCAGCCCCAGCCGTGCCCTGAGTTCGATCAACAGGTCGAGAATCTGGCTGCGGATCGACACGTCGAGCGCCGAGGTCGGCTCATCGGCGATCAGCACCTTGGGGTCGAGCGCCAGCGCCCGGGCGATGCCGATGCGCTGGCGCTGGCCGCCGGAAAAGGCGTGCGGGTAGCGATCCATCATCTCGGCATCGAGCCCGACCAGCTCGAGCAATTGGCTGACCCGGGTGTTGATCTCGGTGGATGAACCGCGCCGGTTGATCAGCAACGGTTCGCCGACGATCTGGCGCACGGTCATGCGCGGGTTCAGCGAAGCGAACGGATCCTGGAAGATGAAGCGGATCTCGCTGTAGAGGTTGCGCAGCCCCGCCTTGTCGAGCGTCCGCACGACAACCGGCGCCGCGCCGGGCGGCGAGTAGACCACCTCGCCATCGGTCGGCTCCACCGTGCGGAGGATCAACCGCCCCAGGGTGGTCTTGCCCGAGCCGCTTTCCCCCACGATCCCCAGCGTTTCGCCGGTCGCAAGCTCGAGGCTGACCGCGTCGACGGCGCGCAGCGTGCCCTTGGCCTTGCCGCCGAAGGCGCCGATGCCGAGCTGATAAGTCTTGCCCAGGTTGCGCAGCGAGAGGATCGGCGATGACACAGCGGGAGGCGCCGGCCGCGCTGCCGGCTGTTCGAGCTTCAGCGTCGCCGCCAGCAGCCGCTGGGTGTAGGGATGGGTCGCGCCGTGGAAGACCTGGTCCACCGGCCCGGCTTCGACCACCTGCCCGCGATACATCACCGCCACGTCGTCGACCGTCTCGGCCACCACGCCCATGTCGTGGGTGATGAGGAGCATCGCCATGCCGCGCTCGCGCTGGATGCGACCGATCAGATCGAGCACCTCGGCCTGCGTGGTCACGTCGAGCGCTGTGGTCGGCTCGTCGGCGATCAGCACGCGCGGGTTACAGGCCAGCGCCATGGCGATCATCGCCCGCTGCCGCATGCCGCCCGAGAACTCGTAGGCGTAGCGATCGATCGCCTGTTCGGGGTTGGGGATCTCCACCTGGCCGAGCAGCTCGATAGTGCGGGCGCGCGCCGCCTTGCGGTCGAGCTTCAAATGCAGCTCGAGCACCTCCATCACCTGCGCGCCGATCGTATGCACCGGCGACAGCGAACTCATCGGCTCCTGGAAGATCATCGAGATATCGGCGCCGCGAATGGCGCGGATGGCTTCGCCACGCCGCAGCAGTTGCGCGATATCGATCTCACCCAGCCGGATCGAACCGCCGGTGATCCGCCCGGGCGGGTCGACCAGTTGCATCAGGGCGCGCGCGGTGACCGATTTGCCCGAGCCGCTTTCGCCGACGAGGCCCAGCGTGCGGCCCGCGCGCAAATCGAAGCTGACGCCGTCGACGGCGCGGAAGCTGCCCTGACGCTGGGTGAAATCCACGGTCAGGTCGCGGACCGAGAGGACGATTTCGGGTTCAGTTGTCATAGGGATCCGCCGCGTCTCGAAGCCCGTCCCCGAGGAAGTTGAAACTGAGCACTGCGATCATCACGAACAAAGCCGGCCAGAACAGCAGCCAGGGGGCGCTGGTGATGGCGCGGAGGTTCTGTGCGTCCTGCAGCAGCACGCCCCAGCTCACCACCGGCGGCTTCAGCCCGACGCCGAGGAAGGACAGCGAGGTCTCGGCGATGATCATCGCCGGCACCGCCAGCGTCACCATGGCGAGGATGTGGCTGGTCATCGAGGGCAGCATCTGGCGGAAGATGATCCGCATCTCGCCGGCCCCGTCGAGCCGCGCCGCGGTGACGAAATCCTCGTTGCGCAGCGAAAAGAAGCGGCCGCGCACCTCGCGCGCCAGGGAAGTCCAGCCGAGCAGCGAGACGATGGCGGTGACGGTGAAATAGACCTCGATCGGCCCCCAGGTCAGCGGGATCGCCGCCGCCAGCCCCATCCACAAGGGGATGGTGGGCATGGCGCTGATCACCTCGATCAGTCGTTGGATGACGCTGTCGAGCCAGCCGCCGTAATAGCCGGAAATGCCGCCGAAAAAGACGCCGAGGACAAGCGAGATCACCACCCCGACCAGCCCGATCGACATCGAGATGCGGGTGCCGTGGATCAGCCGGCTCAGCACGTCACGCCCCAGCCGGTCGCTGCCGAAGAGGTACACCACCTCCTTGGGGTCGGTGGCGCCGATCAGGTGGATGTTGGCGTCGATTAGCCCGAACAGCCGATAGGGCTGCCCCTCGACCAACAGCCCGAGCGGAATGATTTTGTCGGGGTTGGCGGTAAAGCTCCGCCGCATCGCTTCGGTATCGACGGTGATGTCATAGCCTGAAGCGTGGAAGTTGAAGGCCCAACCGCCATCGGCCGTCGGCGCGAACAGGTTGATGCCCTGCGGTGGCGCGTAGGTATATTGCGGCCGGGTGGTCTCAGGGCTGTAGGGCGCGAGGAACTCGGCGAAGATGCCGGTGAGATAGAGCAGCACCACAATGACCAGCGACACCAACGCCAGCTTGTGGCGGCTGAAGCGCCAGGCCATCAGCCGCCACTGGCTGGCGGTCGCGGCCGAGTTGCCCGCCCGCGCGATGATCGGCGGCGGCAGGGCCAGTTCTTCTTCCGAAATCACGCCGCTCATCGCTGGTACCTGACGCGCGGATCGAGCACGGCGAGCAGGATGTCGGAGAGCAGCATGCCGATCAGCGTCAACACGCTCATGATCAGGATGAAGGCGCCGGCGAGATACATGTCCTGGCTGACCAGGGCGCGCAGCAGCAGCGGGCCGGCCATCGGCAGGTTGAGGACGATCGCCGTGATGGTGACGCCCGAGATCAGCGAGGGCAGCACCCAGCCGATGGTCGAGACGAACGGATTGAGCGCGAGGCGCACCGGGTAGCGCATGATCAGGGTGAACTCCGAAAGCCCCTTGGCGCGGGCGGTGACGACATAGGGCTTGCTGAGTTCATCGGAGAGATTGGCGCGCATCACCCGGATCAGCGCCGCGGTCGACGAGATGGCGATCACCACCACCGGGATCCATAGATGCTGCAGCAGGTCGAGGAGCTTGGCGAGGCTCCAGGGCGCCTGCTCGTATTCGGGCGAGAACAGCCCGCCGACATTGAGGCCGAACCAGGTGAAGCTGATGTACATCAGCCCCAGCGCCAGAATGAAGGTCGGCACCGCGAGCCCGACAAAGCCGAGGAAGGTGAAGACGTAGTCGCCGATCGAATAGCGGCGCACCGCCGAGTAGATGCCGATCGGAATGGCCAGCGCCCAGATCAGCACCAGGCTCAGGGCCGAGACGAAAATCGTCACCCCCATGCGATCCCAGAGCAGCCGGCTCACCGGCTGGCCCCAGTCGAACGACCAGCCGAAATCGCCGCGGAAGATGATGTTGGAGATCCAGTTCCAGTACTGCACGTAGAACGGCTGATCGAGCCCGTAGAGCGCGGTCAGCCGGTCGATCGAGGCCTGGTCGAGCGACTGCCCGGAATCGGCGATCGCCGAGGTGAGCGAGGTCAGGAAATCACCGGGCGGCAGCTGGATGATCAGGAACGACACCAGCGACATGCCGAACAGCGTCGGGACCATGTAGAGCAGGCGCTTGAGGATATAGAGCAGCATGCCGTCAGGGCCCGAACTCGACGAGCACCACCTCGTTGGTGTGGATCTCGGGCAGATCGACATGCAGCCTGCCACCCTGGAGGCTGGTGGCCGGCACCTGCCCCGAAACCAGCAGCCGCGCCGTCGCCGTCGTGGCGCCAGACGGCAAAGCGACGGATACCGACTGGCCCCGCAGCGGAATGGTTTCGCGGATCGGGCCCTTCATCATCATCGGGTTGGTGAGGTTCACGAGGTGCACCGAAATCTGGCCCGCGCCGTCGCGGGTGGCAATGTCGACGAGGCCGGGGCCAGCCGACTGCACCCGCGCCGGGGTACCCAGCGCCCAGCGGAAGGCGTTGTCGAGCAGCCGCGAATGATCGGCATTGGTCACTTCCCAGAAGATCTCGCCGATGTTCCACGGGAAGTAGACCACCCGGCCCTTGCCGACCTGGCGCGCCAGCACGGCCGGCTCCACCGCCGGCTCCCGCACATAGATTTCCTCCATTGGCAGGTCGGGGAAAAGCGGCACGAAGCGGAACGGCACTTCGGAGACGCCGTGGACATCGAGTGGAATGCGGCGGGTGCCGCCCATGATGCGCGAGGCGCCGTCGAAGCCGCGGAGGATCGGGTGATCGGCACCGTCGAGCGCGATGTAGGTGTTCTTGACCGGCCCTTCGGTCGGCCCGGCAACGCTGGCGCCGAACAGGCGGGAGAGTCCGAAATCCGGCCGCTGCACCCCATGCTCATCATAGAGCGAAGTCTCGAAGCTGGTGACCAGCGCACCGCCGCGTTCGACGTAGCGGGTGAGCATGTCGCACTGCGCCTCGGAGAGGAACGCCGCGTTGGCGACGGCGATCAGCCGGTAGCGGTCGAGCGCCGCATCAGTCATCACCAGGTCGGAGAGCAGGTCAAACGGCATCCGGGCTTCGACCAGCGCATGATAGAAGCCGAGTTCATGCCCCTCGGCATTGTCGCGGTCGTCGGAATGCCAGGTCCTGAGCGTCGTGCTTGGGTCGAGCAAGGCGATCTCGGCGGTCGGCGCCAGCTTTGACAGCACCGGCTCGAGCTCGGCATGGAGGCGGTAGGTCTCGACGATCGGCGGCAGCCAGCGATTGTCGTGCACCTTGGCGTTGAACTTGGTGAACCAGGGCCTCAGCCCATGCGCCATGCCGTCGATCATCCACATGCGGATTTCCTCGGGCGACTGCACCGAGTCCTTCCAGCGCCACTTTTCCTCGACCGAGGTCGAGGTGACCAGCCCGATCGGTTTGTCGCCCATCACGCCGCGCATCCGCTTGCCGTCGCGCCCGGCCGACCAGATCGGCACCACGCCGGTGCGGCCCTGGTGGTCGACGAACAGGATCGGGCAATAGCGCTTCACCTCGTCAAGGGCGAAGTCGAGCATCGAGGAGTTGCCGATATTGGGAATGAAGCGGCCATGCGGACGCTCGGACGCGACGATGCCGTTCCAGTGCCCGACGAGTTCGGTGAGCACATCGCGCGACCAGCCCAGCCAGGCCTGCCAGGTCGGATCGAACGGATCGCGGCGGCGCGGCAGCTCGCGCCCGGTCTTCGCCCGGAAATCGGTGGTGCAATGGGCGCAGTAGCAGACGCCGTGACCGGACCAGCGATTGGCGAAGATGGCGTCGATATCGTAGCCGGCGGCGATCTCGCGGATCACCTCGCTCATGAACTCGCGGTTATAGCCGCCCCAGGCGCAGGTGACGTAGGCCTTGGGAAACGACCAGTGTCTGCGGAGCTCGCCTTCGGCGGTGACCGAGATCCATTCGGGATGCGCTGCCGCCACGTCGGCATGCACGGCGTGCGGGTCGACGCGGGCGACGACATGCATGTTGCGCTGCCGCGCCCCGGCCACCAGGTCGCCAAACGGATCGCCGTCGCCGATATAGCGGCTGACATAGTGCAGCGGGATCTTGCTCGGATAGTAGGCGACATAGCCGCCGGCCGAGAGGCAGGTGGCGTTCGACCGGGTCTCGTCGAACACGCCGAGCCAGAAATCGAGGTCGTAGCTCCCGGGGTCGTCCTCGACCAAAGTGAGCTGCGTCCAGCGCGTCGCGCCTTCATACCAGGTGGGTGACCTGAGGCCGGTGCTGGCCTCGGCTGTGCTGTTCATCGCTACTACCGCTGATGCGTCTGAGAAAAGGACCGGGGAGCTGTCAGGCGTCCCCGGTCAAAGGCCGGGAAGCCCTGGGGGGCTCCCCGGTCAGGCCGGGTCAGGCCTTGAAGTACTGCTCGGGATTGGTCGGCGCCGGAGTGGGATAGCCGAAGGAGTTCGGCATCTTGTCGGGCACGTTGTGGAAGTCGTTGCGCACGATGCCGTAGGCGTCGTTGGGCACCTTGATGCCGATGCAGTAGAACTGGTCGGCGGCGATCTCGAGGATCTGCTTGAACGCCTCGACGCGCTTCAAATCGTCGACCGTGCTCTTCATCTCGTCATAGAGTTTGAGCGCGTCCTGCACCTGGGCCGGCGGCTCGACGGCATTGGCGGCGGTCTTGTCGTTATACCAGATCTGCCAGCCCATGGCGTAGAAGGCGTTGCCGCTATAGGGCACGAAGTAGCGCGGATCGAGCATGGCCGCGAGGCCGATGCCGCCGCCGAAGCGGTTGGTGGTGGCGTCGTAATCCATGTTCTGGCGGATGCGCACTTCCCACAGTGAGCGGTCGATCAGCTTGAGCTGGCCGTCAATACCAACCGCCTTCAGCATCGGCATCATCAGCTGCATCATGTCGACCATTTCGAGCCGGTTCTGATCCTGCTCGACGATGATGGTGATGCGGCGGCCGGAGCTGTCGAGGCGATAGCCATCGGCATCCTTGTTGGGCGCGGCCTTGTCGAGGAATTCATTGGCCTTGGCGAGATCGAACTCGGTGAATTGCTTCGCCAACCGCTCATTGTAGAGCGGATCGCCCTCGGCGATGGCCGGCTGCGAGGCCGAGCCGATGCCGACGAACACCGAGTCGATCAGCGCCTGCCGGTCGATGGCATGCGACAGCCCGATGCGGAAATCCTTGTTCGAATAGAGCTCTGCCTTGACCTTGTCCGGATGGGTCATGTTGAGGCAGATCGCCATCTCGTTGGGCTGAGTCGAGAGCGTCGTATAGAAGTCGTAGCCGCCACGTTCCTTGCCGTCGAACAGCACCGACTTGTTGGTCGGGGTGCCGATATACTGGTCGAGCAGGTCGATCTCGCCCTGCAGGCACTTGAGCAGCAGCACCTGGGCGTCGGCGACCAGCACGTAATCGATGCTGTCGAGATAGGGCAGCTGGTTGCCGGCGGTATCGACCTTGAAATAGTAGGGGTTGCGTTCGGCAATGGCATGCTCGGTGCTCTCGCCCGGCGCCACCTTCATCTTCCATGGGTGGAGGACGGGGATTTCGCTGTTGGTGAAGAAGTCGTCCTCGAGCGCCGCGCCGGATTTCTTCTGGAACAGCTGCACCCAGCCCGACAGGCCCTGGTCGGTCGCGAGCTTGTCGGCGTCCGGATTGTACTTGGGCAGGAACTGGCTGAGGTAGTGCTTGGGGAAGCGGGTCGTCTGGTCGCTGTCGGCCCAGGCCAGCAGCAGCAGGAACAGCCCGTTCGAGCTCTTGAAGCTGACCGTGAAGGTGAGCGCATCGACTTTGGTGAACACCGCCTTGTCTTCACCGACGATCAGGTGGTCCTGGTTGGTGACCTCGATGTCGGGGTTGGAGAACACGTCCTCGTACCAGAACATCACGTCGTCGGTGGTGTAGGGCTGGCCGTCGGACCACTTGTGGCCTTCGCGCAGCTTGAAGGTGAATTCGGTGGCGGCGTCGTTGGCGACGACGGATTCGGCGACGTTCGGGATCACCCCGGTCCATTCCGGGTTGTAGCGCATCAGCGGCTCATAGGCCTGGTAGCGGAACAGCATCGACAGCGAACCGCCGCCAACAATGGTCGAGCGCCAGGTGCCGCCGTACTTGCCCACTTCCCTGAGCGGCGTCACCACCATCGGGTTCTTGGGCAGGCGGTCGGCCAGCGGCGGGAGCGTCCCGGCATCGGCCAACGCCTTCAGCATCGGCGCCTCGCCGATCGCAGCGGCGAGCGCCGGGCCGAGGCCAGTCGCCGCAGCGGCGAGCGTCGCCAAGGACGACGTGACGAACAGTCTCCTGGATAGCTTGATCATCTCACATGTTCCCCTGATTGCTGCGCGTGGAGCCCCTTGCTCCCGCCGCGTACCAGCGTCCCGCCGGCCGCGATTGCCTCAACACCCCCGAGGCAATGCTGAGCTAAACGGTAGCGCCAACGCCTATTTTGTCAAGGCCCATGACAAATTAGCGACGAAAGTTGCATTCTGCTCGTCGATTTCGGCTTATCAGCTCGACCCACATGGGATTATGGTCATGGCCACTGACAAACGTGACAGAGGTGCACGCCCAACATTGCTGACAATCATCTATTTTCCGCTTGACCGGTTGGGGTGGGTTCCGCATCGTGGATAATGTCGACATTATGCAGGCTGGAGGGGTCGGTGGAGCAGGTGACGATCTTTCGCGAACCGGGAAAATTCGCCGGCTGGCCCGCCAATTACGGCATGTGGGCCTGGGGCGATGAACTGGTCGTCGGCTTCACTGTGTCGACCTTCAATGCCAATTCCGGCTTCCATGCCCGCGACCGCTCGCAACCCACCACAACCACCATGGCGCGCAGTCTCGACGGTGGCCGGACCTGGGCCTATGGCCCGTTTCCGGGCCGGCTGCCCGGCGGACGGGCGCTGTCGGCCGATGAGCACATGATTAGGGGGTTGAAGCTCGAAGAGGTGATGGATGGGCCGGAAGGGCCGACCGTGCTCACCGAGAAAATCGACTTCACCCATCCCGACTTCGCCTTCATGGCGGCGCGCACCGGGCTCGAGCCGGGCGTCCAGTCGTTCTTCTACTTCTCCTATGACCGGGCGAAGAGCTGGCAGGGCCCGTTCAAATGGCCGCAATTCGTCTGGGCCGGCGTCGCCGCCCGCACCGACTATGTGGTGGTCAACAAGGATCACCTGATCGTCTTTCTCACTGCCAACAAGTTCGACGGCGAGGAAGGCCGGGTGTTCGCGGCCGAAACGCTGGATGGCGGGCTGAGCTGGAAATTCCTCAGCTGGATCGGCGAGGAGCTCTGGGGCAAGGACCACGGCATCATGCCGGCAAGCCTGATGCTGAAGAACGGCGACATCCTCGTCGTGGTCCGTGCCGGGCACGGCCACGACTACACCATGGAAACCTACCGCTCGAGGGACCTCGGCCGCACCTGGGGGCCGATGCAGGTGGCGGCGGCATTCAAGGACAATGCCAAGAACCACCTCGGCAACCCCGGCACGCTGAACCAACTGGCCGATGGCCGCGTGGTGATGACCTACGGCAACCGCGACGCCCCCTACAGCATCGACGCCAAGGTCTCATCCGACAATGGCGAGACCTGGGGCCCGACCATCGTGCTGCGCAGCGGCGGCGGCAGCCATGATCTCGGCTATCCGCGCACCGTCGCGGCGGCCGATGGCACCCTGGTCACCGCCTATTATTTCAACGAAGACGCCAGAACCGAGCGCTTCATCGGCGCCACGCGCTGGCGACCATGAGCCTCATCACCCACCCGGCGATCGACACCATGTCCCAACCGATAGAGCCGCTCCGCGGCTCAGCTTGTGCAGCGATTTTATTGCTGACAATATACCCTCAGCAGGGGTCCGCCTCTGGCTCTTTCGGGGACGCGCCGTGGAGCAGGTAACCGTCTACTCAGAACCGGGGCGCTTTGCGGGCTGGCCTGCCAATTACGGCATGTGGGCCTGGGGCGACGAGTTGGTCGTCGGCTTCGTCACCTGCCACTACGAGCGTGACGCCGAGTTCCACGCCCGCGACGAAAACTACCCGGCGCTGACCCATCAGGCCCGTTCGCTCGATGGCGGCCGCAGCTGGAAGGTGATCGGGTTCCCCGGCAAGACCCCCGGCGGCCGCGGCCTGTCGGCCGACGAGCACATGGCGGCGGGCCTGCGTGTCGGCGAGCTGCTCGACGGCCCCGAGGGGCCGAAGCCGCAAGCCGAAGCGGTGGATTTCACCCATCCTGACTTCGCCCTGATGTGCGCTCGCGATGGGCTGGAGCCCGGTTGCCGCAGTTTCTACTACCTGTCGCTCGACCGGGCGAAGAGCTGGCAGGGACCATTCGCCTTTCCGCAATTCGTCTGGGCCGGCGTCGCCGCCCGCACCGATTACCTGGTGCTGGGCAAGAGCCACCTGATCGTCTTTCTCACCGCCAACAAGGCCGATGGGGTCGAGGGCCGCGTGTTCGCGGCCGAGACTCGCGACGGTGGGATCAGCTGGAACTTTCTCAGCTGGATCGGCGAGGAACTGCCCGATCTCGACCACGGCATCATGCCGGCGAGCCTGCGCCTCAAGGACGGCACCATTCTCGTCGCCACCCGCGCCGGCCACGGCCAGGACTATACCGTCGAGATCTACCGCTCCACCGACAACGGCAAGAGCTGGGACGGCCCGAGCATTGCCACCGCCTTCCGTGACCGGCATGCCAACCACCTCGGCAACCCGGCGACGCTGAACCTGCTGCCCGATGGCCGGATCGCCCTGACCTACGGCAACCGCGATGCGCCCTACACCGTCGATGCGCGCATTTCGGACGATGGCGGCCGGAGCTGGAGTGCCGCCCGACATTTGCGGCGCAACGGCGGCAACCACGACCTCGGCTATCCGCGCACCGTCGCCAATGCCGCCGGCGAGCTGGTCACCGCCTATTACTTCAACGAGGCGCTCGGCGAGCGCTTCATCGGCGCCACCATCTGGGCGCCCTGACGCGACTACGGGCCTGCCATGGGGCAGGCCGGAAAGGAGATCGGACCGCGCCATTGCCAGAACGGAGCCTGCCGCCGAGGGGGCGGTGAGGTTTTCGGGACATGGCCAGCCCGAGGGGACTTCGGAAGAAGTCAGGAAAGGGGAAGCGTTATGACACTCAGCACAATCGGGGGATGGAGCCGGCGCCTTGTCGGCACCGCCGCCCTCGCGACTTTGTTGCTTTCGACCACGGCTTTCGGGGCGGCCGCATTCCAACAGTCTCCCATGCTCGATGCAGCCGTTGCCGATGGCAGCCTGCCGCCGGTCGAGCAGCGCCTGCCACCCGAGCCGCTGGTGGTCACGCCGGTCTCCGAGGTCGGCAGCTATGGCGGCACGGCGCGCGCCATGCGCTCATCGACCGAAGAATTCGGCGACGCCACCTCGGTGGTGGGGATCGAGTCGCTGACCCGGCTCAACGCCGAAGACGGCGCGACGATCGAGCCGAACCTGGCGCAATCGTGGGAATGGTCGAACGACGACAAGACCCTCACGATGACGCTGCGCAAGGGCCTCAAATGGTCCGATGGCGAGCCCTTCACCACCGCCGATATCGCCTTCTGGTGGGATGACGTCATCAACAACTCCGAGCTGACCCCGACCATGCCGGGCGACTGGATGTCGGCCGGCGAGCCGATGACGGTGACGGTGGTCGACGAGCAGACCTTCAAGCTCGACTTCAAAGCGCCGAACCGGCTGATCGAGCTCTTGATCGCCCGCGACGGTTATCAGGGGCAGATCTTCCTGCCGGCGCACTTCCTGAAGCCGTTCCACCCCAAATATGCCGATCCGGCCAAACTCGCCGAGATGGCAAAGGCTGCCGGCTACGCCACCTGGGCCGAGCTGTTCGCGCAGAAGGCGCTGAGCGACGACGTGTTCGGCGTCGCCAATTTCGACAGCCCGGTGATCCGCGCCTTCAAGCCGGCCTCCAGCAATGGCAGCCACCTGATCCTCGAGCGCAACCCCTTCTATTTCAAGGTCGACACCGAAGGTAACCAGCTGCCCTATATCGACAAGGTCGATGTCGACCTGGTGCAGAACCCCGAGGTCTACACGCTCAAAGCCTCATCGGGCGAAGCCGACCTGGCGCTCGAGAACACCACCATCACGCAGATGCCGGTGTTCATCGACAATGCCGAAAAGGGCGGCTACCGCGTGCTCGAATACAGCGCCGGCTTCACCAACATCGCCAATATGATGCTGAACCAGACCGTCGCCGATCCGGACAAGCGCGCCCTGTTCCAGGACATCCGGTTCCGCAAGGCGCTCGAGATCGCCATCAACCGCGACGAGATCAACGAACTGGTGTTCTTCGGGCTCGGCACGCCCATGCAGAACTCGATCCTGCCGATCGGCGGACGCTGCTGGGATGAAGCGGTTTCGAAGACCAACACCCAGTTCGATCCCGATGGCGCCAAGGCGCTGCTCGACGAGATCGGCATGAAGCTGGATGGCGACTGGCGCACCATGCCGAACGGCAAGCCGTTCAAGTTCACCCTCACCTACTGGCCCGGCGAAGGCGGCGATGCCAAGCGCAAGATCGTCGAGCTGACCCAGACCTATTTCCGCAATATCGGCCTCAACTTCGACGTGCGCGAGGTGGAGCGCAGCCTCTATTTCGAGTTCACCACCTCCAACCAGCACGATATGGGCCTGTGGCACGCCGACAGCGCCACCGACCCGCTCTGGGTAACCGGCCCCAAGATCATCCCGAGAACGCAGCGGCACGGCGCCTTCGCCACCCTGTGGGCCACCTGGTTCGAAACCCATGGCGAAAAGGGCGAAGAGCCTCCGCAGGACATGAAGGATGCCATGGCGGCCTGGGAAAAGGCCAAGGCTACCGGCACGCCCGAGGCGCTGGTCGAAGGCTGCAAGGCCGTGGTGAAGGCCAATGCCGACGGCGCCTGGACCATCGGCACGGTCGGAGCGTTCCCGCAGCCGCTGATCGTCTCCAACGCCATGCGCAATATCCCGGAACAGGGCATGGCCTCATGGGACTGGGGCTACATGGCGCGCTATCATCCCGAGCAGTTCTATCTCGCTCAGTAGTCTTTCCTGCCAACTGGTCTTTTGATTGTCGCGCTTTCGAACCGG
This sequence comes from Devosia sp. LjRoot16, assembly GCF_964252795.1. Lineage (NCBI taxonomy): Bacteria > Pseudomonadati > Pseudomonadota > Alphaproteobacteria > Hyphomicrobiales > Devosiaceae > Devosia > Devosia sp. LjRoot16. The sequence continues at coordinate 994,208 of NZ_CAXUPH020000001.1, forward strand.
AAAAGTCTGACAACTTTTCCTGAAAGCACTCCCGGGGCGGGGCAACCCGCCCCCCGATTTTCTGCCGGGGCGATGCGATGTGGGGTTTCGTACTGAGACGGCTCGTCTGGATGGTGCCGACGCTGATCGTGATCTCGATCATCTCGTTCATCATCATCCAGCTGCCGCCCGGCGACTATCTGAGCTCCTATATCGCGCGACTCGAAGCGCTCGGCACCACGGTCGACCAGGCGACGATCGACGCGCTGCGCCTGCGCTACGGCCTCAATGACCCGATCTGGGTGCAGTATTTCAAATGGCTCGGCAACATCGTCTTCGACTTCAATTTCGGCTACTCGTTCGAGTGGCGCCTGCCCGTCAGCCAGCTGATCATCGAGCGGCTACCCACCACTTTCCTCGTCGCCACCTGCTCGCTGCTGTTCGCCTGGAGCGTGGCGCTGCCGATCGGCATCTTCTCGGCGGTGAAGCAATATTCCCTAGGCGATTACTTCTTCACCATCCTCGGCTTTCTCGGCCTCGGCATTCCCAATTTCATGCTAGCGCTGACCTTCCTCTACGTCTCGAACCGCTATTTCGGCCTGTCGATCGGCGGGCTGTTCTCGCCGCAATACCTGAACGCGCCGTGGAGCCTCGACAAGTTCATCGACCTCCTGAGTCACCTCTGGATTCCCGTGGTGATCGTCGGCACCGCCGGCACGGCGGGCCTGATCCGCATCACCCGCGCCAACGTGCTCGATGAACTGAGAAAGCCCTATGTCGAGACGGCGCGGTCGAAGGGCCTGCACCCGATGCTGCTGATCCTCAAATACCCGGTTCGTATCGCGCTGAACCCGTTCGTTTCCTCGATGGGTTTCATCCTGCCGGGGATGATTTCGGGCGAGGTGATCGTCTCGATCGTCCTTAACCTGCCGACCACCGGGCCGCTGCTCTATGCAGCGCTGTTGAGCCAGGACACCTATCTTGCCGGTGCGTTCGTCCTGATGCTGGCGGTGCTGACGGTCATCGGCGTGTTGATCTCCGACATCCTCCTCGCCTGGCTCGACCCCAGGATCCGGCTGTCATGAGCGTTACGGCCAAACCCATGCCGATCGGCGCCGGAAGCGTGCGAAGCGCGCCGGTCGAATCGCCGCTTACCCTGATGTGGTACAAGTTTCGCGCCCACCGGCTGGCGGTCGCGAGCATCTGGGTGATCGCGGCGCTGTACCTGACGGCGATCTTTGCCAACTGGATCGCGCCCTTCGACCCCGAAAGCCGCACCGGCCTGCCGTTCTCGCCACCGAGCTGGCCGACGGTGATGGTCGACGGCGAGTTCGTCTGGCCGCCGGTCGCCTTCGGCGTGTCGCAACAGCTCGACCGCAAGACTTTCAAGCGCGTCTACGCCATCGACACGTCCAAGCGATATCCGGTGGAGCTGTTCATTGCCGGCGACCGGCACAGCTGGTTTGGCCTCTTCCCCAACGACATGCACCTGGTCGGCGTCGACAAGGGCGGCGCCTTCTTCCTGATGGGCACCGATAGCCTCGGGCGCGACGTGTTCTCGCGCATGGTCTATGGCTCGCGCATCTCGCTGTCGATCGGCCTCGTCGGCGTCGCCATCAGCCTAGTGCTGGGCGTCATCCTCGGCGGCATCTCCGGCTATTTCGGCGGCTGGGTCGATCTGGGGGTGCAGCGGCTGATCGAGATCATCCAGTGCTTCCCCTCGATCCCGCTGTGGATGGCGCTGGCGGCGGCACTGCCGCATGACTGGACTACGATACAGGTCTATTTCGGCATCACCGTGATCCTGTCGCTGGTCGGCTGGACCGACCTCGCCCGGGTGGTGCGCGGCCGCTTCCTGTCGCTGCGCGAAGAGGATTTCGTCATGGCGGCACGGCTCGCCGGGGCCAGTGAGGCCCGCATTATCGGCAAGCACCTGCTGCCCAGTTTCATGAGCCACATCATCGCCTCGGTGACGCTGTCGATCCCCTCGATGATCCTGGCCGAAACGGCGCTGAGCTTTCTCGGCATCGGCCTCACCCCACCGGCGCTGAGTTGGGGCGTGCTGCTGCAGGATGCGCAGAACGTCAACACGCTGGCCACCGCCCCCTGGCTGCTGCTGCCCGGCGCGCTGGTGATCGTCACCGTGCTCGCCTTCAACTTCCTCGGCGATGGCCTCCGCGATGCGGCCGACCCGTTCTCGCGGGAGAGTCTTAAATGACTGACGGCCCGATCATTTCCATTCGTGGGCTCGAAGTCGCGGCGCGCAGCCGCCATGGCATGCTGCGGCCCCTGCGCGGCATCGACCTCGACCTCCCCCGCGCCGCCACCACCGGGCTGGTCGGCGAAAGCGGCTGCGGCAAATCGATGACGGCCCGGGCGCTGCTCAACATCACGCCCTCGCCGATGCGGATCACCGCCGGCTCGATCGTCCTCGACGACGGCAAGACCCCGCCGGTCGACCTCGCCGCGCTTGACCCGGACGGAGCCCCGATGCGCGCCATCCGCGGCCGCCGGCTGGCGATGATCTTCCAGGAACCGATGACCGCCTTCTCGCCGGTCCACACCATCGGCAACCAGATCGCCGAGATGCTGCTGATCCACGAAAAGCTCGACAAGCGCGCTGCGAAAGAGCGCTCGATCGAGATGCTCGAGCTGGTCGGCATGCCCAACCCCCGGCAGCACTTCGATGCCCACCCATTCAAGCTGTCTGGCGGCATGCGGCAACGCGCCATGATCGCCATGGCGCTGGCCTGCAAACCGGACGTGCTGGTGGCGGACGAGCCGACCACTGCGCTCGATGTCACCATCCAGGCGCAGATCCTCGAACTGCTGCAGCGGCTGCAGCAGGAACTAGGGATGACGGTGCTGCTGATCACCCATGATCTCGGCGTCGTGGCGCGGACCACACGGCGGGTCGCGGTGATGTATCTGGGCGAAGTGGTCGAGGAGACCACCACCGAAGCGCTGTTCGATGCGCCCAGGCACCCCTACACGCAAGGGTTGCTCGGCTCGGTGCCGCGGCTCGGCAGCCGGCGCGGCAAGCGCGAGCGGCTGCCGGCGATGCGCGGCTCGGTGCCCTCGGCGCTGGCCGAACTGCCCGGCTGCGCCTTCCACCCGCGCTGCCCCAAGGCCGTCGCCGGGCTCTGTGACGTGGTGAAGCCGCAGATGGCCGAGGTGGCGCCCGGACACCGCGCCCGGTGCCTGCTCTACCCCGAAGTGCTGGCGGCTTCGGTCGCGCTGGAGGCCGCATGACTGAGGCACAGACCGCGCCGCTGCTCGAGATCCGGGGGCTGAGCAAGCGCTTCCCGATCCATTCCGGCCTGTCGCGCCGCGTCACCGGCGAGGTGCGCGCCATCGACGGCATCGACCTCACCATCATGCGGGGCGAAACGCTGGGGCTGGTCGGAGAAAGCGGCTGCGGCAAATCCACCACCGGCCGCGCCATCCTCCGCGCCATCGAGCCCAGCGCCGGCGAGATCCTGTTTCACGATCGCGATGGCACGGTCGACGTGGCCAAGCTCGGCCGCACCGAGCTGAAGCGCATCCGGCGCAAGATGCAGATGGTGTTCCAGGACCCCTATGCCTCGCTCAACCCGCGGATGAATGTCGAGGCGATCATCGCCGAGCCGCTGATCTGCCTCGATCACCTCACGCACAAGCAGCGCCGCGACCGGGTGGTCGAGCTGCTCGAGCTGGTCGGGCTCAATGCGAGCTACCTGCTGCGCTACCCGCACACCTTTTCCGGCGGCCAAAGGCAGCGCATCGGCATCGCCCGGGCGCTGGCGCTGGAGCCGGATTTCGTCGTCTGCGACGAGGCGGTGTCGGCGCTCGACGTGTCAGTGCAGGCGCAGGTGCTGAACCTCCTGACCGACATCCAGGAGCGGCTGGGCACCACCTACCTGTTCATCTCGCACGACCTCGGGGTGATCGAGCACCAGTGCGACCGGGTGGCGGTGATGTATCTGGGCCGGATCGTCGAGTTCGCCGAAACCGAGGCGCTGCTCCGCACCCCGAAAATGCCCTATGTCGAAGCGCTGCTGTCGGCCGTGCCCGAACCTGACCCACATGTGCGGCGCGAACGCGTGGCGATCCGCGGCGAAGTCGCCGACCCGGCCAACCGCCCATCCGGCTGCCCGTTCCATCCGCGATGTCCGTATGCGCAGGAGGTGTGCCGGAGCACAGTCCCGGCGCTGCGGCAGGTGGAAGGGGCAGCGGGACCGCATCTGGCGGCGTGTCATTTTGCCGAGGCGCTGAATTTGCGTGGGGTGGCTTAGCGCGCCTCGAGGGAGCAACAGTGCAGAGCTACCGAGCTTCAAGGGAACATCGCGCGCGCTGCACACCCCACCCCATCCCTCCCCGTCAAGGGGAGGGTGCCGGCCGGTGGTTTTGGCGAGATCCAGCCAACCACTCGATGCCCACCTCCCCCTTGACGGGGGAGGCAAGCGAAGCTTGCGAGCGTAGCGAGTTAGCGCAGCTCGGAGGGGTGTGCGGAGCCACGGTGCTAAAGGCCTAAACCCGCTTCAAATCCGCGATCGTCTTCATGATCACCGCCTCGACCCTTGCCCGCTCCTCACCTTCCAGCGGCAGGCGGGGTGGGCGGATGTGTTGGGGGGCGCCGTAGACCAGGTGCTCGGCGAACTTGATGTACTGCACCAGCTTGACGTCGGTATCGAGGTGGAAGGCCGGGGTCATCAGCCGGTAGAGCGGCAGCGCTGCCTTGAAGTTGCCGGCCCGCGCCGCGTTGAACAGTTTTACGCATTCGCTCGGCCAGGCATTGGTCATGCCCGAAACCCAGCCGACGACGCCCAGCGCCAGGCTCTCGAGGATCAGGTCGTCGACGCCGCAGAAGATATCGAAGCGGTCGCCGAAGGCGTTGTAGAGGTCGGTGACGCGGCGGATATCGCCGGTCTCTTCCTTCACCGCGACGATCTCCGGCACCCCGGCCAGGCCCTCGAGCGTCGGGACGTCGACATCGACCTTATAGGCGATGGGGTTGTTGTAGATCATGATCGGCAGCCCGCCGGTGGCGACCGCCTTGTACCAGGCGATGGTCTCGCGCCGGTCGGTACGGTAGGCGAGGCTGGGGAACACCATCAGCCCCTCGGCCCCGAGCTTGCGGTAGTTTTTCGCCGCGGCAATGGCATCGTCGGTGGAGAGCTCGGCGAGGCCCGAGAGCAGCGGCACCTTGCCGGCCACCGCTTCCTTCGCCGCTCGCACCACCTTGTCCTTTTCGGCCTGGGTCAGCACGGCGTTTTCGCCCAGCATCGGCAAGACGATGACGCCGCTGACGCCGCCCTTCACCAGCCGCTCGATGCTCAACTGCATGGCAGGCAGGTCGAGCCCGCCACTCGCCGTCATCTTGGTGGTGGCTGCAGGGAACACGCCGCTCCAGGTCATCTCTCGCCTCGACTTCTTTTTCGGGAAGGTCGGACCTGTTGTCCGCCGTATGTCGAATGTATACATTCCTCATTTCGACGTTGCAAGGCGTGGGACGGCTCGTGTAACAGCGAGTCATGCCTTCGGGACGTGCAAGCGGCCCGGGTCCCCGGAGACGGCACATGGCGACAGGCCTGCTCGACAAGACGACCATCAGCATCCAGGTGGCGCAGGAACTGCGCCGCCGCATCCTCGCCGGCCACTACCCGCAAGGGGTGAAGCTGCAGCAGGAGCAGATCGCCGCCGAACTGGGCGTCAGCCGCAGCCCGGTGCGCGAGGCGCTCGGCCAGCTCGAGGCTGAGGGGCTGGTGGTGCTGACGCCGCAGAAGGGCGCCCAGGTTTCCCCGATCTCGCGTGCCGAAATCGCCGAACTGTTCGAGCTGCGGCTATTGGTCGAGCCGCACCTCATCGCGCTCGCCATCCCCGAGATGACCGAGGCCGACCTCAACAAGGCCACCTCCATCATCTCGGAGATGGCCGATATCAGCCTCGATGGCTGGGGCGACGCCAACTGGCGGCTGCACGAGGTGCTCTACGCCCCGGCCGGCCGGCCGGGCATGCTGAAGCTATTGCGCCGCACCCACGAAACCATCGGCCGCTACATCCGCATGCAGGTGATGGCCACCAACGGCCGCTCCGACGCGCATCGCGAGCACAAGCTGATCCTCGATGCCTGCCGCAAGCGCGATGTGGCGAAGGCCGTCGGGTTGCTGCGGAAGCATATCGAGGATGCGGGGCGGATGTTGCATCCGGAGGGGTAGGCCGATTTGCTCCCCCACCCCTTGAGGGGAGGGGCTGGGGGTGGGGGGTGGTGAGGCGGGCACGGTGCTGACTGCACCACCCCCACCCTCATTCCCTCCCCTCAAGGGGGGAGGGATGCAATCGCAGCAAGCATCGAGTATCGCCGAGCGTATCCTCAGTGCCGATATTCCGGCTCACTGCTGTCCAGTTGTCGCTTGATGCTCTCGAGATGCAGCCGGCCGGACTCCGCATCGCCTTCGCGCATCTGCCGCGCTGCCGCCTCGGCGATTTCCGTCGCTACCGGCTTGATCTCGCGGCCGGTCGACATGGCGAGCAACTGCACTTCTGAGGCCCGCTCCAGGTAATAGAGATCGTCCCAGGCCTCGGCGATGGTCTTGCCACAGACCATGACGCCGTGGTGCTTCATGAACACAATATCGGCGTCACCGATGGCGGCGGCGATGCGTTCGCCTTCGCGCTCGTCGAGCGCCAGGCCGTTATAGTCACGGTCGACCGCAGTGCGGCCATAGAACTTCAGCGCCGTCTGGCCGGCGAAGATCAGCGGGTCGCCTTCGGTCATCGACAAGGCCGTGGCATAGGGCATGTGGGTGTGGAACGCCGCGCGGGCGCGCGGCAGCCGGCGATGCACCTGGGCATGGATATAGAAGGCCGTCGCCTCGGGCACCCCATCGCCGTCGATGACATTGCCCAGATAATCGCAGATCAGCAGCGACGAGGCCGTCACCTCGGCGAAGGCGCGGCCATAGGGGTTGACGAGGAACAGCTCGTCATGGCCCGGCACCACCGCCGAGAAGTGGTTGCAGATCCCCTCGTGCATGCCCAGCCGCGCCGCCATGCGGAAGCAGGCGGCAAGATCGACCCGTGCTTCGCGCACGGCCGGACTGTGGAGATCGGGCGCGTTGCTGCGCGGCACGGCAGCGGTGGCAAGTTGCGGCTTGCCGTCGAGCGAGTGGGCCAAATGGACTCTCCTGTCAGGCGCGCTTGAGGTCGACGACATTAGTGGTCGCCGGCACCGCGGCGATGCTGCGCCACGGCTCGGGCAGGCCGGCATCCCAGGCGCGGAAATCGGCGACGATGTGCTGGCGTTCGAGGATGGCGATATCCGGCATTGGCGGGATCACCCGGCGCCACTCGGCGTCGTCGAGCCAATCGGCCACCACTGCTTTTGCCGACGGAATGAACGGCCGCCGCGACAGGATGGCGTCGCCGGCAAAGAGCAGCGGCAGCAGGGCCCGGCGATCGAACGCCGTCGGCTCGTCCATCATGCCGCGCATCAGGCGCGGCATGACATTGGCGAGGCCGCAAATAGTGCCGCGCGCGCCCGCCGCGATCAGCTCGGGCAGGTGGATCTCGCTGCCGGTGAAGATCGACAGGTGCGAGAAGCGGCGCACCAGATCCATGGTGAAATCGAGATCACCGCCGGAATCCTTCACCCCAGCGATCATCCCCGGATAGCGCTCGTCGAGCCGGCGCACCACCTGCGGGGTGATCGGCACGCCGCAGATATCGGGGAAGTGGTAGAGGTAGAGCCGCAGCGCCGAGAGCGCCACCCGGTCGATCACCGCGGTGAAATAGCGGAAGGTCGCGTCCTCGGTGATGCCGCCGCGGTAGACGCAGGGCGGCATCAGCAGCACGCCATGCACCCCCAGCCGGGTGGCGTGGCTGGCCAGCGCCACCACATCGGGGAGCGACAGCGCGCCGATCGAAACCACCAGCCGGCCGGCGGGAATGCCGGCGGCGATCACCGCCTCGAGCGTTTGCGTGCGGTCCTCGAGGGAGAACTCGGCGCCTTCGCCGGTGGTGCCGAACAGCGTGATGCCGTCGCAGCCGGCTGCCAGCAGCGCCTCCATGCGGGCGACCAGACGCGGCAAATCGGGGTGAAAATCCCTGGTCAGAGGGGTCGCTATGGCGACCGCAAGGCACCGGGTCTTGGGCAGACCATCCACTCTAACCTCTTGAGATAACTGCATTTCGTGGCTCGAACGGCCAGCTTCAGGATGCTGGTCATCATCAAGATTAATTGCCGATTGTCAACATTGTGCTTGACGCCTCCCCCGCCCTGTTGAAGCATCGAAACTGCGAAAGGAGCCGCAGAGGGCGCTTCGGCGTGCGGCTCCATGCAGGGAGAACAATCATGACGTTCAACGTTCCGAAATTCGGGCGCCGCACGCTGATATCGGGCGCCGCACTTCTCGTCGTTTCCATCGCCATGGCCGGGCCGGCATTGGCCCAGGCCAAGGCGCTCCGTATTTCCACCCCGGGCGCCGAGAACGAGATCCAGTCCAAGGCGCTGGTGGTGTTCAAGGACGAACTCGAAAAGGCGCTGCCCGGCGGCTTCGATGTGCAGATCCACTATAATGGCACGCTGTTCGCGCAGGGCACCGAGATCGAGGCGATGCAGCGCGGCAATCTCGAAGTGGCGATGATCTCGCCACAGGATGTGGCGGCGCTGATCCCCGAATATTCGATCTTCACCAATGGCTACCTGATGCGCGACGCCAAGCATCTGGACGCGGTGTATGACGGCGAAGTCGGGGCCGAGTACAAGGCCAAGGTCGGCGCCGATCTCGGGCTCGAGATCGTCCGCAGCCAGTATCTGGGCTCGCGCCAGCTGGTGCTGGTGAAGCCGCGCGAGGTGAAGACCCCGGCCGATCTCGCCGGGCTGAAGCTGCGCATGCCCGGCTCCGAAACCTGGCAGTTCCTCGGCAACGCGCTCGGTGGCAACGCCACGCCGCTGGCCTTCGAGGAAATCTACCTGGCGCTGCAGACCGGCACCATCGACGGCTTCGAGAACCCCCTGGCCGACGTGATCGCCAACAAGTTCTACGAGGTGACCAAAGAGGTGGTGCTGACCGACCACATGGTCTCGAACACCTTCTTTGCCGTGGCCAAGCCCTATTGGGACGGCCTCAGCGATGCCGAGAAAAAGGCCATCGAAGGCGCCGAGGCCGCAGCCAAGGCGTTCAACGACGACGCCGTGCTGGCCGCCGAGGCCGATGCGGTAAAATTCCTCGAAGGCCAGGGCCTGACGGTGGTCATCCCCGATGTCGCCTCGTTCCGCGACCAGGTGCAGAAGAAATTCCTCGAGAGCGAGTTCGCCAAGACCTGGCCGGCCGGGCTGCTCGACCGCATCAACGCCGCCGGCGCCTGATCCGTGCCCAACCGGCTCCGCACCCTGTGGACGCAGGTGGCTGAAGGCGTGGCGGCAGTGAGTTTTGCCGTCATGTTCTTCGCCTTCATCGTCCAGGTCGCCTCGCGCTACATCTTCAACGCGCCGGTGGCCTGGACGCTGGAGCTCTGCGCCATCGCCTATGTCTGGGTGGTGTTCTGGAGCTGCGGGATCCTGGTGCCGGAGCGGCAGCAGATCGTCTTCGACGTGATCTACAACTGGTTCAAGCCGGGGCCGCGGCGCTGGCTTGCCATCTTCAACACCGCCTGCCTCGGCCTCGCCTTCCTCGCGGCGCTACCGGGCGTCATCGACTACATCGGGTTCCTCGGCAAGCGCAGTACCATGCTGCTGCATGTGCGGATGGACCTGGTCTATTCGTGCTTCGCCATCTTCCTCGTCGCGGTGGTGGTCGGCGCGGCGATCCGGATCCGGCGGCTGCTGAGCCCCGAGTGGCAGAAATCGCTTTGACTGAGATGCGACACCAAAGAACCCCAGCGTCATGAGCTTTTCCGCCTGGGCGATGTTCGCCTTGTTCTTCCTGTGGTCGTTCCTCGGCATGCCGATCGGCCATGCCATGCTGGCGAGCGGCATCGTCTACCTGCTGCTGACCCAGCAGGATATTGCGCTGGTCGCCACGCAAAGCCTCAACGGCCTCTATGGCAGCTTCGTGCTGCTCTCGGTGCCGCTGTTCATCTTTGCCGCCGAGATCATGAATGCCGGCGGCCTCACTGAGCGGATGTATGGCGTCGCCAATATGCTGGTCGGCCGCTTCAAGGGCGGGCTGGCGCATGTGAACATTCTCGCCTCGGTGATCTTTTCGGGGATGAGCGGCTCGGCGCTGGCCGATGCCGCCGGCCCCGGCAAGCTCGAGGTCGATGCCATGGTCAAGGCCGGCTATAGCCCAGGCTTTGCCGCGGCGCTGAGTTCTACCTCGGCGATCATCGGGCCGATCATCCCGCCTTCGATCCCGATGGTGCTGTACGGCGTCGTCGCCAACACCTCGATCGGCTACCTGTTCATGGGTGGCGTCATCCCAGGCCTGCTGCTGGCCGGGGCGCAATCGGCGATCGTCACGGTGATGGCGCGCTACAAGGATTTTCCGGTCGAGCCGGCACCGAAGCTCCGCGAGGCGGCGCGCACGGTGTTTCACGCCATCCCGGTGCTGTTCCTGCCGGTGATCCTGCTCGGAGGCATCTATTCGGGCGCCGTCACCCCCACCGAGGCCGCTGCCGTGGCGGCGTTCTGCGCCCTGCTGCTCGCCGCCTTCCTCTACCGCTCGCTGACCCTCAAAGCCTTCTACCGGGTGCTGGTCGACAGTTCGAAAGCCACCGCCATCGTCGCCATCACCATTGCCGGCGCGCTGGTGATGAACTGGGTGGTGGCGGCCGAGCAGATCCCCGAGGCGATGGGCCAGTGGATGATCAGCCTCGAGCTCAGCCCGGTGCTGTTCATGTTCGTGGTGACGGTGCTGTTCCTGATCCTCGGCGCCTTCCTCGATACGCTGCTGATGCTGTTGATCATCATCCCGATCCTGATTCCGACGGTGATCGCGCTCGGTATCGACCCGGTGCATTTCGGCGTCGTCTCGGTGGTGAACCTGATGATCGGCCTCGTCACCCCGCCGATGGGCGAGCTGGTCTTCCTGATCGCCGGAGTTTCCGGGATCAAGGTCGCCGATATCACCAAGGAGCTGTGGCCATTCCTGATCGCGCTGATCGGGCTGCTCTTCGTGCTCGTCTATGTGCCCCAAATCACGCTCTGGCTGCCCGAAATGGCGGGCTACAAAGTCCAGGGCAATTTTATGCGTTGACCACCTGAGGACCCCGCCATGCCCGGCATGAAAGATCTCGTCAAAGGCACCGACCGCTACCGCAACTTCATCGGCGGACAGTGGGTGGACTCGACGCTCAAGGAATGGATCGAGGTGGAGAACCCGGCCACCGGCCAGGTGATCGCTTCGGTGCCGCGCGGTAATGCCGACGATGCCGACCGTGCGGTCACCGCCGCCTACCAGGCCCAGCCCACCTGGGAAGCGCTGCCGCCGGCGTCGCGCGGTCAGCTGCTGAAGGACCTGGCCCGCGTCGTGCTCGAGAACCGCGAGCGGCTCGCCCGCATGGTGATCGCCGAACAGGGCAAGCCCCTGCAGGAAGCGCGCGGCGAAATCGAAAGCGCGGCGCTTTACCTCAGCTACGCCGCCGAGGAAGCCCGGCGCATCACCGGCGACATCATCCCTTCCGACAATCCGGACGAGCAGATCTGGATCCAGAAGGTGGCGCATGGCGTGGTGATCGCGCTCACCGCCTGGAATTATCCGGCCGCGCTGATGTGCCGGAAGATCGGGCCGGCGCTGATCGCCGGCAACACCGTGGTGGTGAAGTCGCATGAGGGCACGCCGACGACGGCGCTGGAAATCGCCCAGCTCGCCGACCAGGTCGGCTTTCCCGCCGGGGTCATCAACATGGTCAGCGGCACCGGCGAAGGGGTCGGCCGGGCGCTGGTCACCCACCCGCTGAGCCGGCTGATCACCCTCACCGGCTCGGTGCGGGCCGGCAAGGACATCTTCCGCAACGCCGCCGACGACCTCAAGGTCCTCCGTCTCGAGCTCGGCGGCAAGGCGCCCTTCATCGTCGCCGAGGATGCCGATATCGGCGCCGCGGTGCGCGCCGCGGTGCTGTCGCGCTTCGAGAATTGCGGCCAGGTCTGCATCTGCAACGAGCGCATGTATGTGCACGAAAAGATCGCCGACGAGTTCCTCGAGCGTTTCACCAGTGCGGTCAGGCAGCTGAAGGTCGGCGACCCGACGACGCTGGTCGATATCGGGCCGAAATTCTCCCGTCCCGAGCTCGACAAGGTCGATCGCATGGTCGAGGCCGCCAAGGCCGCCGGCGCCGAAGTGCTGACCGGCGGACGCCGCCTCACCGAGGGCGAGTTCTCGCGTGGCCACTGGTACGATCCGACGGTGCTGAAGGTGAACGACAACTCCATGCAGATCATGCAGGACGAAGTCTTCGGCCCAGTGGTCCCGGTGATGACCGTCACCGATTTCGACGAGGGGCTGCGCCTCGCCAATGAAAGCCGCTATGGCCTCTCGGCCTATGTGTTCACCAAGGACATGCGCCGCATGATGCGGCTGATCCGCGAGCTGAAATTCGGCGAGATCTACGTCAACAAGCAGGGCGGCGACGTGGTCCAGGCCCACCACGCCGGCATCCGCGATTCCGGCATCGGCGGCGAGGACGGCAGGTACGGGCTGGATGCGTATTTCCAGAAGAAGACGATCTATGTGAACTATGCGTGAGGCCTGGGCGACCTGCCCCACCCCACCCAGCTTTGCTAAGCCGCTGACGCGGCCAGCTGCGCTACCCTCCCCATCAAGGGGAGGGAGACGATGGAACCGAAAGCTCGCAGTCAGATCTCCCTCCCCCTTGTGGGGAGGGTAGCGTCGCCGGGAGCGAAGCGACCTGGCAAAGCTAGGGTGGGGGTGAGCCCCCTACTCCGGCACCGCCGCATAGGCCGTGTACGCACTGGTCGCCAGCCAGCCGGCGTCCACCGGCAGCGTCACGCCGGTGATCGCCGAGGCGGCGTCCGAGCACAGGAACCAGATCGCCTCGCCGACATCGGCGGGCTGCACGAAGCGGCGGAGGGCGGCTTTTTCGATGATCAGTTTCGGATCGCGCTGGCCCGAGTCGATGCGCGCCTGCATGGCCGGGGTCAGCACATAGCCGGGCGCCACGGCGTTGACCCGCACGCCCCGGGGCCCCAGTTCGGCGGCGAGGATTTCGGTCAGCATTTTGATCGAGGTCTTGCCCATGGCATAGGCCGGCTGGCCGGAGGGACGGTAGGTGGTGAGCGAGCCCATGTTGATCAGCACGCCCGCGCCGCGCGCCGCCATCGCCGCGCCGAAGGCCCGGTTGACCACCAGGGTGCCGCGGACATTGATGGCGTGGATGCGGTCATACTCGGCCATATCCATTTCGAGCACGCGCACGGCGTTCTGCAGCACGCCGGCCGAGTTGACCACCGCATCGACCGCGCCGCGGCGCGCCAGCACGTCGGTGGCATAGGCCGCCACCGCGTCGTCATCGGCGACATCCAGCCCGGCATAGGTGGCGCCCAGCTCCGCCGCGATGGCCGCGCCGCGCTCGGCGTTACGATCGGCGATTTCCACCGCCCAGCCGCCGGCCGCGAAGCGCCGTGCCGTCGCCTCGCCGATGCCGCTGGCGCCGCCGGTGACCACCACAACCTTGCTCATCGCTTCCCCCCATAATCCATTGCCGCCGCTTCCGGCGTCACCTTGCCATTGGCGATATCGGCCTCGATCGCGGGGCGCACGCGCCGCTGCGGATCGCCCCAGCCGCCACCGCCGGCCTGCTCGTGGCGAATCACCGTGTCCCTGCCGATTTCCAGCGTCACCTTGGCAGGCAGCACCTCGAAGCCGGTACCGCGATCGATCAGGTTGCGCGACGAGGCGGCCGGACCCCCGCCGAACAGGCCATAGGGCGGATGCTCGTGGCGGTCGGCGCGCAGCTGCAGCACGGCGCTCTCGGCCAGCAGCCGATACTGCCGCACCAGCCCAAGCCCACCGCGAAACTCGCCGGCGCCGCCGGAATCCGGCCTCAGCGCATATTCCTCCATCAGCAGCGGATAGCGCGCTTCGATGGTTTCGATGGGGAGGTTCGACATGTTCTGGCTGGGGTTGGTGATACCCTCGACTCCATCCTTGTCGGCCCGGCCGCCCCAGGCGCCGTTGATCATATCGACGAAGACGAAGGGTTTTGGCGGCTCGCCGTGATAGCCGCCGATCGCCACCACGGTATTGCCGCCCTCGCCGGCCGCCATCAGCTTTTTCGGCGCGATCTGCGCCAGCGCTCCCATCACCGTATCGACGACGCGATAGCCGGTGAGGGCGCGCGCCGCGACCGGCGCCGGCATGCGCGGGTTGAGGATCGAGCCTTCCGGCGCCGTCACCGTGATGCAGCGATAGACCCCGGCATTGTTGGGCACGTCGTGGTCGAGGGCGCAGCGGATGGTGAGATAGGTTGAGGATTTGACGAAGCTCAGCGTCGCGTTGATGGCGCCTTTGACCTGTGGCGACGAGCCGGCGAAATCCACCCAGAGATGATCGCCCTTCACGGTGATGCAGCAGACGATGGGGATCGGCGCCGGTGAGAAGCCATCGCCATCGATATAGTCGGTGAAGCGGTAGTCGCCATCCGGCCAGCTGGCGATGGCCTTGCGTGTCAGCGCCTCGCCATAGTCGATCAGCCGGCCGAAATAGCGCGTGAGCTCGTCGCCGTGCCGCTCGAACAGCCGCAGCATTTCGCGCTCGCCGATATTGCAGGTGGCGTATTGCGCATCGAGATCGCCCAGCACCAGCTCGGGCAGGCGCACGTTCTTTTCGATGATGGTCAGGAGCGTCCTGTTGGGGACCCCGCGCTCGTAGAGCTTCATCGGGGCGATGCGCAGCCCCTCCTGGAAGATCTCGGTCGAATCCGAGGCGTTCGAGCCCGGCACCCGGCCGCCGACATCGCAATGGTGCGCGATCACCACGGAGAAGCCGAGCAGCCGTTCCCCTGCAAAGATCGGCTTGAACATGAAAATATCAGGCAGATGCATGCCGCCGTCATAGGGATCGTTGAGGACGATCACGTCGCCGGGGAACAGGTCGCCTGCGAAGCGGCTGCGCACCACCTCGATCGCGTCGGGCACTGCCCCCAGATGCAGCGCCACGGTCTTGGCCTGGCTGAGGATGCGCCCCTCGGCGTCGCAGATGGTCACCGAGTAATCGAGCACGTCGCGGACGATCGGCGAACGGGCGGTGCGCATCACCGCATAAGCCATGTCGTCGACGATGGTATCGAGCCCCGATTTGATGACGGCGAAGGTGATGGGGTCGAGGGCGTTCATCGGGCCGGCTCCAGCGTGGCGACGAGGCTGCCGGTGGCATTGGGCGCAACGCGTGCGCCTGATGGAATGACGATGGTGGTATCCGGGCCCTCGATGATGACAGGTCCGTCGATCGGACCGGTCACTGCCTCGCGCCGCAGCACCGGCGTCAGTTGCGCTCCACCACGACCGAAATGCACCTCGCGCCGGGCGGCGCCCCCTCCGCCATCACCGGGGGCGGCGGCCTTGAGGGCGCGGAAATCCAGCGGCTCGGAGTTCTGCGCATGGGCGTGGAGCCGCAGCACCACGGCCTCGACCGCATCGGTCGGAGTGTAGCCATAGCTGTCGCGATAGGCGGCGATGAAAGCGGGCCGGAGCGCCGCCGCATCGAACCGGTCGAACGGGATCGACAGAGCGGCGTCCTGGCCATCGAGCCTGAGGTCGATCTCATAGCTGCAGGCGATGGAGGCGGCCTCATAACCCTGGGCTGTGAGCTGCGCGACCGCGGCTTGCTGCATCTCGGCGGAAAGTGCCGCCACCTCGGCGGCATCGACGCGGTCGAGCCGGCCGGCGAGCGCCCGCAATTCGTGATGCTCCACGGTGCCGGCCAGCATGCCCATGGCGGTGAACACGCCAGGCGAGGGCGGGAACAGCACACGGGTGATGCCGAGTGTTCGCGCCAGGTCGGCCGCATGCACCGGGCCGGAGCCGCCGAAGGCGAGGAGCGTCAGGTCGCGCGGGTCGAGCCCGCGCTCCACCGTCACCGCCCGGATGGCGCGCACCATGTTGGCGTTGGCGATCTCGCGGATGCCATAAGCCGCCGCTTCGATGCTGAGCCCCAGCGGCTGCGCCAGCTGGCGATCGATGGCGGCGCGGGCCGCCGCGATATCGAGCGACAGGCTGCCACCGGCGAGGAGCGGCGGCAGCAGGCCGAGCACCACATTGGCATCGGTGACGGTCGGCTGCGTGCCGCCGCGGCCGTAGCATACCGGCCCCGGCACCGCGCCGGCCGAGCGCGGCCCGACGGTCAGCAGCCCCGCCGGATCGATGGCGGCGATCGAGCCGGCGCCGTTGCCGACCTCGGCGACATCGACGGTGGGCACCCGCATCATGTAGCCGCCGGCCTTGATGAAGCGTGACGGCACCGACATGCCGGCGCGGAATTCATATTCGTGCGTGCGCGCCAGCACGCCGCGATGGATCAGCGCCGCCGATGCCGTGGTGCCGCCCATGTCGAAGGCGACGAGGTTGGCTTCGTCGGTGGCGGCGCCGAGCCGCTGTGCGCCCACGGCACCGGAGGAGCGGCCCGAGGAGATGAAGAACACCGGCTTTTGCTGCGCCACGCTCGCCGAGGAGAGCCCGCCATTGGAATTGCCGATCAACAGCGGCGCCGTCACCCCGTGGGCGCGGAGCTTCTGCTCCAGCCGGGTCAGGTAACCGCGCAGCGGCGGCAGCACATAGGCATTCACCGCCGTGGTCGAGGTGCGCTCATACTCGCCGGCCTCGGGCAGCACATCCATCGAGGCGGTGACCGCGATGGCGGGGAAAGCCTCAGCAAAGGCGGTCGCCGCCTGCCGCTCATGCACCGGGTTCTTGTAGGAGTTGAGAAAGCAGATGGCGACCGACTCGATGCCCTCGGCGGCGAAGAACCGGCCCGCCGCCAGCACGTCCTCGAGCCGCAGCGGCGTCATCACCGTGCCGTCGGCCCGCACCCGCTCGGTTGCTTCAAGCCGGTAGCGGCGCGCCACCAGCGGCTCGGGCTTATCCCAGGTGAGGTCGAACATGCCGGGGGTGCGCAACCGGCCGATTTCCAGCACGTCGCGAAAGCCGCGCGTGGTGATCAGCCCGCAGCGGGCGCCCAGCTTCTGCAGCAGCGTGTTGGAGCCGACAGTGGTGCCGTGCAGCACTTCGGTGAGCCCGTCGGCACGAAGCTCCGCTGCCGCCAGCACCTCGAGCATACCGGTGACCAGCGCATCCTCCGGCGCCTCGGGAGTGGAACTCACCTTGGCCGAAAAACTGGCGCCATCGCTGCGCAGCAGCACGAGGTCAGTGAAGGTGCCGCCGATATCGACGCTGAGGCGGGCGCTATGGGTCATCGGCTACTTGTCGGAATTGAGTTTGCCGCCATTGGCCCAGTCATGCGGTTCGATATCGTGGAAGACGATGTCGACGACCTCCGGTCGGCATTTGAGAATGCGGGCGGTCTCGCGCGTCACGATCTCCGCGAACTCGCGCTTCTGTTCGACGCTGCGCCCCTTGAGCAGCTCGACCTTGATCATCGGCATAGGTGTCTCCCTGACGGCGTTCTGGTGCGCTTGACGATTGGCCGGTGCATCGTGGCTTTCCCCTCATCCGGCGCTACGCACCACCTTCTCCCCGACGGGGAGAAGAATCCGGAGGGTGGATCGGCCGTGAGGCCGAGACGGGTGAGGGGTTGGCAGCCGCTGGGATGACATCGAGTGGGATTGGTCCATCCGTGACATGCTGCAGCTACAACCACGCATTCACGTGCCAGGGGGCGAACTCGTCTTCGCCGTAGCCCAAGAGCTCGCTTTTGGTCGGCTTGCCCGAGGCGGTGGCGATCATTTCGCGGAACACCAGTTCGCCCATCTCGTCGATCGAGGCTTCGTCGTCGAGGATGGCGCCGCAATTGATATCCATGTCCTCTTCCATGCGCCGGAACATCGCGGTGTTGGTGGCGAGCTTGATCGAGGGCGATGGGCGGCAGCCGAAGCAGGAGCCGCGTCCGGTGGTGAAGGCGATGAGGTTGGCGCCGCTCGCCACCTGCCCGGTCGCCGACATCGGGTCGAACCCCGGCGAATCCATGAAGACCAGGCCCCTGGTGATGAGCGGCTGGGCGTAGCCGATAACATCGGTGAGGTTGGTGGTGCCGCCCTTTGCCACTGCGCCGAGGGATTTTTCGAGGATGGTGGTGAGCCCGCCCGCCTTGTTGCCGGGCGAAGGGTTGTTGTCGAAGCCCTGCGGCTCGTTGCGGGTGTACCCCTCCCACCAGTCGAGGAGACCGAGCAGCTTCTCGCCCACCTCTTGCGTCACGGCGCGTTCGAGCAGCAGGTTCTCGGCGCCATAGATTTCCGGCGTTTCGGCGAGGATCGCGGTACCGCCTGAGGCCACCAGCCGGTCGACCGCGGCGCCGAGCGCCGGGTTGGCGGAAATGCCGGAAAAGCTGTCCGAGCCGCCGCATTGCAGCCCGACGATGATCTCGCTCACCGGCACCGGTTCACGCTTCGCCTGGGCAGCGCGCTCCAGCATCGCTTCGACCAGCTCGATGCCGCGACCGATCGAGGTGCGGGTGCCACCGGTTTCCTGCATCACCAGTTTGTTGAGTTCGTCGCCGAGTTCGAGCTGCTCCTCGTCGATCAACTGGTCGATCTGGTTGTCTTCGCAGCCGAGCCCGACCAGCAGCACGCCCGCGAAATTGGGGTGACGGGCATAGCCGCCGAGCGTCCGCCGCAGCATCGACATCGACATCGAGCCGTCGGCGACGCTGCAGCCGGATTTATGGGTCAATGCCACCACCCCGTCGACACCGGGATAGGGCGCGAGCCGCGCGGGATCGCGGAAATACTCGGCAATCATCCGTGCCACCAGCGACGAGCAGTTCACCGAGGTGAGGACGCCGACATAGTTGCGCGTCGCGACCCGGCCGTCGGCGCGCACGATGCCGTCAAAACTCGGGATCTCGGCCTTGCCGCGAAGCGGCGCGTTGGAGAGCCGGGTGCCGATGGCATGGCCGGCCATCGAGGTTTCGAAGCCGAGATTGTGGAGATGGACATGCGCGCCCGCAGCGATCGCCTGCCGGGCCAGGCCGATCGGCTGGCCGAAACGGTGCACGGCGGCGCCCGGGTGGAGCGCCACCAGCGCCACCTTGTGGCCGAACGGGATGTCGGTAGCGGCGACGCCGGGAAACGGCGCCAATGCCTCGCCGGCGCTGAGATCGCGCAGCGCGATCCCCACCTCGTCCCCGGGCTTCAGCTGCAGCACCGCAGCGACCTGACCAGCCATGACCGTCTCTCCTCGGGAGGAGACAATCACACTAATCGTCGATTGTCAGCAATCAGCAGACGGAAAAAGCCGACAGTGGCGGCCTCAATCGTCGGTCGGCAGATCGCTGTAGATCCAGACCTCGCCTTGCGGGCCAATACCGGGTGGCTCCCAGTCGGGATCGTGGAGATAGGTGCGATAACCCTGCTCGACAAAGCCCGCGGGCACCGTGAGCTGCAAGCGCTTCGCGAGGCTCTCGGCCGCCGGCAGCGGGGTCCAGCGATCGTTGTCGTGATCGCGTTGCGCAAAACACGCCCAATAGCTCGGGTCGAAGAACACGCAGACCTCACTGGAGAACATATCGGGATAGTCGATGATCGCCGCGACGCGTGCGAAGCTCCGGGTGCGCGGCTTGGCGCGCGACAGGTTATGCGCGGCCTCGATCAGCCGCTGCGCACATTCCGCCTGGACCGCGCTGGTGACGATCGGTGGCGCCACCAGCCAGCGCTTAGCCGGGATTTTGGCATGGCTGTAGCCGCGACCATCCGGCGGGTCCGCCGGGAAATGTCCGGCCATTTGCTGCGCCCAATCCGCCATCCGCTTGAGCATGGCTGCGGTCTCGGCGCTGTAGTCGGCGGTCGGGTCCTTGTCGTCCACCGCGATGGCGCGGCCCTCGATCACGCTCGCTACTCCGCCACCACCCGCGGGTTCTCTTCGGTGTGCGCGGCGAGGAGTTTTACCTCGGCCTCGTTGTGGCTCTTGGCCAGCTGTTCGGCGAGATCGGGCTGGCGCTCGATCACCGCGCCGATCAGCGCCGCATGCTCGTCGACCAGTGCCGCATAGTCTGTCGGGAAGAACCCCGAATGCACCATGTGGAAGCGCACCTGCTGCATGATAAAGCCGTGCTGCTCGGCCAGCCGCCGGTGCTTGGCGATCTCGACGATCTCCTGGTGCAGGCGGAAATCGATGTCGGTGACGTCGTCGAAACGCTTGTCCTTCACGGCGCGCGTCAGTTCGGCGACGGTGGATTTGAGCCGCTTGTGGTCGGCGGCCACGCCGTGCTCGGCGGCCAGCCGCGCCGCCAGCCCTTCGAGCGCGGCGCGCAGCGTATAGAGCTCCCAGGCATCGCGCGGCGAGGTCTCGGACACCTGCCAGCGGGTGAACGCCACCTGCTGCACCAGCCCCTCGCGCGCCAGCTGCGCCAGCGCCGCGCGCACGGTGCCGCGGCTGACCTCGAGCTCCTCGGACAGCTGGGTCTCGAGCAGCCGCCCGCCGGCGGGCAGAATGCCCTCGAGAATATGGGTGCGAATCCCGTCGGCCGCCTGCCGATCGAGCAGGCGCTTCTCGGACTTCAGGCTAGTCAACTTGGCCATAAGCCCTCCGCGATTGCTGACGATCAACCATCAACCAGCAATTAGCTGATCAGGCCTGATCCGTAAATGGAGGCGGGGGAGAGAACGGCGCAGGGAGAGACGCAGCCGACGCTCTCCGGTCGACCTGCTCCGGCCGACTTGTCATCGGCATGATAGTTCAAATCCTGACGGATGCCCATGATCAGTCCGAGGGCAACCAGCAAGGCTTCGCGCCTGGACAGACTGCGAAGCTACTGGATTTTCTCGTACGCTGCAGTGAAGCCGTTGAGCGAAACCGGCACGGCGATGTCGCGCTGCTGCGCGTCCTGAAAGGTAATCGAGAGGGTGACGCCCTGCTTCAGCGCCGCCAGCAGTTCGGGGCCGACTGCGTCACCGGCGTAGCATCCGCCGCCGTCGCAGGTCTGCAATGGCAGGGTCGCAAATGCCGTGCCATCAACCGCAACCTTCAACCCGGCAGGCAGATGCAGGCCGAACGGGGTCTGGATCATCATCACCGGCGCCTTGCTGTCGGGCGGGATGCGCACCGTGACAGCGGTCAGCAACTGACCGGTATTGCTCACCACGACGCGCTGTTCGACCACGCAATCGAGCGCGCCGGCTCGGGCGTCGCTGGCGCACCGTGCACCCCAGGGCGCCGGCGGGGGCGGTTCAGGCGCCGCGGCAGTCTCCTGCCCGACGGCGGGCCATGCAGCGGACATCGACAACAAAACGGCACCCAAGAGCGTGGCGCATCTTATCGGTTGCGGGCGCTGTTGCATGTCGGTGGACCAGAGTGTTGAGGCGTCAGGAACTAGTACTTCATTCCTACATTTCGGTCCAGAGTGATTGCGGCCGCTTACAGACCGCCGTTTATACGACGAAGTTGGCATCAACTCATCCACAATAAATAACGGTCACTCGAGAGCAATCAGAAAGACATCGCTCCATTTCTGGTACGGTTTCATACAATTCGGCTATTGTTGACTGCGGCAGGTTTGCAACAGCTGCAAACATTCGAGTCTGAAATGAGCAGAATCAATGACCTAGCTTCGGACCGCGGGGCATAATTTACTGGATTTGTGTCGAACCGCTCTGCTGGTATTCGGGCAACCAACCTGCAACGACCGGTGCCACAATGCGAGCGCTAGGGGCTGGGACGGATCGCGCATCCGCTCCTGAAGTGGTAGTGGGGATGTGGTCGCTGCGGCCAGCGATGGCCGCCGCGGCGCTGCTGTTATGGGTGGTTGTGGGCCTGCCCGGCACGGCCCTGGCGCAATGCAGTCCGGACGCTGCCGTCGTCACCTGCAGCGGCGTGCTCGGGCCCATTGCCAAGTCCGAACCGCCGGTCGGTACGCTCAACGTCAACGGCATCGTCGGCAACATCGCCGCCGGTGGCGCCGGCGAAGCCGGTGTTGCCCTCAACAGCCTGCGGGCCCAGGCGGCGACGCCCGGCTCGTCGTTTGTCGACGGGACCAATGGCAGCAATGGCGCTTCGTCCGGGGCCGTCACCATTAATCTGCAGGGCGCCGGAGCCGGCTTCGTGCTGTCGACCGCCGATGGCATCGGCATCGAGGCGCGCAGCATCGGTGCGGCGGGCCAGAACGGCGGCGCCGCGGAGGCCGATGGCGTCCCCCTGGTCCCCACTTTCGGTGGCCATGGCGGGCTCGGCGGCAACGGCAACAACGTCGCCGTGACCACCACGGGTTCGGGGCTGATCACGACCGGCGGAAACGACCGGCATGGCATTCTCGGCCTGAGCAAGGGTGGCGCCGGCGGTAATGGCGGAGCAGCCGAAGGTGTCGCCGGCGTGACCAGCGTCGCCGGTGACGGCAAGAACGGTGGCTCGCCTGGAAATGTTACCATCAACAACGTGCTCAACATTACCACAGCGGGTACCGGATCGGCCGGCATCTGGGCCCAGAGCATCGGCGCCCCTGGCGGGCATGGCGGGGCGGCGAGCGGCAGCCTGGTTGATGCCGGCGGCGACGGCGCCGCTGCGTCTTCGGGCGGCACCGTCAGTGTCACCACTGGCGGCATCATCAATACAACCGGCTGGAACGCCTATGGCATCTATGCGCAGAGCGTCGGCGGTTTCTCGGGAAATGGCGGCGGTGCCTACGGGGTGTTCTCGTTCGGCGGCGGCCCCTCGAGCGCCGGCAATGGCGGCCTCGTCACCGTCGAGACCCTCGGCGGCAGTTCGATCACCACCATCGGCCAGAACGCGGCCGGCATCTATGCCCAGAGCGTGGGTGGCGGCGGCGGTGCCGGTGGCACCGGCGCCGGGCTCATCGGCTTCGGTGGCAGCGGTGGCGGCGGTGGTGGCGGGCAGAACGTCACCGTCACCAACCGCTCCGTCGTCAGCACCAGCGGCCCCGGCGCCGGCGGCATCGTCGCGCAGTCGGTGGGTGGCGGCGGCGGCGCCGGGGGCACCGGCGTAGGCGTTGCGGGTATCGGTGGTGATGGCGGGGCTGGCGGCAATGGCGGTGTCGTCAATGTGCAGAACTCCGCCAATGTCACGGTCCGCGGCAACGGCGACGGCTTCGAGCTCGGCAATTACGGCATCTTCGCCCAGAGCGTCGGCGGCGGTGGCGGTTCAGCCAACGTTTCGGCCGGGCTGTTTGCCTTTGGCGGCAAGGGCGGCGCTGCCGGCAATGGTGGCGACGTCACCGTCGGCAATACTGCCGAAGTGCGCAGCGAGTGCATCAACTGCCGCTTCGCCGGCGCCATCTATGCCCAGAGCGTCGGCGGCGGCGGTGGCCGCGGCGGCGGCGCGGCGGGCCTTATCTCGATGGGCGGCTCGGGCGGCGGCGGCGGCAGCGCCGGCGAGGTGCGCGTCACCAACACGAACACCCTCGTCGCCAGCGGCCAGTTCTCGCGCGGCATCTTCGCCCAGTCGATCGGCGGTGGCGGCGGTGACGGCGGCTTCGGCGGCGGCCTGTTCACCATCGGTGGCTCGGGCGCTGCAGGTGGCGAAGGCAAATTCGTCGGGGTCACCAACTCAGGCAATATCACCACCAGCGGTCCCGACTCGGCCGGCATCTTCGCCCAGAGCGTCGGCGGTGGCGGCGGCAATGGCGGCAATACGATCGCTGCCGGCGTCTTTGTTGCCATGTCGTTTGGCGGCACTGGCGGCCCGGGCGGCCGCGCCGGCAATGTCGATGTCAACCGCGAGCCGTTCTCTGCCTCGACCATTCAGACCAGCGGCGACCGCTCGGTCGGCATCCTGGCGCAGAGCATAGGCGGCGGTGGCGGTAATGGCGGTTTTGCCATCAGCGCCTCAGCCGGGCTCTATGGCAGCGTGTCCCTGGCCTTCGGCGGCAAGGGTGGCTCGGGTGGAGCGGGCGGCGACGTCTATGTCGGCGCCAATGGCGCCATCATCACCAATGGCTCGTTCTCGTCCGGCATCGTCGCCGAATCGATCGGTGGTGGCGGCGGCCGTGGCGGTTTTGCGATCTCTGCCGCGGTTGGCACCCTGGTCGGCGTTGCCGTGAGCTTTGGCGCCGATGGCGGCGCCGGCGGTTCGGGCGGCATTGTCGAGGTGAATAACGCGGCGCGCATCAGCACCGGTTGCGACGCCTGCACCCAATCCAACGGTATCTTCGCCAGCTCGATCGGCGGCGGTGGCGGCACCGGCGGTTTCTCGATTGCGGCGGCCGGCGGCCTCAGTGGCGGCATTGGCCTCAGCTTCGGCGGCGATGGCGGCACCGGCAACTTCGCCCAGGGCGTCAAGGTGACCAGCAACGTCGCCGATCCGCTCGGCATCCAGACGCGCGGCAGTTTCTCCAGCGGTATCGTCGCCCAATCGGTCGGTGGTGGCGGCGGCAATGCCAGCTTTGCCGCCAGCGCCACGTTCTCGATACAAGGCGCCAACGCCAATATGAGCTTCGGTGGCGATGGCGGCGACGGTTCGCGCGGCGGCGTGGTCGATGTCGGCAACACCGGCAACATCACCACCGGCGGCGCCTTCTCGCATGGCATCTTCGCGCAGAGCGTCGGCGGCGGCGGCGGCACAGGTGGCTTTGCCGGCGCGCTGGCCTTCTCGCTCAACGGCGCCGCCGCGGCGGCCGCCTTCGGTGGCGATGGTGGGACGGGCAGCGACGGCGCCGACGTTACGGTTCGCCACAGCGGCAACATCCTCACCACCGGCAACCAATCCAACGGTATCCTCGCCCAGTCGATCGGCGGCGGCGGCGGCACAGGCGGCTTTTCGATCAGCGCCGCGGGCTCGATCAAGACCGTCGCAGCCGCATCGTCGATGGGCGGCGATGGCGGTAATGGCGGGATCAGCGGCAAGGTCAGCGTCATCGACGTGTTCGGCAGCATCACCACCCGGGGCGAGCAGTCGCACGGCATCCTGGCGCAGAGCGTCGCCGGCGGCGGCGGCACCGGCGGCTTCTCGATCGCTGCGGCCTTCTCGCTTGAAAGCGATGCCTATGGCAATTCGGTGGGCGGCACCGGCGGCACGGCCAAGAATGCCGGCGAAGTGGTGGTGGTCAGCAACGCCGTGATCGATACCGGCGGCACCGACGGCAAGGGATTCAACTCGCACGGCATTTTGGCCCAGTCGATCGGCGGCGGTGGCGGCACGGCAGGCTTTTCCGGCACCGCGGTGTTCTCGCTGAAGGGCGACGCCGCGGCCAACTCGACCGGCGGCGACGGGAGCCTCGGTGGCACCGGCGCCAACGTCACGGTCACCTCGAATGGCGCCATCACCACACGGGCCGACAAATCGATCGGCATTTTTGCCCAGTCGGTGGGCGGTGGCGGTGGCGCCGGCGGCTTCTCGGTCGGGGCGGGCGTCTCGGTCGAGGGCGATGGCTCGGCGGACAGCACCGGCGGCAAGGGCGGCGCAGCTGGCGGGGCCGGTGAGGTTCGCGTGGCGGTCAACGCCGATATCGATACCCACGGCGCGCTCTCGCATGGCGTCCTGGCGCAGTCGGTCGGCGGTGGCGGCGGTTTTGGCGGCTTCTCGATCGGCGCCGGCTTCTCGATGAAAGCCGACAGCAAGGTCGACAGCGTCGGTGGCGATGGCAGTGGCGGCGGCGCCGGCAACTATGTCGAGGTGATCGTCGGCAATGCCAATGCGCTGGGCGTGCCGCATATCCATACGCGCGGCGAAGGCTCGATCGGCGTGCTGGCGCAATCGATCGGTGGCGGCGGCGGTGCCGGCGGCTTTGCCGGAGGCTTAAGCCTTGCGATCGATGGTTCCGCCGAAAATGACGTCGGCGGTGGCGGCGGCGGCGTGGCTTCGATAGGCGGCCAGGTCAAGGTGAACAATTTCGGCACCATCACCACCGAGGGCAACAATGCCGCCGGCATCATGGCGCAGAGCGTTGGTGGCGGTGGCGGCGTCGGCGGCTTCTCGATCGCGGCGACCTTTGAAGCCGAGGGTGACGGGGCCAAGAACTCGGTCGGCGGCGACGCCGCGGGCGGTGGCGCGGGCGGCCAGGTCGACGTGCTCCACGCCGGCGTCATCGAAACCAGCGGCGACTTTTCGCACGGCATCATTGCGCAGTCGATCGGCGGCGGCGGTGGCAGCGGCGGGTTCTCGATCGCCGGCACGCTCAGCGACGGCGGCAGTGGTGCAACCGGCAGCGTCGGCGGCACCGGTGGCGAGGGCGGCGCCGGTGGCAAAGTGACGGTCAACAATACCGGCTCGATCAACGTCACCGGACAGAACTCGGTCGGCATTTTCGCGCAATCGGTTGGCGGTGGTGGCGGCTCGGGCGGCTTTGCGGGCGCCATCGCGCTGGGTGGCGGCGGCGTCGACAACGTCGTCGGCGGCTCCGGCAGCAAGGGCGGCAATGGCGGCGACGTCACGGTGATCAGCACCGGCTCGATCCATACGGCGCTGGCCAACTCCTCCGGCGTTGTCGCGCAGTCGATCGGCGGCGGCGGCGGCTGGGGCGGCTTCTCGCTCGGCATCGGCGATGGCGGCGGCGGCTCCAGCGGCATCAAGGTCGGCCTCGGCGCCGGCTGCCCCGAGCCGCCGGATACCTGCGACCTGGTTTCGCTGATCCCGATCGATGGCAGCAAGGGCAAGGTCACCGTGACGATCAACGGCGAGACCAACATCACCGAGGGCGAACTCTCCTTCGGCATGGTCGCCCAGTCGATCGCCGGCGGCGGCGGCATTGCGGCGACGGTGATCCTCGACGAGCTGCTGTTCTCCGGTAGTGACGTGGAGATCATCGTTGGCGGCAACGGCTCGCTCAACGGCAACGGCCTGTTCCAGCCGACCAACTACAATACGCTCGCCACCACCATGACCGGCCTCGGCTCGATCGGCCTCATCTCGCAGTCGATCGGCGGTGGCGGCGGCGTCAATGCCTTCGCGGCCAACGCGCTCGTCCTCAATCCGGCGCTGCCGCCAGAGGATAGCTTCCTCATCCGGGTCGGCGGCTACTCGGCCGGCCTTGGCTTTGATCGCACCGGCAGCGGTGGCGGCTTCCAGATGACGGCCGAGGGCACCGTGACCACCACCAACCACAACGCCATCGGCATCGTCGCCCAGACCATTGGCGGCGGTGGCGGCGTGGGCAATATCTCGGTGGAAACCATCACCAATCCGGGTGAAGCGCTCGACATCGTGCTCGGTGGCAGCCAGCTCACCAATTTCGACGCCATCAACAACCTCACCTTCGTCGGCGACGCAGGCGCGGCTTCGACGGTGACGGCCGAAGCGCAGATCACCACTGGCGGCGCACTGAGCCATGGGCTTGTGGCGCAGTCGATCGGCGGCGGCGGCGGCATCGCCAACGTGGTGTTCGTCGACGGCGTGACCCTCACCGAGGGAACGACGATCCACATTGGCAGCGGTGCCGGCGGATCGGGTGGCCTCGGTGGCGCAGTGACCGCCAACGCCACCGGCATCACCACCACCGGCGCCGGCGCCTTCGGTATCGTGGCGCAATCGATCGGCGGCGGCGGCGGCCTGACCGGCGTCTATAGCGGCGGTACGCTCCTGGGCCAGGACGGCTTCTCGCTGGCCCCGATCACCATCGCAGCGGGCGGCGGCGCCGGCGGCAATGGCGGCGCGGCCACCGTCAACAGCACTGGCGACGTCCACACCACCGGGTTCGGCGCGCACGGCATCGTGGCGCAATCGATCGGTGGCGGCGGCGGCATTGTCGGCAATGGCATGTTCGCCACGACGCTTGGTGCGGCAGGCGACGGGCCGTTCGCCGGCAGCGTCGGCGGACTCGGCAACGCAGCCGCAGTGGGCGTCACCCAGACCCGCAACGTCGTGGTGATGGGGCAAAGCAGCGTCGGCATTTTCGGCCAGAGCGCCGGCGGCACCGGCGGCCTCGACGGCAACGTCGCCCTTAACATCAATCACGCCGGCACCAACGGCAACGGCGTCGGCCTCGTCTGGGCGGCGCATGGGTCGGGGGCGGCGGTGCAGATTGCCGACGGCCTCAACAACACGCTGACCAGCAATGGCACGCTCTATGGCCAGGCGAGTCTGCTCGGCGGCGGCCTGCCGCTGCTCAACGGCATGGCGATCCTCGGCGGTGACGGCAATGACGTGGTCACCAACCTCGCCCGCACGCCGGCCGGGGCCAATGACAACCAGCTGGTCGGCGGCACGCGCACCAGCAACATCATCGGCAATGTCGATCTCGGCGGCGGCGCCAACGGCCTCGTCAACCAGAGCGGCGCGCTGTTCATCACCGACGCCAGCATTATCCTCGGCGCCGGGAACCTGTTCGGCAACGAGGGCCTGCTCTCCCCCGGCGACCGCGCCCGCGTCAAGGAGACCGACGTCACCGGCAATTTCGACCAGGCCGACAGCGGCGCCTACTATATCGATATCGACCTCAATGCCCAGAATACCCCGGCGCTGGTCACCGACCTGATGGATATGACCGGTAGCGCCGCCTTCGACGGCGAGGGCCCGCTGCTGCTCTTGTCGATCAACAAGGCCTTCTCCAATGCCGGCTATGTCATCGCCCATGCCGATGGCGGCATGACCGATAATGGCTTCACGCCGACGCTGACACCGGCGGCCGTCGGTTTCATCTTCAGCGCCGAAGTGCAGGGCGCCGACCTGGTGCTGCTCGCCGAAAAACCGCCTATTCTCGACCTGCTGCAGGATCCCGCATCGGGTACCACCGACCCTAACGTGTGGAGCATGGGCGAGGGCCTCGACAATATCGAACAGGCGATCGGCATCGATGATCCGTTCAACTACCTGATCAACCTGCTGCGCCTGCAGCCCGATGCCGAGGCGCTCGGCGACGCGGTGACCACCCTGACGCCGCACCAGGCCCCGCATATCTTCGAGCTGGCCGACCGGCGGGCGACGGAATTCCTCGACCGCACCATCTCCGGTTGCGAGGACAGCTTCGCGGCCCGCGACATCGACGATCTGGTCTGCCTGTGGGGCAGCCTGTCGGGCGGCCAGTACAACCGCGGCATCGTCAACGACAGCCCCACGGCCGAGGACAAGTGGACCTCGCTGGCCTTCGGCGGCGACGTTCCGGTGAACGACAATCTCAATGTCGGGTTCGGTGTCGGCCTCGACCAGGTCGCCTCGACGCATGATCGGGACGGCATGGAGCTGTCGAGCATGAATGGCCAGCTCTATCAGGCCAGTGCTTCGGCCGAATACCATAGCGGCGGGTTCGGTGTCGGCTTCGTCGCCGCCGGCTCGTTCGGCGACATGGAGACGGCGCGCCGCGTCCAGGTCGATGGCTTCGAGCAGGGCTATTCGAGCTTTGACGGCATCGCCACCGGCGTTGCCGAGGTCGGCGAGTTGCCGGCCTTCTCCGACAAGATCATCGAGTTCGAAGGCATCGACGGCTATGCCCGGTCCGACGCCCAGATCTACGGCTTCTACCCGCGCCTGCGCCTCAGCTACGCCTCACCCGAGACCGACAACGGCGCCCAGGCGATCGGCATGCTGGATATCGACGGCCACCTGCTGCACACGCCGGAGCGCACCGAGACCGGGGTCGGCCTCGCCAATCTCACCTATCCCGAAATGACCCACGCCTTCGTCACCCTTACCCCCGGCCTCGAGCTTCGGCTCTCGAGCCAGATGGATAACGGCTTCGTGGTGAGCGGCTTCGTGCGGGGCGGCGTGCAATGGTCGCCGATGCAGAACCAGTGGGTCGCCGAGACGCAGTTCGAAGCCGCCCCCGAAGGGCTGCCGCCGATCGAGATCATCGAGCCCTTCGATGACCTCCGGGCCAAGCTCGATGTCGGCCTGGTGATGACCTGCCCCACCTCCGGCATGCGGCTCAGCGCCAACTATGCCGGCGTCTACGGGGCGACGACCACGTCGCACGAGTTCAAGGGGAGTTTGTCGTTCCCGATCGGCGGGCCGGCGGGAGGGTGCTAGCAGCGTCCCATTGCCCGGCCGGCTGGTCGGAGACGTAGCCGCAAAAGTCAAAGGCCGGCGCCAGGCGCCGGCCTTTTCAGGTCGTCGGTCGGATGCGGTTACAGGACGTCGGCCGAGACCGAAGCGCGGAACGGCGCGGTCGGGCTCGCCAGCGGACGCAGCGCATCGATCGCGGTGCCCTCGTCGCCGAACGGGATCGAGACCCCGAGCTTCACGGTATGGGTGGTGTTCGACTCGTCGTCCTGGTCGAAGGCGTGCATGCCCTCATAGGAGGCGACGAGGTTGAGGTTGAGATCGCCCGGCAGCCGGTAAGCCGCCTTGACGCCCCAGTTCACATATTCGCCCGGATCGTTGGACACATCGAAGTTGGCGCTGAAGCCATAGCCGACATTGGCCATCACGGCGAAATCGCTCGACAGGGCATAGGCCGCGCCGATCTCGGCGAACGGCCCGACAAAACCTTCGTCGTCATTGTCGAAATCGTCGTTGGGCGCGAAGGCGTAGCCGAGCCGGCCGACCAGCCTGGCGTAATCGATATCCACTGCCGCCTGGACGCCCGCGGCATAGCCGACGAACTGATCCACGGTCTCGGCATCGGGATAGGTGGCAAGGGTGCCGAAGCCGCCAAGATACCAGTTGTCCATCCGCATGCCGACCTGCGCGCCGAGCACGCCGAGATTGCCGTTGGTGACGTTCGGATCGCTGTCCTCGATCGCGAGCCACTCGCCATAGCCATCGAGCCCGAGCACCAGCGCATCGTACTGGCCTTCGATGGCGAAGGCGCCATAGACCCCACCAAAACTGCTGAAATCGCCGCCATCCTCCTGCGCCATGCGACCGAGCCCACCAAGCTCAACCACACCGCGCAGCCCATAGGACCCAGCAACGGGCGCCTCATCGACAGTGTCGATAAACAGATCAGCAGCCTCAGCCCCCGAGGCCAGCGCCAGGGCGCTAACGCCCAACATGAATGAACGGAACACGAATCGACCTCCAAGGTTTATTACTCGGGTGTATCAAGTCATATGATGACTTAATAGGTGGAGGGTTGCGGTTGTGGGGATGTTGTTGCGGGTGGGTCACAGATGGATTGCCAACGGCGGTCCTCTCACCTCGGGACAGCTTCGCCCCTCTGGCCGCAGTTCGCTCGGACAGCAGACGCCGTTTGCCAATCCCTTGACGCAGTACCTTGCAGCAAGCCCGACGAGGCAGCCCCGAGTGAAGCCGCCGAGGCCGACCAGGCGATCGGCCAGCTGGATATCGATGGCCACCTTGCTGCACACGCCGGAGCGCACCGAGACCGGGGCTGGCCTCGCTAATCTCACCCACCCCGAGATCACCCAGGCTTTCGTCACCCTTGCCGCCGAGCTTCGGCTCTGTACCCAGATGGACAACGGGTTCTTGGTGAGCGGCTTCGTGCGGGGCGGCGTGCAATGGTGGCCGATGCAGAACCAGTGGGTCGCCGACACCGCCCCCGAAGGGTTGCCGCCGAATCGAGATCATCGAGCCGTTCGATGACCTCCGCGCCAAGCTCGATGTCGGCCTGATGATAACCTGCCCAACCCTCGGCATGCGGCTGAGCGCCGACGATGCCGGCGTCTACGGCGCGACGACCACGGCGCACGAGCTCAAGCTTGTTGTTCCCGATCGGCGGGCCGGCGGTGGGGTACTAGGGGCGGGTGTCGCGGGTGTTAGTACGAACTTAGGCGTCAGAGCGGCAGGAGTTTCTCTGGCTCAGATGCGATTTCATCAAGCGCCTTGTCCAAACCCAAGGCATTCCGACGAGCGGCCATGTACAACTCCTGAGACGTGGTGTGGCGCGATGAGTATTGGTCAACGATCAGGTGATCTATCTGATCTCCGGAGGAGTCGATAGTTCGTCGACTGTCACCGACAGGGCGTGCCAACTAGAGGGGCGCGTTCCCGTTGAAGTAACTGACCATCCAAGGCCGCAAAAAGTCAGAAACCGCCACACCGTCACAGATCCTCCAGCGCGCGGTCTCGCCGTTGATGTGATGATCCGACGGAGCTCTGACCCTAGCCTACCGGCAGGCCATCTTATGGAGATCAGCTTCACGGTGACGGATGGCTTCATCGGAGCGGCTAGCCGTCCCGTTCACTTGTCCTGCGGCTCGCCGTGCTTCCACTCGCTTACGATTTCAGCGCCGATCTCTCGCAATTCCTCCCGGCCTTCCGCCGAAAGGTCCTCGACCGCATAAAAGGTCACAGCACCGTCTGCGCTCTCGGACTGATGGTGCACAGGAAAGCCATGGCGAAGCAGCCACGCCTCCAAAGAGGCAGCGTGGGGGGTGGCGATAGAAACAATCGCATCTTTGATGCGATCAGGCATCGGGGACTTTGGAAGCTGCAGAAACAGGGAGAATACTCTCACCGTCTGGTAAGGCGACGTACCCCTGACCTTGCAACCAATCCCGGACGATCATTTGAAGAGCCTCTTCTCGACTAAGCCTCGGGGTGGGAGGAATATTCCGATCAGCGATTAACCTGTCGATGCCAGAGAGCAGCTCGGAGGTAAGCCAACTGGTGGTCATTGATCGCACCTCTTCAGACGAATTCCGCGGTGCGACATCTAGTAACGATCAACTAGTTCCCGACCGAGGCCAGTAAGCCTTGGCTCGCCCGTCTTGGTGATCCGGACCCACCCCTTCGCCTGGAGTTCCTCACGCAGATGAGGCGGCGGGCATAGATCTGAACTTATTGCAAGGCGGGCCAAGGCGACCTTTTCGACGGGGCTGGGCTGGGTGCGTGAGGGAATGTGCAGCATTTTTGGCTCCGATTTCGACGACTAGAATGCCGACCTTTGAACTCGGTTCCCTCGCGTAGAAAGACCGCGCTCCGAGGGTTCAAAGCGCGGCCCTAGCTAATGCCACACGGGGGCGAACCTACGTGGCACAATACGTTAACCTACGAAGAAGCGGTTTGTTCCTGGCCTCACACTCGGCGAGAACTAAACGCACGCCCAATCGCGATAAGAATACACGCGCCGATAAACCCCGCTATAAGGTACCCAAGCCACCCGCCGAAACCGATGCCGAGCAGACCAAGCAGAAGGCTTGCCACTATGGCGCCCACCACGCCCAGGATGATGTTCATCAAAATCCCGGTATTCGACTTCATCATGATCGCGGCAAGCCACCCTGCCAATCCACCGATAATGACCGCTGCTAGCCAGCCAACTCCATCGAAAGCCATGTCGTCCTCGTTCTGCCGGAGCCAAGGGCGCGCCGACTGTCGGCACGCAATGCCCTGACGAAGCCATAACCCGTCCTAGTGAAGTTCGTTCCGTTGCCGCGTGGCTCCCTCGTAGTCAGCGACGCTTCACCCCCGCTGCCCCTCAGGAGCGTCGAGCCAAAAGCCCTCAAGCTGCCGGACCGGTGTAGGACGCAAGCGTTCGAAACGTTAAGGAGAACCTGGGTTCTTGCACCGGTGGTATGCTGTGCTCCCAGTCAGTGCGCACTTCCCCGCTCAGCAGGTAAGCCGATCGAGGATCGAGGCCAATATTATGCCGAAGCCAGGTGGTTCCCCGCTTCTTCCGCAGCCGCATAATGCAAGCTGCGCCCAGCGATACCCCGACGACCTTCCCAAAGGCGGCCTTATCCCGGTGCCAACCGATGGCGGCGCCCTGGCCGTATTCGGTTACCAAGAGCTGCTGCAGTGCGCCCTCCTCGATGCCAAATAAGCCGCTGACCCGCTGTAGCACCGGGGCGAACTCGACGGGTAACGGGTCAACGGCGATTAGCCGCTGCGCACTGAAGTCATACTTCCACCCGAACGAGACGACGCGGCGCTTGCCTTCGAAGCCGTGGAACTCGAATGCGCGAAACGGCAGGTTCGGTAACCAACCGAGCATCTCGTCTTCCTCTTTGGGAGAAAGGACATCAGCGCGATATTGAAACCCGGCGATTAAGTCGGGCGTACCGAACAAGTCAGCGGTCATCCGTGGCTCTCCTTCGCATCCAATGCGAAATCAATGTGGCGTTCTCTCTGTCACACTTCGTAATCCGACGATTGAATCTCCTCGGTCAGTACTTCGAATTGAGTCAGTAGCGCCGGACCAAATTGCGTGGAAAGCGCGACGTCGGTCGCGTCGCGTCCCGTCGCCATCAGAATGCGCCCTATCCGCGGGGTATTGTGCCGCGCGTCGGCCGTATACCAGTGCCCCCCGAGGTACACCTCAAACCAGGCGGAAAAATCCATCGGCGCGTCCGACGGGGGCACCCCGATGTCCCCGAGGTAGCCGGTACAGTATCGGGCAGGGATGTTCATGCACCGACATAACGCTATTGCGAGATGGGTGAAGTCGCGGCAGACCCCTACGTTCTGCAGATAAGCTCCGTAGGCAGAGCGGGTCTTGTCCGCCTTCTGATAGTCGAAGCGAATGTGATTATGCACGAAATCCAGGATCGCTTGCACTCGTGGCCACCCTGGCTGGGTCTTATCAAACAGTTGCCAGGCGATGTCCGAAAGAAGGTCCGTCTCGCAGTAGCGGGATCCCAGAACGTACACCAAGGTGTCATCGGGCAAATCGCGGATGTTGTGCTGCGCCGCATCGTGAGGAACAAAGTCGGGTAATCCGCCGTCGTAGATCTCAAACGCGGTCGAGATGGTAAGCCGGCCAGCGGGTGCGGTCAGTCTAGTGCAGACGTTGCCGAAGCCATCAAGGTAGTCCCATGTCTCGACAGGTGGCGAAAATGTCAGTGACTCCGGCGTCAGTAAGTCAGCGCGCCGCGTCGGGTGCACCTTGAGCGTCAAGAGCATCGGCGTGGGTCTTGGACATTCGTACGCGATAGTGAACCCAGCCTTGATCTGCATCATCGTTTCCCAGTGTCGACGGATAACGAGAAGCAGACCCCGGGGTTCAGGGTGATCTGATGAAGTTTCATAGCGGGAGAAACTTGACCGCTTTTCCTAGAGCCGGAAACGGTGCCAAGGGCCGGTCAAGAACTTGCGCTAACGCATTCGCTCATTGGCACCTGTAGGACCCTAGAAGTTCGGCAGCGATGCAGCTGGGTGCTTGAGCGGGCAGTGAGACGGGCCTGGCTAAGGGTAGTCCAGCAACGATGCTCTACGGTCCGCAGTGAGATGGTCAACTAGCCCGCCCTCAGTGCCCTCAACGCCGACCGTTAGCGACATGGGGAGGCAGAACGCAAATAGCACAGCGGCGATGTCGCCCCGATATGCCTTGCATGGTGTCGAGATAGACCGACGGCCGCGGACGCACAACACGCCCTGTCGCCCGCATAAAACACAAGTTCAACTACTTACACCGGAACAGCCCATTCATTGGGCTGCAGGGCGCCTCAATGAGAAGCACAGGCCGAACCACTTGGACGGCCGCGTTAAGTTCGGAACCGGACGTTGCTACGCAAGTTGTCTGCGCCGAGGGCAAGAAAAGGAGAAGAACACGATGAAAATCATTGCCACTCTTATGATCGCGGCAGCCTTGGTGAGCGCCCCGTTTGTCGCAGTGGCTCAGGATGCCAGCACAGCGACCACGGCGGCTACCGAGGCGGGCGTTTCGGCGAAGACCAACTATGGGTCGCTCATTTCCAGCCTCAACTCTGGCAAGATGGCGGACGTCAAGACGTTCACTTCCGCCTCAACGGTGAAGTGCGTGAACGTCTCGACGCTCAAGGGTGACGCTGCAGGTGATGCTGCGGCCCTGGACAATGCGCTGACCAAGAGCGCCACGCTGGTGATCGAACTCAAGACTGCGATCAATGCCAACGCCGACCTTAAGGCCAAGCTCGACACGGCAACCTGTCCGATCGAGAAGATCGTCGCAGTGACGACGGAGGCCGATGGGTCCTATACGGTGTACGTAGACGACCGAACCTGATCGCAGGTTACCGCTCCGGCCTCCTTTGCGGGAGGTCGGGGCTTTTAGTGTTTCGGGTGCTGCTGCCAGGCAGCGGCCTTTAGATCAACCGCAAGTTGCTCGCAGTAGCCTGCCCGACGTGTCGGTTTCCAAGTTTAACCGACCTTCACTGTAGTTCTGTATGACGGCTTGCCCGGGCGCAATTACGCGAACGTCCCCCTTGGACCGCACGGGATTGTTGCCGATCCTAACATCGGAGGCTGACTTGCCGGTGACCGGCTGGCCGATAAGCGTCTTCACCTCGGAGGCGCCGCAGTCAGCTACCGGTAGCGAGTGAACGGGTGGGCGACTGGTGCTCGCGCAACCACTCAGAACGAGGATAGCGACTAGACCGACGGAAGGAACAAGGCGGGGCGACACAGCCACTCTCGGGTTGGAAAACGGTCGCCGATCCCACGCATTGCAATCCGCCGGAATTAAGCCGGCCGAGTCCCTGTGGCGCGACGAACTCAGACGGACAGGTCATCGAGAATTAGGCGGGAGGTGGCGCCTCACGAGCGGGACAGGCAGCGAAACCCCACTGCACCGCGAACCGCTAAATTGTTGGTGCAGCAATGATAGCGCGGCTACTCGATACATCCGCCGCTCTCCGACACTGCGCCGAGATTGTTACCGGCGCGTTAGTGCCCGTGGCAGTGATCACGCTAGTTCGTGAGGTGGCAGGGGTCATCTTTTGAGCTTTTGCAGCAACACTCTCTTCCTACAAATCAATTTTGGGCGCGTTCATTTGGTTGGTGGACACAGGAATATTTACAACTCTCAGCCAATCGCAACGTCTCTTTCTTCCACAATATCAACGGCATAAATTATTCCTGAGTGATAATGCGCGCACTCGGAGAACTTTTTCATATCATAAGTTAATAAGAACCCATCTTCCTAAGAATAGACGCATACAGTAGTGCTTGTGGAGGCCATTAGCGGCAGCGTTGACACGTTAATCATCCATGCGGAGATGTACGATGACTCGCGGTAAAGAACCTACGCAAAAGTACGCTATATCAGCCGCGGCTCTTATCGCTGTGGCAACAGTGTCTTTACTAGCAGGCGCCACGGCAGCCGACGGGCAAAGCCTCGATACATTTGCAATTTTGGGCGGCTCAACCATAACCAACACTGGCACGAGCGTCATTGTCGGCAACATAGGTGTAAGCCCTGGATCTGCGATAACGGGCAAGGGGCCGGGCGCGGATCAGATCGTCCTGACAGGCGCTTACTTCCAGGCCGACAGCGTGGCGGTTCAAGCCAAGAGCGATCTGGCCACCACCTACAACGTCTTGATGAACCGTCCTGTCACCGAGGCCTTGGTCGGCAACGAACTTGGAGGACGGACCCTCACTGCAGGTGTTTATTCCTTTGAAAGCGAGGCCAATTTGAATGGCACGCTGACTTTGCAAGGTGATGCCGACGACGTCTTCATCATTCAAGTACCCGCAGGGCTAACAACGGCTAGCAACTCGTCGGTAGTCATTGCCCCCGGCAGTACGGTCAATCCCGCCAACGTGTTCTTTGTCGTGGGAAGCTCGGCGACGCTAGGCACGAATACCGACTTCATGGGACAGATCGTTGCACTGACCAGCATTTCCCTTTTGACCGGTACCACGATCGATTGCGGCGCTGCCTGGGCGCGCAATGGAGCGGTCACGCTGGATACCAACGAGATCAACGTCTGCGTCTTTGACGTCAGTGACGGCGAAATTGGTGAGGATCTGGATGACGGGGACACCACTGATAACGAGCAAGCCGTTATCGACGCGATCAATGACTATCTGGAGAACGGCGGCACGCTGCCGCTGGGGTTCCTTATACTCGATCTCCTGACACCTGAAGAGTTGGCGGATCTGTTGGAACAAATCGCTGGTGAAACGGGGACGGGAGTGGCGCCCTCAATTCATCAGTCCATGAACTCCTTTCTGGATCTCGTTACGGGTCCGCATGGCGGGATGGCCATGGCTCCCTTGCCTGGCGAAACAATGGGCCGCGGCACTGTGAGCGTCATGGGGTACGCGCCGTCCCCCGCGCCTGCCGGGCAGGGTGCATTTGAAGGTTTCGACCAAGGGCCGGCATACCCGGATGTAGCCGATTGGACTATCTGGGCCGCCGGCTTCGGCGGAACCAGCCTGACCGAAGGCAGCGCATCGATCGGCAGCCGTGATCGCACGGTCCGCGATATGGGCGTTGCTGTGGGCGTCGACTATCACCTCTCCGAGGGAACCCTCGTGGGAGTCGCGGCCTCAGCGGGCGTCACCGATTTCGCGCTTGCCGATGAGATGGGGTCGGGCAACAGTCAGATGTTTCAGGCTGCCATTTATGGGCGGGCCGATGGCGAAATGGGGTATGTCGCCGGTGCCTTGGCTTACGCCTATCACAGCGTCGAGACAGAAAGGCGCCTTGCCGTCGCAGGGGAAGACGTCTTCAACGCCAACTTCGGGGCCCACAATATCGCTGGGGAGATCGAAGTCGGTTACCATGTAGGTTGGTTTACGCCCTATGCCGCCGTGCGCGGTCAGACGGTGTTCGAGCCCGCCTACGCCGAGACGACCACCTCGGGGGCCTCCACCTTCGCGCTGGGCTACGGCGAGAACGAGGCACTATCGGCGCGCGTTGAGCTCGGCGCGCTGGCGGATTGGGAGACGACGGTAGAAGGCGGAAACATCGGGTTACATGTAGGTGCCGCCTGGGGCCATTACCTATACGCGGACAACGACGTGAACGCAGAGTTCCTGGCGCTGCCCGGGTCCAGCTTCGTTATCGAGGGCGCTCAGCAGGCGACGGATGCCGTGCTGATCACCGCCGGCGCCGAAATTACCTTCGACAGCGGCTTGGCCTTCGCAGGCAGCGTGAACGGCGAGTTCGCTGAGAACTTCCAGTCCTACGGTGGCTCGTTTCGCCTAAGTCAAAGTTGGTAGCCTCGAGGTTCCATCGGGGACCGAGCTCTAAGACCGGAGCCGCAAGGGTGACGTTGCGATATTCGGGGCGTTGGCGTTGCGGCCTCCAGATATTGGTGCTGAGTGCGGGCCTTGCGCTGCAGCTTGGCTCTACCGATGCCTGGGCTGCTGACCTGATTGCCTTTCGCGAGGCCTTTTCACCGGGCACCATCGTGGTCCGGACAAGTGAGCGCCGCCTGTACCTTGTTCTGCGCAACGGCCGGGCACTACGCTACATCGTTGGCGTGGGGAGAGTGGGCCGGCAGTGGGTTGGCAAGTCTCACATTGAAGCCAAATTCATCGGGCCGAACTGGGCGCCACCGGATGCTATCCGTCGCGATAAACCTCAGCTACCTGCGCTAATTCCTGGAGGCTCTCCGTCAAATCCCATGGGGGCAGCCGCACTTACGTTAGCGGGTGGCACCTACGCGATCCACGGCACCAACGCTCCCGAAACGATAGGGGGATTCGTGTCGTACGGATGCATAAGGATGCTGAACGGAGACATCCTCGATTTATATGCCCGGGTCGACGTTGGAAGCAGAGTTATAGTGACTCAGTGAGGTTGGGTCGCCTGTCTAGCGGACTAAGTCGTTAACCTGTCCTTAACCAACCGCTACCAAGCTCGCGCAAGACTTTCTCGGGTCAATTGGGGGCTCAGAAAGGAACTTGATGATAGACGCTGATCTGAGTGCGGCCGAATCTCTGGTTGGAATGTCTGTTGCAGACGTCGAACAGGCGCTAATCCTAGCGACTCTGCGCCAGACAAACGGCAATCGCACGCATGCCGCCAATATGCTTGGCATTTCTATCCGAACTATTCGAAACAAGCTCAGCGCCTATGCCCAGGCGGGAATGTTTATTGACGGGAGGGCGCCATAGCTACGTTTCCTAGTGACAGGTGACTGGGCGTCTGTTGAGAGGTAGAACTCGGGTAACTACTGGGGAGATAAACGTGTCCAGCATCGCGCCACCGGAAACTCGCGTGGGCCATATCCACCTTAAAGTCGCCGACCTAGAACGCTCCATTGCGTTTTACTCGGAGATATTGGGCTTTGCGTTGACCGCGCGGCTCGGCTCCGGCGCAGCGTTTCTGGCGGCAGGCAGCTATCATCATCACATCGGCCTCAATACTTGGGAAAGTGCCGGTGGGACGCCACCTCCGGCGGGACATACGGGGCTCTATCACACTGCGTTTCTTTACCCCGACAGAAGGTCGCTAGCCCAAGCCGTGAAGCGAGCAATCGCCAGGGGCATCGAGATAACTGGCAAAGCGGACCACGGAGCCAACGAAGCGGTATATTTCCGCGATCCTGACGGCAACGGCGTCGAAATCTATCGAGACAGGCCCGAGGCTGAGTGGCCACGCAACTCGGATGGCTCACTTAAGCCGCTTAACGAGCCTCTCGATCTGGAAGCACTTTTGGCCGAGGCCTGAGGCTGAGTGACTGCGTACATCCGAAGATGAGCCGGAGACCCCGCTGTCCTCCCTGCCGGGTCCGGCTCATTTCTCTACCGCTGCCGCCTGACCAGCCAAACCCGCGTCTCGATCGAGTGCGGCTCATCTGCTTCCTTAAAACCGAACCAGCCGCGCCAATAATTGAACTGAACGCGCTGTTGCGCCGGATTGTCGGTGTGGAAGATCCATCGCGCGAAGTCGGGCTCCAGGAACTCGACGGTGGGAATAGCGGGCTCAGGCATGCCGGGCCCCGGGATCTTAACGGTCATCATTGCAGAGCCTTGAGATTACTTCACTCACCCGGACTGCCGGGAAGGGGTTCGTATAGGAAACAGCGGGCACCCCCGTGGTAGGCCGCAGTGAGCACCCGCCGTTTGATGCCCAAGGGGCGAAGATGACGAGGGGCATCAACGATCCGACCCATTGGAGGGCCGGTTACCGAAGCTGCGCTATGCAGCTTTGTTGACACCCGATTTACCCCCTAACGCTGTTACGGTACTGAGGCGAAACTGCAGGATCGGAGGAACCCCCACCAGGCCACGTTGTCGCTACCAGCGGGTGGAGGGGCTGATGCTTTCTGGAGTCCCTGCCTATCAGTTAGGCGCGCACGTCGCCTTGGGCGCCATCCTTTTCCTTACGGGAATTTACACTCCGCTCCTGCTGAAACGATCACCGCCAACTTGGGCGCTGGTGGGCGCCGCCGTCATGGCCGCAATACTTATGGGAGCAGCGGTATTCGCCATGTTCGCCGGGCACTGGCCTTTTGGCGGAGGGTTACAGCGGGCGGAACTGTAGGCCGCCTTGGGATCCAACGGCTGGCACGAGATTTAGAACTCAACCGCACGCCTCTTGTTCGGCGTCGCCTCACTCGCGGCGACAGCACCGCGCCGGTGCCGTCTTCCAGCGCGGCGCTTTGGACCATCGTGGCCATTTCCTTCTCACCGACGAGCGCCCACTTACTTGATGCCTGAGGGCGGGTAAGTTGCCGCGAAATCCGGGTGGGATGTCATAGTTAAATGCAGATCTCTCGGATGCGCTTCAGTGTGCAACTTGAAGGCAGAATGGGCGCAACCTAAATTCGCGTCGCGTTCAACCTGCGGCCAAGGGAGGTACCGATGTCGCACTATATTGATTGGGTGGATGGTTGGGAGATCCACAGCCGTCCGGATGGCGGGTACGGTGTATATGACGCTCATGGGCTGGTAGCCGGCCCGTATGGCACCAAAGACGCTGCTCTTAAGGCTGCACTGCAGTTACCGAAGCCTAGGCAGGCAGGCACCCGGCACATCGCGGAAGCAGGCGACCGTCATTAGCGAGATTCGCCGTGCTTGCGGACGTGTTGATGAGGTCGTTGTTCTGGGTCTTGGCGCTGACCGCGCTCGCCACGCCATTCGCCTGGGCTTGGGACTGCTCTGAGATATGATCAGGTAGCGGTCGATCTGCTGGGTAGGATGGGCGTTCTCTGGGAGGAGAGCAGCGGGCAGTAGCCGTGCATGGCGCGCCCGTTGACTACCCAATGACGGCTAGCCGCAACGGGGCCGCCCGGCTTCTTCAACATACCAACTGGATAGGCGAGCGCAGCGGGGTCCGAAGCGTTCGCGCTGCAGTGCCTTGCTTCGCCCCCGCGTGAGTGATGACGACGCGCGAGCGCGGCGAGAGTTCGTGATGCTTGGTGCGGCTCCCTTTTTTGGCGCCGCAAGCTCACGGAAGGCCGAAGAGGTTCCCGCATAGAACCGTGCAGGTACGACAAAGGGGAGTTCTAGGGAACCTGCCGTCTCCTCAATGCTTGTGGATTCGAGAAGAGGACCGCCCAGATGCCCCAACCGTTCCCTATCCCCCGCAAGGAAATGCCATCCGTGGAACTCGGCGAGGAAGAGTTCCGAGAACGCTACCTTCAACAGTTTGCCGATCCGAAGTTCGCCGATCTGAAGGAGGAGCTCGACCGCATCGCAGCCGTCGCCTGGGACGGCTACAGCAATAGTCGGAAGGCGCCAGTGACTGCAAAGGCCGGACCGGGATACGCCGATCCTGACTATGACCTGTCGGTGGATTGGATTGCGGCCAAAGCGGCGGTCGACGCGGCGCAGCGGGAGTACGACAGCGCGGATCGCCCGCCGCGGCTGCTCTTCGTCAATGCCTCCTCGCGTAGCGAGCACACGTGCCCTGGCGAAAGTTCGAAGAGTTGGCGGATGGTGAAGATGGCAGCCGATCTCGCCAAGGCGGACGCGGCCGAAGTGACAATCCTCGATCTGTCACGGCTCGCCTCCGAGTATGGGCGCAACATTTACCCATGCAAGGCATGCTTTTCGACCGCGGCGCCGCTCTGCCACTGGCCGTGCTCATGCTATCCGAACCACTCGCTGGGCCAGGTGCAGGACTGGATGAACGACATCTACCCGATGTGGGTAAAGGCAGATGGCATCTTCATCGTCTCGCCGGTGAACTGGTACCAGGTGAGCTCGCCGCTGAAGCTGATGATGGACCGACTGGTTTGTGCCGATGGCGGCAACCCCGACCCAACGCTCACCCATGGCAAAGATGCCGAGACGGCAAAGGCGATCGAACTCGACCACTGGAACTACCCGCGGCACCTGGCGGGGCGGCTTTATGCTGTGGTGTCGCATGGGGACGTCGAGGGGGCGGAGAATGTGCGGCGGTCGATCTCGGACTGGCTGCGCTTCATGAAGCTGGAACCGGCGGGGCCGAAGGCCGAAGTCGATCGTTATGTCGGCTACTGGAAGCCCTACGCGATCAGCCACGACGAGCTGGATGGCGATCTAGGCATGCAGGGTGAAGTGCGCAACGCCGCAGCGACGCTGCTCGAGGCGGTGAAGCTTAAGCGAGCCGGCAAGTGGGTCGCGGCCGGCGCGTCGCTCCACGAGCCGAGGCAGAAGTAGCCCCGAATAATGGCGGCAAGCTTGGCCGGTCCTCTCTTCGCTCTGCATCTCACGGGGCGAGAAGGCGGGGCGCAGTTAGCGTTCCTCATCGCGCACGAACGCCATAGCGACAATCAGCTGGGTTGGCTTCCTCGGCCAATACGCGGAGCCGTGGATCGTTGTTCACTGTCGGCAATGCGGCCGCCGCGGCGAGTATCGACGCGAGACGCTCCTGCAGCAATTTGGCCCTGATATCCGGATGACCCTCCTTCACCCCAGGATTGCCGCTTGGCGCGGCTGTGCGTTGGCTCAGCGCGGTCTCGATAAGCCCGATCTGACGGTCGCGTTCCCCTGCAAGATTGCCTACGACATCGAAACGCCTGTGCAGGATGCTCGTCCGCAACGGCGTTCATTCGGATAGCCTCTCTCAGAACAGAGAAGGCTCAGGCTCGTCCGGCTCGAAGGGTGGCGGATCCTCCTTCGGGCCAACCGAGACGACCTGCAGCACTCCGTCGGGCAATGGCCGCTGAAGTTTCTGCGCCTCTTCCCATGGGGCCGTCATCCATATCTCGATTTCCTCAGGCGTCCTGAGGATCACTGGCATGGCGTCTGGGTTGGCGACGGCGACGATGTTGTTCGGATCGGTGGTGAGGAACGCGAAAAGGTCGGTGGTGACCATGCCCTCCGAGGTCTTGCGCACGCTGGTCCACTGCGGCGCGAAGATGCCGGCGAAGAATGCTAGAGGCCGGCTGTCGTCGAAG
The DNA here is from genome assembly GCF_964252795.1 of Devosia sp. LjRoot16. Taxonomy (NCBI): domain Bacteria; kingdom Pseudomonadati; phylum Pseudomonadota; class Alphaproteobacteria; order Hyphomicrobiales; family Devosiaceae; genus Devosia; species Devosia sp. LjRoot16. The sequence continues at coordinate 1,038,059 of NZ_CAXUPH020000001.1, forward strand.
GCGAACCAGGTATTGCCGAGCTTCTTGCCGTCGGGACCGATCTCGCTGCTCACCTCGGCGAAGCTCGTGAACGGCACGATGCACCGGAACTCCGGCGCCAGCCACCGTTTCCAGTGCTGGCTTTTGGTGTTCCGCACGTTGTGGGTGCCGCGGTCGGGCTCCATCCGCACCAGCTCGGCAAACTCCTCGGGGCTGAGGTCGCGGCCCTGCTTCTTCGCAATCTTGTCCGCTCGCGCCTGGGCCGCCTGGTAGAGGGCCTGCGACGAGGTCGGCATGCCCCAGCGGACCTTGATCAGCTCACGGAATCCGGGCTGGTTCCGGATGATTGGCGCCAGCATGTCAGGATACACACCGGCCAGCGGCGCCAGGTTGCCAACGTTTGCCCCGACCTCGAGCCGGAATATCGTCTGCACCATCTGGCGGATGGCTTCGACGTTCGTAGTGATCGAGTAGGCGTGGCACATGGCCGGGACGCTACCCGGCCCGGCGGCGTGGTGGCAAGCTAGTGCCGATCCTCCAACGCCGGCACTGGCTGCAGATATCCATGGCCTACGAGCCAAGTCGCGAAGGACATGCGCTGGCTGCGCCGCGACCCGCCCAACCTCAAGGAGGTCGAGACGGCGATGGGCCGGGTGATCTCGGAAGGCGGGCGCGCCAGCGATATCGTCAAGCGCATCCGCGCCTTCCTGAGCAAGGCGCCGGGTCAACCGGCTGAACTGAGCATCCTCTCGCTTATCGAGGAGGCTTCGGCATTGGTCGAGCGCGAGCTGGCCCGGGCCGGCGTGCACCTGAGCGTCAAGGCGCCGGATGGCTTGCCCACGGTGCTCGGCGACCGCGTGCAGTTGCAGCAGGTGCTGGTGAACCTGATGGTCAACGCCAGCCAGGCCATGGCGGAGCATCCCGGCAACCGCCGGTTGGCCGTCAAGGCATGGGCAGACGGCGGCAAGATCGAGATCATGATGTCCGACACCGGCCCGGGCATTGCGCCCGAGAACCTGCAACGCCTGTTCGATCCGTTCTTCACCACCAAAGCGGATGGCATGGGCATGGGGCTCGCGATTTGCCGGACCACCGTCGAGGCGCATGTTGGCACCCTCACCGTCGAAAGCACGCCGCCCCATGGCGCGACCTTTCGGCTGTCGCTGCCGGCAAAGGAGGCCAGCACATGATCCGGCAGTCATCCGGGACGGCGCGTCAGCGGCCTGACCACTCCGGTGAGAGCCCCCCGGCGTCCAAAGCCACCAATACGATGGTCTTGGCGACACGATCGTCTGGCTGTCCACGCCTCACCATTATGGGGTTGCATGGAGCGCAGAGGTCCCTGATCGCCTGAAGGGACGCGGAACGCACTCGAGGTCAGCCATGACGACAGGTCCACTATCTCGCCACAGCCTTTCGCCGACCGAGGTTGGATCGGTCCATCCCGAAGACATCCGCTTCGAGCCGTTCGCCGCATTCCCCGCCGGGGCGGTGCTCGCGATAGTCGTCGGCGATCCAGGCAAGCCCGGCCCGTATGTCGTGCGCGTGAAGGTGCCCGGCGGCACGAGGTTGATGCCGCATACCCACCCGGAAGATCGTATCTACACGGTCATATCGGGCGTGTTCTACATCGGCTTCGGCGCGACATTCGACCCCGAGACGCTCCATGCCTACGGCGCGGGAAGCGTCGTTGTCCTGCCGCGAGACACGCAGCACTTCCATTGGGCAAAATCCGGTGAGTATGTCACGCAAGTGACCGGCGCCGGCCCCTTGGGCATCGCCTACATCGATCAGCAGGATGATCCGCGCAACGCCGCCGGCCAAACTTTGTAGTTGGACTAGCGCCGGAAACGCGACCTGCGCCGATGGGATCTGTCACCCACTGACTTAATCGAATGATCGTGGCTCGGAAGGTCGCGACGTTCGCTGCAGTGATTTGGAAGCGGAGGAACCCATTTAGCACTGGAGCCGCCCGGCCTTTGTGACTCGGAATCCGCAACGGTCCATTAGCGGTCCTCCAGACAGCTGAGACTGCACAGCGGGCGATTTGTCTAGACTGTCAAAAATCTTGGCGACTGACCGCTTGGTCGGGCATCCGGATAGGCTATCACCCAAACACGTTAGTGTTACCCCGGGGGGTGCTTCTGCTGGCCCGCGGAAGGCTTACCGTTCAGGGAGGGGGCAGCAATCACGAAAATTACTAGGTGCCTCGCAAGGTGCCCCGGACCAGATTCCGCCAAAAACTTCAATAATATCAAAGGTGGATGGCGGAGAGAAAGGGATTCGAACCCTTGAGACGGTTCCCCGCCTACACACTTTCCAGGCGTGCGCCTTCGACCACTCGGCCATCTCTCCGCATGCAGCGGGCCGGGCGGGCCCGGGTCTGCGTGTCCGGGGGCTGAGCCTGCCGGAGCGGGCGCAATATACTCATCGACGTCGTGACCGCAAGGCACATAGCGCGCCGATGACGGGGATTGCGGTCAAGGCCTGGCAAAGTTGTCTTGTCCCGCGCGCAGACCGCGTGGCAAAAGGGTTGCCAGCAGCCGGTGGAGCATTGGGACCCCGCACGGCGCATCCCGGACGCGACGGACCTCGATGCGGCTTTTTATCAGGCTTTTGGGCACCTGGCTCCTTGGTGTGGCGCTGATCCTGTTGATCATCGACGGCACGCGCTCGCTCGGCGCCAACCAGCTGATCTTCACCTCACTTGCCGAGAACTGGACCTGGCTCAATGCCGAGAGCCTCGCCACGGTGCGCGAGTTCCTCGCCGGCCGGTTCTTCGGCATGGTGCTCGAGCCGGTCTCGGAGGCGATCTTCGCCATGCCGGGCTGGGCGGTGCTTGCCGTGCCCGGCGCCCTGCTGGCCTGGGCCGGGCGCTCGCGCAAGACCCGGCTGTTCGTCCGGCACGACCAGATCTGACAGGAACGGCCCTTGACCCTCCATGACCGCGACGGCTTCACCGCGTTTGTCACCACGCTCCCCGGGGTGACGCTGCACGAGCAATGGGAGGCACTGGTCGCCAAGGTCGGCGGCAAGGCGTTTTGCCTGCTCGGCGACGCCTCGGGCGATATCGTCTTCAAGGTCGGCGAGATCGCCTTCGATGGGCTGACCGAACTCGAGGGGATCGAGCAGGCGGCCTATTTCGCCAAGCGCCAATGGGTGCGGGTTTCGCCCGGCGCGCTCGAGAACGAGCTCGCCGAGGGCTATGTCCGCCAATCGCATCGGCTGATCGCCGACAAGCTGACGCGCAAGCTCAAGGCCGAGCTCGGAATCTGAGCAGCACGTTGACGAAGTCGTTCAGGCCTTCTTAACTACCCGGCATAAGCCATGAGGGGGCGAAGATGGTTGCGGGATTGCTTTATGTCATTGGGCTGATTGCGGTGCTGGCGACGATCGTCGTTGCCGGGTACGGGGCGCCCGGCCTGATCCAGTTGGTCAACACGACGCTCGATACGCCGGGCGCGGACCTCGTTGCCACGCTCATCGACGTGGCGCGGCTGCTGCAGTGGGCCGTGCTGCCGTTCGTCGGCGGGCTGGCGCTGATGGGGCTGGGGCGCATCGTCATGCTGCTCGGCGCCATCAACCGGGCGCTGCGCGGCAACGCATAGAGCGGACCAAGCGCTCACAGGATCGGAGTGTGACGGGCTCTATCACAGGTGTCCCCTCACCCACGGTTTGGGGCGCAGTTTGGTGGCAAGCGAGCTGATTGCCTGCGACGGCAATGGCCCACGATCTGACCTCCCCACCGGATGACACCGAGTGGGTGGGGCCTCTTCGGCAGGGCCTGAAACAGAAACGGGCGGCCTGCGGGCCGCCCGTGATTTCGTGAGACTAAGCCCTGATCAGGCGCGCGGCTGCGGCACGATGCGGAGGTAGGGCTTCAGCGTCTTCCAGCCTTCCGGGTACTTTTCGCGGGCTGCTTCGTCGGAGACGGCGGGGACGATGATGACGTCTTCGCCCGATTTCCAGTTCACCGGCGTCGCCACCTGGTGCTTGGCGGTGAGCTGCAGGCTGTCGATGACGCGGATGATCTCGTCGAAGTTGCGGCCGGTCGAGGCCGGATACTCGATCTTGAGCTTCACCTTCTTGTCCGGCCCGATGACGAACAGCGAACGCACGGTGAGGCTGTCATTGGCGTTGGGGTGGATCATGTCGAACTTGGTGGCGATCTCACGATCGACGTCGGAAATCAGCGGGAAGTTGAGCGTGGCGCCCTGCGTCTCGGCGATATCGGCAGCCCAGCCGGCATGGTTCTCGAGCTTATCGACCGACAGGCCCAGCACCTTGACGCCGCGCTTGTCGAACTCGGGCTTCAGCTTGGCGGTGTAGCCGAGCTCGGTGGTGCAGACCGGGGTGAAATTCTTCGGGTGCGAGAACAGCACGGCCCAGCTGCCGTCGATGTAATCGTGGAAGCGGATGCGACCTTCGGTGGTCTCCGCCTCGAAATCGGGGGCGGTATCGCCGATGAGAATTGCCATGATGAACTCCTTGATGCGGGTCGTTGCCACTACTGGCACTGGAGCAGGATTGCGATCGTTCGATCGCCCTCCAGCTCCACGTCCTTGTTTTGTCGCGAGATCGAACCGGAAAAGTCTCACAACTTTTCCTGATCTCGCTCTAGCGCGCGCCACTATCGAACGCGGCCCAGTCGAATGCGACTGCGCCGCATGAAATCTTTTTGTGTTTTGCCGTCAAGCGGCAACAACCGCTTCCCCGGGGGTGCGGTCAGCAGCAAAATCAGCGTGCTAGGTCGGTTTCGGCAGCGTGCTACGAGGTCGAGAGGGGTTAGATGAGGCCGCTGGCGAAGGCATATTGCAGGGCGGCCACGATCGCCAGGGGCGGCGCCAGAGCCAAAGCCAAAGCGCGCGGCTGGCTGAGCCTCGCCACCCGGGCGATGAGGAACACCACGACGATGAAAAGCAGCGAGGCGACGATGGACGCCGAACCCTGCGACAGCCAGCTGAACATGATCACGCCTCCCGAAGCCCGCGGGCGGGCATCGCGGTGAGCCTGCGCGCCCACAGCTTGCCTGGGGCTTGCCCGGTTCGGTCGCGGTTGAATCGAGTTTGAACGATGTGGGGGGGTGTTTGTAGCTGGCCCGCAACTTGGCACTGCGGGTGGTCTCGCGTCCCCTCGCCCCCTTGGGGAGAGGGCGGCGGATGAGGCCGAAGGCCTCACTGCGGGGTGAGGGGCGCCAAGCACACAAGATGAGCAGACGTCGCTGCAAGGCCGGCCCAGCGCTCGATGCCGGTGCGCTTGGCGCCCCTCACCCCCGCCCTCTCCCCAAAGGGGCGAGGGGGCGTTGTGGCGCGGCCGGCTGAAAGCCTAGATACCGCCAGCTGCCGCGCCGGCCGGGGCGGGTGCTGCTGCGGCTGCCGCAGGCGAGCCCTTGGGGGCGCCGTTGGTCCAGGTGACGTCGAGGCCGGTGAGCGGCACCACCGACAGCGACATCTTGCCCGAGCCCTGCTGCAGCTCGCGCGAGTGGGCGAGGTAGACCAGCGAATTGTTCTCGGCGTCGTAGATGCGCGAGACACGCAGGCTCTTCCAGATCAGCGAGCGCGACTGCTGGAAGATCTCTTCGCCACCCTTGTTGGTGTTGATGTTGCCGATGGTAACCGGGCCGGCGGCGGCGCAATCCACCGCCGAATAGGACGGATCCTCGAACCAGTTGCCCTGCTGCAGCCGATCGATCAGCGAGCGGTTGAAATAGGCGACATGGCAGACGACGCCCTTGATCTCCGGATCGGCGACCGCTTCGACATTGATGTCGTTGCCGGTCCAATCGACCCCGACGCGGCCCACATCGGTGCCGTTATTGTTGCCGCAGGCGGCGAGCGCGCCAGTGAGAACGAGGGCGAGACCGAGGGAGGCGAAGCGCTTGAGCATGCTCATGAGGTCCAGGGGTTCGGGGTTGCGGTGTGGCCTGATGTGGGAACCTTGCCGGGTTCACGCAACGGCTAGGGGCCGCAATAGTTGCGGGCTCGGTCGCAAGGACGCTCTAGTACTGGAGCTGGTGCGGGCTGCCCCCCACCCCTGTCCCCTCCCCGCAAGGGGACGCGGTAGCGCCCTGGGGGGAGGGAGACGCTCACACTGACATTGAGACCGCTCAGGAGTGGCCGTGCTTCGCGGCTGGACCGTGCGGATGGTCGATATGGCCGAGGTCGCGGCCGGGATCGATGCGGTCGCGCACCAGTTGCTTGATCTGCTTGGCATCAGGGAAGCCGCCGTCGCGCTTGCGCTCCCAGATCAGCACGCCATCGAGATGGATCTCGAAAATGCCGCCGGTGCCGGGAACAAGGCTGACCTCGCCCATTTCGAGGCCGAAGGTCGAGAGCACCTCCTGCCCCATCCAGGCGGCGCGCAGCAGCCAGTTGCACTGCGTGCAGTAGGTGATGGCAAGCTTGGGTTTGTCGGTCATATCTGCGGATCCGCCCAGGAGGAGAAGACGTTGGTCGGCAGCACCAGGACGTCGTCCTCCTCGGCCTCCCGGCTCTTCAGCGCCACCAGCTGCGCCGTGGTGGTGTTGACGCGCTGCGCCAGGAGCCGGGCGATCTGCAGCAGCCAGGACGGGTGCGCCTCGAGCACGGCGAGTGCGTCGTTGATGACGTAGAGCTGGACATCGGTCACGGCGCGCACCGTCGCCGAATGCGGGCGCTCCAGCAGCACGCTCATTTCGCCGAAGATGGCGCCGGGCTGCTTGATGGTCGAGACGAACTTGCCATCGCGCAGCACTTCGACCTCGCCCTCCTTCAGCACCATGAAGCTGCCGCCGGCCTGCCGGCCCTGCACGATCAGCTCCGTGCCAGCGGGGAAGAAATCGAACTTCAGCCAGCTTTCCGTCTCTTTGTCCGCCACCGGAGCAACTCCCGCTATTCGAGCAGTGCGAAAATCTTGTCGAACATCACCTGGTCCTCACGGACCTTGGCCTGCCGCCGCATATCGACCAGCAGCGCCGTGGTCTTGTGCAACCGCGCCGCGAGGAGTTTTGCGATATGCCGGGCCGCGGCCGGGTGCGCGTCGAGGAACGCATCGGCGTCGTCGGCCACATGCACTTCGGCGCCGTTGCGCGTCCTGACCGTCGCCGAATGCGGCAGGTCGAGCAGCGCCGACATGTCGCCGATCACCGAACCCGGGTCACCGATCGCCGCCACCGTGCTGCCGTCGCGCACCACTTCGAGATCGCCGGATTTGAGGATGTAGAGCTTGCCGGTGCGCGCGCCCTCATTCACCAGTACCGCCCGCGGCCCCAATACGCTCACCGGCAGCGTCGCCGCCGCCACGAGGATCTGCTCCATCAACCCGCCTTCAAACCCAACCCACCCGAATACTTGGCGCGATGGTAGCCGAGCTTTGCCGGGATGCGAAGCCATTCGGCGACGCCCCGGGCGATTGTGCTGGATGCGCCGACGGTCGCGGCGTATGGAGCGCGAGCGCCGGCCATTGCCGGTGGCAGAACGCAACTCCCGTCCCCGGTCATCCGCCGGGCCCGACCTCAGGAGACACCTATGGATACGTCCGTCCTCGGCCGCCCGGCCGAGATGCCGCTCGACCCGGGCAGCGCCGTGCTCGACCGGGTGCCCAACCCCCATCCCGATATCGACTACCTGATCCGCTTCACCGTGCCGGAATTCACCGCGCTCTGCCCGATCACCGGGCAGCCGGATTTCGCCCATCTGGTCATCGACTATGTCGCCGACCAGTGGATGATCGAGTCGAAATCGCTGAAGCTGTTCATGTTCTCCTACCGCAACCACGGCGCCTTCCACGAGGCGACGACGGTGGAGATAGCGAAGCGCCTGGTCGAGGCGCTGGCGCCACGCTGGCTCCGCATCGGCGGCTACTGGTACCCGCGTGGCGGCATCCCGATCGATGTGTTCTGGCAGACCGGCGCGGCGCCGGCCAACCTCTGGCTGCCCGAACAGGGCGTGCCGGGCTATCGCGGCCGCGGTTAGCACGCTGGCTTTGTGGCTCCCCTCAAGGGGGAGGGGAGCGACGACTGAACCATGCGGTGCCCTTGTAGCCTTGAGCGCGCGGTGAGCGTTCCACTATGGTCGCCGCAGACGAGCGGGAGTTGCAGCAGGTGAGTCGTGACGTGAGCAGCGGGCAGCGGCCCCGCTACCAGCTGCTCGATCTGCTGCGCGGCGTGGCGATCATCGCCATGGTCATCTTCCACATCGCCTGGGACCTCTATTATTTCGGCTACTCGAACGTCGACGTCACCACGGTGTTCGGCTGGGTGCTGTTCCAGAAGACGATCCTCTCGAGCTTCCTGCTGCTGGTCGGCGCCGGGCTGGTGCTGGCGCACGGCAAAGCCATCCGCTGGAACAAGTTCTGGCGCCGCTTCGGTATTGTCGTCGGCTGCGCGCTGCTGGTGACGGCGGGGACCTACTGGATGTTCCCCGATTTCTTCGTGTTCTTCGGCGTGCTGCATGCCATTGCGCTGTTCTCGCTGATGGGCCTCGCCTTCCTCAGGCTGCCGCCGCGGCTGGTGGCGGCCATCGGCATCGCGATTATCGTGGCCAACCTCGTCTACAACGATCCGATGTTCTCGAGCCGCGAACTCGGCTGGATCGGCTTCTGGCCGACTTCACCGCCGACCAGTGACGTGGTGCCGATCTTCCCGTGGTTCGGCGTGGTGCTGCTCGGCATCGCGGCGATGCGGGACATCCTCGCGTCGCCGCTCGGCGAGGATCTGGGGCACTTCCACAGCAATGAGCCGCTGGCGCGTGGCCTGGCATGGATGGGCCGCTGGAGCCTGCCCATCTATGTCGTGCACCAGCCGCTGATCATCGGCGTGCTCTTCGGGCTGGCGCAGCTGCAGGCGCCGGTGCTGGCGCCGCCGGTGCTGAGCCTCGGCCAGGATTTCGTCAAAAGCTGCAACGCCGCCTGCCTCGGCACCGGCTCCGACCTCGCCCGCTGCGAGCGCTATTGCGGCTGCGCCGTCGAGCAGGTGGAAACCGGCAACCTCTGGGAAGCGGTCGCGGCGACGAACCCGACGCCGGAGCAGAGCACGCAGCTCAGGGCCGTTGCGCAGCTTTGTACGGCGATGGCGGATAAGACGCCTTAGGGCATGCTTTCAGCGGTTGCGCTGAGGCTCGCAGGTAGAGCATGTCGTAGACGGTCTGCGCTCTCGCCTCCCCACCGGCTGTCATCCCAGCGAAAGCTGGGACCCATCCATCAGCAGGCACGGGCTGCGAGTTGGATCCCAGCTTTCGCTGGGATGACACCGAGTGGGTGGAGAAAACTGTGCGCTTTCCCGGCAGAGTCCCCTAGCTCTGTTCCTTATGCCCCCCGAACCCGAGCCGCATGGCCGACAGCATCTTTTCGGCGAAGTTGTGCTCCTGCCGGGAGCGGAAGCGGGTGAACAGGGCGGCGGTCAGCACCTCGGCCGGTACGGCTTCTTCGATCGCGGCTTCCACCGTCCAGCGGCCTTCGCCGGAATCGGCGACGTGGCCGGAGAAGGCTTCGAGCTTGGGGTCCTTGGCCAGCGCGATGGCCGAGAGGTCGAGCAGCCAGGAGGTGACCACCGAGCCGCGGCGCCAGACTTCTGCGATATCGGCGACGTTGAGCTCGAAGCGTTCGCCCGGCGGCAGCACTTCGGCGTTCTTGCTTTCGAGGATGTTAAAACCCTCGGCATAGGCCTGCATCATGCCGTATTCGATGCCGTTATGGACCATCTTGACGAAGTGCCCGGCGCCGGCCGGCCCGGCGTGGATGTAACCCTGTTCGGCGCGCGGATCGAGGCTGCCGCGGCCGGGCGTTTCCTCGATCTCGCCCTTGCCGGGGGCGAGCGCCGCAAAGATCGGGTCGAGATGGTCGACCGCGGCCTTTTCGCCACCGATCATCAGGCAATAGCCGCGATCGAGACCCCAGACACCGCCGGAGGTGCCGACATCGACATAGCGGATGCCGGTCTTCTGCAACTCGGCGGCGCGGCGGATATCGTCCTTGTAGTAGGAATTGCCGCCGTCGATCAGGATATCGCCGGGCGCGAGGCAGGAGGCGAGATGGGCGATGGTGCCCTCGGTGATCTTGCCGGCCGGCAGCATCACCCAGATGGCGCGCGGGGCCTCGGTCAGCGAGGCGACCAGCGCCTCGAGCGTCTCGGCCGGCCGGGCGCCGTCATTGCCGAGCGTGGCGCGGGCATTGGCGTCGATATCGTAGACGGCGACATCGTGCCCGGCGCGCATCAGCCGTTTGGCGATATTGCCCCCCATGCGGCCTAACCCGACAATACCGATCTGCATGATGCACACTCCACTGTAGCGACTGACGCGGGGGGTGTTATACGCGACATCGAGATTACGGGGGCAGCCCCGTCTGAGGAGGAACGACTATGCGGGTAGTGATTACCGGGGGCGCCGGAAACCTGGGCAGCAAGCTCCGGGAGCACCTGGAAACGGCCGACTGGGTGGAGGAGATCGTCGCCATCGACGTCGCCCCGTTCACGGCGGGCAAGAAGACCCGGGTGGTGGTTGCCGACCTCGCCGACCCCTATGACGAGCGCTGGCGCAGGGAGGCGCAGGCCGCCGACGGCATCGTCCATTATGCCTCGGCCAACCCGGCGCCCAACTCGAGCTGGGCCGAATCGGCCGCCTCGTTCGACATGACGGCGAACCTGCTCGAGCAGGCAGGCGGCGGCAGCAAGCCCTGCCGCTTCATCTTCGCTTCGTCCAACCACGCCATGGGCGGCTACAAGGATGCGCCGCTGCCGGCCGACGGCAAGCTCCGGATGTCGACGCCGCAGATCAGCGGCACGCGCTATTATGACGACGGCTACAAGTGGGGCTCGGCCTATGGCGCCACCAAGGCGCTGGGCGAGCGCGTCTGCGCCGCCCGGGCTGCTGCCACCAATGGCCGGATCACCGCCGTCTCGACCCGCATCGGCTGGTGCCAGCGCGGCGAGAACCTCGCCACCACCATTGCCGGCAGCGGCGGTGGCGACCGCGGCGAAACCGACCAGGCGGTGATCAAGCGCAATGGGCTGTGGTACCGCAACATGTGGCTGTCGAATGGCGACCACAACCGGCTGATGGTGGCGGCGCTGCGCGCCGACGCCAGCAAGTGGCCGGCCCCGGCGATCGTCGTTTCCGGCATGTCGAACAATACCGGCATGGCCTGGGATCTCGAAGAGGCGCGGGAGTGGATCGGCTACGTGCCCGAGGATAATCTGTGGGCCGACCTCAAGGCCGCCGGGATCGACTAAGGCAAGATTGCCTTCCATGCCGGAGGCAAGTATGCGGCTGGTATGGTGCGCGCCTGAGGTGCGCACCCACGAAATAGGGTCTTTGATTTGTCGCGCTTTCGAACCGGAAAAGTCTCACAACTTTTCCTGAAAACGCTCTAGAGGGACAGCATGAGCTTTGCCGATATCTATGCCCGCGTGGTTGCCTGGGTTGGCGCCGGGGCGATCCTGGCGCGCAGCTTCAACGAACCGAAGCGCAGCCCACTCTACGGCAGCACGCCCGATATCCCCGCGGCGCGCCCGCAGGCGATCCCGACGCTTAAGATGCCGACGGCACGCGGCTGGTCGGGCGACCACAAGCCGACCGCTGCCGCCGGCCTCAAGGTCAACGCCTTCGCCCGTGGCTTGAAGCACCCGCGCTGGATGCATGTGCTGCCCAATGGCGACGTGCTGGTGGCCGAGGCGCTGAGCACCCCGGGCGGCGCCATCAAGACGCCGTTCGACTACGCCATTTTCACCACCATGCGGCGCGCTGCCGCCGTCGGGCAGAGCCCCAACCGCATTACGCTGTTGCGTGATGCCGATGGCGATGGCGTCGCCGAACAGCAGCACACGCTGCTCGAAGGCCTGAACCAGCCGTTCGGCATGCAGCTGATCGGCGAGACGCTCTATGTCGGCAATACCGATGGCGTCTACGCCTACCCGTTCACGGTCGGCGACACCAAGATCACCGCAAGCGGCAAGAAGCTGATGGCGACCAAGCCGGGCGGCCACTGGACGCGGAGCCTCCTCGCCAGCAAGGACCAGACCAAGCTCTATGTCGGCGTCGGTTCGCAATCCAATATCGGCGACAGCGGCATGGCGGTCGAAGAAGGCCGCGCCTGTATCTTCGAGCTCGACCTCACGACCGGCCGAAGCCGCCTCTTCGCCGGGGGCCTCCGCAACCCGGTGGGCCTGGCGTTCGAGCCGACGACGGGTGAGCTCTTCACCGTGGTCAACGAGCGCGACGGCATCGGCGACGAGACGCCGCCCGATTACCTGACCTCGGTCAAGGACGGCGGCTTTTACGGCTGGCCGTATTCATACTGGGGCAAGATCGTCGACGATCGCGTGCCGCAGGATCCGGCGAAGGTGGCGACCGCCATCGCGCCCGACTTCGCGCTGGGTGGCCACACCGCCTCGCTCGGCCTCTGCTGGCTGCCCGAGGGCACGCTCCCCGGCTTTGGCGACGGCATGGCGATCGGCCAGCACGGCTCGTGGAACCGCTCGACGCTCTCGGGCTATAAGCTCGCCTTCGTGTCGTTCGCCAACGGCAAGCCCACGGGCACGCCGCGCGACATCCTCACCGGCTTCCTGTCGCCCGACGAAAAGGACTCCTATGGCCGCCCGGTCGGCGTGGTGATCGCCAAGGATGGCGCCGTGCTGATGGCCGACGACGTCGGCGACGTAATCTGGCGCGTTACTGGGGCTTGAGATTTCGGCCCTCGAGCGCACGGCCTGCGGCCCCACCCCCTCCTAGCTTCGCTAAGTCGCTGAAGCGACAAGCTTCGCTTGCCTCCCCCATCAAGGGGGAGGTGGGGCTGGTGGATTGGGCTGCCTCGTGCCCCACGCACAGTACGGCACCTCCCCCCTTGTGGGGGAGGTTGGGAAGGGGGTGAGCCACGAGCACAAACCTCAAGACTGCCTCCAGCAACTCCCCACTCCCCAACACATGACGCCCACATCACGCAGTTACCCGTAGGTTCGCTTGGCGCGAACTGATGGGGGGCCACACCATGCGAATTTCTGCGCTCATGCTGCTTGCCGTTTTCGGGATGGCGGGCGGAACGGCTGCGGCAGCCGATCTGATCGTCGATGATCCCGAAGCGATCGCCGCGGCGGCGGATTACGATTGGTCCGGCGCCTATGCCGGCCTGTTCGGCGGCGCCGGCAGTAGCGACGTCACGCTGGATGAACCGGGCGGTCTCGCCGACCCGCTCGACCTCGCGGCCGGCGGCTGGCTCGCCGGCGTGCGGGCCGGCTTCAACGCCGAGGCGGGGGTGCTGGTATTCGGCGCCGAGGCGGACCTGGCGAAGAGCTGGATCGGCGGCGACGGCTCGACCACCGTCGGCGCCAACAGCCTCGATTACAGCTACGATATCGACTGGCTCGGTACCGTCACCGGTCGCGTTGGCTACGCCGCCGATACGCTGCTGCTCTATGCCAAGGGCGGGCTCGCCGCCGGTGGGGTGCGCTCGACGCTCACTCCCACTGCGCCGCTGCCGGCGCCGCCGCCGGAGTCCGCTGACGCGGTCGCGACCGGCTGGACCGTCGGGCTCGGCACCGAGTTCGCCTTCAGCGAAAACGCCACGGCCGGCATCGAGTATGATTTCGTGGCGCTCGGCGCCGAGCTCAACTATGCCGGCGGCAGCCTCGATGCGCAGCAGGACCTGCACATCGTCAAGCTCGGGGTGAATTACGGCTTCTGAGCCGCAGCCTGATAGGCGGCTTCGAGCTCCGCCAGCACCGAGCGCCCCGGTTTGGGGGCGCCCAGGTGCAGGTGGCGGAGTTCGGCCATGAAGTCGTCCGCCATCTGCGGCCCGCCCTGAGCCAGCGCGATGGCGCGGGCTGAAAGCTGCGGGCTCGCCGGCAGGAACTGCGCCCCCCAGGCGCCCAGCTGCACCATCACCGGCACCAGCGCGATGGCCATTTCGGTCAGGTTGTAGATGGTGCGCTGCTTGTGATTGGGGTCGGCAGCGGCGGTCACCAGCCCCTCCTCCATCAACCGCTTCAGCCGGCTGGCGAGGATGTTGGTGGCGATGCCCTCGAGCGAGTTGCCATGCAGCTCGCCATAGGTGCGGAAGTTGCCGAACATGATGTCGCGCAGCACCACCAGGCTCCAACGATCGCCCAGCACTTCGACGGAGAGGTTAATGGGGCATCCGGATCGGCGATCCACAGGCACGGCTCCTGACCATAGACGTCTTCGGCATTCCACTTGCAGTTTACAAGCAGTTTGTAGCTGGGTATACAACTTGCAATATGCAAGCGGTTGTGGCGATGATGTCGCGGCAGATATTTTGCGTCGCACTGTCGAATGGCGCCGCCGCCGCTCGTCTAGATGGCAGGATATATCCTGAGGGACGGAACAATGAGCAAGCATTATGGCTGGGTCGTCGTCGCGGCAGGCGCGCTGATCACCTGTGTGGCAATGGGGGCGATGTTCGCCCTGCCCGTCTACCTGCAACCGATGGCTGAGGATACCGGCTGGAGCCGCGCCGGCATTTCGGCGGCGATGACCGTCGGCTTCATCGTCATGGGCGTTTCCGGCTTTGGCTGGGGAACGCTGAGCGATCGCATCGGGGCGCGGCCGGTGGTGCTGATGGCGACCGTGCTGCTCGGGGCCGGACTGCTGCTCGGCAGCCAGGCCAGCGACCTCCTGGTGTTCCAGTTCGCCTATGGCGGGCTGGTCGGCGCGGCAGGCGGCGCCTATTTCGCGCCGATCATCTCGACGACGCTGGGCTGGTTCGACAAGAACCGCAGCCTGGCGGTGTCGCTGGTATCGATCGGCGGCGGCATTGCGCCGATGGTGATCACCCCGTTCGCCAGCTACCTGATCGAGGCCACTGGCTGGCGCAGCGCCATGCTATCCATCGCCATCGGCGCGCTGATCGTCATCGTGCCGGCGGCGCTGCTGATCCGCCGCGCTCCAACGTTGACCGAACCCGCGCCGACCCCGAGCGCCGCGGCGCAACCCAAGCAAGCCTCGACCGGCTGGTCGGCGTTGCGCACGCCGCAGTTCGTCGTCCTCGCTTCGGTGTTCTTCCTCTGCTGCGCGGCGCATTCCGGCCCAATCTTCCACACCGTCAGCTACGCCATGATCTGCGGCGCCTCGGCGCTGGCGGCAGCCAGCATCTACAGCGTCGAAGGCCTTGCCGGGCTGTTCGGCCGGCTGATCTTCGGCGTCCTCGCCGACCGGCTCGGCGTGCGCAAGGTGATCGTCGGCGGCCTCGTGCTGCAGGCCGTCGGCATCTACACCTACATCTATGTCAGTGAGCTGCCCCAGTTCTACGCGCTGGCGGCGGTGCTCGGGCTCGCCTATGGCGGGGTGATGCCGCTCTACTCGGTGCTGGCGCGCGATTATTTCAGCCCGCGGGTGATGGGCACGGTGCTGGGCGGCATGGTGATGACCTCGAGCATCGGCATGGCCTTCGGCCCGGTGGGTGGCGGCTGGCTCTACGATACCTTCGGCACCTACCACTGGCTCTACATCGCCTCGGCCGCCATCGGCATCGCCGCCGCCGCCCTGGCGCTGGCCTTCCCGGCGAAGAAAAAGGACGTGGACCAGGACCAGGTCCCCGGGCAGCCGGTCGCGGCTTGAGGCTTGGCGGTGAGTTGAACCCTCAGGCGGAGGTGGGGTCGGCGAAATGACCCACCGCTTAACCTCCCCCCACCGGATGTCATCCCAGCGAAAGCTGGGCCCCATCCTCACCGCCCGCGCCAGCTGATGGTTGGGTCCCAGCTTTCGCTGGGATGACATCGAGTTGGTGGAACCGCCCGGTGGTCACTTGCACCGGACCCTCTGCTCCCCTCCCCCTTGAGGGGAGGGGTTGGGGGTGGGGGTCCATCGGTGATCACCGCACCACCCCCTCCCTCAATCCCTCCCCTCCTAGCGGACGCGGCAGCGCCGCGGGGGGAGGGAGGCGACCACATCGAGCATCGCGGTCGATCAGCTACCCGTCACGGCTCGCGCAAAAAGCCGGCTGAGCGCCGCTGCAGCACGCCGACAATGGTGGTGGCGCCGAGGAAGCCGGTGATGACGATGGCGCCGAGATCGACTGCGGCAAGCGTCGTCGCATCGAGGGCGAACTCCACCTCGAGCAGCACCAGGGTGAGGATCCAGGCGAGCCCGATGCCGAGCGGCGTCGCCAGCACCGCGGCGAAAGCCGCCAGCAGCACATAGTGCAGCACCGAAACCGACAGCACGTCGAAGCGCTTGGCGCCGAGCACTTTTGAGATCACCGCATCGGCCTGCCGCTGCCGGCGTCCGGTGGCGAGGCTGCCGATCAGCACCAGCAACCCATTGCCCACCGCCAGCCCGCCGACCAGGGAAGCGGCAAGTGACAGCTGGCTCAGGGCCCGGGTGATCTGCTCGAGCGTCGCGCCGATGGCGATGAAGCGGACATCGGGCAGCAAGCTGGCGAGTTCCCGCTCCACTGCCTCTTCGCGTCCCGCCGCAGCGGTCACCGAACCCAGCAGCGTCGATGGGTACTCGTCCAGCACCCCCGGCGAGAAGGTGGCGAGGAAGTCGATGCCGCCCTGCCAGGAGTAATCGCGGAAATTGGCGACCTCGGCGGTGATGGTGTCGCCGAAGATGGCGAAGGACAGCTTGTCGCCGAGCTTGATGCCGAGGCCGGCGCGAAGGCTCTGGTGCAGCGACACCAGCGGCGCCCCCTGGTAGTCGACCGGCCACCAGTCCCCTGCCACCAGCTTCGAGGTCGCCGGCAGCACCTGCCGAAAGGTCAGCGGGATCTCACCCGAGAGCAGGAACGATGCCTCGGGTCCCCGCGGCTGCAGTTGCTCCACCGGGGTGTCGTTGATGGCGCTGAGCGCGCCGCGCAGCATCGGGGTTGCGGCAAAGGCGGTGATATCGCCGCCTTCGTCCTTCAGCTTCTGCAGCGTATCGACCTCGTCGGAGAAGAGATCGGAGGCGACCAGGGTCGGCGCGTCGAACACCGAGGCGCCCAGATACTCGTTCCTGAGGTTCACCTGCAGCACCAGCACCACCACCAGCATGGCGAGCGCCAGGCCGACCGAGATCACCACCGAGGAGGCGTTGGAGCCGGGGCTCGAGATATTGCGCAGCGCGTAGCGCAGCACGCGGTTGGACGGCTCAGGCGACTTCCGCAGCGCCTGCCGCGCGAGGAAAATGCCAAACTGGAACAGCACCACCGACAGCACGCTGACAATGGCGAAGGCCGCGACCAGCATCGAATCGTTGGTCATGATGACGGCGAGCCACAGGAACAGGGCGGCGGCCAGCACCAGGGGCACGATGCGCGCCGAAAAGATCAGCCCGGCCCAGTCGATCGGCGGCGCGGCGAGCCCCTTGGAGCGGAACAGCGTCACCGGGCTAATGGTCTGGGCCTGCTGCAGCGGCAGGTAGGAGAAAGCGAAAGCGATGAGGAAGCCGACGCCGGCGGCCACCAGCAGCGGCTGGACATGCAGGGTCGGCGCCAGTTCGACACCGACGGCGGCGCCGATGGCCGGCAGCGCCACCAGCGCGGTGCCGGCGCCGACGACGAGGCCGATGCCGACGCCAACGCCTGCGAGCGCCGCGATCTGCGAGAAGAAATGCACGAAGATGCGGGCCCGTCCGGCGCCCATGCTGCGCAGCACGGCAATGACATTGGCGCGCTCGGCGACATAGGCCGAAATGCTGGTCCAGACGCTGACCCCGCCGATGAGCAGCGAGGCGAGACCGACGATCACCAGGAAGCGCATGAACAGGTCGTAGTAGCGCACCATGGGGCCGAGGCCCTCGCGAGCCGAGCGGATGGTCCAGCTGGGGTCGGCGAGGGCGGTTTCCAGCGCCGCCTTGCCGCTATCGGCGTCGCCCTCGGTCAGCACCAGCTTGTAGCGAAAGAAGGTGCCAAGCCCCGGGAGCGGCGAGGTGCGGTCGGAGAGCACCGCCAGCGCCTCGGTGGTGATGACGGCGGGGAGGCCCAGCCGGAAGCCGCGTACGGCGGCATCGGGCAGGCCGCCCAGCGCGCCGCGCGCGACGAACTCGGTGCCGGCGATCTCGAGCGTGTCGCCGACCTTGATGCCGAGCTGGTCGAGCATCAGCGGACTGACCAGCGCGCCGAACTTGCCGTCGCGGAAGGAGAGGAAGGCAAACGGCGTCTCGCCCGAAGGCAGTTGCGGGCTGTCGACCGCGCCGAGCAGCGGATAGGTATCGCCCACCGAGATCAGGTCGACAAAGGCGCTCTGATTGCCGACTTCGGCGCGCACATTGGTGTCGACGACATAGGACACCCGCCCGAAGCGCGAGATCAGCGCCAGCTCGTCGGCGGTAGCCTGCCGGTCGGCGCGCGACAGCTCGACATCGCCGCCCATCAGCACGGCGGCGTTTTCTTCCACCGCCTGCCGGATGCTGGCGCCGACCGAACTGACGCCTGATATCAGCGCCGTGCCGACGGCGAGGCAGATGATCAGGAGGCCGAAGCGCCGCAGGTCACCGCGCATATCCAGCAGGCCGATGCGGATGGCCGCGAGGACAGCACGCATCAGGCTTGGACCGAACGGGTTTCGACCAGCTCGCCCGATGTCATGGTGAACACCCGGTCGGCGCGCGCCGCCAGCGACGGATCATGGGTGATCAGCACCACCGCGGTGCCCTGCTGGCGGGCCAACTCGAACATCAGCTCGACCACCACCGCGCCGGTCTCCTGGTCGAGGTTGCCGGTCGGCTCGTCGGCCAGGAGCAGCCGCGGCTTGGCGATCATGGCGCGCGCCAGCCCGACGCGCTGCTGTTCGCCGCCCGACAAGGCCGCCGGCCGATGCTGCAGCCGGCCGCCGAGCCCGACCGCCTCGAGCGCCGCCGCGGCGGCCTCGCGGGTCTGCGCCAGCGACAGGTCGGGCGAGGCGATCTCGAGCGCCAGCCCGACATTGTCGAGCGCGGTCAGCGAGGGGATGAGGTGAAAACTCTGGAACACGATGCCGAGCGTATGGCGGCGGAACACCGCCAGATCGTCTTCGCTCAGCCCCGACAAATCCTGCCCGGCGACCACCACCTTACCGGACGTGGCGCGCTCCAGTCCGGCCAGCAACATCAGCAGCGAGGTCTTGCCGCTGCCTGAGGGCCCGACGATGGCCGCGACTTCCGAAGCTTCGACCCGGAGCGAGACGTTCCTCAGAATGTGAAGCGGCTGTGAAGCGACCTCCAGAGTGTAATTCACCCCGGACGCATCAACGATCGGCTGCGCCGCCGGGACACGCGGACTGGAGCTGTGGTCTTGACTTAGGGCCATTTGGGACTTGCGGTAGGGGACAAACCAAAAGAATGTGCAGGCCGCTCTTGCTTCTTACTGCCCGCCGCATGATCTCTGGCATCGTCGGGCGGGCAAGTCAAAATGGAAGCGGACCGAATACCCGGCCGCTTACAGATTTCAGCGTTACTAAACGCTAGAACGCCGTTGGAGGGCGTGGGACGAGATGAGACAGCACCTGCATGCCGCTATGGCCGTCACCGCCATGACGCTGGCGGGAATGGCGACGCCGGCGATTTCCGGGCCAGTGGAAGTCCTGGAGTCATACGTGGGCGACTGGAAGGGAGCGGGTGCACTGGTCGGAGGCCAGAACCCCGAACCGTTCAAATGTCGCCTCGGCATTTCCAAGGGCAATTTGAACAAGATCAACTATGCCGGCCGGTGCAGCCTGATCGACATGAACCTGTCGGTCAGCGGCACCATCGCCTTCGACGACAAGGCGCAGCGCTACCAGGCGGTGATGAGCTCGAATGCCGGCTTCACCGGCGTCGCGGTCGGCCAGATTAAAGGCGACACGATCAATTTCGACCTGCGCGAGAAGCAGCAGGATCGCGGCGGCAATGATGTGCGCATCGGCTCGCGGATTCTGCTCGAGGGCAACGCCATCACCGTCGATTTCGAGGTCGAGTTCAACAATTCCGGCCAGGTGCTGACGGCTTCGGTACCGTTCTCGCGCTGAGGCGCTAACCCGGCAGTTCTGTCCAAGCCACGGAAATCGCGACGCTTTTGATCTGGATCAAGGCGTCGCGTACCGTTGCGTGGTGATCTCTCTGCATCAAGCAGAGAGCATAGATATGCCGCCCGAAGCCGCCATCGTCGTTACCGCCGTCCTCGCCGCCTTCAGCCTGCTGATGGGCACGCTCGGCTGGGTGATGTGGTACACGCGAAATACGCCGCGGCCCGCCCCCCGAGACTGAATGCCGCGTGCGACAAACCTCACCATCCGCCACGCCGCAGGACGGTGTAAGGCTCACCCGCGATGGGCGAGCGTCTGGACATCCACAATTCCGAGACCCCCGTGCTGTGCCGCAGCTGCGAAGCGCGTCACCGAGGCATGTGCGGTGCGCTGAAGCCGGATGAGCTGATCGAATTCGCCCGCCACACCCGCAAGGAACGGCACGAGCATGGCGACGAGCTGATCGGCGACAGCATGGCGATCCACGCCTACGCCAATGTGATGCGCGGGGTGATCAAGCTCAGCAAGGTGCTGGAAGATGGCCGCCAGCAATTGGTCGGCCTGCAGTTCGCGCCGGATTTCCTCGGCCGGCTGTTCGGGCGGGAGAGCGTCGTCACCGCCGAGGCGGCTTCGACGGTCGACCTCTGCGTCATCCCGCGGCCGGCGCTCGAACAGATGATCGCCAGCACCCCGGCGCTCGAGCACCGGCTGATGCAGCAAACGCTGCGCGAGCTCGACGAAGCGCGCGACTGGATGGTGACGCTGGGCCGCAAGACCGCGCAGGAAAAGGTCGCAAGCTTCCTCTATCTGATCGCCATGCATGCCGACCCCGCGGCGGAGGCGAGCGACGGCATCAGCTTCGAGCTGCCGCTCAGCCGCTCGGATATCGCCGATTTCCTCGGCCTCACCATCGAGACGGTGTCGCGCCAGCTGACCAAGCTACGGCAGGCGGGGGTGGTCATGATTACCAATAACCGGACGGTCGAGGTGCCGGACCTCGAGGCGTTGCAGGGGCTTTGCGGGTAGGTGAAGGGCTGGTGGCGAGGTCGCCGCGTGCATCGTGGCCAAGTCACACCCCCTCCGAGCTGCGCTAGATCGCTACGCTCCCAAGCTTCGCTTGCCTCCCCCGTCAAGGGGGAGGTGAGCATCGAGTTTGTGGCTGGATACCGACACAAGCACCAGCCGGCACCCTCCCCTTGACGGGGAGGGATGGGGTGGGGTGGGCAACGCGCGCGATGTTCGCGGGAGGCACGCCATTCCCGACCTGATTTTTCTCAAGCGGAGCTGGGCCTTTCAGTGGTGGCGAACCTCCGCTAACCGCCCTGCCCGCAATTCCAGCACCCGGTCAAACGCGTCCGGTACCACCGCGTGAGTAATGACAATGGCCGTGCGGCCGCGGGTCAGCTCCGGCAACTCGGCGAGAAACGCTGCCTCGGTCTCGGCATCGAGCCCGCTGGTCGGTTCGTCGAAGACGATGACGTCGGCGCGCGACAGGAGGGTGCGCGCCAGGCAGATGCGGCGGGCCTGCCCGGCCGAGAGGGTTCGGCCTGCCTCTCCGACCACGGCGTCGAGCTGCCCGGGCAAGCCGCGAACGAGCTCCGCCAGATGCACCACCTCGAGCACGCGCCACAGCGCGGCATCATCGGCATCGTCGCGCCCGATGCGAAGGTTGGCGCGGATGGTGTCGAGAAACACCGGCGCATCCTGGGTCATCAGCGCGACCCGCTGGCGAAGCTCGGGGCCGGCCACCTCGCGGAGATCGCTGCCGTTGAGGCGCACAGTGCCGGCGTCAGGGTCGACCAGCCGCAGCAGCAGTTGCGCGATGGTCGACTTGCCGGCGCCGCTCGGTCCTGTGATGGCGACGCATTCACCGCTCCGGACCGCAAAGCTCAGCCCGTCGAGCACCGGGTGCTGCGGGTCGTAGCCGAAGCGCACCGCTTCGAAGCGCATATCGCCGCCGGCCGGAATCGGCAGCGGAGCGGCCGGTTCGGCGACGGCGGGCGCGCTGCTGGCGATGGCCTGCAGCCGGTCGGCAGCGGCGGCGGCTCCGGCGAGCCGCGTGGCGCTGCGCACCAGCATGGCGGAGGCTTCGAAGCTGGCGAGCACCGCCAGCAACAGGCCGGCGAGCAGCGGCCCGTCGATCGTACCGGCCTCGAGCGCCGCGAAACCGGCCACCAGGGTGCCGAGCAGGGCACCGCCGGCCAGCAGTTGCACCAGCGCCGAAGCCAGCGCGGCGCGCAGGCCAAGCCGTCGGCGGGCCTGTGCCAGCCGCGCCGATGCGGTTGCAGCGCTCGCCGCAGCCTCGCCTGTAGCGCCGAACAGCACCAGGTCCTGGTGCCCGTCGACGCCATCGAGCACGGCCTGGCGCAGCGCCGCGCCAGCCGCGACGACCTCGCTGCCGACAGCGCGCGAGGCCAGCACCAGCCCCACCGGCACCAGCAGCACCGCGGCAAAGAACAGCAGCGCATAGACCAGGGCCGCGCCGGGCAAGGCAAGCGCCAGCGCCACGGTCATCGCGGCGCCGGCCAGTACCGCGGTGCTGATCGGCCCAAGCGCCACGAGGAACACCGTATCCAGCGCCTCGACATCGGCGAGCAGCCGGCTGACCAGGTCGCCTCGGCCGAAGCGCCGCGCCAGCGGGACCAGCGGAAACAGCCGTGCAAACAGCCAGGCCCTGAGGTCGGACAGCAGCCGCAGCGTCATGTCGTGACCGCTGAGCTTTTCGCCGTAGCGCGCGAGGATACGGATGAACGACAGGCCGCGGACGCCTGCCGAAGGCGCAAAGATGTTGAAGGCCGAGCCGAGCGTGCTCAGCGCCGCCGCGGTGAGGAACCAGCCGGAAAGCCCGAGCAGACCGATGCCGGCGAGCAGCGTCAGCAGCGACAGCAGCACGGTGAGCACAATCGGGCCCTTCAACCGCCCCAGCAGTGGCGCAAAGGCGAAGATGGCTCTCATGCCGCCCCCACGTTGCGATCGGTGATGACCGGCTTCGGCGCCGGCAGCAGCTTGCCGCCGGCGATGCGGAACACTTTGTCCATGCGCGCCGCGACAGCCCGCGCGTGGGTGGCGACGATGAGCGTGCGCCCACCGGCGAATTCGGCGAGGCCATCGAGCACCAGCGCCTCGGTCGCGGCATCGAGATGCGCCGTCGGCTCGTCGAGCAGGATCAGCCCGGGATCGCGCAGGTAGATGCGGGCCAGCGCAATGCGCTGGACCTCGCCGCCGGAAAGGCCCAGCCCGTCCTCGCCGAGGTGCGTCGCCAACCCCTCGGGCAAGACGTCGGCGAAGTCGGTGACCCGCGCCAGCTGCGCCGCCTGCCGCGCCGCCGCATGATCGGCGTCACGCCGCCCCAGCCGGATATTGTCGGCAATGCTGCCGGCGAACAGCCGTGGCCGCTGCCCCAGCATGGCGACGCGCTGCCGCAGCTCCGGTTCAGCGATTTCGGCAAGCGCCCGCCCGTCGATGCGGATCTCGCCGCTGAAGGTCCGCAACCCGGCAATGGCCTCGAGCAGGGTCGACTTGCCGATGCCACTGGCGCCGAGGATAGCGATCCGGGCGCCGGGCTCGAGGGTGAGGTCGGCGGCGGCGAGCACCGGCCGCCCGGTCGGGTCGTCCAGCGCAACGGCACGCAGCTCGAGCGTCGCAGCGCCCGTCGCGACGGCAGCCGCGGTGACGGCGACCAAAGGCGTCGCTTCCCCCGGCAGCGCATCGAGTTCGCGCTCGATCTCGGCCACGGCGGCCCTGGCCGAGGCGCGGTCGTGGTAATGCGCCGCCAGCAGGCGCAGCGGCTGGTACACTTCGGGCGCCATCAGCAGCAGGAACATTCCGGCGGCGAGCGTCAGCTCGGTGCTGTGGACGTTGACGAGGTCGAGGAAAGTCAGCCCGACATAGAGCGCCACGCCGGCGACGCCCAGCGCGGCGAAGAATTCCAGCACCGCCGAGCTGAGGAAGGCGATGCGCATCACCCGCATGGTGCGCACCCGCAATTCTTCGGAGGCGAGCCGCACCCGCGCCGTCTCCGCCGCGTCCTGCCCGAACAGCTTCAGCGTCACCAAGCCGCGCAGCCGGTCGGCGAAACGGCCGCTCAGCCGGTTCAGCGCGGCGGCCTGCGAGCGGCTCGCGGCTTCGGCGCCCCAGCCGGCCAGCGCCATGAACACCGGGATCAGCGGGGCCGAGATCAGGAACAACAGCCCGACGATCCAATCGACCGAGAAGGCGATGACGGCAAAGCCGATCGGCAGGATCGCCGCCTGCAGCATGGCCGGCAGGTAACGGGTGAAATAGCCGTCCAGCGCCTCGACCTGTTCGAGCACGGTGCTCGACAGCGCCCCGGAGCTCTTCGAGGCGGTCCAGGTCGGGGCGCGGCGCAGCAGGTCGGCGCCCAGCCCGGCGCGCAGCGGCGCCTTGATCGCTTCACCGAAGCGCACGGCCGCGACTTCGCCGAGGCCACCCAGCGCGATGCGAATGACGAGGATGCTCGCCAATAGCGCCAGCTGCGGCAGCAGCGTCGTGAGCCCAGCGCCCTCGACGATGGCGCGATGCAGCAGTCCCGCCAGCACCATGGCCTGCGCCACCAGCAGCGCCCCGGCCAGCAGCGGCAGGCCGAGCACGGCGGCGAGCAGTGGCCGGTCGGCTGCCGCGAGGCGGTTCAGCCAGCGCCCCCCGATTTTCGCCTTATCGTCCATTGACCTACCGTGTGGAGAAGGTCTCCAAATCTGGCTTATAGTCATGCGCATCGCCTTGATCTGGATCAAGGCGATGCGATGCGAATGCATGTACTGCGGCAAGCATGCCGGCCACCTGGTGCAGACTTGTTTGTGCAGACTTGGGCCGGACAACACGAGGCATCCCCATGGTCGATCCCATCGTCGTCGATCTGTCGCGCATCCAGTTCGCTGCGACAGCGATGTACCATTTCCTGTTCGTGCCCCTGACGCTGGGCCTGTCCTTCGTGATGGCCATCATGGAGAGCGTCTACGTGATGACCGGACGCGTCGTCTGGCGCAAGGCGACGCTGTTCTGGGGGGTGCTGTTCGGCATCAACTTCGCCATGGGCGTCGCCACCGGGGTGGTGATGGAATTCCAGTTCGGCATGAACTGGAGCTATTACAGCCACTATGTCGGCGACGTGTTCGGCGCGCCGCTGGCGATGGAAGGGCTGATGGCCTTCTTCCTCGAAGCGACGCTGGTGGGGCTGTTCTTTTTCGGCTGGGATCGGCTGAAGCCGGTGGCGCACCTCGCCGTCACCTGGCTGGTGGCGCTGGGCGCCAATTTCTCGGCGCTGTGGATCCTCATCGCCAATGGCTGGATGCAGAACCCGGTGGGCGCCGCGTTCAACCCCGACACCATGCGCATGGAAGTCACCGACTTCATGGCGGTGCTGTTCAACCCGGTGGCGCAGGCGAAGTTCGTCCACACCGTCTCGGCCGGCTATGTCTGCGGTGCGGTGTTCGTCCTGGCGGTGAGCGCGATATTCCTGTTGAGCGGCAAGCACCAGGAACTGGCCAAGCGCTCGATCGTCGTCGCCGCCAGCTTCGGCCTCGCCTCGGCGCTCAGCGTCGTCGTCCTCGGTGACGAGTCGGGCTATGTGGCGACCGAGCACCAGAAGATGAAGATCGCCGCGATGGAGGCGATGTATCACACCGAGCCGGCCCCGGCCGCGCTCACCCTGTTCGCTATTCCGGGCAGTGATGGCCGCCCGGCTTTCGAAGTGCAGTTCCCCTGGGTGCTCGGGCTCATCACCACGCGCTCGCTCGATCGCGACCTGCCGGGCATTACCGAGCTCACCGAGCGTGCGGCGCTGCGCGTCGTCAATGGCGTCGAGGCCTACAAGGCGCTCAACGCGCTGCAGGCGAACCGCAATGACGGCGCGGCGCGCGACACCTTCAACGCCGCCAAAGCCGACCTCGGCTATGCGCTGCTGCTGAAGAAGTACCGGCCCGATGTCGAGAACGCCACCGGCGAGGAGATCGCCAAGGCGGCGCTCGATACGGTACCGGACGTGTGGCCGCTGTTCTGGAGCTTCCGCGTCATGGTCGGCGCCGGCTTCTTCTTCATCGCCTTCTTCGCGCTGTGGTTCTGGAAGGCCTCGACGCACCGGATCGAAAAGCCGCGCTGGCTGCTCTGGGTAGCCGTCGCCGCCCTGCCGCTGCCGTGGATCGCCATCGAAGCGGGCTGGTTCATCGCCGAGTATGGCCGGCAGCCCTGGGTGGTGGAGGGCGTATTGCCCACCTTCTACGCCGCCTCGGGGCTCAACTTCTGGGATCTGGTGATCTCGCTGAGCTTCTTCATGCTGCTCTACACGGCGCTGCTCATCGTCATGGTCTGGCTGATGGTTCGCACCATCAAGCACGGCCCCTCCGACAAGCTGAACTTCGATCAGTCGGTCGAGCCGGTCGAAACCGCCACGATCGCCCCCGCCAAGTAAGGAACAGCCCGATGAGCACCATTCCTCTCGACTATGAAACGCTGCGCATCCTGTGGTGGGCCCTGCTCGGCATCCTGCTGATCGGCTTTGCCGTGATGGGCGGGCGCGACCTCGGCGTCGGTACCCTCCTGCCGTTCGTCGCCAAGACCGATGAAGAGCGGCGCGTGCTGATCAACCTCGTCGGCCCGACCTGGGAAGGCAACCAGGTGTGGCTGATCCTCGGCGGCGGCGCCATCTTCGCCGCCTGGCCACAGCTTTATGCAGTTAGCTTTTCGGGATTCTACATCGCGATGATCGCCATCCTCCTGGCGCTGATCATCCGGCCGGTGGGCTTCAAGTTCCGCGGCAAGGTCAGCGATCCGCGCTGGCGCGCCACCTGGGATGCGGCATTGTTCATCGGCGGCTTCCTGCCATCGCTGATCTTCGGCGTCGCGGTCGGCAATGTGTTTCTCGGCGCGCCATTCCAGCTCGATGTGACGCAGCGTGTCACCTACACCGGCAACTTCTTCGGCCTCCTGACGCCGTTCGCCCTGCTCTCAGGGCTGGTCAGCCTCACGATGATCGTGACGCAGGGCGCCACGGTGATCGCCGGCCGCACCGATGGCGAGATCGCCGAGCGAGCGCGCAAATATGGCCGCTGGTCGGCGCTGGCGACGATCGTGCTGTTCGTGCTTGGTGGGGTGCTGGCGCTCTACGTGCTCGAAGGCTACCGCCTGGTCGGCCCGCCGATGACCATCGCCCCGTCGAACCCGCTCGGCAAAGAGGTGGTGCGCGAGGTCGGCGCCTGGGGCGGCAATTACGGCGCCATGCCGTGGACGATGGCCCTGCCGATCCTCGCAGTATTCGGCAGCCTCGTTGCCTGGTGGGCGCTCGGCGCCCGGGCCCGACTGGTGGCGCTGCTCGGCTCGAGCCTTGCGATTTTCGGCATCATCGCCACCGCCGGGTTGTCGCTGTTCCCGTTCCTCTTGCCCTCGTCGATCGACCCGCAGTCGAGCCTCACGGTGTGGGACGCCTCGTCGAGCCAGCTGACGCTGTTCGTCATGCTGTGCGCCGCGATCGTCTTCCTGCCGATCATCCTGATCTACACCAGCTGGGTGTTCCGGGTGATGCGCGGGCCGGTAACCACCGCCAGCCTCAACAAGAACCCCAACGCCTACTAAGGAGACAATCGGATGTGGTATTTTTCCTGGATCCTCGGCGTCGGCCTCGCCTGCAGCTTCGGCATCCTCAACGCCATGTGGTTCGAGTTCCGCGAGGATGCGCTGAAGTCGAAGGCCCAGCCCGACGACAGCCGTCCCGCCACCTGACAGCGCGGCGCGGTCTGTGGCATGGTCCCCGCAGTGAGACAGCGGGGCCAAAGTGAGCGCGGACCGGGACGACAGACTGACGGCGTCGGCGATCAGCCGGCGCATGGTGCTCGGCGGCCTTGTCGCGCTGCCGATCGCCGCCTGTACCTCGATCAGCCCGCAGGCACTCAACAGCCTCGGCAGCAAGGTCGACAAGGCGAAGGTCGATTTTCCGCTCCTGCATCAGATGGCCCGGCGCGCCGACGACTCGCAGCGCAGCGAAGCCGAGATCCGTGGCCGGTGGCCCAATGTGACCAAGGTTGGCCAGATCCCGGCGGTCGGCGTGCGCTACGTGGTCGAGCAGGATCACGGCAAAAAGGCGCAGTACCTGTCGATGCCCGGCTCGCTGAACCTCAAGGACTGGCTGGAAGACTTCGACATCTTCCTCAAGCCCGAAGCCCGGCACGGCATCCCGCTGCACCGCGGCTTCGAGGACAGCGCGCTCGCCGTGCGCGCCGAAGTCGCGCCGCAACTGCGCAAGGATTACCGGACTTACGTGAGCGGCTATTCGATGGGCGCCGGCATCGCCGCGGTGCTGTCGCTCTATTTGAGGGATGACGGCTACAGCCTCGCCCGCACCACCACCTTCGGCCAGCCACGGGTGACCAATGCGGTGGGTGCCGGCAAGCTCGCCAGCCTGCCGATCACCCGCGTGGTCAATGTCGACGACTTCGTCTCGATGGTGCCGACCTTCCCGTTCGAGCATTTTGGCGAGGAGGTGATCCTCCATCCGGGCGCCGATTTCGTCTACCTGACGCACCAGGATGCCAATGCCATCTCGATCGGCGAGATCTGGCGCGAGAGCCACGGGCTCAGCATCGCCAACCACGCGTCGGAACTCTACGTGGCGCGGCTGGCGCAGAAGCTGAAGGGCGCGCAAGCCGTGCCGTATTTGGCGCGGCTGACGTAAGCGCTTCGAGCGAGCACCGGCCGTGCCACACCCGTCCCCTCGCCCCTCTGGGGAGAGGGTAAGGGTGAGGGGTAACCAAGCACACTGGCTGAAGGGCTGTGCCCTCTGCGGTACCCTAATTGGATGGTCCTGCGCGCTTGGCGCCCCTCACCCCAACCCTCTCCCCAAAGGGGCGAGGGGGCGGTGTGGCACCGCCGGTGCAAGACGCTACGTTTGCGGTGTCGGCGCATCCCTGCGCAGCAGACCTTCGTGCTTCAGCTCGCCCCACAGGTCCGCCGGAATTTCGACCCGCATGCTCTCGACGTTGCGGCGCGGGTGATCGGGATGGAAGGCGCCGGGGATCACTGAGGCGACGAGCGGATGATGCAGCGTGAACTGCAGAGCGGCGGCTGCCAGCGGCACGCCATGCCCTTCGCACACCGCTTGCATGCGGCCAACTCGAGCGAGCTGCTCCTCGTTGGCGATGGCATAGTTGTAGCGCGCGCCGGGCACCGGCCCGGTGGCGAGGATGCCGGAGGCGAAGACGCCTCCGATGATCACGCCGACGCCGCGCGCTTGGCAAAGCGGGAACTCGGCATCGAGCACCGGCTGCTCGGCCAAAGTGTAGGGCAGCGCCACGAGGAAGAAATCGAGCTCGAAGCGTTCGAGGAAGCGCGGGATGGTGCCCATGCGGTTGACGCCGGCACCGATGGCCTTGACCAACCCCGCCGCCTTCAGCTCCTCAAGGGCCCGCATGCCGCCACCGGCGTCGAGCGCATCGAGATGCTGGTTCACCAGCTCCTCGCTGCCGAGATTGGCGAGGTCGAGATCGTGGATCACCAGCACGTCGACGCGATTGCGCCGCAGCCGCTGCAGGCTGTCCTCGTAGCTGCGCATCACCCCGGCATAGCTGTAATCGTGCCGATGCTGGAATTTCAGCCCGTTCGGCCAGCTGCGTTCGCTTGCTGCGAAGGCGGCAACGTCATCGGGCGCAAACAGCACCCGGCCGACCTTGGTCGAGACGATCGCCTCGCCCGGCGGGCGGAGGTATAGCCCACGTCCGATGCGGTGCTCGCTGAGCCCGCGGCCATACCAGGGCGAGGTATCGTAGAAGCGCACCCCGGCATCCCACGCCGCGTCGAGCGTGGCGTCGGCCTGGGTTTCGGGGATGGTGTTGAAGATATTGCCGAGGGACGCGCCGCCCAGCCCGAGCCGGGGCAGCTCGAGGCTGGTCCGGCCGAGCCGCCTGAGCGCGAACGGATCCATCTCAGGCCCCGAAGGCGACCGGGGTCGGAACGACGGTCGCCAGCAGCTCGTCGATCTCGCGCTGGGTGATCGGGTCGACCGCGGTGGTCGGGCTGCGGACCAGGGCGTGGCGAATGATGCCGCGCCGCACCAGCAGCTGCTTATGGATAGCGTAGAAGATATCGCCGCCCTGGTTGCCCAGCCGGTTCACCGCCATGATCGTCGCATCGAAGCGCTGCCGCGCCGCCGCCTCGTCGCCGCGCTGGAAGGCATCCCACACCGCAACGAAATCGGCGGGCTGGCTGCAGAACGGCATGGTGCCGTGCGCACCGCGCCGCAGTTCCTCGATGAAATAGCTGCCGCCGGCGCCGCCGAAAATCGTCAGCCGATCGCCCGCTGCACTCGACATCGCATGCACCTTGCCGGTAACCGGCACGGTCTCGACCTTGATGTAGGTGACGTTCGGGCAGGCGTCGGCGATGCGGAGCGCCAGGGCCGGCGAGATCGGCCCCTGCGGTACGTCCTGCAGGATGATCGGGATGCCGACTGCCGCATCGATGGCGCGGTAATAGTCGAAGATCTCCTCCGAACTTACCGGCATGAACGAGGGCGGGATCACCATCAGGGCATCGGCGCCCGCCGCCTCGGCAGCGCGCGAATAGAACACCGCGAGATCGGTGCCGGCAGCGCCGGAGTTGATAATCACCGGCACGCGGCCGTTGACCGCCTTGATGGTGGCGCGGGTGATCTGGGCGCGCTCGGCCTCGTTGAACTTGAACACTTCGCTGCCCAGCGCCACGCCGAGGCCGTGCACTCCGGCCGCGATGTTGAACTCGATCAGGCGCGCGAGGCTCTCCTCGTCGATGCTGCCATCGGGGTGAAATGGCGTGACGAGAATGGGCACTACGCCCCTGATGGCGGCGGAGGTCATGGACAATGGCTCTCTCAGCGATTTTCGAAGTTGAACATTTCCTCGACCGGGCGTTGCACCGGCGAGAAGTCGGAATTGGTTTCCATGTAGGGCGCCATCATCTCCCACCAGCGCCAGGTCAGGTCGCTGATTGGGGTCGCCGGATCGGGGGCGCTGTCGCGCTCCATGTAGGCGAAGAGGTCGAGCCCGTTGCGGTAGATCGAGAAGCTGCGCACGCCGTCGCGCCGCATGGCATCGAGCATCTCGGGCCAGATCTCGTCGTGCTTTTGCTTGTAGATCGCCTCGTTGCCGGGCTTCAGCTTCATCATCCAGGCAATGCGGACCACAGTCTTCTCCTCAACCGGCGCGGCGGGCGGCGGCCGACGCCGCGGCGGGCGGCCATTCGCCGGCATAGCCGAGCCGCCGGCTCACGTGCTCGCAGGCGTCCCACAGCATGGCGACCACCGGCATGACGTTGTCGCCGCCCGGCTTTTTCACCGACGGACCGGTGACGCTCATGGCGCCGACCGAGTGGCCGGAACGATCGAGCAGCGGCACGGCAACGCAATAGACGCCCATCACCACTTCCTGGTCGTCGATCGAATAGAAGCGGTCGCGGATGCGGCCGATCTCCTCACGCAGCCTGGTGGCGTCGACGATGGTGTGGCTGGTGAGCGCCGGCAGCGGGTGGGTATAGACCTCCTCCTGCCGGGCCTCGGGCATATAGGACAACATCGCCTTGCCGGCGCCGCCGCAGTTCAGCGGTCCGCGCGAGCCGATGCGCATATCGAGCTGCATGCCCTCGTTGCCGCGCACCTTGTCGATGCACACCCCGAACATGCCGCTCAGGGCGTTGACGTTCACCGTCTCGCGGGTGGCCTCGGCGATCTGCTCGGCGAACGGCCGGCAGAGCCGCGGCAGATCGATGCGCTCGAGCTGTAGCCCGGTGATCTCGAGCAGACGGAAGCTCAGCTCCCACTCGCCGGACGGGGTGCGATCGACCACCCCTTCTTCGCTGAGGTCGAGCAGCATCCGGTGCACCGAGCCGAGCGGCAGCTGCAACTGCTGCGCCACGGCGCGGACCCCCAGCGGACCCTTGCGGGCCAGCAGATCCATGGCCTGGACGGACCGGGTGATGCTCGACATCTAGGTTGTTACTCCTTGCGGCTGCAGTCTGGTCAGGGAAGTGTTTCCCCGGCGCCAGAGACCTCCACCGGGTCATCTCCGCGAAAGCGGGGACCTCCGTTCGGGGCAGGCACCGTAAACAGAGGTTCCCGCTTTCGCGGGAATGACCCCGTGGTCGATCGCGGCCACAACGCCTGGCCCTACCAATGGGTCTTCTTGGTCGTTGCGTTGGGTTCGATCAGGTTGTCGTCGATATAGTCCCACTCGATTTCGTAACCCATGCCGGGGCCTTTGGGCATGTGCACGAAGCCCTCGGAGTCGATCTTATCGACAGTGTTCTTGAGGTAGGGGTGCGGCGCGTCGTAATCGACGCCCGGCGCGAGCAGGCCCTTCTCGTAATATTCTGAGGTATCCTCGGAGGTGGCGCCGATCACCTGCAGGTTGCCCCAGCCGGCCATATGCATCTCGCAGCGCAGCCCATAGGCTTCGGCGACGATGGCGGTCTTCCGCGCACCCGTGATGCCGCCGCGGACCACGTCAATGCGGCTCATGTCGCCGGCGCCGCGCAGGATCCACTCGGCGCGTGAGAACACGCCACCGGCGATGATCTCGGGGGAAAGGATCGGGATCTGCAGCTCCCGGCTCAGCCGCACATAGCTCTCGGTGCGGTATTCCGGCATCGGGTGCTCGTACCAGTAGAAGTTGAGCTTTTCGAGCTCGCGGCCGACCTGGATCGCCTCCTCCATGGTCATGTAGGTGCCCCACGGGTCGAACATCAGTACGTAATCCGGCCCCACCGCCTCGCGCACCAGGTGGCAGGTCTCGATATCGGCCTTGATGTTGGACGGGCGACCGGGAGTCGGCTGACCGGTCTCGGGGTTCCAGAAATAGTGCGGGTGGATCTTGTAGGCGATGTAGCCTTCGTTTTTGCAGGCCAGCGCATGCTCGGCATAGACGTGCGGCTTGCCGATATTGGGGTAGGTCGAGGCGTAGGCCTTCACCTTCTCGCGCCCGGCGCCGCCCATCAACTTGTAGACCGGTAGGTTGGCGTAGCGCCCGGCGAGGTCCCACAGCGCGTTGTCGATCACCGAGGCGACGTTTTCCTGGACGTTGGCGACCCACATCCATTTCCAGATCATCTCGCGATCCATCGGGTCCTGGCCAACCAGCAGATCCTTGATGCGCCACAGGATCTGCTGCTGGTCGACGACGTTGAGGCCCTCATTGTCGCCGTGCGAACCGCCGCCGAAATAGTGCCCGACCACGCCTTCGTCGGTGTGGATGGTGAGCACCGTCTGCATCATCTGCGTGTTGGGCAAAGGCAGCGCGTGGCCGACATCCCAGCGGTCGGCATAGGTGCGGAACGTCTTGATGGTGATGTCCGAGATCTTCACGGCACAAAATCCTTAGGTCGGGTGATAACTGGTTATTATTCGTAGGCGTCGCCGCCACGCAGGCGATCGAGCAGGACTGCGGCGAGCAGCAGCAGGCCGACAATGATGTTTACGTAGTAGGGGCTGATGGCCTTGAGATCGAGGATGTTGCTGACACCAGCGACCGCCAAGAGGCCAAGCGCACCACCGACCGGGTTGCCGACGCCGCCACGCAGGATCGAGTAGCCGCCGATCATCAGCGCCGCATAGACCTGGAACTCGAGCCCGACGCCGGTGGCCCGCGCCGCGCTGCCGAGCTGCGCCGCATAGACGATGCCGCCGAGCCCGGCGCCGAACGACGAGAGCAGCAGCGCCGCGACCCGCACCTTCTTCACCGAAATGCCGGCGCGCCCCGCCGCCTTGTCGTCACCGCCCACCGCCTGCACATGCCGGCCGACACGGGTCTTGGTGACGATCAGCGCGGCGATGGCGGTCAAGAGGATGGCGAGAAGGAAGAACAGCGGCAGCCCGAATACCGTGGTGCTGACCAGGTTGAACATGTCGATGTTGAAGGCAAAGATGGCGCCCTGCGAGCCGAGCAGCACCCAGGCGATGCCGCGCAAAGCCACCAGCATGCCGAGCGTCGCAGCGATCGGCTCGGCCCCGAAGCCGACAATGGCGATGGCGTTGATGCCGCCGAAGCAGAGGCAGGCACAGAGCGTCACCGCCGCGGCGCTGGCCGGATCCCAGCCGAGCGAAATCAGCAGCGCGAACACCGCCGAGGAGAAGCCGACCATCGAGCCGATCGACAGGTCGACGACGCCCGAGAGCAGCGCCATGCCGGAGAAGGCGCCGACGATCAGCGGCACGATCAGGAAGGTGCCCATGATCGAGATATTGCCGAACGACAGGAATTTGGGCCCGACCCAGAACCAGCCCACCGCGACCACAGCGATGAAGGTGAAGGTGATCGAGGCGACCGAGCCGGTCAGCAGCTCGCGCCAGGGGTTATGCGGCGCGGGCGGCAGGGTGGAAGCAGCAGTGTCGCTCATGGCGTTCCCTTCCGTGCGCGATAACCGTCGATGGCGACCGCGATGACGAGGATCAGGCCCTGGAAGATCGACTGGGTGTCAGAGCTGAGCCCGAAGAACACCAGCGACGTCGGAATGGTCGACAGAAACCCGACGCTCAACAGCAGCATCCAGAAATTGCCGCGCCCACCGGCGAGCGAAATGCCCGCGAGGATCACCCCGGCGATGATATTGAGCTGCATGGCGTTGCCCGAACCCGGGTTGAACGGTCCGGCGGTCGCCGCGAACAGCACTGCGGCAAAGCCGACGAAGCCGCCGGCAGCCATGAAGATGGCGAACCGCGTCGCCCTGAGCGAGATGCCGCGGGCCTTGGCGGCGGCGCGATTGCCGCCCACGGCGGTGGCGCGGCGGCCGTACTTCGTGCGCGGCAAGAGGAACCCGACCACCAGCACCAGCCCCAGCATCGGCCAGAAGATCGCCGGCAGGCCGAACAGGCTGGCGCGGCCGAAATGATAGATGTCGGAGTTGAGCGGTACTTCGGCGAGCTGGAACACCAGGAACAGAGCGGCGAGGCCGATGAAGTTGGTCGCCAGCGTCACGATCACCGGATTGAGCTTGGCAAAGACGATGATCGCCGCATTGAAGGCCCCCCACGCCATGCCGGTGAGGATGGCGCCGACGATCACCACGGGGAGCGGCATGCCGACTTCCGAGAGCCGCACGGCGACGAGGCTGGCGGTGATCATGCCGGCCGGCTGGCTCAGATCGATGAAGCCGCCCGAGATGGCGACGAGCCCCTGCCCGATCGCCAACACGCCGACGATCGACATGGTGAAGGCGATGGCCAGCACCGTCTGCTGCGACAGGAAGTCGGGGCGGTAGAGGCCGGTGGCGGCGATCAGCAGCAGCCACACCGCAAGCAGCATGATGCCGGTGCCCCAGCCACCAAAACGGACCCGGAGCGGTACAGCCGGCGGCGCGGTCTCGGTGGCTTGGGTCAGGGACATCGGCGGTGGTTCCGAGGAGTTCATTGGCAGTCGGGGTGGAAGGCCCCCTCACCCGCCGCTGCGCGGCGACCTCTCCCCCCAGGGGCGCTACCGCGTCCCCAGAGGGAGAGGTGACGGTGAGGCACGATCTTGCCCCATCACCACCTCTCCCTCTGGGGACGCGGTAGCGCCCCGAGGGGGAGAGGTCGGCCCCCAGGGCCGGGTGAGGGGGCCTTACCTAACTTCAGTTCAACTCACTTGTTCGGGCAGAACAGCTCGTACTCCGTCGTCCCGGCGGGGGCGGCGAGCAGTTGCTTCACGCGTTCCGGCATGTCGGGCACCGACTTGGCCTGCTCGGCGGTGACCGGGCACGGCTGGACCTTGGAGGCCGGATCGCCGGCATCGGCCTTCAGCGCAGGGGTATTGCCTTCGGCGATCGGCTTGATCACGTCCTTGATGGCATACACGGCGTAGCCCTCGAGGAAGTAGAACACCGAACCGACCAGATGCGGGTTGACGTTGTCGCCGGTGATGAAGGCGCCGTCCTGGCCCCAGCCGATGACTTCGTCGGCGCGGCCGAGCTGCTCGGCGGCGTTGATGAGGGCGAGCACGCCGCCATCGTTCAGGCCGACCACGGCGATCTTCTTGGCGTCGGGATGGGCCGCGAGCAGGTCGCGAGCGGCCGGCAGGCCGACAGCCGCGTCACCCTGGCTCTCGAAGCTCACATACTTTTCTTTCGGAATGTCCGGGCAGACATTGC
This sequence comes from Devosia sp. LjRoot16, assembly GCF_964252795.1. Lineage (NCBI taxonomy): Bacteria > Pseudomonadati > Pseudomonadota > Alphaproteobacteria > Hyphomicrobiales > Devosiaceae > Devosia > Devosia sp. LjRoot16. The sequence continues at coordinate 1,074,018 of NZ_CAXUPH020000001.1, forward strand.
CCAGGCCGGTGCGCATGCCGCCGGTGCGCCACTCGTTGACGATGCCGGCGCCGGCGCCTTCAGCAGAGATCACCAGATCGGGCTCGCAGTTCCACTTTTCCTTGACGATGGCGCCGAGGCCCTCGCCACCGGCAATGCCCGCACCGAGATTGTCGATGCCGACGAAATACATGCCGGGATCGGCGATGTCGTAGGTGACGATCGGAATATTGGCCTGCTTGGCGACCGCCGAGATGGCCGGGTTGGATGCAGCCTGACCATTGAACTGGATGATCGCGTCAACGCCTTCCTGCGCGAAGATCTGCACGTTCTTCAGGGCCGTCGCAGGGTCGTTGTTGTTGGAGAGCTCGACATAGTCCCAGCCCTCCTTCTCGGCGAGGGCGCGGGCGACGTCGCCCTGGGCCTTCATCCATTCGCAGCAGGTGTTGCCACCCACCGCCATGCCGAGCTTGAACTTGTCCTGGGCTTCCGCGACACCGGCAATGCCGATGAGCGCGGGAACCGAAAGCGCCATGACGGCGAATGCACGTACTGAGTTGCGCAAGATAGGTCTCCTCCCTTTTGCGAAAATAGTCTGATCGGCTCAGAGGCTTTGCCTCAGGCCGCAACCTGGGCGGCGCGCGCTTCGGGCGAGTCGCCCGGAATGGCGCCGGTAATCAAACCGACGATCTCGTTGACCTCGGTCTCCTTGACGGTGCGGGTGGCGATCGAGCGGCCCAGCCGCATCACTGTGATGCGATCGGCGACGCTCATCAGCTGCTGCATGTTGTGGCTGACGATGATCACCGAGACATCGTGCTGGCGCAGGTCGCGGATCACCTCGAGCACCTGGCCGGTCTCGCGTACCCCGAGCGCCGCGGTCGGTTCGTCGAGGATGACGATGCGGCGGCCCCAGAGCAGTGCCCGAGCGATGGCGAGGCACTGGCGCTGGCCGCCCGACATGCCCTTCACCGAGACGTTGATCGAGGGGATCTTCACCTTGAGCATGTCCAGCACTTCGCGGGCCCGCTCACGCATCCGGCGGTCGTCGACGAGGTTGAACAGCCGGGCCAGCGGGTGCTTCGAGAGTTCCTCGCGGCCGAGATAGACGTTCTGGTAGGCCGACATGGTGTCGACCAGCGCCAGGTCCTGGTAGACTGTCTCAATCCCCGCATCCATGGCGTCCTGGGCGCGCTTCAGTACGACCGGCTTGCCGTCGATGACGATGTCGCCGCCCGACGGGGTGACGATGCCGGAGAGGATTTTTAAGAGCGTCGACTTGCCGGCGCCGTTATCGCCCACCAGCCCCACCACCTCGCGCGGTCGCAGCGTCAGCGACGCATCGGCGAGCGCCACCACCGCACCGAAATGGCGCGAAATATTGTGTGCCGCAAGGACAGGCGAGAGCGCCTCGTCACTCATGAGCTTCCCTCCCGATCGCCCGTCGTACGTTCCGTATCTGGAACGGGCGTTTCATATTAGGGACAGCTAATCGCCCGTGACGGTGCTTGTCAACGGGGCGCGGGATTCGACTTGCGACTGAGGCACGAGGGCGGCGGAGTTGTCCAGCCGTCAGGTTGGCGCTAGCATCGAAGTGGGTGAGCGAGTGACCTGGAGTGTAAGATGCCCAGTCCGTCCAATGCGCGCTACGAAGTTACAGCCTACATCATTGCAGCCGTCGTCATCGCCACGCTGGTGGGCGCCCTGGTCGGCGCCGTGTTCGCCGATAACGACGCCGGCCGCGCCTCGGTCGGTATCGTCGCCGCCTTCTGTGCGGTGGCGGCCGAGATCGTCATCCGGCGTTATCTGGGCGAGGCGATGCCGCAATTCTTCCTTTCCAACCGCGAACGCCACGCGCCGCTGTCGGTGTGGGTCGGCGCCTTCGTTACCGCCGTCGCGGCGGGCCTTGCCACCAGCAGCATCGGCCAGCTGATGGGCATCACCGACAGCATGATGATCGGATTGCTGGCCGGTCTGTTCGCCGGGCTGATCGCCTCGGTGCTCGTGGTGCTGCATGATCACGAAGCGAACCTTCGCAGCGGAAGGAAGCCGGCAAGCGACGCGGTTTAGGACACGGTCGCTTCGGCTCCTTCGCCTTCTCCCCTTGCGACGAGCGATGGTGTACGCGGAGAGAACCCCTCATCCGCCCTTCGGGCACCTTCTCCCACAAGGGGAGAAGGCGATCACGGTGAGGCCGCTGCTACGTCGTCAGCACGCGGTGCAGCACGCCCTGCAGGTGCCGGTCGAGCCCGTCGCAGGCGGCCTCGACGTCACCGGCCTTCAGCGCATCGATGATCACCATATGCTCCTCCATCGAGGTCACGGTGTTGGCCGGGCCGACCGCGTTGAGGTTGTGCAGGCGCAACAGGTACATCTTCTGGGTCAGCCGCGCGTAGTTGACCCTGATCTGGTCATTGTCGAAGGCGGCAACGAAGGTATCGTGGAACTTCCGCTCGAGCAGTTTTACCGGCACGCGGTAGCGTTCCATGTCGTTGGTCTGGCGGACGAAATCGATGATCCCGAGATGTTCGGCGCGCATCGCGTCGATCCAGGCGGGGGTCACGGTCTGCGCGAACTTCCTGAGGCCCTCGCGTTCGAGCAGGCCGCGAAACTGGAAGCAATTCCCGACGAACTTCACGTCCGGATAGAAGATGGTGATCCCCACCTTGCGGCGGACGGTGATCAGCCCCTCGGCCTCGAGCAGCGTCGTCGTTTCGCGCATCGGCGACAGCGACAGGCCCAGCACCTTGCACAGTTCCTCTTGTGTCAGGGTCTGGCCGAGCTTCAGCCGGCCGTCGATGAGAGCGTCAAAGAACGCGGCGTAACCGGCATTCTCGATTTCACCCCTCATCCTTTTCTCCTAGCCAATGGCGCATTGACAGTTGTTCGAGCCCCATAATACGCTCTTAATAGCGCTAATAAATATATTTAAAAGCCGGCGCTGCGAGAAAACTGTGAGCGGCCGGGCCGTTTGGGCCACCGCGCTCTAGGCAAATCGGGACCCCGCGGGGAGGCGGCGTGACCCACCGAACGTTGATCGCCCCAGCGATCAGTCCGGCACCGTCGCCGCAATCGCCAAGCCGCACACGAGCTCATCTTGGAGGAGAGCCCATGACCAAATCATTCGACACCCAGAAGCCGACCGGCTGGTCGCGCCGCCGCGTGCTGAAGACCGCCGCAAGCGGCCTGGCGTTGGCCGCCGCCAGCAGCTTCCCGATGCCCGCCCTGGCGCAGGGCAAGAAGCTCACCTACTGGGGTGGCCTGATCTTTTCGGACGATGCCAACAAGCTGCTGACCGACACCATCAATGCCTGGGGCGCCGCCAACGGCGTCGCCACCGAAGTGGTGATGATCAACCAGAACGAGACCACCCAGAAGGTCTCGGCGGCGGTATCGTCCAACACCATGCCGGATGCCCTCGACATGGGTCTCGGCCTCGCCCGGCTGCTCGCCCGGCAGAGCCAGTTCTCCGATGTCGGCGACCTCTACAAGAAGATCGGCGACGCGCAGGGCGGCTGGTTCGCCGGTCCCGATACCGCATCCGACCTGACGGCGGATGGCGGCATTGCCCGCGTCGGCATCCCGTTCGGCGTCAACGGCAACCTGCTGCTGCGGCGCAAGGACCTGCTCGAGCCCGCCGGCTTCACCGAGGCGCCCAAGACCTGGGACGAACTGGTGACGCAGGCCGAAGCCATCAACAAGGCGCCGGTTTCGGGGCTGGGTCTCGCCCTCTCCAATGTCGGCGACGCAAACCTGCAGGTCGCGGTGCTGCAGTCGTTCGGGGGCCGCATCGCCGACGACGCCGGCAAGAAAGTGACGATCGACTCGCCCGAGACGCGGTTGTGGCTCACCTGGCTGAAGAATGCCTGGGACAAGGGCCTGTTCTCGCCCGGCAACACCACCTGGGACGGCGCCGGCGACAACCAGGCTTATCTGTCGGGCCAGGCCGGCTTCATCGCCAATACCGGCTCGGTCGGTATCGCCGCGCGGAAAGACGATCCGGAACTGTTCGAATCCAGCGCCTTCTCGCCGCTGCCCGGCGGCCCCAAGGGCATCATCTCGCCGATCGACGTGCAATTGCGCGCCATCACCAAGGCGAGCCCGGTGCAGGACGAAGCCAAAGCGCTGCTCGAACACCTCTCGTCGCCAGAGTTCATGAACGCCTATTTCAACGTGGCGATCTATGGTCCGGTGCTGACCAACCAGGAGAAGCTCCAGGCGTTCGACGGCACCAACACCATCCTCGTCGGCCTGCTCGGGCTCGCCAAGAACGGCACGGCTCCGGCCTACCCGGATGTCAACAACGCCGCCTTCGCTGATTTCGGCTCCAACTTCCTCATTCCCAAGCTCGCCCAGCGCGTGGTGGTGGATGGCTGGGACTTCGACAAGGCGATCGCCGAGGCGCAGACCCAGGGCCAGGCCATCTACGACAAGTACTGATCCCAAGTTCCTCCCTGCCGCGGATGGTTCCTCCCGGGGCCATCCGCGGATGTTTTGGAAGGATGTTTTGATTGAACGATCCGCGCGCTTGGCTACCCCTCACCCTGGCCCTCTCCCCAGAGGGGAGAGGGGACGCACTTTGCACGGACAGTGCCACAACGCCCCATCGCCCTTCTGGGGAGAGGGTCGGGGTGAGGGGTAACCAAGAGAACAGATGACGACTGTTTCAACTCAAAATCCTGCCCCCCGCCGCCGCTTCGGCGGTGGCTTCAAGCTCAAGCTCTTCGCCTATGCGCTGGTGGCGCCGGTGGTGCTGCTCATCCTCGGGCTCGTCGCCTATCCGTTTTTGTTCGCTATCTGGGTGTCGTTCACCGACATGGTGATCGGCAGCACCGGCAACTTCATCGGCTTCAAGAACTTCGAATACCTGGCGGGGACCGCGACCTTCTGGGCCGCCATCCGCAACACCATTGTCATCGTCCTCGTTTCGGACGTGCTGAAGCTGGTGATCGGGCTGGGCCTGGCACTGCTGGTGCACCAGAACCTGCCGGGGCGAGGTATCTTCCGCTCGTTCCTGATGCTGCCTTGGGCCATGCCGGCTTTCGTCGCCTTCCTCACCTGGCGCGTGCTTTACCAGCCGATCGGCGGCGGCATTAATCTGATCCTCAACCAGACCGGGCTCTACGCCGGCACCGTCGACTGGCTCGGCACCCGCACCACCGCCATGGCCTCGGTGATCATCGCCTCGGTGTGGCGCGGTTTTCCGTTCTGGTTCATCTCGATCCTCGCGGCCCTGCAATCGGTGCCCAAAGAACTTTACGAGGCGGCGATCGTTGACGGCGCCAATACCTGGCAACGGTTCTGGAACGTCACCATCCCCAGCATTCTGCCGGTGATCATCGTCACCACGCTGCTCTCTTCGATCTGGACCGCCAACGGCTTCGAGCATGTCTGGCTGTTGACCGCCGGCGGCCCGTCGGACGCCACCATGGTATTCCCGGTGCTGGCCTATTTCGGCATGCAGACCCAGCGCATCGGTGAGGCGGCCGCAGTGTCGGTCTATATGCTGCCGGTGCTGGCCATCCTCGTGATCTTTGCCACTTCGCTGATGATGCGGAGGGAGGAATAATGGCCAGTCTCGCCGAAATCGCCAGTGCGGCGCCGACCAATGCCGGCGCCTCGGCGCGTCGCCGGTTCCTGATCGCCCGGCTGCTGAGCTATGCCGCGTTGATCGTCGCGGTCATCCTCGTGCTGTTCCCGGTTTACTGGATGCTGGCGACGTCGCTCAAACTGCCACGCGACATCCTGCGTGTGCCGTCTCTGTGGCCGTCCCGCTTCAGCCTCGCCAACTTCGAGAAGCTGCTCGCCGACGGGCAGTTCCTGCTGTCGATCCGCAACAGCTTTATTGTCGCCTCGACCGTCACCGTGATCTCGGTGATCATCTCGTCGTTCGCCGCCTATTCGATGGTGCGGTTCCGCTATCGCTTCAGCGGCGTCATCGGCCGGCTGATCCTCTTCGCCTACCTCACCCCCGGCTCGCTGCTGTTCATTCCGCTGTCGATCGTCATGGCGCAGCTGAAGCTCGGCAACTCACTGCAAGGCCTGATCCTCGTCTACCTCACCTTCTCGCTGCCGCTCTCCACCTGGCTGCTGCAGGGCTATTTCCGCGGCGTACCGCGTGAGCTCGAGGAGCAGGGGATGATCGACGGGCTGACCCGGTTCGGGGCGCTGCTGCGCATCACCCTGCCGCTCTCGGCGCCCGGCCTCGCGGCGGTCGCCATCTTCACCTTCACCGGCGCCTGGAACGAGCTGCTGTTCGCACTGGTGCTCACCACCTCGGAAAGCGTGCGCACCGCGCCGCTGGCGCTCAACTATCTCATCACCTCCGACGTCTTGCCCTGGGGCCCGCTGATGGCCGGCGCAGCGATCTCGTCGGTGCCGCTGATGATCCTCTATTTCGTTGCCCAGCGCTTCATGGTGGCGGGCATGACCGAGGGATCGGTCAAGGGATGACGGGCGGTCTCGCCTATGCGGGAATGACCCGGTGACACACCAACTGCAGTGCAATTTAGGAACAAGAGAATGGGTATCAGAGTTGCGGTCGGCCAGTTCCATGAACTGAGCGAGGAAAGGCTCCGCTTCGCGGCGCAGATCGGCGCCACCGGGTTGCAGATGAACAACCCGACGCTCCCCGGCGACAACCGCTGGGAGCAAAAGGACGTCAGGGCGCTGGTCGACCAGGTGGAGGCAGCCGGCCTCAAGTTCGAAGCGATCGAGAACGTCCCCACCCATTTCTACCACAAGGCGATGATGGGGCTCGAGGGCCGCGACGAGCAGATCGAGAACTACCAGGCAACGATCCGCGCCGTGGCGCGCGCCGGCATCCCGGTGCTCGGGCTGCACTTCATGCCCAACTCGGTGTGGACCACCAAGCGCGATGCCGCGACCCGCGGCGGCGCCGTGGCCCGGCAATTCGACATGGCGGTGGTCGAAGCCAACATCGACAATCTCGAGCTGCTGCGTTCGTTCATGCCGACGACGCTCGGCCGCGCCTCCTCGATGCCGCTATTCGGCAAGGATGGCCCGCTGATCACCGAAGAGCAGATGTGGAGCAACTACGAGTATTTCATGAAGGCGGTGCTGCCGGTGGCCGAAGAGGAAGGCCTGAAGCTGGCGCTGCACCCCGATGATCCGCCGGTGCCGATGCTGGGCGGCGTGGCGCGGCTGTTCTACAAGCCGGAGAATTTCAAGAAGGCCTATGACTTGGTCGGCCGCTCGGAGGCTTGGTCGCTCGACCTCTGCCTCGGCTGCTGCTCGGAGATGGAAGGCGGCAAGGCCAACGTCAACGAGATGATCGAGTATTTCGCGCCCAAGGGCCGGATCTCCTACATCCACTTCCGCGACGTGAAGGGGTCGGTGCCGAACTTCGTCGAGTGCTTCATCGGCGATGGCAATTTCGACCCGGCCGAAGTCATCGTGCTGCTCGCCAAGAACGGCTTCGATGGCTTCCTGCTCGACGACCACGTGCCCAAGATGGACGGTGACAGCGACTGGAACCACCGCGGCCGCTCGCACGCGATTGGGTATATGCAGGGGTTGATCCGGATGGCCGAGTTTTTGGGCAAGGCCTGAGGTGACACGCGCAACGGCGCTTCATGGGGCGGTCCAGTGGGCCGCCCTTTGTCTTGTGGCCCTCGCAGAAGCAGCGCGCCGGCGAGGCTAACCCAACCACTCGCCAAGCGGCTCATCGTCCCACACCTGCGCCTCGATGTATCGGTCCGGACCGGTGGTTTCGGCACGTTGCTGGGGGAGGCCGAACTGCTCGACGAGCCAAGGCAGTTCGCCGAGGGTAAACACCTGCCCGCGGTGCGGCTTGCCATCGTTGTGCCGCATGGCGGGGAAGCTGTCGCCATAGGTGAAGCTGACGATCCGGGGGTCGAAACGCGCCAGCGGCACCGCCAGCGAACATCCCTCGAGATACCAATCGCGCACCCAGTCGCATTGCCCCAGGATCATGTAGCGCGGCGTGCTGCGGACCGGACGGCCACCCTTGTCGATGAAGCGCTGGCGGACCAGCGCTTCCAGTTCGCGCCGGATGACCAGGTAGTCGGGCCGCCGCTGGCTGGCAAAGCCGTCGCCGCGCTGGCGAATGGCCTCGAGCACGCTCTCGGCCTCCGCGTGCGGCAGGTCCGAAAGCGATCGGAACGGACCACGCTCACGGGCGTAGTAGTGCGAGAGGATGCTGGGAACCATGTGACCGCCACGCGCGACTGTGCCGGCTAGTAATAGCGGCGGCGGCATAGTTGCGCGAAACGGAAATATCGCACCACGCTGGCCGCCTCGACGTCGAGCGTGCTGCACACCCCCTCCCAACCTCCCCCGTCAAGGGGGAGGTGCCCGCCGGTGTATCGGGCACATCCAAGCCACAAGCACCGGCCCCACCTCCCCCTCGACGGGGGAGGCAAGCGGAGCTTGGGAGCGAAGCGACCTAGCGCAGCTCGGAGGGGGTGCGAACCGGGCTGGATGCCGGCATCCGGCCACCATCCAGCACCAAAAGTAAGGGCGCCACTTGGGCGCCCTTCTCATTTCACAGACAGCTCGTCGCCTCAGTGGCTCGGGCTCGGCGGCAGGCCCTTGGCCTTGCGCCAGGCCTGGTATTCTTCTTCGGCATCGGGGTGCAGCGGGTAGTAGCGGCGGAGCGATTCACCGGCAGTGAGCTTTTCGCGGCTGAACACTTCCCACTCGGCGTGTTTCTTCGAATCCTCGATGACCTTTTCGGCCATCGACTGCGGGAGCACGACGACACCGTCATCGTCGGCCATGATGATGTCGCCCGGGATGACCATGACGCCGCCGCAGGAGATCGGCACGTTCACTGCCGCCGGCCAGATCGAGACCTGCACGTGGTAGTTCGGGGTCCAGCCGCGCATCCAGATGGCGAGATCGAGCTTGTCGACGTTGGGCTTGTCGCGCATCACGCCGTCGATGACGATGCCGGCGCCTTTGCGGCCCTTGAAGTAGGTCGACATCATATCGCCGAAGACGCCCGAGCTCAGGTCGCCGCGGGCATCGACAACGACCACGTCGTTCTCTTCGACTTCATAGAGGACGTGGCGATGCAGCTGCTTTTCGGGGTCCGAGTATTCGCCTTCGCTGAAGAGATCCGGGCGTTGCGGCATGAACTGCAGCGTCAGGGCCGTGCCGACGATGGACTTGCCCTTATACTGGCTGACCGGGCCGACCATGTGAGGGTTGCGGAAGCCGGAATGGCCGAGCGACCCGGCGACGGTGGCGGTGCCGATATCCTTCAGCGCGGCGATGACGTCCTTGCTCGGACGCTTGAACGCCGGGATCGGGCTTTGCATGATGTGGACCATAAATATCTCCTCCAGATGAGTTTCGGGTCTACCAGTTCGTAACCGAACCGTCGCGGCGCTTCAGGTGGGGCGCCTCCCAGAACTTGAAGCTGTCCTTGTCGAGCAGCTTTTCGTTGATTTCGATGCCGAGCCCCGGTGCGTCCGGCACGCGGAACACCGCGCCATCAAGCAGCGGCATGGTGGGGAACAGCTCCGCGGTAGGCGTGCCGGCATAGAGGTCGGTGGCGTTGGCGCGCACTTCGAGCGCAAAGAAGTTCGGCGTCGCCGCCGAGAAGTGGATGGTCGCCGCAGTGCAGATCGGCCCCAGCGGGTTGTGCGGCATCAGGTCGACATAGTGCGCCTCGGACCAGCCGGCGACCTTCATCGCCTCGGTGAAGCCGCCGACATTGCAGAGGTCGAGCCGGTTGTACTGATGGATGCCGCGTTCGATGTAGGGCAGGAACTGCCACTTGGAGGAGAACTCCTCGCCGATGGCGAAGGGCACGTCGGTGAGTTTCCGCAGGTTTTCGTAGGCCTCGGGGGTCTCGTCGCGGATCGGCTCCTCGAGGAAATCGAGCGTGCCGGATGGCATCTTCTGGCAGAAGCTCGCCGTCTCGGCGACGCTCAGCCGGTGGTGGTAGTCGATGCCCAGCACCACGTCTTCGCCCAGCGCTTCGCGCGCCTTGGTGAGGAATTTGGCGGTCTTGCCGATCGACTCGCGCGGCTCGAAAATGCCCTGGGCGTCATTCCATTCGGCGGGAAAGAAACGGATGGTCGACCAGCCGCGCGCCATCAGCTTTTTTGCGTCCTCGATGGTCTCGTCGCCGCTGATCGAGCCGGTCGAGGCGAAGGTCGGGATGAAGTCGCGGTGCTTGCCGCCGAGGAGTTCGTAAACGGGTACCCCCAGTGCCTTGCCCTTGATGTCGTAGAGCGCAATATCGAGCGCCGACTGCGCCGCGGTGAGCACGCGCCCGCCCTCAAAATACTGGCTGCGGTACATCTCCTGCCACAGCGCGCCGATCTGCATCGGGTCGCGCCCGACTAGAAACTGCGCATAGTGCTCGAGCGCCCCGACGACGGCCTTCTCGCGGCCGCTGAGCCCGCTTTCGCCCCAGCCGAAAATGCCCGCATCGGTTTCGATCTTGACGATCAGCTGGTTGCGGTGGCCGACCCAGACCGGGAACGGCTTGATGGCGGTGATCTTCACTGTTGGTTCCTCACCAGCTGGTCATGCTGCCGTCTTCGAGACGGGCGATCGGCAGGTAAGCCTGCTTGTAGGGGTATTTGGCAGCGAGACTTTCGTCGAAATCGACGCCGTGGCCGGGTACTTCGCCCGGTTGCAGGTAACCGCGATCGTACGACCAGGCGCATTTGAACACGTCGAACATCAGCTCGGAGTAGTTGGCGAATTCCTGGATACCGAAATTCGGGATCGCCACGTCGACATGGATGTTGCAGCCCATGGCGATCGGCGACACGTCCTGCGGGCCGTGGCACGCCGACTTCACATGGTAGATCGCCGCCAGATCGAAAATCTTCTTGATGCCGGTGACGCCGCCCGCATGAGTGGAGGTGACGCGGGCATAATCGATCAACTGCTCGGTGATCAGCGTGTGGGTGTCGTAGATCGAGTTGAACACCTCGCCCACCGCGAGGGGCTGCGTGGTGTGCTGGCGGATGATGCGAAAGCCTTCCTGCAGCTCGGCGGGAATGGCGTCCTCGAGCCAGAACAGCCGGTAGGGCTCGAGGTCCTTGCCGAGGCGGGCGGCTTCGATCGGGGTCAGGCGGTGATGCACGTCGTGCAGCAGGTGCACGTCCCAGCCCACCGCGTCGCGCACCTTCTCGAACAGTTTGGGCACCAGCGGCAGGTATTTGTGCGTCGCCCAGACTTCCTCGTGCGGCACGATGGCGCCACGGCCCTTCAGCGCTGCGGTATCGGTGGAATCGCCGGTGCCGTAGATCGGCGGCAGGCCGGGGATGGCGACCTGGGCGCGGATCGCCTCGACGCCGGTTTCCTTGATGGCGAGGACGCCCTCGACCACCTCGGAGATTTCGAGGCCGGAGGCGTGGCGGTAGACCATCACCTTGTCGCGTGAGCGGCCACCGAGCAGCTGGTAGAGCGGCAGGCCGGCAACCTTGGCCTTGATATCCCACAGCGCCATGTCGATGGCCGAGATCGCCGCCATGGTGATCGGGCCGCGACGCCAGTAGGCGCCCTTATAGAGATACTGCCAGATATCCTCGGTGCGCAGCGGATCCATGCCGATCAGCGCCGGAGCGACGTGATCCTCGAGATAGCTGGCGACCGACAGCTCGCGGCCGTTCACCGTGCCATCGCCGATGCCGTAGACACCCTCGTCGGTGATCACCTTCACCGTGGTGAAGTTCCGCCCGGGCGAACAGACGATGACCTTGATTTCCTTGATCTTCATTTGATGCGTCGCTCCACGCTCGCTCGGGACTGGATGTTCCTCAGGACCAGGTGCGGTCCCAGGACATGTCATTGTCCCACTGGTCGGTCGGCTGCCAGATGTCGGTAACACCAGGCTGCAGGTGCTGACGCAGCAGCTCGTCGTTGACGTCGTCGATGCCGAGGCCCGGTTTGTCGCTGAGCTCGATGAAGCCGTTCTTGACGATCGGACCGTCGAAGCCGGTGACGATGTCATCCCACCACGGCACATCGACCGAGTGATATTCGAGCGCCAGGAAGTTCTCGGTGGCGGTGGCGATATGGGCCGCGGCAATCGCGGCGATCGGGCTCTCGGCCATGTGGATGGCCATGGCGATGCCATGGTCCTGCGCCGCATCGCCGATCTTCTTGGTTTCGAGGATGCCGCCGGTGGTGAGGATATCGGGATGGATGACCGAGATGCCGGCGTTGAACAGCGGCTCGAAACCTTCCTTCAGGTAGATATCCTCGCCGGTGCAGATCGGCACCGAGGTCGCTTCCTGCAACCGGCGATAGCTCTCCGCATGCTGCCAGGGGATCACGTCCTCGAGCCAGGCCGGGGTGTATTTCTCGATGCGCTGCGCCAGCCGGATACCGTCCTGCAGCGAGATATGGCCGAGATGGTCGATGGCCAGCGGGATCTCGGGCCCGATCACGTCGCGCACTTCGGCAATGTACTGCTCGAGCAGGTCGAGACCCTTTTCGGAGAAGTGCAGCCCGGTGAACGGGTGCATGACGTTCTGCGCGTCGTAAACGAGGTTACGCGCCTTGCGCTCCTCGTTATTGGTCGCGCGAATGCCGCCGGCGTGCTGCTTGAAGCCCTCGAGTACGCCCGCCGGGCCGACGACGGCGCCGGGGATATGGGCGATCTCCATCAGCCCCAGGTCCATCTTCAGGAAGGTGAACCCCTTGTCCATGCGCTCCTTCAAACGCTTGCCCATCTCGGTGCCGCTCGGGCGATCGGCGTCGGTATCGCAATAGCAGCGCACCTTGTCGCGGAACTTGCCGCCCAGCATCTGGTAGATCGGCGCGCCATAGGCCTTGCCGGCGAGATCCCAGAGCGCGATCTCAATGGCCGAGACGCCGCCACCCTGCCGGCCGTGGCCGCCGAACTGCTTGATGCGACGGAACAGCCGGTCGACATCGCAAGGGTTTTCGCCGAGCAGCCGGCTCTTCAGCATCAGCGCGTAGGTGGCGCTGGCGCCGTCGCGCACTTCGCCCAAGCCCACGATGCCCTGGTTGGTATAGATCTTCAGCAGCGCCGAGCGGAACGGCGCACCGGTGATCTCGGCCACGCGGATATCGGTGATCCTCAAATCAGACGGGCGGGAGCTGGTGTTGACGCGATTAAGCGCGTCTTCGGCAGGGTTCGAAGTCATTGGGGGTTAAGCCTTGGCTGGGGAGCGGTCGCTACCGGGCCGCCCGATGGAAGGACAAATCGATTGGCGGCTTATGCGAGCTTGAGTGCCATTTCGGTTTCGCCGTCGAACAGATGCATGCGGTCCTGATCGAACTCGAGGAACACCGGCTCGTCGGGCCTGAGCTGGAAGGTCGGGGCGACGCTGACATTGACCACGGCGCCGGAGACGAAGACCTGGGCAAAGGTGACGTCGCCGGTCGGCTCGACCGTATAGACCTTCCCCGGTACGGCACCCGGCACCTGAGACTTGTGCACCGTGATGGTCGAGTGCCGGCCGCCCAGCACCACCTTGCTGGATTTGGCGCTCAGCGCCTTCCGGCCATTGGCGTCGGAGAGCGGCATCTCCCAGCCCTCGGGGCTCTGGAGCACGACCTTCCCATCCTTCGATGCGGCGGTCAGCGGCACGAGGCTCATGGCAGGGGAGCCAACGAAGCTTGCAACGAACATGTTCACCGGGTTGGCGAAAACGTTGGCCGGGCTGTCATATTGCTGCAGGAAGCCGCCATTCATCACCGCCATCTTGTCGGACATGGTGACGGCCTCGAGCTGGTCGTGCGTCACGTAGATGATGGTGGCGTTGAGATCCTGGTGGAAACGCTTGATCTCGGAGCGCATCTGCACGCGCAGCTTGGCGTCGAGGTTTGACAGCGGCTCATCCATCAGGAAGGCGCGCGGCTCGCGCACCAGCGCCCGGCCCAGCGCCACGCGCTGCTGCTGGCCGCCCGACAGTTCGCGCGGCTTGCGCTCCAGCAGATGGACGATATCGAGGGTCTTGGCGGCGGCCTGGACCCGCTTGTCGATCTCTTCCTTAGGCAATTTGCGCATCTGCAGCGGGAAGGCGAGGTTCTTGTAGACCGACTTCTGCGGATAGAGCGCGTAGTTCTGGAACACCATGGCGATGTCCCGGTCCTTGGGGTCGAGGTCGGTGACGTCGCGGTCGCCGATGTTGATGGTGCCGCCCGACATCGGGATCAGCCCGGCGACCAGGTTGAGCGTCGTGGTCTTGCCGCAGCCGGAGGGGCCGACCAGCGCGACGAACTCTCCGTCCTCGACGGTCAGCGACACGTGGTTCACGGCGTAGACATCGCCGTAGTTCTTGACCACGTCCTTGAGGATAACCTGAGCCATGTGGGTTTCCTTGAGCTTTCCGTTAGTGCTTCACGGCGCCCTCGGTCAGGGCGCGCACGAAGTAGCGTTGCAGGACGAGGAACAGCACCACGACGGGGATGCTCATCATGAAGGTGGCGGCCATCAGCCCCGGCCAATCCGTGGCGTTCTCCGAAAAGAAGCGCTGGATGCCGACCGGCAGGGTCATCTGATCGTGCCGGGTGAGGAAGGTGTAGGCGTAAATGTACTCGTTCCAGGCGCCGATGAAGCTGTAGATCGAGGTGGCGATGATGCCCGGCGTCGAGAGCGGCATGACGATCAGCAGGAACGCCTGGAAGCGCGTCGCGCCATCGATGCGGGCCGCCTGTTCGAGCTGCACCGGGATGTTGTCGTAAAACCCCTTGAGCAGCCAGATGGCGAGCGGCAGGCCGAAGGTCAGGTAGGTGAGGATCAGCGAACCGTGGGTGTTCACCAGCCCCAGCGCTTTCATCAGGATGAACAGCGGCACGAGGAACACCACGGCCGGGAACATGTTCCTGAGCAGCACGGCGAAGAACAGGAAGTTGCGGCCGGGGAAGCGGAAGCGCGAGAAGGCGTAGGCGGCCGGCACCGCCACCACCACCGCGAGAATGGTGGTGAGGGTCGAGACCCAGATGCTGTTCCAGAAATACTGTATGAAGTCGCGGCCGACATTGCCCGAGGGGTCGATCAGCCGCCAGTAGTTCTCCAGCGTCGGTTCGGCCGGCCACCATTGCGGCGGATACTGCATCGCCGCAAAGCCGGTCTTCAGCGAGGTGATGAACATCCAGATCATCGGCATCACAGTGAAGCCGAGCAGCAGGAGGAGGAAGATCCGCCCGCTCCAGCGCCAGCCACCTGCACCACGGCGCTTGGCGGCGCCTGCACTCAGTTCCATGGTCATCCGGCGGCCCTCGCGTCATCGCCCTTGGTCAATGCGCGGACATAGAAGTAGCCGAGCACCATCATCACGAGGAACAGGATCACCGCATAGGCCGAGGCGACGCCCCAGCGCTGCCGCCCGAAGGCGAGCTGGTAGATGTGGGTGATCCAGATGTCCGACGAGCCGGCCGGGCCGCCGCCGGTCATGATCCAGGGGATGATGAAGGAGTTGAAGTTCTGCACCGCCAGCAGCAGCAGGGTGACCATCGACACACCCTGCAGGTGTGGGAAGGTGACATGCCAGAAGCGCTGCCAGGGGCTGGCGCCATCGACCTGCGCGGCGCGCAGCAGCGTATCGGGCACGGTCTGCAGACCGGCCATCAGCATGATCATGGCGAAGGAGAATTCCTTCCACACGTTCACGACGATCAGCGCGTAGAGCGAGGTGTTGGTGTTGTCGATGAAGTTGATCGGCTTATCGATCAACCCGACCTGGGTGAGCATGGCGCTGATAGCGCCGAAATCGGAGTGATAGAGCCACTTCCACACATAGGAGGCAGCCACCGCGCTCACCACCCACGGAATGAGCAGCAGCGCCCGCAGCACCCCGCGACCGGCGAACTCGCGATGCAGCGCCAGCGCGGCGCCCAGCCCGATCATGAAAGCGAAGAAGGTGGAAAGAACCGTCCACAGCACCGTCTGCCAGGTGACCTTCCAGAACACCGGGCTGGTCAGGATGGTGACGTAATTGTCGAGGCCGTTGAACTGCTTGGCGCTGAGCGCCAGGCTCGCCGGGGTGTTAAAGAAGCTCAGCTCGATGGTGTAATAGATCGGATAGCCGATGACGATCAGCATCACGATCAGGGCAGGCGCCACGTAGAGATAGTCGAAGCGACTGTTCCACACCTTCTGGCTGAGGCCGATGCGCCTGGGCTCGGGTACGTCGCGAAAGATGGCTTGTCCCGGAACAGTGCTCACAGCGCATAACCCTGGTTGTGAAGAGGAGAGACCGGCGACGGGTGCCGCCGGTCCGAGAGTGCTTCAGCAGGCGATCAGATGCCGCCGCCGCCGTCGACGATGGCCTTGACCTTGGTGGCTGCATCCTCGGCCGCCTGGTCGACGGTCATGTTGCCGGTGAGGGCGTTCTGCAGCATATCCGGAACGATGATGTTCATGATTTCCGGCGCCTGCGGGATCACCGGGAACGGGATACCATTGGGCAGCATCGAGGTGGTGACGTCGAGGAACTTGATGGTGTCGAGACGTTCCTTCATGGCGTCCGTCAGGAAGCCATTGATGTTGCCGGGGTTGGAGCCGACCCAGGCGAGCTTGGTCGACCATTCCGGGCTGTCCCAGAAGCAGATCAGCGCCTTGACGGCCTGCTCGTCCACCTTGCCACCCTGCACGAACTCGGGCTTCACCACATGGATGTTGGAGCCGCCGAACACCACGGCGCGCTTGCCGTCGGGACCGGTGGGGATCAGGCCGTAGCGCATGTTGGCGACCACTTCGTCGGCAACTGCCTTGTCGGTGCCGGTCGCCTTGGACGCGAGATCGTTCATCTTGGCGTATTCGGCCGGGTGGGCAATCATCATGCCGAGCTTGCCGGCGATGAACGGCGCCTGGTTTTCACCCTGCGTGTTGGTCAGCGCCGAAGTCGGGACCGACTTGTCGACGGCGTACATCTGGTAGGCAGCCTGCAGCGCCTGCTTGGAGCCGGCGTTGTTGATCCAGACGTCCTTGTAGCCCGGCTCGGCCGAGGCCTCGTCGAGGGCACCGCCACCATAGGCCCAGAGCTGCGGCATGAAGCGGAACGGGGTATTGCCGGCGTTCTGCTTGGCGACGAGGCCGTAGCCCGGGATGCCCAGCTTCTCGTTGATCTGCTTGGAATAGGCGACGACATCGTCCCAGGTGGCCGGCGGGCTTTCCGGGTCGAGCCCGGCATCCTTGAACACCTTGGCGTTCCAGATCATCGCCATGGTTTCGTTGTTGGTCGGCAGGCCGTAGCTGACACCCTCGTAAGTCACCGACTTCAGCGCGCCGGGCCAGAAGTCCGCGGCGGTGTAGCCGACATCTTCCGGCTTCAGCGGCTGCAGGTAGCCTTTGGCGGCGAACTCGACGCCACCCAGGATCTGCAGGCGGATAACGGCCGGAGCCGAGTTGCCGAGCAGCGAGGTGCGGAACTTGTCGAGCAGTTCGTTATAGGTGATCGACTGGACTTCGGTGGTGATGTTCGGATAGGCGGCCTTGAAGGCCTCCCAGAACGCCTTGTCCTGGTCATGCGCGATCTGCGGGTCGGCTTCGAACGGGCCGGTGTACCAGTAGCTGACGGAACCGGTGTAATCGTTCGGCACAACCGCGCCGCAATCCTTGGCAGCGTCGAACTGCTTGGTGCCGGCGATCGACTTGACGTATTCCGGCGACCATTTGCTCAGGTCCACGCTCTGGGCGTAGGACGCGGTCGTCGCCGTCGTCAGCATGGTGGCAGCGCTCAGCACCGCCATCGAAAGGCCAAGCAGACGCCGGCCGGTGTTCATATGCATTGAGAAATCCTCCTCCTCAAATCAGGGCGTTGCCCGGCCCATAGCCGCAGCAAAGCCCTTTACAGCGTGCGCTGTTCTCGCCTCGGGAACCGGGCTTGGCGCCGGCTTTTCCCAACTAGTATGGCAGATTTCCAGCAAAACTGGTGTATGTCAACATCACCAAAGTCGTACATTATTTTGCGCGCTTTGCGTGCGAACGGGGCTTGGCTTGCCCAAAAAAGCTGCATAAACAGAACCAATGAGCGAGGTGACCGTCAAGTCGGACCAGCCCGAGGAGACCCTCGAGCAGCAGGCCTCCGTCTACGAGATGATCCGCGAGGACATCGTTTCGGGACGGTTGGGGCCCAATGAGCGACTGAAGGTCGCGGACCTTGCCGAGCACTACCAGACCTCGACCAATCCGGTGCGTGAAGCGCTGCAGCAGTTGCGTGGCGAAGGCTTCGTCCTGATCGAGCCCAACCGCGGGGCGCGGGTGCGGCCGATCGATGCCGATTTCGTGCGCGACATCATCGAGATCGAGATGCTGATCGAGCCCGCGCTGACTCGCTGGTTCGTGTCGATCGTCTCAGACGCCGACATCCTCGAGCTGGAGCGCATCCAGGCCGAAATCGAAGCGCTGAACTTTGCCGATCCGATGCTGCATGGCCGGCTCGACACCCGCTTTCACCAGTTCATCTATGACCGCCATTACAACCGCCACGCCGCCGAACTGTGGTGGAAGCATCGCGAGATCCTGCGCGCCATCAGCCGGCGCTTTCCGACCTCGCTGAGCCGTCGCCAATCGGTGCTGCGCGAGCATCGCGACCTGATCGACCGCATCCGGGCGCAGGACGCCGATGGCGCCGCCGCGGTTGTCGCCCGCCACGTCGAGGGCTCGGGGCGCCACATCATCGAGCAGATGGGCGTCGCCCAGAGGAGCCTGCGCCGATAGGGCGTGTATTTGATTTGTCGCGCTTTCGAACCGGAAAAGTCTCACAACTTTTCCTGAAAGCGCTCCGAGGGGCCAGCGGAAGGTCCGTCCCGCCGGCCGAAAGTTATTTGAGGGGCCGCCTCCCCGGCGGCCAGATTGGGAGACGCCTGCCGCCCGGCAGGCACGAGGAGTTATCATGAAGATCACCGACCTGCGCGTTGCCGTTATCGGCAAGCATCCGATCGTCCGCATCGTCACCGACGAGGGCATCTACGGCATCGGCGAGGTGGAATACACCAAGACCTACCTGAAGCCGTTCATCCTGCATTTCCGCGACGCGCTGATCGGCGAGGACCCGACCGACGTCGAGCGCTGCATGATGAAAATCCGCCAGCGCGGCAGCTTCAAGCCCTATGGCGCGGCGGTGTCGGTGATCGAGCACGCGTTGTGGGACATTGCCGGCAAGGCAGCGGGTGTCCCTGCCTACAAGCTCTTGGGCGGCAAGGTGCGCGACAAGGTGCGGGTCTATAACGGTTCGGTGCGCCGCAAGCGCTCGGCCGACCGGCCCGAGGATTTCGCCGCCGACGTCAAGTGGATGGCCGAGCAGCCGCAGAACTTCTTCATGGTCAAGCAGGGGCTGAGCTTCCATTCCAGCCAGAAGGACAGCTACCCCGATTTCCACTATGGCCCGATCGGCAAAAAGGCCGGCTACCATGGCGCCATGGACCAGGGGCAGATCTCCGAGCACGGCTTCAACTACCTGCTCGACTGCGTCATCGCGATGAAGGAAGCGCTGGGCGACAAAGTGAGCCTGGCGCTCGACTGCGGCCCCGGCTGGTTCCTCAACGACGCCATCAAGTTCGCCAATGCCGTCGAAAAATACAACATCATGTGGCTCGAGGACATGCTCACCGGCGACTACGTGCCGTGGGTCAACCCGCAGGCCTATCGTGAGCTCACCAACTCCACCACCACGCCGATCCATACCGGCGAGCAGATCTACCTGCGCCACAACTTCAAGGAACTGATCGAGACCCAGGCGGTGCGCGTCGTCGGTCCGGATCCGGCCGATATCGGCGGCATTGCCGAGCTCAAGTGGGTGGCCGAGCACGCCTATATGCACTCGATCATGATGGCGCCGCACGGCACGGCGAATGGCCTGCTCGGTCTCGGCGCGCTGATCAATGTCTGCGCCACGCTGCCGGCCAACTATATCGCCTTCGAGTATCCGTCGGCCTCCGACGAGTTCTGGAACGAGATCGTCACGGGCCTGCCCTCCGGACCGATCGTCGTCGACAGCCATGTCGACCTCTTGCCGGGGCCCGGCCTCGGCCTCGACATCGATGCCAAGGCGGCCAAGCGCTACCTCAAGGAAGAGGACGCCGGCTTCTTCGACTGATCGTCGGCGGTATTGAGTCCGGGCCGGGCGGATGGTCTCCGCCCGGCCCGTTCATTTTCTGCTGTTTGAGTGCGGCTTTCCCCAGTGACCGGTGTCATCCGGCGCAGGCCGCGAGCAGGCACCCCAGCTCACGGCTCCAGCGGATGCCGCATCCAGACGTTGGGTTCCTCATACAGCCCGGTTCCGGCAGAGCAGTCGACGACGAGTGGCGCCAGGCCACCCGGCAGGTGGAAGCGGCCCGAGACCGGAAAGCGGAGACCGGTCCAGTCCGTCCATTGTGACAGCGGTGCCGCCACGGTCATCGAGCGGGGCGCGACCTTGACGATGCGGGCCCCCAGTTGCCAGTGCTTGCGCACCCAGGGATCGAACGGAGCGCCGCTGTCGGTCGTCCAGCCCAGATAGTCGGCGAACGAGGTCAGCGGGTAGCTCGGCTTCCGTGTCGGACGGACCGGCGCCACCAGCGCCTGCAAGCCGTCCTTTGTGGCGCGGGCCTTCATGTTGCGCAGCAGACGCTCGGCCAAGTCGGAGCCGCGAAGCTCGGGCGCCACGACGATCGACAGCGCCGAGAGCGTGTTGACGGGCCGGCCGGCGACAAAGGCCTCCACGCCGGCGCTGAGCACCGCATCCCAGCCGTCATCGGACAGGGACGCATCGTCCTCGGGCTGCGCCCAGGCGAAGGGAATGCTGTTGGAGCTGGCCACGACCTGTTCAGCTCCGCGGGGCCCGGTGCGCAACACGACGAACTGGAAGCGGGACAGGCCGGCAGCAAAGAGGTGATCCCAGTAGTCGATGATCGCCCGGTCGCCGTCGATGAAGGCCGGCCAGACCGGCGCTGCAAGCTCGGCGAATGCCGGGATCAGGTCCGGCCGCTGGTCGGCCGAAACGAGGGTGAACTGATCATCGGTAGACATGCTGATCTCTCGGGCGTCCGCTGGTCAGACCCGATCGCTATACCCGCATCTTGGCCCGGGCATAAGCGCTGGGCAGGTCATCGAACACGGTGCGCCCGCCATATTCGGGAGCCCGGCGACGCTCCTCGGCGATGAACTCGCTAAAGCTCGGGCCGGTGGCGCCGGCCTCGAGCTGGCGCGATTGCCGGTCGAGCCGCTTGATCGCGTCGAGCTCCTCGTCACGGCCGAGCCTCGCCTTGCCGACCGCCGACTTCAGCACCCGGATGGTCTCGTCATAGACTTTCAGCGGCACCGGGAACGGATGGCTGTCCTTGCCGCCATGCGCCATGGCGAAACGGGCCGGGTCGGCGAAGCGGTGTGGTGCGCCGTGCACCACCTCGGCCACCTGGGCCAGCGCCCGCACGGTGCGCGCGCCAACGCCCGGCACCAGCAGCAACTCGGTGAAATCGGTGGGCGCCCGATCGGCCGCCGCGGCGAGGCTGCCGTGCAGCCGGCGCAGCATCACGTCCTTGGGGCGGATATCGTGGTGCTCCGGCATTACCAGATGCGGCAGCAGCGGCTGGTCGTCTTCCACCGGCGCCGGTTCGGCGATCCCTTCGATCCGACCGACCTCGCGTACGATGGCGTCCGGTCCCATGCCGCCGAGGATATTGACCTGCGAGCTGCGCGACCGAGCCGCCCGAACATCGGTCAGGTTGACGATCGTCCCCTGCCCCGCGCCTTCGATCGCCGCATGCGGCTGCTCGACAAAGCTCCTGAGGCCCTCTGAGCGCCAGTGATAGCGTCGCGCCGTCTTGGCGTCGCCCTTCATGCCCTGCTGCACCACCACCCAATGGCCGTCATCGGCGACGATGAAACCGTGGAGGTAGAGTTCGAACCCGTCCTGCACCGCGGCGCTGTCGACCTTGGCGACCAGCCGGCTGGCCTTGGCCAGAGCGGCGCCATCGAAGCCGACGCGGTTGCCGATCGCCACCAGTTCGTCCGGGGTTTTGCGCGAGTGCCGGCCGCGTCCGCCGCAGACATGCAGACCCAGTTCGCGCTCCAGCGGCCGGAGGCCGCCCTTCAGCGCGCCGATGACGCTGGTGGTGATGCCGGAGGAGTGCCAATCCATCCCCATCACCGCGCCGAACGACTGGAACCAGAACGGATGGGCCAGCCGGCTCAGCAGCTCGTCGCGGCCATACTCCATGACGATGGCCTGGCAGATCACCGCGCCGAGCCGCGCCATGCGCTCGCTCAGCCATTTCGGCACTCGCCCGCCATGCAAGGGCAGATCGGCGCTCCCGCCTCGATTGGCCATGGGGTGTTTTCCTTGTTCGCCCGCGATTGTAGCATGGGAACAAAAGAGAAACAAACTGACTGCGAGCCGGAGCTATGCTCAGCCTCCCCTCCCCACCGGATGTCATCCCGGCGAAAGCTGGACCCATCCTTCCGCTGGCGCAGGCTGTGAGTTGGGTCCCAGCTTTCGCTGGGATGACATCGCGTAGGTGGAACGTACTGGGGGCAGCCCGCACCGGCCCTGGGGCCGCGTCTCAGAACCTCCCCGACAGCGTGAGCTTCACCGCCTGGGCCGATTGCGCGCTGCCGAACTGGCCCTGGTAGCCGAGATCGAGGCTCACGCCCGGCGCCAGCTCAGTGCCGAGACCGGCTTCGAGCAGCAATGCGGTGTCATCCGGCTTGACCCCGCTCACCGTGAATGGCGTGCCGCCGGCAAAACCGTGCGTGGCGGTCGGCTGGTCGCCGGTGGTTCGCTGCAGCGCGATGCTGCCGCGAGCGGCGACCACTAGGCCATCACCGAGCACGAAGCGGCGCGCCGCCTTGAGACCGGCGGTCAGCACTGCCGCCCCGATGTCTTCTGAAGCGCCGCTCAGGGCCGCGTTGCCGCCGCTCTCGCCGTAACGCCCGCCCGACTGGCCGATCAGCGCGGCGCGGACAAACGGCGTCAGCGTCACCTCACCGAGTTCGAACGCATAGCCGAGTTCGCCGAACAGTTGCGCCGTCGTCGTAGCGTAGTCCGTCGTGACCGTCTCGCTGAAGCCGGTGAAGCTCGGGGTGCGGGTCACCGACACCTGGTTCGAAGCCAAACCGGCGCCGAATGCCAGCCGTATTTCGCCCAGCGCCGCGCCGCCATAGAGGCCAAGCTGGTAGGTGGTCGCTTCGGCCCGCGAGTCCCGCTCGGGCAGGTCGACCGCGACCCCACCGATCCCCGCCAATACGCCGAGGAACACCTCACGGCTCACCAAGCCGTCAGCGCCGAGCAGCAAGCCGCCGGCACCGAAGTCGAAGCCGGCGGCGTTGCCGTCGCCATCCACCGTGCCGGCGCCGCCGTAGCCGCGGGCCCAGACGTTGCGCGCGCCGACCTGGCTTTCGGCAAGCGCGGCGAATGCGGCATCGACCCGGTCCAGGCCTACCTCACGCGGGTGTCGGCTGGCATCGGCCAGGGCCCGCAACAGTGAGGCATGCACCTCGCCCGAGAGATCGTCGAAGGCCTCGAGCGCATCGGCGGTGTTCAGCGGCACCACGACATCGAACAGCGGGCTCGATGGCAGCGCCTGTAGCGCGGTGGCGGTGGCGAGTTGGTTTGGCGTCTCGGCGATCGCAGGGAGGTTGGCGATCGCCGAAACGCGCAGCCACACCTCGCCGGGTGTGTCGTAGTCGAGCACGAACTGCAGGAACGCCGAGTCGTCGACGAGGCCGGTGAACGCGCCGTTGACGCTCGAGGCGGTGAGGATCTGATAGGCGCTGCCCAGCGCATAGGAGCCGCTCGCGGCCGTGACGCTGACCGTGCCGCCGGCCAGCATGGCGACGCCCGAGACGGCGAGATGCCCGGCGGCCGCCGCGGGCGTAACGCCGACCCTGAAGGTGCCGCCCGCCTCGTTGGCATAGCTGCCGCTGACGTTCAGCGTGCCGGCCGAGACGTCGACGGTGCCGGCATTGTTCACCGCGCCCGCCAGCGTGCCGGTGCCCCTGACCGTGCCGAGCGCCCGGATCTCGATCGTCGGACTGGTGAGCGTGCCCAGAATGCTCAGCACGCCGGCCTGCACCTCGGCACTGGTCGAAAAGCTGCCGGCGTCGTTCAGCGTCCAGGCGCTGCCCTGCATGGACAGGGTATCGAAGTTGAGGAACTTCGCGACGCTTTCGCTGCCGGTTCCGAGAAGGATCAGGTTGTCAGTGCCGGTGCCGCCCTTTGCCAGCCCGTTGAGCACCGAGCCGGTATCGAGCTTCAGGGTGCGGGTGCTGCTGCCGTTGAAGTTGATGGCATTGACGGCGCCGGTGATGGTGCCCGAGTTGGTCACCGTGCCGGCGGCGTTGAGGTAGAGCCCGTCGCCCGCTGCCGACCTGATGGTGCCGGAGTTGAGGAAAGTGCCGCCGCCGGTCGCCTCCACCGCCTTAGAACTGGCGCTGCTGCCGGTCGATTCGATGGTGCCGGCGTTGCTGAAGGTCAGCACCCCAGTGGCGCTGGCATAGACGCCATTATAGCCGCCCTTGATCACCGCGCCGGCGGTGTTGGTGATGATGCTCGGCCCACCCTGCACGAACACGCCGGTGGAGAAGCCGGTCAGCCGCGTGTTGATGATCGAGCCCGAGTTGATCACCGTGCGCTCGCTGCCCTGGCCGATCGATACGGCGTTGCCGGAACTGTTGCCGGTGATCACGCCGGTGGCGGTGTTGGTCACTGAGCCGCCGAACTGCAGCAGCACCAGGTCGCCGCCGGCGACGACCTGGGTGATGGTGCCGGAATTGACGACGACGCCCGGGCCGACGCCGGGGTTCCCGCCGCTGGGGAACTTGCCGATGCTGATACCGCTGCTGGTGGCGTTAATGGTGGCGCCCAGCTCGTTGACCACGGTGCCGCCGCCGAGCAGCGTGATGGCATTGCCGCCGGTGACGAGGCCCGTGTTGGTGACCATGGAGCCGGCACCGTCGAGCTTGATCTGCCCGCTGACGCTGCCGTGGTTGCCGAGCGCCCAGGTGCCGGTGCCGCTGACCGTCGGCCCGCCCAGGGTGTTGCTGACCGCGACGCCCGAGAGGATGTCGACCGTGGTACCGGCATAGAGGTTGAGGTTCACCCCGGTGGTGGTGCTGGTGGAAATGTCGACATCGGCCGCCCGTGCCGGCGCCAGCATCATGGCGAGCGACAGCTCGACTGCCAGCGTTGCGGCGAACAGGCGCCGCCAACCCCCCGAAGACCTCATTGCCCCACTGCCCGAACCCGACCAAGTGGATCGAGCCTAGAAGGGCTGCCGCGGCCGGCGTAGCTGGTCACTCGGGGCAGGCCGGGGCAACTCGGGGCGATGCCCTCAGATGGCCCGCGCCGACGCGCCAACGATGTGCCTCAGCGGTAACGGCAGCCGAGGCCGGCGCTGGTCCCGGCCAGCGGGCGGTATTCGCAGCCGACCCAGCCGTCACAGCCGAGCTCGCGGAGCACGAAGCTGTAGTTGATCAATTTCGCCACTGCATGGGTCTCGCTGCAGCGGCGGACCCAATCATGCTCTGCGGATGGGGGCAAAGGCTAATGCACGTTCGGCGCGGGCTGACCCCCACCATTGATCCCTCCCCCTAAACATAGGGAGGAAGACGCTCTCACGAATACCAGTGTTTTGGTCTCCCTCCCCCTGTTTGGGGGAGGGGACAGGGGTGGGGGTCAGCCCGCACCGGTGCTTGACGGACGACGGCCGGGGCCGCCGTGCGGCAGGCCTCAGACCTTCACGCGGATCATCTGGTAGGAGTGGGGCTGGAGCTTCACGCTCAGCACCTTGCCGTCGACCTTGGCGCCCGAACCCTTGGACGGGGCGACATTGGTCTGCTCGGTGGCAGTGTTGACGGCGCGCAGGTTCGCGTGGGTCATCACCTGGTGGTCGATCACCGTTGCGGCACCAAAGCCTTCGAGGCTCAGGTCGACATCGATCGCTTCGGTGGCGTGACGGTTCACTGCGAAGAAGCTGATGGTGCCATCTTCCTGGTTGTGGACACCCGAGACGTCGACATAGCCGATATTGTCGCCGTGCTCGGCGTCATAGCCGGGGGTGTTGATCGCCAGCTGCAGCGCCGTGCCGCGGCCATAGACCGAGGCGAAATAGTACGGGTAGTAGATGGTCTGCCGCCAGGCCTGCCCCTTGGGGTCGGTCATGATCGGCGCGATGACGTTCACCAGCTGGGCGATACAGGCGAGCTTCACCACGTCGGAGCGGCGGATGAAGGTGTTGAGGATCAGGCCGACCTGCAGCACATCCTCGAAGTTGTAGATGTCTTCGAGCAGGCGCGGCGCATGCGGCCAGCCGTCATTGCCATCGAGGATCTTACGATCCTGCTTGTTGGAGTGGTACCAGACGTTCCACTCGTCGAAGCTGATATAGACGTCGTGCTTACTGCGCTTCTTCGACTTCACGAAGCTGATGGTCGAGGCCACCGTGGCGATGTAGCGGTCGAGCTTTTCGTTGAGCGCCAGGTAGTTGGCAGTGTTCTTGGCCAGCACCTCAGCGGTGCCGCCTTCGGCCAGGGCACGCTCGTTCTCGCGGTTGGCGAAGTACATGTGCAATGAGATGTGGTCGACATTGTCGTAGGTATGCTCGAGCACCTCGCGTTCCCAATCGGGATAGGTCGGCATGTTCGCATGCGACGAACCGCAGACGATCAGCTCGAGCTTCTTGTCGAAGGCACGCATGGTCTTGGCGACTTCGTTGGCGAGGCGGCCATATTCGTGGGCGGTCTTGTGACCGACCTGCCAGGGGCCGTCCATCTCGTTGCCGAGGCACCAGAGCTTGACGTTGAACGGATCGGCGCGACCGTTCTTCTTTCTGAGGTCGCCCCAGTACGAACCGGTCGGGCCGTTGACGTATTCGAGGAAGTTGCGGGCATCGTCGAGGCCGCGCGAACCGAGGTTGATGGCGAGCATCATCTCGGTGTCGACCAGCTCACACCAGTCGGCGAATTCGTGGACGCCCACGGCGTTGCTGTCGGAGGTGTGCCAGGCGAGGTCGAGCCGGGTCGGGCGCTGCTCGCGCGGCCCCACGCCATCTTCCCAGTTATAGGCCGACACGAAGTTGCCGCCGGGATAGCGGACCATCGGCACCTTGAGGTCGCGTACCAGTTGGGCGACGTCGCCGCGCATGCCGTTCTTGTCGGCGGTGGCGTGGCCGGGCTCGTAGATGCCGGTATAGATGGCGCGGCCGAGATGTTCGAGGAAAGCCCCGTACACCCGGTCGTCGATCTTCGAGATGGTATAGTCCTTGTGCGCCGTTACCGTCGCCCGCATACGCTCCTCCATGTCACCAGCTTTGGTGATCTATATCGCCTAGCTTGATATGGAACAGGTCGCGGCGCGTCAAGGGGCGGGTGGCGAGTCGTGCGCGGCGAATGGCATGTCGCGCGAAACAGGCTCCCTGCCTGCTCGCCATCGCCACCCGCTATGCGCCTCTGCTCACTCCGTCTCGATCCGGAGCACGATGTCCTGATCGTAATTGCCGAAGCCGCGCCCGAAAATGTTGATGCCGCCGGGGTGCTTGGCATCTTCCTTCACCCCGACCCGGAGCCGGATCGAGTGGTGGGTGTCGAGATCGAGGTCCTTCAGCGAGACCGGCGAGATCTTCATGCCGTCGACATAGGTCCCCGTCCCGTTGACGCGGAAACTCTTGAGCTTGCCGTACTGACTGCCCTTCAGCTTCCACCAATCCGGGGTGTAGACGCCGCGCTTGTCGCCGAAATCGCCGGGCGAGGTCCAGGTGCCGATGTCCTGGCCATTGACGCCGACGGTGATGTCGCTTGGCCAATCGGCGCTGGTGCCGGGCACTTCCGAGCTCAGCTCGAAGCTGAACTCCATCGAGGTGATCTTCTGCTGCGCCAGCCGGGCATTGTTGGGGAACTGGTATTCGACATAGCCGCGGGTGAACCAGATCAGCCCGGTCTTCATGCGGTCAGGATCGAGGAAGGTATCGGGCACGTCGAGCAGCCCGATGATCCCCTCGGTGGAGCAGAGCCCGCACGGCGCCGAGACTTCGCAGCTGGTATAGAGCCCGAGCGGCATCGCCACTTCGATGGCATTGGCCTTCAAGGGGCGGATGTCCTCCTTGAACATCACCAGCACTTCGTCGAACAGGCTGTGGCAGATCTTCTGGTTGCCCTTGCGCGCCTTCTGCGTCTCGGTGCGCACCAGCCCGGCTTCCACCAAGGTCTGCATATTCGAGCTGACCGTCGATTGCGGCTGGCCAAGCTTGGCCGCGATATCGTTGACGTTCATCGCGCCCTGCACGTGCAGCAGCTTGAGGATGGCGACGCGCACTTCGGAGGCGAGCGCCTTCAATACCTCCGGCCTCTCCTCAGGGTCGATGAGCAGGAAGTTGCGGCTCATGAATCGTGACGCTCCCAAACGCTGAAGGGCGTTTGTATCAGGAAGTTCGGTACAGTCAAACGAAGCTCAGGCGAGTTGCCCCAGCAACTCGTGCGGCACCCGGTAGAGCAGCGGCTCGCCGCGAACGAAGCGCTCGACCTCGTCGACGACGAGCGTGCCGAGCCGTTCGCGCTCGCCGCCGATGGCGCCGGCGATGTGCGGGGTCAGCAGCACGTTGGGCAGATCGTAAAGCGGCGACTCCGCCGGCAGCACCTCAGGCTCGGTGACATCGATCACCGCATTGAGACGCCCGGCGACCAGCTCACTGAGCAGCGCATCCTGGTCGACGATGCTGCCGCGGGCGGTATTGATGAAGGTCGCCCCGTCGCGCAGCAGCGCCAGCCGCCTGGCGTCGATCATGTGCCGGGTCGAGGGTAGCGCCGGGGCATGCAGCGAGGCGACGTCGGAACGAGCCAGGAGTTCGTCGAGTTCGACCAGTTCCACCCCCAGCGCCGCCGCCTGCTCTGGCGTGGTGCTGGTCGAGGTCAGCAGCAGCTCGAAATCGTAGGGCGCCAGCAACTCGATGGTTTTGAGCCCGATGCGTGACGCGCCGATAATGCCGACGGTCTTCCGATAATTGCCGAGCCCTGAGGCCATCAGCGGGTGCGAACGCAGGTGCCGCCGTTCGCGCCGATAGATGTCGCGGAACTGCAGCACGCCCTTGTTGGCAAAGAGGATCGCCGCGACGGTGAACTCCGCCACCGGCACCGCATTGGCGGTTACCGCCGAGGTCACGGCGACGCGCTCCACCACCTCGGGCGCGATGAAGTACTTTATCGAACCGGCCGAGTGGGCGATCAGCCGGAGTTTCGGCGCCACCGCGAGGGTACTTGCATCGAGCTGCGGCGGCCCCCAGCCGGTGATGAGGATCTCGGTCTCTGCCAGTACGGCCTTCGCATCAGGCGAGGTGAGTTCGAGCAGCGGCTCATGCCGCAGGATGTCGCAGAGGCCCGCCAGCCGCTGCAACTGCTCGGCGGCGAAGACGTGCTCGGTGAATTGGGGATCGTAGGCGAAGGCGAGCCTGGGCTGCATCGGTTCACTCAATCGGTGTGGAACACTTCGTCGATCGAGGCCCACCATTCGCCATCCTTGCGGGTCTCGAGCGGCGACTGCATCGGCATGCAGACCGACCACCATTCCTGGGTCACCGGATCGGCAGCCATCGCCGCCATGTCGGCGGCGTAGTCGGCGCCGACATACTCGAAATAGGAGAACAGCAGGTTCTCCGGCTGCTTCAAAAAGATTGAGTAGTTGCGGATGTTGGAGTTCCTGATCTGCTTCAGCACATCCGGCCACACCGCGGCATGCACCCGCACATAGTCCGCCACCGCCTCGGGCTTCAGCCCCAGCACCGCCCCATAACGCTTCATCGTCTCGTCTCTCCCTTGCAACTCATTTGTCAGGCGGGCGGCCTCTCCCACCCACCGGTGTCATCCCAGCGAAAGCTGGGACCCATTTCTCCGCTGTCGCGGGCTGCGAGTTGGATCCCCGCTTTCGCAGGGATGACATCGAGTGTGGACGATATTCTCGGCCAGCTCGTGCCAGACGCTCAGCTCCGCCGCTGCGAAATTTCCTGGCCGCAGGCGATCAGCAGCTGCAAGGCCGCATCGCACCCCGGCGCGGTCTTGACGTCCAGCCGCTCCGAATAGGGGCAGGTGAACACTGCCAGCACCCGGCCCATCGGCCCGAGGATCGGCACGGAGAGATTGTTCACCCCGGCGATCTGCAGGCTCTGCATGTTCTCAAAACCCTGCTGGCGCACCCGGGTCAGCCGCTCTTCCAGCGCCGGCGTCAGCTGCTCGGGCTGATCCTGCTCCTCGAGCATCAGCCGGCGCTCGTCGGCCGCGGCGAAGGCGAGCAGCACATGGCCGGAACCGGTGTTGATCAGGCTGATGCGCGAGCCCACCCGCACCGAGACGTTCCAATAGCCGGGCCCATCGACCTGCGCCGCCACCACCAGGTTGCCGCGGTCATAGATGGCGAGATGGCAGGCCTGCTGCGCATCCCTCGCGAAGCGCCGCATCACCGGCATGGCCTGGCTCAACAGCCGCTGCAGTGGCGGGCGGGCATGCGCCAGCTCGAACAGCTTCAGCGTCACCTCATACCGATCCGCGGACGTGCGGCGCACGAAGCCCCGGCGCACCAGCCGGTCGAGCATGCGATAGATTTCGTTGGGCGAGCGGTCGAGCGCCTTGGCGATCTCGGCCTGGCTCAGGCTCTCCTCGGTCGCCGCCAGCAACTCGAGGATATCCAGCCCCTTATCGAGGGCCGGGGCGCGGTACTTCTCCAGATCCTCGAGGGGAACCACGCGCCTTCCTCCCTTCGGCGCAATTGACGCCGCAAACCTCACGTGCTTACTCACGAATAGTCTTTTCACATATGCACAACAAGCCGGATTCAGCCGGTGTGCGCATCGCCTCGGGGAGGAAGCCATGGCGCGGATCGCGCGGGTCGAAGTGCTGATGGTCGACCTCAAACCCAAGGTGAAGCGGGTCGACGCCATCCAGTCCTTCGTGTCGCAGGAGACCCCAATTGTCCGCATCACCGATGCGGATGGCGTCACTGGCACCGGTTACAGCTACACCATCGGCACCGGCGGTCACTCGGTGATCGAACTGCTGAAACGCACGCTGGTCCCGGCCATTATCGGCCGCGAAGCCAACGAGATCGAAAAGCTCTGGCGCGAGCTGTTGTTCCTCACCCACGCCACCACCACCGGCGCCATCACCTCGATCGCGCTGGCCGCCATCGACACGGCGTTGTGGGACCTCCAGGCGCGCAAGCTCGGGCTGCCGCTGCATCTTCTCGCCGGCGGCGCGCAGGAGGCCATTCCGCTCTACACCACCGAAGGCGGCTGGCTGCATCTCGAGGAAGCCGCTCTGATCGAAGATGCGCTGCGCGCCAAAGCCGACGGCTTCGGCGGCTGCAAGCTGAAGGTCGGCCGGCCGATCCACGAGGATGTGCGCCGCATTTCGGCGGTGCGCGAGGCGGTCGGCCCCGGCTTCGAGATCTTCACCGACGCCAACCAGCGCTTCAATGTCGACGAGGCGATCCGCCGGGCCCGCGCCTACGAACCGCTCGATATCGGCTGGTTCGAGGAGCCGCTGACCGCCGAGGATATTTCCGGCCACACCCGGCTCTCGGAACACACCTCGATCCCCATCGCCATCGGCGAGAGCCTCTATTCCGCGATGCACTTCCGCGAGTATCTCGAGCGCCATGCCTGCTCGATCATCCAGGTCGATGTCGGCCGGGTCGGCGGCATCACCCCCTGGCTGAAGGTGGCGCATATGGCGGAAGCCTTCAACATCGCGGTCTGCCCGCATTTCCTGATGGAGCTGCATGTCGGGCTCTGCGCCGCCATCCCCAATGGCCGCTGGGTCGAATACATCCCGCAGCTAGACCAATTGACGACTGAACGGATGACCATCCGGGATGGTAAGGCCATCCCGTCGTCGAAGCCGGGGCTGGGCATCGCCTGGGATTTCGACGCCATCGAGCGGATGACCGTCGAAGGCTCGCATTCGATCCACCTCTAGGAGCGCCATCGTGCCGATCGTCGCCAGCGAACCAGCCAGTCTGGAGCGGAGCTTCGGCAGGGAAGCGTTCGGCGCCGATCCCGCGAACTATCACGCCGCCCGGCCGCCCTACCCGGAGGCGACGTGGGAGGCGCTGATCGAGCGCGCCGGGCTGCGAAGCGGCATCGACATCCTCGAGATTGGTGCCGGCACCGGCCTCGCGACGATTCCGTTGCTGAAGCACGATCCGGCGCGGCTGGTCGCGATCGAGCCTGATGCGCGGCTTGCAACATTCCTCGCCAAGACCGCAGCCGACCCGCGCCTCACGGTGGTCGGCGAAACCTTCGAGGATGCCGAACTGCGGCCCACGTCTTTCGACCTGGTGGTCAGCGCGACGGCCTTCCACTGGCTTGATGCGGTTCCAGCCCTCAAGCGCATCGGCGGCCTGCTGCGAGATAACGGCTCGGTGGCGTTGATCTGGAACGACTTTGGTGACGCCGGACGTCCCGATCCGTTCCATGAGGCCACGGCACACCTGTTCGAAGGACACCGTGTCAGCACCGGTCGTGGTTCGGGCAGACTTTCGTTCGCCAGCGATGCCGACGCTCGTCTCGCAGATTTTGACGCTGCAGGGTTCGTGTCAGACGAGCCGCAGTTCCTGCGCTGGACGCTCGCCCTCGACCCCCGAGGGGTACGCGCACTCTACTCCACCTATTCCAACGTGACTGCGCTGCCTCCGCTTGAGCGGACGCGCCTGCTCGACGGGCTTTTCGACGTCGCAGGCATGCAATTCGGCGGTCGCGTCGAGCGCAACATGACCACCGCCATCTACACCGCGAGGCGCGCGCCCGACGCGCATCTCGCTGCCTGAGACACCAAGCAAGAACTGGAGACTTCCCATGGCCGATATCAGCGGCAAGATCGTTCTCATTACCGCCGCGGCGCAGGGTATCGGCCTTGCCTCGGTGCATGCCTTCGTCAAGGCCGGCGCCAAGGTGATCGCCACCGACGTCAATGCGGCAAAGCTCAAGGAACTCGAGGGCACGCCTGGGGTCACCACCCGGGTGCTCAACGTGCTGAGCACCGAAGAAGTGAACAAGGCGGTGGCCGAGATCGGCCGCATCGATATCCTGTTCAACTGCGCCGGCGTGGTGCAGTCGGGCACCGTGCTCGAGATGCCCGACAAGGACCTCGAGTTCGCCTTCGACCTCAACGTCTGGGCGCAGATCCGCGCCATCAAGGCGGTGCTGCCGCAGATGCTGGAGCGCAAGGACGGCTGCATCATCAACATGGCGACTGTCGCCTCGTCGGTGACCGCGGTGCCGAACCGCGCCGCCTACACCATTTCGAAGGCCGCCGTGGTCGGGCTCACCAAATCGATGGCCGCCGACTATACCGACAAGGGCATCCGGGTGAACGCCATCTGCCCGGGCACCGTCGAATCGCCGTCGCTGCACGAGCGCTGGCACGCCACCGGCGATTTCGAAGCGGCGAAGAAAGCCTTCATCGCCCGCCAGCCGATTGGCCGCATCGGCCAGCCGGAAGAGGTCGCCGACCTCGCCGTCTATCTCGCCGGCGCCACCTACACCACCGGCCAGGTACAGATCATCGACGGCGGCTGGACGGCTTAACGGCACGGCTAGCTATCCATTGCCGCTGGTGGCTGTGGACCCCCACCCTTGATCCCTCCCCGCAAGGGGGAGGGAGACGCAAACTGCGATGTCAGTGTGAGGGTCTCCCTCCCCCTTGCGGGGAGGGGACAGGGGTGGGGGTCAGCCCGCACCGGCGTGAATCGGGTCGAATTGCCTCTCAGCTCAGTCCGCAAACCCCTGCGCTACCGGGGCCTTGCATACCCCTGCCGTTTCCAGCTGGTGGGCGATCCTCAAGCACACATCCTCGCGCCACGGCGCGGCGATCACCTGGACGCCGAGCGGCAGGTCCTCGCCATATTGCCACACCGGCACCGTCACCACCGGCAGGCCGATGAACGAGATCGGCTGGGTGAAGATCCCCAGATTGGGCCGCACTGGCAGCTCGACGCCGCCGAACATCGCGGTCTTCTGGCCGAGCAGCGGCGCCTTCATCGGCGTTGCCGGGGCGAGGATGGCGTCGACGCCGTCGAACAGTTTCAGCACACGATCGCGGAACACCCGGCGTAGTTTTTGCGCCCGCTCCACCCAGACAGCAGGCAGCATGGTCCCGGCGAGCAGCCGGTCGCGCACCTCGGGGTCGAAATCGTCGGGGCGTTGCCTGAGCCGATCGAGATGCAACGCCGCGCCTTCGGCCATGGTGATGAGGAAGGCTGCGGCGCGGGCTGCCTGCGCATCGGGCAGGGTGACGGTCTTGGTCACCTCGAGGGCCTTCGCCACCTTCTGCACCTGCGCCTGCACTTCCGGCGCGCCGAGGAAATACTCGCCGGCGACGGCGATGCGCAGCCCGGGGATCGGATGCTTCAGCCGCGCGAAGGTCGGCTCGTTCACCCGCTTGGTCTGCGCCGGATCGGCCTCGTCAAAACCCTGCAGCGTGTCATAGGCCAAAGCCAGGTCGCGGGTCGAGCGGGCGAGCGGACCGAGGTGATCGAGACTGGAGACAAAGGGGAAGCTGTGGGCTCGGCTCAGCCGGCCATAGGTCGGCTTCAGCCCGAACAAGCCGCAGAACGAGGCCGGCACGCGGATCGAGCCGTTGGTGTCGGAGCCGAGGCTCAACGGCACCAGCCCGCCAGCCACCGCAGCAGCCGGGCCGGCTGAGGAGCCGCCGGTCATCCGGTCGAGGGCGTGTGGGTTACGCGACGGGCCGTCATGGGCGTTCTCGCCGGTGAAGCCGTAGGCGTATTCGTCCATGTTGAGGCCGCCGAGCAGCACGGCGCCCGCGGCTTCGAGACGGCTCACCAGCGTTGCATCGCGCGCTGCCGGCGGGTTGTCGCGGTTGATCTTCGAGCCGGCGCGGGTGGTGATGCCCTTGATGTCGTAGAGGTTCTTGACCGCGAACGGCACGCCGGCGAGCGGGCCGGGATCCATGGCGTTGCGGATCTTGCTGTCGACCAGTTCGGCCTGCTCCAGCGCCCGCTCCGCCGTCACGTCGGTGAAGGCGCCCAGCATCGGGTTGTGCCGTTCGATGCGCTTGAGCGCCGCCTCGGTCACGGCGCGTGCCGTTACCTGGCCGCCTTTGACGGCTTCGGCAATCTCGACGGCGTCGGCGGTTGCCTTCATGCGCGATAGACCGGCGCGGGCTCGGCGTCATCGTCGAGCTTGATCTGCTCGACCAGCGCCGCCATCTTCGAGGCGGTCTTCAGGTTGAGCTTGATGCCGACCCGGTGCTCGGGCGCGATACGCAGCTGCAGCAGCGGCGCCGCAGCGTCGATCAGCGCATCGGCATCGAAGGGTTTGTAGGCCATGGCGCGTCATGCCTCGCATCGGCCAGCCGAGTGCAGCCCCCTGCTCTCGTGCCACCAGCCGTAAATAACCCTCACACGACAGCGCCTTGCGCGGCAATCATCTTGATGGTCGCGGGGCAACGACACGGCAGCGACTGGTTTCGCCGGAACTAACATGTTAGCGCTTGTGGCGAGGAAACGGCCGGGGAAACCGGCAGCGAGGGAACAAACGTGAATCAGATCGATCTCAACGGGCAGGTGGCCGTGGTCACCGGCGGCGCCTCGGGCTTCGGCCTGGCCTGCGCCAAGCGCTTCATCGCCTCGGGCGCCAAAGTCAGCCTCTGGGACCGCGACGCCGAGGCCTTGAAGCTGGCAACGGGGCTGCTCGGCGCCGGCGCATCGAGCCAGACGGTCGATATCACCGATTATGACGGGCTGGCCGCGGCGCACGCTACGGTGGAGAAGCA
Source organism: Devosia sp. LjRoot16 (assembly GCF_964252795.1). Taxonomy (NCBI): domain Bacteria; kingdom Pseudomonadati; phylum Pseudomonadota; class Alphaproteobacteria; order Hyphomicrobiales; family Devosiaceae; genus Devosia; species Devosia sp. LjRoot16. The sequence continues at coordinate 1,109,677 of NZ_CAXUPH020000001.1, forward strand.
GGTCGGCCCGGTCTCGATCCTCCTCAACTCGGCCGGCATTGCCGGCAAGAACGCCCCGCTCGACGAGTACGGGCTCGATGAATGGCGGCGCGTCATCGAGATCAACCTCAACGGCACGTTCTACGTCAACCGCGTGGTGATCCCCTCGATGAAAGCGCGCAACTATGGCCGAATCGTCAACATCTCGTCGGTCGCTGGCAAAGAGGGCAACCCCAATGCCGCCGCTTATGCCGCCTCAAAATCCGGCGTGCTCGGGCTGGTGAAGGCGCTGGGCAAGGAAGTCGCCAAGTACGATATCGCGGTCAACGCCATCACCCCGGCGGTGGCCAATACCGCCATCCTCAAGGAAGTCACCAAGGAGTTCATCGAGTACATGCTGAGCCGCATCCCGCGCGGCCGCTTCCTCGAGGTGGATGAGCTCGCCAACATGGTCGCCTGGCTGGTGTCGAAGGAAAACAGTTTTACCACCGCCTCGGTGTTCGATCTCTCTGGCGGCAGGACCACCTACTGATGACCATCCGGCACTGCGTGTTCCTGAAATTCCGCGACGATGTCCCCCTGAGCGAGATACAGTCGATCTACGACCAGCTCGCAGCACTCGGCGTGCATCTTGCGATCGATCACATGAGCTATGGGCCGAACGTCTCGCCCGAGGGCCTGCACCAGGGCTTTGTCGACGGTTTTACCATGGACTTTCCGGACGCCGCGGCGCGCGACGCGTACCTCGCCGATGGCAAGCACCAGGAGGCGGGCAAGCGGCTGGTTGCGGCGCTCGAGGGTGGGGTGAAGGGTTTGCTGGTGTTCGATATCGAGGTTTGAGGGGCGGGGGCTCGAGGGATTTCGCCGTTGGGTTGCACGGTTTCTCCACCCACTCGATGTCATCCCAGCGAAAGCTGGGACCCAACTCTCCCTCCGCGCGGGCTGTGAAATGGGTCCCAGCTTTCGCTGGGATGACACCCGGTGGGGAGGCGAGGTGGGGGCCATCCCCACGCTCGGCCGCCTCCCGTGACTACCGGTTCAGAACCCCTATCCCCGCGACGCCGCAATCGTCTCCGCCAGCAACCCGCCCATGCGGCTCTCGGGCCGGCCGAGGTCGCGGACGATGGTCATGTGGTCGAGATCGGGCAACGTGATCCGCTCGTAGTTGAGGCCGCGCCGTTCGGCGGCGAAGCAGAGGTCCTGCGCCTGCAGGTGAAACGGCTCGGTCTCGTTGTGGCCGACCGCCACCACCACCTCGGGGCCGGCCAGCTGCTCGGCGCCGAGCGGGGAGAAGTTGGCCACCTCCTCGTCGGTCAGCAGCAGGTCAGGCTGCAGGTAGCTCTGGGTGATCGGCCGCAGGTCATAGAGCCCAGACACCAGCAGCAGCGACTTCACCGGGATATTGGGCGCATGCGCCTCGTGCGGGGCGCGCGCCGCGACATAGCTCGCGAGGTGCCCCCCGGCCGAGTGCCCCGAGGCCGAAAACGCATTGGGGTCGCCGCCAAAGCTTGCCGCATTTCCGATCAGCCAGCGGGCCGCCTGCCGCACTTCGTCGACCAGCTGCGCCATGCGGGAATTGGGGATCAGCGTGTATTCGACGATCGCCGCGATGGCGCCGCTGCGGGTGATGGTCTCGGCGGGAAAGGCGAACATTTCCTTGTCGTTCAAGAACCAGTAGCCGCCGTGGATGAACATGTGGATCGGCAGCGGCCCCGTGGCGTTCTCGGGAAAGAACAGGTCGAGCCGCTGCCGCGCTCCGTCGCCGTAGCTGAGGTCGAACCGGCTCCTCAGTGTGGCGCGGGTGCGGGCGCTGGCGGCGAGGTTGCCATTCTTCACCGCCTCGAAGTCCGGCACCAGGTTGGGAATGTCGAACGGGTCGATGGCGGTCACGGCGTACTCCTCAAGTAGAGGTCAACCCGAGCCCGACCCCAACGGCCAAGTCAAGCACCCCAAACGGCGCAGCCGCCGCCCCCAGGGAACTTGCCGACGAGCAAAGTTCTCATTTTGTCCCACGGCCGATTCGATTAGTGTGGCGCGCCTCAGAGTATGGGAACCACGATGTCCGATTACGTTATCGCGCCGCCGCCGCAGCCTGCCGTCCCCGTTGCCGGCGGAGGACTGTTCCCGGTCCGCCGCATCTATTGCGTGGGCCGCAACTATGCCGAGCACGCGCGCGAGATGGGGCACGATCCCAATGCCGAGCCGCCGTTCTTCTTCGCCAAACCCGCCGATGCGCTGGTGATCGAGGGCGCCGATTCGCCTTACCCGTCCGAGACGCAGAACCACCACCACGAGATCGAGCTGGTCGCCGCCATCGGCGCCGGCGGCAGGAACATCGCCGTCGCCGAGGCGATGCGCCATGTCTGGGGCTATGCGGTCGGCATTGACCTGACGCGCCGCGACCTCCAGGCCTGGGCCAAGAAGGGCGCCAAGCCCTGGGAAGTGGCCAAAGGGTTCGACCATTCCGCGCCGATCGGCACACTGGTCCCGGCCGCGAGCATTCCAACCCCACTCAGGGGCGCCATCGAGCTCCGCGTCAATGGCGAGACCCGCCAGTCGGCCGATATCGCCGACATGACCTGGGACCTGCCGCATGTGATCGCCGAGTTGTCGAAGTACTTTGAACTGTTCCCCGGCGACCTGATCTTCACCGGCACCCCGGCCGGGGTTTCGGCTGTGGTCAAGGGCGACCTGCTCGAAGGCTCGATATCAGGCATCGGAACCGTCGCGGTGCGCATCGCCTGATGGAGTGGTCGCCGCAACAGGATGAAGCGCTGCAGTCGGTATCGCGCTGGCTGAAGGACAAGGACGGCAAGCAGGTGTTCCGGCTGTTCGGCTGGGCCGGCACCGGCAAATCGACGCTCGCCCGCCATCTCGCCCAGGGGGTGAAGTCGGTGAAATATGCCGCCTTCACCGGCAAGGCGGCGATGGTGATGCGGAAATACGGGGCGCGCGGCGCCTCGACCATCCACTCGCTGATCTACGCGCTGGTGTCGGAGAAAGATGGCGAGCCGAAATTCGCGCTCGACCCGGAGAGCGAGGCGCTGACCGCCGACCTGATCGTCATCGACGAGGTCTCGATGGTCGACGAGCAGCTCGGCCGGGACCTGCTCAGCTTCGGCACCAAGGTGCTGGTGCTGGGCGATCCGTTCCAGCTGCCGCCGGTGCAGGGCGCTGGTTTCTTCACCGCCGACGAGCCCGACTATATGCTCACCGAGATCCACCGGCAGGCGGCGGACAACCCGATCATCCGCATGTCGATGGAAATCCGCGAGGGCGGCTATCTCGAGCATGGCCGCTATGGCGAGAGCCTCGTCATTCCGCGCGCCGATGTCGACCGCGACGCGGTGATGGAAGCTGACCAGGTGCTGGCCGGCCGCAACAAGACGCGGGTGGCCTATAATGACCGCATCCGCGAGATCAAGAACCTGCCCCGGCACGAGCCGGTGGCCGGCGATCGCCTGGTGTGCCTCAGGAACAACCCGGTCAAGAAGCTGCTCAATGGCCAGATCTGGACGGCTGCCGAGGTCAAGAAGCGCTCCAACGCCCGCTACTCGATGACGCTCGACCCGGACGAAGTCACCGGCGCCAAGGCGACGCAGGCCAAAGTGGTGACGCACGCGGCGTTCTTTTCGGGCGAAGAAGACCAACTGAGCTGGCCCGAGCGCCGCCAGTACGACGAGTTCACTTTCGGCTATTGCCTCACCGTGCACAAAGCCCAGGGCAGCCAGTGGGACAACGTCTACCTGTTCGACGAAAGCTATGTCTTCCGCGAGGATCGGCAGCGCTGGCTCTACACCGGGGTCACCCGCGCCAGCGAGAAAATCACCGTGGTCTCCTGACCAGCCAAACGGTTAACGCGCCGATAACGCGGCATTGCGCACGCTGGTGTCCTCGTAACAGGATCGGCGCACGCAACAGATGATGCAGCCCCTCCGATTTCTCGTCTCCCCGAACCAGGGTCGCTGGACCCTGAGCGTCGGCCCTACCGTCCTCGCGAACCACTCAACGCTGGATCGGGCGGTCCGCGCCGCGGTCGACATGGCCCGGCGGACCCGAGGAGATAACCGGGTCTTTCTTGAAAGCGAGGATGGGCGGGTGCAGCAGCACTGGCCGGCCTGATGACGGGCGCCGCGTCGTCTCGGTCAGCCGTTCGATCCGCCAGGTCGGGAACATCTGCCCCATGATGGCAGCCATCTGCGTGTGGGCTCGCATCAGCCGCACGGCGTAACCGGGCTCGATGCTGACGATGCTGGGAATCTCCTCGGACTGCACCACGATGCTGCTGAACATGCCGAAGCGCCTGATGTCGCCCCTTGGCAATTGCACGATGTAAGCGATCACCTCCACCACCTCCGAGCCGTAGAGTAAGGCGGTCGTGCTGACCGTTGCCTGACGACCCGGGTAGCGGTTTGTTAACTCACGCCAAAGCGGGTTGCGAGATCAGCCCCTGGAAGGCTCTTCTGCCGGTCTCTGTCCCCGCTTCCGGCGGCCGGCGCTCCGTCGTGCCTTTGGACACTCCCCATTGTCATCGCGCTGGTTTAGGGTCCGCGCCGACATTTCCTGGAGGGTAGCATGGACTATCGATTGCTCGGCCGTTCCGGCCTCAAGGTCTCGTCGCTGTCGATCGGCACGGCGACGTTCGGCGGCGATGGGTTGTGGGGCGATACCAACGTCAAGGAGGCGCAGCGCCAGATCGACCTCTGCCTCGACCAGGGCGTCAACCTGATCGACACCGCCAACGTCTATTCGGGGAGCGTCTCGGAAACGATCATCGGCGAGGCGCTGACCGACGGGCGGCGTGATCGGCTGCTGATCGCCACCAAGGTGCGCTTCCCACGCGGCAAGGGGCCCAATGATCGCGGCCTCAGCCGCTGGCACATCATCCGCGAGGCGGAAGCGTCGCTCAAACGGATGAAGACCGAGGTCATCGACCTCTACCAGGTGCATGAGTGGGACGGGCAGACGCCGCTCGAGGAAACGCTGGAGGCGCTCGATACGCTCGTCCGCTCGGGCAAGGTCCGCTATATCGGCTGCTCGAACTATTCGGCCTGGCACCTGATGAAGGCGCTCGCCACCTCGAACGAGCGCAACTACCAGCGCTTCGTCTCCCAGCAGATCCACTATACGCTGCACTCGCGCGAGGCCGAATTCGAGCTGATCCCGGCCGGGCTCGACCAGGGCGTTTCGGTGCTGGTGTGGTCGCCGCTGGCCGGCGGGTGGCTGTCGGGCAAGTACACCCGCAACTCGAAGCCGAGCGATGGCCGGCAGGTGCGCGGCTTCAAGGAGCCGCCGATCTATGATCCGGAGCACCTGTGGAAGATCGTCGATGTGGTCAACGAAGTGGCCGGCGCGCATGGCGTCTCCGGCGCGCAGGTGTCGCTGGCCTGGCTGTTGAGTAAGCCGATCGTTGCCTCGGTGATCGTCGGCGGCCGCAATATCGAGCAGTTCGAGGACAACCTGAAAGCCGCCGAGCTGCAGCTCACCGCCGAGGAACTGGGCAGACTCGACGCGGTCAGCCAGCCGAACCTCCCCTACCCCTACTGGCACCAGAACTTTACCGCGCAGGATCGCCTCAGCGAGCCTGACCTGGCGCTGCACCGGCCCTATCTCGACAAATGATGCGATGTGCGGGCGGGCCGATCTCCCCCGCCCGCACAATCCTGAACGCAGGCGTCATGTTTTCTTGACTAAGTTTAGAACCGTTATAAACTGTGGGCGGTTCCAGACCCCATCCAGCCGCAGAGATTGCCCGGTATCCGGGGCTTTGCGTGGGGAAGCAGCAAGAAGTCGGCGTGACGCGCCGAATCGGAGATTCGATGAGACTGACTCGCCAGTCCAACTACGCCATCCGCACTCTGATCTATTGTGCGGTCAATGCGCCCGGCCTCAGCCGGGTCGCCGACATCGCCAAGGCACATGCGATTTCGGAACTGTTCCTGTTCAAGCTGATCAAGCCGCTGGTTGAAAACGGCCTGATCGAGACGGTGCGCGGCCGCCGCGGCGGCATCAAGCTCGGCCGTCCGGCCGAAGAGATCACCCTGCTCGACACCGTCCGCCTTACCGAAGAGAGCTTCTCGATGGCCGAGTGCTTCGAGGATGGCGACGTGACCTGCCCCTTGGCCGACAGCTGCGACGTCAATGCGGCGTTGCGCGAGGCACTGGGCGCGTTTTTCAACGTGCTCGAGAGCTACACTATCGCCGACCTCGCTTCGAAGCGGCGGTCGTTGCGGGATCGGCTTGGCCTCAAGTTCGAAGATATGGAGCCGGTGCTGATCCGCGAAGCGGCGCACTGAACCCTCTGACTTAGCGGCGGATGCCGGACCGACTCCAACCGTCCGGCATCCGCCCTTTCGCCACACGCGCCCGACCCGAAGGGCGTTGATCGTGCGGCGGAACCCAGTCTCTCTCTGGGGTTGCCGGCAGACGGACAAAGGCCCAAACCCATGGCCCTCGCTCACCTGCCCGACCTGCCCCGAAGCCCGAGGCCGGGCGCTTTTGCCAAGTGGCAGTTGAACGGCTTGTGACTCTGGCCGTCAGGCTCGGTTCATTCATCTTTGGCAGCAACAGCAGTTCGCCGCGGCAGAAGCGCCGAAGTGCTTCAAGTCTTTGATTTGGCGCGTCTCCGAACCGGTAACGTCTGCAATCCCCGCCTTCGCGAGGACAGGCATTTTCTTGAAAGCGCTCCAGCGCGGCACCCCCCGCGTTGATCTCGCGGCGGCCCCATGCTCTATGCCCCCGAACCTATTGAACTGGACTAGCCGATGGCCGCCGCGCCCATATTGTTCCTGCAGCAAATCCGCCTGCGTCTGGGCTCCAGCGAGCTGCTGGAGGGCGCCGAACTGTCGCTGCTGCCGGGCGAGAAGGTGGCGCTGGTCGGCCGCAACGGCTCCGGCAAATCGACGCTGCTGAAGATCGCCGCCGGCGAAATCGAGCCCGATGGCGGCCGTCGCTTCCTGCAGCCGGGCGCCACCATCCGCTATCTTCCGCAGGAACCGGATTTGTCGGGCTATCCCAACGTGCTCGCCTATGTCGAAGCCGGCATGCAGGCGGGCGACGATCATTACCGCGCCACCTACCTGCTCAACGCGCTCGGCCTCACCGGCAACGAGGAGCCACATCGACTCTCCGGCGGCGAGGCGCGCCGCGCCGCCCTGGCCCGGGTGCTGGCCCCCGAACCGGACATTATCCTGCTCGATGAGCCGACCAACCACCTCGACCTGCCGGCCATCGAGTGGCTGGAGAACGAGCTTTCCAGCATCCGCTCGGCGCTGGTGATCATCAGCCACGACCGGCGCTTTCTCGCCGACCTCACCCGCTCGACCGTCTGGCTCGACCGCGGCGTCACCCGCCGCCTCGACAAGGGGTTCGGCGGCTTCGAGGAATGGCGCGACCAGGTGATGGAGGAGGAGGAAACCGCCCGGCACAAGCTCGACCGGCAGATCGTCCGCGAGGAGCACTGGCTGACTTATGGCGTCACCGCCCGGCGCAAGCGCAACGTGCGCCGGCTCGACGGGCTGTTCGCGCTGCGCCAGGAACGGCGCGACCTGAAGCGCGGCGTCGGCGAGGTGAAGATCTCGGTCGCCGAGGGCGAGACCTCGGGCAAGATGGTGATGGAGGCCAAGGATATCTCGAAGGCCTTTGGCGAGCGGGTCATCGTCAAGGATTTCACCACAAGGGTGATCCGGGGCGACCGGCTGGGGATCATCGGCGCCAATGGCGCGGGCAAGACCACCCTGATCAAGCTGTTGACCGGCGAGCTGCCGCCCGACAGCGGCACGGTGCGGCTCGGCGCCAACCTCGAACTCGCGAGCCTCGACCAGCGCCGCGCCACGCTCAGCGCCGACATGACGCTCAAGGAGGCAGTGACCGGCGGCGGCTCGGATACCCTCGTCATCAACGGCCAGCCCAAGCACTTCATGGGCTATCTGAAGGACTTCCTGTTCGGCCCCGAGCAGGCCGGCACCGCGGTCAGCAAGCTGTCAGGCGGCGAGCGTGGCCGGCTGGTGCTGGCGCGGGTGCTGTCGCTGCCCTCGAACGTGCTGGTGCTGGACGAACCGACCAACGACCTCGACCTCGAAACGCTCGACCTCTTACAGGAAATGCTGGCCGACTACCCGGGTACAGTGATCGTCGTCAGCCACGACCGCGATTTCCTCGACCGCGTCGCCACCTCAGTGGTGGTGTCGGACGGCGGCGGGCAATGGACCGAGTACCCGGGCGGCTATTCCGACATGGTGAGCCAGCGCGGCTATGGCGTCACGGCGCCCGCCAGCGCCCCGAAGCCGAAGGGTGGACGGCAGGCGGCACTGCCGCAGACCAGCTCGCATCCCGCCGCCAAGCAGAAGCTCAGCTTCAAGCAGAAGCATGCGCTCGAGACCCTGCCCAAGGAGATCGCCAGGCTCGAAGCCGAGATCGCCAAGCTCAATGCGGTGCTGGCCGATGGCAACCTCTATGCCCGCGACCCGCAGAAGTTCACCGACACCGGCAAGGTGCTGGAAAAGGCCCAGGCAGCGCTCGGCAAGGCCGAGGACGAATGGCTGGAACTGGAAGCCCTGCGCGAGGAAATCGAGGGGTAGGAGCTTCCGATGAGTGGACGCCTATCAACGGCCATCAGGATCGGCGACGCCGCGATGGCCATTCTGCGGAAGACCAAGACCTTTCCAACCACAGGATTCGGGGACGGCGCGGACCCGAGCAACTCCGAACATATCGGCGTGGAGCCGATGCTGCTTGCGCTTGCAATGGAGTTGTCACTCAAGGCGTGGCTCGTCTTCGACAATGACCATCCCAAAGTGCCCAAAACCCACGATCTAGAGGCGTTGTTTGAACGGCTGAAGCCCGAAAGTCAGGAAAAGTTAGATACGGAATTCAAGCGATCGGTAGCCCCCTTCCACCCGAACGGGTTCTTCATCGACTACAGCATCCGTCACATCCTTCATCAGCATAAAGATGCGTTTGTTGATTGGCGCTATCTTCACGAACCAAAGAATACGAGCTTCCAGCACAGTGCCTTTGAAGCGACACTCGTGATGGTGCTTGCAGAGTTCCGAAAGAGGTATCGCATAGAGCCAGCAAAACCGTACTGATCGCTGTGATCTGCCCACCGCAGGCCGGAGGAAAGCTGGCCGTTGCCGGTTCGGCAGCTGCCACCTTCCGCTTCGCGCCAAAAGCGGACTCACAGCTTGGATTGTGCCAGGCGCATCCAATGCTGTCGGCCACCGCCGTTATGCCAATCCAATAAGCAAGGCGATGTGCGTTGCTCAGAATTGGAGCAGCGTGGATGCATCGACCCGCATAATTCCATAGTTTCTGGCCGTTCCCGCCTGGCACGGAGCTTGCTTCACTAGCTGAGAGTTGGTGGCTAGGGTTCCGGCGCTTCGGCGCGGCTGGTCCGAGAGCTGCCACTGGTCGGGAGAGACATCCCGCCAGGTGCACGGCGGGACAAAAGCCCGGGAGACCTCGTTAGCCAAGGGATTGGCGAGCGTAGCGTCTCGTCATCCCTCAACGTGAGGGAACGATGACTCTTCCAGCGACCGAACCCGAAGCCCCTGTTCTTTCCATCCGCGGCCTCCACGTCCGCCTCAGCCGCGATGGCCGCGCCAGCACTGTGCTCGACGGCATCGACTTCGATCTCGCCCCCGGCGAGGTCGTCGCGCTCGTCGGCGAGAGCGGCTCCGGCAAGTCCACCATCGGCCTGACGCTGCAGGGGCTCCTCCCAGCCGAAGCGCAGCCCGAGATATCTGGCAGCATCCGCCTCGCCGGGCGCGAGATCGTCGGCGCCAAGCCGCGTGAGTTGCGCGACCTCCGACTTAGCCTCGTCCGCGCTGTCCCGCAGGATCCGATGGGCGCGCTCAACCCCACGATGAGCATCGGCGCGCAGTTGCGTGAGAGCGGGCTCAGCGCCGACGAAGTGCTCGAGTGGCTCGCCCGCACCGGCCTGCCCGACCCCAGGCGCATCGCCGCCGACATGCCGCACCGCCTGTCGGGCGGCCAGCGCCAGCGCGTGCTGATCGCAATGAGCATGGCGGCAAAGCCGCGCGTGCTGATCGCCGACGAGCCGACGACTGCACTCGATGTCACGGTGCAGGCGCAGATCCTGACCCTGCTCCGCGATCTCGCCCGTGAGCACAACACCGCCACGCTCTTCATCACGCACGACCTCGCTGTCGCCGCCGAACTCGCCGACCGGGTGATGGTGCTTTATGGCGGGCGCGTTGCCGAAGTCGGGCACACCCGCGCGCTGATCGCCGCGCCGTCGCACCCTTACTCGGCGGGCCTCCTCGCCGCCCGCTTCGATCTCGATTCCGACCGCGGCCGCCAGCTTGGGACGCTCGCCTCCGAGCAGTTGCGGGCCCGGCCGAGCGGCGCGCACTGCAACTACGTCACCCGCTGCCCCCTTGCCGAAGCCGAGTGCTCCGAGCGCAAGCCGGACCTGGTGCGCCGGCAGGATGGGCGACAGGTCGCGTGCTTCCAATCCAATCGGGTGCCGGACCTGCTCGCCCGCGCTCGCGAAGCTCCGAGCTGGCCCGAGGCATCGGCGAGCGAAGCCAATGCGCTCGAGCTCTACCGCATCGAGAAGAGCTTCGGCCCAAAGCGCGGGATCGTTCGTCCTGCCCGCCAGACCCAGGTCCTCGCCGGCATCGACCTCAGGATCCAGCAAGGCGAGTGCGTCGCGCTCGTCGGTGAAAGTGGCTCGGGCAAATCCACCCTACTCCGCATCGCGGCGGGCCTCCTCGCCCCCGACGAGGGCGACGTATCATGGTTCGGCGGCATCCCGCCGCAAGTGGTGTTTCAGGATGCCGTCGCGGCGCTTACACCCTGGCTCACCGTCGGCGAACAGATCCGCGACCGCCTCCGTCCGCTGGGGCTTAGCCGGCGTGAACAGGACAATAAGGTCGCCGAAGCGCTGAAGCTCGTTGGCGTCGATCCGGCGCTGCAGCACGCCCTGCCGAGCGAACTTTCTGGCGGCCAGTGCCAGCGCATTACCGTCGCCCGGGCCGTGGTCGTGCCGCCAAAGCTGCTGCTCTGCGACGAGCCGATCAGCGCCATGGACGTTTCCCTCGCGGCGCAGACGCTCAACCTCCTCGGGAGCCTCCGCCGCTCCATGGGCATGGCCATGCTGTTCGTCACTCACGATCTCGCCGCCGCCCGGCTTATCGCCGACCGCATCGCGGTGCTGGAGAAAGGCCATCTCGTCGAAGTCGGCGAGGCTGATCAGGTCATTTCCGCCCCGCAGGCGCCCTACACGAAAATGCTGGTCGGCGCCGTGCCGCGCTTGGAGGGCTCTCAGGAAAAGTTGCAGACTTTTCCACCTCGAGAGCGCGACCAATCAGATGCTCTAGCCAGCTGACCGAGACCGACAATGGCCCTCGCAACCGAACTCTCCGCCTCCACCGCACCCCCCGCCTTCGCGTGGCTCCGCCGCGTCGGCTGGCTCGAACGCATCGGCCTCGCCGGTGTGTTCGTCATCACGCTCGTCGCCATCTTTGGCCCGTTTTTCGTACCCTACGACCCGATGCTGCGCGTCGCCGCCGCCTACCTGCCGCCCGGGGCCGCGCACTGGTTCGGCACCGACGAAATCGGCCGCGACCTGTTCTCGCGCGTCGTCCTCGGTGTCCGCTACACCTGGCTCCCGGGCCTCGCCGTCATCGGCATCGCCTTGCTCATCGGCACGGTGATCGGCGTCTTCGCCGGCATGGTCGGCGGCTGGGTCGATGCGCTGCTGCAGCGGGTGGTGGAGCTGTTCCTCGTGCTCCCCTCGACGCTGATCGCCCTCGCTGTCGTCGCGGCGCTCGGGCCCGGCCTCATCAACACCATGATCGCCATCACCATCTTCTGGTGGCCGTGGTATGCCCGCATGGCCCGCGACGAAGTCCGCCGCATCCGGGCCCGGCCGCATGTCGAGGCAGCCCGCATCGCCGGGGTGAAGGGCTCGCGCCTGATGTTGCGCTACCTCTTGCCGGGGGCGGTGCCGGCGCTGGCGGTGGCGGCGACGCTCGATGTCGCCAACATCATCCTGACCCTGTCGGTGATCTCCTTCCTCGGCCTCGGCCTCCCCGCCCCGGCCCCCGAACTCGGCGCCATGACCTCACGCTCGGTCGACAGCCTCACCGTCTACTGGTGGCTGCCCATCATCCCGGCGCTGGTGATCTTCGTAATGTCGATCCTCGCCAACCTCGCCGGCGACGGCATCCGCTCCGCCCTTCGAGGTGCATGACATGCTGGCATATCTCGCCAAACGCCTCGGCGGCCTCGTCCTCGTCCTCGTGGTGATGAGCTTCATCGTCTTCTGCCTCCAGGCGATCATTCCGGCTGACCCGGCCCGCGCCCTTGCCGGTCCCTCGGCGCCGGTCGAAACGATCGAGCGCATCCGCGCCGAACTCGGCCTCGATCAGCCGCTGCTGGTGCAATACGGGCAGTTCATGAGCCGCCTCGCACAGGGCGATCTCGGCACCTCGATCCGCACCCGGCAGCCGATCGCAGCCGATGTGCTGAAATACGGTCCGGCCTCGCTCGAGCTGATCGTTTTCGCCATGCTGCTGGGCACCAGCTTCGCGTTCCTCCTCGCCTTTGCGCAGACGACGATGACCCGCTCGGGCGGCGTACGGCTCGGCATGCTGGCGGCAGGCTCGTTCCCGATCTTCCTGACCGCGCTGCTGCTCGCCTATTTCCTCTGGTTCAAGCTCGGCTGGTTCCCCGGCAGCGGTCGCCTCGACATCCGCCGCTTCACCGGACCGACCGGCTTCTTCGTCCTCGACGGGCTGCTGCTGGGACGTCCCGACATCGCCCTCAATGCCATCTGGCACCTCTTCCTGCCGGCACTGGCCCTGTCGGTCCCGATCGCCATTTCGGTGGGTCGCTCGCTCAATTCGGCACTCGTCGATGTGATGCGCCAACCCTATATCCGCACCGCGCGCGGCAAGGGCCTCAGCGGCGGCCGCATCTTCTTCCGCCACGGGCTGCGCAACGCCGCCTCGGCCCCGCTCGCCATGCTCGGGCTGCAGGTCGGCCTGCTGTACGGGAACCTCCTGATCGTCGAGCGCATCTTCTCGTGGCCGGGACTCGGCCTTTACACCGTGCAGTCGTTCGGGAGTTCCGACCTGCCGGCGGTGCTCGGCATCGCCATGGTGTTCGGGGCGTTCTACATCCTCGTCACGATGCTGGTGGAAGTGCTGCAGTCGGTGGCGGACCCGCGGATCGCGCTTTAGTAAGCCTCGGTCTCTCGGTGATCCTCCCCGCTGCGCAGGGGAGGACCACTGCACCATCCCGTCATACAACGAGCCACATCACGCCTAACAATTGTGCAGATTTGTTCTGTCGCATATTTTTTGGTCATATCTAACCGCTGATGTCGTCAATCGCGGTCGCAATCATCAGCAATTCCAATCCCTTACCGATTCCACACCACTGGCATGACCCTTGCATCGTCATGCCTGAGACTGGTGGCTAGGGTTCCGGCGCTTTTTGCGTGTCTGGTCCGAGAGCTGCCACCGGCGGGCGCCACAGTCCGCCGGACGCACGGCGGGACAAAAGCCCGGGAGACCTCGTAAGCCAAGGGATTGGCGACGATGGTCCGTCGATCCCTGTTCAAGGGAGCGACTCATGTCGTCAACAATGAAACCATTCAGCCACGTCACGGGCCGGCTGCTTGCCGGCGCTGCACTTCTCGCCATCCTGTCCGCCGGCGCTGTCCAGGCCCAGGAAACCCTGCGCCTGCCGATCGCCACCGATTTCGACTCGTTCGATCCGGACAATGCCTTCGAGATGGACGGCCTCGCCGCCATCAACAATGTCTACGAGGGTCTCGTCGAATACGTGCCGGGCAGCGCCGAAATCCGCGGCCTCCTCGCCAAGGACTGGAGCATCTCGGACGATGGCCTGACCTACACGTTCAATCTCGTCGAGGGCGCGAGTTTCCATGACGGCACGCCGTTCAACGCCGCAGCGGTCAAAACCTCGTTCGAGCGCCGCCGCGACAGCGAGCTGATCCTCAGCTACTTCCTGTGGAACGTGAAGGACATCGCCGCCCCGGACGACAAGACCGTCGTCATCACGCTCGGCATGCCGCAACCCTCGCTGCTCGACAGTTTTGCGAGCCCCTGGGGCCCCAAGGTCATCAGCCCCAAGGCGCTCGCCGACAATGGCGGTGGCAAGGCGGCCGGCGCGTGGCTCGACAGCAACGCCGACGGCACCGGGCCGTTCAAGCTCACGAGCTTCGAGCGCGGCCAGGGCTACACGCTCGAGCGCAATGACAGCTACTACGGCAAGGCGCCGTTCTTCTCGACCATCGAGCTGCCACTGGTGCCCGATATCGGCCAGCAGGTGCTGAACCTGCAGGCGCAGGAAACCGACGCGGTTCCCGCCAACTACCCGTGGGCCCAGCTCGCCTCGCTTCCGCCCGAGCTCGAAGCAATTGCGGCGCCCAGCACATCGGAAATCATCGGCTTCGTGAAGCCGACCGGGCCGCTTGCCGACCCTGAAGTCCTCAAGGCCTTCCTCACCGCCATCAACCCGGCGACCTGGGTGGCAGACGCCTTCGGCGCCTACGGCCATCCGGCCAAGTCGGTCTATCCCGAGGCCATGCTCGACCCGGTAGCCCCGGTCGTGTTCCCTGATGATCTCGAAGCCGCCAAGGCCACGGTCACAGCCAAGGGGCCGGTCACCCTCACCATCGGCATCAGCACCGAAGAGTCGAACGCGCTCGGCCGGGTCGGCGACCTGCTGGTCGCGCAACTCGCCAGCATCGGCATCAACGCCACTGTCACCATCCTGCCGCAGGGCGCCGCATTCGGGCTCAAGGACAATCCGGATGGCCCCGACTTCTACATCGGCAAGCTGACCCCGGATGCGCTCCATCCCGAGAACCAGTCAGGCATCTTCTTTGCCTCAGGCGCGCCGATCAACTTCTACGGCCGCGGGCTGCCCGAGGCCGATGCGCTGCTGCAGGAAGCCGGTACGCTGACCGATATCACGGCGCGCAACGCGCTCTACGAGAAGGCAGGGCATCTGTATTTCGACAATGGCCTGTTCATCCCGCTGGTCGGCGTCGACGACGTGGTGGTCGCCCCCAAGGGCCTCGTCGATCTCGACCTCCGCGCCGCCTATGCGCCGGGCAATATCGACTACGGCTCGGTGCGCTGGGCCGAGTGACCATCCGGGCGGTCGTCGCGGAGTGCTTTCAGGAAAGGTTGCAGATTTTTCCGCCTCGAAAGCACGACCAGGAAGATGACCGCCCCTATCTCATTGAGTGACCGGAGGCATCATGCCGAGCAAGACGGACATCGTCCGCGAACCCTTAGTGCCGAAGCTGCGCGTTTCGCACATCAACGACTACCTGATCTGCTTCTACGATGGCCGCGACATCGCCGACTATCCAGAGTGGATAAAGGGCAACATCGACATGAAGCTCGGTGTCTGCAACTACGTGCTGCACCGCGGCGACAGCGCCATCGTCTTCGACACCATGGTCTATGGCGAGCAGATGGAAGCCATCGACGCCTATATCCGCGAGATGGGGATCAAGCATGTCTCGGTGATCAACTCGCACTGGGACTGCGACCACATCGCCGGCAACTACCTCTATAAGAACGCCGATATCATCGCGACCAATCGCACCCGCTGGAAGCTGCAGGCCTATGCACCGCAGATGCTGAGCGGCGAGATCTGGGGCGCGGGCGATCCGAACTATCCCGGCGTCAAGGAAGTCGTGCTGCCGAACCGCACGTTCGATGGGCGGATGACGGTGTGGCTCAAGGACCTGCAGATCGAGCTGATCGAGACCTTCGTGCACCAGCTCGGCCACCTCGTCGCCTACCTGCCCAAGGACAAGATCCTGCTCGCCGCTGATGCGGTGGAGGACACGGTGACGTTCAACACGCCGGCCATGACCAGCGAAATCGCGGCGCAGATCATGACCTATCGCTCGCTGCTGGCGATGGACGCCAGATCCATCTACCCCTGCCACGGCCGGTTCGAGGTCATCGACAATGGCGGCTATACGCAGGAGTTCACCGAGGCGATCCTCGACTACAATGTCCAGTTGCTGAAGCGGAAGGACGAGCCGGACTACCTGACCGCCCCGCTCGAAAGCTTCATCCAGCCCTGGATCGATCGCGGCGTTCTCGCCATGCACGAGCCCTATCGCTGGCTGCACGGCAACAACGTCTCCCTGATCGACAAGTCCTATGGCGGCCGTTCGACCCCGGCAATCCCAGAGTGACGGTCAAGCCAGGCTGCCCGCTCCTCGGGAACACAAGGCAGTCGGGCGGGTCGCGGCTCTGCGCTATCGGCTGAGCCGCGGCCAGCCTGATGGCCACCCACCCTTCGATAGTTCGACTCGACCATGACAGCCGCACCGACTATGAAGTCGCTTGAAGCGATTCAATCGATCGAGGGAAATCATGCAGTATCGTAAGCTCGGCAATAGCGGCGCCATTGTCTCATCGCAGACCTTGGGCACCATGACGTTCGGGGCCGAGGCGGATGAGGCGACATCGTTCCAGCTGATGGACGACTATGTGGCGGCGGGCGGCAATTTCCTCGACACCGCCGACGTCTATTCGGCCGGCACATCGGAAGAGATCGTCGGGCGCTGGCTGAAGGCCCGGCCGGAGGCGGCCAAACAGGTGCTGGTCACCACCAAGGCGCGCTTCCCGATGGGCGACGGGCCGAACGATCTGGGGCTGTCGCGCCGTCATCTCAACCAGGCGCTCGACGCCTCGCTGAGCCGGCTCGGGGTTGAACATATCGACCTCTACCAGATGCACGCCTTCGATGCGCTGACCCCGCTGGAGGAGACGCTGAGGTTCCTCGACGACGCCATCCGCAACGGCAAGATCGGCTATTACGGCTTTTCCAACTTCATCGGCTGGCAGCTGACCAAGGCGTCGTGGATCGCCAAAGCCGGCGGTCTCGCGCCGCCGATCACGCTGCAGCCGCACTACAACCTCCTGGTCCGCGATATCGAGCACGAGATCGTACCGGCGGCGCTCGACGCCAATATCGGGCTCCTGCCCTGGTCGCCGCTCGGCGGCGGCTGGCTCACCGGCAAGTACAAGCGCGACCAGATGCCGACGGGTTCAACACGGCTGGGGGAAAACCCCAACCGCGGGCAGGAATCGTATGGACCGCGCAATGAGCAGGAACGGACCTGGCGCGTCATCGCTGCCGTCGAAGCGGTGGCAAAATCGCTCGGTGTCCCGATGGCGCGGGTGGCGCTCGCCTGGCTCGCCGATCGCCCGGCCGTCACTTCGGTGATCCTCGGCGCCCGCACCCGCGAACAGCTCGCCGACAACCTGGCGGCCGCGGGTCTCAAGCTCGATGCCGAGCACACTCAGCAGCTCACCGACGCCAGCGCCCCCGAAGTCGCCGACTATCCCTATGGCAAGGGCGGGGTGAACCAGCGGCACCGGAAGATCGAGGGTGGGCGGTAGGCGCCGGCTAAACCCTGAGCGTGGGGCTACCCCCACCCAGCGACGCTAGTTCGCTTCGCTCGCAAGCTTTGCTGCCCTCCCCACAAGGGGGAGGGAGACGCAGGAACCGAGAGCTTGCAGTCGGATCTCCCTCCCCTCAGGGCGCTACCGCGTCCCCTTGTGGGGAAGGATCAAGGGTGGGGGTGGCCCCGCGCTCTGCAGGCCGTCTTCAGCTAGAACCAGATCTCCGGCTCATGCAGAATCTGCAATTGCTCGGCCGGTTCGCCATTGATGCGGCGGAGCAGCAGTTCGCCCATCTGCTTGCCGGCCAGCGCCGTGTCTTCGAAGATCGCGTCGACCTTGGGCCGCACCTGGCTGAAGATGCCGGAGGTCTGCTTCACCACCATCTGCACGTCCTTGCCGATCTCGAAGCCGGCATCGGTGATTCCGGCCATGATCGACAGAGCCGCGGCATCGCCGGTGCAGATGAAGCCGTCCGGCGCATCCGGTTCGGCAATCCGCCGCATGGTGGCAAGGCGGATCTGGTCGGCGGTGTTATCGAGCGTCGCGCCATCGATGATTTCGTAGTCGAGCCCAGTCTCGCGGATCGCCGCCATGAAGCCATCGCGCAGGTGGTGGCCGAAGCTGAAGCGGTCGGGCGGCAGGATGATCGTCACCTTGCGGCAGCCCTTGGCCTTGAGCCGCATCACCGCGTGGTGGGCGAAAGCATAGTTGTCGTAGTCGACATAGGGGTGGGCCGAGGGGAAAGCCGTGCGGCCATGCGAGACGAAGGGGAAGTTCTCCTCCATCAACAGCTTCACCCGGTCGTCGTCCGGCTGGGTGCGCGAGAAGATCACCCCGTCCGCTGCCTTGTTACGCAGGATATAGCGGATCGGATCGATCGGCGCCCCGCCGGTGAACATCGGGGTGATGACCAGATGATAGGGCGTGCCGCGCAACGCCTCGGTCAGCCCCGACACCATCGACTGGCCGAAGCCGAGGATTTCATCATGCGGGTCGAGAATCAGGCTGACCACATGGGTGCGCCCGGTCTTCAGCCTCAGGGCCGTGCGGTCGGGCACATAGCCGACCTCGGCTGCGATCTTCTGCACCCGGACGCGGGTTTCCTCGGACAGCTCCGGGGCGTTGTTGAGGGCCCGCGAAATCGTGGTGATGGCGAGCCCGGTCATTTCGGCAATGGTGCGCAGGGTCGGTTTGCCGCCCGGCTTGCCGGCGGCGCGACGCGGCTGGCGAGCCTTGGCGCGCTTGTTGTCGCGCGTCTCCGTATCGGCCAACGATGTCCTCCCTCGAACGGATGGTGCCTACTCGCGAGGCATTTTGGGTGAGCGGCGATGCTCCCCCAGGATCCGCTCAGGCGTAGCTCAACATGTTATGCAATCGATTTCAAGGCGGGAAGCCCACGCCCCTTATCCGGTTGGCATACTTTCGTAGCAACCGTTGCGTCGAGTGAAACTCCGGGTAGAGTTCGGCCCATGCTGTTCCGCACCAAAGACCTCGAAGCCATTTTTGGCGGCCGGTGCACGCTGGCCTTCCGCCGCTGGAAGAAGCCGACGGTGAAGCCCGGCGGTACGGTACGGACGGCGCTCGGCATGGTCGGCATCGATTCGGTCGAAGCGATCGAGCCGGGCGAAGTCACCGAGGACGAGGCGCGCGCTGCCGGCTACAAGGACCGGGCTGGCGTCATCGCCATGTTCGAGGCGCAGCAGGGCACCTGCTACCGTATTCGCCTCCACCCCGCCGGACCCGACCCGCGCGAGGCGCTGCGCGAAGCCGAACCAGATGCTCTCGAGTTGGAGACGCTGGCAGTCAGGTTGCTGAAGCTCGACAAGGCGGCGCCGACGCCGTGGACGAAACAGGCACTGCAACTGATCGCCGACCATCCCGGCATCGTCTCCACCACGCTCGCCGAAAGCGCCGGCATAGAGCGAGCCGAGTTCAAGCTCAACATCCGCAAGCTCAAGGCGCTCGGGCTCACCATCAGCCTCGAAGTCGGCTACCGGCTGTCGCCGCGCGGGGAGGCGCTGCTCGCCACGCTCTGAAGTTTTCGTCCGATCGAATCTGCCGGGCAGGAAATTTCGCTTTCATGCTAGCTATTTGGAACGGCTGGGGCTGGCGAAACCGCCGAGGCTCACCTATCTTTCCGCCAGCGTCGACGAAAGCCGGATAGACCTCGGGGCCTCGACGCCGTACAAGTACCCGATGGCGGACTCAGCTTCGCCACACAAAAGCTGCGGGCGACGAGCTAGTCTCGTCCGCATTGGAATCACCCAGGCCATCGGCCGCCGGAAGGAGACGAACATGCACTTCGCTATTCGCACCACTCTCCAAACCGGGCTTATTGGTAAATGGGTAGATCGCTCCAACGGGTGTTACCGACCCAAACGAATGTGACCTCTGTCACCCATTCGTCTCACAGTTCAGGTAACACCCCGGCCGTCCCCAGAGACGTGCCGATGGAGGTCATTCCATGCAGCATGCCCACTTCGAAAAGCCACATAGCGCCAAGCCCATAGCTGTCGATATCGACGGTGAACCAAAGGGCGTCCTGGTCGCGCACGATGCCGGTTTCCGCTTCCTCGCCGTCAAGCTCGACGCGTTCGGAGTGGATGGCCAGGTGTTTGCATCGATCGAAGCCGCCGAGGCGGCCGTCCGCGACGCACTGCGTCCGGAAGCGTGATCCGTGAAGCGCTCGCCGCAGGTGTTGCACCGGCAGTGCCACCGCGCCCCCTCGCCCCTCTGGGGAGAGGGCTGGGGTGAGGGGCGCCAAGCGCACCGGACCATGCGTGAGCAATTGAAGCGCTAACCACTCTTCGGAGTGCTTGGCTACCCCTCACCCTAACCCTCCCCCCAGAGGGGAGAGGGGACGCTAGCCCACCAGCTTTCGCCACGCCGCCGCATACGCGGCCGCCGTAGCATCCCCCTCGACCAGCACCGGCGCATGTCCGTCGGGCCGCGGCCGATCCATTCGCGCCAGCAGCGCCGCGCCGATCGAGGTGCCAGTGGCGCTGCGCTTTACCGGCTCCACCGGCCGCCCGGTCGCCGCCGCCAGCATCCGCAGATAGAGCGCGTTGCCGGCGAATGGTCCCTCGACCACCGTGTGGTTCTCGGCGCCGGTCAGCCTGAGGCATTCGGCTGTCATCATCGCCAGGTAGAACGAGGTCACGACATAGACCTCGTCATCGCCGAGCGTTTCGCGTGGCTGGCTCCACTGTGCCTCTCGCCCGGGGAACGGGCCCGAACCCTGCACCACCGACGGGGTCAGGAGGATCGCCTTGTTCAGTACCCGCTCGATGGTCTCGGCCGAGGGCTCGCGCGGCGTGGTCAGCATCTCGAATTCGCGTCCGCCCATGAAGCGCGCCGACGGCACCGGACGGCCCAGCGCATCGATATTGGCGAGGCAGTCGCGCTTGAGGTCGAGATTGTCGATGTCGCCGCCGGGCGAAGCGACGATCACCCAGGTGCCGGTCGAGACCAGCCCGAATGGCGGATCGCGCTCGAGGATGTGCGGCAGCAGCGAAGCGTTGGAATCGTGGATGCCAGAATAGACCGGCAGCGGGCGTTTGAGCCCCAGTGCCGCCGTCACTTCGGGCAAGGTCACGCCGAGCACGTCGGAGGCCGGCCGCACCTCGGCGAACTTTTCGAGCCACCCCTGTTTCATCACCAGCGACGAATAGAGGTTGGTGGTGAAATCCCACAGGTCAGTGTGGCAGCCGAGCGAGGTGATCTCCTCGGCGGCGACGCCGGTCAGCCGGAACGACCAGTATTGCGGATAGGTCAGGATCCAGCGGGTGCGGGCGAACTCGGCGGGGAAGGCCCGCGCCTGCCAGAACAGCTGCGCTCCGACATTGAGCCCGCCGGGCAGCCGCGGGGTGAAGCTCTCGGAGAAATCCGGACGGGCCCGGTCGTACTCACCCCAGAACTGGTCGGGACCGGCGAACTCGTAATCGAGCACCGGCAGCGACAGTTCGCCATCGGCGTCGAGCAGCGCCGCCGAGGCGCCATGGGTGGTGACGCTGATGGCATCGAGCGGGAACTCGGCGTTGAGCTCGCGCAATGCGCCGATGACGAAGTCCCAGAGGCCGTCGATGTCGAAATGCGGATACTTGCCGTCGCGCAGCACAGTATTCGGCCGCTTGCGCACAGCGATCTCGGTGCGGCTGTCGAGATCGACGACCGCCACTTTCGCATTGGACTTGCCAATGTCGATGACCCCGACGGTGCTGACGGTCACTTGCGAACCATCCGGTAGACGATGGGCAGGGCGATCACCACGATGAGCAACAGTCCGATAAAGATCGACATGACGATACCGGGGACATTCAAGAGCCCGAGGCCGAAGGTGACAAGCCCCATGATGAAGGCGGCGATCACCACGCCGACGATCGAACCGGCGCCGCCAAGGATGGAGACGCCACCCAGTACAACCATGGTGATGACCTCGAGTTCCCAGCCCTGGGCGATCGACGGACGGGTGGAGCCGAGGCGGCTGGTCAGCAGCACCGAGGCGATGCCGGCCATCAGCCCGGTCAGACAGAACAGCACGAACTTGACGCGCTCGACGCGGACGCCGGAGAACTGGGCGGCGGTCGCATTGTTGCCGATGACGAAGATGCGGCGGCCGAAGCTCGTCCGGTGCAGCGCCACGTAGTAGATGGCGGCCGCTGCGATAAAGAGCACGAACTCGAACGACACCACCCACCAGACATAGCCCTGGCCGAAAAAGGCGAAGCTTTCGGGGTAGCCCTTGAAGGCCTGGTCGCCCAGGACGATGAAGCTGATGCCGCGGAACAGGCTCATCGTGCCGATGGTGACGACGATCGAAGGCAACCCCAGCCGGGTGACGAGGAAGCCGTTAAAGGCACCGCAGGCGAGCCCCGTGCCGATGCCGATGGCGACAAGCCCCGGCGTATCGATGCCGAACTGCAGCGCAAAGCCCATCGCCGTCGAGGCCAGTGCGATGATTGCCGCGACCGACAGATCGATCTCGCCCGAGATGATCAGCAGCGCCATGGCGAGCGCGATCAGCGCCTTCTCGGTGAAGTTGAAGGTCGCATCGCTGAGCGACCAGGGCGACAGGAAATAGGGCGAAGCCAGCGAGTTGACGATAAAGATCGCCACCGCGACGACGAGCAGCAGACTGGGCCAGCTGAACAGCGCCGAGCGCAGCGGATTGTCGAGCCGATCCGGAACGTGGCGGGTGGTGGGGGTCTGGTCGTTCATTTCAGGAAATCCAAGGGGCCAGCCCCAAACGCGGTGTCATTCCCGCGAAAGCGGGAAACTCTGTTTTCGCGCGCGCCGAGGGTCCGGTAAACGGAGGTTCCCGCTTTCGCGGGAATGACCCGGTGGGTGGCAAGCGAGCAGTGCATCATGCTGCGCCTCCCTCCGCCCGCTTCAGAATGATGCGGCCGGTCTTCTTGCCGGCGCGGGCGTTGAGGATGACGGCGAGGATGATCGCGGCGCCCGAAATGGCCATCTGCCAGAACGGTGAGACACCGATCACCGGCAAAGCCGAGCTGATGACGCCGAGGAACAGCGCCCCGAGCAGTGCACTGCCGACCGTACCGACGCCACCGGCGATCGAGACGCCGCCGATAACGCAGGCGGCGATCACCTGCAGCTCATAGCCCACTGCCGTTTCGGAGGAGGCGATGACGTAACGCGACACCCAGAGGTAGCCGCAGAGCCCGGCGACGAGCCCCGAGATACAGAAGGCGATGAACTTGGTGCGCCCCACGTTGATGCCGGCATAGACCGAGGCGGTCGGGTTGACGCCAATGGCGTAGATCGAGCGGCCGATCGGTGTGCGGGTCATCAGCACATAGAATGCGGCGGCAATGAGCACCGCGGACCAGCTGAGCAGCGGTAGGCCGAGCAGTTCAAGGCGGGTGATGGAAATGAAGTCAGGCGTCATCTCGGCGGCGTTCACCCACTGCCCGCCAGCGACCAGAAAGGTGGTGCCGCGATAGATGGTGAGGGTGCCCAGCGTTACGACGATCGCCGGGATATCGAGCTTCCAGACGAGGAAGCCGTTGATGGCGCCGAGCGCCAGCCCGAGCAGCGGCGCCGCGACGATCAGCAGCGGCACCGGGATCCACGGCATGGTGGAATTGAGCAGGGCGATGACCATGCCCGAGAGCGCCACGTTGGCGGCAATCGACAGGTCGATCGAGCGGGTCAGGATCACCACCATCTGGCCGAGCGCCAGGATCATCAGGATGGCGGTGTTGTTGAAGATATCGGCAAGATTGGCCGGAGCAGCAAAGCTCGGGGCGCGGGTGGCGATGGCGCCGATCATCACGGCGATGCCGATGGCGAGCCAGAACTCGCGAAGACGCAGCACGCGCGGCGCGAGCGCAAAGATGTTGCGCATCATGCCGCCACCTCATGGGCGCCGATGGCGCGCTTGACCAGGCCGTCGGCGGTCAGGTCCCGGTTGTCGAGCACGGCGTCGATGCGGCCGGCGCGCATCACCACGACGCGGTCGGACATGCCCATCACTTCGGGCAGTTCGGACGAGACCATGATCACCGCCAGCCCCTCGGCCACCAGTTCGGCCATGAAGGCGTGGACGGCGGCCTTGGAGCCGATATCGATGCCCTTGGTCGGCTCGTCGAGGATGATCACCTTGGGTTGCGTCGCCAGCCACTTGGCGATCACCACCTTCTGCTGGTTGCCGCCCGACAGCGTGCCGGCGTTCTGGCTCAGCGAGGCGGCGCGCAGGTCGAGCCGCTCGGTATATTTTCGGGTCAGCGCAAACTCCTCGGCCATCCGCAGAAAGCCCTGGCGCGACGTCTTCTTGAGCGAGGGCAGCGAGACGTTCTGGACGATCGGCAGGTCGACCACGACGCCCTGCTTGCCGCGCTCCTCGGGCACATAGACGATGCCCGCTGCGATGGCGTCGGCGGGTGAGCGCGGCTCGAACGGCGCGCCGTCGAGCGTCATCGCGCCACGTGACGTCCGGGTCAGCCCGAAGATCGCCTGCATCACCTCGGAGCGGCCGGCGCCGACGAGGCCGTAAAAGCCGAGGATCTCGCCGCGCCGGAGCTCGAAGCCGATATCGTCGAACTCGGTGGGGTGGCTCAGGCCATCGAGCTTCAGCACCGTGTCGCCGATGGCCGGAGCCCGCTGGGGGAAGATGTGATCGACCGAGCGGCCGACCATCATGCGGATAATGTCGTTCTGCGGCGTCTCGCCGATCAGGCCCTTGCCGACCATCTCGCCGTCGCGGAACACGGTGAAGCGGTCGGCGATGCGGTAGATCTCGTCGAACTTGTGGCTGATGAACAGCACGGCCTTGCCGTCCTCCTTCAAGAGCTCGATGAGGACGAACAGGTCCTCGATCTCCTTGTGGGAGAGCGCCGCAGTCGGCTCGTCCATGATCACCACTTCGGCGTCGATCGACATAGCGCGGGCGACCGCGACGAGGTGCTTGTTGGCGATCGACAGGTCGCGCAACCGGGCCTCGGCATCGATGTGGCCGGCGCCCATGTCGGAGAGCACGCGGCGGGCATTGCTGCGCATCAGCGTCCAGTCGATGGTGCCGAAGCGGGTTTTTGGCGCATGGCCCAGGTAGATGTTCTCGGCAACGCTCAGATCGTCGAACAGCACGGTTTCCTGGTGGATGGCGGTGATGCCGAGCTCGAACGCCTTGTGGGCGGAGCTGAGGCTTACCGGCTTGCCGTCGAGCACGATCTCGCCGGCATCGGGCTGGTAGATGCCGGTGAGGACTTTCACCAGCGTCGACTTGCCGGCGCCGTTCTCGCCGATCAGCGCGGTCACCTCTCCCGGATAGAGCTCGAGGCTCACCTCATGCAGCGCCCGCACGCCGGGAAAGGACTTGGTGACGCCGGAAAGGGTGAGCTTGGGTTGGGACATGCTTGTCATTCTACTTGGTAAGGCACCACGTGGCGCCACCACACCAGCTGTCATCCCTGCGAAAGCAGGGACCCAACTCCGCGGCGAGGGCCTTGCCCTCGTCCGCCAGCTGGGTGCGGGCGGTGACATGGGTCCCTGCTTTCGCAGGGATGACAGCCCGTGGGCTGGGTGAGACCGGGGCCCCAATGTAGAAGCCCGGCGACCAGAGCCGCCGGGCCTATTCATCCTCGGATCAATAGATCTTCGAGAACTCTTCAATGTTCGACTTGTCGAACTGGAACGGCGCGGCCATGGCGGCCGAGTTGGTGTCGTCCAGGGTGATCGAGCCGACGCGGCCGATCGAGATGGTGGCGCCGGGCTTGGCTTCGGCCTTCTTGGTCGCGAGCTGGTAGGCGATCTGCACGGCCGAGTAGCCGAGGTCGATCGGGTTCCACAGCGCCACGGCCTGCGAAGCGCCGTTGTCGATGAACTGCTTGAACTCGGACGGGAGCGCCAGGCCAGTGACGTTGATCTTGCCGATCAGGTTGTCATCGGTCACCACCTGCGCGGCGGCAACGACGCCGACGGTGGTCGGGGCGATGATCGCCTTGAGGTTCGGGTAGGAGGCGATCAGGCCCTTGGCTTCGTTGGTGGATTTCACCGAGTCGTCGTCGCCGTAGACGGTGGCGACGAGGTTGATCTTGGGGAACTTCTCGGGCAGCACTTTCTTGGCCGCTTCGATCCAGGCGTTCTGGTTGGTCGCGGTGGAGGAGGCCGACAGGATCGCCACATCGCCGCCATCCGGCAGATAGTCGGCGGCCAGCTTGATGATGGTCTCGCCGATCAGGTTGGTGTCGGACGGGTTGAGGTGCACCGAACGGCCCTCAGGCGCGACGCCCGAATCCCAGCTGATCACGGTGATGCCGCGTTCCATCGCCTTCTTCAGTGCCGGAACCAGTGCATCCGGATCGTTGGCCGAAATCGCGATGGCGTTGACGTTCTGGGCGATCAGCGAGTTGATGATCTCGATCTGGCCTTCGGCGGTCGCCGTGGTCGGGCCGGTATAGATCACCTCGACATCGCCGAGTTCCTTGGCAGCTTCCTGGGCGCCCTTGTTGGCGGCATCGAAAAAGCCGTTGCCGAGCGACTTCACGACGAGCGCGATCTTGGTCTGGGCCATGGCGGCCGGAGCACTCAGCAGCACGGCGGTCAGCGCCGTGGCAGCTGCCAGTTTCTTCAACAGGCTCATTGTATTCCTCCCTGAGTGGTTCGTGGTCGTTTAGTTGGCGCTCTCGAACCGGAAAGGTCCTGCGACCTTCCTGACAGCGCTTCTATTGCCAGCCGGTCACGCGACCGACTGGGACTTCTGCTCTGCGGCCTCCACCACGGTGAGCATGACGCCCGCCTTTTCCAGCATGGCGCGATCCTCGTCGCGGATGCCGTTATCGGTGATGACTGAGTGGATGCGATCGAGTCCGCACAGAATGAGGCTCGAGCGGCCGGAGAATTTCGAGCTGTCGGCGAGGACGATCAGTTCCTCGGCCTGGTTGATCAGCGCCAGTTCGGACTGCACCACCATCGGATCGGCCTCCATCAGGCCGTGCGCGCCCAGACCCTGGCAGCCGATGAACATGCGCTTGGCATAAAAGTGCGAGGCGACCACGCCGCCGAACGGCGACAGGATGACGTTCTGCTCGCGATAGATGGTGCCGCCGGGGATGACCACCGAGTTGCGAGAATTGTGGATCAGGAACTCGGCAATGCCAAAGCTGTTGGTGAACACCGAAAGCCGGCGGCCGGTCAGGTAGTGCACCATCTGGTAGGTGGTGGTGCCGCCATTGATGATGATCGGCTCACCATCCTTGCAGAGCTCGGCGGCGGCGCGGGCGATGGCACGCTTCTGGGCGATATTAATGGTTTCGTTGACCGAGAACGGCCGACCCATCAGCCCGCCCTGCTCGGGCGGATTGATCGCCTCGGCGCCGCCGCGCACCCGGCGCAGGCGGCCCTCGACATGCAGCGCGGCGATATCGCGGCGGATCGTCGCCTCGGACGTGCCGGTGATCTCGACCAGCTCGGCGACAGTCGCCAGCGGCCGCGCCTGGACAGCGGCAAGGATCACCCTGTGGCGTTCGGTTTCGTGCATTTGCTCTCCCTGGATCGACTCATTTTCACCAAAATCTGTCAGTGTCAATCAGATCATGCGACTTTCGTGGCGATGCTGACGGTTTCTGATGGTTTCTGATTGACAGCGGCAAGCTACGGGAGCTAGTCCCGTGCTCAATAACTGCCATACATCTCTACGGGAGGGGTCCAATGTCCAGCACCGCGCCAGCGCGCCTTCAAAACCTTTGGGACGACGCCAAGGCGGCCGGCATGAGCGAGCCCGAACGGCTGGTCTACCGCTCCAATATCCTCGGCTCGGACAAGCGCGTTACCAACTATGGCGGCGGCAATACCTCGTCGAAGATCTTCCAGAAGGACCCGCTGAGCGGGCAAGACGTCGAAGTGCTGTGGGTGAAGGGCTCGGGCGGCGACTCCGCCTCGATCAAGCTCGACGGTTTCGCCACGCTCTATATGGATAAGCTGCGCGCGTTGAAGGGCCTCTATCGCGGCCTCGCGCATGAAGACGAGATGGTCGGCTACCTGCCGCACGCGACGTTCAACCTCAACCCGCGCGCCGCCTCGATCGATACGCCGCTGCACGCCTATGTGCCGCACGCCTTCGTAGACCACATGCATCCTGACGCCATCATCGCCATTGCGGCGAGCAGGGATTCGAAGGCGCTGACCCAGGAAATCTTCGGCGACGAGATCGGCTGGCTGCCGTGGAAGCGGCCGGGCTTCGAGCTCGGGCTGTGGCTGGAAAAGTTCTGCCTCGACAACCCCGGGGCCAAGGGCGTGATCCTCGAGAGCCACGGGCTCTTCACCTGGGGCGACACCCCCCGGGAGTGCTACGAGCAGACCATCAACACCATCAACAAGGCGATCGCCTGGTTTGAGGTGAAGACCGCGGGCAAGCCGGCCTTTGGCGGGCAGGCGGTGGCGCCGCTGCCGGCCGAGGAGCGCCGGGCCATCGCGGCGCGGCTGATGCCGAAAATCCGCGGGTTGATCTCCAACGAATTCAAGATGCTCGGGCATTTCGACGACAGCGCCGCGGTGCTGGAGTTCGTCGGATCGCGCGACTTGCGGCCGCTGGCGGCATTGGGCACCTCCTGCCCCGACCATTTCCTGCGCACCAAGATCCGGCCGCTGGTGATCGAGTTCGATCCGACCAAGCCCGATATCGACGCCGTGGTTGCCGGCCTCGAACAGGCGACGGCGGATTACCGCGCCGACTACGCGGGCTACTACAACCGGTGCAAGCACCCGGACAGCCCCGCCATCCGCGACGCCAATGCGGTGGTCTACCTGATGCCGGGCGTCGGCATGTTCACCTTCGCCAAGGACAAGGCGACCGCCCGCATTTCGGGTGAGTTCTACGTCAACGCCATCAACGTGATGCGCGGCTCGTCAGCGGTCTCCACCTACCAGGGGCTCCCGGAGCAGGAAGCCTTCGACATCGAGTACTGGCTGCTCGAGGAAGCCAAGCTCCTGCGCATGCCGAAGCCGAAATCACTGGCCGGCCACATCGCGCTGGTCACCGGCGGGGCCGGCGGCATCGGCAAGGCCACGGCAGTGCGGCTGTTGCGCGAAGGTGCCTGTGTCGTGCTCGCCGACATCGACGAAGCGGCGCTCGCCTCGGCCAGCGAGGAACTCGGCAAGGCGTTCGGCAAGGACGTGGTCCGGCCGGTCAACCTCAACGTCACCAGCGAAGCGGCGGTCATTTCGGGCTTTGCCCACACCGCGGTGGAGTTCGGCGGCATCGATATCCTCGTTTCCAATGCCGGGCTCGCCAGCTCCGCGCCGATCGAGGAGACGACGCTCGAGCTCTGGAACAAGAACATGGACATCCTGTCGACGGGCTATTTCCTCGTCAGCCGGGAAGCCTTCCGGATGTTCCGCGCGCAGAAGATCGGCGGCAACGTGGTGTTCGTGGCATCGAAGAACGGCCTCGCCGCTTCGCCCAACGCCGCGGCCTACTGCACCGCCAAGGCCGCCGAAATCCACCTCGCCCGCTGCCTGGCGCTGGAAGGCGCGGCCGAGCAGATCCGCGTCAATGTGGTGAACCCGGATGCGGTGCTGCGCGGCTCGAAGATCTGGGCCGGCGAGTGGCTGGAACAGCGCGCCTCGACTTACAAGACCGACAAGGAGGGGCTCGAGGAAATGTATCGCCAGCGCTCCATGCTGAAGCTGAGCGTCTTCCCCGAGGACATCGCCGAGGCGATCTACTTCTTCGCCTCCGACATGTCGGCCAAATCCACCGGCAACATCATCAACGTCGACGCGGGCAACGCGCAGTCGTTCACACGGTAACAGCCTAGCGGGGGGGCGCCCCTCACCCCGACCCTCTCCCCAGAGGGGCGAGGGGGCGATGGGGCCGCGCGTTCGACGGCTGAAGTAACGAAGGCCGGCGCCACATGGTCCCCTCGCCCCTCTGGGGAGAGGGACAGGGTGAGGGGCGCCAAGGGAGGAGAACTCGAATGACCGACCAACTCATCGACCAGTCCGTGGTCGACCAGACCAACGAGGCCAACCGCAAGGCGTTGGATGCCGACTACGCGCATCTGGGCGAGCAACTCAGCCGGCGCGGCATCGACATCGACGCCATCCTGAAGAAAGTTTCGGCCTATACCGTTGCCGTCCCTTCCTGGGGTGTCGGTACCGGCGGCACGCGCTTTGCGAAATTCCCTGGCACCGGTGAGCCGCGCGACATCTTCGACAAGCTCGAGGATTGCTCGGTGATCAACCAGTTGACCCGCGCCACGCCGAACGTGTCGCTGCATATTCCGTGGGACAAGGCCGATCCGAACCGGCTGAAGCAGGCGGCCTCGCGCTTTGGGCTGGGGTTCGACGCGATGAACTCCAACACCTTCTCGGACGCGCCGGGCCAGCAGCACTCCTACCGTTTCGGCTCGCTCGCCAACTACGCCAAAGAGACGCGCCAGCAGGCGATCGAGCACAATCTCGAATGCATCGAGATCGGCCAGACCATCGGCTCGAAGGCGCTGACGGTGTGGATCGGCGACGGCTCGAACTTCCCCGGCCAGGTCAATTTCACCAAGGTGTTCGAGTACTACCTCGATGCGATGAAGGCGATCTATGCGGACCTTCCCGCCGACTGGAAGCTCTTCACCGAGCACAAGATGTATGAGCCGGCGTTCTATTCGACGGTGGTGCAGGACTGGGGCACCAACTACCTGATCGCCACCGAACTCGGTGCCAAGGCGCAGTGCCTCGTCGACCTCGGGCACCATGCGCCCAACGTCAATATCGAGATGATCGTCGCCCGGCTGATCCAGTTCAAGAAGCTGGGCGGCTTCCATTTCAACGACAGCAAATATGGCGACGACGACCTCGATACCGGCTCGATCGACCCGTACCGGCTGTTCCTGGTGTTCAACGAACTGGTCGATGCCGAGCTCCGCAAGGCCGACGGGTTCGAGCCGGCCCATATGCTGGACCAGAGCCACAACGTCACCGACCCGATCGAGTCGCTGATCCGCTCGGCCAACGAGGTGCGGCGCGCCTATGCGCTGGCGCTGCTGGTCGACCGCAAGGCGCTCGAGGGCTACCAGCAGTCGGACGACGCACTGATGGCGTCGGAAACGCTGAAGCTGGCGTTCCGCACCGATGTGGAACCGATCCTCGCCAAGGCCCGGCTCGACGCCAACGGCGCCATCGACCCGATCGCCGCCTACCGCAAGGCCGGCTACCGCCAGCGCGTTGCAGCGGTGCGTCCGGCTGTAGCGGCGGGTGGTGGCGGGATCGTGTGATCACTCGGGGGTCCGGTGGCTGTGGACCCCCCACCCCTGTCCCCTCCCCGCAAGCAAGGGAAGGGAGACCTCACACTGACATCGCGACTATCGTCCTCCTCCCCGCTGCGGGGAGGGGTTAGGGGTGGGGGTCAGCCCGCACCGGCCCGTCGATCGACTAGGCCAGCACCTCCCGCAATCCCAGCGCCTCGATCGCCTTGAGCTGCTCAGCCTCCAGTGGCCCCGCGCGCTCGGCATCCAGCGCATCCGACAGCTCGTCGCGGTTCTTCACCCCCAGCACCAGCGTCTCGACGCCGGCCATCCCCAACGCGTAGCGATAGGCGATGATTGCCGGGTCCTCGCCCCATTTGGCGCAGAGGGAGCGGTACGGAGCGGCGAGCCGGAAATCCTCGGTGTCGCGATCATGCAGCGACTTACGGTCGAAGTTGCGGGTCAGCGCCCCGGCCTGCACCGCACGGATCGCCATCACCCCGACGCCGTTGAGATGCGCCGCGGCGATGATTTCGCGGGCTCGAGAGGGCGTCGAGAAGCTGATCAGCCCACCCGGACTGTCGAGGAGGTTCGCCACTGCCTGCACGGCGTGCGGGCGCGGCGCCAGGGTCAGCACGTCGAGAATGGTCGCCGGCACGCTCACCCCGGTTATCCCCCAGCCACCGATCAGCCCGTCGCGCTGCAATTGCTGGAACGCCGGCACCACCGCATCGCGATAGCTCGACCAGGTGCTGGCGATTTCGCTGCGCCGCTCGTTCTCCAAGGGATAAACGAAATCATCGGGGCAGATCTGGTTGTGGAGGAAGAACAGGTCGACCTGTTCGAGCCGCATCGCCCTGAGGCTCTGTTCCAGCGAGGCGCGGAGGCGGCGGTAGACCTGCTCGTCGGGCAGCGTGCCGATGCCGCATTTGGTGGTGACCTTGACGCCGCTGGGCAGGCGCCCCGCGAAGGCTTCGCCGATCAGCGCCTCGCACACCTTGTAGCCGGGCGCCGCGTCGATCACGTCGATGCCTTCGTCAACCGCCATGTGCAACGTGGCGATGCCCTCGTCGCGGCTGGTCTCGCCCCAGACCTGGCCGATGCCACCACCGCCGAGCGTCAGGCAACTGACCTCGCCGATGCTACCGAACTGTCGCTTTTCCATCTGCAGCCTCCTCTCAGGCAAGTTCACGCGCCAGCAGCGCGTCGATTTCGGCCATCGCGGCCATGGGAAGCGGGCCCTTGTCGAGTGCCCCCAGATTATCGCGGATCTGCGCCTCGGTTTTGAAGCCGGGGATCGGGATGGTCTGCGGCGAGCGGGCCAGCACCCAGCCGAGCGCCCCCTGCGCCACACTCCTCCCGCCACTGGTCAGCACGTCGCGAATGGCGTCGAGCTTTTTGAGCGACTCCGCCGAGGGACGCCCATCCTTGAAGTCACGCACCCAGCTGTGGCCGGCGCCGCGCACGTCGTCGGTCGAGACCTGCGACTCCCGCGTGAACTTGCCGGTCAAAAACCCCATGGCGAGGGGCGAGCGGATCAGGTTGGGCAGACGGTAGCGATCGCAGAGCGCCACCATTTCAGGCCCGTCGCGGAACACATCGAGGCCCTGCTGCACGGCCTTGAAGTGCGGGTAATGCAGCACGCGGGACACCGCCGCGGCATCGTCGGTGCTCCAGCCCCAGGCGGCGATGTCGCCCGCGTCGGCGCGGCGCTCGAGCGCCGGCGCCAGCCGGTCCATCGCCTCGGCCGAGGCATCGCCGACATGCAACTGATAAAGGTCGATGCGATCGCGTTTGAGGCGTTTGAGCGAGGCGCTGAGCGCCTCTTCCATATAGGCGGGCGTGACGTTGGTGCCGGTCAGTTCGCGCTTTTCCCGATCGTGGGTGAAGCCGAACTTGCTGGCGATCACCACGTCGGCGCGGTTGCCGAAGGCCTCGCCCAGCACCTCCTCGCTATGGCCGGTGCCATAGGCATCGGCAGTATCGAACAGGCGGGCGCCGAGTTCATGGGCAAGGGCCAACGCCTTGAGCGACTGCGCATCGTCGATCTCACCCCAGCCATCCTGCCGGCCGTCCATCTTGAACGGCCCGCCGATGGCCCAGCAGCCGATACCGACGCGGGGAACCTCCTGCCCGTCCCACAGGCGTAGCGTCACGCTCATTTCTCACCTGTGCGGGCGCTGTGGGTGATGCATTGGCGCTCGATGCCGAGATCAGCCAACAGGTGATCGTCGAGCTGCTTCAGCCGCTGGATGTCGCGGCGGAGGCGCGACCATTCGGTGAGGCGTCGGGTCAGGGTTCTGAACATTTTCGGTCTCCTTTCAACAACGCAAAGCGACATCGGCTCCGCTCCAGCTAAGAAGCGGACATTCCCTGCGATGGCGCTGTGCTTGATGGAGCGGCGCGGCGGCCAAGTCGTTGACCAGAAAGCGTGCTCCGAACGACCCATACTTGCCCACTCGAGGCTTGAAGCGATACAAGCAAGTCCGCAACGTGCTTTGCAGGAATGAAAGATGAGCGTCGGCGACACCATCTCCTGGGATGACCTGCGGCTGTTCCTCGACGTGGCGCGGCTTGGCGGCCTCAGCGCCGCGACCAGCACCACGGGGCTCAGCGCCGCGACGCTGGGCCGACGGGTCACGGCACTCGAACAGCAGATCGGCGAGCCGTTGTTCATCCGGCGGCAGACCGGCTACCAGCTCACTCCGGCCGGGGAAGAACTGCTGGCCCGAGCCGAGGATGTCGAGGCGGCGATGCGGGCGCTGACCCGCTGGCGCGACGGCTCGGTGGGCGAGCAGATCGTCCGCATCTCGGCCGGCACCTGGACCTCGGCCTTCCTCGCCCGGCACATCGGCGAGCTCTGGCACGTCGACGACAATATCCGGATCGAGTTCGCCACCGCTTATGCCAAGCTCGATATCGGCCGGCGGGCCGCCGATATCGGGGTGCGCTCGGAGCGGCCGCTCGACCCCAACCTCGCCGGCCGGCAGATCGGCCGGGTGGCGCATGCGCTCTATTCCGGCCTCAACCTGATCAACGGCATTGCGGCCGGATTGTTCGTCGGGGTGACCGGCGAGGCCGCCAATGTCGCCTCGGCCCGCTGGCTGATGGCACATCACGGCGATCGCATTAGCGTGCGCGGCAACGATGTGCAGAGCGTGCGCGAACTGGTGGCGGCCGGCGCCGGGCTCGGGGTGTTTCCCTGCTTTGCCGGCGACAGCGACGCCCGGCTGGTGCGGGTGGCGATGCCGATCACCGAACTCGAAACCGAGCAATGGCTGGTGACGCACCATGAGGACCGCCACCGCCCGGAGGTCCGGCTGGTCGCCGACCGCATCGCCACCTTGATGCGCGAGCACGGGCCGCTGTTCCGCGGCGAGCGCCGCCGGCCGCCCTCTTAACCTCGTCGCAAGCGCTCCCCGGCGATAATGCAGCCGGGAATGCAATCGTCTGGAGTGCCTTGAATGCGGGCCTGCGCCTATGTGGTCGGCCGCCCGGATGGTCCGGGGGCAGCGCTGACGGATCTGGCGCGCGGGTTGGGCTTCCCGATCGTCCAGAGTTATGCCGGCATCGCCAGCGCCGAAAACCAGGCGCAGCAGACGCCGCTGCTGTTCTTCCTGTTCGCCGCCGTCGACGAGGTGAGCGGGCTCAAAACCGTCGCCGATGCGATCCGCTTCTCGCCCAGCCGCCGTATCCGCTTCTCGCCGATGGTCTACTTTTCCGAGAGCCCGCTGGTCGAAGCGATCAGGACCTGCGTCGAGATGGGGTTCGACGACGTGCTGACCCTGCCGTTCACCCAGCAGCGGGTGGCGAGCCGGCTGGAGCGGCTGGTCGACCACACCCAGGTCTACTTCGAGACCGCCACCTATCTCGGCCCCGATCGCGGCGCGCAGCAGACGCATGGCCGCTCCGGCATGCAATATCGCCGCCTGGAGATCATCCGCTCGCCGGCACGCGGGGTGAGCGTGATGCGCGACGAGATGCAGGTGGCGGTGTAGTCGCTGGAAAATCCCACGGCCACCGGCGTCATTCCCGCGAAGGCGGGAACCTAGTGGGATGTCACTCATCGCACTACGTCCCGTCCGTGTTTGACACCCGGCAGCGCCCGAAACTCGGTGTCATCCCAGCGAAAGCTGGGACCCAACTCACAGCCCGCGCAAGTGGATGGATGGGTCCCAGCTTTCGCTGGGATGACAGCCGGTGGGTGGGCACGATCGTAACTTATCGCCTTTGCGCCTGCGGGGGATGACGCCGGCAAGCTGGCTGCGTATCCAGGCCCACCAATGCTCCCCATCACAAACCCCGCCTTGCCCCTTTGAACCGATTTTACTAGGGTCGCGGCGTTTCCTACCCGCGAGTTCCCCACAATGAGATTCGGTATCGAGTTGCCGCCGCAGCAGCGGGTGTATGGCGGCTTCTTCATCTATTCGTTCTGCATGGGGAGCCTGCCGCCGCGCCTGCCTGATATCCAGCACGCCATGGGGATCGAGGAAGGGGCGCTCGGCCTCGGGCTGATCGGGGCGGCATTGGGCACGCTGATCTCGCTGAGCTTTGCCGGGGCGCTGCTCGACCGCTTCGGCTATCGCCGCGCCATCCTGACGCTGATCCCGTTGCTGGCGCTGGGCTATGCGCTCGCCTCGTTCGCCACCGGGCCGCTGGCCTTCTTCCTCCTCCTCGTGCCGGTCGGCCTGGTCATCGGCGGCATCGAGATCATCCTCAACCTCGAGGCGGATCGGACCGAGCACATGATCGGGCGCCGCATCATGAACCGCTCGCATGCCTTCTGGAGTTTTGGCTTCTTTTCGGCCGGCATCGTCAGCGCCGGGATCGCGCAGACCGGGCTCAGCGTGCAGCTGCATCTCTTACTGATGATCCCCGTCGTCATCCTCGGGGTGGCGCTGCTGCTCGGCCGCTTCACCCCTGCGCCGCACCGCACCGGCGCCTCGACCGAGGAAGCGCCGCGCTTTGCCGCGCCGACCCTTGCCATAATGGTGCTGGTGGCGGTGACGCTCTCGGCCATGATCATGGAAGGCGCCGGCATCGACTGGTCGGCGATTTACATGCGGGACGAGTTCCAGGTGTCGCCGTTCCTTGCCGGGTTCGCGGTGGCGCTCGGCGCCTTCACCCAGGCGGTGACGCGGTTCTTCGCCGATCCGTTCGTCGAGCGCTACAGCCCGACGCTGGTGTCGCGCGTGCTGCTCAGCGTGCTCGGGGTCG
The DNA here is from genome assembly GCF_964252795.1 of Devosia sp. LjRoot16. NCBI lineage: Bacteria > Pseudomonadati > Pseudomonadota > Alphaproteobacteria > Hyphomicrobiales > Devosiaceae > Devosia > Devosia sp. LjRoot16. The sequence goes on from NZ_CAXUPH020000001.1 coordinate 1,146,008, forward strand.
GCGCGGTGATCGTGTTCTTCTCGCCCGTCGACTGGCTGTCGCTGGTCGGCTTCGGGCTGATGGGGGTGGGCACCTCGGTGATCTTCCCGCTCGCCATGTCGGCGGCGGCGCAGCGCACCGATCGCCCGGCGGCAACCAATGTGGCCTCCTTGGCGCAGATTTCGTTCGTTGCCTTCCTCCTCGGGCCGCCGCTTCTGGGTTATGTTGCCGAACATTTCGGCATCCGCTGGTCGTTCGGTATCGGCATCCCGCTGGTTATTTTGAGCCTGGTTTTCGCCGGGGCGCTGGGCGCCAAGCCGATCCGGCATGAGGTTGATTGATGTTTAGTCTGAAGCCGCATCAGCGGGTCTATGGGATTTTCTTCATCTTCGCGCTGTCGATGGGGGCGCTGTTAAGCCGCCTGCCGGACCTGCAGCGCTCGCTCAACCTCACCGAAAGCCAGCTCGGCCTGACGCTGATCGCCATGTCGATCGGCGCCTTGTTCGGCCTCACCTTCTCGAGCCCCTTGATCGAGAAGTACGGCGCCCGCACCACGGCGTTCGTCACGGTGTTCGGCGCTTCAATCATGTACGCGATCGTGCCATGGATCCCCTCGGCGATCCTCTTACTGCCGGTGTTCTTCATCGCCGGATTGTTCGCCGGGGCGCTCGAGATCAACGTCAACCTCGAGACCGACCGGCACGAGGCCCAACTCGGCACCCGGATCATGAGCCGGGCGCACGGCATGTGGAGCCTCGGCTTCTTCGTCACTGCGTTCATCGCGGCCGGCGTGCGGCAGGCCGGCATCTCGGTGCACATGCACACCTTCGTCGCCCTGGTGGTGGTAGTGATCGCCGGCACCTTCGTCTTCTCCAAGATCGAGAACGCTCCAGCGCGCGCCGACAGCCACGAGGGCAAGATGCCGCTCGTCGCTTTCCCCACCATCGGGCTGTTGCCGCTCTGCCTGATCGGCGCCGCGCCGCTCCTCGTCGAAGGCGCCGGCATCGACTGGTCGGCGATCTATATGCGCGACGTGTTCGACGTGGCGCCGTTCATCGGCGGGCTGTCGATCACCATCTTCTCGCTGTTCATGGCGCTGGCCCGGCTGTTCATGGACCCGGTGGTGGAGCGCTACAGCCCGCGCGTCGTCGCCGGCGCGCTGCTCGGCATCGCCGCGCTGGGGTTGATCATCGTCGGCTTTGCGCCGCACCCCTATGTGGCGCTGTTCGGCTTCATGCTGATGGGGCTCGGCTGTTCGTCGGTCTATCCGCTGGCCGTCTCTGCGGCGGCACAGCGCACCGACCGGCCGGCCTCGGTCAATGTCGCTTCGCTCGGGCAGATGACGTTCGTCGTGTTCTTCCTCGGGCCGCCGCTGCTCGGCTTCGTCGCCCAGAGCTACGGCATTCGCATGTCGTATTTCGTCTGCGTGCCGCTGATCATCGCGGCGCTGCTGGTGATCCGGGCGCTGTCGGCCAAGCCGACGCCGCTCATCACCGAGCCGGAGCCTGCCACGCCCCATGGCTGAGCTGCCGCCGATCGTCGATCTCCGGCAATCGCCGACGGCGCTTCGGGTGCAACGCGGGGTGATGCGGTTCCTGCGCAACGCCCATGATTTCTGCTGCTACGCCGAGGTGCCGCTCAGCAACGGGCGGCGCGCCGACGTGCTGGCGGTGGGGCCCAAGGGTGAGATCTGGATCGTCGAGATCAAGTCCTCACTGGTCGACTTCCAGGTCGACCGCAAGTGGCCGAACTACAAGGAATTCTGCGACCGCTTCTTTTTCGCCAAGCCGCCCGAGCTCGACCCCGACATCTTCCCGCAAAGCGAGGGCCTGATGGTCGGCGACGGGCACGATGCGGCGATCCTCCGCATGGCTGAGGAGACGCCGCTGCCGCCGGCCCGGCGCAAGGCCATGCTGCTGAAACTCACCCGCCTCGGCGCCGATCGCATCCACGTGCTGATGGACCCCAATGACCTCTGAGCGCCTGGCTCCCAGCGCTTCCCACCGATTGCACCACCCGTGACCCTGCCGCCGCCGATCGTCATCGTGTTCTTCCTGCATGCACTGGCGCAGGGCGGCATGTTCAGCCGGATCCCCGACATGCAGCTGGCACTCGGGCTGAACGAGGCGCAGCTCGGCATCGCGCTACTGGGGCAGCCGGCCGGGGCCATCGTCGCGTTCCTGTTCGCCAGCCAGGTGGTCGAGCGGTTCGGCACCCGGGTGATCATCCTTACGACGATTCCGCTCCTCGGGCTGGTGCTGGTCGGTATCGCTTTGGCGCCGAGCCTTGTCGTCATGTGGTTCGGCTTCGCGGTGTTCGGCGTGGTCTTTGCGCTCAGCAACGTCTCGATCAATGTCGAGGCCGACCGGGTGGAAGCCGCGTCGGGCCGGCGGCTGATGAACACCTGCCACGGCATCTGGAGCATCGGGCTGCTCACCGCCTCGCTGATCGGCACGGCAATGCGCGGCGCCAATATCGCGCCGGCGCTGCACTTCGCCCTGGTGCTCGTACCGGTGCTGGTCGGGATGGCGCTGTTCGCCTGGCCGATGCAGGCGGCGCCGGCGCGGCCGCACAGCGCCACGACCAGGGGCTTCCGCATCACGCTACCGACGTCGATGACGCTGCTGCTGCTCGGTTATGCCATTGGCGCCTCGCTGCTCGAAGGGGGCCTCCGCAACTGGTCGGTGATCTTCATGCGCGACAGTTTCGTCGCCCCCGACTGGGTCGATACGCTGACGCTGCCGGCCTTCATGACGGCGCAGTCGATCGGCCGGCTGCTCGCCGACCGCGCCGTGCACCGCTGGGGCCCGGTGGCGCTGGCGCGCGGGCTGACGGTGGTGGCCCTGGTCGGGCTGCTGCTGGTGGTGTTCTCGCCCAACCTGATCGTGGCGCTCTGCGGCTTCACGCTGATCGGCTTCGGGGTCTGCGTGTCGTTCCCGCTCTCGGCCTCGGCAGCGGCGCGACTCGGCGATCGGCCGGCCTCGGAGAATGTCGCGGCGCTGACCATGAGCCAGCAATTGCTGCTGCTCGGCGCCCCGGCGCTGCTGGGCTGGATCGCCGACGTGGCGTCGATCCGCATCACCTTCGCCGTGCTGCTACCGCCGCTGCTGCTGGCGTTCTACCTGGCGCGGTATCTGGCGCCGCGGAAGGCGGATGCTTGACGGCAGCTCCTGAGCGTGGGGCCACCCCCACCCTCATTCCCTCCCCACAAGGGGACGCGGTGGCGCCCCGCGGGGAGGGAAGCCGATCGAGTCCGTCGAAACCATCAGTCGTCTCTCCCTCCCCTTGATGGGGAGGGATCAAGGGTGGGGTGGGGCAGCCCACTCAGGCCGTACTGCCAGGCCGCCTACTCGCCGCTCGGCTCGCCGTGCAGCACCGGGGCGCTGCCGGCCTGCGTCTTCATCGGCAGCGGCGGGGTCACCGGGCCGGTGCCGGCCAGCGTCGCTTTCAGCGAGTCCATCACCGCGACGCGCCAGGCATCGTTGGGCGCATCCTGGAGCTGGTGGCTCAGATCGATGATGAAGCTGGCATAGGCATTGTGCCAGTCGGCCGTAACCTGCGTCATGTCGATGCGTCGCTCGGCCGGTTTCTCCACCCCGCCAATACCCTCGGCCCTCAGCTCGAAGGCATCATCGAGCAGCGGCATCAGCACCTGGTCGCCGGCGAGGCCATCATCGTGCATCAGCGCGGCGCGCAGGGCCTTGCGCTCCTCGTCCTCGCCATGGGTCAGGAACACCGCGCCATGCGCCGGCAGGCGCCTGGTGACCCAGGCGACGAGCTCGGAGTGGTCGGCATGCGCCGAGTAGTTGCCAAGCGAGCGCACGTGCGCTCGCACCGGCACCAGTTCGGAATGGATGCGCACTTCCTTGGCGCCCGACTGGATGATCTGGCCGAGCGTGCCCGGCGCCTGGTAGCCGACGAACAGCACGGTGGCATTGGCGCGCGGCAAGTTGTTCCTCAGATGGTGCTTGATGCGACCGGCATCGGCCATGCCGGAGGCCGACATGATGATGGCGCCGCCGCGAATCGAGTTGATCGCCTTGCTCTCATCGACGCTCTCGACGATGCGGAAGCGGGAATCGTTGAACAGCTCGTCGGCGCTCAGTTCGACATCATCGAACATCGAAGCGTATTTGCGATAGACGCCGGTGACTTTGGAGGCGAGCGGGCTATCGAGGAAGACGAGGCTGGGGCTGATCTCACCGGTCTTGATCAGATAGCCGATGTCATGCAGCAGCTCCTGGCTGCGCTCGACGGCGAAGGTCGGGATCACCAGGTTGCCGCCGCGGGCGAGCGCGGTGTTGATCTCGGTCTTCAGCGCTTCCTGGCGCTGCTTGAGGGTATAGTCCTCGCGCTCGCGGCCGCCATAGGTCGATTCCGAGAGGATGTAGTCGTAGCCGGCCGGCGCATCGGGCGCCTCCCAGAACACTTTTACGTCCGGCCCGAGATCGCCGGAGAACAGGATGCGGATGGGCTTACCGTTGCTGTCCTCGACCTCCACTTCGATCGAGGCCGAGCCGAGGATGTGGCCGGCATTCCAGTAGCGCGCGCGCACGCCGGGGCCGGGGGTAATCCATTCCTCGTATTTGAGGCCCTTGGTGAGCTTCAGCGCCTCGTTGGCATCTTCCATGATGTAGAGCGGCTGGAACGGCTCTTCGGCGCGGCGGCTGCGCTTCTTGGTCTCGCGGTCGGCCTCGCTCTCCTGGATGCCGGCGGCATCGGGGAGCAGATATTCGAGCAGTCCGTTGGTCGGCTCGGTGGCCCAGATGGGCTTGCGGTAGCCCAGATGGGTCAACCGCGGCAGCAGGCCCGCATGGTCGATGTGCGCATGCGTCAGGAGCAGGAAATCGATCGCCTTGGGATCGAACGGGAACGGCTTGTAATTGAGATCGCGGACGGTCTTGTTGCCCTGGAACATGCCGCAATCGACGAGGAACTGCCCTTTGGGGTGCACCACGCGATAGCACGAGCCGGTCACGGTGCCCGACGCCCCGTGGAAGTGTAGCGTGACGGTCATCGTGGCCTCCCAGGCGGACTATCTGATCTCAGTGTGACGGGCTTATTTCGGCGCGCGCTTGGCGAGAATGCGCTGCAGCGTGCGGCGATGCATGTTGAGCCGGCGCGCCGTCTCCGAGACATTGCGGTCGCAGAGCTCATAGACCCGCTGGATGTGCTCCCAGCGCACCCGGTCGGCCGACATCGGGTTTTCCGGCGGCTCGGGTGGCTTGTTGCCGGTGGCGAGCAGCGCGTTGATCACATCCTCGGCGTCGGCCGGCTTACTCAGGTAATCCACCGCGCCGAGCTTCACCGCGGTCACCGCGGTGGCGATATTGCCGTAGCCGGTGAGGACCACCGCACGGGCATCGCCGCGCTTCTGGTGCAAAGCCGCGACCACGTCGAGGCCGTTGCCATCCTCGAGCCGCAGGTCGACCACGGCATAGGCGGGGGGCGCTTCGGAGACGGCGGCGAGGCCGCCGGCCACGGTGTCGGCAATGCGGACATCGAAGCCGCGTTTCTGCATGGCCCGCTCGAGGCGGGTCAGGAAGGTCTTGTCGTCATCGACCAGAAGCAGGGTACGGTCGGCCGCAAGGAGTTCATCGACTGTGCTCATCGCCGCCTCATGTAGGGTCTTTTGGGCAAAAGGTCAAAATATGGGCAGGGTGGAACGATGCTCGCTCTGCTCCCCTCCCCCTTGAGGGGTGGGGCTGGGGTGGGGGTGGTGAGGCGGGCACGGTGCTGACCGCATCACCCCCTCCCTCAATCCCTCCCCTCCTAGCGGACGCGGTAGCGCCGCGGGGGAGGGAAGCAGACGGTGTGGGGTGCAGACCAAGTGGTACCTCACACCTGCTCGATGGCGGCCCGCGGCCAGATCAAACGCACCCGGGCATGGCCATCGGCCGCCTCGTTCTCGAAGCTGAGCTTGGCGCCGGTGCGCTCCAGCAGGGTTTTGGAGATGAAGATGCCGAGCCCCAGCCCGCCCGGCTCGCCATCGTCGGCGTTACGCGGCCTGGTGGTGAGATAGGGTTCGCCCAGCCGGGTGATGAGATCGGTGGGAAAGCCCGGACCATCGTCGGTGATCGTGACGGTCAGCGCCTGCTTATCCCAGCTGGCCTCGACCAGCACGGCGCGCTGGGCAAACTGCGCGGCGTTGTCGATGAGATTGCCGAGCCCATAGAGCAGCCCGGCATTGCGGCGGATCACCGGCTCGCTGCCATTGCCCGCGCCGGTCCGCACCGAGATCACCTTGCCGCCGCCTTCGAGGGGCTTCACCACCTCGGCGAGCAGCGCTGAAACCGGCACGGCGGCGAACGGGTCGCCCGGCGTATCGCGCAGGCTCCTCAGTTTACCGAGGATTTCGCGGCAGCGCGCCGCCTGCGACATGATCAGCTCGATATCCTCGCGCACCGGCCCTTCCGGCACCTCATCGCGAATCTCGCGTGCCGCCAGCGCAATGGTCGAAAGCGGGGTGCCGAGCTCATGCGCCGCTGCTGCCGCGAGGCCATCGAGGGCGCTCAGCTGCTCATGCCGCGACAGCGCCAGTTCGGTCGCGGCCAGCGCATCGGCGAGCTGGCGCGCCTCGTGCGCCACCCGATTGGTATAGGCAGCGATGAAAATGGTGCCGCAAAGGATCGAGACCCAGATGCCGATGACATAGACGCGGTCGAAGACAATGCGGGCATCGGGGTCCCAGGGCAGGTCCATGTGATAGACCGAGAGCAGCGAGGCGAGCGCGATGGCGAGCGTTGCGAGGATCACCGTCGAGCGCTGCGGCAGGGTCGTCGCCGACACCGAAACGGGCGCCAGGAGCAGCAGCGAGAACGGGTTCTGCAACCCGCCGGTCAGCGCCAGCAGCGCCGCCAGCTGGCAGAGATCGAAACTCAGATGCACCGTCGCGACCCTCGCGGTGGTGCGATAGCCCTCGCCGAGCCGGAAGATCACCCACAGGTTGAGCAGCACCGACAGGCCGATCAGCATCAGGCACTCGGTCAAGGGCAGCGGAAAGTTGAGCCCGAACTGCACGAACAGCACACCGACGGTCTGCCCGACAATCGCCAGCCAGCGCAGCCCGACCAGCGTCGCCAGCCTGAGGGGCCGCCAATTGCCCGGCAGGATTGCCGAGGTGTCCGCCAATGCCATGGAATCATCCTTTCCGGGCACGTGATTTCGGCCCGCATGGGAAGTCTAGCATGGCATTTCAAGGGCAAAAAAGCGTGAGCGAAACGCTTGACCCCCAGTCTGGTGGGACCACATCGGAGCTGTTCGTGACTGGGAGAAAGTCCAATGCACACTGCGATTATCAAACCGCAATGGGGCCCGCTGACCATCGCTTTGATGGTCCTGGGCTTCGTCCTCTGGTGGCCGATCGGCCTCGCCATTCTCGCCTACATCCTGTGGGGCGAAATGTTCGGCGGCTCGGCGGAAAAGGCTCAGGGGTTCGTCAACCGATCCCGCAGCTGGGCCGAAAACTGCGGTCCCCGCGCCAACGGGTTCCGTCACCACGGCTTCCGCAACTCGAGCGGCAATGCCGCCTTCGACGACTACCGCGCCGAGCAGCTCAAGCGCCTCGAAGAGGAACGCCGCCGGCTCGATGAAGAGATCAACGCCTTCCATGAGTACATGCGTAACCTCCGCATGGCCAAGGATCGCGAAGAGTTCGACCGCTTCATGCGCGACAAGAATGGCAGCCGCCCGAACTATGGCGGCGACCAGAATAACGGGACCAACGTCTGACGTTTCATGTGGACGTGACCGACCTCGCAAGGCTGTCGCAAGCCTTGCCGGTCACGCTGCAGGTCCCATGCCCCTCCTCCTGACGACTACGCCCCTTTCGAGGGGCGTTTTTTTGTCGTCAGCGTTTCACCTCGAATCGGTGATGATCAGCCGTATGAACTTCCTGTTCCCCGCCAAGGCGCCGAAAGTGCCGGCCGCGACCAGCCTTGTCATCGACGGCGAGCCGGTCGAGATCACGGTGAAGGTGAGCCCGCGGGCCAAGAGCTACCGGCTGACCGTGCCGCATCACGGCAACCCGGTGCTGACATTGCCGAGGACCGGCCGCTGGCCCGAGGCCGAAGGCTTCCTCAACCGGCATCGCGGCTGGCTGGCGGCGCGGCTGAAGCGCAGCGCCCCGCGCACCGCCTTCGCCGACGGCGAAGTGCTGCCGCTGCGCGGCGTGCCGCATCGCATCCATGCGACGGGCCGGCTGCGCGGCCGGGTCGAGGTGTCGGAGATCGATGGCGAACTGTCGCTGCTGGTGCCCGGCGAAGCCGCGCATATCCCGCGCCGGCTGACCGAATGGCTGAAGGCCGAGGCGCAGCGCGACCTCGCCGAACGCTCGGACATCCATGCGGCGACGCTTGGGGTGGAAGTCAAATCGGTGTCGATGCGCAGCCAGGCGACCCGCTGGGGCTCGTGCTCGTCGTCAGGGCGGCTCAACTACAACTGGCGGCTGATCCTCGCCCCGCCCTTCGTCCTCGACTACGTGGCGGCGCACGAAGTGGCGCACCTCGTCCACATGAACCACTCGCCGAACTTCTGGAAGGCGGTCGAGAAAGCCCTGCCCGACATGACCAAAGGCAAGGCCTGGCTCAAGGCGCATGGCAAGGTGCTGATGGGGTATGGGCTGGAGTAGGGGTGGGACACACGCCCGCAAGCCCGGTGGCTGTGGACCCCCACCCTTGATCCCTCCCCGCAAGGGGGAGGGAGACGCAAACTGAAATGCTGGTGAGAGGGTCTCCCTCCCCCTTGCGGGGAGGGGACAGGGGTGGGGGGCAGCCCGCACCGGCCTGACGAATTAGCCTCGATCAAATATGAATCGCGCCGTCGCCGCACATCAAGGCGGCTTCCTTCACTGCCTCCGACAGGGTCGGGTGCGCGTGGGTGGTGCGGCCGAGGTCCTCGGCGGAGCCGGAGAACTCCATCAGGACGACGATCTCGTGGATCATCTCACCGGCGTTCTTGGCGATGATCTGGGCGCCGAGCACCCGGTCGGTGGCGACATCGGCGAGGATCTTCACATAGCCCTGCGTCGCCAGCATCGCCTTGGCGCGGCCATTGGCGGTGAAGGGGAACTTGCCGGCCTTGTACTCGATGCCGGCGGCCTTCAGCTCGTCCTCGGACTTGCCGACCCAGGCGACTTCGGGGCTGGTGTACATCACCGAGGGAATGGTGCCGTAGTTCACGTGCGGCTGCTGGCCGGCGATGATCTCGGCCACCGCGTGGCCTTCGTCCATCGCCTTGTGCGCCAGCATGGCGCCCGCCACCACATCGCCGATGGCATAGATGCCCGGCACGTTGGTCTTGAACTGCGCATCGGTGCGGACCCGGCCGCGCTCATCGAGCGCCACGCCGGCGCCCTCGAGCCCGAGCCCTTCGGTGAAGGGCTTGCGGCCCACCGCCACCAGCACCGCATCGGCTTCGGCGAAGCTCGCCTCGCCACCGCCTGCCGGCTCGAGCCGGGCGCGGACCGAACCGTCACCCTGCTTCTCGATCGCCGTCACCTTGGTCGAGAGCTTGAACTCCATGCCCTGCTTCTGCAGGTTCCGCTGGGTCTGGCGCGCCGCCTCGCTGTCGAGGCCGGGGAGGATCCGGTCGAGGAACTCGACCACCTGCACCTTGGAACCGAGCCGGCCCCAGACCGAGCCGAGCTCCAGGCCGATGATACCGCCGCCGATCACCAGCAGGCGCTTGGGCACTTCCTGGAACGCCAGCGCGCCGGTCGAGGACACCACCTTGTTCTCGTCGATCTCGATGCCCGGCAGGCTGATCGGCACCGAGCCGGTGGCGATCAGGATGTTCTTGGTTTCGATGGTGGTGGGCGCGCCGCTTTCCGGCGTCACCAGCACCTTGCCCTCGGCCGGGATCGAGCCGGTGCCGCGGAAGGTAGTGATCTTGTTCTTCTTGAACAGGAACTCGATGCCCGAGACGTTGGCGGTGACGGTGTCGTCCTTGTGCGCCAGCATCTGCTTGAGGTTCAGTTGCGGCGTCACGTCGATGCCGAACTGGCGGAACTGGTGGCCGGCTTCCTCGAACAGCTCCGAAGCATGCAGCAGCGCTTTACTTGGAATGCAGCCGATGTTGAGGCAGGTACCGCCGAAGGTCGGCCACTTCTCGACCACCGCGACCTTCATGCCGAGCTGGGCCGCCCGGATTGCCGCGACGTATCCACCCGGGCCGGAGCCGATTACGGTGAGGTCGAAAGTGTCCGCCATGATGTCTCCGAGAGGCTCAAACGGCGCCTGAGGAGTGGCGCCCGCGCTGCCGATATAGGACTGCCAAACGGGTTAAACTACCCGCCGTTAGGAGGGAACCCCTGTCGCGAGAGAGCCATGCGAAATGCGCATGATTCCGACGCTACTTGGCGCAGGCGGCGAGGGTGAAGGTATCGAGCACGTTGCGCTCGTCTGCGAAGGCGTCCTGCCTGAGCAGTGAGTACCAGACGTTGACGGCGAACTGCGGCAAGAGTACCTGGCGCGGCGCCATTTGCGCCGCGAGCCCGATCTCGGCGTCATGCGGATATTCCTCGATGCCGTCGCCGCCGAGCGCGTAGACCACACCTTCCCAGAAGCCGCATTGCTCGCCGTCGGCACCGGTGCAGTCGAGCCCTACCACGCCATTCGGCTGGCCGAAGCCGTTGGGCAGGTAGATGGCGCCGTCGAACTTCGCCGTGACACCGTCTATGGCGATGCTGAAGGCGGCGATCTGGTTGACCGCCGCGTCCTCCGGCAGCGCCGTGAAGCGCAGGCTGACGTCGCCTCCGGGCTGCTCGTAAATGGCGTGGGAGATCGGACACTCGATGGCGAGCGCCGGTGCGGCAGAGAAGGCTACGACGAGTACCGCGGCAAGTCGTTTCAGCATTCGCTGCCCCCATTGTTCGACCTGAGACGCCCGCGGCATGCCGATCCTTGGGTCAGGGCGCTGCTGCCCGTCCGCCGGTTACCGCGAGGGTCGTGCCGGTGACATAGGCCGCATCGTCGGAGAGCAGCCACAGGATGGCGCTGGCCACCTCCTCGGCGGTACCGACGCGGCCGAGCGGCACGCTGGGCGCCAGCTGCTGCGCCCGGTCGGGCACGCCGCCAGTGGCGTGGAATTCGGTGTCGATCACTCCGGGCCGGACACCGTTGACGCGGATGCCCTCCGCCGCCACTTCGAGGGCGAGGCCGACGGTGAAAGTATCGATGGCGCCTTTACTCGCCGCATAGTCGACATAGACACCGGGCGCCCCGAGCTTGGCGGCGGCCGAGCTGACATTGACGATGCCGCCGCCTTTGCCGCCGTGCCTGGTGGACATCCGCCTGACCGCGGCGCCGGCGCAGAGGATCGAGCCGGTGACGTTGACCGCGAAGATGCGGGCGATCCGTTCGGCATCCATCGCATCGACGCGTGAGGAGGTGGCGATGGTGCCGGCATTGTTCACCAGACCAGCTACGGGGCCCAGGCGGTCGGCGGCGCGGAAGATGTGCTCGACATCCTCGGCGATGCTGACATCGCCGCGCACCGCCACCGCTTCGCCGCCGCGCGAATGGATCTGGGCGCACACCGCCTCGGCGGCCGCGACATTGCCGGCATAGTTCACCACCACGCCATAGCCGCGCGCTGCGGCCAGCAGGCATACGGCCGCCCCGATGCCGCGGCTGCCGCCGGTGACGACAAGTACTTTATCGGACATGAGGTCCCTCCCTTGGGAGGCGACTGTACGGCGCGGGCCGCGAATGCAAAAGGCGGAACCTCATGTCCCGCCTCGCAACTTTGGGTAGATGTCGTCCGGTCAGTTGCCGCCGAAGATGTCGCCCAGCAGGTCGACCAGGGTCCGGCGCGGGCGCTCGGCCTGCGGCTGTTCCATCGGCTGCAGCGGTTGCTGCTCGAGCCCAGGCTGGGTCATGGCGCCCGGCAGTTCGGCCACCGGAATGCCTTCGTGGGCCTTGGTCATGAACTGGCTCCAGATCTCGACCGGCACGTTGCCGCCCGAGAGCTTGGTGCCGACGTCGTCGTCGTTGCCGAGCCAGACGCCGGCCACCATGCGCGAGGTATAGCCGACGAACAGCGCGTCGCGGGCCTTCTGGCTGGTGCCGGTCTTGCCGGCCATCGGCCAGCCATTGAGCTGGGCCCGCTTGCCGGTGCCGATCTCGACTGCGGCATGCAGCATGTCGTTCATCTCGGCGACGATATTGGGCTCGATCACCCGGCCCGGACCGGCGGCCACCGCATCGTATAGCACCTTGCCGTCGGCGGTTTCGATGCGGGTGATGACATTGGCGATGACGCCGATGCCGCCATTGGCGAACGGCGCATAGGCCGCGGTCAATTCGAGCAGCGAGACTTCCTGGGTGCCGAGGGCAATCGAGGGCACCGCCTGCAACGGCGAGGAAATGCCCATGCGCATCGCAGCTTCCACCACCTTGTCGGGGCCGACATCGTTGGCGAGCAGCGCCGAGACGGTGTTGCGCGACAGCGCCAGCGCCTGGCGCAGCGTCATGTCGCCGCCATACTTGCCGTCGGCGTTGGAGGGCTGCCAGCCATTGATATCGATCGGGCCGTCGGTGGCGATGGTGTCGGGGGTGTAGCCCTTCTCCATGCCGGCGAGATAGACGAACGGCTTGAAGGTCGAGCCGGGCTGGCGGCGCGCCGTGACGGCGCGGTTGTACTGGCTCGCCTGGTAATCGACGCCGCCGACCAGCGCCCGCACCGAGCCATCGACATCCATGGCGACGAGGGCGCCCTGGGTGAAGGCCTTGTCCTTGCCGTACTTGGCGACGGCTTCCTTGACCACGAACTCGGCCTCCTTCTGGAGATCCCAGTTGATGGTGGTGTGGACGATCACGTCCTGCTTCACTTCGCCCAGATAGGCGGTCATCAGGCTTTCGACCCAGTCGGCGACATAGGATTCGCCGCCCACCACCTTGGTGCGCACCGTCTGGTTGGGGTCGATCGCCGCAGCCTTGCTCTCAGCCGGGGTGATGTAGCCTTCCTTGGCCATGGCGGCGAGCACCAGGCCCTGGCGGGTCTTCACCGCATCGGCATTGCCCTTGGGGTTGAGCCGCGAGGGTGCCTGCAGCGAGCCGGCGAGCATCGCCGCTTCACCGAGCGACAGGTTGCGCGCCGATTTGCCGAAATAGCGCTGCGACGCAGCCTCGATGCCGTAGGACTCGTGGCCGAAGAACATGCGGTTGAGGTAGAGGTCGAGGATATCGTCCTTGGAATAGTTCTGCTCCAGCCACACGGCGAGCAGAGCTTCCTGCACCTTGCGGCCGAGCGTCTGGTCGGGGGTGAGGAAGAGGTTCTTGGCCACCTGCTGGGTGATGGTCGAGGCGCCGCGGGTCACTTCACCCGCCTGCACGCTTTCGAGCGCCACCGAGACGAGGCCAACCACGTCGATGCCGAAATGGTCGTAGAAGCGCCGGTCTTCGATGGCGACGAAGGCAGCCGGTACATAATAGGGCAGTTCGCGCAGCGACACGGCCTCGCCGCCGGTCTTGCCGCGGTTGGAAATCAGCTGCCCATTGGCGGCGACGATGCGGATATTGGCGGCCCGGTCGGGCACCTTCCAGGTGTCGGCCGAAGGCAGCTGCACGGCGTAGTAGACCACCACCGCACCGGCGGCGAGGGCGCCCCAGATGCCGAGGATGAACAGCCACGAGATCAGCTTCCAGATGATCCCGAACAGCGTCAGCGGGCGGCGTTCACGCCGGCCGCGGGTCTTTTTCTGTTTGGGAGCACGGCCGCGTGGCGCCTTGCCCTTGGGCGCGCGTCCACCGCGTTCGCTGCGCTCGTCGTCGACATGGATGTCGCCGTCCGAAAAGCCCGGCTCGATCCGGGCGCCGCGCGCCAGCTTCTTGGCCGGCGCCGATCGCTCCGAACGCGTGCCCTTTTTGGGCGTGGCGCCGACGCGATCATCAGGCGAGACGTGAAAATCCATAAACAGGGCCCCGGCATTCTTCTTGCGCATGGCGTATGTCCGGCGGCCGGTTCCCTAGGAGGGGCGGCATGCGGACGCCATCGGGCATCCGACCGTCTCGCCAAGCCCAAGCCAACCCGGAAGAACCCGGGCCTTCGACCAGCGCGGTCCCCTTGGCTATCCAAGTTAAATGTGGCCGGTTTATGTGGGCTTAAGCGGGCTGACGAAGTGGTGTTGCGGGTGAGAGACAGCTACGCGGTCCCGGCTCCCCGAGATCGGAACGCTAGGGATCCGCCGCACCAACAAATCGCTTGAGCCGCCCCTTACGTCATACCGTAAGACGATACCGGAGGGAGCCGCCGATGGATAACCAGCAGCAGAGCGAAGCCTGGCTGAGCGCCGCCGAATGCGCGCAGCGGATCGGCTTGAGCGTTCGGGCACTCCGCCACTACGAGCGCCATGGCCTGGTCACACCGCGGCGAACCGACAAGCAATGGCGGCTCTACGGTCCGGAGGACATCACCCGACTCAATGAGGTGCTCGCCCTCAAGGGCCTGGGCCTCAGTCTGTCGAGCATCGCGGCCCTGTTGCGTGGGCACACAACGGACCTGGGCAGAACGCTCACCCTGCAGGACGACGCGTTGCGCGCAGCGCGCGGACGGGCTGAACGCGGCCTCGCACTGATTGAGGCGCTGCGCTCGAAGATCACCGCAGGCATCCCCGTATCGATCGATGACCTCACGCGATTGGCAAAGGAGACCAAGATGACGGACAGCACGAACGACACAGTGGCCTGGCGCCGATACGAGCAGAATCGTCCGCGTACCGAGGTCGCGATCGATACCTCGCTCTATGACGACTATGCCGGTTACTACCGGCTCGAGGAGGGACAGTTCTACGTCGTATCCCATCGAGATGGCCGGATCTTTACCCGGGTCGTCGGCCAGTCGGATATCGAGATCTTTCCGGAAAGCCCGACCCTGTTCTTCATGAAGGTCCTGCCGGTGCAGGTGAGCTTTGTTCGCGATCCTGACGGAGTGGTTCGCAGCCTCGTTCATCACCAGAACGGTGCTGAAATACCGGCCCGGCGGGTCGACGCCGAGCCGGTCAGGCAAGCCGAGGAACAGCTGCAAAAACGGATCCGCGACAAGGTCGCGGCGCCCGACAGTGAGGCCATCCTGCGCCGGACCATCGCCGAGCACATGCGCGGCGAGCCGGATTTCGACAACATGGCGCCGCCGCTGGCGGCGCTGGCCCGGGAACAGAAGGACACGGTCCGGGCCATGCTCGACGCCGCCGGACCGCTGCAGGCGCTTACCTTCAAGGGCGTCGGACAGGCAGGTTTCGACGTCTATCACGTGCGCTTTGAGAACGCCGAGATGGAATGGGGGTTTGCCCTGGCCGACGATGGGAAACTGGGTGGCCTGTACCTGCGACCCTGGCCCTAAGCGCGACCGCTCCGCTTGCGAGATCAGCCGGCCGACAGCAGGTCGCCGGCTTTCAGCCGGGCGACGTCGCGCAGTGGCGGGGCGCCGAAGGTGCGGGCATATTCGCGGCTGAACTGGCTCGGGCTGTCATAGCCGACGCGGTGCCCGGCGGTCGCCGCATCGAGCGCCTCGGACAGCATCAGCCGGCGGGCCTCCTGCAGCCGCAGCTGCTTCTGATATTGCAGCGGGCTCATCGCCGTCACCGCCTTGAAATGCAGGTGCAGCGCCGAAGGACTCATCCGCGCTTCGGCCGCCACCGTCTCGATGGCGAAGCCGTCGCGATAGTTGAGCTTGATCCAGCCGATGGCGCGGTTGACCTGCTGCAACCGGCTCTCGGCCAGCGCAATCTGCTGCAGCTTGGTCGCCTGGTCGGAGCGCAGCAGCCGATAGAGGATCTCGCGCTTCACCATCGGGCCGAGCACCGCGAGATCCTCGGGCCGCTCGAGCAGCTTCACCAGCCGGATCGCCGCATCGAGCAGCTCGGGCATGATCGGGCTCACCGTGACGCTCGGCTCGGCCTCGGCGGCCGCCGCGGCGGTGACGCCGCCGACCTCGATCAGCAGCGCGCCGATCTCGGCCGCATCGAGCTCGAGCTTCATGCAGAGATAGGGCGCCTCCGGCGTCGCCTCGACCACCTGGCCGATGACCGGGGTATCCACCGAGACGACGAGGACGTTCGCTGCGTCATAGTTGAGCACGCGGTCGCCGGCGATCACCCGCTTCCTGCCCTGCGCCACGATGCAGAGCGCCGGGTGGTGTACGGCATGCATCGGCTCGGACGGATGCGAGATCCGCACCAGCGACAGGCCCTCGATCGGCGTTGCCTGAATACCATCGGCGCTTGCGAACTGTGCAATCAGGTCCCTGAGCTCATCCATGCGATCCATGGCCAATTCCTTCGTTCTCTTGTGCAGCCTACATAGCAGTTCGCGCGGGCGAGTCACGTCCGATCACGGAGTTTTGGAGGATTGTGCAATCACTCTGGAGGATCGGTCTACCGCCTCCACGGTGCTGTGCGCGATATAGCTGTCACCGCCAGACGCCACAAAGTCGGCGGCAGAAAGCGAGGACCCAAATGAACATCGATCTTTCCAACATCGCCCGGCGCCTGCAGCCCGCGGCCATCCTCGCCATCACCAGCAAGCTCTTGAAGCCGGTGAACACCCAGCCGCGCCGGCCACGCCGCGAGCGGCGGAGCATGAATGGCTAAGGGGCAACTGGTTGCGATGCTGGCCGGCGTGGCGCTGGTCGCCGCGCTCGCCTTCGTCGCCGGCACCACGCTCGGCCTGCGCTAGCGCTTTCGGGACTTTTTCTGTCCGAAATCTAAAGCGAGCCGACCACCTCCTCCAGCACGGAGATACACCAATGGGTACCAGACACGATTACACCGGCCTCTGGGTCACCGAAGACGGCGAGATCCGCCAGGCCCTCCTGCCCAACGGCCGCTACATCGAGGCGCGCGGCCACCTCGACGTGGCCTACCAGGGCAACTACCAGATCGTCGGCAACCACATCGAATACCAGGACGACACCGGCTTTGCGGCCGACGGCGACTTCATTGCCGGGGTGCTGCACCACGCCGGCATGGTGATGTACGCCCGCGACTGAACTTGGCGGCGGGGCCTTTGACGGCTTCGCCGGCCTCGACTAGGCTATGGCGCATGCACATGAACCGGCCAGCTTCGACCACCTCTACCACCACCGCATCGCGGCGGTCGGTTGGCGCATGAACTAGCCCGTTCATCTGACTGCGCAGACCAACCCCGCCCGGATACGAGCGGGGTTTTTCTTTGTCCCGGCGTATCCCGACCCAAGGAGACACCGCCGTGAACGAGCAGAACAACATCGCCAGCCACGCACTCGCCGCAGCCGAGGTGGCTCTGGCCAGCCGATTCGCCGGAGCCGCCTGCGCCTTCGTCGCCGGATCGATCATGCGGGCCGAAGGCACCATCGGCTCCGACATCGACCTCGTCGTGCTGTTCCCGCGCCTCGAGCGGGCCTGGCGGGAATCGTTTGTCGCCGACGATTTTCCGATCGAGGCGTTCGTCCACGATCCGGAGACACTTGCCTATTACCTCGACAAGGATATCGAGAGCGGCCGTCCGATCATGCTCGACATGGTGACCTCAGGCGTGGTCATCGGACCGCAGCGCACGCTGGCCGAGCCGATCCGGGCCACTGCGGCACGAGCTCTCGCCGCGGGGCCTCGCCCGCTGGATGGGCCCGCCTACGACACGATGCGCTACATGGCCAGCGACCTGATCGATGACCTGAGGGGGCGGCGGCCGCCAGCGGAAATCGCGGCCATTGCCGCGCAGCTTCATCCGCGGCTGATCGATCTGATGCTGCTTGGGCGAGGCGCATGGACGGGCGCGGGCAAATGGGGCCCACGGCTGCTGCGGCGGCTCGACGGCCAGCTCGCGGACCGTTTCGATGCGGCGTTCCGGACTGCGGCTCTTGGGGATGGCGCTGCGCTGATGGCGCTGGCCGAGGCGGAACTCGGCCGGCACGGTGGTCATTGCTTCGATGGTTACAAACAGCAGGCGCCGCTGGACGCGCGCATCCCGAGCGGCACGCGAGACCAGTGAACCCTATTTCTGGTCCCAGCCGACGATCACGCCGTCTTCCAGCGTGACCTTGTCGCGGTAACGGTTGGCGGCGACCGGACGGTATTTGAAGACCTGCTTGATCTTGGTCTTCATCACCTTTTCCTCGATCGAGGCCGGCTCGCCCCAGCTGTCGCGCAGCTGCTCGGCGGTCATCCCCTGCCAGATGGTTTTGCTCATCAGCGCATCGGCCAGCTTCTCGTCGCCGCCGTATTTCTCGAGCAGCCGACTGTAGCGGCTGCGTTTGGCCAGCGCGAAGGCGGCGAAACCCAGCACGGCAACAGCCACGACGATCAGGATGCCCGCGACGACCCATTCCATCGCAAGTTTCCTATGGGAGCGTGATCAGGACAGGAGGGCGATGCAACGCAGCGTCCTCCCTTACACGTCGAGGTTGGCGACGCTCAGCGCGTTGTCCTGGATGAAGTCGCGACGCGGTTCGACCAGGTCGCCCATCAGGTTGGAGAACAGCCGGTCGTGATCGTCGCTTTCCTTGATCTGCACCTGCAGCAGGGTGCGGACGTTCGGATCGAGTGTCGTCTCCCACAGCTGGCCGGGGTTCATTTCGCCCAGGCCCTTATAGCGCTGCAGCGAGATGCCCTTGCGGCCGACGGTGTTGATGGCGCCGAACAGCGAGGACGGGCCGTAAATGTCGAAACTCTGATCCTTGCGAGTGAGCTTGGCGACACCGCCATAGAGGTCGGAGAGCTTATCGACCGTGGCGCGGACCTTGCGGGCATCGGCGCTAGCCAGCAGCTGGGCATCGATGGCGTGGCTTTCGGTGACGCCACGGATGGTGCGGGTGAAGATCAGCCCGCCCTGGCCATCGGACACACCGCTCCAGCCGCGCTCGACCTCGTCGGCAAGCCGGTCGAGCCGGCGCACCACGCGTTCGATCACCGTCGCGGTACGGGCCGGATCGAGCAGCGCCTCGGCATCGAGGCCACCAACGATCGCCGCCTGTTCGATCAGCGAGCGGTTGTAGCGGGTGTTCACCCCCTCGATGGCGTGCACGATTTCGCGCGCCTGGCGGACGATCGAGAGCAGGTCCTCGCCGGCATGCTCGACCCCGTCCCGGGTCTTCAGTACGGCGTCGTCGGTGCCGGTGCCGATCAGGTAATCCTCGAGGGCCCGTTCGTCCTTGAGGTACTGCTCGGATGAGCCGCGCTTGATCTTATAGAGCGGCGGCTGGGCGATGTAGATGTGGCCGCGGTCGATCAGCTCGCGCATCTGCCGGTAGAAGAAGGTCAGCAGCAGGGTGCGGATATGGGCGCCGTCGACGTCGGCGTCCGTCATGATGATGATCTTGTGGTAGCGCAGCTTGTCCGGGTTGAACTCTTCGCGGCCGATCGAGGTGCCGAGCGCCATCACCAGATTGCCGATCTGCTCGGAGCCCAGCATGCGGTCGAAGCGAGCCCGCTCGACGTTGAGGATCTTGCCGCGCAGCGGCAGCACGGCCTGGGTGTAGCGGTCGCGACCCTGCGAGGCGGAGCCACCGGCGGAATCACCCTCGACGAGGAAGATTTCCGACTTGGCGGGATCCTTCTCCGAGCAATCCTTGAGCTTGCCGGCGAGGAAGTTTACGTCGAGCGCCGACTTGCGGCGGGTGAGTTCGCGCGCCTTGCGGGCGGCTTCACGCGCCGCGGCGGCTTCCGCCACCTTGCCGACCACCGATTTGGCCTCGCCCGGGTGTTCTTCCAGCCACTGCTGCAGCTTGTCGTTGACGCCGTTCTCGACCACCGGACGGACTTCGGACGAGACCAGCTTGTCCTTGGTCTGGCTCGAGAATTTCGGATCCGGCACCTTTACCGAGAGCACGCAGGTCAGCCCTTCGCGGATGTCGTCACCCGAGACCTCGACCTTCTCGCGCTTCAGGATGCCGCTCTCCTCGGCATATTTGGTGACCTGCCGGGTCAGCGCCGCACGCAGGCCCGCCAGGTGCGTGCCGCCATCGCGCTGCGGGATGTTGTTGGTGAAGCACAGCACGTTCTCGTGGTAGCTGTCGTTCCACCACATCGCCACTTCGACGGTGATGCCGTCCCGCTCCGACGCCAGCATGATCGGCGCACTGATCAGCGGGGTCTTGGCGTTATCGAGATAGCGCACGAAGGCCTCGAGACCGCCTTCATAGTGGAGCTCGATCTCCACCGGCTCGGGATGGCGCAGGTCCTTGAGGATGATGCGGACGCCGGAATTGAGGAAGGCGAGCTCGCGCAGCCGGTGCTCCAGCGTCTTGAAGTCGAACTCCACCATGGTGAAGGTTTCGGTCGAGGGCAGGAAGGTGACCAGCGTGCCCGAACGGCCTTCATAGGTGCCCGGCTGGTGGTTGGGCACATAGGTGCCGACCTGCTGCAGCGGCGCCACCGCGTTGCCGTGCGAGAACTCCATCTCGTGGATCTCGCCGTCGCGACGGATATTGAGCTTCAGCGACACCGACAGCGCGTTGACCACCGAAACGCCGACGCCGTGCAGGCCACCCGACACCTTGTAGGAGTTCTGGTCGAACTTCCCGCCGGCATGCAGCTGGGTCATGATGACCTCGGCGGCCGAGACGCCCTCTTCGGCGTGGATACCGGTGGGGATGCCGCGGCCATTGTCGTTGACCGAGACCGAGCCTTCGGCATTGAGCGTCACGGTCACGAGGTCGGCATGGCCTGCCAGCGCCTCGTCGATGGCGTTATCGACCACCTCATAGACCATGTGATGCAGGCCCGAGCCGTCATCGGTGTCACCGATATACATGCCAGGGCGTTTGCGCACCGCATCGAGGCCCTTCAGGACCTTGATGGAATCGGCGCCATATTCGTTCGGATCGGAGGGGGTCTCGGAGGTGCTCAAGGGGGTCCCGAATCAGGTCAGCAGGTCCGCTGGAATCGGTCTAGCGGATCGGGTGCTCATACCCAAGGGAAATGGCTATTTTTAGCCCGTTTTACAAGGCTTAGGGCTGGGTTGTGGATGGGTTCGGTGGGCAGGCCGCCTGGTTAGGCCGGTGGCTGTGGCCCCCCACCGGCCCGTCGACAGTCACGGCTCCCGACTGAGCCGTCCGTCCTTGACGATCACCCGCTGTGCGGCATCGGCCAGCGCCTCGAACAGCATGGGGTCGGTGCCGGTCATGAAACACTGGGTGCCGAGGCCGTCGAGCGCGGCGAACAGGGCGGCGCGGCGGCCGGGATCGAGATGCGCCGCCACCTCGTCGAGCAGCAGGAACGGCGCAATGCCGGCCGAGCGCTTGACCAGCCGGGCATGGGCGAGGATCAGCCCGATCAGCAGCGCCTTCTGCTCGCCCGTGGAGCCGAGCGCCGCCGGCATAGCCTTTTGCGCGTGGCGCACTTCTAGGTCGATGCGATGCGGGCCAACCAGGGTGCGCCCCGCGGCGCGATCGAGGTTGCGGTTCGAACGCCACAGTGCCCTCAGGTCCGCTTCGAGCGAGGCCGATGACTGGGCCTCGTGCCGGTCCTCGAACAGCGGCGTCAGCGCCAGCTGGGCCGCGGGAAAGTTGGCCTCGTCGACCCCCGCCGCGATCAGCGCCTGCAACTCGCCGAGGCTGTCGGTGCGCGCGAAATGTACGGCCGCCGCCGCAGCCGCCATCTGCGCTTCGACGGCATCGATCCAGATCGGGTCGGCATCCTCGTCGAGCAGCCGGTTGCGCTGCCGCATGGTCTTTTCGAAGTCCGACACCTGAGCCGAGTGGCCGGGGATGAGCGTCGTCACCAGCCGGTCGAGGAAGCGCCGGCGCTCGCTGGCCGGGCCGGTGAACAGCCCATCCATCGCCGGGGTCAGCCAGAGCACGCGCAGGTAGGCGCTCATCTCCTCGATGGTGCGGGCGTTGGCGCCATTGATGCGCACCCGTCGGCCGCCTTCCGGGCCACCGGCGCCGGTGCCGATATCGACCGGCCCTTGCGGCGTTTCGACCGTCGCCGCCACCGCCCAGAGCCCATCCGAGCCCTGCGCCGCCACCTCTTCGAATGGCGCGCCACGCAGGCCGCGACCGGGCGAAAGCAGCGAAACGGCTTCCATGAGGTTGGTCTTGCCCGCGCCGTTCGAGCCGACCAGCACCAGGTGCCGCCCGTCGAGATCGAGCGCCGCCGACGCATAGTTGCGGAAGTGGGAGAGACGAAGTCGGGAGATGTGGCGGGAGGGATGCATCAGCGAATAGTGAGTAGCGAATAGCGAACAGGGAAAGAACCCCCTATTCGCTACTCGTTATTGGCTGTTCGCTCGGCGCGCCGCCTACACCCGCATCGGCATCAGCACATAGAGCGCCTTGGCGTCGCCATCCTCACGCACCAAGGTGGGCGAGCCGGCGTCGTTGAACAGGAACACGGCGTTTTCCGAGCGGATCTGGCTGATGATGTCGAGCAGATAGCGGGCGTTGAAGCCGATTTCGAAGCTCTCGGGCTCGAACTCGACGGCCAGCTCTTCGCTGGCCGTGCCATGGTCTGGGTTGGTGACGGATAGCTCGAGCTGGCCCTCCTTCATCGACAGCTTCACCGCCTTGCCGCCGCGATCGGACGCGATGGTCGAGACGCGATCCACCGCCGTGGCGAAGGTCTGCTTGTCGACGTTCATCTGCTTGTCGTTGTTCTTGGGCGTCACCCGGTCGTAGTCGGGGAAGGTGCCCTCGATCAGCTTCGAAAGCAGCACCACGCCGCCGAGGGTAAAGCGGATCTTGGTGTCGGAGAGTTCGACCTCGACCTCGCCTTCGGCGCCTTCGAGGAGCTTTTGCACTTCCGACACGGTCTTTTTCGGCACGATGATGCCCGGCATGCCCTTGGCGCCATCCGGCGCATCGGACTCGGCGCGTGCCATGCGGTGGCCGTCGGTGGCGACGGCGCGCAGCGTCGGGGTGCCGCCGACATCCAGCATGTGCATGTAGATGCCGTTGAGATAGTAGCGCGTCTCCTCGTTGGAGATGGCGAACTGGGTGCGTTCGATCAGTTCGCGCAGGATCGGCGCGGCAACCGGGAAGGTATGGGTGAAGGTGCCGGACTTCAGGTCCGGGAAGCTGTCGGGCGACAGGCACGCCAGGTGGAAGCGCGAGCGGCCGGAGGTCACCAGCAGCTGCTCGGTGCCCTCGTTCTCGAGCCGCACTTCGGCGCCGTCCGAGAGCTTCCTGACAATTTCATAGAGGGTGTGTGCGGGCACCGTGGTGGTGCCGGCCTGGCCGACCATCGCCGGCACGCTCTCGGTGACCTCGATGTCGAGGTCGGTGGCGCGCAGGTCGAGCTTGCCGTCGGAGGCCTTGAGCAGCACGTTGGCGAGGATGGGGTAAGTATTGCGGCGCTCCACCACCCGGTGGACGTGCCCCAGCGACTTGAGCAGATGGTTGCGCTCGAGAGTGACTTTCATAAACCCAAAACCCCTACCCCAGACAGTCCGTGCCCGGCCAAAATCCGGTCAAAACCATGCGGAAACCGGGCTGCGACATTACAATTCAAGGGACAAAAGGCAAGGGACAGGCCGAAGCGTGGTGTCGCGTTCCACGGAAATCCCGTCCGGCCGGTCGAAGTGATGGCCCACGGCGCCACGAGAAGCTATCAGAACCCTCAAGAAACGGCAGGAACCCAAATGACTGGTGACCACAAGGGAGCGCTGATCAAGCCCCGCCGGCTCGGGGCCGGAGACCGGATCGCGGCGGTCAGTCCGTCCTGGGGTGGTCCCGGAGCCGTTCCCGCGCGCTATGCGGCCGGCAAGCGCCAGTTCGAACAAAGCTTCGGCATCGAGCTGGTTGAGATGGCGCACACGCTGGCGCCGGCCGACTGGGTGCGGGCCAACCCGAAGGCCCGGGCCGAGGACCTGATGGCGGCCTTCGCCGATCCTGATATTGCGGGGATCGTCGCCAGCATCGGCGGCGACGACGCCATCCGGCTGGTCCCCTATCTCGACCTCGAGGTGATCCGTCGCAACCCCAAGGTGTTCATCGGCTTTTCCGATACCACGAGCCTCCACCTCGCCTGCTATGCCGCCGGCGTCACCTCGTTCTACGGCCCCAGCCTGATGGCAGGCTTTGCCGAGAATGGCGGCATGCATCGCTTCACTGCCGAGGGGGTGCGCAAGGCGCTGTTCGAAGTCGAGCCGATCGGCCTCGTCACCCCGAATGAAGAGGGCTGGAGCGCCGAGCGGACCGACTGGAACGACCCGGCCGTGCAGGCGCAACCTCGCCGACTGCACCCGGCCGACCCGCCACGCCTGCTGCAGGGCAGCGGCATCGCATCGGGCCGGCTGCTCGGCGGCTGCGCGGAAGTGCTGGAGATGGCGAAGGGCACCGCCTGGTGGCCGCCGCTCGGCGCCTGGGATGGGGCGATGCTGTTTTATGAAACGTCCGAGGATGCACCTGACCCCGGCTTCATCCGCTACTGGCTGCGTAACTTCGCGGCGCAGGGCATCCTGGGGCGGCTCAGCGGCATGCTGCTGGCGCGCCCCGACCCCGGCAATGACGCGACCTATGGCGCCCGGCTCGAAGCCGCGGTCATCGAGACGCTGGCTGAGGAAGGGCTCGCTGAGTTGCCGGTGCTGTCGGGCCTCGATTTCGGCCACACCCAGCCGATGCTGACCTTGCCCTACGGCGCCATGGCCCAGATCGACTGCGCGGCCGCAACGCTCACGATCAGCGAATCCGGGGTCACGCCGTAGGGTGGGGTGGTGCTCACCGATCGCCGTTGAGGGCCCGTTCCATGGCCTCAAGGCGCCGTTCGGCATCTTCGGCATCGAGGCGCACCAACATCTCGTGCCAGGCCCGGTCAGGCGGCAGCGGCTGGGGTTCGGGACGCGCCCCGAGATCGAGGCGCTTCAGACCTTTTCTGATCCGCAGCAACAGCCGCGGAGTTCTACGCGATGTCGGCAACGCTACTAACCTACTAAGAGACCCTACTGGGTCGAAACTCAAATAGCCGCCGGATGGTTCAGCCGGCGGCGCCCTCTCCCGCAGGAGAGGGCCTCAAATCTCATTCTTCGAGCATGCGCTTCAACAGTTCGATCTCCTGCGCCAGCTCGCCGTCGTCCTTGATCATCTGCTCGACCTTGCGGACCGAGTGCAGCACGGTGGTGTGGTCGCGACCGCCGAAGCGCCGGCCGATTTCCGGCAGCGAGCGCGAGGTCAGGGCCTTGGCCAGATACATGGCGATCTGGCGCGGGCGGACCACGTCGCGCGAACGGCGCGAGGAGAGCAGGTCGTTGCGCGGCACCTTGTAGTGGCGCGACACGATGCGAAGGATATCCTCGATGCGGACGCGGCGGGCATCGCGCTGGCGCACCAGGTCGGCCAGCGTGCGCTCGGCCAGCGCCACGGTGATCGGCTCCTTGGTCAGCTGGTTGGCGGCCAGGAGGCGGTTTACCGCCCCGTCGAGGTCGCGGCCGTGGCTCACCACGACGCGCGCCACATAGTCCAGTACCGCCGGGGCGAAATGCGCATCGGAGAAGCGGGAGACCGCCTGCTCGGCGCGCCGGGTGACGATGGCGCGGCGGAGGTCGAGGTCGAACGAATTGATCGGCACCACCAGCCCGCCTGAGAGGCGCGAGCGGACGCGCTCGTCGAGCATTTCGAGGTCGCGCGGCGGCGCATCGCCGGCCACCACTACCTGCTTGGCGCCGGTCAGGAGCGTCCCCAGCGTATGGCCGAACTCGGTGGCGGATTTGCCCTGCAGGAACTGCATGTCGTCGATCAGCAGCAGGTCGACGCGGCGGAGCCACTCCTTGAAGCCGAGCGCCGACTGGCGCTGCACGGCAGTGATGAAGTGGTACATGAAATGGTCGGCCGTCAGGTAGACGATGTTCCGACCCGGCTCGGCCGCCCCGGCGGCCCAGGCGATGGCGTTGAGCAGGTGGGATTTGCCCAGGCCCACGCTCGAATGGATGTAGATCGGGTTGAAGCTGACGGTGTTGTTGGCAGCTGCATGCGCCACCTGTTTGGCCACCTGCAGCGCCATCTCGTTGGCGGAGCCGACAACGAAGCTGTCGAAGGTCATCTTGGGATCGAGCGCCGAGCCCGAGAGCGCGTCGCCGCGCGGCGACGGCACAGCCGCCACCGGCTCACGCACGGTGCGCGGGGTCGCCGGAATGGCGGGCACCTCGGTCTCGACAGCCTCAGTCGCCGCCTCGGCCTGATGCAGGCGCGGCCGGGCCTGGCCGTTGACGCGCACGGTGAAATGCAGACGGGCGAGGCCGGCGGCCTCGGAGCGGAACGCCTCGAGAATCTTCTCGGCGTAGTTGGATTGGACCCAGGACGACAGGAACCGGGTGGGGACGCTCAGATGGGCAAGATCGTCGACGATCTCTTCGAGCTCCAGCCGGGCGAACCAGGAATTGAACACATCCTCGCCGACGGCGGCCTTGAGCCGGGCGCGGACCCGCTGGAACAGTTCGTTCGAACCGAGTGGCTGGCCGTCCTTGCCCATCATTACTATTCCCCCCTTGTCGCCGCCCTGCCCCTTTCCGTTACCTCTATCCGATACCCAATCGGCACGACCCGCCGCCGCGTTCATCGCCATCGTGTGTGACCCCAAATCCTGTTCTATGCTGCCCCGTATGGGCACAGCGCCGCCAACCTAGCTGCCCGTTTTTCGGACAGACCTGTCCTGCCCGCGAACTTCGCCGCGGTTCAGTCTAACCAAACTTTCAATTGAGCCGAGCCGCTGATCGCGCCCGGGCTACCGCAACGTCTTACGATCCCGCAAGACCAGAACTAATACTAATCAAACCAGACTACGAATGGAGTTTCCCCAAGACTGCCGGCTGCGTCCATACCGCCTCAGCCACGATCTCAAAGTTCAGCATTCCTGCCAGTCATGTCGTCTCATTACTCGGTTCTGGCGCCGGGTGTTCCTGAGCGACGAGAGGCATCTTAGAGGGGCGGAATTTTCCAATCAACGGGGGTTTTTCACCAAGAGGGGGTTGACTCTCACCCTTTGCAAAAACCTTTCCGCGGCACTTTGTCCGGGTCGAAATCCAAGGCGCTGTGACTCAAGGGGGAATCGGGGTTTCGTGAGATTTTCGGCGCTTCCGCACTAAGTGGTTGCACCACCTCAATTGCGGCAATTCATTCCTGACAGGCAGATGAAATTCTGATGACGGACCTCGGCAAAGTCCCGGAAACGCAGGGCTTTCCAAAGGGGAAAACTCTTCACCCAGGTGTCGCAAAGCTGTCACACTGGGCGCGCCCATTCCCGGGACGTCCCGAGGAAGCCATCAAAACAGAAAAGCTCCCCGGAGGGAGCCCTTCACATTCACAAAGCTGTCGTCAAACCATCTTGACGATGGTTCGAACTCGGCGGCCGATCAGGCCTGCAGAGCCTTCACGCGGGAGTTGAGGCGGCTCACCTTGCGGGCGGCCACGTTGGCGTGGACGATGCCCTTCTGCGAGGCGCGGACGATCTCGGGCTCGGCGGCCTTGAGAGCGGCGACGGCAACCGCGTGGTCACCGGCAGTGATGGCTTCCTCGACCTTACGGACGAAGGTGCGCATGCGCGAGCGGCGCGACTTGTTCACTTCGGTGCGGGCCGCGATCTTGCGCGTGGCCTTCTTGGCGGAAGCAGTATTGGCCATCAATTCCTCTTTGGCGCTCAACCCGCTGGCCCAGCCGAGGCCGGTTTTCCAGGGGCGATGAAATGAAATCGGCGGCATCTCGGGCCGCCAAGTTGGGCGCTGTATAGTCGCGACGACCGGGGACGTCAACTGGAATCCCCGGCAGCCGGGCTAGTGCTGGCATACCGGGCAGAAGAAGGTCGAGCGACCCGACTGCACGATGCGCTTGATCACCCCGCGACAGCCCGGCGTCGGGCATGGCTCGTTCTCGCGATCATAGACGGCGAAGCGGTGCTGGAAATAGCCCGAATTGCCATCGGCATTGCGAAAGTCCCTGAGCGTCGAGCCGCCGGCATCGATCGCCTCGATCAACACGGTGCGCACGCCATCCGCCAGGTCTTCGAGGCGCTTGCTCGGTTTTCCCGATTTCAGCACCAGCGTCCGCGCCTCGATGTCGGGCCGGATATGGGCGCGGTGCAACGCCTCGCTGACATAGATGTTGCCCAGGCCCGCGACGACGCGCTGGTCGAGCAGCGCCGCCTTCATCGGGGCTTTCTTGCCGGCAAAGCGCTCCGCCATCTCGGCGGCGTTGAAGGCATTGGACAGCGGCTCGGGCCCCAGCCCCTCGAGATAGGGGCTATCGGCTTCGTGCTCATAGAGGTCGACGAAGCCGAAGCGGCGGGCGTCGTTGTAGATGAGCTTCATCGTGCCGTGCTCGGGATGGGTGAGCTCCAGCACCAGGTGGTCGTGCTTCCGGTCCTCGTCGGGCTCATAATAGCGCGACGGTTCCTTGAACTTGAAATCCTCGAAGCGATAGGCGCCGGTCATGCCCAGGTGGCTGAGCCAGGTTTTGCCGTTCGACAGCCGGAACAGCAAGTACTTGGCCCGCCGCCCGGTGCTCTCGATAGTGGCGCCTTCGAGCGCTCCCTTGAACCCCTCGGGGAACGGAAAGCGCAGGTCCTTGCGGTTGAGCGTCACCTTGTCGATATGCGCGCCGGTCACATAGGGCTCGAGCCCGCGGCGGACGGTTTCGACCTCTGGCAATTCGGGCATCAGGGGATTCCTTTCGAGCGCAGTATGTGGCCGCCCTGAATAACCGAAACAAGCGTCACCTGATGTCAGTGTTCGCTTTGACCCGGCAATCTTCACAGGGGCCCGCGCAACCATGCGCCCGTTTCCCGCATGGCAAGCCTCCGCCCCATCCGCTATAACGCCGGCAATCCGGAGACAGAGCATGGGCGAGACCACGCATTTCGGCGAACAGACGGTCGCCCTCGACGACAAGCAGGGCCTCGTCAACGAGGTGTTCCACCGCGTCGCCGATCGCTACGACCTGATGAACGACCTGATGAGCGGCGGCGTGCACCGCGTCTGGAAAGACGCCATGGTGGCGCGACTGGCGCCGCCCAAGCAGGGCAGCGTGCCCTACCGCGTGCTCGATATGGCCGGCGGCACCGGCGACATTGCCGAGCGCATCGTCAACGCCTCGGTCGGCTATGCCGAGGTCACGGTTTCCGACATCAATGCCGACATGCTCAGGGTCGGCGAGGAGCGTTCGCACAAGTGGCGCTTCCCGGCCCAGGTGAAGTTCGTCGAAGCCAATGCCGAAGACCTGCCGTTCGAAGACGAGAGCTTCGACGCCTATACCATCGCCTTCGGCATCCGGAACGTGCCGCGCATCGCCCTGGCGCTGAAGGAAGCGCAGCGCGTCTTGAAGCGCGGCGGGCGGTTCCTCTGCCTCGAGTTCAGCCAGGTCGATACCCCGGTGCTGTCGGAGGTCTACAAGGCGTTTTCCGACCGGGTGATCCCGCCGATCGGCCGGGCGGTGACCGGCGACGCGCAGCCCTACCAGTACCTGGTGGAATCGATCCGCAAGTTCCCCACCCCCGAGCATTTTTCGAAGATGATTGCCGATGCCGGGTTCAGGCGCGTCACCCACACGCCGTTCACCGGCAATATTGCGGCGCTGCACGCGGCCTGGAAGCTCTGACACCATGGGGCTCGCTGCCTATCTCCGCCTGGCCCGGGCCGGCTTCGTGTTGGCGCGCGAAGGCGCGCTGTCGATCTTCGATAACGATGCGCTGCCGCCGGTGATGCAGGCCGGGGTGCGCTTTGGCCGGCTGTTCGAACGCGGCGAGGTGAAGCGCTCCGGCCGGGTCGAGCGGCTGACCCGCGCGCTCAACCGGCTCGGCCCCACCTATGTAAAGCTCGGCCAGACGCTCGCCACCCGCCCCGATATCGTCGGCGCGGAGGTCGCCGCCGATCTCGCGGTGCTGCAGGACAAGATGGACCCGTTCGACGACAAGCTCGTCCCGGGGCTGCTCGCGGAAGCCCTGGGCGCACGGGCCGAAGAGTTCACCGATTTCTCGGCGCCGGTCGCCGCCGCTTCCATTGCCCAGGTGCACAAGGCCACCCTCACCGATGAGGACGGCCGGCGCACCGTGGCCGTGAAGATCCTCAGACCCGGCATCCGCGAGCGCTTCCGCGCCGATATCGAGAGCCAGTATGCCGGCGCAAAACTCGCCGAGACGCTGGTGCCCAAGCTGAAGCGGCTGCGGCCGGTCGACGTGGTGGCGACGCTCGACCGCTCGGCCCGCATCGAACTCGACCTTCGGCTCGAGGCGGCGGCGATCTCGGAGTTCTACGAGAACATCAAGGACGATACCGGCTTCGTCATCCCCAAGGTGATGTGGGATTTTACCTCCGATACCGTGCTCACCACCACCTGGGTCGACGGCATCCCGATCCGCGACAACGCGGCGCTCGATGCGGCGGGTGTCGATCGCAAGGCGCTGGCGAAGAACCTCCTGCAATCCTTCCTCCGCCACACCGTGCGCGACGGCTTCTTTCACGCCGACCTGCACCCGGGGAACCTGTTCGCCGACCCCAAAACGCAGAACATCGTTGCTGTCGATTTCGGCATCATGGGCCGCATCACCCGGCGCGAGCGGCGCTTTCTCGCCGACATCCTCTACGGTTTCATCACCCGCAATTACCGGCTGATCGCCGAGCGGCATTTCGAGATCGGCTATGTGCCGCGCAGCCAGTCGATCGACGAGTTCGCGCTGGCGCTGCGCGCCATCGGCGAGCCGCAGCATGGCCGGCGCGTTTCCGACATCTCGATGGCGAAGGTGCTGGGGCAGCTGTTTGCCACCACCGAGCTGTTCGAGATGCAGACCCGCCCGGAGCTGATCCTCCTCCAAAAATCCATGGTGCTGGTCGAAGGCGTGGCGCGGGCGCTCGACCCGGAGCTCGATATCTGGACCATCTCGGAGCCGATCGTCGGCGACTGGGTGCGCCGTTCGGCCGGGCCGCTCGGCCGGCTCGAGGAACTGAAGGATCACTTCGACACCGTGGTGACGACGCTGGGCCGGCTGCCGGCCATCGCCAGCAAGGCCGAGACCGCGCTCGACGACTATGAACGTGACAAGAATTCGCCCGATCGCAAGTTCAACCGCTTCATGCTGGTCAGCGGATTCTGGCTCGCGGCGGCGGTCCTCCTGGTCGCCTTGTGGCGGCTTCTCGGGCTGTGATTTACCACGCCCCTTCCGGGAAGAGGCAGAGCCCGGTGGGGGTAGACGGCCGGTGAACGACGGTTCATCAAGCGTTCATCACTGGGGCAATACCGAGGCGGCATGAGCTTGCGGCGCTTGGGACCGGCTCCTACAACGGGGGCGATGCGGCGGGCGATGTTGAGGAGAATTTCATGACCCTGAAGACCATTTCCCGGCTGGCCGGCATCGTGCTGCTGAGCGCCGGGCTTGCCGGTTGCATGGACGTTACGGCCGAAATCGACGTGCTGAGCGAGACTACCGGTAAGACCACCACCGTCATGACGGTGGGCTCCGAGTTCTATCCAATGATCAAGCAGATGGCCGAGGCCGGCGGCGAGAAGGCCGATTCGTCCGATGCGTTCTGCAAGGAAGAAGGCGACGTGCTGACCGAGAATGCGGATGGCAGCGGCACCTGTACCTCGATCAAGGAAGGCGACCTCACCACGCTGACCGCCGATAGTGACGGCCCGAACTCCGACACCAGCATCACCGTGGTGAGCCCGGGCGTGGTGCGCGTGGCCTTCAAGACCAACGAGATGACCAGCCAGATCAGTGAAGGCGCCGGTGGTGAACAGGATGCCCAGACCAAGGCGATGATGAAGACCTATTTCGAGGGTCACACCGCCACCATCCGCATCAAGGGCAAGCGCATCACCGAGACCAACATGACCAAGGTCGGCGACAACACCGCCGAGATGGTGCTGAACTTCACCGAACTGCTCGACGGCAACGCCAACCTGCCCGAAGAGCTGTTCGCGATCGTCGATACCCGCTGACCATGACGGATCGGGTCACAGTCGATTTCATCTGGCTCGATCACGGCCGGGGCCTCGAGCCCCCGCGGCAACAGAGCGCGGGCGCGGCAGGAGTGGATCTCCTCGCCGCGCTCGGCGCTTCCGAGACCGTCATCATCGAGGCAGGCAAACGGGCGCTGGTGCCAACGGGCATGGCAATCGCGCTTCCCACCGGCTACGAGGCGCAGGTGCGGCCGCGTTCCGGCCTCGCCGCCAAGCACGGCGTTACCGTGCTCAATACGCCCGGCACGATCGATGCCGACTATCGCGGAGAGATCAAAGTCATCCTGATCAATCACGGCGACGCCCCATTCACCATCCAGCGTGGCGACCGCATCGCCCAGATGGTGGTGGCGCCGGTTTCGCGCATAGATTTCGAACTCAGGGAGAGCCTCGATGCGACTGAGCGTGGTGCAGGCGGTTTCGGTTCGACTGGTCGCTAGCTTTCTGGTTCTGATGGCCGCCCCGGCGTTTGCCGGCGACGCCGCCGATTTTGCCGCACTCGGGTTTTCCGCCGATGGCCGCTACCTCGCCTACGAGGAATTCGGCGTCCAGGACGGCTCGGGCTTTCCCTATTCCAACATCTTCATCCTCGACGTCGCCGAGGACAAATGGGCCGGCGGCTCGCCGTTCCGAGTGCGGCTCGAGGAAGAGCAGCCCGGTCTTGCCGGGGTGCGCGCCAAATCGGCAGCTGCCGCCGCGGCAGCACTCGCCAAGCTCGAGATCACCGAGCCGGCGGTGTTCGCCGCGATGCATGCCGACGCGGAGCCGGTCGAGGATCGCAAGGTCATCAGGTTCGGGACGCCCGGCTTCGGGCTCTCGGAACCGGACGATACCGCGACGCTCAGCCTCACGACCTTCCCCTCGACCTCCACGGTTCGCTGCGTCGAGGATTTCGGCTTCGAGCCGCCGGTGGGCTTTGCCCTGACGTTCGAGCCCTCCGACCGCATGGCGACGCAGATGTATCGTGACGAATCCGTCCCCGCGTCGCGCAACTGCACTGTCGACTACCAGCTGAGCGCCGTGGTCGCGCCGGTCAACTGGGCGTGGCGAAACCTGACGCCGGTCGCCATCGTCTCGGTGTTCTCGCGTGGCTTCGAGGGTCCCGACCGGCGCTTCATTGCCGTGCCGATCGTGAACCGTCCATGACGGACGCTGCCGCGGCTGCGCTCAGCCCCGAGGAAATCAAGCGCTATGCGCGCCACATCGTGCTGCGCGGGGTCGGCGGCGATGGCCAGCAGAAGCTGAAAGCGGCCCGCGTGCTGGTGATCGGCGCCGGTGGGCTGGGGAGCCCGCTGATCGCCTACCTGGCGGCGGCGGGGGTGGGGACGCTCGGGGTGGTCGACCATGACACGGTGTCGCTCTCCAACCTGCAGCGCCAGATGATCCATCAGAGCATCGGCATCGGCACGCCCAAGGCCGAGAGCGCCGGGACATTCGTTGCCGGGCTCAATGCGCATGTCGAATACATCCCGCATATCGAGCGCATCAACTCGGAGAACGCGGCGCGGCTGCTCGCCGGCTACGACATGGTGATCGACGGCACCGACAATTTCGGCACCCGCCAGACCGTCGCCGAAGCCGCCGAGGCGGCGAAGCTCCCGCTGGTCTCGGGGGCCGTCTCGATGTTCGACGGCCAGGTCACGGTGTTCATGCCGGATGGCAAGCAGTTCCGCGACCTCTACCCCGATACGCCTGATGAAGCCGACCTGCCGTCCTGCGAAGTGGTCGGCGTCATCGGCGCCGTCACCGGCGTCATCGGCACGCTGATGGCGATGGAAGCGATCAAGCTGATCACCGGCGTGGGCGAGCCGCTGGTCGGCCGGCTGCTGCTCTATGATGGGCGGGCCGCAAGGTTCACTGAATTGAACTATTAAGGCCCCACGCTCGATGCTCATCCCCCTGCAGCGGAGATGGGGGCGGCACTTCCTTCACCCCGCACGCGCAGCGCCTCCACCACCACCGAAAATGCCGGCGAGTTCTGGCGGCGGCTGGGGTAATAAAGGTAGTAGCCGGCGAACATTGGCGACCAGTCGTCGAGCACCTGGACCAGCCGGCCCGAGGCGATGTGCGCCTCGACCAGGTTTTCCGGCAGGTAAGCGATACCGTAGCCGCCGATCGCCGCATCGATCTGCGCGTAAGACGTGTTGAAGATGAGCTGTCCGTCCACCCGGACCCGCAGCTCGCGGCCGTCTCGCGCGAATTCCCAGGCATAGAGCCCGCCCGAGCGGATCTGCCGCTGGTTGATGCAGATGTGGTTGACCAGCTCCTGCGGATGCTGCGGCGGCGGCCGCCGCGCGAAATAATCCGGCGAGCCGACGGCGACGAGCCGCCAATCCGGCCCAATGCGCACCGCGATCATATCCTTGTCGAGACTTTCGCCCAGCCGCACACCCGCATCGAACCGTTCCTCGACGATATTGCGAAAGCCGTTATCGCTGTTGAGCTCGAGCCGGATATCCGGATAGTCACGCATCAGCTGCCTGAGCTTAGGCCACACCACACTTTCCAGCGCGTGGTCGGAGAGGGTGATCCGTATCGTCCCGGACGGCTTGTCGCGGATCGCCATCAAGGCGTCGATATCGGTTTCCAGCCCCTCGATGCGTGGCGCCAGCGCTTCAAGCAGCCGCTCGCCGGCTTCGGTGGGGGCGACGGAGCGGGTGGTGCGAGTCAGGAGGCGAAGGCCCAGCCGCGCCTCGAGCTGCTTGATCGCCTGACTCAGCGTCGGCTGCGAGGTGCCGAGCCGGGCTGCCGCCCGGGTGAAACTCCGCTCCTCGGCCACCGCCAGGAACCACAGCATGTCGGTCAGGTCGCGCCGTTGCATCGGATCATCTCCGCTCGATTGATATCAAGAGCCGATAAGTCCAAGACAATTACAGCGGATAATCGGCGAAGTCAGCGGGGACTATGTTCCCTGCATGCCGAAACCCGATCACCAACCGATGACCCACGAAGCGTTCTGGGAACGCGCCTTGACCGGCGGGGTCGGCGCCCAGTTCGACTGGCTGGCCGCGGCCACGGTGCTCGCCCCGATCAAGAGCTCATCCATGCCAGCGCCAACGGACGACCTTACCCTGCCCCGCTCCCGCACGTCCTGGGGGGCAGTGGTTTGCATGTCGCTGCTCACCTTCGTGCTCATCGCCTCGGAATTCATGCCGGTGAGCCTGCTCACCCCGATCGCTGCGGACCTCCTGATCACCGAAGGGCAGGCTGGCCAGGCCATCGCCGTCTCCGGCTTCTTTGCGGTGCTGACCAGCCTGTTCGGTAACAGCCTGTTGTCGCGGCTCGATCGCCGCACGGTAGTGCTCGGCTACACCGTGGTGCTGATCGCCTCCGGGCTGGCAGTGACCTTCGCGCCCGATTACCTGGTGTTCATGCTCGGGCGCGCTTTGGTCGGGGTGGCCATCGGCGGCTTCTGGTCGCTCTCGACGGCCATCCTCGCCCGGCTGTCGATGCCCGCTGACCTGCCCAAGGCGCTCGCCATGCTGCAGGGCGGCACCGCCTTCGCCGCGGTCATCGCCGCCCCACTCGGCAGCTTTCTCGGTGGGCTGGTGGGCTGGCGCGGCGCCTTCGCCATTGTCGTGCCGATCGGGCTTTTGGGCCTTATCTGGCAGTGGCTGGTGCTGCCGCGCCTCGCCCCCGACCGGCAAGTTTCGCCACGGCGCATGCTCGGCCTGCTCCGCACCCCAGTCGTCGCGGTCGGCATGGCCGCCACGGCGCTGGCCTTCATGGGCCAGTTCGCGCTCTCCACGTACTTGCGGCCTTTCCTCGAACTGGTGACCGGCCTCGACGTCAACGCGCTGTCGCTGGTGATGCTCGGCCTCGGCCTCGGCGGCCTCCTCGGCACGGCGCTTGCCGGCTACCTGATGCGCACGCACCTGAAGCTGGTGCTCGTCGCAGTGCCGGGTCTCCTTGCCGTGTTAGCCGTGCTGTTGATCCCGCTGGGGCATATCGCGGGGCTCACCGCGGCGTTGCTCGTTCTCTGGGGCGTCCTGACCACCCCGATCCCCGTCGCCTGGGGGACCTGGATGACCCGGGTCATGCCGCACGAGCTCGAGGCCGGCGGCGGCTTGCAGGTGGCGCTGGTCCAGGTGGCCATTACGCTCGGAGCCTTCGGTGGCGGCCTGCTGTTCGACACCGAGGGATGGTGGGCGCCCTTCGTCCTCGCGGCGCTGCTGTTGGCCGCCGCGACGGCGCTGGCGGCGCGGGCCGCGTCCAATCCACAACTCGCCGGCGAGGTGGCATGATGCGGCGGCGCGAAGTGCTTCGCGGACTGATGCTCGGTGCGGCGTTGCCGGGCGTCAGCCAGGGGCAGGAAGGTGGGGCGATGAGAATTCATATTGCATTCGACGACCAGCGTTTCACCGCGAGCCTCGAGGACAACGCCTCGGCCCGCGAATTCGCCGCCATGCTGCCGCTCGACCTGACGATGTCGGATTTCGGCGGCAACGAGAAGATCTCCTACCTGCCGGAGAAACTCACCGCGCTGGTGCGCGGCCCGGTCCCGGACGCCGCCCCAGGAGACCTTTGCTACTACGTGCCGTGGGGCAACCTGGCGTTCTTCCACGGTAGATACGAAAGTACCCGCGACCTGGTCCGGCTTGGCCGGTTGGAGGGGAGCGTGGGGCCACTGCTGGTGCGCGGGGAGTTTGCGGTGCGGATCGAGGGGGTGTGAGCGGGCACGGTGGCTCCGCACGCCCCCCTCTCTGGCGAAAACTAAGGACTTAGCTGCGCTAAGCCCAAGTTTTCGCTTGAGGGCATCGCGCTTCGGCGCGCCGCCTACTTCACCCCACGCAAAGCCAGCGCCCGCTGGGCCCGGATCGAGAACAGCACCAGTGCGGCGATGGTCACGACGAACGGGATCATGCGGATGAGTTCGGCCGGGATGTCGTTGAAGAGGCCCGGCATCACCACCGCCAGCGCCTCGAAGGCGCCGAACAGCAGCGCGGCGAGCAGCGCTCCGACCGGGTGGCGGGCGCCGAGCAGCACCGCGCCGAGCGCGATAAAGCCGCGGCCGGCGGTCATGTCGCGGGTGAAGCCGACATAGTTGAACATGGCGAGCTGCGCACCGCCGAGGCCGGCCAGCGCGCCCGAGACGATGAGGCTCCAGGTGCGGATCTTGTTGACCGGGATGCCGGCCGCTTCCGGCGCCGCCGGATACTCACCGACGCCGCGCAGCCACAGGCCCCAGGGCGTGCGGTAGAGGAAGTACCAGACCGCAAAGACCAGGAAGGCCGCGAGCCAGCTCAGCACCGAGTGGCCGGAGAGGAACGACTTGAGCACCGGGCCGATGCCGGGGATGGCGCTGAGGAAGCTGAGGTCGACCGCCGGAACGGCCTTGCTCTGGAGATTGATCGAGGTGCCCTTGTCGCCACCGGTAGCGATGGCCAGTGCGAACACCGTGCCGCCGGCCGCGAGGATGTTGATGGCGAAGCCGACAAGGATGATGTCGGCCTTCAGGCGGAAGGCGAAGAACGCCATGATCAGCCCGAGCAGCGCCCCGGCGCCGAGCCCGGCGGCGACCGCGACGTACCACGGGGCATAGACCGAGACGATCACCGCGGTGAGGCAGCCGATCAGCATCATGCCCTCGAGCGCCACGTTCAGCGCCCCGCCGAGATCGGCGATGAGGCCGCCCAGCGTCGCCAGCAGCAAAGGCGTCGTGGTGCGGATGATGGTGACGAAGAAGGTGGCCGAAAAGACAGTGATGAGCAGTTCCATCATTTGGCGGCACCCCCGACGGCAGCAGGCGCAACTGATGGCGACGGGCTGCGCTTCAACAGCCTGGTGATGAAGTTGAGCGAGAAGGACGACGAGACCAAGAGGATGATGATCGCGGTGACGACGCCGATCACCTCGGCCGGCACGTCGGTGCGGATGTTCATCAGTTGCGCGCCCTGCCTGAGATAACCGTAGAACAGCGCGACAACCGGCACCGCCAACGGCCGGCTGCGGGCGACGATGGCGACGAGGATGCCCTCGAAGGCGAGGCCGCCTTCGAACAGCACCGTCAGCTTGCCATAGCCCTGGCCCTGCACGAACATCGAGCCGAGCAGGCCGCCCAGCGCGCCGGAGGCGGTCATCGCCGAGACCATGATGAAGGTCGCCTTGATGCCCGAGTATTCGGCGAAGCGTGCGTTATGGCCAACCAGCCGGAGCTTCAGGCCCCAGCTGGTGCGATAGAGCGCGAACCACACCACCAGCACCGCGACCAGCGCGAAGACGAGGCCGAGATCAAGCCGGGTGACGTTGAGCCCCTCGAGCTTGATCAGTTGCGGGAACATGGCGCTGTCAGGGAAATCATTGGTGGTCAGCACCCCCGCCTGCGGCTTGGGCAGGCTGGTGCGGACGAGGAAATTGCACACCTCGATGGCGATGTAGTTCAGCATCAGCGAGGAGACGATCTCGTTGGCGCCGAGCTTGGCCTTGGCGATGCCGGGCAGGAACCCGTAGATGGCGCCGGCCAGCATGGCGGCGGTGATGCCCAGGGGAATGCCGGCCCAGCTGGCGCCGAGCGGCGACAGCGCCACGTAGCTGGCGGCCAGGGCGCCGATATAGACCTGCCCCTGCACCCCCATGGCGAACTGCCGGGCCTGGAACACCAGCGAGAAGGCGAGCCCGGTGATGGTGAGCTTGGCGACATCGTCGAGCCACAGCCCGATAGTGCGCGGCTTTGAGGCCGGGGCGGTGAGCAGCTGGGTGATAGCGTCAAGCGGCGCTTTGGAGGTGAGCAGCACGACGATGAAGGTGACCAGCAGCGCAATCGCCAGGGCGCCGACGGCGCGGCCGACTTCGCGGCGGATGGTCTTGAAACGGGAGTTGCGGTCGATGGCGGGAATGTTGCTCATTTGAGGGCCGCCTGCATTTCGTCTGCCGTCTGGGTCGAAAGCCCGAGCATGTAAGTGCCGAGCGTTTCGGGGGTGAGGTCGGGAGTATTGAGGAAGGCGGCAACGATCTTGCCGCGATAGAGCACCAGCAGCCGGTCGCTGAGCGCCAGCAATTCGCTGAGGTCGGCCGAGCTCAACAGCACCGCGGCGCCCTTGTCGCGGGCATCGGTGATGGTGCGCCAGATGAACTGCGTGGCGCCGAGGTCAACGCCGCGGGTGGGCTGGTTGACGAGGAGCAGTTTCGGCTGCTCGCTCAGTTCGCGCGCCACCACCACCTTCTGCATGTTGCCGCCCGAGAGCGTGCCCACGGCCGAGCCGGGCCCGCCGACGCGGATCGAGAACTGCTCGATCAGCCGCAGCGCGTTGGCCTTGATCGCCTTGAGGTCGAGCAGGCCACCACGCACATAACGGCTGTCATTGAGCCGGGTGGCGACGAGGTTCTCGGCCACGGTCGAGCCGGTGGAGAGCCCCTCGGCGATGCGATCCTCGGGAATCGAAGCGAGGCCGAGGCCGCGCCGTTGCAGTACGGTCAGCGGGCCGGCGTTCTGGTTGGCGACGACGATGTCGCCGGCCGCCACATGCCGCAGCCCGGCGATGGCCTCGAGCGTCTCGGCCTGCCCGTTGCCCTCGACGCCCACCAGCCCGACGATCTCGCCGGCATAGACGTTGAGGTCGAGCCCAGCGACCACTTCAGTGCCGCGCGCATTGACGATGCGGAGGCCACTGACCGACGCGACCCGCTCGGTCTGCTCGGTCGGCTTGCGCTCGACCCGGAGGCTCACTTCGCGCCCCACCATCATGGCGGCGAGGCTTTTCTCGGTGACCTCTTTGGTCTTGACCTGTCCGACCGTCTTGCCCTGCCGCATCACGGTGATGGAGTTCGAGATCTCCAGCACTTCGGGCAGTTTGTGGGCGATGAAGATCACCGTCTTGCCCTGCGCCACCAGCGAGCGGATGGCGACGAACAGCTCCTGCACTTCCTGCGGCGCCAGCACGGCCGTGGGCTCGTCGAGGATCAGGATGCGGGCATTGCGGTAGAGCGCCTTGAGGATCTCGACACGCTGCTGCTGGCCGACGGGGAGCGAGCCCACGGGCGGCAGCGGATCGACCTTCAGGCGGAACTTGTCGCTGAGCGCCTGCACCTCGGCGATCGCCTTGTTGCGATCGAGCCGGATGCCGGCCCGGGGCTCGGAACCGAGCACCACGTTCTCGTAGACGGAAAAACTCGGAACCAGCGAAAAGTGCTGGAACACCATGCCGATGCCGGCATCGATGGCTTCGCGTGGCTTCGAAAAATGCACCTGCTTGTTGTCGAGCAGGAGCGTACCGGCATTGGGCTGTTCGATGCCGAACAGGATCTTCATCAGGGTGGATTTGCCCGCGCCGTTCTCGCCGACCACGGCGTGAACCTCGCCCGGCTCGATGACGAGGTTCACCCCGTCATTGGCCACAACCCCGCCGGGATAGGTCTTGCCGATCCCGATTGCTTCCAGAAGCGCCATGCTGCCCCGCTCTGCGCACCGTCAAAACAAAGTGGGCCCCGCGTTTTGCCGCGGGGCCCGTCAGATTACTTCATATCGGTGGCGACTTCGATCTCGCCAGCGATGATCTTGGCTTCGATGGCGTCGACTTCGGCGCGCACGTCAGCCGGCACGAGCTTCTCGTACCAGGCGTTCTTGGCGATGCCGACGGCGCCGTCCTTGATGCCGAGCAGCTGGCGCGAGCCATAGGGGGCGGAGCCATCGATGGTCTGGCCGAGCGCCAGGTACAGCGAGTGGCCGACTTTCTTCAGCACCGAGGTGAAGATCACATCGGCCTGGGCCGGGTCGGAGGTGGCAAAGATGGTGGCCTGGTCGCTATCGACGCCGACGGCGAGCTTGCCCGAATCCTTGACCGCCTGGAGCGAGCCGATACCGGTGCCGCCGGCGATCGGGAACACCACGTCAGCGCCCTGGTTGATCTGGGCGAGCGCGATTTCCTTGCCCTTGGCAGGGTCGTTGAACGAACCGGCCACGGCGTTGAGGATGTTGATCGAGGGGTTGGCCGCCTTGGCGCCCTGGTCGAAACCAGTCTTGAAGTCGGTGACGGTCGGGAATTCCATGCCGATGATGGTGCCCAGCGTTGCCGACTTCGAGATCTTGGCGGCGGCGTAGCCGGCGAGATAACCCGCGGCGGCCGTGGTGTACTGCACGCCGAGCACGTTCTTGCACTCGCAGGCGCTGTAGTCGGGCGAATCGTCGAAATCGATGAACTTCACGTCCGGATATTCCGGCGACAGCTCAGCGATGTAGCCGGTCATGTCGAAGGTGCCGGCGATGATCACGTCGTAGCCCGAGTCAGCGGCATCGGCGAGGCCGGCCTGCCACTTGGAACGGTCATAGCCCAGCTCGATGATCTTAACGGTCACCGGCAGCTCGGCCTCGGCCGTCTTCATGCCCTCGGCGGCGTCATCGAAGAAGCTCTTGTCACCGAGCGTGCCGTGCAGCACCAGCGCGACTTTGAGCGGGTTGTCCTTGGTGTATTCCTGGGCGGCGGCGGGGATCGCCGTCGACATCATCATCGAGGCGGCGAGCAGAGTACCTGCTGCGGCCTTGGCCAAAGTCGAGATCAGAGACATGCGCACTCCTGTTTGCGTTTGTTCTAATGCTTGGGGGAATAGGCGGCGGATACGGCGTAGAGCGCGTCGACCTTTGCGACGTCGACCTCCTCGACGAACGTAATCTTGGGGGTGCCGAGGCGCCCGGACGGATCGACCAGCGTCATGCCGCGGGTGATCCCCGGGGCGAGCGCCACGCTCGACGATGCCTCGATCGACTTGGTGACCATCGAGGGATCGAGCACCACGGCGGCAGCCAGCGGGTCGACATAGAGGAAGCGATCGGGCAGGCCACGGCGGATACCGTTCTCGCGGGCATGCTTCTGCAGCGCCTCGTTGAAAGTCTTGAACGGCGAGGCCGGGATCCCGGCAAACAGCGCGTCGAGCTTCTCGCCCACCATGAAGTGGGTGAGGCACGGCTCCCAGGGGATGACAACCGTCTCGATGCCGGCGGTCAGCACCACATGGGCGCCCTCGGGGTCGGCATAGATGTTGAACTCGGCGGCCGGCGTGGTGTTGCCGCGGCCATAGACATTGCCGCCCATGATGGTGAGCGTGCCGATGCCGTCGACGATCGAGGGGTCGAGGCGAAGCGCCAGCGCCAGATTGGTCAGGGGACCGATCATCAGGATGTCGGCCTTCTCGCCCTTGGCTTTGGCCGCATTGAAGGTGCGGATCAGAATGCCGATCCCATCGTCGGAGGCATGGGTTTCCTGGCTCACGGGACGCGGCGCGCCGCCGAGGCCATCGTCGCCATGCACGTATTTGGCATCGATGACCGGCTGGGTCAGCGGGCGATCGGCGCCGCGATGCACCGGAATCGAAACACCGAGCTGGGCGCAGGTGGCGAGGAGATTGGTGGTTGCCTGGTCACGGCCGACATTACCGAACACCGTGGTGATCAGGTCCGGCACCTTGCCGTTGGCGACCAGCAGAATAAGCGCCTGGGCGTCGTCGACGCCGCCGTCGCTGTCAAAAATGAAAGTACGTTTGGTCAAGCTACTGCTTTCTTGTTCTTGGCGTCCGTCTTGGCTTGCTGGACGC
Source organism: Devosia sp. LjRoot16 (assembly GCF_964252795.1). Classification (NCBI taxonomy): domain Bacteria; kingdom Pseudomonadati; phylum Pseudomonadota; class Alphaproteobacteria; order Hyphomicrobiales; family Devosiaceae; genus Devosia; species Devosia sp. LjRoot16. The sequence goes on from NZ_CAXUPH020000001.1 coordinate 1,188,365, forward strand.
GGTTCCAGAACTCGGCGTAAGTCGCCGAGTAAGCCTGTCGGATGTCGGCAAAGGGCCGGCGCGTCAAGCTGCGGTTCTGCACCAATTGCTCTCCACCCACCCAAAGGTGGCGCAGATCGCGCCCGCTGCCCGAATAGACCAGCAGGGTTTCGGGATCCGGCGTCTCGGAATAACCAGCGCCGCTGAGGTCGAACGCTGCAATGTCGGCGGCCTTGCCGACTTCGAGGCTGCCGATCTCGTGCTCGAGACCGAGCGCCTTCGCCCCTTCGATGGTCGCCATGCGCACGAGGTCGCGGCTCGACAGCGGCTGCGCCACGCCTTCGCGATGGCTGGCAACCAGGCCCGCGACGCGCATCTCGGAGACCATGTCGTAGGAATTGTTGGCCGCGACATTGTCAGTGCCGAGCGCCACGGTGACCCCGGCGGCCCTCAGATCCACCGCCGGGCAGATGCCTGCGCGGCCCGACCGCAGCCCGGCCGAGGCGTTGTAGGACACCGAGGCGTGCGGGGCGCGGGCGAACACCGCGATATCCTCATCGCTGAGGTCGATGCAGTGCGCCGCATGGATGCGGCCTTTGAAGAAGCCGAGCTGCTCGAGCGCCACCGCCGCCGTGGTGCCGTAGCGACGCTCAGTCTCCTCGTTGTCCTCCGGACCGCAGGCCATATGGAGGTGGAGGCCGACGCCGTATTTGTTGGCGACCGCCACTTCCTCGACCAAGAGGGCCTCGGTGTTATCGACATAAGGGGCGTGCGGGCCGAACCATGGGATGATGCGGCCATCGGCCGAGCGCTGCTGCTCGAGGAAGGCGGTGGCTTTCGCCAGCTCCTCCGCGCCGCGCCGCTCGTCGCCCAGCTGCACGATGCCGTAGGCGATGACGGCGCGCAGCCCTGCGTCTTTCACCGCGTCGGCGATCTCCTCGGCGAAGAAATACTGGTCGCAGAAAGTGGTGGTGCCCGAAAGCGCCATCTCGGCGCAGCTCAGCGTCACCGCAGGCCCGACATCGGAGGCGACGAGCGATAGTTCAGGCTCGCGGATCGAGTTGTACCAGCCCGCCATGGTGAGCAGGCTCTGGCCTTCCGAGCGGCCGCGGAACAGCACCATTACCGAGTGGGTATGGGCATTCACCAGGCCCGGCATGACGAGGTGTCCGGTCAGGTCGAACACCTCGTCGAAGCCGGACGGGTTGGGAGTGCCGTCGCGAGGTCCTACACCGCTGATCCGACCGTCGCGGATGGCGACGAAGCCACCCTCGAACACCCGATTTTCAGCGTCCACGGAAAGAACCGTCGCCCCGTGGATAAGCGTTGAACCCATTTGACCCCCGTCCGGTAAACCGGTTTACATGACGATCTAACGACACTCAAAAGCCGCTTGTCAAATGCAATCGCGGCAGGACACAGGCACCTGAAGTGAGCCTCAATCCGTTCCAGGCGGACCCCGACATCGCCGCCCGATTTGACCGCCAGAGTGCTGAAATCGGCGACAGGCTCAGCGCAGAAATCACGAGGCTGGTGGCAGCAAAAGCCCGCCGACCGGAAGATAATCTGGGCAGCATCGTGCTCGCCGCCGAAGTGACGATACTGCGCCAAAGCTTCGGGCTCGGCAGCGTCGAGGAGTTGATGCTTCTGGCGCTGGCCCCGGCACGGGGGATCGCAAGGCCGCCGATTTCAAACTTCTTCGTCGGTGCAGTGGGGCTGGAACGCGAAACCGGCAACCTGATCCTGGGCGGCAATGTCGAATTCCCCGGCACGCATCTGGGCTTCACCATCCACGGCGAGGGGTTCGTGTTCACCCGCGCCGCCTCGCGCGGCACCACGGTCGAAACCATCGCCATCGGGGAAGCGCATCCCTGCGCCCATTGCCGGCAGTACATTTCGGAGTTTGCCGGCAGCCGCGAGCTGACACTGATCGACCCGCTCGGGCATCGGCTGAGCATGGCGCAGCTCTATCCGTGGCCGTTCGACCCGGACTATCTGGGCGAGCGCGGCGCCATCGCCGGCGCCTACGACGCGACGCTCAACCTCACCGCCAATGACTGGCCCACGACCATCGCCGACCGGCTGCTCGATGCCGGCCGCCGCGCCCATGCGCCCTACAGCAAATGCCCGGGCGCCGTGGTGCTGGCGCTCAATGACGGGCAAATTATCTCGGGCTTCTCGGTGGAGAGCGTTGCGTTCAATCCGACCATGGGCCCCTTGCAGGCGGCGATCATCAACCTTATCGCCCACGGCTACGAGGCATCCGACATCGCCGAGGCGGCGCTGGGGACACGCCTCGGTGGCAATGTCGACTATGCGCTTGGTGTGACGGAGCTCTTCGGCAAGCTTGCTCCTCGTGCGCCGTTGTCAATCGTAGGGTGGGCTTGATGCTCGATACTCAAAGCGCCAGTTGGGAAGACGTCTCCGCCGCCATTGCCCGGGGGCTGATCGCCGTGCTGCCGGTGGGCGCAGTGGAGCAGCATGGCGCGCACCTGCCGCTCCTCACCGACACGGTGCTGGCGAGCGGCGTCGCCCAGCGCATCGCCGAGGGTTTTGGCGGGCTGCTGCTACCGGCCATCGCCTATGGCGATGCCTGGACGGCGGAAGACTGGGCCGGAACGCTGTCGCTGTCGCCCGAAACGCTGCGCGCCACGATCACCGATATCGGCCGCGGACTGCAGCGCATGGGGGTGAAAGGGCTGATCACCGTCAACGGGCATTTCGGCAACCGCGAACCGATCAATCTCGCGGCGCGGGCGTTGAGCGAAGCGGGTTTTCCGGTGCTGCATCTCGACTATCCCAGGCTCGAAGCGCTGGCCGCCGAGCTGATGGAGAGCGAGCCGGCCGGGCCGGGCTTTTACCACGCCGACGAGGTGGAGACCTCGATGATGCTGGCGCTGGCGCCCGAGACCGTGCGCATGGAGCGCGCCGCACCGGAATATCCAGAGTTCCCGGAGCTGTTCGGCGCCGAGCCGATGAAACTCTCGGCCTTCAACAGATCGGGCGTCTTCGGCGACCCGCGACCGGCTACGGCGCAGAAGGGTGAAGAGCTGATCGCGGGGATCGCGGCGGAGTCGCTGCGATTGATCGGGATCTGGAAGAAGAAGTACGGAATTTGAGCCCAACTGAAGCAGACGGCCCCCTCCCTCGCCATTCGAGCATGGCTCTCATGGCCTTCTCGCCTCAAATCGCTCCACTGGAGCGATTTGCCCTACGGGACGGCTCGAAGTCCGCCATGAAGGGGGAGGTGAAGAGTCGAGGCTGCGGCTCGATCGTGCCAAACACGCTGGCGGGGCACCTCCCCCTTCATGAGGGAGGATGGGAGGGGGCCGTCTCTATCAATAGGATATCTCTATGACCTCCCTCCCCGACGACCTCCTCATCACCGCCGCCGACGAAGTCAAAATCCGGCAGGACCTGCTGCTGGTGGCGTTGGGCAAGCGCCCGGCCGACCGCTCGGTGCGGGTCGGCAAGCTCCTCGACGTCCATTCGCGCACCTGGATGCACGACCAGGAGATCGTCATGCGCGGCAAGCGCATCGCCTGGGTCGGGCCGACGGGCGAGTACCAGGGGCAGGTCAAGGAGCGTTTCCACGAGCCGAAGCTCGCCGCAGTGCCCGGCTTCGGCGAGGTGCACAAGCATATCGAGAGCTCGCACCTGACGCCGGAATGGGAAGCGGCCTTGGTGATGCCGCGCGGCAATACCTGGACCTGCGAGGCGAGCCACGAATTCTCCAATGTCGATGGCCCGCACAACCTCGAATTCTGGCTGACGGCGCGGCAAGCGGGCTCGCCGCTGAAGGTTTTCCCGCAGCCCGGCTCGGCCGTGCCGCCCACAGCGTACGAGTGGGGCGGTGGGTATTTCGGCCATGACGAGCAGGCAAAGTTTATGGCCGCCAGCCCGATGGTCACCGGGCTCGACGAGGTGATGGACTGGCCGGCGGTGTGGAACCCGGAAAACCCCTCGCACCAACGGCTATGGGGGATGATCGAGGCGACTTTCGCGGCGCGTGGCGTGGTCGAAGGCCACGGCGCGGGCCTCCGCACGCTCGGCGAAATCAACGCCTTCGCCGCGGCCGGCCTCGCCTCCGACCATGAGATGATGACGGCCGACGAGGCCTGGGACAAGCTCAGGCACGGCCTGTTCATCGAGATCCGCATCCACTCGATGACCGAGATCGTCACCGGGCTGCTGCAGAAGGGACTGGTCGACTGGAGCCAGGTCGCCTTCGCCACCGACGACCGCAGCGCCACGCTGACGCTCGAGACCGGCGCCACCGACCACAATATCCGCACCGCCATCGCCGCGGGCCTGCCGGCCGAGATCGCCATCCAGTGCGCGACGATCAACCCGGCGCGGCACATGCGACTCACGCCCTGGGTCGGCTCGATCTCGCCTGGGCGGTTCGCCGACATGGTGCTGCTCGGCGATGTCTCGTCGCTGAAGATCGCCAAGGTCTGGGCCGATGGGGCGCAGATTTCGGAAGGCACGAAGTTCATCGGCAAGGTGCCGGATATCGCCTGGCCGGAATGGGCAACGCGAACCATCAATATCCAGCGCGAGATCACCGCCGGGGACTTTGCCATCAAGGCGGCGCCGGGGCGGAAGACCATGCAGTCGGCGGTGATCCGACCGTTCCACTGGCATCCGGAGTTCTACACCATGGAGCTGCCGGTCGTGGACGGCGAGGTGCAGCGGCTCGAAAGCGAGAACCTCACCAAGTTCGCCATCGTCGATCGCTTCTCCGGTGAGGGGAAAGTGGCGAAGATGTTCTGGCGCGGCTGCGGCCCCCGCGATCCGGACACCGCCGTCGCCTGCTCGGTGGCGCACGACAAACACAATATCTGGACCTGTGGTTCATCGGACGCCGCCATGGCGCTGGCGGTCAACACGCTGCGGGAGACACAGGGCGGCTGGGCGCTGGTGCACAAGGGCAAGGTCACGGCAACGGTGCGGTTCGAGATCGGCGGGCTGATGAGTAAGCGCCCGGCAGCAGAGCTCGACGCCGACATGCAGGCTCTCTACCGCGCCGCAGAAGCGGTCGACTGGATGTACGAGCCGACCTTCCGGCCGCGCTGGAACCCGGGCTTTCCGGAACGGCTGATGTTCGCGACGCTCACCTGCGCGCCCTGGACCTGGGTGCTGGTGGCGCCCTCGCCGCTGGCGCCGGACGGCTTCGTCAACGTCTCGACCGGCGAGGTGCATCCGGTGGTTTGGTAGTCCGGCGTCCACCGGCCGCGAGCTCCCCTCCCCCTTGAGGGGAGGGGTGGGGGTGGGGGTGGGGGTCCATCGGTGATCACCGCCCCACCCCCTCCCTCAATCCCTCCCCTCCTAGCGGACGCGTAGCGCCGCGGGGGGAGGGAGGCGATCACACCGTCCTTCGGCGAAAGCGGAGATGGCAGAGGACAACAAACGCAGGGAATCCGGTTACGAAACCGCTTTACTAAAGCGTTTGCATCGATCTAGCTTACCTGTGCGAGTGGGGGTGCAATGGCAACAATCCATGATGTGGCGCAGGATGCCGGGGTGTCGCCGACAACGGTGTCCCGGTACTTGAACAATCGTATCGAGTTGCCGCCCTCGACGGCGGGGCGGATCGATGCGGCGATCGCCAAGCTCGACTACCGGCCGAACCTCCTCGCCAAACGCCTCTCCACCGGCAAGACCGAGGCGGTCGGCCTGGTGACGCCGGAAATCCGTGAGCCGTTCTTCGCCGAGCTCGCCTCAGCCTTCGAGGACGAGGCGGACCGGCACGGCTACACCGTGTTCATGAGCTCGACCCGCTCGGACCGCGACCGCGAGATCGCCTCGCTGGAGCGGCTGCACGACCGCCATATCGATGGCCTGGTGATGATGACCAACACCCCCGATGATGGGACGCTCGCCAACCTGATCGGCAAGCGGAAGAACGTCGTCATCGTCGACGAGGACATCCCGGGCGTCAGCGTGCCGCGGCTGTTCGTCGAGAACACCGAGGGGGCGCATACGGCGACCCGCCACCTGATCGAAGCCGGCCACCGGCGCATCGCCTATCTCGGCGGCCCGCATGGCCTGTTGACGGTGACCGAGCGGCGCGAGGGGTTTCTGCTGGCGATGAACGAGGCCGGCATCGCGGTGCGGCCGGAATATGTCGCGATGGGCAGCTTCGCACCGGAACTGGCGCGCGCCGCGACGCGAAAGTTCCTCGAGCTGCCGCTGCCGCCGACCGCTATTTTTGCCTCTTCCGATTACCTCGCCATCGGCGCCGTGATGGGGCTCAAGGAGGCCGGGGTGAGCGTCCCCGACGACATCTCGCTGATCGGCTTCGACGACATGCCGTTCGGCGCGCTGCTGACGCCGCCGCTGACCGCCATCCGTCAGCCGGTCGAGCAGCTCGGCCGCCAGGGCTTTTTGACGTTGCTGGCGTTGCTCAACGGCGAGGCGCCGCCGCTGCTGACGCGGCTGCCGGTCGAACTCATTGTGCGCCAGTCGGTCGGCGCACCCACTCAGAAGGACTTTACAGCGTGAGCAAGCGCGTACTGATTGCCGGGGAATCCTGGGTCACCCATTCGATCCACACCAAGGGTTTCGACAGCTTCACCACCACCGAATACAACGAGGGCGTCCGCTGGCTGAAGGCGGCGCTCGAGGGCGGCGGTTGGGAGGTGACGTTCCTCCCCAACCACCTCGCCGCCCGCGATTTCCCGCAGACCGCCGAGGCGCTCGCCGCCTATGACGTGGTGATGCTGTCGGACATCGGCGCCAACACGCTGCTGCTCCACCCCGACACGTTCGTGCGCTCGGTACCGCTGCCCAACCGGCTGACCGCCATCAAGGACTACGTGCTCAATGGCGGGGGCCTCGTGATGATCGGCGGCTACCTGACCTTCCAGGGCATCGACGCCAAGGGGCAATATGCCGGCACGGCGATCGAAGAGGTGCTGCCGGTGACGCTTTCCCGTCATGACGACCGCCGGGAGAACCCGCAGGGCGTCGTCGCCCATGTCGGCGACCCCGGCCATCCGATCACCAAGGGGATTGCGGGCGAGTGGCCGGCGCTGCTCGGCTATAACGAAGTGGCGGCCAAGCCCGATGCCGAAGTGCTGGTGCGGGTCGGCGGCGATCCGCTGATCGCGGTGGCCGAGTTCGGCAAAGGCCGCTCCGCCGTGTTCACCTCCGATTGCGGGCCGCACTGGGCCCCGCCGCCCTTCGTCGACTGGGCCGGCTATGCGCCCTTGTGGAACAACATCGCCAACTGGGTGAGCGGCAAATGACCGATGCGACCAAGGTCAAGCAGGCGCCCGACCCGTGGCAGCGCACCACCACCGAAAACGGCTTTCCCGCCGACGAGGTGATTTCGGCGCTGCAGAAATCCATCCGCCGCGGCCTCACTGAGAATGCCGTGCTGCTCGGCTGGGAGATGTACCTCACCAGCCCCGAGCTCGAGCAGAAGCTGTGGGATCGGCTGGCGGTGATATCCGTCGAAGATGTCGGCTTCGGCAACCTCGATGCGCCGGTGCTGGTCGATACGCTCTATCGCACCCACCAGCGCTTCGACCGGCCGACGCATGACCGGTTTCTGTTCGCGGCGCACGCCATCCGCGTGCTCGCCTCGGGCAAGAAGGACCGCACCACCGACGACATGGTCAACTGGGCCAAGCACGCCATGGCTTTCGGCGAACGCCTGCCGGAGATTCCGGATTTCGCCGTCGACATGCATACCGGCCGCGGCGAGGCGATGGGGCGGGACTACCTTTACTTCATGACCGAAGCCAGCAAGGTTTCCCCCGAGATCGAGAACAAGGACCAGACCTATCGCGACTGGATCCTTGCGGCGTTGAAGGCGGGCAAGCTCAGCTAGGGCGGTCCGTTATGAGTATCAGGTGGGAGGAGATGCATTGCGCTCTCCCCATCCTCGGTGTCATCCCAGCGAGTTCTGGGCAACGGTGCGGCACAGCACTGGATAGGGAGGAATCATGCGCGCACCTGTTGCAGTGCTCGGGATTTTCGTGGCGGATCTGGCGTTCCGGGCGCCGCGGCTGCCGCTGATGGGCGAGACCATTCTCGGCCAGGGTTTCAAGGACGGGCCGGGCGGCAAGGGCTCGAACCAGGCGATCGCCGCGGCGCGGGCCGGCGGCGACGCGCGGATGATCACCCGGATCGGCCGCGACACCTTTGGCGACATGGCGCAGAAGGCCTGGGCGGCCGACGGCATCGACATTTCGGCGGTGGCGATTGACGACCAGCTGCCCACCGGCGCGGCCTTCATCTTCGTTTCCACCGAGACCGGCAATAACGCCATCATCGTCGAGAGCGGCGCGGCGGCAAAGCTGTCGCCGGCCGACGTGGCGGCGGCCGAGAGCGTGATCCGCGGCAGCAAGGTGCTGATCACCCAGTTCGAGCAACCGGTCGAAACGGCGATCGCCGGGCTGTCGCTGGCCCGCCAGCACGGGGTGATCACCATCCTCAACCCGGCCCCGGCGCTGCCGGTGGACGACGCGATCTACGCGCTCTGCGACTATGTCACGCCGAACGAAACCGAGGCGGCAACGCTGACCGGATTGCGGGTCGAGACCGAAGCCGATGCGCTGGCCGCTGCCAGGGAGTTCGTCCGCCGCGGCGCGAAGAATGCGCTGATCACCCTGGGCGAGAAGGGCGCACTGCTCCATGGCGAAGCCGGCACGCACATGGTGCCGGCCTTCAAGGTGGAGAAGGTGGTCGAGACCACCGGCGCCGGCGACGCCTTCAATGGCGGCTTCGCCGTGGCGCTGGCCGAGGGCCAATCGCCGGTCGATGCCATCCGCTTCGGCTGCGCCACCGCCGGCCTCTCAGTGCAGAAACCCGGCACCGCACCGTCGATGCCTGTTCGAGCCGAGATCGAGGCGATGCTGGCAGGCGCGGGCTCCTGAAATCGGGCAAATGCTTTCGGGTTCGCCCGGTCGGCGGTGGCGACGCTTGACGTCGCAGCCGGCTGGGGGTTGGCGTCGCGGTCTCAGTAACTGGATCGACGCCAACCATGACCATTCTCGCCCCGACCCCGCCGATGGGCTGGAACAGCTGGAACAGCTTTGCCACCACGATCACCGAGGCGCAGGCGCTCGAGACCGCAGCGATCATGGCCGAGAAGCTGCTGCCCTTCGGCTATAACGTCTTCACCGTCGACATCCAGTGGTACGAGCCGGAAGCCCGGAGCTACAACTACAACACCAAGCCGGTGCCGACGATGGACGGGTTTGGGCGGGTCACGCCGGCGCTGAACCGCTTCCCCTCGGCTGCCAACGGGGTTGGCTTCGCCGAGCTGGCGCGGCAGGTGCATGGGCTGGGACTGCAATTCGGCATCCACATCATGCGCGGCATCCCGCGGCTGGCGGTCGAGCAGAACCTGCCCGTCCTCGGCACAACGGTGCGAGCCGCCGATATCGCCGACACCTCCAGCATCTGCAGCTGGAACCCCGACATGTACGGCGTCGATATGCAGAAGCCCGGGGCGCAGGCCTATTATGACAGCATATTTGCGCTCTACGCCGAGTGGGGCGTCGACTTCATCAAGATGGACGACATGAGCCGTCCCTACGATGCGCACGCTGCCGAGATCGAGGCGGCGCACGATGCCATCGTGAAGACCGGCCGGCCGATGGTGCTATCGCTGTCGCCGGGCGAGACGCCGGTGATCCGGGCCGAACATGTGCGCGAGTACGCGCAGCTGTGGCGGATCAGTGATGATTTCTGGGACGAGTGGGCGATGCTCGAGGCGCAGTTCGTGCGGCTGGAGAACTGGAACCCGTGGCGCCGCCCCGGCGCCTGGCCGGATGCCGATATGCTGCCGCTCGGCCGGCTGGCGCTCGGCGACCGCGACACGCGCTTCACCCCCGCAGAGCAGCGGACGGTGATGACGCTCTGGGCCATTGCCCGCTCGCCGCTGATCATGGGCGGCGACCTGCGCCACCTCGATGCCCCAACCCTGGCGTTGCTGACCAACCGCGAGGTGCTGGCGGTCAACCAGTCGAGCACCGACAACCAGCCGCATTTCGTCATGGACGGTACCCGGGTGTGGACGGCGCGGGCTACGAACGGCGATGCCTATCTGGCGCTGTTCAACACCGGCAAGGCGGAGCGCGAGGTCGGCTTCAAACTTGCGCCACTTGGCATCGACAGCGCCGAGGTAACGGACCTGTGGACGGGGCGGCCGCTCGGCCGGCACGCCGGCAGCTTCGTCGCGACGTTGCCGAGCCATGGCGCCGGGTTGTATCGGCTGAGGGCATCCTAGGCTGTCACAGGTGCTTCCTGGGGATTGCCGCTGCTTTGATGCAGGCCCTTCGGCGAACTTGCCACCAAACAGCGCCCCGAACTCGGTGTCATCCCTGCGAAAGCAGGAACCCAACTCGCCACAGCGCAAGCGGATAGATGGGTCCCAGCTTTCGCTGGGATGACAGCCGGTGGGTGGGCACGACCATAACTACAACAGTAACCTGGCGCATATGGGCCTGCGCCAGGATGACATCGGAACCTTGGGTGCCGCTGGTGGCAGACACTCAGCGCTTGATGCCGCGCTCCAGCACCTGGTTGAGCAGCACGGCGGCGAGGATGGTGGCGCCGGAGACGACGAGTCGCCAATACTCGGAGACGTTCATCAGCACCATGCCGTTGTTGATGCAGCCGAGGAACAACACGCCCAGCAGGGTGCCCCAGATACGGCCCTTGCCACCGAAGAGGCTGGTGCCGCCGATGATCACCGCCGCGATGACGTTGAGCTCCATGCCGGTGGCAGCAGTGCCGTTGCCCGAGCCGATCTGGCTGGCGATCAGCATGCCGCTGAGCGCCGTAAGGCCGCCGGTAATGGCGAGGGCCAAAGTCTTGGTACCGTAGACGTCAATCCCTGACAGACGCGAGGCCTCGGCATTGCCGCCGACGGCGTAAACGGCGCGGCCGAAGCTCGTATATTTCATCAGCACATGCATGGCAGCGAACACCGCCAGAAAGAAGAACACCGGGGTCGGCGCGCCACCGACATTGCCGGCGCCGAAGAAGTTGAAGCCCTTGGGAAAGCTGGTGATCGGAAAGCCGCCCGAGATGAGGTTGGCGATGCCGCGCAGCCCCGCCAGCATGGCCAGCGTGGTGATGAAGCTCGGCACGTTGAACCATTGCCGCATCTTGCCGGTGAACACCCCGCAGCCGATGCCGACGGCGATGGCAGCCAGCGCGCCGATAGCGACCGCCGGCCAGGGGCCGATGCTGTCGGTGAGAGCGCCGCAGGTCCAGCCGAGGATGCAGCCGGCCAGCGCCGCACCGGCGCCGACCGAGAGATCGATCTCGCCGGCAATGATCACCGCGGTCATGCCGAAGGCGATGATCCCCAGCATCGAGACGGCGCGCAGCACATTGAGCAGGTTTGGCAGGCTGGCAAAGCCCGGCGCGGCGACGACCAGCACGAGGATCAGGGCGACGAGGATCAGCTCCATGACGAAGTAGCGCAGCATGGTGAGGCTGAGGCCGCCTCGCGGCGTGGTACGTTCGGCGTCGGCGCTCATCAGGGATGTCCCTCCATGCAGAGCTGGTAGAGTTCGGTAAGGTTGGTGGTCTCGGGCGTCACTTCGGCGACGAGGCGACCGTGATTCAGCACGAGGATGCGGTCTGCGACATCGAGCAGTTCCTCGAGTTCGCTGGACACAAAGATCGAAGAGAGGCCCGCGTCGGCCTCAGCCCACATGATCTCGAAGATCTGCTGCTTGGCCTGGAGATCGACGCCGCGGCTCGGCTCATCGAAGAACATTACCCTGGGCGCAGTGTTGAGCCAGTTGCCGATCACCACCTTCTGCTGGTTGCCGCCCGAGAGGGTCGACACCGGCAGCCGCGGATCGGCCACCTTGATGCCGAGATTGCGGATCTGGCGGGTGACCGACGGGGTTTCGCGGGCGCGATTGGTGAAACCGGCGCGGGCAATGCGATCGAGGCTGGCGAGGATCAGGTTGTCGTGGATGGCGGTCATCTGCACCAGCCCGACTTCCTTGCGGTTTTCGGGGGTATAGCCGAGCCCCAGCGCCTTCATGCGCTTAGGGGTCGGCCGCTCGACACGCTGGCCGGCAAAGCTGATCTCGCCACCCTCGAGCGGATCGGCGCCGAAGATGGCGCGCAGCACCTCGGTGCGACCGGCGCCGAGCAGGCCGGCCATCCCCAGCACTTCGCCGGGATAGAGCTCGAACGAGATGTCGGTGAAAGCCGGGGCCCGGCTGAGGTGACGAACCGAAAGGACCGGCGCCGCGCGATTGACCGCCCGGCGGGCGGGGCGCGAGGCTTTCGCCACGTCGCCGAACATCATCTCGACGATCTTGGCTGGCGTCGCATCTGATATCTCGATGGTGCCGACATAGTGGCCGTCGCGGACCACGGTGCAGGTATCGGCCAGCTCGAACAGCTCGTTCATCCGGTGGGTGATGTAGATCACCGTCACGCCGCGCGCCTTGAGCCGGCGCACCAGATCGAACAGGTGCTGGACCTCGCGCGCCGCCAGCGCCGAGGTCGGCTCATCGAGGATCAGCACCGATGGGGCAAAGCTCATCGCCTTGACGATTTCGACCATCTGCTGCTGGCCGAGGCTCAGGGTCTCGACCAGCCGGCGCGGTTCGATCTCGAGCTCCATTTCGGTGAGCAGCGCCGCCGCCCGCTTGTGCAGCTCGGCCCAATCGACGAAGCGGCCACGCTTGGGCAGCCGACCCAGAAAGATGTTCTCGCCCACCGACAGCGAGGGCACCAGTGACAGCTCCTGGTGCACGGTGACGATGCCGGCGGCAAAGGCTTCAGAGGGTGTTGCAAAGCTCACCTCGTGGCCATTCACCGACATCGTGCCGGAGGTCGGCTGCACCGCGCCGGCGAGGATTTTGATGGCGGTGGATTTGCCGGAACCGTTGCGCCCCATCAGAGCATGCACGCGGCCGGGCGCAAAGGCATGCGAGAAATGCGACAGCGCCAGCGTGCCGTCATAGGCCTTGCTGACGTCGCGGAATTCGATGGCGCCGCGCATCTGAAGCTCCCGAAAAGAGCCGCCGGCGCCGAAGCACCGGCGGCGACGTCTTACTGCTTCACGCTCGCCGCATAGGCTTTGACCGCCTCGAGGTCGTAGCGGGAAAGCGCCAGCGGCGGGATGTCGTAGGCCTTTTCGGTGGCCTCGCCCTTGGCGGCGGCGAGCGCCACGTCGGTGGCTTTCTTGCCCATCTCGAAGGGCTGCTGCGCCGTGGTGGCGATCAGCACATTGTCTTCATCGAGCAGGAACCCGGCCAGCTGCTCCGAGCCATCGGTGCCGAACACGAACACCTTGCCCTGGAGGCCCGCAGCGCGCACCGCCTGCACGGCGCCGACGGTGCCGCCTTCGTTGGCGGCATAGATCACCTGCAGCCCGGGATTGGCGGTGAGGATGTCGGTGGCGACGGTCACGGCATTCTCGGCGAGCCAGGCATCCTGCGTCGCGACGATGTCGAGTTCGGCGCCGGCCTTGGCCTTTTCGAGGAAGCCATTGGTGCGGTCGTCACTCATCTGCTGCAGCTGCGAGCGGAAGCCGAGCAGCGCCACCTTGGCCTTGCCGCCGAAAGTCTCGGTGATGAAGCGGGCCGCCGCCTCGCCGGTGAAGCGGCCGATATCGAGCTGGCTGGTGCCGATATCGGCGACCTGGAAATCGGAATTGATCGAGGTGCCGTAGAGCACCACTTTGACGCCGGCGTCACGGGCGCGCTCCAGCGCCGGGATCGAGGCATCGCCATTGAGCGGGGCGAGGACGATCGCCTTGGCGCCGCGGGCGATGAAGGTGTCGACCAGCTCGGCTTCCTTTTCGAGCTTGTTCTCGGAATTGCCCTGCAACAGCGTCGCGCCGCCATCCTTGGCGCTCTGCTCCATGCCGAGCTGGATGCCGCGGAAGAACTGATCCTGCTGGAAGATCATGCCGCCGATCACCGTCTCCTGCGCCAAGGCGCCGCCAGCATAAAGGCCAGCGCCGGACAAAAGGGTAGCGAGGCCGGCCGAGGCCAGCACCAAACGTGCGAACTTCATCGAAACTCTCCTCCGGCGTCCGGGGGAACGCCATGTCACGGCCGGCAAGGCGGCCGCCTCCCTCGTCGCTTCCTCCAGCGACGGCAACACTCTTGCAAATCGCTGCGACGAGAGTCAATGCATATTGCATGCAGAGTGCGTCACGATAGAATGGTGCGCGCGAAGCAATGCAGCGCGCTGCCCAAAGCGCGATGGTGGGCGGGGATCGGCGACTTATGGATATCGCAAGCAGTTGCCGGAAATATGCGATCTTCAGCGCCGACTGACAGAGGGGCACCCAAATGGTAGAACGACGCCCGATGTCGCCCAAGCCCGAAGCGCCGCTGTACCAGACCATCTATACGGTGCTCCGTGAGCACCTCGAAGCGGGGGCGTTTCCGGCCGGGCTGGTGCTCGGCGAGGCCAATGTGGCGCGGGCCTTCAAGGCGAGCCGCATCCCGGCCGCCGCCGCGCTGAAGCGGCTGAGCGACGAAGGGCTGATCGGCAGTTTTGCCGGACGCGGCTTCATTGCCCGCGGCGGCGAGACGGCGCCAAAACCGCTGCGGCTCGAGCTCAGCGAAGCGGGCCTGGTGCTGCCCGCGGCGCTGGAGGCCGACGGCTCGCCGCGCAATATCGGGCTGAAGATTTATCCCGAGGTCGAGCACGCCGTAGCCGCCAGCCTCGCCTATGGCCGGTTCATGCTGAACGAATCGGCGCTGGCCGAGCATTACGGGGTCAGCCGGACCATCGCGCACGAAGTGCTGACCCGGCTGGCCCGCACCGGCATTATCGTCCAGGAGGCCAACCAGCGCTGGTATGCCGGGCCGCTGACCGCCGAATCGATCCGCGAGCATTACGAGATGCGCTGGATCCTCGAGCCGGTAGCGCTGCGCCAGGCGTTTCCGAAATTCACCGAGGCGGAGCTGACCGCCCGCCGCGACCGGGTGATGCGGGCGCAGGGTGGCGATCGCGGCATCATGGAGCTCGAGGGGATCGAGCAGGACCTGCACATCGACACCGTAGCACGCTGCAATAACCGGCAGCTGCTGCAGGCGGTGCAGCGCAGCCAGCTGCTGCTGATCGCCACGCACGCCACCTTCCGCAGCCACCGCACCGGCACCGAAATCTCCACCATGCTGGAGGAGCACCGGAACATCTACGACCTGCTGCTCGACGGCGATCTCGACAGCGCCTGCCGCATGCTGGAGACGCATCTCCACCGCTCGATGCACCCCAATATCGAGATGATCGCCCGGCTCGGCCCGATGCCGGAGGCGGCGCGGCTGCCCTACCTGACGCCGGTGGACCGCGGCGCAAGCTGAGGCAAGCCGCATTGGATGTATCGTCCAGTAACGGATGTCGCGGTAAGCGGCCCGACGCCCCCGGACATTTGCACCCCAGCATCGTGGACAGAATCAGCGACTGCTGGTCCACATCTGGCACAATAGTACCGCCCGGACGCCTCGCCTTCGATGATCAACCAACAGGCATACATCTACGACCGGAGCCTCAGGGGGACCTCGAGTCGAGTCACGCCCGACCGCCTGATTGCCACCACGGGCAGCACGACGGGGCCGCTGGTTTCATGCCTTATGGTAACGCGGGGCGATGTTGCCCGGGTCCGCGCCTCGATCGGCTATTTCAGGAGGCAGACTTATCGTAACAAAGAGCTGATCGTCGTCTGCGGCACGACGACTGCCGCGCTGCAGCATCTCGTCGAGCAGAGCGGAGCCGATGTGCGTCTCGTCCCCGCTGACCGGCAACTGTCGCTCGGACTGCTCAGAAACGTCAGCGTAGATCAGGCGCGGGGCGAGATCGTCTGCGTGTGGGACGATGACGATATCTATGGTGTCCATCGCCTTGAGCGTGGCGTCGGGGCGCTGCTGCAGGCCAGGGCCGATGCCGTCTTCCTGCGGCAACTATGCCTGTGGTCGCCCCACGAGAGGCTGCTGAGACTGTCGAATACGCGCGTCTGGGAGGGCTCGATGATCGCCTTCAAGAACGTGCTGCCCCGCTATCCGGATGCTGCCCGGGGTGAAGATACGGCGCTGGTCGAGGCAATGCTCCAGGCGCGCTCGTTGGCGCTGATGGATGACCCGCTATCCTACTGTTACTGCATCCACGGCCAGAACACCTCCGGCGCGCCACTCTTCCAGGGCATTTTCAACGATGCGAGTCTCAAGTTCAGCTATGGCAGGGCGCTCGCGGCGTTCTCGGCGCTCCTCGCGTTTGACGAGCACCCGGCTTTCGGCGAGCCGGACCGCAAGCTGCTCGCCGAGAACGCCGGCGATGTCGGCCAGTTGCGGCGACTGGAGACCTATGTGGGCGTCAACCAGTTCCTGCGGCGCCTGCGCTACCGCTTCAAACGCCGTGCGGCATAGCGGCCGGCCGTGCTCGTGGGCCGATGAAGCCCGCCTCACCGCAGCGCTAGGCCGACGCGTCGGTCGGCATCGAAGCGCCGCGAAAACGGGAGAACAGCAGCACCGTCCCGGTCCCCAGCATCGTCGCTCCGGCAATGGCCAGCGCCGTGCGGTCGCCGAACTGCAGGGCCAACCAGCCGCCGAACGGGGCGGCCAGTGCGATGAGGCCCCAGTTGATCGAACGGATGGTGGTGTTCATTCGCCCCCGCAACCGCGAGGGCGTCACGGCGTTGCGGAAACTCATCTCGAGCGGGCCGCGCAAGCCGAAGCCGACGCCGTAAACGAGCTGCGCCGCGATGAGCGCATAGAGCGCGAGCCCCGATTGTGGCGCTGCCGCCACCAGCAGCCACCCCGCCCCGGTCAGGTAATCGCAGAAGAGGATGGCCTTGCCAGTCCCGAGCACCCTCGCCGCCCACTCCGCCAATCCGGCCCCCAGCATGCCGGCCAACCCCGCCACTCCCAGGGTCAATCCGACGGCGCCGGCATCGAGCCCGAGCTTGGTCGCATGGAAGATGTAGACCGTGCCGGCGATCGCATTGGCGATGAACCAGGCATGGAGGCAAAGCGCGTAGGGTGCGAGGAAGGGGTGCCGGTAGACCCAGGCAATCCCCTCCCTGAGATCGGCGCCGACCGAAGCTGGCGCCCGCTGCTCGGATGGCTGCGGATCCGGAACGCCGGCGAGCAGCACTGCCGAGGCGGCGTAGGTGAAAGCGTTGATCAGCATGGTGACCGGGGCCCCGACCACCCCCGCCAGCAGGCCGGCGAGCAAGGGCCCCAGCGTCTGCGCGGCGGTGTAGGTCTGGGTCATGACCACGCTCCCCGAGGCCAGGAGGTTCGGCGGCAACAGGTCGGCGGTGAACGACTGATGCGCCCCGCCCTGCAGCACCGCCGCGGTGCCGAGCAGGAACACCAGCACCGCCAGCCCCAGTGGCGAGAGCGCCCCCAGGATGCCGAGCCCGGCGATCGCCAGCAGCAAAAGGCAACTTGCAATATCGGTGGCGATCAGCAGCTTCCTGCGCCGCACCCGATCGACGATCACCCCCGCCGCCAGGCCGAACAGCAGCGAGGGCAGCCACTGCGCCGACCGGACCCAGCCGATCTCCAGCTGATCGGCGTCGAGGGCGTGGATCAGCAACAGTTGCAGCGACAGACCGAAAATGAACGTCCCGAACGTCGACAGCCCGTCCGCAAGCCACAGGCGCACGAAGCCGGGATAGCGCAGCAACTGACCAAATGAGGACCGCTCAACCATAAGGCGCCTGTCTCACGTACGCCTGGCCACCGTGTCGCATTCATCGTGATCGCCGCAAGGGGGTGTCTCCGGCGGGCAAAGCGGACGCCTTCGCACGCAGAGTCAGAGGTCGTGCCACGCCGTCAATTCTACATCGTGGAGACGGCGTGGCACGGTTGAGCCGGCCCAGCTAGATCACATTAAGACCCTGGACGCAGCCTCCGCCAAAACTTCCTCGCTCCACTGGTTCAGGCTCTTGCCCGACAACTCAGCGGCGATCGAAACTCTCGCGTGAACCGTGGCGTCCACGCGAAGCATCATGTTGCCCGAGAACGGCTTCTGCGGGTCTTTCCCAACCTTCGCGCAGGTCTCCAAATAGTCGTCCACCGCCTCATGGAACGCTTTGGTCAGATCAGCGACCGTATCCGCGTGAAAGCCGACCACGTCGCGGATGCCGGCAACGTGGCCGACGAACAACCCATCCTCCGCATCGAACTCCACTCGCGCGCTATAGCCCTTGTGGCTCATTGCCTTCATGGCTTCACTCCAATCTGCGTTAAGAACTCCCGCGCGTCCTTCACTTGATACCGCTTCGCTTCCTTTTCGGGGTGCGGGCGGTGAAAGCTGGCCACGTGGGTCTTGAACACGAAGCGGACGCGAGACCCGTTGCCTTCGACAACCTCGCAGCCGACTGCCACCAGCAGGCTTTCGATAGCAGCCCACTCGATAGTCCCCGAAACCGGGTCCGTGAAAATTGCTGCCAGCGTCTTGCGCTGCTTGCCGTTCATGCAATCAGAATATGCAAGCACGACGGGAAATACAATGAGAACGATTGCAAAAAATGCAATCACCTCATCTGCAATATGAGATCGGAAATGAAGGGCTGGTAGACAGCATTTTGGTTCAACTCTCGGGCTGTTGCCCGGCCGCTGACCAGATCTCGTTCATCCCTTATGAGGGAGGGAACGAGCCGGAGCCTGCCCCCAGGGTTGAGCGACATCGACCGTTCGGGCGGCGCCGAGGTCGGAGCGACCGTCGCCACGCCGACCCAGAGGTCGCGCAGTAATCACCTTTCAATGGTGCGTTGCGTCCGGTTGTGCGCGTGAGTCGTAGCGCCGTAACGCTCGCCTCACGGCCTGCGACATAGCCTGAAACTCGGCCAGGTCCCTGTTGCGCCGGGCCTGCAGCCGGCCGCTTGAAGCCACCCAAGCGCCGGCTGCGTCACCAAAGCGCTCCCCTATCGCGACGGTGCCGGGACGGCAAACGGCGTTGCGACCGATCCATCGTGATAGAGCAGCACGCGCTCTTCATCGCCGTCGGGGGTGAGATACGAAACCTCCGCGAAGATGTTTTCCGGCTCACCTAACAGGTAGAGCCTGGTCCGCATCACCCTTTCGGCCGCCGCTATGGGGTGGGCGGCAATGGCCCGCACCGGTTTGTCGAAAGCAATTCCGCCACGCCCACCGATATATCGCGCCACCTGGAAGGCGAACTGAACATCACCCATCTATGCCTCCCCGCGAACGCAGGATTGCTGTGCGATAGCCTTGGGTACCGTGCACACGCGGCCAGAATTGAAACTCATGGTGCCTACCTCCTTCCGTCGCGACAGTTGGCCAGGGACGATGAGGCAGATCCGCTGATACGCGCATGCGCTGCACCGTTCCCGGCGAGGCCTGGAAAGACTCTGACCAAGCCAGGATAGTCGCGTCGCGAGCTGTGGCCCGCCAGCGGCGCAAGCAATGCCACTCTTCAGGCTTCACGCCAGAACGGCATCGGGCATTAAAGGTATGGCTCAGACGTAATGGCCACGTGATCCCGGCATGCGAGTAACGTGATTTGCTCGTGATTTTCTGTCTGCTACGGTTCACCTAGTCGATAGAACAGTGAGCGAAACGGGCCGTGACCTCGCCCCATCTGTATCTCAACCTCCTGGGCCCGTTCGAAGCACGGTTGCAAGACGGAGGCGTGGTCGAGCTCAGGCTCAAGACGGCGCGTCTCATACTGGCATGGCTGGCGCTCCGTCCAAGGCAAAGCGGCAGCCGCGAAGAGATTGCGGCTTTGCTGTGGAGCGAGCGAAGCGAGGCCCAGGCGCACCAGAGCCTGCGCCAGACCCTGGCCGTGCTTCGGCGGTCCCTCAATGCAGAGGCCAGCGAGGTGCTCAAGGTCGACCGTGAGAAGCTGAGCTTTGCCTCGGGCATGGTGCAGTCCGACGTCGCATTGCTTGAGGTCGAGGCCGATAGCCCCGTTGCGGACCTGGAGCAGGCGGTGGCTCAGTACAAGGGGGAATTCCTCGAGGGATTGAACGTTCGCGATCCTCTTGGCCAGCAATGGCTCGAGGCCCGGCGCGCCGAACTCCGGGCGATCGCGACCAAACGCTTCGAATGGCTGCTTGGTGCCTACGAACGGACGGCACGCCACAAGGATGCCGAACCCATCGCCTCCCGCCTGGTCGAGATCGACCCGCTCGCCGAACCGGGGCATCGCGCCTTGATCCGGGCGCACCTCGCCGCAGGTGAGCGGGCCCTCGCCGTTCGGCAATACCAGCGTTGTCGCGATATCCTCTTGCGCGAACTGTCCGTCGAGCCGGCCGCCGAGACGAAGGCATTGCTGCGGCTGGCGGCCGACCCGGCGCCATACCACCTGGATGCCGCGCCGACGGTGCGAGACCAGTCCCTCGGCCGGACGCAACAAACGCATAACCTGCCGCGTCAGATGACCTCGCTGGTCGGTCGCGACGGCGAGGTGGAGGAGGTTCTCGCCCGCCTCCGCCGATACCGGCTGGTGACGCTCACCGGACCGGGTGGCGCGGGTAAGACCCGCATGGCCGTTGAAACCGGCTTCCGGCTCGCCGGGGGATATGCGGACGGGGTTTGGCTGGTCGAACTGGCTTCGATTGCCGATCCACAATTGGTTGGAGAAGCGCTGTGTGGTGCGTTGGGGGTGCCCGTGGCCGGCGATCGGCCAGCCATCGAGAGCGCAATCGCCCATTTGCAGCAGCGAGACGTGCTGCTCATTCTCGACAACTGCGAGCACCTGGTCACAGCCTCGGCAAGGCTCGTCGAGATGCTGCTGGGCGCCTGCCCGTCGGTTTCGATCCTCGTGACCAGCCGCGAGAGCCTGGCGGTTTCCGGTGAGAGCCAATATCGGGTGCCGAGCCTCGCCTATCCGGCCCGCTCGGAGGCAATAAGCCCGGCTGTCGCGGTCGCTCACAGCGCCGTGCAATTGTTCGTCGATCGCGCCGCCGCCATGATCGACGGGTTCGTGCTTGATGAGGGCAATGCGCCCGCTATCGCCAGCATCTGCAAACAGGTCGACGGCATCCCCCTGGCCATCGAGCTGGCGGTCGGGCGTCTCAAGATGATGGGTCCCGATTGGCTGGCCAGCAATCTCGGCGCGTCGTTCATGACGCTGCGTCGGTCGACGAGGGCCGGCCCGCGACATCACCAGACGCTGCGCGCCATGCTCGACTGGAGCTACGATCTGCTGCAGGCCGAAGAACAGGCGCTGCTGCGCCGGCTTGCGGTTTTCGCCGGCGGCTGCTCGCTGGCATCGGCGATGCGGGTCGCCAGCGGCGAGCCGATAGCCGAGGATGAGGTGTTCGACCTGTTATCCTCGCTGGTGGAAAAGTCGCTGGTGGCAGTGGATCTGACGGAGGCCGAGCCGCGTTATCGGCTGCTCGAGACGACGCGCAGATATGCCCTGGAGAAGCAAGGCGAGACTGGCGAGCCGGGTCGGCAGCGAGAGCTCGCGGCCTATCTGATTGATCGATTTACCGAGGCCCGGGAGACCTGGCCCAGGACGCCGACCGTCACCTGGTTGGGTCGATATGAACCGGAACTCGACAATGTGCGTGCCTCGCTCGAATGGGCCTTTGGAGCTGAAGGCGAGGCCAAGCTCGGTGTTCAGCTTGCCGCGCTAAGCATCCGGCTCTGGGATGAGCTTTCGCTGTTCCGGGAACGCGAGCGCTGGAGCGAGGCGGCGATGCTCCAGATCGACAAAGCTACCCCGCCCGAAATCGCCGCGCGCCTCTATCTGTCGAGGACATCCAACAGCGCGCACGGCGATCATTCCGGCTTTTCCTTTGCCGATCAGGCGGTGCAGCTGTTCCGGTCCGCCGGCCGCGATCTCGAGCTCGGCGAAGCCCTGGCCCGCGCCGGGGCCGCGCTGCTGACCATGGAGACAATCGGACAAGCGCTGCCGTATCTGGAGGATGCCCTGAAGGTGCTTGAGCCGCTTGGCCCCACTAAGCCATTGTCGAGTTGCCTCCGCTCGAAAGGCGTGGCGGCATATCTGGGTGGTGACGTCGCGGCGGCTCGAACCTTGATCGGCAGATCCATGGCCGTGTGCAGGAGCGTCGGCGATTCCCGTGGTGTCGCAAGCGCGCAGATCGCGCTCGCAGAAATGGACTTCATTGCCGGCGACGTGGCGAATGCCATCGATGGGATCCGACGCATGCTCGGCGGCCCGGACCACAACCGCCGGCAGGCGACCCTGGGCCTCAGCAACCTCGCCTCATACCTGCTGTCGGATGGCAAGACGGAACTGGCGCGCCAGGCGGCAAGCGAGAGCTTGCGAGAGGCGAGAGCGCTCGGCTGGCCGGCAGCAATCGTTCGTGCCGGGGAACACCTGGCACTGGTGGCCGCCCTCGAAGGAGAAGCGGAGCTCGCCGCCCGGCTGCTGGGGTTTACCGAGGCCTTCTATGCCAAAGGCAGCGCCAGCCGGGAGTGGACCGAACAGGTCACCCACCAACGCCTGGTGGCCGAACTGTCCAAACGGCTACCGCCGCCACGCCTGAACGCAGCTATGCAGGAAGGCGCCGGCTGGGGCGAGCAACAGGCGATAGAGGCAGCGGTCATCGTGGGCCAGGGGTCGCGTGCGGAGAGTTAGGCGGGCCGGACACTGGGCTCTTCATCGGCGCTTACAACCAAGCTCCTGCGCGCCCAGCAGAGCGGACAGTCACCAGAGTCCGCTTCTGGCCCCAAGCGGTCGTTGGCGCGCCAGCGCGTCGACCCCCAGGGTGGGCCTGGCTGGCTCCGGATTATGTCCAGCCGAGGCCAACTTCGGCGGCCGGAGGATCGAGCGACGACGAAGCGGACGGCTGGTCCGATCGCCGGAAGGTCTTTGGCGACCTCCCAGTGACGCGCTTAAAGGCGTTGCTGAATGCACTCTCCGACGCATAACCCAGCCTCTGCGCTATGCTGGCCATCGGGGTGGCCGTTTCGCGCAGGGCCTGCTCGGCCAGGCGCATACGCCAGTCAGTAAGATAGGTTAGGGGCGGAACGCCGGCGGTTTCCCTGAAATGAGAGGCGAACGTCGTTCTGGACATGCCGCAAGCGCGGGCAAGCTCCTCGAGACCCCACGGACGATCGGGCGACCCGTGCATTAGTCGAAGGGCAGGAGCTATCCGCGCATCAGCGAGGGCGCGTAGCCATCCGGCGGCCATTGGGCCTCCCGATTTCAGATGCGCTCGCAGAATATGGATGAAGAGCAGCTGGGTGAGCTGCGTCGAGGCAAGCTGTCCGCCGGGTCTAGCGTCGGCGCGCTCGATGACCAGCTGCGAGAACAATGCCCGGAAAGCAACGGCCTCGGGGGATGTCGCTCGGATGTGGATCCAAGCCGGAAGAACATTCCTCACGAGCGATGCTTGCGCCGGATCGAATAGCACGTGCCCACCGAAATGCTCGAACGCGCTGCCGTCGCCAATCACGGCA
Organism: Devosia sp. LjRoot16; assembly: GCF_964252795.1. Taxonomy (NCBI): domain Bacteria; kingdom Pseudomonadati; phylum Pseudomonadota; class Alphaproteobacteria; order Hyphomicrobiales; family Devosiaceae; genus Devosia; species Devosia sp. LjRoot16. Next base: position 1,211,704 of record NZ_CAXUPH020000001.1, read on the forward strand.
GTGGTGCGACCGGCACCGGAGAAGAGTGTCACTGCGTCCACAGGTGTCACGCTCGGTGCGCTGCTCAGGACGAATGGACGCTGCTCAGCAAGCAGTCCTACGTCGCCCGTCTCGAATTTGACTGCCTCGCCTCTGTCTTCGACGCGGGCCCAGCACTCCCCTCTAACGACACCAAAGAACTTGACTTTGTCGCGCGCCGGAAAGCGGATTGCCCAAGGACCGCCCGCGGTGAAGCCGCCGGTTACTGTAGGTTCCGCTTTGATCAGTCTCAAAACGTCGGAAAGGGGATCGATCTCCATTTCCGTACTATCGCGCATGAATAGCGCACTTTCAATTATTCAACGTACGGTAGCGCGGCATTATTTTGCTCCTCATGGAAAACGGAGCCGACAAATGAACGAACTCGTCCTGGTCACCGGCGGCACTGGCTTTATTGCCCAGCACTGCATGCTGTCCCTCTTGGCGGCGGGCTACCGCATCAAGACGACGGTGCGCGACCTCTCACGGGATGAAGAAGTCCGCCGCAACCTGAAGACCGGCGGCGCCGAACCCGGCGAGCGGCTCTCGTTTGTGCACGCCGACCTCGCCTCGGATGAGGGCTGGAACGAGGCCACACGAGACTGCACCTATGTGTTCCACGGCGCCTCGCCCACCCCGTCCGGCAACCACCAGACAGAAGACGACTGGGTGCGGCCGGCCGTTGACGGCAACCTGCGGGTACTTCGCGCAGCGCGCGCCGCCAACGTGAAGCGTGTGGTTCTCACCTCCGCGTTCGGTGCGATCGGCCTCGGCTACAAAACCCTCGACCGCCCCTTCGTCGAAACCGACTGGAGCGATCTCAGCGGCAACGTCGCACCCTACCAAAAATCGAAGACGCTCGCAGAGCGTGCCTCATGGGATTTTATCGCAGCGGAAGGGCAAGGAATGCAGCTCGCGGCGGTGAATCCCACCATGGTGCTCGGTCCGGCTCTGGGGCCGGACTATTCTCACTCAATCCGGACCATCAAGGAGATGATGGACGGACAGCCGGGCTATCCCAGGATCAAGAGCTGTGTCGTCGATGTGCGTGATGTGGCGGACCTTCATCTGCGGGCTATGACCGATCCGGCGGCAAACGGCGAACGCTTCCTAGCAACCTCGGGCGACAGCCTCTTTCTGGCCGAGATCGCGAAGATCCTGAAAGAGAACATGGGAGCAGCAGGCGCCAAAATTTCTACGAACCAGATCCCCGACGTGGTCATCAAGACCATGGCCCTCACCAATGCAGCAATGAAGGGCCTGGTGCCGCTCCTCGGTGTCAAACTGGACGCGAGCGGGGAAAAGGCGCAGCGCCTTCTGGGTTGGAAACCGCGCGCGCCGAAAGAAGCCATCCTAGCGACCGGCGAGAGTCTCGTCCGGCTGGGCCTTGTCGGTTCACAATACAGCCGCGGCACCGGGGTCGCAGCGGGACGCTAGGGTCATTGAGCCAGGGGCGGCCAGCCGGCTGTTGGCAGCCCTTCGAGCGCTTCACCGGCGTCCAGATTGACTAACTTCGAAGAGCGCGCCTTGCCTTTTCGAAGGCGAGACCGTCCGCACCCCTCGCCCCGCGCCTGCCTTAGGTGGAGCGACGGCAGTATGTGACCCTGTCGTCACTAGGTCCGCTTCTGGCGCGGAGCAGACCCGTATCCCGCCGATTTCACCAGTCGATGGCCGTTTGAATAATGGTCTACAACCTTAACACGTCACCGCCGCCCGCATGTAAAGTATGGTGCAAGCATTTCCGGGCTTCTCGCGCGTTCGATCCGGGCGTTCCGGCGTACACAACCGTGCTGATTTCGGCGCGCCGGACCATCGCGTCTTGGCGCGCTGGGCCTCGTGTTCTAGGTTGTCCAACTCGTTCCAGGCCATTCCGGGAGTGCTAAGATGGCGTCCACATTCACCGTGCACGAGGCGTCCGGGTATGAGCAACTCATGGGGCGATGGAGTCGCAAGCTGGCACCCGCATTCGTCGAGTTTGCGGGGCTCGCTGCCGGCGAGAAGCTGCTCGACGTCGGGTGTGGTACGGGCAGCCTGACATTTGAACTCGCCACACGAAGCGAGCCCGTCGAGATCCGAGCCATCGACTACGCTCCGGCATTCGTCGAGGCCGCGCGGCAGGCTAATACCGATCCGCGGGTCACGATCGAACAGGCGGACGCTACTGCATTGCCCTTTGGGGATCGGACATTTGATCGTGCGATGGCGATGCTGGTATTGCACTTTGTCCCGGATACGCCGCTGGCAATCAGAGAAATGCGCCGAGTCGTCAGGCCAGGCGGCGTCGTGGCGGCGGTGGTGTGGGACCATCTGGGTGGCATGTCCGGGATGCGTATGATCGTGGACACCATCGCAATGCTGTCGGAAGGTGGGCGCCAGCTTCGCAACCGCTATGTCTTCCAGCCAATGATGCAGCCTGGCGAAATGAAACGAGCCTTCGTCGACCAAGGACTGGACAACGTGGCGGAGGAACAGCTGATGGTCCGCATGGACTACCGCGACTTCAATGACCTGTGGGCGCCCATAGCTGCCGGCGAAGGACCGCTTGGCAAGTTTGTTGGCCAACTCGAAGCAGAGGAGCTCAATAGAGCAACCGCCGCAGTTCGAGATGCATACGAAAGCGGGAGACCTGACGGCCCGCGTTCGTTCGCCAGTTTGGCGTGGGCCTGCCGCGGGATTGTTCCGTAACCGGCGGCACTTCGGCGGTCCCACCCTCGATCGCGCGACACGGGTTTCTCCTTTTGGCGCTTGGGGACGGTGGGGCGCCCCGTCAAGGGGAGGTTGCTTGAACCCCCCGAGCATCCAGATGCGGGAGCAGCAGAACGCTTTCCTGCTCGTTGGGATCTGTTCGGGCAACTATGGCGGAAGCCGGTGACGCGGTCAGGTTGGCCGGTAGGTGCGGCACCCCTGCAGGGATGTAGAACAGATCCCCGGCGTCGGCTGCGATGTGGTGTTCCAGCTGTTCCCCGTACCAGGCGTCAATCCGACCCGAAAGCACGTAGATCGCCGTCTCGTGGTGTTCGTGGAGGTGTGGTTTGGCGCGGGCACCCGGCGGCATAGTCAGCACGTGCATGCAGATTGCCTGCGCACCCACTGTTTCCTTGGATATGCCATGCAGGTAGGTCAGGTCCTGCTTCCCCTGGTAGGTCGAACCAGCGCGAATGAGCTGGCAGGTAGGGCTCGCCTCATTCATTCGAATTTCCTTTATTGAAGGTTGTGGAAGGAGCGCCGGCGCCTGCGGCGGAAGCTTTTCCGGCGGGTTGCTGCGGTGAATCGTCATGATTAGACTCCTTTTGATCTTTTGTGCCCGACCAGCAATTCAGCGCCGCGCCCCGTTTGGCGACCTCGATCAGTTCTCTCACGCTAACTGCCGACTCTACGCCGCCGCGACGCTGATCGGTTTCCACGTCAGAGGCGGTCAGAACGCCTAATACGCGAGCGCGGGGAGTTTGCCCTTGAACGGTGAATCGATGAGTTGCTTGAGCATGAAGTCGGCGACGTCTGCGCTTGAAATGCGCGTGCCACCGTTCGGCAGGCCGTCGCGGACGACGCGATAGTTCCTGGTGCGGGGCCCATCTGTGAGCGCCATCGGCCGGACCGCGGTCCAGTCGAGGGTCGATCGCTGTAGGTACCGCAGCGCGAGACGGTGGTCGGCGAGCGTGTGGCGGATGCCGAGGCGTACGGCCCACACGAGTAGCGCGGTCAGGGGATGATGCGAGCTTTCGGACAAGACGCCGAAATTTGAGAGGACGATGAGCCGGCTGACGTCGGCGCTGCTCATGGCCTCTATGAGATTGGTGGTCGCGGTCGAATAGAGTTGCGTCGGCCCACGGCGATGGTCGCTACCCAAGGCACTGATGACAGCGTCGTGGCCCGCGACTGCCTTGCGGACATCGGCATCGTTCGTCGCATCGCCCTGTGCCAAGGTGAGGTGCTCATGGATTGGCAATGACGATGGATTGCGTGCGAATGCCGTCACGTGATGACCTGCATCGAGCGCCTGCTCGACAGCAAGACGTCCAACACCTCGGCTCGCGCCGATGATCAGGATGTTCATGGGAAGGGTCCTTTGGTAGGTCTGGTTATGTCGCTCGCTCAGCCGGCGTACCCGCCCTCGTCGCGAAACTCGCGGTCGAAATCGAGGTTCGCGGCGAACCATTCCGTGGGTCCGGCTTGCCACCAATATCGGATAACGGCGATGGCCTCGGCCGGCACTGCTACCGGATCCGGTGCAGGATCGATGTTCTGTTCCAATGTCGGAATCTCGGTGTGCTGGAGAAGTCGGGCTATTGTGGTCATGGTCTGTGTTCCTCAAGCGCATGAGGTGATGGTGCGGCGAGCGCGCGGGGCACAAGAACCAAGACGGCGACCAGGGCGATTGCGCCCAGGCCGGCGAGGATCGGCCAATCGTCGAGGGTCGGCTTCAGCACCATGTCGATGACGACCAAGACGAGGATCGTGCCGTCGAACGACGCCGCAAGAAGTACCTGACGGGCGAGCCGAACTGCGTCCGCGGACCGTCCCGCCGCGCGGAGCGCAAGGATGCGCTCGATGCGCGGCCCGAGAACAGTTGCGCCGAGAACTATGACGGCGGCGATGCCACACAAACCAATCAGCACCCAGAGGTCCAGCCAGTGGTCGCCAAGCCAGGTCATGCCCAGGCCGAAGGCGAGGGTCGCCAAGGAGGGGGGCACGAAGATGCGCTGGGCACACCATTTGAGCTGCGCGATCGTGTCCAGCAGTTGCTCGTCGCTACGGCTTCGAGCGGCCATCATACCGAGCGCGGTGCCAAGGAGGCCGCCGCCCACCCATGCGGTTGCGGACAAGACGTGAAGCGTCTTGAGAACAGAAAAGAGGTCCATATCTACCTCCACCGTGCGGAGGGTGCGATGGGGCGAAGCACGGCCTCGCGGGGGTCGTCGTGGACGACCAACAGCGCGCCCTGGCCGCGTTCTTGGCTACTGGAGAAGTAGTGGCGCGGCGGGGCGGCGCGCGCGTCCCTTGTCCGTTGACGATTGGTCATGAGCTCCTCGTTTGTGGAGTGCGGCGAACGTCCGCTTGTGGCGCGAGGCAGACCTCGTTCGAGAGCAACGATGTTAGAAGCGCCGGGTCGAGGCCCGCGCCCTCTGTGCTGACTCGGGCGCACGCGTTGGAAAGGTCCCGGGCATTCGCTCGGGGCCCTTTTCGTTCAAGGCTTGGCTAGGGCGTTACCACCGCGTGGAGCGGCTGGAACGTCACCTTGGGATGAATGCCCGCCGGCAGGTTGGGGGCAACGTGGGCTGCAAAGAACTGCGCCGAATTCTCCCTGGCCTCCCACACCTCGATCACGCGCCAACCGGTTTCGGTCTGGTGCGCGCTGTGCATCAGGAAGCCGGGCGCGCTCTTCATCGCCTCCGAGACGGCCTTGAGCGTTGCTTCGTAACCGCCCGGCGTCTGGCCGGCGATTTCGGCGATCATCATGATGGCCATGTTGTTACTCCGTGTCGGTAATTTCAGCCGGCGAAGCCGCCGGCATCGAGAAAGGCCTGCTCCTCGTCAGTGGTAGGTCGGCCGAGGATGGCGTTGCGGTGCGGGAAGCGCCCGAAGCGCTGGATGATCTCGCGGTGGTGCTGCGCTCGGACCGAATGGGGCGGGCCGAGGTGCCAACTGAGTCGCACCGAGCGGTCCTGGTCGACCATGTCCTCCGAGTGTGCGAAGGGCAGATAGAAAAACACGCGCAGCGCTGCTTCCACCGCGAGGTCGTATCCCCAGTCAACTGCCGCGGTCGCCACGTATCGCGCGAGGGGGTCGGTGGTGTACATGCACGGCGTGCCACGGAAGGCGTTGCGCGGGAATTGGTCGAGCAACAGTACCAGGGCAAGTGCGCCATAGGGGGCATCTGCCCAGTCGGCCAGCTCATCGCGCGCGGCCATCTCGTGCAGGCCGAGGAAGCGGGATCGAAACCGTTCGTCGAAGGCTGTGTCCTTGGCGAACCAAAGTCCGGGCCCGGATTCCTTCCAGAACCCGACCATCGCGGCCGCGTCACCAGGAATATCCGGGTATGGCCGGGTGGCGACGTCCGCGGGGGTTTTTCTCAGCGCGAGCGCTTGGCGGAAGGCCATCATCCTGAGAACCCTCCGTTGCGGAGGAACAATTCCACGTCTGCGAGCGCTTCCTGCTTGGCTGGCTTGCGTGCAGGGCGGCGAGGCCGCTTGGGAGCGGCGGCGTCGGGACGGGAGACATAGTCTCGCGTCGCTATGCGATCGCCGATAAGCATCAGGTTCTTGTACATTCGATAGATTCCAGTTGATCGCCCAACCCGCGGTCGTCTGATTGCCAGATTGCCGTATTCTGAAGCCAGTGATATGATTTCAGCATTATGCTGCACGAAATTGATCTCTCTCGTATCGATCTGAACCTGCTGGTGCTTTTCGAGGTCGTTCTCGATGAACTCAACGTGGGGCGAGCTGCTCTTCGCCTCAATCTGTCGCCCTCGGCGGTCAGTCACGGGCTCGGCCGGCTGCGTTCGCAGCTCAACGATCCGTTGTTCCTGAAGACGCCGAAGGGTGTCGTCGCCACCGAGCGGGCGCTGGCTTTGGCTGAGCCGGTGGCCGATATCCTGGCGCGCGTGCGACGCGTCATGGCCACGGCCGAGCCGTTCGATCCCCTGACTTCACGACGCCGTTTCATCATAGGGTCGCCGGACGGCAGCGCCATCGTGCCGCTGCCGATGCTGCTCGCCGACCTCGCGGCCAAGGGGCCGGGCATCGATATTGGCACACGCCAGCTCATGCCCGACCCCGCACAGCTACGGCCGTGGGATCCGGTGTTCGAGGAACTGGACGCCCGGCGCGTCGATATCGCCGCGGTCACCTTTGGTGAGGTGCCGTCGCGCTTCGTGGCGCGAACGCTCTACACCGACGAATTCGTCGTCGTTGCGCGCAAGGGGCATCCGTTCCTTGCAGAGCCCACGCTCGACGCCTATTGCGCCGCCAACCACGTCGTCGTCTCGGGTCGCGCCGACCCCGCGAGCTACACCGGCGAAGTTCTGGCATCGCTCGGGCGGTCACGCCGTGTGCAACTTACCGTACCGCTTTTCGTCGTGGCGCTGGCTACGATCGCGGAGTCGGATCTCATCGGCTCCATGCCCAAGCGACTGGTCGCGAGTCTCTCCGATCGCTTCGGGCTGGCCAGTGCACCCCTGCCGTTCGACCATGGGCGGCCCAGCCAGGTGAGCCTGGTCGTGCCGCGCGTAGCGCTGATGGATGCCGGACTCGCCTGGCTCGTCGGCCGCATCGAGCAGCTCGTGATGGAAACTGTCGTCGTGTGACCGTTGCTAGGCGATTCCAGCCTCGCCCTACAGATGTGCAGAGCCGGCGCCCGACAGCTTTCTCAGCGACCGCTTGTGGCGCTAAGCGGACCTAACGACGGGCGAAACAGTCTGACGTTGGCGCTGCTTCTGAGATTACCCCCTCCGCGGCACTCTCGGATGTTCTGGCGAATGCAAGAAACTGCCAACGACGGTCGACGACACGCTAGCTTCTGATTGCCGAGCCCGTCCGGCAAACCCGTCGCCAACGAAAAACCCCGGCCTCGCGGGAGGCCGGGGTTGATTGGTCGGAGTAGAGTGATTCGAACACTCGACCCCCTGCTCCCGAAGCAGGTGCGCTACCAGGCTGCGCTATACTCCGTCAGATTGCCTCTGGACCCGTGGTGCCGAACTCCGGGACGGTGCGGCGGGCGGCCAGTGGCTAACGAGGCGCGTTATAGACTCGGTCCCGAGGCAACTCAAGCGCCTAACTGCGGCGATTTCCGATTGGTTGCGTCGGTATTGTGAAGCGTGTAGGAACGCGCGCGTTGGGGCGTCGCCAAGTGGTAAGGCAGCGGTTTTTGGTACCGCCATTCCTAGGTTCGAATCCTAGCGCCCCAGCCAGTCCAACGGAAGTGAGCAAGATGAGCGGCTTGACCCTTGTTTTGCGGTCCTCAGTTCACCGATGGCTTGAAACGCTCTGACACCAGGTCGCGGAGCTCCCGCGGCGGTCGCCCGGCCAGCTTCTCGATGTCCCCCGTGACGATGTCGAGGGCGCCATCGGCGAAGATGCTCTGGATGCTGACTACGGCGTTGGCGACGAAATCGGGAAGGCCAGCCTCGATCATTCCGGCGCGAAGCGTCTCGGCCGGGACCGTGATGTAGCCGAGGGGCTTGCCCATCACCTCCGAGATGAGGGCAGCCCGCTCAGCCCCGGTATAGCTGCGTGAACCCGTGGCGTTGTAGATGGCGCCGGCGTGGCCGTCGCCTATGAGGATGCCGGCTGCCGCTGCCGCGATGTCGTCGCGCGAGACGAATGCAACGCGATTCTCGGCGATGCCGGCGAGGGCGCCCTGCGCTGCCGACGTCTGCACTTCGTCGAGGAGGCTTTCCGCGTAATAGTTCATCCGCAGCACGGTCCACTTCGGCGCCGTCTTGATCAGCTCCTGCTCACCCCGCCAGTAGGATGCTCCAATGGCGGGCTCCTCCTCCTCGCGCGTCCCCGCGGCGGACATCAGCACGATGTGCTTCACTCCGGCTGCGACCGCCCCGCGGATGCCGGCGATATTCTGGTCGCCCCGCATGCCCGGACGCATATCGCTGGTCGGGATGAGCAGCAGACGGTCGAGGCCTGCATAGGCCTTGGCCAGAGTCTCCGGCCGGTCGTAGTCGCCCAGCCGGCCTTCCACCCCTGCCGGCGCCTGCTCGGGCGTCCGCGATATGGCGATGAGCCTGTGTGCCGGAGCGCGGGCCTGTAGCTCGCGCAGAACTGCCTGGCCGAGCTTGCCGCTCGCGCCGCCTACACCGATATTCATGCTGGAACCTTCCGTTACGAACCTTTAGTGCGTAGCGATATGATGGTAACCGGAACATCGCGCAAGAACGGTCAGAACTGATCGTCACGATCACGGGTGACCGTACCTGGCGGCCAAGGAGAGCCAAATGTCCAAGCCGAACCTGCAGCCGGTCGAGATCGACTACGCGGCCGAAGGCGCGGCCAACTGCAAGGCCCTGGGACAAATCCTGGACCGGGTCGGAGACAAGTGGACGATCATGGTGGTGGGCGTACTGTCCGGCGGCACCATGCGGTTCAATGCCCTGCAGCGGGCGATACCGGGTGTCTCCCATCGAATGCTGGCGATGACACTTCGCGGGCTGGAACGCGACGGACTGGTCAAACGCACTTCGTTTGCGACCATTCCGCCGCGCGTCGACTACGAACTGACAGAGCGCGGCCACTCGCTGCACGTGCCACTGTTGACCCTGGCAGCCTGGGCAAGGTCGCAGCAGAGCGGCATAGCCGCATCCCGGCAGCAATACGACGTGCAGGCAGAGCAAGCCGATTGAGGACGGGGCGGAGCGTCCACTCACGCCATGGTCGGCATCTGATACTGCGCGCCGTTGCGGATGCCGGAGGGCCAGCGGGCGGTGACCGTCTTGGTGCGGGTCCAGAAGCGGATCGAATCGGTGCCGTGCTGGTTGAGATCGCCGAAGGATGAGGCCTTCCAGCCGCCGAACGAGTGGTAGGCGAGCGGCACCGGGACCGGCACATTGATGCCGACCATGCCGATATTGATGCGCGAGGCGAAGTCGCGGGCGGTGTCGCCGTCGCGGGTGAAGATGGCGACGCCGTTGCCATAGGCGTGGCGCATGGGCAGGCCGAGGGCTTGCTCGTAATTGTCGGCGCGGACCACCGAGAGCACCGGGCCGAAGATTTCTTCGCGGTAGATATCCATCTCCTCGGTGACGTGGTCGAACAGCGTCGGGCCGACGAAAAAGCCGTCCTCGTAGCCCTGCAGACGGAAGCCGCGGCCATCGACCGCCAACTCGGCGCCCTGCGCGATGCCGCTTTCGATGTAGCCGAGGACGCGCTGCTGCGCTTCGCGGGTGACGAGCGGTCCCATCTCGGAGGCCGGGTCGCTGGCTGGACCAACGCGCAGCGCTTCGATCCGTGGCTTCAGCGCGGCGACCAGGCGGTCGCCGGTGTCGCGGCCGACCGGGACGGCGACGGATACGGCCATGCAGCGCTCGCCGGCTGAACCATAGCCGGCCCCCATCAGGGCGTCGGCGGCCTTGTCCATGTCGGCGTCGGGCATGACGATCATGTGGTTCTTGGCGCCGCCAAAGGCCTGCACCCGCTTGCCGCCGGCGGCCGCCTGCGTATAGACGTAACGAGCGATCGGGGTCGAGCCGACAAAGCTGACGCCCGCGATATCGGGATGCGCGAGCACCGCATCGACCGCCGCCTTGCCGCCGTTGACGACATTGAGAACGCCCGGAGGCAGACCGGCTTCGAGCAGCAGCTCGGCGAGCCGCAACGGTACCGACGGGGCACGCTCGGAGGGCTTGAGGATGAAGGCGTTGCCGGCGGCGATGGCCGGGGCGAACATCCAGAGCGGGATCATGGCGGGGAAGTTGAACGGGGTGATGCCGGCGCCCACTCCAAGCGGCTGGCGCATCGAGTACATGTCGATGCCCGGGCCCGCGCCTTCGGTGAACTCGCCCTTCAGCAGGTGAGGCACGCCGGCGACGAACTCGGCGACCTCCATGCCGCGGAGAATGTCGCCCCTCGCGTCCTCGATGGTCTTGCCGTGCTCGAACGACAGCAGTTCGGCAAGGGCATGCATCTCACGGTTGAGCAGCGCCACGTAGTTGAAGAACACCCGCGCCCGGCGCTGCGGGTTGGTCGCCGCCCATATCGGTTGTGCCGCCACGGCGCTGGCGACCGCAGCGTCGATTTCGGCGGCTCCGGCCAGCGCGACACGCGCCGTGATCTCACCGGTGGCCGGATTGAAGACCTCGGTGAACGCCGCCGCGCGGCCTGGGACGTGGTTGCCGGCGATGAAATGACCGATGGTGCGCATGGATCCTCCTTGTTGCCAGGCGGTCATCGCTCTACGCTTGGTGCGCAGCAACCTCCAAGATTCCACATCCGTTGTGCAAGGACTCACCTTCGATGAACTGGGACGACGTCCGGGTGTTTCTCGCCGTGGTGCGCAACGGGCAGCTGCTTGGGGCGGCGCGGGCGCTCGGGATCAACCACGCCACGGCGGCGCGCCGGATCGATGCGCTGGAGGCAGCGCTGTCCACCACGCTGCTGGTGCGGCGGACCAACGGCACCAGCCTCTCGGCCGAAGGCGAAAAATTCCTGCCCTTCGCGGAGCGCATGGAAAGCGAGATGCTGGGAGCCCAGGAGGCGGTGGCGGCGCGTGACCTGGCGCTGAGCGGCACCGTCCGCATCGGCGCGCCGGATGGCTTCGGCGTCGGCTACCTGGCGCCACGGCTCGGGGCGCTGGCAGAGAAGCACCGGGGACTGCGGCTCGAGCTGGTGCCGGTGCCGCGCACCTTCTCGCTGTCGCGCCGGGAGGCCGACATCGCGGTGACGCTGGAGCTGCCGCGTGAAGGCCGGCTCAAGGCACGAAAGCTGGTGGACTATACCCTCGGGCTCTATGCCTCGGCGGCTTACCTCGCCAACCGCCCGGCCCCGGCAACGGCGGAGGAGCTGGGCCAGCATCGGCTGGTCGGCTATGTCGACGACCTGATCTTTTCGCCGGCGCTCGACTATACCACCGAGGTGCTGAAGGGCTGGACTTCGGACCTTTCAGTGTCGTCGGCCCTCGGCCAGTTCGAGGCGGTACGCGCCGGCGCGGGCATCGGCATCCTCCACAGCTTCATGGCGCGACGCGACGCCACGCTCCACCGCGTGCTGCCGGAGATCGTGCTGCAGCGCGCCTATTGGCTGGTGGTGCATGAAGACCTCAGGGCGCTCAGGCGGGTGGCGGTGGTGGCCGATTACCTCGCCGGGATCGTTGCCGCGGACCGGGCGATTTTCAGCTGATCCGCCGATCATTCTTGCAATAAATTTCAATCACTGAATTATCTTGACGGTCAATCGAGGCCTGCGCAATGGTCGCGACGCCACGGGTTCGGAGGAGCCCCGGCTTCCAGTTATCGACCACCGGCCAGCGGGCCGGCGGCACCAAACCGTTGGAGCTGGCTTCGGCCAGAGGGAGGAAACTTGCGCAAAATTCTGAGCACGCTCGCGATCGCAGCGGCTGCCCCGGTCCTGATGGCCGGGTACGCCACTGCCGAAACCGCCAACCCGTTCAAGTGCGAGCCGGGTGAGAAATACGTGATGAACGTCATGGTCTCGGGGGTCGAGTACTGGTTCCCGGTCTACGAGATGTTCAAGCAGGCCGGCCAGCAGTTCGGCTGCGAGACCGCCTATACCGGGACGCCCGAATACGACGTCAACAAGCAGATCGCCAGCTTCGACCAGGCGCTGGCGCAGAACCCGGCCGGCATCCTGGTGCACCCGATGAACTCCGACCCGTTCATCGAGCCGATCAACCGCGCCGTGGACCAGGGCACGGCAGTCGTGACCTTCGCGGCGGATTCGCCGAACTCGAAGCGCGTCAGCTTCATCACCTCCGACAACCTCGCCGAGGGGACCTATGCGGCTGACGCGGTGGCCGAGGCCATGGGTGGCAAGGGCGAATACGCCGTGCTCGAAAATCCCGGCCAGGACAATCACGACAAGCGCGTCGCGGCGTTCATCGCTCGCATGGAAGCCAAGTGGCCCGATATGAAGCTGGTCGGCCGCGCCGCATCCAACCAGGATCCGACCAAGGCGTACCAGGCGGTGCTGAGCCTGATCCAGGCCAACCCGGAACTCGGCGCGGTGTTCATGCCGGAAGCCAATTCGGCGATCGGCGCGGCGCAGGCCAGCAAGGAGAATGGCAGCAAGGTCCGCGTCATGCTGGCCGACGTCAACGCCAACATCCTCGACATGATCAAGGCTGGCGAGATCTTCGGCTCGGTGAACCCCAACCAGGGCATGCAGGGCTATATGGGCTTCATGCTGCTGTGGCTGGCCAACCACCCCGACCTGATCGACCCGATGAACGATACCGCCCGCTCGGGCAAGAACGGCATGGCCGTGCCGTTCGTCGACAATGGCTTCTCGATCGTCACCGCCGAAAACGCCGACGACTTCTATTGGGACAAGTACCTGAAGCGCCGCGGCACCAAGGGCATCGAAGAATAACAGGCGACACCCGGGGCGCCTGCGGGCGCCCCGGCACCATCCCAAGGAGGACGATATGAGTGGCGGCAACGTCCTCGAAATCCGCAAGATTTCCAAGCATTTCGGCGCCGTGCAGGCGCTGGCCGAAGTCGACTTCACGCTCGAGCGCGGCGAGATCCACGCGCTCTGCGGCGAGAATGGCGCCGGCAAATCGACGCTGATGAACATTGTCGCCGGCATCCTCGCCCCGTCGAGCGGCGAAATCCGGCTCGAGGGCCTGCCGGTCCACATCGGCTCGCCGGCTGAGGCGCAGCGCCTCGGCATCGGGCTGGTGCACCAGGAGATCGCGCTCTGTAAGGACGCGACGGTGGCCGAGAACATCCTGATGGCGGCGACCAACGCCCGCCGCGCCCCGCTGATGAACTTCGCCGAGCTCAACCGCACCGCCCAGAAGGTAATGAACCGGCTGGCGCCGATCCCGGTGACGCGGCGGGTTGGCGCACTGTCCATTTCCAATCAGCAACTGGTCGAGATCGCCAAGGCGCTGACGCTCGATTGCCGGGTGCTGATCTTCGACGAGCCGACCGCCGCGCTGACCGAAGCCGAGACGCAGGCGCTGTTCGGCATTATCCGCGGGCTCAAACAGCGCGGCATCTCGATCATCTACATCTCGCACCGCATGGCCGAAATCTTCGCGCTGTGCGATCGGGTCACGGTCTTCCGCGACGGGCGGTACGTCTCGACCGACCGCATCGCCGAGGTGACGCCGGACCACGTGGTGCGCCGCATGGTCGGCCGCGAGATTACCCAGCTCTATCCCAATAAGCTCGCCGGGGAGCCCGGCGCACCGCTGCTCGAAGTCGAGCGGCTCAGCGATGGTGCGCAGTTCAACGACGTGTCCTTCACGCTCAGGCGCGGCGAAATCCTTGGGCTCGGCGGCCTGATCGGCGCCGGTCGGACGGAGATTGCGCTCGGCGTCTGCGGGCTCGCACCGACCACCCAGGGCAGCATCCGCGTCGACGGCAAGGCGGTCGCCATTGCCGACTACACCGACGCGATCCGAGCGGGCATCGTCTACCTGTCGGAAGACCGCAAGCACTCGGGCGTGTTCCTCGACCTGTCGATCGCCGCGAACGTCTCGGCGCTCGACTTGAGGAAGCTGACGCGGAACGGGCTGGTCGATCGGCGGCTCGAGCTGACGCAGGCGATTACCCTCTGCACCCGCTTGGGGGTGAAGATGGGCGCCATCGGCGACCCGGTTTCATCGCTCTCGGGCGGCAACCAGCAGAAGGTGGCGATCGCCAAACAGCTGTCGGTGAAGCCGCGGGTGATCATCATGGACGAGCCCACACGCGGCATCGACGTGGGCGCCAAATCCGAGATCCACAAGCTGCTGCGCGAGCTGGCGGCGGATGGGGTCGGCATCATCGTCATCTCGTCGGAGCTGCCCGAACTGCTCGGCATCAGCGACCGGGTGATCGTCATCCGCGGCGGCCGGATTGCCGGCGAAGTCACTGGAGCAATGACCGAGGAAGCGGTGATCCGCCTCGCCTCGGGTGTAGGAGGGAATTTCGCCGATGTCGCTTAGCAAACAGGAAGAGCTGGTGGTTCCCGCGGTGCGGTCCGGGCTGTCGCTGGGGCGGTTCGGCGCGATGCGCGAGGCCGGCCTCATCGTCATCATCCTCGCGCTCTGCGTGGCGATGAGCTTTGCCTCACCGCACTTCGCCACGTGGGGAAACCTCCGCGCTATGCTGATGAGCTTTTCGATCGAGGGCATCGTCGTGGTCGGCATGACGGTACTGCTGATCGTGGGCGGCATCGATCTCGCGGTCGGCTCGGTGGTCTGCTTCGCCATGGTGGTCGGCGGCTCGATGTTCCTGATGGGGCTCGACCCCTGGACGGCGAGCCTCATCGCCATCGCCGCCAGCGCCCTGGTCGGCGCCGGCATGGGCTTTTTCGTTACCGTCGTCGGGCTCAACCACTTCATCACCTCGCTCGCTGCGATGGTGATCGTCCGCGGCCTCTGCCTCGTCATCACCAAGGGCACGCCGCTGTCGCTGTTCACCCTGCCGCCCGAGTTCAAGGCGATCGGCCAGGGCGAGTTCCAGGGCGTGCCCTACGTGATCATCATCTTCGTCGCGATCGTCGTGCTGTTCGATTTCCTGCTGCGCCGCGCCACGGCATTCCGCAAGGTGTTCTACACCGGCTCGAACGAGAAGGCGGCCGAGTATTCCGGCATCCGCACCCGCCAGGTGAAGTTCTGGGTGACGGTGCTGTGCTCGACGCTCGCCGGCCTCGCCGGGGTCATCTACATGAGCCGGTTCGGCGCGGCGACGCCGACCTTCGGCGTCGGCATGGAGCTCAACATCATCGCCGCGGCGGTGATCGGGGGCGCCTCGCTGACCGGCGGCGCCGGCACCATCTTCGGCGCCATCCTTGGCATCGCACTGCTCTCGGTGGTGACCTCGTCGCTGATCCTGCTCGATGTGTCGGTCTATTGGCAGGACATGATCAAGGGCTGCATCCTGTTGGCTGCCGTCTCGATCGATCATTTCCTCAACCGCCGGAAATCCTGACCTCCCGGCGAGAGAAAGTACTCCCATGGCCCCCAGTTCCACCCGCGACGACATCGCCGCAGCCCGCCAGATGCATCAGGCGCTCGTCATGCACTTCGTCGAAGGCCAGACCCAGGCGGAGATCGCGACAGTCCTCGGCATCAGCCATGCCACCGTCAACCGGCTGATCAAGCGCGGCCGGGCGCTCGGGCTGGTCGAGATCAAGATCAAATCGCCGATCGAGCACCTGGTGGGCATCGAGGAACAGCTCTGCGCCATTGGCGGCATCAGCCGGGCCCTCGTCGCGCCGACAGTGTCGGACAATCCGCAGACGACGTTGCAGAGCGTCGGCACCGTGGCGGCGAACCTGGTGCTCGACCTGATCAAGGACGGCGACCGGCTCTGCGTCACCGGCGGCAAGGGTTTGAGCGCGCTGATTGCCGGGATCAAGCCACCCCGCCGCTATGATGTCGAGGTGGTGCCGGCGACCGGGCTGGTGCAGGGCAAGCACTATACCGACGTCAACCACATCGCGACGACGCTGGCCGACAAGCTGGGCGGCCGCGCCTATCAGATGCACGCGCCGTTGTTCGCCGACAGCGAGGCGGAGCGCAGCATGGTGATGAGCATGCGCTCGGTGGGCGAGGTGTTGCGGCGGGCCCGCGAGGCGGACCTCGCGATCGTCGGCATCGGCTCGATCCTAAGCGACGATTCCAGCTATTACGACCTGCTCCCCACCTCGTCGGACGACCGGCGGGATATCGAGCGCTCGGGTGCGGCGGGCGAACTGCTGGCCCACCTGATCGACGCCGAGGGCCGGCTTGCCGACTACGCGCCCAACCGCAACCTCGTGGCGCTGACGCTCGAAGAGCTGGCCGGCATCCCGCACGCCATCGGCGTCGCCAGCGGCCCTAACAAGGCCGCGCCGATCCTCGCCGCCATGCGCGGCAACCATCTCGACACGCTGGTGACCGACGAGGCCACCGCCCGCAGCGTCATTGCACTTTCCGAGGCCCGTTCGTGACTCAATTGACTCGCCTGATCGGCCGCTCCGGCATTTCTGCATCGGCCGTCGGCCTTGGTACCTGGGCCATCGGGGGCTGGATGTGGGGCGGCACCGACGAAGCCGCCGCCATCAAGGCGATCGAAGCCTCGATCGATGCCGGCATTTCGCTGATCGATACCGCCCCGGCTTACGGCCTCGGCCGCAGCGAGGAGCTGGTCGGCGCGGCGATCCGCGGCAAGCGCGACCAGGTGGTGATCGCCACCAAATGCGGGCTCAACTGGCGGCACGGCAAGGGCAACCACTTCTTCGACGAAGCCGGCAAGCCGGTGCACCGCTATCTCGGGGCCGACGGCATCGCCTGGGAGGTCGAGCAGAGCCTCAAGCGGCTCGGTACCGACCATATCGACCTCTACATCACCCATTGGCAGGACCCGACGACGCCGGTCGCCGAGACGATGGCGGCACTGCTCGAGCTGAAACAGGCCGGCAAGATCCGGGCGATCGGGGCGAGCAATCTCGATGCTGCGGAGCTTTCGAGTTACGTGGCCGCCGGGCAGCTCGACGCGATCCAGGAGCGATACTCGATGCTCGATCGCGGCATCGAGCAGACGCTGTTGCCGATCGCGACACGGCATGAGGTCGCGACGCTCAGCTATTCCTCGCTGGCGCTGGGGCTGCTCACCGGCACAGTGTCGGCAGAGCGCCAGTTCACCGGCGACGACCAGCGCCGCGACGACCCGCGCTTTTCGGTCGAGAACCGGCGCCATGCGCAGGGTTTTGCGGCCGAGATCGCGCCGCTCGCGGCGGCGAGAAACGCCAGCGTGGCGCAGCTGGTGATCGCCTGGACGCTGCAGCAGCCCGGCATCACGTTTGCGCTCTGTGGGGCGCGCAACCCGGCGCAGGCGATCGACAATGCGCGCGCCGGTGAACTGGTGCTCGGCAGCGACGAGCTGACAGTCATCGACCGGGCGGCAACAGCACACCTCGTGGCCATCGCATGAACCGGGCGGACGGCATCGCGCGCCTCAAGGCCCGGCCGGCGATGTCGGTGCTGGTGATCGGCGGCGGCATCAACGGCATCTCGGTCTATCGCGAACTCGCCCTCAACGGCGTCGACGTGGTGCTGGCCGAAAAATCCGACTTCTGTTCGGGAGCGAGCGCCGCGCTGTCGCGCATGGTGCATGGCGGGCTGCGCTATCTGGAGAATGGCGAGTTCAAGCTGGTGCGCGAGAGCCTCTTAGAGCGCGACCGCTTGCTGAAGAACGCGCCGCATTTCGTCGCGCCGCTGCCGACCACGGTGCCGATCTTTGATACGTTTTCGGGGCTGCTCAACGGCGCCTTCCGCTTCCTCGGCCTGACCCGGCAACCGGCCCGGCGCGGCGCGGTGGTGATCAAAGCCGGGCTGACGCTCTATGACCTGTTCACCGGCGGCCGGCGCGCCCTGCCCGCGCATGAGTTCCGCTCGCGCGGCGCGACGCTGAAGCGCTGGCCGGCGCTCAACCCGGCGGTCACGGCATCGGCCACCTATTTCGACGCCTGGGTCAGCCGGCCGGAGCGGCTCGGCATCGAGATGCTGCGCGATGCGGCGGGTGACAATGCCATCGCGCTCAACCACGCGGAGATTGCCCGCGAGGGTGGCGGGCTCGTGCTGCGTGACCGCATCGACGGCGCGAGCGTGCCGATAGCGCCACAGCTGATCATCAACGCCACCGGCGGCTGGATCGACCTCACCAATGCCGCCATCGGCGCCAGCAACGCCCCGATGCTGGGCGGTACCAAGGGCTCGCACCTGGTGATCGCCAATGCCGAGCTCACCCAGGCGCTCGACGGGCACATGGTCTATTACGAGAACGAGGACGGCCGGATCTGCATCGTCTTTCCCTATCTCGGCAATGTGCTGGTCGGCTCGACCGACATTCGCGTCGACGATCCGGACAGCGTGCGCTGCGACGATGACGAGCGCGACTACATCCTCGCTTCGCTGGCGCAGGTGTTCCCGACCATCCGCATTGCGCATGACGAGATCGTCTTCCGCTTTGCCGGCGTGCGTCCGCTGCCGGCCAGCGCCGACAGCGTTACCGGGCGCATCCCGCGCGATCATTTCTGCCAGATGGTCGAGGGCGCGATCCCGACACTCTGCATGATCGGCGGCAAGTGGACCACCTTCCGCTCCTTCGGCGCGCTGGCCGCCGATATGGTGCTCGAGCGCCTGGGGCTGGTCCGCACTGCCGATACCGAGGACCTGCCGATCGGTGGCGGTCGCGACTTTCCGGCCGATCCCGGCGCGTGGTCGGCGATGGTGGCCGCTGACACCGGCGTTGCGCCTGGCCGCGTCGCGCAACTCATGGAGCGCTACGGCACCGGCGCGAGGCCGGTGGCCGCCGAGATCGGCAGCGGCAGCGACCAGCCCATCCCGGGCACCGGCTACTCGCGCCGCGAGATCGACCACCTGATCCGCACCGAGCAGGTGGAGACGCTCTGCGACCTGCTGCTGCGCCGCACCACCATCGCCATTACCGGGGCGCTGTCGATGGCCGCCATCGACGCGACGCTGGCGCAGCTGGGCCAGTCGAAGGGTTGGGATACCGCCCGGCGCGCAGCAGCCCGCGCCGCATGCCTCGCCGAGCTCGCCGAACGGCATGGGCTCGACGACGCCACCCTCATTTCTCGCAATCCAGGGACCGCCGAATGGCAAACCACAAAGTCCGCATGAACCGACTGTTCGGCCAGGGCCGCTGCCTCGATGTCGCCATCGACCATGGGGTGTGCAACGAGCCGAGCTTCCTCGACGGGCTCGAGGATATGCCAGCCGTCGTCGCCGCCCTCGTCAAGGCGGGGCCGGACGCCATCCAGATGAACTACGGCCAGGCCGACCTGCTGCAGGAGGTGCCGGGTAAGCAGAAGCCGGCGCTGGTGATGCGGCTCGACATGGGCAACCCCTACAACAAGCAGCGGCACCGCTCGATGTGGGCGCTGTTGCAGAACGAGGCGGAGCCGTTGATCGGCGCGCTGCAGCTGGATGCCGCGTGCGTGGTGGTGAACCTCTTCATGCTGCCCGACGAACCGGACCTGTTCCGCCAATGCGTCGCCAACATTTCGCGGGTGCGCGCCGACTGCGAAAAATACGGCATGCCGCTGATGATCGAGCCGCTGGTGATGCAGGGCAATTCCGAGCGCGGCGGCTACATGGTGGATGGCGACGCCGAAAAGATCGTGACGCTGACCCGGCTCGCCCGCGAAATGGGCGCCGATATCGTCAAGGCCGACCCGACCAACAATGCCGAGGACTTCCACTGGGTGGTCGAGGCGGCACGCTGCCCGGTGCTGGTGCGCGGCGGCGGCAAAGAGGACCTTCGCGCCGTGTTCGACAAGTCCGCTGCGCTGATGCGGCAGGGCGCCCTCGGCATGGTCTATGGCCGCAACATCTACCAGCACGCCAACCCGGCCGCCGTGGTGCGCGGGCTGATGGCCATCATCCACGACAACGCCAGCGGCGCCGAGGCCTGGGCGCGCTACCAGCAGGGCTGACCATGACCGACTATCTCCTCGGCCTTGATGCCGGCAACACCGTCATCAAGGCGATCCTGTTTGATACCACCGGACGCGAGCTCGCCGTCGCGGCGCTCGACGGCCAATCGTCGATGCCGGCGCCGGGCCAGGTCGA
The DNA here is from genome assembly GCF_964252795.1 of Devosia sp. LjRoot16. Classification (NCBI taxonomy): domain Bacteria; kingdom Pseudomonadati; phylum Pseudomonadota; class Alphaproteobacteria; order Hyphomicrobiales; family Devosiaceae; genus Devosia; species Devosia sp. LjRoot16. The sequence continues at coordinate 1,231,978 of NZ_CAXUPH020000001.1, forward strand.
ACGCGACCTCGACGAACTCTGGCGCAACGCCATCACGGTGATCCAGAGCTGCATCGAGAAGTCAGGCGTCGATGCGCGGGATATCCGCGCCGTCGGTTGCGCCGGGCACGGTAACGGGCTCTATGCGCTCGACCGTGCCGGCAAGCCGCTGCTCGGCATCCAGTCGCTCGATACCCGCGCGGCCGGCCTCGCCGGTGAGTGGCATGCTGCCGGGGTCGGCGACCGGGTGCTGCCGATTGCCCGGCAGAAGCCCTGGGGGGCGCAGACGCCGACGCTGCTCGCCTGGATCAAGCGGCATCGCCCCGACCTCTACGCCGAGATCGGCACGGTGCTGCTGTGCAAGGATTTTGTCGTCGGCCGGCTGACCGGCGCCCGCGTCACCGACACGACCGACATGAGCGGCTGCGGGCTCTTGGCCATTCCGTCGCGCCGCTACTCGGCCGAGCTGTTGGCGGCTTATGGGCTCGAGGACGCGCTGCCGCTGCTGCCCGAAGTGCTGGAGAGCAGCGACATCGCGGGCCGCGTCACCGAGGACGTGGCGGCGCTCACCGGCCTCGCTGCCGGCACACCGGTGGTCGCCGGGTTGTTCGACGTGGTGGCGAGCGCCGTGGGTTCGGGGGTGACCGCGACCGGCGCCGCCTCGATCATCGCCGGCACCTGGAGCATCAACCAGGTGATCTGCGATGCGCCGGTCGATGATGGCAGGGTGTTCATGCAGTCGAGCTTCGATCGCAGCCGCTGGCTCGCCATCGAATCGAGCGCCACCTCCGCCGCCAACCTCGAATGGATCGTGCACCAGTTCATGCACGACGAAGACAGGCCGTTCGACAAGGCGGGCGAGCTGGTGGCGTCGGTCGACGCGGCGGCCGATGTGCCGATCTACCACCCCTACCTCTATGGCGCGCCGTGGGACGGCAACGCTCGCGCCGGCTTTTACGGCATCGCCGGCTGGCACACCAAGGCGGACCTGATGCGGGCGCTGTTCGAGGGCGTGGCCTTCGGGCATCGCGGCCATGTCGAGGTGCTGCGGCGCGCCGGGATCGGCATCCGCGATGTGACGCTGTCGGGTGGCGGCTCGCGCAGCGCTGTGTGGCCACAGATGTTCGCCGATATCCTCGAGTTGCCGGTGACGGTGGCGCGCGGACGCGAGACCGGAGCGCTTGGCGCGGCGATCGCGGCGGCGACCGGGGTGGGCCTGTTCCACGACTATGCGGAGGGCGCCCGGGCGATGACCGCACCGGCAAAGCAGTTTGCGCCCGACCGGGAAAGCGGCTCGCATTATGCCCGCCGTTATGGCCTCTATGAGCAGCTGGCGCGCGCGATGCAGCCGGTATGGGCGGAAATGGGCCGGCAGTAGTGACTGAGAGTTTTGGGACCTTCGACTATATCATCGTCGGCGCAGGTTCGGCTGGGTGCGTGCTGGCCAACCGGCTGAGCGTCAACCCGCGTAACCGTGTGCTCTTACTCGAGGCGGGTGGCAGCGACCGCTACCACTGGGTCGATATCCCGATCGGCTATCTCTACACGATGGGCAACCCGCGTACCGACTGGATGATGCGGACCGAGCCGGAGCCTGGGCTCAACGGCCGTTCGCTCAACTATCCGCGCGGCAAGCTGCTGGGCGGCTGCTCATCGATCAACGGCATGATCTATATGCGCGGCCAGGCCGCCGACTATGACGGCTGGCGACAGATGGGCAATGCCGGCTGGGGCTGGGACGATGTGCTGCCCTACTTCCTGAAATCCGAGGACCACCATGGTGGCAGCTCGGCGCAGCATGGTGGCGGCGGCGAATGGCGGGTGGAGCAGCAGCGGCTGAGCTGGCCGATCCTCGATGCGTTCCAGGCGGCGGCCGAGGAGCTCGGCATTCCGCGGGTCACCGACTTTAATGCCGGCGACAATTTCGGCTCGGGCTATTTCGAGGTGAACCAGCGCGCCGGCGTGCGCTGGAATACTTCGAAGGCCTTCCTGCGCCCGGCGGTGAAACGGCCCAATCTTCAGGTGCTGACCGGCGCCGAGACCGAGGCCATCCTGCTCAACGGCAGCAAGGCCACCGGCGTGCGCTTCCGCCACCGCGGACGGCTGGTCGAGGCGACGGCCGGGCGCGAGGTGATCCTGTCAGCCGGGGCGATCAACTCGCCCAAGCTGCTCGAGCTCTCCGGCATTGGCCGGCCCGAGGTGCTGGGGCGGCTCGGCATCGCGGTGCGCCACCAGCTCAATGGGGTGGGCGAGAACCTGCAGGACCACCTGCAGATCCGCACCGTGTTCAAGGTGAAGCACGCGAAGACGCTGAACGGGCGCTACCATAACCTCGTCAGCCGCGCCGGCATGGGGCTCGAATATGCGCTCAGGCGCTCGGGTCCCCTGTCGATGGCGCCGAGCCAGCTCGGCATCTTCGCGCGCTCGAACCCGCGCCTGGCGACCCCCGACCTCGAGTATCACGTGCAGCCGCTGTCGACCGACCGGCTGGGTGAGCCGCTGCACCGCTTCGAGGCGGTGACGGTGTCGGTATGCAACCTCCGCCCCGAGAGTCGCGGCACCGTGCACATGGAGAGCCCGGAGCCAGCGGCGGCGGCAAAGATCCGGCCCAACTACCTCGCCACCGAGAACGACCGGCTGGTCGCCGCCAACTCGATCCGCCACGCGCGGACGCTGATGCGGACCCGGGCCGTCGCTCAGTTCGAGCCGGAAGAGTTCCTGCCCGGCCCCGGGTTCGAGGACGATGCCGACCTCGCGAGGAAAGCCGGCGACATCGCGACGACGATCTTCCACCCGGTCGGCACCTGCCGGATGGGCGATGACGCCATGGCGGTGGTCGACAGCCAATTGCGGGTCCGCGGCCTTGCGGGGTTGCGGGTCGTCGATGCCTCGATCATGCCGACGATCGTCTCGGGCAATACCAACTCACCGGTGATCATGATCGCCGAGAAGGCCGCCGACAGCATCCTCGCCCGGAACTGATCAGGGCGACAACGTTGTTGCGCCGGGCTCAGCTGTCCCCGAGATCGAGCCGGCAGCGTTGCCCGCCGGGGATGGTGCTGCCGGGGTTGGGCAGTTCGACGCGAACACCGAAAGTGTTGGATGCCGTGTCGAAGACCGAGTCGACGACGATGATCCGGCCCTTGAGCTTGACCGGTTCCGGACGGTCGATCTCCACCGCGACGTCGGCGCCGAGCTTAGTGCTCGCCCACAATTCGGTGGGCAGATAGGCATCGACCAATAGCGGATCGGTCTGGACGATGGTGGCGATGATCGAGTCCTGGCGGACGAATTCGCCGACCTGGGTATCGATCGAGGTGACGACGCCAGCGATCGGCGCGTGAATGGTCATCCGATCCAGCATGGCCCGTTGTCGCACCAGCTCCTGCGCGGCCAGTTCGGCCTTGCGCTCTTCCCCGGCGAGATCGAGCCGGGTGATCTCCACTGCCGCCTCGAGCTCATCGATCCGCGAGCGGGTGACCGAGCCGGACTCGAGCAGGGCGCGGGAACGCTCCAGCGTTGCCAGCGCCACGTCGAGCCGCTGACGTTGCGCCGCGATCGCCTCGCCGGCGTCGGCTTCGGTTTCGGCAAGGCGGACATTGGCCTCCTCGACGGAGGATTCGAGCCGCGCTACCGGCTGGCCGGCTTCCACCGGGTCGCCGCGCCGCACCTTCATCTCGGCGAGGAGCCCGGTGACCGGGCTGCCGAGCTTGACCGTGCGCGCCGGGCTCGCCACGCAATCGAACAGACCTGCCGTGCTTTCCTGCGCCACGACCGGGGCCGCGAGGGTGAAACCGAGCAACAGGCAGAGAGCGGCGGGCCGCATGCTTATTCTCCACGTCCTGAGAAGGCGAGGGTCTTGGCCTGTTGCGCGTCGCTGCGCAAGAGCGACCGCCGCATGCCGGCATGGGTGCGCTCGAGACGCAGCTGGGCCAGGTTGATGCAGAACGCCGCGCCGCGCGAACCGAGCACCGCCAAAACGCCGCGCGCCATGCCGGCCAGCCACTTGCCGCCGCCATCGACGAGGATCGGATCCTCGACCGACAGGATCGGCTCGAACCGGCCACGTTGCCCCTGGCGGCCGCTGCGCCCGGCCAACTGCCGGTCGATGCGGCGCGCTTCGTGCCGCTCGATCATCACCACATGCAGGCCGCCCAATTCCTCGACGCCGGGGCCGAGCTTGATGTCGGTCCCCCGCCCCGCCATGTTGGTGGCGATGGTGATGGCGCCGCGATTGCCGGCCCCAGCGATGATCTCGGCTTCGGTTGCATCCTGCCGGGCGTTGAGCACCTGATGCGGCAGGCCCGCCTCCCCGAGGCGCTTGCCGGCTTCGATCGAAGAGGCGACCGACCGCGTGCCGATCAGCACCGGGGCGCCGCGCTCATGCAGTTGGCGAACCCGCTCGATGACGGCCTGCCAGTGGCGCTCGGCCGAACCATGGACGCTGGCGGGCACCGTCACCCGCTGGAGCTTGCGGTGGGTGGGGATGGGGACGACGTCGAGACCATAGACCAGCTTCAGTTCGCCGGCGACCTGGCTTGCCGTGCCGGTGAGCCCGCCCAGATACTGGTAGCGGCGGAAGAAGCGCTGGTAGGTCATGCGGGCGAGCGTCCGCCGCGCTGCGCTCGGCTCCAGCCCTTCCTTGATCTCGACCAGCTGGTGCAGACCGTCGCTCCAGCTGCGGTCGGGCATGGCGCGGCCGGTATGCTCGTCGATGATCACCACCTTCTTCTCGCGCACCATGTAGTGGTGGTCGCGATGGAACAGCCGGATGGCCGAGATCGCCTGGCGGATCAGCTCTTCGCGCCGGATCACGCCGCGCCACTGCTCACCGCGCCCCTGGGCGAAATCGGCAATGGTCTCGCGGCCGGAGGGCGTCAGGCCGACGCGATGCTCGAGCGCCACCACCTCGTAATCGCGCCCCTGCTGCAGCAGCTCGGCCAGCCTGAGCGCTTCCTGGGCCGCGGCAAGGTCGAATGGCAGTGGGGCACTTTCCGAGATGATCAACGGGGTGCGCGCTTCGTCGACCAGCACGCTGTCCGCCTCGTCGACAATGGCAGCGACGAGGCCGCGCATCCGGAGCTTCTTCTGCCGGGTGTCTTCGCCTCGCAACGCCTCGAAGCGCAGCCGCGTGTCGCCGTCGTCATCGCCGAGCACCAGCCGGTCGCGCAGCGCGTCGAAGGTCAGTTCCTTGTTGGTGCAGTAGACGATGTCGGAGGCATAGGCGGCCTGCCGCTCGGCCAGCTGCTGGCCGGAAACGACGATCCCGAGCGTAAAGCCGAGCCGGCTGAACAATGGCTGGCCGAGTTCGGCATCACGCTCAGCGAGATAATCGTTGACGGTGACCACATGCACGGGCCGCCCGGCAAGGGCGGTGAGGGCCGCGGCCATCGCGGCGGTCATGGTCTTGCCCTCGCCGGTGGCCATTTCGGCGATGTGCCCGGCCATCAGCGTCGCCGCCCCGAGGAGCTGCACATCATAGGCGCGATTGCCGAGGGTGCGTTGCGTCACCTCGCGGATCAGCGCCAGCGCCTCGGCGCGCAGCGGCATCTTCTCGACGCCATGGCGCCGGAGGCGCATCGACACATCGCGGGCCGCCCGGTCGAGAGCCGCGTCATCGAGAGCGGTGAATCGCCGCTCCAACTTGCCGGCGACCCGCACGGCATGCTGCAGCGCCAGCAGGTGGCGGCGAGCGAAGGGCAGGCTGAGGCGCGCGAGCAGCGCATGGGCGTGCTTATCGAGCCCCTTGCGCTCCGGCGGCAGCACCACCGGATAGGGCTTCAGCGCCGGCAGCGCGAAGCTCGAGGCGGGCGCGTCAGGCACCGAACACCCGCAACAGCGTCTGCCGTATGGCGCGCTGCAGCCTCTGGTAGGCCGGCTCGGCGCCATGGTCGAAGCGCACATAGGCGCGCGCGCCATAGGCGAGGAGGCCCTCGGGGCGCCTGGTCGTGACGTCGATCACGAACAGCCGTTCGAGCGCCACGGGCGTGCCGTCGGCGCTGTGGGTGACGGCGATATCGCCGCCGGCCCGCGCGGCGAGGGCGAGGCTGGGCAGGTCGTTCTGCCCGGTCGGCACTTCGCGGGTGACGCTGCCCGGCAACGCCGCGCCCGGATCGAAGGAATAGCGCACCTCGACCCCATCGGTGCGCGCCCGCACCAGATCGACCTCGGATTGCGGGATCACCACGCGCACGATCGGGTCTTCCGAGCTCACCACATAGCCCAGCAGTTCGCCCTGGCGGACATAGCGACCGACAAGGTTGGGGCCAACAGCGATGAACCGCCCGCCGGCCCGGGCGGCAACCAGCAGCGCCGCCTCGCGCGTGTCGAGATCACGGCGCTGCGCCTCGACGTGGTCGCGTTGCTGCAGCGTCTCGGCTGCCTGCACACGATCGGTGAACTGCAGGGCCTCGTAGCGCAGGCTGAGCTCGGCGAGACGCGCGTCGATCACGGCGCGCCGGGCCGCGATGCCGGCATCCTCGAGCTGCAGCAGCGGCGCGCCGGCGGCGACGCTCGCCCCATCGGCGGCCATGAACTCGGTGACGATCCCGGCCGTACCGGCCCGCACTTCGTCCTCGCCCGGCAGCCAGACGACGCCCTGCGCCACCGTTGCATAGGGCAGCGGCAACAGCCCGACCAGGATCACGCACAAAGCCAGCGCCGCGCCGCTCACCGTCAGGGCGCGCCGCCGCTTGTTGTGCAGGGCAGGCGACGAGAACAGGTAGCCCAGCATCTTGGCCGCCGGGATCACGAATGTGGTGGAGAGCGTGAGGATCGCCAGCAGCACGCCGATGAAGAACAGCTGGGTGGCGATGAGCAGCGCAATGCCGAGGCTCAAGACGATGCGATAGATGAAGGCGAGGATGGCATAAAAGAACAGCCAGACCCGCTCCGAGGGCTCATGCGAGGGGTTCTCGGTCTGGGTCAGCCCGAAGGCATAGCGCTGCACCAGGTAGCCGACATAGCGATTGGCCCGGGTGGCGAGATTGGGGATCTCCAGCCAATCCATGAACACGTAATAGCCGTCGAAGCGGAGCAGCGGGTTGCCGTTGAACAAGAGCGTCGAGACGCCGCCGATCAGCATGACGCTGAAGGCGATTTCGCGCGCCAGCCCGGGCTCGGCGCTGGCCCAGAAGATCGCCGCGAGCGCGGCGAGGCCGAACTCGACCATGATGCCGGCGCCGCTGACCACGATGCGCTGCCACTTGCTGGCGAAGGCCGTGGCAGCGGTGGCATCGACATAGGGCGCCGGCACGAGGATCAGCAGCATCAGGCCGAACTCGTGCACATGGCCACCGAACACCTTGGCGGCATAGGCGTGCCCGGCTTCGTGCAGCGCCTTCACCACCGGGTAGGCGAGGGCGATCATCGCCAGGTTCCCGGCGCTCATCAGCTGACCGCCGGCGGCGGCCTGCAGCGCGCCCCAGTTGAGCGCGACGACGACGAGGCCTGAAATCACCAGTGCGATCCAGGCGAGGAGGCCGTAGACGGTGAAGATCGGCCGCACCAGCCAGGCGGTGGCTTCGAGGAAGCGGTCCGGATCCCATAGCGGCATGCGCAACGCCAAGGGGTTCTTCAGCCGCGACATGACGTTGCTGCGCGCGGTCTTGGCGGAACGCTCCGCCAGCTCGGTGAAATCCGGCGGCAGTTCGGTCTGCAGCAGGTCGGCGGCGTGCAGCTGCGAGAGCAGCAGGATCATCTCATCCTGGGTCGGTGGGTCGTCGCCGGCCTTCTGGCCCACCATGTCCCAGATCTGTTCCATGCTGCGCCGGCCATCCATCAGCGCCACAGCCAGGTTGGCCGCGGACGACAGCCGATGGAACTTGCCGTTCTGCTGGTCCTCGAGCACGTACCAGATGCGGCGCCGGAAGCGCTGCCGGTGGATGCGCGCCTGGCCGCGCAGCCGCGGCTGCAAGCCACTGACGCGATACCACGAGGAGCTGAACAGCGACTGGGCCATGGCGCGCCTACGGCACCAGCCGCCACCAGACGAGGCCCATCCAGTCGAGGAAGGGCCTGAGCCAGATGGCGATCACCGGCCGGCGATCGATCGCCACCCGGGCCACGCCGGTCATGCCGGGGCGGAGCCGGGAAAGATCGCCCGATATGGTGGCCTCGACCCGGAAGCCGACGCCGCCGGCGTGTTCCAGCGCCACCGGGGTGATCCGATCGATGACGATCGGGATGGGTTCTTCGGGCAGCGAGGCAAACACCGCCTCGCCGGGCTGGCCGACCGTGAGCTCACCGATATCGCGTTCGCCGACGGTCACCACGACGCGATATCCCGAGAGCGGCGAGAGTTCGAACAGTGTCTCGCCGCGCCCGACCGAGGCGCCGATCCGCTGGCTGAGGTCCCCGCGCACCACCAGCCCATCGAATGGCGCGATCAGCCGGGTGCGGGCGATCTGCTCGTCGATCAGGCGGATCTGCGCGTCGGCCTGCTCGATCTGGGTTTTGACGATGTTGATATTGGCCGGCTGCCGTGAGGCCAGCGCCCGGTCATATTCGAACTGATGCTGCTGGCGCTCGGTGACCCAGCGCAGCCGTTCGAGGCTGAGCTCGCGATCCTCGAGGCTGGCGAGTTCCTGCCCGGCCTTGACCAGGTCGCCGGCGCGGGCGGATGCGGTCTGCACGTAGCCATCATAGGCGGAGACCACGGCGCGCCGTTCGGCCGGCTCGAGCTGCGCGTCGGCGACGACATGGAACGTATCGGTCCAGAACGACAGCACCGCCACCACGATGAGCGCTAGGAGCGCCACCACTTTGCGGCCCAGGTGCCCGGGGCCGAGCAGCCTCTGCAGTTGCTGGGTCAGGCTGTCCCAGGCTTTGACCACCAGCCAGCGGTCATTGCGGCGCTTCTCGGTCAGCACCGGGCCGAGGGCGGCCGCCACGACGCTGAGCAGGCGCACCGTCTCCTCGTCGAACGGCTGCTCGATCGGACGCTCGAAGCAGATGGCGCCGGCAAAGCTGTCGACTACCAGCAGCGGCACGGTGAGGATGTTGCCGCCCTTGTGCGCGGCGGCGAGCGCGGCATGCGCCGTGGTGAACACCACGTCCTCGGGGGCCGGCGGGTAACGCAGGATCGACTTCTGGTCGATGGCCTCGTCCATCGCGCCGCCGATCTGCTGCACCAGCTGGATGCGGGTGGAGAAGGTCGAGGTGTGCGAGATGGCGGCGACGCGGGTACGACCCCAGCGCACAAAGCCGAGGCTGACGCGCGAGCAACCGAAGCGCAGCGCCATTTCGGTCACCGCCGCCAGCGCCGCGGTGCGGAAATCGCCCCGGTCGACCACGGTGGCGAGCAGCTCGAGCGTGGCGCGCGACCGGTCGCGCTCCCCGCGCAGGTCCGCATCGCCATCGCGCTGGAAATACTCACGCAGCCAGGCGATGCTCCATTGCAGCTGGCGCATCTGCCGCGCCGGCGCCTCGGCATCGTCATCATCGACGCTCAGCGCCACCACGGCGACGGCAACGGGCTTGCCGCCGGCCTCCACCGGCTGGGCAATGACCCGGCGCGATCGCGCGCCGCGACCAGCCTGGCGCAATACCGGACGCTGCTCGGCAACCGCCAGGGCGGCGAGGCTTTCGAGATCGGCAATCGCCGCGTTGGCCGGCCACATCGCCAGTGGCTTCAGACCGCCGGCCGCGATCTCGAACACGGCGCTCGAACGCACGCCAGCCAGTTGCTGCGCCTGCAGGGCCAGGAAGGCGGCGGCGAAGCCCTGCGGCTCGTCCGAGCCCAGCAGCTGCCGCCAGAGCGCGCCGTCAGAGGAACCGGCAGGCCGCGTGACGATTTCGGCCTCGTCCCGATCCTCCAGCGCCTGGCGTCTGTCGCTCATGACATGTTGTGCTTATTCGACCTCGAGCGTGCCGTAGCGGCGCTCGTGCTCGCGCAGGACATTGGCGAGAATGGTCGAGAGGCGCTTGGCGGCAAGCGGGGTCAGGATGATGCGGTTGGACAGCTCCACCGTGACCTGCCCACCGGACTCGGCGTTCCAGGTGCGGTTGGTGCCGAAGAAGATATCCACCTGCTCGCGGGTGCCCTGCACGTTCACCACGTTGGCGAACTGCGTCTGCATGGCGTCTTCGCGCCACACCACCCCAGCCTTGGCCGCATCAGCCGGAGCTGCCTCAGGGGTCGGCTTCCTCGCCATGTCTCATCCTCCACGCGCAAAGTGCCGGAGGCTAACATCTCGCGACGAAGCCGTCTCGTCCCGGCGATGTCAAAGGGTTACCGGCGGCGTACCCGCCGGTCAGAAGTGGTACTTCAGTGTCACCTTGCCGGTGAGCAGGGTGGGCCACAGGTCGACCTGATCGCCCTGGGTATTTTCTGTCATGAGCGGGCTGGTCGCCTTGGTATAGTTCCCCTCGACGCCAAGCGTGACCTGATCGGCGATCGCCGTCTCGACACCGAGGCCAAGCTGGACAGCGGGCAACAGCGTGCTGGCGCCGCCGTTCAGGGCAAAGAACTCCTCGTCGGCGTGGGTGTTGATGCCGGCGATGCCCGCCTTGGCATAGACCAGCGTCGACGGGTTGGTCTTGTAGCCCAGGCGCGCGCCGGCGCTGATCACCGTATCCACCGTCGCGAACTCGGTGGGCGCGTCCACGACGGGTGAGTTGCCCGCTGCATCGTCAAACACCAGCGGGGTGTAGTCCAGGTTGGCCATCGCCCCGATGACCCAGCCATTGCCGATGTCGAAGTCGTAACCGAGACCGACGCCGATCCCCACGCCCTCGCTCCAGAACGGGCCGACGTCGGCCCCGGGGACATAGACATCGCGCTCCATGCTGGCGGCGACCGCCAGGGCGGAGACCGAAACGTTCGGGCCGGTGAAGTCGAAATCGATCTGGGTGGGATCCTCGACCATGTGGCCGAGTCCGTCGTCGAAGCGGAACTTGAGGCCGGCCGTGACCGCGAGGTAGCGCGGCAGGAATGACGTATCGTTCGAGACGAGATATTCATCGAACGCGCTGAAGTAGCGCACGTCCACCGTTGCGCTGAGCAGGTCGGTCAGTCGTGTCTCGGCGCCCACGCCGACAACGAGCCCAGATGCGCGTCCTGTTTCATCGTCGAGGCCGGCGAAGGCCGAGAAGCCCGCCGAGCCGAAGCCGAGTACGCCATAGACCTGTGTCCCAGGCGCGACGAGGTAGCCGAGTTTGCCGGTCAGCGAGAGTGTGTCCTGGAAGCGGTACAGATCGGCCCCAAGCGCATCCTCGTAGGGCGAGAATGCTGCGTTGAACAGGTCGTAGCGTAGCTCAATGCCACCGACCAGGTTGGAACCGAGCATGGTGTCCCAACCAAATGCGATGCCCGCCGTCAGACTGGGTTTCGAAAACTGGTAAAGCTCGGGCGGATCGACATCCGGATCGTAATCCACGCCGATGATGGTCGGCCCGAGATGGGCGCCGACATAGAAGCCGGTAGACGAACCCACCACCGGGAGCACCGCGATCGGCGTCTCCTCGATGATCAGGTCGGCGGCAAAGGCCGGCAATGCGGTCGTCGCGAGCAGCGCGCCAAGTAAAGTTCCAGTCAATATCCGCATAGTATCGCCCCCAACACCCGCAATGGCGGCGATCATCGCAGCATGACGCCGGACTCAGCAAGCCCCGATACAGTCATATTCACCTGAACGGGCCGGACCTTGGTCGGCGTGGCACAGCTGCAACACCCCACCCGGAGCTCCCCGGGTGGGGCCCGGAGCGCCTTCCGGAAAAGCTGCAGACTTTCCGGTTCGAAGGCGCGACCAAATCAAAGACCTGGAGTATTTCACCGATTCAACGAAACGGTGAAATACTCTAGTCGTCAAGCGGGATGAAGCCGCCGGTTTCGTCATCGAACACCAGCGCCCCGGACCGCCCCAGCACCGGCGGCAACAGATCGAAATCACCGGTCAGGATGTTGTAGAGCCAGTGATCGAGATCACTCCGCTCGTCCAGATCGTCCTCGTCATTGGCTTCAATCACGATGTTGCTGGTCTTCAGCAGCGTGATCAGATCAGCCGGGAGCGGCCGGGCCGAGTGGTACTTGGCATCGACCGCGCGGGTCGCGAGGTTGATCGGCTCGAACGCCGGCGCAGTGACGCTGGGCACGAAGACGAACGGCTCGCGTACCGGCGGACGGACCTTGGCTTCGATGGTCTTCTGCACGGCGCCGCCGGCCAGCGTGGGCGTGGTGACCGCGGCGGCATTGTTGCCGAACAGCAGGCCGGTGGCCGCCGCCCGGTTCACGTCCTTGGCCAGCCCGTCGAACATCGGCGAGAGCCAGCTGCGTCCGAGGATCGTGCTGTTGGCGCTGGCGTCGACCGTCTGCTTGATTGCGTCCCTGGCTCCGGCGGTCTGCACAACCTTGTCGCGGGAACGGTCGTATCCCAGCGTGTTGTTGCCGGCACCGCCACCGACCGTGTCATAGCCATTGCCGCCCGACACCGTGTCATCGCCGAGGCCACCATCAACGGTGTCGTCGCCCTGCAGGCCGAACAGCACGTCATTGCCGGCATCGCCATAAATCTTGTCGGTGTCGATATTGTAGATCGACTTGAGGTTGACGTCGGCGACGCCGGTGCGGTGCAGCTTGCCCAGGATCCCCCAGTCATAGCTGTAACGCAGGGTAGAGGACTGGCTGGCGCCAGGCTCGCCGATCGGCAGCACGCGGATGGCGCTGCCGACGCCGGCAGCGCCGGCCCCGTTGACCACCGGCATGACGTAGGAATTGTCGCCGATGACGATGTCGTTGCCGTCGTTGCCGTTGATGATGTCGGCGTTGAGCCGGATATGGTCCATGTCCGGCTTCTTGCCCTGACGCGGATCGGCCAGGTCGGTCAGCCAGCTGTGGATCGAGCCATTCGACGACCAGTCGGTCTGTTTGCCGCGGCTGAGCGTCGTCTGCACGCCGAAGGCATTGGCGAGCGCCGTGGCGCTGCCGATATTGCCCATGTAGAGGGCGTCGATGGTCTTGAGGAACGAGTCCTGGATCTTGTCGGCGATGGATTTGGCCTGGGTCGCCGTATAGCCCTGGAACACGGCGGGTACCTCGAGCAGGCCGGTATCACCGATGATCACGTCGTCCTCGGCGCCACCGCGCATCTCATCGTTGCCGATGCGCAGCTTGTAGACGATCTGGTTGCCGTAAAGCCATGTAGCCCCTGAATTTGCCGAGGCATTGATGGTGTGGTCGACACGCAGGTGCGCATCGAGCGCGGTGGTCAGGGTCTGGTCCTGCGTCTTCAGCGCTGCATCGATCGCCGCCTTGGCCGCCGCCGTATAGGTCTTGGTCGGGGTCGGGCGGGTCAGCATGATCGACGGGATGGTGGTGACGCCGTGGTCGCCGACCAGCATGTCGATGCCGGCACCACCATCGATGAGGTCGTTGCCGATCTCAAGCGTGTGGGTCGCCGGGCGGAGCACCGCGTTCTTGGAGTTGTAGTTGCCCTGGATACCGTTTTTGGTCACGTAATCGGCGATCACCTTGGTGCCTGCGGCATGCACCACATAGGACAGGTCGGCGAACGCCCGCTGCAGGCGGAACACCTGGGCGTTCATGGCGAGAACCGCGGCCTGATCGTTGGCGCCATCGAGCACCAGCATGCGGGCCGGCACCACGACGGTGCCGCTATCGCCGAACACCGTGTCGTTGCCGCCGTCGCCGTAGATCTCGTCCTTGCCGATGGTGACCACGGTGTGCGGCCCGCCGGTATTGGCGTTCTCGGCGAAGGCCAGCGAGGAGAGGTTGGTCAAGAGGTTCTGCATCGTCACCGAGAGACCTGCGAGGTTCTCGTCGATGGTTGCAAAGCCGGTGCCCTGGTCGGCACGGATGCGCCCATCGTCGCCGAAGATCGTATCGGCGCCGTCGCCGCCATGGATGATGTCATCACCATAGATGTCGGACGCGCCGGTGGCGTCGCCCTGCACCGCGGCAAGGATCGAGAAGGCTGCGTTGCCGGAGCCCACCTTGAGCTTGTTGCGGCCCGCCATGTCGCCGGCAAAGCCGTCGGCATAGGGGTAGACGTCGAGCTGCGGCTGGTACGGCGTAAGCTCGCTCGGCAGCAGGTTCACCGCCGGGACGACCACTTCGCCGAACAGCGGCAGCGCCAGGCCGAGCGCGGCGTCGGCCGCGATCACCCGGTAGGCGTTGACGATGCCCGGCAGGTCGGTGGCGAAGGCGGCGTTGTTGCTGGCGCGATCGCCGAAGATGACGTCGTTGCCGGCATCACCGTTGAGCGTATCGTTGCCGCGCTGGCCGAACAGGATGTCGTCGCCGTCATTGCCGTTGATGGTGTCATTATAGGCCGGCTCGAGCGATACCCCGATGGCGACCGTCTGCCCGGCGCCGTTGGTGGTGACATCGACCCCGTCGGCGGTGCGCCCGCCGACCAGCAGGGCGTCGTAGCCGAGGAGCTTGCCAGCCGTCGTGGCGTCGATGCCAGCGAGGTTCGAGCGCAGCTCGAACAGCCCCGCGACAACAGCCACCTCCTCTAGCACCACGTCGCGATGCCAGGTGCCGTTGGAGTTGAGCACGGCCGAGCCATCGGCGTTGAGGGCCCGCAGGATCTGGCCCTCGTCGCCGAGGATCAGGTCATTGTCGGCACCGCCCTGGATAGCGTCGGCGCCGAGACCGCCGACGATCTCGTCGACTCCGGCCTCGCCGTAGATGAAGTCGTTGCCGCGCTGGCCGTTGATGCGGTCCTCGCCGTCACCGCCATAGAGCGTGTCGTTGCCGCCGATCTTGTCGGCATGGTCGAACAGCACGAACTCGCGCATGAGCGCCGGCGTCCGGCCGGTGATGGGCGGGTTGAGCTTGAAGATGTAGTTCTTCCAGCTGGTGCCGCCGGTGATGGTGTGGCCGATGACGCCGTTGTCACCGAGGATGACGTCTTCGCCGGTATCGCCGTAGATGGTGTCGTTGCCGTCGCTGCCACCGACCACGTTGTGGCCGCCGACCAGGTCGTCGTCGCCGTCGCCGCCGTGGATCTCGTCGTCACCCTGCTGGCCATAGGCCATGTCATTGCCGGCCTCGGCCCATATCTTGTCGGCGCCACCGCCATCGGCAGCACCAGAGTAGATGGAAATCACCAGCTGGTTGACCGGGTTGGCAATATCGAACAGCGCGTGATCGCCGAACACCCGGTCATCACCGGCGCCGGAGTAGATGGTGTCGGCGCCTGTGCCGCCGATGACGATGTCGTTGGAGGCGTTGGTCCTGATGGTGTCGTTGCCGCCCGCATTGGGCGCGATCGAGAAGGCGCGCGTCAACGTCATGACGCCGGCAATATCGGTGAACTCGACCTTGGCATTGTCGCCGAAGACGATGTCGCTGCCCGCGCCGGTGGTGATGGTGTCGCCGTCGGCGCCACCGATCGAGACGTGGTCGCCGTCACCGGTCTCAATCGTATCGGCGCCGCCGGTCGATGGGTCGATGGCATAGGCGGTCTTCAGCGCGCCATTGACGAACTCGGCATAGCCGTTGTCGCCGAACAGCACCGAATTGCCGGTCCCGACCTTGAGGGAGTCGCCGTCGGCGCCACCGAACACCAGGTTCTTGCCCGAGCCGGCAACGATCGTGTCCTTGCCGCCGACGCTGGGCGCGATCGAGTAGGCGACCTGCACCACGCCGTCGACGAACTCGGCATGGCCGCCATCGCCGAACAGCGTGCTGTTGCCGGTGCCGTTGGCGATGTCATCGCCCGCCGCGCCACCGAAGATCACTGCATTGCCATTGCCGGCGCGGATTTTGTCGATGCCGCCAAGGTCGGGCTGCAGCGAGAAGGCCATCGTCGCCTTGTTGTTGAGGAACTTGGCGTAGCCGCTGTCACCGAAGACGACGCTGGTGCCATCCTTGACGTCGATGTCGTCCCCGGCGCCGCCACCGATCACGGTGTTGAAGCCGTTGCCGACCTTGATGATATCGGCCCCGTCATAAATGGTGTTCTCACTGACCAGCGCCACCAGCAAGCCGTTCTCGAAGTTGGCGACGCCATTGTCGCCCACCACAACGCTGTTGCCATTACCGGCGGTGATCTTGTCGGCGCCCGAGCCGCCCATCAGGATGTGATCGCCATCGACGATGGTGATCTCGTCATTGCCGTAGTGCTCGGGCGCGATGGTCTGCACCACCTGCGCGACGCCCAGGCTCGAATAGAGCGCCAGGCCGTTATCGCCGAGGATCGTGCTGGTGCCGGTACCGGCGGTGATGATGTCGCCGCCTGCGCCGCCCATGACGATGTTCTTGCCGGCGCCGGCGCGGATGGTGTCCTTGCCGCCCTTGTTGGTCGCGGTGGTCTCGACGCGGAAGGCGATGCCGGCCGCAAAGAACGCCGCGCCATTGTCGCCGAGGATGGTGTCGGCCTCGTCGCCCGAGGTGATATCGTCCTCGTCGGCGCCGCCAATCACGATGTTCTTGCCGGCGCTGGTGGTGATCACGTCCTTGCCGCCATCATCGACGAAGCTGGAGATGATCGACTTCACCTGCGCGTTCGCGTCGAAGACGATCCAGCCATTGTCGCCCAGCACCACGTCGCCGGCACTGCCGGGGGTGGGTGCCGCAGCCTCTGCGACGACTTCGATGAAGTCACCGGCCGAGCCGCCGACCACGACGTTGCGGAGGTTCCCCACCACGGCCGCGCCGATATAGGTCTTGATGGTGTCGATGCCGCCATGCAGCGGGTCGGTGCTTTCGATCTCAGTGGGCTTGCCGTTGAGGAACTTGGCGATGCCATTGTCGCCGAACAGAATATCCGTCCCGCCGGTGCCGGTGACCTGGTCGGCCCCGCTGCCGCCGAAGACGATGTTCTTGCCCTTCTTGGCATCGATGATGTCGTCGCCACCCACCGTCGGATTGGTGGTGCGAACGGCGATGACGGCGCGCTCGCTCATCATGTTGAGCACGCCCTCGGTGAGAGCAGTGGTGGTCCCGTCGATGACGCCAGCCTGGGTGATGAGGCCGTGGTCGCCGATGATCACGTCATTGGTGTCGCTGCCGGTGATGGTGTCGGCACCGGCGGAGGTTGCCTTGTCGTCGATGATCACCGTGCGCAACGCATAGTTCACGTCGAAGGCGCTGTCGCCGATGATCCAGTTGCTGCCGAGGCCGCCGGTGATCTGGTCGTTGCCGGTACCGCCGGCGATGAAGCTGGTCTTCGCGCCGCCCTTGAGCGTGTCGACACCAGCGCCGCCATCGATCACCACGATGCCATTGGCTTCGGTCGCATCGATGATGTCATTGCCGTATTCGGTGAACTGGTAGGCGGTACCGTTCGGCGCGCCGGGCAGCGCGCTGTAGCGCAGGCCGTTGGCCGAGGTGTCACCAAACAGCACCAGCGGACCGCGGACCAGCGACGCGCCACCGGCGTCGACATCCGCATCCACAGTAATGGTGTCGGACTTGCCGCCACCATGGATGACGGTGAGCGTCGCTTCGTTGGTGCTCTTGATGGTGAAGGTGTCGGCGCCGTTGCCGAGCAGCACTTCGACGACGCCCATGTTTCCATAGGTGATGCCGCGGGCGAAGCTCTGCGTGGTGCCGTCACCCATGTCCACGACGAGCGGACCGGAGGGCATGTTGAGGCCGGAGATGTGATCGAGGCTGAGCTGACCGGTTTGGTTGGCCTGCACCGTGTCGGCAAACACCACCAGCTGGTCGAGATCCGGCACGTTGTCGTCGACGATATCGCGCACCACCACCGGGTTGGTTTCGCCTGGCAGCACCACGGCGCGGGTGATCGAGCGGTTGGTCGGTCCGACGCCGCCTTCGATGAACAGCGGTCCCTGGATGGCGACCAGGTCATGCGGCTGCTGCGAGAACACCTTGATGTTCTGGGTCGAGTCGAGGCCCGCAGCGTTGTATTCGAGCGTGACGGTAACCGGCTGGTTCCAGTTCGCCGCAGTGAAGCGGACGTAGTAACCTTGCGCGTCCTGCAGCACGTCAGCGCTCAGCACGGGCTTGGCCTTGCCGGTGACGAGAATGTTGACGCGCACCCAGGGGTTAGGCTCCTCGGGCGTCGGCAGCGGCGGCGCCGTCAGCACCACCTGGTAGGTGTCGGTCTGGCCGGCCTGCGACACAACGGTCGAGCCGTCGGTTTCGATGATCTCGACACCCGGGGTGTTGGTATCCACCACCTCGACGCGCACGCGAGCGGTGTCGACGCTGGCGTAAACGCCGCCCACGAGGCTGCTCGTCACGGTGTGAGTGACGTCGGACACATAGCGGTTGTTGTTGCCGTCGTTGAGCGCGGTGACAGTGATCGTCTGCTCGGCGCTCCACAGCAGGATGCCCTGCCCGACATCGGCGGCGAGGCCGAACTTGAGCGTCGTGGTCGAAGCGGTGAGCCCGGTGCCGGTGGTCAACGTCACCGTCACGACCTCGCCAGCTGCCGGCGGCTTGCTCAGCTTGATCTTGTAGGTATCCCCGGCGAGGTCATTCTCGAATACCTGGGTGTTGCCACCCGTCTCGGTGATGAGCACGGCCGGCTTGTCGTCGTCCTGCACGCGCACCGCGACGTTCGGGATCAGGAAGTTCTGGTAGTCCGCGCCGGTGCTGATCACCGAGTGCGAGATCACCACCGTGCTCTCGCCTTCATGGGCGCCGTCGGAGTCCGCCTTCACGTAGATGGTCGCGCCGGCGGCATAGTTGGCGCCGGTAAAGGCGACGGTGACGGATTCCGAGAAGGTGATGCCGTCGAGCGAGACCAGCACGGTCTTGCCCGGGCCGCCCGGACGGGCAGTGAGCATGGCCGAAGCCTGGGCCGCCGAAATGGTCACGAACACGGTGGCGACAGGCGCCGTCGGCAAGGTCAGCGTGTAGCTGTCGACGGCCGCCAGGCCGCCGTCTTCGAGCACATCGAGCCCGTTGCCCACATTGAGCGCCACGGTATTGGTCGAGGTTCCGGTGGCGGTGAGATCGAGCCCGCGCACGAACAGACCATTATAGCGCGGGTCAGAGCTCTGGACGGTATGAGTGACCGAGCCCTCGTCGCCCTGGTTGTCGGCAACCACCGTCTTGGTCACATCGCCAGCGACGTTGAAGGTATCCGAGCCGAGCCCGCCAATAAGCGTGGTGACGACGTCGGCCGCGGTCGAAAGCACGTAGAAGGTGTCGTTGCCTTCGAGGCCGTCGACTTCCATCGCCTCGGCATTGCTGATCCGGACCGTCAGGCCGGCGCCATAGACGCCGTCCTTGGTGATGACGAAGTTGTCGGCGAGTTCGGTACCGAGCACGACGATCTTGTCGAAGCCGGCGCCGCCGTCGATATCGACCGGGGCGTTGACGTTGTACTGGATGATATCGTCGCCGGTGCCGCCGTTGAGCTTGACGTTCGCCGCGCCGGCGAGCGCAAAGGCGCGGATGATGAACTCGTCGTTGCCGTCCTCGCCCTCGAGCCGCAGATCGGCCTTGTTGGAGTAGACCACGAACTGGTCGTTGCCGACGCCGCCATAAAGCACTGCCGGCAGGCTGATGCCCTTGGACAGATAGGCATCGAAGCTGAGCTTTACGGTCTCGAAGCGGTCCTCGACCGATTCGATCGCTGCCGCATCGCGCGGCGTAGCGAAGACCTGCCCGACCTGGAAGCGGTCGTTGCCGACGCCGCCGTCGACGGTCATGATCGCCGAGGTGTCGTCGAAGTAGAACTCGTCGTCGCCGTTGTTGCCGTTGAGGATGACCCGGCCGTTGATGTCGGCGGTGTAGTTGATCCGCTCGAACGCGTCGGCGTAGGTGTCGGCGCCGGTGCGGTGCATATTGGCGATCATGTTCCTGCGCATCAGGAACACATCGGCCACAGCCGTGCCCTCGACGCGCAGCACATCGCCGGCATCAAGCTTGCTGCCGGTATCGACCACGTTGATGACGTAGTCCGAGGTCGTGCCCTGAACGTTGACGACCGTGAGGTCACTGCCGTCCTGGCCGTCGATGGTCAGCTCGTCGCGCAGTTCGCGGCCCGTGCCGTCCTTGCCGAAGACGCCGTCGGCATCGACAACGCCCTGGTAGGTGGTCATCGACGGCAGCTGGTCGACGGTGACGGTGTCGTTGCCGGCGCCGCCGAAAACGAAGGTGTTGCCGTTGAGCGCCTCGAGGTCGAACAGGACGGAATCGTCCTGGGCACCGCCGGTGATCGTGATGGTCGGAGCGGTGAAAATGCCCTTGAGGTCGGCCGTGCCGCCTTCCGCATCAGGGTCGGAGCCAGAGACCTGGTAGTCGACCTTGATGACGATCTGTGTCGCCGCCTTGATGACCGCGGCGGGCTTGGCGAGCAGCGGATCGGCTGAAACAACCGGCCCCTCGACCAGGAGGTCGTCGCCGGCCAGCAGGCGGACTTCGCTGGTGGTGGATTGCACCGTCACACCGGCCTTGACGGTGATGTCGTCGGGCAGCGCGTCCTCGCCGCCATTTGCCTCGTTGTCGTCCTCGGCCCAGATCTCAACGACACCGCTGGCTGTGGTGTTCTCTTTGACGATGACGGGGCTCGAGGCCTTGATATAGACGGCGCCCTTCAAGGCGTTGACGCCGTTGTTGTTGACGTTGACGTCGCCGACGACCAGTTCGCCGAGATTGGCGACATAGGTGCTGCCATTGAGCGCGGTGCCTTCGAGGTTACCAACCTCGGTGACGATCGACTTGCTGGCGCTGCCGATATTCTGATTGGCCGACAGGAATGTGCGGCGCGATACGATATTGCGCTTGTCGGTCTCGGTGTCGGCGCGCGCATTGAGGATGCTGCCGGTCATCGCCACGATGAAGGCGAGCGGCTGCGTGCTCCCCGAGTCAGCGGTTGGCGTTCCCACCTGGTCGAGGTTGAGGTCGCCGGTGGTCTCGGCGAGGTAGATGCTCTCGAGATCGGTGAAGGCGCGGACTTTGCCGGCAGCCTGATTCGAGCTGTCGATATCGAGTTCGTTGCCGGCCTGGCCGATGGCGATGCGGGCAGACAAGCTGACCGAGTTGCCGATGATATCGGCGCCGAGCTGCGTGCCCTGCGCGTTGTACTCGGCGTCGAGGATCGAGCCGAGCTCGGCGCCGAGATACACGTTGCCGGCGGTCGAGGTAATCTTGCGCACGTTGAAGTTGCGCTCGACCGCATTGAGCGAGATGTCGCCCGCTGCGGTGGCGATCACCGTGCCGGTGGTGTCTGCGTTGGTGGCGACGCCGCTGTAGGCGCCGGTCACCACGATCTCGACGGCGTCGGTGGCGGTGCCGATGCTGCCGCCGGCGGTGAGCGAGATATGGTTGGCTCGGATCTTCTCGCCGTCCGTACCGAGCGCATCGAGGATCGAGCCGAGCGTGGTGGAGAGGTAGACATCGCCCGAACGCGAGTAGATCGCTTCGACATACATGTTGGAGGTCGGCGCGGTGATGCGCACGTCCTCGGTGGCACGGGCGATGAGGCTGCCGCCCGCCGACATCTCGACGGTCACGGCATTGCTCTCGCCAATGCCGCCATCGCCGGCTTCGAGCACGATATCGAGGGCCTTGAAGTTCACTCCGCTGCCGCTCAGTGCGTTGACGATCGAGGCACTGGATTTCAGCCGGATCGTGCCGGCGGCGCCGGCCTCGATCTTGTCGACCTTCACCTGCTGCTCGGAGCCCAGGTAGATCGAGCCGCCGGCCTTGGCGTTGATCACGCCATCGATCGCCACATCGACGTCGTCACGCTGCGCGACGATGACATGGGTGATGACGCCACTGGCCGCCGCGAGCGGATCGAGCACCGCGTTGGCGATGGTAACAGTCCGGTTGGCCTCGACGCCAAGCTGCGGCTTGGCTTCCGCGACCCCAGCAGCGGCTTTGCCCACCAGGGTGATCGTCGCGCCGTCGATCGCCGCGATCTGGTAGTAGCCGCCCTTGGTGGTGGCGTTGGTGGTCTCGCCGCCGACATAGATGTAGTCGTTGACGCTGTAGCCGGTCCACGAGCCCGAAAGGCGCGTGATCGTGCCCTTGCCGAGTGCGTTGTTGCCGAAGCTGACAGCAAGACCCTGCTCGACCTTTTTGGCGAACACGATGTCCTGCCGCTCGGCCGAGGCGATGGCGACGCGCTCATCCTCGGTCAGCGAGGCCGGCGTGGCGCCCAGAGTGATCACCAGCGCGTCGGCGACCTTGCCGATATTCTTGTTGGCGTCGATGGTCAGGTTGCCGGCAGTATCGACATTGTTGGCCTCGATCACCGTTTCGGTGTCGGTGACCGGCTTGAAGATGCCCGAGCCAAAGGCGAACAGCAGTTCGTCCTCGGTCCAGACTTTCACGCCAGCGGTCAGGTCGGCCTTCACCGTGCCAACGGCGAACAGGTACTTGTAGTTCGGCCCGGTCTTGTCCCAGGTCTGCGCCGTTTCCCCGAGCCTGCCGAACATCTTGTGCAGGTCGTGGTAGTCGTTGGTCTGCCGGAGTTGTTCCGCGCTGACGCCGGTCGCGATGAACGCGGTGACATAGGCGTCGAGGGCCGCATCCTTCAGCGGAGTGGCAAGGTTGGCATTCTTGAACAGCGCTTCGGTCCGCAGCTGGTTCTGCAGGGCGGTCAGCGCGGCGCCGGTGATGGTGATCGACCCGGCGGTGTTGGGCTGCGCCGTCCGGTAGGCCCAATACTGCTGATAGGCCGCATCGATATCGGTGCGCTGAGTATCGCCATAGCCTTCGTAGACAACCTTAAGCGCCAGATATTGTTGGGTACGCGATGCCTCAAGGGTGGCGATCTGGCTGGCTGCGTCCGTCGGATTGGGGTAGAGGCCCTGGAAATAGGCGACCTCGAGCGCGGTCAGCTTGACGGAGGTGCCGTTGAACTGACCCTTCATCTGCCAATAGGCCTGATACTCCTGCCGCTTCCAGCTCTCATAGCCGGTGAGCGTGTCCGAGATCTTCTCGTTGACGCCGGTGCCGACGGTGAGCTGCAGGTCCTTCCACATGCCGGCGAGCAGCTGCTCGCGGCTGCGCAGGTCTTTCTGCACGGTGAAATCGGCGTCGGTCAGCGAGCCGGCATCCACCTTGATGTAGACGTTGCCCTGGGTCTCGGCGGCGATCAGGCGAAGGTCGCCGGCGGTCTCGCGCACCGCTACGTCGCCCACCGCCTTGATGGTGACGCGGTGTTCGGCGAGCGCTCCGGAGTTGATCTGCAGCGGCCGTGCCGCACCGTTGCCGATGCCGCCGACGGCGCCATCCGGCAGGCCCTGGTCCTGCGAGACATAGCGGTCGGCAATCAGGTCGATCGAATTGCCGGTGACGAGGCCGTTGGCGAACACCCCGGCTGCGGTTTCGGCGGCGACGATACCCGCCTGCGCCACCAGCACCACGTCGCCCTGCGACGCGGTCACCGAGACCACCGACATGTCGCCCGAGATTTCGTTGAGGTAGACGCCGCCGGTCCGCGACGTGGCGGTCAGCTGGGCAAAGGTGTCGGTCTTGAAATAGCCCGGGGGATACTTGTCCACCAGGTCGATGTTGATCGGCTTTATGTTGGTGAGCGTGCCGCCGGTTTCCCCGACATTGGCCATGTTGTCGGCGCCGATATCGTTCTTGGCGTCGAGCTCGATGCGCACGCCCTGCACCACGGATTGTGCGTGCGAGGTGTCGATGCTGCCCTCGGAGGTGATCTTGGTGAGGCCGGTCTCGTTGAGGATGCCGCCTTCGATGATCACATTGCCGGTGCCGTTCGAGTCGATCTCGACCCGCGCCTCTTCATAACCGGTGAAGCGGATGGTGACCGGACGGTCGGCTTCGATGGTGTGCCGGCCGTTGGTCTGGTCGGTCGACAGGATATCTTCCTGCTTGCGGTAGTCCTTGGTGCCGTACCAGTGGCTGATCGTCGGCAGGTCCTTGTAGAACCGCTGTTCGTCCAGGTTGAACTCGTCGGACTCATAGGTGTGGACGGCGTCCGCATCGGTGGCGCTCGCGGCGTCGACGGTGTCACGGTAAAAGAAGATCGAGTTGTCGATCAGCGAGGGCCCCTCGATGACGGTGATTACCGATGGCAACGCGTCGAAGGCGTCCGGGGAGAACGCATCGATGCCCAGCCACTTCGAGGTGGTGTAGACGCTGGTGTCCTTGGTCTCGACGACCTTGCCGACCGTCCAGCCGAAGCGCCAGCCTTCCTGCGGCTTGTAGGTGAAAGTCTCGCGATAGGGTCCATCCACACCCGCCACATGGTTGGTGGTGGCCACGCTGGCGGCGATCTCTTCATACGCGCGCTTGCCGGGAGCAGCGGCGCTGGAGCCCGGAGTGGTCTCCAGCTTGAACTGGCTCTCGCGGACCGTGACGGTGCCGTCGTCGTTCACCTGATACCAGGTCTGCTTGTAGCCGTCGGCATTGGTCGCCTTGGCCTTGTCGTTGAGCCGGATGGTACCGGCGCCACGATCGCGCACGTCGAGCTGCCTGATCACCACGTCATAATTGGTGTCGTTGACCACCTTGACGTGGACGTAGCCGCCCAGCGCCTCGATGATGCCGTTGCCGGTATTGAGCAGGTTGCCGGTGATGGTGATCGAGCCGCCAGGAACGCGGAATTCCTCGATGACGATCTTCTTGGTCTCGACGTCCCAGTAGGCGTTGAACGCGCCGGTGCTGGCGCTCTTCAGCAGCACCTGCTTGGTGGTCGGCTTGCCTTTCTCGATCAGGGCGATCTCGTTGATCGTCGCCTGGTTGAGGTTGAGGACATAATCCTCCTTGCCGCTGGTGATCACCCCGTTGAGGTCGATGAACTCGGCGGTGATCGACACCCGGTTGGCGGTGATGCCCGGCTTGGGCGGCTGCGCCACGAGGTTGGTGCCGGCGGCCGGCGAGGTAATGTCACCGACGCCACCATCGGTGGAGATGGCCTTCCAGTCCTCGTAGGGGTTGCCGCCCGAGTGGTAGACGCTGCCCGGCGGCAGGTCGATCAGCACATAGCCCTGGGTCCTGAGGTCGACGGAATTGGCGTCGATCTCGGCATTGATGGTGATGTCGCCCGAGCCGATCGAGTTGTCGATGATCACATCGCTGGTGATCGCGTCGATGGCGCCCGACACGGTAATCCCCGGCCAGGGCTGGTCGGTGCTGCTGCGCTGCCAGCTGTTCTTGATCAGAATGCTGGCATCGGTGCGGATGCCGGGCGTGAGCGTGATGTCGAAATTGGCGTCGCCGGCGACCCAAGTGTGGTCGAAGCCGGTGTCGTCCTTGTTGTTCTTGGTCGCGACGTTGCTGGCGTTGGCCGTGTCGATCTTGCCGTTGGCCACGGCTTCGCTGGTCGAGGCCGAGATCTCGTTCTGCAGGCCGTTGAGGAACACGCCGCCATTGTTCTCGGGGATGGTGATCCCCTTGATGTCGAGGAAGGCCTGGGTCTTGTTCTCGATGCTGACCGACACGTCGCCGGGCGCATCGAGCGTACCATCGCCCTGCAGGACATCGGCCATGACGTGAATCCGGCCGGCCGAAGCGAAGATCGGGTCGACGACAATCGTCAGCACTTCGCGAAGCACCGGGATGACGACCTGCTGGTTGGTGACCGGGTCGATCGCGACGATGACATTGCCGTTATCGTCCCGCGGCGGTTCCGCGAGACCGAGGAAGATGAGTTCGCGGGTCAGGCGCTTGATCTCGCCCTGCCAGAAGGCGCGCACCACGGCGTCGTCGCGATACTTGTCGTATTCGACGCGCGCCTTGACCAGCTCGTCGACGTAGTTCGATGTGAGCTGCTTTTTGACCAGCTTCACCGTGACGGTGTCGATCGCCGAGCCGTCCGCACCCTTTGCGGTGATCACCGCCGTGGGGTTGGCCTGCGTTCCGCCGACCGACTCGATCACCACGTTGACGACGCGGTTAAGGCCGGTGCGGATGGTGCCGTCCACGTTGACGACGGAATCCACCTCCGAGCCGCCATTGCTGGTGAAGGTCTCGGCGCCGCCCAGCGCGCTGTTGATGCCGTCGCTGACGGCGGTGGCCCAGTTCCGGCTCTTGCCCTGCGAGATGATATTGGCGAGCGCGAAGGTGTCGGCCAGGACGTCGACATTGCCACCCGACAGCACCGTCGCACCGTCCATTACGTCGATGCGGTTGGTGATGAACAGCAGGCTGTCGTTGCGCACCTTATCGAGCGGAATGACGCTGCCGGCTAGCGTGTCGGCATAGGTCGCGAGCTTGTAGCTGTCGCGGGTGAAGCTCTCGTCCATGCCGGTCAGCATGCGGACGTGGCGCAGCGCCTTGATCTCGGCGCCCCCGCCGATGGTGATGTTGTGGACCGGATTGATCTCGAGCACGCTCTGCGCCGCCGAGGCGGTGAGGAAGCCGTAGTTGTCGACGCTGACCTTGATGGTGGCGTCGACTTCACTGTTCGAGGCGAGGCGAACGTCGCCGGTCGAGCTGATCTTGATGTTTGAGTTGCTGGTCGTTGCCGGGTTGGTGCCGATCTGCACCGTGCCGACGACACCGTTGCCATTGTCGTCGTCGTCGCCCGCGTCATCCTTGGTGTCGAGCGTGCTCGAGGCGCCGATGCCGGAGATCACGCCACCGCCCTTATAGGCGACGGTGTCGGCATAGAAGATGTCGTTGAAGGTCGAGAGCGAAATGCCACCGGCATCGGGCGAGGCGTTCTGCACCGTCAGCGTGACGTTGTCTTCGACAATGGTCAGCGTCCTGAGCGACAGGTCGGTGCGGATATCGGAGCCGGCGATGCTGATAGCGCCGGCCGAGATGCCGTCGACATTGGTGCCGATATCCGCCTTGGTGAAGTGATTGACAGCGGAGGCCGAGATGCTGGCGGCCCTGATATCGGCGCTGTTGGCGAAGCGCGCCGTGCTGTTGGCATTGACGTCGTTGGTCGCCGAGGTGCCGTTGCCCGAGATCACACCGAACGAGCTGGTCTTGATCTCGTTATTGGCGAGGGTGTTCTGGTCGGAGGCCAGCCGCAGCGCACCGGTGGCGCCGGTTGATGCATTGGCAAGCAGGGTGATCTGGGCGTTGGTGCCGATCCTCGCTTCCGAGGCGACGTTCGCCACGGTGTCGGCCTCGCCCGAGGCGATACCGACGAGACCGCCGGCGCCGGGACTGGCCGACGAGGCGTTGTCGTCATTGCCGTTGGCACGAACCACCAGATCGCCGGCGGTGATGCTGATGCCGTTGGCAACTTCTGCCTTGGTGCTCGAGGTGGACGTTGCCGTCGCCTTGGTGGCGCCGGCGGCGACGAGGCCGAAAGCGGCGCTGTCGGAGGCGGCGCGCTGCCGGTTGTCGCCGCGCGCCGTAGCGGCGACGGTGCCGGAAGCGACGATCGAGGTGCCGGCGCCGAGCAGCGCCGAGATGGCGCCGATATGGTCGGCGTTGGTGACGGTGGCGTCGGCGCCGATCAGCGCCCCGACAATGCCCTGCGACGAGGCATAGGCCGTATTGGCCGTGGCGGAGGCACGCGCCTCCTCGGCCTGCAGCGTCAGGTCGCGAACGGCGAAACTGGTGTTGGTCGTTTCGGTCTTCGAGAGCACATCGACATCGACATCGGCCTTGGAAACGCCGACGGCGAGGACGCCGCCGGTGGCCGCCTCGGTCTCCGCACTGGCGGATGGCGTCGCGGTGGCGCGCAGCGTTACATCACGAGCGTCAATGCTTGAGGTGCCGAACGTGCGGGCAGTGTTGTCGATATCGATATCGGTATCGGCATCGAGGCCCGAGACCGCAAGGCTGAACAGCCCGGCGGCCACGGTGAGCGCGCGATTGACCGCGGTCGTCGTGACATCGGTGTCGGCGGTGATTTCGATATCGCCGTTCACATTGAGGGTGCTGTGGTTGATATAGGCGTCGGTCACGGCGACCACGTTGTTGGTGGTCTTGGCGCCGCCGCCGGCCAAGGTCGGGCCGATGCTGAGGTTGACCGCCACCGAAGCGAGTTCGGCCGTGGCATCGAGCGTAATATCGCTGGTTGCACCGATCTCGACCTTACCGGTCGCGAGCTGGAACTGCAGCGGGTCGGGCGTCGCCACCACCCCGTCCTTGAGACGATTGAAATAGCCCAGGGCGTCCTTGGCCACCGTGCCGGTGACCACCACGGCGCCAGCGTCCGCAATATAGGCCTTTACAGTCGACTTGCTGAAGTTCTCGGCCACGGTCACAGCGATCGATGCCGCGCCGCCATAGACGCCGGCCGCGCCAGCGATCGACGCGGCGCCCGCATAGGCTTCCATGTCGATGGTGTCGTCGGCGGCGATGCTGAGGTCACCGGCCGTGATGCCGGCGCCATCGCCGGAGATATAGGCCGAGGTTTCCACCCCGACGTGGTTGCTGGTTTCCGAGCCGGCGCCGGCCGCCGCGACGCCAACGCCGCCGGCGGCGATCGCCACAGAGCCAGAGATCACCTTGGCATCAATGGTTTCGCTGGAGGTGGCTTCGAGCGACAGTTCGCCGAAGCTCTCGACTTCGGTATCCTCGAGATACGCCTTGACGACGATCGGATCGTAAGTCGGAGCGAGGTCGGCGCCGTTGGTGACGTAGCCGATATTGTTACGGGCAATGCCGACGCCGATCGAGGCCGCAACGCCGACGCCGCCAAAGGCCGCCGATCCCGCAACCGCGAGGACCTGGGCGTCAATGTCGGAGGTACTGTCGGCTGTAACGTCGATATCGCCGCCGGCATCGAGCACGCTGTCCGCGGCATAGGCGGTGGCGCTGCCGAGCACGGTGTTGAGCGCCACCGCGCCGCCACCGGAAACCGAGACGCCGACGGCGCCACCGCTGATGGCGACAGCCGCCGCTGCGGACGTGGCTTCGATGGTGTTGTCGAGCGTGGCCGAGATCTGGATCGTCCCAGGCGTCGCTGCGGCGGGCGGATTGGAGCCGCTCGGCCGGTCAACGATGTCGGTCACCGAGATATCGGCGTCGGTCGCATAGGCGCTGACGCCACCGTCGATGGTGTTCTTGGCGATGGCGATACCGACGCTGACCCCGACGCCGGTGGCGCCAATGCCGACGGCAAGTGAAGCTGCGCCGGCCAGCGCCTCGATATCGGAGGTGTTTTCGGCGGTGATGCTGACACTGGCCGCATCGATCTCCGCCTTGGTGGCGGCGGTATTGCCGACTGCAGCCTTGCCCGAGATATAGGCGCTAGTTTCGACGGCGATGAGGTTCTCGACGTAAACGCCCGCAGCGGAGACACCCACGCCAACCGAGCCGCCGGCCAGGGCGCCGGCCGCGGCGACCACCGTCGCATCGATGGTCTGGTCGGAGATGGCGCTCACATCGACCGCGCCGGTCGCGGTGACCTTGGACTGGTCGATGAAAGCCTTGACCTCGGCCGTGCTGGTGAGCTCCGCGGTGGTCAGCGGATCTTCGGTGTCGATGAGTTCCTGGTAGGTGAGTCCGCCATCGTCCCAATCGCCGATGGTGTTGAGGGCGACCGAAATGCCGATGCCGACGCCGACACCGGTAGCGCCGGCGGCGACCGAAACGGCAACCGCGGCGATCTCCGCATCGATCTTGGAGGTGGAATCGGCCTCGACCAGCACGCTGCCGGTGACGTCGACGCTGGCCACGCTGGCGATCGAGGCGACCACGTCGCCACCGATCTTGTTCTGCGCCGCGGCACCCGCGCCGCTGACGGCGACGCCGACGCTGCCGAAGCCGGCACCGAAGGATGCCGCATAGGCCTTGGCGTTGATCTTCGCATCGCGCTTGGCGTTGACCGACAGGTTCCCCGAATTGGTCTTGAGCTGCGCCACGCCGGCCGCCGAAGCGGTGACGCCGGCACTGATCTCGTTGAGCGCCACGGCGATGCCGAGCGCGATGCCGGCACCGGTCGAGCCGACCGCCAGCGCCACCGAGGCGGCGCCGGTCAGCACTTCGATATCGGACTTGTCCTCGGCGGAAACCTTGATCGAGTCGCCGATGATGTCGGAGGTCGCGCCGTCGATCAGCGCCGAGGTCGCGACGGTGATGGCATTGTGAGTGCCCGCGCCGGCGCCGCCGAGCGCCACGCCCACCGAGCCGCCGATACCGATGGCCATCGAGGCCGCAACAACGGTGGCGTCGATCTTGCCTTCGGAAAGCGCGGTGACTTCGACCGCCCCACCCGAGGTGACATCGCTGCTGCTGATATGAGCCTTGACCTGCGCCTGTGTTGCCGCGGCGCCGGTGATCAGGTTCTCGGCGACCGAGACACCGAAGCCGACCGCAACGCCGTTGGAACCGCCGATGCCTACCGCGAACGCCGCGGCAATGATCGTGGCGTCGATATCTTGCTTCGAATGCGCATCAACCAGCACGCCGCCATCGACGGTGATGGTCGAGGTCAGAATGGTGGCGAGCACATCGGTGGCGATGACGTTGCTGGCCCCGGCGCCGCCGCCGCTGACCGACACGCCGTTGCTCGGGCTGCCGCTGAGGGTGAATGCCGCCGCCGCCGCAGTCGCGGAGATTTTGGAAAGGTCCTCGGCCTTGACCGAGACCCCGCCGGTGCCGGTGACCGTGGTATCCTCGACATGGGCCTTGGTGGTGCCTTTGATGTCGTTGAGCGCCACGCCGGCTGCAATCGACACCGCGACCGAGCTGCCGCCCGAAAGCGCTGCGGTGACGCTGCCTGCTGCCGCAATCGCTGTGATGGTGTTGTTGCTGACGGCGCCGACCTCGAGGCCGTCGGTGCCGAGTGTGACGGTCGATGCGCCGGTGGCGCCACCATCGACGGTGGCGGTCGTATCGGCGGCGATGCGGTTTTCAACGATCGCACCGGCGATGCCGAACTGCTTGGCATTGGATGACGACGCACCGATCGCCACGGCCGCGGCCGCGACGGTAGCGTCGATGGTCGCCGTCGAGCTGCCGTCGACCTTGACCTTCTTGCCCGACACCGTCGAGTTGCGGACGCTCGCCTCGGTCTTCAGCGGCGTGGCGGTGCCGACCTGGGTGATCGAACCGGTATAGCCGATATAGTTGAACGCCAGCGCCGCGCCGATGGCGACGCCGTTCGAGGCGCCACCAAAGCTGCCGGACACCGCGACAGCAGCCGCCAGCACTTTGGCGTCGATGTCGGCGGCGTTCCCGGCATGCACTTGCACGGTACCGGCCGGAGCAGAAACGTCGGAATCGAGGATCGTTGCTTCGGCGCTGCCGAGCAGCGCGTTATTGGAGATGGCGGCGCCGCCGCTGACGCTGGTCGTGGCGCCGCTGAGCGCTACCGCCCCGGCGACCGCGGCCGCAGCGGCCATGCTCTCGATCGTGCTCGCCTGGTCGGCGCTGACCGTCACCGAGCCGGCATCGAAATCGTCGACATCGTCGATCGCCGCGTCGATGTCGGCGCGGATGATGTTGCGCGACACCACGAGGCTGATGGCGAAGCTCTTGGTGCCACCGCCGGTGAACAAGTCAGCCGCCAGCGCGATCACCGGCTGCACAACCTCGGAAGTGATGTTGGCGGTGTTGTCGGCATCGACCACCACGTCGCCGTCGGCATAGACCTGACTCGAGTTGCTGATGGTGGCGTTGACCGTCGAGGTGACCCGGTTCAGCGCGATAACGGCGCCGACGCTGATGGCGTTGCCGCCACCACCGCGCAGGGTGCGCACGAAGTTCGAGATTTCGGCGTTGATGGCCTGGTCGCCATGCGCCTCGACATTGAGGTCGCCGCTGGCATCGATCGTGGTGTTGTCGATGAGCGCCGTGGTGGCGACCGGCGGTGCCCCCTGGATGGTATCGACGAGGTCGGTGCCGACCAGCGCATCGACGGTGTTGAACAGGAAGTTCTGGTTCTGCACGCCCACCGAGTTGAAGGCGAGCGTCACCCCGACCGAAGTCTGCTTGGAGATGGTGTCGGCATCGAGCGTGGCGTCGATGGTCGAGGTGTTGTTGGCGATGACCGAGACGTTGTCGGCAGAGGTGACGGTGCTGCCGAGCAGCTTGGCGCTGGTGGTGCCCAGCACATTGTTGGTCGAGATCACGGCGTTGATCGCTACCGAGCTCGACTTGGCATTGGTGCCGCCGGTCACCTCGACGCGCGCCGTGAGGTCGGCGTCGATCAGGCCGGTCTTTTCGGACTTGATGTCGAGGTCGCCGGTCAGCGTCAGCTTGGTGCCGGTGACCAACGCATCGGCGTTACCCTCGACCAGGTTGAGGATGGCCATGGCGCCAACGCCGGTGGCCTTGCCGCCGGCGAGGTTGGAGGTCAGGGAGTTGATGAGCTCGACGCCCTTCGAAACGCTGAACTCGGAGAAGGCAGCGTTGGTAGTGATGTCACCGCTGAGGTCGATCGCGACTCCATCGGGGCCGGAATACTTGAAAATCTTGCCTTGGTCGGCTGCAACAGAATAGTCATCGCCGATATAGATCAGGTCCCCGTTGTTGAGCGTCTGCGTGCCCGACTTGGTGGTGTATTTGTAGCTCTCGATCAGCGACTGGATGACGTTGGTGGCAATGCTGATGCCGTAGTCGTTGCTGATCTTGGCGATCGCCTTGATATTGCCGACCGCGAGAATCTCGCCGTCGTCGCTGGCCTTCACCGTGACGTCGTCGGCCTCGATGACCGCCGCCGTATCCGCGCTGTTGTCGATCGTTGCGGTTGCGCCGCCCGCCACCTTGTTGCTGGCGATGATGAAGCCCAGCGCCTTGCCATCGGTGCCGGCGATCGAAGTGGTCGACGAGGTCGCCTCGTTGCTGACTTCGGCGTCGATGATGGCGGTGTTGTCGGCGGTGACGCTGAGGTCGCCGGAGATGTCGATGGTGCTCGAGGTGATCTTGGCGCTGGCGATCGCCGGATTCTTGCCGTTGAAAGCGTCGGCGGCGAGGAAATCGTCGCCGAGGATCGCATCGATGCCGTTGAACAGGACGTTCTGGGTGTTCCAGCCGACCGAGTTGAACGCCATCACCACGCCGGCGGTATTGCCGCCGCTGGTCGAAGCCGCGGCAAGCGTCTTGGCGTTGATCTGGGCGTCGTTCACTGCATCGACTGCGACATTGCCCTGGCCGGTGACGGTCGAATTGACGATCTCGGCTACGGCGCTGGACTGCACGAGGTTGGTCGCCAGCGTGCCGTTGATCGCCAGCACCGTGTCCTTGGCCGGCTTGGTGGTGCCGTCCTTGCCCGGCTTGGGGTTGGGCGCAAACGAGACGTTGGAGGGCAGCGAGCTGCCGCCGATGGCCGCAATGGCGCTGTCGGCGATAGCGCGCAGGGTCGCCGTCTCTTCGGCGCTGACGGTCACGTTGCCGGCGCCGCCTTCAACCTCGGCATTGTTGATGCTGGCGCTGGCCCCGCCGCGCACGTCGTTGAGCACGACCAGCGCGCCGATCGACTTGGCCGGCGCCGCCGACAGGTTGAGGTCGTGCAGCAGGATCTCGGTGACCGGATCCTTCTTCCAGTAGTTGAGGTCGGTGAAGTCGAGCTTGGTCAGGTCGGTATTCTGGCCGCTCGCGGCGGTGCCCATGTAGGTGTAGATGGCGCCGGCGTCGCCGCCGATCAGCTTGAAGTTGGCCGAGGTGGCGAAATTGAAGGTGTCGACATCAGGGATGGTGAACGGCGCACTGCCGACATACAGGTACTTGAGGCCGGCATCTTCGCCGGCCGCCGGCTCGAGCTGGATGACCTCGCCGGCGTTGATCGCCACATTGGTCGGCGGAGTGCCGAATGACATGTCGATCGTCGGATCGCCATAGGCGTCGTCGAGGCGGATGCGGTCGCCGTACTTGAGGCCGCGGATCTTGGTGCCAGCCGGATCGGGCTGGGTGTCGTAGTCCGCCCCCATCACATCGTTGAGGGTCTCCTGGATGATGCCGACGCCGGCGTCATTGGTGACCGAGGTTTCCGCCACCAGCTTGGTATTGGAATAGATGCCGCTCTGGTCCTTCGCCGTGACGGCGACACCCTGGCCCGCGGTGATGTCCTTACCGGTCGCGGTCTTGGCGTTCTTGATCGTGGCGGTCGCCTTGCCGCTGACCTTGTTGCCCGACAGCACGACGCCATAGGCAGCGCCCGACGCGCCATAGAGCGCCGAGGTGGTGGTCTGCGCGGTGTTGGAGACGGTCGAGTTGATCTGCGCCGTATTGACGGCGGCGACAGTGATCTTGCCGTCGGCATTGACCGTGCCGCCATCGATGGTCGCCGTCGCGTCGGCACCGATATTGCCGCCGAAGCCGAGGTCGGAAATATAGTTGGCGCCGACCAGCGTATCGATGGTGTTGAACAGGATGTTCTGCGGGGCCCAGCCCACCGAGTTGAAGGCGAGCGTGACGCCCACCGCGGTCGCACCGGAAGCGGCGGAGGCGTAATTCCGCGCGTCGATCGCCGCGTTGTTGGTGGCGAGTACGTCGACATCGCCGGCAGCGGTGATGGTCGAGGCCTCGAGCGAGGCCGCGGCCTTGCCGAGCACGACATTGGTGACGATCTGGCCGGAAGCCCCGAGCACCTTGCCCGAGCCGTCGATGCCACTGCCGCCCGAGGCGGAGACCGTGTTGGTGGAATAGGCCCAGATCTGCGAGGTGTTGGTCGCCTCGACGACCACGTCGCCGGGATCCGCCCCGAAGCCATCGGCATCGACTACGGCGTTGACGATCTTGGCGGTCGCGTCGCCCTTGACTTCGTTATAGGCGACTGACAGCCCGATCGCCTTGGCATTGGTGGCAACGATGTTGCCGATTTCAGGGAAGAAGATGTCTTCGTAGTCGGCGGTGCGCAGCTGCTTCCAGAGCAAGGCGTCGCCATAGTTGATCAGCGCCAGGTCGGTCGGCGCCAGGTCGGGCTCACCGATATACTCGTAGATTTCGCCGGCATTCACGTCGAGCTTCAGCCACAGCGCGGTGTTGGTGAGAACGATGCCGGTATTCTCGGTGATCGGCGTGGTGCCGAGATAGCGGTAGATCTCCCCGCCTTTCTCGACGATGTCGCCCTGGATCAAGTTGACGGCGGCGCCAGCGCCCAGCGTATCGAGATCGACCTCGCCATTGAGATAGGCCAGCGAGACGCGAACCTTGTCGCCCTTCTCGATGGTCTGGGTGCCCGACTGGCTGGTGTAATCATAGTCGCCGGCGCCGAGGCGGCCGGCGACGCCGGTCACCAGCTGCTGCACGGCTGCCAGGGTGTTCGACGGCAGCGCCGACGCGACCACCTTGATGTTGGCCGAAATGCTGGCTTCGTTGTCGGCGGCAACGCGAACCGACTCGTCCGCCTCGACCTGCTTGTTGACGGCACCGGTGTTGTCGATGATCGCATCGGCGCCGGCACTGATCTTGTTCATGGCGAGCAGTGCGCCCACCGCCAGGCCCTTGGCGCCCTGCTTGGCAACGACGCCGAACGGGTTCGACCATTCTTGCTTGGCTTCGTTGCCGGTGACCGCAGTGATGCGGGCCGAGTTCTCGGCGGTAACGCTGATCGAGCCCGCGACGTCGATGTCCGAATTGACGATCGAGGAGGTGGTCGAGAACGCCTGCTCGTTACCGAGCGCCGTCGCCACCGTCGGTGAGCCGATGATCAGATCGACCGCGTCGAGGAAGAGGTTCTGCGGTTTCCAGCCGACCGAGTTGAAGGCGATCACCGCGTTGACCACCTTGCCGCCGGCGCTCATCTCGCTGAGCGCGGTGGATTCGATGGTCGCCGCGTTGGTGCCGCGGACGGTCAGATCGTTGCCGACGCCCGTCCCCTTGCTGATGGTCGAGCCGTTGACCGTCGCGAGGGTGGCGCCCAGGATGCTGTTGGACACCGAGACCGCGCCGAACGCCTTGGAGGCGTTGCCGTCGGTGACGTTCTCGGAACTGATGACGCTGATATCGGTCGCCTTGATCGTCGCGATCTGGTCGGCGGTGACGTCGATCTTGCCGGTCGAGGCAATGGTCGAGCTTTCGATTGCCGCCGTCACATAGGCGTCGACCTGGTTGCGCGCGAAAATGCCGCCCTTGGCAGCGCTACCGGTCTTCAGCGGGTCCTTGAATTCCTTGCCCTTGGCCTTGCTGGTCGCCTTGGCCTGCCCCATCTTGGCGCTGACCAGGGTCTGGGCGAAGGCCGGCGAGATTATGTCGTCGGTGGTCAGCTGCTTCCACAGGCCGAAATCGGTGAAGTCGGCCTCGGCCAGATCGATCTGATCGGTGGCCGTGCCCATATACTGGTAGACGTCGCCAGCCTTGCCGGTGGTTACCTTCCAGCGGCCCGTGTTGCTGAAGGTCTCAGTCTGCAGGGCACCCAGCGAGGTGATGGTGTCGAGGCCGGCGTATTCGTAGACGACGCCGCCCTTCTGGACCCGGTCGCCGGCCTTGATTTCGATAGTGTTGGGCTGCAGCAGCTCATCGAGATTGATCTCGGCGTGGACCAGTACCTTATCGCCGAAGGTCAGCTTTTCCGCCGAACCGTAGAACCCCGGCCTGCCGGATTTGGTGGTGTACTTGTAGTCGTCGACCACAGCGCTGACGACATCGCTGAGCACGTCGGCGCCATAGGTCGTCGCCGTGGTGTTGTCCGCACCGACATTGGTCAGCGTGTCGATAATGGCGGAATTAACCGCCCGCACCGTGACCGTCGCGCCGGCAACGGTGGAGGCCGCGTTGATCCTGGCGGTGGCGCTGTTGGAGATCTTGTTGCCGGCGATAGCCAGGGCCAGCGACGACGACTTGGTCTGGGCGATCGCCTGGAACGCGGCCGATGCGCGGTTATCCAGCACCGCGGTGATGAGACCCGACGACAATGCCTCGACCAGCACGTCGGCCGAAGACTGCACGTTCGAGTTGGTGATGCGCGCCTCGACGTCGTAGACGGTTTGCTGGCGCAGGGCCACGGTCTGGCCCGTGTCGGCGTCATCAACAAAGTCGCCCAGCAAGGTCTCGACGGAATTGAACAGCAGGTTGCCGCGCGCCCAGCCGATGGTGTTGTTGGCGATTTGCAGCGCCTGCATCTTGGAGGCGCCCTCACCGGTCGAGACCGCCGAGTTCTCCGCCGTGATGGTGGCGGAGTTATCCGCCCGCACCGACACCGAGCCGATCTTGGCGTTTGCGGCGCCCAGCTGTGCATCGACGATCTGCGCCGAGGTGGCGCCCTGGATCAGGTTGGTCGAGATGATGGCGCTCTGCGCGCCGGTCTTGCCGCCCTTCAGCAGCTTCTTGAGGATGGTGCCCTTGACGCCCTTGGGCGCGAACTTCTTGAGCAGCGAATCCTCGTTGAACGTGCCGCCGCCCTGCACCTCGTTATAGACATCGGCATTGGCGGTGATCTCACCGATCGACTTGGCGTCGACCGAGACGGTATTGGCGTTGACCACGGCGTTGGTGAGCAGCGCCGTGGCGCCGCCACGCAGGTCGTTGAGCACGATGACCTGGCCGGTGGCCTTAGCGCCGACCGAGCGAATGTTGTACTGGTCGGTGAAGATCGAGTAGTCGAGGTCGGGTTTCCACAGGCCCTTGTCGGTGAAATCGACCATGGAGAGGTCGAGCACCAGCTGATCGGCACCCAGATAGGTGTAGGTGTCGCCGGCCTCGCCCTTGATCGCCTGCCAGGTGTTCACATCGCCGAAATTCGGCCCGCCGGATTTCCAGTTGGTGACGGTGAGCGGATCGGAGCCGATATACTTGTAGAGCTTGCCGGAGTTGCCGACCTCGGAAACCAGCAGGATCTGGTCCTTGGTGATCGTCAGCGGCGTCTTCTTGGAGGTGACCAGGTCGTAATCGAGGCCGACGGTCGTGCCGTAGGCAACCGGAGCAGTGGTGATACCGTCGGTCAGCACGCGGTCGGCATCGAGCGTGATGCCGCGGTTGTTCAGCGACGTGCCGGTGACCGCTTCCTCGATGGTATCGGCGAGCCCGTACTCGAAGAAGCGCTCGAGCGCATGCAGCCCGCCATCGGTACTGGAGATCGCGGTGCCGGTCAGCTTGACGTTGGAATTGATCCGCGTCTCGTCGTCGGCATTGACGATCAGAGCCCCGCCGGCGGTGATCGCCTTGTCGGTGGCCCCGCCATCAATTACCGCGGCAGCGAGCCGGTTGATCTGGTTGTTGGCCAGCGCAACGCCAAGAACCTTGGCGTTGGCCTTCAGAACGCCGACATCGTTGGTCTGCTTGGACGAACTGGAAACCGTGGTGTTGGCGGTGCCCTTCGAGAGCGCGACCGCCGAAATGGCGCCTGCAGCCGAGACCACCGCGTCGGTGATCGACGCCTTGACCTGGACCTCGGTGGGAGATTGGAAGAACTCGGTGCCGAGGATCGCGTCGAGCGTTGCCTTCTGGAAGGCCAGCGTGTTGCCGGAGAGGGTCGGTCCCTGACCGATATCCCAGCCGACGATGTTCATCGCCTCCATGCGCGCCGCTGACGCAGCGCCGCCCTTCAGCATCTTCAACAGCTTGGCGCCCGAGATGCCACGGCCTTCCATGTTCAGGTAGATGGAGGCATCGAGGAAACTGTCGTCGGTCGCCTTGACCAGCACATCGCTGCCGGCGCCGGTGGTGGTGAGCGTGCCGCCGCTGATCGTCGCCGTGGTCGAGCCGTTCACCACGTTGGCGACGAGAATGCCGGCCATCACCTTCTTGGCGGTGATCGCATCCAGCGGGTCGACCTCGGGCGCTTCCTCCATCGGGATCGATTCGGAGAAGGCGGTGATGGTGGTGATGTTCAACGCCTCGACGGTGACGTCGCCGGCCGACACGATGGTCGAGGCGTTGATCGCCGCGGTCGTGTCTTTCTGAATCTGGTTGATGATCGCCACGCGGGCGATGTGCTTCTTGATCGCCGGGTCGGGTGCGTCACCATTGGCGTCGAGAGGCGGCAGGAAGGGCATGGCGAGCGCCGTGACCGATGAGCGATCGATGGCCGAAACGCTGACGCCGCCGCTGCCGGCGCGTACGTCGCTGGCATCGAGCCTGGCCGAGGTCGTGCCGAACACCTCGTTGTCGGAATCGAGGCTGGTGGCCGAGTAGCCGGTGTTGCTGGTGGCCGAGAGCGACAGCCTGCCGACGGCGGTGGCGGGCGAGCCGCCATCGATCTTGATGCCGCGGAGCGTCGCGGTGGTAACTTCGGTCGCCTCGTTGGTGACCGAACCCATCTGGTTGGAAACGATCTCGTTGCGCACGTCGCCGGCGCTGTTGGCGCTGACGGCTATGGCGTTGGTGGCCCGCAGGGCGTTGGGCAGCACCCCGGGTACCGCTGTAGGCGCAGGCGTGCCGACCATCACCGTGGTATTGCGGTTGATCAAGGTGTCGGAGTCGATCGCCGAGAACACCACGATGGTCGCGAGCTTGGGCTTGAAGGCGTCGATCTCGGTCTGGATGATGTCGCGAACGATGGTCTGGTCATCGGCCGCGATGGCAATAGTGCCCGCGCCGCTGGTCGCCGTCACCACAGCGCTCGCCGCAACCGTGACATTGGTGATGCTGGTGACATTGACGTCGGCATCGACATTGTTGGTGTCGATGATCCCGGCACCACCAGTGTTGTAGGCAGTGGCGATTTGGGTGGCGAAGCTATCCATCATCATTTGGATATCTTCCAGCGCCACCAGGCCCGCCTCGATCGCGCTGGTGAAGGCAGCATCGAACGAAGAAATGGTCGGGCGCGGCACCGGATTGGTGGCGAGCTGGTCGTCCGATTCATTGTACAGCTGCCCGTCCTCCCCCCGGTACAGGTCGGGGTAGAGGATCGCGTCGATCATGCCGGGCGGCAGGACGATCTTTCCCGGCGCCGCTGTCAGCGAGAAGATCGAGGTCGGGAAGGTGACCTCGGCCAGACCGAGCATGTTCGGAATCGGCACCTCGGTCAGCATGATGTCGACATCGACATCAGCGTTGGCGCCGATACTGACGGCCTGACCGCTGACAGTGCCGTTGATGGTCACCGTCGAGGTGTTGTTGAGCGTCGTCGAAATGGTCTTCAGCGCCGCATTGGCCATGCCGTGCGAGCGCACCTTATTGGCCGCGACCGACGCCACGATCACCGAATCGGCGGTGATGCTGCCATTGACCTGCACGGTCGCCAGCGTAGTGCGCGTGACGCTCAGGGTTGCGGCGTTGCCGTCGCCATCGGGGTTGGCGCCCGCCGCGTCGAGCGAGACGCGCGACCAGTCGATGGCCTTGATGGTGACGGCGTCGGCGACGACATCGGCGCCCGCCTGGATGGTGACGTTCTCGGCGCTCAGCCCGAGCGAACCGCCGACCGTGACGTCGCCGGCGACGAGGACCTGCTCGCCCGCGTCAACCATCAGCGAGAAGGCGGCATTGGAGGGCAGCGAACTGATGGTGGTGACGTTGGCCAGGTCGCCCAGGTAGAGCCAGACGGGAGTTGTGGCGGAAGTGTCGTAGTTGCTGCCGTCGATCACCGCGCGCACCACATCGGCGCCACTGGCGATGATCGAGACGTTCTTGTTGGACGCGCCCGAGACGATGTTCCGCATGTCGACGACGTTGATGCCGCCGCCGACTGTGAACGGCTCCATGTTCTCGAAGGTCAGGGTCGAGTCGTTGCTGAGCCCGACCGAGCCCGAACCGTTGGCGCCGAGCCTGCCGGTGCCGCCGACGGCGCTGACGCCGGAATAGATAACGGTATCGTTCCCACCAAAGCCGCCATCCACGACGCCGCTGAGCTTGCCGGCGGCAGCGAAGGTAAAGGTATCGGCGTTGCCGTCGGAGCCCTCGAGGTTCTCGACGCCGATAAAGGTCAGGTCGGCCGCCTGGCCGTTGACGGAGCCGGCCTCGTTGCCGCTGATCAACCATGCGGTTGCGTCGGAGGTGTCATAGATCAGCCGGTCCGCCCCGCCGCCACCAGTGAAGGTGATCGACGGCACCAGCGTATTGGAGCCGAACGAATCCTCGTCGATTCGCAGCGTATCGTTGCCGGAGCCGCCAATGATGTTGATGCTGCCGCCTGGCGCGTTGATCTCATCCAGATCACCGAAGGCCAGCACCTTGCCACCGCTCTTCTGGTCGAGAATCTCGACCCGGCGCACGGTAACGGTGGTGGGACCGACGACTTTTTCTTCCTCGATCAGCCGGACCAGCAGGTCATGGTCCTGGGCGACCGGGTCGCTGGCAAAACTGACGCTGAGGTCGGCATTCAGCAGCAGGCGCGGTTCGAGCGAATCAAAAACCAGGCGGACGCGCTCGGCGAGTTGCCGATCCGACCTCGATCGACGCAGGAGTCGCTTCAGCCTGTCCTGCAGCGCGCTGGCCAGTTTCACCCGGCGCTGCGAAGTGGGACGCCCGAAGAGACCTTCGGATCTGAAAGGATAGGCCATCATGACTCCTGTCCGGCACGCCATGGCGCACCGACGGATGTTGCAATGCTAGTTACGCACTACGTCACCAGGATGCCCGCCAACGCGCGGGCATCCTTGCCGTCGCCTATCCGAGCCACAAACGGAACTCGGCCGTCCCGCGGGCGCCCCCGCGGGTTCTAGAGCGCCACCGTTTCGTCGAAACGGTGCGATGCTCTAGCCTTTGCCTGTCACGCTTTCGAACCGGAAAAGTCTGCAACTTTTCCTGAAAGCGCTTTGGTTCGCTACGGCGCGACCGGCTCTGGGGCGGTCGCCGCACTGGGTTCGGCCTGCGCCACGCCGAGCCGCCCGGCAGTTGCCTGCAAGTTCCGCAGCGATTGCAGGTGGAGGTAGATGACTTCCAGGTCGTCGGAACCGAACAGCACCGCGAGCTGCTCGGAGGTAATCGCCTTGAGCCGGTCGCGGCTCACCACTTCGAAGCCCGACAGCATCATGCTGCGGCCATCGGGGAGGGTGAACTGCGCCTGCA
This sequence comes from Devosia sp. LjRoot16, assembly GCF_964252795.1. Taxonomy (NCBI): domain Bacteria; kingdom Pseudomonadati; phylum Pseudomonadota; class Alphaproteobacteria; order Hyphomicrobiales; family Devosiaceae; genus Devosia; species Devosia sp. LjRoot16. The sequence continues at coordinate 1,273,568 of NZ_CAXUPH020000001.1, forward strand.
TCGGTTCGAGCAGATTGAACTGGCGCAGGCGCGCACACAGGTCCTTGGTGCGCTGGAACTGCACCTGGTAGGCCTGGAGGAAGCCGAGCACGCTCTTCAGGTACTGGGTCTGCTCGCCGTCGGCGTCGAACAGCCGCTCGCCGCGCCCGTCATTGTTGGCGCCTTCGAACGACTCATCGATGCACAGGGTGAAGTTCTGCCCCTCATCGCTCGAGGAGAACACGAAGGGGTAACGCCGCAGGAAGGCCGGGACGTACTTGCCCAGCCACTTGCCCTTGCCGTCGATGAAAAGGTTCTCGTTCTCACGTATCCCAAGCAGCACCGCCGGGATGACGTCTTCGCCACTGCCGGCGAATACGATCGCCATCTCGTTGGCGACCTGCGAAAACTCGGCCACCATCAGCGGCACCGAGTTCACATTCGCCGCGAAACTGAAATCGTTCCCGGTCTTGACCGCCAAATTAGCGTGACGGCCGCGATTGACCGGCGTAGCGGTCTCGTAGATCAATAACTGTTTGGCCAAGTATGCGCCCCCTCGGCGTTGGCCAAAACGTTCCGGTTCCCTCCGGGCCGACCAACCCGCAATGCCTAGCAACGCGCCATGACATATTCAACTGTCGCTGACGAACTAGTGTAAATAATGCGGGGCGCAGTGATAAAAGCGCACCGGGATAAAATTAACGGGTGGTTAATTCGCCGACGCATAGGGGGCGAGGTCACCCGCCATGTCGCCAAAACGCGCGATATAGGCCTCTGTCAGCCCCAGGCAGGCCTTGGATGCGCAACGTTCCCGGTGCGGGCAGCGATAGAAGCCGTTCTTGTCGAACTCGATCCAGAAGTCGGGATCGATCAGCAGCGCCGCCTGGCCATTGTCCAGCCGCCAGTCGTCCTGGCCCAGGAGGCATTGCGGGACGTTCTTGATCTCCACGGCGATGCCGCGCGCGTCGGCCCGCTCGCAAGCCTGCCTGAGGTAGGGCACGATCAACCGATAGTCGGCCAGCAGCAGCTTGTCGTCGGTCCGGCTCATCGGGAAGTAGTGCCAGAATTCCATCTGGCTGAGCGCCCCGATGCCCTGGAGTGCGTCGACCACGTCGGGGAGCAGGCGGTAACTGCGCTCGGTGACCACCGTGTTGGTGATGATCGCCGTGCCGGGGAAGCTCGAGACGATCTCCATCCCCCGAATCATCTTGTCGAACGAGCCCTTGATCGTGGTGATGCCGTCATGGGTCGCCGCATCGCTGCCAGCGACCGAGACGAAGAACTCGTTGACCCCTGCCTCGATCAGCTGTTCGGCGTAGCCGGGGCGGCTCAGATGCATGCCATGCGTCTGGATGCGGATGTGCTCGAAGCCGGCGGCCCGGGCGCGCCGCGCCAGATCGGGAAGATCGCGCCGTAGGGTGATCTCCGAGCCGGTCATGACGAGGCCGCTATATTGCCGGGTCTCCTCGTTGCGACGCAGCACGTGATCGAAGGCGTCGTCCGAGACCGGCTGCAGCCGGTCCATCGTCCCCTCAATCATGCAGTGGACGCAACGCAGATTGCACCGGAACTCCAGTGTCGCCGACACGTAGCTGGCGTTGTCGTAGCGTCCCATGCCGTTTCACGCCCTTCAGGCGAAGCCATAGACCGCGGTCTTTGCGACCTCCAGCCTGCCCTCCACCATCGCATAGTCGACGCCCAGATCGAAATAGAGATGCTCGAGACGGTTGAGATGGGCTTGCACGAAGCTCACCAGCGGTGCCGGATAGGCGTGATCGACAATGAAACCCGCCATCTGCGCCGCCCGGACGCGCGAATAATAGATGCCGTCGGAGTGCCGCTTGTTGGCGATCACCGTGACTACCCCGAGCTTGTGCGGATCGAGCAGCAGGTCGGCGACGCCCTCGGCAGCATCGAGGCGCGCCGAGGTGACGAGCTTGCGGCGCAGGGCGGCCGCATCGTCGCGCGTGTGGAAGAAGTGGTAGAGGTTGGCGAACTCCAGCCCGTCGGCCGTCAGCCGATAGGAGAGGCCCGATGAGAGATCGCTGCTGGGGTTGCCGAAATAGAGATTGACCTCGTCGATCGGCCGGCGAACCTCCAGCCCCTGCGGCTCGATGTCGATCGAGAACATGAAGTAGGGGCGCTCGTCCGGGATCGACAGCCGGCTCGGCGCGAATGGCGCGAGGCAAGCAAGCACCCGCTGCAGCGACACCCGCCGCTCGGCCCGCGCATAGTCGTAGAAATAGAGCTCATAGCTCAGCCGCCCGCCGGCCCGCTTGATGCCCCAGACGATCTGGCCCCTGCCAAGCTCGTGCTGCAAGGCACGGATCACCGCGAGCAGCCTTCCCCCCGCGGGATCCAGTTGCGCCGCGGCCCACAGCACGGCTTCGCTGCGCAGCCCTCTCGCGGTCGGCGCCAGCGGCTCGTAGGGCCAGAGGCAGAAATCGGCCAGCTGGTCGCCGGCCTCGGTCGCGAGCGAGGTGGGGAGGGGCTCAGCGATGGTCATGCTTGCTGGCTGCGTAGTAGAGCGTGACGAACTCGGCCCCGGTCGCGTCGCGCCCGATGGCAATGTGCCCAAGCATGGTCCCTGCCCCGTCAGCAAGGATCTGCGGCGCTGCGGCGGGAAGGTCAAAGGCCTCGCACAGCGCCTCCAATGCCCGGCGGTGGCGCGCCAATGGCGTATCGACCCGGTAGAGGTTGATGTCGAACGACCGGCGCGGCGTGTCCTCGTCCTCGACCAGCATCACATCGACGCGTCCCCGGGGGGTGATCAGTTCCGACAGCACCCGATCGGTGAACGCAGCCGAGACGTCCCCGACATCCCTGGCGAAGCTCTTGCGCAGGGCCTCACGCGCCTCGACCCCGTTGGTGGGGTAGGCGAGGTGCCGATAGCGCGAGAAATGGGTCTCGCCCCCCGGTCGCCATTTCGCCGACAGAAAGATCGTATCGTCCGGGATGTCCGAGCGTTCGGAGCGCCCCAGCTCGTACTCGACATAGAGTTTGAACAGCGGCGGATCGATACCATCGCAGCCAAGGTGCACGGTGATGACCCGGTCCCACGACGCCAACAGGCGCTCGGTCGCTGCCGGATCGCATTCGAGCGCCAGGGCGATGTCGCGAAAGCGGCGGCGCGGATCGGGCCCCAGCACCTCCGGCTGGCAGGTCACGAGGAAGCGGTCGGCCGATTGCCGCCCCGGCCAGAGTTTGGTCGAGCGCTCGGTAACACGCGGACCGCGGAGCGCCTCGACGAAGCGCCGCATATCAGCGGCAGTCGGCCGGCCGTCCAGCAATGCGACACCCTCAGCCATCGTTTCCCCGATCAGACCGCCGGCTTGCGCGCGGCAATCACCTGGAACGGCATATCCAGCACCACGTTGCGCACCGTCTCGACGACGAAGCCCTGCGCTTCGAGCAGCTTGGCATATGCCGAGGCCGGCCGGAAGAAGGGCAGGAACACCAGGTTGGCCAGCATCGAGAAGGGCATCGGCTGGTCCAGCGCCAGCTCGGGGGCGCGCTCGACGATCAGCAGCCGCCCGCCGGGATAGAGCGCCTCACGCGCGGCGCCGATGAAGCGCCCCGCCATGTCTTCGGGCCAATCATGCAGCACCGACTTGAACACGACGGTATCGACCGGCCCGGGGAGCCGCCCGGCGCGAATATCGCGCGGCGCGAATGTCACCCGCTCGGCGCCCTGCCGATTGGCAATATTGAGCGCTCCGAGCTGGCAGACCGCCGGCAGGTCGACCACTGTGGCGCTCAGTTGCGGGTGGATTGCCACGAGGTGCAGGGCGAACTCGCCGCTATTGCCACCGACGTCGAGCAGCTGTCGCGCGGTCTCGAGCCCCAGCATCGGGCTGAGGAGCGGGCCCTCGTACCTGGTCAGCGCAGTGGTGTAGCCGACCCAGCGCGCGGTTGCCGCCAGATGCTCTGGCGACGTCGTCAGCGCCCGGGAATAGTCAAACAGACGAAACACTTCGGCCTGCTGGACGAACGCCCCCGGGTCGGCAAGCAGCAGCGCAAAGCGCTCGTGCACATCCTTGGCGATCGCCAGGAGGAACCAGAGCCGCGCTTCGAGGAGGTCGCGCGCCTCAAGCACCTGTCGGAAGCGCGCGGTCAGGCCGATGGAACTCGCCCCTTCGACCACCCCACTCGCTTTGAGCTGTCCCAGGAGCAGCGCCAATCCCGTCGGGGTCAGCTCGCCGGCACTCGGTAAGGCGCGAGGCTCCAGCACGCGATCGGCAAGCAGGTCGATCCAGCCGAGCGCCAAGGCGCGCTCCAGAGCCCGCGCCCCCAGTTCGGATGCCAGGATCGCATCGATACCCCGAAAGGGTTCGGCCGCCTCGCCCATGTCTCCCTCACTCCCCCGCGCGCCGCAACCTACTGCAGAGACAGCCTGTCATTCACGACATTCTTGATGGCGACCCCGCATCCACCGCCCATCATTGTGCGGTAACGTACCGTTAAGCCTGATTGGCGGCGCATGGCGCACATTTACCAAGCGTAATCCCTGCTGCGCCTAGCGTTGCCCCACAGATCAGGTCCGCAGAAGCGGGCCTCTCGATGGGGGCATTGAGAAATGAACGGGATCGGCGGGTTGTTTCGCCATGGGCTGCTGGCTGCAGCCATCGTCGCGCTGCCGCTCAGCGGCTGCAGCTCGGCGGGAATGAGCGCCTTCGGCAGCAACAAGCTCGCCGTCGCCGAGATCTCTAATATCGAGACCTACACCGCCGAAGGCGCGCTGACCGAGGCCCGGGCGCATTTCCGCAACGACAATTTCGGCTACTCGGCGGCGTTCTACAAACGCGCGGTCGAACTGGCGCCCAACAAGGCCGAAGGCTATGTCGGGCTCAGCGCCTCGTACGACCGCCTCGGCCGGTTCGACCTGTCGGACCGGGTTTACGCTTCGCTCTACCAGATGACCGGCGGCACGGCGCAGTACTACAACAATGTCGGCTATTCCTACCTGCTGCGCGGCAGCCTCAGCGAGGCGCTGAAGAGCTTCCGCAAGGCGCAGAAGATCGAGCCCGACAACCTGGTGGTCGCCAACAATATCCAGATCCTGGAGCGCGCCGCGGCGGACTCCCGCGCCTGATCCGACGCGCGGCGAAAGTCAAAGGGCGGAGGTCTGTTCGACCCCGCCCCTAGCGTTTCCTGCGTCTGGAGTTGCCGCTACTCTTCGACCGGCGCCACGATGACCGAACCGTTCTTGCCCAATCCCTTGGTGGAATACATCGAAGCCTTGGTCGGGTTGGTGGTTTCACGCGCGAGGTTGGCCTTTACCGCGTCGCCGGCGGCGTAGCCGACCCGATCGGTACGCTGCCGGTAGTCATAGGCGCAGCCGACCAGCGCCGAACACACGGCAAGCATGGCCACGGCCCGCACCGCGTTGAGGAGCAGCGGGGTCAACTGCCGCTCCTGAGGTCGATGATGTAGCCGTAGGGCCCGACCACACCGTTGCCGGTCTGAAAGCTCTTCAGCATCTTGGGCGTCACTTCCATCTGGCCGAGGGCGAAGAACTCGAGGTCATTGGCGGGCTGGGTGGCATCGAGCGGCGTCGCGGCGATCTGGCCGGGAACGCTCGGCTGCACCAGGCGCGGCGTGACGATCACCACCAGCTCGGTATCGTGCTTCTGGAAGCTCGACGACTTGAACAGCGAGCCCAGGATCGGCACGTCGCCGAGCCAGGGCAGCTGGTTCTGGTTGAGGTTGGTATTGCTCTGCAGCAGCCCCGCCACCGAGAAGCTCTGCCCATCGCGCAGTTCCACCGTGGCATCGAGGTTGCGGGTGTTGAACACCGGATCGCCGGCCGAGGTGAAGCCGTTGATGCCGCTGACTTCCGGGGTCAGGTGGATCTGGATGCGGTCGTCGTCCAGCACCACCGGCTGGAACACCAGGCGCACGCCGAAATCGCGATAGGTGATCGTCGCATTGCCGTTCTGATCTGGTGTGCGGATCGGAACCTGGCCGCCGGCAAGGAAACTCGCACTGACGCCGGAGAGCGTCGTCAGGTTCGGCTCCGCCAGGGTCCGCACCAGGTGTTTGCTCTCGAGTGCCTTGATGGTGGCACTGAGATTGATGCCGCCGCCGGTCGAGATGATGTTGGTGACGAAGCTGGCGAAGGAGTTGGTGACCGGGTCGTTCGGGCCGCCCTTGATGCTGGTCGAGACGCCACCGATGCCGCCGCTCCACTGGATCCCGAGTTCGCGCCCGGCGTCGCGCTGGGCCTCGATGATGCGGACTTCGAGATTGACCTGCTGGCCACCGCTGATCGTCATGGTGTTGATGATCGCCGGGCTGCCGTACTGGGCGACGATATCGAGCACTTTCTGCATGGTGACCGCGTCGGTGACCGAGCCGCCGAGCCGGACGCGGCCGTTGACCGAGCTGACCTTGACATTGGAGCTGGGAATGGCGTCGCGGATGGAGCGCGCGATATCGGAGGTATCGACGCCGACTTCGACCGCCAGCAATCCGACCGGCGCGCCATCGGCCGAGAACAGGTTGACGGTGGTGGTGCCGAAGCTCTTGCCGACGAGGTAAAGCGATTTGTCGGTGATCGGCTGCGCGTCGGCGATGGCGGGGTCGGCGGAGACGATCTTGCCCACGGCGTCGGAGATGACGACGGTCACCGCCTGCGAGGCCGGCAGCTTGATGCGCATCACCGAGGTGGTCTTGAGGTCGTAGTTGACCGTCTGGGCCAGCGCCGGAAACAGCCCCGCGCCGAGCGCCGCAAGCAGCACCACCACGCCAAGTGCTGCCCTAAGTGACTGGGACAGCAGCGTTCTGCCAAAGTCCCGGTATGCCGTCATGGTGTACATCTGTGCTAACGTTCTCAAGCAACCGGGAAAGTTCTAGCAGGGCCGGGTCAACGGCGATTTAACGGGAGTTGTCGATCCGGCCGCGGAGCGGGCGCCTGCCGATTGTCATCTGGTCCAGAACGGGCTCGAAACGCGGATCGCCTGGTTGGCGCTGCGGTCTTCGGGCTTGGCCGCTTCGGAGCTGTCGACATAGGGGCGCAGCACCAGGGCCAGGCGGCCCGAGCTCGAGGCGTTGATGATCACCTCGGACTGGCCGGGATCGAGCTGCAGGGTGGCGATGGCCTCGTCGGCAAAGATCTCGGCCCGTGGATTCTCGGGGTCGGCTGCCGCGCCGGTGGTGCCGGTTTCGCCCAGCCGGGTGTTGATCGCCAGCACCCGCACGTTGCGGAGGATGGTGTCCGAAATCTGCGGGCCCGCCTCGCCCATGCTGCGGGTCAGCACCACGTCGACCCGGTCGTTCGGGACGATGAAGCCACCGGAGGCCGAGGAGGCGGATACCATGACCGACACGCCGCGCGTGCCGCTGTCGAGCACGGCCGACAGGTAGCCGTCGCTCTCGAGCGCCAGCTTGTCGGCGCGGATCGGCTCGCCGGGGAAGAACTCGAAGCGCGCCATGGCGCCGCTCATCTCGGTAACGGCGTCGGGCATGGCGTCGGTGGTGATGTACTCGGGCCGCACCGCGCCTGCAGGCCAATCCACCCACTCAACCGATTCCGGGGTCAGCCGCTGGCCGAGACCGAGGCCGGTTTTGGCGGCGAGGACGCGCACCCGCGCTTCCTGCACCACCTCTGTCACCGCCTCGGCGACCGGCTGGGCCACTGGCTGGTTGGTCTGGGTGGTCAGGTAGGCAGCGAGGCCGCCGGCGATCAGCGCCACGGCCAGCAGAGCGATACGGGAGGGGGGAACCTTCCAGCGCCAGCCGGTGCTCGGCGGCGGCGCCACGGGCTTGCGGCGATCACCGCCCTTGCGGCGATCGGTATTGGTAACGACGGTCTGCAGCGCTTCGGAGCGCCAGGCGTCGAGGTTGCGCCGTTCGGCCTGGGTCGGCGGCGGCGTCCAGGTCACCTCGGCGAGCACCTTGTCCAACACGGCCGGATCCGCCTTCTGCGCCGCGGTACGCGGCAGTTCGGGGCGCAAGGCCTCCTGGATTTCGCCATCATCCTTGAAAGCGACCGTTTGCGTACGCCGTAGCACGAGTTCCTCGCTGAGCGGCCAGCCCGTGCTGGCACTACCGGCATTCGGCCGGCCCGTACTGATCTACGCGAAAAGGCTCACGGCTTCGTTCCAAAGCGCACAGACTTCGAAGGAGGTTGGAAACGCGGGGTTAACTCTGACCGCCGGTGCGGGCTGCCCACAGCCACCGGCGGCCGCGATCGGCGCTCTAAGCCAGCGGCAGCCGGACCGTCGCGGCGAGGCCGCCTTCGGCGGCGCGGGCGAAATGCACCGTGCCAGCGTTGAGCGCCACCACTTCCAGCGCGATGGCCAGCCCGAGGCCCGAACCGCGCCGGCTTTCATCATGGCGCTGGCCGCGCACGCCGAGCCGGGCGATCTGCTCCTCGGTGAGGCCGGGCCCATCGTCGGCGATGGTAAGCTCGGCAACGTCACCATCGCGCCGGCCCTCGACGCGTACCCGCGACTTGCCCCATTTGGCGGCATTCTCAAGGATCACGCCCACCAGCTCCATCAGGTCGTGCCGATCGATATCGACCTTGAGCTCGGAGGAGAGTTGCACCTGCCAGTCGAGCTCCTCGCCCTCCTGGGTGCGGCTCAGCACGGCGATGGTCCGATCGACCGCCTCGTTCAACGACGCGCTGAGCTGGTGGGCCCGGGTGCGCATCCTCAGCCGCGACAGGCGCAGCTGATATTCGACGCGATCGTCCATCTCGCCGACGATTTCATCGACCTGTGCGCCGGCCTCGGCATGGCCGGTGGTCTGCATATGGGCCGCGAGGTTGCGCAGCACCGACAGCGGGGTCTTCAGCCCGTGCGCCAGGTCCGCGGCGCGGGCGCGGGCGAACTCCATGGATTTCTGCTGCTGGCTCAGCAACTCGTTCACTTCGCCGACCAGCGGCAGAACTTCCGCCGGGTAGCGCGGCGGCAGCTTCTGCGCCTCGCCGCGCCGCACCGCCCCGATGCCCTCACGCAGGTGTTCGAGTGGTTTCAAACCGAGCTGCACCTGCAGCCAGGCGGCGAGGATCAGCGCCACGCCAAGCACCACCAGCGCCAGCATCAGGTCGCCACCGAAGCGGCGGATCGACTCGTCGAGCAAGGCTCGGTCCTCGGCCAGGGTGACGCGGAAAACTCTCGGCCCGGCGTCGGTCGAGAAACTGACCTCGCGCACCATGGCGGACAGCGATTGCGCGCCCGGTCCGGCAAGGGTGCCGAAGCGCTCGGCGCCATCCGGCGCTGCCGCCCCCCGGGTTTCCAGCACGTGGTCGCCCAGCGACCGGGAACGCCAGGAATCCTCGGATCCCGAGGTTTCGACCTGCCAGTAGATGCCGGAGAGCGGGGTGCCATAGCGCGGATCGGGCAGCGCATCGCCGGGCACCGGCTCCTCGGCCAGCGGGTCGATCTGGGCCACCAGCCGGTTGAGGCTGGCAGTCAGCCCGTCGCGCATCGAGCGCTCGACATTGGCAGTGAACATCCAGCCGATGGCGAAACCGGCGACCAGCAGTGCGAGGATGATCCACAGCGCCGCGCCGCCCAGCAGGCGCAGGCGCAGCGAGCGCGGATTCATTCCTCGAGCGTCCCCATATAGTAGCCAAAACCGCGACGGGTCTTGATGATCTCGGTGCCGAGCCGGCGCCGCACCCGACCGACCAGCACTTCGATCGAGTTGGACTCGCGCTCGAAATCCTGCGCGTAGAGGTGCTCGGTGATCTCCATTTGCGACACCACCCGGCCGCGCTGATGCGCCAGATAGGCGAACAGCCGGTATTCCTGCGGGCTCAGGCTGATCGGGATGCCGTCGCGGGTCACCTGCATGGCACGGGTATCGAGCACCAGATCGTCGATCTCCACCCGCGACGAGGCAAAGCCACCGGAGCGGCGGACGATGGCGCGGATGCGCGCCACCACTTCCTCGATGCGGAAGGGTTTGACCACATAGTCGTCGGCGCCGGCCTCGATGCCTTCGACCCGTTCCTCCCAATGCCCCCGCGCCGTAAGGATCAGCACGGGGCCGCTGCGGCCGGCCTTGCGCCAGCGTTTCAGGATGGTGAGGCCGTCCAGCGTCGGCAGCCCCAGGTCGAGGATGATGGCGTCGAACTCCTCGGTGTCGCCGCGATACCAGGCCTCCTCGCCATCGGATTCGACCTCGGCAACAAAGCCGGCCGCCTGCAGGGCGGCAGCAAGGGCCTCGGCGATGCGCCGATCGTCTTCGGCAACCAGTACGCGCATGTGACGCTCAGTTCAGATCAAGATATTCACCCGTCTGGGCCAGGAAATACAGCTCGCTCACGTCGCCGGATTTACCCAGCGCCTTGATTTCATACAGCAGTACATCTTGCAGCGACACTAACTGCGCATCGATGATCTCGCCGTCGGTGAGGAGCTGGGCGCGCAGCATGATGTCTTCCATCGGCAAGGCCCTGCCGCTGCGAACCGCCTGCAGCGCCGCCTTTTGTCCGAGCGGTTGGCCGGCAGTCTCGAGATCGAGGCCCAGCCCGCTCCCCCCCGAGCCGCCAAGGTTGAGGTCGACGCCGAGCCCGCTGTCGTCGCCGCCGAGGTCGACGTCCACGCCCAGCCCCTCATCGCCGCCGACGCCGACATCGACACTGCCGAGGCCGCCCAGGTCGAGCCCAAGGTCGATCTGCGCCCACGCGGCCGATGGGAGCAACAGGCCCGCAAGACAGACGAGCGCGGGCAACAGGCGATGATTCGACCGGATAGGGAGCATGCTCGGCAGAATACGTTCTCGACCCTGACCATTGCCTGACAACGATCTCATGAACGTGTCAGGGCGAATCCCGGAAGCTCCTCGACGCACTAACTGCAACGGAGCCAACATCATGAAAACTCAAACCCTTGCCGCAGCTCTTGCCTGCCTCTGCGTCCTCAGCGCGCCCGCCCTGGCGCTCGACATCGGTGCCGGCGTCTCACTCGGCGGCAACGCTTCGGCTGGCGAAAGCGGCCTGTCGCTCGGAGTCGCGACCGATATCGACGCTACGGCCAGTCTCGGACTCGACGGCCTCGGGACTGAAGATAGCACGGCTGGCAGCCTCACCGCCAATGCCTCCGCGGCTGCGTCCTTAACGGCCGGTGATGAGCTGGGTGTGGTGATCTCGCTGATCGAGAGCAGCCAGTGGACCGAAACCAGCCTCGCCAGCCTCACCGATATCGACGCCACCACCTACGATATCAGTGGCTGGATCAATGCCGAGAACGCCACTGCGCTGGACCTCGCGCTCAGCGGCAATGCCGACGAGATCGACGACCTGCAGCTTGCGCTCAGTTCCAACGTGGCGCTCGACGCCTGGCTCGAGGCCAACAACACCTCGGCCGAGGAAGTGATCGCCATCGGCGTGGCGGCTGACGGGTCGCTGGCGGTGTTCACCAACTAAAGATCTTTGATTTGGTCGCGCTTTCGATCCCCGGATCAAGTCCGAGGAGGAAAAGTCTACAACTTTTCCTGAAAGCGCTCAGGCGCTACGGGGCGCTGACAAAGAGAAAGGGCCGGTCAACTGACCGGCCCTTTTTACAATTTCTGGCGAGGCGTTCAGGCCTTTTTGGGCAGCAGCTTCCAGATCCCGACGACGCTGACCGCCGCGAAGGCCATCTTCAGCACGTCCCACAGGATGAACGGAGCCACGGCGCCGTTCCAGGCGGTACCGATGAGGTTGGTGGCATCGAGCCAGCCGGGCAGCGTGGCGCCGGACTGGACGATCACATTGGCGACGACCAGCAGCCAGGTGAAGCCGAAAGCGAACAGCACCGCGTCGGCGAGGAGCATCGCGCCGAACAGCAGCACGATGCGGCCGGAAGCGCCCAGATCGGCGGCACGGCCGATGATGTAGGCCATCGGCAGGTAGCCGAGAATGAAGCCGAAGGACGGGCGCATGATGTAGTCGAGGCCGCCGCCGGTGGCAAAGACCGGCAGGCCCGAGAGGCCCTGGACGATGTAGAGCGCCACGGTGGCGACGCCGATGCGCCAGCCGAAGCCGGCAGCGAGGGCGGCGACCGCCATGGTCTGCAGCGTCACCGGGATCGGCATCACCGGCACCGAGATCTTGGCCGACAGCGCCAGCACCAGCGAGCCAAGCACCACAGTGACGAGGTTTGCCACGAGGCGAGCCGACTGCGACTTGGGCGAAAGCACGCCGAGAACCGTGTTCGGCGTGGTGAGCGTCAAGGCCATTGCCAATCCTTCATCAACAGGAGCATTTCTAGCGCCGATTACTAGTCGCTCGCCTGGGAGAGCGCAATGGCTGGCCAGCCGCCGGCGCTGAGCTTCAACACGACGTTCGACGCAGCGACCGGCCACCCCGTGACGGCGGCTCCGGGCCTCGTCCGCATCACCGCTCCCAATGCCGGCCCCTACACCTTCAAAGGCACCAACAGCTTCATCGTCGGCCATGACCGGGTGGCGGTGATCGACCCTGGCCCGGATGACGGCGCGCACCTGATGGCGCTGACCAGCGCCATCGCCGGTCGCCCGGTGGAGGCGATCATCCTCACCCACACCCATATCGACCATTCGGCGCTGGTCCCGAAGCTGAAAGCGGCTACCGGCGCCCCGGTCTGGTCCGGCGGCAAGCATCGGCTCAGCCGGGCGCGGCGGTTGTTCGAGGTCAATGCGGTCGGCGGCGAAAGCGACTGGGGCCTCGTGCCGGATCGGGTGCTGCAGGATGGCGAACACGTCGCGATCGACGGCATCACCCTCGAGGTGATCGCCACCCCCGGGCATTGCGCCAACCACCTCGCCCTCGGGATCGCCGGCACGCCCTGGCTGCTGACCGGCGATCACATCATGGGCTGGAACTCGACCCTCGTTTCCGTGCCCGACGGCTCGATGGCCGACTACCTGCACTCGCTCGAAAAGGTGATCGGCCTCGGCTATGGGCACTACGCGCCGGCCCATGGCGGCAGCATCGAGGATGGGCCCGACTATGCCCGGGCGCTGCTGGCACACCGGCAGGAGCGCAACCGGCAGGTGGTCGCGGCGGTGAACGGCGGAGCCCGCAAGATTGGCGACCTGCTGGCGCCGATCTATCCACAGCTGGCCCTGCCGCTGCATGGGGCGGCGTTGATGACGCTGAAGGCGCATGTCGAGTACCTGGTCGATCGCGGCCTGATCGGCGCCACCTACGGCCCGTTCGGCACGACGCTGTTTCCGTCCCGCGCGTAAGCAAGGGCGTCATCGTTGCGGTGAACGACCGCCAAACTTCCCACCTCCCCGATGTCATCCCAGCGAGTTTGGTCGAGCTGCGGTGGCAAAATTGCGCAGCCCGCCAGCGCGTTCGATGATTTGTGGTACTCGGCCCGCCTACTCGGCGTCATCATCCGGCTCGCCTTCGGCGGGCGGCGGCGGGGTTTCGGTGTCGGGCGCTGCCGGCGCCTGCGGCGCATCGCGCAGCGTCAGGGTGATCTTCTGGTCGAGCGCGAGGAGGAATTCCTCGATCCGCTTGCCGTTCTCGCCGAAATCGTGGAAGCCGCCGAGCGGCACCGAGCGCATGTCGATGACCGAGCCCTGCGCCGTACCGGTCACCCGGATCGCCACCTCGTCGCGCCAGCCGAACAGCGTCACCGCAATGGCGTTGATCTGGCCGATATCGAGCGCCGTCGGCGGGGCGCGGCGGGTGCGCACATCCCAGCCGCGGGCCTCGACCAGATCGTCGACAATGGCGAACATCTCGGTGGCATCGATGGGGTAGGTACGGGCCTGGACGTTGGGGAAGGTGGCGGCGATCTCGGCCCGCAGCGGTGCGCTGGTGGGCGCGACGCGCACCGGCGAGAGCAGCGGCAGCGGGTCGGCGATATCGGTCGTCACCTCGTTGACCATCGGGTAGCGCATCGCCTCATAGCCGAGATAGGCAAAGGGCAAGAGGCAGACGATGCCGAAGAACAGGCCCCAGCCGGCCTTGCTCCAGCCCTGGTCGCCGGTCATCCACAGCCGTCCGAAAGCGCCCAGCGCCAGGAAGATGGCCAGCGCCGCTACTCCCGCCGCCACCGCTTCGATGACAGCGAAATCGGAACTGGTGATCAGCTGTTCGCGGTGCAGCAGCACCGGGATGATGGTCAGCGGCAGCGCCAGGCTGCCGAAGCGCCGGGCCCAGATTGCCCATTTCGAGGTGCGGATGAGAATGCGCATCGTGCCGGCCGGAACTGCAACAGAGCTAAGGGATAAGCACGGCGGGGCGCTTCGTGCAAAGCCTCGCAGAAGAAAGTTGTTGAGGGCGGCCGCTCAGAGCATCCCACCGCTTCGTTGAAATCGGTGAAATGCCAGAGCGTTTCAAAGAAGCGCTCGAGGTCTTTGACTTGGTCGCGCTTTCGAGGTGGAAAAGTCCGCAATCCCCGCCTTCGCGGGGACAGGCTCTTCCTGAAGTGCTCTAGCACATCGCCTTGATCGCCTGCCATTCGGCCTCGGAGAAGGCCGGGCGGGTGGTAGTGGGCGCAACCTCGAACGCTTCGAGCGCAGCCCGCCGCTCGTCGGTCAAGGGATGGGTGTTGAGCAAAGCCAGCGTGCGGCTCATCGTGTTATCTGCCGCGATCCGCTCGAGCAGGGTCGCCAGCGCCAGCGGCGAAAAGCCGAGGCGGTTGCCGGCAGCGCCGGCAAAGGCGTCGGCCTCATGTTCCGCCTCGCGCGAGAAGCGGCTGTCGATCAGCGTCGCGCCGGCAGCCGCCGCGACCGACAGGTTGGTCATGTCGCCGAGCACGAAGCCGACCAGCAGGCCCGTCGCCGAGCTCTCGATCAGCATCTCCATGCCGTGCCGGTGGACCACGTGACCCAGCTCATGCGCGAGGACGCCGGCGAACTCATCGGCGGTTTCGGTCCGCTCGAGCAGCCCGGAGAAATAGTACACTTGGCCGCCGGGCAACGCGAAGGCGTTGGTCAGCGGCGAGCGGACCACCGTCACCCTGGGGGTGAAGGGCGAACCGGTTTCCGCCATCACACTGGCAGCGAAGCGGTCGATGGCCCGGTTCGCCTGACTGAACTCCGAACCGCAAGCCTGGAAACCGACGCCGTTGCTCAGCATGCCCTCGATCTGCATCCGAGCCCCCTCGCCGAGCCGGGTCTCCCAGGTCGGCGGCACCAGCGGGGTGACACTGTCAGCCAGCACGGGGACCCCGAACACGTAGGCGGCGATCACCGAGGCAAGCGCCGCCACGGCGATCCCGAGGACGCGCCGCTGTTGCCCACGCTCGAGCTGCGCGCGCCGGCCGAGGCCGGGGATGGCTTCGCGCAACGCCGTGTTCCACTCGCCGGCCGGTACACGCAGGCGCGCGCCATAGGGCCGGCCGGTGGCACCGAGCCGCAATTCATCGCCGAGCCCGGTCACCTCGAACAGCGCGTCGACCGGCCAGCGGTCGATCTCTTCGCGGGTGTCGCGATCGGCAATGATGAGCTCTGCCGGCGCGGCATCGCGGGTCAACGCGAAGGTGACGTAGCGGCGGGCCGCCACAAGCCCGTCATAGTAGCGTCCGACCGGCTCCATCTCCATCAGAACGACCCCACGTTGAGCGCATCGGCGAGACCCTCGCCGGCCAGCGCCTTGTCTTCGTCGCCGGCCCGGACGGTGCTGAGGCTCTCGAGGCCGGTGATGGTGGCGCCGCGAGCCACCAGCATCCAGTAGCCGCAATCGAGATACACCTCGGCCATCAGGCCCAGCGTCGCGAGGCTCACCAGATAGCCGCCAAGCGCCAGCGCCACGCCGATCCACCCAGCCCGGGCGATGCCGGCGAGCGAGGTGAAATCGAACTGGCCCTGTACCACCAGGGTGACGAGGAAGCCGACGAGGCCGATGATGACGAATGCCACCACCAGCATGCCGGAATAGGCCGCGAACTGCAGCGCCAGGGCGCGCGCCTTGATCTCGACGCGGAGGCGCGCTGCGCCCAGATGCACCTCGGAGAACATCCGGCTGCTCTCGCGGGCACGATAGTAAAAGAAACAGGCAAAACCGACGGGAATCGCCAGCAGCAACAGGATCGCCGTCTCCGGGCCTGAGGCCACAAACCGGATCGACACGGCGACAGCGCTTACTGCGGCGACCGCATAGGCGCGGTAGAACGGGCCGGCAATGGTGCGCCAGCTGCCGGTGAAGCTGAACTGCCGATCACCGTACCAGGTGTTGCTGTAGCGGTAGCGCCAGAGGTCGGCGGACATGAACGGGTAGGCGAGCCCGGCGGTGACGACGACCAGCAGCGACCACAGGAATTGCCGCGTCGCATAGACCCAGGCATTGCCCTTCTGGTCGAAGCGGATGCCGCGCCACAGCGTGCGCGACAGCCGGAAGTCGCGCCCGCGATAGCTGGCATAGCCGAACAGGAACCAGAACAACGTCGCGACGATGCCATAGCCGACCATCACTACAGCCCCGACCTGGGTCGAGAGGTAGAAGAAGACGATGTAGAGCGGCAGGAAGACCGCCAGCGCGATCAGAAAGCCGATCAGCAGCTGCAACGGCGTGCCGGTGTATTCGAGAGCATCGCCGTCGATGCTGGTGTTGTGCCAGTAGAACTGGCGCTTCACGGTGGTGACCCAGAAGCGATAGAGGCCGAGGGTCGGGAACATCAGGAGGTAGCCGCGGACCAGCCGCCAGAACAGTTCGGCGCGCGTACCGGTGAACTTGGCCGGGACGCGACTGATCCTCGCATCACCAAACATTGTTGTAATACTGGCCACGCCACCCCCCCCAACGCGCCCGGCATGTTGCGATAATCGTGGCGTTATTGGCAAGCACCGGGCAATTGCCGGCGCTCAGTATTTACGGGTAGAGCCGCTGCCGGCTCCAGGCGCCATCCGGCAGGGCGCGGGTGAAGCGCACCCGATCGTGCAGGCGGTTGGCGCCATCCTGCCAGAATTCCATCACCTGCGGGATGACCCGGAAGCCCGACCAGTAGGTCGGCCGATTCACTGGCTCGTCTTCGCGAAAACTCTTCTTCAGGGTCTCGACCCGCTCGAGCAGGGCATAGCGGTTGGCGAGCGGCCGTGACTGCTTGGACGCATGGGCGCCGATCTGGCTGACCCGGGCACGCGTCGCGAAATAGGCGTCGGCCTCCTTGTCGGCGACCACTTCCACCGGCCCACGCACCCGGATCTGCCGGCGCAGCGTCTTCCAGTGCATGACGAAGGCGGCCTTCGGATGCGCCAGCAGCTCGCGGCCCTTGTCGCTCTCGAAATTGGTGAAAAAACAGAAGCCTCTGCTATCGCGCTGGTTGAGCAGCACCATGCGCACATCCGGCAGACCGTCGGCATCGACGCTCGCCAGCGCCATGGCGTGCGGATCGTTGGGTTCGCTTTCCTGAGCCGCGGCGAACCACTCCTCGAACAGCGAGCAGGGATCGATCGGCGCAGTATCGGAATCGTCGAACAGCCGCTCGGTAAGTGTCGTTGCCGGCATGGTTTTACCCTCGTGACGCGCCAGTCTGGACAAGCCCGGAGCGCATGGCCATATAGGATGGCGCGGGCCGCGAAAGCAAATCCCAACCCGCCCCGAATTGAAGGAACCCATGCGCGACCCGTATACCGTGCTCGGGGTGCCGAGGTCCGTCACCGAAAAAGACCTCAAGTCCGCCTATCGCAAGCTCGCCAAGGCGCATCACCCCGACCAGAACCAGGACGACCCGAAGGCCCACGCGAAGTTCGCCGAGGTCTCGTCGGCCTATGATTTTCTCAGCGACAAGGACAAGCGCGCCAGCTACGACCGCGGCGAGATCGACGCCGACGGCAACCCCCGCTTTGCCGGCTTCAGCCGTGGCGCGGGCGGCGGCGCACGCCCCGGTGCAGGGGCCGGCGCAGGCGGCTTTTCGGCCGAGGACATCCTCAAGGAATTCATGTCCGGCTTCGGCGGCCAGCAGCGCGGGCCGACGCGCGGCGCCGGCGGCAGCCAGAGCTGGGATCCGTTCACCGGTGCATCGAGCGGCGGCTTCCAGGGCGGCCGCACCACCGGGATGGGCGGCGAAGACATCAACGCTACTGTCACGGTGACGCTCGAGGAAGCGCAGGCCGCCGGCAGCGTGCCGCTGCGCATGCCGACCGGCAAGGTGCTGAACGTCAAGCTTCCCGAAAAGGTCGAGGAAGGCCAGCAGATCCGGCTCAAGGGCCAGGGCCACCCATCGCCGTATGGCGGCGCGCCGGGCGATGCCATCGTCACGGTGAAGTTCGAACGGCACAAGCAGTTCCGCCGCGATGGTGCGGACCTGCGCGTCGATGTGCCGATCACGCTCTATGAGGCGGTGCTGGGCGGCAAGGTGCGCGTCCCCACTCTCGATGGCTCAGCCGAACTGAACCTGCCGCCCTCGGTCAACACGGCCAAGGCGCTGCGGCTCAAGGGCAAGGGCCTGCACGGCGCTGGCGACCTCTATGCGACGCTCAGGGTGGTGCTGCCCGAACAGGGCGACCCCGACCTCGAAAGCCTGATGCGCTTCTGGCGCGACCAGAAGCCATACAAGGTGCGGGACAACTAGAGGCACTTCGCGGACGGACGAGATGATCCGCCGTCTCGCTTACTTCACCGGGTCATTCCCGCGAAAGCGGGAACCTCTGTTTTCTTGGCCGTGGCACCATCGCAAACGGAGGTCCCCGCTTTCGCGGGGATGACTCAGTGGGTGGGGCACCTCCACAGACACAACTTGAGTGACGCGTCAGCCTCGCGGCGCCGCGGCCCGTTTCAGCCGATCGTTGATCGCTTCGCCGAGCCCCCTACGCGGGATCGGCGCTACGGCGATCCGCGTGGCGCCTTCATCGAGCTGGTGCAGCATGGCAAACAGGTTGCGGGCGGCCTCGCGCAGGTCGCCGCTCGGCGACAGGTTGGCGCCATCAGGACCGGGTCCGAAGCCGAGCCAGGTCTCCCCCGCCTCCGCCCGCTCGGCATCGAGGCGCAGGGTGGCGTTTGGCGCGTAGTGGCTCGCCAGCATGCCGGGCGCGGCAATTGCCGCATCGTGTCTCGCCACCGCCACCGGCCGGCCGATTGCCGCCTCGACCTCGTCGCGCGGCAGGGCGCCGGCGCGCAGCTGCGTCACCACGTCACCCTCCACCGCCAGGATGGTCGACTCCACCCCGGCCTGTGAGGCGCCACCTTCGAGCACTGGCACGGCGCCGTTGAAGGAACGCTCGACCTGCGCGGCGGTGGTCGGCGACAGCTTGCCGGAGCGATTGGCAGAGGGTGCGGCCAGTGGCCGGCCGGCAGCGCGGATCAGCTCCAGAGCCAGCGGATGGTTCGGGATGCGGATGCCAACAGTATCGAGACCCGCGGTGACCAGGTCGGAAAGCCCGGCTTCCGGGCGCTTCGGCAGTACCAGGGTGAGCGGACCGGGCCAGAATTCCGCGAGCTTGTGGGCCATCGGGCTGAAGCTCACGAAGCGCTCGGCCATGGCGAGATCGGCGACGTGGACGATCAGCGGATTGAAGCGCGGCCGCCCCTTGGTCTCATAAATCTTCAGCACCGCATCGGAATTGGTCGCGTCGGCGCCCAGCCCATAGACCGTCTCAGTAGGGAAGGCGACGAGCTCGCCGGCGCGCAGTCGCGCTGCGAGCTCGGGCAGATCGGAGTGGGAATGAACGGCGCTGGCCATGGCGCGAGGTTTGACAAGCTGGTGAGCACAACGTCAAGCTATTGGCGCAGCGACAGTTCCCGAGCCCATGGCCACTCTTCTCGTCTCCCAGCCCAATTTCGAAAGCCACGCCACCCCAACCGGGCACCCCGAACGGCCCGATCGCATCCGGGCGGTCGAGGAGGCGCTGAGCGCCGACCGCTTCGCGCGGCTGGTCCGCCGCGAGGCGCCGTCGGGCGACCTGACGCTGGCCGAGCTGGTGCATGACGCCAACTACCTGAGCATCCTCACCCGGGCCAGGCCGGCCGAAGGGATCGGCCAGATCGACGAGGACACCTTCATCTCGTCGCGCTCGCTCGAGGCGGCGTCGACGGCGCTCGGCGGCGGGCTCGCGGCGCTCGAAGCGGTGGCGCTGGGCGAAGTGCGTAACGCCTTCTGCGCCGTCCGCCCGCCCGGACACCACGCCGAGATCGACCGGCCGATGGGCTTCTGCCTGATCAACTCGATCGGCGTGGTGGCGCGCGAGGCGCAGCGCAAGTTCGGGGCCGAGCGGGTGGCGATCGTCGATTTCGACGTCCACCACGGCAATGGCACCGAGGACATCTTCAAGGCCGATCCGACGGTATTTTACGCCTCGAGCCACCAGATGCCGCTCTATCCCGGTACCGGCTCGCCGAGCTTTACCGGCGTCGGCAATATCTGCAACGCCGCGCTTCAGGCGGGCAGCGGCGGGGCGGAGATGCGCGCCGCGTATACCGAGCGGATCCTGCCGGCGCTGGAGGCGTTCCGGCCGGATTTCCTGCTGGTCTCCGCCGGCTTCGACGCCGACTATCGCGATCCGCTGGCCGGACTCAACTGGCACCCCGAGGATTTTGCCTGGGTCACCGAGCGGCTGGTGGATGTGGCCGAGCGGCTGTGCGAGGGACGGCTGGTTTCCATGCTGGAAGGTGGCTACGACCGACACGGGCTCGCCACCGGCGCCGCCGCGCATGTTGAAATGTTGATGGCCACCAGCTAGCAACGAGGCCCATCGAAGGAACTGCCATGTCCGATTCCCCCGCCACCGCCGACGATATCAAGCTGATGAGCTTCGAGGCGGCGTTGCGCGAACTCGAGGGCATTGTCGGCAAGCTCGAAAGCGGCCAGGCGCCGCTGGCCGAGTCGATCGCCATCTATGAGCGCGGCGAGGCGTTGAAGGCGCATTGCGAGGCACTGCTGAAGCAGGCCGAGATGCGGATCGAAAAGATCACCCTGCGCAACGGCCAGCCCACCGGTACCGAGCCGCTCGACCCGCAATAAGCCTTCACGCCTCGGTGAGTGCGCGACAATGACACGCGCCAGGCTGTGCCGGCTGGCGCTATAAGGCGCCAACTCATCTGGGCAGGAACCATGGCCGACACTTCCTCACCGGCGCTGGCGCGCTTCCGCATCATCCTCTGGACGCTGGTCGTAGTGGCCGCGCTCGGCGCCACGGCTTTGTTCATCTTCCGGCCGCCCTCGGCGCCGCTCGGGGTGACCGGCAAGCCGTTCACCATGGAATCGACGCTTGGCGGCGCCTTCACCGAGGCGAGCCTCAAGGGCACGCCGAGCCTGGTGTTCTTCGGCTATACGCACTGTCCCGATGTCTGCCCGACCACGCTGGCGGAATCGACAGTCTGGAAGCAGGAGCTGGGGCTCGGCAACGAGCAGCTCCGCACCATCTTCGTCACGGTCGATCCCAAGCGCGACACCAAACAGGTGTTGGCCGACTATCTGAGCCCGTTCCCCGGCACCATCGGCCTTGTCGGCTCCGACGAGCAGACGACGGCGGTCAAGGCGTCGTTCGGCGCGGCTTCCGAGACCACCGAACCTGACGCGGATGGCTTCTACCTGGTCAATCACACTGCCTCGGTGTTCCTGATCAACAAGGACGGCAATTTCGAAGGCACTATCGCCTATGGCGAGGGCAAGGAAGCCGCTATCGCCAAGATCAAGAAGCTCATCGCCTCGTGAGCGATCGCATCCGCCTCGACCAGGCGCTCGAGGCTCGGGGACTGTTGCCCAGCCGGGCTCGGGCGCGTGACGCGATCCTGCGTGGCACGGTGACGGTCAACGGCGTCGTCGCCAGCAAACCCAACCAGCAGGTCGCGGCAGATGACAGCATCACTCTCGACGACCCCGCCGCGCGCTATGTGTCGCGCGCGGCGCTGAAGTTGGTGGCCGGCCTCGAGGTCGGCGGCATCGAGCCGGCCGGACGCGTCTGCCTCGATCTCGGCGCCTCGACCGGCGGTTTCACCCAGGTGCTGCTCGAACGTGGGGCGGCGAAGGTCTATGCCGTCGATGTCGGGCACGACCAGCTGCATGAGCGGGTGAAAGCGGACCGGCGGGTCGTCTCGCTCGAGGGCGTCAACGGCCGCGACCTGACGGTCGAGCTGATCCCCGAGCCGATCGAGCTGCTGGTCTGCGACATCAGCTTCGTTTCGATCCTCAAAGTGATCGATCCGGCCCTGGCGCTTGCTGCTCCGCAGGCCGAGGTGGTGATCCTGATCAAACCGCAGTTCGAGGTCGGCCGCGAGAATATCGGCAGGGGCGGCATCGTCAGCGACGAAACCGCGATCGCCGCGGCGGTCGAGCGGGTCATCGCGCATTTCACTGCCGCCGGGTGGGAGCGCCGGTTCACCGTCGCTTCGCCGATTGCCGGCGGCGATGGCAATCGTGAGGTGGTCGCCGGCTTCCGCCGCCGGGACTAGGGCGCCTCACATTGTGGCAAAGCCGTCAGACAGCGTGCTGTCCGAACAACTTGGCCATGAAATGCGTGTGCGGCGCCGCCCGCGCCTTGAAGCGGTGGCCGCGGACCTCGCGATCCAGCACCCTGACGCCCCGCCGTGGATCGCGCTCGAGCACCAACCTGGTGTGCGGCGAGATGCCGAGCCGCAATTCCGCACCGCGGTCGAGCCGGCGCCGGTCAGGGCCAAGGTAATCCTTGGTCTCGATATAGACCTGCTCGCGCAACTGATCGGCCAGCCGCTCGGCCAGCTCGTCGCGCCGCGCAGGCAGGCTGATGACATCGTCGAAACCGAAGCGGACATAGCGCACCACGGTCTCGGCCGCCCGGTCGGTGGTGAACAGGATGATCGGCGAGTAGCAAAGCTGCGAGGTTCGCTCCGCACGGATAGCAGAGATGGTGTCGACCAGTTCCTCGTCCCGCATGCGGTAATCGAGGAAGAAATAGGTGATCGACGTTGCCGAGCGGCCGGCATATGCGGGGTTGCCGAGGCCACAGACCACCTCGCCGAAGCCGAGCTGATGCGCCACGGTTTCGAGCGCCAGACTATCACGCAGATTAGCGGCCATGACGTAAGCGCGGCAGGACTCGAACATCTGATAACCCTCAGCTGTGTTAGTGTGACCGCTTAGTCATCTCGCGCTTACCCGTAGAAATAATCCAGCAAGAGCAATGGCTTACGGCCTATGCTCACAGCAGGCGCCTTGCCGCAGAGGCGGTCAATGCGCACTAGCGCGTGTTCCGCGCCGACAATTTTCGCAATTCTAAGGGTCAGCCCGCGGGGCCCTGCCAGCGAGCCCCGAGCAGCTCAGTGTGAATTGTCGCGCTTTCGAACCGGAAAAGTCTGCAACTTTTCCTGAAAGCGCTCTAGTAGCCGATGCCGCCCTCGCGGCCGGTCTGGCCCCGATGGCGCAGGAAATGGTCGGCCAGCACCACCGCCATCATCGCTTCGCCGATCGGCACGGCCCGGATGCCGACGCAGGGATCGTGCCGGCCCTTGGTGATGACCTCGGTGTTTTCGTTATGCGTCGTCACCGTCTGGCGCGGTGTGATGATCGAGGAGGTCGGCTTCACCGCGAAGCGGCAGACGATCGGATCGCCGTTGGAAATGCCGCCCAGGATGCCGCCTGCCTTGTTCGAGGTGAAATACGGCCCGGCATTGCCGGCCCGCATCTCGTCGGCATTCTCGATGCCGGTGAGTTCGGCCGCCTCGAAGCCGGCGCCGATCTCGACGGCCTTGACCGCATTGATCGACATCATCGCCGAGGCGAGGTCGGCACTGAGCTTGCCGTAGATCGGGGCGCCCCAGCCGGGCGGCACGCCTTCGGCCACCACTTCGATCACCGCACCGACCGAGTTGCCGGCCTTGCGAATGCCATCGAGGTAGACTTCCCACTCCTTGGCGGCGACCGGGTCGGCGCAGAAGAACGGGTTGTTGTCCACCTCGGCCCAGTCGAAGCGCGCATAGTCGATCTTGTGCGGGCCGATCTGCACGAGGCTCGCGCGTACCGTGACATTGGGGATCACCAGCCGGGCCACCGCGCCGGCGGCGACGCGCGCCGCGGTTTCGCGCGCCGAGGCGCGGCCCGAGCCCTTGTAGTCGCGGATGCCGTATTTCTGGTGATAGGTGAAGTCAGCGTGGCCGGGACGATACTTGTCCTTGATCTCCGAATAATCCTTGGAGCGCTGGTCGGTGTTCTCGATCATGAGCGAGATCGGCGTGCCGGTGGTTTTCAGCTGGCCGTCGCGCTCGTCCTCGAAGGCGCCGGAGAGGATCCGCACCTGATCGTCCTCGCGCCGCTGCGTGGTGAAGCGCGACTGGCCGGGCTTGCGCCGATCGAGATCGCGCTGAATCACCTCGGCCGAGATCGGCAGCCCCGGCGGGCAGCCATCGACCACCACGCCCAGCGCCGGCCCATGGCTTTCGCCCCAGGTGGTGAAACGGAACAGGTGGCCGAAGGTATTGAAGCTCATGAGAATGCCCCGAAGACTGCCGCGGTTCTAGGGGCACGCGGCGAGACGGTCAATCGAGCCAGTTCTCGACCGGGTCATTCGAGCGGGGTGCGGGGGTCTGGCGGCAGCGAACTGTCATCGACATCCGGGAACTCGCGAAAGGCTTCCCACTCGCTGAACAGCTCGGCGAACGTCCTGGGTGGCGCCGTTCCCGGGCGAATTCGACAGGGATGCGCACGGCCTGATTGCGACCGTTGCGGAAAATGCTGGTGGTACGAAGCTGCCGCTGTGTCACGGCCACCCCCTTTGGCATATGCCAAGACATCCCCCATCAGCTCCGGACTTCAACCGGAACCGAGACTCCCTTCAGTCGCCCTGCCTGCCGACGAGCGTCTTGCTCAGCACAACACTGCGATAGTTGGTGTGTTGCCACTGGGTACGCTCGATGAAGCGGTAGCCGAGGCGCGTGTACCACTCGACGAGGTGCACTGCCGGTTCCGCTGTATCGAGCGCCAGTTCCCGGGCGCCGGAGGCAGCGGCGCGGTCTTCGACATCGGCAATGAGCCGGCGTCCGAGGCCTTGGCTCTGGAGCTCGGGCTCGACCGCGAACTGGCCGAACGAGGCGACGTCGGATCGATCGTACCAGGGGCTGCCATTGGTGCGGGAAGCATCGCGGAACAGGATGGTGCCGCAGATCACCCCATCGGCGACGGCGACGAAGCACTCGCCCGATGCGATACGCTTCTCGGTGACCTCGGCACTCTGATGCGTCGCCCAGAAGCGCAGCCCCATCGCGGCGAGGTGCGCATAGGCGCGGTGCAGCAGCTCGGTCAGCTCAGCCGCCGAGTCGGTGTCGAGCCAGGGCCGGATCGCGATGGCGGCCAGGGGTGGCGGATCGTCCCCGGTGCTCTTCAACGTGGCCTCCCAAGCTCGTCCGCTCAGTCGTCCCAGCTGTGACCAGCCGGATAGACGACGCTCTTGCCGTCGATGAAATGCACCACCGAATCTTGCGGCGGGAACCAGTTCACTGCGCGCTCGGCCGGAAAATCCTCGATCAGGCGGCGCAAAATCCTGAGGATCCCGCCATGCGCCACGATGATCGCCGGCGCTTTGAGCGTGTCGGTGGCAAAGCTCAAGATGCGCTGCGCCACATCCTCATAGCTCTCGCCCGAGGGCGGGCGGAAATTCCAGAAGCTGGCGTCGCGCTCGCCGGCGATCGCCATCTCGCCGGAACTGAGCTCGGTGTGGAGCCGGCCTTCGTAAATGCCGAACGATACCTCGACCAGCCGCTGGTCGAAGACCACCTCGGGCAGCGGCACAGAGAAGGCCGAACGGACGCGGGCCATGGTCTCGCGAGTGCGGCCGAGTGGCGAAGCGTGCCAGGTGAAATCGGCCGGGCTGCGACCGGCCCGCTCGAGGATCTGCACCAAGAGCTTACCGTTGAGATCGGCCTGGCCGCGGCCGATATCGTTGAGCGGGATGTCCTTGGACCCCTGGTAGCGCCCCTCGGCGTTCCAGTCGGTTTCGCCGTGACGGATGAAATAGAGTTCAGGCCAGGTGATGGACATATCGACGCTCGGAAACGAAAGGGGCCGCCTTGCGGCAGCCCCGGGATAAATCAGGCGGTGGGCGCAGTGGCGTCGGCTTCATCGTCGACATGCATGCCGATGATGTTGAAGCCGCAATCGACATACTGCACCTGGCCGGTGACGCCGGAGGCGAGATCGCTGAGCAGGTAGAGCGCGGCCGAGCCGACTTCTTCCTGGGTGACGTTGCGCTTCAGCGGCGCCGCCTTCTCCTGGAAGTGCAGCATGGTGCGGAGCCCCGAGATGCCGGAGGCCGCCAGGGTCTTGATGGCGCCGGCCGAGATGGCGTTGACGCGGATGTTCTGCGGGCCGAGGTCATGCGCGAGGTAGCGCACCGAGGCCTCGAGTGCGGCCTTGGCGACGCCCATGACATTGTAGTTCGGCACGTATTTTTCGGCGCCGTAATAGGTCAGCGTCAGCAGCGAGCTACCGGGGTTCAGCATCGCCTCGGCGCGCTTGGCGACGGCGGTGAACGAATAGACCGAGATGTTCATGGTGAGCGCGAAGTTCTCGGCGCTGGTGTTGATGTAGCGGCCCTCGAGCTCGTCCTTGTTGGAAAAGCCGATGGCATGGACGAGGAAATCCATCGTCCCCCACTTGTCCTTGAGCACCCGGAAGGTCTCGTCCATCGCCGCGTCGTTCGACACGTCGCACTCGACCAGCGTGGTGACGCCGATCTCGGCGGCGAGCGGCTCGACGCGCTTCTTCAGCGCCTCCCCCTGGTAGGAGAAGGCGATCTCGGCGCCATGGTCGGCGAGGGCCTTGGCGATGCCCCAGGCGATCGAGCGGTTGTTCGCCACGCCCATGATCAGGCCCTTTTTGCCGGCCATCAGCCCCTGCGCCATCGTCGTGCTCCGTCTTCATTGTCTCGTTGGCGCCGCTTGTCGCATAGCGACCGGTAGCGGGCAAGTTCGCCCTTGCGCCAACCCCGCTCAGGTCTATCTTCCCCCGCCATGACCACGCTCACTGCCAAAGATATCGTCCGCGCCCTGAAGCCGCTGGTCGGCGATGGCGGCGCGCTGCTCGCCGATCCCGCGGAGATGACGAGTTACCTGACTGAGCCGCGCAAGCGCTTCCACGTGCCGGCAGTGGCGGTAGCGCTGCCGGGGAGCGTCGCGGCGCTGCAGGCGATCTGCCGCTGGGCCAACCAGCATCGGGTGCCGCTGGTGCCACAGAGCGGCAATACCGGTCTGGTCGGCGGCCAGGTGCCGCTCAGCGGCAATGAGGTGATCGTCAACCTCTCCCGCATCAACCGGGTGCGCGAAGTCAATGCCGCAGCCGGGCACATGACGGTGGAAGCCGGGCTGATCCTCGAAGAAGCGCATAAGGTGGCGGAAGCCGCGGGGGCGATTTTCCCGCTGTGGCTGGCGTCGCAGGGCTCGGCCCGTATTGGTGGCGTCTTGAGCTCCAATGCCGGCGGCGTGCAGGTGCTGGCCTATGGCAATGCCCGCGAGCTGACGCTGGGGGTCGAGGCGGTGCTGGCCGACGGGCGGCTCTACAACGGGCTCAACGCGCTGAAGAAGGACAATACCGGCTACGACCTCAAGGACCTGCTGGTCGGGGCCGAAGGCACGCTCGGCTTCATTACCGCGGCGACAGTAAAGCTGTTCCCGATCCCCGAGGCACAGGAAACGGCGCTGATCAATGTGGCCGATCCCGGCGTGGCGCTGCAGTTGTTCTACCTCTTGCGCGAGCGTGCCGGCTCGCGGCTCACCGCGTTCGAGCTGATGAACCGGTTCGGCATCGACCTGCAGCTGAAATATGGCCTGTTGCCGCGCGACCCGACCGCCAGCCTGTCGCCCTGGTATGTGCTGGCCGAAGTGAACCGGATGAAAGGCGGTGCGCCCGGCGCATTGCAGGCGGCGCTCGAACAAGCGCTCGGCAGCGGCCTCGTCGCCGATGCGGTGGTCGCCGAGTCGGAGGCCGATCGCACCTTGATGTGGGCGGCGCGCGAGCAGATGAGCGAGGTGCAATCGAAGGAAGGCGCCTCGATCAAGCACGATGTCTCGGTGCCGATCGGCGCCGTGCCGCAGCTGATCGCCGAGGGCAGCGCCGCAGTGGAGCGCGCTATCCCCGGTGTGCGGCCCTGCCCGTTCGGCCACATGGGCGACGGCAACATCCATTTCAACTTCAGCCAGCCCGCCGGCGCCGACTCCAAGGCTTTCATGGCGCGCGAGGCCGACGCCAACGCGGCCGTCTATGAAGTGGTGCGCAAGCTCGGCGGTTCGGTGTCGGCCGAGCACGGCATCGGGCAGCTGAAATCCGCCCTGCTGCGGCAGGTGAAGGACCCGGTGGCGCTCGAGATGATGCAGGCGATCAAGGCGGCGCTCGACCCCAACGGAATCCTCAACCCGGGCAAGGTGCTTTAGCTAGCTGGAGCGACGGAGCGAAGCCATCGACGGCGAGCTCCCCTCCCTCAATCCCCCCTCCTGGCGAACGCGGTAACGCCGCGGGGGGAGGGAAGCGACGACTGCCAGCAAGGTCGAGCTGGCACGCCTCAAGGCCAGCGATGCAAAAGAGGTGCCCTGCCCCCCAGGTCGGGCGAGGGCACCGAGTAGCGGCTAGTTGGTGGGGAGTGTATTCTTGTAGATCTTGCCGTCCTTCATGATCACCACGAAGTTCGCCGGGTTGGCCACGAGGTTGATGTTGGCGATCGGATCGCCCTCGACCAGCAGCAGGTCAGCGAGTGCCCCTTCCTCGACAACGCCGAGTTTGCCCGGATAGGGGTTGCGTAACCCGGTCAGCTGCAGCAATTCGCCGTTGGTGCCGGTCGCCATGGCCAGGGCCTCGGCCGGCGTATACCAGCGCGTCAGCAGCGTGAGCATATGTCCCTGCAATTGCGCCATCGCCGGAGAGAACAGGATGTCCGTGCCGAAGGCGGTCTTGATACCGTACTGCTTGGCCCAGCCATAGATGCGGTCGGTGCCGGTGATCACCTGCCGCAGCCGCGCGCGGCTGTCCTCAGGAAGCGTGACGCCCTCCTCGAAGCTCTCGTCGAATGGCTGGGTCGAAAGCCAGATGCCCTTCTCGGCCATCGCCTTGGCGTCCGCCTCGTTCATCAGATGGCCGTGCTCAATCACCTTCACCCCCACCGACAGCGCTCGCTCGATCGCTTCGGGGGTATAGGCGTGGACGGTGACGTAGGTGCCCCAGTTGCTCGCCGCCTCAACCGCGGCCGTCAGTTCGTCGGCCGTGAAGGTCGATGCATCGAGCGGGCTGAACGGCGACGCGACACCGCCGCCTGCCGTCAGCTTGACCTGCGAAGCGCCCAGCATCAACTGCTCGCGCGCCCGCATGCGCACCTCGTCCGGACTGTCGGCGATCATCGCCACGCCCAGTTCTTCCATGCGGGTCAGCTCACCCGGCCGGCGCGGCAGCTCCCACTGGTGACGGAAATCGCCATGGCCGCTGGTAACGCTGATGATAGCGCCCGATGGATAGATCCGGGGGCCATCGATGAGCCCCTCGTCGATGGCCCGCTTCAGGGAGAAGACCGGACCGCCCACGTCGCGTACGGTAGTGAAGCCACGCATCAGGGTGGCCCTGGCCTCGTCCGCCGCCAGCAGCGTGGTGTAGCCGGCATCGTTGTTGAGGCCCTCCTCGGGGGTCGAGCGGATAAGCATGGCGTGCCAATGCGCATCGATCAGCCCGGGCATCAGCGTGCGACCAGCACCCTCGATCACACTGGCGCCATTCGCTTCGATCGGAGCGGCGGAGATGGCAGCGATCTTGCCGTCTTCGACCAGCACGTTGGTCGGCTCCGTCAGTGCATCAGCCTTGCCGTCGAAAACCCTTACATTCTCGAACAGCACGCTGCTGCTCGCCGCGTCCTGCGCGAAGGCGGTGCCCAAGCCAAGAACGAGGGTGACAAACAGACCAGCTCCTGCCAGCGGCGCTCGCAGTTTCGCGCTCGTCCGGGGCTGGAACGGCTTCCGAGCCGTGAGGCTTGGGGGGGTATTTGACGCTCTGGACACTTGCATCTCTCCGTCGTGTTGGTTCCGGCACTTCAGGCGGGCATGGAGCCCGTAGGCTCCGTGCCCGCCGATGGTCAGTTGCGAGTGGCGGTGAAGGTGCGAGGTCTCTCGCCGCGCACCGTCGGGTGATAGGTGCAACGCAGGGTACGGATGCGCGGCGACTGGCCGACGATGACGCGTCCGATGGTCCCCAGCAGGCCGCCGTAGTTCCGGCAATCCATCGAAGCCCGTTCCCAGGCGCGCCCGCGATTGCAGGAGGCGCGCTGCAGGTCGACGATGATGTCACGCCCAGAGGTACGCCAGGTCAGGCGGCCGTCGCAGCTCACGCCGCCGCCGCGGACTTGATAGGTTCCGCGCCGTTCCAGGCAGAACGTCAGCCGGTACGGGCCATAGAGGTTCTGGTTGGCACGGAAGCAGCCGCTTACGGGAACACCCACCGGATGATCGGGGACCATCACCAGCGGTGCAACGTCCTGGGCGAGCACGGCCGGCGACTGCAACGCTGCAAGCACCAGGACAGCGCTGAGCAGCAATTTCATGAAGCGATACATTGTCTTGTTCCTCCTTGTTGAGCACCTTCACGGTCGTCTGACGGCGCGCTCAGGTGCGAGCGAGTGACTGGATGCTGCCATTCTGGTCGATGACGCAAAGTGCCTGCCCGGTTGGCAGCTTGACCTCCACTTCAAACGCCGTTCCGGTGGCGCTCGGCCGCGACGCGGTCGGCAGGACGCCATCGGCCGGAACGCCGAAACGGCTGGCTGCCTCGCTGGCGCACAGCAGTTGCAGATCAGCCGGCGCCGTCAGCGCGCTGGAGCGGATGGTGGCGGCCGGCGGTGTGGTCGAGGCGCAGGCCGCGGCGGCAAGCAGCAGCGCCGGAATGCCGATACCCCTGAACAGGAATGCAAATGCTGCCATGTGACCTCCTAGACGCCGCGATAGAGGGCCGCGCCGGACATGAGAACGACAACCTTCGCCCCCACGGCGACTCGGGAGTAGAGATCGGTCACGTCGTCGTTGTTGAGCCGGATGCAGCCGGACGAGATGTTGAGCCCGATAGACCAGGGTTCGGCTGTCCCGTGGATGCGGTAAATGGTGTCCTTGCCGCCCTCGTAGAGGTACATGGCGCGGGCACCCAGCGGGTTGTCGGGGCCGCCCGGCATGCCATTGGCCCACTGTGCAGACTTCGGATCACGCGCAATCATCTCAGGGGGCGGCGTCCAGGTCGGCCACTCGACCATCCGGCCTATGGCGACGATGCCCGCCCAGCCGAAACCGTCGCGTCCCACCCCGATGCCGTAGCGGATCGCCTGAAACTCCGGCTGCACCAGGTAGAGGAAGTGCCGGTCCCCATCGATGATGACGGTGCCAGGTTTCTCGGCGGTCCTGAACGGAACCAGCTGTCGCTTGAATTCCTCCGGCACTGAGCCATAAGCCGCATAGTATTGCTGGGCCCGGCGCGGATCATAATCGATCCACTTCTTCCGCTTCGCATCGTAGATCTGCGAGTAGATGGCCTGTGCCTGCGCCGGCGCACCAATCAAGCCCGCCGCCAGACCTGCCAGGCCGAGTTCGAGCAACCGGCGCCGTGACGGGCCAACACTCATTCGAACCACCCGTCTATTCGGGCGCGGTGCTCGGCGAGCCACTCATGCGCGGCAGCCTCCGGCGACTTGCGTTCGACCTGCAAGGCGTAGCTCATCCCGGCTATGTCCTCGGCTTCAAACTGGATCCTGCCGAGGATGTCGGCCACTGCCGGGAGCTCGGTTTTGAGTCTGGTCGCGAAGGCGATCGACAACGAGGACACATCCCAAGCCGTCTCGGCCCGCGAGTGTTCCAGCCAGTCGGGGTCGCCGGCCGGCGCGACAAGCTGCCATGCCGCAGCGTCGAACGCCGGTTCCGCCAGCATGACCACATCGTGCAGGACGAACACGTGGTGCGGCGAATAGCAGTAGAACACCAGCGGTTGCGCCAGGGCGACGCTTGCGTCGACCGCCGCCATTGCCATGTCTTCCGGCGCTTGCAGCAGTTGCATGGTCTGGTCATAGCCGGCACTTCTGGCCCTGACCCGCTCCACCTGGGTCGAGAACCAGGAGGCATCGCCGATCCAGAGTTCGCCCCTGCCGTCGTCGTCGCTATCGAAGGCGGCGGCGATATCGGGGTTGGTGAGGTCCGAGACGGCCTTGATGCCGGTTTGATCTATGGCCGCCCGCGTGGCGCAAATGCCTTGCTTGCCGGTGACTGAGCGTGTGCTGACGGTCACGGCAGCCCCAGCCCGACTGACAGCGGCATCGAGGTTTGGCGACCATAATTCGGGGTAGACGTCTATGTCGCCCCGGGCGATCGAGGTCAGCAGGCCGACGGAGCCCCGTTCGACATAGACAGGCGTGACCCCGGTCCGCTCGGCCAGTACTTGACCGATGACGTAGGCGCTGACCTTGGCGGAGGGCCAGGCGGTGATGCCGACCACGATCTCCTGGGCGGCAGCCACCCCGGTCGAGCAGGTGATGAGCGCCATCAGCACAAGAGCGCCCATGCGCCCTCCGACCGATGATCGCAGGCACCGGTGCGGTTGGTCCGCGTTGCTCATGGCGGCCCCGCTTCGGGGGCGACGGCCTATCGAAATGCACACCGACAACTGCCCACCCGCCCAACGCTAGCCACACGACAGGCGCCACCGCGACCTTGGCCGGGAAAGGTGGAAGCAGCGCCGCATCCTTCGTCGAACGCTACTGTCCGTTGCGAGCGGAAGAGAATAGCCCTCCGTCCCAATCCTGTGCTGTCGGTCCAAGGCGTTAGTCAGCATCGGCAAGCTCCCCCTGCCGCAGGCGTAGTTCGGCCAGATCCGCACCCCATGAGACAAAGCGCACACGCGGCCGAGAGCGGCCCAATGCTGCGACGTCAGGGCCGTGAGATCGTCGCGTGTCAGGCCAGCGCGGCGAAGATTTCGGCCAGGCTGGAGATAGCGCCCGCCGATGCCTTGTGCGGGCTGAGCGCGGGAACCCGCTCGGAGCGGGCCTCGGTGGGGCTGTAGCCAAACTGATGTTTGAACGCCCGGCTGAACTCGGAAGGGTCGTCGAAGCCCAGCTCGCGTGCAATGGCGTAGACTGGCCGGGTATCGCCTGGCGTCGACAATGCCCGGTGCGCGGATGTATCGCGCCACTCCGTGGCTCGGGCAGATCCCTGGCGCATCCCGATCGGGTTGCCGACGGCCCTAGGAAACGGCTCTGATGACTTCGGCCAGATTGGATGCCGCACCGGCCTGCGCCTTGTGCGGGTGCGGCGCCGGAACCCACTCGGAACGCGCTTCGGAGGGGCTGTAACCGAACTGGTGCTTGAAGGCCCGGCTGAACTCGGAAGGGTCATCGAAGCCCCGCTCGCGCGCGATCGCGTAGACCGGCCGGGTATCGCTCGCAGTTGACAGCGCGCGGTGCGCATCCAGCAGCCGCGCCGATCGAATATATCGCGCCACCCCACCCAGAGGTTCAAACAGGCGGTACAGCGAGCTTCGCGACATCCCCAGATAGCGGCAGAGTTCCCTCGTATCGAGGCGCGGCTGAAGCAGGTTGTCACGGATGAACTGCTTTGCCCGCTCTATTTGCGTCGCCTGGATAGCGGGCATGGCCTGCTCCATCGCACTTCGGCTGGGAGCCGCACAGGCGACGATCATATTGCGAGTGGCGTCGACCAACATGGGCAGTTGGTCCACATCCAGCAGTGGCAACTGCCGGTACAGCGATCGCAGATAATCTACCAGCAACCTGCCAGGACCAGCCGGAAGGTTGGTTCCATGCAACCGATCGAGTTCTGATGCGTGGGGATGGCAGAGGTCGCGCGGAACGACGAGAAACAAGACATCGATGTCGCTATTGGAGCCGCGGTCATCCCGGTGCAGCGCCCGAACCTGACAACGACCAGCTCCCGCCACGGCGGCCCCTCCATCAGCAACGATGGTGCCGCTCGAGGGCGCGCATAAGGTCCAATGATCGAACCCATCGGCCCGAAGCAAACGATCATCGCGCGCGAAAATACTCGCCTGCGTCGTCGCGCGGGCCAGCACCAGGGAGCCCAGGTTCCAGGCGGTGATCCGACCCAGAAAACCCAGTTCTCGCGGGCGTCGAGGCTCAATCGACAGAAATGGCACAATCGATTGCCACGCTTCCGCCTGCAGGTTCGACGCAATATCCGCCGTCGTAAAGGCGTGCCGCGGAACATGCGCCGTGAGATTCGTGATCGCCTGGTTCATTGCTGCACTCTTGCCGCACAAGTAGTATTCAGCGATTGCAGAATGCACGAGCGGCGAGCCGACGGCAAGTGAGCGCGTGTTCGCCGACTTTATCTACATTTTCAAATGTACACTTTCGCACAATCGCATTTGATCTATTTGACTGTTGTGGTTCGTTCGCCGTGCAACGGAACGACCTAGCATTATCGAGAACCGCGAGCGCCCGGATGTGCATGGAATCCCGCCTATTGACGGTGGATCCCATTCTTCGTTCGTTTCCCGGAGCCGCGGAGGCTGTTACCGGACTAGTTGAGCGGGTCGGTCCCGTTGCTTGGGGCCGGAGGTTGCTGCCTGGTGTTCAGAGCGGGCCTCACGCCGATAGCCCCAGTTTGGTCGCCACCAAACGTTCGCAAGCGTCTGGGCGCCACTCGCGCCGACGGTTCGCACGGCAGCCGGCAAGCAACTCGCGTCAGTAGTCGACTGCATCGCGGATGATCGGACAGGTCATGCAGTGGCCGCCGCCACGCCCGCGGCCCAGTTCGGCGCCGGCGATGGTGATCACCTCGATGCCGGCCTTGCGCAGCAGCGTGTTGGCATAGGTGTTGCGGTCGTAGGCGAAAACGACGCCGGGCGAGACGCAGACGAGGTTGGCCCCTGAGTCCCACTGCGTGCGCTCGCGGGTGTAGTCATTTCCGCCGGTCTCCACGACGCGAAGCTCCTTGAGGCCGAGGGCCTCGCGCACCGTCTCGACGAGCCCCTTGTCCTTGCTGAGCTCGATACCGCCCTTGCCGTCCGGTCGGTAGGAGAAGCACTCGATCTTGTCGACGATATCGGGGTAAATCAGCACGCAGTCGCGGTCGGCGAAGGTGAAGACCGTGTCGAGGTGCATGGCGGCGCGGAGCTTGGGCATGGCGGCGATGATCACGCGCTCGACAGCCCCCTGATCGAACAGCGCCTGAGCCAACTGGGCGATGGCTTGCCGCGAAGTGCGCTCGCTCATGCCGATCAGCACGTTGCCCTTGCCGATGGGCATGACGTCCCCGCCTTCGAGCGTCGACAGGCCCCAATCCTTGGTCGGATCGCCCCACCACACATTGACCTGGCCGGCGAAATCGGGATGGAAGCGATAAATCGACGAGGTGAGGATCGTCTCTTCCTTGCGGGCCGGCCAGTAGAGCGGGTTCAGCGTCACCCCGCCATAGATCCAGCAGGTGGTGTCGCGCGTGTAGAGCGTGTTGGGGAGCGGCGGCAGCAGGTATTCGTTGACGCCAGCAGCATCGCGGACCAGCTCCATCATGCCGCCGCCATGAGTGTCGGGGAATTCATAAGTGGAGAGGCCGCCGATCAACGTCTCGGCCAACTGCCGACTCGAGAGGCCCTCGAGATAGGAACGGACCTCGTCGACGAGGTCCGGGCCAACCTGATTGGCCGTGACCTGGTTGTCGAGAATCCATTTCCTCGCGTCTGGAAGCGCCACTGTCTGTTCGAGCAGATTGTGCATCTCGACCACATCGACACCACGATCGCGCAGCTTGTTGATGAAATCGAAGTGGTCACGCTTGGCGACATCGACCCAGAGCACGTCGTCGAACAGCAGGTCATCGCAGTTGGAGGGCGTCAATCTCTGGTGCGCCTTGCCGGGTGCGCAAACCATGACTTTGCGCAACTGGCCGACTTCGGAATGCACGCCGAAGGAGGTTTGCATGATTGAAGTTCCTCGATCTCAGGGGGTGATGATGCCGGTGACCAGGCCGTAGATCCCGATGGCAGCAGCCACAACGGTGACCCCGAACACACCCAGTTCAACCGGCGTGAACAGCCGGGCCTGCTGTTCGCGGCGGGCCCAGATGTAGAGAATGATGGTGCCGGGAACGAACAGCACAGCCACCAGCAGGACGTACTTGAGCCCCGCGGCCACGAACATGAACAGCGTGTAGAGCACGGCCAGCCAGGCAATGACCTGATCGCGCAGCCGCTCGCGCGACCCGGCCTCGTAGCCGTCGCCACGCCGGGCGATCAGTACGCCGTAGCCGGCGACGAGCAGGTAGGGCAGCAGCGCGGTAACGCTCGTCATGTCGAGCATGAAGTTGAATGCATCGCGCGAGAAGTAGGTCGAGACGACGAACAGCGAGACGACGATGTTGGTCAACCACAAGGCATTGGCAGGAACGCCGTTGGCGTTCTGCGCCGCAAACAGTTTGGGCATGTCCTTCGACTTGGCAGCGGCGAACATCACCTCGGCGCAAATCAGCGACCAGGCGAGGTAGGCGCCAAGCACCGAGATCAGCACGCCGATGGAAATGAACACCGCCCCCCACTGTCCGACGACGAGCTCGAGCGCACCGGCCAACGACGGATTGGCGACGCCGGCGATGGCGGCCCGGGGAGCCGTGGCGTAGGGAAACAACGTCACGGCGACCATCAGCCCGGTCACCGCCACAAAGCCCAGGATGGTTGCCGTTCCGACGTCGGCGCGCTTTTTGGCGAAGCGCGAGTAGACGCTTGCGCCTTCGATTCCGAGAAACACGAAGATGGTGATGAGCATGGTGTCACGCACCTGCGCGACAAGGCTCTTTTCAGGCATACCGACACCGCCGAAGAAATTCTCGGCGAACTGGTCGAAGTTGAAGAAGACGATGAACAGCAGGATCGCCACGATGATCGGCACGATCTTGGCGATGGTGACGATGGTGTTGATGAAGGTCGCCTGCTCGACACCGCGCAGGATCATGAAGTGGAACGACCAGATGCCGATCAACGAGACGACGATCGCAATGACGCTGCTGCCGTCACCAAAGATCTCGGGAAAGAAGCGGCCAAGCGTCGAGCCGATCAGCACCCAGTAGAAGACGTTGCCGAGGCAGCTGCCGAGCCAGTAACCGAAGGCCGAGAGGAACCCCATATAGTCGCCGAAGCCGGCCTTGGCGTAGGCGAATACGCCGGAATCGATGTCGGGGCGCTTCTCGGCAAGCGCCTGGAAAACCCGGGCGAGCATGTACATGCCGGTGCCGGCGATAAGCCAGGCGATGATGGCGCCGAAGGGCCCCGTGGCGGTGGCAAATCGTCCAGGCAGGTTGAATATCCCCGCCCCCACCATCGACCCGACGACCATCGCCGTGAGTGCCGCGAGCGACAGCTTGCCCTTGTTGACGTCGGCCAATGGTACCCCCTGGAGCCGCGGTGCGGCGCAAACGGAGTTGCGCTCGACCTATCGAGGCTTGGACAATACCGCCGCGCAGCAGCGCGAGAATGGGCCCGCGTCCCAACGCTGATCGTTTCGTCCCAAGATCGTCGGTTCGCGTCGCGCCAGCTGACCGCCCGGCCCGGGGTCTCCTCGAGTTCACATCGAGCGGTGCAAGCCGAGCGAAGTTCGAGACGCCATCGCAAGGAATGGGACGCCACCCCAATTACCCGGCGACACCGTTGGCGCTAGG
The DNA here is from genome assembly GCF_964252795.1 of Devosia sp. LjRoot16. Taxonomy (NCBI): domain Bacteria; kingdom Pseudomonadati; phylum Pseudomonadota; class Alphaproteobacteria; order Hyphomicrobiales; family Devosiaceae; genus Devosia; species Devosia sp. LjRoot16. Next base: position 1,311,012 of record NZ_CAXUPH020000001.1, read on the forward strand.
GATGTTCTGTCGTCGATTTTTGGAACCCCGACGCTGGGAGCAGTCTACTTGCGGCATCCTGCGACCGCCCTGTTCGGAGGCTATCATGTTGAGAAATCCAGCCATCGCGGCGATCAGTATCCTGATGATTGCAAGTCTCGAGCAGTCGGCGTCGGGCGCGTCGATCGGCGTGGGCAACCCTTACCCTGTCAGCACCTACACCTGCGAGGACGGGACGCGCCTGGCGGTCCGCCTCCTGGGTGATCGCGCCTCGGTATCGGTCGACGATGCGGCCGAGGTGGAACTGCCCGCCATGGGGCTGGACGGCACGACCTATTCGAACGGCAGGCTGACGCTGACCATCATCCAGGGGCGGCTGATGTGGGGCGTCGGCAGGGCCGCGCCGTCGGCGTGCACGGGTGGCTGAGCATCGCACCAACGCCCAGCGTCCTATCGCGCCGCGCGTTGCTCGCCGACGGCGTGACACCGTCAGGATCGACCACAACCATCTCTAGCTATCGGGTGAACAAATGGCAGCACGACAAGGCGGTTACGCCTCGATCTACATTATCTGTGCAGTCGTGATCGGGGTACTGGTCGGCCTGCTCTTCGGTGCGCTGTTCGACACGGTCATTGCCGAGCGGCGCAGCCTCGCCGTGCTCGCGGCACTGGCTGCCATCGCGGTCGAACTGTGGGCGCGCCGCTACGTTGCCAAGGTGTTCCCGCAGGTGGCGGTGCCCGCCGGTTCGCCCTCACTGATCTTCATATCGGTGGTGATCGCCCTCGCCGGTGGGCTGGCGACGCACGACCTGGGGCTGATCTGGAACGTGCTGAATGGCCCCGTGCTCGGGTTCTTCTCGGGCCTGTTCGCCGCGCTGATGGCGTCGGTCCTGACGGTCCTGAAGGCTGCCGAGCAGCAGCCCGGCGCCGCTCGGAGACCTTGATCCGGCCGGTTGACCAAGCGATCCCTCGTCGCGTCGAGCCTGGCCGCAGCACAGCGGACGTGCCAAGGCCACCCGAATCGCCAGGACTGAGGCGCTTCTCCCCGGTTGCGGGTGGCGATATGCTGGGCGAGTTGGGATGCCGAAAAGGCAGCTTGCGCTGAGCAGCCTGTCCTGTCGGGTTTCTCCCACGCGGGGTGACACTTGTGGGGCCACGAATGTTGGAGGCGCCGAACTGGTACGCGCGCAAGTACAACTCCGTCGTGGCGCGCTCCCGCGAAACCGACCCCGATGCCGAGTTCCATATTCAGCAGATCGGTGCGCGAACGCATGCATCGCGCATGGCGACAATCGACTATGCCGATGCCTTCGTACTCGACCTGCGAGACAAGGGCGGCATTGCAATGTCAGGAGCGATCGGTGACGACGCGCTGACGGCGGTGTTCATCTGGGGGGAAGGCACGACCTTCAACGGGCAGCCAAGCCAAATCCCCCAACTGCGGATCCTGGGTCCGGGCACAGAATTCAAGCTCGAGATGCCCGGCAGCTATCGCCTCATGCGGATCGGTCTGCGCGGCGCGACGCTCGATGCGCTGTGCGCCGGGTCGCCCGAACGGCATCGTCCAGGCTGGTTGATGCCCGGGGTGCGTGAGCAACCTTTCGCTCCGGCCGCCGAACTTGAGCTTCAGCACAAGTTGCTGCGAACGGCAGGATACGCGGAAGTTGCCGCGCAGCGCGGCTATGACCTCAGCGCCGGCTTGGCGGTCGCGGCCAGCGAGGCAGGTGCCGCGCTCGCGCTCATGCTCTCCCACGCGGAGCACCCGCTCACGCGCCCGCTCAACTCAAACGAACGGCGCGCTGTCGTTGACGCAACCCTCGCCATCCTGGAGGCCAGGCCGCACCTTCCGGTTTCGATCAGTACGGTGTGCACAGTGCTGGGCGTTGGCGAACGAATGCTCGAGCGCGCATTTCAGGATCACCTGGGGCTCAGCCCTCGCGCCTACGAGCGGCAGAGGCGGTTGCGGGCCGCGCACGGCCTCATCCTGACCGACGGCGATCGCCTCTCGATCACCGAAATCGCCATGAGTTTCGGTTTCTGGCACCTTGGCCGTTTTGCCGGAGCTTACGCCGCACTGTTCGGATGCTCGCCCAGTGAAACACGGCGACGCATCTGGGCGAGAATGCCGCCTGATTGATCGACGCCGACCCATGAGCGGCTCAGGCACGACGCGGCGGTGCGCGCCCTGATCAGCAATAGCGTGCCGCGCGTCGGCTCCTTCGGGACTGCCAACCCAAACTCGTCCTGCGCCTCGATGGCGCGGATGGTGGTCATTCCACGTGTCGGAAAGCGGATAGAGATTGGTCGGCGCGTGGAGGACTCTGGCGATGCGACCTCATTGACGCCGCTCGTTGCGAGGCAACCCAGCACCCAGGCGCCCATGAGATCTGCAAGCAAGCGGCAGGCGACCAGGCGGTGGTGAAATATCGCTCGGCCTGCCAACAGAGGACGGCCTTGTTGTTCGATCTCGCTCCAGTTGCTGCGCTGCCTTCAACCAACAGACCGCTCGAGAGCGATCGGCTACCGTGCTCCATCGAGATGGACACAGCTGCCGCGCCCCCCGCCGAGCAGTTCGAGCTCTTCCGCAGCTGGTACGCCGGCTTAGCCGAGGTCAAGCCAGCCCAACTCGCTCCCCGGTCGTTTCTGGCGCGCCAAAGGGCGTGGAGCTTTGGGCGATCGACCTTGATTTACCTGAGCACGCCTGAGGTCTCGTTTGCCTGGCAGAACTTGCGGCGCCCAACGATAGACAGTTGGTGCCTGCACCTGACGCTGCCACGCACCCAGCACCGGAGCGGCTCGAGGATTGATGCCTTGAGCTTGCACTCGCTCGCGGACCCGTTCGCGGGACGATCAGAAACGAGCGACCACCTTGCCCTGTTCGTGCCGCGCAACCTGCAAACCATCCAATCCTCTCGCATCGTGCTTCGAGATCAGGCCAAGCGTTTTCTGATGGAATATTTGACTCTGCTGTTTCGTTCGCTTCCCGGTCTGAGGAGCACCGACGTGGCGCATATCGGCGAAGCGAGCACCAGCCTGCTCGCCGCATGCCTGGCGCCGACCCGGGATCATGCCGCCGAAGCGCAGCGCCCGATCGAGGCCGCAATAATGAGTCGAGCTTGTCGGATCATCAGGGAGCACCTGGCAAATCCGGCGTTGACGCCAAGCTTGATCTGCCGCGAGATCGGTGTTTCCCGCTCCAGGTTGTACCGGATTTTCGAACCAATCGGGGGCGTTTCGACGCATATCCGGCGCGAGCGTCTGCGAAAGACCCGCGATGCGTTGGAGAATAGTTCCGATCGACGACCGATCTCCATCATTGCCGAGCAGTGGGGCTTTTGGGACGCTTCCGCGTACAGCCGCATGTTCAAGAAGGAGTTCGGCGTTTCGCCCAGCGAGGCGCGTGCTGGTGGCTTGCGCGGTGTCGTGTCGGCGCGACCGACTGATGCGTCAACCCTCCGCGAGCTTCTATTCAGCAACTACTAGTTGTCCAGGGCAAGCCTGAGGTCGGATGAGGCCGAGACTCACGAGCGGTGCCAAGCCAGCCCGCATAGTCGCTGCCGGGTGCCGGCGGATGTGCCGAGAGTCCAAGAAGTTGTCCGTCCGTCTCCAAATGCAGACGGGCAGGTCGAAGGGCTTTCGGAGCTTCGGTGCTTCGCTCTAAATGCGTCGGACTTTGCGTGATCTTTGTAAGAGAAGGATCGGAACTATGACCAACAGGCGCAATGACGAGATTGATCGGCGCGACTTCATGCTCGCATCGGTGGGCGCACTTGGCGCGGCGGCGCTGATCGCGGGAACGGCCCAGGCGCAGGACGCAGGCGCCAAGCCGGAGACCTCCGGCGCAGCTGGCACCGCGTTCACCGGCGATATCATCGATGGCAAGCAGGTGATCACGGCGCTCGATATTTCCGATCTCGAGCCCGGCAAGCACAGCTTCTATTTCCGCGGCGCGCAGATGCCCACGGGGCAGCACTGGTACGTCTCGGTGATGGTGGCCAAGGGTGCGGCACCAGGGAAGCGGCTTGGTTTGATCAGTGGTGTCCACGGCGATGAAATGAGCCCGATACACACCCTGCAAACGGTGATGAACCAGCTCGACCCGGCACAGATGTCCGGCTCGGTGATCGCCGTGTTCGACCTGTCGCGTCCGGCGGTGGAGGCAATGTCGCGGCGCTGGCACAGTTCGGGCCGTGGCATGGACCTTATCGACATCAACCGGGCGTTTCCGGGCAACGAGAATGCTCCGGAAGCCTCGACCCGGCACGCGGGCCTGGTGTTCAACCGGCTGTTGCGGCCGAACCTCGACTATGGACTGGATTTCCACACTGCCGCGACCGCGATGGACGCCACGGCCTTCCACCTGGCGCGGATGGATCAGCCCGATGTCCGAGCGATGGCGGAACTGTTCCCGATCGACCAGATCTTCGACAATTTCGGTGAGGTCGGCCTGCTCGCCAATGCGCTGATCGACGCCGGCATTCCGGCCCTCACCCCGGAGATCGGAAAGCCCCGAGTATTCGACCATGCGATGATCGAGCTGTTCGTCGAAGGCACGCTGAACGTGCTCAAGCACCACGGCATCATCACCGGGCCAATGGGGCGGACCGGGGCGGATTCCGGCGTTTTCATCGCCGACGGCATGCTGCCGATCCTGACCACACATGGCGGCTTTGTCGAACTGCTGGTGGAACTCAACGAGGTGGTGGTCGAAGGGCAGAAAGTCGCGATCCAGCGCAACACATTCGGGGAGGTCGTTGCCGAGTACACCACGCCGCGTGGCGGCGAAGTCGGAGCACGCCGCACCGACGCGACGGCGGAAGAAGGCACCCCGATCGTCTTCATTGTGTTCGACAGCGCCACCCCGGTCGGCGGCGATGCCATCGTCGAGTAACCGTCCGCCCCGTCTTCAACGCCGCGACAGGCAGAGAGACTCGGGCTGGGCCCGGCCTGCGCTCATACGCGGTAGGTTACGATCGTGCCCACCCACCGGCTGTCATCCCTGCGAAAGCAGGGATGACAGCAAGTTTGGGGCGCTGCCGGGTGGCAAGTTCGCCGATAGGCGCTGCATGAGGGCAGTAGGTATCCTCTAACTTTGCGAATATGGGCCTGCGCCGGGGTGACACCTTATGACGGGCTGTTTCCTGAGGCACTTTTGGGTGCCTTGTTGACGGCTCACGCCAGGCGTCCCATCTGACGGCCATGTTGCTCGATATCGGATTTCTCGACGACGCCACCCGGCCCGCGCCCATCAGGCTCGAAGGCCTGACCGAGGCGCAGCGCGCGCCCGGACTGCACCTCAAGGAGGTGCACGATCACCTGCGCGACAACATGAAGACGCTGGCGGTGCTGATCGATCGTGCCGCCGCGGGCGAGGTTGGCGCCAAAACCGCGACCGACGAGGCGGCCGGCCTCGCCATGGTCGCCAACTACCGCCGCTTCGGCAACCTCTGCGGCCAGCACTGCAACATCGTCAATGTCCACCACTCGATCGAGGACGAGGCGGTTTTCCCGGCCATTGCCGCGCAGGGCGCCGGCTTCAAGGCGATCGCCGACCGGCTACGGGCCGAGCACGTGGTGGTGCACCAGTTGCTGGTGCGGCTGATCGATACGCTTGGCGAACTCGCTGCCGCCCCCGGTCCAGGCCGCTTCGCCGATACGCTCGAGATCTACCGGGCCCTCGAGCGGGTGCTGCTCAGCCATCTCGGCTACGAGGAAGAGGCGATCGGCGACGCACTGGGCTATTTCGAGCTGTTCTAGAACAGGTCGAGCTGCCCGCTGCCGCCGGCGGCGACTTTCTTCTTGGGCTTTGCTGCCGCTGCCGCTTCGGCCTCCGCCTCTTCGGGGCTGATCGGGCGGATCAGCTCGGGGCCGTCGGCGTCGGCGCGGCCGACCGCCTTGCCCACCGGATGGTATTTCAGCGATCCCGGCGGCAACGGCAAAGCCAGCTGGCGGGCGGCGGCGATATCGAAATCGCGGGTATTGAGCCACATGTCGACGGCGTCGCCGGTCAGCATCGCCGGCATCCGGTCATAGACCGAGCTGATCTCGAGATTGGGCTCGACGGTGACGATGCAGGCGGTATCGATCTCCTCGCCGTTCGGGCCCGCCCAGTTCGAATAGAGCCCGGCGAAGATCATGGGGGAATCGTCCTCCATGGTGATGTAGTAGGGCTGACGCTTGCCATCCGGCCCCTTCATCCATTCATAGTAGCCCGAGGCCGGCACGATGCAGCGCGAGTGGCGCACCGCGTCGCGGAAGGACGGCTTTTCCGCCATGGTTTCGGCCCGGGCGTTGATCAACAGCGAGAACTCGCGCGGATCCTTCACCCAGTTCGGCACGAACCCCCAGCGCACCAGCTGGATGGTACGGCGCCCCGACTGCTCCCAGACTACGGCGATCGGCTGGGTCGGGGTGATGTTGTAGCGCGGCGGAAAATCGATCTGGTTGAGCAGGTTGAACAGCTCGACCAGCATCTCTGGCGGCAGGGTGGTGGCGTAACGACCGCACATTGAGGGCTCTCCTTCACCGCTTAGTTAGTTACTTGCCGCGGCGAGGACAAACCACAATCATCGGGTTATGCCCGAGTCCCGACAGCCTCCCAATGCCGCCAGCGTCGCCCTGATCGATCGCGACAAGGTGCTGCTGATCCAGCGCGCCAGAAAGCCGTATTTCGGCATGTGGAGCCTGCCGGGCGGACGGCTCGAGGCGGGCGAAACACCCGAGCAGGCGGCCGAGCGCGAGATCTTGGAAGAGGTAGGTCTCAGCGTCTGGCGGCTGCACCCGATCAAGCGGATGTTGCTCGGCGAGGGACGCTTCGTGCTGCAGGTCTATGCCACCGAGGCGTTCGAGGGCGAGATCGTCGCCTCCGACGAAGTCAGCGCCTGGCGCTGGGTGCGGCTCGACGAGATCGGCGGCATGCACACGACGCCCGACCTCGGCGAGGTGGTGGCCGGCGCGTTCCGGGTCTTCGATCGCAGTTGAGGCAGCCCGGCGTTTCACATAAAGGTCAAGCCATGCGCCTCCGCCCGCTTTGCTTTGCTCTGATTGCCCTGCTGCTGGCGGCGGCGCCGGCGCGCGCCATCGATCCGCCCTACCAGGCCGAGATGGAGCGGCTCTCCGAGATCCTCGGCAGCCTCTATTTCCTCAATCCACTGTGCAAGCCCAGCGCCAGCTCCGACTGGCGCGGCGAAATGGCCGACCTGATCGCGCTCGACGAACCGGACGACGACCGCAAGCAACGGCTGACCGGCGCCTTCAACTCCGGCTACGAGGCATATGCGCGGCTCTATCGAGTGTGCACGGTGTCGGCGGAGCAGGCGATGTCGCGCCTGCTGGTCGAAGCCGAGAAAACCGCCCGCGATATCCATTCGCGCTACGCCGAATAGCGCCTGGCGCCCTAGTTTTTTTGTCGCGCTTTCGAGGGAGAAAAGTCTCACAACTTTTCCTGAAGCGCGCTGCCGGTTAACAATAATTGCAGAGTGCATATTAACCTTTTGGAGACGGATGGGGCGCGCCGTCGGTCGGGTCGTGCTAGGGCCGAGACTATGAAACTCTCGAAGACCCTCAAGGGCGACAATGGCAGCATCGAGCGTCTCGCCGAGGCGGAGCGCGAAGAGCGCCAGGTGGCGCTCGAGTACATCGCCGAGGCCTGGAACACTGCCGAGGATGACGGCATCGCCACGCAGGCGCTGGCGCATGCTTCGCTGTTCGCCGCGATCACCTCGCTGGTCGAGCACCATGGAGAGACGGCGATCGCCGAGCTGATCGCCACCCTGCCCGACCGTATCCAGGCCGGCGAATACAGCCTCAGCCGCTCGCTGCAGTGACGTTCGCGAGGGCCCGGCACCACGGTGCGGGGATGGTGCCAACGCCCCGACGGGGTCGCGCCGGCGCACGGACGACGCTCCGCAAGTTCCTCAAACTCGGTGTCATCCCAGCGAAAGCTGGGACCCATTCATCCACTTGCGCTGCGATGTCGGACGAGGGCAGAGCCCTCGCCGGGGGTTGGGTCCCTGCTTTCGCGGGGATGACACCCTGTGGGTGGGCTCGCCCGTATGCATCTGTGGGCTCCGCGCCGAGATGACGACGGCAGGAGCGTCCGCCTAAAGCGCTTCCAGAAACCGCATCGGCTGGCCGATGCTCGGGGTCAGCAGCTCGCCCTGCCACATCACTTTGTTGCCGCGCACGATCGTCCCCACCGGCCAGCCGGTGACGGTCACGCCATCATAGGGCGTCCAGCCGGCGCGGCTTTTCACCCAAGCGTTGGTGATGGTTTCTCGCCGCTTCAGGTCGACCACCGTCAGGTCGGCATCATAACCCACGGCGATCCGGCCCTTATTGGCGATGCCGAACAGACGGTTCGGCCCGTGGCTCGACATATCGACGAAGCGTTCGAGGCTCATCCGCCCGGCATTGATGTGATCGAGCATGATCGGCACCAGCGTCTGCACGCCGGTCATTCCGGAATGCGACTGCGGGTAGGGATGGTCCTTTTCCTCGCGGGTGTGCGGTGCATGGTCAGAGCCGAGCACGTCGGCAACGCCATTGTGCACCCCGGCCCAGATGCCGTCGCGATGCGCCTTGTCGCGCACCGGCGGGTTCATCTGCGCGTAGGTGCCGAGGCGGGTATAGGCGGTCTCATCCAGCGTCAGGTGGTGCGGGGTCACTTCGACGCTCGCCACGTCCTTGTGTGCGGCCAGAAACACCATCTCCTCGGCGGTCGAGATATGGAGGATGTGGACGCGCTTGCCGGTCTTGCGCGCCAGGGCCACCAGCCGGCGGGTCGAGAGCAGCGCCGCCTCGGGGTCGCGCCACACCGGGTGCGAGCTGGGATCGCCGGGAACGCGCAGGGGTTTGCGCTCCTCGAGCCGATACTCGTCCTCGGAGTGGAAGGCCGCGCGGCGGGAGATGGCGGTGAGGATCGCCTCGACCCCATCATCGTCGGGCACCAGCAGCGAGCCGGTGGACGACCCCATGAACACCTTCACCCCGGCGCAGCCGGGCAGCCGCTCGAGTTCGGGCAACTGCGCCACGTTGTCGTGGGTGCCGCCGATATAGAAGGCGAAATCGCAATGCATGCGGCGGGTGCCGAGGCGGATCTTTTCCTCAAAGGTTTCGCGCGTGGTGGTCAGCGGGTTGGTGTTGGGCATCTCGAACACCCCGGTGACGCCGCCCATCACCGCCGAGAGCGAACCGGATTCGAGATCTTCCTTATGGGTCAGACCCGGCTCGCGGAAATGCACCTGGGTATCGATGACGCCGGGGAGGACATGGAGGCCGGTACAGTCGATCGCTTCGCCAGCCGACGCCGCGCCGAGATCACCCAGCGCGACGATGCGCCCGTCGCTGACCGCGATGTCGGTCTGGTGCACCCCGTCATGGTTCACCACGGTGCCGTTCTTGAAGATCGTCTCGTACTGCGCCATGTCTCTAGTCCGCCTGCCTTTCGGCGGGTGTAGCGGAACCATCCCATGCCCACAATCCTCCGTCCGTCCCGTGCCGCCTTCCGGTTTTCCGGTCCCGAGGCGCAGAAACTGCTGTTCGACGTGGTGACCGGGCGATTGCTGGCCGAACCGGGTCCCGCCGTGTGGTGGGCGCTGCTGTCGCCACAGGGCAAGGTGCAGGCCGAGGGGCTGAGCGGCTGGGCCGAGGACGCCTTCTGGCTCGATGTCGATGCCTCGGTGGCCGATGCGTTTTTGAAGAAGATGAAGCTCTACCGGCTGCGTGCCCAGGTAGAGATCGACGACCTCAGGCAAACACACGCGGTGGGCTGGAGCTTTGACGGCTGGGCCGAGGGGATCGTCCATGCCGACCCGCGCGGGCTCGGCGAACGGGTCATCGCCGAGACTACCGCCACGACCGGCTGGCTGCCGGCCGACGACAGGTTCGCGGCGCATCGGATCAGCGCCGGCATTCCGGAAGAGGGCCCGGATTTCGGCATCGACCAGAACTTTGCCCACGATATCGGGCTCGACCTGCTCGACGGCATCGACTTCATCAAGGGCTGCTATATCGGCCAGGAAGTGGTGAGCCGAATGAAGCACCGCGGCACCGCCCGCCGCCGCCCGGTGATCGTTACTGGCATCGATGCCCCGGCCGGCACGGCGGTGGTTGCAGGCGGGCGCGATGCCGGCCCGATCGGCGAGGTGGTTGATGGTCGCGCCGTCGCCATTCTGCGGCTCGACCGCATTACCGATCCCGCTGCTGTGACCGTCGACGGCAAGCCGGTTACGGTAACCCTGCCGCCCTGGGCCAACTATCAGTTCGGCGAAACGTCGGCCGAGGACTAGAGCAGGATTGCGTTTCGTTGAATCGCACTCCTGCTCCAAGTCGTTTGTTTTGCCGCGAGATCGAACCGGAAAGGTCTGCAACCTTTCCTGATCTCGCTCTAGCCATCCAACTCGCGAATCAGCCCCGTTCCCACTACGTTCCCTTGCTTCGGAACACGGGGAACGATGATGGCGCGTGGCAAGGAGCGGGCGTGGCAGCGTATGCTGTCGGGCAGGCGACTCGATATCCTCGATCCGTCGCCGCTTGATGTCGAACTGAGCGACATCGCGCATGGCCTCGCCCGCGTCGCTCGCTGGAACGGCCAGACCATCGGCGACTATCCGTTCTCGGTGGCGCAGCATTCGGTGCTGGTGCTGGAGCTCTATCGCGCGCTGAACCGCGATGCCGAGCCGCGCGCCCTGCTCTACGCGGTGCTGCATGATGCGCCCGAATATGTGATGGGCGACATCATCTCGCCGTTCAAGGCGGCGATGGGCGGCAATTACAAGGAGGTGGAGAACCGGCTGCTCGGCGCGGTCTATCTCCGCTTCTCTTTGCCGGCGACGCCACCGGCGGCGCTGCAGAAGCAGATCAAGCGCGCCGACCGCGAGGCGGCTTTCCTCGAGGCGACGCACCTTGCCGGGTTCGAGGCGGAGGAGGCCCGCCGCTATTTCGGCGAGCCGACATTCCCGGTGTTCGAATTCGAGCCGTTCGAAAAGCTGATCCGCCCGTGGCCCACCCGCGAGGCCTATGACCGCTTTGTCGAGGTCGTCGAAAAGCTGGCCGCCGAGCTGCCCTGAGGGCCGGTCCGGCGGATTGCCCTGGTTAAATTTACCTTAATCACTGTTCCATTTTGACACGCCTTCCGGCGTCATGGTTGATGGTTGGTTAACAAACCGACCGGAGAACGGCCATGGACGCGACCAAGACGATCATGCTTGGGGGAGCAATCGGACTGGGGGCGGCATTGCTGCTGTCGCTGCCGAACGTCCTGCCGCGGGCAGTGGCGGAAGAAGAGCCGATGAAGACGCTGCTCAGCACGCCCAACGAGGTATGGCCGCCGGCCTTCGACCCCGACCGGCTGATGCGCTGGAGCTACTATGTTCAGCCGGGCGTTTCCGTCGAGCCGATCCGGGAAACCGTGGTCCGCAAGATCGGCTACGGGCACAGCACCTTCGTCAATGTCATGGAAACGGCGACCGGCGTCTATTCCACCGACGGGCTTGCCAGTCCGCATATCCAGTATCCCGGGATCATCAAGGAACCCAGGCCGTCGCCAACGGCGCTCCTGTGGTACTGGAGCGGCCGCCAGTGGGTGGCGAGCGCGCCTGATGGAGCCGACTCGTTCATCTCGATCATCCCGCTCGATGGCCTGCCGACCAGCGAGGACGGCAACTGCGTGACGCTCAAGGACAGCGTTTATTGCTGAGCATCCTCACCGTTGGCTGCGTCGGCAGCCGTCCCTTCTCCCCTCAGGGGAGAAGGTGGCCGAAGGTCGGTTGAGGGGTGAGGCGGCCCAACGCGCGCTCACTGAGACGCTGAACCCCTCACCCAAGTTCCGCTAGGGACCTTACGGTCCTAGCTCCACTACCCTCTCCCCTGAGGGGAGAGGGGTCGACTGCCACTCTGGCACGGCCCGCCCCCGAGCTGGCGATAGAACGTCGCACCGAGCTAAAGCTTAGCGCCCTCGGCGACGCTGGCAGCGCCGATCGACACCTGCTTGATCACCAGCGCGTATTCGCTTCGCCCATCGGGCAGGAAGCGGAACACGCCGTCGCGGCCGTTAAAGCCGGCCGGCAGGGTCAGCTGCGCCCGATCGTATTTCGGCGTGCCATTGGCGAGCGAGCCGGCATTGGCGAGGATGGTCGCGGTATAGGCGATGGTGGCGAACTTGTGCGGCGCCGAGCCGAACTTGGCCTGGTACTCGGGCAATAACGCGTTATAGCCAGTGTCATCGATCGCCGGGAAGATCGCCCCGGCCAGCGTCGTGGTGTTGAGGATCGACGGGTCGCCATCCCAGTCGGCCGAGCCGATGAGCTGCACCTTACCCGGCGCGATGCCGGCCTCGTTGAGGAGGTTGGCAAAGCTCGGCGCCGTCGCCCGGTCGGGGATGAACAACGCATCGATCTGCCCCGCCTGCAGCATCGGCACCAGTTGGGTGACGACGTTGCGGGCTTCCTCTTCCGAGGAGAAATTGTAGACGGCGCGGGCATTGAGCCCGAGGTCGGCAGTCGCCTGGCGGAAGGCGCCTTCCTGGATGCGGCCAAAATCGGTGGTCGGGAACACGCCGGCAAAAGCCTTCTTGCCAAGCTTTTTGGCATAGCCCATCGAGCGCTTCACTTCGCTCTCGGGCAGGATGTTGAGCAGGTAGACACCGGGCGAGGCGGCGCCGGAATTATTGGAGAAGCCGATCACCGGCACGCCGGCGGCCTTCGCCACCTGGCCCGCCGCCGTCACCTGGTCGGCGCGCAGCGGCCCGAGAATCAGGCTCGCGCCTTCGCTCAGCGCCTGCTGCGCCGCCTGCGTGGCGCCGCTGGCGGTGGCGCCGGTATCCTTCAGCACCACGGTGATGTTCTCACCGATATTGGGGTTGGTCTCGACGAAGCTGATCGCCAGTTCCGAGGCATTGGCCATCGAGGTGCCGACGCCGGCGAGGTTGGGATCGCCCGACAGCGGCAGCAACAGCGCCACCCGCACCGGCCCTTTGCCGAAGGTCTTGCCGGTGGCGAGCGGCTGCGACGCGCCGCCGCTTGTGCCGCCACCCGGTCCGAAGTTGAAGTTGCCGGCCGAACAGGCCGACAGCAGCGCCGCCGTGGCAAGGCCGAGGCCCATAAACCTGAGCCCAGTCAGCACGCCCGCGCTACCAGCAATTCTCACTTGCCCAACCTTTATCGAGTCCCGCACTGTGGCGCGCGAGGCGCCACTCCAAGGGTGGTCTATACAGAATCGAGCCCGGCTCATAAAGACCGAGCTTAACCTGGGTTTAACTTTCGGGGGTGGCGTGGACGATCGCCAGAAGAGCTATTTCATTGCTGGGACTGAGTTTCCGGCGCCGCCGCTGGCGGCGGGGCTCTATGTGGTCGCTACCCCGATCGGCAACCTCAAGGACATCACGCTGCGCGCCCTCGAGACGCTGGCGGCTGCCGACCTGGTGCTGTGCGAGGATACCCGTCACTCAGCCACCCTGCTCGATCACTACGGCATCCGCACCCCGCGCAAGTCGCTGCACGAGCACAATGAGCGGGCCCGGATCGGCGAGGTGATCGCTTCGATCGAGGCCGGCCGCGCCATCGCGCAGATTTCCGATGCCGGCACGCCGCTGCTCTCCGATCCCGGCTTTCCGCTGGTCCGCGCGGTGCGCGAGGCGAACCTGCCGGTATTCGCCAACCCCGGCGCATCGGCGCTGCTCGCGGCGCTCGCCAGTGCGGGCCTCCCCACCGATGCCTTCGGCTTTGTCGGGTTCCTGCCCGCCAAATCGGGCGCCCGGGCCAATGCGCTCGCGGCGCTGAAGGCGCGTGCCGATACGCTGGTGTTCTACGAATCGCCGCGCCGCCTCGGCGACAGCCTCGCGGCGATGGCGGAAGCGTTGGGCGATCGGCCCGCCGCCGTGGCGCTCGAACTCACCAAGCGCTTCGAGCGAGTCGAACGCGGCACGCTCAGCGAACTCGCCATGCATTTCGGCGCGGGCGACACCAAGGGCGAGGCAGTGATCTTGGTCGGCGGCGCCGAGGGAGTGGTGGTCGAAGCCGCCGACTGGCAGGCGGCCCTCGACGAAGCGCTGGCAGCCGGACCGCTGCGCGCCGCCGTCGACGACATCACCGCCCGCTTCGGCCTGAAGCGCAAGGAGGTGTACGATGCGGCTCTTGCCAAGAAGGCAGAAGATTGAATGGCCTCACGCAGGTACTTCGTCGAGTATACGGACGCACCAAGCGTCGACCTCGATCGAAGGGTGGTACATTTCAACCGCCGCCGGGACCCGCCCCGCGCCCATTTGACAGCGATCGACACGGACCGCCTAGGGCTGAAAGTCGGCGGCCGATACCGATGCCGGGCCACATTGGTCTACGGCGACGGCAGCGAGATCGCGGTCGAAACGACCATGGAGGTATTCGAGTTCGACACCGAACCCGGCTTTCCTCCGTATGCGATCACCCTCGCGATCACCCCAATGCTTGATGCGAGTGAGGACTTTGAGCGACTGATACTGACCGAGTTCGTTCCGGAGAGCGACTTCGGTGAGGAGTGAGCGTCGCCTTGCCGCCGAGCTGTTCGGTCGACGGGGCGAAGACCTCGCGGCGTGGTATCTGCGGTTCAAGGGCTATCGCATCGTTGCGACGCGGGTGAAGACGCCGGTGGGCGAGATCGACCTAATCGCAAGCCGCTTCGGCACTACCGCCTTCATCGAGGTGAAGGCCCGGCAGCACCGCAGCGAAGAGGCCGTGGCGCTCGAGGCGGTCAACACCAGCCGCATTTCACGCGCCGCGCAGTACTATGTTGCGCGCCACCCCGCCCTCGCCGAAACGCCGCTCCGCTTCGACGTGATTTTCCTTGCGCCCGGCACCTGGCCGCGCCATGTGAAGAACTCTTTTCAGGGCGAGTGAGGCACTCCGTCCCGGTGGGTGTTTGAGCGTCGGAGCGTGACCGTGACTTTGAAAATCGCCGTGCAGATGGACCCCATCGCTTCGATCAATCCCAAGGGGGATTCGACCTTCGCGCTGATGCTCGAGGCGCAGGCGCGCCAGCACAAGGTCGACTATTACGTGCCGCAGACCCTGGCGCTGCGCGACAACCGGGTCTCGGCCGAGGTGGCGCCGATCACCCTGTTCGACAAGCCGAAGGGCGAGCATTACGCGCTGGGCGAATTCGCCCGCGTCGACCTCGCGGCTTACGATGTGGTGCTGATGCGGCAGGATCCGCCGTTCGACATGAACTACATCACGCTCAGCCACCTTCTGGAGCGCATCCACCCGAAAACCTTCGTGGTGAACCCGCCGGCGGCAGTGCGAAACGCGCCGGAAAAGATCCTCGTCACCGAATTCCCCGAGCTGATGCCGCCGACGTTGGTGACGCGCGATCGCGGGCTGATCCATGCGTTCCGCAAGGAGCACGGCAACATCATCGTCAAGCCGCTCTACGGCAATGGCGGCGCCGGAGTGTTCCTGATCCAGGAGGCCGACCAGAACCTCAACTCGCTGATCGAACTGTTCGAGCAGAGCTTTCGCGAGCCGTTCATGGTGCAGAAGTACCTGCCTGATGTGCGCAAGGGCGACAAGCGCATCATCCTCGTCGATGGCGAGCCGGTGGCCGGGCTCAACCGCATTCCGGCCGAGGGCGAAGCGCGCTCCAACATGCATGTCGGCGGCCGCCCGGAGCTGTCGCCGCTCACCGAACGCGAGCGCGAGATCTGCGCCACCATCGGGCCGGCGCTGAAAGAGCGCGACATGATCTTTGTCGGCATCGATGTGATCGGCGACTACCTCACCGAGATCAACGTCACCTCGCCCACCGGCATCCGCGAGATCAAGCGCTTCGGCGGGCCGGATATCGCGGTGCTGATCTGGGACGCCATCGAGAAGCGGCGGGCCTAGCGCCGATGACCCCGCTCGCGACGCTGGTCGAGCGAGCGGGTTTTGCTCCCGGCACGCCGTTGGCGGTGGCCCGGGTCGCGGGCGACGCCGTCGAGGATTGCGTTGCGGGCGTCTGGCCTAACGGACAGCCGGTGACGCCGACCGACCGCTTCTATGGCGCCAGCCTCGCCAAGCAGGTCACCGGCGCGGCGCTGGCGTTGCTGGTACGCGACGGCCGGGTCGATCCGGATCGGCCAGTCTCCGACACTGTCGGCGGCCTGCCGCAGTGGTCGACACGTGTCACGCCGCGCCAGCTCGCCCATCACACCAGCGGCTTGCCGCCGGCCGGTGCGCTCGAAGCCCAGATGACTGGCGACTGGACCGAGGCGCTGGCGTTCGAAGCGCTGAACGATCTCGCCGAGCTGCCCGCATCGCCGGGCGCCGCTTATCGCTACTCCAACCTCGGCTATGTGCTGCTCGCCCGCGTCATCGCAAACGCCGGCGAGATGCCGTTCACCCAGTTCGCCGCGACGCGGCTGTTCGAGCCGCTCGGCCTCGACGGCATCGGCTTTCCCGACCACCCCGTCGGGCAACCGCAACTCCCGCTGCTTGGCGCGAGCCTGCCGCTCACCCACGGCGATGGCGGCCTGTGGTCCACTGCCCGCGACTTTGCACGATGGCTGCAGCAGCAGAACCACGACACCCTGGGCATTGCCGACCTCGTCACCACCGCCGGCCAGCTCAATGACGGCAGCTCCGTCGATTACGGCTGGGGCCTCGGGCTACGGGAATATCGCGACGAGGCGCTGCTGATCCATGGCGGCGAATGGCAGGGCGCCGCGGCAAAGGCGGTGCGCAGCCCGGCACTGGGGATTGCGGTCGTCGGCATGGCGGCAGGCGCTGAGTTCGAGACGCTGAACCGGCTGGTCAGCGCGGTGCTCGAGGATATCGCCTGATCACTCGTCGCTCTCGGCCGCAGTGAGGTAGTGTTCCTCCCACTTGTCGTGCGGGATGAAGCCGCCGACCGAAAACTCGAAGCGCTCCACCGCCGAGTAGTCGGCCGTAGCGACGCAGCTGAACTTCACCTCGTACCATTCGCGCCGGCTGCGGAAGGCGCCACCATCGGCGATCAGCGCGCCATCGCGCGTCGCCATGTCGGCCATGGCATAGGCGACGACGGTGTCGGGATCGAACTCCGGTCGGGCGCGACGGATCTGTTCGATCGCCTCGATACTGCACAGCTGCACCAGCCGCTCGCTGCCATCGAGCGTCGTCATCGCCGCCCGCAGCTTGGCGCTTTCAGGTTCGGCCAGCAGGCTGCCGGCAAAGAACTCGGTGGCGCGGATGGTGCCACCGGGGGCCGCTTTGGCTGCGGGCGTCGTGGCGCTGGAACCGGGCGAGGCCGTCGTCGGTGCGGCAGGCGCGGCAGCCGGGGGCGTCTGCGGTGGTGCGGTGAGCGCGGCGAACTGCGCCGCGGTCATCAGCTCCACGGCGATGGCCGGGGGTGGCAGCGGTTCTGGCTTGTCCTTGTTCGGTCCGAGCAGCAGCAGGCCAAACAGTGCAGCGTGAAAACCAAGGGATATGGCCGTGCTCCACGCCGATCGCTGCATCGGCGGCACATCGATCGGGCTGTCGTCTAGGGTGATGGACATGGCGGTGTCCAGTCAGTCGGGCGGCTTTGCGGCTGATTTGCGGAGCTGTGGCGAGGCGGGATGAAATCCTTGCCACCCTCTCGCCTTTCGGCGCCGGCTCAGCCATTGTCCGGCCATGCCGATCGACACGTTCCTGCTTGCGCTGACCACCTTTTTCGCCACCCTCGGGCCGGCGGACCTGCTGGTCGTCTATGCGGCGCTGACACAGAAGAACACCCAGGCCGAGCGGCGCGCCATGGCGCTGCGCGGCACCATCATCGCGGCAGTGATCCTGTTATTCTTCGCGGTGTTCGGCGAGGTGCTGCTGCGGCTGTTCGGCATCACGCTGCCGGCATTGCGCATCGCCGGCGGCATCCTGTTGCTGTTGATCTCGATCGACATGGTGTTCGCCCGGCATTCCGGCGGCACCGGCACGACGCCCGAAGAAGAGAACGAAGCGCAGAGCCGCGCCGACATTTCGGTATTCCCGCTGGCGACACCGCTGCTCGCCGGCCCCGGCGCCATCAGCGCGGTGATCCTGCTCACCACCGGCTCGGGCGGCTTCAACCTCGAATGGGTGGTGGTCGTGCTGGCGCTGCTGGCAATCCTCTTGCTCTGCTACGTGGTGATGCTGGTCGCCATCCCGATCCAGCGGCTGCTCGGCATTACCGGCCTTGCGGTGGTCAGCCGCGTCGTCGGCGTACTGCTCGCGGCGCTGGCGGTGCAGTTCCTGCTCGACGGGCTGAAATCCAGCGGATTGATCCCGGGTCTCGCGGGCTAAAAGCAAAGGCCGCGGCGGATGCCACGGCCTTCACCAAACTCACACTGCAAGTCGCCCGGTTACTTCTTCTTGGCCGGTGCGGCGGTGGCGGGGGTCATCCCGGCCGTTGCCAGCACTTTCGGCTTTTCCTTCTTGGGCTTCTTGGCTTCCTTGTTGGATCTGATCTGACCTTTGGCCATCGGCATCCCCTTCCATTGTTGGCCGGCAGCAACTCCGGCAAATCACTACGTGAGGCTAGAACCAAGGCAGAATCCTGACAAGATCACTGCCCTGGTCGAGTCTTTGATTTGTCGCGCTTTCGAACCGGAAAAGTCTGCAACTTGTCCTGAAAGCGCTCCGGCGCACCACTACTTGTGGCTCTGGCAGCGGCCTTGCGGCCCCAGCCGGTCGACGGCGCGCGGATCGCAACCGGTGAGCAGGAACGTCACCCAATCGCCCTCGCTGCCGTAAAAGGCGTTGCGGTCGACCTCGGTGCGAATACCCGACATGGTGCCGGTCTGCGTCCACTGCCAGAAGATCCACGGCCGATCGCCATACTTGGTGTGCGGCTCGGCGGCGGTCGAGCGCAGCCAGAACGAGGAGTCGAAGTGCTCACCGGCGAGGATGTCGTTGTAGAAATTCATGTCGGTATAGATGATCGGCACCTTGCCGGTGTGCCGCTCCATCTCGGCCAGCATGACCCGCACCTTTTCCAGCACATCGGTGCGGTTGAACTTGTTCTTGCAGCTCGACTGGTTGTTCCATTCGAGATCGAGCACCGGCGGCAGCGCGTCGGGATCGTTGGGCACCATGCGCTTGAACCAGGCGGCCTGCTGCGAGGCGAGGCTGCACCAGGTCATGAAATGGTAGGCGCCACGCGCCATGCCGGCCGCCTGCGCGCCACGCCAGTTATCGTAGAAATTGGGGTCGATGTAGTCCTTGCCCTCGGTTGACTTAATGTAGACGAAGTGCACGCCGCCACCGCGCGCCGCGTTGAAATCGATACGGCCCTGGTAGCGCGCCACGTCGAGCCCCTGGATCGGCAGGCCCCAGGCCCGGCGTACCCCGTCATGCGGGTCATTGTCGCCGGGGATGCCGCGATAGTCATGCGTGGGCGAGCGCCCGCAAGCGGCAAGCAGCAGGGTCAGCCCGACCAGCAGCAGGGTTTTGGCAAACGGGAAGGCGGGCGCGGCAAACATGCTGGACGTCTGGCTTTCGGACGGAGTTCTGAAGCCTTTGAATCAACATGGCGCGCTTAACGAAACCTTGCGCTAACCCTTTGTTATTCCAGCATGGTTAACGCGGGGGCTGGATTCAAGCCCGCCGATTGGATAGCTTCGTGCAGCAATCGGTCGGGGGCCAGAATTGCCGGCAAGTGTCGCCATTGTGGTCGAGTGGGAGAACGCGCTGCTGGCCGACGCCGCGCGGGCGCGCCGGATGCTGTCGACGCTCGGTAAGCAGGCGCAGGCCTATGCCCGCTCGCACAACACGCGCTTCGAACTGCTGATCGCCTATGACCCGGATGAAATCGACGTCGCCGTGCCCCGCTCGTGCGTCGATGACGAGCTCGATCCGACCAACTGGCCGGGAGAGATCCGGTACATCGCCGCTCGCGGGCTGCATTATTATGAGCAGAAGACTCTTGGCGCCGCATCGAGCGACGCTGAAACGGTCATCTTCCTCGACAGCGACGTGATCCCGGATGCCGGCTGGCTCGGCCACCTGCTCGACGCGATGGACCGGGCAGAGGTGCAGGTGGTCGGCGGCCACACCTACCTCGCCGCGGAACACCTGCTCGACCGCCTGTTCTCGGGCTTCTGGTTCTTCGAGCCCAACCCCAAGCGCAGCGGCGTCAATCCGGCTGGCCATTTCTACGCCAACAACGTCGCCTTCAAGCGCGGGCTGCTCGAGCGCTACGGCTTCGATCGCGCCGACAGCTATCGCGGGCAATGCGTCGAGCTGGCGCGGCGCCTCAGAGCCGACGGAGTACCGATCTGGCGAGCCGCCGAGGCCGCGGTCAGTCATCCGGCGCCCGACGGCCTGCGACACGCCTTCTTCCGCGCTGTCTGCCAGGGCCACGACAACGTCTATTGGCGACGCCGGCGCCCGCTGGGCTGGCTGCACGCCAGCCCGCTCGGCGGCGCCGTCCGGCTACTGCGCAGCATCGGCAAGACTGGAACGACGGTGCTGTCGCGGGCTCGTCCGCTGGGCTCGACCCACTGACGGCGATCGGCTCGTTCGCTTTTGGCGCAGGTTTTGCTTTGGTGATCTACGGCTCGGAGATCGTCGCTTACGTCGCCCCGGGGCTGATCAGAAACCACGTTCGAATGTAGGCTGATGGCCCTTGGCTGAGTGGCAAGCGGCACCTCGGTTGCGGGGGTGGTGGGCTTTCGCGTATCCGGGCCACCCGTTTCCGCTCCGGCATAGTTGTTGTATTACGGCGCCCGCCAGCGCTAGATATTCGACATTGTGAGGGGGTCGCGATGCGCTTTATTTTGAAACTGCTTCTGGCGGCGGTCGCCATGTCCGTGCTGTTCGCGGCTCCAAGCCACGCCGGAGAGGCCGAAACTGCCCTGCTACGCTCGTATATCGGAAACTGGAGCGGCAGCAGCGTTCTGCGTGGCGGAGACCAGCCCGAGGCCTTTACTTGCCGCCTGAAAGTGACCCAGGGCAGACTGATCAAGATCAACTACGCCGGGCGCTGCAGCCTGGTGAACATGAACCTGTCCGTATCGGGTACGATCTTTTTCAACGACAAGGCGAACCGCTACGAAGCGACGATGCGCTCCAACGTTGGCCTCTCGGCCGCCGCGGTGGGGGCCAAGCAAGGCAACAGCATCACCTTCAAACTGAGTGAGAAGCAGAGCGACCGGGTCGGCACGCCCATCCAGATCAACTCGGTCCTCGAACTCAGCGGCAAGCAGATTACCGTCGACTTCTCGGTCGAACTCAATCGATCCGGACAAACGCTGACGACGACCGTGCCTTTCCAGCGGTAGTGAATTGCCTGCCGCGTCTCGAACGGTAACGTCGTTGCCGAGGTGAGATTCGCCGGTAACGGGGGAGCACTTCAGCCGAAATGACCCCGCGTCTGGTTCTGAGGCCGAGCAGCGCCGGCGATGCCGAGCGGGCCTTCGAGATCCGCTCCGAATGGGAGGTGGCGCGCATGCTGAGCAAGGCGACCTACCCGCCGGATTCGCGGGCGCTCAGCGACTGGTTCGCCGATCACCCGCGCCAATGGGCAGCCGGGGAGGCCTATCGCTTTGTCGTCGAACACGAGGCGCGGTTCGTCGGCCTCGTCGATATCGACGGCATCAGCGACGCAGAGGGCAAACTCGGCTACTGGTTCGACCGACGCGTCTGGGGCCGCGGGTTTGCAAGCGAGGCGGCATCAGCAGTGGTTCGCTTCGCCTTTGCCGAGGTCGGGCTCAGGCAGCTGCGGGCCGGGCACGCAGCCGACAACCCCGCATCGGCCAGGGTGCTGCTCAAACTGGGCTTCGAACCGCTGGATGCAGTCGAACTGATGTCGCACTCGCGTGGTGAGCTTATCCAGCAGCGGCGCTATGTGCTGGACCGGCCAAACGCCGGCTGAGGTCGTCGCCTTGCCCGATCTCGCCGAGGGCAAGCATGCGGTGTTCCTGGGCCTTGCCCCAGCGGGACATGACGCCCACGGCTTCGTTGAGGCTCCTGCCCCAGGGTGTCACCACATACTCGACGTGCTTGACCGCGCTACCGTGGTGTTCCGTGCGGAGGATCAGCCCGTCGGCGACCATTTCGGTCAGCTGGGCGTTGAGAACCTTTTCGCTGATGCCGGCTATGCCGCGGCGCAACTCGCCGAAACGCCGGGGCTGCTCGTTGATTTCCCACAGAATGGCAGTTTTCCATTTACCGCCGATCGCGTTGAGGGCGGTGCCGAAGCCGCAGGAATCGGCGGGATGTCGCTGCATGGCGAACTCCAGACTGGGTAGGGTGCGAAGCGTGGCGGGGGACGTGGTAGGGCGGTCGACCGAAGTCAACCGCCCGGCACCGGTCCGACGGCGAGGGGCGCGAACCGCTCAGCCGGTGACCGGCACGGACAGGTTCAGCCAATGGTGCTTGCGCGAGGCGAAATACAGCATGACCGGGGCAGGGAAAGCCTGATCGCCGAAGCAGCCGGCCGAAACCGAGATGCGGTCGCCCAGTGCCTCGCCCTGCTGGTAGACGAGGGTACCGCAATCGGGACACCTCACATGCTCGATCCAGCGACCTGGACCTTCGCTGCGGTGCCAGCTGAGGGTGCTTCCGTTCCGCGCGACCACGGCGCTTGCTTCAAACATGGCGCGATAGGCGAAGGCCGAGCCGGTGATCCTCTGGCACTCCCGACAGGCGCAGGCATAGGTTCTGATCGGTTCGCCGCGCAGCTCGATCCGCAACTGCCCGCAAGCGCAGCGGGCCGTTCGGGTGGCCGACTTGTCCGCCATGGTGCATCTCCTCAAGACTTGGCGGCACGCTAGTTGGCGGAGGAGAGCGCTGTAAATTACGCACCTTGAGGTGCGTGCCTGAGGGGCTATCTGGGCCCGCCCCTCAACGGGACGCAATGTCAGCCAGCCACCGGGTGACCTCATCGAGCAGCCAGGTGCGCAACTTGCCGATCGCGGCGAGGCGGCGGCTTGAGGTCGGCCAGACCAGATAGTGAGCATGTACGTCGACGATCTCGTGCGTCCAGAGGCGGCGCAACCGGCCTGAGCGGAGTTCATCCTCGACGATGGAGCGCCGCGCCAGGAGTATCCCCCGTCCGGCGAGGGCGGCCTCTGCCGCCAACAAAGTGTCCGAAAACAACACGCCTGCCTGCGGCTCGACGAGATCGAGCCCGGCGGCCTGGAACCAGGGGGTCCACGGTTGGACCGACTGCCGCAGCAGCACGCAGTCCGCCAGATCCGCGGGCAGTGCCGGCAGGTTGCCGCCGCAATAGTCGGGGCTCGCTACAGGAAACACCACCTCGTCCATCAGATACTCGGCAGCCATGCCCGGCCAGGCGCCGCCACCATAGCGGATGGCGGCATCGATCCCGTCACTGGCGTCCAGCCGGGCGAGCGTGGCGGATGTCTCGATCTCGAGCTCAATTTCGGGGTGGAGGCGCGCGAAGGCGTCGAGCCGCGGCATGAGCCACCTTGCGGCGAAAGCCGGGAGGGTGCTGATGACCAGCCGCTCGCGCCTCTCTGCCGCGCTGCCATGGTCGGTTCGCCGCGGCATCTGGTCGAAAGCCCGGTCGAGCAGGGTCAGGCCCTGTCGTATCTGCAACGCCAGCGCCTGCGATATGGCGTTTGGTTCAACACCTGTTGCCGTGCGGACGAACAGTGGGTGCCCCAGGCGCTGTTCCAGTGCCCGGATATGCTGGCTCACCGCCCCCTGGGACAAGGCGAGTTCGGTAGCGGCCGTGGTGAAACAGCGGAGCCGCACCGCGGCTTCGAGGGCACGCATCGTCTGAATGCTGGGAAGCCGCTTTCCGACCATCGGCCATTAGTATCACTAATGGCTGCGGTGGCAAAACAATGGTTTGAGCTTGGAGGCGGGTTCATCGACCCTTGGCTGGAGATCGAACGCAAGCGGCCCCAGGGGCGCGAAGGCATGCAAACAATGTACCAGCTGTTCTACTCCCCGGGCGCCTGCTCGATGGCCGTCCATATCATTCTCGAACAGGTGGGAGCCGAGTTCGAACTGTTCGCGGTATCGGTCGCCAACCGCGACACGCAGGGCGAGCCATACCTCTCGATTAATCCCAAGGGCCGCGTCCCGGCGCTGCGCATTCCCGGCGAAGCGAGGGTCCTCACCGAGCTCCCGGCGATCCTTCGCTACCTGGCGAGCCGCTATCCGGAGCACGCACTTGGCCAGGCGGGGGATCCATTGCTCGAGGCGCGTATCACCGAGTGGCTGGCCTGGCTCAGCGGCTGGGTGCACAGCGTAGGCTATGGGCTGATCTGGCGGCCGGAGCGGTTCGACCCGGATCCCCGGCATGCCGCAGCGCTGGCGGCGCAGGGAAACCGGATCGTCGAGGCTGCCAGTCAGGACATCGAACGGGCCCTTGCCGACACCCCCACGTGGAGCGTCGGGGAGCGCTTCTCGATCGTCGACCCGTTTTTGCTGGTGCTGTATCGATGGGGCAGCTCGATCGGCTTTTCGATGCGAGATCGCTACCCGGCCTGGACCAGGCATGCACAGCTGACGCTGCAGCGGCCCGCGGTGCAGCGAGCCATGGCGCGCGAAGGTCTCTCGCTGCCGGCCGAGGTGTGAAACTTCCAGCGCTAGCAGACCTCCTGCTGAGCAGGTCGCGAGTGAGGAATGGTCAAGCCCAGTTCGTAACCTGCTGCGGCCAGCCTGCACAGCCGGCTGAAATGGAGCGCCTCCTAGTAGCCCGCCGACCGCAGACAGACGTCCATGGCAAGCGCTGCGTACTGATAGTCGGTCGACGCCACTCTAGGCAGATTACAATACTGGCTTGAGTGTGCATCAGGGCGCCGCTGGCCCGCCCAGCCGCTGGCGTCTCCCATGAGGGCAGGACCGCCTGGTGATCTGGCACCTGGGCGGTTCAGGCCCTTGGGAGATACTTGCGCCAGTTGTGCTGTTCCTTGAACCCGAGAATGGTGCGGATCTTGCGGTTCGAGAGGGGGGCTTCGCGCTCGCCCATCGGGCGTGTGATCGGCGTGTTCGGCGCGTACTTGCGCAATATGGTCTCTGTCGGCTCGTTGGCGACGATCTCGTCATTGACCGCGTTGAAGACCTGAAACCCCAACCCATCCTTGCCAATGCAGAGATCGACGATCTGGCCGAGGTCGCGCGCGTCGATATAGCTCCAGGCATTGCGTTTGCGCGATGGTGGATTGGCGAGATAACCGGGGAAGTTCGCGTAGTCTTCTGGCGACATCACGTTGCCGATGCGCAGGGCGTAGATGTCGGCGCCGGTGCGCGCGGCAAAGGCGCGCGCGGTCTTCTCGTTGACCAGCTTGGAAAGGCCATAGCTGTCCATCGGGTCGATGTCGTAGTCTTCCTCGAGCGGGAACGAGTGGTAGTCCCGGTCGCCTTCTGCAAAGCATACGCCATAGGTGGTCTCGCTCGAAGCGATGACGATCTTCCTGATCCCGAGCTTGGTCGCAGCCTCGATCACATTGTACGTCGAAACGACATTGGCCTTGAACGTCTCGTTGTCGGGCTGCAGCAGCACACGGGGAACAGCACCGAAGTGAACGACGGCATCGACCGGAGCTGGCCCCCTTCCGGTCCTGAAGCCATCGAAGTCGAAATGCATCGAAAGCGCGTTGAACACCTGGCCGCTATCCGTGAGATCGGCGTTGAGCGTGTTGACGCCTTCGATGTCGAGCGGCTTGAGGTCCAGGTTGAAGACGCTGTGACCCTGGGCAAGAAGATAGGCAACGGCATGCCGCCCGGCCTTCCCACTGCCGCCGGTGAATACTATGCGTTTGCTCACTTGGTTTCCTTGCAGCTGCAGCCCGCGGGGTCATCGGCTGATCGGCCTTCCCACTCGGACGATGATGTAGTCTTCCAGCAACGCCGCGGCCAAACCTGTTGCTAGAGCGCTTTCAGCGGTGAAATGCCCTAGATGGGACGGGACAGCGTGGTGGCCCGGCCCGTGTCGCGGAAGGTGTTGATCGCAGCATACTGATCGCAGCTGGGAGCCATCTCCATGATTTCGATCCGATTGCCGTCAGGATCGACAATCCACATGCCGCGATTGCCGTCCACACCCCGTCTGGTGGGATCAAGCGGCGAAACGAGAGGAACGCCGACGCTCGCCAGGTGCGCGGCTGTGTCCTCGATGTTCGGCGTGGTCAGGCAGAGGTGATTGAGGCCGGCGGCCTGCTGGTCACCGGCGCGGCCGGTGCCCCCCGGCAGCAGCTCGATATAGAGCTCATCGGTGATGCGCAGGTAGACGATCCAGGTGCGGCCGTCGGCTTGGGTCAGGCGCAAGAATTCGGGAAAGCCGAGTTTGGCATAGAAGTCGATCGAGGCCTGAAGATCGTTGGTCTTGAGGTTGACGTGACCGAGGCTGGTGAAAGGCTGCACGTTGTTCTCCAAATCTTGGGGCGCGAGGCTCAGGCCGCCTTACGCATCGGGTAGGCCACACAGGCGAAGCGCCGGCTGCCGGGGCCCAGCTGTTGACGCTGGCCGGCGGACCTTGGGGCGCCGGAGCGCCGGTCGAAACAGGGAGGACCGGCAGGGAGTTGGGAGTTCTCCCCGCCGGCCCCGCGGTCAGTTGAACGTCAGGTCGTACGCGTCCTTGAGGGCAGCGACGGCATCGTCCGTCGTCTGATTCTTGTCACTCCAGAAGTTGTACATCGCCGTCCAGATGCCGTTGTTCCAGTCGCCGGTGATGACGTTGAAGGGGTTCTTCACCGCGCCGTCTGGCTTGTTCATGGCGTCCATGGCCACCTGGTTGCAAGCATCGCGGAACTCGGTCGGAGCGTCGGCACGCGGGCTGGTCGAACCCTTCTGCTGATTGGCCTTGGCCGAGACGATCGGGTCGACGAAGGCAGCGACGAGGTCGAGTTCGGCCTTGTCCTTTTCCGGCGGCTGGCCGCCGAGGATGCCCATGGCGTCGGAGGTCACCGGAACGGCGAGCGCGCCGGGAATGACTTCACAGCCGAAGTCGACCCCCGGGACCTTGCCGGCGGCGAGCCATTCGCCCTTCATCCAGTCGCCCATGATGTGGAACAGGGCCTGGCCGGCGATCACCGTATTGGTGGTCTCGTTCCAGGGACGATTCTCGCTTTCGGGGGTGGCTTCGTTGGAGAAGGCCCGTACGACTTCGATGGCCTTGCGCACTTCGGGCGTATCGAAGGCGGTCGGGTCGGGGGTTTCCGAATAGATGCGGTCGTAGATGTCCGGCCCGGCTATGGCAGCGACCATGGCATGGAACAGATATCCGACCTGGAAGGCTTGCCCACCGACGGCGGCAGGCACGAAGCCAGCGGCTTTGACTTTGGGGAAGTCGGCGATCATGTCGTCGACGCTCTTCCAGGCTGTCGGATCGACACCGGCTTTTTTGGCGACGTCCATGTTCCAGTAGACCATGCCGTCGATGTGGAGGAAGAGCGGCACCTTCACCATCTTGCCGTCGACCGTGGAGAGTTCCTGCACGATCGGGAAGAAATTGTCGGCCGCGCCGATTTGCTTGTAGTAGTCGGTCAGGTCTCGCTCGAGGCCGAGACCGGCGAGGTCGCGGAAGATATGCGGATCGGAGGTGACGAAGGCGTTCGGCGGATCGCCACCAGTCACCATGTTGACGATGGAGACGTTAACGCCGGAGTTGTGCGGAATCGCCAGATCCTTCCAGGTGTGGCCCTTTTCGTTAAGGGCAGCCTGGAGGATGTTGAGGGCCGCGACTTCGGCCTTGGACGACCAGCCGTGATAGACGATCAATTCTTCGGCGGTGGCAGCGAGCGGCGCGGCGCTGAGCAGCAGTGTGGCTGCCATGGTCGCCAATGATTTCATACGCATTCGTGTCTCTCCCTTTTGGCTCGCCTTCGGCGAGTCGACGTTTCACGTCCCTGTCTTGCGGCAGGGCCTGCCGGAAGATCCGGCCATCGGTCACGCCCAAGCCCTTCATCAGAACGGCCGCTGACACGGCTCCCCTTCCTCCAAGGCTCGCGTGCGGTCCGCCCGTTACCCCGGAAGAACCTGGGTAGGCCGGGCCGGTGAGCCCGGGCATTGGCGTCCCATTACCTTTCGGCGGGTCGCCGCATCGATCACCGCCACCCTCAACAAGATCGGGGTGCGATGCTCGACCTAGAGTCGGCGCCCGCTCTGGGCGTCGAAGACGTGCAGCTTCCCCTGCGGGAAGGAAATGTTGACCGTATCGCCCTGCTTGAAGCGGCCGATCTGCTCGGGGTCGACACGGGTGGCGATCAGGCCCTCGCCGAATTTGAGATAGGCGGTGGCGTCGCTGCCGGTTTTTTCGCTGTGCTGGACGGGCAGCGAGAAATTTCCAGCAGGATCGGTCACGGCCGCGTCGGGCTCGCCGAAATGTTCCGGGCGCAAGCCGATGACGACGCTCTGGCCATCGCGCGGCGAGGTGAGAAAACCATAGTGGCTGACGTCGAGGTCGACGCCGGCGGCGCGCGCGGCAACCCTGCCGCCGGCCACCGAAAGGGTGGCGGGGCGCAGATTCATGGCGGGTGAGCCGATGAAGCCGGCGACGAACAGATTTGCCGGGCGGCCGTAGATCTCGTCGGGCGTTCCGAACTGCTGGATGACGCCGGCATCCATGACGGCGATGCGCGTCGCCATGGTCATGGCCTCGATCTGGTCGTGCGTCACGTAGACGATGGTCGACCTAAGCTCGTCATGGAGTTTTTTGATCTCGAGCCGCATCTCGGTGCGCAGCTTTGCATCAAGATTGGAGAGCGGTTCGTCGAAGAGGAACACGCCGACCTTCTTGACCAGCGCCCGGCCGATGGCGACGCGTTGGCGCTGGCCGCCCGAGAGTTGGGCCGGCTTGCGATCGAGCAGCGGCTCGATCTGCAACAAGCGGGCGGCCCAGGCGATGCGTTGCTCGATCTCGGCAGCTGGCAGCTTGTGAGCAGCCAAGCCAAACTTCAAGTTTCCGCGCACGGTCTTGGTGGGATAGAGCGCGTAGGACTGGAAGACCATGGCGAGACCACGGTCCTTGGGGTCGAGGTCGGTGACGTCGCGGTCGCCGATGGTAATCCGGCCCGCAGTGACGTCGAGCAGCCCGGCCAGCAGATTGAGCAGGGTGGTCTTGCCGCAACCCGAGGGGCCGAGCAGCACAAGGAACTCGCCGTCGTCGATGGCCAGATCGAGGTTCTTGAGAACCGTCAGCTTTCCGTAGCTCTTGATGATGTCTTCGAAGATGACCCGTGGCATGCCCGCTTACCCCTTGATTGCGCCGGCAGTGATGCCTTGGACGAAGAACTTGCCGAGAATGAAGTAGATGACGAGGGGCGGAATGGCGGTGAGCAGCGCTGCCGCCATGTTCTCGTTGTAGGCCGCCTCGCCGGTGGTGGTGATGACCACATTGGCGAGTACGACACTCATCGGCTGGGTACCGAGGCCGCCAAAGGTCAGGCCGAGCAGGAAGTCGTTCCAGATCGAAGTGACCTGCAGGATCAAAACGACGATGAAGATGTTGCCGCTCATGGGCACGATGATCTCGCCGAAGACGCGCCAGAAGGAGCCGGAGTCCATCATCGCGGCGCTCATGATCTCCTGCGGAATGCCCTTGTAGTAGTTGCGGAAGACCAGCGTCAGGAAGGGCATGGAGAGCACCGCGTGGATGATGGCGATGCCCCAGATGGTGCCGTAGACCTTGAGGCCCGAGCTCAGAATGATGAGCGGGATCATGATGATCTGGAACGGCACGAAAGCGCAGATGAAGAGGATGAAAAGAAAGGTGCCGGCCCAGCGCACCTTCCACAGCGCCAGCGCGTAGCCGGTGATCGACGACAGCGTCAGCGACAGCACCAGGCTGGGGAAAAGGATCGCCACCGAGTTCCAGAAGCCGACCTTGAGACCCTCGCAGCGGATGCCGGAGCAGGCATGATCCCAGGCGTTGACCCAGGGCTCGAAGGTGATGGGCGAGGGCAGCGAGAAGATCGCGCCTTCGCGGATCTGTTCCATCGTCTTGAAGGAGGTGGTGACGATGACATAGAGCGGCACGCAGAAGAAGGCAGCGCAGATGCTCAGGAAAACCAGGATGGCGATTGAGCGCCCCGAGATTCCCTTACGCTTGCGGGGGAACCGCGGCGCGGCCTCGACGCGGGCGTCGCCCGATAGGAGACCCGTGCTCATGACGTCCTCGCCCGTTCGCGCCAGGCGGTGAGCAGCACCAGCGGCAGGAAGATCAGCGCCGTGATGCCCAGCATCAGAGCGGCGGCGGCGGAGGCATAGGCGAGGTTGGACTTCACCCAGTAGGCGTTGATGGTGAAGTAGCCCGGCACCCAGGTGGCCTGCCCCGGCCCGCCATTGGTCATGGCCACGACGATGTCGTAGGCCTTGACCACGCCCAGCGAGAGCAGAATTGCGCAGGTGAGGAAGGTAAACTTCATCATCGGGATGATGATCTCGGCGTAGAGCCGCCAGAAGCTGACCCCATCGAGACGGGCAGCGCTCCAGATCTCGGTGTTGATGGATTTGAGGCCCGAGAGCATCAGCGCCATGTAGAAGCCGGCCCCCTGCCAGACCGAGGCGAGGATGATGCCATACATGGCGGTCTCGGGCTTGGAGAGCCAATCGAAGCTGATGAAGGTGAGGCCGATGGAATGCAGCGCACCCTGCAGGCCAAAGCTGGGGTTGAACATCCAGCGCCACGCCACGCCGGTGACGATCAGCGAGACCGCCAGCGGATAGAGGAACACCGTCCGGAAAAAGCCCTCGCCGCGCTTCTCGCGATCGATCAGGGCAGCAAGAATGAACCCGAAGACGATGGCCAGAAAACTGCCGATGCCGAGCACCAGCATGTTCTTGAGCGCAATGGTCCAGCCTTTGTCCTTGAACAGCCGTTCGTATTGGCGGGCCCAGTCGGAAAAATCGATGCCGTAGGTAGCAAAAGCCTTTGATGAGGTGAACGAGACATAGATCGTCCACAGGATCGAACCGATGAAGGCGACGACCGTTATCGCCACCGCCGGTGTCAGCGCGAGCTGCGGCGACATTCGGCTCCACCGAAAGGCCATGCTTCCCTCCCTGCAGCGCCACCCGGCCTCTGGACCGTGGTGCCGCCTCCCTGACCGCTGAGGTCGTATTATCGCTAATCTAGATACGCGCTGCCGATCTCGTCAATGGTCAATAATCTGAGGAGAGTAGGTTCCCTCGGGTGGGAACGATCGTGGCGCACGACGAAACTTGGCGACATGCGCCGGAACAATCACCTTGAATATTAAGTAATATCAATATCTTACCCGTACGTTCCTCTGAAGGGCCGACACGAGAGCGGTCTGGCGGCGAAGAAATGCTGATTGACAGGCCCCCATGGTTTGGATGATCCATTCGTATTAGCGTTCATACAAATTGCGCGGACGATCGGTTTCAGCCGGATCGACAAAGTCGCTTGAGGGGGAGAAAAATCATGCACGGAATCAATGGCGTCGGCCATGTGGCGATCAAGGTCACCGACCTCGATCGCTCGCTCGACTACTACATCAACAAGCTCGGCTTTCCCGAGATGCTGCGGCTCCACAAGGACGACGGAAGCGTCTGGCTGGTCTATCTGCGGATCACCGACGCACAATATCTCGAAGTTTTCCCGGGAGCCGAAAACGATCGTGCACCGGGCTGGAACGCCAACGGCATGAACCATATGTGCCTTACCGTTGAGAACATCGACGATACGCTGGCGCAAGTGGCGGCCGCTGGGCTCGAGCTGCTGTTGCCGCTCAAGACAGCGATCGACGGCAACCGGCAGGCTTGGCTGGAAGACCCGGACGGCAACCGGATCGAACTGATGGAGATGGCCGAGGACAGCCTGCAGCTTCAGGCGATCCGCCGGCTGCAGGAAACGGGAGCGATCGCCTGATCGCGATGTCCGTTCCCATGGACGATCGAGCCACGGTGACCAGCGCGACACCGGCATGCTATCGGTGTTGCATAGCGACGGGCGAAGTATCGCCGGTGCAAGAATCGGGTGCCGAACTTGGGTAAGGGGATCGTGCGGTTACGTGACATTGCTGCGCGCACCGGGTTTTCACTGAACACCGTGTCTCTGGCGCTGCGCAACAGCGAGCGAATTCCCGTCGAAACCCGGAACAAGATCCAGTCGGCGGCGCTTGAGCTGCGCTACGTTCCCAACCACGTGGCGCAGTCGCTGGTGAG
Organism: Devosia sp. LjRoot16; assembly: GCF_964252795.1. NCBI lineage: Bacteria > Pseudomonadati > Pseudomonadota > Alphaproteobacteria > Hyphomicrobiales > Devosiaceae > Devosia > Devosia sp. LjRoot16. Next base: position 1,343,039 of record NZ_CAXUPH020000001.1, read on the forward strand.
CCGAGCGACCCGCACCATTGGCCTGGTGCTGACCGACATTCTCAACCCGACGCTGACGCAGACCGCCCAGTCGGTCGAGATCGCGCTGGCGGAGAGGGGTTACGGCACGCTGTTCGCCACCTCGAACAACACGCTCGAGGAGGAAATCCGGGTCGTCGACATGTTCCGCTCCCGCCAGGTGGATGGCATCCTGATCTACCCGGCGCGGCATCGCGACCTCGAACACCTCAGGCCGTTACGCAGCGCCAATTTTCCGCTCGTCCTGCTGATTGCCGATCCTGACGCTGGCATTGACGGGGTAAGCGTCAACGATCGCAGCGGCGGCTACCAGGCGACGCGCTACCTGATCGGCCGGGGCCACAAGCGGATCGGCTTTCTCGACGCCTCGCATGCCAATGGCAATGACGAAAAGCTCGAAGGCTATCAGCAGGCCCTGCTGGAGGCCGGCATCGGCGTCGATGCGGAGCTGATCGCGCCGACCAATGGCCACTATGCGCGGCACGGCTATTTCGCGCTCGACATGCTCATGAACGGGCCGAAGCGGCCGACCGCGGTGCTGACCGACAACGACTCGCTGGCGTTGGGGGCGCTGCGCTGGTGCCACAAGCAGGGCGTGCGCATTCCCGACGACCTCGCCATCATGGGTTATGACAACATCGCCTTCACCGAATTCGGAGAGCCGCCGCTGTCGACGGTGAACTACGACGCCCAGGCCGTCTCGCAAATGGCCGTCGATCGCCTGATGCACCTGATCGCCGCTGGCGAGAAACTACCGCCGCCGCGGGTTACCTTGATCGATCCCGAGCTCATCATTCGCGAAAGTACCTGACCGATCGTGACGATGCTCTCGCCCGCCCTCCGCCCTGCCCCGCTCGCCAATAATCCGTTGCCCCTGCTGCCGATTGCGCAAGGCGGCTCGTGGTACGCTAAAGACGCGACGGACACCGATCTGCTCGGCGCACTGCATGCCGCCTATCTGGCGGGAATACGGCACTTTGATACCGCCGCGGGCTACGGCAACGGCAGGTCGGAAACTCTGCTCGGCCAGTTCCTTGAGGGCAAGCGGGAGAGTGTCTTTCTCGCATCCAAGTCGCACACAGATGACCTGACGGCAGCCGCCGCAATTGCCGAAGTCGAAGGCAGCCTCAACAGGCTCAGTGTGGACTTCATCGACCTCTACTACATTCACTGGCCCCGTGCCGGCAGGGACATGCGCCCGGTCATGGAAGGTCTCGAAACCGCACGCGCTCAGGGCAAGATCGGTGCTGTCGGGGTGAGCAACTTCAGCGTTGCGCAAATGGAGCAGGTTTCTGAGGTCGGCAGCATCGAAGTCCATCAACTGGGCTACAACCTGCTGTGGCGGTATGCTGAAGCTGAAGCAATTCCGTACTGCCTCGCCCACGATATCGCCGTGGTGGCCTACAGCCCGCTGGGTCATGGGATCCTTACCGGCAAGTTCGGCCGCGATCCGGGTCTGATTGCCGGTGACCAGCGTCACTCGATCCTGCCATTCAGGGCTGACATCTGGCCGCATGTGCATGCCGGCGTGGAGCAAATGAAGCGGCTCGCCGCCGAGCTCGACCTGCCGCTTTCGACCCTCTCGATCCGCTGGATCCTCGGCCAGGTCGGCGTCAATTCGGTCGTCGCCGGAGGCCGGACGAGGGAGCAGGTGGCAAGCAACGCGGCGGCACTCGAGGCGGCAATCCCGGCCACGGCGTTCGAAGAGCTTGCCGATATCAGCGATGCGATCATGGCGCACATCCCGGACGCCGGAAATCTCTTCAACCACTATCCGTAGGCACTGTGGCGGCCAGCGGGACCCCCGTCATCGCCGATCTGTTCCCTAAATGTTCTTGCTTCGCCCGCAGACCTCCTGCTAGCGTGCCGCGCGGATGTTGGGGGCATAACGATGGTCACGCGGGTCGCCACCGTGGCGTTTCAGGGGATCGAGGCGGTGCCGGTGGATGTGCAGGTGCAGATTGCGCCTGGCCTGCCAAAATTCTTCCTCGTCGGGCTGCCGGACAAGGCGGTGAAGGAATCGGGCGAGCGGGTGCGGGCGGCGCTCTATGCCTCGGGCCTCAGCCTGCCGCCCAAGCGCATCACCGTGAACCTCGCCCCGGCGGACCTGCCCAAGGAGGGCAGCCATTACGACCTGCCGATTGCGCTCGGGCTGATGGCGGCGATCGGCGCCATCCCGTCCGATGCGCTCGAAGGCTACCTGGCGCTCGGGGAACTCGGGCTCGACGGCCAGCTCGCCCCGACCGCCGGAGTGCTGCCGGCAGCGATCGCCGCACTGTCGCGCGACATGGGCATCATCTGCGCCGAGGCCTCGGGGCCGGAGGCGGCATGGGCCGGTGAGGACCTCGAGATCGTCGCGCCACCAACGCTGTTGGCGCTGGTCAACCATCTCGGTGGCTTTCAGCTCTGCAGCCGCCCTGTGGCGCGGCGGCGGGCCGAGCCGGCCGGGCTGCCCGATCTCAGCGAAGTGCGCGGCCAGCAGGTGGCGCGCCGGGCGCTGGAAGTCGCGGCGGCGGGTGGCCATAACCTGCTGATGATCGGCCCGCCCGGCGCCGGAAAGTCCATGCTGGCGGCGCGGCTGCCCTCGATCCTGCCGCCGCTCAACCCGCGCGAACTGCTCGATGTGTCGATGATCCAGTCGATTGCCGGCGAACTGGCAGGCGGCGCGCTCAGCGATCGCCGGCCGTTCCGCGCCCCGCATCATTCGGCCTCGATGGCGGCGCTGGTCGGCGGCGGCCTGAAGGTCCGGCCGGGGGAAGCCAGCCTCGCCCATAACGGCGTGCTGTTCCTCGACGAGTTGCCGGAGTTCTCGCCCTCGGTGCTCGACAGCCTGCGCCAGCCGCTCGAAGCGGGCGAGACGGTGATCGCCCGCGCCAACGCGCATGTCAGCTTTCCTGCCCGCTTCCAGCTGATTGCGGCGATGAACCCCTGCAAATGCGGGCTCGCCGGCACACCCGGCCATGTCTGCAAGCGCGGCGACCAATGTGCGCTCGACTACCAGGGTCGGGTCTCCGGGCCGTTCCTCGATCGCATCGATCTGCGCATCGACGTGCCCGCTGTCTCGGCCGCCGAGATGATCGGCCCGGCGACGGCCGAACCCTCCGCCGCCGTCGCCGCCCGCGTCGAAACGGCGCGCGAGCGGCAGCGCCAGCGCTACATCGAAGCCGGCCACCCCGATGTCTTCACCAACGCCGCCGCCGGCCCGTCGCTGATCGAAAAGCTGGTCAATCCCGACAAGGACAGCCAGACCTTGCTGCTGCAGGCCTCGGAGCGCTTCAACCTCTCGGCCCGCGCCTACCACCGGGTGCTGAAAGTGGCGCGCACCCTCGCCGACCTCGCCGGCGCCGACAAGGTTACCCGCCCGCATCTGGCCGAGGCGTTGAGCTACCGGCTGAACCTGGCCCTGGGGTAGGTTGAGCGCATCACGGTAGCCTGGCGCTGTCGGACCTGCCCTAGCCAGCAGCCGCTACGACCCGGCGATCGCGCGAGTGCTGTTTCGCTGGCGGCACGGCCGCTTCTGGCCCGAAGCGGCCATTGCTCCAGGAGCGACTAACTATTGGCAGATGCGAACTCTCTCGCGGCACGCATGAAGGCGCTGAAGGCTGCGGGAGGATTCTTTCGGCCCGGATAATACAGCGCCAGCGGAGCCAACGGAGGGGTCCAATCCTCGAGGACGCGCACCAAGCGCCCGGCCCCAATGTCATCGCGCACGTCCGCTTCCATCACATAGCCCAGCCCAATACCGTTCTGCGCGGCTATCTTAACAAGGCTCGACTCGTCGAGGGTAATTGCGCCCTGCACGTCGATCTGAACCGCGCTCCCATCCTTTTCAAATCGCCACCGAAACAGGGCGTTATTGGGAAGACGCGAACGGATGCACCTGAACCGATAGAGGTCCGCCGGGACCAATGGCCTGCCATGTGTCCGGAGAAAATCTGGTGACGCGACGACAGCGTTGCTGCGCTCTCGGCCGAGCGGCAAGGCTATCATGTCGCTGGGCACCAAATCTGCTGGCCTCAGGCCCAGGTCGAAGCCGGCAGCAACTATATCTACCAGTCGTCCTTCGGTAACCAGATCGATATGCACCCGAGGATATTGCCGCAGGAACAATAGGATGAGGGGTGCCATCACTTCTCTGGCGGCCGACGCGAATGCATTGATGCGCAAGGTACCGGTCGGCGTCTCCTGGAGCGACTGAGCGGCCAGCATGGCGTCGTGGATATCTGTCATCGCAGGCCCAACCCGCTCGACAAAAGTCTTCCCCGCGTCGGTGAGCGAAACGCTGCGCGTCGTTCGGTTGAACAGGCGAATGCCGAGGCGCTGTTCAAGCTTGGCGATGGCATTGCTCAGGGCCGTCGTGGACATGCCGAGCTCAAGCGCTGCGGCTCTAAAGGAGCCTTGGCGGGCAATGCTGAGAACGGCGTCGAGGTCGGCAAGCACAGATCGCGTCATTGTCCCGATTTTCGAAATTCCTCATCCCTATTTGTCCCTGTTATCGGGGCATTAGTCCAGCCCTAGATTATCCCCGCCGGGCCCAAAAGGGATCGGCCTCGCAGCCGGCAAGGCTGCACAGACCGAGCTGGAGAGCTGAAAATGACTGTTAAGCTGCCCAAGGCCATTGAGGCCTATTTTGCTGCCGACCGTGACGGAGGCCCTGACGAACTCGCCGCTTCCTTCACCGAAAACGCCAAGGTCAAGGATGTCGGCGAAACCATCGTCGGCCACGAAGCCATCCGGCAGTGGAAGATCGGCTACAGCGGAAAATTCGGTCCCACCACCATCGAGCCGTTCTTCATCACCACTCAGAACGACAAGATCCAGGTGATGGCTCATGTCGCCGGTGACTTCCCAGGCAGCCCGGTCGATCTGAAGTACTTCTTCGTCCTCGCCGGCGACAAGGTTGCTGAGCTGGAAATCACGGTATGACCCCGTTCCTCACATTGCAGGGGCGACGGGCGCTTATCACCGGGGGTACTTTGGGCGCCGGCGCCGCAACGGTGGCGCTCTTCCGGGAGCTAGGCGCGCACGTTCTGACAACAGCGCGACACGAGCCGGCGGATCTTGACGGTGAAGCGTTCGTCGCCGCCGATCTGACCACCCAAGCCGGGGTAAAGGCTGTCATCGATGCGGTGGATGGTGAGCTTGGTGGGCTCGACATCCTCGTCAACGTTCTGGGTGGCTCGTCCGCGCCATCGGGTGGTTTCGTCGCGTTGGACGATGTTGAATGGAACAAGGAGTTCGACCTCAACTTCTTTCCCGCTGTCAGGCTCGATCGCGCTCTGATCCCCAGCATGATCGCCCAGGGCAGTGGCGTCGTCATCCATGTGACCTCGATCCAGAACCGCCTGCCGCTACCGGAGGCGACGACGGCCTACGCGTCGGCCAAGGCTGCGCTCAATACCTATAGCAAGAGCCTTTCCAAGGAAGTCTCGCCCAAGGGCGTGCGAGTGGTACGGGTTTCGCCCGGCTGGATCTCCAGCCCGAATGCCAGTGGTCTCGCACTCCGAATCGCCGAAGAAGCCGGCATCGGCTACGACGAGGCAGTGCAGGTGATTATGAACTCGCTCGGCGGTATCCCGCTGGGACGACCGGCCGAGCCGAAAGAGGTTGCCGACCTGATCGCATTTCTGGCGTCGGATCGCGCAACGTCCATAACCGGGACCGAGCATGTGATCGACGGCGGGACTGTTCCGACAACGTAGTCAGCCGATACGCAGACTCTGAATTATCAACTACCGTTACCACTACGCCGTGAGGTGAAGCCTCACGGTCGCCCTTCCCGAGCCCCGCGCCTAAGAGCGCTTCCACGGGAAGCCGAGAACGATGCGCATCAATGTCATTGAACCCGAGTGGCTACCAATCTCGGTCTTGAAAAAGAGTAGGCCGTTTCGAGCAGAATCGTCGTAGCGGCTCAGCGAAGCGTAAGTTTACGTTTGTAAATGAACGTGCCATATTGCTTGGATGAACGAGCTAATTTCCGGAAAAGAAGGCGATCCCAGGTTCCAGCGGTCGCGCGCGAGTATCATCGGCGCAGTGACGAGCCTGATGGGGGAACTGCCGATCGAGCAGTTGTCCATCACTCGCGTCGTCGAGACTGCCGGTGTGACCCGCCCCACTTTCTACCAGCATTTTCCTGACGTTCTGTCGGCCGCCCAGGAGGCGGCGTTTGTCCGGCTCGCCGAGGCCTTCCCGGGACCTCGCGAGCCTCGCGCCGCGGCCAGGTTGCGCGACGGTGAACTGCATCGGCGCATCGTCGCTCAGGCAAGTCCGGTCTTTGTGCATCTCGCCGAGCACCGGCCCTTCTATCAGCGGGTGCTCGCGGCAGCAGCGGGCGTCACGTTCTTTGACAGGCTCATCGCATTCGTGGCGTCCCGCATGTTGCCGGAAACCCTCGATGCCGGCGAACGCGCCCATAGGTTCCAGGAGGACCTGACGACCGTCATGGCTGCGGGGGTGACCTGGTTGGTGGTGCGGTGGGTGTCGAGCGAGGTGCTTCAGCCCTCGTCGGCAGCGCACATGGCGACGCAAGTGGCTGATATTGCTCTCGCATTGCGACCAGGATCCGGTCCGGAATAGCCGGTATGCAGATCGGTGCATCAACGGCACTTGATTTACAAACGTAAAATAGATATGTCTTGCCCAGTAGCGCTGAGCTACGCCCGAACCAGGGAGGTCATGATGACCAAGTCGGAGCAAGATATGACCCTTAGTGCCTTCCCCGCCGCCATTCGCCAGAGGATCGATGAGGCGATCAGCGATGCCTCCGTCGCCCTTAAGCTGTTCGTTGCCAAGCGCCTCGCCGACCCTGCGATGGTGGCATCGCATCGCGTGACCAAGGCCGGACGTATCGGCCTCAAGAGCGGGCAGGTGTCGGAACTGACCCTGATCGCGCCGCTGAAGCAGGGTGGTGCGGAGCGCCTCAAGAAGTTCTGGGCGCTGATCGACCAGAACCTCTATGGCGCCGGGCAGGTCGGCACGCTGCACAACATGCGCTTCGTCTTTCTCGAGGATGACACCAAGCTGCTGTTCGCCACGGCCTATGACGGCGCGTGGGATCCCTACATCGACGATTTCGCGACACTCATCCCAGAGATGATGGACTACATCTTCGGCAACATCGAAGGCTGGCCGGGCATCCACTCGCCCGACGTCAAGGCTTTCATCGAGCGCTACCAGATTCCAGCCGCGGCCTGGTTCGTCGCCGATCCCGACATCACGGTCGCCGAGGCCGACCGCCTGCAGCGTCAGGACAAGGCGGTTCGCAACTTCCTCGGCAACCTCAACTGAGCGGGCACTGAGATGGTGTTCGAGGGGATCAAGGCCTGGTTCGGCGTCGACATCGAGTTCGACAAGGTCCAGGCCGCCATCGTGCGCATGCGTCCAGAACCCTATTTCGGGACGCATGCGCTGCTCGAAATTCGGGATGCACGCGGCGGTCGCGAGGTGCTGAGACGGCTCGCCGAACGGGTGACTTCGGCGGCCGACTGGGACAAGCCACGCGCGGCGTGGACCTCCCTGGCCATCACCCATCCCGGCCTCGTTGCGCTGGGAGTTCCCGAGGCATCGCTCGCCAGCTTCCCGGAGAATTTCCGCGAGGGCATGGCCAAGCGGGCGGGAGCTCTGAGGGACGGGGGCCCCAACTCGCCCTCCAACTGGGAGCAGCCGTTCGGCACCGGCAGGGTGCATCTGGGGCTGTCGGTCTATGCCGACAGCGAGTCCGCCTGGCATTCAGAAGTCGCCGCCTACGAGGAAAAGCTCGCCGAAGTCAGCGGGATCGAGGTGTTGGGCCGCCAGGATTTCGGCGCTCAGCCGGACAGCGTCAACGCCTTCGGCTACAAGGACGGGTTCACCCAGCCCAAAGTGCAGGGCAGCGGCGTTTCCGGCTTTCCCGGCGATGGGCGCGAGATCAAGGCCGGCGAGTTCATCTTCGGATACCCGTCGGAAACCGGCCGCCCCGTCTTCATGCCGGCCCCCGATGAGCTTGGACGCAACGGGACGTTCCTTGTGTTCCGCAAGTACCACTCGCACGTCGCAGCGTTCAATCGCTTCATCCATGCCAATGCCAGGACGGAGGGGGAACGCGAACTGCTCGCGGCCAAGATTGTCGGACGCTGGAGGAGCGGCGCGCCACTGGCATTGGCGCCTGAAAAGGACAACCCTGCAATCGGGCAAGACCCCAGGCGCAACAACGACTTCACATACGCTGACGACCCACAGGGGCTCAAAACCCCGCTCAGTTCGCACGTCCGGCGCATGAATCCGCGCGACACCAAGCTCAAGGTTCTGAGCGATGTGAACATCCGCCGCGTGATCCGCCGCAGTACCACGTACGGCACGCATCTGGACAAGGATGCGCTAATCGATGACCGGCAGCCCCGCGGCCTCGACTATCTCGCCATCGGAGTCCGCGCCATCGACACGCTCGAGTTCCTGCAGAGCGAGTGGATCAACTCGGGCAACTTCATGGGCGTGGGGCAGGAGAAGGATCCGATGATCGGTCTCCAAGGCAAGGACGGCACCTTCACCGTGCCCGGCGTCCCACCCCGCTACCTGCGCGGTATCGAGACCTTCAACACGCTGCTCGGCGGCGAGTACTTCTTCATGCCGAGCATTCCGGCGATCCGCTGGCTCGGCGATCTCAAGAACTAGGAGGCCAGGATGGCCGATCAATACGTACGCTACTCTCCCTCGCTCGAGCGCAAGGAGCCGGACGAGGACGCGATGATCGCGCGCATCGTCGAGGCAATGTCCAGGGCTAATGTCGAGGTCTACAAGAAGCATCGGCATGGTCTGCGGGACGCGCACGCCAAGAGTTACGCCGTGCTGGCTGGCGAGTTGCGCATCCACGAGGGGCTGCCGGAACACCTGCGGCAAGGGTTGTTCGCCGTGCCGCGCACCTATCCGGTGATCGTGCGCCTCTCGAGCGCTCCCGGGGACATCCGGCCCGACTGGCTGCTCGCTCACTTCGGCATGGCCATCAAGGTACTCGGCGTGGAAGGCCAGCGCGCGATCGGGGATGGTCTGGACACGCAGGATTTCCTCCTCGTCAACTCACCAACCCTGCCGTTCGGAACCGTCAGCGAGTACTTCAAGCTGCAGAAGGCGCTCGAGCAGCAGCCGACCAAGACGGACGATGAGCTTGCCTCGATCGGCAGGAAGGCGCGTCTGGCCGCCAAGGTGCTCAAGGCGCTGGGCCGCCCATTGCCGGCGTCGGTCGAGATCCTTTCACCGGAGAATGCCCATCCGCTCGGCGCGACCTTCCACTCGATGGCCGCTCTGCGATTCGGGGACTATGTCGGCAAGTTTAGCGTGGCACCGCTTTCCGACAATGTGCGTGCTTTGACGGGCCATGAAGTCGATCACGCCGGCCGGCCCAGTTCGCCGGTCCGCGACTTGCTGGAGGAGTTCTTCGCGCACAACTCGGCTGACTTCGCCCTGCGCGTGCAGTTGTGCGCGGACATCGACCGGATGCCGATCGAGGATGCCTCGGTGCTATGGCGCGAGGACCTCTCGCCTCATCAGACGGTGGCGACCCTTCACCTTGCACCGCAGAACGCCGCGAGTGACGCGCGCCGCATCTACGCCGATGATGTGATGTCCTATGCGCCCTGGCACGCCCTGGAGGCGCATCGGCCACTCGGAGCGATCATGCGGTCCCGCAGACGGGCATATCCAGCCTCGAGCGACTTCCGCCATAGCGTGAACAATGTCGAGGCGGCTGAACCGCGCTCGCTCAGCGACCTGCCGGCCTGAAATGAGGGTTCTAGCCGGGAGCCTGGCTCTGCCAGTAGGCGAGCTCGGTCGAAAGGACGATTGGAGTCCCGGAGAGCGCAGCCAAGCAGTCTAGACGAGCCGTCCGGGGTCGTCTGGCGCGTTCGTGCGGGATGAGGGCGGTAGGCCACAGCTGCCCATGGCTCAGGGTAGTTGAACCGCTCGCCGCTCGCACACGGTGAATTGGGCGAGCGATGTGACTTCAACCCGGTCCGGGGCGATGTTGGTGTAGCCGCGCCGCGTGCCGCAGACGGCCCCGTAGTCGGCGAAGATCTCAACGATGCCGCGGTCGTAGACGATGCGGAGATCGGTGGCCGACCCACACGTGGCCTCGTAGCGGATCTTCCCGTCATCCCCAGCCAGTCGAACCGCAAGGCGACCGCCCGATACCGATAGCTCGAAGCAGAGGGCGCCGCTCTCCGTCGCGACGATGCTGGTGCCGTCGAGGTTGCCATCCAGGCGGAGCTCGAACGGCGCGTCCCGCAGCAGGACGCTCCCATCCGGCTCCTGGGCCAGGGGATGAGCCTGCCAGGCGCTATCCAGCTCGGTCACCGGGTGCATGCACAGCCGCCCGGAGCCATCGAGGCTGAGTTCGCGCGGCAGCGACATCTCGCCCGAATAGGGCGAGCCGGCAGGCTTGCGGGATTCCCAGTTGAACAGCCAGGCCAAGGCGATCTGTCGGCCCTCGGCCTCAAAACTCTGCATGGCGTAAAAGTCGGTGCCGAAGTCGAGGACCTGCAAGTCGTCGGCATCAGGCACGAAACGATCGCCCTTGAACTCACCAACCCGGGCGAACAACAGGTTATGACGGCCCGTCGCCGGTTCGGTGTAGCCGACAAAGCCCATGACCATCACCCACTTGCCAGCAAGCGGGAAGAAATCCGGGCACTCGACCGCCCGGGCGCCGTTCTCGCGGTAGTGGGCGGGGGCCCGATAGAGCGGGCCCAGATAGCTCCAGTCGCTGAGGTTGTCGGAGCCGTAGAGCAGCACTGCGGGATCACCGTGCAGCGCTGCGCCGAGCACCATGCGGTAGGCGCCCGCCGCCTCGTCCCACCAGACTTTGGGGTCGCGGAAATCGTGCTCGACGCCATCGGGACGCAGCGTAAGCACCGTCTCGGAGCCGGTGGCGTGGAGGAGGACATCCCGCCCCGGCCGGACCAGCTTCTGCACCTCGCGATAGCCCGCGAACAGGTCATAGGCCGGCAGGCGCTCGGTGTAAAAGAACATGCGGCTGCCGTTGCGGTCGGCAAATGCCGAGCCGGAGAAAGCGCCGCCGCTGGCTCCGAGCCGCCAGAGGTTCTGCTCGGGGTGGAGGAACACCGGCAGGTGGGTCCAGTTGAACAGGTCGGTGCTGACCGCGTGTCCCCAGTGCATCGGGCCCCAATCGGTGCCGGCAGGGTGAAACTGATAGAACAGGTGCCAGGTCTCGCCGATCTTGCAGAGGCCGTTCGGGTCGTTCATCCACTGGCGGGGTGGCGAGAAATGCATGATCGGCCGCTCCGGATCGGACCGCATCGAGGCACCGATCTCAGCCTTGGTGCTGAGCGTCAGCCCGGCGTCGTCGAACTCCCAGAGGGTGATGCCGGCCTCGGCGACATCAGCCGGATCGTAGCCATAAGCCCAGAGGATCGCCTCGGGCCTCTGCCATTCGACGCTGACGCTGCCGGCCTCGCGGTGCTGGTAACTGAAGAAATCCGGGTGGCCGGAGAATGCCGGGACCTGCCACAGCACGGCATCGGCCTCAGAAATGCGGATGGACCCCGGCCCGCGCGCCCAGCATTCGAGCCGGTAGCCGGCGGGGAGGCTGACGGAGGATTTCAACTGTCGATCCGAGAGCTGTCTTGCGCTCCGGCCTGCCCCGGCACCGGCGTGCCGCGAAAGGCGTTGACCGACTTATCGATCAGCACCTCAATGTCGCTGCCGGAATCGAGGATGGTGTTCCCGGTGGAGGCCGGTTCGACCTGCACGGCGACCACCTCGAGGGCAGTGAGGTTCCTGGTTGAGAGGATGGCCTCGACCTGCGTCGCAAAGCAGTCGCTGTTGGGCGCGTCGTTGGCCGTGGCCCGCTCGGTCGTCGCCACGATGTGGTTGTTGGCGACATAGTTGCCGGTGCCCGAGACGATCCGGATAATCACCGGTTTCTCGTTGGCGGGCTTCAGGAACCGGGTGTCGATCGAGGCCGAGATATGGTTGGCGATGACCGAATTGTTGTCGCCGCTCAGATGCAGCAGGCCGAACTGATCATCCAGCCCATTGTCATACCGCGTCATCGGCGCCCAAGGCTCGTGATCGCGCAGCAGGTGATTTGAGGCGACGAGGTTCTCCGAGCAATTGCCGGAGAAGACCAGCATTCCCGGATAGAACGAATGCAGCCGGTTGCCGGTAATGGACGAGCGGACCACTCCCGAGAATTCGATGCTGCTGCGGCCGCGGGGGAAGACGTTGTTGCCGGAGACCAGCAGGCCACCGAAATTCTCGGCATAGATCGAGTGTCCGGCATAGCCGGCGCCGATCAGGTTGTTGGAGATCTTCGAGGCCTGCCCCATGCCCTTGAGCTCGATGCAGTTGCCGCATTCGGCGATGAAGTTGTTGTCGATGGTCGAGGCGTCAGCATGATGGGAGACGACGCCATGCTCCAGGTAGACCAGCCCCATGCCGGTGATGCGAAACGAGTCATTGGCGCTGGCGATGTGAATGCCGGTCTTGCCGTTGCGGTAGGAATTCTCCGCGTCGCCGTTCGAGGCATCGGTGAAATGCAGGCCATCGATGCAGAAGTCGGCAAACTCGACCGAACTGATGCGAGGATTGCCGGCGCGCTGCACCAGGAATGCCGCACCGGCAGCTCCGTCGCCGGCTGGCCCGACGAGATCGACGAGGACACGGCTGCCCCCCGGCCAGATTTCGTGCCACTGCTCGAGCTCAGGCCTAGGCGTGTTGAAACGGATGCTCGACGAGGTGAAGCCATGCCCCGATCCGACGATCCGCAGAAAGCTGATGTCGATGCGGACTTGCGTGCGCAGCCGGAAGTCGCCGGGCGGGATGTAGATCACGGCACCGGGCTTGCCACCGTCGTTGACATCGGGCGCCGCCTGCCGCCGCTTGATATCGGCGATGATGCTGTTGATCACAGCGCCGATATCCTCGTGCGGATTGCCGGCTGGCCACTCGGTAACGCTGTAGACGTTAGCGCTGGGCCCGCCATGCCCTTTGCTGAGCTTGTCGAGTTCGATGCTTGCCACGGGACTAGCCTTTCACGGCGCCGAAGGTCAGCCCGCCGACAATCTGCTTTTGCAGCACGAGGGTGACGAGGATGACGGGGAGGGAATAGAGCACGGCGGCAGCGGTCATCGGCCCCCAGGCGAGGCCATAGACGGAGTTGAACTCCGCGATGACGATCGGCGCTGTCTTGCTGCTCTCGGAAGTCAGCAGCAGGGCGTAGAGAAACTCGTTCCAGCTGGCGATGAAGCTGAACAGCGCGGTGATGGCGAGGCCGCTCGGCATCACCGGCAGGACGATGTGCCAGAAGGCGCCAAAACGGGTGCAGCCATCCACCCGCGCCGCTTCCTCAAGTTCCTTCGGCACGCCATCGAAGAAGGCGGCCATCAGCAGCATGGCGAGGGGAACAGCGGTGGAGGTGTGGGCGAGGACCAGACCGATGGTGGTGTCCAGCAAGCCCAGCGTCTTCATGATCTGGAACAGCGGCACGCCCAGCGACACCGCCGGCACCATGCGGGTGATAAGCGCAAACAGCATGAACAGCATGGTGATGCGACGGCGATAGAGCGCCGAGACATAGGCGGCGGGCACCGCGATCACGAGCGACAGCAGCGTCGTTAGGACCGCGACGATGGCGGAGTTGAGGAAGGCTTCGGGCAGCCCGACGGTCCCGATGACGCTGGTGAAATTCTCGAGGGACAGCCGTTGCGGGAGGAAGGATGGCGGAATCTGCTGGACGTCGGCCGCCGGCTTCAATGCCGTCGAGACGAGGTAGAGGTAGGGCAGCGCATAGGACAGCACCAGCAGCAGCGCCACCGCATGGATGATGAGCTTCGTGAGATCGATGGGGGCGCGATCAGCCACGGTCAGCTCTCCAGATCTTCCAGTAGGCGAGGCCGGCGATTCCGATCATCACCAGCAGAAACAGCGTTGCGGTGGCCGAGGCCTGGCCGAGATCGCCGTAGCGCACCATGCGCTGGTAGATGTTCATCGACAGCACTTCGCTCTGCTGGCGCGGCCCGCCCTGGGTCTGGATCCAGATCAGGTCGAAGGTCTTGAGGGCATCGATGCCGCGGACCACCACAACCACCGCCAGCACCGGGCGCAGCATCGGCAGGGTGATGTACCAGAACCGGTTGATGGCGTTGGTGCCATCGATCCGCGCTGCCTCGAGCACGTCGCGCGGGATGTTCATCAGGCCGGCATAGCTGACCAGGGCGACGAACGAGGTGGTCAGCCAGATATCGGCGGCCGCCACCGAGTAGATGACGATGTCGGTGTCGGACAGCCACTTGATGGCGCCGGGGTCAGGGATGATGCCGAGCGCGGCGAGCCCGTAGTTGAGGATGCCGATATTGCCGACGAGGAGAAATCTCCAGAGCAGGCCGGCGACGATCGGTGAAATCATCAGCGGCAGGGCGAAAATGGTACGGTGCCAATGCGAATGCCTGGCGATCGCGGCAAACAGCAGTGCCGCGCCGAGGCCGAACACCAGCTCGAAGACCAGGGCGAAGGCCGAGTATTTGAGCGTCCTGACGGCGGACTCGAGGATCCGCCTCGACGTCAGGGCCTCGACATAGTTCGCCAGCCCGACAAAGACGCGGCTCGCCGGATCGATCAGTTTGACGTCGAAGAACGAATTGTAGACCAGCAGCGCCACCGGGTAGACCACGAGGAGCCCCAGGAACAGCATGGCTGGCATCAGCATAAGCAGCACGAACCTGCGTTCGGTCATGCTCCCTCCCCCGTTGATCAGTTGGGACCGAGGCGGATCGCCGCCCCGGTCCCGAGAGTTCCTGGATGCTTATTGGCCGAGGATATCTCGGGCGGTGGCCGCCGCATCCTGCAGCAGTTCCGCGACGTTGTCCTGGCATTCGAGGGCGCCCTGGAAGGCGGGCATCACGGCTTCATCGACCAGTTCCTGGTAGTGCTCGTTGATCGGCCGGCCCTTGGTTGCCGGCGCCGACAGCGTCGCCAGCAACGGCCCGAAATGCTCGTAGCCGGGCTTGTCGGTGTAGCTGGCATAGGCCGAGTTGGTGGCAGCGAGCCCGAGCGGCGCCTCGATGCCCAGCCCGTTGTGGGCAATGGCAAAAGCGATGAACTGCCGCGCCGCGTCCTTATGCTGGGAGGTCGATGGAATGACGTTATACCAGGGGCCGGGGATACCGGCGATGCCGGCCGGGCCGCCGATCATCGGCGCGACGCCGACCTTGCCGGCGATCTTGCTGTCTTCCGGCGTCATCTTGTAGGCGTGGGCCCAGAACTTCATCATGGCGGTCTGGCCCTGGTAGAACAGGTTCTGGGCCTCGCCCCAGTTGATTTCGAGCGCATTGTCAGGCGCTGATTTATCTTCGCAGAGCGGCGCCCGGTAATTCTGAAGCGCGTCGAGATGGGCCTGGTTGTCGAGGATGACCTGACCCGCGTCATCGAGGATCACCCCGGGCGAGCCGGCCTGCAGCACCTCGGCCATCCATTCTTCGGAGGTCGCGCCGATCACGTCGGTGCCGAACATGCCGTCCCTGGTGAAGAACTTGGCCATGTCGCGCCACTGCTGCCAGTTGGCCGGCGGAACCAGGTCGTAGCCATATTGCGTTTTGAAGGCCGCCTGGTTGGCCGGGTCTTCCCACAGGTCTTTGCGGTAGAAGACGATCTCGGCGTTGGCCCAGGCGGGCATGGCGATCAGCTTGCCGCCGACAGTGGCGTCGGCAAGCAGGGCCGGCGGAATGTCGGCCTTCACGGCATCGGTGAACAGATCGCTCAGATCCTCGACATGCGAGGCGAAGGCGGCGTTCCAGACCACGTCGATGGTCGCAACGTCGTAGTTCGAGGTCCCCGAAGCGATCTCGGCGGTCAGCTTGTCGAACACGCCCTGATAGGGCACCTCGACGAAGTTGACCTCAATGCCGGTTTCCTTGGTGAAGGCCTCGGCAGCGGCCTGCTGCAGCGAATGGCCACCACCTTCAACCAGGACGGTGATGGCTTCGGCCTGCGCCGCGGAAGTTGCGAGGCAAAGCGCGGCGACCGCGCCGAATAGCGTCTTGTTCATGTCCCCTCCTCAAATTTGGGCTCACGGAGAACGACCCGGAGCAGTCGGACCATAGGCAGCAATGTCGACGTCGTCAATTGAAATGACATCGTCGACATCGCGGATGTCGACGTTGTCGGTTGCGGCTCACTTGCCGCGCCGTTAGAGTTGCCGGCGCTTGTGGGGGAGAACGAATGGTCAGCATCAAGGATGTCGCTCGGGTAGCCGGCGTCTCGGACAAGACCGTGTCCCGCGTGGTCAACGGTGAGCCGAACGTCACCGCCGACACGATCGAGAAGGTGCAGCTGGCAATTGCCGATCTCGGCTACATCCCGAACCTCGCGGCGCGCAGCATCCGCTCGAACCGCACCAACATCATCGGCATCATCACCGACTTCATTTCGACGACGCCGTACTCGGGCGATATCGTCCGGGGCGTGCAGGATTGGGCCGGCGCCAATGGCCGCACCGTGCTGCTGGCCAATACCGATGGCGACCCGGCGCGGGAAGCCAATGTCTGGCGCACCTTCAAGGCGCACCGCATCGACGGCGTGCTCTATGTCGCGATGTATCACCGTGTCGTGGTGCCGGCGGCAGGCGAGGTGTCGATCCCGACGGTGCTGGTCAACTCGCATCCCGAAGACGGCTATGTCTATCCATCGATCGAGCCGGATGATTTCGGCGGGTCCTATGCCCTCACGGAGCACCTGATCGCGCTTGGACATCGCCGCATCGGCTACATCCGGCTGAACCCCCTGTTGCTGGGCGCCAATCAGCGGCTCGACGCCTTCTTTGCGGCGGCACAGGCAGCAGGCATCGCGGAAAGTGACCTGGTCATCCGGCTGGGGATGGAGGGGCCGGTCGGCCGCGAGACCAACTACGTCTATCGGGAGGCCCTCGATATCCTGTCGATGCCCGATCGTCCGACGGCGCTGGTCTGCGGCAATGATGAGATGGCGCTGCAGGCCTACCTGGCCGCGCTGTCCCTCGGCCTGCGCGTGCCCGACGACATTACCATTGTCGGCTTTGACGATTTCCGCACGGTGTCGCTCGGCCTCAAACCCGAGCTGACCACGGTGGCCCTACCCTATTACGACCTGGGCTGGCAGGGCGCCGACATGCTGGACCAGCTGGTGCACGGCAAGGGCAGCGAAACGGAGCGGCGGGTCCTCAAATGCCCGGTGGTGGCGCGGCGATCCAGTGCCCAGGCCAGAGAGATGCAGATCGCTGACGCGGCAGGCACTGGTGGTTGAGCACAGCATCGGCTGACCGCGTCTGGCTTTCTCGAACCCGTGCCTCCCCCGGTCTTCCTGCAAAGCGCCGATGGCGGCATTCACATAACCTGCTGAGGTTGCGTCAGTTGCAATTTGGCCCAGAGCGGACCTCCTCGTCCAGCCAAGGAGCCGCGAGTTACGTCGGTTTGAGCCAATGTGCCCGTTCATCCGTCAAGGGTGCTGCTGCGACGTACAACCAACCGAGGCTGCAGTAGAATCTGTTCGGTTTCGATCCGCCCCTCGAACCTTTCGACGAGCAACCTCGCAGCATGCGTGCCGATCTGCTCGCCCGACTGATCGACACTCGTCAGGCTGTTTTGATCGAGTGCGCAGTAGACGGTGTTGTCGTGGCCGACGATGGCCAGGTCCTCCGGAACGCGAAGCCCATTTGACCGCGCGTGGCTGATCGCTTCGAAGGCCACGGCATCGCACCAGCAGAAGAGGGCCTGTGGCCGGCTCTCGAGCAGCTTCTCCATGCCGCCATATATCCCTCTTGGGGTCTGTTCGGTGCGGGCGATATTGATGTAGGCGGAGAGCCCCTGAGCCTCCATCTCGTGCCGGTAGCCACTTTCACGCATCCGCATCGCTGTGGGATGTTCAAGGCTCAGCATGGCGATGCGCTCGGCGCCCTGCTTTGCCAGATGCTGCACGACCAATCGTCCGCTTTGCTCGTCATTGTTGTTTACGGTGTCGAAGGTGGTCTCGACGAGAGGCCGATTGCCGATGGCGACAGCTGGAATACGGCTGCCGAGGTCGGTGAGCTGTTCGGGGGACAGGCTGCTCGAAACGAGTATGAGCCCATCCATCTGCATGTCGATCATCGCCTGGGTGAGGTCGCGCTCGTTTGATTGGGAGGCGATGCCTTGCACCGCCTGGTAGGGGGTGCGCTCGAATCCCGCACTGATGCCGGCAAAGATGTCGGCGAGGAAGGGATTGCGCATATCGGGAAAGACCACGCCGACGACGAATGAGCGTCCGCGCAACCCGCGGGCGGCGGTGTTGGGGGTGTAGCCGAGCTTCTTTATCGACGCGTTCACCCGCTCGCGAAGCGACTCGCTCACCCCATAGGCGTTGCGCAACACCTTCGAGACGGCTGCGAACGAAACGCCGGCATCTGCGGCTACCTGCAGGATAGTGACGCGCTTCGGCTTTCCGTTGGTTTGGCCAGGCCGATTTCCCTCGATTTTGTTCATGTCACGCTCCCTTCAGCTGTCGATAGCAGAACTGTTGGATTTTCGGCAAACGGCGAGGTTCCGCTGACGATGCCGCCTTATCCTTCACCCGCAAGTCCACTCCCTTCCGTAGAAACAGCCCGTTGTATTGTCGTTCGAACGACGTTACACGACCCCGATGTGCAACCTTGCACGTTTTTTCATTTGAGCGTTGGGAGGTCGGAATTGATCAAAGGGGCTAAAGGCGTTGAGGCCATCGGTTGGGCAGCCAAGATGATCCGCCCCCTGGCCGATGGTGGTGAAGGCGCCCCGGCCAGCCAGATCACCCGAGAGTTCCATGTCGCCCGGCTCAACGGGAACGAGGTACTCCGGATATCGGCCCTCGGGCTCTATCGGGCATTCATCAACGGCCGGCGGGTCGGCGAGGACGTACTGACGCCCGGCTGGACGAACTATGACGCAAGGCTCTCCTATCAGGTCTACGACGTGGCCGGCCTGCTCAAGCAGGGCGCCAATACCATTACGATTTGGATCGGCGATGGTTGGTACCGATCGCCGCTGATGTGGATCGAGGAGCGGCGGAAGAACATCTGGGGCACCAGGGTTTCCGCAATCGCCGAGATCAGAGGCGGGGCAGATCTGGCCGATATCGTGGTGTGTACGGATGAGCAGTGGGGGAGCGGCGAAACACCCGTCCGCAAGTCGCAGATCTATTTCGGCGAGATCTTCGACGCGACCCTGGCCCCGGAAACACAAGAGGGCGTCGAGGTTGTCGATTTCGATCCTCGCAAGCTCATTGCCCATGAATGCGATCCGGTGCGCGAGCTTCTGCCGCTCGATCCGGTGAAGCAGTGGCAAGACAGCGAGGGCCGCACCCTTTACGATTTCGGACAGAACACCGCAGGATACGTTCGGCTCAGCCTCGCGGCCGAGGGGCCGTCGCAGGTTCTCATCGAGCACGCCGAAGTGCTCGACAAGCACGGGCAGTTCTACAACGGCAACTACCGCAGCGCCGAAGCAATCATCAGGCTGCACCTCGACGAGCGGGGGCTCGCAGACTATAGCCCGCACTTCACCTATCAGGGCTTCCGCTACGCCCGCGTCACCATCAGCGGGAGCGCGCGTGTCAGGCGCATCCAGTCCGTGCCGATCTCGTCCGTCCCCGAGGCGACTGCCTCGTTCTCGAGCGGCAACCAGCTGGTGAACCGCTTTTTTGAGAACGCTATCTGGTCGCACCGCTCGAATTTCATCGATGTGCCGACCGACTGCCCGCAGCGCGACGAGCGGCTTGGCTTCAGTGGCGACGCACAGGTGTTCGCCGGCACCGCCTGCTATCTCGCGGACAGCCACGACTTCCTGGTCAAGTATGTCCGCGAGCTGATGGTCGACCAGGCGCCGGACGGGGCCATCTCGCATACGTCCCCGCATATTGTGCGCGTGAAGCCGGGCAAGCGCATGCAGTACGGCTCGACCGGGTGGGGCGACGCTATCACTGTCATTCCGTGGCGGCTCTACCTGCAATATGGCGACAAAGACATCCTGGCCGAAGCGCTGCCGGCGATGCTCAAGTGGATCGATTTCGTCTGGTCGTTGACCAAGGACGGGATCGTGCGTCCGCCTGCGACGCCTGGAGCGCGCGGCTTCTGCCTTGGCGACTGGCTTCAGCCCAAAGGCCCTAGTTCCAAGCCGCTGCCGACGATTGGCGACGATGCGGCCGCAACGCTCTACCTCTTTATCAGCCTCGGAATCGCAGTCCGAGCCGCCGAGCTCGTCGGAGAACCAGAGATCGCCCGGCGGCTGTCGAAGCTGCGTTCGGAAGTCGAGACTGCTTTCCGCAACGAGTTTGTCACCCCCTCCGGCCGACTCGCCTACGACGACCAGACGTCCTACGCGCTGGCGCTGCTCCATGGCCTGGTCCCGAGCGACAAGCTGGCCGCGGCGACGAGATACTTCAGGAGCGCCATCATGCGGACGGGAGGCAGGCTCGGAACCGGCTTCATCGGGACACCGGCTTTGCTTCCGGCCTTGGTAAAGGTCGGTGAGGGGGCCCTGGCCGGTGAGGTGTTCCTGCAGGAGGATGTCCCCGGCTGGCTCTATCAGGTGCGGATGGGGGCAACGACCGTGTGGGAGCGCTGGGATGCCATCCAAGCCGACGGCACGATCTACAATCCGCAGATGAACTCGTTCAACCACTACGCGTTTGGGGCCGTGTGCGAGTGGCTGTTGGAAGGCGTCGCAGGCTTCCGGCCTGACGAGCATGCGCCGGGCTTTGAAAGCGTCATCTTCTCGCCAACTGTCGTGGATGGATTGTCCCCGGTCGCGGCCCACTACGACTCGATACGGGGCCGGATTTCGGCGTCCTGGACGCTGACGGGTGACAAGGTTCGCTACGAGTTCGTCGTGCCCGCAGGAGCGCGGGGCACGCTGCGCCTCTCTGCGGACTATCGGGACGCCGAGCTCGACGGGGCGCCGATCATGGTTGGCGCTCACCCGATCGTCGGGCCGGGTCGGCACGTCGCCGTGTTCAAATACGCTACACCGGCCAAGCAATTGGTTCATGACTCCCCGCTTGCGGCGAACATGCCCTGAGATTGCGCACGTGCAACGTTGAATGTGCAACCTTGCACACAGACAGTTTGTGGGTTAAGTCAGACAGGTATGCGCTCGTTAAGAAGCGCGGGGTGGAGCAGGGAAAGGTGCGGCGGTGCGCCTCCAGCAGACAGTGACTGCGACCAACCCGGCGAACGAGGGCACGAGGAGATAACGGAGGATTTGAATGGCTAAACTATCGATCCGCAACGTGCTGGCGGGCGCCAGTCTGTTTGCGATGGCGCTGATTGCAGGGGGCGCTAATGCGCAGCAGGTGACCCTATCGCTGCTCGTCGACAACTCGCCTGAAGTGCTGACGCGGTTCGAGGCTCTCGTGGCGGGTTTTGAAGCTGCGAACCCCGATGTCAACATCGAGATCGAAACGAGGCCCGGCGGCGAGGAAGGGGGCAACCTCGTAAAGACCCGTCTTGCAACGGGTACGATCACGGACCTTTTTACCTACAACTCGGGTTCGCTGCTCAGGGCACTCAATCCCGGGCAATTCATGGCCGATCTCAGCAACGAGCCATGGCAGGCAGATGTGCAGGAGACGTTCAAGCGCGTAGTCTCGACACCGGAGGGCGCCATCGTAGGGGCGCCATTCAGCACCGCTTCTGCCGGCGGCATCCTTTACAACAAGCCCGTCTATGAGCGGCTTGGTCTCTCCATTCCCAAAACCTGGGACGAGTTCCTCGCGAACAATGAGGCAATTCTCAAAGACGGCAAGGTCGCCCCGATTATCCAGACCTACAAGGACAGTTGGACGAGCCAGATACTGATCCTCGCCGACTTCTACAATGTCCAGGCGGCCGAGCCCGATTTCGCGACGCTCTACACCGAGGGCAAGGCGAAATTCGCGACCGACGCGGCAGCGCTTCGCAGCTTCCAGAAGCTGCAGCAGGTGTATGAGGCCGGCCTGTTCAACAAGGATTTCGCCTCGGCCGGCTACCAGGACGGCATTCGCATGCTGGCAACTGGAGAGGGCGCGCACTACCCAATCATCAGCGGTGCGCTGCGGGCGATGGGAGCAACCTATCCGGATCAGCTGAAGGATATCGGCTACTTCCCGGTGCCGAGCGATGACGCGTCCAAGAATGGCCTCACGGCCTGGATGCCGCAGGCGCTCTATGTGTCGAAGAACACGCCCAATCTCGATGCTGCCAAGAAGTTCCTGGCTTTCGTTGTAAGTCCCGAAGGCTGCGAGATTCTCAAGAGCACCGGCGGCGGCACGGGTCCCTTCCTGGTCAAGGGTTGCGTGCTCGAGGGTGCGGCGCCCGCCGTCTCCGACATGCTTCCCTTCTGGGACAGCGGTAACAACTCTCCGGCCCTGGAGTTCCTCTCGCCCATCAAGGGCCCGGCGCTCGAGCAGATCACCGTCTCGGTCGGTTCCGGCATCATGACGGCCGAAGAGGGTGCCAAGCTTTATGACGAAGACGTCCGCAAGCAGGCCCAGCAGCTCGGCCTCGCCGGCTGGTAATCTCGCCCAATTGCAGCTCCGGAGCAGTCCGGAGTTGCTCCTCGTGAAGCAGTTGGTGACGATGAGTGATTTGTCGATGACGGGGCTTGCGACGCAGCGTTCGACGCCCAGGCCGCGGTTCAAATCCGGTGGGCTGTACCCCTATTGGTTCTATGCCCCGGCGGCGGCCATCTACGTGGTGCTGTTCCTGTTGCCGACCGCGTCGTCCTTCTATTTCAGCCTGATGCGGTGGTCGCTGTTCGACGCCACCTTCATCGGCCTCGACAATTTCGCGCAGTTCCTGCGCGAGCCGTTCCTGCTGCAGGGCCTTGTCAACACGCTGACCTTCGCTGCGATCAGTGCTAGCCTCAAGGTAGTGCTCGGGCTCGGCTGCGCGGTGCTGCTGACCTCGCAGATCATCGCTCGCGGCTACCTCAGGGCGGTGATCTTCTTTCCAGTGGTCGTCTCCACCGTCGGCGTCGGCATCACCTTCACGGTGCTCATGCATCCCACTGAGGGCGCCATCAACCAGGCCCTTGCGGCTATCGGCATCGTGGGCCCCGATTGGCTGACCAACCCGCGCCTTGCCCTCATCTCCGTCGCGTTGGTCGATGTGTGGAAGGGTGTCGGCATGGCGACAGTGATCTACATCGCGGGGATCGTGTCGATTCCCAAGGACTATTTCGAGGCCGCCCGCATCGACGGTGCCTCCAAGCTGCAGAACTTCCTCTACGTGACGCTGCCGCTCTGCCGTCCCGCCACTGTGACGATCGTCACGCTCAGTCTGATCGGAGGTCTCAGGACCTTCGAGCTCGTGTGGACCATGACGCGTGGCGGCCCCGGCTTTTCATCCGACGTCATCGCCTCGGTGATCTACAAGCAGTACCAGTCGGGCTTCTACGGTCTCTCGACCGCCGGAAACGTGGTGCTGTTCCTGTTCATCGTGCTGCTCGTCGTCCCGTTGACGGCCTACTTCAACCGGCGGGAGGGCCACGAATGAAGCTGATCAAGGACTACTGGCTGGGCGTGCTCGCCATCATCGTTACGGCAGTGGTGTTCCTCGTGCCCTTCGCCTTCATCGTGCTGATGGCGTTCAAGGACCAGCAGCAATCGGCCCTTCTCGATTTCTCGTGGCCGCAGGTGAACAACCTGTGGGCGAACATTGTCGAGGTCGCTTCGACCCGCAACTGGATGCTGATCACCGCCTTCGTCAACTCGACAATCCTCACCGTCTCAGGTGTGACACTACTCGTGATCTTCTCGGCAATGGTCGGCTTCGTCCTGTCGCGCCGCCGGAGCCGCTTCAACCGCCTCGTCGAGTTCCTAATCCTCGCCGGGCTGATGATCCCGCCGGCGGTCGTGCCGACCATCTGGGTCCTGCAGGGGCTCGGCCTCTTCGGCAAGCTGCACGGCCTCATCCTGATCGAGGTTGCCTATCACCTCTCGTTCTGCGTGCTGCTCTACAAGGCCTTTATCGCCACGATCCCACGCGAGCTCGACGAGGCCGCGATCATCGACGGCGCGCGGCCGCTCGATGTCTTCTTCCGGGTGATCCTGCCGCTGCTCTGGCCGGTGACGGTGACGATCATCGTCGTGCAGACCGTCACGATCTTCAACGACTTCACCAACCCGCTGTACTACCTGCCGGGCAACCAGTTCGCGACCGTGCAGCTGACGCTCTACAACTTCCAGAGCCAGTTCGAGACGTCGTACAACCTGCTGTTCACAAACATCCTGTTGATCACCATCCCGCCGCTCGTCGTCTTCCTCTTCTTTAATCGGCAGATCATCGCAGGCATGACCGCAGGCGCCGTGAAAGGGTAGGGTTGCGAACGAGGCGAAATCTATCGCGGATCGGTCGAGATCAGCGGCGACTGCTTGCATTGCGCGTGGGCTCGTCGTTAGGCACGATGGGGCTCGTGGCGGACAATCGGGAGCGACTGCTTCTGGCGCAGAGAGCAGCGCGGTTGAACTTCTGACGTTTCATGGTGATAGCTCGCCACCTCGCCCGCCGCGTCGCTCGCAAGAGCGGCTGCCAGGCTTGCCGCCGTCCCAGGGAGAGCACGGAATTCCAGTACATGTTCGGCGATCTCCTGGCCTTTGGTGGCCAGACCGACATGAACCGCAAACTTCTCTTCAGGCTCTCGCTCACCGGCACGGCTGCCGTCCTGTTGTTGCTGGCGCTGGCCTACTGGTGGCGAGGCATTGGCACACGAGGTGGCAGGCACGCTCATGTTCGCGCTGCCGCTCGGGCACAACCTGATCAACCGCCGGTGGTAGGGGATGCTTACTCTTCCGAGGCCACCGCTTCGCACTGAGCTGCGGCATGGCTCCGGGAACAACAGCCTCCAGCGATCTAAGACGGAAGAATCTTTCAGTCTTTTGGCTTTTCGTGTCGAAGACGCCCCGGGCCGATGGAATAGTAGAAAGATACGACGCACCCCGGACCAAAGTGCGGAAGCACCTTTCTCGCCGCTGTGGCTATGATTCAGCATCGATTTTGCAGTTGCGGGTGCCTGCCGAAACTGCGGATCGAATGAAACAGTCATGGGTACGAGAGGAGTCTCCAATGGTTGACACGTCGCATGCCAACTCCGTGAAGAATGTGGTTCTTGTGCATGGCGCATTCGCCGATGGTTCGGGCTGGCGCAGGGTCCACGATGACCTGACGCAGCGCGGGTTTTCTGTGACCATCGTGCAGAACCCGCTGACCTCGCTTGCAGACGACGTCGCCGCAACCACACGGGCACTCGACCGACAGGATGGTCCGGTGATCCTGGTCGGCCATTCCTGGGGTGGAACAGTCATCACGGAAGCGGGCGTCCACCCGCGCGTGGTGGGCCTCGTCTACGTCTCGGCCCTTGCCCCGGACAAGGGCCAGACAACCAGTGACCAGTATGTCGGTTTCGCCGGAACCCCCAACTTCGTGATCGATGTGCAGAGTGACGGCTTCGGCTATCTCAACCCCGAGAAGTTCAAGGCCGGCTTCGCACATGACCTCAGCGATGAGGAAGCCGCCTTCCTGCGCGACTCGCAGGTGCCCATCAACATGTCGGTGTTCGGAACCGCCCTGACCAACGCCGCCTGGCGGATCAAGCCAAGCTGGGCCGTAATCGCGACCGAAGACCAGTCCTTCGATCAGGCGATGCTCGTTCACATGGCTGAGCGCGCCGGCGCGCAGATCACCAGGGTTTCGGCCAGTCACGCGCTCTACATTTCCCAGGCGAGCGTGGTCGCGGACGCCATCCAGGCTGCCGCGCAGGGCTCGGCTCACTGAAGAGCGCGGGCGCAGGTCTGAAGGGTTGCCGGCATCGGTCCTCGACGCCGGCAACCGCTGAGCTGCCTCAGCTCTTGGCAGCGATGAACTTCGCCAGCGTCTGGTATTCCTTGCAGCTCGTATTGCCGCAGAGCTTTTCGAGGGTTGCCAGCTGCTTGTTGGCCTTGGCCAGCTGGCCGATCTCGACATAGAGCTCGCCCAGGTATTCGGTGGCGCCCTTGTGGCGCGGGTCGAGCTTGAGCGCCTTGAGGTAGAAGCCCTGGGCGTTCTTGTAGTCGCCGGTTTTGCGCAGCGAGTAGCCGAGCAGGTTGTTGGCCTCGGCGCTGCGCGGGTCGGCGCGGACGATCTGCTTCAGCATGGTCGCCGCCGATTTCCACTTCTGGGCACGGATCAGCGCTCGTGCATCGTTGAGCGATGGCCCGCTCACGCTCTGCGAGGTGGAGTTCGATTCGTAGCCACCCCCACCGCCGCCGCCACCATCGACAGCGCGCACCGGCGCGGTGGCCAGCATGCCGACGACGAGCGTCGCGCCAGCCAGCACAGTCAGAGTCTTCGTGAGCAATTTCAATGGCATCTGGGTCTCCATTCGGCCATGCTCCCCCTAGCCACCGCATTGGGTGGCTGATGGGAACAACACCCGGGACCCGAGTTTATTCCCTTGGGAGCTCGTGGCTGAGCAGCCCCATGATCAGGTCATCGCGCCAGGCGCCATCGAGGAACACCGTCTCGCGTTCCCTGCCCTAGACCTGAAAGCCGCATTTCTCGTAGCAGCGGATGGCCCGGATGTTGCCGGCGAGAACGCGCAGCGAAACGCGGTGCAGGCCGAGCTCGTCAAAGCCATATTCGAGCACCCGGCGTGCCGCCTCTGTGCCGAGGCCGCGCCCCTGATCCTGTTGCCGCAGCAGGCCGATGGCGAGCGAGGCGCGCTTGTCGACCAGGTCCACCCGGTCGAGCCGAACCGAGCCGAGCAGCGACGCGGCCTCGATGATCCAGGCATGGGGATGCTCGATGAGAGCGCCAACCCAACGCTCAGCTTCCTTGCGGCCGAAGGCCGCGCCGTTCGGCTCCACACCATAGAGCCTCAGGTTCTCGTCGGGCTCGGCGCCGAGGGCCAAGCGTGCCTCAACGTCTGCGGCGGTCGCAGGCCGCATTGTCAGGTTCTGCGAAACGAGTATGGGCGGCATCTGGCTCCCCAGGCAATGCCGCCCTGATTAACCGTTCTCAGGAGATGCGGCGATAGCCGCCGCGTACGCCGTCGGGGCTCAGCACCAGTTGCCAGAGGTGGATGTTGCGGGCCCGGAACATGGCGGCAAACACCTGCAGGTAGAAGCGCCACATGCGCCAGAAGCGGTCGCCGTACTTGTCACGCAGACTGGGCCAGGCGGCGTCGAAATTGGCCCACCAGGCCATCAGTGTCTTATCGTAGTCGGCGCCGAAATTGTGCCAGTCCTCCATCACGAACAGCCGCTCGCTGGCGGCGGCGATCTGCTTGATCGAAGGCAGCATGCCGTTGGGGAAGATGTACTTTTCGGTCCACGGATCGCCGTGGGTGGAGGTGAAGTTGTTGCCGATGGTGTGCAGCAGGAACAGCCCGTCGGGCTTCAGCAGCGCGCGGACCTTGCTGAAATAGGCCTCGTAGTTCTTGTAGCCGACATGCTCGAACATGCCGATCGAGATCACCCGATCGAACTGGCCCTCGAGCGCCATGTAATCCATCAGCCGCGTCTCGATCGGCAGATTGCCCTTGCTCGCCTCGGCGAAGGCTGCCTGCTCCTTCGAAATGGTGATGCCGACGCCTTCGACGCCGTAGCGCTCGGCGGCGAACTTCAAAAACCCACCCCAGCCAGAACCGATATCGAGGATCTTCATCCCCGGCTCGAGCCCGACCTTCCTGCAGATCAGATCGAGCTTGGCCTCCTGCGCCGCGTCGAGCGTCGCCGCCTCGGCCCAGTAACCGCACGAATAGATCATCCGCTTGTCGAGCATGGCGGCATAGAGGTCGTTGCCGATGTCGTAGTGCCGCTCACCCACCTCGGTGACGTGGGCGCGCTGCAGGTTGAGCAGCTTGCCGCGCACGAAGCTCAGCGCCAGCCCGATATCGGGCTTCAGATGCGCATAGATGTCGTACTCGAGCAGCTTGTGGATGAACTGGTCGAGCGCATCGGTATCGAACCAGCCATCCATATAGGCTTCGCCGAAGCCGAGGGTGCCGTGGCTGATGGCGCGGCCCCACAATCGGTCGTCATGCACGGTGACATCGAAGGGCCGGCTGCCGCCGAGTTCGATACCTGCGTCTTTGAGGATGGAGGTGAAATAGGACTTTGGCCCGGCGCTCATCGCGGAACCTCGATAGTTATGATCCTAACGAAATTCTAACGCCACTCCAGCTGCCGGGCAAGCCCCGGCAACGCCATGCTGCCATTCGCTATTCTGGGTTGTCAGCGTGAAAACGCCTCGAACGGATTGCTGACGGTGAGTTGCCGGATCACCGCCTCATCGATCCCCCCGGTGCGCAGCAGCGGCAGCATAACGTCGCTCAAATGGGTGTAGGGGGTCGGGGTGCCGCCGCCGGGGATCGCCGGATCGTACCAGCCGCGGTCGTGGCTGAGCAGCAGCTGCGAGCCGAGGTCGGCATCGAGGGCGCGGAGGATCAGTTCGCTCACCGCGGCATCGGGGGCCCGGCCGACATGGTCGTATTCGATCCAGGCGCCACGCTGCGCCACGGCGATGTTGAGGCCGAAATCCTTCTCCTCCTGGGTATGGATCGAGATGAAGCGGTCGGCGCGATAGCCCTCGGCCTCGATGATATCGAGCTGGTCCATCACCACCCGGCCCTTGATGGTATGGCTGCCGATCACCGCGCCGGCGCGTTGCGCCGCCCGCGCCGCGGCCCGGAGGATCTTGGCCTCGAGGGGCGTGATGCCGTCATCGCCGGCCGAGATCTTGATCCAGGCGGCTTTGACCCCGGTATCGCCGACCCCCTCGGCGAGATCGCGATACATCTGCGCCTCGAGTTCGGCCTCGCTGGCATCGCGCACCCAGTCGGGGATCCACGGTTCGCGGTAATTGCCGGTGGGGACGACGATCGGCAAGCCGGTGGCGCGGCTGACGGCGAGATCGATATCGACGCGGAGGCCGACGCCGCCGGTCGAGCATTCGACCAGCGCGGTGATGCCGCGCGCCTTGATCGCCTCGATCTCGGGGCTCATCACCCGCACCACGTCCTGAGGATCGGCCTCGGCATAGCCGGGCTGATCGGGGGTGCGCAGATCGACGAAGACGTGCTCGTGCGGCAGGATCATGCCGAGCTCGTCGGCCCGCTTCGGCCCGAGCGTGGTGTGCAGCAGTTTCATGGATGTCTCCTCGGGCCGAACATCCCCGAGTTCGGCGCCAAAGGCAAACCTCCCAAAGCGCTTCAGGAAAAGTTGCAGACTTTTCCGGTTCGAAGCGCGTCAAGTTAAGGACTTCGGCTCGTCCGCCTCGCCCGGCACGAACTTCAAGAGGTCACCCGGCTCGCATTTGAGGTAGATGCAGATCGCTTCCAGCGTATCGAAGCGCATGCCCTTCACCTTGCCCTGGCGCAGCAGCGACAGGTTGGCCTCGGTGATGCCGACAAACTCCGCCAGATCCTTGGACTTGATGCCGCGTTCGGCCAGCAGCACGGCGAGATTGACCTTGATCGGCATCAGATGAACTGCGCATTTTCTTCGGCGATGGCGGCGGCCTCGGCCAGCGCCCAGCCGACCAGCGTCAGCACAGCGCCGACCAGCAGCATCAGCAGCATGTCGGAGCTCACCGAAATGGCCAGCTGCTTCTGCCCCGCTGGCGCCTTCCAGCTCAAGACCACGCTCAGCAGCGCGCCCGACACCAGCTTCAATACGGTGCAGGCGAACACCCCGATGGCGAAATCGCGCATCCCGGTCGCAGCGACCAGCCCGAACGGCCGGCCCTGCCGGAAGGCTTCGAGCGCCGAAGCCAGGCGCAGCAACCCCCAGCTGAGCGGCAGCACCGGCAGCAGCGCCAATGCGGTGGCGAGCAGGCGCTGACCCAGTCCGAACTCGGTGAGCCAGGCGGGAGGCACCAGCGCGGCGCCGGCCAGTTCTTCGGCCGGCGCAAAGCCCCAATAGGCGAGGCCAGCAAGCGGCAGCGCCACCGCGATGACCAGCGCAGCGACGCGCGTCATCTGGCTCAGGGTGGCAATCCGCTTGCGGCGGACGTCGTCGGGAACGGCTGGTCGGGCGGTCGTCATTGATGGCTCCTCGGGATCGGCATGCAAGCCATACAGCAATATATTATTGTTGCACAATAAGAAATCGCTGTGTAACAAGCTCGCCGTTCGCTTTTTCAACAGGAGCTTCCCATGCCTCGTATCCGTTTGTCCCTCCTCGCCCTGCTGCTGGTCGCCGTCACCGCACCGGCAATCGCCGCCACATCGAGCACCTCGAAAGGGCAAATCTCCGTCGCGCAGGTGATGCAGATGCTTGATCGCGCCGGTAGCGACCAGCATGCCGGGCAGCTGCTGCAGGCCTATCTGGGCGGAGTCGGCGAGTCGGCCGGCGTGCTGCTCAACGCCACCGATGCCAAGGGCAAGCCCTATGTCAGCTGTTCGAAGCCGATGGCGCTCAATGCCGGGCTGGTGCGCGACGTGCTGGCCAATGGCGCGCCCAACGCCAAGAGCTGGGGCGAAACCGCGGCGACGCCGCTGCTGGTCAACGCCTTGGTCAGCATGGCCGACTGCCGCTGAAACACGCGAGGCGGCAGTCGCCTGCCGCCTCGCAGTTCTGTCACTCGACCGGCTCAGCCCCAGCTGCGCAGCCCGAGCAGCTTCTCGCCCAGTTCGGTGAGCGTGGCGGTTTCGGCGTGCTTTTTCTCCCACTCGCGCGGGTCGCCGGGGAAGGCGTCACGC
This sequence comes from Devosia sp. LjRoot16, assembly GCF_964252795.1. Taxonomy (NCBI): domain Bacteria; kingdom Pseudomonadati; phylum Pseudomonadota; class Alphaproteobacteria; order Hyphomicrobiales; family Devosiaceae; genus Devosia; species Devosia sp. LjRoot16. Next base: position 1,373,743 of record NZ_CAXUPH020000001.1, read on the forward strand.
TGGGGGTGGTCCAGTTCGCGCCACAGCCGTACCCGCTCGGCCCGCTCGAATACGTCGTCCTCGTTGGCCGGGAACATCGAGATGTACTGCGCCATGCGCACGCGGTTGCCCGAGTTGATCGAGTGGTTGGGCCTGACGCCGTGCGCCAAGAGGGTATTGAAGATCATCAGGTCGCCCGGCTCCATCTCGATATTGGTGATCGTGAGGCCGGTGGTATCGGGATGCATCGGATCGCGGTCGGCCGGCTGGGTCTTCACCCAGGTGTCGAAATCGTAGAACAGCTCCGGAATGCACTGAAAACCGCCGATGTCGCCGTCCTGCTTGACGAGGCTCAGCACGCCCTGCACGCCGATCGGCAGCGGGTCGAGCGAGGTATCGCTGTCCCAGTGGATGAAGCCGTTCTGGTTGGGACCCGGCACCTGTTTGGGCGGGTTGAGGTTGGCGCGGTCGATCGACACCCACAGCTCCTCGATATCCCAGATATCGACGAAGGCATCGTAGACCCGCTGCTGCTGGCGGTTATCCCACAGGTACTGGTGGTTGTAGATCTCCACCATGCCGGTGCCGTTGAGCTCGGTCATGATGTGGTCGCGCCGTTGCGGCGTGTACCAGGTCGCGGGATCGTTGGGGTCCTTCTCCTCAAATTCCCAAAGCAAGGCCTTGAGCCGCTCGACATGCGCCGCGTCGACTGCATTGCGAACAATCACGTAGCCGCGTTCCTGCCAGTGCTTGAAATCCGCTTCGCTCAGCACCCTGAGCGGCAGGGTCTTGTTGATGTCCTTGAGCTGCGTCGTGACCTTCTGCGTGGTGGGATGCGAATCCCGCTTGATCCCGGCCGCCATGCCTTGCGGTGCCATGCCCTGAGCCATCGACATCATAATCCTCCATCTGATGTTCCCCTCGGGGATTGCTTCGATGCGAGGAGGCTAAGCCGGTAGAGGCGGCCGATGTTGCCGCGCTTCGGCGAATTCTGATACTATTCTGGCGTTGATGGAACCACGATGGCGCGATGAAGCCGCTTCTTGAGAAGGTGATGCCGCCGGATGACGCCTCCTGGGCCTGGCTCGATCGTCGGCTCGAGGATGCCATCCCGTTCCAGTGGCACCACCACCCGGAATTCGAGCTGACGCTGACGCTCAACTCGGTGGGCCAGCGCTTTATCGGCGATCACATCGGCGACTATGACGACGGCGACCTGGTGCTGATCGGCCCCAACCTGCCGCACACCTGGGCCAGCCGCGACAAGCGCAACCCCGCCGCACCGCACGTGGCGCGAGTGATGTGGTTCCATCCGGATTGGGCCGCCGGGCTCACCGCGTTGCTGGCCGAATTGCGTGGGGTCGCCGAGTTGCTGGCGCGGGCGCAACGCGGCCTTCGCTTTTCGGATGGAGCGGCCGCGGCGGTGCGGCCACTGATCGACGAGCTGTTCGCCCGGCCACCGGCCGATCGGCTTTCAGTGCTGATCGATATCCTGCGCCGGCTGGCCGATGACGGCGACGCCACGCCGCTGGCCAGCCCGATCGCTGCCGTGCCACAGCACTCCGCCGATCGCACCCGGATTGATCGCGTTCTCGATGTCATCCATCAGCGCTACATGGAACCACTGGCGATCGGCGAACTGGCTGACGTCGCGGCGCTCTCAGCCTCGGGCCTCCATCGGATGTTCGTGCGCCATGTGCGCAGCCCCGTATCGGTCTACATCACCCGCCTCAGGCTCGGGGAAGCCTGTGCTTTGCTCTCGGCTACGACACGGCCGATAGCCCACGTCGCTTCCGACGTGGGCTATGACTCGCTTGCCAATTTCAACCGCCAGTTCAAGGCGATGAAGCAGATGACGCCGCGCCAGTACCGGCAGAGATTCGCGGCCGGCCGCCGCTAGAGCCCGGTCGGCTTGACCGAGCAGGGCGCGCCAGCCTTGGCCGCCGCGTTGAGCACGTCAGCAACGCGCACATCCGCACCGGCCTGAAGGCCGCGCTTGAGCTGAACATAGCCCTGGGCGCCATGTTGCTTGACGCTCCAGCGCAGCTTGGTGCCGGCCGGAACATCGATGGTGCCGACATTGGCGACCAGCAGATCGGCGCCACCGACGCGACAATCGAGGGCGAGACTGCCGTTCCGTACCGCCAACCGCAGCTTTGCGCCGCGAAGCACGGCGTCGTTGAGGCCGGCCTCGGGGTTGGTGAGGACCGCCCGGTTGATATGATCCTCGGTCGTGGGCATCACCGCGTCGTTGAGGCTGTCCTGCGGCGAGGGACTGATTTCGCTATTGAGGCCACCGATCGGATCGTAGGCCGAAGCAACGCCGGTGCCGAGCAACAGCGTGGTGATCGCCGCGAGGGCGATACAGTTCATCTTATGCATTGGGATTTCCCTTAGAGCGGCAGGGGTTGCCGCCTCGTTGGGCGCCGTATCGCTGCCGCGGCTTGAACCCGGATTGAGCAGCATGTTCAGGCGAAGTTCACAGGCTGAGGTCCCGGCGACGACCGGGACCTCGCCGTCGGTCAAAGCCCGATTGCCTTGGCCGAGCAGACGGTGCCGGCTTCGACGCCGCCCGGCAGCACGTTGCTGAGCTTGAGCGCCTTGCCCGGCTGCAACGTCTTGCCGAGGCTGGCGACGCCGCTGATCCCCGCCGCCTTCCACTTGAACTGGGTGCCAGCCGGCAGCGCCACCACGCCGGCATTGGCAATACGCAGGTCGTCCGGGAACTCGCTCGGCGTCCCCGAGACGACGCAGTTGAGCGCCGCGCCGAGCTTCACGTTGGCGCTGAGCTGGCTGCCCTTTGCCTTGCCAGCTTTGCCGGGCGCGCCGTTGCCCATGTCGATGCCCAGATCGACGACGTCGAGCGGCGGATTGAGCACCTCGAAGAGGTCTTCATTGACGGTGACCTCAAGCTCAGGCTGCGGGTTGAAGATGCTGCCGAAATCTGGCGGATCACTATCCGGCCTCGCATCGTCGAAGATGTCGATGGAGTGCGAGTCGTCGCTCGAACCCGAGTCGCCGAGGCCCGGGATGTGAATACCACCCGCCGAAGCGAGGCTGGTGCTGAGAAGGATCGCCGCGAGGGCAAGGCTTGCCGATCTGGTCACGTTCATTTCAGTCTCCTGGTGCCGGGAGGGGACGGCGCCGGTCATTCGGTCGCCGGTCCAGTATTCCCGGTGGATGACTGGACGGCGGCCTTATGACGGGCTTCCACTGAACCGCCTTTGAGTGCAGTGTTTATTGCGCATTCATAATAGTTGTGGATTTGCAATGGTTCCAAATGTGCAAGTAATAGCTGCCGCCGACCCGCAAAGCCCGATGGCGCAGTTCCTGCGGCTGATGTCGGCGCAACTGCTGTCGAGCACCGCCCGTGACCTGCGGCACGAGAATATGTCGCTGGCAGAAGTTGCCTCGCTCTACCTGCTCGATCGCGACAAGGCCCTGAGGATCAACAGCCTCGCTACCGCCCTGGCGCTGTCGCTGCCGGCGGCGAGCCGGGTCGCCAGCACCCTGGTGGAGCGCGGCTTCGTCGCGCGCGCCGAGGACCCGGATGACCGCCGCGCCAAGGTGCTGACCCTCACCGCCGAGGGCACCGGGCTGCTCAACACCCTGAGTGGGAACCTCGTGGGCGAAGTGTCGCGCGTCCTCGCCACCGCCAACACGCCGGTCAGTAACCGGTTGGCGCAGCTGTTCGGCAGCATGGTCGCCGACGGCATGGCCGCTCCGACGAAGCCCGCCGAACCCGGAGACAGGCGATGAGCACCGCCGGCCGCATCATGCGCAAGCTGGCGCAGAACAACCGCCTCGCCAACCAGCGGCTGCTCACCGCGTGCCTCGGGCTGCAGCCGGGCGAGTTCGAGGCGACGAGGGTGAGCTTCTTTCCCTCGCTGAAATCGACGCTCAACCACATCCTCACCATCGACTGGTTCTACGTCGATGCGCTGGAAGGCGGCACGCTGGGTCCCAAGGCCTGGGATCCGGAGGAGCCGTTCGACGCCATCGGCCCGCTGGCGGAAGCGCAGTTTGCGGTCGACCAGCGCCTCCTCGCCTTCTGCACCGGCCTCACCGATGCGCGGCTCGCCGCCGAAACGCGGGTCCACCGTACCGGTCGCATCCAGGTCGAGCGCACCGACGACCTGCTGCTGCATCTGTTCATGCACCAGACCCACCACCGCGGCCAGGTGCATGCCATGCTGGCCGGCAGCTCGGTGCAGCCGCCGCAGCTCGATGAGTTCCTCACCGCCAGCGATTTCCGCGACCGGGTCGACGACATGGCGGCGCTCGGGTGGAGCGAAGCGGAGCTCGGCAAGTAACGATGGCTCGGCAGCATGGCGAACTGGTGCAGTGGAACGACGAGCGCGGCTTCGGCTTCATCGCGGCAGACGATGGCGAGCGGCGCTTCGTGCATATCAGCGATATCGGCCGGATCGCCACGCGACCGCGCGCCGGCGATCGGGTGTCGTTCGCACTGGGCCGTGGCAGCGATGGACGGCTGGCTGCCAGGGAGGTGAAGATCGCCGGCGCCAACCCTCTCGACGCGGAGGCGAGACGCCGTAGCGCCCCAACGCCCGCCGCACCGAGCATCGGCGTGCGCGGGGTGACAGCCGGCATCATCGTTTTGCTCGCCTTCGCCGATTATCTGCTTGGTCGGGCGCCCGCCTGGCTGCCCATCGCCTACCTGGTGCTCGGGGTGGTTGGCATCACCGTCTACTGGTTCGACAAGCGGGCAGCCAGAACGGACCGCTGGCGGGTCACAGAGCAAAGTCTTCACATCATCGATGCGATCGGTGGCATCGCTGGCGGGCTCGTCGCGCAGCAGCTGCTCCGCCACAAGACCAGCAAGCAGAGCTTCATCGTGGTCACCGTGCTGATCGCCGTCATGCACGTCGCGGTTCTGGCGAGCCTCGGCCTCGGGTGGTGGACATTCGCCAAAGTCCTGGCTTAGCCCATTGACCGTGGCGGCGCCCGCACTTACTAAAGCCGTGACTTAAGTGAGACTCGTGATGGACGATCTGGCATCCGTGCACGACCACCGCTACGACATCGTCACCAGCCGGGTGCTGAACGCCTCGCCGGCGGCGGTGTTTGCGGCCTTCGCCGATCCGGCCGTACTGTCCACCTGGTGGGGACCCAAGGGGTTTCGCGACACCATCCATGCCTTCGATTTTCGCGTCGGCGGGGTCTGGCGGCATACGCTGCACAATCCCGATGGACGCGAGCATGAGAACGAAGCGCGTTTCACCGTGATCGAGCCCGATGCGCGCGTCGAATTCGACCACAACTCGGGCAAGCATTTCACCTTGAGCTTCAGGCCGGCACCGGGCGGCAAGACGCTGTTTTCGCTCGGTATGACGTTCGAGAGCGCCGAGGCGCAGCGCGCGGCGCGGGAGCTGGTCAGCCGCTCCAATGACGAGAATATCGACCGGCTGGCGACGGTCCTCAGACAGTAAGGGCGGGCCAGAGAGCGTGTGGGACCAGTCGGTCCGAACGGCAAGGACTGCCGCACGGCCACCCCGCTATCGTGGCTTTCCCCTCATCCGGCGCTACGCGGGCGAGGGCTACGCCTTCGTCCCGCGACCCCGACGGGGAGAAGAATACGGAGAGCGCGGTGGCCACCCTTATTCCTCTCCCCGTCGGGGAGAGGGTGGATCGGCCGCAGGCCGAGACGGGTGAGGGGTTGGTGGCCACCGGCTGGCGCATCGGCGGGGTCGCTTCTAGATCAGCTTGCCGAAGAACGTCCTGATGTCCTCGACCAGGAGGTCCGGCGCGTCTGTCGCGGCGAAGTGGCCACCCGAGGGCATCTCGGTCCAGTGCACGATGTTGTTGGCCCGCTCGGCAAAACTGCGAACCGAGCGGAAATCCCACGGGAACACTGCGACGCCGGTCGGCGTGTCGTTGCGTTCCTCGCGATAGCCCGAGCCGGAGCGCGCATCCTCGAGATAGATATTGCCGGCGGAGCCGCCCGAGGCGGTGAACCAGTAGACCGAGACATGCGCGAGGTAGCGGTCGCGATCGACATATTGCACCCCTTCGCCCTCGAAGCCGAAGAACAGCTCGGTGTTCCAGGCCAGCTGGCCGACCGGCGAATCGACAAGACCGTAACCGATCGTGCCGGGGCGCTTGGACTGGATGTCCTGGTAGCCGTTGTATTTGAGGAAGCCGTCGAGATTGGCGAAGCCCTCCTTCTCGAAGGGCGTGAGCTTCTCCATCTCGCCCGGCGCGCCGGTCGGGAAGGCGAAGATCTGCTGCAGGTGGGTGCCGACCAACCCTTCCGGCGCGAGGATGCCGAGCTCCTTGCCGACGAGCGAGCCGACATCGCCGCCCTGCGCGCCATAGCGGCTGTAGCCGAGCCGCTGCATCAGCGTATCCCAGGTCTTGGCCACCCTCGCGGTATCCCAACCGGGCGCCGCCAGCGGCGTCGACCAGCCATAGCCGGGGAGCGAGGGGATGACGAGATCGAAGGCCAAAGCCGGATCGAGCCCATGGGCGCGCGGATCGCTCAGCGGCCCGATCACCTCGAAGAACTCGATGACGCTCGAGGGCCAGCCATGGGTGAGGATCAGCGGGAAGGCGTTGGGTTCCTTCGACTTGATGTGGAGGAAATGGATGGTCTGCCCGTCGATCTCGGTGAGGAATTGCGGGTAGGCATTGAGCTTGGCCTCCCAGGTGCGCCAGTCGAACTGGTTCAGCCACTGGTCGGCCAATTCCTTGATGAAGGCCACCGGCTGGCCGCGGCTCCAGTCGGTGGTCGTGGCATGCGGCCAGCGCGCCATGGTCAGGCGTTCCTTCAGGTCCGCGATCTCGTCGTCGGACACCTGAACCTTGAACGGGGTGATGGTCATTTCGTCTGCTCCGGTTGCATGGGAAACAAAGGCGCCGAGCGCCGGGACGACTGCCGCCGCAGCTGCGGCCTTCAAGAAGCTCCTGCGATCCAGATCGGTCATTGTCGGCTCCCGTTTCGCGCCGAACCACCATGGCCCGGCGTCTGAGGAGACCTTGCGCCCATCCTGCTGACAGGGCGTGGCAGCAGCGTTATCTCGTTGTGATGAAACAAAAATCCCCGCACGAGGCGGGGATTTCGAGAGTCATCGGCGCAGCAGGCGCGCCTCGAGAAAATCGCCGGTGGCGACGATCAGGGCATCGAGGGTTTCCGGCCCCGCCTCGATGTTGAAGACGTGGTCCATCGCCGCCGTCCACACCAGCTCGTCGCCCGCATGCGCATCGATCAGCCGCTCGACGCCGTCGGCGCTGACCAGCACGTCGTTGCTGCCCTGGGCGACCAGCAGCGGGCCGGCATAACCACTGAGTTCGGTCGCCGGATCCAGCGCCCGGAGCTCGGCGATCATCGGCCGGCCCAGCTGGATCGGCTGACCCCAGGGCATGGTCACATCGAGCGGGGCGCCTTCCGGCTCCGCAGCCATCACCTCGTTGCCGAAGAAGCCGGTGAAAGTTGCCATAGGATCGTTGACGCCGTTCCACAGCACCAGCGCGTCGGGCTGGCTTGTCCTGGCCACTGCCGATGCCACAGGACCGCCGAGGCTCCAGCCGAGGACGGCGAGGCGCTCGCCGTCGAGACGCGGATCGGCCTTGAGAAAGGCGATGGCGCCGATGCCGTCGGCGGCTTCCGAACTGACGGTCGCCTCGGCGAAGCTGCCGGCGCTCTCACCCGAGCCGCGATAGTCGATCCTGAGGCTGGCGATGCCGCGGTCGGCCCAGAGCCTGGCAGCGCGCGCATAGGGCCCTTCCTCGGTCCCGGTGATCGCCCACTCGCCGCGATGCCCGAGAAAGCCGAACAGCATCAGCACCACCGGGGCGGGCTCGTCGGTCTCGGGCAAGGTGAGCGTTCCGACCACCGTCTGCCCGTCGACCTCGAACCGCACCACTTCCTCGCGCGATGCAGCTGCTGCCGGCAGGGCGGCGGCAATCAGGGTCGCGGCAAGCGCGGCTGCCAGCGTCTGTTTCATCTTCGTCATTTTGAAAGTCCCTCAGTTCTGGCGGGCCAGTCCCGCCGTTGAGGGAGGTTGTCGGCCAACCCTGCTGACAGAGTGCGGCAGGAGCAGAGAGCGCCTGCTCAGAGAATTGGGTGTGTGGCCACCCCCACCCTTGATCCCTCCCCACAAGGGGGAGGGAGACGCTGGTCCGAGACCTTGCAGCTATCGCCTCCCTCCCCCTTGTGGGGAGGGAATGAGGGTGGGGGTGGCCACACGCGCCGGCCTTCGGACAGCCTCAGCCCGGCTGGCTCGCCCAGTCCGGGTGCTGCCGAGCCCATTCCTCGCGCCATTCCTTGGCCAGTTGCAGGCGGCGGCGGCCGTAGCGCTGCTCGGTCTCGGAGGCCGAGACGATGCGGTCGGTGCGGAAGTTGCGGAAGGCCTCGCGCATGCAGCACCAGCCTGCGACGATCTGCTTGCCCTCGTAATAGGCGAGTTGAACCGGCCAGATGTCGCGCTCGGACTGCCTGCCGCTCTCATCGGCATAGCCGATATGCAGCGCCTTCTCGTTGCGCATCGCGGCGCGCACCAGCCCGAGCACCGGGGTCGGCTCCTGTGGCCCGCGCATCAGCACCGGCCAGAGCCCGGTATCCTTGATGCGGTCACGCAGGTCGTCCGGCGAGGCGGTGGCGATTTTGGCCAAAGCGTTCTTTGCCGCGCCGGCAAGGCCCGCATCGGGCTGCGACTGCACCCAGCGGCCGCCCAGCACCAAAGCCTCGAGCTCCTCTGGCGTGAACATCAGCGGCGGCAGGAAGAAGCCGGGCCTCAGCATGTAGCCCACCCCGGCCTCGCCATCGATCGGCGCGCCCAGCCCGATAAGCGTCTGCACGTCGCGATAGAGCGTGCGTACCGAGACGCCCTGCTCCTCGGCCAGCGCCGCCGCGGTGACCGGGCGGCGGTGACGGCGCAGCGCGTCCATGACGGAAAACAGGCGTTCGGTCTTGTCCAAGCAATCATCTCCCAGGTCCTTCGGTTCTACCGATATTCGGCGCGCTGCACCATGCGACGGTGCTGCTGCCAGAGCCTGTCAGCAGCAGCGATTGACATTTCGGGATATCCCGAAATATGTTGATGCGAACGACAGGAGATCCCGATGAGCGGCAAACCGCACAGCCTCAACGGCATCGGCCATTTCGATATTGCCGGTCCGGATTTCGGGGCGTTGCAGAGCTTTTATTCCGGCGTGCTCGGCTGGCAGGTGACGCCACGCGGCCCGGGCTACGGCATGATCGCAACGCCCGCGGGCGGACCGGATGGCGCGCTGGTCGAGGCGGAAACCGCTTCGCTCACCCTCGGCATCGTGGTGCCCGATCTCTGCAAGGCGCTCGAAGCCGCCGAAGCCGAGGGCGGCGCCATTGCCATGCCGGTGGTCGACAATGGCTGGGTGAAAAAGGCGCAGGTGCGCGACCCCGCGGGGAACCTCCTCACCCTGATCCAGGGCTGACTGATATCGACGATTTCGACCTCGACGAAGTGCTGCGCGCCCTGTCGCATCCCGACCGGCGCGAATTCGTTGCGGCCTGCAAGGGCGAGGCGAAGGCGGCGGGCGAGCTCGCAGCGCTCTCCGCGCTTTCCCTCGCCACCGTCTCGGAGCACCTCAAGGTGCTGAGGAAGTCCGGCCTGCTGGTGCTCGAAAAACGTGGCCGCTTCTGGTTCTACCGCACCGATGCGGCGGTGGTGGAGCGGGCGGCGAAAGAGGTGGCCGCGCTGACGACCACCCCAGACGAAAAGCGCTAGCTGCGCCGTGTGATTTCGCGATGGAACGCCCGGATGTCATCGGCCAGCACGTCGGGCACTTCCAGCGCCGGAAAGTGCCCGCCCTGCCGCGCTTCGTTCCAGTGGAGGAGGTTCTGAAGGTTCCGCTCGCCCCAGGCGCGCGGCGCCGGCAGGTCGCAGTCGGCCGGCACCAGCACGCCCTGCGGCACGTCGTGCCGGGGCATCGGCGTCATGATCTCCTGATCGGCGAAGGCTTCCTTGTAGAGCCGCACCGAGGAGCCGATGGTCTGGGTGAACCAGTAGACCGAGAGCAGCGTCGCCAGCGTTTCGAACGGGAAGACGCGTTCGATGTCGCCGCCCGTATCGCCCCAGCGATGGAATTTCTCGAGGATCCACGCGGCAAGCCCGGCGGGCGAATCGTTCAGCCCCATCGCCAGCGACGTCGGCTTGGTGCCGTGCACCAGGGCGTAGGCGCCTTCAACGAAGCCGGTATAGGCGACCTGCTGAAAATACCGGGCCTCCTCCGGCGTCGGATCGTCCGGCTTTGGATAGCCCGAAAAGACATTGCAGTAGTGGGCGCCGAGCAGCCGGTCAGGATGGTGCCGCACCAGGCCCAGCATCGCGCCGGTACCGAGATCCGAGCCCGAGGTGAGAAAGCGCGGGTAGCCGAGCCGCTGCATCAGCCTGGCCCAGAGCTCTGCCGTCCGGGTCATGTTCATGCCCTTGTGGCTGGGTCGGCCGGAAAAGCCGTAGCCGGGCAGCGAAGGGATGATCACGTCGAACGACACACCGTCGATCTCGGCGGTCAGCCGGTCGACCAATGGCAGCAGCTCGACGAAATTGCTCGGCCAGCCATTGGTCAGCAGCAGCGGCACGGGGTCAGCGCCCTTGCCGCGCCCGTGGACGAAATGCACGGTCTCGCCGTCGACCAGTTCGGTGAACTGCGAATAGCGATTGAGTCGCGCCTCGGCGGCGCGCCAGTCGAACTCACTGCCCCAGTAAGCGACGAAGCGGCGGAGAAAGGCGAGGCTGGTGCCGTAATCCCAGCCGGCATCCGCAACTTCATCGGGAAAGCGGGCGTGTTGCAGCCGGCTCTTGAGGTCAGCGATGTCGGCGTCGGCAATGGCGATGGTGAAAGGGGTCATGCACTCGTCTCCATATTGGGTATGCGGAGATCGATGCCTGAAGCCTGCTGCCAGATGCTGTCAGCAGTGCGGTGAATGCCGGCGGAACTGTTGCGCCGGAGGCGGGCAAGCGGCGATGATGGGCCGAACCGGAGCGTCACAGTGGATCAGATGGTTTTCTGGATGGCGAGCGCCGCTGGGCTGGCGGTCGCCTATCTGCTGGGCGCAACGCCCACCGGTTACCTCGCCGGGAAGCTGCTCAAGGGCATCGACATCCGGCAGCACGGCTCGGGATCGACCGGCGCAACCAATGTCCTGCGCATACTGGGGAAATGGCCGGCGCTCGCGGTGCTTGTGGTCGACGTGCTGAAGGGTGCGGCGGCAGTCGCCTTTGCCGGCTGGTTCACCCAATGGCTGTCATCGGCCGTGGCACCTGCCGATCTCGATCTCAAAAACCTGCTGCCCTGGGCAATCTGCCTTGCCGGCCTCGCCGCGTTGCTGGGACACAGCCGATCGGTGTGGCTCGGTTTCAGCGGTGGCAAATCCGTCGCAACGGGGCTGGGCGTGGTGCTGGCGCTGTCGTGGCCGGTCGGCCTCGGCGCGCTGGCAGTGTTCGGCGTGGCGCTGGCCGCCTCGCGAATCGTCTCGCTCAGCTCGGTGCTGGCGGCATCTGCCGCGATCGTCCTGGTCCTGGTGCTGGAGCAACCGCTGCCCTATCGGCTGCTGGTGATCGCCGGCGGCCTCTATGTGATCGTGCGGCATCGGGCCAACATCCGGCGGCTCCTCGCCGGTACCGAGCCCCGCCTGGGGCAGGCCAGTCCGATGCCGAGGGCGGAGCTGTAGGCTCAGGCCTTCGCCAGCGCCGCGCCCTTGCCGGCAAGGCCGGCGAACACCGTCCAGTTGCGCTGCGTCATGCGCGCGCCGAGGCGCTTTTCGATATTGAGTTTCGTCGTGCTGATGCCCTTGGGATAGGCGACGATCAGCTGTGCGCCAACCATCGCCAGGAGCTCCGGCCCGTCCCAATCGCGGAGCGGCGTCCAGTCGGGCGCCTTGTGGAAGGAGCAGACGCCGAGTTCGTGCGGACGCTCTGCCGCCACCTCGGGGAACGGGTTGGCCGCGACCACCGCCGCCATATCCTTCGGCTTGACGACAAACACCTCGTTGGCCGGGCCGAGCCCGAAACCATCGACCGCGCCCTGGACGAGCTTCCGCACCGCGGCCAGGGTCTGGGTGGAACGAAGGATGATGTTGCCGGTATTGCCGATGGTCGAGACCTCATCGAGCCCGGCGGCGGCGCAGGCATCGCGCAGCGCCGCCATCTTCATTTTGGCGTGCGTCACCGGACCGATCGCACGGATCAGGGCAACGTAGGCCGCCATCAGGCGATCTCGATATCGACGCGGTGGCTGTAGTCGCGGTCCGGCCCGTAGATGGTCGAGGGGAAGTGCGGGTGGTTCACCGCATCGGGCAGGTCCTGGTCTTCGAGGCAGAAGCCGCAATGGTTGCCATAGTGCTTGCCCTCGGCCGAGACGTCAGTGGTCACCGAGTTGTAGACCTGCAGCCCCGGCCGATCGGTATAGAGCTTCAGGGTCAGGAGCTTATCCGGCCCGGTCACCACCGCCACCGGATCCTCGAAGCGGCGGTCGGTGTTGAGTACCACGTTGCCGTCATAGTCGATCGGCTTGCCGGCGGCGTCGCGCATGCTGCGCCCCTGACGGAAATCCCAGATGGTGCCATCGACCGGCAGGATGGCGCCGGTCGGGATCAGCGGGCCGCCGAGCTCGGTATAGGCCGCAGCATCGATCTTGTAGCTGTGGTCGAGCACGTCGGGGCCGGTGCCGAGGTTGAAATACTGGTGCTGCACCACGTTGATCGGGGTGCGGCGGTCGGCCTTGGCGGCAAGATCGAGGCGCAGCCGGTTGCCGGTGAGCGTATAGGTGGCGGTGAATTTGACGTTGCCGGGAAAGCCCATGGCGCCGTCGGGCGAATCAAGGGTGAAACGCACGGCGTTGTTGGCACTGTCCGCCTCACCATCCCACACCAGCCGGCCGATACCCTCCGGCCCGCCATGCAGGGTATGGCCGACGAAGTTGGTCTTCAGCTGGTAGGTTTTGCCGTCGAGGGTGAATTTCGCATCCTTGATGCGGTTGGCGACTCGGCCGGCGAGGGAGCCGAAATACGGCGAATGGGCGGGATAGCTGTCGAATTTGTCGTAGCCGAGCACCACCGAACGAAGACCGCCGGCCACCGGCACGCGCCAGTCGCGCACCAGCACGCCCCACGAAATGATGTCGACTTCGACCCCGGTGTCGCTCCGAAGCTTGAACTGCTCGACCCGCTTGCCATCGAAGCTGCCGAACTCTTCCACCGCGACGCTCATTGCCGTTATCTCCTCTTTCGTGCGACGGGTTGATAACCGCAATCCGCAAGAAGCGGAAGACTGAGCGGAACTACCAGCGGAAGCCGGAGAGGGGGAGGCGATGGACGAAGTGAAGCGGCGGGCCACCGTGCACGATGTGGCGCGCGAGGCCGGCGTGTCGCTGGCGACGGTCGATCGCGTGCTCAACGGTCGCCCCGGCGTGCGCACCGAAACCGCCGACAAAGTGGCCGAGGCGATCAAGGCGCTCGACTTCCGCCGCGACCTCTCGGCCTCGCTGCTGGCCCGGGCCCGCGATCTCGGCGTCACCTTCCTGATCCCCGATGGCCGCAACGAATTCATGCTGGGGCTGGTCGACGCCATCGCCCGGCGGGCCCGCACCACCAAGGGCGAGCGCCTGTCGATCACCACCAAACTGGTGCATGCCTTCGACGCCTCGGCGCTGGCCGGCGCACTCGGCAGCCTCGACCCCAAGAGCTGCGACTGCGCCGTGGTCGTCGCTACCGAGGACGACAAGGTGCGGCGCGCCATCGACCAGGCGTCGCGCCGCGGCATCGCCGTGGTGACGCTGGTCTCCGACCTGCCCGGTTCGGCCCGCCGGCATTTCGTCGGCATCGACAATGTCGCGGCAGGACGGACCGCCGGCTCGCTGATCGGCCGCTTCTGCCCCGCAGGTGGGATCGGTCTCATTGCCGGCTCGCTCAGCCTCGCCGACCACCACCAGCGGCGCGAGGGGTTTGAAGCGGTGCTGCGCGCCGAATTCCCCGGGCACGAGATCGTCGGCCCGCTCGAGGGGTTCGACGATGATATCAAGACCGAAGCAGCGGCGATCGAGCTGCTGAAGCAGCCGCTCACCGGCATCTACAATATGGGCGGCGGCTATGCCGGGTTGCTCAGGGCGCTCGAGCGCACCGGCAAGACCGGCAAGGTGCGCGTCGTGGCGCACGAACTCACCGAGGCTACCCGCATCGGCCTCGCCAGCGGCGCCATCGACGTGGTGATCGACCAGAACCCGGATGGCGAAATCGCCGCGGCGCTCGCCGTCGCCCGCGCCCTGGCGCTGGGGCAGGACGTAGAGCGGCGCCCCGCCCCCATTGAAATCGGTCTTTATCTGCGCGACAATCTCCCCAGAGGGTAATCCATCATAACGACGCCCCGGGAGGACTACGGCATGTTCTGTCTGCGCGGTCTTGAGGTACGTGCCTCATGACCTATCTCGGCATTGATATCGGCACTTCGGGCGTCAAGGCGCTGCTCATCGACGGGGCCGGCCAGCCGCTCGGCGAGGCCACGGCAAAGGCGGTCGAACCTACCCGGCCGCACCCCGGCTGGTCCGAACAGAACCCGGCCGACTGGTGGAACGCCACGCTCGAAGCCATCGACAAGCTGTCGAAGGCGCATCCATCGGAACTGGCCAAGGTCCGAGGCATCGGGCTTTCGGGCCACATGCATGGCGCCACGCTCGTCGACAAGAATGACCAGGTGCTGCGCCCGTGCATCCTGTGGAACGATGGCCGCTCGGCCGCCGAATGCGCCGAGATGGAAGCGGCACTGCCGGCGCTGCGCGACATCGCCGGCAACATCGCCATGCCCGGCTTCACCGCACCGAAGATCGCCTGGGTCAGGAAGCACGAGCCGGACATCTACGCCAAGATCGCCAAGGTGCTGTTGCCCAAGGCCTATATCCGGCTGCTCTTGACCGGCGAGCATATCGAGGAGATGTCGGACGCCTCGGGCACGCTGTGGCTCGATGTGGGCAAGCGCGACTGGTCGGACGAACTGCTGGCGCTCACCGGGCTCAACCGCTCGCACATGCCGCGGCTGGTCGAAGGGTCTGCGCCCTCCGCCAGGCTGAAGCGCGAATTCGCCAGCCGCTGGGGCATGGCTGATGACGTCGGGGTCGCCGGCGGCGCCGGTGACAATGCGGCGGCGGCCTGCGGTATCGGCGCCATCCAGCCGGGCGAAGGTTTCGTCTCGCTCGGCACTTCCGGCGTGCTGTTCGTCTCGAACGATCGCTTCCGCCCCAACACGAAGGGCGCGGTGCACGCCTTCTGCCACGCCATCCCCGACACCTGGCACCAGATGGGGGTGATCCTCTCGGCCACCGACAGCCTCAACTGGCTGGCCAAGATCACCGGCCAGGATCCGGCGAAACTCGCCGGCGCCGCCGAGGCCGGGTTCAAGGGCCCGGGCGAGGAAATCTTCCTGCCGTATCTCTCGGGCGAACGGACGCCGCACAACAATGCCGCGGCGCGCGGCAGCTTTACCGGCCTCAGCCACTCCACCGATCCGGCCTTGCTGGCGCAGGCGGTGATGGAAGGCGTCGCCTTTGCCTTCCGCGATTGCCAGCGCGTGCTCAAGGACGCCGGCACCGAGATGGGCCAATTGCTCGCCGTCGGCGGCGGTTCGAAATCCGAACTGTGGCTGAAGCTCATCGCCACCAATCTCGATACCGAGATCGCGCTGCCCGAGGACGGCGATTTTGGCGGGGCGCTGGGCGTCGCGCGGCTCGGCCTCTGCGCCGCCGAAGGCGCCGACCCCACGGAGATCATGACCATGCCGGCGATCAAGCGGGTGATCACACCCGACGCCGGCTTGAAGACTGCCTATGCCGATCAATATGCGCGCTACCGCGCTCTTTACCCCGCCATCGAGGAGGCCCGTAAGTGACTGATTTCTTCAAGGGACTGAAGCCCGTAAAGTTCGAAGGACCCACATCCGCAAACCCGCTCGCCTACCGGTTCTACAACAAGGACGAACTGGTGATGGGCAAGCGGATGGAAGATCACATCCGGCCGGCCATCGCCTACTGGCACACCTTCGCCTGGGAAGGCGGCGACCCGTTCGGCGGCCGCACCTTTGACCGTCCGTGGTATGACAAGGGCCTCGAGGGCGCCAAGATCAAGGCCGACGTCGCCTTCGAGTTGTTCGACCTGCTGGATGCACCGTTCTTCTGCTTCCACGACGCCGACGTCGCCCCCGAGGGCGCGACGCTCAAGGAGAGCAACAAGAACCTCAGGACCATCACCGACATCTTCGCCAAGAAGATGCAGAGCTCGCGCACCAGGCTGCTCTGGGGCACGGCGAACCTGTTCTCCAACCGCCGCTACATGGCGGGCGCCGCCACCAACCCCGACCCCTACGTCTTCGCCTATGCGGCCGGACAGGTGAAGGAGATGCTGGAGATCACCCATGAGCTGGGTGGCTCCAATTATGTGCTGTGGGGCGGTCGCGAGGGCTACGAGACGCTGCTCAACACCCGCATCAAGCAGGAGCAGGACCAGGCGGCCCGCTTCCTGTCGCTGGTCATCGAGCATGCCAAGAAGATCGGCTTCAAGGGGCAGCTGCTGATCGAGCCCAAGCCGCAGGAGCCGACGAAACACCAGTATGACTACGACGTCGCGACGGTCTACGGCTTCCTCAAGACCTACGGCCTCGAGAAGGACGTGAAGGTCAACATCGAGGTCGGCCACGCCTTCCTCGCCGGCCACAGCTTCGAGCACGAGCTGGCGGTTGCCGGCGGGCTCGGCATCCTCGGCTCGGTCGATGCCAACCGCAACGACCTGCAGTCGGGCTGGGACACCGACCAGTTCCCCAACAACCCCGGCGAGATGGCGCTGGCCTTCTACCAGATCCTCAAGGCCGGCGGCCTCGGCAAAGGCGGTTTCAACTTCGATGCCAAGGTGCGGCGCCAGTCGATCGAGCCGGCCGACCTGCTCTATGGCCATGTCGGCGGCCTCGACGTGCTGGCCCGCGGCCTCAAGGCGGCCGCCGCCATGATCGAGGACGGTACCTTCGACAAGGCGCAGGACGTCCGCTACGCCGGCTGGAATGAGAAGGGGGCCGCCGCGATGCTGAAGGGGGAACGCACGCTCGCTGAGATCGCCCAATGGGTGGAAGCCGACAACATCAACCCCGAACCCCGGTCCGGCCAGCAGGAATATCTCGAGAACCTGGTCAACCGGTTCGTGTAAGCCGATGGCCGAGTCAGCTGAGGAGTTTAGTCGCAAGCTCGCAAGGCAAGCCTTGCTGAAGTCTCTTGGCAAGCAAGCCGAGCCGCAGTTCTCAGCGGTCCGGATGCATAGCTGGACCATACCTGGCCTCGGCAGTGGCTATGGCTTCAGCGGCATCGTGGCAATCACAGGTAAGGATGGAACGCACCGATCGGTGCGTTTCATGGCCGCCCCGGGTGGGGCTGGCACCGAGGACCAGATGGCCGCGTCAGACTTCGATACCCTTTGCGACACGTACTGCCCGGATGCGGGCGAACCGTCCACCTTCTAGAGTTCTATTCAGCATGCCCACCATCCGCAATCCCATCCTCCCCGGCTTCAATCCCGATCCCTCGATCCTCAGGGTCGGCGACGACTATTACATCGCCACCTCCACCTTCGAGTGGTACCCGGGCGTGCAGATCCATCACTCGAAGGATCTCGCCAACTGGGAGCTGGTGACCCGGCCGCTGACCCGCAAATCGCAGCTCGACATGCGGGGCGATCCGGATTCGTGCGGGGTGTGGGCGCCCTGTCTCAGCCATGACGGCGAGCAGTTCTTCCTCATCTACACCGACGTGAAGCGCAAGGACGGCTCGTTTAAGGACGCGCATAACTACCTCGTCACCGCGCCCTCGATCGAGGGGCCGTGGTCCGACCCGGTCTATATGAACTCCTCGGGGTTCGACCCGTCGCTGTTCCATGACGACGACGGCAAGAAGTGGTTCGTCAACATGCTATGGGACCATAGGACCCGGCCGCTGCTGTTCGCCGGCATTGCGCTGCAGGAATATGACCATCACCAGCGAAAGCTTGTCGGGCCGATCAAGAACATCTACCAGGGGACCGACCTGAAGCTGGTCGAGGGCCCGCATCTCTATAAGCGCAACGGCAAGGACGGGCGGCCCTGGTATTACCTGCTCACTGCCGAGGGCGGCACGGGCTACGAGCACGCCGTCACCTTCGCCCGTTCGCGCCAGATCGACGGGCCGTATGAGACGCACCCGATCAAGCACATCCTCACTGCCAAGGATGCGCCGCTCAACCCGGTGCAGCGGGCGGGCCATGGCGATATCGTCGAGACGGCTGACGGCAAGACCTTCCTCGTCCACCTGATGGGTCGCCCGACCACCCAGAAGCGCCGCTGTGTGCTCGGCCGCGAGACCGGCATCCAGGAAGCCTATTGGGGCGCCGATGACTGGCTGTGGGTGAAGAACGGCCCGGTCCCCTCGCTCGAGGTGGAAATCCCGGGAGCCCGCGACGACAGCGGCTACTGGGCCGAGCAGCGTTACCAGTTCGATAGTCTGCACCCGGATTTCCAGTGGCTTCGGACGCCGGAAACCGAGCGCATCTTCTCGGTGGGCGACAACCAGCTGACCCTGTTCGGTCGCGAGTCGATCGGCAGCTGGTTCGAGCAGGCCCTGGTCGCCCGCCGGCAGACGCACTTCTCCTACGATGCCGAAGTGACGCTCGATTTCGCGCCGGTGGATGAGCGCCAGTTTGCAGGCATAACGGGTTATTACGGCCGCTACAATTTCCACTATCTCACAGTCACCGCGCATTCGGACGGCAAGCGCGAGCTCTTGATCATGAGCTCGCTTGCCAGCCACCCCGACGGCAAGCTCACCTACCCAGCGGCCCCGATGCCGCTGCCGCAGGAGGGGCCGGTGCGGTTGAAGATCGAGATCCGCGGCCCGAAGCTGCAGTTCTTCTACGCTACGGGCGATGCCAGCGCGGCCGGCAACTGGCAGCCGGTTGGCGGCGCGCTCGACGCTTCGATCCTCTCGGACGAATGCGGCGGGCATGCCGAGCATGGCAGCTTTACCGGAGCGTTTGTCGGCATGGCGGCGTCGGATCTGAACGGGACAGCGAAGCCGGCGGTGTTTTCGGACTTCGTCTACCGGCCGGTGCGGGATCCGAGCGATCGGTATTGAGGGCTGGCGCCGAGGCCGGTGCGGGCTGACCCCCACCCCTGTCCCCTCCCCCTCTAGGGGACGCGTAGCGCCCCGGAATGGGGAGGGAGACCAAAACACTGGCATTCGTGGGGAGCGTCTCCCTCCCCATGTTTAGGGGGAGGGATCAAGGGTGGGGGTCAGCCCGCGCCGGCTCCTCATTGTGGAGCGCGACCCCGACTCAGTTGCTCGCTCCACCCAAACCCCCTAACGTCCCGGCCTCCCTGTCTTTGCTGCCGAGCCGATGGACCAAGCGCCCTATTCCGCCCCCAATGCCCTAGAAAGCGCGCCCATCACGCCGATGATGTCGCAGTTCCTCGAGATCAAGGCGGTCAATCCGGGGTACCTGCTGTTCTACCGGATGGGCGATTTCTACGAGATGTTCTTCGAGGACGCCGAGATCGCCAGCCAGGCGCTCGGCATCGTCCTCACCAAGCGCGGCAAGCACCAGGGGGCGGATATCCCGATGTGCGGGGTGCCGATCCACGCGGCGCAGGATTACCTCAAAAAGCTCATCGGCTTAGGGCACCGGGTCGCCATCTGCGAGCAGGTGGAAGATCCGGCCGAAGCCAAGAAGCGTGGCTCGAAATCGCCGGTGAAGCGCGACGTGGTGCGCCTGGTGACCCGCGGCACCATCACCGAAGACGACCTGCTGCCGACCCGCGGCTCGGCCTACCTCGCCTCGCTCAGCATGGTGCGGCACGGCGAGACCGATTTCGCCCTCGCCTGGGCGGACGTGTCGACCGGCGAGACCGCGGTGCTGGACGTCTCGGCGCTGGCGCTCGGCGACGAGCTGGCCCGTATTGCTCCGGCCGAACTGCTGCTCACCGACGCGACCCGCATCGCCCTCGCCGAGTCGAAAATCCCGCTGCCCGATGCGGCGCTGGTCAGCCTCGACGGCGCCCAGTTCGACAGCGAGCTGGCGAGCAAGCGCATCGCCGCCGCCTTCCCTGGCGGCGAGGTCGACCCCACCGCCTATTCCCGCGCCGGCCGCGCCGCGCTTGGCGCGCTGCTCGACTACATCAGCGACAGCCAGAAGGGCGTACCCGTCGCGCTCCGCCCCCCGGCTGCCGAGCGGCTCAGTGCCCATATGGCGATCGATGCGGCGACCCGCGTATCGCTCGAACTCCTCGAAACGCAGCGTGGCCAGGAGAAGGGCTCGCTCCGCCACGAGATCGACCTCGCGGTCACCCCGCCCGGCTCGCGCCTCCTGGCGCGCCGGCTGGCGGCGCCGCTCTGCGACGCCAACCAGATTAACGCCCGGCTCGATGCGGTCGAGTGCCTGGTCGCCGATGGCCTCCTCACCCAGCGGCTGCGCAGCGATCTCAAATCGGTGCCCGATCTCACCCGGGCGCTGACCCGGCTGGCGCTGGGCCGGGGCGGCCCGCGTGACCTCCGCGCCACTGGCGGCGCCATTGCCGCCGCCATCGCGCTGGCCGAGCGCCTCGCCACCCTCGACCGGCCGCCGGCCGAGCTCAAAGCCATCGCTGCCCGCCTCGCCGATGCGCCGGCGGCACTCGCCGCCGAACTGGGCGGGGCCATCGATGACGAGCCGCCGCTGCTGGCGCGCGACGGCGGCTTCGTCAAACGCGGCTATGATGCGGGGCTCGATGCCGAACGGGCGCTGGCCACTGAAACCCGCGGTGTGGTGGCGGCGCTGCAGGCCCGGCTGATCGAGGAGACCGACGTCCGGTCGCTGAAGATCCGCCATAACGGCGTGCTCGGCTATTTCGTCGAAGTGCCGGCCGGGCATGGCGGCAAGCTCCTCGAAACTCCGCACCGCGAAACCTTCATCCACCGCCAGACCATGGCCAATGCCATGCGCTTCACTACGGCGGAACTGGCCGAACTCGAGGGTCGTATCGCCAAGGCGCACGATGCCTCGCTCGCCATCGAAGCAACGATCTTCACCCGCCTCGCGGGCGCTGTCGCTGCGGAGAACACCCGGCTCAGGGCCATCGCCGATGCGCTGGCCGAACTCGATGTCTCCGCGGCTTTGGCGCAGCTGGCGATGACCCGCAATTTCTGCCGCCCCACCATCGACGACAGCCTCGCCTTCTACATCGAAGGCGGCCGGCATCCGGTGGTCGAAACTAATGTGCGGGCGCAGCACGAGGTATTCGTCGAGAACGGCTGCGACCTGACCGGCGGGGCGCTGTGGCTGGTCACCGGCCCGAACATGGGCGGTAAATCGACCTTCCTGCGCCAGAACGCGCTGATCGCCATCCTCGCGCAGATGGGCAGCTATGTGCCGGCCTCGGCCGCGCATATCGGCGTCGTCGATCGGGTGTTCTCGCGCGTCGGCGCCTCGGACGATATCGGTGGTGGCCGCTCGACCTTCATGGTCGAGATGGTCGAAACTGCCGCCATCCTAAACCGCGCCACGCAGCGCTCGCTGGTGATCCTCGACGAGATCGGCCGCGGCACCGCCACCTTCGATGGACTCTCGATCGCCTGGGCGGCGGTCGAAGCGCTGCACGACCAAACCGGCTGTCGCGCCCTGTTCGCGACGCACTTCCATGAGATGACGGCGCTTTCGAAGACCCTCAGGCGCGTTTCCAACCACACCATGAAGGTGCGCGAGTGGGAGGGGGAAGTGGTGTTCCTGCACGAAGTGGCCGATGGCGCTGCCGATCGCAGCTACGGCATTCAGGTGGCCAAGCTCGCCGGCCTGCCCGAATCCGTCCTCGCCCGGGCCCGCCAGGTGCTGGGGGTGCTCGAACAGCGCTCTTCCGGCGGAAAAGCCGTCGTGCTAGACGATCTGCCGCTCTTTGCGCATCAACCGCCCACCCCGAAGGCGGCCGTTAATCCCATCCATGACATGCTCGATCAGGTGCGCCCCGACGACCTTACGCCCCGCGCGGCCATCGACCTGATCTACGAGCTTAAGAAAATCCGCGATGCAGCTCGCCGAAATTGACGCCCGACCGCGAAAACCGGCCTTCCAGTTGACTTCGGCCGAGACCATTCTCGGCGATATCCGGCGGCTCGTCGCTGGTCAGGACCCCAAGTCCGCCGCGAGCCGCGGCATTGTGCTCCAGCATGTCCGCTCCGTCCTCGCCGACGCCCGCACCGGCGCCGAGGCCGAGCTGATGGCGACCGGCAAGGGCACGCGCTGCGCGATGAACCTCAGCGCCGCCGAAGACGAGATCATTCGCGCAGTGCACCATTTCGCGGTGCGCGACGTCTACCCGGTCGACAACCCCTCCGGCGCCGAGATGATCTCGATTGCCGCGGTCGGCGGCTATGGCCGCGGCACGCTGGCCCCGGGCTCCGACATCGATCTGCTCTTCATCCTGCCCTACAAGCAGACGCCCTGGGGCGAGCAGATCACCGAATACATCCTCTACATGCTGTGGGATCTCGGCCAGAAGGTCGGGCACGCCGTGCGCTCGGTCGACGACTGCATTCGCATGGCCCGTTCCGACATGACGGTGCGCACCGCGACGCTCGAAGCGCGCTACCTCACCGGCGACCGGAAGCTGTTCGACGAGCTGGTGCGCCGGTTCGAAAGCGAAATCATGCCCAAGACCGGACCGGAGTTCATCGCCGCCAAGATGGCCGAACGCGACGAACGGCACCGGCAGATGGGCAACACCCGCTATGTGGTCGAGCCCAATATCAAGGACGGCAAAGGGGGCCTGCGCGACCTGCACGCGCTGTTCTGGATCGGCAAGTATTTCTACCGGGTCAAATCCAGCGCCGAACTGGTGGGCAAGGGCGTCTTGAGCGCCGAGGAATACCGGCTGTTCCAGCGCGCCGAGGATTTCCTCTGGGCCATCCGCTGTAACCTCCACTTCCTGACCGGCCGGGCCGACGAAAAGCTGACCTTCGACGTGCAGCCCGATCTCGCCCAGCGCCTCGGTTACAACGACCGCGCCGGCATGCTCGGGGTCGAGCGCTTCATGAAGCGCTATTTCCTCGTCGCCAAGGATGTCGGCGACCTGACCCGCATCTTCTGCACTTCGCTCGAATTCGACCACGCCAAGCCGCTCGACATGGTCGGGCGGGTGCTGGCGCCGTTCAAGCGCGGCAAGGTGTCGATCAAGGGCGAGACCGATTTCGTCATCGAGGGCGGCCGCCTGAATGTTGCCGGACCCGAAGTGTTCCAGAAGGACCCGCGCAACCTGATCAAGGGTTTTATGCTGGCGGGGCGGCACGATGCGCACCTTCACCCCGACGCCATCAAGCTGATCCGCCGCTCGTTCAAGCTGATCGGCCATGACCTGAGGAACGACAAGCAGGCCAATGCCTGGTTCCTCGAGATCCTGACGGCGCCGACCTATGTCGAGCGCATCCTGCGCCAGATGAACGAAGCGGGCGTGCTCGGCCGCTTCGTGCCGGAATTCGGCAAGATCGTCGCGCTGATGCAGTTCAACATGTACCACCACTACACGGTGGACGAGCACCTGATCCGCGCTGTCGGCGTGATGGCCGACATCGCCAATGGGGGCCTGCGTGAACAGCTGCCGCTGACGCATGAACTGCTGCCGCATCTCAACGATACGCGGCTGCTCTACGTGGCGCTGTTCCTCCACGATATCGCCAAGGGCCGGCCCGAGGATCACTCGATCGCCGGGGCGCGCGTCGCCCGCCGCTTCTGCCCGCGGCTCGGGCTCGATCCGGCCGAGACCGACACCGTCTCATGGCTGGTCGAACATCACCTGTTGATGAGCGAGATCGCCCAGAGCCGCGATATCCAGGACCCCGAAACCGCCCGCTCCTTCGCCGACGTGGTGCAATCGCCGCAACGGCTGGCGCTGCTGATGATCCTCACCGCCTGCGATATCCGGGCGGTCGGCCCCGGGGTATGGACCGGCTGGAAAGGCTCGCTGCTGCGCGCCCTCTACTACGCCACCGAGCCGCTGCTCTCGGGCGGCCATAGCCAGGTGACGCAACGTGACCGCATCGAGGCGGCAAAGACCGTATTGCGCGGCGCGCTTTCGGCCTGGCCGGCGCCGGAAGTCGATACCTATGTCGGCCGCCACTACGACCATTACTGGCTGCGCGCCGAGCCCGAACTGCAGGTCGAGCATGCCCGGATGATCCGCGCCGCCGACCAGGCCGGGCAGATGTTCGCCGGCTCGATCCGGGTCAAATCCTTCGAGTCGATCACCGAGGTCAGCTTCTACACCCCGGACCACCCACGGCTCTTGTCGCTGATCGCCGGCGCCTGCACCATGGCTGACGCCTCGATCATCGGGGCGCAGATCTTTGGCACCCGCGACGGCCGCGCCGTCGACACTTTTAGGCTGCGACGCTCCTTCACCTCGGACGAGGACGAAAAGGTCCGCGCCACCCGCATCATCGATACGGTGAAGCAGCTGCTGCAGGGCAAGCGCCAGGTGCTGATCGACCTCGGCAAGGAAAGCCGCCACAACAAGCGGCTCAAACCCTTCACCCTGCCGGCACAGGTGGCGGTGTCGAACACCATCTCGGAGAAGTTCACCGTCATCGAGGTGATGGGGCTCGACCGCACCGGCCTCTTGCATCAGCTGACGCGGCAGATCTCCGACCTCAACCTCACCATCGGCTCGGCCCATATCGGCACCTATGGCGAAAAGGCCGTCGACGTCTTTTACGTCACCGACCTCACCGGCCATAAGATCGAGTCGAAATCGCGCCAGAAAAAGATCCACGACGCGCTGCTGGCGGTGTTCCAGGGCGGGGACGAAAAGGCGGCCAAGGTGGCGAATGGGTAGCGGCCTGCTGGACGCCAACCACCGTTCCGTCCCCATCTACGGTGTCATCCCAGCGAAAGCTGGGACCCAGCTCGCCGCTGGCGCGGGCTGTGAAATGGGTCCCAGCTTTCGCTGGGATGACATCGAGTTTGAGGCGCTGATTCAGCTAACCACTCGACGCGACAGATGAGTCTCTACCGCAATTTCCTCTCGGTCGGCGGCCTGACGCTCGTCTCGCGCATTTTCGGCTTTGCCCGCGATGCGCTGATGGCGGCGGTGCTTGGCATCTCGCCAGTGTCGGATGCGTTCAACGCGGCGTTCCGCTTCCCCAACCTGTTCCGCCGGCTGTTCGCCGAGGGGGCGTTCAACACCGCCTTCGTGCCGATGTTCTCGACTGCGCTCGAAACCGAGGGCAATGAGGGGGCGAAGGAGCTGGCCGGCCGGATCATGAGCTGGCTGGTGGCGGCGATCCTCGTCGTTACCATCCTCGTCGAGATTTTCACGCCGCAGATCATGGTGCTGTTCGTCCCGGGCTTTGTCGGCGACCCCGAGAAGTTCGACCTGACGGTGTTTCTCACCCGGATCATGTTCCCCTATCTCGCCTGCATGTCGCTGATGGCGGCCTATGCGGCGATCCTCAACAGCCTGGGGCGGTTCTTTGCTGCCGCCTTCGCGCCGATCGTGCTCAACATCGTCAATATCGGGGCGCTGATCCCCCTGGCGATCCTGACGCTCGAGGCGCCGGACACGGCGTTCTGGGTGGCGATCGCCACCATGCTCGGCGGCATCGCCCAGCTGGTGCTGGTCTACTGGGCGATCCGCCGCGCCGGCTTCGTGCCGAAACTGCGCTGGCCGCGCTTTGATACCGAGGTCCGGCGATTCTGGATCCTCGCCGTGCCGGCGATCATTGCGGGCGGCATCACCCAGATCAACATCTTCGTCGGCACCATCATCGCCTCGGGCGCCGATGAGGTGATGTCGATCATCTACAATGCCGACCGGCTGTACCAGCTGCCGCTCGGCATTATCGGCATCGCCATCGGCACGGTGCTGCTGCCCGAATTGAGCCGCCACCTCAGCGCCGGGCGCGAGCTCGAGGCGCGGCAGAGCCAGAGCCAGTCGCTGTTCCTCTCGATGCTGCTGTCGATGCCGGCAGCCGGAGCGCTGATCGCGCTCTCCCTGCCGGTGGTGCGGGTGCTGTTCGAGCGCGGCGCCTTCGGGCCGACCGACAGCGTCAACGTCTCGCATGCGCTGATCGCCTTCGCGGTGGGCCTCCCGGCCTTCGTGTTGATCCGGGTGCTGCAGCCGGGGTTCTTCTCGCGCAAGGACACCAAGACGCCGACCTGGTTCGCCTTCGTCTCGCTGATCATCAATATCGTGTTGTCACTGGCGCTGTTCCCGACGCTGAAGCATGTCGGCATCGCGCTCGCCACCTCGATCGCCGCCTGGGCCAACGTCGTGCTGCTGGCCATTTTCCTCGCCCGTCGCGGCCATTTCACCATCAGCGGTGCGGAGTGGCGGCAGGAGGGCATGATCGTGCTGCTAACGCTGGTGATGTCCAGCGCGCTCTATGGCCTCGTGCTGCTGCTCGGGCCGGTGTTCGACCCCGGGTACTTCTTCCCGGTGCAGGCGCTGGCGCTGCTGGCGCTCTGCGTGTTCGGGGCGGGGCTCTACTTCGCGCTGGCGCACCTCACCGGGGTGCAGCGGCTGGGTGGGTTGTTGCGCCGGTTGCGGCGGAAGGGCTGAACGGCCGGTGCATCTGGCCACCCCCACCCAGCGACGCTAGCTCGCTTCGCTCGCAAGCTTTGCTGCCCTCCCCACAAGGGGACGACAAGAGGTCGCCCCGGGGGAGGGAGGGCGATGGCTGCACGATCTCGGTTCAGGCGTCTCCCTCCCCCTTGTGGGGAGGGATCAAGGGTGGGGGTGGCCACACGCTCAAGGTGTGCGGCTACTCGTACACCACCACCATCAGCGCCCGGGCCGGCAGCTTGCCGTCGTTGGCGATCTCATGCTCGACATCGGCCCGGTAGCGGGCCGTCTCGCCCGCACCTAGCGTTTGTTCGCCCAAAGCCGTCTTGACCCGCAGCCCGTCGGTCTGCGCCGTCAGGTGCTCGTAGGTGCCGACGGCGTGCGGGGCGCTGTGCAACCGGCTGCCCGGGGCAATCTCGACTTCGTACCACTCGACGCGGCCCGCCATCGAGGTCGGGCTCAGGATGCGCAGCCGCCAATGCCCCTCGGGGCTGTTGATCTCCGGCGTCAGCGGCACCGTCACCACATCGACCGGGGCCGCGCGCCGATGCGCCACGCCGCCGGCGATCAGATCGGCGAGGTCGATCTTCAGCGCCTGGGTCAGGCCCCAGAGCACCGCGAAGGTCGGGTTGGATTCGCCGCGTTCGATCTGGCTCAGCATCGAGCGCGACACGCCCGAGAGGGCTGCCAGCCGCTCCAGCGTCAGGTGCCGGGCCTTGCGTTCGCGCTGGATGATCGGGCCGATATCGGGGGCTTCGGTGCTTGCCATGCTGCCTTTATCGCCAAGTAGGCTCTGGCTGCCAAGCGGAAATTCCGCGATCACTTGACTATCTGTCCGTTATAGCGGAATTTCCTCCATATCGGAGGAATGACCATGCAGACCGGATATCTCGATCACCTCAAGACCGTGCTTGATGACATCGAGGCGCAGGGCCTGATGAAGCGCGAGCGCCAGATCACCTCGCCACAGGGCGGCCAGGTGACCGTGGCAGGGCGACAGATGGTCAACCTCTGCGCCAACAATTATCTCGGCCTCGCCGACCATCCGGCGATCGCCGACGCCGCCGCCGCGGCGCTCGAGCAGTATGGCTTCGGCATGGCCTCGGTCCGCTTCATCTGCGGCACGCTCGACCTGCACCGCGCGCTCGAAACCGCCATAGCGCGTTATCTCAAAAAGGACGACGCGATCCTCTTTGCCGCCTGTTTCGACGCCAATGGCGCGCTGTTCGAGACGCTGCTGACCGAAGACGACGCGATCATCTCCGACAGCCTCAACCACGCCTCGATCATTGACGGGGTGCGGCTGAGCAAAGCCAAGCGCTACCGCTTCCAGACCTCCGACATGGACGACCTCGAGACCCAGCTGCAGCAGGCGGTCGCCGACAATGCGCGCTTCCGGCTGATCGTCACCGACGGGGTGTTCTCGATGGATGGCTATATCGCCAAACTACCGGAGATCCGCGCGCTGGCGGACAAGTATGGCGCCATAATTGCCGTCGACGATTGCCACGCCACCGGGCATCTCGGCCCCGAGGGGCGCGGCACCGGCGCGCTTACGGGCGCCGAGCCCGACATCATCACCGGCACCTTCGGCAAGACGCTTGGCGGCGCGATGGGCGGCTTCATCACCGGCCCGCAGGCGGTGATCGACCTGCTGCGCCAGCGGGCGCGGCCCTACCTGTTTTCCAACGCCCTCGCCCCGGCGGTCACCGCAGGGGCGCTGAAGGCGATCGAAATCGCCCGAGGGGCCGACGACCTGCGGCAGAAGCTCAGGGACAATACCCGGAGCTTCCGCCAGCGCATGGGTGAACTCGGCTTCGATCTCCTCCCCGGCGAGACCCCGATCATCCCGGTGATGCTGGGCGAAGCAACGCTGGCGCAGAACCTCGCCGCCGCCCTCGACCGGCGCGGCGTCTATGTCGCCGGGTTCTTTTTTCCGGTGGTGCCTAAGGGCAAGGCCCGCATCCGCACGCAGATGTCGGCCGCCCTGTCGGCAGCCGATATCGACTTCGCCATCGGCGCCTTTGCCGAGGCCGGCAAGGAAGTAGGAGTGATCTGATGCGCGCCCTGGTCAAAGCCAAATCCGAGCCGGGCATCTGGATGGAAGAGCGGCCGATCCCCGAGATCGGCCCCGAGGACGTACTGGTCAAGGTGCACAAGACCGGCATCTGCGGCACCGATATCCACATCTACAACTGGGACGACTGGGCCAAGAAAACCGTGCCGGTGCCGCTGGTCACCGGCCACGAGTATTCGGGCGAGATCGCCGCCGTCGGCGCCGAGGTCCGGAACCTCAAGGTCGGCCAGCGCGTCTCGGGCGAAGGCCATGTCGTCGGCATGAGGAGCCGGGCCTCGCGGGCCGGCAAGTTCCACCTCGACCCCGACACCAAGGGGATCGGGGTAAACCTCCCTGGCGCCTTCGCCGAGTTCGTCAAAATCCCGGCCTTCAACATCATCCCGCTGCCCGACGCGATCGACGACGAACTGGGCGCTATCCTCGATCCGCTCGGCAATGCCGTGCACACGGCGCTCGCCTTCGACATTGTCGGCGAGGACGTGCTGGTCACCGGCGCCGGGCCGATCGGCATCATGGGCGCGGCGGTCGCCCGGCATGTCGGGGCGCGCCATGTGGTGATCACCGACGTGAACCCCGAGCGGCTCCGGCTCGCCACCGAAGTCGCCGACGTGGTGCCGGTCAATGTCGCGACCGAGGACCTCCGCGCCGTGATGAACAAGCTCGGCATGAAGGAGGGTTTTGATGTCGGGCTCGAGATGAGCGGCGCGCCGGCGGCGCTCGACCAGATGATCGACCACATGGTGATGGGCGGCCGCATTGCGCTGCTCGGCGTGCCGGCCCGGCCGTTCATCTTCGACCTCGGCAAGATCGTGTTCCGGATGATCACGCTACGCGGCATCTACGGCCGCGAGATGTTCGAGACCTGGCACAAGATGCTGGCAATGCTGGAGTCGGGGCTCGACGTCAGGAAGGTCATCACCCGCCGCATGTCGGCCGACGACTATGCCGAGGCGTTCAAGCTGGCGGCCGGGGGCGAGAAGGGCAAGATCGTTTTGGAGTGGTGAGATCGTGCGGTTGGCACCCCCCTCCCCAACCCTCCCCGCGAGGGGGAGGGTGTCCGCCGGTGTGCCTGGCACGATCAAGCCACAGGCACGAAACGGCACCTCCCCCCTTGCGGGGGAGGTTGGGAGGGGGGTAGAGGCAAACCCCTGATCTATAGGGACTCCCCTCATGGCTTTCACCCCGCGCGTCTTTTCCGGCATCAAGCCGTCCGGCGACCTGCATCTCGGCAACTACCTGGGCGCCATCCGGCGCTTTGTGCCGCTGCAGCAAACGCACGAGACGATTTACTGCGTCGTCGACATGCACGCGATCACGGTGTGGCAGGACCCCGAGGATCTCAGGCGCTGGACCTACGAGATCGCTGCGGCCTACATCGCCGCCGGGCTCGACCCCAACAAGTCGATCATCTTCAACCAGAGCCAGGTGGTCGAGCATGCCGAGCTCGCCTGGATCTTCAACTGCGTGGCGCGCGTCGGCTGGATGACGCGCATGACCCAGTTCAAGGACAAGGCCGGGGCCGAAGGCGGCGAAAACTCCGAGGCGGTGTCGCTGGGGCTGTTCGCCTACCCCTCGCTGATGGCGGCGGACATCCTGCTCTACAAAGCGACGGGCGTGCCGGTCGGAGACGACCAGCGCCAGCACCTCGAGCTGACGCGCGACATCGCCAAGAAGTTCAACCACGATTTCAAGAAGCAGATCAAAGGCCTGGGGGTGAAGGACGACTTCTTCCCCTTGACCGAGACGCTCTCCACCGGCCCGGCAATGCGGGTGATGTCGCTGAAGGACGGCAAGAAGAAGATGTCGAAATCCGACGCTTCCGACATGTCGACCATCTACATGATGGATGACGCCGATACGATCGCCAAGAAAATCAAGCGTGCCACCACCGACGCCGATGCGCTGCCGACCGAGGCCGCGGGTCTCGCCGGGCGGGCCGAGGCGGAAAACCTCGTCGCCATCTACGCCGCGCTCTCCGACACCTCGGTCGATGGCGTGCTGGCCGAGTTCGGCGGGAGCGGCTGGGGCAAGTTCAAGCCGGCGCTGGCGGAGCTCGCCGTGGCCGTGCTGTCGCCGATCGCCACCGAGATGAAGCGGCTCGTCGCCGACACGGGCGAAATGGACCAGATCCTCCGCCGCAACGCCGACCGGGCCCGCGCCATCGCCGTGCCTGTCATGGACGACGTGCGCAAGATCGTCGGCTTCGTCCGCTGATTTGCCCCGCTTGCGGCCCTGCCGCGCATTTGGAACAATGCCGCATCTTCAGACTTGAAGGTGCGGCGCTTTGGCTGACAGCATGAGCGAATACAAACGCAAGTTTCTCGTTGTCATCGACGAGAGCAAGGAAGCCGATCGCGCCATCACCTTCGCTGCCAACCGGGTGAAGCGGACCGGCGGCACGGTGGTGTTGCTCTCGGTGATCGACAGCCAGGATTTCACGCAGTTTCTCGGCGTCGAGGAAGTGATGCGCGCCGAGGCGCGCGAGGAAGCCGAGCGGCTACTCGATACCAAGCGCGCCCGCATCGGCCAGATCGGCGAGGGCATCCGCACCGAGACGGTGATCCGCGAGGGTGACCTGGTCAGCGAGATCGAGCGGCTGGTGGCCGAGGACGCCGGCATCGCTATCCTGGTGATCGCCGCCGCCGGCGGCAAGGAAGGCCCGGGCCCGCTGGTCAGCAGCTTCGCCACCCGCGCCGGCCAGGCGGCGCTGCCGGTGATCGTCACCATCATCCCGGGCACCATGACCGACGAGCAGATCGTCGCCGTGACGTGATGGCACGTGGCCGGACCCTTGCATTTCGGGCTCCAAAACACTAGTTTGGAATTGTTCTAACACGAGTCCGAACCTTCAGATGTTCATCCAGACCGAAGCGACGCCGAACCCGGCGACCCTGAAATTCCTGCCCGGCCGCGATGTGCTGGTGGGTGAACCGCGCGATTTCCGGCAGGCCGAATCGGCCGCCATCTCGCCGCTGGCCGCGGCGCTGTTCGACGTCCCAGGCGTCGAAGGCGTGTTCCTCGGCTCGGACTTCATTTCGGTCACCAAGGACACGGCCGAGTGGAGCCACATCAAGCCGGCGATCCTCGGCGTGATCATGGAGCACTTCCTCTCCGGCAAGCCGGTGCTCGCTGACGGCACGGCGGAAGTGGTGACCGGTGAAGAGTTCTTCGAGGAAAGCGATGCCGAGACTGTCGAGGTGATCAAGGAGCTGCTCGCCACCCGCGTGCGTCCGGCCGTCGCCATGGATGGCGGCGACATCACCTTCAAGGGTTTCAAGGAGGGCACGGTGTTCCTCCACATGCAGGGCGCCTGCTCGGGCTGCCCGTCCTCGACCGCGACGCTGAAGAGCGGCATCGAGAACCTGCTCCGGCATTTCGTGCCGGGCGTCGAGGCCGTGCAGCAGGTCTGAACGCTGCGAATTGAGTTTTGAATCGCCCGGCCCTGTGCCGGGCGATTTGTTTTTGAGGGCGGGCGCAAGCGGCCACCCCCACCCAGCTTCGCTACGGGCTACGCCCGAGCTGCGCTACCCTCCCCACAAGGGGGAGGGAGATCCGACTGCATGCTGCGGTTCTATCGTCTCCCTCCCCTCGATGGGGAGGGTAGTGGAGCTTGGCGGCTTGCCGCCTAGCGTAACTGGGTGGGGTGGGGCCCACACACCAGCCCCCGTGACAACCCACCGCCGAACCCCTATCTCTCCCACATGTCCAGCGTCCTTCTCGCCATCGATACCGCCGCGCCGCGCCTGCAACTGGCGCTGCTGGTGGACGATCATGCCGACACGCTGGTCGAGGAGATGGCGCAGGGACAGGCCGAACGGATCTTTCCCGCGATCGACGAGCTGCTGGGGCGCAACGGCGTTGCCTACAAGGACCTGACCCGCATCACGGTCACTACCGGCCCCGGCTCGTTCACCGGGCTCCGGATCGGGCTCAGCGCGGCGCGTGGGCTCGGCCTGGCGCTTGGTATCCCGGTGGTCGGCGTGCCGTCGCTGCTGGCGCTGTCGCTTACGACGCAATGCGAGGCCACCGCGGTGCTGCTCGATGCACGGCGTGAGGAGGCCTATTTCCAGCTGTTCAGCGGGCCGGCCATCCCGATCGGCGAACCGCAGGTGCTGCCGATGGACGAAGCGCGTCGCCGTGTGCCCGCCGGCGCCGGGCTGATCACCTCGCCGCTGGTCGATATCGCGGCGCTGGCGCGTTTCGCGGCCGGTGCCGACCCCAAGGGCTACCCGCCCGAGGCGGCCTATATCCGCGATGCCGATGCCAAGCCGCAGGAAAAATTCCGCGTCGCGAGGGTCGGACAATGAACTTCTGGCTGTCGCCGAATACGCTGCATGTCGAGCCGGCCCGCGGCGCCGATACCGAGACCATCGCGCGGCTCCACGCCGAGGGGTTCTATCGCGGCTGGACGCGTGAAGAGTTCGCCGCCTATGTCGCCGGCAAAGACACACCGGTCTATGTCGCCTGCGACAGCCGCCGCCGTATTGCCGGCTTCGCCATGCTGCGGCACCTGGGCGAAGAGGTCGAGCTGATCAGCATCGCGGTCGATCGCAAATGGCGGAACAAGGGCGTCGGCGCGCTGCTGATGCGGGCGCTGTTCGAGGCGGCGCGGATGAGCCCGGCCAAGCGCATGCTGCTCGAAGTGGCCGCCGACAATACCGCGGCGCTGAAGCTCTACGGCAAGTTCGGCTTCACCACTGTCGGCGAGCGCAAGGGCTATTATCCGCGTCCCGACGGCACGCCGGCCACCGCTATTGTCATGGCGAGCGATCTTGGCTAACCGGGATGTAGAGCGTGATCAGGAAGAGTGGCAGACTTTTCCACCTCCAGAGCGCGACCAGACAAATTTCGTAACGGGGGACGCCCGATGAGCAAACCCGGCATTCAAACTCTCGAAGAGCAGTGCGCCCAGAAGGGCATGCGGATGACCGACCAGCGTCGGGTCATCGCGCAGGTGATCGAGCAGGCGGTCGACCACCCCGACGTCGAGGAGCTGTATCGCCGCGCCTCGGCCATCGACGCGCGCATTTCGCTCTCCACCGTCTACCGCACGCTCAACCTGTTCGAGGAAGCGGGGCTCGTCACCAAGCACGACTTCAAGGATGGCCGGGCGCGCTTCGAGCTGATCCCGGATGAGCACCACGATCACCTGATCGATATCCGCTCGGGCAAGGTGATCGAGTTCCGCAACGAAGAGATCGAAGCCATCCAGGAGGTGATCGCCAAGCGCCTGGGTTACCGGCTGGTCGACCATCGGCTGGAGCTCTATGCTGTGCCGCTCAAGTCGGACGAGAACAAAAAATGATCCTGCGCGTCCTGCTCTTCGTCTTCTGCTACGTGCCGTTCCTCATCGTGTTCGTGCCGCTGCAGTTCCTCGTTTCGCGCAGCCCATGGTTCAACAACCAGATCCCGCGCTGGTTTCACTGGTTCGGCTGCACCTTCCTCGGGATGAAGGTGAACGTCATCGGCACGCCCTCCACCGACCGGGCGACGCTGATCGTTTCCAACCACATCTCGTGGACCGACATCATCGCCATCGGCTCCAAGGCCGACGTCACCTTCGTCGCCAAATCGGAGATCCAGAAATGGTTCTTCGTCGGCTTCATGGCCTCGTTGCAGCGCACGCTCTATGTCGATCGCAAGAAGCGCAGCGACGCCAAGCGGGTCAGCGAGGAGATGGGCAAGCGCATGGCCTCAGGCGGCGCGGTGCTGCTGTTCGCCGAGGGCCAGTCCGACCTCGGCACGCACGTGCTGCCGTTCCGCTCGGCGCTGATCGGCGCCGCCCAGCACGCGATGGAGGAAGCCGGCGCCGGCGAGGTGATGATCCAGCCGCTGACCATCGCCTATACCAAGCTGCAGGGCCTGCCGGTCGGCCGCACCGACCGTTCGTTCATCGCCTGGATCAAATCCAAGTCGGTGAAGCAGAACATCAAGGAAATCCTCACCGGCGGCACCCGCGAGGTGACTCTCGCCTTCGGCACGCCGCGCCCGCTCAGTTCCGGCACCAACCGCAAGGAACTGGCCAAGCAGACCGAGAACGAGGTCCGCCGCATGCTGGTGGCGCTCAACCGCGGCACGCCGCTGCCGGTCGCGGCGGAATAGGCTTCAGCCCAAGGCTAGTCGACGAGGCAGAAGTGGTTGCCTTCGGGGTCAGCCATGACGGTGTAGCCGTCGGCTTCGCGCAGCACGGCGGCGCCGAGGCCGATCAGCCGGGTGCGCTCGGCCGGCCGATCCGCCACTTGCACATCGAGATGGATGCGGCCCTGCACCCGGCCGCGTTCGATCTCGTGGAAGCAGAGCGTCGGACCGGGGCCATCGACCATTACCACCGGATCGGTTTCGGGGGTGAGGCCGAGCGCGGCGAGCCGGGCGATCTCCTCGTCGTCATAGGGGCGCACCGCATAGCCCTGGATCACCTCTGTCCAGAATCGGGCCAGCGGCGCGGCCCGGGTGCAATCGAAGACGATCTCCTTCAGCGTACCGCTCATTTCAGCGCCTCATCGAAATCGGCGATGATCGCGTCGGCGTCTTCGATACCGACCGAAACGCGGAACACTCCCTCGCCGGCCCAGTCGCGATAGTTCCGCTCGTCGGCAAGGGCGAAGGAGGAGCGCAGGATATCCTCGGTCGGGATGTAAAAGCAGAGCGACTTGGTCTTGCCCAGCGACACGGCGTAGCTCACGAGCTTCAGCCGTTCGGCCAGCTGCCGCGCCATGCCGGCGCTGTCGGAGTTGACCGAAAAGCTCAGCAGCCCGGAGAAATTGCGCATCTGCCGCCGCGCCAGCTCCGCCTGCTCGTGGCTGGCGAGCCCTGGCCACAGCACGCGCCGCACTTTCGGGTGCCGCTCCAGCCACTCGGCCACAGCCCGGGCATTGGCCTGGTGCTTGTCCATCCGTAAGCCCAGCGTCTCGATACCGCGGAGGATCAGGTAGGCGGAGAATGGCGACAGCACCGCGCCGTGGTGGATCAGCACCTCCTTGCGCAGCGCGGCGATCGGCACGGCGCGGCCGATCACCGCCCCGCCCAGTGCGTCGCCGTGGCCGCAAAGATATTTGGTCAGCGAGTTGCAGACATAGTCGGCGCCCAGCGCGATCGGGTTGGTACCGACCGGCGTGGCGATGGTCGAATCCACCGACAATTCGGCCCCGCCGGCATGAGCGATGGCGGCGACCGCGGCGATGTCGGTGAGCTTGAGGATCGGGTTGGCCGGGGTCTCGATATGCACCAGCCGGGTGTTGGGGCGCAGCGCGGCCGCGACATTGTCGGGGTTGGAGCTGTCGGCGAACGACACTTCGATCCCCTGCCGCGGCAGGGCATGCCGGGCATATTCTGCGACCCCGGCATAGCAGACGTCGGAGAGCACCAGGTGATCGCCGGCCTTGAGCAGGCCGGCAAACAGTCCGGTGATTGCCGCCATGCCCGAGCCGAAGCTCAATGCCGCCTCGCCACCCTCGAGCAGCGCCAGGCGCTTTTCCAGGAGCTCGAGCGTCGGGTTGCTCCAGCGGGTGTAAAAATGCGGCGCATCGGCCTCGAGGTCCGAAGCAGAAAAGCCCACCGCATCGGGGTGGGTGAAATAGGTGGTCGACAGCACCGGCGCCGGCGCCAGTGGTTCGCCGACGACGCGGGCGCCATCGCCGCCATGCAGGGCCAGAGTATTGAGGTGGTTGGTCATGGTGGTTTTCTCCGAGCAGGGAACGTGCCTCAATCCGGCGCGTGGGGCCACCCCCACCCAGCTTCGCTATGGCTTCGCCGAGCTGCGCTACCCTCCCCACAAGGGGGAGGGAGGATGCGAGAACCGAAGCTTCAGTCGTCTCCCTCCCCCTTGTGGGGAGGGATCAAGGGTGGGGGTGGCCAGGCGCACCAGCCCAGTGCTTTTGCACTCCACCCCACTTCGGTGTATTCACCCGCCCATGACCGAGCACACGCCCAAGAAGCTGTTCATCAAGACCTACGGGTGCCAGATGAACGTCTACGATTCCGACCGCATGGCGGATGCCCTGGCGCCGCACGGCTATGAGCCGGTGCAGGTGATGGAAGATGCCGATCTCGTCGTGCTCAACACCTGCCACATCCGCGAAAAGGCCTCCGAGAAGGTGTTCTCCGAGCTCGGGCGGCTGCGTGACCTGCGCGAAGAGCGCCGGGCCAATGGCCAGGACCTGATGATCGGCGTCGCCGGCTGCGTGGCGCAGGCCGAAGGCGACGAGATCGTCCGCCGGGCGCCGGCCGTGGACCTGGTGTTCGGCCCGCAATCCTACCACCGCCTGCCCGAGCTCATCGCCCGCGCCCATAATGGCGCGAAGGTCGTCGACACCGACTTCCCCGAGGAAGACAAGTTCGAACACCTGCCGGCGGCGAAAAAGGAAGTCACCCTCGCCCGCGGCCTTACCGCCTTCCTCACCGTGCAGGAAGGCTGCGACAAGTTCTGTTCGTTCTGCGTCGTGCCCTATACCCGTGGCAGCGAAGTGTCGCGCCCCCTCGAGCAGGTGCTGCGCGAGGCGCAGAACCTTGCCGAAGCCGGGGTGCGCGAGCTCACCCTGCTGGGCCAGAACGTCAACGCCTATCACGGCCTTGATGCGCGCGGCCGTAGCGTCGGGCTCGGCGAACTCTGCCATCGGCTGGCCGAGATCCCCGGCATTGCCCGCATCCGCTACACCACCTCGCACCCGCTCGACATGACCGACGAGCTACTTGAGGCGCATCGCGATCTCGAGGCGCTGATGCCCTATCTGCATCTGCCTGTTCAGGCTGGCTCCGACCGCATCCTCAAGGCGATGAACCGCCGCCACACCCGCGCCGACTACATGCGGGTGATCGAGCGCATCATGGCGGCCCGGCCGGACATGGCGCTGTCAGGCGATTTCATCGTCGGCTTCCCCGGCGAAACCGATGCCGATTTCGAGGAGACAATGCAGGTGGTCAAGGATGTCGGCTATGCCTCGGCCTATACCTTCAAGTACTCGATCCGCCCCGGCACGCCCGGTGCTTCGATGGACGACCAGGTTGCCGAAGCGAAAAAGACCGAGCGCCTGCAGCGGCTCAACGACCAGATCAACGCCCAGATGCATGCCTTCCATCGCTCGGTGGTCGGCCGCACCCTGCCGGTGCTGATCGAGAAGGCCGGCCGGCAGCCCGGCCAGATCGGTGGCCGCTCGCCCTATCTGCAGGCCGTGCATATGGATGGCCCGACCCGGTTGATCGGCCAGATCATTCCGGTCGAGATCGTTGAAGCCCGGAATAATTCCCTCATCGGCAAGATTGTCACAGTCGCGGAACCGAATCCTGCTAGCGTTATTGAGTCTCAAGCCATCGCGGCCCATATCTGAGAGGCCGCCCTTAGGAGCCCCAGAGATTTGAGCAGGCATTTGCCCCCGTCTACCGACCACGGCCCGTCCTCCCAGCTTGAACTCGCCTTCGAAGACAACAAGCTCGCCGCGCAACTCTACGGCGATTTCGACCAGCACCTGGCTTTGATCGAACAGCGATTGTCCGTACAGGCGACGCCGCGCGGCAACCACGTGATGCTGAAAGGCGGCGCCACTTCCGTCGACCAGGCGCGGCGCGTCCTCGAGTCGCTCTATGAGCAGCTCGAAGAGGGCCAGCAGATCGAGGTGTCGACCGTCGACGGCGTCATCCGCATGATCGAGACCGAGGACAGCCAACTGAGCCTGCCCACGCTCGAGAAGAAGGGCAGGGTGCGCATGGCGCAGATCGCGACCCGCAAGGCCACCATCGTCGCGCGCACTCCGGCGCAGGACGCCTATATGCGCGCCATGGACCGGAGCGAACTGGTGTTCGGCGTCGGCCCGGCCGGTACCGGCAAGACCTATCTCGCCGTCGCCCACGCCGCGACGCTGCTGGAGCGCGGCGATATCAACCGGATCATCCTTTCCCGTCCGGCTGTCGAAGCCGGCGAGCGTCTCGGGTTCCTGCCCGGCGACATGAAGGACAAGGTCGATCCGTACCTCCGCCCGCTCTATGACGCGCTCTATGACATGATGCGCCCCGAACATGTGGAGCGCTGCATCACCTCGGGCATCATCGAAGTGGCGCCGCTGGCCTTCATGCGCGGCCGCACCCTCGCCAATGCCGTGGTGATCCTCGACGAAGCGCAGAACACCACCTCGATGCAGATGAAGATGTTCCTGACCCGCCTGGGCGAGAACAGTAAGATGATCGTCACGGGCGATCCGACCCAGGTCGACCTGCCGCGCGGCGAGAAATCCGGGCTGATCGAGGCGGTGCACCTGCTCGATGGCGTCGAGGGCGTGCATATCTCGCGCTTCAACGATAAGGACGTGGTCCGTCACGCGCTGGTGGGCCGGATCGTCCGCGCCTACGAAGCCGATACGGCGCGCCGGCTGGCCGAGAACAACACGAAGGCCTGATGCAAGCCCCATTATCAATCGCCTTCGCGGTCAACGCGGAGGGCTGGCCCGAGAGCCTCGAGGCCGTGGCCGAAACCGCCATTCGCGCCGCGCTGAAGCAATCGGAAGCCGAGGTCATCGGCGTCACCGAGGTCTCGGTGGTCTTGACCGACGATGCCGAGCAGCGCGAGCTCAACCGGCAATGGCGCGGCTTCGACAAATCCACCAACGTGCTGAGCTTCCCGCAGATCGAGCCGTTCGCGCCGGTTTCAGGGCTGCTCGGCGACATCACGCTGGCGCGCGAGACGGTGGAGAAGGAGGCCGAGGAGATGGGCATTTCCTTCGAAGCGCATTTCACCCACCTGGTGGTGCACGGTTTCCTGCACCTGTTGGGCTACGACCATATCGAGGAAGAGGACGCCGAGGAGATGGAGGGGCTCGAAACCGAGATCCTCGCGAGCCTCGGCATTGCCGATCCCTACGCCGATAGCTAAATTACACCCTCCGATGAATTGAAGGCCGCACGCGGCCATACCCGATGAACGACTCCGACAGTCCGTCCGCGCCGCCCAAAAAGCCGGCGCAAACCAAGTCCAACAACGAGCCTCCTTCTAGTCCCGCCCCCGCGGTCACGTGGGGGCAAAAGATCTGGAATCGCCTGCGCGGCCTCATCGCCATGCGCACCGTGTCGCTGCGCGATGACCTCGAGGTGGCGCTCGAGAGCGAGAACAATGGCGGCACCGCCGATTTCACCCAGTCCGAACGCACGATTTTGAAGAATGTGCTCGATCTCGCCGAGAAGCGGGTCGAGGACGTGATGATCCCGCGCGCCGATATCGAGGCGATCGAGACTTCCGAGACGCTCGGCGTGCTGGTCACCCGCTTCCGGCAGGTCGGCCACTCGCGCATGCCGGTCTATTCCGACAGCCTCGACAACATTACCGGCTTCATCCACGTCAAGGACGCGTTGCGCCGGATCACCGAGCCGGCGACCGACCCCGAAGCGACGGTGCCGGTGAAGCTGGTTTCGACGCCGCTGCGCAGTAGGCTCGAAAAGCTCGACCTGGTGCGCCAGGTGCTGTTCGTGCCGCCGCTGATGCCGGTGGGCGACCTGTTGCAGCAGATGCAGCTCAAACGC
Source organism: Devosia sp. LjRoot16 (assembly GCF_964252795.1). NCBI lineage: Bacteria > Pseudomonadati > Pseudomonadota > Alphaproteobacteria > Hyphomicrobiales > Devosiaceae > Devosia > Devosia sp. LjRoot16. Next base: position 1,413,880 of record NZ_CAXUPH020000001.1, read on the forward strand.
GTGCACATGGCGGTGGTCATCGACGAATATGGCGGCACCGACGGCCTCGTCACCATCGAGGACCTGCTCGAAGCGGTGGTCGGCGAGATCGAGGACGAGCACGACGACGACGTGGCGCTGGTGCGCAAGGTCAACTCCAACGTCTTCATCGCCTCGGCCCGCGCCGAACTCGAGGAAGTGCGCGAGGTGATCGGCCCGGATTTCGACCCCGGCAGCCATGCCGACGAAGTCGATACGCTGGGCGGCCTGGTGTTCGAACTGGCCGGCCACGTCCCGGCCAAGGGCGAGCACGTCAACGGCATCAAAGGTTTCGAGTTCGAAATCCTGCAGGCCGACAGCCGGCAGGTCAAACGCGTCAAGATCAAGCGGCTGAAGCAACCGAAACCGCGGCCGCCCAAGCCGCCGGTGGCAAAGGCGCCGGAGGATACGCCGGCGCCGGCGGCGGAGTAGGCTCGCTGAGGGATATCCCTGTCCGCCGACGCTTGCAGTCGGGCGCCCTCTCCCGTTTACGGGGGAGGGGTGCCGACTGCCTGCTTCACGGGCTCACGCCCGCACCAGGTTCCCCACCACGATCTCGCGCCAGATCCGCACCGGCGTTACCCAGCGATCGAACTTGTTGTAGTCGCCGGCGTTGATGACGCAGGCGATGCCGGCTTCGGGGGCCAGCCAGAGCCGCTGGCCGCCATTGCCGAAGGCGCCGACCCAGCGCAGCGGCTTGTCGTAGCCGGGTGCCGGCGCTTCGTGGATGTACCAGAGCCGGCCATAGCCCAGCCCGTCCCAGGTCTGGATGGCGGGCGTCCATGAGGCTTCGATCCACGCCGCCGGCACCACCTGCCGGCCTTCGTGGCGCCCGCCATCGACCAGCATGGCGCCGATCCGCAACAGGTCCGGCGCGGTGAGGCGGAGGCCGGAGGCCGGCGACACCACGCCGTCGCTTCCCGCCATCCAGTAGAAATCGGTGATGCCGAGCGGCGCGAACAGCGCTTCACGCGCGAAGTCGGGGAGCTTCTGGCCGGAGCCGCGTTCGATCAGCGCACCGATCAGCGCCACGGCGCCGCCGGAATAGACCCATTTCTCGCCCGGGGCGCCGGTGACCGGCCGATCGAGGATGAAGCGATAGCGATCCGGCGCCATTTCCATGGCGATCTCGGAGTTGGTCGGGTCGGTATAAGGTTTGTTCTCATCCCACTCCATGCCCATTGTCATGTTGAGGGTATGCGCCACCGTCACCTTGCGCCGCTCGGGATCGGCGACGAGATCGGGATACTCGGGGAAGCCGTCGATCACCGGCGCATCGAGCGCCGGCACGAGGCCGCGCTCGAGCGCGACGCCGTAGAGCAGCCCGACAATGCTCTTGGTCACCGAGCGGAGGTCGTGCAGCACCTCCGGCCCGAACTGCACGCGGCCCAACGAATCACCCCAGCTTTCGTCTTCGCCTTCGAAATACTGCTCGAGCACCAGCTTGCCGGCGCGGCTCACCAGCAGGGCGTGGATGGGCAGCAGCAGCCCCGATTCGAAGCCCGCCGCCAGCTTCCGCTCGAGGTTGGCGGCAAAGCCCGCCGCTTCGGGCGTTGCCCTGTTCCAGTTGGTCACCGTCGTCTCCTCTTTTTTCTGTCGGGCGCGATGCTGGGGCCCGGCCGGGCAGCTCGCTTGATCACGGTTGCGCTAGCGCGGTCATTGAGTTTGTCGCGCTTTCGAACCGGAAAAGTCTGCAACTTTTCCTGAAAGCGCTCCGGCGTTGTCGGCTTGACCCGGCGCGCCCACCTCGCGACGTTGCCACATGCCCTGTGATTCGAGCGCCGCATGACCTGGCTGGCCGAGACCGTGATGCTGAGCCATGGCTGGCGACGCTTCCTCATCGTCGTCGTGGCCGGGGTGATCGCGGCGGCTTCGGTGCCGCCGTTCTTCCTCCTGCCGGCGCTGTTCCTTGCCCTTCCCGTCTGGGTCTGGGCGCTCGATGGCGCGGAACATCGGCGTCAATGGCGCCGGCTGGTCGGCCCGGCATTCCAGATCGGCTTTGGCTTCGGGCTCGGCTATTTCACGGTGGCACTGCACTGGCTCGGCGCGGCGTTCCTCCAGGAAGGCGGCGTCTTCCTCATCCTGATGCCGTTCGCCATCGTCGGGCTGGCAGCAATTCTCGCCATCTTCTGGGGGTTGGGCAGCGCACTGGCGCACCTCGTCTGGTCGGGCGGCGCCTTTCGTATCGTCACCCTGGCCAGCTTCCTGGCGCTGGCCGAATGGGCGCGCGGGCACCTGTTCTCGGGCTTTCCGTTCGATCTCATCGGCTACGCGCTGACCGCCAATGACGAGATGCTGCAGCTCGCTTCGGTGGTCGGCAGCTATGGGCTCACCTTCATCGCCGCACTGATCGCCATGACGCCGGCGCTGATCTGGCCGGCCGACCAGCGCGGGCTGGTGCGCCGGCTGATCCCGATCTTTCTCGCCATCGCGCTGATCGCGGCGCAGGTCGCCTATGGCAACTGGCGGCTCACCAGCACCACCCTCACGGCGCGCACCGATATGAAGGTGCGCATGGTGCAGCCGATGGTGCTCGAGCACGCCGACTGGTCGGTGGCCGATCCCGATGCGATCATCAACCAGCTGATCGGCCTCTCCGAAAGCAAGCTGACCCCCGCCGATCCGGGTCTCAGCGGCATCACCCACCTGGTGTGGCCGGAATCGGTGTTTCCGTTCTTCCTTACCAACTACCCCGATGGCATCGCCCGCATCGCCCGCATGCTGCCCGACACCACGCTGCTGCTCACCGGCGCGCCGCGCGAACCGATCGGCGACGACGGCCTGCCGATCCCCGACAACCCGGGCTACAACTCCATCCTCGCCATCGACAGCAGTGGCGAGGTGGTGGCGAGCTACGACAAATCGCACCTGGTGCCGTTCGGCGAATATCTGCCGCTCCAGAGTTTCTGGCGGCTGTTCGGCATCAACCAGTTCGTGCCGGGCACCAATGGCTGGGCCGCCGGCGACGGCCGCCGGCTGATGACGCCGCCTGGCACGCCGCCGTTCCTGGCGCTGGTCTGCTACGAGGCGGTGTTCCCCGGCGATATCGGCGACCCCGCGCAGGCGCAATTCATCCTCAACGTCACCAACGATGCCTGGTTCATGGGTTCGATCGGCCCGGCCCAGCACGCCCACCATGCCCGGATGCGGGCCGTCGAGACCGGGCTGCCGATGCTGCGCGCCGCCAATACCGGGGTGACGCTCAGCGTCGATCCACTCGGCCGCGTCGTCGCGCAACTGGCCGAGGAGCAGGTCGGAGTGCTCGACGTGGTGCCGTCCGAGCCGCTGCCCGGCGGCACGCTGTTCAACCGGATCGGCGACTTGCCGTTCTGGGTAGCGGTGGTTCTCGGCATCCTCGGCTCGCTCGTTGCGGCGCGGCGTCCGCGTCGCATCGCATGAATTTTCTGCAACAGCGCCCCTGGGGGACATAAAGCTTCCTTTATATGACTTGACCGCGCGATGCCCGAGTGGCAAAACACCGCTCAACTGTGCGAATTTCGCACTTTTTGACCAATTTTCGGGGGTTTCGCCTTGGCTCGGTCTTCTTATCTGTTCACCTCGGAGTCGGTTTCGGAGGGTCATCCGGACAAAGTTTGTGACCGGATTTCCGACGAGATCGTCGATCTGGTGTTCCGTGAGGCCAAGAAGGCCGGCATGGATCCGGCCAAGGTGCGCATCGCCTGCGAAACGCTGGCGACCACCAACCGTGTGGTGATCGCCGGTGAAGTGCGCGTCCCCGAGACGCTGCTGAAGCGTGGCAAGGACGGCAAGGTGCTGCTCGATGCGGCCGGCCACCCGGTGGTCAATCCGGCCAAGTTCAAGTCGACTGCCCGCAAGGCGATCAAGGCGATCGGCTACGAGCAGTCGGGCTTCCACTGGAAGACCGCCAAGATCGACGTGCTGCTGCATGGCCAGTCGGCCGATATCGCGCAGGGCGTGGACGAATCGGGCAACAAGGATGTCGGCGCCGGCGACCAGGGCATCATGTTCGGCTATGCCAGCCGCGAGACCCCGGAACTGCTCCCTGCTCCGATCTACTACGCCCACAAGATCCTCGAAGCATTGACCATCGCGCGCAAGGCCGGCGAAGGCGCGGCGATCAAGCTCGGCCCCGACGCCAAGAGCCAGGTCACCATCCGTTACGAGAACGGCAAGCCGGTCGCCGTGACGCAGATCGTGGTCTCGACCCAGCATGTCGATGCGAGCCTCTCGTCCGAGGACGTGCGCAAGATCGTCGAGCCCTATGTCCGCGCCTCGCTGCCCGAAGGCTGGATCTCCAAGGACACCGTCTGGCACGTCAACCCGACCGGCAAGTTCGTGGTCGGCGGCCCGGATGGCGATGCCGGCCTGACCGGCCGCAAGATCATCGTCGACACCTATGGTGGCGCGGCCCCGCATGGCGGCGGCGCCTTCTCGGGCAAGGACCCGACCAAGGTCGACCGCTCGGCGGCCTATGCGGCGCGCTATCTCGCCAAGAACGTCGTCGCCGCCGGCCTCGCCGACCGCGCCACCATCCAGCTGAGCTACGCCATCGGCGTCGCCAAGCCGTTGTCGATCTATGTCGACCTGCACGGCACCGGCAAAGTCGCCGAGGACAAGCTGGAGATCGTGCTGGGCGAGGTGTTCGACCTGAGCCCCCGCGGCATCCGCACCCACCTCGACCTCAACAAGCCGATCTACGCCAAAACCTCGGCCTATGGCCATTTCGGCCGGAAGCCCGGTCGCGACGGCTCGTTCAGCTGGGAAAAGACCGACCTGGTCCCGGCGCTGAAGGCCGCAGTGAAGGCTGCTGCCTGACGACTTCGGCGCTACGCAGACTCCTCCAATCAACCAGGCCATCCCCGCGAAAGCGGGGATTGCTGTTTTTGGCAGCCGGGGCCGGAACGCCGTGCTAGTGGACCCCATGACCTCCAAACCCCACCATCCCCTCAATGTCGATGGCGAGCCGCGAGCCTTTTTCGGCCGGCGCTCGGGCAAGCGCCTGCACAAAGGGCAGGACCAGCTGTTCAAGGAATTGCTGCCTGAGCTGGAGATCGCGCTCGGCGATGAGGTGCTCGATCCGACGGCGCTGTTCCCTGAGGCGAGACGGCGCGAGATCGAGATCGGCTATGGCGGAGGCGAACACCTGTCGCTCGAAGCCAGCCGCCATCGGGATACCGGCTATATCGGCTGCGAGGTGTTCTCCGGCGGCATCGCCAAACTGCTGCAGCAGATCGACGAGGAGGAGCTCGGCAATATCCGGCTCTACACCGACGACGCGCTGAAGCTGTTGCAGAAGCTGCCCGACGCCAGCCTCGATGGCGCCTTTTTGCTCTATCCCGATCCGTGGCCGAAGACCCGGCACCACAAGCGCCGCTTCATCTCGCCGCTGACGCTCGCGCAACTCGGGCGGACCCTGAAGCCCGGCGCACCGTTTCGCTTCGCCACCGATATCGAGGACTACGCGAACTGGACGCTGGCGCATATTTTGCGCGCGCCCGACTTCATTTTCGCGCCCGAGCGGCCGCGAGTCTGGCACGAGCCTTATGCTGGCTGGGAGCCGACGCGATACGAAGAAAAGGCCCGCGCTGCCGGCCGCAACACCAGCTTCTATCTGAGCTTTCTGCGCCGCTGGAACGCTGCAGGCCCGTCCTCATCCGCCGAGCGTTAATAGAACGTTCAGGCAACCGAGCACTGAAATCTGGCCACTGCCTCTGGTAAACGGCGCCTCGTGAACGATATGCGACGATGGGGATCTCGCGCCATCCGGTAACGGCTGGCCACTATTGTGCGTGGAGTTGGCGTATGCGTCAGCAGAACCGTTCGCCCGTCAACCAAGCCGTGATCGAGGAACTCTTGACCACTCGAAACAGCAAGTGGACGCTGACCGTCGTACTGCATCTCAGGCATGATACACTGCGGTTTTCCGAGCTGCATCGTGAGATCGGCAGCATTTCGCAGAAGGCGCTGACCTCAAGTCTCAGGGCGCTGGAACGCGATGGCTTTGTCAGCCGCACCAGCTATGCGACGATTCCGCCGCGGGTCGATTATGCGCTCACCGAGCTCGGTGCCGAGGCGCTGAAAGCTTTCGAGGCCTTCGAGGCTTTTGCGGCGCGCCACTGGCATCGGGTGCTGGAGGCGCGGCAGCTGTTCGACGCCCGTGACGCCGATCAGCTCGAGCCTCCGGTGCTGCGGATCAGCACCGGCCGTTGATCCCCGGGTCTTAGCCTCTGTCACGCTTTCGAGGTGGAAAGTCTCACAACTTTTCCTGAAAGCGCTCGACGGCAGTCTGCCCGGGATCAGCGAGCCGGCAGGCACGTAGCCCGCCGGCTCGGGGGATCGTCATCAGTCGAAGAAGTTATCGACGAGGAGCGAGCCCTCGTTGACCGGAGCCTTGCGGGCGCCAGTGTCAACCTTGCTCAGCACGCGGGTGTTACCGCCCACCGAAGCCTTCACCGGGGTCAGCGTATCCTTGTAGAAGTACTCGAAGGTCGAGGAACCGTCGGCCTGCTTGACCACGGCGCGGATGACGTTGTCGGTGTTCTCGTACACGTCGGTGGCTGCAATGCCCTTCTGGTTGAGCTGGGTCACCAGGAAGTCGCTGTCGAAGCTGGAATCCTCAGACGCCGCAAAGGCGGGAACCGAGAGACCGCCGACGACGAGCAGAGCGGCAAGGCCAAGAGCAGAAGTCTTCATTTTTCATGTCCCTTTCGTTTTCTGGACAACAGGGAGATCGGACTCCGCCGGCCAACTCGCAAGGCACTAAATCTGCACTCATGGCCCTTGAAATTCGATAATGCGTGCAGAGGGTTACACCAGGGAATGCCACCATCTTGTGAGAAACCCACCTCCCTCGAGGGGGGTTGGTTGCCTAAAGGAAACCATTGGTGGAAGCTGGCTTTGAGGATGATTTTGCGCGCCGATTGACCATGGTTTGATGGGAACCGGCGGCGCATTTTCAGCGTCTCAGAGCGACAAGGAGACGTGTCGTGCACCAAACCGTGAGAATCCTAAATATTCAGCAGGTGACGCATAATGTGCGCCGCTACGTGCTGGAAAAGCCCGCCGGCTACCGGTTCGAACCGGGCCAGGCCACCGAGCTGTCGCTCGATGAGGAGGGTTGGCGCGACAAACGGCACCCCTTCACCTTCACCGCGCTCAACGACTGGGACGATCTCGAATTCACCATCAAGAGCTACTTCAACACCGGCGGCGACGGCATGACCGAGCGGCTGTTCGGTTACGGCCCCGGCCAGAAGCTGGTGCTGCGCGACCCGTGGGGCACCATCACCTACAAGGGACCGGGCACCTTTATCGCCGGCGGCGCCGGGGTGACGCCATTCATCGCCATCCTGCGGCAGCTCCACCAGGACGGTAAGCTCGCCGGCCATCGGCTGATCGCGTCCAATCGCAAGGCCGAGGATATTATCCTCCGCGACGAGTTCGAAGCGATGGCGGGGCTCGAGGTCACCTGGACGGTCACTGACGAGCCAAATGCTACGGGGGTCCTGCACGAGCGGATCGACGAGGCCTTCCTCAAGCGCCACGTGCACGACATCAGCCAGAACTTTTACCTCTGCGGTCCGGATCCGATGGTTGCCGACCTCAAGGCGGCGCTGGGCGGGCTCGGGGCGGCGGCGGAAGCGCTGACCTGGGAGAAGCCCTAGGCCACCCGGGTATGTTGTTGAGCAAGCCCCATAGGCTGGCGCGGGCCGCCCCACCCTTGATCCCTCCCCGCAAGGGGGACGCGGTAGCGCCCCGAGGGGAGGGATACGCAAACTGAGATACTGGTGTGAGCGTCTCCCTCCCCCTTGCGGGGAGGGGACAGGGGTGGGGGTCCGCCCGCACCGGCGTTTCGGTTAGGGGCTCAGCCCTGCGGCTTATTCGGCCGGCTGCGGTCCTGCCTCTGCCGGGAGGCGGCTGCCGCGACCGGCGAGGGTGCGTTGCCCCAGCAGCACGGTGAGCAACGCCAGGGCGCCCGACACCACCGAGACGACGAAGCCGTTGCTGGCGCCATAGCTATCCACCACCCAGCCGGTGACGAACGAGCCCAGCGCCATGCCGATGCCGATGCCGGTCATCACCCAGGTGATGCCTTCAGTCAGCATCGCCGCCGGCACCCGGCGCTCGATCAGGCCGAAAGCCGTGATGAAGGTGGGCGAGATGGCGACGCCGCTCGCGAACACGGCGAGCGCCAGCATGGGCACACTGTCGACGAACAGCAGCGGCCAGGCGGTGATGGCGATGACGGCCAGTGCGATCGCCAGTTGCTTTTCGAGCGCCAGCTTGAGGTTGAGCGCCCCGACGATCAGGCCGACGACGAACGAGCCGACGGCATAGACGCCGATGACGAGGCTGGCCGCGCCGGGCTCGCCCAGCTTTTCGGTGATCGCCACCGCGCTCACTTCGGCCGTGGCGAAGATCGCGCCGACGAAGATCAAGGCAAGGGTGATGATCTGCACCGGCCGCTGCCGGATGGCGGACTGCCCGCCGCCCGCCATGGCGCCGCTGGGCCTCGGCTCGGTGCGGCGCTGCGCGATGAAGGCCAGCCCGCCCAGCCCCAGGAACAGCGTGCTGGCGAGCAGCCCCGCCTCGGGGAACAGCGCCACCGCGAGCCCCACCGACAGTGATGCGCCGGCAATATAAACCAGCTCATCGGCCGAGGATTCAAAGGCGAAGGCGGTGTTGAGTTCGGGCCGATCGCGGAACAGTTCGCTCCAGCGCGCCCGGATCATCGCCGGAAAGCTCGGCATCAGCGCCGCAGCAAGCGCCGCGGCGAACAGCGTCCAGATCGGCCAATCCTGATAGGCCGCCAGCATCAGGACGATGAAGGCGGCCAGAGCGACGAGCGTCGTCGGGATCAGCACGCGTGACTGGCCCAGCCGGTCGACGACCCGTGAGATCTGCGGGGCGAATAGGGCATTGGCCAGCGCGTAGGTGGCGGACACCGCTCCGGCGAGCCAGAACTCGCCATGCGTCTGCGACAGCATGGCGACGATGCCGATCGGCGCCATCGCCATGGGCATGCGGGCGACGAAACCGGCGGCAGCAAAGCCCTTGGCGCCGGGCGCCCCGAAGATCTCTAGATATGGATTCGGCATGACGATCCCTCGACATTTCGGAAGCCGCGGATTACATGATTGACATACGCGGCGTATGTGAGACATCTAGTTACATACGTAGCGTATGTCAATTAGCATACGTGACGTATGTAAGATAGGCAGAGCATGGCCCAGAGAACCCGCAGTGAAATGATCGTCGAAACCCGCGCCAAGCTGATGGCGGCAGGTCGCAAGGCCTTTGCCGAAGTCGGCTATGCCGAAGCCTCGATGGATCACTTCACCTCCGATGTCGGGCTGACGCGCGGCGCGCTGTACCACCATTTCGGCGACAAGCGCGGGCTGTTCGAAGCCGTGGTCACCGAGATCGACAGCGAGATGACGGTGCGGCTCAAGGCGCGTGCTGCCAAGGCGCCGAACGCCTGGGAGAGTTTTGTCGAGGAGGGCATCGGCTATATCGAGATGGCGCTCGAGCCCGAGATCCAGCGCATCATGCTGCGCGACGGCCCGGCAGTGCTCGGCGACCCTTCCTCATGGCCCAGCGCCAATGGCTGCATCACCGCGATGCGGCAGAGCCTCGAGGGTCTGCTCGCGGCCGGGGTGATCGCCGATGTCGACTGCGAAGCGACCGCGCGGATGATCACCGGCGCCTCCTGTTATGCGGCGCAGTGGATCGCTAATGCCGACGACCCGGTGGCCATTTCCCACCGCGCCACCGCTGGCTACCGGCGCCTCGTCGAAGGGTTGCTGCGCAACGCGCCGCTCCGCCACTGACGGCGGCCGCTGGTCTTTGATTTCGTTGCGGGCGAACTACTCGACCGCGGCTCCGGCAACGAACGCCGTCACCTTGTCGACCGGCATCTCGCAGGGTTTCAGCGCCGGCTCCATGCTGCTGGGCGGGCGGTAGATATTCAGGCTGATGCGGTCGCTGCCACCCAGCTCCTCGGCATAGAGCTTGAAGCTCTTGCCATTGGCATGCGCCGTGTTGGTCACGCCGTAGCGCCGGCCCTGATAACGGGCTGTGAAGTAGCCGCGCGGCCACGATGTCAGGATCGTCCAGACCGCGACCGGCGAAACATCCAGGGAAATCGTCATGCCCCTGATATGGGGTCGCCCGGCGCACTCGCCAATTCCCATAGGCCACAAGGTGCCAGTATTGGTGACCAGGCCATGGCGGTATAGCCTGACAGCAGCTGGCAGCCTTACCGTCGTACCATCCTGCCAACGATGGACGAGTTGAAAGGAACGCCGCATGTCAGGCACAACGCCAATGCGCGCAACACGCCGCGAGTGGATTGGTCTCGCGGTCATTGCCCTGCCCTGCATCCTCTATGCCATGGACCTGACGGTCCTCAACCTGGCGGTGCCGTCGCTGACGGCTTCGCTTAATCCCACGGCGGCGCAGCTGTTATGGATCGTCGATATCTACGGCTTCTTCGTCGCCGGCTCGCTGCTCACCATGGGAACGCTGGGCGACCGGATCGGGCGGCGGAAGCTCCTGCTGATCGGCGCCGTCGCCTTCGGCGCGGCCTCGATCCTCGCCGCCTTCGCCCCGACGGCGGAGACGCTGATCTTTGCCCGGGCGCTGCTCGGCATTGCCGGCGCGACGCTGGCGCCCTCGACGCTGTCGCTGATCACCAACATGTTCCGCGACGACCGCGAGCGGACCATCGCCATCAGCGTCTGGGTCGCGAGTTTTTCGACCGGCGGGGCGATCGGACCGGTAGTGGGCGGCATACTGCTCAACTATTTCTGGTGGGGCTCGGTGTTCCTGATCGCGGTGCCGATCATGGTGGTGCTGCTGCTCGTCGCACCGCGGCTCCTGCCTGAGTACAAGGATCCGCAGGCCGGCCGGCTGGATATCCTCAGCGCCGCCCTGTCGATGGCGGCGGTGCTGTCGATCATCTACGGCATCAAGTCGCTGGCCGAAGGCGGCGAGTTGGCGATCAGCATCGGCGCCATCGCGCTGGGACTGGCGGTCGGCATCGTTTTTGCCTGGCGGCAATTGCGCCTCACCCACCCGCTGCTCGACTTGAGCCTGTTCGCCCGCCCGGCGTTCAGTGCGGCGCTCAGCATCAACGTCTTCGGCTTCTTTGCGCTGTTCGGCATGTTCCTCGTGGTGGCGCAGTACATGCAACTGGTGCTGGGGCTGACGCCGTTCGAAGCGGGCATCTGGAGCCTGCCGGTCGGCCTCGGCTTCGTTGCCGGCTCGTTGCTCACCCCGCTGCTGCTGAGCCGGATGCGCCCGGCCTATGTGCTGGCGCTGGGGCTGACCGTCGCGGCCCTGGCGCTGCTGGTCATCGGGCTCACCGCCCCGTCGCGCGACCTGATCACCCTGATATCAGCCGACACCTTGCTGTCGCTCGGGCTCGCCCCGGTGGCGACGATCGCGGCGGACCTGGTGATGAGCTCGGCGCCGCCGGAGCGGGCCGGCGCTGCTTCCGGGCTCAACGAAACGAGCTCGGAGTTCGGAGGGGCGCTTGGCATTGCGCTGCTCGGCAGCATCCTCACGGTGCTGTATCGCGGCGGGCTCGGCGAAACCCTGCCGCATGGCCTGTCGGGTGAAGCGGTGGCGATGGCGCTGCGGGGCATCGGCGGCGCTCACAGCGCCGCGGAGACGCTGCCGGAGGGCGGCGTGGCGCTGCTGGAAGCGGCCCGCGTCGCTTACGCCGACGCCATGCTGGTGACTTCGCTCTTGGGCGCAGCGATCGTCTTCATCGCGGCGGTGACCACCATCGCGATGTTCCGCGGCATGCGACCGGCGACGGCGTAGGACGCGGCGGTCCAACACGATCGCGGATTGCGAAACGCCCAACGGCCGGCCTTCTCCCCTTGTGGGAGAAGGTGGCGCGCAGCGCCGGATGAGGGGTCCGCGCAACGAAGTGTAGCGCGCTCGGAGCCTAAGCGACGAGCGACTGGAGTACGCGGAGAGAACCCCTCATCCGGCCTTCGGCCACCTTCTCCCACAAGAGGAGAAGGCACCTAGTCCACCGCCGGTGGTTCCATACTGCGGAAGGCGCGATACCCCTCAAGCAACAGAAAAGGCCCGGGATCGCTCCCGGGCCTCTTTGCATTGGAAGAGTGCTGCCGATTACTCGGCGGCTTCCTCGGCGATTTCCTTGCCGGTCGCCTGGTCGACGACCTTCATCGAAAGGCGGACCTTGCCGCGCTCGTCGAAGCCGAGCAGCTTGACCCATACCTTGTCGCCTTCCTTGACGACGTCGGTGGTCTTGCCGACGCGCTGGGCGGCGAGCTGCGAGATATGCACGAGGCCATCCTTGGCGCCGAAGAAGTTCACGAACGCGCCGAAATCGGCGGTCTTGACCACGGTGCCCTGGTAGATGGCGCCGACTTCGGCTTCATCGGTGATCGACTTGATCCACTTGATGGCCGCATCGATCGAGGCGCCGTCCGAGGACGAGACCTTCACCGTGCCGTCGTCGTTGATGTCGATCTTGGCGCCGGTCTTTTCGACGATCTCACGGATCACCTTGCCGCCGGTGCCGATCACTTCGCGGATCTTGTCGGTCGGGATGGTGATGGTCTCGATGCGCGGAGCGAACTCGCCCACCGTGGCACGCGAGGTGTCGAGCGCCTTGGCCATTTCGCCCAGGATGTGCTCGCGACCGCCCTTGGCCTGACCGAGGGCGACCTTCATGATCTCCTCGGTGATGCCGGCGATCTTGATGTCCATCTGCAGCGAGGTGATGCCATCGGCAGTGCCCGCCACCTTGAAGTCCATGTCGCCGAGGTGATCTTCGTCACCCAGGATGTCGGAGAGCACCGCGAAGCGGTCGCCTTCGAGGATCAGGCCCATGGCGATACCGGCCACCGGCTTCTTCAGCGGCACGCCCGCATCCATCAGCGCCAGCGAAGTGCCGCAGACGGTCGCCATCGAGGACGAGCCATTCGACTCGGTGATCTCGGAGACGACGCGGATGGTGTAGGGGAACTCTTCCGCCTTGGGACGCATCGGGTTGATGGCGCGCCAGGCGAGCTTGCCGTGGCCGATCTCGCGACGGCCGGGCGAGCCCATGCGGCCAGCTTCACCGACCGAGTAGGGCGGGAAGTTGTAGTGCAGCATGAAGTTCACCTTGCCGGTGCCTTCGAGGCTGTCGACGAACTGCTCGTCGTCGCCGGTACCGAGCGTGGCAACGACGAGGGCCTGGGTCTCACCGCGGGTGAACAGCGCCGAACCGTGGGTGCGGGGCAGCACGCCGACTTCGGCAACGATCGGACGGACCGTGGTCAGGTCACGGCCGTCGATGCGCGACTTGGTGTCGAGGATGTTCCAGCGGACAATCTTGGCCTGGAGGTTATGGACGACTTCGCCCAGGTCCTCGGCCGAGACGGTGCCGGCTTCGATCTGCGACGCGTAGTGCGCCTTGACCTTGGCGTTGGCGGCATCGACCGCAGCGTAGCGCTGCGCCTTGTCGGTGATCTTGTAGGCGGCGCGGAGGTCCGCCTCGGCCACCTTCAGCACGTCGGCTTCGAGCGCCGAGTAATCCGGAGCAGTGAAATCACGCGGCTCTTTGGCGGCCAGTTCGGCCAGCTTGATGATGGCGTCGATGACCTTGCGCGAGGCTTCGTGACCGAACATCACGGCGCCGAGCATGATCTCCTCGGAAAGCTCCTGGGCTTCCGATTCCACCATCAGCACGGCGTCCTGGGTGCCGGCCATGACCAGATCGAGCTTGGACTCGGCGCGACGGTCGACGGCGAGGTTGAGGACGTATTCGCCATCAATATAGCCGACGCGGGCGGCGCCGATCGGGCCCATGAAGGGTACGCCCGAGATGGTCAGGGCCGCAGAGGCGGCGACCATGGCGAGCACGTCCGGGTTGTTTTCCATGTCGTGCTGCAGAACGGTGACGACCACCTGGGTCTCGTTCTTATAGCCGTCGGGGAAGAGCGGGCGGATCGGTCGGTCGATCAGGCGCGAGGTCAGCGTCTCGTTTTCAGTCGGACGGCCTTCGCGCTTGAAGTAGCCGCCCGGGATCTTGCCGGCGGCGAAGTACTTTTCCTGATAGTTGACCGTCAGGGGGAAGAAGTCCTGACCGGGTTTGGCGGATTTCGCCGAAACGACGGTGGCGAGCAGCACGGTCTCGCCGAGCGTGGCGAGCACGGCGCCGTCGGCCTGGCGGGCGATCTTGCCGGTCTCGAGGGTGAGGGGCTGGCCGCCCCAGTTCAGCTCAACTTTGTGGTAGTCGAAGTTGATGGGCATAGCATTGTCTTTCCATTCTGCCGGAAAGAGCGGGAACGCGGGGGCGTAGCCACCCCGCGAACTCTTCCGGTGTGCCAGCCGCCCGCCGCACCCCATGTGCGACTACGGCCCAAAATCGGCACGGTTCCGCGCTGACACCCCCCGGTCGAGGAGGGGCGGAACATGGACAAGACGATGAGCCGCTCATGTCTCTGGGAGAGGGCACCCGCTGGTGCCGTGAGCGGCCGATGATCTCGCCATGCTCCGCGTAGTTCGTCAGCCTACGCTGGTATCCGGCATAGCTGCCGGAGTGGACCCGCGAGGCGTGCCTCGTGGGTCCGGGTAGTCGTCGTAACCGACCCAGCCTTAACGGCGCAGGCCCAGACGCTCGATGAGCGCCTTGTAGCGCGCTTCGTCCGACTTCTTGACGTAGTCGAGGAGACGACGGCGCGTCGAAACCATCTTCAACAGGCCACGGCGGGAATGGTTGTCCTTGCCATGCAGCTTGAAGTGTTCGGTGAGATTGGCGATGCGTTCGGAGAGGATCGCGACCTGGACTTCCGGCGAGCCGGTATCGTCCTTCTTGGTGGCGTAATCCTTGATGAGCGCAGTCTTCCGCTCTGCGGTAATCGACATCGGAAAGGTCCTTTCAAACAGAGGATCATCGGGACGCTGCCGCCCGGGATGTCGTCCAGGTGGAGCCATGAATAAGCGCCGGCCGGGCCGGAACTCGCGCGCTCTATAGGGGAAAGGGGCTGAGAACGCCAGTTATTTGTCGGTCGCCGGGGTTTCGGCCGCGCCGTTGAGACTGTCGGAGGGGTCGAGCGAGCTCAGCGGAATAGTGAAGCGCCACTCGATGCCCAGCTCATGCACCTCGCGCTCGACCTCGCCATTGAGCGAACGGCCGACCATGTTCTCGAGCACGGTGGTGCCGAAGCCACGGCGCGGGGAGGTTTCGGCGGGGGTGCTGCCGCTTTCGTGCCAGATGAAGCTCACCGCGTCGCCAAGCCGTTTCCAGGTCAGCTCGAGCCGGCCGCCATCCTTGGCGAAGGCGCCGTATTTCACCGCGTTGGTCGCCAGCTCGTGCGCCGCCATGCCGAGGATCTGCGCCGCCTGGGCGTTGAGCCGCAGCGCGGGGCCGTCAACGATCACCCGTTCGCCATCGACCGGGCAGAACGGATCGATCTGGCTGACCAGCAGCTCCTTGAGATCGACGCCGGCGACGCCATGCGCCAGCAGCAGATCGGTGGAACGGGCGAGCCCGAAGATGCGGCGCTCGAAGTTCGAAACGAACTCGGGCACCGTATCGGCGCCGCGCGCCGTCTGCTTGGCCATGGCCGCGATCACCGTCATCTGGTTCTTCGAACGGTGCGCCAGCTCGCGCATCAGGAAGCGGACCTCGGTCTCAGCGGCCTGGCGTCGGCGCGAGGCATCGCCCAAGGCGCTCGATACGGTCTCGATCTCTTCGATCGGGAAAGGCCGCGCCTCGACCGGCTGGCCGGCGCCGAGCCGCTTGGCATCGGCCTCGAGGCCATGCACCGAGCGGCCGATCTGCAGGCTCACGCCATAAACCACCAGCACCACCAGCGCCGCCAGCAGCACACCGCCAGCGAGAAGTGACCAGAACGCATCGGCCAAGGGCTTGGCCACGACGCCGCGATCAGCCCAGGCCACCAGGGTCCAGCCGGTGAGGGTCGAGCGCTGCGCGACAACGAGGTAGTCCTTGCCCTCGGAGACGAGGCTGCGCCAGCCGACCGTCGAGCCGAGTTCATCGATCGGCGCCAGGTTGAAGGCGTCGCCGGTGTTGCCGCCCTGGTCGGCGGCGGCGATGATCACGCCTTTCCTGTCGACCAGCGCCACATGCCAGCCCTCGGGCATGCGGCTCGCCAGCAATGTGTTCGACAGCTGGCTGGCGGCGCGGCTCAAGCCGAGGATCAGCGGCTGCTGGTTGGCCGGAAAGATCGGCTGCAGGATGTTGACCACCCATTGCTGCGACACCCGTCCGAATACCGCATCCGAGATCGCCACATCGCGACTGTCGAAAGCCCGTTGCGCGGTTTCGACATCGCCGATCGGATTGGCCACCTGCTCGGATATCGGGACCCGGGTGGACAAGTCCGAGGTCATGTCGGGGTGGACGAGGTAGACGTAGGACGCAGTGTTCTCGAGCGCCACGCTGACCCGGGCGTGAAACTCAGGATAGGCGGCCGGGCTGAGCGGCGGCGTGGTGGCGAGGACGCGCAACGTGGTGATGTTGGCGTTGATCTCACGATCCACCGCCTGGACGATCGAGCGGGCATTGCCGGTGATCAGCGTCTCGACGACGCGCTCCTGCGCCTCGTTGTTGCGTTGCAGCAGGATGGCGGAGAAGACGAATGCAGGGACCAGGGCCACCAGCGCCAGGACGAAGAGGTAGACAGCAATAGGCCGCGCCGTCGGGCCACGCCGACGCGCAATAGCACTGCTCTCAGCCGGGCCCGGCCCGTCAGCCATAACGCACCCCGGCGAAAATCAACCCAAACCCCTGCTGTCTTAGAGCACGAGAACGCCCGGTTGGGCTATTGGTTCCAACGGCAGCCAGCGCTAGATGATAACGCGCTGGGGCTTGAACATGCCGGCTTCAACCCGCCCCAGCGCCACGGCGACGCCGGCGCTGCTGGCCCAGGCGCTGTCCAGCGCGATCGGCGCCGATGCGCCGCCGAGCAGCACGGGGTTGCCGTGCCGGACGGCGCTCACCTGGTCCGGGGTGAGGCGGATTTCGGGCAGCAGCGACAGCCCGGCGGAAACCGGCAGCAGCAGCGCATCGCGATCCGCGGCGGCTTCCAGCGCTTCGAGCGTCACCGCCCGCGCCTCGGTGAACGGGCCGACGGCGGTGCGACGAAGTTCGACCACGTGGCCGCACGTGCCAAGCTGGCGGGCCAGGTCGCGGGCCAGGGCCCGCACATAGGTGCCCTTCTCGCAGGTCATTTCCAGCCGGCTGATTTCGCCGGCATGTTCAATGAGCCGGAGGGCTTCGACGTAGACCGGGCGGGCCGCCAGCTCGACCACCTCGCCGGCGCGCGCCAGGTCATAGGCGCGTTCGCCGTCGACCTTGATCGCCGAAAAGGCCGGTGGGGTCTGCATGATCTCGCCGGTGAAAGCGGGGAGCGCAGCGAGGATTTCGGCCTCCGATGGCCGCACCTCTGAGCGGGCGCTGACCTCGCCCTCGGTGTCGTCGGTGGTGGTCTCCTCGCCCCATTTGATGGCGAAGCGGTAGACCTTGGTGCCGTCCTGCACGGCGGGCACGGTCTTGGTCGCCTCACCCAGGGCGATCGGCAGGATACCGGTCGCCAGCGGGTCGAGCGTTCCGGCATGACCGGCTTTCTTGGCGCCGAACAGCCAGCGGAGCTTGCCCACCGCCTGGGTGGAGGTCATGTCATAGGGCTTGTCGAGAACCAACCAACCGGAGACGTCGCGCTTTAGGGATTTTGTTTGGGACACTGGACGTGGCCTCTTTCGCCTCCCTCCCCCCGGGGCGCTACCGCGTCCCCTGGGGAGGGAATGAGGGTGGGGGTGGCCACTCGCGCCGGAGCGTGGGGCTCCACCCCACCCTTTATCCCTCCCCATCATGGGGAGGGAGACGACTGCGAGCGCAGGCTTGTTCCGGCAGGACGCTACTCTTCGTCCTCATCCTTCAGGATATCGCGCTGTACGCGGTCGGAACGCAGCAGGGCGTCGATCTTGCCGAACTCGTCAAAGGTGTTGTCGACGAAAAAGCGCAGATCCGGCGCGAATTTCAGGTCGAGCTCGGGCGCCACGCGGCCGCGGATGAAGCGGTGGTGGCGGTTGAGCGCCTCGACGATCTCCTCCGCCCCCGCGCCGCCGAGCGGCATGATATAGGCGCTGGCGAGCTTCAAATCCGGGGTCATGCGGACTTCGGGCACAGTGATGACCTTGCCTTCAAGCAGCGGATCCTCGATCTCGCCGCGGGCGAAGACGCCGGAAAGGGCGTGGCGCACCAGTTCGCCGACGCGCAGCATGCGCTGGCTGGGACCGGTGGGCTTGTGGGTGTCGCGTTTCATCGGGCTGAGTTAGGCGCTTGGCGGCTTTCCGTCAACGGTAGGGGCCTATCCGGGGTGCTGAGGAACGCCATTCGCCACACACTCGGTGTCATCCCAGCGAAAGCTGGGACTCAACTCACAGCCTGCACAAGCGGATGATTGGATCCCAGCTTTCGCTGGGATGACGGCCGGTGGGTTGGGAGACTTCTGCCACGCTATGGCAATGGTGGACTATCCCGCTTGCTCTCGACCAGCCGCTCGAGTCCGTCGAGGATGCGTTCCAGCCCGAAGTCGAAGGCCAGATCGGGGTCGCCGAGGCCATAGAGTTCGCCGACTACCGCGCCGACCCGGCTCGCCACCGGATAGGGCGAGAAATCCATGGTCGAGAGGAACGGCTCGATGGTGTACCACCACTCATCGTCGCTCATGCCGGTCTGCGCCTTGACCATATTGGCGCGCACCACGTCGCGGACCGCGCCATGCACATAGTTGGCGACGAGGATGACACAGAGATCCATCTCGACTTCGCCGAGGCCGAGCCCGTCGAAGACGCTGAGGAAGTTGTCATAGGCGCGGATGGTGTTGGGGCCGAGCACCGGCCGGTGCGTGCCGATCTGCAGCGCCCAGGGATGGGCGAGGTAGAAGCGGCGAAAGCTGCGCGCCACCAGGGTCACGTTGGCCCGCCAGTTGGCCGGGTGAAATTCCGGCGTCACCTCGCCGGCCTGTCCGGTGGCGACGGCATCGAGCATCAGGTCGAGCAGCACCGCCTTATCCGGGATGTGAGTGTAAAAGCTCATCGGCGAGATGCCGACCGCTTCGGCAACCCGGCGGGTCGAGACGGCATCGATGCCCTCGGCGTCGGCGATGGCAACGGCGGCAGCCACCAGCTCGGCGACGCTGACCCGCGATTTGGGCCCGCGCCTGGGCGCCGGGGCCCTGCCCCACATCAGTTCCAGCGTCCGGATCGGATCGCCCCGACCGACAATTTCCTCGGCCATCCGGCCTCCACAAAATAACTCTTTACAGTGTACGGGATTGGGTCTATCCAAACCCCGTACACTGCACAACGTTATATCCGCGCCCCGCGAAAGTCGAGATATCCATTCGGACATCCGGCGCGCGTGTCGAAAACCAGTCTGCTGACACGTCATGTCAGCAGGGCTGGTTAGGCTTGTCCAATGTAAGCACTGAGGAGTGAAGCAATGATCCATGCCCGCGGACTGAAGCGCAGTTTCAAGACCAAGGAAGGTGTGGTGGAGGCGGTGCGCGGCCTCGACCTCGACGTGGCGGAAGGTGAGCTGGTGGCGTTCCTCGGCCCCAATGGCGCCGGCAAATCCACCAGCGTGCGCATGCTGACGACGCTGCTGCCGCCGACCGAGGGTGCGGCGAGCGTTGCCGGCCACGATGTGCTGCGCGATGCCAACGCGGTGCGCCGCCGCATCGGCTATGTCGGCCAGGGCGCCGGCGCCGGCGGCTACAACAAGCTGCGCGACGAGTTGCTGACGCAGGGCGCGGCGCAGCGGATGAGCAGGGCGGATTCAGCTCGGCGCGCCGACGAGCTGATCGGCATGCTGGAGCTCACCGGGCTCGAAAAGCGCACCGGCATGAGCCTCTCGGGCGGGCAGAAGCGGCGCGTCGATATCGCGCTCGGGCTGATGCACAGCCCGAAGGTGCTGTTCCTCGATGAGCCCTCGACCGGGCTCGACCCGCATAGCCGCGCCAACCTCTGGGAACACATCCTCAAACTGAGGAAGTCGACCGGCATGACGATCTTCCTCACCACCCACTATCTCGATGAGGCCGATCAGATGGCCGAGCGGGTGATGATCATGGACAATGGCCTGGTCATCGCCAACGACACGCCGGAGCGGCTGAAGGCCAACCTCGCCGGCGACCGCATCACCATCGACGCGGACAATGCCGTGCTTGCCGCCGAACTCGCCGCAAACCTGCCCGAGGCCCGGGAGATCAGCCGCGACGGCGCCCGGGTCCGGGTCACGGTGAAGGGCGGCGAGGCGGTGCTGCCGGACTTCATCCGGGCACTGGACCAGCGCGGCGCACGCGTGCTGGCGGCAAATGTGCGCCGACCGACGCTGGACGATGTGTTCCTCGGGCTCACCGGCCGCTCGCTGCGGGAGACGGCGGCATGAAAGGGCCATTTGCACCGATAAGAGGGCGAGGCTCAAGCAGCGTTGCCGCTCCTCGTTTCACTCGGATCGCGCAGCCACTGGCTGCGGACCCCTCATCCGGCGTTGCGCGCCACCTTCTCCCTCAAGGGGAGAAGGAAGAGTGGTGGGTACGGATCGCGCCATCGCCTCCCTCTCCCCTTGAGGGAGAGGGTGCCTCGCGTAGCGAGGCGGGTGAGGGGCAGTATCAAATGGAGATTCACCTATGACCTTCTTCCGTGACGTCGCCACCTCGTTTACCCGCGAGATGAAGCCCACCCTCGCCGATCCCTCGTGGATGGCGTTCGGGCTGGTGCAGCCCATCCTCTACCTGGCGTTCTTCGTGCCGCTGCTCAATGTCGGCGGCTCGACCGCCGAGGCGCTGCAATGGTTCGTGCCGGGGATGATCGTGATGCTGACGCTGTTCGGCACCGCGATGGTCGGCTGGAGCCTCACCGAGGAGCTGATGAGCGGGGTGCTGGAGCGCTTCCTCTCGACGCCGATGGGCCGGCCGGCGCTGATCTTCGGCCGCTCGCTCAAGGAGATGTTCCCCTTGGCGCTGCAGGCATTGGCGCTGATTCTCCTCGCCTGGCCGTTCGGGCTGGCGCTCCATCCGATCCAGATGCTGTTCGGGCTCACCCTGCTGGCCCTGTTCGGCGCCGGGGTGGCGGCGCTCTCCTATGCGCTGGCGATCGCGGCGCGGCACAACACGTCGCTGTTCTACATGGTGAGCCAGTCGGTGGCGCTGCCGCTGATGCTATTGGGCGGGGTGCTGCTGCCGATCGAGAACGGCCCGGGCTGGCTCTACATCGCCAGCCGTTTCAACCCGTTGACCTACCTGATCGAGGCGGAACGGGCGCTGTTCGCCGGCGAGCTGTTTACCAGCACCGTGCTCTGGGGCGTGCTGGTGGCGCTCGGCACCGCGGTGGTCGGGCTCAGCATCGGCGCGCGGGCGATCCGCAAGGCGAGCCTCTGACATCTCCGGGCGCCTGCGGGCGTCCGGTCCTCCTTTCCAGAACCGAGGCCATAGTGATGAACCAGGAAATCACCATTCCCGTCCTCACCGCTGCGATCCCCAGCGGCGACGACGCCCGCGCGCTCGCATCGCGGATCGAACTGGCAATCGCCATGGGTCAGCATCAGGTCGCGACGGACCTCTATCGCCGCTTCCAGGCGCTGCCGCTCTCCGACAGCGAGCGCCGCCGGGTGCATCAGGAGTTCGCGGTGCTCGACCGGCTGCCGTGAGGGGTTGCCAACGTTCGAAAGTCTATTTAACTAACTGGTAAAGTACGAAAGAGGGTTCGCATGTACGGTTCGATCAAGATCCGCGGGGCGCGGGAGAACAATCTCAAGAACGTGTCGCTCGATATCCCGAAGCGGAAGATCACGGTGTTCACCGGGGTGTCGGGCTCAGGCAAATCCTCGCTGGTGTTCGGCACCATCGCGGCGGAAAGCCAGCGGCTGATCAACGAAACCTACCCGGCGTTCGTCCAGCAGTTCATGCCGCATTACGGCCAGCCCGACGCCGACGAGCTCGAGAACATCTCGGCCGCCATCATCGTCGACCAGCAGCGGCTGGGGGGCAACTCGCGCTCCACCGTCGCCACCGTCACCGACGCGGCGCAGATGCTGCGGGTGATCTTTTCGCGCGCCGCCGAACCGAAACTCGGCGCGCCCGGGCTCTACTCCTACAATGACCCGCGCGGCATGTGCCCCGACTGCGAAGGCATCGGCCAGGTTGCGGCGATGGACATGAGCGCGGTGGTCGATGAGAGCAAATCGCTCAACCAGGGCGCCCTGTTGCCCAAGGATTTTGCCGTCGACAGCTGGTGGTGGGAGATCTTCAACAATTCCGGGCTGTTCGACATGGACAAGCCGATCAGCAAGTACAGCGCCGAGGAGCGGGAGAACCTGTTCAACCTCGACGATGGCCGCAAGATCAAGGTCGGCAAGATCGGACTCACCTACGAGGGCGTGGTCGCCAAGCTGAAGAAGGGGTTGGGGAGCAAGGACCCGGAGAACCTGCAGCCGCATGTTCGCGTCGAGTACGACAAGATCTTCACCCGCGCGACCTGCCCGGCCTGCGGCGGCGCCCGGCTCAATGCCGCGGCACTGGCGAGCAAGGTCAACGGCAAGTCGATCGCCGAGTGTTCGGCGATGCAGGTCTCAGACCTCGCGCCGTTCGTCCGCTCGATCGAGGCGCCCTCGATCAAGCCGATGATCGCGGCGCTGGCAGCGCGGCTCGAGAACCTCGTCACCATCGGACTTGGCTATCTGAGCCTCGACCGCGAGAGCTCGACGCTGTCGGGCGGCGAAAGCCAGCGGGTGAAGATGGTGCGCCATCTCGGTTCGTCGCTGACCGACATCACCTATGTGTTCGATGAGCCGAGCGTCGGGCTCCATCCGCACGATGTCGCGCCGCTGGCCGGGCTGATGCAGCAGCTCAGGGACAAGGGTAACACGGTGCTGATCGTCGAGCACAAGCCCGACATGATCGCCATTGCCGATCATGTGGTCGATATGGGCCCATTCGCCGGCTCAAAGGGTGGCGAGATCGTCTACGAGGGCGATTTCGAAGGGCTGCTCAAATCCGGCACGTTGACCGGCAACCACATGAAAAAGTACCAGGCGATCAAGGCCGATGGGCGCAAGGCCAAGGGTCAGCTGAAGATCGCCCACGCCAAGACCAACAACCTGCGCGACGTATCAGTGTCGATCCCCGAGGGCGTGCTCACGGTGGTCACCGGCGTCGCCGGCGCCGGCAAGAGTTCGCTGATCCAGGGTTCGCTGCCGGCCGCCTACCCCGACACGGTGATCATCGACCAGAACCTCAACCGCGGTTCGTCACGCTCCAACACCGCCACCTATACCGGCATTCTCGACACGGTCCGCAAGACCTTCGCCAAGGCCAACGGGGTCGACGCGGCTTTGTTCTCGGCCAACTCGAAGGGCGCCTGCCCTGACTGCAAGGGGCTGGGGGTCACCTATACCGACCTCGCGCACATGGACCCGGTGGCGAGCGTCTGCGAGACCTGCGAGGGCAAGCGCTTCACCGAGGAAGTGCTGCAGCACAAGCTGCGCGGCAAGGCGATCAGCGACGTCTACGAGATGAGCGTCGGCGAGGCGACCGAGTTCTTCACCGAACCTGCCATCGCCAAGATTTTGAGGGGTCTCGACGATGTCGGGCTCGGCTACCTCACCTTGGGACAGCCGCTCTCGACCCTCTCGGGCGGTGAACGCCAGCGCCTGAAGCTGGCGGCGGAACTCGGCAAATCCGGCAATATCTACGTGCTGGACGAACCCACCACCGGGCTCCACATGAACGACGTCGACACGCTGATCGGCCTGTTCGACCGGCTGGTCGATGCCGGCTCGACGGTGATCGTCATCGAGCACAATCTCGACGTGATCAGCCGGGCGGACTGGGTGATCGACCTCGGGCCGGGGGCCGGCAATGAGGGTGGCAGCGTGGTGTTCGAGGGCACACCGACGGGGCTCAAGGGGGCGAAGGGCAGCTTGACGGGAGCGGCGCTGGCGGCGCGGGGGTAGGCTCGAAGGCGCCGACTGAAGCAGACGGCCCCCTCCCATCCTCCCCCATGAAGGGGGAGGTGCTCCGCCGGTTGCTTGGCACGATCGAAGACAGAGCCACGACTCTTCACCTCCCCCTTCATGGGGGAGGCCGGGAGGGGGCCGTCTCTATCAGTCGGGGAGCTTTTCCAGTTGCACCACGTCCTGCAATTCCTTCGCCCGCGCCTGGAACGCCTTCGCATCCACCGGCCAGGTTTCGGGGTTGGACGGATCGAACGCCCGGCCCTTCCATTCCTGGTAGACCATGGCGATGCCGGTATCGGTTTTGCGGAACACCGCCACCATCACCTCGCCCAGCCCGCGCAGCTTGCCATTGTCCTTGTAGGCGCCGCAGGCCATGCCGAGGGCGGGAAAGAACGTGTCCGTCTCCTCGCCGAAATTGAAGAAGCCGAGCGCCTCGTCCTTACAGATCTGCGAGTAGCCATACATGGTGGCGCGCCGGTAGTCGTCGAGGCTTCGGCCGGGCTGCAGCGTCAGCCGCGCCGCGTAGGTGGTGGTCCAGTTGTCGACCGACTCGCCTTTCGGGAAGAACTCGACGAAAGCCTGCGTGGCATCGCCATAGGTGTTCGATTCGACCAGCCAATCCGGCGTCGGCAGCACGAAGCGATGGCCCAAAGCCTCGAAACTGAGGTTCACGCCAGCGCGGCCGAGCGTCGGCGCCTCCTCGGCCAGGGTGGGCGAGGCGGCCATGAGGGCCAGGATAAGCAACAGGCTGCGCATCGACATCCTCCCGACGAAGCGGGCGGAACCTATGCGCGCGCAGCGCGGGAGTCGAGCGGGCTTGCGCGACTCATAAGTATTGGCTTATGTGTTGTGCATGGAAGCAGATATCTTCAAGGCGCTGGCCGACCCGAATCGCCGCGCCATGCTGGAGCGGCTGGCCTCCGGCGAGCTGACCGGCTCGGCGCTGGGCGAGGGCTTTGCCATCTCGCAGCCGGCGATGTCGCAGCACATCGCGGTGCTGCGCGGCGCCGGGCTGATCCGCGAACGGCGCGAGGGACGCAGCGTCCACTACGCGGTGAACCCCGACGGCATGGCGCCGCTGCATGACTGGCTGAGCCGCTACCAGGCGTTCTGGCCCGAGCGGCTCGGCCGCCTCAAGGACTTCCTCAAGGAGATGGATCAATGAGCGAATCCGAAGCCGAGCGCGTAACGGTCGAATGCGGGCTCGACGCCGCGCCGGAGAAGGTGTGGCGGGCGCTGTCGATCCCGGCCTATCGCGATGCCTGGCTGCTGCCCGACGGTGACGGCGAGCGCTTCACCGCCGAGGTGGTGGAAGCGGTGCCGCCGCATCGGCTGCGGCTCAGCTGGCGTGAGGGCGATGCCGAGGGAGAACTGGTGACCTTCACGCTCGAGGCGACGCCCGAGGGCGGCACCTGGCTGCGGCTGGTGCACGACCGGGTGGCGACGCCACTGCGCGTGCCGATACCCGCCAATACCAACACCGCGATGCTGCGGGCCGCTTAAGCCCCAACTCATCACTCAAAGCCGTTCTGAAGGAGGTTGCCGATGCGCGACATGATGCAGCTCGTCCCTATGGTCATCGAACAGTCGAGCCGCGGGGAGCGTTCGTTCGATATCTTCTCGCGGCTGCTGCGCGAGCGGATCATTTTCGTCAATGGCGAGGTCGAGGATCAGATGGCAGCGCTGATCTGCGCCCAGCTGCTGTTCCTTGAATCCGAGAACCCGGGCAAGGAAATCTCGCTCTATATCAACTCGCCCGGCGGGGTGGTGACGGCGGGCCTCGCCATCTACGACACGATGCAGTTCATCAAATCGCCGGTGTCGACGCTCTGCATGGGCACCGCCTACTCGATGGGCTCGTTCCTCCTCGCCGGCGGCGCTCCGGGCCGCCGCATGGCGCTGCCCAATGCCTCGATCCTCGTGCATCAACCCTCGGGCGGTGCCCAGGGCAAGGTCACCGACGTCTTGATCCATGCCGAGGAGAGCCAGAAGGTGAAGGCGCGGATCAACCGCATCTATGCCAAACACTGCGGCCGCACCATCGAGGAAGTCGAACGCACCCTCGACCGCGACCGCTACATGTCGCCTGAGGAGGCGCGGGATTGGGGACTGATCGACGCGATCTTCACCGAGCGAGCGGAACTGGCGATGCCGATGCCGGAACTGCCGATGGGTCGGTAGAAATTGCGCCTGGCGGCGCCACACCGCCCCCTCGCCCCTCTGGGGAGAGGGCTGGGGTGAGGGGCGCCAAGCACGCTGACATCGAGCATTTGGCTTAGCAAGGCAGCAGAGGTCGGTGTGCTTGGCTGCCCCTCACCCTGACCCTCTCCCCAAAGGGGCGAGGGGACGAGAGACCACCGACGGTGCACTTCACCGATACCCCTGCGCCTGCAGCTCGAACAGTTCGGCATAGCGCCCACCATTCGCCATCAGTTCGGCGTGCGTCCCCTGCTCTTCCACCTTGCCGTCGGCGAGGACGACGATGCGGTCGGCCATGCGGACGGTGGAGAAGCGGTGCGAGATCAGCACCGCGGTGGTGCCTTCGGCGAGGTTCTTGAAGCGGGTGAACACTTCGGCCTCGGCGCGCGCATCGAGCGCCGCGGTCGGCTCATCGAGGATGATGATCTCGGCGTTGCGCATATAGGCGCGGGCGATGGCGATCTTCTGCCACTCGCCGCCCGACAGATCCTGCCCCTTCAGAAAGGTGCGGCCGAGCATCTGGTCGTAGCCCTCGGGGAGTTTTCGGATCACCGGGTCGGCAAGGCTCTGCTCGGCGGCGGAGACGATGCGCTCGCGGTCGGCGGCCACCTCGATGCGGCCCACACCGATATTGTCCGAAGCGGTAAAACTGTAGCGCAGGAAATCCTGAAAGATCACGCCGATATGGGTGCGGAGGTCCGCCGTGGCGAACTCCTTCAGATCAATGCCATCGAGGGTGATGCGGCCCTCGTCGGGGTCGTAGAGCCGGGTCATCAGCTTGACGATGGTGGTCTTACCGGCGCCGTTCTCGCCCACCAGCGCCAGCGTCTCGCCGGCCGGTACGGCAAAACTCAGGTTGCGCACCGCCCAGTTTTCCGAGCCCGGATAGCGGAAACCGACATTTTCGAACACCAGCCCCTGCTTGACCGGCAGCGGGAAGGGTTTTGGGTGTTTGGGGTCGAGGATGGTCGGCTTGATCTCGAAGAAGCTGAACAGGTCGTCGAGATAAAGCGACTGCCCGGCGATCTGGGTGAAGCCGATCAAAATCTGCTGCAGGTAGCCGTTGAGCTGCGAGAAACTGCCCGACAGGAACACCAGCGTGCCGATGGAGAACTCGCCGTGCAGGGTGCGCCAGACGATATAGGCGTAGGCGGCGTAGTAGGTGAGGGTCGAGATCGAGGCGAGCAGCCCGGTCTGCAGGGCGCGCTTGATCGAGAGGTTGCGGTTCTCGATCAGGATCTGGTCACTCAGCCCCTTGAAGCGGCCGGAAAGGAACTCGCCGAGCCCGAACAGCTTGATCTCCTTGGCGCTGTCGGCGCTGGCGCCGATCTGGCGCAGGTATTCGAGCTGCCGCCGTTCGGGCGAGCGGTTATGCGAGATCCAGTAGGCGAGGCGGTTGAAGCGGAACTCGCCCCACACCGCCGGGATCAGCGCCAGCGCCAGCAGCCCGATCAGCAGTGGGGCGTAGAGGAAGAGGCCGGCGGCCAGCGCCGCGGCAGTGATCATCGCCTGCGCCTGGCCGAACACCTGCGAGATGACGGTCGAGCGGCTCGAGGCCTGCCGGCGGGCTCGCTCCAGCCGATCCTGGTATTCCGACTGCTCGAAGTGCTTCAGATCGAGCTTGGCCGCATGCTCCATCAGCTCGAGGCTGACGGCGTTGGAGTGGCTTTCGCCGAGGATATTGTCGACCACGTTGATGGCGCGGTTGAAGGCGTCGCGGGCGAAGACCAGTACGAACTCGCCGGCCAGCAGCGCCATCAGGAAGCTGAGCCGGCCGCTCTGCAGCCAGTCGCTCAGTTCCGGGCCGGGCACGCCGAGGCTGGTTTGATGCACCACCTCGTCGATGATCAGCTTGGTCAGCAGCAGCACCAGCGGCGGCTGGATGGCGACGATCAGCCGGAGCACGATGCTGATGCCCATCAGCCAGGGGCTGGTGCGCCACATCTGGGCGAACAGCCGACCGAGATGGCGGAAGGTTTTGAGCCGCTCGCCCTTATCGAAGGGCAAGGCATCAGGGATGTCCGGGCCGTTCGCCCCACGTCCCCCGCCCCCGACTCTACCGCCAACGCCACGCATCGAAAATCATCCTGAAATCGAGAACAACTCTAGGGTGGAGCGCGTCGCGGCGAAACCAGCAATTCGGGCAGGTAGGCGAGCCGGTCAGGGGACGGCTTGATGCGACAGCCGGTCGATGTCCTCGCCGAACGCCGTCATCTCGTCCCGGTCGGCAAACGCCGTAAGCGGCACGATCAGCGCCTCGGGTGGCGCGGTGATGAAGACGTGGGATTTGCCGATGGCGACATCGGCGATGGTCTCGTAGGCGATGAACAGCTGCCGCTCGGCCGTTGTCACTGCGAGATGGTCACCCCATTGCTCGAGCGTTACGACCGTGGGCGCGGGAATGCGGCGACGGGCCCGACGATGCGTGGCCAGCGTCATCAGGGTGGTGGCCAGCGCATAGGCGATGCCGACCAGCACGAGCGCCGCCAGCCAGAAGCGCCAGCCCCATTCCGGCCCGACCCAGTCGGCCGGCAGGAACGCCACCAGCCCGCCCGCGGCCGCGAGCCAGACCAGCAACAGCCACTTGCGCCAACCGACCAGCTCGCGCGGCAGGGACTCGTAGGCCAGCGCGTCGGCGGCGGTCAGGGTGTAGGTGAGCATGAGGAGGGGTTCGGTCACTGGAGCGAGGTCCGGTCGGCGTGGCGATTGACCAGCCCAACAA
Organism: Devosia sp. LjRoot16; assembly: GCF_964252795.1. Lineage (NCBI taxonomy): Bacteria > Pseudomonadati > Pseudomonadota > Alphaproteobacteria > Hyphomicrobiales > Devosiaceae > Devosia > Devosia sp. LjRoot16. The sequence continues at coordinate 1,442,817 of NZ_CAXUPH020000001.1, forward strand.
AGGCCCACTGCTCTTCCGCATCAGCTCGGGCTTGCGACTGCATGCTGCGGAGCAGCCGCCTCTCACAAGCAGCTTGGAGTGCCGCTGAAAGACGTGGCCGCGTCGACGAGTTTGCCCTGCCCATCGAAGGTGACCCGGACGTAGTACGGTTGGGAGCAGGGAAACGGATCGAATGCGGTACCGGATGACGAATAGTACTCACTGTTGTTCTCCACCACCCACCTCTCGAAGCCCGCATCGCTGATGCGCTTCATCACCTCGTCGCGAGGTTCGCCCGTAACGAACACCTCCGGCATCAAGGTTTGCCATAGCTCTGCCTCTCCGGGGCAGCGGCCCCTGTCGCGGCAGTCGAGGAAACTCAGGTGAACTTGCCGGCCGACAGGATTGAAGAAATGATCGGGCCGATACCACCGCCACCCGAGCCAGCCAGCGATCGGCAACGTCACGATAACGGCGATGACGACCAATGCCTTCGCACCCGCCAAAAGAAAAGAGAGCGCCGGGCTTCCACCAGGCGCTCTCTTTGATTGCTTGTCGACCATCGCCTAGAGCGAACGGACCACGCTCTCGACGCGGAAGCATTCGATGACGTCGCCGGCGCGGATGTCTTCGTAGTTCTCGAAGGCCATGCCGCATTCCTGGCCGACCGGGACTTCCTTGACTTCATCCTTGAAGCGCTTGAGCGTCTTCAGCTTGCCTTCGTGGATCACCACGTTGTCGCGCAGCAGGCGCACGCCGGCGCCGCGTTCGACGATGCCCTCGGTGACCTGGCAGCCGGCGACCTTGCCGACCTTGGTGATCTGGAACACTTCCTTGATCGAAGCGTAGCCGATGAAGGTCTCGCGACGCTCCGGCTTGAGCAGACCCGACATCGCTGCCTTCACGTCATCCACGAGGTCGTAGATGATGTTGTAGTAGCGGATTTCGATGCCCTCGCGGGTGGCGAGATCGCTGGCCTGCTTGTTGGCGCGGACGTTGAAGCCGATGATGATGGCGTTCGAAGCCGAGGCCAGCGTCACGTCGGATTCGGTGATGGCGCCGACGCCACTCATCAGGATCTGCGCCGACACTTCATCGGTCGAGAGCTTGTTGAGCGAGGCGTTGATCGCTTCGACCGAGCCCTGCACGTCACCCTTGATGATCAGCGGGAACTTGGCGATGCCCGAGGCCTTGAGCTGATTCATCATCTGCTCGAGGCTGGTGGCGCCGCCGCCTGCGGTCTTCTCACGGATCAGGCGCTGACGATACTCGGTGACTTCACGAGCCCGTGCTTCGGTCTCGACCACCGAGAAGCGGTCGCCGGCCGACGGCACGCCGGTAAAGCCCAGCACTTCCACCGGAATGGACGGGCCGGCTTCCTTCACCTGCTCGCCCTTGTCGTTGATCAGCGCGCGAACGCGGGCAAACTCGGTGCCGGCGACGACGATGTCGCCGATCGACAGCGTGCCGCGCTGCACGAGGACCGTCGCCACCGCACCGCGGCCGCGATCGAGCTTGGCTTCGATAACGAGGCCCTCGGCGCGCCCATCGCGGGCCACCTTGAGCTCCAGCACTTCGGCCTGCAGCAGGATGGTTTCGAGCAGTTTGTCGAGGCCGGCCTTGGTGACCGCCGAGACTTCCACGTCGAGCACATCGCCGCCCATCGATTCGACGAACACTTCGTGTTGCAGCAGTTCGGTGCGAACGCGCTGCGGATTGGCACTCGGCTTGTCCATCTTGTTGATGGCGACAATGATCGGAACCCCGGCCGCCTTGGCGTGCTTGATGGATTCGATGGTCTGCGGCATGACGCCGTCATCGGCCGCCACCACCAGCACCGCGATATCGGTGGCCTGGGCGCCGCGGGCGCGCATGGCGGTGAACGCCTCGTGGCCCGGGGTGTCGAGGAAGGTGATCTTCTGGCCGTTCTTTTCGACCTGATAGGCACCGATGTGCTGGGTGATGCCGCCGGCTTCACCGGAAACCACGTTGGTCTCGCGGATGGCGTCGAGCAGCGAGGTCTTGCCGTGGTCGACGTGACCCATGATGGTCACCACCGGCGCGCGGTTGGTCAGGTCCTCGGCCTTGTCGTCGGCCGGGATGTCATAGAGACCCTCTTCCACGTCGGCGTCGGAGACGCGCTTGACGGTATGGCCGAGTTCGGTGGCGATCAGTTCGGCGGTATCGCTGTCGATGACGTCGGTGATCTTCACCATCTGGCCCTGGGCCATCAGGATCTTGATAATATCGACGGCACGTTCGGCCATGCGGTTGGCCAGTTCCTGGACGGTGATCGCCTCAGGAATGGTCACTTCACGGCTGAGCTTAGGCGCCTGCTGCTGGTTGCGGCCCATCTTCTTGTCGCGACGGCGACGCATGGCGGCCAGCGACGGTCCCTTGTCGCGATCGGATTCCGAGCCGGCATTGGTGACGGTCAGGCGGGCCCGGGCGAAAGCTTCCTCGCCGGCACGCCGGGTCGGACGCTCGGGCGTTGCTGCAACGCGGGCAGCGCCGCCACGACGGGCGTTCTCGAGTTCGGCGGCATTGACCAGCGGGCGCGCCGCGGGAGCCGTACGAGTCTTGCGGCCATCGGCTTCGGAGGGCGGCGTCGGCGGCAGGTCAGCTGCGGGAGCCGTCGGACGGGCGCCCGGCGTTGCTGCGGCGCGACGCGCCGGCGACACGCGCGGTTCGCGCGACACGGTCGAGATTTCCGACACGGCCTCGAGAGCACGCTCGCCTTCGGCGGCCAGCTGCTTTGCCTCTTCGGCCTTCTGCGCTTCCTCGCGGAGGGCGCGGCGACGCGCATCTTCCTCGATGCGGCGAGCCTCTTCGGCGCGGGCGCGGGCCTCGTCCTCGGCCTGGCGGCCGGCGGCTTCACGCAGGGCGCGGGCCCGGGCATCGGCCTCGGTGGCGCTCAGCCCACCACCCGGACGCGGTGCGGCGCCCGAACGGAGCGGCGGCCGGCCCTGGTTGGACTGGTACGGGCGATTGCCCGACGGCGCACCCGACGAAGCGGGGCGACCCGAACCCTGGGACGGGGCACCGCCACCACCACCCTGCGGCGGGCGCGGCGTGTGTGGGGTGTGCGGCGTGTGCACCGGCGCGCCGGGCGGCACGAAACGGGTGCGCTTCTCGACGACCACAGTGTTCCGCGACGAACGTGCCACATTGGGGCGCGCCCCCATCGAGGGGCCTCCCTTCAATGACAGCGTCTTCTTGCCGCCGGCACCAGAATCTTCGCGCTTGTCGTCGTTATCAGCCATGTAACTCGCGTCTTCCTTCACGAAACCTGTCCACGAAAGCGCGGCTTCGCGCTCTCTGACCAAGTCCGATTGTAGGGCTCAGGGGGCGGCATAGCGCTGCTGCGCCGCTCAAACAACCCGTCTAGTTGGCGATGTAACGAGCCAGCCTTTCAGCTCGTTGCACCGCCGCCTGGGCCGCGCCCCCCTTGATGAGCGCAGCATGTATCACATTTTCGATCCCGAGTGCCAAACCCATTTGACCCGAATCGAGCAATTCGAAATGCGGAGTTAAGACGGGCTCAAAACCCGCCTCTTCCGCCGCCATCGTGTAGCCCTTGAGCGAACCCAGGAGCTTGTTCCTGCCGTCCTCGGCCGCGTCGGTCGCGGTGAGGAGAGCCTGCACTTCACCCGCCTCGATCGCCGCCTTGACCTTGGTCGAGCCGGTCACCAGCTGCCCCGCCTTGCGCGCCAGGGAGAGCGAACTGAGCAGTCGCTCCTCCAGCCGGCGCCGGGTCAGACCGGCGAGATCGTCGGGCACCTTCACCTCGGCCTTGAGGCTTTTGGCGAAGGCCTTCTTCTTTTGCGCCTCGGCCACAGTCTTCAGGCCAAGGGTAATCCAGACGCCGCGCCCTTCGGCCTTGCCGTCGGTATCGGGCACCACCTCGCCGTCGGGTGAGACGGCGAAGCGGATCAGTTCGGCAATCGGCTTCACCTCACGGGTGAGGGCGCATTGCCTTTCGGTTTCTTCGCGACGCGGCACCGGGTTCGAGACCTCCCGATTACGCGGGCGCCCCTTCTTCCAGCTCGGTGGCCTCGTCGGCCACCGCGAGATCGGCTTCAGTGATCCAGCCGGCCTTGAGACGGGCCTGCAGGATCATTTCCTCGGCTTCCTCACGGCTCACCGGGAAATCCTTGAAGGTGCCCTCGAACCGCTTGGTCTCGCCGTCCTTGCGTTCGGTCCAGCCCACCAGGTCGTCGGCGGCGCAACCGGCAAAGTCCTCGACGTTCTTGATCTCTTCCTTGCCCAGCGCGACGAGCATCGCCGCATTCAGGCCCGGGATCTCATAGAGCTCGTCCTCGACGCCGAGCTTGATGCGCTCGTCGTCATTGGCCTTCTCGATCGCCGCCAGGTAGTCGGAAGCGCGCTGCTGGATTTCCGCCGCGGTCTCTTCGTCAAAACCCTGGATCGAGGCGATTTCCGAAGCGTCGATATAGGCGAGCTCCTCGACCGAGGAGAAGCCTTCGGAAGCCAGTAGTTGGGCAACCATCTCGTCAACATCAAGGGCCTGCATGAACAAAGCAGAGCGCTCGGTGAATTCCTTCTGGCGGCGCTCGGACTCTTCGGCCTCGGTGAGGATGTCGATATCCCAGCCGATCAGCTGCGAGGCGAGGCGCACGTTCTGGCCACGGCGGCCGATGGCGAGGCTGAGCTGCTCGTCAGGCACCACGACTTCGATGCGCTCGGCCTGCTCGTCGAGCACGACCTTCGCCACATCAGCCGGCTGCAGCGCCGACACGACGAGGTCGGCGATCGATTCGGTCCACGGGATAATGTCGATCTTTTCGCCCTGCAGTTCGGCGACCACCGCCTGGACGCGCGAGCCGCGCATACCGACGCAGGCGCCGACCGGGTCGATCGAGGAATCCGACGAAGTCACGGCGATCTTGGCACGGCTGCCCGGATCGCGGGCGATCGAGCGGATGGCGATGATGCCATCGTAGATCTCCGGCACTTCCTGCATGAACAGCTTCGCCATGAACTGCGGATGGGTGCGGGACAGGAAAATCTGCGGGCCACGCTGCTCGCGGCGCACGTCATAGATATAGGCGCGGACGCGGTCGCCGTAGCGATAGAGCTCGCGCGGGATCAGTTCGTCGCGGCGGATAATGGCTTCGCCACGGCCCAGATCGACGATGACATTGCCGTACTCGACGCGCTTGACCGTACCGTTGACGATCTCGCCGACGCGGTTGATGTACTCTTCGTACATGCGGTCACGCTCGGCATCGCGCACCTTCTGCACGATCACTTGCTTGGCCGACTGGGCGGCGATGCGGCCGAACTCGATCGGCGGCAGCGGCTCGGTGAGGAAGTCGCCGAGCTTGGCGGCATCGTTCTTGGTCTTGGCGTATTTGAGCTCGACCTGACGCCCGGGCTCTTCCACCGCCTCGACCACTTCGAGCAGCCGCCACAGGCGCAGCTCGCCGGTCTTGGGGTTGATCTCGGCGCGGACATTGGTCTCGGCGCCGTAGCGGGTCTTGGCCGCCTTTTCGATCGCGTCCTGCATCGACTCGATGACGATCATGCGATCGATCGACTTCTCGCGGGCGACGGCATCAGCGATCTGGAGCAGCTCCAGGCGGTTCGCGCTAACGGCCATTTAGTTTGTCTCCTCAGTGGAAGCGTCTTTTTCAGATACAGATTTTGACTGGTCGGCGTCCTCGGCCGTATCGGCCTCCGGATCGTCCGAGAGTTCGACGGTCTCGATGTCTTCATCGTCGTCGATGGGGAATTCTGCCTGGTCGACCTGCGCCATGTTCATCAGCTTGTCGGTCATCACCAGCTTGGCTTCAGCCAGCATGGTCAGCGGCAGGCGAAAATCCGGATCGGTGCCCTTGGGGACGTCCGGCAGGGTGATGACGACATGGTCGCCATCGACCGCCTTGATCAGCCCGCGGAAGCGGCGGCGGCCATCGAGCAGGTCGGATAGTTCGACCTTGGCCTCGTGGCCGATATAGGCGGCAAAATCGCGGGCGCGAACCAGCGGCCGGTCGATGCCGGGCGACGACACTTCGAGGTGATACTCGCGGTCGATCGGATCCTCGACGTCGAGCACCGGCGAGACGTCTTTGCTCAGCCGCTCGCAGTCGGTGATGGCAAAGCGGCCATTACCGTCTTCGGCCATGATCTGCAGCGTCAGGCCGTTCTCCTGCGTCATCTTCACACGCACGAGGCTGTAGCCGAGATCATTGGCGACCGGCTCGACGATGCGGGCGATCCGCTGCTCGAGGCCGGTCTCCTTGATGTAGCGCTTTTCGGTGAGATCGAAGGTCATGCTGTTGCGATGGGTCTCAAGAAAACAAAAAGAGCGGGGGCCCGGTCGGCACCCCACTCTCGCTTAGAGCCAGAGATGTTGTTGGCGCTCATATAGCGCCGATGGCCCTTCGACGCAAGGTGATGCGTCCGGACTGTGCTTCACGGCTCCAGCGTCTATGGTGCGAGCCAAGATTCGAACTCGGAGCAGCACTAATGAAGACACGCGCGGCAGTGGCATTCGCGGCGAAGAAACCACTCGAAATCGTCGAGCTCGATCTCGAGGGGCCCAAGGCCGGCGAAGTGCTGGTCGAGATCAGGGCCACCGGGATCTGCCACACCGACGCGTTCACACTGTCGGGCGCCGATCCCGAGGGGTTGTTCCCCTCGATCCTCGGCCACGAGGGGGCCGGCGTGGTGCTGGAGGTCGGCGCCGGGGTCACCAGCCTCAAGCCGGGCGACCACGTGATCCCGCTCTATACGCCCGAATGCCGGGAGTGCCCGAGCTGTCTGAGCCGCAAGACCAACCTCTGCACGGCGATCCGCGCCACCCAGGGCAAGGGCCTGATGCCGGACGGCACCTCGCGCTTCTCCTACAAGGGCCAGACCATCTACCACTATATGGGCTGCTCGACTTTTTCGAACCACACGGTGCTGCCCGAGATCGCGCTGGCGAAGATCGATCCCAGGGCACCGTTCGACAAGGTGTTCTATATCGGCTGCGGCGTCACCACCGGGGTCGGCGCGGTGCTCAATACCGCCAAGGTCGAGGCCGGCGCCACCGCCGTGGTGTTCGGGCTGGGCGGTATCGGGCTCAACGTGGTGCAGGGGCTGAAGCTTGCCGGCGCCGACATGATCATCGGCGTCGACCTCAATAACGACAAGCGCGCCTGGGGCGAGCGCTTCGGCATGACGCACTTCGTCAACCCCAAGGAAATCGAGGGCGACATCGTCCCGCACCTGGTCAACCTCACCAAGCGCGGAGCCGATCAGATCGGCGGCGCCGACTACACCTTCGATTGCACCGGCAACACCACGGTGATGCGGCAGGCGCTGGAAGCGAGCCACCGCGGCTGGGGCAAATCGGTGGTGATCGGGGTGGCCGGCGCCGGGCAGGAAATCTCCACCCGCCCGTTCCAGCTGGTCACCGGCCGCACCTGGATGGGCACCGCCTTCGGCGGCGCCCGCGGCCGTACCGATGTGCCGAAAATCGTCGACTGGTACATGAGCGGCAAGCTCGAGATCGACCCGATGATCACCCACACGCTCAGGCTCGAGGACATCAACCAGGGGTTCGAGCTGATGCACCACGGTGAGAGCATCCGCAGCGTGGTGCTGTTCTAGGGGGGACTCGACCACCGGCCGCGCCCTCCCCCTTGAGGCATGGCTATCGCATATGGAAAGCCACCGGCCGTTGTGTGAGTGCCTTCTCCCCTTGTGGGAGAAGGCCACCCAGCTACTGTCAGTGCCCCATATGCGATAGCCCTGCCCCTTGAGGGGAGGGAAGCGATAGATCGAGTTTGAGGCGCCCAAAGCTCCAAGCGAAGCTAAAGCCCCAACCGCGCCCGCAGCTCCGCCTCGCTCATGCTGCCCGGCTTGGCCCCCTTCGCCACCAGCTCGTGGCCGATCGTGACCAGCCCGGCGTTGAGCGGGGTCGGCACCCCGTACAACCGGCCGAGCAACACGATCTCGCCGTTGAGGTAGTCGGTCTCGATGGTGCCGGCGCCGCGTTTGAGGCTCTGGATCGAGGAGCCGCCAGTGCGGGTGACGCCGGCGACGGCGCCCATTTCCATCAGGCCCTTGCGGCGCGGATCGGCATTGCCGACCGCCACCCAGTCGATGCCGGCGGCGGCATAGACCGCTTCGGCCTCGGCCTGGATCGCATCCAGCAGCGGGCCGGAGCGGCTCCCATGGCCGAGCGCCGCCTCGACCACATTGCCGAGATTGTCGCGCAGCTTGCCGTATTTGGAGCGCATCACCTGCTCGAGCGGAAAGGCAGCAAAGCCGGCGCTGTCGAAGGCAGTGGCGATCGCCGCGACGTTATCGTCGAGCCCATGCGGATAGCGGCCGAGGTCAATGAGCCCACGCTTGGGCGTGCCGTAGCAGATCACTTCGCCCGGCGTCACGTAATCGGCTGGCAGCATCACCGTCATGGCGTAGACGTTAGGGAACAGCCGCAGCGCCAGCCGCTCGTTGTTGACGCCGTTCTGGGCGCAGACCACCGCCTGGGTCGTGACGCCGGCGGCCCGCAACTCGTCAAGCGCCGGAGCCGTATGCTGACCCTTCATGGTGAGGAAGATGACGTCGTCGGGCCGGAACTCGAGCTCATCAGGCGCGCCGACCACCGGGAAGTTCACCAGTTGCGCAGCCGTGGTGGTGCGGAACATCAGCCCGCCATTGTTCCGGATTGCCGCCAGCATATCGCCGCGGGCGATGCCGACCACATCGTGGCCGGCGCTGGCGAGGGACGCTGCGAAGGTGCCGCCGATGGCGCCGACGCCGTAGATGATGAACCGCATGCTGAACTCCTTTGGCCCAGCTTGGCGGTAATGGGCGGCCCGAACAAGGCAGTCCAAAGTAGCGTGAGATAGCCGGCGGCGGGGTTCACGTACCCAGCGCTTGTCCCACCGCCGGCCGGACCGTCACTGGGCAGCAGCCAGACGGTCTTTGCTATCCGCCTGAGGCGGAGTGGGATGGGCGCCGCCGCCGGCGCCCAGGGGTTCGACACCGCGCAAAGCGGTAAGGGCGACAATGGCGATCAGCAGCAGCACGCCGGCCTCCACCGTCGCCACCAGCTGCAGCGCCGAGGTGAAGGCAGCACTGGCCGCGGTGAGCAACGGCGCGCCGTCGGGGAGGCTGGCAGCGACACCCGCCGCGCCGGCCAGCGTTTCGGTGGCGAAATGCGTCTGCGCCTCGGTCAGCCCGGCCGGCAGGTTGCCGGATAGCAGGCTGCGATAGACCAGCGTGCCGAGGCTGCCGAGCGCGGCGATGCCGAGCGAGAAGCCGAACTCCGACGAGGCCTCCTGCAAGGCGGCGGCCGCACCGGCTCGTTCCGGCGCGACAAAGCCCATCATGATGCCGGTGCCGAGCGTCACCATCGGCGCGCAGCCCAAATTGAACAGGGCGAAGCCGACGATCACCGCGGGCACGCCGTAGCTCTGGATGAGGAACACCACGATCAGCAGGCCGATAATAGCGACGCCCATGCCGGAGGCGATAAGCAGGCCGGGGCGGATGGTCTGCGCCAGCTTGGGCGCCAGCATGAAGGCGACGATCATCAACAGGATCGCCGGCAGGCCGCAGAGCCCGGCCCAAAGCGGGGTAAGACCGGCAACGAGCTGAAAATACTGCGCCGTCAGCACCATGATGGCGCCGGTGACGGTGATGAGGAACATCGCCCCGATCACCGCAGTGAAGGCGGCGTTCCTGAACAGCTTCAGATCGACCAGCGGATGGGCCAGCGTCACCTGGCGACGGATAAAGACGATGGCCAGCAGCAGCCCGAAAGCGATGGCGCCGAACGGGGCAAGCGACACATCGCCCTTGGCCAGTTCCTTCAACCCATAGACCATGGGCAGGATGGCGCCGAGCGACAGGATGACGCTCACCAGGTCGAGCCGGCCGGCCTGCGGCGCCTTGTATTCGGGCAAGAGCGCCGGGGCGGTGACGAGCAGCAGCAGCATCACCGGCACGCCGAGCAGGAACGGAGCGCCCCACCAGAAATGCTCGAGCATGACGCCGCCGACCAGCGGGCCGAGCAGCATGCCGCCCATGAAGCAGGTGAGCCAGATCGAGATGGCGAAGCCGCGCTGCCGCTCGTCGTGGAACATGTTGGTGATGAGCGCCAGGATCGAGGGCGAGAGCGTTGCGCCGGCAATACCGAGGAGGCCGCGCGCTGCGATCAGCATCGTCGCCGAGGTGGAGAAGGCGGCCAGCACCGAGGCGGCGGCAAAGGCGGCGCCACCGAACATCAGCAGCTTCCGCCGGCCGATGCGATCGCCGATGGTGCCCATGGTGATGAGGAAGCCGGCAAGCAGGAAGCCGTAGATATCCATGATCCAGAGCTGCTGGGCACTGTCGGCGCCGAGCGTTTCGCTGATCCTGGGGAGGGCGAGCAGAATGACCGAGACGTCGATGGAAATCAGCAGCGTCGGCAGGGCGAGGACGGCAAGACCGGTCCATTCGCGGGCCGTGGCGCGGGAGTTCGGGGCTGACATGGCGGCTCCTTTCACTTAAGGTGTGACTTAAGTAATCGAGCATAATGCTTAAGTCAACGCTTTAGTGATGGTACCTTCTCGCCGCATCGCAGACCCCAAACTGGGTGACATTCCCGCGAAGGCGGGAACCTGGTGGGATGCAGCAGCGCTGGTGGAGGTTGAGGGATCGCACTGGGTCCCCGCCTTCGCGCATACGCGCTAAGTTGGGGTCGTGCCCCACCCACCGGGAACGGCAGGGGTTGGTTGTGGCGCGACGCCGATTATCAATAAACCGTCATGCCCCGGTTGTATCCATCGGCAACCGACGATAGTTTGCCGGCCTCCTTCCCCGACTCCCCAACCACGGACATCGACACATGGAATACCGCCGCCTCGGCAAGGCTGGCCTGCGGGTCAGTGAATTTTCTTTTGGCGCCTGGGTGACCTTCGGCAAGCAGGTCGGCGAAGACGCCGCCGCTTCGATCATGGGTTACGCCTACGACAACGGCATCAACTTTTTCGATAATGCCGAAGGCTACGAGCAGGGCAATGCCGAGGTCGTCATGGGCGAGGCGCTGAAAGCGCTGAACTGGAGCCGCGACAGCTATGCGGTGTCGTCGAAAGTGTTCTGGGGCGGCGCGAAGCCGACGCAGAAAGGGCTTTCGGCCAAGCACGTCACCGACGCCGCCCATGCCGCGCTGAAGCGCCTGCAGGTCGACTATCTCGACCTCTATTTCTGCCACCGCCCGGATATCGATACGCCGATCGAGGAGACGGTGCGGGCGATGCACAACCTCATCACCCAGGGCAAAGTGCTGTACTGGGGCACCTCGGAATGGTCGGCGCAGCAGCTGACCGAAGCCTACGCCGTGGCCCGCCAGGAACATCTGACGCCGCCGACGATGGAACAGCCGGAATACAACCTGTTCCGCCGCGAGAAGGTCGAAGCCGAGTTCCTGCCGCTCTACAGCCTGTTCGGGCTCGGGACGACGATCTGGTCGCCGCTCGCCTCGGGCATTTTGACCGGCAAGTATAATGACGGCATCCCCGCCGACAGCCGCATGAACCTGCCCGGCTACGAGTGGCTGAAGGCGCGGCTCGACAGCGACAAGGGCCGCGACGAACTGGCGAAGGTGAAACAGCTGGCCAAGCTCGCCGACGAGGTGGGCCTGCCCATCCACCACCTGGCGCTGCTCTGGTGCAACGCCAACCCGAACGTCTCGACGGTGATCCTCGGCGCCTCGAAACTCAGCCAGCTCAAGGACAACCTGAAGGCGCTCGACTCGAAGTCGAAGATGACGCCGGACGTGCTGGCCAGGATCGAAGCGATCATGGGCAACGCGCCGGAAGCACCGCGTCGGTTCTGAGATCTGACGGGCGGGGCCAAGGCTCCGCCCTCTTCTCTATGTGAATGGGCTCCACGCACTGCGTCTCCCAAACCACCGGCTGTCATCCCAGCGAAAGCTGGGACCCAACTATCGGCTGGCACGGGCTGAGAAATGGGTCCCAGCTTTCGCTGGGATGACACCGAGTGTGGGGAGATTGCGGGGGCACAGTCGATAGAGCGCCCGCGACCAATGCGCAGCATTGCGGCCGCGCCCTTTCATCAGCGCCCCCCGCACACTAGACATAGCGCACTGCTATTGGAGGCATGATCGGGTGACGGTGCGCTGGCGCATTGTGGGACTGGCGCTGGCAAGCCTCGTGTCGATCGTCGCGATGACCGGGGTGATGGCCTATGGGCTGTGGCTCGCCGATCATTTCGTGCAGCGGATCGATGCGGTGCACCGGCGCTTCGAGGTGATTGCCGAACTCGATGGCCGCGCCAACGCCTATGCCAGGCAGGTGGCGAGCGTGCTGTTGCTGGGGCGCGGCGAGATGCCCGCGGTACAGACCGCCCGCATCGACATGGAGCGCACCTTCGCCCGCCTCAGCCGCGCCACTCGCGACGAGCTGACGACGCTGGGCGGCATCGCCGAAGTGGTACCCGAGCTCGAGCAGCTCGAGGACGTCAGGCGGATGATCGAGCTTTACCACGCGATCGATGCCTCGGCGACGCGGGCGCTGGCAGCGGCGCGCGACGGCAAGGCGGACGAGGCCACCCAGCTCTATGGTCGCGACGTCGCCTTCCGCCTCGCCAACGAGCTGCAGCCGCTGATCGATCGGGCGCTGGCCGAGGAGCGCAACGAGGTGGCAGCCGAGTTGAAGCAGGTGCAGCAGACACAGGGCACCATCCTCGTCGTCGCCGGGATCCTGGCGCTGCTGTCACTGGCGGTGCTGAGTCTCCTGGGCGTGCTGCTCTACCGCGCGGTGCGTCGCTCGGGCGAGCGGCTCGAGGCTGAGATCGAGACGCGGACCAGCGAGCTGCGCGACGCCAATGCGCGGCTGCGTGCCGTCGATGTCAGGCGCACGCAGTTTCTTGCCGATGTCAGCCATGAGCTGCGCACCCCGCTCACGGTGCTGCGCGGCGAGGCCGACGTGGCGCTGCGCGGCCAGCCTGACATCAATGACCTCCGCCAGTCGCTCGAGCGCATCCGCGGCCAGTCGGTCGATATGTCGGGGCTGCTCGACGATCTCATCGCCTTCGCCCGCACCGATGCCGAAAGCCAGCAGCACCTGCCCACCGATATCCGGCTCGACGAGATCGTCGGCGCGGCCGTCGAAGAGGCGCAGGTATTGGCCGAACCGCGCGAGGTCAGCGTCACCACTGAGCTCAGTGACAACGGCGCACATGTCGATGCGGATTTCCGCCGGCTGAAGCAGGCGCTGATGATCGGGCTCGACAATGCAGTCAAGCACTCGCCGCCCGGCAGCCGCATCACCATCAGCAGCAGCCGCGGTGCTGCGACGGCAACGGTTGCAATCGCCGACCAGGGGCCCGGCGTCAGTGACGAGGACCGGCCGCGGGTGTTCGAGCGGTTCTATCGCGGACACGGCGAGGGCGACCTCGAGACCCAGGGGCTGGGGATCGGCCTCGCCATCGCCAAGGATATCGTCGAGCGACACGGCGGCAGCATCCGGCTCGACAATGGCGCTGATGGCGGCGCGGTGCTCACGCTCGAATTGCCGCTGGCGAAAGGAGGGGCACGATGAAGGTCCTGGTGGTCGAAGACGATCGGCGCATCGCCTCGTTCCTCGAGCGCGGGCTGGCGGCCGAGGGCTATCAGGTCAGCGTCGAGAACGATGGCCGCGACGGGCTGGAGCGGGCGCGGCAGGACGATTTCGAGCTGATCATCCTCGATCGCATGCTCCCCTATGTCGACGGACTGGAGATTACCCGGCTGCTGCGTGAAGAGCGGCGTCCGGCGATGATCTTGATGCTCACAGCCAAGGATAGCCTCGCCGACAAGATCGAAGGGCTGAAGGGCGGGGCCGACGACTATTTGACCAAGCCCTTCGCCTTCGACGAATTGCTGGCGCGCCTCGTGGCCTTGCGCCGCCGCCGCAGCGAGATCGATCATGAGAGCCAGCTCGCCATCGGGCCGCTGACGCTCGATCCGCAGTCGCGCCGGGTCAGCCGCGACGGCGAGCCGATCAGCCTGACGGTGCGCGAGTTCGACCTACTGCGCTATCTGATGAGCAACCCGGACAAGGTAGTGAGCCGGCAGCGGCTGCTGAACAGCGTCTGGGAATATGGCTACGATCCGGGCACCAAGATCGTCGACGTCTATGTCCGCTATCTCAGGGCCAAGATCGATACCGAGGGCACCCCGTCGCTGATCCAGACGGTGCGCGGCGTCGGCTACATGATGCCGAGCTAACCCCCGACCGGCTCTCTCCAAATTCTAACCAAGCGCTCAACCCTGTCTAATTTGGCTAGCTTAGCCTGCTCGCTGCTTTTCGAAGTGACGAGGAACCTCCGATGTCCGACGAGATCTGGCCCGCCATCAAGGTCGAGCGCTTCTATGATGAGCCGCTGGCGCATTACGAAGCCCGTCGCCGCGAGATCGTCAGCATCATCACCGGCTTCCGCAACGGCCGCTACGAAGGCGCCGTCGCCGAGCGGATGGAACAGCGCCTGATGGCGCTGCAGGATGGCATGGTGGTTCCCGCTGTCGCCTGACCCGATTTTGCCACCGTCGAGGAGAAGGCCCGGTTTGACCGGGCCTTTTGTTTTGGGCCAAGCTCTGCTCGAAAGGCCACCAAACGAGGAGACCCGCCATGCGCTACATGATCATCGTCAAGACCACCGAACCGGCGCCGCCGCCAAGCTCGGAAATGCTGGCGGCGATGGGCAAGCTCAACCAGGAAATGATCGAGGCCGGGGTGCTGCTGGGCGGCGAGGGCCTGCAGCCGTCCAAGACCGGCGCCAAGGTGGCGATGCAGGGCGGCAAGCTGGTGGTGAAGGACGGCCCGTTCACCGAGGCCAAGGAGCTGATCGGCGGCTTCTGGATCATCAAAGCAGACTCGCTCGACGAGGCGATCGGCTGGGTGAAGAAGATTCCGATGTGGAACGAAGGCGAAGAAGTGGAAGTCCGCCGCGTCTCCGAGGTCGAAGACTTCGCCTATGCCTATGACGAGGTCTCGGCCGAAGCGCTGGATCGCGAGAAGGCGCTGCGTGACAGCGGCCAGTGGCCGGAGCAGCGCTAGAGCGTCACCGCGACAGGCCCAGACGGCGATCGGTGGCTTCGGGGCAATGACGCCCCGAAGCTTCAGTTTCATCCGCGGCTGCCGCGCGGCTCGAGGCGAACAGGCGGCCGACGAAGCCGCCTATCGCGCGCCAGAGCGACGGCTTTTCCCACAGACCGGCGTCCGGATGCGCCTCCCATGCCGCTTCGCCGGTCCGGCGGGCGAAATCTTCGCCCCAGTGCTGCTTGTAGGCGTTCTTGTAGAGATAGCTGGCGGGGATCATCACAAGTCTCCTTTCGACTTGAACCGATTCAATTGATCAACGCATGATCGCTTGAATCGGTTCAAACATACGCTTCGATGCCAGAGAGTCAAGCGGAATTTGAACCGATACAAAAGCGTGCTATATGACTAGGAGTTGGCTAGGATGCCCTCAGGCAATCGAGACGATTGTCCTCGGGGCGGCAGACGAGCCGCAAAAACTGGAAAGGTTCGGATGGCACGCGATCTGGTGCGCTTGAGCGATGTGGCAAAGGCGGCGGGGGTGTCGCAGGGCACGGCGTCGAACGTGTTCAGCCGGCCGGACCTGGTGCGACCGGAGGTGCGCGAGCGGGTGCACCAGACGGCCCGCGACCTCGGCTATGCCGGACCCGATCCGCGCGGCCGGCTGCTGCGCGCCGGCAAATCCAACGCCATCGGCGTCGCCACCGCGGAGCCGCTTTCCTACTTCTTCGAAGATCCGTTTGCCCGCGTACTGATGCAAGGCATCTCGGAGGCCTGCGATGCGCGCGGCGCCGGCCTGGCGCTGGTGTCGGCCCGCAACAGCGAGCGGCTGGCCTGGAATATCCAGAGCGCGCTGGTCGACGGATTCGTGCTGCTCTGCATCGAGAATGGCGAAAAGCTGGTGGAGCTGACGCGCGAGCGGCAGCTGCCCTTCGTGGCGCTGGCGCTCGGCAAGCCCGACGACACTATCTCGGCCATCGGCGTCGACGACTATGCCGGGGCGCAGATGGCCGCCCGGCATCTGGCGCAGCTCGGCCACCGCCGCTTCGGCATTCTCGGGCTCGAGCTCGACGACGCGCATGAGGGGCCGGTCGGCAGCGCCGCAATCGCCGCCGCCACCTACTCCACCTCGCGCGACCGCGCCTATGGCTACTTCGAGGAGCTGGCGCTCTACGGCATCGACCGCGAGACCATCCCGATCTACGAAACCCGCAGCACCGCCGAGAGCGTCAGGCGCGGGCTCGACTACATCCTCACGGCCGGCGAGCGCCCCACCGCCATTCTGGCGATGTCCGATCGTGTCGCCATGTTCGCGCTCGAGATCATCGCCGAACGCGGCCTCAGCGTCCCCGACGACATCTCGATCGTCGGTTTCGACGGCGTGCCGGAAGCCGCCACCGTCAACCCGCCGCTCACCACCGTGGTGCAGCCGATCGCCGAAATCGGCCGCCGGGCGGTCAAGACCATCCTCGAGCACGATGGCGGGGTGCACCGCGAAAGCCTGCCGCTCGAGCTGCTGGTGCGAAACAGTACCGCAGGCCCAAGCGCGCGATCGTGACTTGATCCGGGGGACGTGAATGCCCAGATTCCGGCTATGCGGATTTTGCTCGCCACCGTCGCGGTTATTGCCCTCAGCTCGGGGGCGCTAGCCTATTGCCCTCCGGTGCCCGACGTCGCCAAGGACGGGTACCAGGGCAACGACTTGCAGCGCACGCTGTGCCTGCAGAACGAGCTGGCGCAATCGGCCCAGGATCGCGCCATCCGGAGCGAGATTGATGCAACGCTGTCGAAACTGCAGCGCGACCTGCAGCAGCAGAAAATGCTGCAGCAGCAACTGCAAACCGAGCTGATGCGGACCAAGCCGAGCTATTTGCCTTAGGGCGTGGAGACACTACTCGCCGCCGGGTGCGGGCTGCCCCCCACCCCTGTCCCCTCCCTGCAAGGGGGAGGGTGACCAAAACACTGGCCTCGCAGTCTGCGTCTCCCTCCCCCTTGCGGGCAGGGATTAAGGGTGGGGGTCCACAGCCACCAGCGGTAGCGGCACGAGCCCGAGCTACTCCGCCGCCGCCCGCGAAAATTCCTCCAGCGCGGCCAACTCGTCGCCCATGCGGTCCGGCCGGTACGGGCGCAGCGGCGCTTTGGCGACCTGGTTGCGTCCACTCTGCTTGGCCTTGTAGAGCGCCTGGTCGGCGGCCTGCAGCAGGTCGGTGACGCTCTGCGAGGTGTGCGGCACCGAGGCAACGCCGAACGAGGCCGAGATATCGGTGCCGTGCGTGTTGCTCAGCTCCTCGATCCTGAGCCGCAGCAGTTCCGCCTTGTCGGCGGCCCGCTCCAGCGGGCAATCGGGCAGGATCACCACCAGTTCCTCGCCGCCGAAACGGCAAACGATATCGGTCTCGCGCAGCGAGCCGGTCAGCGTCAGCGCGGCATCGCGCAGCACCTGGTCGCCAAAGCTGTGGCCATGCTCGTCATTGAGCCGCTTGAAGTGATCGAGATCGACCATGATCAGCGAAATCTCACGGTTCTCGCGCTCGGCCAGCCGGACGAAGCGCTGCAGGCAGTCTTCCATGTAGCGGCGGTTGTAGAGCCCGGTCAGCGGGTCACGCAGCGCCTGGTTCCGGAGCTTTTCGCGCAATGCCATGTTGGCGAGCGCCAGACTCATGCCATCGGCCAGGGCCGAACCCAGCGCGGTGATGTGTTCCAGCCGCTGCTCGGCGCTGACGCCGGAAGCGAACAGCTGCAGCAGCCCGACGATTTCGCCCCGCGCGATCATCGGGATTTCGAGCGAGGTCTCGTTGCCGACATGGTGGCTGCAGCACAGCTTGGCGGAATCGGCGCGGTTGAGGTGCGGCTTGCCGCGCTTCACCGCCCAGCAGGCGGTGGGGTTGATGGTTTCGGGCAGCGCGTCGTTCTCCGAACGCCCCCAGGTGGTCGAGAGCACCAACCGGTCGCGGGAATTGTTGAACACATAGAGCGCCCCCGAGAAGCCGGGCACCAGCTCCATCGCCGTCGCCTTCAGCACGGCATTGGCGTCGGCATGGTCCGAAGCGCTCTGCAGCACGTCCGCCATCTCGAACAACCGCCCCACCTGCTGGCGCGCCCTGTCGGCCGCCTCCACCGCCGCGGCGCGGCCATCGGCCTCGGTGGCCGAAGACCGGAAAGCATAGAGCAGGCCGAGGATGGCGAGCAGGCCCGCTCCCAGCTGCATCACCAGCACCAGCATGGTACCGGCCTGGATACGGACATCGTGCGTGCGTACCCTGAGGTCAGTATCGCCGAGCACCCGGCCGACGCCAGCACCGATGGCCGTTACGGTCTCGCCGGTACGGCGGCTCGCCAGCAGGTCGAGCCCGGCTTGCCGGTTGCCGGAAGTCGCGAGGTCGATCGCTTCGTTCCAGTTGTTGACCAGCCCGGCGACAAGTTCGCGCAGGCGCTGTGGTTCGGCCGATGGCGAGGCCGCGATCGGGCTTACCACATCGAAGATCGCAGCATCGGCGCTGCTCAAGCGCTCGACCTGGGACAGGTAGGTGCGCAGCGCACCCGCTTCCCCGGTGAGGAAGTGCATGATGTCGGCATCGGCGTCGGCCACGGCCTGGGACATGGCGCGCAACTGGTCGGCCTCGCCCCTGAGCTCGGTCATGGCGCGCTGCTGGCCACCGACATGCATGAACCCGGCGATCGCCGTCACCACCAGCGTGACCACCAGCGCAACGGTGGCGAGCGACAGCAGGCGCGAACGAGCCCGCACCGGCAGCGGCTTGGGCTCAGTCACAGCGGTGAGGCCGGCGAACATCGGATTGGAAAGCCCCCAGGCTCCTCGATTGGGGGCATAATGCCAAAGATCGGCATTGCTGCGTTCGGCCATCGGGAGAAGCGCTTAGCGGGCGATGAAACGGTGTGGTGAAGACGGAGGCAAGCAAATCGCTAAAAATGCGTCCGCGCCCCACCCGTTCGACAGTCCCGCGGGAATCTGGCTCGATTCGCATGAACCCATGTCGAAACCCGGCGGCGGCGTTCGATTAGCTCACGACCCCAAGCCAGCGCACCATCGCAAGCGGAGAACCACCATGCTCTACATCTGCCTCGTCCATTTCGACGACAAGGAAGTGTTCCGCCGGATGAGTGAAACGGAAAAGCGCGAGCTCGACATCGCCTCGACCGGCTATGACCGCGAGCTCGAAGCCAGCGGCAACCTGATCCGGGCGCAGGCGCTGCAGGCGCCCGAGAGTGCAGTGCTGGTGCGGGTGCGGGACGGCAGGATCTCGGTGACCGACGGCCCGTTCCTCGAGACCAAGGAGCAGCTGGGTGGCTTCATCCTGATCGAGGCGCGTGACCTCAACGACGCGATCCGCATTGCCGGCGGCATTCCGCTGGCCCAGCACGGCACCATCGAGGTACGACCGATCTACCAGGTGCCGAAACACCAGGACGCGGCCAGATGAGCAGCCGCGCCCTGCAGTTCGAATCGGCGTTACGGCCGGACGGCAGTGACTTCGATCTCGACCAGCCAGCCAGGGCTGACAAGGCCGGCGACGGTCATCACCGAGCGGGCCGGCAGGTTGGGCTGCGCCTCGGTGCCGAAGAACTTGGTGTAGCCCTTCATGAAACCCTCGAAATCGAGCTTGCCGTCCGGAGCCACGAGATAGGCCTGCATCTTGACCACATCGCCGAGCCCGAGACCGAGATCGGCCAGGGTCTTCTCGATCGATTGCAGGACGCTGGTGGTCTGGGTCTCCATGTCGCCATAGGCGGCAGGGGTGGCCCGATCGGCGCTCTCGTCAACGACGCTCGGAACGGCGCCGCTCAGATAGATGGTGGTCTTGCCAGCCGGAATTTCGACGGCGCGGGCGATCGGGAAATTGGAGTTGGGGTTGGTGTGGCGGATCACATCCTCCGCCAGCACCGGGCCGGCTACGAGGATGGCGAGGCCGAGGGCCAGGGCAAATGTCTTGGTGCTGAGGAGTCTGGTCATGCTGGTCTTCCCAATAGATGGAGATACAGGTCCCAAAGGGACGCACCGTCCGGACAGAGCCCGGACGGCGGGGTCACCGCGCGCTTAGCGCGCGTCGGACACTTCCTCGACCGTCACCGGCTCGGCGAAGTCATTGCCGAAACTGGTGCGGATATAGGCGACGACGTCGGCGATCTGCTGGTCGTCAAGCACGGAGCCGAGCGCCGGCATCGCCTTCTGGCCGTGGATGATCAGGTAGATCGGGTAGCCGGCAGATTCGAGGTTGGCGTTATTGGCGAGCGCCGGGTACTTGCCGGCGCCCACCGCGCCCTGCCCCTCAGGCATGTGGCAGCCGGCGCAGATAGCCTTGTAGATGTTCTCGCCGCCGGTCTGGGTCAGCTTGCTGGGCGAGGCGAACATGGCCGCGTCCTGCGCCATGGCCGGTGCCGTCAAGAACAGGGCGAGGGCCGCCGCCGCGGCAATCGTGAGCTTTGTCATGTCAAAGTCCTTTCTGAAACGGCGGTCAGGCGGCGGTCACATGCGCATGCAGGCGCTTGATCGCATCGATGGCGGAGAGGATGGCGCCTTCCTGCCAGGCCGGCAGGTAGGAGATGTGCTCGCCCGCCATCAGGGTGCGGCCATCCATTGCCGCGGCGGTGGCATACTGGTTCTCTTTGTCGGCCCAGATGCCGAAGCAGCCCAGCACCCACGGCACCCGGTGCCAGGTGACGGCCACGCCGTTGGAGAACTCCTCGGTGTATTGCGGATGGATCTGCGCCCCATATTCGACGGCCTTCTTCACCCGATCCTCGGGCGACATGGCGTTGAACTGGTAGGCCGTGGCGCCCCACGAATAGCCGCCCAGCAGCACGCCCGGACCATCGCTGAAATAGTTGGTGGAGGGGTAGGAGATCAGCGAGATCGGCAGGTTGGTGTAGGTGATACCGCCATAGATGCGCTCGTCCTGCTCCCAGAAGCGGCGCTTGAACTCGAGGCCGAACTTCACCGAACCGGCATAGGACATCGAGTCGATGACCGCGGTCATCTCGCCCGACAGGTTGTGCTCGATCTGGCCGAGGACGGAGAACGGGATGGTGCAGATGCAGTAGTCGGCGCTCGCCGTCTCAGCGCCCTCGCCGCTCTGGCTGTCGACATAGGTCACCGTCACGCCGGTATCCGACTGGTCGATCTTGGTGACCTTGGCGTTGTAGGTGATGAGATCGCCGACTTCCTTCTCGAACCCCTTGGCGATCATGTCCATGCCGCCGACCGGCTGGAAGATGGTCGACTGGTGCTCGATGCTGTCGCCGTCGACGAGGTGCTGCCAGACGCGCGACTGCAGCACGTCGGAAAGCGTCATCGGCTCGGACGGCACCGGCGCGCCATCGACGCCGCCGCCCGGCTCCTTGGCCCAGCCGCGGAACTCCGAGGTGTCGTTGCTCTTCACGTAGGCATAGTTCTCGTCGAGCACGCCCCAGGTCTTCAGCGACTCCAAGAGGAGCTTGGCATCATCGGCGCTGACCGTTTCGTCGAGGGCGTTCTGGTTGACCACCTTGGCGAGCAGTTCCGAGACATGACCGCGATAGTCGGTCAACGCCTCGCGGAAGCGGACGGGCTTGCCCCCGAAGGCGTCGGTGCGGTGCAGGTAGGCGTTGAAATTGGTCTGGATGAAGGGCTCGAGCTTGACGCCGAAGCGCTTGCAATAGTCGAGCACGCCATAGTGGTGGTGCGGGATGCGCCACGGGCCCGGGTTGATGTAGTTGCCTTCGGCGAACTTCACCTCCTGCTCGAAGCCACCCAGCTCGACATATTTGTCGCCGCCGCGCAGCGTCCAGCAGCGGCCGCCGGCCTTCTCGCGATACTCCAGCACCTGAACCTTGTAGCCGACGGCACGCAGCTCGAGCGCCGCGGTCATGCCGGCAAGACCGGCGCCCAGGATCAGCACCGAAGCGCCCTTGGGGTCGCCTTCCAGCTTCACCGGGCCGTCATAGGTCGAGGCCTGGGCGAAGCCGAGCGTCGTCATGGCGTTGTACATCGCGACACTGCCGGCCACAGTACCGATCATCGCCAGCAGGTCGCGCCGGCTCATTCCAGACTTGAATTCAGTCATGATATTCCTCCGAAGGACGACGTTTCCTTCCGCTTCCCATTCGGTCAGGCCGTCACTTCGAGGCTAAGCTTGAGCACATGAGGCTGGCAACGTGATTACTCGCGACAATTCAATCTATAGATCGCCTAAGCTTTGGCACGAATTTGCTGAAAGGCCCGGGTTGCCAAGGGTTTTAGCCACGCTAAAGCCGATGCCGGCTGGCGGCGCAGCTGCATCAGACTTTCGTCTAGTCAGCGTGTGGGTGCGTACCTCATGACCCGGCCAATCGACATCGAGGCGGTATGGCGCACCGAATCGCGCCGGGTGCTGGCGACGCTGATCCGGCTGCTCAGGGATTTCGACCGCGCCGAGGAAGCGCTCAACGACGCCTTCCTCGCTGCCGCCGAGCAATGGCCGCGCGACGGCATGCCGGCCAACCCGCGCGCCTGGCTGGTTTCGGCCGGCCGCTTCAAGGCGATCGACCGGCTGCGCCGCAAGGCCCGGTTCGATGTGGTCGCCGCCGAACTGGCGCTCGAAGAGGAGGCGCAGATGCCGCCCGAAGCCGAATCCATCGCCGATGACCAGCTGCGGCTGATCTTCGTCTGTTGCCACCCGCAGGTGCCCGCCGACGCGCGCATCGCCATGACGCTGCGCGAGACCTGCGGGCTCATGACCGAGGAGATCGCCGCCGCCTTCCTCGCCAAGCCCACCGCCATCGCCCAGCGCATCGTCAGGGCCAAGAACCGCATCCGTGAGCTCGAGCTGCCCTATGAGGTGCCCGAGCCGCAGGATCTGGCCGAGCGGCTCGATGCGGTGCTCCGCACCGTCTACCTGATCTTCAACGAAGGCTACGCCGCCAGCCATGGCGACAACCTGCTGCGGGCCGACCTCTGCGCCGAGGCGATCCGGCTCGGGCGGCTGCTGATTGCGCTGCTGCCCAACCCGGACGCCGAGGTCGAGGGGTTGCTGGCGCTGATGCTCCTGCAGCACTCGCGGCGCGACGCCCGCACCGATGCGGCCGGCGACCTGGTGCTGATCGCCGACCAGGACCGGCGGCTCTGGGACCGGGCCGAGATCGCCGAGGGCATTGCCCTGGTCAACCGGCTGATGGCGCGCCCCGAGCTCACCGCCTACGGCATCGAGGCCGCCATCGCCGCCCAGCACGCCATCGCCGCCTCGCCCGACGCCACCAACTGGGGCGAGATCGTAAAACTCTACGACCTGCTGCTGCGCGCCGATGCCTCGCCGATCGTCATGCTCAACCGCGCCGTCGCCATCGCCATGCGGGACGGGCCGGAAGCGGGGTTGAGCGAAATCGAGACCATACGCCAGGCTGGCGCACTCACCGAGTTCCGCTACCTGCACGCCGCCCGCGCCGACCTGCTGCGCCGGTTGGGCCGGACGGAGGAGGCCCGGGCAGCGTATGTGGCCGCACTGGAACTGACGCACCAGGCGGCGGAGCAGCGGTTTCTGGAGGGGCGGCTGCGGGCGCTGGGCTCCCCTGCGCCTTGAGGGGCAACCGCGCATCGCGGCAAGCAGCTGACGGGCCGGTGCGGAAAGAGCACCCCCACCCCTGTCCCCTCCCCGCAAGGGCAGGGCAATCGCATATGGGTTTTGGGCGGAGAACTTCGTTCTCCAATGGCCGAAGAGTGGATTGCGACCGTATCCGCTGTTCCGCTTTCGATTCTGTTTGGTTCTTGTTCCGATTCAGAGACCAGAGGACCGCCCTGGGCGACGTTCGCTCCGAAACAGAACCGGATTCTACCGGCAAAGTCATATGCGATTGCCCTGCCCGCAAGGGGGAGGGAGACGCTCTCGCTGACGCCAGTGTTTTGGTCTCCTCCCCCCTTGCGGGGGAGGGACAGGGTGGGGGTGCTCTTCCCGTACGGAACTATCGCTCCGACATAGCCGCCCCTTCACATAGGGAAGCGCTTTCGACCATCACCCGCGCGCCAGCTTGCCCCGCCCTTCCGGCAGCACGCGGTGCGGGGGCTGGGCGCCGTCGATGAAGGCGCGGATGTTGACGATCACCGTCTCGCCCATCTCGAGCCGCGCTTCGAGCGTGGCCGAGGCCATGTGGGCGGTGAGCACGACGCGGTTGTCGCGCGCCAGCTGCAGCAGCCGCGGATCGATGCCGTTGCGGCTCTCGAACACGTCGAGCGCGGCGCCCGAGAGGTGCCCGCTCTCGATCTCGGCGATCAGCGCCGCCTCGTCGACCAGTTCGGGCCGCGACACGTTGACGACGAAGGCATCCTGCCGCATCCGCCTCAGCCGTTCGGCGCTGAGGATGTGGTGGGTCGAGCGGCTGAGCGGGGTGTGCAGGGAGACGATATCGACCTCGCCGACCATCTCGTCGAGCTCAGCCCAATAGGTGGCGCCCAGCGCTTCCTCGACCTGTGGCGGCCGGCGGTGGCGGGAGAAATAGTGGATGTTGAGGCCGAAGCTGCGGGCCCGGTTGGCGACGGCGGTGCCGATCCGCCCCATGCCGACAATGCCGAGCGCCTTGCCGCGCAGCCGCCGCCCCAGCATCCAGGTCGGCGACCAGCCGGGCCACTCGCCGGTGGCGGGCAGCACCTGGGCGCCTTCGACCAGCCGGCGCGGCAACGCCAGCATCAGCATCACCGCCATGTCGGCGGTATCCTCGGTCAACACCGACGGGGTGTTGGTGACGGTCAGGCCCGCGGCATAGGCCGCTTCGATGTCGATATTGTCGAAACCGTTGCCGAACTGGGCGATCAGCTTCAGCTCCGGTGGCAGCCGGGCGATCAGCGCCGCATCGATCGGATCGTTGATCGAAGAGACCAGCACATCCTTGCCCTGAACGCCTTCGATAATGGCATCGGCGCTCAACACGCCATCGACCGGTTTCGAGGTCACCTCGAACAGCGTCGCCATGCGCGCCTCGATCTGTTCGGGCAGGCGTCGCGTCACGAAAATCTTGGGTCGGCTGAGGGTCAAATGAAGCGCTTTCAGCGACCATTAAGGTCTTTTGCATAAGTGTAGAAAAAAAGCACACCCCTGCAAAGTCATGTTCGGCAAAGTCAGCTCCATGCTCCTCACGAGGCGCTCCCACGGGCGGCAGATCAAGACGATTCTGCGCGCCGCACTCCTCACCGCGATCACCGCGGCCGGCCCCGTTATGCCGGCGCTGGCGACGGCCGCCGAAGGGCCGAGCGGCTTGCCGCTGCCGCGCTTCGTCACCACCCGCTCCAACCCGATCAACGTGCGGGTCGGACCGGGCACCAAATACGGCGTCGCCTGGGTCTATGTGAAAGCCGGCACGCCGGTCGAGATCATCCAGGAGTTCGACACCTGGCGCAAAATCCGCGATGCCGACGGTTCCGAAGGCTGGCTGCACCAGAACCTCTTGCAGGGCAAACGCGCCGGCCTCGTCGCCCCCGCCGCCGCCGAGCCGGTGGCGCTGCGCCGCGACCCCAATGACCAGGCCGGCGTGCGCGCCTGGCTGACCCCGAGCTTCCGCGTCGACATCAAGGAATGCGACGGCAAGTGGTGCAAGGTGATCGCCACCGCGCATCCGGTCAACGGCAGCCCGCAGAGCTTTGACGGCTGGGTACACCAGGGCGACCTGTGGGGCGTCTACAAGGACGAAGCCTTCGACTGAGGGGCGGTGCCTTCACACGATCCGGTGCGGGCTGCCCCCCCACCCTTAATCCCTCCCCGCAAGGGGGAGGGAGACGACAGTCTCGATATCGGTGAGCGTCTCCCTCCCCCTTGCGGGAGGGGACAGGGGTGGGGGTCAGCCCGCACCAGCCCAGCTACAGGAAACCCTAGCTCCGAACCTTCCGGACCCGCACCACCACGTCGACATGCGTGATGTCCATGCCGCGGGGCGGCTCGGGCAGGTTCTGGATGACGATGGACGAGGCCGGAATATCGATCACCCGCTGCTCGTCCTCGAGGTAGAAATGGTGATGGTCCGAGGTGTCGGTGTCGAAGTAGGAGCGCGACGCATCCACCGCCACTTCGCGCAGCAGGCCCGCTTCGCGGAACTGGTGCAGGCTGTTGTAGATGGTGGCGAGCGAGACGTTGACCCGTGCCGAGGCGGCTTCGGCATGCAGCTGCTCGGCGCTGACATGCCGATGCGCGCCGGCGAACAGCAGTTCGGCGAGGGCCACACGCTGACGTGTCGGCCGCAGGCCCGCCATGCGCAACACTGCCGTCAAGCACGGTCGGCGAGACGGAACGGTCCTTGCGGTGAGGCTGCGGTCGGTCATCTGGTCCTTGGCAACGAGGCGTATCAGCTTGCAGCTTATAACTTTCGCGCCTCTTCTGCACAAGCGGCGGTCGGTCGCGGCCGGCGCTCGCGACGGTGGGTCGCGGCGCGCACTTCCTTGGGCGCGCTTGACCCCCCGCCCCCCGCTCTCTAGTAACGGTCTCAACTGACCGACGGAGAAAGCCGGCCGATGACGGATCGGAAGAACGCCTACGGGTATGACGACCTGATCCGCAGCGGAACGGGGGAGCTGTTTGGCAAGGGCTATGCCCAGCTGCCCGCCCCGCCGATGCTGATGTTCAACCGCATCACCGAGATCAGCCGCGAAGGTGGCGCGTATGGCAAGGGCCTGGTGCGCGCCGAACTCGACGTGGACCCCAGCCTGTGGTTCTTCCAGTGCCACTTCATCGGTGACCCGGTGATGCCCGGGTGCCTCGGCGTCGACGCCGTCTGGCAGATGCTGGGGTTTTACCTGTGCTGGGACGGCTCGCCCGGCAAGGGTCGGGCACTCGGCTGCGGCGAGGTGAAATTTTCCGGCCAGATCACTAATGACGTCAAAATCGTCGAGTATGGCATCGACCTGAAGCGGGTGATGAAGTCCAAGCTCGTGCTCGGCATCGCCGACGGCTGGGTGAAGGCCGACGGCCAGATCATCTACGAGATGTCCGGCCTGCGCGTAGGCCTGTTCACCTAATGGTTTCTTGATTTGCGCGCTTTCGAAGCGGAAAAGTCGCACAACTTTTCCTGGAAGCGCGACGCCCGCCGCCGGACCTGAGCCGCGGCCATAGAGGAGGCAATATGAGGCGCGTTGTCGTCACCGGCATGGGGATCGTCTCCTCTATCGGAAACAATCTCGATGAAGTGATCGTGAGCCTCAAGGAGGCCAAGTCCGGCATTGTCTTCGCCGAGGACTACGCCAAGTACAACTTCCGCTGCCAGGTGCATGGCGCGCCCAAGCTCGATCCGTTCGCAGTGCTCGACCGTCGCACGACCCGCTTCATGGGCAAGGGCGCGGCGTGGAATTACATCGCCATGCAAGAGGCGATCGCCAATTCCGGGCTCGAAGAAAAAGACATCAAGAACCCGCGCACCGGCATCATCATGGGCTCGGGCGGCCCCTCCACCCCCACGCTGATCGAAGCGGCCGACATCACCCGCGAACGCGGCCCCAAGCGCATCGGGCCGCTGGCCGTACCCAAGGCGATGAGCTCGACCGCTTCGGCGACGCTGGCGACGCCGTTCGGGATCCAGGGCGTCAA
This sequence comes from Devosia sp. LjRoot16, assembly GCF_964252795.1. Classification (NCBI taxonomy): domain Bacteria; kingdom Pseudomonadati; phylum Pseudomonadota; class Alphaproteobacteria; order Hyphomicrobiales; family Devosiaceae; genus Devosia; species Devosia sp. LjRoot16. The sequence continues at coordinate 1,470,373 of NZ_CAXUPH020000001.1, forward strand.
CTACTCGATCACCTCGGCCTGCGCGACCTCGAAGCACTGCATCGGCGCCGGCTACGAACAGATCCAGTGGGGCAAGCAGGACATCGTGTTCGCCGGCGGCCACGAGGATCTCGACTGGTCGCTCAGCAACCTGTTCGACGCCATGGGCGCCATGTCCACCGATTTCAACGCGACGCCCGAGAAGGCCTCGCGCGCCTATGATGCAAAGCGCGACGGCTTCGTCATCGCCGGCGGCGCCGGCGTCCTGGTGCTCGAAGAGTACGAACACGCCAAGGCGCGCGGCGCCACCATCCTCGCCGAACTGGTCGGCTATGGCGCGACCTCGGATGGCTACGACATGGTTGCCCCCTCGGGCGAAGGCGCCATCCGCTGCATGCGGCAGGCGCTGTCGACGGTGAAGGGCAAGGTCGACTACATCAACCCGCACGCCACCTCGACGCCGGTTGGCGATCTGAAGGAAATGGAAGCGATCCGCACGGTGTTCGGCAATGGCGAGAGCTGCCCGCCGATCTCGGCCACCAAATCGCTCACCGGCCACTCGCTCGGCGCCACGGGCGTGCAGGAATCGATCTACTGCATCCTGATGATGCGCGAGAAGTTCCTGTGCGAAAGCGCCAATATCGAGGAACTGGACCCGGTGTTCTCGGACATGCCGATCCTGAGGCAGCGCCGCGACAACGTCGATATCGGCATCGCGCTCAGCAACAGCTTTGGCTTCGGCGGGACGAACGCTACGCTGGTGTTCCAGCATCCGGACGCCTGATCCCGCGGGGGCTTCGTGCCCGCCTCACACCCCCTCCCAACCTCCCCCGTCCAGGGGGAGGTGCCGATCCAGTACTGGTCTTCGATCGTGCCACAAGCACCGGCAGACACCCTCCCCTCGACGGGGAGGGTTGGGGAGGGGTGCGCAGCGAGCTGGATGTAGCTGACGTTACCCCAGCATCTCCACCGCCAGCGCCAGCACGCGCTTGAACGCCGTCATATCGGTCAGTTCCTGCCCGACCGCCGCGTCACCCACCACCACGGCGCCGCCGCGGTTCACTACGCCGCCATGCAGCATCAGGTTGTCGATGAAGCCGAGATCCTCGATCAGGATATGATCGGGGCCGCGCGGCTTGCCCTCGGCATCGGCGTACCACTCGCCATTGAAGTGGTCGCGGGTGCGGGCGCCGTGGTCGGCCTTGACGTTGGTATAGGCGAATGCGGGCTTGCCCTGGGCGCACATGAAGCCGAGCTCGAAACAGGTGCCGGTGTCCGCGGCGATGCCGCGGAACGGCGTCAGGTTGGCGATGATCGCATCGGCCGAGTGCATCAGCTTTTCATCGATGGCGCTGATCGCCAGCCCGAGCTCCCATTTGCTGTTGGTCGGCGGGAACTCGAGGTCGCCGGGCGACACCGGCACGAGACCCGCCTCGCGGGTCAGCGCAATCTTCAGGTCGAGGATTTCGCGGGCATTGGGCAGAAAGACTTCCGGGCCGGCGAGATAGACGGATTTGGGCATGATGGCTCGTTCAGATGGCGTCAGTGACTGGAATGGCCGGCTTGCGGGGCAGCCCCGCTGACCCCGAGGTCAGCTCCGCTGACCAGGTCGCCGCCGACAAAAGTCGCGGCGATGTTCGGCCGGCTGGCAGTGTAGAGGATTTGCTCAAGCCGTTCAGCCGGTTCGGCCCCGAACAGCCGGACTGTCCCCGCCTCCGCGGCGGGGTCGATGAGCAGCGCATCGAAGTGATAGCCGGGGCGGAACATGCCGACCGGCAGATCGAGCGCCTCGCCGCCACCTGCGGTGGCGAGGTGGAAGGCGGTGAGCATGTCGATGCGCGAGTTGGGGACGCCGCGCGTTTCACGTGAATCCCTCGCGTCGACCCCATCCTCGAGCAGGCGGGAAGCCTGGGCGGTGGCGCGGCAGGCCTCCAGCATCGAGCCCGAGGGGCCGCCGGAAATGTCGGTGCCGAGCCCGACATGGAGGCCTTTCTCGAGCGCCCGACGCAGCGGGAAGACGGCGTTGCCGAAATACATGTTGGAGAGGGCGCAATGCGCGACGCCGGCCCCAGCGGCGCGGACCGTCGCCATATCGTCGTCGGTCAGAAACACCGAATGGGCCAGCACGGTCTTGCGGCCCAGCAGCCCGAAGCCGTCGAGCGCTGCGGTGTCGGTCTTGCCGTAGCGATCGAGCGCATAGCCATGCGCCCAGTCGCTCTCCGAACAATGGGTCTGCACGTGGCAATCGCACTCCGCCGCCAGCTTGCCGAGGCCGGCGAGCGCTGCGTCGGTGCAGGACGGAATGAAGCGCGGGGTGATCACCGGCAGCACCCGGTCATTGTCGGGCAGCGCCCGGATATGGTCGATGACCGCCCGGGTCTCAGCGACTGCCAGCTCGGCCGAAGCGTCGCGATAATAGTCCGGGCAGCTTGCCGGGTCGTCCATCACCACTTTGCCGACCAGCGCCCGCTGACCTTGCTCGAGACAGATCTGCGCCAGCAGTTCCGTGGCCTCGCGGTGCACGGTGGCGAAATATAGCGCCGTGGTGGTGCCCGACGCGAGGAGATCGGCGACCAGTGTTTCGTAGCGCTCCTGGGCGAACGCGAGGTCGGCGTATTGCGCCTCGAGCGGGAAGGTGTATTTGCCCAGCCAGACTTCCAGCGGCACGTCGAGCGCCATGCCGAGCTGCGGGTATTGCGGCGCGTGGATGTGGAGATCGACAAAACCCGGCAGCATCAGCTGTCCGGCCGGCAGTTCGATGGTTCCCTCCGGCACACCGTCGGCGGCCCGACCGACGCTGGTGATGGTGCCGTCGCTGCCGATGGTGATCACTGCATCGCGCAGCACCTCGAGCTCGCCGCGCACCGGCGCATGGACGAAACTGCCGCGGACGCTGCGCCCACGCAGCCCGCTCACCAGACCACCTTGTGCTGCTCGCCGGTCTGCACGTTGACGAAGCCCTCGGGCGCCAGTTCGCTCGGCGCCACCAGCACCCAGCGCCAGGGCGAGCAGGTGAGCGTCGCGAATTTCAGGAACTCCGGGAAACCGGGCTTCCAGAGGTTGAGCGCCGAGGGCTTGTACATCCACTCGACCGCTTCGGCCGCGCGGTAGAAGGCCTGCATGTCGGCATCGAAGGCTTCGGCCGAACGCGCCGTCATCAGCCCGCCGATCTCGAAGCGCATCTCGGCGACCACTTCGCCCTTGTGCACCAGCACCCAGCCGCCATCGATCTCCTGCAGCCGGTTCACCGCCTTGGCCATCGCCGCGTCGGAGGAGCCGATGCACCAGACATTGTGGCTGTCATGCGCCACCGAGGAGGCAAGCGCGGTGTCGGGATCGGCCGGACCGCAGCCGGTCCAGAACATCTTCGCCACCGCGCCATCGCCGCGATAGCGGTCGACCAGCGCCCATTTGGTGATCAGCCGCTCGGTGTCGCGCTGCACCAGCCCATCGACCACCGGCAGCGCTTCGACCAGGAAATCCTCGTTCCAGTGGAATGGCCTGAGGATAGCCGCCTGCATGGTGTGGCGGCCCGGCTCGGCCTGGATGGCGAAATCCTCGGCGGCGAGGACGCGCCCGATGTTCATGGTCTTCCTCGCCCAGTCCGGCCAATCGATCGCGGCCAGCGGGCCAAGGAACTGCTTGCCCTCGGAGACCAGCTGGCCGTCGGCGTAAACGTGCCGGATCGACAGTGTCTTGACGTCGTCGAGCAATACTATGTCGGCATAGCGTCCCGGCGAGATCGAGCCGACCCACTGGTCGATGCGCATGTGCCGGGCCGGGTTGATGGTGGCGCACTGGATGGCAATCTCGGGCGCGAGACCGTACTCGATGGCGTGCCGCACGTTGTAGTCGGCGGCGCCTTTCTCCAGCGTTTCGGAGGCCGAGCGGTCGTCGGTGGTAAAAGCGATGTTCGACCAGTCGGTGAGCCGCTCGATCAGGCCTGGAAGTATGACGTCATAGGAGAACGGACGGAGCTCGGTGAAGATGCCGTGGCTCAGCCGCTCCCAGGCTTCCTCCAGCGCCCAGACCTCATGGTCGGACGAGATGCCGGCGGCGGCGAAAGCCGAGAGATCGTGCGGATCGATCAGTCCGGAGCCGTGCCCCTCGACCACGCCGCGCATCTCCATGGTGGCGCCGATCATCCCCCACATGCGGATATAGCCGGGGTTTTCGGGGTTCCACACCGAGGGCCAATCCATCACCTCGTCGAGGCTGACGGTGCCCATGTCATGGGCCAGGAACTCGCGCTGCTCCTCGTAGCCATAATAGCCGCCCGACTCTTCCCAGGCGCTGGGCGGCACGGCCGAGCCGGGCTGGATGAAGATCTTCAGCGGCGAGCCGGCAAGGCGGGATTTCTGCCAGAACTCCTGGTTCTTGCCGCCGTTGACATTGGCGAACTCATGGCTCGCCTCGCAGGTCCAGGTATTGCCGCGCGGCAGCACCAGGGCCGCCTCGAACTCCGGGGTGATGTGGGTCGATTCGATGTGCTTATGCACTTCGCCGAAGCCCGGCACGGCGCTCAGGTTCGGGTAGCTCACCCGCGCTCCCACCTCACCCTTGTAGCTGCCGCGTGGGCCGACAAAGGCGATGCGCCGGCCGGAGACGACGATCTCCTGGTCCTCCAGCCAATGCCGCGAATGCACCGAGAGCAGCCTGCCAACCTCGATCACCAGATCCGCCGGGCGTTTGGCCAGCGCCACCAGCGTCAGATGCTGGCGAATGGAAACTTCGTCCTCGGCGTTGAGGATCAGGTCGTCGGGCAGGTGCATAGGCGGATTCCGGTGGCGCAACCGCGTTAGTAAAGCGGTTTACGAGAGCGAGCGCAATGCGCCGCAATGAGGGACGTACGGCAAAGCGGTGAGCAATCTCTGTCCAGCGCCGACGCTTGCTCGCGGCAGTGCATTTTGCCATAAGCTGCCGGCCTCGACCCCATCCAGCGAGGACAAGCCGCGATGAGCCAGATTGCCATTTTCAGTGGTAGCTCTCATCCCGACCTCGCGGCACAGATCTGCGCCGAGCTCGGCGTGCCGCTGCTGCCGACGCGGGTGAAGCGCTTCTCCAATGACTGCATCGAAGTGCAGCTGCAAGCCAATTGCCGTGAGCAGGACGTGTTCCTGATCCAGACGCTGAGCGCGCCGGTACAGGATCACCTGGTCGAACTGCTGCTGATGCTCGACGCGGCGCGTGGCGCCTCGGCGGCTCGTATCACCGCGGTGATCCCGCATTATGCCTATGCCCGCTCCGACAAGAAGGATGCGCCACGCATCTCGATCGGCGGCCGCATGGTCGCCGACCTCTTGCAGACCGCCGGCGCCAACCGGGTGCTGACGATGACGCTGCACTCGCCGCAGGTGCATGGCTTCTTCAGCGTACCGGTCGATCACCTGCATGCGCTGGGTGAGCTGGCCGAATATTTCGGGCGCTACGAGATGGGCAATGCCGTCGTGGTGTCGCCGGACCTCGGCAACGCCAAGAACGCCGCGGCCTTCGCCAAGCGGCTCGGCGTGCCGGTGGCGGCGGGCGCCAAGGAGCGGATCAGCGACAGCGAAGTGCGGATCACCGCGATCATCGGCGAGGTCGAGGGGCGCGACGTGATTGTCCTCGACGACGAGATCGCCAGCGGCGGCTCGATGGTCGAACTGCTGCGGCATTTGCGGCAGCACGGCGCACGCTCGGTGCGCATCGCCTGCACGCACGGCATCTTCGCCAACGATGCGATCGGGCGGCTGGCGGCAGAGCCAGATGTGCTGGAGATCGTCTGCACCGACACCCTGCCAATCGCCGCGGCGCGCCGCCACCCCAAACTGACCGTGCTGTCGATCGCCCCGGCGCTGGCCGAAGCGATGCGCCGGATCAACAGCGGCGAATCGGTCAGCACGCTGTTCCACGCCGAGCAACCGGCGCCGACAGTGACGCGGCTTCGGGCTTAGGCGGGCGCGAGCCACCCTTCCTGCGGGTGGCTGACCCCAAACGTCCCTCCTCACCGGTGTCATCCCAGCGAAAGCTGGGACCCAACTATCAGCTGGTGCGGGCGGTGAGATGGGTCCCAGCTTTCGCTGGGATGACATCGAGTCTGGTGATGCTGCGGTGGCCAATTGCTACCGCAGGGGGGATAGAAGCAGACCTAGCTTAAGCCGCCAGATCGGCGACGACTGCATCCAGCACCGGCCAGCCTTTGTCGGTGACCCGGATAAAACCGTTGGGCAGGGTCTCGACGAAGCCGATCGAGCGCAGCTCGTTGATCTGGCGTTCGGAAATGGCGCGGCCGGAGATCTTCTGGAAGCGGCGCGGGTCGATGCCTTCGCGCAGCCGCAGCCCCATGACCAGCAGTTCGTCGCCTTCTTCTTCCCAGGTCAGGATGTCGTCGGTGACCATGCCGTGGCCGCGCGCCTGCACGCGCTTCTGCCAGTCGAACGGCATCTTCTCGGTCGCCGTGGCGTGGCGCTGGTTGTTGATCAAGAGCCGCCCATGCGCACCGGGGCCGACGCCGACATACTCGCCATAGCGCCAGTAGATCAGGTTGTGGCGGCTTTCCTGGCCAGGGCGGGCGTGGTTGGAGATTTCATAGGCCGGCAGACCCGCCTGCTGGGTCAGCTCCTGCGTCATCTCGTAGAAGTCGGCGCTCAGGTCCTCGTCCGGCATCTTCAGCTTGCCGGCGCGGAACAGGTCGTAATAGCGCGTGCCCATCTCGATGGTGAGCTGGTAGAGCGAGACGTGCCCGGCTTCCGCCAGCCACAGCGCCTCGGTCAGCTCGTCCTGCCATTCGTCCAGCGTCTGGCGCGGGCGGGAGTAGATCAGATCGAAGCTCGAGCGCGGGAAGATCGACTGCGCCAGGCGCACCGCGGCGATGGCTTCATCGACCGAGTGCCGGCGGCCGAGTTCGGCCAGCGGACCCTCGCGCAACGACTGCACCCCGAGCGAAACGCGGTTGACGCCGGCGGAGCGATAGCCGCGGAAGCGGTCGGCCTCGACCGAGGTGGGGTTGGCTTCGAGAGTGATTTCCGCCCGCGGGTCGATCACCCAGTGCCGGGCGATGGCATCGATGATGCCCTCGACCGAGCGCGGATCCATCAGTGAGGGCGTACCGCCGCCGAAAAAGATCGACTGCACGGTGCGGCCCGGCGTCTGCTTGGCGAAGTGCGCCAGCTCGGCGGCGTAGGATTCGACATAGGTCTGTTCGTCGAACTCGCCGCGGTGCACATGCGAGTTGAAATCGCAGTAGGGGCATTTGGCGGCGCAGAACGGCCAATGCACGTAGACCCCGAACAGGCCGTTGGAGCGCGGATCGACGGAGTTGTGGCCGAACGTTTCAGTGCTCAACGCCACCTCCCAGTGCATCGTCGACGAAGCTGGCGAAGGCGCGGGCCCGATGCGACAGACCGACCTTGCCCGGGGCCCAGGAGTGCTTGGCCTCGGACGGCATCTCGCCGAAGGTGATGTCGTAGCCGTCGGGCATGAACACCGGATCGAAGCCAAAGCCCTTGTCGCCGCGCGGCGGCCAGACCAGCGTGCCCTCGGCCTTGCCGACGTAGATCACCTCACGCCCATCGGGGTGGGCGAGGCAGAGCGTAGCGTTGAAAGCGCCGCGGCGCTCACCTGGCGTGGTGGCGCCGACGGCCTGCAGCGCATCTTCGACGCGGCGCATGCCGACCATGTAGTCGCGCCCGCCATGCGCCGAGGAGCCGGCCCAGTTGGCGGTATAGACGCCGGGCTGGCCGCCGATGGCATCAACCGACAGGCCGGAATCGTCGGCCAGCGCGATAGTGTTGGCAGCGGCCGCGGCGGCATGCGCCTTGATCCGGGCGTTCTCGATGAAGGTGGTGCCGGTCTCTTCCGGCTCGGGCAGGCCGAGCTCACCGGCCGAAACCAGGTCGAGCCCGAACGGCGCCAGGAGTTCCTTGAACTCGGCGAGCTTGCCCGCATTGTGGGTCGCCAGCACCAGCCGGTCGCCGCGCCGCAATGTGAGCTTGTCTGCCATTATGCGGTCTTTCCTTGTGGCATGACCTTTGTCCGAAAACCGTTGCCGCTTTTCGGGGTCATGCCAATGCCGCCTGCTGCATGGTGGTGAGCTCGCCGATCCCCTGCTCGGCCAGCCGCATCAGGCTGTCGAGCTCATCGCGGCTGAACGGCACCTGTTCGGCGGTGCCCTGGATCTCGACGAACTTGCCGGTGCCGGTCATGACGAAATTGGCATCGGTGTGCGCTTCGACATCCTCGAGATAATCGAGATCGAGCACCGGGGTGCCGCGGTAGATGCCGCAGGAAATGGCGGCGACCGAATCGCGCAGCACCGGGCCCTTGGTGAGGCCACGGGCTTCGAGCCACTTGATGGCATCGGCCAGCGCCACATAGGCGCCGGTGATCGAGGCGGTGCGGGTGCCGCCATCGGCCTCGAGCACGTCGCAATCGAGAGTAATCTGGTTCTCGCCCAGCGCCTGCATGTCGACCACGGCGCGGAGCGAGCGGCCGATCAGGCGCTGGATTTCCTGGGTGCGGCCACTCTGCTTGCCCTGCGCGGCTTCGCGCTTGGTGCGCGAGCCGGTGGCGCGCGGCAGCATGCCGTACTCGGCGGTGACCCAGCCCATGCCGGAGCTGCGGCGCCAGGAGGGAAGCGTGGTTTCGACCGAAGCGGTGACGAACACCTTGGTCGAGCCGAAGCTGACGAGGCAGCTGCCTTCGGCCTTGGGAGCGACATTGCGTTCGAGCGTTACGGCCCGCATCTGGTCTGGCTGGCGTCCGGAGGGCCGCATATGGTCAAATCACTCGTTCTTGGAAAAAGCTGTTAACCGCCTCTTAACCCTGACCGCCCCCTCGAACAAGCAGCGCTAGCTTGGCGGCACAAGCCTTTCCGCCTAAATGGTGAACATGGCCGATCGCACAAAAGCCCCCGAAGACGTGCTCGCGGTGCTCAACGCCCGCAGCCAGGACATCTTTCGCAAGCTGGTGGAGCGCTATCTCGACACCGGCACGCCGGTGGCGTCGCGCGACCTGGCGCGCATGCTGAGCGTGGGCTTAAGCCCCGCGTCGGTGCGTAATGTGATGGCCGATCTCGAGGATCTGGGGCTGATCGCCTCGCCACATACCTCGGCCGGCCGGCTGCCGACGCAGCAGGGGCTGCGCTTCTTCGTCGACGCCATGCTGGAAGTGGGCGCGGTGAACGAGGACGAAAAGGCGGCAATCGCCAAGCAGATCCAGGGGCCGGCGGTGCACGGCCAGATCGAGGACCTGCTGACCGAGGCGAGCCAGCTGCTCAGCGGGCTCAGCCACGGCGCCGGGGTGGTGATCGCGCAGAAATCCGACCTGGTGCTGAAGCATATCGAGTTCATCCGGCTCGATGCCGAGCGCGCCATGGTGGTGCTGGTGGGCGAGGATGGCTCGGTCGAGAACCGCGTGCTGCCGCTGCCGCCGGGACTGACGGCGAGCGCCCTGACGCAGGCCTCGAACTACCTGGCGCATTTCGCGGTTGGGAAGACTTTGAACGAGACGCGGAAGGCCCTGCAGACGCAGCGCGAAGCCACCGTGCATGAGCTCGACGAACTGACGCACAAGCTGGTGGATGCGGGGCTCGCGACGCTTTCCGGCTCAGGCAGCGCCTCGCCGCCGACGGTGATCGTGCGCGGCCGGGCCAACCTCATCAACGACACCATGGCGTCGGAAGAGCTGAGCCGGGTGCGGCAACTGTTTGACGAGCTCGAGAGCCGCGACGGGCTGATCGAGCTGCTCGGCGATACCGAGACGGCGCAAGGGGTGAAGATCTTCATCGGCTCGGAGAACAAGCTGTTCTCGCTCTCGGGTTCGTCGGTGATCCTCTCGCCTTATAAGGACGCCAACCAGAAGGTGGTGGGGGTGCTCGGCGTCATCGGGCCGACCCGGCTCAACTACGCCCGCATCGTGCCGGTGGTCGATTACACCGCCAATGTGGTTTCGGCGATGATGGCCAGAAAGAGCTGAGCGCAGGGGCTGAGGCCGGACACGGAACCTTTCCTAGGCTTGAATCTTATCGCTCATTGGCCGATATGCGGGGCAAACGCGATCAGCGACAAAATCCAAGGTCCCAATGAACGACGATACGAACAAGCCCGAGGACGACAAGGCCGCTCCCACCGCGACCGAGACCCAGGCCACCAAGCCAGACGAGAAGACTGCCGACGCGGCAACGACGCCCGATCCGATTGAGGCCCTCAAGGCCGAGAACCAGGACATGCGCGACAAGCTGCTGCGCACCATCGCCGAGATGGAAAACCTGCGCAAACGCACCGAGCGCGAGATCTCCGACACCCGGTCCTATGCCATCGCCGGCTTTGCCCGCGACATGCTGACCGCTACCGATTCGCTTTCCCGCGCCTTGATGGTGCTGCCAGCCGAGGCGCGCGACAGCTCCGATGCGACCACCCGGTCGCTGATCGAGGGCATCGAGATGACCGAGCGCGAGATGCAGCGGCTGCTCGCCAAGCACGGCGTCAAGCCGATCGAGGCGGAAGGCCAGAAGTTCGACCCGCACAAGCACCAGGCGATGTTCGAGGTCCCCGACCCGTCACGCCCGGAAGGCACCGTGGTGCAGGTGGTGCAGGCCGGCTTCGCCATCGGCGACCGCGTGCTGCGTCCGGCCATGGTCGGTGTGGCCAAGGGCGGCGGCGCCAATGGCGCCCCGGCCGAGGGCACGATCGACAAGAGCGTCTGATTTCACCTTACCGGTGATGTCGAAAAGGGCGCTCCGGCGCCCTTTTTCTTTACCCACGACTTCTGCCAGATGACCTTCTTGCCCGACGACGGAGGACCGCGATGGACAGCCTCTACGACGATGCCGAACTCTACGACCTCGTGGCGCCACCGGACCCGGCGATGGAGCGCTTTTACGTCGAGGCGGCGGGTGGGCCGGGACAGCGTGTGCTGGAACTCGCCTGCGGCTCCGGTCGCTTCACCGCGCCGCTGGCAGCGAGCGGGGCGCTGGTGATCGGCGGCGACCTCTCGCAAACCATGCTGGCGCGGGCCCGCGCCGCGGTGGCGGAGCGCGGCGTGTCGGCCGATTTCGTCGAGCTCGACATGCGGGACTTCGTGCTCGGCCGGCATTTCGACGCCATCGTCATCACCGCCAACTCACTGATGCACTTGCATAGCCGCGCTGACTTCGCACGCGCCTGCTCGACCATCCGCCAACACCTGGCGCCCGGCGGCCGGCTGCTGTTCGACGTGTTTGTGCCGAGTGCGCGGCTGCTCAGCCTGCCGGCCGGCCGGCGCGAGCTGCTCGGGGTGTTCCCGCATCCGCAGCTGGGCGAGGTCAGCATCGAGGAAACCATCAGCTACGATCCAATCACCCAGGTGAGCCGGGCCGACTGGTACTGGTCCACCGCCGAGCGCCGGGATTTTCGCCACACCCCGCTGGAGCTGCGGCAGATCTTTCCGCAGGAACTGCCACTGCTGCTGGAAGCGGGTGGATTGCGGCTGGTGGAGCGGTTCGGCGATTTCGACCGCACCCCGCTGACGGCGGCGAGCCATCGGCAGGTTTGTATCTGTTCGGCAATGGTGTGAACGCTGGCGGCGCCCCATCACCCGGCGCTGCGCGCCGACCTCTCCCCCAAAGGGAGGGGTGATCCAGAGCTAGTTCGCCGCCGAAACCACCAGGTCAGGGCAGGTCGTGACGTCGTATTTGGCGCCGGGCTTGCCCATCTCATCGACGACGCGGCTGTCATAGGCGTCGCGCAGCGCGGTGATCGCCACGTCGTCGTTGCCTTCGGCTTCCAGCATCATGTCGGCGCGGGCGGCGAGGTCGTCGGACCAGGCGCCGTACTCGTCGCCCTCGGCGTCGTTGCCCGAATCATAAGCGTCGGTGGAGAGCCAGTAGAAGGCACTGCCGCACCAGAGCAGCCGGTCGGCGGCGGCCGAGGGCTCGCCCGCCGCGGCCGGCAGGGCCAGCAGCCCGATCAGCAATCCCCCAAGCGCAGCCCGCAGCATGTTGTCCTCAGGCCAATCTCTTCCTCAGGCGATATCGCCGGCGACGATCCGCTTGACCCCGGCGGCGTGCATGTCGGCCCAGGCCTGGGCCAGCGACCCCGAGGTATCGATGGCGCGACAGGCGTCCTCGATCACGTAGGTCTCAAAGCCCGCATTGGCCGAATCGACTGCCGTCCAGTTGACGCAGAAATCGGTGGCGAGGCCAGCGATGAACAGCCGCTTGAATTTTCGCTCGCGCAAGTAGCCTTCGAGCCCGGTCTTGGTCCTGCGGTCGGCCTCCTGGAAGCCGGAATAGGAATCGACCACTTCGTGGTAGCCCTTGCGGATCACCAGCTGGGTGTGGGGCAGCTCGATATCGGTCGAGAATTCCGCGCCATGCGTATCCCAGACGCAGTGGTCGGGCCACAGCACCTGCGGACCATAGGGCAATTCCATGATCTCGAACGGGGTGGCGCCGGCATGACTCGAGGCGAACGAGATGTGGCCGCGCGGATGCCAGTCCTGGGTCATGGCGACGTTTTCGAAACGCCGGCCGAGCCGGTTGATCGGGATGATGATCTCGTCGCCGCCGGCAACGGCAAGCTTGCCGCCGGGGAGAAAATCATATTGCAGGTCGACCACGAGGAAGAGGTCGTCGGAACGGGGCGTGAGGGCCATGCGGGTCTTATCTATCTCATTGGCCGATGAGGGCCGAACAATCCTGAAATGAATAGGCGGCGCCATCGCTGGCCCTGCCAGTGCCGTTGACGACGCGACCGATGGAGTCTTCGAGGTCGCCCCGGTAGTCGGCCAGCGCGTCGTCGGTGTAGCCGGCCTCGAGGTAGATCGGGATAGCGCGCTGCAGCAGCAAGGCCCCGCCATCGGCATAGACCTTGGCGGAGGCGAGCTTTTCCGGCGTGGCATCAGCCGGCGCGTCGCGGGTCATCAGTTCGAAGGCGGTGCCGCACCACATGTCCATCTGCGCCTCGGCCGGCACTTCCTGCGCCAGCGCGGCGACGGGGAGCAGCGGGACCGCGAGCAGCGGGGCGATGACAAGGAACCTCAGCACAGTCGTGTTCCCTTGGGCGGTAGCGAGAGTTGGGCGGCAACGAGAGGCGGCAACGAGCGCTTCTTAGACCATAACCGGGGCTGCAACGACAAGCCGCGTCGGCGCTCCGCCGCACCAAGCGGCGGCTGGTGAGATTTCTCTAACCATGGCGGTAGCCAGCCTTTGAGACATAATAGACTAAATTGCTAAGTGAGGCTCAGGCGCCGCTTCCCGTGCGCCTGGGTTTCGGTGATCGCGGGGTCGAACCGGAAGTTCCCCCGAGCATGCCGACCCCGCATTTTCTGGGGGTTCCATTGAAATTGTCGATCCTGGGTGGCGCTGCTGCCCTGCTGCTGGTGCTGCCGGGCGCCGCACTGGCCGAAGACCTGACCTTCACCTTGACCAACAATTCGTCCTATGCGGTCAAGAGCCTGTTCACCTCGCCGGCCGATGTCGAAACCTGGGAGGAGGACGTGTTCGCCGACAAGTACCTGCCGGCCGGCAACTTCGTCGATGTCACCATCGGCGATGGCCGCGAGCAATGCGTCTACGACATGAAGTTCATACTGGAGGACGATTCCGAGTTCATCGAACCGGCGGTCGACCTGTGCGAGCTGGGTGAATACACCCTCAGCGACGCGACCTGACGGCATTCGGCCGGGCGCAGTGGTGCTGCGCCCGCCACCATACGTTTCTGTAGATCCGGGACGACAAAGCGAACTGGCGAGTGTGAGTTCCCGCCAAAAGCCGGGACTTTGTGCCCGGACTACGCTTGCACCCCCAAAAGCCCCCTCCTATATAGCGCTCAAGGCCCGGTGACGGGTCAATTTCAACACGGGAACCCGGACACCCGCGAGGGATCAGGAACTGCCGGATGGGGTTTCATCCGGGTTCGCCAGGAAAGAGGCAGTAGGTAATGGGTAAAGTCATCGGAATCGACCTCGGTACGACCAACAGCTGCGTCGCCGTCATGGACGGTGCGACGCCGAAGGTCATCGAGAACGCGGAAGGCGCGCGCACCACGCCCTCCATGGTCGCATTCACCAAGGACGGCGAGCGCCTCGTCGGCCAGCCGGCCAAGCGCCAGGCGGTCACCAACCCGGAAGGCACGCTGTTCGCGGTCAAGCGCCTGATCGGTCGGCGCTACAACGACCCGATGGTCGAAAAGGACAAGGGCCTGGTGCCCTTCAAGATCGTCAACGCCGACAATGGCGATGCCTGGGTCGAGGTCGAGAGCAAGAAGTACTCTCCCTCGGAAGTCTCGGCGATGATCCTGACCAAGATGAAGGAAACCGCCGAATCGTATCTCGGCGAGAACGTCACGCAGGCGGTGATCACCGTTCCGGCGTATTTCAACGATTCGCAGCGGCAGGCCACCAAGGACGCCGGCAAGATCGCCGGGCTGGAAGTGCTCCGCATCATCAACGAGCCGACCGCGGCAGCGCTCGCCTACGGGCTCGACAAGAAGAACACCGGAACCATCGCGGTCTATGACCTGGGCGGCGGTACCTTCGATATTTCCGTGCTCGAGATCGGCGACGGCGTGTTCGAGGTGAAGTCGACCAATGGCGACACCTTCCTCGGCGGCGAAGATTTCGACATGCGCCTGGTCGATTACCTGGCGGCCGAGTTCAAGAAGGACCAGGGCATTGACCTCAGGAGCGACAAGCTGGCGCTGCAGCGCCTGAAGGAAGCGGCTGAGAAGGCCAAGATCGAGCTCTCGAGCTCGACCCAGACCGAAATCAACCTGCCGTTCATCACCGCCGACGCTTCCGGCCCGAAGCACCTGACGCTGAAGCTCACCCGTTCCAAGCTCGAGAGCCTGGTCGAGGACCTGATCCAGAAGACGGTCGATCCGTGCCGGCAGGCGCTCAAGGATGCGGGCGTTTCGGCCGCGCAGATCGACGAAGTCGTGCTGGTCGGCGGCATGAGCCGCATGCCCAAGGTGCAGGAAGTCGTCAAGCAGCTGTTCGGCAAGGAGCCGCACAAGGGCGTCAACCCGGATGAAGTGGTTGCCATGGGCGCCGCCATCCAGGCCGGCGTGCTGCAGGGCGACGTCAAGGACGTGCTGCTGCTGGACGTGACCCCGCTGTCGCTCGGCATCGAGACGCTGGGTGGTGTGTTCACCCGCCTGATCGACCGCAACACCACGATCCCGACCAAGAAGAGCCAGACCTTCTCGACCGCCGAGGACAACCAGAACGCGGTGACCATCCGCGTGTTCCAGGGCGAACGCGAGATGGCCGCCAACAACAAGCTGCTCGGCAATTTCGACCTCGCCGGCATTCCCCCGGCGCCGCGCGGCGTGCCGCAGATCGAAGTCACGTTCGACATCGACGCCAACGGCATCGTCAACGTCTCGGCCAAGGACAAGGGCACCGGCAAGGAGCAGCAGATCCGCATCCAGGCCTCGGGTGGTCTGTCGGACGCCGACATCGAGCGCATGGTCAAGGAAGCCGAGCAGAACGCCGACGCCGACAAGAAGAAGCGTGAAGCGGTGGAAGCCAAGAACCAGGGCGAGTCGCTGATCCACTCGACCGAGAAGTCGCTGAAGGACTATGGCGACAAAGTCACCGCCGAGGAGAAGGCCGCCATCGAGACGGCGATCGCCGAGCTCAAGGGCGTGCTGGAAGGCGACGATGCCGAGGCGATCAAGGAGAAATCCGCGACGCTTGCCGAAGCTTCGATGAAGCTGGGCGAGGCGATGTACAAGCAGAGCCAGGCGGAAGCCGAGGCCAAGGCGGAAGGCGGCGAACAGCCGGCCGATGATGATGTCGTCGACGCCGAGTTCGAAGAGGTCAAGGATGACAAGCGGTCGGCTTAACGCCGACCAGACGTCGCGCTGATTGCTTCGCGCAACAGAATTGGAAAGGCCCGGCAAATGCCGGGCCTTTTTGTTTGCCGATGTGCTAGAGTGACGAATGTTCCCAGATCTCAGCAAATTCTCCGAACCGGAAAAACTCCGGAAACTCCTGTTCAACGCCCGCCGGCTCGGGCATCACGACTATGCGTTTCAGATCCAGATGCGGATCGCGGAGCTCGCCGGTTTGCCCTTCAGCGACGCGCTGGAGCGCGAGTTCTGGACGGCGGTCAGTTACGCCGAAGAGGTCAAGACCGAGGCGACCGGCAAGACCACCCGGCTGTCCGGCACCCGCACCAAGCACAAGAAATACGGCACGATCCGCTGCCTCGGCGACTGGGCGATGGATCCCAACCCCAGCGAAGGCCTCGGCAGCCTGGTGGAGCACAAGCGGGCCGAGCTCAGCGGCGAAGCGATCGTGTTGCGCCACGCCGACAAGTTCCCGGCGGAGGCCGTGGCCAGCGCTGCGGCGAAGCTGGCGGCGCTCGGGGTCAGCCGCGAGCAGGTTGTATAAGCCACGGCCACCGCTGCCGTTTCACGTGAATCACCCGAGAAATCAAAGGGCTCCGGAATTGTTCCGGAGCCCGGTGTTTTTCCGCATTGCTGCCGCACCCCCGCCCAAATGTCTTCACATCCGCCAATGATGTTGGATGGGTTGAAGTGGGCGTCTCTGACCTGGTCACGCTTTCGAGGTGGAAAAGTCTCACAACTTTTCCTGAAAGCGCTCCAACCATCAGCAGCGGGACGCCTTGAGGGAGCAGCCGAAACCCAGGGCCGGGGAACGGATGCTGAGGGCGGACTTCGAAAGGACTATTGATGTCATCGGTTGAGGTGCGGAGGTTCGCCGAGAACGGCGATCTCCATGCAGCAGATTCCGCGCCTGTCGAGCGGCTCGACGCCGACATGCGCCACATCCTCAACGTGCTGCAATCGATGGGCGGCAAGCGTATCGACGCGTGCCGTTCGCCCGAGGCGCGGGCGCTGCCCACGCTCGATATGGCGTTGCGCCGGATCCTGCGCGATCAGGTCGACGACATGGGCGTGGGCATGGAGATGCGACTGATCCAGGGGCCGACGGACGAGATCCGCGCCCGCATCTACATCCCGCAGAACGACATCGTCACCGGCCTGAGGCCGATGGTCCTGTTCCTGCATGGCGGCGGGTTCGTGCTCGGCGACGTCGACAACTACGACGCAACGCCGCGCGCGCTGGCGGCCCGCACCGGCGCGGTGGTGGTCTCAGCGCACTACCGGCAGGCGCCGGAGCACCGCTTCCCGGCGGCGCACGAAGACGCCTATGCGGCGTGGAACTGGCTGCTCGAGCATGCCGAATCACTGGGTGGCGACGCGAATCGCGCCGCCATTGTCGGCGAAGGCTCGGGTGGCAACCTCGCCGTCAACGTGGCGCTGCGGGCGCGGGCCGAAGACAAGCCGCTGCCGATCCACCTGGGCCTCGTGACGCCGATGGCGGCCATGCTGTTCGACCTGCCCTCGCACCTCCAAAACGCCGATACCTTCCCCTATTCGACCGCGACGCTCGAATGGGCGGCGCGCAAACTGTTCCGCAAGAAGGACGATGCGCACGATGCGCGGATGAACATTGCCGGCCGGGTCGACCTTGCCGGGCTGCCGCCGGCGACCATCATTCTCGCCGACGCCGACCCGCTGCGCTCGGAAGGCGAAGCCTTGGCCGATGCGCTGCGGCGTTCCGGCGTCTGGGTCGACATGACGACCTATGAGGGTGTCACGCACGGTTTCTTCGGGCTCTACCGCATCGTCAACAAGGCGATGTTCGCGCAGGGCCAGCTCGGCCGAAACCTCGCAGCGGCCTTCGGCGCCTAGCTATTCTCGTTGCAGCTCGCCCTCGCGAGGTCGGCGCCCGGCGACTGGTGGAAAAGTCACACCGGGCACGTACGTCGGCCCGCGACCCTCGATAGTGTTGCCGTCGGGCACCAGAGTACTTATCTAGGCCGGATGCCTGATGCGGGGCGCAGGCAACCAAGGACAAGGCCGATTGGCGAAACGCGATTTTTATGAAGTGCTCGGGGTGCCCAAGGGCGCCGACGAAGCGGTGCTGAAAGGCGCCTACCGCAAGCTTGCGATGCAGTTCCACCCGGACCGCAACCCGGGCAATGCCGAGGCCGAACACAAGTTCAAGGAGATCA
This sequence comes from Devosia sp. LjRoot16, assembly GCF_964252795.1. NCBI lineage: Bacteria > Pseudomonadati > Pseudomonadota > Alphaproteobacteria > Hyphomicrobiales > Devosiaceae > Devosia > Devosia sp. LjRoot16. Next base: position 1,488,359 of record NZ_CAXUPH020000001.1, read on the forward strand.
GCGAGGCCTACGACACGCTGAAGGACCCGCAGAAGCGCGCCGCCTATGACCGCTTCGGCCATGCCGCGTTCGAGAATGGCGGGCGTGGGCCGGCTGGGTTCGGCCCCGAGTTTACCTCGTCGATGTCCGATATCTTCGAGGACATTTTCGGCGACTTCATGGGCGGCCGCGGCCGCGGCGGCCAATCCCGCCTGCGCGGCTCCGACCTGCGCTACAATCTCGAAATCAGTCTCGAAGAGGCGTTTGCCGGCCGCACCGTCGATATCGACGTGCCGACGCTCGCCACCTGCGACACCTGCGAAGGCTCGGGCGCCAAGCCGGGCACCGGCATGTCGACCTGCCGCCACTGCAATGGCCAGGGCAAGGTCCGCGCGGCGCAGGGCTTTTTCACCATAGAGCGGACCTGTCCGATCTGCAATGGCCGCGGCCAGATCCTCGAGCAGCCCTGCACCGATTGCGGTGGCCAGGGTCGCCGGCAGCAGAACCGGACGCTTTCGGTCGACATCCCCAAGGGGATCGAGGACGGCACCCGCATCCGGCTCGCCAATGAGGGTGAAGCAGGGCTGCGCGGTGGACCGCCGGGCGACCTCTACATCTTCATTTCGATCAAGCCGCACGACCTGTTCCAGCGCGACGGCGCCGACCTTTACGCGCGCGTGCCGATCGCCATGACCACGGCGGCCCTGGGTGGTGAGTTCGAAGTGCCGACGCTCGATGCCGCGCGGGCGCGAGTGAAGGTTTCGTCCGGCACCCAGCCCGGCCAGCGGGTCCGGCTCAAGGGCAAGGGCATGCCGGTGCTGCGCTCCAAGGATTTCGGCGACCTCTACGTGCAGCTCGACGTCGAGACGCCGCAGAGCCTTTCGAAGCGGCAGCGCGAACTGCTGGAGGAGTTCGAACGCGAATCGACCCGCGAGAACTCCCCGACCTCCGAAGGCTTCTTCGCCAAGCTGAAGAGCCTGTTCGAGAACTAGGCGGGCGAGATTCGAGGCATAAAAGGCCCCCTCACCCGGCCCTTCGGGCCGACCTCTCCCCCCAGGGAGAGGTGGTCGTGGGGCACGATCATGCCACAGCTTCACCTCTCCCTCTGGGGCAGAGGTATCTCCCCGAGGGGGAGAGGTCGCCGCGAAGCGGCGGGTGAGGGGGCCTTTGCGGCGCCGCGCCAGATCGGCTAGCTCTAGCGCATGACCATCGACACCCCTCCCCCCAAGACTGCCATCACCATCTGTGGTTCGCTGCGCAAGGACTCGATCAACGAGCCGTTGCGCCGGCACATGTCGACCAAGCTCCGCGAAGCAGGGGTGATCGTCACCGATCTCGACCTGCGCGAGTTCGAGATGCCGATCTTCAACCAGGACATCGAGGATGCCGGCGAGACGCCCGAGGCAGCCAAGCGCCTGGCGGAGATTTTCCGCAGCCACGACATCGTGCTGATCATCAGCCCGGAATACAACGGTGGCATCACGCCGCTGATCGCCAACATGATCTCCTGGGTCAGCCGTGAGAAGCCCAACCCATTCAAGCACGCGGTGTTCGGCATTGGCGGGATGAGCGACGGCAAATACGCCACCATCTTCGCGCTGTCGCACCTGCGCGACTCGCTGAGCAAGATCGGCGCCCTGGTGGTGCCGACGCTGCTCGGGCTCGGCCCCTACCCCGATGTGCTGGACGAGGACGGCGCGCCGAACGAGGGCAATATCAAGTGGAAGGTCGGCCAGATGGTGCGCGAGCTGACGCATTTCTCGCGCGGCGGCATCTGAGGTGTACGCGCTCTACGTCACCCACCCCGAAGTGGTGATCGACCCCAACGTCGCGACGCCACGCTGGGGGCTGTCCAGCCTTGGCAGGTCGCGAGCAGAACGTTTTGCGAACCACCCACTGGTCGAGAGCCTGACCCGCCTCGTTTCGAGTACGGAAACCAAGGCTCTCGAACTGGCGACGATTCTCGCTGGGGGTTGTGGCGCGCCTGTGGACAGCGGGGATAAGTTCGACGAGAACGACCGTCGCAGTACCGGCTTTGTTCCGGCGGCGCGGTTCGAGGCGCTGGCGGACGCGTTGTTCGCCCACCCCGATGAGTCGGCCGAGGGCTGGGAGACAGCTCGCGACGCGCAGCGCCGGGTGGTCGCCGGCTTCGACGAGGTGCTGGCGGGCCACGATGCGACCAAGCCGATCGGCTTTGTCGGGCATGGAGCGGTGGGGACACTGCTGAAGTGTCATCTGGGCGGGCTGACGATCGCCCGCTCCGAGGACCAGCGCCGCATCGGCAACCCGGGCGGCGGCAACGTCTTCGTAGTGCGGCTCAGCGACCGGAAGCTGTTGACCGACTGGATTGCGATGGAGGAGCTGCCGGCGAGGATCGACGGGCTTTAGCTCTGACCGTGCCACACCGCCCCCTCGCCCCTTTGGGGAGAGGGTTGGGGTGAGGGGCGCCAAGCACATCGATACTAATCGCGATCCCACTTAGTTGTAGCCGCCTGGCCGGTGTGCTTGGCTACCCCTCACCCTGGCCCTCTCCCCAGAAGGGCGAGGGGACGCACTTTGCGCCCCCGGTGCCACGACCAGACGAACGCCTAAGCCCCATCCTTCCGACCCGGCGCCCACTCGCCCAACCCGAACAGCTCCACTGCGTCTTCGAGCGCCAGCTTCAACCGGTCGAGCCGCGCCACCTCGTGGTCGATCTCGCGCAACCGGGTCGGGCCGGCGAGCGGCGCCTTGGCCAGCAGCGCAGTTCCGGCCTCGGTCAGCCCGACCAGCCGGGCGCGGCGATCGCGAGGGTCGGTCTTCACCGTCACCAGATCCATGCGGCGCAGTTCGTCGATCGATTGGCCGAGCGTTGCGGGGTGCATCACCAGCGCCTTGCGCAAGGCGGCGAGCGGCAGCTGCGGGCGTTCGGCGCAGATGCGCAGCACGGCAAGTTGCAGCCCGGTAATGCCGAAGCGCTTCTTCAGGTCGGCGTGGAAGGTCTCGGTGGCACGCTCGAGCCGCACCCAGGCGACAATGGCGGAAAGCGCCTGCTGCTGCATGATTGATCTATGATTCCATCGTGTTGCGCGGACGCTATGGCGCCATAGCATCGCGCGCAAGCGGGCATTTCTGCTTGCCCGATTCGTTCCGCTATGGCACTGACCGGAAAATCCGGAGACATCTGATGGCAGGCACCCTGATCGTCGCACTCGATCTCGATTCGCGAGACGAGGCGGAACGCTTGATCGCGCAACTGGGCGATGCGGTCGACTTCTACAAGATCGGCTACCAGCTGTTTTATGGCGGCGACGGCCTCAACCTCGGCAAGGCGCTGCTCAACGCCGGCAAGCGGGTGTTCTTCGATCTCAAAATGCTCGATATCGACAACACCGTCGAAAAGGGCGTCGCGGCGATCGCCAGGACCGGCGCCACCATGGTTACGGTGCACGCCTACCCCAAGACGATGCGCGCCGCAGCAAAAGCCGCCGCGGGCTCCGGGCTCACCGTGCTCGGCGTCACCGTGCTGACCTCGATGGACGATGCCGACCTGACCGACGCCGGCTATGCCCGGGATGCGGCCGGGCTGGTGGCGCTGCGTGCGGAACAGGCGAAAGACGCAGGGATCGGTGGCATCGTCTGCTCGCCCAATGAGGCGCAGATGGTGCGCGCCATCGTGGGGCCCAAGCTCGCCATCGTGACCCCGGGGATCCGCCCGGCTGGCAGCGCACATGGCGACCAGAAGCGGGTGACGGGCCCGGCCGAGGCGCTGGCCGCCGGCGCCAGCCATCTGGTGGTCGGGCGGCCGATCACTGCGGCAGCAGATCCGGCAAGCGCGGCGCAGGCGATCCTCGCCGAGATGGCCGGCGGCACCCGGCTGGCATGACCGCGCCGGCTGGGCTATAGGCGTCGCACGGGTTCGGTAGGAGCAAGCATGTTTGACCTCAAGGTCGCCATCGCCGGCGCAGGCGGCAAGATGGGCGCGGCGAACATCCGCGCCATCGCCGCGACGGCAGGGATTACGGTCGTCTCCGCCTTCGACCGCGCTGGGGCGCCGGTGATCGGCAAGGACGCAGGCGAACTCGTGGGCCTCGAGCCGCTCGGTGTTTCGATCACCGACGACGTCGCGGCTGCCCTCGGCGCCGCCGAGGCGATCCTCGATTTCACCGCGCCCGCCAATTCGGTGGCGCTGGCGCAGGAGGCCGCAAAGCGCGGGCTGGTCCACATCATCGGCACCACCGGGTGCAGCGAGGCCGACGACGCGGCGATCCGCGAAGCGGCTGCCCGGGCCCGGATCGTCAAGGCGGGCAATTTCTCGCTCGGCGTGAACCTGCTGCTGGGCCTCGTGAAGCAGGCGGCCGCGGCGCTGCCGGGTTTCGACATCGAGATCCTCGAGATGCACCACAACAAGAAGGTCGATGCCCCCTCCGGCACGGCGCTGATGCTGGGTGAAGCCGCCGCCCGCGGCCGCAATCTCGATTTGAAGACCCACTCGGTCCGCGTCCGCGACGGCCACACCGGGCAGCGCGAAGAGGGCAGCATCGGCTTTGCCGCGCTGCGCGGCGGCAATGTCATCGGCGAGCACAAGGTGATCCTTGCCGGCCCATCGGAGCGCATCGAGCTCAACCACATCGCCGACAACCGGGCGCTGTTCGCCGACGGCGCGGTGCGCGCCGCCCTCTGGGTGCGCGACCAGCGGCCCGGCCTCTATTCCATGGCCGACGTGCTCGGCTTCAACTGACAAGGATTATTCGATGACCGGGACGCTGATCCTCGTTCGCCACGGCCAGAGCGACTGGAACCTCAAGAACCTGTTCACCGGCTGGCGCAACCCCGACCTCACCGAGCAAGGCATCGGCGAAGCGCGCCACACCGGCAAGCAGCTGAAGGCGGCCGGCTACGTGCCCGACGTCTACTTCACCTCGGCACTGCGCCGGGCCCAGCACACGCTCGACCTGATCCTCGAGGAGCTCGAGATCACCGAGGTGACGATCACCCGCTCAAAACTCTTGAACGAGCGCGACTATGGCGATCTCAGCGGCCTCAACAAGGATGACGCGCGGGCCAAATGGGGCGAGGAGCAGGTGCTGATCTGGCGCCGCTCATTCGACGTGCCGCCGCCGGGCGGCGAAAGCCTCAAGGACACCGCGGCCCGCACCCTGCCCTATTACGACGCCGAGATCGTGCCGCTGCTGAAGGCCGGGAAGACCGTTTTGGTCGCCGCGCACGGCAACTCGCTGCGCTCGATCGTCATGGCGATCGAAAACCTGACGCCGGAACAGATTCTGAAGCGCGAGCTCGGAACGGGCGAACCGGTGATCTACAAGATCGGCGCGGACGGGAAGCTGGCGGAGAAGGTGGCGATCTGAAGGTCGCCTGACTGATAGAGACGGCCCCCTCCCTCGCCATTCGAGCGTAGCTCTCATGGCCTTCTCGCCTCAAATCGCTCCACTGGAGTGATTTGCCCTGCGGGACGGTTCGAAGTCCCCCATAAAGGGTAGGTGAAGTTGGGGCCGTTTCAGTCGGCCCTACGCCCCCACTACTCCGCTTTCCCAACCCAGAATCGCCCGCTTGCGCGGCACGCCCCAGTGGTAGCCGGTGAGCGCGCCGCTGGTGCCCACGACGCGGTGGCAGGGCACGACGAAGCTGATCGGGTTCTTGCCCACGGCGCCGCCGACGGCGCGAGCCGCGGTCGGGCGGCCGATATGGTTGGCGACCTTCTGGTAGGTGGTGGCCTTGCCCACCGGGATCTTCAGCAGCGTCTCCCAGACCTGCACCTCGAAATCGGTGCCGATCAGGACGACCCGCACCGGCTGTTCGGGATCCCAGCGGTTGGGATCGAACACCCGGGCGGCGACCGGCGCCACGGCCTTGTCGTCGCGGCGATAGCTGGCATTGGGCCAGCGGTTGGCGAGATCCTCGAAGGCTTCCTCGACCGACATGTTCTCGTCGGCGAAGCCGATGCCGCTCAGCCCGTATTCGGTCATGGTCAGCACTGCGGTGCCGAACGGCGACGGAGCGGCGCCCCAGACCATCTCGAGGCCTTCGCCGCGAGCGCGGAAGGCGCCGGGCGGCATGGCCTCATGGGTGACGAACAGGTCGTGCAGCCGCGAGGTCGAGGAGAGGCCGACCTCATAGGTGGTGTCGAGCACGCTCTGCTGGTCGGCGAGGAGTTTTTTGGCGTGATTGAGCGCCACGGCCTGGGCGAAGCTTTTCGGGCTCAGCCCGCACCAGCGGCGGAACAGGTCGGTGAGCTGCCGCTCGGTCAGCCCGATGGCACGGGCAAAACGCGGCAGATCGGTTTCGTCGGGCAGCGTCTCGCTGAGGTAAGCGATGGCGGCCTGGACGGTCTCGTAATCCGAGTTGGCGATGATGGTTTCGTGCTTGCTCATGAGGCGGAACATAGGCGCGCCGAGCCGCCGTTGCGACCCGGTTTTGACGTTTGATGGGCGGGTATCAGAACCACCGACACTTCCACATGCGCGATGTCATCCCAGCGAAAGCCGGGACCCAACGCTCAGCTAGCGCCAGCGGATAGATGGGTCCCTGCTTTCGCAGGGATGACATCCGTGGGGAGGAGAGGTTAGCGGCAAATTCGCCCGGCGATCAAACCCGCGCCCGTTTCAGCGCGGTGCCGAAAGCCTTGGCGAAGCTCGACTTCTCGTCCTGGTTGAGGAACTGGCCGAGCACGACGTCGCGGTCACGGGTTCTGAGGTGCAGCCCGACGGTCCGCTCGTTGTAGTCGCGGTCGACCACCAGCTTGACGAAATAGGGGTTGAAGCGGCTCAGGGTTTCCTTGCCCGTGCCATCGACCTGCTTGATTTCGAGCTGGTCCGGCCACAACGTCACTTCCTCGTAGCGCTTGCCGTCGCGCTGGCTCGAGCGCATCGTCCACCAGATCAGCGCGATATCGAGGCCGAGGAAACCGACGATCGGCCAGGCGCCCATCGAAAAGAAGATAATGCCGGGGATGGTGGCAAGCACCGCCAGAAGGACGATAACGACGCGAAAACCCTTGCGTCCCAGCGATCGATGGGGCGTCAGCTTTGCCGCGAATAGCGGCCTCGCTTGCGTTTGGGTCGTCATCTTGGGCATCAGTATAGGCTCAGAATCAGGATGACGGAAATGGCGCAGCAAAAAGTGAAGCGACTGCCGAAAGCAGATGTCGAAGCCATTTTCGGCGCTTTTGCGGCAGCCGAGCCCGAACCGAAGGGCGAGCTCGACTACGTGAACCCCTTCACGCTCCTGGTCGCAGTGGTGCTTTCGGCACAGGCGACCGATGCCGGCGTCAACAAGGCGACCAAGCTGTTGTTCCAGCTGGCGGATACACCGGAGAAGATGGTGGCGCTGGGTCCGGCCGAGATCGAGGACAAGATCAAGACTATCGGGCTGTTCCGCAACAAGGCCAAGAACGTCATTGCGCTGAGCCAGCAGCTGATCGAAAAGTTCGATTCGAAGGTGCCTGAGGATCGCGAAGCGCTGGAGAGCCTTCCCGGTGTCGGCCGGAAGACGGCGAACGTGGTGCTGAACATTGCGTTCCGGCAACCGACCATCGCGGTCGACACCCACCTGTTCCGCGTTGCCAACCGTACCGGGCTGGCCCCGGGCGACAACCCGCTCAAGGTGGAGCTGGGGCTCCTGAAGATCGTGCCGGATGAGTACCTGCTGCACGCGCACCACTGGCTGATCCTGCACGGCCGCTACATCTGCAAGGCGCGCAAGCCCGATTGCTGGCGCTGCATCATCAGCCAGTGGTGCCGGTTCGAACCGAAGACACCGGCTCCGAAGGGGAGTTGACGCGAGAGCCGGCCCATCAGTCGGAAAGCTCAGGTTAGACCCCGTAGCCCCGCGCCATGGCGGCGGCAAAGCTCGGGATGAACACCAGCAGCGCGGCCTGCAGGTAGAGGAAGCGGCGCGCGGCCGACACCTCGGCCGCCACGGGCGCGAAGCCGGTATCGGCCTTGGCAGTCTTCAGCCAGCGCAGGATCGCCACCGTCGGCGGGATCGAGGCGAGGCCGACGCCGAGGAAGGCGATCATCTTGGCCCAGAACACCCAGTTGCCGACATAATACTCCCAGCCGGCCGAACCGAAGATCACCCTGACCACGCCGACGACGATGACCAGCATGGCCGTGGCGCCATAGGCGCGATCGAGCGAAGCGAGCTGGCGGAGCCGCTTGCCCTCGAGTCCCGTCCGCAGCAGGGCGAACTCGGCGGCGAAGATCGCCACCAGGGTGAACACGGCAAGGTGGTGGGCAATGGCGAGGATCAGGTCGGTCATCATGTCGCTCCCAGTTCGGACTTGTTTGGCCGCGAGATCGAACCGGAAAAGTCTCACAACTTTTCCTGATCTCGCTTTGTCGCGCCTCGACCGGTGCGAGGCAGCATGTTAACACTGTTCGCATCGAGATAATCTTCCATGTGAGCAATGTCAACATCTGAACAAGCCGACCGCTATCACCATGGCGACCTGCGCCGCGCGCTGGTCGAAGCGGCGCTGGAACTGCTGCTCGAAGGCGGCACCGAGGCGCTTGGCATGCGCGAGCTGGCGCGCCGGGTCGGGGTCTCCTCAGCGGCGCCGTACCGGCATTTCCGCGACAAGCAGGCACTGATCCAGGCAGTGGCGGCGGCCGGGTTTGCACTGTTCCTCGAGGCGGTCGAGGCGGCCAAGGCCGGCGTCGCGGTCGATGAGCAGTTCGGCGCCATGGCCGAGGCCTATGTGCAATTCGCGCTGCGCTACCCGCGGCTCTATAAGCTGATGTTCTCGTCGGAGCTCGGCAAGTTCGAGGACAAGGACCTGCGCCGCGCTGCAGATGCCGCTTACGCCAGCCTCGCGGTGGCGGCGGCGAAGCAAGATCCGGAGGCGCCGGGCGAGGCGGCGATCAGCGCCTGGGCGTTCGTGCATGGTCTCTCCATGCTGCTGCTCGACGAGCAGTTGCTCGGGGTTTCCGCCGCCAATGCCGAGCCGCTGGTGCGCAAGCTGACCCGCCGGCATGCGCAGCGCTTCGGCAAGCCGCACCCGGGCTGAGGTTGGCGTTGCGCGCGAGCGCAATCTCCTCTATTTCCGGCGCGGCTCAATTACCCCATTTTCATCGAAGGATCGCCGATGGCCGAGGCCCGGTTTGACGTTCTCACCATCGGCAACGCCATCGTCGACGTCATAGCTCCCATCGATCCCGGCTTCCTCGAACGCGAGGGATTGTCGGAAGGCATCATGCACCTGGTCGATGCCGAGCGTTCCGCTTATCTCTACGAGCGCATGCCAGCCGACAAGCGCCAGATCTCCGGCGGCAGCTCGGCTAACACCGCGGCCGGCGTCGCCTCGCTCGGCGGCAAGGCCTCGTTCGTCGGCAAGGTGGCGGACGACGAGCTCGGCGACGTGTTCGCCGACGACCTCAAGCGCATTGGCGTGCATTACGGCGTCTCGCGGCTGAGCGATGGCCCGGCCACCGCCCGCTCGATGATCCTCCTCTCGTCGGATGGCGAGCGGACGATGAACACCTATCTCGGCGCCTGCCACCAGCTGACCACCGCCGATATCAAGGAAGACGAGATCGGCGGCGCCACGGTCACCTATATGGAAGGGTTCCTGTGGGATCCGACCGAGGCCAAGAAGGCCTTCGTGATGGCGGCGCATTACGCCCACAAGCACGAGCGCGCCGCCTCGTTCACGCTGTCGGACCCGTTCTGCGTCAACCGCTACCGCGACGAGTTCCTCGACCTGATCCGCTCCAAGACCATGGATATCGTGTTCGGCAATGTCGAAGAGCTGAAGTCGCTGTACCAGACCGACCTGCATGGCGCGGTGCAGGCGATCGCCAAAGACGCGGAACTCGCGGCGATCACCATGGGCGCCGACGGCGCCATGGTGGTGCACGAGGGCGAGATCATCACCGTCCCCGCCTATGCGGTGAAAGAAGTGGTCGACGTTACCGGCGCCGGCGACCTGTTCGCCTCGGGGTTCCTGCTGGCGATCGCACGGGAGCGCGACTTCCGAACCGCATTGCAGGCGGGGTGCCTCGCGGCCAGCGAAGTGATCTCGCATATCGGCGCCCGGCCGGTGGCGGATCTGCAGGCGCTGGCGGCTGAGAAGAGCATCGGAATTTAGGGCTCGATCTCGCAGTGCTCCTCCACCGCAAAGCGGGGGAGGCAGCCCCATACACGGTGCCTCCGCACACCCCCTCCGAGCTACGCTAGGCCGCTACGCGCCCAAGCTTCGCTTGCCTCCCCCGTCAAGGGGGAGGTCGACATCGAGGTTGCGGTTGCATAGCGCCGGCCGTGCCACACCGCCTCCCGCGCTAAACCTTCCGTAGCGCCACGCGTTCGATCGCGTGGCTGGGGCCTTTGGTCAGCACCAGGTCGGCGCGGCTCCGCGTCGGCTGGATGTTGTCGCGCAGGTTCGGGAGGTTGATTTCCTTCCAGGCCCACATGCCGAAAGCCTCGGCTTCCGCCGCGCTCATCTTGGTGAAGCGGTGAAAGAAGCTCTTGGGGTCGGCGAAGGCGGTTTCGCGCAGCCGTCGGAAGCGTTCCATGAACCAGGTGGTCAGGTCGTTCTCGTCGGCATCGATGAAGATCGAGAAATCGAGGAAGTCGGAAGCGAAGAGGATCGGCTTGCCAGATTTCGGCAACTCGCCCGGCTGCAGGATGTTGAGCCCCTCGACGATCAGGATGTCGGGCCGATCGATGGTGATGAACTCGCCATCGATGACGTCGTAGACGAGGTGCGAGTAGACCGGCACCTTGACGTCGGGCTTGCCCGACTTGATGTCGGAAAGGAAGCGGATCAGCGCGCCGCGATCGTAGCTTTCGGGAAAGCCCTTGCGGTCGGCGAGCTGCAGCGCATCGAGCCGCTGGTTCGAATAGAGGAAGCCGTCAGTGGTGACGAGGTCGACCTTGGGCGAGCTCGGCCAGCGGCTGAGCAGCGCTTTCAAAATGCGCGAGGTGGTGGATTTCCCCACCGCCACCGAGCCGGCGACGCCGATGATGTACGGCACCTTGCGGCCGTCGGCGCCGAGGAACTTGGTCGAGGCGCGGTGCAGCTCTTGCGTCGCCTCGACATAGAGCGAGATCAGCCGGCTCAGCGGCAGGTAGATTTCTTCCGCCTCGGTGAACGAGATCGGATCGGTGAGGGCGCGCAGGCGTTTGACGTCATCGGCATCGAGCGTCATCGGCTCGTCGGCGCGAAAACCGCTCCACTCGGCCTTGGTGAAATAGTGGTAGGGCGCGAGCTCGAGCTTCTTGACCCCCATCAGCCCTGTACCTTCCCGCGCGACGCCTTCTCTTCGAGGCCCGATTGCGCGGTGCGGCGCTCGAGCTGCGCCATCACATCGGCGAGCGGCACGCCGGCGGCGCGGAGCAGCACCAGGAGGTGGTAGATCACGTCGGAGGCTTCGCCTTCGGTGCCCTTTTTGTCCTTGGTCACCGAGGCAATGATGATCTCGGCGGCTTCCTCGCCGAACTTCTTGGCGCAGCGCTCGACCCCGCCGGCCAGCAGCTTTGCCGTGTAGCTCTCATCGGGCGAAGCGCCGGCGCGGGCGGCGATGCGCTTGTCCAGGTCTTCGAGGCTGAAGCTCATCAGATTTCTCCCGCATTGCTGTCGCGCCGCATCGGAATGCCGTGACGCTCCATGTAGTCCTTGGCTTCGCCCACTGTGTAGGTGCCGAAATGGAAGATCGAGGCGGCGAGCACTGCCGAAGCGTGTCCCTCCTTGACCCCATCGACCAGATCATCGAGCGAGCCGACGCCGCCCGAGGCAATCACCGGCACATGCACCGCATCGGCGATGGCGCGGGTGAGCTTCAGGTCGAACCCGGATTTGGTGCCGTCGCGGTCCATCGAGGTGACCAGCAGTTCGCCGGCGCCCCGCTCGACCATTTTCGCGGCGAACTCGACGGCGTCGAGCCCGGTCGGATTGCGGCCGCCATGGGTGTAGATTTCCCACTCATCCATGTTCTGCTGCCCCGGCGCCTGGATCTGCCGCCGCCGCGCATCGACCGAAACGACGATGCACTGGTCGCCGAACTTGTCGGCGGCCCGGGCGATGAAATCCGGGTCGTTCACCGCGGCCGAGTTGATCGACACCTTGTCCGCGCCGGCGAGCAGGAGCTTTCGGATATCCTCGAGCTTCCTGATGCCGCCGCCTACCGTCACCGGCATGAAGCAATGCTCGGCCGTGCGCGCCACCACATCGAAAATGGTGTCGCGGTTCTCGTGGCTCGCGGCAATGTCGAGGAAGGTCAGCTCGTCGGCGCCGGCGGCGTTATAGGCGATGGCGGCTTCCACCGGATCGCCGGCATCGATCAGGTCGACGAACTGCACGCCCTTGACGACGCGGCCGTCTTTGACATCGAGGCACGGAATGATGCGGGTCTTGAGGCTCATTGGCGCAGATCCGGTGGCGGGCGCTTCAGCCGCGCATAGATGGCGAAGCCGAAGGAGAACACCCAGAAAATGAAAGCGAAAAGCCCGGCAAGGCCGAACAGCGCGGGAAGGATGCCGGTGAAGCCGGCATAGAACAGCGCCAATATGGGCACCAGCGCCACTGGATACCACCAGAGGCGCACCCGCTCGACCAGCACCGGCTTGTTCCTGAGCTCAGCCATTGGGCGCGCTCCCCATCATTCGTTCTCCGTGCTCTCGAAGCGCTGCAACCTCTGCCACCCGGCGAGGCTGACGATCAGGCTGACCAGCCAGATGGCGCCCCCCAACAGCGTGATCCAGATCGTAATGGCCGCCACGATCAGTGACCACGCCAACGTACCGTTGAGCTGCCGTCCCCAATCAGCGCCTCCCAGGACACAGGTCGAGCCCATCTTCCAGTTGCTGGCGCAACCATTGAGCTGCATGAACCACCCAACGACCATTGCAAGCAGGATCGGCACGGCGGTGATCGCGACGAGCACACCCAGCCAGATCCAGTATCCCCGCATCGGCATTCGGTGGCCGGGCATCACCTGACCTTCGTGGCGTTCAGCAGGGCGATTGCTTCACGTGAATCAATGCGTCCGTCGTAAAGCGCGCGGCCGGAAATGGCGCCCTCGAGCAGCTGGTAGCGCGGCTCGGTCATGGTGCGGATGTCGTCCATCGAGGCGAGACCGCCCGAGGCGATCACCGGGATCGACACGGCTTCCGCCAGCTCCAGCGTCGAAGGCCAGTTAATGCCCTTCAGCACGCCGTCGCGGTCGATATCGGTGTAAATGATCGCCGCGACCCCTGCCCCCTCGAAACGCCGTCCGAGCTCGATCGCGGTGAGCTCGGAGGTTTCCGCCCAGCCCTCCACCGCCACCTTGCCGCCGCGTGCGTCGATGCCGACCGCCACCTGGCCGGGGAACAGCCGCGCCGCTTCGCGCACCAGCGCCGGATCACGCACCGCGATGGTGCCGAGGATGACGCGGGCGAGGCCGCGGCCCAGCCACTCCTCGATATGGGCGATGCTGCGGATGCCGCCGCCCAGCTGCACCGGAAAGCTCACCGCAGCGAGGATCGCCTCGACGGCGTCGCCATTGACGCTGTGGCCGGCGAAGGCGCCGTTGAGATCGACAACGTGCAGGTACTCGAACCCCTGGTCCTCGAACGATTTGGCCTGGGCGGCCGGATCGTCATTGAAGACGGTGGCCTGCTGCATGTCGCCCAGCTTCAGCCGGACGCACTGGCCATCCTTCAAATCGATGGCGGGGAAGAGGATCATAGTGTTTCTCCAGCCAACATCGAGCGTGTGGCACACCCCACCCCATCCCTCCCCGTCAAGAGGAGAGTGTCTGCCGGTGCATTTTGCTGGATCGAGCCACGCAAACGGAACGGCGCCTCCCCCCTTGCGGGGGAGGTTGGGAGGGGGGGGGCAGTCAGCACGGAGCTCACGGCTTCCACCCCAGAAAATTGCGGATCAGCGTCAACCCGAGGGTCTGGCTCTTTTCCGGGTGGAACTGGGTGCCCAGCAGATTGTCGCGGCCGACGATGGCGGTGACCTGCTGGCCGTAATCGGCGCTGGCGACCAGGGTCTCCGGACGGTCCACCGCCAGGTGATAGGAATGGACGAAATAGGCATGCAGCCCATCGGGGCCATCCGGAATGTCGGCGAGCAAAGGGTGGGCCTGCCGGATGGTCAGCGTGTTCCAGCCCATGTGCGGCACTTTGAGGTTGCCTTTGGGCTCGAGCCTGACCACCGCTCCGGGGATCCAACCGAGCCCTTTGGTGATGGTCTTTTCACGGCCTTCGGTGGCCATCAGCTGCATGCCGACGCAGATGCCGAGGAACGGCACGCCGCCCTTGATCACCCGCTCCTCCAGCACCTCGACCATGCCGGTCACTGCGTCGAGCCCGGCGCGGCAGTCGGCAAAGGCGCCAACCCCCGGCAGGACGATGCGGTCGGCGCGGCGCACCGTCTCGACGTCGTCGGTGACGAGGATGTCGTCGCCGGTCCCGGCTTCCCGCGCAGCGCGCTCGAAGGCTTTGGCGGCCGAGCGGAGATTGCCCGAGCCGTAATCGATAATGGTAACTGTGCTCATCGGGTCTGCCGCTTCAGGTAGTCGACCAGCGCCAGGTCTTCATCGGCGGCGACGATTTCGGTGCGATAGCGGCCGCCGCGCTTCGCCGTCTTCACCCGGCGGAAGCTCCCGGCCTCGAAGCCGATCAGTGTGGCGAACAGCACATAGAGCCAGAACGCCGCCTCATCGCCGATCACGAGGCTCAAGCCAGTGATCGCGACCGTGCCGGCAACCCAGATCCCGAGCAGCAGCCAGAGCCCGTGGACGAGCGCATGCACCGGCGGCAGCAGGGCTGCGGACCAGGAGAAGCGATCGGCCACCGCAGTGGGCGCATCGCTCGGGCGCTCGTAGACGGAATAGAGGGTCACGGTTATCCTCGTTTGGATCGGCGTGGTTGCGGGTTCGCCTTAGAGCAAAACCCGCACGGTTGGAAGATGAGGGAACCGACCGCCTGCCATGCCGTTGGTTCAACCGGCTTTGAGGAGAGCTTTATGACGCATGATTCCCACGACCCGCATGGCGATGGAACGATGGGTTCCGAACCGACCCAGGGCATTTTCATCGGCTGGCTCGCCGTCGGGCTGCTCGTCGTCATGGCGATCTTCACCCTGACGGTCATCAGCGCCGGCGCCAACTACGGCTTCAAGTAAGCTGTTCGGCCGGCGCAACCCGTCCCGTGCCCCACCCACCGGGTCATTCCCGCGAAAGCGGGAACCTCTGCCTTCTTGGACTTTGCACGATCGCAAACGGAGGTCCCCGCTTTCGCGGGGATGACACCGAGTTTGGGGGACTTGCAGAGCGTCGGTTCGCGATAGCGTGGACTTGATTTTGTCGCGCTTTCGAACCGGAAAAGTCTGCAACTTTTCCTGAAAGCGCTCTAGAGCGTACCCTTGGTCGAGGGGATGGCATCGGCGGCGCGCGGATCGATCTCCACCGCCGAGCGCAGCGCCCGGGCCAGCGCCTTGAAGGCGCTTTCGGCGATATGGTGGTTGTTGTCGCCGTAGAAGGTTTCGACGTGCAGCGTGATGCCGGCATTCATGGCGAAAGCCTGGAACCACTCACGGAACAGTTCGGTATCCATCTCGCCCACCTTGTCGCGGGTGAACTCGACCTTCCAGACGAGGAACGGCCGACCCGAGACGTCGAGGGCGACGCGGGTGAGCGTGCCATCCATCGGCAGGTCCGAAGAGGCATAGCGGCGAATGCCCCGCTTGCTACCGAGCGCCTGCTTGATCGCTTCGCCCAGCGCGATGCCGACATCCTCGGCGGTGTGGTGAAAATCGATGTGCAGGTCGCCCTTGGCGACGACGGTCATGTCGATCAGCGAGTGTTTCGACAGCTGATCCAGCATGTGATCGAGAAAGCCGATGCCGGTCTGCATCTCATGCTTGCCCGACCCATCGAGGTTCACCGACACTTTGATATCGGTCTCGTTGGTCTTGCGGGCGATCTCGGCGGTGCGCATCTCGGCAGTCCCTATCGTGGCGCGGCGGCTGTAGCAGATAGCGCCGGAGCGGTGAAGATGCGGTGAAGGCGCGACGGACCTCGGTAACATCGCGGAAACTACCCGACCGGCTAGGCCGGTTTGCATTCGCCCGCCCCGTGCCTAAATAGGGACCAACAGTTCTGGAGTTTTTCCCAAGATGTCGAAGGACAACGAGTTCCCCGGCTGGCACGGCACGACGATCGTCGCCGTCCGCAAGGGCAACAAGGTGGTGGTGGCCGGTGACGGACAGGTCTCGGTCGGCAACACCGTGATGAAGCATACCGCCAAGAAGGTGCGGCGCCTCGCCGACGGCAAGGTAATCGGCGGCTTCGCCGGCGCCACCGCCGACGCGTTCACGCTGTTCGAGCGGCTCGAGGCCAAGCTGATCCAGTATCCGGACCAGCTGATGCGCGCCTCGGTCGAGCTGGCCAAGGATTGGCGCACCGATCGATACCTGCGCCGGCTCGAGGCCATGATGATCGTCGCCGACAAGGACGTCACCCTGGTGCTGACCGGCACCGGCGACGTGCTCACCCCCGATCACGCCACCATCGCCATCGGCTCGGGTGGCAACTACGCCTATTCGGCGGCGCTGGCGCTGAGCGAAAACACCGAGCTCGACGCAGAAGAGATCGCCCGCAAGGCGATGAAGATCGCCGCCGAGGTGTGCATCTACACCAACGAGAACGTGACGGTCGAAACGATTGAAACCGTCTGACGCTCAGTTTCAGTACGGCTTCCGGCCGGTGACCCGAGCTGACCTGCCGCTCCTCGGGCGCTGGCTGGCCGAGCCCCATGTGAGGAAATGGTGGGCTGAGCCCGCCAAAGCGCTGCAGTCGATCGAAAGCCATATCGACAGCATTTCGGTCGAGCCCTTTATCGTCGAACTCGACGGAAAGCCGATCGGCTACATCCAGAGTTACGATCCGCATCTCGAAGATGCGCACCCGTACCAGGACCAGCCAACCGGCACCCTGGGGATCGACCAGTTCATCGGCGAGGCCGCATTGATCGGCAAGGGCCATGGTACGCGGCTGATCGAAGCGTTCGTTGAGCAGCTGTTCGAGGAAGGCGCCATCCGGGTGATCATCGATCCCGATCCGGCCAACGCGGCGGCGATCCGCGCCTATGAGAAAGCCGGGTTCGAACGCTTCGACACGCGGCACTCGAAATATGGCCCGGCGCTGATGCTGGCGCGGAACGCCGACGGAGATTTTGCATGAACTGGACCACCCGCCGGCTGACTGCTTCTGACGCGGAGGCCTATAGAACGCTCCGCATCGAGGGGCTGACGCTGTCGCCGGCGTCGTTCGGCTCGAGCCTTGCCGAAGAGGGGACGCAGCCGATCGAGGTCTTTGCCGGACGGCTGGAACGCAGCTTCATCTTCGGGCTGTTCGACGGCGCTGCGCTGGTCGGCACGGCTGGCTTTTACCGCGAAACCAACAGCAACTCGGCGCACCGCGGCCATCTCATCGGCGTCTATCTCAGTCCAGCCTCGCGCGGCCGCGGCGGCGCGGACCTGGTGATCGCGGCGGTGATCGCCGAAGCGCGCAACCACGTGCTGCAGCTGCATCTGGCGGTGACGCAGGACAACCCCACAGCCCGCCGGCTCTACGAGCGGCACGGCTTTGTGACGTATGGCGAAGACCCGCGCGGCCTCAAGGTCGATGGCGTCTTCTACGATGACTATCTCATGGTGCTGCGCCTCGATGAGGGCAGCGGAAAGTGACGGATTATGAGTGACAGCAATTTCTCCCCGCGCGAGATCGTCTCCGAGCTCGATCGCTACATTGTCGGCCAGCACGACGCCAAGCGCGCCGTGGCCGTGGCGCTGCGCAACCGCTGGCGCCGGCAACAGCTGCCGGACGATCTGCGCGCCGAGGTGACGCCGAAGAACATCCTGATGATCGGGCCCACCGGCGTCGGCAAGACCGAGATCAGCCGGCGCCTGGCGAAGCTCGCCCAGGCGCCGTTCATCAAGGTCGAGGCCACCAAGTTCACCGAAGTCGGCTATGTCGGCCGCGACGTCGAGCAGATCATCCGCGACCTGGTCGAAGCGGGCATTTCGCTGTTGCGCGACAAGAAGCGCGCCGAGGTGCAGGCGCAGGCGCATCACAATGCCGAGGAGCGGGTACTCGACGCGCTGGTCGGCTCGTCCGCCTCGCCATCGACCCGCGACAGCTTCCGCCAGAAGCTTCGCACCAACGAGCTCGACGACAAGGAAATCGAGATCGAGATGCAGCCGACCGGCAATTCCGGCGGCTTCGATATCCCCGGCATGCCGGGCGCCAATATCGGCGTGATCAACATCCAGGACATGCTGGGCAAGGCCTTTGGCGGCCGCGGCGTCAAGCGCAAGGTCAAGGTGAAGGACGCGCACCAGCCGCTCTTGGCGGAGGAGGCCGACAAGCTGCTCGACCAGGACCAGCTGAACAAGGAAGCGGTGGATCTGGTGGAGAACCACGGCATCGCCTTCATCGACGAGATCGACAAGATCGTGAACCGAGAAGGCGGCTACGGTGGCGGCGTCTCCCGCGAAGGCGTGCAGCGCGACCTGCTGCCGCTGATCGAAGGCACCACGGTTTCGACCAAGTACGGCCCGGTGAAGACCGACCACATCCTGTTCATCGCCTCGGGCGCCTTCCATGTGGCCAAGCCCTCGGACCTGTTGCCCGAACTGCAGGGCCGCCTGCCGATCCGGGTCGAGCTCAAGGCGCTGACCCGGCAGGACCTGATCGGCATCCTCAACGACACCGACGCGAGCCTGATAAAGCAGTATGTGGCGCTGATGAAGACCGAGGGGCTGACGCTCGACTTCACCCCCGATGCGATCGAGGCGATCGCCGACGCGGCGGTGCAGGTCAACTCGACGGTCGAGAATATCGGCGCCCGCCGGCTCGCCACCATCCTCGAGCGGCTGGTCGAAGACATTTCGTTCGATGCGCCTGACAAGGCGGGCGAGACGATCCGCATCGACAAGGAGTATGTCGACGAGCGCATCGGCAAGATGGCGGCCGACACCGACCTCAGCCGGTTCGTGCTGTAGGGAAGCACCCGAGTGGGTTGCACGGGCGAAACTGGTCGGGCTCGACCTAACCCAACCACCGGCTGTCATCCCAGCGAAAGCTGGGACCCATCTATCAGCTGGTGCGGGTGGTGAATTGGGTCCCTGCTTTCGCAGGGATGACATCGAGTGGGTGGCGCGAATTGTGCAATCGAATGATCCGCGTTCCCGACTGGTGAGCGCCTCATCTATGCAGTACCAAGGCCGGGAACCCGTTCCCGGCCTTTCCATTGGAGCCGCCTTTGCTCGCCGCCACGACCAACTCGCCGATCCACACCGTCGCGGCACGCCATGAAGTGCAGGCGCTGTCGAGCTCGCTGATCCGCGACGTCGCCAATGCCGGGATGGGCCGGACCGACGTGCTGCCGTTCTGGTTTGGCGAGTCCGACCAGCCGACGCCGCGCTTCATTCGCGAGGCGGCGATGGCGTCATTGGCCGAGGGCGAGACGTTCTACTCACAGAATCTCGGTCGGCCGTATCTCAGGCAGGCGATCGCCGGCTACCTCAGCGAGCTGCACGACACGACCGTCGCGCCGGGCCGCATCGCGGCGGTGGGGTCAGGCGTCTCGGGGCTGATGATCGCGGCGCAGATGGTGCTGTCACCCGGCGACCGGGTGGTGGCAGTGACACCGCTCTGGCCCAATATCGTCGAGATCCCCAGGATTCTCGGTGCCGAGGTGGTGCGGGTACCGCTGACAATCAGGAACGGCAAGTGGTCGCTCGATCTCGACCGGCTGCTCGCAGCGCTGACCCCGGACACCCGGCTCGCCGTCATCAACTCGCCGAACAACCCGACCGGCTGGACCATCGAGGAAGATGAAGTCGACGCGGTGCTGGCGCATTGCCGCAAGCACGGCATCTGGGTGCTGAGCGACGATGTCTACGAGCGCCTGGTGCATGACCCGCGGCGCCGCTCGGCTCCGTCGTTCCTCCGCCGCTATCAGACTGGCGACCGGATCATCTCGGTCAACAGCTTCTCGAAAGCCTGGTCGATGACCGGCTGGCGCGTCGGTTGGCTGGCAACGCCAGAGACGCTGTCGAACGATCTCACCAAGGTCATCGAGTACAACACCTCGTGCATCCTCGAGCCGGTGCAGCGCGCCGCGACGGCTGCGCTGACCGATGGCGAGCCGACGGTCATGAAGCTTCGGGCCGAGCTCACTGCTACGCGAACCCTCCTGGTCGCCGAGCTGAGCCGCATCCCCGGCGTCGTCATCCCCGATGCCGGCGGCGCGATGTATGTGTTCTTCCGCATCGAAGGCTATCCCGACACGCTGGGGCTGGCGAAGCGCCTGGTCGAGGCAGCGGGGCTCGGCCTCGCGCCAGGCGGCGCATTCGGAGCGGAAGGCGACGGGTGGCTCCGCTGGTGCCACGCCGTCGCTCCCGAAAAGCTTCGCGACGGGGTCAGCCGGCTCAGGAGCTTCCTCGGACGCTAAGCGAGCGGCGAGCCGAACCGTGCGGCGCGTTCGGTTTTCCCGTCCTCGAGGCGGCCGCGCAGACCGGTCATCCAGTCCGGCTCGTCCGGCCAGGTTTCGCTGAGCGCGTCGGCAACCCGGGCGTACCAGTAGAGATCGGCGAAGCGACGGCATACCGCCCGCAACGCCGGGTCGGGCAACGGGCGGACCGCGGCGTAGCCCGCGAGGAACACCGCCTCCCGCGCCGCGGCCAGCTCCGGCTCAACCTCGTCGGCAAGGCTGTCGACGGCCTGTCCGATGTCCATGGCGAACCAGTGGTACATGGCGTCATCGAAATCGATGGCGAAGCAGCGTCCGCTCACTGCGTCAAAGAAGACATTGTCGCACTCGAAATCGTAGTGGACGAGGCCGTAGCTCTCGGGGTCTCGCGGCAGTTCGGACAGGCGAGCCTCAATCAGATCGGCTTCGGCCATAGCGCCTTGCGTGCCGGGCAACTCGCGCAGCACGGACCGGATCCAGTCCAGCACATCGCTTTCATTCCAGCGTGGCGGCCCCTCAGGCCGATAGACCTGGGACAGCTGATGCAACTCGGCCAGTGCCCGCCCATAGCTGGCAATGATGATGTCGCCCAGATCGGTCCGGCTCAGCTGAACACCGGGCACCGCATGGAAGGCCGTTGCGTGATAGCTGCCCCACGGCGTGGCTTTTGACACAAGGTGTTGGCCGCTCTTTGCGGCGATCGGCACTGCGGCGCCGTAACCGGCCTTGCCGAGGTAGGACAGAAACTCCAGCTCCGCCGCGATCGTCTCGGCACGCTTTCCGGCCGCCGGAGCAAAGCGCAGGAAACGCTGCTCGCCTTCGAAGGTGAACGGATAGATGGCGTTGGACGAGATCCGGTACCAGGCGAACGGGGCCGGATCGGCATCCCAATCAGCGCGCAGCAGCTCGGCCAGCGGCCGGTTGTCCTCGAGAAATCTCAGCTTCAGCATCGTCCCACCCCCCTCGGTCGATCCGGCATCAGGTCGCCGTCACCGGCTCGGCGAACTGTGCGCCATGCAGCCGGGCATAGGCGCCGCGGCGCTCCAGCAGCTCGGCATGGCTACCCTGTTCGACGATCCCCTCGCTGCCCACCACCACGATCCGATCGGCATTGCGGATGGTGGCGAGGCGATGCGCCACGACCAGCGTCGTGCGTCCATCCGACAGCGCGGCGAGCGCCTGCTGGATGGCGTATTCGGTGGCGGTGTCGAGCGCCGAAGTGGCCTCGTCGAGGATGAGGATCGGCGGGTTCTTCAGGAAGATGCGGGCAATGGCGAGCCGCTGCTTCTGGCCGCCCGACAGTTTTACGCCGCGTTCGCCGGTCGGGGTATCGAGCCCATCGGGGAGTGACAGCACGAACTCGTCGAGCGAGGCGCGACGGAGCGCATCCATTACTTCGTCGTCGCTGGCGCCGAGGCGGCCATAGGCGACGTTCTCGCGGATGGTCGAGCCGAACAGGAAGACGTCCTGCTGCACGATGCCGATCTGGCTGCGCAGCGAGGCCTGCGTCATGTCGCGGATATCGACGCCGTCGACGGTGATGGCACCAGCCGTGACGTCATAGAAGCGCGGCAACAGCGAGCAGATGGTGGTCTTGCCGGCGCCGGACGGGCCAACAAAGGCGACGGTCTCACCGGCCGCGATAGTGAGGTTCAGCCCATCGAGCACCTTGTCCTTCGAAGCCGGATCGCCCGAATAGGCAAAGCTCACATCCTTGTAGACGATATCGCCCTTGAGTCCCTCGACCGTCTTGGCGCACGGCCGGTCGGCAGTATCGGGCTCGGTATCGATCAGCGTGGTGAAGCGGCGGAAGCCGGCAATGCCCTTGGGGTAGCTCTCGAGCACCGAGGTGATCTTGTCGATCGGGCGGAAGAACACGTTGACCAGGAGAAGGAAGCTGACGAAGCCGCCATAGCTGAGCTCGCCGGCGATGACGAACCAGGTCCCGGCGACCATCACCACCAGCTGCACGAAGCGGGTGCTGAAATAGCTTAGCGCAATCGACGCCGTCATGATGGCATAGGCGCTGAGCTTGGTAGCGCGATAGCCTTCGTTGTTCTTGGCGAACAGCCCGCGCTCATAATCCTCATTGGCGAACGCCTTCACCACGCGGATGCCACCGACGCTTTCCTGGACGCGGGTGTTGAAATCGCCGACCTGGCGGAACAGCTGCTGCCAGGTGGTGGTCATCCGCGCCCCGTAGCGGCTCACCAGCCAGGTCATCAGCGGCACGATGATGGTGGTGAGCAGCGCCAGCTGCCAGTGCACGGTGAACATCAAGAGGAACGCGCCGATGAAGGTCATCACCGCGATGATCAGGTCCTCGGGGCCGTGATGGGCCACCTCCCCCACCTCCTCGAGATCCTTGGTGACGTGGGTGATCAGCTGGCCGGTCTTGTTGTTGTCGAAGTAGCGGAAGCTCAGCTTCTGGATGTGATCGAAGGCCTGCCGGCGCATATCGGTCTCGATCGAGATGCCGAGCGCGTGACCCCAGTAGTTGACGATGGCCGAGAGCACCGTGTTGAGCGCAAACACCGCCAGCAGCAAGGCTGCCGTCCCCGCGATCAGCCCCCAGTTCTGCCCCGGCAGCAGGTCGTCGACGAACAGTTTTACCGCCAGCGGAAAGCCAAGCTCGAGGAGCCCGGCGAGCACGGCACAGCCAAAATCGAGAAAGAACAGGTGCTTGTACGGGGCATAATAGGCAAAGAACCGGCGCAGCATGAAACTTGTCCGCAGAACTCAGAATATAGGGGGTAGCGCATAGGCCGGTTCAGCCGGGCTGTCCACCCGGGCGG
Organism: Devosia sp. LjRoot16; assembly: GCF_964252795.1. Lineage (NCBI taxonomy): Bacteria > Pseudomonadati > Pseudomonadota > Alphaproteobacteria > Hyphomicrobiales > Devosiaceae > Devosia > Devosia sp. LjRoot16. Next base: position 1,511,599 of record NZ_CAXUPH020000001.1, read on the forward strand.
GATGTTCCACGTGAATCCACGGGGGAGCCCAGCAGCCGGGGAGACTACGCCCCGCCTGTACCGGTGGCGGCCTTCGGTTTCACCGCCATGGGCACCTCGCGCATGGGGTCGCTCGCCAGATCGAGCAACTGGCGGGCTGCATCCCGGCTCATCGGCCTCGCGATCAGGAAGCCCTGGGCTTCGGTGTAATCCAGCGCGCGCACGTTCCTCAGCTGCTCCGCCGTCTCGATGCCCTCGGCAGTGGTGACAATTCCCATGCGCCGCCCGATGCCCGCGACGGCCCCCAGAATGATGTGGGCCCCCGCCGTGTTATCCAGGGCGCGAACGAACGAGCCATCGATCTTGATCTTGTCGAAGGGAAACGCCAGCAGGTAGTTCAGCGCTGAGAAGCCAGTACCGAAATCGTCGAGCGCCACCTTCAGCCCCAGCGCGTGCAGTTGGTGCAGGATATCGAGGTTCGTCTCGCTCTGCTCGAGGAACAGCGTCTCGGTGATCTCGACCTCGACCCGATTCGCCGCCAGGCCGCTTGCGGCCAGTGCATTGCTCAGCACGTCGATGAGGCTGCCCCGTTCGAACTGCACCGTCGAGACGTTCACCGCGATCCGCATCGATGCCGGCCATCGGGCAGCTTCGGTAAAGGCCTCGCGGATCACCCACTCCCCGATCGGCATGATCAGGCCGAGCTCCTCGGCCAGGGGTACGAAATCGCCTGGCAGAATCAGGCCCTCGGTCGGATGGCGCCAACGCAGCAGAGCCTCGAAGCCGACGATCTTCTGGGCCGCGAGGTTGAGCACCGGCTGGTAGAACAGCTCGAACTCCCCGTTGGCGAGGGCGCGCCGCAGGTCGTGTTCCATGCTGGAGCGGGCACTCAGCGTCTGCGCCAGGTCAGGCTCGAAGAAACTGTAGCCGCCGCGGCGTCCCCGCTTGATCGAGTACAACGCCAGGTCGCCGCTCTTGAGCAGCGCGTCGGCCCCTGCACCGTCCTCGGGCGCCAGAGCGATGCCGATACTCACGCCCACCAACACGGCGTGGTCGTCGATATCGAAAGGCCGCCGGATCGCATCGAGGATGGTGCGGGCCAAAACGAGTGCGCTATCCCGCGTTCCACCGGGAAGCAGCACGGCGAATTCGTCGCCGCCCATGCGCCCAACGACACCTGCCCCGGCGGTGCAATCGGAAAGGCGCGCCGCAACCTGCCGCAGCAGCTTGTCACCGCTGGCATGACCCATCGAATCGTTGATCGCCTTGAACCCGTCGAGATCGAGGCAAAGCACCGCAAAGCCAGTGCCAGAGCCGAGCGTCTCGAACGCCTGCCCCAGCCGCTGGTAGAAGAAGTTGCGGTTCGGCAGTCCGGTGAGCGCATCGTGGTAGGCTTGGTGAGCGAGCTCGGCCTGCATGCTGTGCAGCTCGGTGATGTCCTTGTGCATGGTCACCCAGCCGCCATCGGTCATCGCCTTGTGCGCGACGGACATCACCCGGCCGTTGGCGAGCTGGTGGACCGCCGATGAACTCACCCCTTCTGCCGCCACGAGCAGCCGCTCGCGCAGATAGGCCGCCGGATCGTCGCCGCCGGAGGTGCCGGCGGCGATGCGCGCTTTGAGGATGGTGACCAGATGCGTGCCGACCCGCCCCAGGTGGCGCGGCAGGTTGTACATCTCGAGATACTGATGGTTGCAGACCACCAGCCGCTGGCGCGCATCGAACATGGCGAGGCCCTGTGACATGTTCTCGAGCGCAGTGAGGAAGCGCGTGTTCTGGGTCCTGAGCTTCCGCCGGCTCCGCGTCAGCTGCGCTGTGCGCTTGTCGATCTCAGCTTCGAGCCCGACCTGGAACGCCGTCAACTCGCCGATCATCAGCTCCATCGAGCGATCAGTGCGGGTCCGGTCCAGCTCGGTTTCCTCGTAGGCTGCCGTGACCAGCCTTTCCAGCGCCGCCAGGTCGACCTGACCGGCGGCATCCGTCGATTTCTCCAGCTGCCTGTCAAACAGCTTGCGCAACGCTCACGCCGCCTCTTCGGTCAACACGGTCACCGTCATGGTCTGGTTATGCAGCTGACAGAAACCGGACCCCTCGTCGGGGGAAATCTCGCCGTAGGAATAGAATCCGACCGGCAGGCACCGCTCCGACAGCTCGGCTGTTGCTGCCTCGATTTCCTCGTCGATCCGCTGGCCCATCAGCAGGCGCCGCCCGATGCAGCTCACGAAGATCGCGGCACTCTGAGTATCGCGGGCCGGCCCGGCGCCCAGCACCGCCCGCTGGGTGGCTTCGGCCGCCCCGGCGCAAAGCCGATGGAAATTGCCGCGCATGAGTTGGGCGGACCAACCGGTCGGCATGTCGCCGGCAAAGGTCATGGACCCAGTATCGTGATCGACAGCGAGAATGGTCCGGACCACGCTGCGCTCCGGATGCCGCGGGTCGAATATGCGCAGCGGGAAGAGCAGCGCCGAGCCCGGCAGGTTCTGGCTCTCCTCGGGACCCAGATAGAGCTTGTAGAGGTCGAGCGCCGGCTTGCCATCAACTTCGTACAGCACATTGCCATCGGCGCGGCTAATCCGCCGCATCGGCCCGAACACATCCCAGCCGCCGGCGCTGCCATGACCGATGCGGATCGCATCGCCATAAAAGCCGACCGCGGCGATCGCATTGGGCATCGGCGGGCCATCGCAGCCGACGAGGGTCTCGACAAAGTCAGCGCCATCTCCGGCGAGGCCACCGCTCACCGGTACGCCACGGCCGACCTCATCGACGATGCCTTCGACCAGCGCGCTGCCATTGACGTGCAGCCCATCGGAAAGGACGAACACCCCGGCAAGACCATCGCCCTTGAGGCCCGCGCCGATCGCTTGGCCGGTAGCGCGCGAGTTGGCGGATCCGGCGATATCGGCGCGCATGACGCGCAACGTGGTGGCGTCGAAATCGAGCGCCAGGGCGCAGGCCATATCGTCGCTGACATCAGTACCGGCAAGCTGACCGCCAGTCGAACACCCCAGGACGTGTGCCTCGGGGAAGCGCTGGCGCAGGCTGTCATAGATCGCACCATCAGCAAGCATCTGCCGGGTGCCGAAGTAAAACACCAGGCCAGCCCGATCCAGGCTGCCCGCGTGCTCCAACCAGCGCGAAGCATCATGCCAAAACAGTTGTGAGGCCCGCATATCGCTTTCTCCCAACAGCAGCGAGGCGACCGATTGTCCGCAGTAAACCTTAACACTTCGACGACTCGTCGAACTTGCTTTGCTTGTATGGCGCAACTACCAACAACTACCGATGGCGCAAACCTGCCATGTACCATTGCGCTGGACGTGGATGGCGCACGGGTCTCTTGGGCCGCTTATCGCCTCGTTGCTGAGTAAGCCCGAGTTTCCGGCGCAAGCCAAGCGGTTCAGCGGAGATAGCGACCGACCTTGCTGTTGAGCAGCGCCACCAGCTCGGGCGCCATGAAGGCGTAGTCGTCGGGAATGCCGAGGACGATGACGCGTTTGCCTTTCAAATGCTGGCGAAACTGCTTGCCGAGCTTGTTGCGATGCGATGCCTCCATCACAAAGATGAGGTCGGCCCATTCGATCTGTTCGGGCGACAGCCGAACGATTGCATCGTTGTCGAGACCCGCGGAGTCGGTTTCTACGTCCGGCCAGGTCGCGAAGACCGCCTCTGCGGTCGGGCTGCGCAGGCGATTGCCGCTGCAGATGAAAAGGACGTTCTTCACTGCTGAGGATCCGTGGCCGGCCCGGTGGCCGCCCTCGGTTCAGCCGGGCTGTCCACCCGGTGGGCGAAGCCACCGTGCCGAATGAAATGCAGCACCTGCCGCTGCACCTCGGGCACGCGCATGATGAAGCTGTGGGTCGCCGGGACGACAAGATGGTCTCGCATGCCGTCGACTCGCGTGCGTTCGACCGAAACGCGGCCGTCGTGCGGCCGCGGCAGCAGCAGGTTGCCGAGCAGGTACGGCCAACCTGTCGCACCGGCGATGATGCCCAGCTCGAAGTCGGGGCTCGTTCGCCAGATGCCGCTGCGGTGGCTGGTGGTCAACTGTTGGCCGGCCGGACCATAGAGCCAGCGGTAGGGCGGCAGTGGCGCGAGAAAGTCCGCGACCTCGCTGCCGGCACTGGGCGGCGCCAGCATCACCACCCGGCCGATCCTGGCGTGGGTCGGGCGATCACCAAGCAGCAGCTGTCTCGCAACCAGTCCGCCCATCGAATGAGTGACGAAATGCAGTTTCGGCGCATCCCAGGCGCCGGCGGCGGCAAGCTGCTGTCCAACGATGTCGGCCAGCCCGGCAAGGTCATGGCGTCGGGACGGGTAGTCGAGGTTCAGCGTGCAATAGCCGGCGCCGCGGATAGCGGCCTTGATCGGCCGCATGCTGCGGCTGGTCCGGGCAATGCCGTGCAGCAGCACGACGATTTCCGTTTCGCGGTCGCGGTGTTCCACGTGAATCCCTGCCCGGTCAGGCCCAGCGAACCGCAGACCTGGCGCACACGAAAGCATCGAACCACCAGCAAAAGGTCAACCCCGGCCGGCGTGGAATGCATCGGTTTGGCCGCCGGAGTTACCCCCGGCGGCCGGCTTGTCACTCGTCGCGGAGCTTGACGAGGTCGTTCATCAGGCCTGCCGTACCGTTGTGGATGGTCAGGCGCTCGACCTTGCCGGCGATTTCCGACAAGGCCTCGAGCTCCTTCAGCCGCAGCATCACCGGGTTCTCGGCCATCACCCGCGCGGTGTTGAGCAGCGAACGGGTGGCGTTCGTCTCCTCGCGCCGGCGGATGACGTTCGCCTCGGCTTCCTTCTCGGCCGCGACAACCTTGTTGAGGATGTCGCGCATCTCACCGGGCAGGATCACGTCCTTGACCGCGATCTCACCGACCGTGAGACCAATCGCCGCCATTTGCGTCCGCACCTCGGCAATCGCCTCGGCCTCGGCCGTCACCTTGTCGGCAAGGATCTCGTCGAGGCTCTTAACACCCAGCGACTTGCGGAACGCAAACTGCAGGGCGCGGTAGAGCGCGTCGGCAAAATCCTTGACGGTGGTCGCAGCCTTCACCGCATCCACCACCTGGTACTCGGCGGCGAGGTTCACCCGGAGCGTGACACGGTCACGCGTCAGGATTTCCTGGCCGGTCACGTCGAGCGACTGGCGGCGCAAGTCGATGACCTTCACCACGACCTTGCGGGTCACCGCCTAGAACATGTGCGCACCTGCCTCGAGCTCGCCGACGAACTTGCCGTCGACGAACAGCAGGCCGACATGACCTTCGGCGACGTCGACCGAAGTGACGAGGGCGAGCTTGGCCACACCGGTCAGGCGCTTCTGCACCTTCTCCGGCACGGCGAGATCACCCGCGACGTCGAAGCGCTCGGCGGTCCAGGGACCAGCTTCGGTCCAGTACACCGCACGCTCCTCCGGCTTCAGCACGGCATGCAGGCGCTTGTCGCGAGACACCACAACCACCTCGTCGGCGCCGGCGCGGATCTCGGTCAGGTACTCTTCCGCCACCTCAGCGTGGTCGCGGAACAGCGCCTTGTCGAAGATCGAGACGAACTCCGGACGTGCGAGATCGTGCCATTCGATCTCGAGCCGGCCGCGGTCAGCCCGCAGCACGTGCTCGCCCGGGGTGAGGACCCCATGGAACTTGCCCTTGTACAGCGCAATGACGCGCTGGTTTTCCTTGACGATCAGGCGCTGCACACCGCGCACCCGATCCAGAATTTCGATCACCATGGTCGTCCTCCTTGTAACGTCTCTAGGTCATGCCCTGAGCTCGTCCTTCACTGGTCTGGGCCGGCTGGGCCCGGTGGTTCGCCGGCTCGCACCCTGCGGGACCGGTCGAATGGCAGCGGAGCGTTTTCAGGAAAAGTTGAGAGACTTTTCCGGTTCGAAAGCGCGACCACTCAAAGTCAGGTTCCGGGGCGGCCGACCGACCAGGGGGGCGGGCAGGCCGGCGAGCGGGATGTCGATGGGAACGGCGAAGCCATGGCGCAAACGAGTGCGCGGGCCGGGCCAGAACCATGTTCATCCTTCAGCCGGCGCCGGAGCACCCCTCGAAGGGCGGTCCCGGCTTTGGCAGGCAAGGGAGCCGAAGCCGCCTCGCTGCCGCGACCGGTCCCACATGACCGGCCCCAGAACCCTTAGTCTCAGTAACCAGCACCCTAAGCTGGCGGCCGTTGAAGGGCCGTGATGGAGGGAATCGAACCCTCTACCCTCAGATTACAAGTCTGATGCTCTACCCAAATGAGCTACATCGTGGAGCACACAACGGGAGTCGAACCCGCGACCTCCGGATCACTCCGGCGCTCTGCCTGGCTGAGCTACATGCGCAATCCCGGTTTCCAGTGGCCGGCGGTACACGGGGTGGCAATGCCATCCGCGCCAGGCGAGAGCTCACGAGCTCGACCCTTTGCCAGTCACCGGCGCGTCGCCGGGAGCGGGCGTTTAGGCCTGTTGCTGGAGCGGAGCAAGCAGCAATTGTTGCGTAACTTTCGGTACGGCTGTTGCGCGGCATTTATGCAACAGCAATTGTTACGCGTACTTGGCGTTACGCATGGCGCGTAACTATTTCAGCCGGCGGGCCACTTCATTGCTGAGAAAGCTCAAGTCATCGGGCGCGAGCCTGCCGATATCGCGGGCGAGGCGGTTGGCGAGCTCGGTGGCTTCGGGCGACATGCCGGCGGTGTCGATGGTGATTCTCGGATCGCTCATTTCGGCGAGGCGCTGCAATTCCTCGGCGTCGTCCCAGATGACGTTGAAATAGGCGATGATCTTCTGCAGCAGCGCGAAGGTCGGCTTGCCGCGGCGGCCGTGCTCAAGGGCGCTGAGATAGGCGCTCGAGACCCGCAGCGCCTTGGCCATGTCCTTGAGGGTCAGCCCACGTTCTTCGCGCATGGCGCGCAGTTTGAGGCCCAGTGGTGTCATCGGTAATCCCGCTCTCGCCGCAAGCGAACATAGAAGGCGCCATCACCGCCATGCCCCTGGGCCGCGGTATCCCATCCGGCCACCAGCGGGGCGAGGTTGGGCTCCGACAGCCAGACCGGCAGCATGGCGCGCAGCACGCCGCGCTCGACAATCACCGCCGCATCGTCGCCGAGCTTTTTCAGCCCCTTGCCGGTGATCACCAGGAGGGTGCGATCGCCGCGCGCCGAGCGGGCATGGATGAAGCGGGTCAGCGCCGCATGGGCTTCGACCTGGCGCATGCCGTGCAGGTCAATCGTGCCGTCGATCTCCTCGCGGCCGCGCTGCAGGCGCTGCTTCAGATTGGGCTCGATCCCCGGCCGCGGGGCCTTCTTGCCCGGCCGGCCATCGGATTGATATGGCGCCATAGCAGGCAACAACCGGTGCCGTTTGGGCACCGGCGGCGCCGGAATCGGCAGCGGCTCGGATTCGAGATTGACGAGCGCCCTTTGGGGCCGCGGCGGCCGCAGCGGCGACACCGTCTGCGACACTTCGAGCCAAAGGTGCCAGTCGGGGAGCTGGCCCTTTCCATCCGACCGGCGCTTGGCCATCGCATCGCCCCCGAGCGCGGCCTGCTATTCGAGCTGGCTGGTGGCGACGAGCTTCCAGTTCGGATCGCGCGACTTGGGGTTGCGCGCAAAGGTCCATTCGTCGGCGATGTTGGTGACCTGGTCGGCATTGCCCTCGAGCAGGTTGCCGTCCTTGTCGCGGGTGGCGGAAACCACCTCGGCGTGGAAGCGGATGGTGACGTTGGCGGCGCGCTTGTCGAGCTCGGCGTCCGAGATCTCGACCTTGGGCAGGCCGACGAAAGTGAAATCGACCTTGTGGCCAGCGGTCTCACGGTCCTTGATCACCCGCTCGAAGCCGTCATAGACGTCCTTTTCGAGCAGGTTCTTCAGCGTCTGGCGGTCACCGGCGGCGAAGGCCGTAACGATCATCTCGTAAGCGGATTTGGCGCCTTCCATGAAGCTCTTGGGCGAAAAGCTCGGGTCGGCATCGGCAACCGCCTTGAGCCCGGCCGCTACCTTCTCGTCGCCATGCGCGAACTGGGTAACCTCGGCCTCGAGCTTGCGGGCAGCACGCGCCTGATCCTCATCGGTCTCGGGCGCCGGGCGCGGCCGCATCTGCACGACGTTCTCTTCCCCGGCTTTTGCCGGCGCGGCCTCGCGCTGCGGCGTCCGCTCGCGGCCCGTGCGGGTGCCAAGCACCTGACGCAGGCGGAACAGCACGACGATCGCCAGACCAATGACGATGAGCGTGGGGATATCGAAGAATTCATCCATCGGACGTGCTACTCGCGCCAGAGAAAGGGGGGCGCCCGGCTCGCGGAGCCAGGAATGTGCCCTATATATAGGGAAACGCTCAGCCGGAAACCAGTTCACGTTTGGCTGAGGGGCCTGCCGAGGCCTTTATGACGCAGCGCTTTCGAAAGGGTTACCCCATTGGGCCGCCTGTTGTTCCTGTTCTTCCTCGTGGTGCCGTTGATCGAGATCGCGTTCTTCGTGGTGATCGGCAATGCCATCGGGCTATGGCCGACGCTGGCCGGCGTGGTGCTGACGGCGCTGATCGGTTCGCTGGTGATCCGCATGCAGGGGCTGTCGCTGCTCAACGAGATGCGCTCGACCGTCGGGCGCGGCCAGTTGCCGGCCCGCGCCTTGGCCGATGCGATGATGATCGGCTTCGCGGGCCTCTTGCTGCTGTTGCCCGGCTACTTTTCCGACCTTGTCGGCATCCTCTTGCTGATCCCGCCGGTGCGTTCGGCAATCTACGCGTTCCTCAAGTCGCGGGTCACCGTGGTGACGACGACCACCGGGGCCGGCCCCGGCTTTACCCAGCGGCGTGTCGACGACGGCACGATCGACCTCGATTCCGATGAGTGGCGGCCGCGCTGAGGCCGGAATGCTTGTGGCTCGGGGCCAAAGGTGCTAGCCAGCCGGCCACCGAAAGCTCGAGGAATTTTCGACTATGGCTGACCAGACCCCGCCCGAAGCCGCACCCGCGAACGCCGGCACGGCGCCCAGCTACAGCCTCGTTGGGCAGTACACCCGCGACCTGAGTTTCGAGAACCCGGGCGCACCCGGCTCGGTGATGCTCGGCGGCACCAACCCCAACTTCACCGTCGGCATCAATGTCGGCGTCAAGAAGCAGGCCGACGACCTCTATGCGGTCGAAATCAGCCTCAACGCCAAGGCCGAGCGCGACAAGACCGTGCTGTTCAATGTCGAGCTGGTCTATGGCGGGGTGTTCCGGGTCAAGAACGTGCCCGAGCAGCAGCTGCCGGCCCTGTTGATGGTCGAATGCCCGCGGATGATCTTCCCGTTCGCCCGCCATGTGCTGGCCACCATCGTCCAGCTCGGCGGCTTCCCGCCGCTGATGATGGAGCCGGTGGATTTCCAGGCGCTCTACATCCAGAACGTCCGCAACCTGCAGGCCCAGCAGGCCGCCAACACGCAGCCGAACTAAGTATAGCTGGAGCCAGCAGCCAGTGGGTTGGTGGCGCTGCGCGGTACGCACAGTTCTTGCCCCACCCACGGTGTCATCCCCGCGAAAGCGGGGACCATCCGTTTGAGATGGTGCCGCAAGCAAGAAAACAGAGCTTACCGCTTTCGCGGGAATGACCCGGCGGCTGGGGCACGGCCATAGTTAGGACGTATCGGCGTTTGCCTGGGCCCAAGCCTATTCGGCTGCCACCTGCTCGGTGGGATAATTGCTCCACAACGCGTCGGCGCCCAGGGTGCCGACGAGTTTCAGATGAGCGGCGAACTCGCTATCGCTGAGGCGGGACGGCAGCGGCACCGGTCGCTGCCGCGCCGGCACGATGGTGACAGTAATGCCGGGCTCGACATGCGTCTCGGCCACCAGCGCCAGCGCCACCTGCCGGCCACCGATCAGCTCCAGATAGACATCGGCGAGGATCTCGCTGTCGAGCAGCGCGCCGTGCAGCACGCGCTTCGAATTGTCGATGCCATAGTGCTTGCAGAGCGCATCGAGGCTGACCCGGGCGCCCGGATGACGCTCGCGCGCCACCATCACGGTATCGATCACCTCGTTGGTGAGACTGGGGCGGCCGAGCTTTTCGAGCTCGTAGTTGAGAAACCCCATATCGAACGGCGCGTTGTGGATGACCAGCGTCGCATCGGTGATGAACTCCAGGAAGCCGTCCACCTCCGCGCGGAACAGCGGCTTGTCTCGCAGGAACTCGGTCGACAGCCCGTGCACCCGGAACGCCTCGTCCGGCACGTCGCGCTCGGGATTGAGGTAGATGTGGAAGTGCCGCCCGGTCGGGATGTGGTTGATCAGCTCGACGCAGCCGATCTCGACGATGCGGTCGCCCGTCACCGGAGACAGGCCGGTGGTTTCGGTATCGAGGACGATCTCGCGGGTCATCTGGCCTGAGCTTCTTGACGCAGCCTCTGCACCAGTTCGGCAACCCTGTCTCGGGTCGCATCGATGGTATCGGAGGTGTCGATTATGTAGGTGGCGCGTTTCACCTTTTCAGCCTGCGGCAGCTGTCGGGCAAGGATGGCCTCGAGCTTTTCCACCGTCATCCCCGGCCGGGCCAGAGCCCGCCGGCGCTGCTCGGCTTCGTCGACTACCGTGACGATCACCGCATCGAGGCCCCAGTCGACGCCGTTCTCGAACAGCAGCGGGATATCGACCACCGCAATTGCTTCGCCGCGTGCCGCGGCATCGGAAAGAAACGACCTGATCCGCGCCCGCACCAGCGGATGAACGATGGCCTCGAGCTGCTGCAACCGCTGGGGATGACCGATCAGCTGCCGGCTGAGTCTTTCACGATCGATGACGCCATCGACGCTGACCCCGGGGAAGGCCGCTTCGACCGGGGCCACTGCCGCCCCACGATAGAGCTCGTGCACCGCCTCGTCGGACGAAAAGGTCGGCACCCCCAGATCGGCGAAAGCCTTGAGAGCAGTGGACTTGCCCGTGGCGATCGAACCGGTAAGGCCGAGCTTCAGCATCAGAGCGTCGCCTCGATCCTTGCCCGCAGCGCCGGCGTCACCACCGGGCGCACGCCGAACCAGGCGGCAAAGCCCGGAACCGCCTGATGCAGCAGCATGCCGAGGCCATCGACGGTGCGCAGCCCCAGGGCCCTGGCGTCGGCGAGCAGCGGGGTGACCAACGGCACGTAGACGATATCGGTGACCAGCGCGGTCCGTGGCAGCAGCGTTAAGTCGAGATCCTCGAACCGGGTGTCGTGCATGCCGATCGAAGTGGTGTTGACCACGAGGCCGGCGCCGGGAGCGTAACGGGCATAGTCGGAGAGCGCGCCCGGAACGAACGGCCCAGAGATTTCCGTCGCCAGGGCCGCGGCCTTTTCCGGCGTGCGGTTGAGCAGCACGATTTCGGGGACCCCCTGCTCCCGCAAGGCCACGAGGATGGCGCGGGCTGCCCCGCCGGCGCCGAACACGATGGCGCGCTCGAGCCCCTGAGCCCAACCGGCGGCGTTCTGATCGAGATTGCCGAGAAAACCCATATAGTCGGTGTTGAACCCGTGGATACGGCCATCGGGCTGACGCACCAGAGTGTTGGCCGCGCCGATGGTCCTGGCCAGCGGATCGACGCTGTCGCAGAGCGCGAACACCGCTTCCTTGTGCGGGATGGTGACGTTGCCGCCGACAAACTCGCCTTGGCGCAGCCGCTCGACAAAGGCCGGCAGATCCTCCGGCGCGACGTCGATCGCCTCGTAGCTGCCATCGATGCCATGCTCGGCCAGCCACGTGCCGTGGATCAGCGGCGAGCGGGAGTGCTTGATCGGATGGCCGATGACGAAGGCTTTTTTCACGTGAATCACTGGCTCAGGGTTTCCGGCGCATGCTGACGCAAGGCCTGGAGCAGAGGCAACAGCGGCAGCCCCAGAATGGTGAAATAGTCGCCCTCGATCCGCTCGAACAGTCGGATCGAGGCACCTTCGAGCCGGTAGGCGCCGACCGAGCCGAGAACATCGACCCCCTCCAGCGCAAGCACCAGGTCGCGCTCCGCCGCATCGAAGCGGCGCATGGTCAGCGCGGCGGTTTCCGTGCTCGACCACAGCAGACTGCCGTTGGCGGCGAGCGCCAGACCGGCGTGCAGATGGTGCGTTCGACCAGCCAGCCGATCGAGCTGCGCTGCCGCCGCGGCGAGGCTTTCCGGCTTGTGCAGCAGCTCGCCGTCCAGCGCCAGCACCTGATCGGCACCGATGACGATGCCCGGACGGGAGCCGGAAACGGCAAGTGCCTTGGCTTCGGCGAGGCGGCGCGCCACCTGCGGCGCAGCTCCGCCTTTCCCCAGCACATCGGCTTCGAGAGCCCGTTCGTCGATTGGCGCTGGACTCGTCTCGAATCGCAGCCGGGCCCCCGCCAGCAGGGCCTTTCGCGTTGGGCTCTTCGAAGCGAGGATCAGCATGGTCAGGGTTTTCCACACTGTCCTTGTTCGCTCAAGTCCGCTGGCGGTGGAAAAGCCGATGAGCCGCGTGGCGGGCCGAGTTCTCCCCGCTGGGACGAAATCCTTCAACAGCCCGGCCCCCGGGGAGAGTTAACGAAGGCTTAATGTGAGCTACGGGGATAACCGCTTGCGTCTGGCACGCCATCATCCACAGGCTCGTTAACGGTTCGTTAGCGATTGTGACATGGTTAAGACTTAGTAAACCGGACGACTCCGGGGACGCCCGGCTTTGTCTACAGACGACGATTCACAGCCTCGGCTTAGCCCCCGCGCCGCGCGCTTCTGTCGCCGCCATGCGCGTTGTGGGCAAAGCGGAATTCCTGCAAAACACCGCCATGATAATGATGATTAAGAATCTAGATTCTTTTGGGTTGGTTGGGCGATGACCGCGACGCCGGTGCTGAAACCGCTGCTTGAGACAGTGCTCGGGCAGCGCCAGGAGCGGTTGCCGATCTGGATCATGCGCCAGGCCGGACGCTACCTGCCGGAGTATCGGGAGCTCAGGGCCAAGGCCGGCAGCTTCCTCGATCTCTGCTACAACCCGGAACTGGCTGCCGAAGTGACGCTGCAGCCATTGCGGCGTTTCGATCTCGATGCGGCGATCCTCTTTTCCGACATCCTGGTGATCCCCGATGCACTCGGCCAGTATGTCCGTTTCGAAGCCGGCGAGGGACCAATGCTCGAGCCCTTGACGACAGAGTCGATCCCGCGGCTCGATCCCAAAGGGGCTTTGGAGAAGCTGAGCCCCATCATCGAGACCGTGCGACGGGTTCGAGCTGGCCTCAGTGCCGACAAGACCCTGATTGGCTTCTGCGGTTCGCCCTGGACGGTTGCCACTTACATGATCGGTGGGCGCGGTTCGTCGGATCAGGCCGCGGCGCGGGTGTTCGCCCTGACGCAGCCTGAGGCTTTTGCGAAGCTGATCGATACTCTGGTCGAAACCAGCATCAACTACCTGGCGGCACAGCTCAGGGCCGGCGCCGATGTGGTGCAGCTGTTCGAGAGCTGGGCGCTGAACCTCGATGAGGTGGCGTTCGGCAACTGGGTGATCGAACCGAACCGGCGGATCGTCGAAGGGCTTAGGAAGCTTGTTCCGGGGGCGCCGGTGATCGGCTTTCCGCGTGGTGCCGCGGGCAATCTGCCGGCCTATGCCAAGGCGACCGGCGTGAACGTGCTCGGGCTCGACTATGCGACGCCGCTTGGCTTTGCCGCCGAGTTGCCGGCAGGGCTCGGGGTGCAGGGCAATCTCGATCCGTTGCGGCTATTGGCCGGCGGCGAGCAGATGGATGATCGGGTGCGCCAGATCGTTGCGGCATTCCGCGGCCGTCCGCACATCTTCAACCTGGGGCACGGTATCGTGCCGGAAACGCCAATTGGCCATGTCGAGCGGCTGATCGCAGTGGCGCGGGGAGCGTAAGCGATGGAATGGGTCAAGGCGCTGCATATCCTGTCGGTGATCGCCTGGATGGCCGGGATGCTCTACCTGCCCCGGCTGTTCGTCTATCACGCCGATGCCGAGAAGGGGTCGGTACAGTCCGAGACCTTCAAGGTGATGGAGCGCCGGCTCTATCGGGGAATTACCACCCCGGCGATGATCGCCACCTGGGTGTTCGGGCTGTGGCTGGCTTTCGGCTTCGGGATCGTCGATTTCAGCCAAGGCTGGATGTGGCTCAAGGCCGTGATGGTGATCCTGCTGAGCGGCATTCACGGCTTTTATGGCCGGGTGCTGCGCGACTTCGCCAATGACCGGAACACCAGGCCGGCGAAGTTCTTCCGCATGATCAACGAGGTGCCGTTCGTCATCGCCATCGTCATCGTGATCTCGGTTGTGGTGAAGCCGTTCTGATGCGCGCCGTGAGCAGCCGTTGTTCCACGTGAATCCGCATTCCGCTTGAATGTGGCGAAGCTTTTAGCTATCTGAAGCGCACTGCCTGATCGATGGGCGCCTCCCCGGCGCTTTCCGGGCGAACCCCCCTCTCCGTACATTCCCGCCACTCACGATTGCCCAAGGGTCTTCCGCGCAATGGAAAATATGAAGCTCAGCGAGCTCAAGGCCAAGACGCCTGCTGAATTGCTTGAATTCGCCGAGACTTACGAGGTCGAGAACGCCTCGACGATGCGTAAGCAGGAACTGATGTTCGCCATCCTCAAGGAACTGGCGGCGCGTGAAGTCGACATCACCGGCGAAGGCGTGGTGGAAGTCTTGCCCGATGGTTTCGGGTTCCTGCGCTCACCGGACGCGAACTACCTGCCCGGCCCCGACGATATCTACGTCTCCCCTTCGCAGATCCGCCGCTTTTCGCTCCGGACCGGCGACACGGTCGAAGGCCAGATCCGGTCTCCCAAGGAAGGCGAGCGCTACTTCGCGCTGTTGAAGGTCAACACCATCAATTTCGAGGACCCGGAAAAGGTCCGTCATAAGATCAACTTCGACAACCTGACGCCGCTCTACCCTGATGAACGGCTCCGCCTCGAGCTGCCGGACCCGACGGTCAAGGACAAGAGCGCCCGGATCATGGATCTGGTGGCGCCGCTCGGCAAAGGCCAGCGCGCTCTGATTGTAGCGCCGCCGCGTACTGGTAAGACTGTATTGTTGCAGAATATTGCACAGTCGATCGCCATCAATCACCCCGAGTGCTACCTCATCGTGCTGCTCATCGACGAGCGGCCTGAGGAAGTCACCGACATGCAGCGCTCGGTGCGCGGCGAGGTCATCTCCTCGACCTTCGACGAGCCGGCGTCGCGTCACGTCCAGGTCGCTGAAATGGTGATCGAGAAGGCCAAGCGCCTCGTCGAACACAAGCGCGACGTGGTGATCCTGCTCGATTCGATCACCCGTCTCGGCCGCGCGTACAACACCGTGGTGCCGAGCTCGGGCAAGGTGCTGACTGGCGGTGTGGACGCCAATGCGCTGCAGCGCCCCAAGCGCTTCTTCGGTGCTGCCCGCAACATCGAAGATGGCGGCTCGCTGACCATTATCTCGACGGCGCTGATCGATACCGGCTCGCGCATGGACGAAGTGATCTTCGAAGAGTTCAAGGGCACCGGTAACTCGGAAATCGTCCTCGACCGCAAGGTTTCGGACAAGCGCGTGTTCCCCGCGATGGATGTCACCAAGTCCGGCACCCGTAAGGAAGAGCTGCTGGTCGAGCCGGATATCCTCAGGAAGATGTACGTGCTGCGCCGCATCCTCAACCCGATGGGCACGGTCGACGCGATGGAGTTCCTGATGGACAAGATCCGCCAGACCAAGACGAACTCCGACTTCTTCGACTCGATGAACACCTAAGCCAGGGCTTCGATGCGCGACGACGATACTATCGTCGCCCTCTCCTCCGGCGCCGTTCCCTCTGGAGTGGCAGTCATTCGGCTGTCCGGCCCGCTGGCCGGAGGTGTGCTGAGCGACATGCTCGGCGCCCTGCCCACACCCCGGCAGCTGAAGCTGGCGGATATCCGGATCGGCGGCGAAACGCTGGATCGCGGTCTCGTCGCCTGGATGCCGGGGCCGCAGAGTTTTACCGGCGAGGATTGTGCCGAGCTACAGGTGCATGGCTCGCCGGCCGTGGTGCGGGCCCTGCTCCGCAAGCTCAGTTCACAACCCGGTATCCGGCTCGCCGAGGCTGGCGAGTTTACTCGTCGCGCTTTCGAGAACGGCAAGCTCGACCTGGTCGAGGCTCAGGGGCTCGGCGATCTGATCGAAGCCGAAACCGAGAATCAGCGGGCCCTTGCCTATGCGCGGCTGGAAGGCGGGCTGACCCGGCAGGTCGAAGGCTGGCGGGAGCGGCTGCTCGATCTTCGCGCCGAGATCGAAGCGCAGATCGACTTTTCCGACGAAGGCGACGTCGGTGCGCTGCCGGAAAGTTTTGGCGCCGAGGTCGAGGCCTTGCGTGACGCCATCGGCGACGTGCTGGCAACTCGCGGTCAGGGCCGGGTCCTCCGCAGCGGCTTCCGCGTCGTGCTGGCCGGACCGCCCAACGCCGGCAAATCGAGCCTGCTGAACGCGCTGTCGCGCTCCGACGTCGCGATCGTTTCGGACGAAGCCGGCACCACGCGCGATCTGAAGGAAGTGCCGCTGGACGTCAGAGGGCAGTTGATCATCCTGATTGACAGCGCGGGAATCCGCGACACCACATCGAAGGCCGAGGCGATCGGCGTTGAACGGGCGAGGCAAGCCATGCTCAGCGCCGACCAGGTGCTGTGGTTGCGAGCGCCGGACGTGGCCGCTGATGACGTTCAGGAACCTGAGTTCGCCGGGGAGCCCGGCCCCAAGCCGCCGGTCGCCATAATCGGCACCAAGAGCGATCTTGGTTCGGTGCCCGGCGCCGACCTTGCCGTGTCCGTCAACACCGGCGCTGGCATCGCCTCCCTGCTCGACCGGCTCTACGAGGCCTCGGGTGCTGGTTCCGTGCAGGCATCGGAGTTGCTGGTCAGCCATGAACGAGACCGCGAGGCGTTACAGGGTGCAGTAGTCAGCCTTGGCCAGGTGGCGGGGCATCGGGAGAGTTCGGAGCTTGCGGCGGAGGACTTGCGCCAGGCGTCGTTCGCCCTGGAGCGGCTACTCGGTCGGATGGATGCCGAATCGGTGCTGGACCGGCTGTTCAGTGCCTTCTGCATCGGGAAATGATTCACGTGGAACATTGCCGGCGGCGGCCGGACGTTGATTCACGTGAAACATTGGACTAGACCCGCGCTCCAAAGGATTTCCTGAAATGAGCGACTTCGGCGTCATTGTTGTTGGTGGCGGGCATGCAGGCAGCGAGGCAGCTGCGGCCGCGGCGCGGCTTGGCGTGCCGACGGCGCTGATCACCCATAAGTTCGCGACCATCGGCGAGATGAGCTGCAACCCGGCCATCGGCGGCCTGGGCAAGGGCCACCTGGTGCGCGAGATCGACGCCATGGACGGGTTGATGGGCCGGGTCGCCGACGCGGCCGGCATTCAGTTCCGGGTACTGAACCGGCGGAAGGGCGCTGCGGTGCGTGGTCCCCGCGCCCAGGCTGATCGCAAGCTTTACCGGCAGGCGATGCAGGCGGCGATCCTCGCGCAGCCGAACCTCACCGTGATCGAAGGCGAGGTCGATGACCTGATCGTCACCAATGGTCGGATCGCCGGCGCGGTGCTGCTCGATGGGCGTCGCTTCGCGGCAAAGGCGGTGGTGCTGACCACCGGAACCTTCCTCCGTGGCCTGATCCACCGCGGCGAGGAGACGGTCCCGGCCGGTCGCGTCGGCGAGAAGCCGGTGCTTGGGCTGTCGACGCGGCTCGAGGCGCTGGGGCTGACGCTCGGGCGGCTGAAGACCGGCACGCCGGCCCGGCTGGATGCCACCTCCATCGACTTCTCTGGGCTTGAGGAGCAGCGCGGCGACGACCCGCCGGAGCCCTTCTCTGCCCTCACCGCGGCGATCACCACGCCGCAGATCAGTTGCTATATCACCCGAACCACGGCCGACACGCACCGCATCATCTCGGACAACCTGCATCGTTCGGCGATGTATTCCGGCCGGATTAAGAGCCGCGGTCCGCGCTATTGTCCCTCGATCGAAGACAAGGTGGTGCGCTTCGCCGACCGGGACAGCCACCAGATCTTCCTCGAGCCCGAAGGGCTTGATGACAACACGATCTATCCGAACGGGTTGTCCACCTCCCTGCCGGCTGAGGTGCAGGAGGCTTTCCTCAAGTCCATGCCTGGGCTGGAGAATGTCCGGATCATCCGACCGGGCTACGCGATCGAGTATGACTATGTCGATCCTCGCGAACTCCGCCCGACGCTGGAACTGCGGCGACTGCCGGGTCTCTATCTGGCCGGCCAGATCAACGGCACTACCGGCTATGAAGAGGCGGCAGCGCAGGGCCTTTATGCCGGCGCCAATGCCGGCCTTGCCGCGAAGGGCGCTGTGACCTTGCAGCTATCGCGGACCGAGAGCTATCTGGGGGTGATGGTCGACGACCTGGTGACGCGGGGGGTCAGCGAACCTTATCGGATGTTCACCTCGCGGGCCGAGTTCCGCCTGCATCTGCGTAGTGATAATGCCGACCAGCGGTTGACCCGGATCGCTGCTTCCGTCGGTCTCGTCGGCGGGGCGCGGCAGCAGCATTTCGAGGCTCGTTCGGCGGCCCTGACTGAGGGACGGGCGACGCTCGATCGGCTGCGGACCACGCCAACGGCGGCGCGCAAGGTCGGCCTGGCGGTGAACGCCGATGGGCACGAACGCAGCGCGTTCGAGTTGCTGTCCTATCCCAATGTTGAGGCGTCCAACCTGGTGCCGCTGTGGCCTGAGATCGCCGAGATCGCGCCTGAGATCCTCGATCAGCTGACGGTCGACGCTCAGTACGCCGTCTACCTGCAGCGCCAGGAGGCCGATATCGCTGCAGTGAAGCGCGATGAAAGCCGCGAGATCCCGGATTGGCTGGACTACGCGGCGCTGCCGGGGCTCTCGATGGAGATGCGGCAGAAGCTCGGGCAGCAACGGCCCGCAACGATTGCCCAGGCGCAGGCGATTGATGGCGTTACCCCGGCGGCGATCACGCTGATTCTGTCAGTGGTCCGGCGCGGCAGTCTGCGCCAGGCGAGTTGATGGACGATCTTACGCCCTATTCCGGTGCGCTTGCTCGCCCCGAAGCCGCGGTGCGTCGGGATCTGGAATCGTTTGCTGCGCTGCTGAAGAAATGGAACGCGGTGCAGAATCTTGTTTCACGTGAAACAGAGAATGCCCTGTGGACGCGACACGTCGTTGATTCGCTGCAGGTTCTGCCATTGCTTCGACCCGGAGATCAGCTCTTCCTGGACGTTGGCTCAGGTGGTGGCCTGCCGGCGCTGCCCCTGGCCATCGCCCTCAAGGGCGGCTCGGCGCGCTTCACACTGGTCGAGCCGATCGGCAAGAAGGTGGCCTTCCTCAGGCAAGTGATCCGGGAGCTTGGTCTGGCCGCAGGGGTGCATGCCGGACGGACCGACAGCTTTGATTCACGTGAAACACTCGGCGACCGCGCCGGCTTCGATGTGATCACTTCCCGAGCGCTCGCAGCGCTCCCGCTGTTGCTGGAACTTATCCACCCCTTCTTTGGGCCGGAAACCCGCGCGATCCTGCACAAGGGCAAGGATCATGCTGTGGAGGTCGAGGAAAGTCGTTTGGCGTGGGAGTTCGACGTGGTAATAATCAAGAGCGCCACCGACCAGGCCGGCGTGTTGCTGGAGATCAGCAATTTGCGACGGAAATCAAATAGTTAGCGGAAACGCTCGGAGGCCGTGCCTTGGCTCCTCGAATCCTGACCCTCGCCAATCAGAAGGGTGGGGTCGGCAAGACCACTACCGCAATCAACCTGGCCACGGCGCTCGCGGCGATCGGCGAGCGCGTGCTGATCGTCGATCTCGACCCGCAGGGCAACGCCTCGACGGGGCTCGGGATCTCGCGCGTCGATCGTGACGTCTCGAGCTATGACCTGCTGATGGGCGACGCCAAAGTGGCGGCGGCCGCGGTGATGACCAGCGTGCCGAACGTGGCCATCGTGCCGTCGACCCTCGATCTGCTCGGCGTCGAGCTCACTATTGCCCAGCAGGCGGACCGCGCCTTCCGACTGCGCGATGCCTTCCGAGCGATGAGCGACCTGACCATCAATGGCCAGGCGGTCAGCTATGTGCTGATCGACTGCCCGCCGTCGCTTAACCTCCTCACCATAAATGCGCTGGTCGCCGCCGATGCCGTGCTGGTGCCGCTGCAGTGCGAATTCTTCGCGCTCGAGGGTATGAGCCAACTGCTTCAAACCATTGAGCAAATTCGCACGACCCTGAACCCGCGCCTGTCGATACAGGGTGTTGTGATGACTATGTTCGATCGTCGCAACAACCTCAGCGAACAGGTGCTGGCCGATGTGCGCTCGGAGATGGGGTCGCTGGTCTATGATACGGTGATACCGCGCAATGTTCGGCTGTCGGAGGCCCCGTCCTACGGCAAGCCGGCGCTGCTCTATGACCTCAAATGTGCCGGCAGCCAGGCCTATCTGCGTCTGGCTACCGAAGTGATCCGGCGTGAGCGCCAGCTCATGGCCGCATAAGGAAGTTGGAATGAACGAGAAACCATCACGGCTCGGGCGTGGCCTCGCGGCGCTGATCGGCGACATGGCGACGATGGAGGGAGCGCGGCTGGCCGACGGCAGCAGCTCCAAGCGCCTGCCGGTCGACTTCCTGATCGCCAACCGCGCCAACCCGCGGCGCGACTTCGACCCGGCTCAGCTGGAAGAGCTGACCAGCTCGATCCGCGAGAAGGGCGTGATGCAGCCGCTGCTGGTGCGGCCGACCAATGATCCGAACCAGTTCGAGATCATTGCCGGCGAGCGCCGCTGGCGCGCTTCGCAGCGCGCCGGGCTGAACGATGTTCCGGTGATCATCCGCGATGTCGACGACAAGGAAGCGCTCGAACTCGCGATCATCGAGAACGTTCAGCGTGTCGACCTCAATCCGCTCGAAGAAGCAATGGGTTACGGTCAGCTGATCGAGCAGTTCGAGTACACCCAGAACGACCTGGCGCAGGTGATCGGCAAATCCCGCTCGCATGTCGCCAATACGCTGCGGCTCTTGAAGCTGCCCGACGACGTGCGCGGCATGCTGGCGAGCGGCGAACTGACCGCCGGCCATGCGCGCACGCTGATCACGGCGGACGATCCGGTGGCGCTGGCGAAGCGCATCGTCGGCGGTGGCCTGTCGGTGCGCGAAGCCGAGGTGCTGACGCAGCGCGAGATCAATGCGCCCAAGAAGAAGCCGGCAGCGCCCGAGCAGAAGGACGCCGATACCGCAGCGCTCGAGAAGCGGCTCTCGGACGTGCTGGGGCTGCATGTGGCGATCGATCACAAAGACCAGGGTGGCCGGCTCGAGATCCGCTACCGGACGCTGGAGCAGCTCGACGGCATCTGCATGAAGCTCACCGGGTACGGGGTGTAGACGCCGGCGGTTGTTTCACGTGGAGCGCGGGCGATAGGCTGGGGAGCGCGCCACACCGCACCCTCGCCCCTCTGGGGAGAGGGTTGCGAATGAGGCCGACGGCCTCGTTCGCGGGGTGAGGGGCGCCAAGCGCTGTATCCTCCGCAACTGATAGCAGCTCACACCGGTGTGCTTGGCTACCCCTCACTCTGGCCCTCTCCCCAGAGGGGCGAGGGGACGCGAGACAAACGGGCGGTGTCACGCTGCTGGCGCCAGGAAATGGGGTGCCCACTTCCACCATGCCATTCGAGCGTAGCTGTCATGGCCTCCTCACCTGAGATCGCTCGACTGGAGCGATTTCGCCGCTGGCGCGGCCGGTTCGGAATGTTTCACGTGGAACGTCGGGGCTAACGTTCTGCAGCCATTGTACAAATCGCCAACAGCGCGCGGCGGCTGATGGTGTCGGCGAGGCCGTAGCGCTTGCGGCTGTCGGCGACGGCAAGCTGCAAACGATCGAGTGCGGCGCTCAGTGCATCGTCACTCCACAGCCGCAGCTGGCGCTCGATGGCGGAGCGGCGCGAGAAGTGCGGCTTTGGCCGGGCATTGTCGAGCACGGCCCCGGGCGACTTGCCGCCGTCGACCTCGACGCGCCAGCGGCGCAGGGTGGTGAAGTGAGTGAGCGCGCTGGCGAGAATCTGCTGGGCGTTGACGCTCTGGGCGATGGCCCGCTCGAGCGCGGTATCGAGGTTGGCAGCGTGACCCGTCCCGGTGGCGTCGACAACTTCATCGAGCACCAGGGCGGCGTTGTCGGCGCAGAGCGTCAGCACGTCCTCGCGGGTGAGGAGCTTGGTATCGGCGGCAAACAGCACCAGCTTTTCCAGCTCACGCCGGGTGATTTCGCGG
Organism: Devosia sp. LjRoot16; assembly: GCF_964252795.1. NCBI lineage: Bacteria > Pseudomonadati > Pseudomonadota > Alphaproteobacteria > Hyphomicrobiales > Devosiaceae > Devosia > Devosia sp. LjRoot16. Next base: position 1,533,792 of record NZ_CAXUPH020000001.1, read on the forward strand.
TCGTTGCCCAGGCTGTCGCGGATCGCTGCGACGGTGTCCTGGTCGGCGCGGATGCCGGCTTTGGAGAAGGTTTCCGAGATCAGACGCCCCAGCGATTCGTCGTTGTCCGGGTAACAGGGCAGGGCCCGGCCGAGCTTTGCCGCTTCCACCAGGGCGCGCAGCGGGTCCTTGGGGGTAAGGTTGCCGGCCTCGAGGATGATGATGGAACCTGGATCGTCTCGCAGTTCGGTCAGCGGCATCACCAGGGACTTGCCGGCGCCACGCACCCGAATCACCCGGCGATCGCCGAACAGCGAGGTGGTCTTGGCCTCGACGGCGAGACGCGACGGATCGGCATCGAGTTCGGCGCCGTCGAGCACGACCAGGTTCATGCTGTCGGCATCGTTGCCGGCGTAACGACGGGCAAGGCGCTGGGCGGTTTCGCGGACGAGGCCGGTATCGGGGCCGTAAGCGAGAATAATGCCGGCTTCGAGATCGGGGCGATCGACGAAGCGGGAAACCTCGTGCGCCTTCAGCGCCCCCATCAGCCGGCCGATTGGGCGAGGGCGCCGAGCAGGGTCAGTCGCACCGTCTCGGCCAGCTCGCGCGCTGCACGTTCGGTGGCCTCGCGCTCGGCCTCGCTGGCGGCGAGGGCCTGACTGTCCGTGGTGTAGAGCGCGGCGGCCGAGCGGCTGGTCGAGAGGATGACCGAGCCATCCGTGCCGATCAGCTCGATCTGCGCGGTGACCACCATTTCCCGCTGTTCGGACGGACGAACCACGCTGGAGCGGGTGAGCTTGCGGCCGGCGTTCGAGGTGGTGATGCGAACCGTCGGGCTCGCGGCGTCAGCGGCTTTGCCGAAGCGGAGCGCCAGCTCCTGATAGATGATCTGCTCGGCCCGGCTGTTGGGCTTGGCGTAGTTGAGCGGATGCCGCTCGGTGCCGATGCCGCGTTCACCATAGACCGGAGTCAGCCCGGTGCAACCGGCAAGGGCCGTCGCGCCAAGCAGGCTCAGCGCGAAAACCGCATTACGAAGCAACAGCTTAGATGACCACATTGACGATCCTGTCGGGGACGATCACCAGCTTCTTGGGCGGCTTGCCTTCCAGCATGCGGGCAACCGCTTCGAGTGACAAGACCTCTTTCTCGACCAGCTCCTTGGCGGCGCCGACCGGCACGGTGATCTCGCCGCGGCGCTTGCCGTTGACCTGGACGGGCAGCACGACAGTGCTATCGACCAGCAGTGACTGGTCGGCGACCGGCCAGGGGGCGTCGACCACGAGACCAGTCTTGCCGAGCGCGGCCCAGCAGGTTTCGGCGAGGTGCGGCATCATCGGGGCGACGAGTTGCACCAGGCGCTCCACCGCTTCGCGGAAGGCGTCACGCTGCGCCGGGGAGACGCTCGAGGCCACCGACTGCGAGAACTTGGCGATGGCATTGGACAGCTCGTAGATCTGGGCGACGGCGCGGTTGAAGCGCAGGCCTTCGATCTCGCCGCCGACATTGGCGACGGCGCGGTGTACCACCTTGCGGAGCTCAAGCACGCCGGCGTCGCTATCGCCCTTGAGGCGGGCCGCGATGTCGTCCTCGAGGTCGAGGAAGTCGCCGACCAGCTTCCAGACGCGCTGCAGGAAGCGGCTGGCGCCTTCGATGCCGGCCTCGGTCCACTGCACGTCGCGCTCCGGCGGCGAGTCGGACAGCATGAACCAGCGGGCGGTATCGGCGCCGTAAGTCGAAACGATCTCGTCGGGGTCGACGACGTTCTTCTTGGATTTGCTCATCTTTTCGATGGAGCCGATGGCAACGGCTTCGCCGGTTTGCCGCATGCTGGCGCGGCGTTCGCCATCGACCTGTTCGATCCGGATGTCGGCCGGCGAAACCCATTCGCCATTCGGACCGGTGCCGAGCTGGTAGGTCTCATGCACCACCATGCCCTGGGTGAACAGCCCCTTGAACGGCTCATCCAGATTGAGGTGGCCGGTCTGCTTCATGGCGCGGGTGAAAAAGCGCGAATAGAGCAGGTGCAGGATCGCGTGCTCGACGCCGCCGATATACTGGTCGACCGGCAGCCACGTGTTGGCGATGCCCGGAATCGTCGGCGTGTCGGCATGCGGCGCGGTGAAGCGGGCAAAGTACCAGGAACTGTCGACGAAGGTGTCCATGGTGTCGGTTTCGCGCGTCGCCGGTCCCGCGCATTTCGGGCAGGCGACATGCTTCCAGCTCGGGTGGTGGTCGAGCGGGTTGCCGGGGCGGTCGAAGCTCACGTCCTCAGGCAGGACCACCGGCAGGTCCTTGTCGGGCACCGGCACGGCGCCGCAATTCTCGCAGTGGATCACCGGGATCGGACAGCCCCAGTAGCGCTGGCGCGAGACGCCCCAGTCGCGCAGGCGATAGTTCACCTCGACCTTGCCCTGCGGCAGGTTGTCGACGGTGCGCTCGGCGAAGTGCGCGGCAATGGCTTTCTTGGCGGCATCGATCTCGAGCCCGTCAAGGAACTCGGAGTGGTAGATGCGGCCCGGGCCGTTGTAAGCCTCTGAATCGACTTCGAAAGTTGCTGGGTCAGCGCTCTCTGGCAGCACCACCGGGAGCACCGGCAGGTCGTAGCGACGGGCGAAATCGAGGTCGCGCTGGTCATGCGCCGGACAGCCGAAAATGGCGCCGGTGCCGTAATCCATCAGCACGAAGTTGGCGATGTAGACCGGCAGCGTAGCGCCGGGCTTGACCGGGTGCTTCACGTGCAATCCGGTGAAGATGCCGAGCTTTTCCGCCTTGTCGATGGTCTCGGTGGCCGTGCCGTGGCGGCGGGTCTCGGCGATGAAGGCCGCAACCTCAGGGTTGCCCGCGAGGCTCTGGGCCAGCGGATGATCAGCCGAGATGGCGATGAAGGAGGCGCCGAAGATGGTGTCGGGGCGAGTGGTGAACACCTCGATCGAGCTGAATTTCTGCCATTGCTCGGTCAGCTCGAACAGCAGGCGCAGGCCCTCGGATTTGCCGATCCAGTTGCGCTGCATGACGCGCACCTTCTCGGGCCAGTGGTCGAGGGTATCGAGCGCTTCCAGCAGCTCTTCGGCAAAATCGGAGACCTTGAAGGCCCATTGGTTCAGCTCGCGCTGCTCGACAACCGCGCCGGAGCGCCAGCCGCGGCCATCGACGACCTGCTCGTTGGCGAGCACGGTCATATCGACCGGGTCCCAGTTGACCTTGGATTTCTTGCGGGTGACGAGCCCCTCGCGCAGGAAATCGAGGAACAGTTTCTGCTGCTTGGAATAGTACTCGACGTCGCAGGTGGCGAACTCGCGGCTCCAGTCGATGCCGAGACCAATCGACTTCAGCTGTTTGCGCATCGCGGCGATGTTGGCATAGGTCCAGCTCTTGGGGTGGACCTTGTTCTGCATGGCGGCGTTCTCGGCCGGCAGGCCGAAGGCGTCCCAGCCCATCGGGTGCAGCACATTGCGGCCCATGGCGCGCATATAGCGCGCTAAAACGTCGCCCATGGTATAGTTGCGCACGTGCCCCATGTGGATGCGCCCCGAGGGGTAGGGGAACATCTCGAGCACGTAGTAGGGCTTGCGGCTATCATCGTGTTTGACCTCGAAGGACTTGCCGTCCTCCCAGGCCTTCTGCCAGCGTGGCTCTTCGACACGCGGATTGTAGCGCTCGGTCGTTCTACCAGTCACTTCGGGAAGTCCTTAAAGCCGCAGATTACGTTGCGTTATTGGGGGTTTTTGGCTACCGGACCTTCATCAGAATTCCGTTAACCGGTCAACAGAGAGGGCCATGCAGAACGCCCCGGAAAGTCTCGAAATCATCCGTGCCCGGATCGAGCGGGCGCACCAGCGCTTCGGCCCGCCGCCGGATCGGGTGGAGCTGGTCGCTGTCTCCAAAACCTTCGATGTCGCAGCAATCCGGCCGTTTCTTGACGCTGGGCAGCGGGTGTTCGGGGAGAACCGCGTGCAGGAGGCCAAGGAAAAGTGGCCGGAGCTGCGGGCTTCCTATGACGGCATAGAATTGCATCTGATCGGCCCGCTGCAGACCAACAAGGCGCGCGAAGCGGTGGCGCTGTTCGACGTGATCCAGACCGTTGACCGCGACAAGCTGGCGGGCGTGCTGGCTGAGGAGATGAAGCGGGCGAGCCGGCGCCTGCCGGTTTTCGTGCAGGTCAATATCGGGCTCGAGGAGCAGAAGGCCGGGATCGCGCCGTCCGACGCCGCGGCGTTCGTCGGCCGTTGCAAGGATTTGCATGGCCTCGATGTAATCGGGCTGATGTGCATTCCGCCCGAGGCCGATCCGGCCGGGCCGTATTTCGCGCACTTGGCGTCGCTGGCGCGCGACGCTGGGGTCGAGAAGCTGTCGATGGGGATGAGCAGCGATTTCGAGACGGCGATCGCCATGGGCGCGACGCATGTGCGGGTCGGCAGCGCGCTGTTCGGGCATCGGGGATGAGTGCCGGCTGGCTCGGCCTCGCCGAGGCGGAGCAACTGGTGGCCGAGCGGCTGGGCGCGAGCCCAAGAGCCGCACATTCGCGGTTCGTTGGCCTCGTGATGCAGCGCCTGGCAACCAAACTCGGCGCCGATGCCGGGCTGTGGCGGATCGTCGGGCTGGCGCACGATCTCGACTATTTTGCCGTCGACGGCGACTGGAGCCGGCATGGCGTGCTGGCGGCGGAGTGGCTGAAGGGGCGGCTGCCGGACGAGGCGCTGACGGCGATCGCAGCGCACGACCATCGCACCGGGCTGGAGAGCGCAGCACCGATCGCCGAGTGCCTCAGGTTGGCAGACGGTCTCGCCGTGCTGGATGAGGATGCCGGCCGGGATCGCACGCTGGCCGCGCTGGCTGGCGGATCCATCGCCGATATCGTCGGCCACCGCCGGTTTCTGATCGAGATCATCGCCGGCAACGCGGCGAGGCGCGGCGTGGAACTGGCCAGGCTCGGGCGGCTGCTAACGGGGCTGCCAAGGCAGGGCTAGCCGCGGTCCCCGAGCTGCTATGACGCCATAGCACCGCACTGCGACCCTTCTGGGAAGCAATACTTCACGCAGGGTTACTTCGTATGTCGGCGCCGATATTCGGAGTGTGAAGCTTACATGACACTGCTTTTCGTTGTCGTCGGGTCGTGATAGCGTCTGTGTCTCTGCCGATACTTACTATCCACATGTCTCTGTCCGAGGTGAGTGCCTGCCATGGTGGCAAGGCGCCGCTTGTGCTTTCGGGAGCAGCGGAATGGCTGGCGAGTTTCAGGTTACGGGGAAGAATGCCGCGGCACTGTTTACGTTGAAGGTGCACCGCGGTGACGGCATGGCGCTGCTAGCCATGAATTGGCGCAACGGCAAGCCACCTGAGGATTTTGTCGGCTTTGCCATCGAGTACCGGGTGCCCGGCGGCACGCGCTTCCTCGCCGTGCATAACCGGATCGCCTTCCCGGGGCCGGGCGGTGCGGTCAATCCCAACAAGCTGTCGTCACGGCTCTCGCCGATCCAGAAGTTTCGTTGGGTGCACTTCCCCTTCAATGCCGAGATTCCGGGCGAGTACACCTACATGGTGACGCCGGTGTTCATGGCGGACGATGGGCAACTCAGCTACGGCGAGCCGCAGCTGGCCGATATCGAGCTCAGGCGCGAGACCTATCCGGGGGCGATCAACATTGCCTATACGCGCGGCTTCGTCTCCTCGCAGGCCTTCGTGGATCGGTACGAGAAGCATGGGTCGATCTCGACGCTGCTGCCCGCGAGTGCCGATGACGGGCTGACCTTCACGCCGACCCATCCCAAGACCGAGGAGGCGCTCACCTGGATGGGGTTCGAAGGGCGCCACGCGATCTACGAGACCCTCGACGAAGCGATCGCCGACCCGGGCGCCAAGGTATTCGTCGTCGCCTACGACCTCAGCGAGAAGGGCTTTGTCGATAAGCTGCGGCAATTGGGGCCGCGACTGCGGATCATCATCGACGATGAGGGCGACCACGGCGACGCGCATTCGGGGGAAACCCAGTCGGCTGACCTGCTCATCGCTTCGGCGGGGGCGGCCAACGTCAAGCGCCAGAATATGGGCAGGCTGCAGCACAACAAGATGATCGTGGTCGATGGCGCCCAGGTGAAGAAGGCCATCGGCGGCTCCACCAATTTCAGCTGGCGCGGCTTCTATGTGCAGTCGAACAACGCCATGATCTTCACCGGCGCGGCGCCGGTCACGGTGTTTCGCGAGGCGTTCGAGGACTTCTGGACCGAGGCCGGTTTTGCCACCAGCCGCTCGGCCCTGTGGCGGGACCTGGGGATCGCCGGGGTCGACGTCAAGGCGACGTTCTCGCCGCATGCGCCGGCCAATGCGCAGCTCAAGAAGATCGCCGCCGATATCGACACCGCCAAGTCGAGCCTGCTGTTCTCGCTGGCTTTCCTCTGGCAGACGCCCGGGGTCATTCGGGACGCCGTAGGGCGGGTGCGCGACAACAACCAGCGGTTCGTCTACGGCATCTCCGACAAGAAAGTCGGTGGGCTCGATGTGCAGAAGCCGGACGGCAACCCGCCCGCGGTGTTTCCCACCGCGCTGCTGAAGGGCAGGACCCCGGCGCCGTTCAAGGCAGAGCCGGTGGGCGGCAGTGGCAACCGCATGCACCACAAGTTCGTGGTGATCGATTTCGACAAGCCGACGGCCCGGGTCTATCTCGGCTCCTACAATTTCTCGAAAGCTGCAGACGACACCAATGGCGAGAACCTGATCCTGGCGCGCGATCGGCGGATCGCGGTGTCCTACATGGTCGAGGCGTTGCGGATGTTCGACCACTATCACTTCCGCATCGCCCAGCAGGAGGCCAAGGCCGCCGGCACCAAGCTGCAGCTGAAGTTTCCGCCCGCCGCCCCGGGACAGGACCCCTGGTGGCTGCGTGACTATACCGACGTGCGCCGGATCAAGGATCGCCTGATGTTCTCCTAGGCGTGAGGCGGATGCTATGGCGTCATAGCGTCCGTCCGGCATGCCGAACCGGCTTCAGGCCGCAATGACCAGGCGCTGCCAGCGGCCGGGGGTCATGCCGAAAGCCTTGAGGAAGTGGCGGTGGAAATGGCTCTGGTCGGCGAAGCCAGTCTCGGCGGCGACAGCGGCTATGGACTGGCCTGCCGCAAGCAGGCGTCGGCCTTCGGTGACCCGACGCATGGTCAGGTAGCGGTGCGGACTGGTGCCGAAGCGGGCCCGGAACTGGCGCGAGAGCGTGAAGCGATCGAGGCCGGAGACCGCTTCGAGCTCATCGGAGCGGATCGACTGCAGTCCGGCATGGTTGAGGAGCTCCGCCACCCGCGCCAGCGCCACCAGGTCGAGCAGCGATGCTCGCTTCGCCGGCGCATCGGCACGACGCAAGAGGCCCTCGGCGAGCTCGGCCACCACCTGGTCGGCCAGCAGGGGCTCGAGGGTGTTGTCCATGTCGCCAAAAGCTTCGAGCAGCGCCGAACGGAGCACGAGGTCGTCGACCACAGGGGCGGCAACGAAGGGCAGGCCGGCATTCTGCAATCCGGCCTGCACCAGCGCCGGGTCGAGGTAGAGCATGCGGTAGGTGAGGCCCTGTTCGGTGCCGGCGCCGCCGTCGTGGATCTCGTCGGGGTGGAGGATGATGACCTGGCCGGGCAGCGAGGCCCGGACCTCGCCGCGATACCAGAAGCTCTGCACCCCGCGCAGGGTTACACCGAGCGCATAGGTATCGTGCCGGTGCCGGGCATAGGCATTGCCGAGGAACCGCGCTTCGATCCGCTCCATGCCCGGATAGCCGGGGGCGGAGCGCACGACGTCGGCGGCCGCGCTGCACAAACGTTCAAGACCGATACCGGTCTCTGCGCCTAGGACCGGCGGCACGTCAGCACCTCTGTTCCGGGTTTCCACCATGTTCGACACCAAGATCGCCATCGTATTGCGCGAGGATCTCGCACCGTGGCAAGCGCTCAATGTTACCGCATTTCTTGCCGCCGGAATTACGGCTCAGCACCCCGAAATTATCGGCGAGCCCTATATCGATGGCGCCGGCAACCGCTTCAGTTCGCTGTCGGTGCAGCCGGTGATCGTTCTCGCGGCGGATGCCGAAGCGATGCGAAGCATCCATCGGCGCGCCCTGGAGCGCGGCATCGTGACCTCGGCCTATATCGAGGAAATGTTCGCGACCGGCCATGATGCGGCCAACCGCGAAGTGTTCGCGCAGTTCGCACCGGAGGATGCAAGGGTCGTCGGCATCGGGTTGCGGGCCGAGCGGAAGCTCGTCGACAAGGTGGCCAAGGGAGCAAGGATGCACCCCTGACGCGGCCCGGCCGCACTCCTATGGCGTCATAAGACCCTCAGGTTGCGGCTGCTGTGTCGATCAAACTGCCTGCAGCTCGAACATCGTCAGCTCAGCACCGGACAACGCGAGGGTCGCCGCGGGCTGGGCGATGCCGTTCAGTTCGAGCCGGGCCGGCGGGTCGGTGAAGGCCAGCTTGATCGGGCGAGAGCCCTTGGAGATGACGCGCACGACGTCATCGGATACCGCGATTTGGAAGCCGTGGTGCTGGAGCGTGGTTCTGTGCTCGAGGCCGGCGACGAGGAGGACCGAGGTCCCGGCGGCATCGAGGTCGGAGGGCCTCCTGGCGCCGAGGCGGGCTTCGTGCTGGAAGGCCAGGGGGAGAGCGGCGCCTTCACGGAGGAAGACCGGGATCTCTTCGAGCGGAGCCGCGACCTGGTGAGTTTGCCCGCCGTCATACCAGCGGTTCTGGAACAGGTGCCACCAGCGGCCCGCGGGCAGGTAGACTTCGCGGGCGGTATCGCCCTCCCGAATGATCGGGGCGACCAGCAGGTAGCGGCCAAACATGTACTGGTCCCACAGCCCGGCCGCACGGCGATCGCCCTCGAAATCCAGCAGCATGGCGCGCAGCAGCGGCTGATTTTCGGCGACGCACCAGGCGGCCTCGCGCTGGAGATAAGGCAGCAGCGACATGCGGAGGTTGGCGAAAAAGCGGTAGCCGCTGAGCGCCCGCGCGTCGCCGGAGCGTTCGGCGATATTCCAGGGGGTACGGTCCTGGTTGAATTCGGCCTTGCTCTCGGCGTGGTACTGCATGATCGGGGAGAAACACGCCATGGCGGCCGAGCGCACGTAAAGCTCGGCGCTCGGCACTTCGCCGGAGAAGCCGCCAAGGTCCCAGCCCCAGAAGATCACCCCCGACATGCCGGCTGAGAGGCCGGCGAGGATCGAGCGTTTGAACGCATCCCAGGTCGAGCGTTCATCGCCGGCCCAATGGGCCGGGAAGGTCTGCGCTCCCGTATAGCCGGCGCGTGAAAAGCAGATCCCGCCATTCTGCCGGGCGAACCGGTAATAGGCCGAGATGTAGTCGCGCGGATAAGCGTTGCGGTGCTCGAGCCCGGTACGGCCGTCGGCGAAGACGAGGTCGTTGCCCCAGACCATCTCGCCGCCGTCGGTCTTGAAACCATCGACGCCGAGTTCGTCGATCAGATACTGGCGCTTCGAAAACCACCAATCGCGGCCGGCGGGGTTGGTGAAATCCATCAGCAGGCTGTCCTTGAACCACCCCTCAGGCAACCGCAGCGGCGTGCCATCCGGGTGTTTCACGCCAAACCCTTCGGCGAAGAAATGGCTTTCGTCATTGCGCTTCTGGGCGTGCTTCAGCGCCGGGGACTGCTTGATGATCGGGATCTGCCACAGGATCAGCCGCAGGTCGTTATCGTGGAGATGCGCGGCGAGGCCTTTGGGGTCGGGCCAGCGACCCCATTCGGGGAAGCTGAAATCACCATAGGTGAAGGCCTCGGCGCCTGGCTTTTCGGCGTATTGGGCGTCGTTGAAGATGTAGAAGGTCGCTTCGTCCGACCAGGCTTCGATGACGAGGACCGTGGCCGGGATCTCGTGCTCGAGGGTGAGCGCCACCTGCTTCCGTACCTCGGCCTCGCTGTCCCAGTTGTTCGAGGACATCCAGGGGCCGAGGGCCCAGGCGGGAACGGGTTCGGGATCGCCGGTGAGCGCCATGAACTGGCTGACCTGCGCGGCGACGGAGCCGGTCAGGAGGTCGATGGCGAGGTGGGCGGCTTCGACCCCGAAGCGGGTTTCCCCTGCCATGCCGAGGTCGAACCAGGAATAGGAATCGGTGGCGAGGTGGAGGCCGAAGCCGGCGTCGGTATAGCCGACCGGCATGGGCATATAGGTCCGTAAGCCCTGTTCCTTGTACTGGTTGTAGACGAACTGATCGACGCGGTTGCCCGCCTGGTTCAGCGCGTTGTAGCGCTCACCGAAACCGTACCAGCCGCAGGGCGGGTGGGTGAGGGTGGCGGAAATCTCACGGATGGTGCCGTCGCGGGCCTCGAGCCAGGAGATATCGGTGAGGGCGACGGCGCCCAGTTGCAGCGGGAGCGTCGTGTCGCCGGCACTTGGGGTGATGTCGATGCGGCCGTCAATGACGGTGACGCGCACCGGGGCGCTGCCCTGCTGCCGGCGCCGAAGCGTCTCGTAGACGAACGGTCCCTGGATGACCTCCGGATGCTCGGTGAAGCGGATACGGTATTCGACCAGTGATCCCTGAGGGGTGCGAGGGAGGATGAACTCCCAGCAATCGCCCTTGAAGCTGCCGGCAATAGCAGTTGCGCCGACGACGAGCTCGAGCGGCTCGTCCACCGACAGCGGCGAGGCCTGGGCGCGGACGATCACCTCGTCGGCATCGGTGATGAGTTTGGGGAAACGCTCTTCGAGCAGCGGCTCGTAGCGGTTGCCATTGCCATCGGGAGCGTGGCGGATGAAGCGGGCCTCGAGCTGGCCGAGGGTCTTGAGGCGCTGGGCGACGATGGGCGCCGGCGTCGCGGCGAGCAGTTTTCGGCTTTTGGCGTAGCTGCCCTGCTCGGCATAGTACCAGGCGAGGAGCTGGCGGTCGGCCGGTGTGGCGCTCGCCAGGCGATCGGGTGCCGTGAGGGCGCGGACCGCGTCGACCAGCACCAGGTCCTCGCAGTCGAACAGGCCGAAGGGCACGGCGGCGAGCAGCACGTCGAACTCGAGCGTCGCCTTGTCGGAGGACGACATCAGCGCGCCGAGGCGCACATGGTTGGCATAGACGTGGTTCTTCACCCGGCCGACGAGGCGCGTGGTGCTCTCGTCACGCGACAGGTGGTTGGTTTCGCGCAGGGCGGCGGCCCACAGCGCCACGACCCAGGTGTCGGTGAAATGGTTCTGGTTGGGCGAGAGTTCGCGCTCGAGGCGGGCAGTGATGGAGGTGCGCAGTGCCGCGGCCTTGGCGGAGCGGAGCAGCGTCAGGTTGCCGGTGAGGGCGGCGAGGTAGAGGGCGAGGGCGGCTTCGACCGGATCGGTGGGATCGGCGTCGGCGAGGCGCGCGGCGATCTGCGGGGCGACCGGGGCCGGGTCACGCAGCAGCTCGGCATAGAGCTCGAAGAACCAGGGGTGGCGGGTGGCGAGGGCGGGTTCGCGAGCGTCGGTGGTCATGGCTGGTTCCGGTGTGAGTGGCCGAGAGCCCGGGGACTCCCGGCCTTGCCCTTTGGGAGGCAACTGGGTGAAGGAAGGCGTGCCGACTGAGAGAGACGGCCCCCTCCCGGCCTCCCCCACAAGGGGGGAGGTGAAGTGGAGCTTGTGGCTCGATCGAGCCACCACACCGGCAGGGCACCTCCCCCTTCATGGGGGAGGATGGGAGGGGGCCGTCTGCCGGCAGTCGGCGCTTAGAGCAGCCCCTCGATCGCCGCCTTGGCATCCTTCAGCGCCTGCTCCGGCGTCTTCTGGCCGAGCTTGGCGGCTTCGAGTTCTTTGCCCACGGCGTCGGTCAGCTGGTTCCAGTTGCCGATCACCGGCGGGACGACAGCGGTGTCGAGCGCCTCAAACACCACTTCGCGGCTTCCGGGGACCGGCTGGTCGAGATAGCCCTGCACGGCCGCGGCGTCGGAGACAGCGGGGAGTTCCCAGCCGGCGGCGATGCGGAGGTCGACGGCGGCCTTACTCGAGGTGAGGAACTTGATCCACTGGTAGGCTTCGGCCGGGTGGCTCGAATTGGCCGAGACAGCGACGCCGTTGGCGAAGAAGTGGTGCGCCTTGTTGGTCTTGCCGGGCTCGAGCGCGATATCCCAGTTGAACTTGGCATTCTCGGTGAAATCGCCGAGCAGCCAGATGCCGGTGCGGAGCATGGCGATCTTGCCGGCCTTGAATAGATCCTCCGAGGACTGGCCGGCCATTTCGACGTCGGACGGGGTGACCTTGTACTTACTCACCTTGTCGATCATCCACTGGAGCGTTTCGACGTTCTGCGGCGAGTCGATGGTGACGGTCTTTTTGTCGGGCGAGAGGATCGAGCCGCCGTTCTGGGCAATCGTCTTGTAGAACTCCCAGAACTGGATCGGCGCGAAATCGCCCCAGACACCGGCGCCGGCATTGGTCAGCTTCTGCGCCGCGGCGAGCTCTTCGGTCCAAGTCCAGTCGGCAGTCGGGTAGGCGACGCCAGCGGCGTCGAACAGGTCCTTGTTGTAGAACAGGACGACGTTGGAGAAGCTCTCGACCAGGCCATATTGCTTGCCATCCTGGGCGAAGGCGGCGAGCGCGGTCGGGTTGTAGACCGAGGTCGAAAAGCCGGTATCGGCTGCAATCAGCGGGGTGAGGTCGGCGAGCGCGCCCTTTTCCGCGTAGGTGACGAAATTCTCGAAGTTGAGTTCAAAGGCGTCGGGCGCTTGCTTCGCGGCAACGACGGTCTGCAGCTTGGTGAAATAGGCGTCCCAGGCGGCGGTCTCATAGGTGACCTTGATGCCCGGATGCTCGGCCTCGAAGGCGGCGATGGTGGCGTCGAGTTCCTTCAGATAATTCGGCGCGGCCGAGAAGGTCATGTATTTGATGGTCACGTCCTCGGCGAGTACCGGGGTGATGAGGGCGCTGGCGAGCAGCAGCCCGGTGAACGTTCTACGCAGCATGGTCTTTTCTCCTCCTTGAGACCTTGGTTGTTTTCGTTAGTCGTTACTTGAGCCCGGTGTGGGACAGGCCCTTGATGATGAAGCGCTGGGCGAAGACGTAGACGGCGATGATCGGCAGCGTGGCGATTACCGCGCCGGCCATCAGCACGTTCCAGTCGGTGGTCCAGCGGCCCTGCAGCGCGCTGAGGCCCAGCGGCAGGGTCATCATGGATTGGTCGGTGGTGATGATCAGCGGCCACAAAAAGCTGTTCCAGCTGGCCATGAAGGCGAACACCGCGAGGGTGGCGAGCGCCGGGCGCGCCAGGTGGATGGCGATGGTGAAGAAGATCCGGATATAGCCGGCGCCATCGATGAAAGCGGCTTCCTCGATCTCCTTGGGCAGCCGCAGGAAGAACTGCCGGAGCAGGAACGTGCCGAAGGCGCCGAAGCTCGAGGGCAGGATCAGCGCCTGGTAGGAATTGGTCCAGCCGAGCCAGTTCATGATGATGAAGAGCGGGGTGAGGGTCACCTGCTGCGGGATCATCAGCGTCGCCAGATACGCGTAGAACAGCACGGTGCGGCCGCGGAATTCAATGCGCGCGAAGGCGTAGCCCGACATGGCGCAGAACAGCACCATCAGCGCGGTCGAGGTGACCGAGACGAAGATCGAGTTGACGAGGAACTGGCCGATCGGGGCGCTGTCGAACACTTTGGCGTAGTTGTCTGATGTCGCCGGGTCGGGCAGCCAGTTAGGCGGGGTGACGAAGGTGGCGCCGGCGGTCTTCAGCGAGGTGGAGACCATCCAGGCGAACGGCAGCAGCATGACCACCGCGCCGGCGATGAGGATGGCGTAGGTGGCGACGTCGGGGAGGGTCACGCCTCGGCGCTTCCTCTCGAGCACGGAGTCATTCCCGCGAAAGCGGGAACCTCCGTTTGCGGTGTCTGTCGCACGCTCAGCCAACAGAGGTTCCCGCTTGCGCGGGAATGACTCGGTGGGTGTGGCGAGATCAGTCGTCACTGTGGGGTTCGCCGGCTCAGCCATCGGACCGATCCAGCTTCTTCTGCAACAGGTTCTGCGCGATGGTCACCGCGAAGATCAGGGCGAACAGCACCCAGGAGATGGCGGAGGCGTAGCCCATCTTGTAGTAGCTGAAGGCGTTCTTGTAGATCAGCTCGACCATCACCGAGGTGGCGCCGGCCGGGCCGCCCTGGGTCATGATCCAGACCTGGTCGAACACCTGGAACGACGAGATCAGCGAGATGGTGGTGACGAAGAACGTGGTCGGCGCCAGCATCGGGAAGGTGATCGACCAGAACCGCTGCCAGGGCGTCGCGCCATCGAGCGCGGCGGCTTCGTAGAGCGGCTCGGGAATATCCTGCAGGCCGGCCAGATAGATCACCGTGACGAAGCCGATATCCTTCCACACCGAGGTCAGGATGACGCCGGTCATTGCCCAGGCCGGGTCGAACAGCCAGCCCGGCCCTTTGATGCCGACGGCGCCGAGCGCGAAATTGACCAGCCCGTATTGCGGGTTGAGCAGCCACTTCCAGATCAGTGACACGGCAACCCACGAGGTCACCACCGGCACGAAGTAAATGGCGCGGAAGACGACGCGGCCACGGATGCGGCGGTTGAGCAGCAAGGCGAGGCCGAGCGCGATGATCACCACCGAGGGCAGGTATCCGAGGATGAAGGTGAGGGTGTTGCGCAGCGCCCCGAGCACCGCCGGGTCGGCGAGCGCGGTGACGTAGTTGTCGATGCCGACCCAGCTGATCTCGCCGATCAGGTCCCATTGCGAAAAGCTGAGCACCAGCGAGGACAGCACCGGCGCCATCAGGAACACCACCATGCCGGCAAGGCTGGGCAGCAGCAGTACGGCCAGCGCGAGATACTTCGAGCGATCGGCGGCAGGGCTCATCTTGCCCCTCGCTGGCTGACGCTGTCACGCTCGACGATGGCGACATCGACAAAACTGTCGCGCGGGGCGTCGGTCTTGTTGAGGATGGCGCTGATCAGCCGGCCGGCGAGCTGGCCCTTGCCGAGGATCGATTGATCCATGGTGGTGAGCGCGGGGTAGACCATGCGCGAGATCGACAGGTTATCGAAACCCATCACCGAATAGTCCTCGGGGATGCGCTTGCCGAGCCGATGCAGGCCGGCGAGGAGGCCGGCCGCGATCAGGTCGGCGGTGCAGAAGGCGGCGGTGGTGTCGCGGAGCGCCACCAGCCCTGCAGCGGCCTCAACGCCCCAGTCGAAGGTGACTGAGCCGGAGAGGATGCGGGCCGGATCAAAGCCGATGCCGGCCTCGGCCAATGCCCGCTTGTAGCCGTCGACGCGGTGCTCGATGACGCCGTCGGTGCGGATCACGCCGGTCACCAGCGCCACCCCCGAGTGGCCCTTGCCGATCAGGTACTTGGTGGCGCGGTAGGCAGCGGCCTCGTCGTCGACGCCGAGGCGGTAGAAGCTGGGGTCGTCGATATAGCTGTCGATCAACAGGGTCGGCAGGGCGAGTTCGCGCAGCCGCTCGTAGAGCGCTTCACGATAGACGCCGAGCACGATCAGCGCGTCCATGTTCCAGTGCGAGAGGGTGTCGAGCTGGGCGTTGCTCTCGCCCACTCCCGACAGCATCATGTAATAGCCGTTGGCGCGCAGCGCGCTTTCGATGCCGGAGATCATCTCGGCATAAAACGGGTTGTCGAGCAGCAGCTGGTTCTGGTTTTCGGTGAATGGGATGATCACGCCCACCATGCGCGAGGCGTTGGAGACGAGGCTGCGGGCGCTCATGTTGGGGCGGTAGCCCAGCGTCTTCACCGCCGCCATGATGCGCTCGATGGTCTCCTCCGAGGCCTTGGCGCGGCGGCCGTTGATGACGTTGGAAACGGTCATTGGCGAGACGTTCGCGGCGAGCGCAATGTCCTTGATCGTGGCCCGTGCCAAGTCGCAGATCCTCCTCTGAGAGCCGGGTGCAGCTCATCGGTTTTGCGTTAAACCAGCCGGCCCGTGGTTCCGCGCGACGATTCTTGCTTCGATCGATCTGCGTGGGAGCGGCGTAGTTTTACGTTAAACCGACGTAGTGATATGCCCCGATCGGTTGCCTGTCAACCGCCGCCCGGCGGTCACGACCGCAGAGCGGGGCGATCACGCTCGCCGGGCCAGTATGTCAGGGGGTTCGGCGCCGACTTGTTGGCTGTCAGCCAATTGTCAGCTTCCCGTCAGCATCGCGTGGCTAAGACTGGCGATCGAGGGTGAAACCAATCTGTGTCAAATCACGTTTCTCATCTCGCGGCGCTCTCACGCCATTTTGATTGGCGGGCCGCAAGGTCCGGCAATAACTCAGCAATTCGAAGCCAATGGCTTGGGGTACCTCACATGAACAGACGGCGCATCCTGATTGTCGACGACGATGCCGACCTGCGTAAGACTTTGATCGATCAGCTGACGCATTATCGCGAGTTCGATCTGGTGGAGGCGGAATCGGCGTCGGATGCGCTGGGCAAGGTCCGCGGCGCCCATGTCGACCTGATGCTGCTCGATGTCGGGCTGCCCGATATGGATGGCCGCGAGGCAGTGAAGATCCTCAGGCGCGAGGGTTTTAAGAGCCCGATCATCATGCTGACCGCGCAGGACAGCGATTCCGACGAGATCCTCGGGCTCGAGTCGGGCGCCAATGACTATGTGACCAAGCCGTTCCGGTTCTCGGTGCTCCTGGCGCGCATCCGCGCCTCGCTGCGCCAGCACGACCAGAGCGAGGACGTGGTGTTCACCATCGGGCCCTACAGCTTCCAGCCGGCGGCCAAGCTGCTCGAGGCGCCTGACGGGGCCAAGGTGCGGCTGACCGACAAGGAAACCTCGATCCTCAAGTATCTCTATCGGCAGGGTCCCAAGACCATCACCCGCGAAATCCTGCTCAAGGAAGTGTGGGGCTACAATAACCGGGTCACCACGCATACGCTGGAAACGCACATCTATCGGCTGCGCCAGAAGATCGAGCGGGACCCATCCAATGCACGCCTCCTGGTAACGGAAGACGGCGGCTATCGGCTGGTGCCGTAGGGCGTCGAGGCTGCGCGCCAGCCAGTGCATAACTTTTGCCGCGTGGGCCGACGCGGCAAAAGGGATTCCTGACAGCGGCAAGAAATGCTCTATATCGAGGGCCGCGGCACAACCGGGCGCTGAAGCGCCGGGTATGTTGCCGGCGGTCCGGGAATAGGGCGGGATGCAACTCGACGACGCGGCGACGATACTGGGACGTGCGGATTTCTTCGAAATCTGCGACGCCGAGCAGCGGCGATTGCTCGCGTTCGCCTCGGAACGGAAGAAGTTCCGCCCCGGCAGCGTCATCTATGCCTCCGGCGACCAGCCGGAAGGCGCGCATGTGCTGGTCTCGGGCACGGTGTCGAGCACGCAGGATGGCGCCGAGAACAACCCCTACCTGATCCACGATGTCGGTGCGGTACTCGGCGCCATGGCGCTGGTGATCCCCAAGCCGCGGCCGGTGACCATCAAGGCGGTGGATGCGGTGGAGACGCTGTTCGTGCCGCGCACGGCGTTCATGAAGCTGGCGAACCAGTATCCGGACCTGGCCGGCCGGGCAGCCGACCGGATCCGGCGGGAACTGACCAGCTATCTCGGCGCGATCGAAGGCTCCCGCGAGCGCTTCGGCAAGGGGTAGGTGGATAGGCTTGGGCCACCTGCCTCACCCACGGTGTCACCCGACGAAGGCCCGTGGGCGTTAAGTTCGTGCCCACCCACCACCGAGTTTAGGGGCGCTGCCTCGCGGCAAACTCGCCATGGTCGGTGCCCCGAGCACACAACCGGTGGCTGTTCCACGTGAATCAGTCGGGAATCACCGCGTCGACTTCGATCTCGACCAACCAGTCGGGGTCGACGAAGGCGGTGACCTGCATCAGCGTGGTCACCGGACGGACGGTGGCAAAGGCCTCGGCGTGCGCGCGGGCCGCGTCTTTCCACAGCGCGATATCGGTGAGGATGATGCGGGTCCTGGTGACATGCTCGAGGCTCGAGCCGGCATCGGTCAGTGCCTTGGCGATGATCTCGAGGCAGCGCCTGGTCTGGCCGTAGACGTCGCCGATGGCGGCGGTGCCGCCTTCGGCCTTGATCGGAGCGGTGCCGCCGACGGCCACAATGTTGCCGACGCGGACAGCGCGGGAGAAGCCGATCACCGGTTCGAGGTAGGAGCCGGAGCTGACGAGTTTTCGCGACATGGCAGGTCTCTTCTGCTTGGGCTTCACGCGAAGCGGGCGATCACCGGGACGTGGTCGGAAGGTTTGTCGCTCCAGCCGCGCGCCGGCTTGATGATCTCGGCGCCGGCCGTGTGGGCGGCTATGTCGGCGGTGGTCCAGATGTGGTCGAGGCGGCGGCCCTTGTTGGCGGCCTGCCAATCCTTGGCGCGGTAGCTCCACCAGGAATAGAGCTTCTCCTCGGCCGGGAAGTACTTGCGCACCACGTCGACCCAACCATGGCCGCCGCTCAGCAGCGCGTTGAGCGCTTCGGTCTCGATCGGGGTATGGCTGACGACGTCGAGCAGCTGCTTGTGGCTCCACACATCGTGCTCCAGCGGGGCGATGTTGAAGTCGCCGCAGATCAGCTGGCGCTGCTTGAAGTGGTCCTCGCCGAACCAGCTCTTGAGCTCCGAGAGGAAGCCGAGCTTGTGCTTGAACTTGGGGTTGAGTTCGGGATCGGCGAGGTCGCCGCCGGCTGGGATGTAGAAATTGTGGACGGTGAGCGGGCCGAACTCAGAGCCCTGGCCGAAATCGACCAGCGCCGAGACGTGGCGGCTTTCCTCGATCTCGCAGAAGACGCGCGAGGAAATGTCGGTCAGCGGGTGCTTCGAGACGATGGCGACGCCGTGATAGCCCTTCTGGCCATGTACGGCATGGTGCGGGTAGCCGGCGGCGGTGAACTCGTTACGCGGGAACTGGTCGTTGAGGCATTTGATCTCCTGCAGGCACAGCACGTCGGGGTCATACTGGCGCAGGAAATCGAGGACGATCGGCAGCCGCAGGCGGACCGAATTGATGTTCCAGGTGGCAAAGCTCGTCGGCATGAAAAAAGGCGCCTCAGGAATGGGAGGCGCCTCTTATGCAGAGCGGGGCAGGGGGCGTAAAGCCGGAAACGCCGCGTGATTGCTCAGGCGTCGGGAGGGGCCGCCTTCGAGCGGAAGGTCGGGTCGATATAGAAGTAGGATTTTGGAATGGCGACGTCCTTTTCGACATCATAAAGCGAAAAGGTCAGCTCGGCGCCCGACGGTTCGGTGAGCGTCCACTGCTTCATGTCGAGGCTCTCGGTGTCGAACACCAGTGCGACCCGCACCACGCCTTTGGGGGTATCGTCCTGCAGGGTGATCGAGAAATAGTCGTCGGACTGAGCGACGGCGACGATGTTGGCCTTGAACAGGTCGATCTGCGAATCGAGGAACTGGCGCAGCGGCACCTTGTCCTGCGGATAGGCGTACTGGGTCTTCTCCTTGCGATCGACGACGTAGAAGCCGCGGCCGACCGAGACGATCTGCTCGTAGGAGGGGGGATTGTAGCGGAACAGGATCTTGCCCGGCCGCTCGAGGAAGAAGGTGCCCTCGATGCGCTGGCCGCGGGTATCGATCTGCAGAAAGCGGCCGACCATGGTCTTGATCAGCGAGTTGTGCTCGTTGATCCGGGTGATCAGGTCGCGTTCGGCGTCGGTCAGCGTCCGGGCTTCCTGCGCCAGGGCGGGGAAGGCGGCGAGCAGGGCGGCGAAGGCGAGAAAGCTGCGGCGGATCATCTTGATGACGTTCCCTTTGTGGTCTGGAGCCGATCACCGTTTCGTCGAAACGCTGACCGTCTCCAAGTCTTTGATTTGTGGAGCATGCCTCTAGACAGCAATTGCGGCAACAGCGGGAAGGTTCCGGATCACGGCTCCTTGTTGCCCCCTTGGCGATCCTTTTTACCGCGGGCGATCTCGGTGGCGAGCGAGGCGAGCTTGTGAGTCCAGAAGCCACGGAAGCGGTCGAGCCAGTCGTCGATGTCGCGCAGCGGCGCGGCATCGAGGCTGTAGACGCGGCGGGTGCCTTCGGGACGTACGGTGGCGAAGCCCGACTCGCGGAGCACCTTCAAATGCTGGCTGACCCCGGCCTGGCTGATGCCGAACTCGGCGGCAATGACCTCGACCACCTCACCCGAGGCATGCTCGCGCTCGGCGAGCAGCTCGAGGATGCGGCGGCGGACCGGGTCGCCGAGAACGTCGAACGCGTGCATCACATCTCCGGGGGCGGGGCCTCGCCGGTGTAGAACTGCCGCGTCGCCTCGGCTGCCGTCAATGCCTGCTCGCGGTTCTCACCGGCGGTGATTGCCGCCGTGCCCCAGCCGTCGCTGGCAGCGCGGATGAACGCCTTGGCTTCGGGCAGCTCATGCCAGCCGGCCACCGCTTCCTGCGGCAAGTCGGCGGTGGGCTCGGCCAGGTGACGGGCGAGGCCCATGAAGCCAAGGTCCCAGCCGACGCCGACGGCGCCCGGCCCGAACCTGTCCCAGTGCGGATCGATGAAGGCGACGTGCTCGAGTTCGAGCCGGGCGCCGTCGGCGGTGGGCGCGAGCGTGATGGTGATCCAGCTGATGGCGCCGGCGAATTCCCAGGTGGCGGCGATCCGGCGCTGCGGTTCGCATTCGGTGATGGTGCCGCCGGCATTGTTCTCGACCTGGAAGCGGCCGCCGAGCTTCAGCTCGCCGCTGACCGGCGAGAACCAGCGGCGCAGCCGATCGGGGTTGCTGACGGCATCCCAGAGGTCGGCGACGTCGGTGTCGTAGACGCAGCTGGCGACCACCGCCTTGGCGGGTTTGCCGTCGCGCTCGAGGTTGCGCACCGAGCGGGACATGGCGTTGACATGGGCGGTAAGATCGAAAGGCATCGTCGCGTCCTCCGTGTATCAGGTGACGCTTATATAAGGTGCAACTAATATTATGTCTAGGGGGCGAGGCGGCCGACTCGCGCGCAGCGAGCGTGCCCCGCCTACAGGGTGTCATCCCTGCGAAAGCAGGGACCCATCTATCCACCTTCGCGGGCTGTGAGCTGGGTCCCTGCTTTCACAGGGATGACACCGTGCTTAGGGCGCTGTCTGGTGGCAAGTTCGCCGATGGCCCTGCAGCAGGCTCCTTCGGTGACTGCACCACCTCAAGATGGGCCCCGGCCTGCGCCGGGGTGACACCGTGGGTGGGAGGGACCGCGAACAGGAACCGAGCTCAATACCCGTCGGAATTGTTGCCGACGAGGATTTCGCGTTTGCCGGCGTGGTTGGGGGCGGAGATGACGCCTTCCTTTTCCATCCGCTCGATCAGCGTGGCGGCCTTGTTGTAGCCCACCGCCAGGCGGCGCTGGATGTAAGAGGTCGAGACCTTCTTGTCGGTCAGCACGACGTTGACGGCCTTGTCGTAGAGCTCGTCGCCCGAGCCGCCATACTCGTCACCGTCACCACCCGACGCGCCGCCTTCATCCATCTCGTCCTCATCGGCGACGATGGCATCGAGATAATCCGGGGCGCCCTGCGACTTCAGGTGGTTGACCACTGCCTCGACTTCGCTGTCGGCGACGAACGGGCCATGCAGGCGCCGGATGCGGCCGCCGCCGGCCATGTAGAGCATGTCGCCGTTGCCGAGCAGCTGCTCGGCGCCCTGCTCGCCCAGGATGGTGCGGCTGTCGATCTTCGAAGTCACCATGAACGAGATACGGGTGGGGAAGTTGGCCTTGATGGTGCCGGTGATGACGTCGACCGACGGGCGCTGCGTGGCAGTGATGACATGGATGCCGGCGGCGCGGGCCATCTGTGCGAGGCGCTGCACCGAGCCTTCGATTTCCTTGCCGGCGACCATCATCAGGTCGGCCATTTCGTCGATGATGATGACGATGAACGGCAGCGGCTCGAGGTTGAACTCTTCGCTCTCGAAGATCGCCTCGCCGGTTTCACGGTCAAAGCCGGTCTGCACGGTGCGGGTGATCACCTCGCCCTTGGCCTTCGATTCGCCAACACGCTGGTTGAAGCCATCGATGTTGCGCACACCGATCTTACTCATCTTGCGGTAGCGGTCTTCCATCTCGCGCACCGCCCACTTGAGGGCGACAACAGCTTTTGACGGGTCCGTAACGACTGGAGTCAGGAGGTGCGGGATACCGTCATAGATACTGAGTTCCAGCATCTTGGGGTCGATCATGATCAGGCGGCACTGCTCCGGGGTCATCTGGTAGAGCAGGCTGAGAATGAAGGTGTTGATGCCCACCGACTTGCCCGAGCCGGTGGTGCCGGCGATCAGCAGATGCGGCATGCGGGCGAGGTCAGCGATGATCGGCTCGCCGCCGATGGTCTTGCCCAGGCAGATCGGCAGCTTGCCCTTCATCTTCTCGAAATCGGACGAGGCCAGCATTTCGCGCAGGTACACGGTCTCGCGCACCTCGTTGGGCAGCTCGATACCGATGGCGTTGCGGCCGGGGACCACGGCGACGCGTACCGAAATGGCGCTCATCGAGCGGGCGATATCGTCGGCCAGCGAAATGACGCGCGACGACTTGATGCCGGGAGCGGGCTCGAGCTCATAGAGGGTGACGACCGGGCCGGGGCGGACATTGATGATGTCGCCCTTGACGCCGAAATCGGCGAGCACGGATTCAAGCTTCCTCGCCATCGCCTCGAGCCGCTCGGGCGCATGCTCGGGGCTGGCGCCCTTATGCTTGGGCGGCGTGAGGAGGTTCAGCTCGGGCAGCTCGAAGCCATGCGGCTCGTCGAGGAACGAGCCCTGGGCTTCGCGGGCGGCGCGCATGCCGGGCTGCGGCCGGGGGGCCGGCGCGGCGACGCGTGGTGACACCACCGGCGCTGCCTGGTGCGCAGCCGGGACGTGCGGCATGGGAGCCGGGCTGCGCGACGCGGCCATCGGGCCGCGCAGCGGGGTCTGCATCTCCCAGCGCGGCATGTCGGCTTCTTCATCCGGCTCGGGCGGATAGTCGTCGAACGGCGGCTCGTCATGCGCGGCAACGATCGAGCGGCGCTCGACGGTGAGGGCAGGCTCGGCGCGACCGGCAGGGGCCGACGGCGCATGGCCATGGAGGCTCGGCTCGACGGCCTCGCCGCGCCAGGCTTCGGCTTCCGCCTCGGCGGCGCGGCGCTGGGCGATGCCAGCGCGGGCCCGGCGGACGGCGGTGCGGGCCGAGAAGCCCAGATGCACGGCGTAGCCGAGGATCACGTCGAAGATCGAATCGCGCTCTGGCTCGTCGTCATCGACAGGCGCAGCGGCGGCAGCGCCCCTCGTGCCGGCCGGCTTGGCCTTGAGTTTGCCCTTGGGCAGCTCGGGCAGGGTGACCCTACCGAGGCCCATGCCGATCCAGAACAGCGCCAGGGTCGGGGCCGCAATGATGATGGCGAAGAGGATCGCGGTCACCGGCTGCGGCGTGGCGCCGGTGGCGAGAACGGCGAGGTTGGTAAAACTCTGGCCGACGAGGCCGCCGAGCCCGGTGGGCAGCGGCCAGCTCTCCGGCGCGGCAATAAAGGCGAACAAGCCGCAGCTCAGGACGCTCGCGGCGACCCAGGCGAGGAGACGCAGGCCCATGCGCGAGGGGACGCGGTGGCGAATCAGGCCCCAACCCCAGAGCGCAGGCGGCACCAGCAGGGTGAGAATGCCGAGGCCGAAGACCTGGAACGCCATGTCGGCAATGACGGCGCCCGGGAAGCCGAGCCAGTTCCTCGCGGGTTCACCCGAGGCGTAGGAAAGGCTCGGATCATCCACCTGCCAAGTGGCGAGGGACAGCAGCACGATCGCCACCAGCCCCAGGATGATGGCCCCCATCAGGCGGACGGGGATGCGGATCGCTATGGCGGGGGCGGTCTCTCGACGGGCGTCTTCGAGCAGGTGCTGTGCCGGCATCGTCTGGTACACTCTACAAACGGAACGCTGAACCGGCGGCAGACGGCGCGCCGATCGAAGGCTGATCCTAGGCGGTTAGGGTTAACCCGGAACTAACTGGATGGGGGTGGTGCGAGGGCTGACGGCGCGCGGTTTGGCGCTGAGGCTCCGGTCGCCATTCGCCCTCTCGGGTTAGTGGCCGGATCTAACCTCAAGCGGTGGGGGACGCATCTATCAAAGACAGAAAGGTCCGAAGGGGCCCTCCCCGTTTTCGGGGGCGTTCGGAGAGGGCCGTCGGTTTGGCGGACCAGCCGCGGCCGGTGGCTGAGGAGGTTTCAGCTACCGGCCGCGCTTGGGGGGTCCGCCGCACGGGGACAGATACACCTTAGAGCAGGCGTCGTTTGGCCTGCGTGATGTCAACGTGAGCATCACCCGTTAGTCGAAAGTTGCATCGATCCAACGTCGCCGGAGGGGTCGACCGAGATCCTTGCAAATGACTGACCAGTCAGTTATTAATGTACTGACCGGACAGTCAGTAAGGCTAACGACCGATGAATACCAATGATCAAGAGCGCGGACCGAAGTTCCGCCGGCGTGCAGAGGCGCGGCCGGACGAGGTGCTGGATGCGGCGCTGGAGCTGTTCATCGAGAAGGGCTTCGCCTCGACCCGGGTCGAGGACATCGCCAAGCGCGCCGGGCTGAGCAAGGGCACGGTCTATCTCTACTTTCCATCCAAGGAAGCGCTGCTCGAAGGGCTGGTGCGGCGGGCCATCCTGCCGATCGCCGATTCGGCGCTGATGACGCTGCATGATTACGAGGGCGATCCGCGCGTCGTGCTCAGCATGGTGCTGACCATGCTGGCCGGACGGTTCGGCGACCCCAAGGTGATGGCGATGCCGAAGCTGATCTTCCGCGAGGCGATGGGCTTTCCGGGCCTTGCCGAAATGTACCGGCGCGAGGTGCTGGACCGGGTGCTGCCGGCGGTCGAAGGGCTGCTGCGGCGCGGCATCGAGCAGGGCTACCTGCGGCAGGTCGACCCCAGCCTCACCATCCGCTCGATCATCGGACCGCTGATGCTGCACGTGGCGATGGCCGAGATCTTCGGCATCACGCCGGAAGGCGGGCTGCACATGGAGAAGCTGGTCGAGAACCACCTCACCATCCTGTTCGACGGGCTGAGCGCTCCGCCGAGCGCCAAGCAATGGTCAACGAGCTGAGCGAGGAAGCGATGAACGCGGTGTGGACGACCTATATCGAAGCCTATCCGGTGCCGGCCCGTCGGCATTGGGCCCAGGTGCTGCTGCTCGGCAACGGCCTGGTGCTCGGCGCGACCGGGCTGGTGCAGGCAGGCTTCGATCTTGCCGGATACTTCTTCAATCTGGGGCCCCTGGCGGCAGCGCTCCACGGCAACCCCGACGCCCTCGCCTATTTCGAGGCGCACGCGCTGGCAGTGCTGGCGGCGGTGCTGCTGATCGCCAACCACCGGACCGCTGGGGCGGGTTGGAACTGGGCCGCCGCGGCCATCCACCTGCTGCTGGGCGGCGCCAACCTGCTGTTCTGGCCAACCTTCGTTGCCTACGACCTGGTGCCGATGGGGATCGTCGCAACATCAGGACATGCGCTGTTTCTTGGGCTCGAACTGGTAGCAGCCGGGGCCCGCTCGGCGCTGGACAAGCGGAGACGATGATGGACGGTTTTCTGGCCTGGTTGTTCGGCCTCATTGCACTGGTGATCCCCGGGTTCGGCGCAACCGAAGCGCCGGGCTATAACGGCTACGTCGAAGCGCGCTACGTCTATGCCTCGTCGAGCACCGCCGGGCCGATCGAGACCATTTCGGTGCGCGAGGGCGATGTGGTGCTGGAAGGCGACCTGCTGTTCCGGCTGCGCTCGGAGCAGCAGATCGCGCTGCTCTCGGCCGCCGAAGCGCGGGTGGCGGCGGCCGACGCGGGGCTGAAGAACCTCACCACCGGCAGCCGTGCCGACGAGCTCGATGTCATCCAGGCGAGCCTACAGAAGGCGCAAGCCGACATGAATCTCGCCAAGGACAGCGCCACGCGCAGCGAAAAGCTGTTCAAGGAAGGCCTGGTGCCGCAATCGAAGCTCGACCAGGACCGGGCGAGCCTCGCCAGTGCCGAAGCGGCGGTGCGCCAGCTCGAGGCGCAGCTGAAGGTGGCCGAGCTGCCGGCGCGCAGCGAGCAGCAGGTGCAGGCGGAAGCCAACCTGGCGGCGGCGCATGCCGATGCCAAAAAGGCCAATGCCGATCTCGCCGACCGCACCATCACCGCGCCGGCGGCAGGGCGGATCGAGCGGGTGTTCTTCGATGCCGGTGAGATCATCGCGGCGGGGACACCGGTGATCTCGATCCTGCCGGAGGGGGCGCTCAAGGTGAAGTTCTACGTGCCGGAGACGGCGCGGGCCGGGTTGGCGCTGGGCGACCAGCTGGCGGTGAGCTGCGACGGCTGCCCTGATGGGCTGACCGCGAAGGTCAGCTACTTTGCCTCGGACCCGCAATTCACCCCGCCGGTGATCTATTCGCGCGATGAGCGGCAGCGGCTGAGCTACCTGGTCGAAGCAACGCTGGAGGGCGCGAGCCTCCATCCGGGGCAACCGGTGACGGTGGAGCGGCGGCCATGAGCGAGCCGCTGGTCATCGATGTGCATGGGCTAACCAAGAATTTCGGGCCGAAGCGGGTGGTCGACCATTTCGACATCCAGGTGCCGAAGGGCGCGATTTACGGGTTTCTGGGGCCGAACGGCTCAGGCAAGACCACCACCATTCGCATGCTCTGCGGGCTGCTGACGCCGGATGAGGGTGAGGGCACCTGCCTCGGTTTCGATGTGCGGAAACAAGCCGAGCAGATCAAGGAGCAGGTCGGCTACATGACGCAGAAGTTCTCGTATTACGAGGACCTCTCGATCCGCGAGAACCTCGATTTCGTGGCGCGCATGTACCGGCTCGACCGAAGGAAACAACGGGTCGACCAGGCGCTGGCCGATCTCGGGCTCGCCGACCGCTCGAGGCAGCTGGCCGGCTCACTGTCGGGCGGCTGGAAGCAGCGGCTGGCGCTGGCGGCGTGCCTGCTGCATGAGCCGAAACTGCTGCTGCTCGATGAACCCACCGCCGGCGTCGACCCCAAGGCACGGCGCGATTTCTGGGACGAGATCCGCCGGCTTTCCGCCATGGGTGTCACCGTGCTGGTCTCGACCCACTACATGGACGAGGCCGTGCAGTGCGACTTCATCACTTACATCGCCTACGGCAAGAAGTTGATCGACGGGCCCTCGGGCAAGATTCCCGAAATGGTGGGGCTCGAGACGTGGCGGGTGGAAGGGCCCGAGCTGGCCAAACTCGAGGACCGGCTGCTCAAGGAGCCCGGCGTAGTGCAGGTGGCGCGCTTCGGCACGGTGCTGCACGTCTCGGGCACCGACAAGGCGGCGCTGGAATCGACGGTCGAGCGGCTCAAAGCGGAAGGCACGCATCGCTGGAGCCTGCAGGTTGCCGGGCTCGAGGAGGCCTTCATCTACCTGATGACGGGGGCACGCGACAATTTCGCTGGTGATAGCGGCGCCGCGCCGGCGGGAAAGCAGGCGGCATGAACCTCGGCTTCTCGCTCAAGCGCTTCGGCGCCGTGCTCTACAAGGAATTCATCCAGATGCGGCGCGACCGCATCACCTTCGGCATGATGATCGGGTTGCCGATCATCCAGCTGTTCCTGTTCGGCTTTGCCATCAACGCCGACCCGCGCAACCTGCCGACGCTGGTGGAGATGGGCGATAACGGGCCGTTGAGCCGGGCGGTGATCGCGGGGATGCAGAACTCGTCCTACTTCGCCTTCAAAGGCGCGGTCTCCGGGATCGGCGAGGGCGAAGAGGCGCTGCGCCGGGGTGAAGCCAACTTCGTCGTGGTGATCCCCGAGGATTTTGAGCGCGACGTGGTGCGCGGCAACAAGCCGGAGATTCTGGTGGCAGCCGACGCGTCGGACCCCTCGGCGACCGGCGGGGCAGTGGCGGCGCTGTCGGGGATCGTCAACGTGGCGATCGGCGAGACGCTGACCGGACCCCTGGCGCAGCAGGCGGGGTCGGCGCCGTTCTCGATGGTGGTGCACCGGGAGTATAACCCGGAAGGCAAGACCTCGACCAATATCGTGCCGGGGCTGCTGGCCATCATCCTGTCGATGACCATGGTGATGATCACCGCGGTGGCGATCGTCAAGGAGACCGAGCGCGGCACCATGGAGATGCTGATCGCGACGCCGGTAAAGCCGCTCGAGGTGATGCTGGGCAAGATCCTGCCCTATGTGTTCGTCGGCTATGTGCAGACCGCGGTGTTTCTCGCGGCAGCGAGCCTCGTCTTCGGGGTGCCGTTCGAGGGCAGCGTCTGGGCGTTCTTCCTCGGCTTCAACCTGTTCATCGTGGTGAACCTGGCGCTGGGCTTTTTGATCTCGACGGCGGCCAAGAGCCAGATGCAGGCGATGCAGCTGAGCTTTTTCACCATCCTGCCCTCGATCCTCCTCTCCGGCTTCATGTTCCCGTTCGCCGGCATGCCGGGCTGGGCGCAGTTCATCGGCCAGGCCGTGCCGGCGACGCATTTTTTGCGGGTGGTGCGCAAGGTCATGCTGAAGGGTGGCGAGGTGGCGGATGTGACCGGCGAACTCTGGGCGCTGATCGCGATCCTGGTGGTGATCTCGGCGATCGCCATGCTGAGGTATCGGCAGACGCTGGACTAGCCGCGCGGCGCCATGCTGCTTATCTCCGTGGCAGTCAGATGGAGTGATGCGATGAAAGCCGTGGTGTTCGAGGAATTCGGCAGCCCCCGTAAAGTGCTGAAGCTCGAGGAGCGGCCGCTGCCGGAACCCGGGCCGGGGCAGGTGCGGGTGAAGCTCATCCTGTCGCCGATCCACAACCACGACCTGATGATCGTCACCGGGCACTATGGCTACAAGCCGCCGCTGCCGCATGTGCCGGGCACCGAGGCGCTGGGGGTGGTCGACAAGCTGGGCGAAGGCGTGACCAACCTCAAGCTGGGGCAACGGGTGACCGGTGGGGCGAGTGCGGCCTGGGCTGAGTATTATCTCGCCGGCGCGCAATCGCTGGTGCCGCTGCCCGATGGGATCGACGATGCGACGGCGTGCCAGCTGGTGTCGATGCCGCTGAGCGCCTGGCGGCTGCTGGGCGAGCTGCAGGTCGAGACGGGCGACTGGATCGTGCAGAACGCGGCCAACGGCGCGGTGGGCAAGATCATCGCCAAGCTGGCAGCAGAACGCGGCGTCAAGGTGCTCAATATCGTGCGGCGCGAGGCAGCGGTAGCTGAACTGGCCGCCGAGGGGATCGGCGATGCGGTCTCGAGCGAGCACGAAGATTGGCAGGATCGGGCCAGGGCGATCACCGGCGGCGCGCCGATCCGGCGGGCGCTGGATTCGGTAGCGGGCCGGGCGTCGGACGAGCTGCTGGATCTCGTCGCCGAAGAAGGCTGGCTGATCTCGTTCGGGGCGCTGAGCGGCCGGCCGATGCAGATCAGCGCCGATAACCTCTTGTTCAAGCGGGCGGTGGTGAAGGGGTTCTGGGCCGCCAAGCCCTCGAGCTTCCATACGCCCGAGCAGATCCGCGGCGCTATCGTCGAGTTCGTCGGCAAGGCAGCGCGCGGAGAGCTGAAGCTGCCGATCGCCGAGGTGTTTCCGCTCGAGCAGGCCGCGGAAGCCGCCGAAGCGAGCAACGAGAAAGGCCGGCAGGGAAAGATCGCCATCCGCGGCAGCTGAAGCGCCCAGCTAGCCGGTCGGGTCAGACGGAGCGCCTGCCGGCGCCGGGCCGTCGGTGACGCCGAGGCCACTTTCGATGGCGAGGACATCCGCGTCGGAGACCTCGCCGATGGTGCGGAAGTCGATGAACATCTGCTCAAAACCGCCCGGCGTCACCATGGCGAACAGCTCGCCCGGTTCGCTGCCGATATTGACCCATTGATGCGGGATATGCGGTGGCAGGACGATGACCGAGCCAGGCCCGGCGGTCCAGCTGTCGGTTCCGCACCAGAAGCGGAAGCTGCCTGAGATGACGGAGAACAGTTCGGTCTCACGGCTATGGGTGTGCCAGCTCGGACCGGTTCCCGGCGCGATCACCGCGGTCCATGCGCCCATCCGGCCGGCCGTCTCGGCGGAGCGGACCTGCACCCGCACGTCGTCGCCGCGGGCCGTCTTGCCGTTCGGTGGGGTGGTCGGGAACGAGACGATGGCGCGCGGGAACGGCGCCATCGAAGGCTCGCTGCCCAGCGTGAAGCCGAGCGCTGCCGTGTCTTCGTTGGCGATGCCGAGGCGGTGTTCGATGCGGGCGATGTCGGACTGCGTGCCCGGCTTTTCTGCTGCGATCGCAAGAAACAGTTGTTCGCAGCCGCCGGGCGTGACGATCCCGAGCATGCGGCCGGTTTGCTCGCCGATGTTCCACCATTTGTGCGGGACATGCGGCGGCAAGGCGACGACGGTGCCGGTGGGGGCATCGAATTCGTCGCTGCCGCAGATGAAGTGGTAGCTGCTCTCGAGTACCACGAAGAGCTCGACTTCGCGGGTGTGCATATGGCCGGCGGGACCGCGACCCGGCGGGGTAATGGTGTCCCAGGCGCCGAGGCTGCCGTCGGTGTCAGCCGCTGAAGCATGTATCACCACCGGCGCGCCGAACGGCGTCTGCCCGTAGCGCTGGGTGCCGGGAATCGAAACGACTGCACGATCGAATACCGGCATGATGCGCCCTCCTGCCGGACGGGGACGTTAGCACAGGGGATCGATGCCCGAGAAGCTGTGGCTTACGCCGTGAGCCCGAGCATCTGGTCCTGGCGCTGGCGCAGGGCGTAGAGCCGGGTGGTCTGGTCGGGCAGGGCGTTGGCGGTGGTGAGCAGCTGGCCCTTCTTCACCGGGGCAGTGACCCTGCCGCCTTCGAGCAGGCCGACCGGCACGGCATGTTGGCGGCGGGCGTCTTCGACGGTCAGAATGAAGCTGCGGTAGCAGGTCTCGCCGATGGCATCGAAGCTCTCGCCGACCGCCAGATCGCGCTTGGCGACGGCGCAGACTTCGGCGACCGGATTTGGCATCGGCACCATGTCGGGCTTGCCGTAGAGCATGATGCGGGCCGCGGTCAGCGGCACTTCCAGCGACGTCAGGTGATAGGGGCGGAAGAAGGCGTAGTACGGACCCTTGCCGACATGCAGGTCGTCCATGCGCTCGATGATGCGCGGATGTTCGGCTTCGACGATCACGAACACACCAGGCGCCACACCCTTGCCGACGGTGAAATCGACGACGCCTTTCTTGTTGAGGATGCCGCCATCCGCCTTGGGGATCAGCACCTTGACCATCTCGTCGCGGTCGGCCTTCGGCCCATGCATGCCCGGCACATCGGGGACCAGCCCGGTGGCATTGGCGATGCAGGCCATCTCGACCATGGTCTTACTGCCATCGACGAACTCGACCAGCATGCGCGGGTTCATGTTCCGGCGGAGCGCTTCCTCGCGATAGTCGTCGGGAACCGCGTCGTGATTGAGCGGGTTGTTCTTGCCCTTGCCGGCCGAGACGATCCGGTAGCCGAGCGCCGAGGCGAACTCGATCAGCTCCATGCAACTACTGGGCTCGTCGCCCGCGCCGACCGAATAAATGACGCCGAGGCGGTCGGCCTCGTGCTTCAGGTAGGGGCCGATGGTGACGTCGGCTTCGACGTTCATCATCACGAGGTGCTTGCCGTGCTCCATCGCGGTCAGACAATAGTCCGCCGCGACGCCGGGTTTGCCGGTGGCATCGATCACCACGTCGATCAGCGGGTTTTTGACCAGCGTTTCGGCCGAGGTGACGGCCATCTTGCCGGCCTCGATGGCGGCGGTGACCTTGCTCTCGGTATCGGCTTCCACGGCATGCGCGTCGTCGCCATAGGCAATGGCCATGGCAGCGCGCGCAGTGTGCGGGCGGCGGGTGGCGATAGCCGCCACTTCGATGCCGCGCATCAGCCCGCCCTGGGTCACCAGGTCCGTGCCCATCTCGCCCGAACCGATGACGCCGATACGGATCGGCCTGCCGGAATCGGCCCGCGCCTTGAGGTCGCGCGCGATGCCGGTCAGATGCACATTGGTGAGCGGGGTCGGGGGGTTGATGGCCTTCATGCGCGGTGCTCTACCACTGGCGTCGCCACATGGGAACCTGAGAGATGACCGGCCAGCTCGATGTGATTCGCGAGGCAAACCTGGGGATCATCGCCCTCAACCGGCCCGAGGCGATCAACGCGCTGAACCTCGAGATGATCGACGGCATCACCCGGGCGCTCGAGCAATGGGCCAATGACGAGGAGATCCGGCTGGTGCTGTTCGAGGGCCGCGGTCCACGCGGCTTCTGCTCGGGCGGCGACGTCAGGGCGGTGCGCCAGGCCGTGCTCGAGGGTAAGGCCGAGGAAGCCGACGCCTTCTTTGCCGCCGAGTACCGGATGAACGGCATCATCGCGCGTTATCCCAAGCCTTTGGTGGCGCTGACGCATGGCATCGTGATGGGCGGCGGCATCGGCATTGCCGGGCACTGCGCCTTCCGCTTCACCACCAGCGAGGCGCGTTTCGCCATGCCGGAGGCGGCGATCGGCTTTACCTGCGACGTGGGGGTGAACTTCATCCTCAGTAAGGCGCCGGTGCACCGGGCGCTGACTTTCGCGATGACCGGGGTGCCGGCCGGCGCCGCCGATGCACTGGCGCTGGGGCTGACCGATTGCGCCATCGACCCGGCGCGGCGCGATGCGGTGCGCGCCGGAATTGCGGCGGCGGCGAGTGCGACGCGGATCGACGCAGCGCTCGGCGCGCTGATGCAGGCCGAGATGGCGCCGGTGGGCGAAGCGGTGTTGTGCGACGCCGCCGACCGGCACGCGGGCCTCGACTGGACGGATGAAGCGGTGATCGTCGGCACTGCCGGGCTCGAGCCGCAACTGGCGCAACTGGCGCTGCGCTCGCCGACCAGCCTCGTCGCCATAGCCGAAAGCCACCACGCGGCGCGGCGGTTCAGCCATATCGGCGCGGTACTGGCCGCAGACCTGCGGCTGGCACGCCTGCTGTGCCGGCTGCCGGATTTCGCCGAGGGGGTGCGGGCAGTGCTGGTCGACAAGGACCAGAAGCCCGCGTGGCGGCCCAACTCGCTGGCGGGCGTCGACCGGTCATCGATCCGGGCAGTGGTGGGCGCGGCCTGACGCGCCGAAAGCGCCTGAATTTAGCACTTCCTAAACCGTTCCATCGGATGCTGGCGCCGGGCAGAAGTCCACGGGGGCAGCCAAGTAGATGGCTCAGGCACGCAGCAAAACTATCGCCTTGCCGGCGATCGTCGATCTCGACGCGCTCGATCCTATTCGTGACGAGCTGGTCGACGCTATCGAATCCGGACCGGTTACGGTCTCGGGGGCAGCGATCGAACGGGTGGCGACCAACGCGCTGTTCATGCTGCTGAGTGCCGCCGAGACCGCCCGTCGCAACAATTTCGCATTTTCGGTCAGCGCGCCCAGCGAGGCGTTCCGGCTGGCTGTTTCGCGGCTGGGGCTTCAGGCCCCGTTCGCCGCGATCATGGAAGGGTAATTCATGCGTGTACTGACGGTTGACGATTCCCGAACCATTCTCGCCATGCTGCACCATACGCTCAGCAATGCGGGCTTCGAGGTGCTGCAGGCCGAAGACGGCCAGAAGGGCCTCGACGTGCTCAAGAACGAGAGCGTCGATGTGGTGATCACCGACATCAACATGCCGGTGATGGACGGGATCGAGTTCATCAAGAACGTCCGCGCCTCGGGCATGCACAATTCGCTGCCCATCCTCATCCTCACCACCGAAACCAGCCAGGACAAGCGCGACCAGGGCCGCGCTGCCGGCGGCACCGGCTGGATCGTCAAGCCGTTCGACCCGGAGAAACTGATCTCGGTCATCCACCGCGTGGTGCACTGAGTTCCACCGCGCCTCTCTCGCCTTCCCGGCAACCCAGAAGGGTTCGTGACTAGTCCATGAGCGACCTCGACGACTTCAAGGCCACCTATTTCGACGAGTGCTCGGAGCTGCTGCTCGAACTTGAAGAGCAGTTCGCCGCCATCGAAGAGGGCGACCGCTCGAGCGACCGGCTGAACGCGGTGTTCCGCGCCATCCACTCGATCAAGGGTGGTGGTGGAGCGTTCGGTTTCCAGGGGCTGGTCGGGTTCGCGCACGCCTATGAGACGCTGCTCGACCATGTCCGTGACGGACGGGTGGAGCTCTCGGAGCCGGTGGCGGCGCTCTGCATCCGCGCCAACGACATCGTCGCCGATTTCGTCGCGGCGGCCAAGGACGGCACCGAGCTCGAGGCCGGCTACGGCGCCGAGGAAAAGCACCAGTTCGACGCGCTGACCTCGGGCGACCCGGATATGGCCGGCGAGCCGATGGAAGAGTTCGACATCGACTTCGTGCCGGTCATGGTGACCATCGCCGGCGCCGAGGACGACGATGTCGTGGCCGAGGAGCCGCTGAGCCTTGCCGTGCTCGACGATGCCTTCGAGGCGCCGCCGCTGGCGCTGGAAACCGGGCACTGGATCATCCGTTTCACCCCGCATTCCGAGCTTTACGCCCGGGCCAACGACCCGCTGCTGTTGCTGCGCGAGCTCGGAACGCTGGGTGATATCAAGGTGCGGGCGGTGCTCGACGAGATTCCGGCGCTGGCCGATTTCGAGCCGTTCGGGGTCTATTGCAGCTGGGAGATCACGCTCAGCTCCGACACCGTGACCGAGGCGGCGATCGCCGAGGTGTTCGAGTTCGTCGAGGGCAATTGCGATCTCGAGATCACCCGCGGCGAAGCGCCGGTGGCGGAAGCAGCGCTTGATGCGCAGATCGAGGCGATGCCATCGTTTGCCGAGCTGACGGCCGATGTGACGGAGCCGGTGGCTGCCATTGCCGAGGTCGAGGCCACCCCGACGGCCGAGCTGTTGAGCTTTGCCGATCTCGCCGAAAGCCTGAAGCCGGCGCTGAAGGCGGCGCCGCCGCTGATGCCGCCGCCGCTGAAGCAGGCGGCTCCCGCCGAGGAATTCGAAGGCGAGAACGACCGCCGTTCGGGCGCCGAGGATCGGCGCAATGGCGTGCAGTCGATCCGCGTCGATCTCGACAAGATCGACCGCGTGGTCAACATGGTGGGCGAACTGGTGATCACCCAGTCGATGCTCACCCAGCAGATGGATGAGACGCTGCGCGCCCGCTACCAGGAACTGGTGCGCGGCCTCGAAGTGCTGGCGCAGACGACGCGCGGCCTGCAGGATTCGGTGATGGCGATTCGCGCCCAACCGGTGAAGACGGTGTTCTCGCGCATGCCACGGCTGGTGCGCGAACTGGCGACGAAGACCGGCAAGAAGATCCGGCTCGAAACCATCGGCGAGAATACCGAGATCGACAAGACGATCATCGAGCAGCTTTCCGACCCACTGACCCACATGATCCGCAACTCGGCCGACCACGGCATCGAGAGTCCGGAAAAGCGGTTGGCCGCGGGCAAGAACGAGTCCGGGGCGATCCGGCTGTCGGCCGAGCAGGCGGGCGGCAACATCCTGATCGCGGTGGAAGACGATGGCGGCGGCATCAACCGCGAGCGCGTGCTGCAGGTGGCGCGCGACCGCGGCGTGGTGGGGCCGGAGCAGGCGCTGAGCGACGAGCAGATCGACCAGTTGATCTTCGCGCCGGGCTTCTCGACCGCGTCCGAGGTTTCCGACATTTCCGGCCGCGGCGTCGGCATGGACGTGGTGCTCAGTAACATCAAGAAGATCGGCGGCTCGGTGCACGTGAAGAGCTGGACCGGCAAGGGCACGCGGATGACGCTGCGCCTGCCGCTGACCCTCGCGGTGCTCGACGTCATGCTGGTGAAGGTGGCGGGTTCGCCCTACGTGATCCCGCTCTCGTCGATCGTCGAGACCATCCAGTGCGCCCGGGCCAATTTCTCGCGCATGCCCACGGGTGGGCAGGTGCTGCAGGTACGCGGCGAATATGTGCAGGTGGTGGACCTGGCGTCGCGCTTCGAGATGACCACCGAGGTCGAGCGCGACAACCGCTTCGTGGTGCTGTGCGAGGCCGAAGGCGGGGTGAAGGTGGCGGTGATCGTCGACGACATCATCGGCCAGCAGCAGGTGGTGATCAAATCGCTGGAGGAGAACTTCCAGTCGATCGAAGGCATCGCCGGTGGCACCATTCTCGGCGACGGCAACGTAGCGCTGATCGTCGACGTGCAGGGTTTGAAATCCGCCACCGCGGCTCACAAGAGCGCTGCCTGAGGCAGCGCTGAACCACAGATCTGACGCCGGCCAGGAGGCCGGCAGGAAAGGCAGAAGACCAAATGGAATCCCTCGCATTCAAGGACGACATCTCGGGCAGCGTCACGGCTGCCGCCAACTCGCTGCAGCTGATCGCGTTCTCGATCGGCGAGCAGACGTACGGCGTGGAAATCACCACGGTGCGCGAGATCCGCGCCTGGAACGGCGCGACGCCACTGCCCAACACCCGCGAGTTCGTGCGCGGGGTGATTAACCTGCGCGGCACGATCGTGCCGATCTTCGACCTGCGCGCCCGCTTCGGCGAAGGCCAGACCTCGCCGACCAAGAACCACGTCGTGGTGGTGATGAGCGTCGGCGAAAAGTGGGTGGGGATCCTGGTGGACGCGGTGTCCGACATCCTGACCGTCGCCAAGACCGACATCCACAACGTGCCCGAGGGCAACTCGATCGACACCGAACTGTTGAACGGCATCGTGACGCACGAAAGCCGCATGGTCGGGCTGATCGACCTGCACGCGGTGGTGTCCGGGGCGAAGATGGACAGCTGAGGCGGAGCCATCGCTGAAAGCTGCAAGGGCCGTCCGCGAGGGCGGCCCTTTTGCTTTCGGATGTGTGAGACACCGGCGGTGGAGCGAGCGCCTTCTCCCACAAGGGGAGAAGGCCACCCAGCCACCGCCGGTGTCTCACGCCAAGACTGAGCGCCTAATGAAAATTCCGACCTGACGGCAGCGCAGCATACGCCTCGCGGTCGAGCTGTTCGCGGCGTCGGCGCTCGCCCTCGTCGCGGCCGGGTTGCGGACCGCTCCGCCCCTCGTCGTCATGCGCCATAACCCCGTTGCCGATGTCGAGGCCTTGTGCCAGGTCGAGCAGACTGGGGGTGAAATCGGTGAAGCTGCGGGAGACGAGATGGGTGACGAGGCCTTCGCGCTGCAGCTGACCCCGCACCGCCAGCAGGCGTGAACCGAGCACGACGCGGCGATTATTGTCGAAGGTCTTGTTCCACACGATGATATTGGCGATGCCGGTTTCGTCCTCCAGCGTCATGAAGATCACTCCGCTTGCCGTGCCCGGTTGCTGGCGCACCAGCACCAGGCCGGCAGTTTCGACGATGGCGCCGTTCGGTCTGTCGATCAGGTCGGCGCAGCGCAGGATGCCGCGCCGGTCGAGTTCGGGGCGGAGGAACCCCACCGGGTGCCCCTTAAGCGACAGCGACAGTGTCCGGTAGTCGTGCACCACCGATTCTCCCGGGGCCATCATCGGCAGGTCGCTCTCGGCATCGTCAGGTTTCGACACTTTCTTCGAGATCGCGAATAGCGGCAGCTGCTCAGCTCCAGCCACGCCGTTGAGCCCGCGCACCACCCAGAGCGCCTCGCGCCGGTTGAGCCCCAGCGAGCCGAAGGCGTCGGCCTCGGCCAGCTTTTCCAGCGTCGCCACCGGAATGCCGGTCCGCACCCAGAGGTCGCGGATCGAGGCGTAGCCATCACCGCGGCGGGCGACGATCAGGTTGGCATGATCCTGCTTCAGCCCGATGACCTGCCTGAGCCCCAGCCGGATCGCCTTGGTCGACAGGATATCGTCGCGCATCTCGGCATGTTGCTTCGCGAGCCGTTCGCTGGCCGGTGTGCCGTCTTCCAGCACATGCAGCCAGTCCGAGCGGTTGACGTCGGCGACCCGCATCTCGACTCCGTGCTCGACGGCGTCGCGGACGATCTGCGCCGGCGAGTAAAACCCCATCGGCTGGCTGTTGAGCAGGGCGCAGGCGAACACATCGGGGTAGTGGCACTTCATCCAGCACGAGGCATAGACCAGCAGCGCAAACGAGGCGGCATGGCTTTCCGGAAAACCGTAATCGCCAAAACCCTCGATCTGGGCGAAGCAGCGCCGGGCAAAGTCCTCGGCATAACCGTTGGTCTTCATGCCGCTGAGGAAGCGGTCCTTCAGCGTATGGATAGTGCCGTTGCGCCGGAATGTCGCCATGGCGCGGCGCAGCTTGTCGGCTTCGCCGGGGGTGAAACCGGCGGCAACGATGGCGATCTGCATCGCCTGTTCCTGGAACAGCGGCACGCCATAGGTGCGCTTCATCACCGCATAGAGGTCGGGAGGCATGGGTTCGATCTTCTCGAGTCCCTGCCGGCGCTTCAGATAGGGATGCACCATGCCGCCCTGGATCGGGCCGGGGCGGACGATCGCTACTTCGATGACGAGATCGTAAAACTCCACCGGCTTCAGCCGCGGCAGCATCGACATCTGCGCCCGGCTTTCGATCTGGAACACCCCGATGGTGTCGGCGCGATGCGTCATCCGGTAGACCGGGGCTTTCACGTGAGGCTGGGTTTCCTCGGCCATCAGCTGCGGCAGCGTGACATCGCGATCGTAATGCTGGTGCAGCAGCTCGAACGAACGGCGGAGGCAGGTGAGCATGCCGAGCGCCAGGATATCGACCTTGAGGATGCCGAGCGCATCGATATCGTCCTTGTCCCACTCGACGATGGTGCGGCTCTCCATCGCCGTCTTCGAAATCGGCACCAGGCTTTCGAGCGAATCGCGGGTGATGACGAAGCCACCGACATGCTGGCTGAGGTGGCGGGGGAAGGATTTCAACACCGGCACCACGTTGAACATCTGCGTCAGGGTCGGATCGTCGGGATCGAGCCCCAGCATCTTGATGCCCTTCAGATCGGCGGCATTGCCCCAGCCCCAATGCAGCTGGTTGAGCGCCCCGATGGTGTCGTCGGAAATCCCGAACACCTTGGCGGTTTCACGGATGGCGCTCTTCGAGCGATAGGAGATGACCGTCGCGGTCAGCCCGGTCCGCTCACCACCATATTTGTGGTAGACATACTGCATCACCTCTTCGCGCCGCTCATGCTCGAAATCGACGTCGATATCGGGCGGCTCGTCGCGCTCGGTGCTGAGGAAGCGGCCGAACACCAGGGTGACCTTGGTGGGGTCGACCTCGGTCACGCCCAGGCAGTAGCAGACCGCCGAATTGGCGGCCGAGCCGCGCCCCTGGCAGAGGATTTTCAGCTCATGCCGGGCGTAGCGCACCACATCCTCGACGGTGAGGAAGTAGGAGGCATAGCCCTTGTAGGCGATAAGGCAGAGCTCGCTCCAAAGGCTGCGCTTGATGTCGTCGGGGATCCCATCGGGATAGCGGTTATGCGCCCCTACCCAAGTCAGCCGCTCCAGCGTCTCCTGCGCCGTCTCGCCATTGCCGATGGTTTCGGTCGGATAGTTGTATTTGAGCTGGTCGAGGCTGAAGCCGATGCGATCCAGCAGCACCTGCGTCTCGGCGATTGCATCGGGATGTTCGGCGAACAGCCGGGCCATCTCGCTTGCCGGCTTCAGGTGCCGCTCGGCGTTCTGCTGCAGCCGGCGGCCGGCGGTTTCCAGCGTCAGGTGCTCGCGGATGCAGGTCACGACGTCCTGGACGATCTTGCGGTTGGGCTCGTGGTAGAGCACGTCATTGACCGCCAGCAGCGGCACGCCGGCCGCCGCCGCCATCGCGGCCAGCCGGTTGAGCCTGCTGCGGTCGGTGCCCTTGAAGGTCACGGCCGCAGCCAGCCAGACATTGCCCGGGCTGAGCTTGGCGAGGCGTTCGAGCACGGCGCCGGAATGTTCCCAGCGCGTCTCGTCGCAGTGGAGGATCAGCAGCTGGCCCTCGATGAAATCCGCGAGGTCGGCGAAGCTGAGCACGCATTTGCCCTTTTCGCTTTCCTCGCGGAGGTTGCCGCGGCTCAGCATGCGGCAGAGCCGGCCATAGGCTTCGCGATCCGAGGGGTAGGCGATGATGTCGGGGGTATCGTCGGCAAAGCACAGCCGGACCCCGACGACATAGCGAAAATCCGGCGCTTTATCTTTGAGGTCGCGATGCGCCACGTAGCCGCGCACCACGCCGGCAAAGCTGTTGCGATCGCAGATGCCGACGCCGCTCATCCCCAGCGCGATCGCTGCCGAGACCAGTTCCTCGGGGTGCGAGCCGCTTCGCAGAAACGAGAAGTTCGACGTCACCATCAGTTCGGCATAGCTGGGTCGGCTCATGCGAAGAACCCGTGCAGGAACCAGCGCGGCGCTTCGGCGGCGCCATAGAGCCCGATGCGGAAAATCCAGAAGCGCCGGCCGCCATCATCCTCGATGATGTAATAGTCGCGCACCGTGGTCAGCGGATCGAACGCCGCGAGGGCAGAAACATGCTCCGGCTCCCTGGGCTTCTGCGTTTCGGTTTTGGGGTCGTCGCGCGGGTCGCGCCGCTTGCTGCCACGCTCTGGCCCTTCCAGCACCTCGAGGTTTTTGCCCGAGCGCCACCACTCGGCTTCGATCCGCTCCGGCCCCGAGGCCTTGAGGATACGGTAAGCGATCCGCCGCCAGATGATCCGCATCGGCGGGCCATGCGGCACCTCCGCCATCACGTTGATCGGTTCCGGATTGGGCAGTAAGCGGAGCGGCCGCCGAAGTTCCGGATCGGGCAGCGCCTGAGGATCATCCTCGGTCTGGGCGATCACCGGCTCGAGCTTGGTGGCCCGCTCGGGGATGTGGGTGTTGACGAATTTCGAGCGGGTGAGCGCCAGCGGGCCGAGCCGGCTGGTCATCCGATCATAGAGCCGGTCGAGATCCTGTGCCCCATCCTGCACCTCGAACGCCCCAAGCTGAGTGCTCTGCACTTCGGACAGCGAGCTGGCCGCCAGCCGGATCATGTCGATACCGAACCCGGCGTCATATTCGCCTTCGAGCCGTTCGGAGCGGTGCACGAACAGCTGGGCGATATGGTTGGGGTCGCGGGTCGCCCGGCCGGCATTGATGGTGAGGTTCATCACCTTGTGGTCGACCCGATAGAGCAAGAGGTGAAAGGTCTGGGCCCCAAGGCCCTCGGCTTCGAGCCGCAGGCCGAGCTGGATGGCGAGGTCGCGCGCCGTCATCAGCACGTCGTCCATGTAGCCGATGGGTTCGGCGAAACGGCGCTCGGCATAATATTCGGCGATCGGCAGGCGTGGGGTGATCCGCTCTTCGATCCGGCCCAGCGCCTGGTCGAGCCGCAAAATCAGCGTTTCGCCGAAGCGGGCCTGCAGCGCCCGCCGATCCCGGCCATAGAGCTGGCCGATGGTCTTGAGCCCCATCTGGTTGAGCCCGGCAACCTGCGCCTCTTCGAGCCGCAAGCCGACGATCGGCAGGCTGTCGAGCGCCGCTTCGGTCTCGCCTTTGGGGACGATGCTGCCGGCGGAGAAATGCGCCAGGGCCCAGGCCGCCCCAACCGTATCGGCGATAGCGCCGGAGACGGTAAAACCGAGAATGCGCAGTCGGTTGACCAGCACCTCGAGCAT
Organism: Devosia sp. LjRoot16; assembly: GCF_964252795.1. NCBI lineage: Bacteria > Pseudomonadati > Pseudomonadota > Alphaproteobacteria > Hyphomicrobiales > Devosiaceae > Devosia > Devosia sp. LjRoot16. The sequence goes on from NZ_CAXUPH020000001.1 coordinate 1,575,121, forward strand.
TTTCTGTTCGCCGCCGAACAGGTGGGCCACCCCGGTGATGTCGAGCACCAGGTCACCATAGGGGGCCGCTGCCGTGTGCACGGCGACGATCGGGCTGGCGTTGGAATGCCAATCGGCAAAATCGGCGAACACCTGCTCAAGGTAAGCCCGGTCGATCTCGCGCACTTCCAGTTCCGGCACCAGCGCCCGTGCATCCGAGAGGTTCTGCCCGGAGATCAGGTTGGCTTTCGCCGCAGCCGCATCCACCGCGGCGAGCCGCATGGCGCCCTTCTGCTTTTCCCACAGGGCCAGCGGGCGCAACGATTGGGCGAGCGCCGGGTCAGCCCGCTTGAGACAGTCGGTGGCCCAGCGGGGCAGCGACAGGGCGAGATGGCGGCGCCGTTCGGTGAACAGCAGCTCCGGTGCGGCGTTTGGGTTCGACTGAAACGAAGCCATTTTCTGTCCAGTCCACAAGCATGGTCTTGCCTTCGGCGCGCTGCGTCTTGTCGCCGAGCCGGCCTTTTTCGATTTCGACCTGGAAGCGGGGAATTCCGGGAGCGCGCGGGTCGAACGGCAGCTCCCCGCTCATCGCTGGGGAGATGCGCCAGCGGAGCTTGGCGGCGCTCGCCTCGCGGCCCCGGCCATAGCGCACGAGGAAAGCCGAGGTCCCGGCGGCGGCGGCGCGGAGGCTCAGCCGGCGCGATACGGTGAAATCCAGCGCCTTGGGGTGGCTGGCGAGATCGGCGATGACCCCGGCAACCGCCCGGCAGGCAATGGCTTCTTCCATAGCCCAGAGCAGCTCGGTCATGCTGTCGATCCGGCCGATCACCAGCCGTGCCGGATCGATGCCGAACTGCACGAGCCCGGCGCCATAGGGCAGCCCGAGCTCCTGGCCTTCTCCCATGAGCTGCAGATAGAGCACCGCCTGTCGCTGCGAGGTCAGCAGCTGCCGGGCGAGCCCGAAAGTGAAGCCGAGCGCCGCGCCGCTCTGGCGCTGCTCATCGGCAAACACCTCGTGCAGCAGCCCATTGGGAGCAGCGAGCAGCTCGAGCGGATCGGCATTCTCGCCTCTATCATTGGCAGCTTGCCCCAGCCGCTCAGCTAGCAGCGCCGCGCCTTCGGCCAGCAGCGGGCGCTTTTCCAGGGCAGCAATTTTCAGTCGTAAGGCATCGAGATCGTGGCGTGCGAGGCCCGGCATCTGAGCCTCCCTGTTGTCAGTAATTAGAACAAACAGGGAACACCAGAGTCCGGTGAGGAGTCAAGCAGAAGAGTCCAGCGCACGCTGCGGTCACATCCTTGCGCTGCGGCAAGCGGGCACTTTCGCGATCGGGCGGGACTGCCTATGTTCCTCCTGAGCGCTTTCAGGAAAAGTTGCAGACTTTTCCGGTTCGAAAGCGCGACAAAATAAGAGCTGGAGCGTTTCGGCGTTTCCTTGAAACGGTGAAACACTCCAGTATCCGAAGGACTCCTCCCAATGTTCGATGCGTTGCGCTCCATCTTCCAGAGACCCGATGCCACTGTGCTCAGCATGGAGCCCAAACTGGCGGTCGCCGCCTTGCTGGTGCATCTCGCCGCCATCGACGGGCAGATCAGCGATCCCGAGCGGCAGGCGCTCGCGGGGACGCTGATGGATTATTACGGGCTCAACGAGACCGAGGTCAGCAAGTTGATCGTCGAGGCGACCAAGCGCGACCAGGAGTCGGTGGATTTCTACCGTTTCACCTCGGCGCTGAGCTCGCTGGATGAGGGCGAGAAGGTCGAGATCATCCGGATGATGTGGCAGGTGGTGTTCGCCGATAAGCGCAACCACGAGCTCGAGGACAATATGGTGTGGCGTATCGCCGAGCTGATCGGGGTATCGTCGCGCGACCGCACGGTGCTGCGCAACCAGATGGCGCGGGCCTGACGCGATGATCATCATCTCGACCACGCCGACGCTCGAGGGCCGGCCGATACGCGATTACCTCGGCATCGTCACCGGCGAGGTGATCGTCGGCGCCAATATCTTCAAGGATCTGTTTGCCGGGATTCGCGACATCGTCGGTGGCCGGGCCGGGGCCTATGAAGGGGCGCTGCGCGACGCCCGCAACACCGCGTTCGACGAACTCAGGGCCGAGGCGCAACGGCTCGGGGCCGACGCGGTGGTGGGGGTCGATATCGATTACGAAGTGGTCGGGCAGGCCGGCTCGATGCTGATGGTCTCGGTGTCCGGCACGGCGGTGCGGCTGTAGGGGCGCGCACCTAATCCTCATCCGCGGTGGTCATCCCCGCGAAAGCGCATATGCGCCAAGTCACGGTCGTGCCCCACCCACCGGCTGTCATCCCAGCGAAAGCTGGGACCCACCTATCCACTTGCGCTGCGGCGAGTTGGGTCCCTGCTTTCGCAGGGATGACACCGAGCTTGGGGCGCCGTCTGGTGCTGTCGCCTTAGCGCTGGATCGGAACATCTCAGGATGGGCCCCGGCCTTCGCCGGGGTGACTCCGTGGTGTGGAACGCTCAGCGCGTCCAGGCCTCGAACTTGCCGACATATTCCGGCTCATCCGTCTCGCAGTCGAAATCCTTCGCCTTGCTGTCGGCGGCCTGGCGCGCCAAGGCTTCGGCGTCTGAGTTGGCCAGCGCATCGACATAGGCGATGTGGCAGGTGGCGCCGGGGCTGATCCTGGTCACCACCAGCACCTCGCCGTCGGGCTTGCCCTCCTCGCCCTTGGTGAAGAAGCGGAGGATCGAGGCAAACGGCTTCCAGTAACCATCGGCGTTGGAAACGCGCCACTCGATCTTGTCGCCCAGCCGGTTGGGCGGCTGCAGCCGCTGCTTGGCCGCTTTCTCGGTGGTCGAGTTGAGGCCGTAGGAGACGGCCATCCGGAGGTCACTCTCGGAAACCATCACCGGCATGCCCTTGAGCCCGGTGCAGGCCCAGGTGGAACCGAAATCGTCAGACTGCATCACCGTGCAATCGATGTTGAGGTCGAGGTTGGTCTCGCTCGATTCGATCTGCTGTGCGACGGCGGGTGCGGCGAGCAAAAGCCCGACGGCGACATAAAGCGCACTGGCGAAAAACCGTCCCATCACGGCAAATCCTCCTTAAGGCTGCATGCCACCCGCGCATTCGTATGCCTTGCAATCATGGCCCCGGATAGGCCACAACCCGGCGAAATCGAAACGGTCACCGCTTCATGAAGCGCCGACCGTCTCTTAGTTTTCGTTTGTCGCGCTTCCGAACCGGAAAAGTCTGCAACTTTTCCTGGAAACGCTCAGGACCCTAAGGCAGACCCAATGAACATCGACGCGATCCCGATCGGCAAGAATCCCCCCGACGACCTCAACGTCATCATCGAGGTGCCGCTGGGCGGCGAGCCGATCAAGTACGAGATAGACAAGGCCTCGGGCGCCCTGTTCGTCGATCGTTTCCTCTATACGCCGATGCGCTATCCGGGCAATTACGGCTTCGTGCCGCACACCCTGTGCGGTGACGGCGACCCGCTCGATGTGATCGTGATGAACTCGCGGCCGCTGGTGCCGGGCGCGGTGGTGCGCTGCCGGCCGTTCGGCGTCTTGTTCATGGAAGACGATGGCGGCAAGGACGAGAAGATCCTCGCCGTGCCGGTATCCAAGCTCACCAAGATGTATGACGGGATCAACGACATCACCGACATGCAGCCGATCCAGCTCGAGCGGGTGAAGCACTTTTTCACCCACTATAAGGATCTCGAGCCGGGCAAGTGGGCCAAGATCGAAAAGCTCGGCGGTGTCGACGACGCCCGCCAGGTGATCCTCGAATCGATCGAGCGCGCCAAGGCCGAGAAGTAAGCTCAGTCGGGTAATCCTGGCGCAATGCTTGTCTCTCCAATTGTGAGTCCCATATCGGGGGCTCACCTTGGAGGACCGGATGAAAGCCGTACTGACCGCACTCGCCGCCGCCCTGTTGTCGACTGCCGGTGCGCTGGCGCAAAGCCCGACCGGCGCGGCGATCGAACAGATTCTGGTCGAGCGGATCGATACGGCCGAGCAGAATGTCGGCATCGCCGTCGCGGTGATCGAGAACGGCGCGCCGCGCTACGTCTCCTACGGTCATCCGGCGCTCGGTGACGTCGGGGCCGTCGACGAGCACACGGTGTTCGAGATCGGTTCGGTCACTAAGCTGTTCACCAATGTGCTGCTCGCCGAGCAGGTGCTGGCCGGCAAAATCGACCTCGATGCGCCGATCGTGAATTACCTGCCTCAGGGCATCGTGCTGCCTGAACGCGGCGGCAAGCAGATCACCACGTTCGACCTGGTAACGCATTCATCGGGTCTGCCCTCGGTGCCGCCGGGGCTCGGCGCGGCCAATCCGGCCAACCCCTATGCCGGCTATGGGGCTGCCCCGCTCTATCAGTTCCTTCAGAGCTACCAGCTGCCGCGCGATATCGGCGCGGAGTTCGAGTACTCCAATATCGGCCTGGCGCTGGTGGCGCAGGCCGTCGAGCAGGTCACCGGCAAAAGCTATGCGAGCCTGCTCGACGAGCGGATCTTTACCCCGCTGGGGATGACCGAGACGGCGCTGACCACCACACCCGAGCTCGAGCAACGGCTGGCGCATGGCCACGACGCGGCGCGCAACCCGGTGAGCAACTGGGACCTCGAGGTGTTCGCCGGCGCCGGGGCGCTGCGTTCAACTGTTGCCGATGTCAGCAAGTTCATTGCCGCGGCAAGCGGGGCGGTGCCGTCGCCGCTCGATCCGGCCTTCGCCATCATGCTGGAGCGGACCCGGCCGTCCGACCCGAGCGGCGGCAAGGTCGGGCTCGGCTGGTTCACGCTCACCCACCCCGAGGGCGAGATCGCCTGGCACAACGGCATGACCGGCGGCTACAACGCCTTTGCCGGCTATGATCGGCAGAGCCGCAAGGGCGTGGTGGTGCTCTCCAACATGGCGAGCACAGTGGGGATCGAGGATATCGGCTTCCACCTCCTCGCCGAAAACCTGCCACTGGCGCCGATGCCGAAGCTGCGCCAGGCGGCCGAGATCGATCCGGCGCTGCTCGACCGCTATGTCGGCAAATATGCCCTGACCCCGGCCTTCGTGCTCGAGGTGACGCGCGAGGGCGACGGGCTGTTCGTGCAGGCGACGGGGCAGGAAAAGCTCCCGGTATTCGCCGAGAACGAGACGACGTTCTTCTACAAAGTGGTCGATGCGCAGCTGAGTTTTGAACTCGGCGCCGACGGCAAGGCGGCGAGGGTGACGCTGCGCCAGGGCGGTTACAATCAGGCCGGTCAGCGGATTGAATAGTGACCCCTTGAAACTGTGAAACCGGGTTCACATATATCGGTCAACGGTTGGATCGGGGCGCTGTCCCTCCCGGCGACGCGATCCCAGCCAATGAAAGGCGCTCCCCTAACGGGTTGAGCGCCTTTCTCTTTTTCAGCGCATAGGAGGGCAGCAATGGGCGGACGGATCGTCATCCTCAACGGTACGCCGCGGGCCGGGAAATCTTCGATCGCGCGGGTGCTCATGGCTCAGCTGCCGGGGCGCTGGGTGAACCTCGGCGTCGACCGAATGAACGCGGCGCTGCCCAAGGACATGCTGCCGGGGATCGGGCTTCGGCCCGGCGGTGAGCGGCCGGACCTCGAGCCGACCGTGGTGCGGCTTTATGCCGAGCTCTACGACGAGATCGCCGAACGGGCAGGCGCCGGCGAGGACCTGGTGGTCGATGTCGGCCACCATGACAGCTACTCGCGGCCACTCGGCATTCTCCCGGCGTCGGCGCGGCGGCTCAGCGGCTTGCCGGTGCTGTTCGTCGGGGTGCGCTGCCCGATCGAAACCATCATGGCGCGCCGCAATGCCGACCCACAGGGTGGGTTCTACGTAGCAGGTGACGGCGTGCCGGAGCCGGTGCGGCGCTGGCAGGAGGCGGTGCACCAGCCGGGGATCTATGATCTCGAGGTGGACAGCTCAGTGATGACGCCGGAGCAGTGCGTTGCGGCGATTGCGGTAGTGCTGGCCGCGCCGGCGAGGCCGAGTGCGTTCGAGCGGCTGGCGGCAACTAGCGCCGGCGCGGGCTGACCCCCACCCCTGTCCCCTCCCCGCAAGGTGGAGGGAGACCCTCACACCAGCATCTCAGTTTGCGTCTCCCTCCCCCTTGCGGGGAGGGATCAAGGGTGGGGGTCCACAGCCACCGGCGTTCGCGGCTTACAGCCCCTAAGGATACCCCGCATGAGGCACGGCAACCCTGGTGCTGAACACCCGGCCGGTGGGCTTGCTGACATCGACGCTGCCGGTCCACTCGTTGGCAACCATGTAGAGCGTCTTGCCATCGGGGCCGCCGAGCATCACGGCAAAGCACATGCGGTCGAGCTCGAACTTCTCGACGATCTCGCCGCCATCGCGGATGCGCAGCACAGTAGGGCCGGTGGAGGTCCAGATGGCGCCTTCGGCATCGGCGCAGATCCCGTCATTGCCGTACTGCCCGACATTGCCCCAGAGCCGGCGATTGGAAAGGCTCCCGTCCTCGGCGATGTCGAAGGTGGTGAGGTTGCCGTTGAACGATTCGGCGCAGACCAGCGTCCTGCCATCGGCGAGAATCGCCATGCCATTGGGGAAGGCGAGGCCCTCGGCGACCTTGCGGCTCGTGCCGTCGGGTTCGACCAGCGCGATGAAGCCGGGGCGGAACTCGCCGCCGGGGAAATCGAAATCGACATTGTTGACGTAGATGTGGCCGGCCGGGTGCACGGTGATCTCGTTGCAGCCGCGCTCCGACAGGCTCGAGAGATCGGCAAAGCGGGCAAAGCTGCCATCGGGCTGGCGCAGCTGCAGCTCGTTATCGGCGGCGTGCACCAGCAGCATGCGGCCATCGGGCAGCCAATCGAACGAGAAGGGGAGCGAGGCCACCTCCGCCTCGACCGTCGAGCGGCCGTCGGTGTCGATGGTGTAGAGCTTCTGGCCGACCCAGTCGGCGAACCAGAGCTTGTTATCATGCCAGCGCGGGCATTCCCCGAGCAGGATTCCATCCATCAGCTGGGTGATCTCGGTCATCGCTAAACTCCCTGATTGCTCTCAAAACAATGTCGGGCGAGGCGCGGCCATTTCGACAGGTCCGCAAAAGAAATCGGGCGCCGGAGGGGGATCCGGCGCCCGATTGGTTCAATGATTCACGTGAAGCAGTCGGGGGTTAGTGCCCGCCCATGCCGGCCATTTCGGGGTTCGCCGGCGGCTTCTTGACGAAGAAGGCCGCGACAATGGCGAACAGCGAGATGATGGCGCCGGTCATGAAGCCGGTGCGGATACCGGCGGCGAGCGCCGTCACCGGCTCGGTGCCGGCCGCCGTCAGCGCCGCCGACTGGATGGTCATCAGCGCGATGAACAGCGCCACGCCGGCCGCACCCGCCACCTGCTGGACCGAGCCGAGGATGGCCGAACCATGCGAATAGAGCTGCATGGGAAGCGAACTCAGCGACGCGGTGAACAGCGGCGTGAACATGATGGCGAGGCCGATGCAGAGCGCGATATGGCCGGCGAGGATCACCCAGATCGATGTCGACTGATCGACCAGGGTCAGGCCCCAGAGCACGGCGCTGACGATGATCGAGCCGGGCACCAGCAGGCGCGTGGCGCCCCACTTGTCGTAGAGCCGGCCGACGATCGGGCCGAGCAGACCCATCATCAGGCTGCCCGGGAGCAGCATCATGCCGATCTGCAGCGGATCGAGCTTGATGACGTTCTGCAGGAACAGCGGCAAGAGGATGATGACGCCGAACAGCGACATCATGGCGATCGCCATCATCACCACCGACAGGGTGTAGTTGGTGATGGCGAAGGCGCGGAGGTCGAGCAGCGCCTTATCCTTGAGGCTGAGCTGGCGGAACACGAACAGCACCATGGCAACGAGCCCGACGCCGAGCGGTATCCACGGCGACATGCCGTGCTCGCCGGCGGCAGCGGCTTCGCCGAAGCCGGAGAGGCCGTAGACGATGCCGCCGAAGGCGAAGACCGACAGCACGACCGAGATCAGGTCGAGCGGGGTGGAGCGCGGGGTCGAGACGTTCTTCATCCGCCAGGCGCCCAGCGCCAGCGCCGCCAGCGCAATCGGCAGCACCAGGATGAACATGAAGCGCCACTCGAAGTGAGTGAGGATGAAGCCGCCGATAGTCGGGCCGATGGCGGGCGCCACCGACATGACGATCGAGATGTTGCCCATGGTCTTGCCGCGCGATTCGGGCGGCACCAGCGTCATCACCGTGGTCATCAGCAGCGGCATCATGATCGCCGTGCCGACGGCCTGGATGACGCGGCCGAACACCAGGAGCTCAAGGCCCGGCGAGACGGCGCAGATCAGCGTTCCCACAGAGAAGATCGCCATGGCGAGCATGTAGATCGGCCGGGTGTTGATGCGCTGCAAGAGGAACCCGGTGATCGGAATCACCACTGCCATGGTGAGCAGGAAGGCCGTGGTCAGCCACTGCGCCGCGCTGGCAGTGACGCCCAGATCGGTCATCAACGGCTGGATCGCCACGCTCATGATGGTTTCGTTGAGAAACACCACGAAGGTGGAGACAAGCAGCAGCGCGATCACCAGCCGGTTGCGGGCGGCGGTGGACGAATCGACCGGCGCAGCGGCGGCAGTCGACGGAATATCGGTCATCGTTTCGGAGGTCATTTGTGGCCTGCCTTGCGGTGAGAGGAAACAAAATCGGGGAGGCTGAATGGCACGGATGGGGTGGCGGCGGCCAGCCCGCAGGGCGCATAGCGCCCGTGCAGGGGCGCGGCTATTACCGACGGGGTCATAGGGAAATCTCCTTGGCTTTCACCAGTACGACGAGCGACCGGTGGCGAAATCGACAGCGTGCGCCGCAAAAATAGTTAAGCGGCGGATTAAGCGTTGATGAGGCAAGAGTCAATGTCGGGGCGCGACGAGGGACCAGATCGTCAGCACGCGTGGCGGTGGTGGTAGCGCAAGGTGGGGGGCTTGAAGCAAGCCCCTTGTGACCCATATGTAGAAACTGAGGCGTTGCCCTACCTATGTGCCGCCGGACAGTTTCGAAGGGCTGGAGCATTGCTCCGGCCCTTTGCTTTTCCCTCGGCTCGAGCCGCGCGGGAACCTTTTCCTGCCGCTCCACTCCAATGTTCGACGCGCCACCGAGGCGCGCCGATGATGGAGTTCACCATGAAGATCCTGCCGCTCGTTCTCGCCCTGACGCTCGCCGGCACGCTGCCGGTGCTGGCGCATGATGTGCCCACCGAGATCGCCAAGTCGCCGCCATCAGGCGCCTTCAAGGCCGTCAGCTCGCTGGTCAAGCTGCCCGACTTCCTGCCCGGCATGGGGCAGCTCTATGTCGATCCGGCGTCGCTGCCGGCCGGCCCGTTCCTCGCCTACGACCATGATGGCAAGCTGGTCAGCACCATCTACATGCTGCCGATCAAGGACCTCAATCCGGACAAGCGCTTCGACGACCTGGCAGCGCCAGGCGGCAATGTCGATCACGTCGATGTCTATTTCAATGCCGGGCATCCCGGCGTCGAGGAGCCGCATGTGCACGTCGTGCTGTGGCATGTGCCGGTGGCCGACGAGGCGCGGGTGGCGCAATGATCGCGACGCGCAGACAGGCGCTGCAGGCCGGCGGGGGTCTCCTCGCCGCCGTGCTGCTGCGACCATCGCCGGTGCTGGCGGCAGGGACGGTGGAGATCGTCATGCAGGGGACGCCGGACGGCTCGCAGGTGTGGTTCGATCCGATCGGGATCCTGGTGCAGCCAGGCCAGACGATTCGCTGGACCAACCGTGACCTCGGCAATTCGCACACGGTGACGAGCTATCACCCGAGCCTGTTCGATCGGCCGCGGCGCATCCCCGAGGCGGCGACGCCCTGGGACTCGGACTATCTGCTGCCGGACGAATCGTTCTCGCTGACGCTGAGCGTCCCCGGGGTCTATGATTACTACTGCGTGCCGCACGAGCATGCCGGGATGGTCGGCCGCGTCGTCGTCGGCACGCCGAGCGCTAGCGCCGCCGACTATGCCAATGCCGGGGCCGCGCTGACCGAGTTGCCACAGGTCGCGCTGGCCGGGTTCCCGGACGTCGCGGCGATCATCGCCGCTGCCGTGGTGCACCGCGAATAGGGGAGAAGCGCACATGCTGACGGTGCTGAAACAACGGAGCGAAGTGCGGGCGCTGAGCGAGGCCGAGCTGGTGGAGCTGGCGCGGCAGGGTGGCGAGAACGCCATACGCCTGTTGATCGAGCGCAACAACCAGCGGCTGTTCCGCGCGGCGCGGAGCGTTTTGCGCAATGACGGCGAAGCCGAAGACGTGGTGCAGGAGACCTATGTGAAGGCCTTCACGGCGCTCGCGAGCTTTCGCGGCGAGGCCAGCTTTTCCACCTGGCTGACCCGCATCGCGCTCAACGAAGCAGTGTCGCGGCTGCGGCGCCGCAAGCCCAGCAGCGCGCTCGAAGCGCTCGACCAGGCGGTGAGCGCCGATGCCGGCCTGGTGTCGCTGTTCCCGCTGTCGCTCGCCCCACTCCCCGCCGACATGGAGGCTGCCCGATCCGAGATGCGCCAACTGCTCGAGACCGCCATCGACGGCCTGCCCGAGGGATTCCGCACGGTGTTCGTCCTGCGCGACGTCGAGGGGCTCAGCACCGAGGAAACGGCGGCGCACTTGCAGCTCAAGCCCGAGACCGTGAAGACCCGGCTGCACCGGGCGCGGCGCATGCTGCGCGTGGTGCTGGAAGAGCAGCTGCGCGGCTCGTTCGCCGAGCTCTATCCGTTCGACGGGGCACGTTGCGCCAACATGGCAGAGCGGGTGATCGCTGTGCTGCGCGGGGCTTGAAGGCTTTATTTCTACTGCGCACCCTACCGGACACTGACCGTCCCACATCCACGGTGTCACCCCGGCGAAGGCCGGGGCCCATCCTGAGATACCGAGATGATCCTCGGAGCCGCAAAGTCCGCTGACGAGCTTGCCCCAAGCATGCTTGAGTACCGCGATGAGCAAGGTCTTCATCGTCTACATCATGGCGAGCCGTAAGAACGGAACACTCTACGTTGGCGTCAGCGGCGATCCCGAAGTGCGCATCTGGCAGCATAAGAACGATTGGTTCGAGGGGTTCACCAAACGCTACGGCGTCAAGCGACTGGTCTGGTACGAAGTGCACGAGGACGCCGAGGCTGCCATCCAGCGTGAAAAGCGGCTGAAGGAATGGCACAGGGCGTGGAAGATTCGACTGATCGAAGCGCGCAACCCGGATTGGCGCGATCTGTATCCAGAGGTGACGGGCGAGCGGTGAATTACTGCAGCATCTCAGGATGGGCCCCGGCCTTCGCCGGGGTGACACCGTGGGTGGGGTAACCTCAGGTGCCAAACAAGCGTCGTCATCCACACCAACCCTATTCCGAAATGCTGTTCCAGGCGCCGTACAGCGTCGAGTGCAACAGCTGCACGGTTTCGCCGGCGCGATAGACCACCAGTTGCTGTTCGGGGAGCAGGTAGAGCACCTGGCCGCCCTGGCCCATCAGGTAGGTGAACGGGCCCTGCAGCGCCTGGCCGGCGCGATCGAGAACGTTCTGGCGCAGGTGCTGGCCATAATGGTCTTTGAGCCGCTCGGCAGTGCCGACATCGAGCCCGAGGAACTCGCGCCACAGCGGGGCGGGGAGGAAGGGCGCTTCCGGCGTGCCGTTCTCGACCAGGTACTGGCCGATGCGGATCCAGTCGCGCGCCGCGGCGTAGATGCAGCAATAGGCGGAAACCGGGGCGCCCGCAGCCGGCTGGCGCCAGGCGGCGGACGCCGCGCCGGCCGGGCGCCAGAGCTTTTCGGCCAGCAGGTGTTCGAGGCCCCGTCCATAGACAGTTTCGAGCACCTCGCCGAGCAGCGCGGTGTTGACGTTCTGGTAGTTGAACTCGGACGCAGTTTTGGCATCGGTGACGAGGCCGCCCTCGATGGCGCCGAGCCCGAGGAAATGCAGCCGCGCCAGCGGGCCGAACGGGTTGGCTGAAGTATCGACGGTCTTGTCGCCGCTGACGGCGCCGGCTTTGCCCTCGCCATGGTCGAAGGCGATGCCGCTGCGCATCGCCAGCAGGGCGCGTAGCGTGACGCCGGCGAGGCCACGATCATCGGGCAGGAGCTCGCCCAAGGTCTGGTCGAGGCTCTGCAGCCGACCTTCGGCCAGCGCCTTGTAGATCAGCGCACCGACGAGGCTTTTGGCCATCGAGAACGAGTTGAAGCGGGTTTCGGCAGTGAGACCTGGCGCGTAGTGCTCGAGTTCGAGCCGGCCGGCGCGGGCGACGAGCAGGGCCTTGCCGCGCTTCTCGGTGAAGGCGGCCTCGAGGTCGGGTTGCAATGGACGGGTGCTGGATGCTTCGGCGACGTGCAAATCACGCGGCGTTGCGGCGCCCTCGATGCTGGCGAAGTGCCCGGGCGCCGGCCAGATGAGCGGCGGCACGCCCTCGGCGACCAGCTGCGGAAGGTAAGGGGCATAGGCCAAGGTGGCCGTCACCGCACCACCTAGCACCAGCACCAGCGCGATCAGCAGTTTGCGCAACGAAATCCCCCAAAACCCCTGGCGCAAATGGCTCGCAGGCATGGATGGCGGAAATGCGGCTGCCTCGCTTGACAGGGCCGGCCTCACGACGTACTCAACAATTATGTTGATTAACAATCTTGTTGATTACGGAGAAGGTGAATGAACAAGCTCATCAGCACACACTGGATCAGCCTCGACGGTTTCATCGCCGGCCCGATGGGTGAGATGGACTGGATCCGCGGCGACGACCAGCTGTCGAGTTACGAGATCGGGCTGGTCAACGGCGCCAGCAGCCTGCTGCTCGGCAAGGGCACCTATCAGGATTTCGCGCAGTACTGGCCGGCTGTTCCCGCTAACCCCAATGCCGCGACGTGGGAGAAGACCTATGCCGAGCGGATCAATGCGCTGCACAAGGTGGTGATCTCGCACAACCTGCAGGCGGCGAAGTGGCCGACCTCGGAGCTGTGGCGGGAGCTCGATGCGGCCAAGGTCAACGCGTTCAAGGCGCGGGCGGGCGGTGATATCCTCACCTATGGCAGCGCCACCATCGTGCAGCAGCTGACCAATCTCGGCCTCGTCGATGAGTATCACTGGCTGATCCACCCGATCGTCCTCGGCAAGGGCCGGCGGTTGCTCGACAACCTGGAGCGGCGCTTCGATATCGAGCTGATCGACAGCGAACGCTTTGACAGCGGGGTGATGAAGCTGATCTATCGCCGGGCTCAGCCTGTTCACGAATGAACCAATCACCTGCGGTGTCATCCCTGCGAAAGCAGGGAGCCATCTATCGGCTGGCGCGGGCTGTGAGTTGGGTCCCTGCTTTCGCAGGGATGACACCCGGTGGGTAGGCCAGGCCGAGCTCAATCACAAAGTGCTGATGCGCTCTACAGCGGCTTTTCCGCCAAGCCGCGGAAGGCGTCGGGGACGGAGCGATCGAGCTCGAGCGTCGCCGAGGCATAGCCGATGGCTTCGCGGCCGAAGCGGATGCGGACGGCGTCCATGGCCCGATCGGCGCTAAGGCGCGAGGCGCCGCGCCGGGTGCCGGGGCGGCGGGCGTCGTCGGCGAGGTCGAGCGGCAGTTCGAGCTGCACCAGCGGATCGCGCTCGAGCTGCGCCACCGAGATGGCGAGCAGCGTGATGGTGCGCTCGTCGGGGTGATCGGCCTGGACGACCCGCACCAGGTCCTCGGCGATCTCGGCGAGGCTCACAGTGGCCGAAATCGGCTGGTCGATGGTGATCGAGCGGGTGACGGCGCGCAGGTCGCGGAAGCGGACACGCGCCGTGATGGTGTGGCCGTGCCAGGATTTCACCCTGAGCCGCGAGGCGATGCGATCGGCGAGGTGATGCAGGGTCGGCCGGTAGATCCGTTCGATGAACGGCTTTTTGCCGAGCGCCGACTGGGCCCCGGCGGAGCGGGCGCGCTGGTTGGTGACGATGCCGCGCGGGTCGCGGTTCCAAGCCAGCGCGCTGAGCTTTTCGCCGGCGGCATGGCCGAGGATACGCTGCACCCACTCGTTGCGCTGTTCGGCCAGCTGGCCGATGGTGAGGATGCCCTCGTCCTCGAGCTTGCCCTCGGTGACCGGGCCGACGCCCCACATCAGGCTCACCGGCAGCGGGTGCAGGAACTCGAGCTCGCGCACCGGATCGACCACCACGAGACCATCGGGCTTGGCCACCTGCGAGGCGATCTTGGCCAGATGCTTGGTGCGCGCCACGCCGACCGAGATGGGGAGGCCGAGCTCGGCCCGGACGCGGGCGCGAACCGTGCGGGCAATGGTTTCGGGGCTGCCGAACAGGTGCTCGCAGCCGGCGACATCGGCAAAGGCTTCGTCGATCGAGATGCGTTCGACCAGCGGGGTGTAGTCGTCGAGGATGCCGATCGCCGCGTCGCCCAGCCGCTGGTACTCCTCGAAATGGCCGCCGGTGAAGATCAGCTCGGGGCAGAGTTCCTTGGCCGCCCAGCCGGACATGCCGCCGTGCACGCCGAAGGCCTTGGCCTCGTAGGAGGCGGCCAGCACCACGCCGCCGCCGACGGCGATCGGCTTGCCGCGCAACTCCGGGTTCAGCAGCTGCTCGACCGAAGCGTAGAAGGCATCGAGATCGGCGTGGAGGATCGTGGCGGCGGGCTCCATCCGGGATTCTCCGTGGCGCAATGAGAACATAAAGCGAACGAAGTGTTGGGCTTGTCAAGCGGCTCGCCGGCGGCGGATGGTGCTGCGGGGGATCGGGAGGGCGCGATGCGGGCAGTGGTCTATTCGGCATATGGCGGGGTGGAGCAGCTGCGGCTCGCCGAGGTGGCGCAGCCGGTTCCGAGGCCGGGCGAGGTGCTGATCCGGGTCAAGGCGGCGTCGCTCAATTCGTGGGATTGGGACCTCCTACGCGGCCAGCCGTTCCTCGCGCGGCTGGGCGGGTTGTGGCGGCCGCAGCACGCGATCCTCGGCGCGGATGTCGCCGGGGTGGTCGAGGCGCTGGGCACGGGGGTGGGGCGCCTCGCCGTTGGCGACAGGGTGTTCGGCGATCTCAGCGGGGCGAACTGGGGCGGCTTTGCCGAGTATGTCGCGGCGCCGGAAGCGGTGCTGGCCAGGATCCCCGAGGGGGTGAGCTTCGAAGCCGCCGCAGCGACGCCGCAGGCGGGCCTGCTGGCCTGGCAGGGCTTGCGCTGGAAGGGCGAGGTGCGGGCCGGCGACCAGGTGCTGGTCAATGGCGGGGGTGGCGGCGCCGGAACGTTTGCGATCCAGCTGGCAAAGCGCGCCGGCGCTGATGTGACCGGCGTCGACCGGGCGGAGAAGCTCGAGCTGATGCGCAGGGTGGGGGCGGAGCGGGTGATCGACTATCGCGCCGAGGACTTTGCCGCGGGCAGCGAACGCTATGACCTGATCATCGACATGGTGGCGTCGCGGCCACTGACGCAGTTCCGCCGCACGCTCACGCCCACCGGGCGGCTGGCGGTGGTGGGTGGCACGACACCGACCATCCTTGCCGTGGCAACGCTCGGGGCGATGAGCTCGAAGCCTGGCGGGCAGCAGCTCGGGCTGGTGCTGCACCAGCCGGATGTCGGGCAGTTGACGGAGCTCGGGGCGCTGATCGCGGCCGGCGCGGTGACGCCGGCGATCGACCGGGTCTATCCGCTGGCAGAGACGGCCGCGGCGTTTCAACGGATCGGCGCCGGGCAGGCGCTGGGGAAGCTGGTGGTGGTGCCGTGAGGCTCTGCTCCCCTCCCCCTTGAGGGCAGGGGTTGGGGGTGGGGGTCCATCGGTGATCACAGAACCACCCCCACCCTCATTCCCTCCCCTCAAGGGGGAGGGAGGCGATCGCCGCTAGCATCGCGATTGCGCGCACCGGTCGGCGGCACCGTAGCTACCCCCGCGCCAGCGCCAGCAGCCGTTCGTTCTCCTCCGGCACGTTCTCGGCCAACCGCGCCGCGGCAATGATCGGCAGCCAGGCACGGATGTCGGCGTCAGTCAGCTCGCTCGCCGCCAGATAGCCCGCCAGATACGCGTCGGCCAACTCGTGGCCGGCGCCGTGGCGCATCAGGAGGTAGGAGCGGGCGACATCGGCGGCCGGCGGACCGGAGGTGGCGTCGGGCCAATCGACGATCATCGCGGCGCCGGGCGGCCCGATGATGTTGAAGGGGTGGAAATCGCCGTGGCAGAGGCGGTTGCCTTCGGGCAGTTCGGCCAGCCGCGCCAGCAGGCGGCTACGCAGTGCGGCATCGAGGTCGACGCGGCCGAGGCGGTCGGCGAGGCGCGGCTTCAGCGGCGAAAGGCGAACTTCGGTGCGGGCATGGATAGCGAGGTGGAGCTGCACCATGGCCTCGAGCGCCGCTGGCAGCAGCGCCGGGTCGGCGGCGGCGAGGCTGGCCAGCGGCTGGCCCGGGGCGCGGTCCATGACGAGGCCCCAGCGGCCGGCATAGGGACCGGCTGCGTGCACCGCCGGGGTCGGCAGGCCATGCTCGCCGACAATGGCGAGGATGGCGGCTTCGCCGAAGGCCACCGAGCGATTGGTGGGGTCGCGATAGAGCTTCAGCACGTGGTCGCCGTAATGGAAGGCTTCCGCCATCTTGCCGGAGCCGAGCAGTGGGCCGATCTTCTGATCCATCAGCTGAGCGCCGCTTTGAGGGCGGTGGCGATGGTTTGCGTGCCGCGGGTAAGTTGCAGCACCTTGCCGGCCGACTTGGGCTCTTCGAGCAGTGCCACAGTGACGGCGGCGACATCCTCGCGCGGCACCGACTCCTCGTTGATCGCCTGCTGGCTCAGCAGCACCTTGCCGGTGCCGCCGCCATCGGTGAGTTCGCCCGGCTCGAGGATGGTCCAATCGAGGCTGGAGCCGGTGATGAACTTCGCCGCGGCGCGCTTCTGCTTGTAATAGTCCTTCATCTCGTCATCCATCGAGCGGATCGACAGCCCGGTGCTGGCGCCGATGGCGGAGATCGAGAGGTAACGCTTCACCCCGGCATTCTCGGCGGCATGCACGGTGCGGCGGGTGCCGACGCGATCGAGCGCGCTGCTTTCGCCGGCGGCTGAGCCGGCCGCGAACACCACGGCGTCGGCGCCTTTCATGGTGGTGGTGAAATCGCTCAGCGGCGATTTGTCGAGATCGAGCACGATGGTCTCGGCGCCACGCTTCACCGTCTCGGCCATGTGTTTGGGGTTGCGGATGGTGGCGACCACCGAGTGGCCGGCGGCGACCAGCTTTTCGACAATCAGGATGCCGGTGCGGCCACTGCCGCCAATGACGATGATGCGCATGAGGTCACCTGTCGGTGGTTGATGGGTTGAGCTTTGAAAACAGGCGATGCAGCGTTTCGAGCTCGGCGCTGCTCAGGGCGGCGAGGCCGGGCGGTGGCACGCGGAACTCGGCCAGCAGCGCAGTCTGGGTTTCGAGGCCCAGTGGCGTGAGGGCGACGAGCTTGACCCGGCGATCGGTGGGCGAGGGGCGGCGCTGGACATAGCCAGCCTGCTCCAGCCGATCGACGACCCAGGTGGTGTTCGAGGGGTCGCTGTTGAACTGCCGCGCCAGCTCGCCGATCGGGCGGCCTGCCGTATCGAGGCTGTTGAGGATGCGCGAATCGTTGGGCGTCAGGCCGCGCCGCTGCAGGCTCTCGCTGCGCTGCGGGTTGGAGCTGACGAAGAAATCGAACATCAGCCGCCAGGTGTCGGCGGCGAGCTCAGCGGGTGCGGGTTTCATGATCGCAGCCTAGCACGAGCTGGTCCCTTGCATATATTTTGAGTGGTACCATATTTGGTATCCAACAAATAAAGGAGCATGACGATGAGTGGACGGCATGAAGGCAAGGTGGCGCTGATCGCCGGGGCCAGCAAGGGCATTGGCGCCGTGACGGCCGAGCTGCTGGCGCGTGAGGGCGCGGCGGTGGTGCTGGTGGCGCGGTCGGTGGAGCCGACCGAAGCGCTGGCTGAAGCCATCCGCCAGGCGGGTGGCCGGGCGCTGGCCGTAAAAGCGGATGTCGCCGACGACGCGGCGATGCAGCGGGCGGTGGAGGCGGGGCTCGCAGCATTTGGGCGGCTCGATATCGCCTTCAACAATGCGACCGACGGGCCGCGGCCGGCGCCGCTGGCCGAGCTCGATCTCGACGGCTTTGATCGCGGTATCCGCACCAATGTGCGCGGCACGTTTGTCGGCATGCGGCACGAGATCACCGCGATGCTGCAAACTGGCGGCGGGGCGATCGTCAACATGGCGTCATTGGCCGGGGTGATCGGGGTGTCGGGGCTTGCCGCCTATGTGTCCGGGAAGGCCGGGATCATCGGGCTGACCAAGGCGGCAGCGCTCGACTATGCCGATCGCGGCATCCGGGTGAACGTGGTGGCGCCGGGGCCGATCCTCACCCACCACCTCGAGGCGGCAGGCCCGGAAGCGCAGCGGCAGGCCGGGCTGGCGACGCCGATGCGGCGGATCGGGCGGGCCGAGGAGGTGGCGAGCGTGGTGAGCTGGCTCTGCTCGGATGCGGCGAGTTTCGTCACCGGCGTGGTGCTGCCGATCGATGGTGGGCAAAGCGCCGGCAACAAGATCCAGAACAACTATAGGCAGGGCGAGCCGATGCAGGCGGCTGGCTGAGAGACTCCCCGGAGCGCCGCGTCGGCTGCTAAACAGCTGGCGGCGAACGAGGGAGACGATTCGATGCAGGCGCTGCGGCAGGTGGTGGTGCACCACGATGATCTGGGGGCGAGCTGGAGCGCCAATATGGCGTTCCTCGAGCTCTGCGAGCAGGGCGTGGTGACCTGCGGCTCGGTGATGGTGCCGTGCCCGTGGTTTCCGCATATGGCGCAGCTGGCGCGCGACAACCCCGAGCTCGATATCGGCGTGCACCTGACGCTAACATCAGAGTTCGACCGCTTCCGCTGGCGGCCGATGACCGGCACCGCCGATAACGGCATGTGCGACGCCGAAGGCTTCATGCCGCGCCGGGTAGCGGAGACGCAGGGCGCCGACCTCGCGGCGGTGGAGGCCGAGCTCAGGGCGCAGATCGATGCGGCGCTCGCGGCCGGCATCGATGTCACGCATCTCGACGCACATATGGGGACGGTCTGGCTGCCCGAGTTCGTCGAGCTCTACGAGCGGCTCGGCGCCGACTACTCGCTGCCGATCTTTTTGCCGGGGCCGCAGGACGCCTGGGTCGAACCGTCAATGGCGCTCGACCGCGCCTGGGCGCAGGCGGCGGCGCGCGGCAATCCGCTGTTCGACGGCGTGGTGTCGACGCCGTTCGGCAATCTCAGCCCGACGGCGGCGGACTATCGCGGCATCCTCGACAGCGCCAAACCGGGGCTGAACTGGGGGGCCTTCCACTTCACCAAGCCGGGCGACATCGCAATGATCTCGGACGACGCACCGCTGCGGCTCGCGGAGTACGAGCTGTTCCGCTCGGGCGCGGTGGAGCAGATGTATGCCGAGCTCGGGCTCGAGCTGGTGGGGATGCGCGGGTTCCGCGAGCAGCTGCGGAGCAAGAACGCGTAGCGATCGGTTTGCACGGTCGCCTCCCTCCCCCTTGAGGGGAGGGATTGAGGGAGGGGGTGGTGCGGTGATCACCGATGGACCCCCACCCCCACCCCTCCCCTCAGGGGGGAGGGGAGCGCTGGCCCGGTGCTTATGGCATGTCGAATCGCCCCACCGCAGTTCGACTAGCCTCGCAACAGGAGGTGCCTCAAATGAAGTTCGTGTGTCTCGTCTACATCGACAGCGTCGCCATCGGCGCACTAAGCGAGGCCGAAGGCCGGCAGCTGGCCGACGACTCGATCGCCTTCGACTGGGGCTTGCGCGATAGCGGCAAGCTGATCCTGGCGCAGCCGCTCGAAGCGCCGCAGGCGGCGGTGACAGTGCGGCAGCGGGCGGGCAAATTCTCCAGCACCGACGGGCCGTTCGTCGAGGCCAAGGAGCACCTGGGCGGTTTCTTCCTGATCGAGGCCAAAGATATCGACGAGGCGATTGCCCTGGCCAAGACCAGCCCGATCATGCGGGTCGCGAGCATCGAAGTGCGGCCGGCGCTGGAGCAGGTGGATAGCGTGACCGGGCGCGGGCGGCCGGAGGTGGCGTAGGGGAAACCCGGCGCTACTGGCCCGCCGCCACGCTTGCTGCGCCAAACGGGCAACCAGCGCACCGCTTGCCGCAATCGGCTCCGGCTAGACGCCGCAGCCCGTCGCGCGGGGTGAGGTTCTCCGGCAGTCGGATCTCGCTGGCCAGTCGCAACGCCATCAGCGTCCGGATGAGCCACCAGCCGAGGTCGATCTGCCCGCGCTCGAGCCCAAGCCGTGCCGATTCCGGAAAGGCATGATGGTTGCCGTGGAAGGCCTCGCCGAAGGTGATGAGGCCGACGGCCGGCAGGTTGTAGCCCTGCACGGCGACGCCATCGACAGCCCAGCCCTGGTGGCCGCGCCGATGCGCGAAATGGCCGACCAGCCAGTGACCGGTAAGCGAGACCGCGACCCGCGCCGCGATCCCCCACACCACCCAGCCCCAGCCGCCGAGGGCGAGGAACAGCAGCGCCCAGGGCAGTTGCTGCAGCATCCAGGTCCGCTCGAGAAACCGGTAGAAGCGGTCATTGGCCGTGCGCGGCTCGATGGTGAAGCGGGGCGGGTGGTCCAGCGCCACGACGCAGTGCATCTGCCACCAGGCATCGATGAGGAACCAGCGGCGATGGGCATAGAGCGGGTGGCAGTCGGTCTGCCGCTGCGCCCAGTCGCGAATGTCATGGGCGTAGATCATCCCGAACGGGCCGGCCATGCCAACCAGCGTCCCGAGATAGACCAGCACATGCTCGATGACGATGTGGGTCTTGAACGAACGGTGGATCAGCAGCCGGTGCATGCCGACGGAATGGCCGGCGCAGATGGTGATCGCGGTGGTGGCGAGGAACAGCAGCAGCGCGTCGAGGCTGAAGGTCAGCGGCGCGAACACCAGCGCGATGCCGGTCAACGACAGGGTCCAGAGGGATTTTCCGGGAGCCCAGCGGACGGTTCCCGCCACAGGGTCGCTCAATGGCTCGGCGTACATCCGGCCGGTCGACAGGGCTGGCGTCGAATTGGTCATCGTCATGGCGTTTCAGCCTTGCGCGGTTGATGTATTTAGGCGATGAACTAATTGCCGAAATGCTTAGCAGTGCCTATTTGATTAGGCAATAGGCTAATTACCTAAATGATGGACGAGGCGGATGGACGAGACGATGCCAGGTAAGGTCGACGCGGAGCTGTCCAGCGCCGTCGAAGAAGTGGTCAGTCCGGACGGGGCGTTTCAGCGGGTGTTCGAGGCGCTGGCTTCGGCGCCGCGCCGGCGGATCCTCGCCTATCTGGCGCATACCTCGCTGACGGCGGGTGAGATCGCGGCGCGTTTCAACATGTCAAAACCCTCGATTTCGCAGCACCTGAGCGTCCTGGAGGTGGCCGGGCTGATCGCGAAGGAGCGTCGCGGCCAGTTCATCCATTACTCGCTGATCCCCAACAACCTGACCAACACGCTGACCGGCTTCGCCCAGGAAGTCTGCCCGGTGGGCCGGCCGCTGAAGCGCGAAAGCAAGGCGCTGGCAGAGCGCAAAGTTGCCGACGGGACCGACCGCTAAAGGGGAGGCCGGGTCCAGGCCAATGTCGCGGACATGACGGTATCTCTCCACACGCCCTATGACGGATCCTCAAAACTCTTCCAGATCGGCGTGAAGCCGCTTCCGCTTGCCGATTGGATCGAGGTCGACGACCGTCTGGCGGCAGATCTCGCCGAGAAGGAGCGGGTGAGCGCGGCGCACCCGGACTCGGTGTTTGTTGCCGAGCCAGGAACGGAGCAAGCGCAGGCCGAGGTGCTGGCATTGCTGGCGGAGCACCTTGCGACGCAATTCCCCCAGCACTATCGGCGGATTGGTGACGGGGTCGAGATCATGCCCACCGGGAAGCGCGTGGCGCTTGGCGTGCCAGGCGAGGCGCCGCTGCGGATGGCGGCAAGCCTGGTGCAGGAAGACCTGGTGCTGATGCGGCGCGGCGAGGCGGGCTGGCGGCTCGCGGCCGCCTCGCTCTGCTTCCCCTCGTCATGGTCGCTCAGGGAGAAGTTCGGGCGGCCGTTGCATGAGGTGCACGGGCCCGTCCCCGGATTCGGTGCCGGGACACGGAATGCACAGCTGATCCAGCGCATGTTCGACAACGCGCGGCCCGAAGTGCCAATGATCCGCTGGAACTGGTCGCTCTATGGGGACGACCGGCTGCATCACCCCGAGACGGCAGATCCCGGCACACGGCGTTTCGGGACAGGCGAACGGGCGGCAAGCGTATTCCTGCGGGTAGAACGGCAGACTTTGCGGAAGCTGCCGGTGAGCGGCGATATCCTGTTCGCCATCCGCATCCATGTCGATCCGCTGGCGCGGCTGGAGCAGCACCCGGAGGCGGCAGGGATCGCCAGCTCGCTGGTCGCTCAACTCATGGCGCTCGGGGCTGCCGAGCTCGATTACAAGGGGCTGACCCTGGAGCGCGACCGGCTGGTGGCACGGCTGGGCGAGATCACCGGCGCCTTGAAGCCGAAGGGCCCGGAGTGATCCCCCGGGCCCTCAGATAACCGCATAGCGGGTTGGAGCGAGCGCTTACGCCACGCCCGTCATGTGCGCCAAGACCGCCAGCAGCAGCAGGGCCACGATGTTGGTGATCTTGATCATCGGGTTCACCGCCGGGCCGGCGGTGTCCTTGTAGGGGTCGCCGACGGTGTCGCCGGTGACCGAGGCCTTGTGGGCGTCGGAGCCCTTGTAGTGCTTGACGCCGTGGCTGTCGGTAAAGCCGTCTTCAAAGCTCTTCTTGGCGTTGTCCCAGGCGCCGCCGCCAGCAGTCATGCTGATCGCGACAAACAACCCGGTGACGATGACGCCCATCAGCATGGCGCCGAGCGCCGAGAAGGCGGCGGCGGTGCCGGCGATCCAGTAGATGGCGACGAACACGATGATCGGTGACAGCACCGGCAGCAGCGAGGGGACGATCATTTCCTTGATCGCGGCCTTGGTCAGCATATCGACCGCCCTGCCGTAGTCAGGCTTCTCGGTGCCGGCCATGATGCCCGGCCGCTCCTTGAACTGGCGGCGGACTTCCACCACCACCGACTGGGCGGCGCGGCCCACGGCGGTCATCGACATGCCGCCGAAGAGGAAGGGCAAGAGGCCACCGAACAGCAGGCCGACAACGACATAGGGGTCGGCGAGCGAGAAGGTGAGTGGCCCCAGGCCATAGAAGAATGATCCTTCCGCGGCATTGGCCGAGAAGAACTGCAGGTCCTGGGTATAGGCGGCGAACAGCACCAGGGCGCCGAGGCCGGCCGAACCGATGGCATAGCCCTTGGTGACGGCCTTGGTGGTGTTGCCGACGGCGTCGAGCGCGTCGGTATTGTGGCGCACTTCCTTGTCGAGGCCGGCCATTTCGGCAATGCCGCCGGCATTGTCGGTGACCGGGCCGAAGGCATCGAGCGCGACGATCATGCCGGCCAGCGCCAGCATGGTGGTAACGGCGAAGGCGATGCCGAACAGGCCCGCGAGGTTATAAGTGACGATGATGCCGATGATGATCACCAGCGCCGGCAGGGCGGTCGATTCCAAGGAGACCGCGAGGCCCTGGATGACGTTGGTGCCATGGCCGGTCACCGATGCTTCGGCGATCGAGTTGACCGGGCGCTTGCCGGTGCCGGTGTAATATTCGGTGATGACGATGATCAGGCCAGTGATGACGAGGCCGGCAACGCCGCACCAGAACAGGTTCCACGGGGTGAACTGTTTGCCGCCTTCGAGGCCGAGCTGCACGTCGAGCCCGCCGAACACCCACATCAGGGTCGGCAGCAGCACGATGAGCGAGAGCACGCCGGTGGCGATGAGGCCCTTATAGAGGGCGTTCATGATGTTGTTGGAGGCGCCGAGCTTGACGAAATAGGTGCCGATAATCGAGGTGACGACGCAGGCGCCACCAATGGCCAGCGGAAGCACCATGCCGGCGAGCTTGAACGCGTCGGGGAGGACGATCGCCGCCAGTACCATGGTGGCGACCGCGGTCACCACATAGGTTTCGAACAGGTCGGCGGCCATGCCGGCGCAATCGCCGACATTGTCGCCGACGTTGTCGGCAATGGTGGCCGGGTTGCGCGGATCATCCTCGGGGATGCCGGCTTCGACCTTGCCCACCATGTCGCCGCCGACATCCGCACCCTTGGTGAAGATACCGCCGCCGAGACGGGCGAAGATCGAGATCAGCGAGGCGCCGAAGCCGAGCGCCACCAGCGAGTCGATGACGATGCGGCTGGTCGGCGCGATGCCGAGGAACTGGGTGAGCACGATGAAGTAGAGGGTGACGCCGAGGAGGCCGAGACCCGCAACCAGCAGCCCGGTGACAGCACCTGACTTGAAGGCAAGGTCGAGGCCGCCGGCCAGCGACTTGGTCGCCGCCTGGGCGACGCGGACGTTGGCGCGGACCGAGACGTTCATGCCGATAAAGCCCGCGGCACCCGACAGGATGGCGCCGATGGCGAAGCCAATCGCGGCATAAATGCCGAGCAGGAAGAAGGCGAGGATCAGGATGACCACGCCGACAATCGCGATAGTGGTGTACTGGCGGCGGAGATAGGCGGAGGCGCCTTCACGCACTGCGGCGGAAATCTCCTGCATGCGGGCCGAACCCGCATCGGCCTTCAGCAGGCCCTGCGTCGTGACGACGCCGTATACGATGGAGAGCAGACCGCACACGACGATCGCCCATAGCAATAGAGTCATAACGAATGTTCCCTCGATGTGACGTCACCGGGGAACGCTCCGTAGTTGCAGCGGCGAACCGCTCCTCCTCGCCCCCCGACGATCGCGTGCGAAACTTGTGCCAAATCGCCGCAGGGGGCGCAATGGGGTAGGGGTGATGGGGTGGGCGGCGGAATTAATCGAGAACCCGGCGCGGGCTGACCCCCACCCCTGTCCCCTCCCCCTAAGAAGAATGGGGAGGGAGACCCTCACACGGACATCGAGGCTGCCGTCTCCCTCCCCATGTTTAGGGGGAGGGATCAAGGGTGGGGGTCAGCCCGCACCGGCTCAGCAGTCAGGCAGCAGTATAGCGGGCCGCAGGCTTCGACAGCGACAGATGCGGGCGGAGGGCCACCCGTCGTGCCGCCCAGTCGTCATAGGCAGAGACGGCTTCGAGCGAGGGGATGGTGACCAGTTCGCCGGCGTCGAAGCCTGCCAGCGCCGCATCGACCATGGCGTCGGCATCCATCACCGCTTCAGCGGGCAGGCCAGCGCCGCCGGAGATCATCGGGGTGCGGGTATAGCCGGGGAGCACCGCCTGCACCTGGACGCCCTGTGGCTTCACATCGAGATCGAGCGACAGACTGAGGTTCAGCACATAGGCTTTCGAGGCGGCATAGGCCGCGGCGGCGGGCGTGTCGATGAAGGCCATGGCCGAGGCGAGGTTGACGATGGCGCCGTTGCCGCGAGCGGCGAAGACCTTGGCGGCGACGGCGGCGAGGCGGGTGAGGGCGACGACGTTGATGTTCAGCATGCTGCTGAGCTCATCGAGATTGCCGGCGCTGAGCGGACCGCCGCCGATCAGCCCGGCGGAATTGATCAGCAAGGTGATGGCCGGATCGGCTTCGAGGCGCCGCTCGACGCGCGCCAGGCCTGCGGGCTCGCCGAGGTCGGCGACAATGCGCTCCACCTTGATGCCGTAGGTCGCGGCAAGCGCGGTGGCGAGTTGCTGCAGCTTTTCGGCATTGCGGCCGACCAGCACCAGGTCGTAGCCGCGCTTGGCGAGGCGGTCGGCGTAGATCTCGCCGATGCCCGATGAGGCTCCGGTGATGAGGGCGGTTTGTGCGGCCATGATCGATCTCCTGCAAATGGCGTGACACCGTTTACATGATGATCGTAATTTAACGCCGCAAGGGCGCAGGCTAAGAATCTTTGCCGGCGAGGAGACCGTCGGCCGCAGCGGCCAGCAGGTCGGCGCTCAATGCGGGGTCGGTGACGGTGCGGGAGAGGGTGAGGGCGCCGACCATGGTGGCGTAGATGGCCATGGCGCGGGGCCGGGTGACGTCGGCGACCTCGACGATCAGCTCGAGATAGGCGGCGATGCCCACCTCGAAGGCGGCGCGCAGCTCCGGGCTGCGGCGCGCCGCGTCCTGCGACAATGCGGCGATGGCGCAGCCTGCCTCGATCGAGTCGCGATGTTCCGGCGAGAGGTAGAAGCGGACCATCGCGGCATAGGGATCGGCGGCGGCCAGCGCGTACTGGCGCAGGCGCTCGGTGGTCTCGGTAAACACCTGGGTCACCGCCTCGGCGGCGAGCGCATCCTTACTGGCAAAATTGTTATAGAAGCCGCCATGCGTCAGGCCGGCAGCCTGCATCAGGTCGGCAACGCCGATGCCGTCAAAGCCGTGCTTGCGGAACTGGGCCCCGGCAACCTCGACGACATGGGCACGGTTCTTCGTCGCCTGCTCGCGGGAGACTTTCATCGCACGCTCCGGTTTGATGCTGACCGTAATGTAAGAAGTCTAGCCCAGTTTGGCGAGGGCAACGGCAAGGGCGTCAGAGTCGCCGGCGATGTGCAGGGTCTTGAGCCGCGTCGTGTCGCCCGCGATCAGAGTGACCGCTGACTTGGGCACGCCCAGCATTTTGCTGAGGAGCCCGATCACCGCCGCATTAGCCTTGCCCTTGTCCGGCACCGCCTTCACCCGCACCCGGAGCACGGTGGCGCCGTCGTCGCGGGTCTCGAAACCGTCGATGCGGTCGAGGCCGGCATTGGGGGTGACGCGAAGATGGAGCCGGATGCCGTCCGGCAACAGTTCGAAGGCCGGCTTCACGAGCGCGGATAGAGGTCGGTGCGGAGCTTGACCATCAGCCGCTCGGGATGCTCGACCGCGGTGAAACCATAGCGCTCGTAGAGGCCATGCGCGTCGGCAGTGGCCAGCATGAAGCGGCGCAGGCCCTGCAGGTCGGGATGGGCGATGATGGCGTCCATCAAGCCCTTGCCGAGCCCGAGACCCTGCCGGCCGGGATCGATGAAGACGTCGGCCAGCCAGGCAAAGGTGGCGCGATCGGTGACGACGCGGGCGAAGCCGACCTGCGCGCCATCGGGGGCATAGAGCCCGAAACTCAGGGCGTTGGCCACCGAGCGGGCGACGACGTCTCGCGGGACGGCGCCGGCCCAATAGCTCTGTTGGCTCAGGTAGCGATGCACATAGTCGAGGTCGATCCGCGTGGGATCGGTCGAGACCTCATAGCCCTGAGGCAGCATGGCGCGCTGCTCAGAGCGCGCCGACAGCGGCCCGGGCGGCGTAGAAGCCGATGAGGTTCTGCAGGAAGAAGATGATGACGAAGACGATCAGCGGCGACAGGTCGAGCCCGCCCATTGCCGGGATGACGCGGCGGATCGGCTTCAAGATCGGCTCGGTGATCTGGTTCAGCACGCGCCAGATCGAAGCGACGAACTGGTTGCGGGTGTTGATCACGTTGAAGCTGATCAGCCAGCTCATGATGATCATGATCAGGAAGATCCACCAGACGATGTTCAGAATGAAGCTCAGCGTCTGCAGAATGGCAAAGATCATCGGGTGGCCCTCGGGTTCGCCGCCCTATTTAGGGGGCGAAACGCCGGGCGGCAAGCGGGCGCGACGATTTTGCCTTTGAGCGCGGTGGGTTGGCGCTCAGTTGAGCGCCATGCCATCGAGGTGCCCGAGCTTGTCCGGGTTGCGCACGACATAGATGCCGGCGATCTTGCCATCGACGATCTCGAGCGCGGTGGTCTGCAGCTCGCCATCTGCCTCGAGCGTGACGAAGCCGGGCAGCCCATTGATGGTGGCGAAGCGGACAAGCTGCGACGGCGCGTTGGCGAACATCCGCGCCATCCGTTCCATCAGCCGCATAACGGCGTCGAAGCCGACAATCGGCACCGGGCCGGCCGGACGCTTGCCGCCACCATCGGCGGTGACGGTGATATCGGCGGCGAGCATCGATTTGAGCATCGCCATATCGCCGGTCTGCGAGGCGGCAAAGAAGGCTTCGGCGAACTCGAGGCCGCGGCGCTGGTCGACGGCGAAGCGCGGCCGCGCCTCGTGCACATGCTGGCGGGCCCGCGCCGCCAGCTGCCGGCAGGCGGCCGGTTCGCGATCGATGGCGGTCGCCACCTCGTCGAACTCCATGCCGAACACATCATGCAGCAGGAAGGCGGCGCGCTCGAGCGGCGAGAGCCGCTCCAGCGCGAGGAGGAGGGGCAAGGTGACGTCCTCGGCCATGTCAGCCTCGCTCTCGACCACCGGGTCGGGGAGCCAGGGGCCGATATAGGTCTCGCGCTTGCGGCGGGAGGATTTCAGTACATCGAGGCAGAGCCGGGTGACGACACGCACCAGGAAGGCCTCGGCATTGTCGACCTCGGAGCGGTCGGTGGTGTGCCAGCGCAGGAACGCGTCCTGCACCACATCCTCGGCATCGGCGACCGAGCCGAGCATGCGGTAGGCCACCCGGGTGAGGCGGGGCCGATGGGGTTCGAAACTGATGGCCGCATCGGCCCGCCCGGCATCCATGTTATGCCGCCACCTTGATGATCGCCGAACGCGGCGGGTTCACCCGGAAACCGGCATTGATGCGGTTCCAGGTATTGATGTTGCCGATCAACAGGGTCAGGACGACCTGCTCGGCCTCGCTGAACTCTGCCGCCACCAGCTCATAGGCCGCATCGGCGGTATGATCGAGCCGGGTCAGCGCCTCGGTCCAGGCCAGAGCGGCGCGCTCGCGCGGGGTGAAATGCAGCGCCTCGCGCCAGGCATCGAGCAGGTAGATGCGCATTTCGGTTTCACCGTCCTGGCGGGCTTCCTGGCTGTGCATGACGAGGCACACGGCGCAGCCGTTGATCTGGCTGGCGCGGATCTTCACCAG
Organism: Devosia sp. LjRoot16; assembly: GCF_964252795.1. NCBI lineage: Bacteria > Pseudomonadati > Pseudomonadota > Alphaproteobacteria > Hyphomicrobiales > Devosiaceae > Devosia > Devosia sp. LjRoot16. The sequence goes on from NZ_CAXUPH020000001.1 coordinate 1,603,951, forward strand.
ATGCGCCAGGGTCGGCTCGAGGCCGACATCGGGCACGGCCTGGCTGTAGTCGATCAGCGGCTGAATCAGGTCCATCCGGGCGTAGGGGTTGATGCGCTTGGTCATCATTGTCTCCATGTCATTGTGATGCTCACGACAACAAGACGACCTGGCCCCCAGCCGGTGTGACATGGACCTCAGATTTTTTGGCTGGCCCGGCTCGGCCGCCAGGTGAACAGGCGGAACACATAAAGGCCGACGACGGCGATCAGCACCAGCCAGGTCAGCGGGTCGAGCCAGCTTTCGACCAGGTGGTAGTGCTCGTGCAAGAGGTACCCGGCGCCGACCAGCACGCTGTTCCAGATCAGCATGCCGATGGCCGAGAACAGCGCGAAGGTCGGAAAGTTCATCTTCGCCAGGCCAGCGGGAACCGAGATCAGGGTGCGCAGGATCGGGAACAGCCGGCCGACGAGGACGATCGGCTTGCCCCAGCGCTCGAAGATGCGGGCGGCATAATCGATCTCGTCGGCATTGAAGGCGAACCAGCGGCCGATATGGTCGGCCAGCCACTTGACCCGTTCGAGACCGAACAGCCGGCCGACGAAGTACCAGGGCAGCATGCCGATCAGCGAGCCGAGAGTGGCGGCAAGGATCACGCCGAAGACGTTGAGCGTACCCTCTCCGGCGGCAAAGCCGGCGAACGGCACGATCAGTTCGGAGGGGATCGGCGGGAACACCGCCTCGAGCAGCATCAGCAGGGCGATCCCGACATAGCCGAGGTCGGTGATGATCTGGGTGATCCAGGTGGCCATGGTGCTCCAGTCGCAGTGTTCGGTCAGAAATCCCGCTTACCAAAGAACGCGGTAGTCGAAGCAGATCACCTGCTTCTTGCGCCCTTTGACGATGGTCAGCAGGTCATAGGCCTTGTTGCCTTTGGTGATGAGCGCCTGGTCGGTGCGCTTCCAGCCGGGGCGGTTGGCCGCCAGCCACTGGTACTCGGAGCGGACGCCCTCGAGTTCGCCCTTGGCGCCGGTGATGCGGAAGCTTTCGGCGGCCTTGGCAACCGGGCAGTTGATCGGCTTCAGCCGAACCTTGGCCTCGGCCGACGAAACCGAGGCCAGCGCTGCAACAAGTGCAATCGATGCGAGTAACGCCATCCGCTTCAACATGTCGGGTCCCCCAAAATCCTCGGGCAACCTGTAGCACGTTGTAATGACGGAACAATACGGGCGGCCGGGGTGCGGCCGCCCTATTGGATCAGCTGGCCTTGGCGGCGCGCATCATGCGCTTGCGATCGTTGGGGTCGAGCCAGATCTTGCGCAGACGGATGGATTTGGGCGTCACTTCGACATACTCGTCGTCGGCGATGTAGCCGAGCGACTGCTCGAGGGTGAGCTTCTTGGGCGGAGTGAGGCGAACCGCTTCATCCTTCGAAGTCGTGCGGATGTTGGTCAGCTGCTTGCCCTTCAGCGCGTTGACCTCGAGGTCGTTCTCGCGGGCGTGCTCGCCGATGATCATGCCCTCGTAGATGTCGACGCCGGCATCGATCATGATCGGGCCGCGCTCTTCGAGGTTCCACAGCGCATAGGTCACGGCCTGGCCGGTGCCGTTGGAGATCAGCACACCAGTGCGGCGGCCCGGCAGGGCGCCCTTGAACGGCTGATACTCGTGGAACAGCCGGTTGAAGATGGCGGTGCCGCGGGTATCGGACAAGAGTTCCGGCTGGTAGCCGATCAGCGAGCGGGTCGGCACGTAAAAGCGCAGGCGCTGGCGGCCGACGCCCGAGGGGCGCATGTCGACCAGGTCGCCCTTGCGCTCGGTCAGCTTCTGCACCACGACGCCGCTATGCTCGTCATCGACGTCGATGATCACTTCTTCGATCGGCTCGAGCTTCTGGCCGTTCTCCTCGCGGATGACGACGCGCGGGCGGCCGATGGTGAGCTCAAAACCCTCGCGGCGCATGTTTTCGATCAGCACGGCGAGCTGCAGTTCACCGCGGCCGGCGACTTCGAACGAGTCGTTGTCATCGCCTTCGGTAATCTTGATCGCGACGTTGCCTTCGGCTTCACGCAGGAGGCGCTCGCGGATGACGCGCGACTGCACCTTGTCGCCTTCGCGGCCGGCCAGCGGGCCGTCATTGATGCGGAAGGTGACCGACAGGGTCGGCGGATCGATCGGTTTGGACGGCAGCGGCACCGTCACCGACGGGTTGACCAGCGTATCGGCGACGGTCGAGGTCTCGAGCCCGGCAATGGCGACGATGTCGCCGGCTTCGGCGATATCGATCGGGGTGCGTTCGAGGCCGCGGAAGGCCAGCACTTTCGAAACGCGGCCCTTCTCGACGATCTTGCCGTCGCGGCCGAGCGAGTGGATCGGGTCGCCGGCCTTGACCGTACCCGAGGTGATGCGCCCGGTGAGGATGCGGCCGAGGAACGGGTTGCGCTCGATGGTGGTGACCAGCATGCGGAACGGGCCCTCTTCCACCTTCGGCGCGGGCACGTATTCGAGCACTTTGTCGAGCAGCGGGGCCAGCGAGTCCTTGGGGCCTTCCGGCTTTTCGGACATCCAGCCGAGCTTGGCGGCGCCGTAGAGCACCGGGAAATCGAGCTGCTCCGGGGTCGCGTCAAGCGCGATGAACAGATCGAAAATCTCTTCGAGCACCTCGAGGTGGCGTTCGTCGGGGCGGTCGATCTTGTTGATCGCAACGATCGGGCGGAGGCCCTGGGCAAGAGCCTTCCCGAGCACGAACTTGGTCTGCGGCATCGGGCCTTCGGCGGCGTCGACGAGGATCACCACGCCATCGACCATCGACAGGATGCGCTCGACCTCGCCGCCGAAGTCGGCGTGGCCGGGGGTGTCGACGATGTTGATGCGGGTATCCTTCCAGACCAGCGAAGTCACCTTCGCCAGAATGGTGATGCCGCGCTCGCGCTCGAGGTCATTGCTGTCCATGGCGCGCTCTTCGACGCGCTGGTTTTCGCGGAACGAACCGGACTGCTTGAGCAGGACGTCGATCATGGTAGTCTTGCCATGGTCAACGTGAGCAATGATTGCGATGTTACGCAAAGACATGAGGGGCGGCCGATCGGATGTTCAGGAGATTAGTCGCGCCCCATATCGGACAAGGGTCACATTCTCAAGACAATTCGCCGAATAGCTGGTTTGCGACCTAGTGGCCGGGGTGAGGGCACTCCCCGGTTACCCAGCGCTGTTGCGCCCGGAAAGCGCCCTCGCATGCACGACGAACGGACTGCCGTCAGATCGACGCAGTTGCTATTTTTTCAGCGATCGCGGCTTGTCGCCCGACTGGTAGAGGCCGAGGCCAAAGCCATCAGGATCCAGAAAGTCGGCGCTCCAGCCGCCGGGCGCCTCGCTGACCGGAGTGACGATGGTGACGCCGTGGGCGACCAGTGCGGCCACCACATCGTCGATGCCGCCTTCGGCGAGATCGAAGATCAGCGCCGGCGAGCTGCCGCGCGAGCCTTCCATTTGAAAGAAGATGATGTCGAGGCCCTGATCGAGCGAACCCTGCAGCCAATAGGGCTCGGCGCCCTCCATGCGGGTGAGTTCGATGCCGAGCGTCTCGTTGTAGAAGCGCTCGGTGCGGGCGATGTCGGCGACATAGTAGACGATGCTGGCGCGGTGCGGTTTGGGGATCATGGGTCAGAGCTCCTGATGGGGTGGTTACATCAATGGTTGCCGCCATCAGGCGGAATGTGAGCAAGGCGCCAAAATATTCCCGGCAGCGCACAGTGTCTTTGACTCGTCGCGCTTTCGAACCGGAAAAGTCTGCAACTTTTCCTGAAAACGCTCTAGTTCGGCGCCCGCCGCACGATGAACAGGTGCCCATCCGGATCGTGCGAGGCGAAGACGCCGCCCTCGCGCAGCAGCGCCGGCAGCAGCGCGTCGCGGATGCGGCCATAGGCGAGGTTGAGGCCAAGGCCGGGCGTGCCTTCGGGCAGCGCCAGACCGGCGGCGCGCAGCCGCTTGCCGAGAGTGGAGATGCGTTGGCGCAACGTCACGTCGTCGAGCCGCAGCAGGTAGGCGATCTCGCGACGGTCGTGGCCGCTGAGCGCTAGGGCGGCAACCGATTTCAGCGCCGGCGGCAAGCTCGCCAGCATGGCGCTGATCGGGGTCTCGTCGGCGATCGGCTGCGGGTGGCGCGCCGCCTGCCAGGCGCTGTCGCGGAGCCGACTGCGTGTCGCCCCACGCGCTGCCATCCTGACCTTGTTGCGCATCACCCCGACCAGCCAGCGCCGATGCTCCGGTCGGGTGAAATCGGCGCGGCCGACGCGGATCGCCTCGATCAGCGCATCCTGCAGCAGATCATCGGCGTCGGCGGGCACGCGGCTGCAGCGGCGGGCGAGAGCGAGAAGCTGGTCATAGGCCGCCTGTCGCATCGGCTGGCGTCAGGAGACGCGGCGGAGCTTGGGCCGCTGCTGGCTTTCCTCGGCCAGCATTTCAGCGACGGCCTGGGCGCTGACCGGCGGCGAGAACAGGAAGCCCTGCACTTCGTTGCAGCCCTGGTCGCGCACGGCGCTTAGCTGCTCCTCGGTCTCGATGCCTTCGGCGGTGGTCGACATGCCCAGCGACTGGCCGAGCCCGATCACCGCCTTGATGATGGCGAGGCTGTCACCCTTCGACTTCAGGTCGCGCATGAATGAACGGTCGATCTTGATCTTGTCGAAGGGGAAGCTGCGCAGGTAGCTCAGCGAGGAATAGCCGGTGCCGAAATCATCCATCGAGATGCGGACGCCCAGTGCCCTGAGCTTGTGCAGCGTCTTGAGGGTGGGCTCGTTGTCCGAGAGCAACAGCGACTCGGTGATCTCGAGCTCGAGCCGGGTCGGCGGCAGGCCGGTGTCGCGCAAAGCCGCCTCGACTGTCTCGAACAGCCGCTTGTTCTTGAACTGCACCGGCGAGAGGTTGACCGCGACGCGGACCCCCAGCGGCCAGGTCGCAGCGGTGCGGCAGGCCTCACGCAGCACCCACTCGCCGATCTGGACGATGAGTCCGGTTTCCTCGGCGATCGGGATGAACTCGGTGGGCGAGATGGTGCCGCGATCGGCGGTATCCCAGCGCAGCAGCGCCTCGAGGCAGGTGATGCGGTTCTCTTTCAGCCCGACCAGCGGCTGGAACACCAGGCGCAACTCGCCCTTGGCGAGCGCCAGGCGGAGACCGGCTTCGATAGTGCGCCGCTTCTGGATCGCCGCATCCATGCCGGATTCGAAGAAGTGGTAGGTCGAGCGCCCTTCGTTCTTGGCCTTGTAGAGCGCCAGGTCGGCGTTCTTCATCAGGATTTCGGAAGTTTCGCCATCCTGTGGCGCCATGGCGATGCCGACCGAGGTGCCGATCACCAGCTGGTGGCCATCGATGGTGAACGGGTTGGCCATCGCCTTGACAATGCGCTCGGCGATCGCGGCGGCTTCCGCCGGATTGTCGACGCCGCGCAAGAGGAGCGCGAACTCGTCGCCGCCGAGGCGAGCGAGCAGGTCGTTCTCGCGCGTGGCGCCCCACAGGCGGGCCGAAACCTGCTGCAGCAGCTTGTCGCCGAGCGAGTGGCCGAGCGTATCGTTGACTGCCTTGAAGTGGTCGAGGTCGATGCAGAGCACCGCGATGTGCTCGCCGCGGGCGAGGCCCGGCTCGGCCGCTGCCATTTCCTCGAGGAACTGTACGCGGTTGGGCAACTGGGTCAGCGCGTCGTGGCGGGCAAGATGGCGGATCCGCTCTTCCTGCTGGCGCTGCTCGGTGATGTCCTCGTGCGTAGTGACCCAGCCGCCATCCTTCATCGGATGGTGCTGCATCATGATGGTGCGGCCATTGAGCTCGTGGATGTTCTTGCCGTACTCGCCGCGCGAGATCACCTCGCGGCGCCAGCGGATATAGTCCTCGCGGTTGGCCCCGGCCTGCATGCCCTCGTCGAACAGGTGGCCGAGAATGTCGTCGAGCTGCGTGCCTGGCTTCAACAGATGCTCGGGCAGGTTGTAGATGCGCTGGTAGGGCTGGTTGCAGATCACCAGGCGACCCTTGGGGTCGTACATGCAGAGGCCCTGGCTGATATTGTTGACCGCTGCGTCGAGCCGGATGTTCTGGCGCTCGAGTTCGCGCTTGCGCTTCTGGATGATCTCCGAGGAGGCGATCTCCTCGGTGACATCCTCATGGGTGACGACCCAGCCGAGCCCGGGTGAGTAGGCGTGTGCCGTCTCCAGCCAGCGCTCGCCGGCAACGCGTTCGCGCACCTTGGAGCGGGCGCCGCCGCGATTGGCCAACAGCTCGGCTTTATAGGTTCGGAGGAACTCTTCGGGCGACTGGTCGGGATGATTGCCCATCTCGGACGACAGCTTCACCACCGCTTCGAGCGTCATGCCCTTGCGGACGCGGCGGGCGGAGAAGCCGTAAATGTCGAGATAGTGCTGGTTGAACATCACCAGCTTGAACTGCGCCGACCAGACGCAGAAGCCGTAGGGGACCGACTGCAGCGCCGCGTCGAGCAGCAACGCGTCGGCGGCCTTACGATCGGAATCGGCAGCTAGCGCCTTCACTTCTGATCAGGCCCCTCAAATCCCCACAATCCAGCGCGGAACGCTAGCGAAGGGCAGTTAAGATGGTTTTAAGCCCGACCGCAGCTATTCGAGCCCGACCTTCAGCATCTCGATCTCGGCCTTCAGCTTCTGGATCTCGAGCTCGTAGAGCCGGGCGCAGTTGAGCCGAGTCGGCGCCTCGCCGAGCGGAATGATCACGCGGGCATAAGCGACGGCGCTCTGGCGCGTGTCGCCGTTATCGATGCCGTAGTTGGAATCGTTGTCGTAAGCGCTGGAGAGGTCGCCACCGGCCACGCCGAGGTCGAGGTAGCCGCCCGAGGAGTTGATCGACTGGCTGCAGCGCACCCCTTCGGCCGTGGTGATCGAGTCCTCGCCGCCGGGACCGACAGGCGGGGGCGGCAGCATCAGCCCGTCAGCTGCCGCGGCCGGCCATACGGCCAACATAGAGACCGCACACACGCGGCAGAATCGGGCCATCGAGCGAGGCAGGCTGGATGCAGAGAGCAATCTTCCTCTCCTTTACTTTGGGGTCGATATCGAAGGTGAAGATGATCTGGCGCGAGATGCCCGGGCCCATGGTGATCCTGGGGTAGTTGACCTTCGCGCCAGCGGCCGGGGTCTGGTAGTCGGGTTGCATCGGAATGACGTCGAAGGTCATCTTCTGTTTGTAGGGATTGCCGACCACCAGCCGGAAGGCCTTGCGGTCGGATGGGGTGACCCCGGTCTTTTCCAGCGGGCTGAGCGATTGCGCGGCGACCGGAGCCGCGAGCCCCAGCCCGAGCAGCAGGGCGAGCAGCGGGACGAGGTGGACGACCTTCAGGGATGACATGTGACGACGGTCCTCGTGCGGTAGTGGCCGGCCGGGAAACCGGCGGTGTTGGTGACGCGGTTGTGCATCACGATGGTGACGGTGACGATGCCGAGCAGGCCGGTGGGGAAGCTGCTGGCACCGGCGGTGTACGGCTGGGTCTTAATCGGGACCAGATTGAGCACGCCAGCGGTGTAGGCAACTTCGGGCGTGCTGGTGCCGAAGCTATAGCCGGCGGGCTGCTGCACCAAAGTCGGGGCGCCGACATCGATGGTGACGCCGCTGAGCAGCGGCAGAATCGTCGTGAGCGTTGCGGCACTGCCGCCGCCCAGTTGCGAGCCCAGTTGCGTATTGTTGCCGACGGCCATGCCGAGTGCGCCGTTATTGGTGACCGACAAGGTGCAGGCCAGCGCCGGCAATGGCGCCAGCGCCGCCGCCAGCGATGCGAGCAGCCTCAGAACTCTGCCGTGGGCGTGCATGTGACGGTGGTCTTGGTTTGGTAAGTCCCGAGCGGGAAGCCGTTGGCGGTGTTGGTGATCCGGTTGTTGACGTTGAGGATGGCCGCCAGCAGGGTCGTGGCGGGCTTGCTGGTGCCGACATTGGTGAAGGTCTGACTGACGCCGCTGAGCGTGCCGACGCCCTGGTAGGAGACCTGGAGCACCTCGCTCGCCGCGTTGTAGCCGCCGGCCTGGGCGGTCCGGGTAGGCGCGCTGACGTTGATGAAGTTGCTGCCGGTGGCGCGAATGGTGACCGTACCGGCGGTGCCATAGGGCGTCGACGAGGTCAGGATGGTGCCGCCGCTGGTGAGGTCGATGCCGAGGGCGCCATTGGTGTGTCCCTCGATCGAGCAACTGGTGAGCACGTCGCCATCGAAGAAGACGTCCTCGGCGACGGCCGGTGCGGCGAAGGGCAGGATCGCCAGGACGCCAAGAACCCTCAATACAAGTACACGCATGGAAATACTCCTGATACGCATTGGTACATGCGGATCAGTGTCAGTATCTTATGGTTAACGAGTGCTAAATTCCGAACTGATTAGGCGTTAGTGCGCAAATCAGTACAGTCGCGACGCGCGCAAGGCGAAGGAATGCTTGTGCTGATACCGCGCACAAACGCGCATGGGCATACGTGGCAGGTGAGAGGCCGGACGCCTGGAGGCGAACTGCCATTGGGGTAACACTCAGGCGCCGGCGCGGGCTGACCCCCACCCTTGATCACTCCCCTCCGGTGCCTTGGTCTCCCTCCCATGTTTAGGGGGAGGGGACAGGGGTGGTGGTCAGCTCGCACCGGGTCTGCGGCTCAGCGGCTCAGGCCCGCTTCACCATCACGTAGTCGCTGAACTGATACGGCCCCATCTGCACCGGCACGTGCTGTTCGACCGCAAAGCCCTGTGCGCGGTAGAAGGCGATGGCGGCGGCGTTGCCGTCGTTGACGTAAAGCGCGACGGGCAATTCGGGGCCGAAATGCGCGCGGGCGGTAGCGACCAGCGCCTTGCCGAGCCCCAGCCCGCGGGTTTCGGCGAGCAAATAGAGCTTCTTGATCCAGACCTGGCCATCGGCGCGATAGGCCGAGGCGAAACCGACGTCGCGGCCGTCATGGGTGACGAGCCAGTACTGGTGGCCGCGCTCGGCGATATCGGCCTCGAGCGTCTCGAGCGCATAGATCTCGGCGAGCATGCCGGGGATGCGGTCGGCCGGCAGGATGCCGGCAAAGGCCTCGGGCCAGATGCGATAAGCGAGCGCCGCGACCCGCGGCAGGGCATCGGCGGCGATCGGGAAAATCAGCGACGTGGACATGCCCCGTTGTGGCGCGCCGACGCTGCGGCTGGCAAGCGGGCTAGCTGGCGATCTCGCTGCGCATGCTGGTGGAGTCGCCCCAGGTGGAGAGCCAGATCAGCGATTCCGTAGCGAGGCCGATGAGCGGCAGGGTCACGGCGCGCACCAGGCCGCGCCGCGGCTGGTGGTCGACCGCGTGCTGCAGATGCGCCAGCTCCTGCGCCTGGATCGAGCCGATCAGGTCGTGCAGCGGCCGGTCGCGGTCGCGCAGAAAGGCGATCTGGTCTTCGAGGTGCCGATGCACGGTCGCCTCGACGGCTTCGGTGCAGACCCAGATCATGTTGCGTCCCATGAGGGCAGTGACGAAGCCGAGGACGTAGCCGCCAAGACTCCAGAACGCCATGACCCGGCAGGGCCGCGCCCCACGCGCCGGCATGGCCTCGTGGAACCGGCGGCAGTGTTCGATCTCGTCATCCCGCATTTCGGTCAGCGCCGGCACGATGTCGGGATAGAGCTGCCGGGCCAGGGCGAGCTGGGCATCGTAGATGCGGATGGCGCCGAACTCGCCGGCATGATTGACCTTCAGGATGCGCCTGACGGTCAGCGCAGCCGATCGCGGTTCCCAAAACGCCATGCCCCTCAGTCCGTCTTCTTTGCCGCCCCCGTTGGCCGCAACCTCGGGAGATGATAGGCAACGGCCAACCTCGTTGGAAAGCGCCATGCCAAGTTTCGTCCCCGACCTGCCGGTGCTGCTCGGCTTTGCCGTCGCCACCTTCGTGCTGATGATCACGCCCGGGCCCGATATGGCGCTGCAGATGAGCCGCGCCATCAACTATGGCCGGGCGCATGGGCTGGCCGCGATGTTCGGGGCGATGACCGGCATCATGGTGCATACGACGCTGGTCGCCTTCGGCATCTCGGTGCTGATCCTCGCTGCGCCGCCACTGTTCATGGCGCTGAAGATCGCCGGCGCCGTCTACCTGATCTGGCTGGCCTGGCAGGCCATCGCGCATGGCGGTGGGTTGCGGCTCACCGAAGCGGCGAAGAAAGTCCCGACGCTGTGGCAGAGCTTTGCCACCGGGCTCGGCATTAACCTGCTCAACCCCAAGGTGGTGCTGTTCTTCGTGACCTTCCTGCCGCAATTCGTCGAGGCGCATGACCCGGCCGCCGCAGGCAAGCTCCTGTTCCTCGGCGCGCAGTTCGTAGTGCTGTCGATCCCGCTCGGCTTCATGATCGTGTTTGCCGCCGAAAAGCTGGCCGACGCCTTCAAGCGCAGCAAATGGGTCGAGCGGGCGCTCAACTGGAGCTTTGCCGCGATTTTCACCGCCTTCGCCGCGACCATCCTCACTGCACAGGCAAGACATTGAACTACTCCCACGCCTTCCACGCCGGAAATTTTGCCGATGTGATGAAACATCTCATCGTCACCCGGCTGGTCGAGTACCTGAAGAAGAAGGATGCGGCGTTCCGGGTGATCGATACCCATGCCGGGATCGGCAGATACGATCTGACTGGCGCGATCGCCAAGCGCTCGCCGGAATGGGCCGAGGGCATCGGCAAGCTGCTGCAGGGCGGCATGCCGCAGAAGGCGCAGGTGCTGGCCGAACCCTATCTCAAGGTGATCGCCGAGCTGAACCCCAACGATAAGCTCGAGACCTATCCGGGTTCGCCGCTGCTGGTCCGAAGACTGTTCCGGCCGCAGGACCGGCTGTCGGCGCTGGAGCTGCACCCCGAATATGCCGAGCGGCTGGGCAAGCTGTTCGAGGGCGACGTACAGGTGCGGGTGATCCATCTCGATGGCTGGCTGTCGCTCAATGCCCATGTGCCGCCCAAGGAGAAGCGCGGCCTGGTGCTGGTCGATCCGCCGTTCGAGGAGCGCGGCGAGTTCGAGCGGCTGGTCGATGGGCTGGTCAAAGCGCATGGCAAGTTCGCCACCGGCGTTTATGCGCTGTGGTACCCGCTGAAGGACACCCGCGCCGTGCACGATTTCATCTCGGCGCTGCGCGATACCGGCATCCAGAGGATGCTGAGGGCCGAACTCAGCATCCGCCCGGCCTCCAACCCGCCGCGGCTGCATGGCTCGGGGATGATCCTCGTCAACCCACCCTTCACGCTCGAGGGCGAGTTGCGCATCCTGCTGCCGGCGCTGGCGCAACTGCTCGGCGACCCTGGCCAGGGCCGGCACAAGCTCGAATGGCTGCGCGGCGAGGACTGATCAGTAGTCGACGCTGTCGACCAGCTCGAAACTGGTCAGCTGCGGCGTATTGATCAGGCCGCGCGCCTGCGCGCCGACCCACATCTGCCGGAGCGCCGCCGCCATCCGTTCGGCCGCCTCCCTGGTCGCGAACTCGAGGTCGATCATCACGTGGTTGGGATCGTCGGCGCGCCGGCCGACCCGGTGGCGCACCACGCCCATCTGGCGGCGGCCGAGCGGATCACTGTCGAAGCCGTTGCGCCGCCACGCCTCGTAGTCGGGAACCGAATGCTCGATATGCAGCAGGTACATCGCGTTCTCCTCAGCTGGAGCGCTTCAGGACAAGGTGCGGCTCTCAGAGCTCGAACTCATAATAGACCATCTTCTCGCCCTTGCCGCCGACCTTGATGTAAAGCCCGTTGGCCTCGAGGTTGTCGAGCTCGGTGCCGAGCCAGGCTTCGCGGCAGCCAAGCTCACGGCCCCAGGCGAACATCGCTTCGACCATGCGGGTGGCGATGCCCTGGCGCAGATGGGTCGAGGCGGTGCCGACCTCGTCGACATAGAGCTCGGTGAGCTTGTCGGGGTGGCGGTGGATGACCGCGGCGCACTGGCCGACCACCACGCCATTGTCGAGGGCGAGCAGCATCAGATGGCCGGGCTCGAGCAGGTAGGCTTCGAGCCGCTCGGGATGGATCGGCTCGTCGAACACGTCCGGCGCGATCTCGGCAAAATCGAGCTCGTCGCCGTGTTGCATGCGCTTCAATTGGATAGCCATCGGCTGGACTCCTTGTTGGGAGGCGTCACCGATTGGGGATCGGATCAGACGTGCCATGAGGCACCGCGCCGGGATTGCCGCGCATCGTCAGCGGCACGCCGATCCTAGACGGGGTTTGGCACCCCGCCAAGCCGTCAAGCCGTGAGCGCGTCGCGCTCTTTCTTGGTCAGCCGCTCGGTTTCGCTCTTCAGCTGCCCGCAGGCGGCGAAGATATCGCGGCCGCGCGGGGTGCGGACGGGGCTGGCATAGCCGGCATTGTTGACGATGTCGGCGAAGCGCTCAATGCGCGACGAGCTCGAGCAATCGTAATTGGTGCCCGGCCAGGGGTTGAACGGGATCAGGTTGATCTTGGCCGGGATGCCGGCGAGCAGCCGCACCAGCTCGCGCGCGTCGGCGTCGGAATCGTTGATGTCCTTGAGCATCACATATTCGAAGGTGATGCGGCGGGCATTGGAAAGGCCGGGGTAGTCGCGGCAGGCCTGGATCAGCTCTTTCAGCGGATACTTCTTGTTGATCGGCACCAGCATGTCGCGCAGTTCGTCGCGCACCGCGTGCAGCGAGATCGCCAGCATGACGCCGATTTCGCGGCCGGTCGGCTCGATGAACGGCACGACGCCCGAGGTCGAAAGGGTGATGCGGCGCTTCGACAGCGAAATGCCGGCTTCGTCGGAAGCGATCAGCAGCGCCTGCTTGACGTTGTCGTAATTGTAGAGCGGCTCACCCATGCCCATCATCACCACATTGGTGATGGCGCGGCTGTCGCCTTCCGAACCGCCCGAGCCGCGCGGCGCCGGCACCAGGCCGCCGTCATTGGGACGCACGCCGCCGGGGAAATCGCCCAGCCGCTCGCGCGCCATCAGGATCTGGCCGAGGATCTCGCCGGCGGTGAGGTTGCGCACCAGCTTCTGCGTGCCGGTGTGGCAGAACGAGCAGGTGAGGGTGCAGCCGACCTGGGAAGAGACGCACAGGGTCCCGCGATCTTCCTCGGGGATGTAGACGGTCTCGACTTCGACGGGCGGCAGCAGCGGGTTTTTGGGGTCGCGGAAGCGGAACAGCCACTTGCGGGTGCCATCGATCGAGACCTGTTCGGTGACGATCTCGGGGCGGTCGAGCAGGAAGGTGTCGGCGAGCTTCTGGCGGAACCCCTTCTGGATGTTGGTCATCCGGTCGAAATCGGTGACGCCGTTATGGTAGATCCAGTTCCACAGCTGGCTGGCGCGCATTTTGGCTTCGCGCTCGTCGAGGCCGATGCGCATCAGCGTATCGCGCAGCTCGGGCTTCATCAGGCCGACCAGCGAGGTCCGCCCGGATTTCGGGCGCTCGGCATGGGCGTGATGATCGAGGTCGAGGGCGATACTCATGGTGCGGGCGGCTCTCTCAGCGTGCGCGTGTTTGGTGGTCGCGCGGTCGAGGTGGAAAGTCTCACGACTATTCCGGACCACGCTCCTTTAGGGCGCGGCCTGTAACATAGTAGCAGAGTTTGCGCAAAACACGGGGGCGGGAGGCTGGCTTGCGTGGGGTGGGCGGCGGCGTCGCGGCGAACACCCGGATGGAAGGCGGTGATCGAGAGCAACGGGTTGAGTGCGGCCGAGCTTTAGGATGACGCCGTTGGCGGGACCTCATCCTCCGTATGTGGAGAAAGCGCGGGCCGAAGTGATAAACACGTGGTCATCGCGCCTCTCGCAAACGAAAGGAGGTGCAGATGTCACCAGAGCACTACGAGGTAATCGCCGCCGCGCTGATGCTGTTCGCTGCCATGCTCAAACTGATGAGCTAGCCGCAAGGGCGCCCGTGCTTCTTACCGAGGTCGGGCGCTCGGTCGCCGCGGGATCAGCCGGTGCAGCCTTCGATGGCGCGGCTGGCGGCGGTGGCGCCCGACAGCGAGAAGGTCTCGACGATGCGGATGCCCTTGTCGCTGGTGCCCTCGATGACCACCGAGGAGCCGGCGCGCAGGGCGCCCGCCAGGTTGTCGTTCTGGTTGGGATCAAGCAGCCAGGCGGCGTCCTTGTCGGTGAACAGCTCGAAGGTCTGGCCGCTGACCGTGGCGGTCGCCGGGGTGTCGGGCGCAAAGATGAAGCCGGCGACGAGGTTCAGCTCGTTGCGCACGCTCTCGGACGGGCGGTTGGTCAGGTAGAGCCAGGCTTCGGTGAATTCGTCGGGGCTGGGCGAAACCTCGGTGGGCTTACTCAGCGCGAAACAGACCGGGCCGGTCGACTCGGTGGCGGTGTAGGCGGTCCAATCGCGAAATTCGCCGAGCAGCTTCACCGACTGCGCCGTGGCAGCGCCCGACAAGGCGGGGACAAGCACCGTGGCGATGACAGCGAGAGCGCGGAATTTCATAGGCGGGCCTCAGAGGTTCGGCGGTTGGTAGCAGGCAAAGCCTGATGGCATCAATCGCCGAACGTTCGGAAGGGCGGTAAGTTCGCGCCCTCGTGTCGAGCCTGGTATCAGGTACAGGCCTTGCTGATCTCGCCGAGGGCGGCGGTGACGCCCGACAGGCTGTAGCTGTCCGACATCTTGTTGCCCTTCTGCGAGGTGCCGTTGACGGTGAGCTTGGTGCCCGCCTTCAGCGCTTCGACGAAGGTCGCCTCGTCGGCCTCGACGGCGAGCCAGGCAGCCTCACCCTCGGTGACCATCGGGAAGGTCTTGCCGTCGACGGTGGCGGTGACGTTGGCATTGCTGGGGTGGAACGGGTAACCGACCTGCGTCTGCACTTCGTTCTTGGTGCCGAGGCCCTTCCTATTGATCACCAGGAAGTGGATCGGGCTGCGCCGCACCGGGCTGCCGTTCACTTCCTTGGGGCTCCAGTCATCCGGCTGGGCCGAGATGTAGCACATGGCGCCATTGGCATCGGCGCCGGTCCAGGCGGTCCACGCCTTGAAGGTGCCCAGCTGTTTGATTTCCTGTGCGCCGGCAGGCGCAGCCGCCAGTGCGACAAAGACACTTCCGGCAACCAGAGCAGCCAGTGCCAAACGAGATGATGTCATCGCCCTAACATCCTTGAAGTTGCGCAACCAGCACCCGAGCATGGTGCCACGGCATGGTTACCAAGGTCTCAAACCGGCCGCGCATTTTGACTTAGTGGCGACCTTAGCGGCAATCGTGTCGGCAATTTGACGTGCCAAATCGCCGAAAATCCTGTTTGGGCCCGCATGGTGAAGGAAGCGTTAACGCCGACCCGTGCGTCAGGCGGCCAGCGGATAGCTCTGTTCCACCAGATAGGGGCCGCCGCCGACGGAATCGCGCGACGAGAACAAAACGAACCGGCCGACCTTGAATTCGAGCGGCTCGAACCGGCCGGAGAAGGCGATGAAGCGCGCCACCTCTTCGGCGGAAACGCCGCGCAGCCGCGCCAGCGCCACGTGCGGCACGAATTTCCGGCCTTCCGGGGCGAGGCCGCAACGCTGCAGCACCCGCTCCTGCGCTGCCTGCAGGCGCAGCAGCGCGGCATTGGATGAGCAACCGGCGAACAGGGCGCGCGGGGTGTTGCCGCCGAACGAGCCGACGTGATCGAGCTTGATGGTGAAGGCCTCGCTGTCGGCCAGCCGGTCCAGCATGTCGGTGACTTCGCTCGCCACATGGTGATCGACGTCGCCGATGAAGCGCAAGGTAATGTGATAATTCTCGGTGTCGATCCAGCGGGCACCGAACAGGCCGCCCCGCTTGAGCGAGAGGGCGAGCCCCACCTCTGGCGGGACCTCGATTCCGGTAAAGAGCCTGGGCATCCGACCCTCCCTTTGCCGCGGTGAGCTACGTGATTCGCGCTCATCTCCGTCTGAAACGTAGCGACCCCGGATGGCTGCTGCAAGACGGCGGACGCGCATCGCCGCTGCGCCTGCCTCGTGAGGCGAAGAGCTTTGGATAAACCGTTGAAGAACTGCGACATTAGGGAACGTTAAGGTGAGATCCCGAAGTCTTGTATTGTCCGAGGTGTGCCCTCATATTGTGTGATCGACGGCAGAGGCTCGGAGGAGCGCCCGTCACGTCGCCAGGAAAGGGATTTATTCGTCATGGCTGAATTCGACCGTCCGACTATCGCCGCTCAGCGGGCCGGAACCGCCGCGGCCATCGATGAGGGCCTGCGCAGCTATATGCTGAAGGTCTACAACTACATGGGCATTGGCCTCGTGGTGACGGGTGTCGTCGCCTACTTCGCCAATGCATGGTCCACAACGACCGACGCCTCGCAGGCGGTGGGTCAGCTGGCCAATGGCACGCTGGTCACCCAGTGGGGCGCCCTGATCTATGACTCGCCGCTGCAGTGGGTCATCATGTTTGCGCCGCTGGCCTTCGTCTTGGTGCTGAGCTTCGGCATCAACCGGCTCTCCGGCGCCACCGCGCAGCTGCTGTTCTGGGTGTTTGCGGCCGTCATGGGCCTCAGCCTCTCGTCGATCTTCATGGTCTATACCGACGCCTCGATCGCCAAGGTGTTCTTCATCTCGGCAGCCACGTTCGGTGCGATGAGCCTTTACGGCTACACCACCAAGCGTGACCTGACGGGTATCGGCAACTTCCTGATCATGGGCCTGATCGGCCTGATCATCGCCTCGATCGTCAACATCTTCCTGGCATCCAGCATGCTCGACTTCGCCATCTCGGCGATCGGTGTGCTGATCTTCGTGGGCCTCACCGCCTACGACACGCAGAAGGTCAAGGAAAGCTACGACCAGGGTATGGGCGCCGAGGTGCTGCAGAAGACCGCGGTGATGGGCGCGCTTAGCCTCTACCTCGACTTCATCAACCTGTTCCTGATGCTGCTGCGCCTGTTCGGTAACCGGGAGTAATCGCCGAGCGCTTTCGGGAAAAGTTGTGAGACTTTTCTGGTTCGAAAGCGTGACTGATAGAAGGAATCAGCAAGTCTGATTGGAAGTTTGAGGGGCCGCGATCTACTAGAGATCGCGGCCCTTTCGTTTGTAGCGAGCTTCTGATGTCCGACGTGGTTTTCCGCCCCTTTGCGTGGTCCGACGTACCTGAGATCACCGCCATCTACCGGCCCTATGTCGAGGAGACAGTGATCACCTTCGAGACCGAGGTGCCCTCAGAGACCGATATGGCCGAGCGCTTCGGCAAGCTCAAGGCGCTGGGTCACCCGCTGATCGTCGCCGAGCGGGCCGGCGAGGTGCTGGGCTATGCCTATGCCTCGTTCTACCGGCCGCGGGCGGCTTACCGCTTCACCTGCGAGGATTCGATCTACCTGCGGCAGGATGCGGTCGGGCAGGGGATCGGTGGGCGGCTGCTGGATGAGCTAATGGCGCAGAGCCGGGCCGCCGGGTTCAAGCAGATGATCGCGGTGATCACCGCCGAGCGCGCCAATTCGGTGCGCCTGCACGAGAAAGCCGGCTTCCGTCATGTCGGGCGCTACGAGGCGGTGGGCTACAAGTTCGACCGCTGGCTGGATATCGTGCACCTGCAGAAGGCGCTGTGAGGCTTCGTGACGACCGGCGAGGAACGGATCTTCCAGTGTGCGCGCGACGTGCTGTGGGTGATCCTCGAGCAGCCCTCGCCGACGCTCAAGGACCTGGCCGAAGTGCTGGATCGGCTGGCCGTCGCATACGCAGACGCGCCGGCGGGTGAGTTCACCGACAACGCTACGGAACGACCCTCGCAAGAGCTGAGAGAACCGATCGCTGCGAGATTTTCGCTTGGGCTGTACGTCGACGCAGATCCCATGGATTTCGACTTCACCGAACTGGTCGGCGATGGCATCGACGATCTGGTCGATATTGCCGGCCAGATGCAGGACCTGCTTTGGATCCGCGACGAGCTGGGGGCGGATGACGCGCTCTACCATTTGCATTTGCTCGCCTTCCACTGGATGGGGCATCTGCGCAGCCTGAGCCGCTACCTGCATGTCTTGCGCTACGGCAGCGCCTCTTACGACGTAGCCGCGCGGGCCGCTGGGTCTTTTTGAGGGCACCACACCCGCCCACCCACGGTGGGGGAAGCTCGGGGCTAGTCGGATAACGGCTGGGTTAGAGCCGCTTCTCCATCGGGTAGCACAGCATGCCGCGGTCGGCTTCCGCCGGGGCGGCATCCTGCCAGCCATTGGCGAGGTAGAAGCGGTGGGCGGTGCCTGTGCTGGTGAGCCTCGCGACGTTGGCGCCGGATTGGCGGATGTGCTCCTCGAGAGCGGCGAGCAGGGCCTTGCTGACGCCGCGGAAGCGGTGGGCCGGGGCGACGTAGTTGAGGCCGATCTCATCAGGGCCGGTTAAGCAGCCGACCGCGGCGATCTCGCCATCGCGCTCTGCGACAAGGAACCGGGCGCCGGGGCGTTCGAGCATTTTCAGCACCATCTCGGGCGTCTTGTTGCGGAGCCACCCGGCGAGGATTTCGGCATCGTCGCGGTGGTCGGCAGTGCAGAGGTCGCGGATCGAGGCGGTGAGCACGGCGCTCATCGCCGCGGCGTCCGCCGGCACGGCCGGGCGGATGGTGATCATTTGACCAGCGCGAGCTCCAGGACGCGGAGTACGGTCGTGAGGTCGTGGCCGCGCTTCAGGATGCGGCCATCCTGGCTCAATACCATGTACTGGCCCTGCTTGAGGCGCAGCCTGGGGTTCTTCTCGACCACGTAGAGCGGGCGCTCGGAGGCGCGCTTGTAGATCGAGAACAGCGCGCGGTCGCGCAGGAAGTCGATCGCATAGTCGCGCCACTCACCATCGACGACCTTGCGGCCATAGAGGTTGAGGATGGTCTGGAGTTCCTTGCGGTCGAAGGTGACCGCAGGCACGAAGCGGTTATGATTGGCCGGCTGAAGATCGGCGGGACCAGGGCTCGCGGCTGCCGCGAAATCGATGAGTAGCCCTGATCCAGACTGCTCGGGTTCATCCACCATTGATCGGCCTCGTCACCTCGTTGTCATGATCGCGTCATTCGCAACGCTTGGCAAGCCAGTCGGATACATTGCAACGACGGACCGGGGGCCCAGGCATCCGCCGCAGAGATTAACGCAAAATCCCTATTTCGGTCACAATCCCTCCCAGTTGACGCCAGATTGACCCGGCACCTTAGCTCCATTGCCTCCAGTGGCCGGCAAGCGGGCTGACCGAGCCCCCAAACCACGATGCTCGTTTGCCGGCCGCCTCTTACATGCACAGTCATTCTCCTCCCGCCTGCGCAAGCTGGCGGGAGTTTTGTTATGGCGGCGAGCAATTTGATCGATTGTGCAAACGGAGCTGCAAAGCCCCCCAACTACGCTGCCGGACAGCAAGGGAGGCTCTGGTGATCGACAGCGTCTGGGCGCGGCCGGGGGTGAAGTGTGTCTGCGTCGACGGTTCACGACCGATGGCGTCGGTGTTTCCCGGCAAGCCGCCAATAGAGGTCGGCGGCACGTTCCCCGTTACCGGGCAGATCTACACTATCGAGTCAGTCGTCTGACATGTGTCGGGCCTGCCATGGGTGGGAGATTTCCTCGGTGTGCACCTGATGGAAATCAACCGTGAGCCCGGCGGAATGACCGGCATGGTCGTGCCCTACCGCATCGAGCGTTTCCGTCCGCTGGTTGACGACAGCCGAGAAAGAGACCTGGCGCTGTTCACGCCGCTGCTCGACCCCGAAGAGGTCGAGGGCTGATCAGCGGGTGAAGCTGGCGGCGCCGACGATCGGGCCGGGCAGGCCGGCGTGATCCTGCTGGATGAGGATGACGGCGCCGTTGGAGCGGCCGGTCAGCACTTCGGCGAGCGGCAGGGTGAGTTCGGCTCCGGCATCGGCTTTCCACATCCCCAGCACCTGGCGACCGGTGACGATCTGCGTGTAGGCCACCTGTTTGCCCTCGTTCTCGCCGCGCTCGATGGTGACATCGGCCCGATCGAGGAAGGTGATGAGCCAGATCATCGCGTCGGCCTCGCCGGCCTTTGGCGGCACCGACACCTGCAGCATGTCGTCGGACGCCTCGGTGAGCTTGACGTCGAGCGGCAGGCTGGCGCCACCGAGAGCGGTGTTGACCGCGTCGCGCTTCGAGCCGACGAGGCCGCCCTTGCCGTTGATCACCAGCTGCGGGGTGAAGATGCGTGAGGAACCCCAGCTCT
Organism: Devosia sp. LjRoot16; assembly: GCF_964252795.1. Taxonomy (NCBI): domain Bacteria; kingdom Pseudomonadati; phylum Pseudomonadota; class Alphaproteobacteria; order Hyphomicrobiales; family Devosiaceae; genus Devosia; species Devosia sp. LjRoot16. The sequence continues at coordinate 1,624,045 of NZ_CAXUPH020000001.1, forward strand.
CGGCGTAATCGCGCTGCCGGTCGGAGTTCTCCTTGGTGCCGAAAGTGTCCTCCCAGCCGATATAGTCCCAGTAGTCGACGTGGTAGGCGAGCGCGACGACATCGGGGCGCTTGCCCATCTCATCGAGCATGGCATCGGCCTTCGGGCAGGACTTGCAGCCCTGCGAGGTGAACAGCTCGAGCACGGCTTTGGGCGCAAGCTTGATCTCCCCGGCGAGGGCTGCGGAGATCAGGGCAAACGAAAGGGAGACGCCGCAAAGGATCGAACGAAAAAGCATGGCGACGTTTGTAGGCAGGCGGGTTGTCCCGCGCGAGTCAAATCGGCGCGACTTGCCGTGATAGGGAAAAGGGGGGCGATAAGCTGCGGATTGGACGTATCGAGCGTGTGGATGCACCGGCCGCGCCCCAATCGCCCCCTCGCCCCTCTGGGGAGAGGGCGGCGGATGAGGCTGAAGGCCTCATCCGCGGGGTGAGGGGCGCCAAGCGCTGGGATGGGTGTAGCAGCGGATAGGCCGGTGTGCTTGGCTACCCCTCACCCTGACCCTCTCCCCAGAGGGGAGAGGGGACGATGGGGCGCCGTTCGTGGTCGCCGCTGCTTACGCCGCGACGAGGTTGCGGAGCACGTAGTGCAGGATGCCGCCGTGCTGGTAGTATTCGAGCTCGTTGACCGTATCGATGCGGCAGCGGGTCGAGATTTCCTCGATACGGCCGTCGGCGCGGACGATCTTCACCTTGACGGTGGAGCGCGGGGTCAGGGTGGTGAGGCCCTCGATCGAGACGGACTCGGTGCCGTCGAGGTGCAGCGTCTGCCAGCTCTCGCCCTCGGCGAACTGCAGCGGCAACACGCCCATGCCGATGAGGTTGGAGCGGTGGATGCGCTCAAAGCTCTGGGCGATGACGGCGCGGACGCCGAGCAGGCGGGTGCCCTTGGCGGCCCAGTCACGCGACGAACCGGTGCCGTATTCCTTGCCGGCGAAGATCACCAGCGGGGTGTTCGACTTCTGGTAGGCCATGGCGGCGTCATACATCGCCATGACTTCGCCGGTCGGGCCCTTGGTGAAGCCGCCTTCGACGCCCGGCACCATCTGGTTCTTGATGCGGATATTGGCGAAGGTGCCGCGCATCATCACTTCGTGGTTGCCGCGACGGGCGCCGTAGGAGTTGAAGTCCTTGGGCGCCACCTGGCGCTCGACCAGGTACTTGCCGGCCGGGGTGCCGGCCTTGAACGAACCGGCGGGCGAGATGTGGTCGGTGGTGATCGAGTCGAGGAAGAGGCTCAGGACGCGGGCCTCGTGAATGTCGGTGACCGGCGCCGGCTCCATGGTCAGACCCTCGAAATACGGCGGGTTCTGCACATAGGTGGAGCTGGAATTCCAGCGATAGGTCTCGCCGCCGTCGACGGCGATACCCTGCCAGTTCTCGTCGCCCTTGAACACGTCGGAGTAGCGGCCGAGGAACATCTTTGGGGTGATCACCGTGCGAACGATGTCCGAGATCTCCTGGTTGGTCGGCCAGATGTCCTTGAGATAGACGGGCTGACCGTCCGAACCGGTGCCGAGCGGCTCGGTCGCAACGTTGATGTTCATCGAACCGGCGATGGCATAGGCAACGACCAGCGGCGGCGAGGCCAGGTAGTTGGCGCGCACGTCGGGGTTCACCCGGCCTTCGAAGTTGCGGTTGCCCGAGAGCACCGAGGCGGCGACGAGGTCGTTGGCGTTGATGCATTCCGAGATGGCTTCCGGCAGCGGGCCGGAATTGCCGATACAGGTGGTGCAGCCATAGCCGACAAGGTTGAAGCCGAGCGCGTCGAGATCGGCCGAGAGGCCGGCGGCGTTCAGGTAGTCGGTCACCACCTGCGAGCCCGGCGCCAGCGAGGTCTTGACCCACGGCTTCGACGTCAGGCCCCTGGCGCGCGCCTTGCGGGCGACGAGGCCCGCGGCGATCAGCACGTTGGGGTTCGAGGTGTTGGTGCACGAGGTGATGGCGGCGATCACCACGTGACCGTCGTCGATGCTGAACTTCTCGCCGCGCACCGGGAAGGCGGCTTCCTCGGGAATGTCGTCGACGCCGGTAGCGCCTTCATCGACGAAGCGGCTCTCGCCCTTCGACTCGGGCAAAGCGGTACGCTCCTTGCGGCCGCCGGCGAGGTCTTTCATCGCTTCGGCGAATTTCGGCGCGGCATCGACCAGCGAGACGCGGTCCTGCGGGCGCTTCGGGCCGGAGAGCGAAGGAACGACAGTGGTGAGGTCGAGCGACAGCGTGTCGGTGAACAGCGGATCGGCGCTGTCGGTGGTGCGGTACATGCCCTGGGCCTCGGAATAGGCCTTCACCAGCGCGACGCGGTCGGCATCGCGGCCGGAGGTCTCGAGGTAGGTCAGGGTGTCCGAGTCGACCGGGAAGAAGCCGCAGGTGGCGCCGTATTCGGGGGCCATGTTGGCGATGGTCGCCTGGTCTTCGAGGCTGAGGTAATCGAGGCCCGGGCCGTAGAACTCGACGAACTTGCCGACCACGCCTTTCTTGCGCAGCATCTCGGTGACGGTGAGCACCAGGTCGGTGGCGGTGATGCCCTCGTTGATCTTGCCGGTCAGCTTGAAGCCGATGACTTCGGGGATCAGCATGGTGATGGGCTGGCCGAGCATGGCGGCCTCTGCCTCGATGCCGCCAACACCCCAGCCGAGCACGGCGAGGCCGTTGACCATGGTGGTGTGGCTGTCGGTGCCGACGAGCGTATCGGGGTAGGCGTAGAGTTCGCCCGAGGTCTCGTCCTGGCGGGTCCAGACGGTCTGGGCCAGGTATTCGAGGTTCACCTGGTGGCAGATGCCGGTGCCGGGCGGCACGACGCGGAAGTTGTCGAAGGCTTTCTGGCCCCAGCGCAGGAACTCGTAGCGCTCGCCGTTGCGCTCGTATTCGAGGTCGACGTTCTGCAGGAAGCTCAGCGGGGTGCCGAACGAGTCGACCATCACCGAGTGGTCGATGACCAGGTCGACCGGCACCAGCGGGTTGATCTTCTGCGGATCGGCGCCGAGCTTGGCGGTGGCGTCACGCATGGCGGCGAGATCGACCACGGCGGGGACGCCGGTAAAATCCTGCATCAGCACGCGGGCCGGGCGATAGGAGATTTCGTGCTCGGAGATGCGGGTGCGCAGCCAGTCGGCGACGGCCTCGATATCGGCGCGGGTGACGGTGACGCCGTCCTCGAAGCGGAGCAGGTTCTCCAGCACCACCTTCATCGAGTGCGGCAGCTGCGAGACACCCTTCAGACCGTTCTGTTCCGCCAGCGGAATGGAGAAGTAGCTGTAGGTCTTGTCCCCGACGGTGATCGTGGTTCTGGACTTGAAGCTGTCGAGGGATTTCGAGGTCACGGGTGTCGCCTTCACGCGCTGGTGTTGCAAGGCGCCGCCCGGTCCTGACGCCGGACCGTAAAGGCCCGGGAGACCGGGGGCAGAGGTCGTCTGACTGGAAGCATTCCAATCTAGCGCTGGCTTATAGAGAAACTACATGACGCTTGCCAGTGGTCACTTGGGTTCATTAGGCATGGCGGCCATGAACCAGCCGCTGCCCGTTTCCGAGGCCTTTCACCCGCAGCTGAGCGTCAGCGGCCTCACCGTGCGGCGTGGCGAGCGGCTGCTGTTCGCCGATCTGCAGTTCGAGCTTCGGCCCGGCGGGGTGCTGCTGCTGCGCGGCCCGAACGGGGTGGGCAAGTCGACACTGCTGCTGGCGCTGGCCGGAATCGTGCGGCCGGACGCGGGGACGATCGCCGGGGCGGAGCGCACCGAGTTGCACCTCCTCAACTACCAGAGCGGGCTCAAGGGGCGCCTGACGGTCAGCGAGAACCTCAAATTCTGGCAGGCGATGAACGGGGCGAACGGCCTGACGGTCGCAGCGGCGCTGGACGCCGTCGGCATCGGCGGGCTCGGCGTGCTGGAGGCGGGGTACCTCTCATCGGGGCAGCTGAGGCGCCTGGCGCTGGCGCGGCTCTTGGTCAGCGCGCGGCCGATCTGGTTGCTGGATGAGCCGAGCGCGGCGCTCGACGCCGAGGGCGAGGCGCTGCTCGGCCGGCTGATCGATGCGCATCGGGGGCGTGGCGGCATCGCGGTGGTCGCAACCCACCATGACCTGCCGCTCACCGACCAGGCCGGGGTCGAGACGCTGATCCTCGGAGGCGCGGCATGAGCGCCTTCCGGGCCCTGATCGGGCGCGACCTCAAGCTGGCGTTCCGGGCTGGCGGCGAGGCGCTGACGCTGGTGCTGTTCTTCGTCATGGTGGCGGTGATCGTGCCGTTCGCCATCGGGCCGGACCGGCCGCAGCTGACCCGGCTGGCGCCGGGGATCGTGTGGATCGCGGCGTTCCTCTCGATGCTGCTGGGGCTCGACCGGTTGTTCCGCAACGATGACGAGGATGGTTCGCTCACCCTGCTGCGGCACGCCGGCCTGCCGCTCGAAGCGGTGGTTGCCGCAAAAGTGATTGCGCATTGGCTGATGACGGCGCTGCCGCTGCTCTTGGCGACGCCGGTGCTGGCGCTGCTGCTGTCGATGTCATGGGCGCAATGGGGGCAGACGGTGCTGGCTTTGCTGATCGGCACGCCGGCGCTGGTGAGCTTTGGGGCGCTGGGCGCCGCGGTAACGGTGGGGCTGAGGCGCGGCGGGCTGATCGCGCCGGTGCTGATCCTGCCGCTGTCGATCCCGATCATGATCTTCGGGGTGGGGATGATGGATCCGCTCGCCGGCAGTGGCGCGACATTGTTCCTCATTGCCTTGAGCCTCGTGGTGACGGCCTTCTCACCTTTCGCGGCTGCGCTTGCCTTGCGCGTGGCCGGGGAATAGAGCGAACGCCATGTCTGTCGATACCGTCAAACAACCCAACTGGTTCAGCCGCCTGGCGCATCCGGGGCAGTTTCTCGCCTGGTCGCGTTACCTGATCTGGCCGTTGGCCATCGCCACCGGGCTCAGCTTTGCCATCGGCCTCTGGTTCGCCTTCTTCAACTCGCCCGAGGACTACCAGATGGGCGACATGGTGCGCGTCATGTACGTGCACGTGCCGAACGCCTGGCTGAGCCAGCTGGTCTATGGGGTGATGGCGGTTTCGGCGCTCGGCACCCTGGTGTGGCGGCACCCGCTGGCCGATGTCGCCAACAAGGCGGCGGCGCCGCTTGGTGCCGTGTTTACCGCACTGGCGCTCTACACCGGCTCGCTCTGGGGCCGGCCGACCTGGGGCACGTTCTGGGAATGGGACGGGCGGATGACCTCGACCTTGGTGCTGCTGTTGATCTATCTCGGCATCATCGCGCTGTGGCGGGCGTTCGACGATCAGCTGAAGGCCGGGCGGATCATCGCCATCGTGACGCTGGTGGGGGCGCTGAACATCCCGGTGATCAAGTTCTCGGTCGATTGGTGGAACACCCTGCACCAGCCGGCGAGCGTCTTCACCAAGGATGGCCCGAAGATGCCGGGCTCGATCCTGACGCCGCTCTTGGTGATGATGCTGGCCTTCACGCTGCTGTTCGCCCTCTTGCAGGTGGTGCGGATGCGGACCGAGATATTGCGCCGCCGGGCCGAGACGTTGAGCCGGCAGGCTGCCTTGCAAGGGGTTGCCAAGTGATCGGAGATGGCGCGCATATCGAATTCATCGCCTGGGCCTATGTCGGGGTGGCAGTGCTGACAGTGGCGCTGGTCGCCTATGTGGTCTGGGACTCGGTCAGGGTCGATGCCCGGCTCAAGGCGCTCGACAAGGCGGGCATCCGCCGCCGTTCGGACGAGAGCAAGCGTTGAAGCGTATTCTCCTCGCGGTCTTGCCGCTGCTGCTGCTGGTGGGATTGGTTGCGGTGTTCGCGCTGAACATGGATCGCGACCCCAGCCTGGTGCGCTCGGTGCTGATCAACAAGCCAGCGCCGGCCTTTGCCTTGCCGGCGGTGGCCGGCACCGGGGTCGAGGGGTTCGATACCGCCACGCTCGAGGGCGAGGTGACAGTGGTCAACGTGTTCGCCAGCTGGTGTATTCCGTGCCGCGAGGAACATCCGCTGCTCGAGCGGCTCAAGGCCGAGACCGGAGTGCGCATCTTCGGCATCAACCAGAAGGATGCGCCGGAAAACGCGGTGGCGTTCCTCACCGAACTGGGCAACCCGTACCAGCGGATCGGCGGTGACGCCGACAACCGGGTGTCGATCGACTGGGGCGTCTATGGCGTGCCGGAGACCTTCGTCGTCAATGCGGCGGGGGTGATCACCTTCAAGCACGTCGGGCCGATCTCGCCGGATTCGCTGGAAAGGGAAGTGATCCCGGCGATCGAGAAGGCCAAAGCGGGCTGAACCAACGGCTAAGGTCGGGAACTTCCGCCGACCAACGCACATTCTTCCTCTACCGCCTCAAGCGGCGCAGGAGCATTTCGACGTTCTGGTGAACGACGAAACGCTCCACGTCTTTGATTCATCGCGCTTTCGAACCGGAAAAGTCTGCAACTTTTCCTGAAAGCGCTCAACTGAGGAGAGACACCATGCAAACCAGTTCCAGCCTGCGTTTCGTCGAGCAGGGCATGCGCGTGTTCGACCGCGAGCACCATGAGATCGGCAAGGTCGATTGGGTGCAGTTCGGTGACGATGATCCCGATACCCCGGAAGTCGAGGCGAGCGGGACCTCCGGCCGGCGGACCGACGATACGCTGTTCGACGTGATCGCTCGAGCCTTCACCGACGACAATGTGCCCGAGGAGGTCCGCGACCGCCTGGTGCACCAGGGTTTCGTCAGGATCGATGCCGACGGGCTGTTCGCTGCCGACCGCTATGTGATGCCGGAGCAGATCGACTCAGTGTCAAGCGACGGCATGACGCTGAACGTCACCAAGGACCAGCTGATCAAGCATTAGCAGCGTCAAGAAGGCGGGGTCGGAGCTTGCCGACCCCCACCGGCGTCTGAGAAATCAAGGCAGCGGGTCCATCGGGGGGATGACCTCGATGGGTTGCTTGGGGTCGGCGGCATACTTGGTGAGGAGCGGCAGCTGCATCATCGAGAAGACGATGGTGATCGGCATCACCGCCCATAGCTTGAAGCCGGCATAGAACTTGTCGGCTGCATCGGGGTCGGTGAAGAACAGGCTCGAGCCGCGCCAGGCGAACTCGTTGAGCGCAGCGAGGAGGAAGAAGAACAACCCCCAGCGCATGGTCATCACCTGCCAGCCCTTGGGCTGCAGGTGGTAGACCTCGCCGAACACGTATTTCAGCAGCGACTGGCCGAACACCAGTCCGCCGAGCAGGGTGGCGCCGAACAGCGAGTTGACGATGGTCGGCTTGATCTTGATGAACATCGAATCCTGCAGCAGCAGGGTCAGCGTGCCGAAGATCAGGACGACGATCAGCGTCACCAGCGGCATCACCGCGACGCGCTTGAACACCAGCCAGGAAATCCCCAGCGAGATCACCATGGCGACCATGAACGGCGCGGTGGCGAAGATGATCGGGCTCGCAAACATCGAGCGCAGCGCCGGGCTGGCATCGAGCCAGCTTTCGCCGAACGTGGTGCAGATAAAGAAGATCAGCAGCGGGCCGATCTCCAGCCCGATGCGGATCAGCTGCGGACGCAGCTCCGCCCAGTTCACTTCGGCGTCTTTGGTCTCTTCGGTCATTCTGCGGTCCTTGCGATCGCGGCGGCGAAGTCGCGCGCTGCGAACGCCTCTAGATTGTCGACGCCTTCACCGACACCGATGAAGTGCACGGGCAGGGCGAACTTGCGAGCAATGGCGACGAGAATGCCGCCGCGCGCCGTGCCATCGAGCTTGGTCATCACCAGGCCGGTGACGCCGGCACGTTTGCCGAAGATTTCGACCTGATTAAGGGCGTTCTGGCCGGTAGTGGCGTCGAGGGTGAGAAGCGTCGCATGCGGCGCCGACGGCTCGACCTTCTTGATGACGCGGATGATCTTTTCGAGCTCGCTCATCAGCTCGTCGCGGTTTTGCAGCCGGCCGGCGGTATCGATGATCAGGATGTCGGCGCCCTCGGCCTTGGCGCGCTCCACAGCCTCATAGGCGAGGCCGGAGGCGTCGGAGCCGGCGGGCTTGGTGACGACGGGGGCGCCGGTGCGCTCGCCCCAGACCTGCAGCTGTTCGATGGCCGCGGCGCGGAAGGTATCGCCGGCGGCCAGCATCACCTTCTTGCCTTGCGCGCCATAGAGGCTCGCGAGCTTGCCGATGGTGGTGGTCTTGCCGGTGCCGTTCACCCCGACCATCAGGATGACGTAGGGTTTGGTGCCGGCGTCGATGAGCAGCGGCTGGGCCACCGGCTCCAGCACCTTGACGATCTCGGTCGCCAGCACGTCGCGGACTTCGTCGGAACTGATGTCGCGATCGAAGCGGTCGCGGCGCAGCGCCTCGGTGACGTCGGTCGCCATGTCGACGCCGAAATCGGACTGGATCAGGATGTCCTCGAGGTCATCGAGCATCGCCTGATCGAGCTTCTTCTTGGTGAAGACCGCGGCGATCGAACCGGTGAGCTGATCGGAGGAACGCTTCAGCCCGGAGGCGAGGCGCTGCAGCCAATTCTGCTTCCTGGGCGGTTCGGCGGGAGCGGCGGGGACCGGGACCGGCAGAACCGGCGCCGGTTCGGGCGCCTGCTGCTCCTCGACCTCTTCGATATAGGCGGGGGTGGCCTCAGGTGGGCCGGCCGGCGGCTCGGAGCCGGTATCGGCCGGTGGACCTTCAATGGTCTGGCCGGCTTCGTGCAGCGCCTCCTCGAGGGCGATCTCCTGATCGGGCGGCAGAACCAGCGGCGCGGCCTCGACGATGTCATCGAGGATGATGTCGGCGACGAGTTCGTCTTCGACGGACGGCTCGGGCTCAGCCGGCGGCTCGGGCGGGGCCGGCGGCGCCTCGGGCGTGACCAGCTCGCCTGCCTCGTGCATCGCCTCCTCGAGAGCGATCTCCTGGTCCGGTGGCAGGACCAGCGGCGCGGCCTCGACGATGTCGTCGAGGATGATGTCGGCGACCAGTTCGTCTTCGACGGTGGGCTCGGGCTCGGCAGGCGGCTCCGGTGGCGCCGGCGGCGCGTCCGGCGTGATCAGCAGGCCGGCCTCGTGCATCGCCTCTTCGAGAGCGATCTCCTGATCGGGCGGCAGCACCAGCGGAGCGGCTTCGACCACTTCGTCGAGGACGATGTCGGCTTCAAGTTCCTCGGCGACGCTGTGCTCCGGCGGCGGGGTCGGAGCTGGCTTGTCGCCGCCGCCGAACAGGCGCTGGAAGAAGCCTTTTTTCTTTTGCTCGGCCATCAGGCTGCGGACCTCAGTGCTTCGCCGACGAGGTTGCCATTGGCGAAATGGGTAATACGGGCGGGTACGATTTCTCCCGGCAGATGACCCGGCAATGAACAGGTGACGAACTGCTCCTGCCGGCCGATGCCGTCCTTTTCGATCAGCACGTTCTCGATCATGCCGATGCGGGACAGCGCCAGCTTCTCGTACTGGGTTTCACCGACGGCGCGGAGCTGCGCGGCGCGCGCCCTGGCGGTCCGTCCATCGACCTGCGGCATGCGCGCCGCAGGCGTGCCGGGACGCGGGCTATAGGGGAAGACGTGCAGGTAAGTGAGTTCGGCCTCGGTGACGAAGCTCAGCGAGTTCTCGAACATCTCGTCGGTCTCGGTGGGGAAGCCGGCGATGATGTCGGCGCCGAAGACGATATCGGGGCGGAGCGAGCGGAGCTTTGCCACCACCTCCAGCGCCTCGCTGCGCGAGTGGCGGCGCTTCATGCGCTTCAAAATCATGTCGTCGCCGGACTGCAGGCTGAGATGCAGATGCGGCATCAGTCGGCGGTCGGACGCTATGGCGTCATAGAAGGCCGGGTCGGCCTCGATCGAATCGATCGACGAAATGCGCAGCCGCGGCAGGTCGGGGACGTGGCGGAGGATCTGCTGGGTGAGCTTGCCCAGCGTCGGGGTGCCCGGCAGGTCGGGGCCGTAAGAGGTGATATCGACGCCGGTGAGCACGACCTCGCGATAACCGTTGCCGACCAGCTTCTTGATCTGCTCGACCACGAGACCCATCGGCACCGAGCGCGACGGCCCGCGGCCAAACGGGATGATGCAGAAGGTGCAGCGATGGTCGCAGCCGTTCTGCACCTGGACGAAGGCGCGGGCCCGGCCATCCATGCCCTCGATCAGGTGCGCGGCGGTTTCGCGCACGCTCATGATGTCGTTGACCTGCACCTTGTCGTTGAGCGGCAAGCCGAATGCTATGGGAGCATAGCTTTCCGCCTTCAGCTTGTCGGCATTGCCGATGACCAGGTCGACCTCGGCCATATCGCCGAAGCTGCGGGCCTCGGTCTGCGCGGCGCAGCCGGTGACGATGATGCGGCGCTCGGGATTGTCGCGCTTGGCCTTGCGGATGGCTTGCTTGGCCTGCCTGACCGCTTCGGAGGTTACGGCGCAGGTGTTGATGATGATGGTGTTGTCGAGTCCGGCCTTTTCCGCCTCGGCCTTCATCACTTCGCCTTCATAGGCGTTGAGGCGGCAGCCGAAGGTCAGGGTTTCGATGGACATCAGGCCGAGACCTGAGCGGTCGAAATCTGGCTGGAGTCCTGATCGCGCCGCCAGCTACCGGTGAACGGCTCGAAGCTGCCGGAGAATTCGAACTCGGCCGGGCCGGTGAGCAGCACGTGGTCGTCGGCGCGCCATTCGATGACGAGATCGCCGCCGGGCAGGGTCACCGTGGCCTTGCGGCCGGTGCGATGGGTACGGGCGCCGTTGACCAGCGCGGCGCAGGCGGCGGTGCCGCAGGCCCGGGTCAGGCCGGCGCCGCGCTCCCAGGTCCTGAGGATAATGTGATCGGGCGCCACCACCTGGGCGATCGAGATATTGGCGCGCTCGGGGAAGATCGGATGGTTCTCGAGCAGCGGGCCGAAGCGATCGAGCGCGTAGTTGCCGACATCGTCCTCGACCCAGAAGGTGGCGTGCGGGTTGCCCATCGAGGCGACCGACGGGGTGTGGAGGATCGGCGCATCGATCGGTCCGATCTGCAGCTCGATGCCGGTGGTATCGTAGAATTCCTCGGCCAGCGGGATCTCTTCCCAGCCGAAGCGGGGCTTGCCCATATCGACGGTGATTGAGCCATCCGGATGCTCGTCACCGGTGAGGATGCCGGCGAGGGTCTCGAAGACGAAGTGCTTTTCTCCCGTCTCGGCGCTCAGCGCCTGGACGACGCAGCGCATGCCGTTGCCGCAGGCCTGGGCCAGCGAGCCATCGGAGTTGATGATCTCGATATAGTGGGCGGTGCCGGGGGTGCGTGGATCATGGATGGCCATGATCTGATCGTACTTGGTAGCCGGGTCGGCATTGAGGGCGACGGCAGCCGCCGGGGTGATGCGATCGGCACGGCCGCGCATGTCGGCGACGATGATCTCGTTGCCGAGCCCGTTCATCTTGAGGAATGGGGCGGTGGACATGGGCCTGACCTGCTGGGTCTCAGTTGAGGCTGTATATGGCGGAACTGACACGAAATTGCCAGTGGCGGGGGTGAGTCCCGGATATATGGTGCAAGCAGCCCCACCCCACCCAGTTCCGCTAGGCCCTCGCGATTGCGAGCGCCAAGCTGCACTACCCTCCCCATCAGAGGGGAGGGAGGGGGCCGGTTCACTAAACCATCCAGCGCGTCTCCCTCCCCTCGATGGGGAGGGATCAAGGGTGGGGTGGGGCCACGTGCGCCGGTGGTTGCGTCAGGCGCCTACCCGTGCCGCCAGATGCGCCAGCAGCGGTTTCAGTTCCGGGGGCGGGGCGCGTTCGATGCGGCGGTATTCGCGGCCATCGACGGTGCGTTCGAGCATTTTCGCATCGACCATGGCGCGGCGGATCAGGGCGTGGTCGCCGAAATCGTGCCAGTGGCGGATCAGTTCGCTGATCTCGCGCTCGGAAAACACCGTCTCGGGCGGGATACGCGACCAGAACACCCATTGGCTGAGGGTCTGGAGGTTGAGCCGCGCCGGCCAGCTCATCAGCACGCCCTCGGCATCGAAATGGCGCGCCGCCTTTTCGACCTGGCTGAGGTCGGCCGGCGGCGTGGGCTCGGCGGCGGCGGCGAGGCGGCCGGCGGTGCCGGCATCGGCGCGCAGGTGCTGGTAGTTGGCGAACCCCGCCGCCTTGGCGATGAGGTTCAGGAGTTCGACATGGCTCGGTACGCCCTCGTGCTGGGTCAGCGCGTGGCGGAGCGTCTTGGCGAAGGGGGAGAGGTCATCCACCCGCAGGGGGACAGCAGTTCTGGTCATCACAACTCATCCTCGTCGTGCCGAACTCCCCGGAGGAAGGTTCGCGGTCGCCGGCTTGCGAGGCGGCACGGGGATAAGTGCTGATCTCGGCTATGAGGCAGGTTTAGCTCCCCGGATGGGGCGGCGACGCCTGGGTGAACTGCGGACCCGGCCAAGATGTAGCGCTGCTGGGGAAAGCCGGCAACGGCCATGTTCAGGTCACCTTCGGGCGGGCTAGTTCTGGGCGGGTACGAAGGGGGAGTCGCTTGGCGGAAATCGCGAGACGTCATCGCTGGGCGGTGGAACTGCTGGCCCCGAAGGCCGGCGAAGCCGTGCTGGAGATCGGCTGCGGGCACGGCATCGCCACCGGGCTGGTGCTGGCGGCGGGCGCCGATGTCGTGGCCGTCGACCGGTCGGGCAAGATGGTGGCGGCCTGCATCAAGCGGAACGAGGGGGTTGGGCGGCTGACCGCGTTCGAGAGCGATTTCGAGACGCTCGATCTTGGCACGCTGGATGCGGCCTTCGCAGTGAACGTCGATTTTCCGCGCCATGCGGATCGCGGCTGGGCCAGAAAGCTCGGCGACGTGATCAAGCCGGGTGGCCGGGTGGTGCTGGTGCTGGAAGCGCCGGCGATCCGCACGGCAGACCGTTTCGCCATGGCGGCCGCTGCGGCTCTCGCGGGCGTCGGCTTCCGCGTCGACACCGAACTGGGACAGGGCATGGTGGCGGTGCGCGCCGAGCGCGTTCCTTGACTCGGCCGCATTTCCGCTCTATCGACCGCCGCACTTCATCAGGTTCAAACGCCTGACTGCCGACCGGGACCCGCAAAGGTATAAAGAGATCCCGGAGGCTAACACCCGACAGCGCGATGCGCCCTCGGGTGGGTTTGGCGTTTGCGCGGATGCTGCCACCTTCGGATGGCAGGAACGGCCAAGACTACCTATCTCCGGGTCCGGGGCAGGGATGCTGCGGAACCAAAGGAACCAAAATGTTCGAAAGCCTTAGCGACCGGCTTGGGAAAATCTTCGAGGGTCTTCGGGGCCGCGGCGCACTTAACGAGAGCGACGTGGATGCGGCGCTGCGCGAAGTGCGCCGGGCGCTGCTCGAGGCCGACGTTTCGCTCGAGGTGGTGAAGGCCTTTGTCGAGCAGGTGCGCGAGCGCGCCGTCGGCGCCGAGGTCACCCGTTCGGTGACGCCGGGCCAGCAGGTGGTCAAGATCGTCCACGACGAGCTGGTCAAGGTGCTCGGCGAGACGCAGGTGCCGATCGACTTCTCGACCACTCCGCCGATGACCATGCTGATGGTGGGCCTGCAGGGCGCCGGCAAGACGACGCTTTCGGCCAAGCTCGCCAAGCGCATGAAGGAGCGGCAGGGCAAGAAGGTCCTGATGGCCTCGCTCGACGATCGCCGTCCGGCGGCGAAAGAGCAGCTGCGCGTGCTCGGCGAGCAGATCGGCGTCGATACCCTGCCGATCCAGTTGAACGAAAAGCCGGTCGATATTGCCAAACGCGCGCAGCGCGAGGGCAAGCTCGGCGGCTACGACGTGCTGATCCTCGATACGGCGGGTCGCACCCATATCGACGAAGAGCTGATGGAAGAGACGGCAGCGGTGAAGGCCGCGACCGATCCGCATGAAATCCTGCTCGTCGCCGATGCGCTGACCGGCCAGGACGCGGTGAACCTGGCGCGCTCGTTCGATGCGCGCGTCGATATCACCGGAATCGTGCTCACCCGTGTCGACGGCGATGGCCGTGGCGGCGCGGCGCTGTCGATGCGGGCCGCCACCGGCAAGCCGATCAAGCTGATCGGTACCGGTGAAAAGCTCGATGCGCTCGAGGATTTCCATCCCTCGCGTATCGCCGACCGCATCCTCGGCATGGGCGACATCGTCAGCCTGGTCGAGAAGGCGGCGCAGAACGTCACGGCCGAAGATGCGGCCAAGATGGCCAAGAAGCTCAAGAAGGGCGTCTTCGACCTCGAGGACCTGCGCAATCAGCTGCTGCAGATGAAGAAGATGGGCGGCATGGGCTCGCTCATGAACATGATGCCCGGCATGAACCAGATGAAGAAGGCGATGGCGGGCGCCAATGTCGATGAGAAGGTGTTCGACCGGCAGATCGCCGTCATCAACTCGATGACCAAGGCGGAGCGGGCGAACCCGGAACTGTTGAACGCCAAGCGGCGCATCCGCATCGCCAATGGCTCGGGCACCAAGGTCGAAGACGTCAACAAGCTGATGAAGCAGCACCGCCAGATGGCGGACATGATGAAGAAGGTGTCGAAGGGCGGCATGGGCTCGCTCGCCGGCATGTTCGGCGGCAAGATGGGCGGCATGATGCCGGGGCTCGGCAACATGCCCGACCCCTCGACCATGGACCCCAAGGAACTCGAGCAGCTGGCGCGGCGCATGGGGATCGACCCCGCATCGATGCCGCAGCAGGCCGAGGTGCCGAAACAGCTCACCCAGAACAAGCTGCCGACCGATGTCGGCCAGCTGCTGAAATCCGGCTCGGGACTTCCCGGGCTTGGCGGCGCGGCGCGCTTCCCTGGCCTTCCCGGCCTCGGCGGCGGCTTCGTGCCGAAAAAGAAATAACCCCACCGGAAGCGTGATCAGCAAAAGTTGCAGACTTTTGCGGTTCGAGAGCGCGACCAAACGAAACGACTGATCATACGAAGGACTGAAGAATGTCGCTGAAACTCCGCCTTGCCCGCGCCGGCACCAAGAAGCGCCCCTATTACCACGTCGTCGTCGCCGACGCCCGTTCGCCGCGTGACGGCCGCTTCATCGAGAAGATCGGCAACTACGATCCCAAGCTCGCCGACAAGGACAAGCGCGTCACCCTGGTGACTGAGCGCGTGCAGCATTGGCTGAGCGTCGGCGCCCAGCCGACCGACCGCGTGGCGCGGTTCTTCGACGCCGCGGGCCTGTTGAAGCGCGAAGCGCGCAACAACCCCGAGAAGGCCGTGCCAGGTAAGAAGGCGACCGAGCGCGCCGAAGCCAAGGCCAAGGCTGTCGCCGACAAGGCCGCTGCCGACGCTGCGCCGGCGCCGGCCGCCGCCGAAGCAGCCGCGTCCGAGTAAGCCGTGGCGCAAGCGGGCGACAACAAGCTCCTCATGGGCCGCATCGGCGCGGCCCATGGGATCAAGGGCGAAGTGCGCATCCAGTCCTTTACTGAGGACCCGCTGGCGCTGGCGTCCTATGGCCCGCTCTCGACCAATAAGCCGGGCCTCACCATCAAGATCCTCGCGGCTCGCACCACGACCAATGTGCTCGTGGCGCGGCTCGAGGGGGTCAACGACCGAAATGCGGCGGAAAAGCTGAACGGGGTCGAACTCTACGTCGACCGCGCACTGCTGCCCGACACCGACGACGACGATTTCTACCATGCCGACCTGATCGGGCTGAAAGCCCGGCTGGCCGACGGCTCGGAGATCGGCGAGGTGATGGCGGTGCCGAATTTCGGCGCCGGTGACCTGCTCGAAATCCGCGACCCCCGCTCGGGCGATACCTATCTCTATCCGTTCTCGAAGGCCGTGGTGCCGGAGGTGCGGGTCGCCGATGGGTACCTCTTGATCGATCCGCCGATCGAGGCGGAGCCGGGCGAAGAAGAACCCGATTGAGCTTTTCGGCTTCGATCATCACGCTGTTTCCGGAATTGTTCCCCGGGCCGCTCGGCGCCTCGGTGATTGGCCGCGGCATGGCGGATGGGCGGTGGAGCCTCGAGACTACGCAACTGAGGGATTTCGCCACCGACCGGCACCGGACGGTGGACGATACCCCATCGGGCGGTGGCGCCGGCATGGTGCTGAAACCGGATATCCTCGCCAAGGCGATCGATGCGGTGTCGCCGGAAGGCGATGCGCGGCCGCGGCTGCTGATGTCGCCGCGCGGCACACCGCTGACGCAGGCGCGGGTGCGCGAGCTGGCGCTGGGCCCCGGTGCGGTGATCATCTGCGGGCGGTTCGAGGGGATCGACCAGCGGGTGATCGAGGCAAGGCAACTCGAGGAAGTCTCGATCGGCGACTACGTGCTGGCCGGCGGCGAAGTCGCCGCCATGGTGCTGCTCGAAGCGGTGGTGCGGTTGCTTCCCGGCGTGCTGGGAGCGGCGGAAAGCCATGCCGACGAGAGCTTTGAGAATGGGCTGCTGGAGTACCCGCAATACACCCGGCCGCAGCTGTTCGAGGGGCGCGAGATCCCTGAGGTGCTGACCTCGGGCGACCACGGCAAGGTGGAGAAGTGGCGGCGCGCCGAGAGCGAGAGGCTCACACGGGCGCGCCGGCCGGATTTGCTCACCTGATCAGGCCGACTTGCCGAGCAGCTTCCTGATCTTGGCGAGGGCAGTGGTCGCGTCCTCCTGGTAGGCGATGGTGCCTTCGAAGCCGCCCTGGGCGTTGACGAGGAACACCGAGGCAGTGTGGTTCATGGTGTAATCCGAACCCTCCCCCGGCACCTTTTCGCCCAACACCTTCCAGGCCTTGACCATCTTGGCGATCTCCTCGGGCTTGCCGGTGACGCCAGTCACCCGGTCGGACACCCAGCTGACATAGCCATTGAGGATTTCGGGGGTGTCGCGCTCGGGATCGACCGTGACGAAGAAGGCCTTGAGGTTCTCGGCCTCGTCGCCGAGGTCGGCGAACCAGCCCGCCATCTCGCCCATGGTGGTGGGGCAGACGTCGGGGCAATGGGTATAGCCGAAGAACAGCAGCGAGGGCTGGCCGACCAGCATCGATTGGTCGACCGGGTTGCCGCGTTGATCGACGAGGGCATAGCTGCCGCCGCCGATGCCGCCGCTTTCAGGCCCGGGCCGCGTGACGAAGAACAGCAGCGTTGCCGCCACTGCCGCCAGCGCGACCAGAGCCCAGAGCGCGAGGCGGAGGCGCGAGGTCATGGCGCTCATGGTCAGCCACCGTGCATCGAGTGGTCTTCAGCCGGACCCTTGGCGGCCGGGCTCTCGACGCTGAGTTCCACCTCGACGCTGCCGGCCTTCTCGAAGTTGAGGGTCAACGGGATCTTTGTCCCCTCCACCAGCGGCTGGGCGAGCTGCATGAACATGATGTGGAGGCCGCCCGGCGCCAGGGTGACGGTTTCACCGGCCGGGATTTCGACGCCCTCGGGCAACTCGTTCATCTTCATCAGGTCGCCCTCCATCTTCATCTGATGGATCTGGACCACGCCGGCGACCGGTGAGGCGGCGCTGACCAGGCGATCGGCTTCGCCGCCCTTGTTGGTGATGGTGAGATAGCCGCCGCCAACCGGCGCATTGGGGAGGGTGGCGCGGGAGAAGCCGTCGCTGATCTCGAGATTGCCGATGGTGACCGCGGCCGGAGCGGCCATGCTCATGGCGCCGTGGTCATGCTCGCCGGCAGCCGCAGTGGTGACGGCGAGGGTGGGAGCCGGATGCTCGAGGGCGTGGGCGTTCTCGCCGGGGGCAGCGATCTGGTCCCAGACCACCGAGGCGGCGCCGCATTTCTGCGTCACAACGAAGGGCAGGCTGGTTTCAGCGTCAAAGCCCTGCAGCGAGCCCTGGATGACGAATTCGTCGAACTGGTCGTCGGGAACCGAGCCGCCGGCCCAGCTGACGGCGAGGGCGCCGGAGGTCACCGGCTGGCCATGCACCTGGTAGCTGTTCTGGTAGTCGCCCTTGGTGATCTCGACCGTCCAGCCGGCTTTCACCATGGGCTTGGCCGAAACGAAACCCTCGGGCAGCACGACGCTGACCGTGTCGGTGGGGGCGCCATCGCAGCCATGCGGGATGGCGATGGCGACCTTGACGGTCGCGCCATTGGCAGCGCTGGCCGGGGTGAGCGTGGCATGCGCAAAGGCCGGGCTCGCGAGCATGAGGGTAGAAGCCGCCAATGCGGCGATGCGGGATGTGGTGTGCATCTGACTCTCGTCTGTTGGCCGCGGCCGTAGCGGGCGCGCAGCAAATCGATAATGGGGTACGATCGATCAGACGGAGGCGGGTGGTCCGCGGGCGGTGGCAGTGCCCAGCGGCTCGGCCGGCAAATGCAGGATGGGAAGCGCGCCATAGGCGACATCTGCCAGCATCGCCACCGGGATAGCGATGTCGCAGGGCGGCGGCAGGTCAGCCCCGCCGATGCGGCAGGCGTGGCAGGGGGCGTGCGCCTTGGGGTCATCCGGGGTATCGCCGCAATAGCTCATATCGAGCGCGGCGGTGAGGGTATCGGGGCCGGCGGATGCGGTAGCCACCGGGGCGTGGGCGAAACTGAGGAAAACCAGGGCGAGCACGACAAGCGCGTGCAGCAGCTCTCTTCCCATGTTTCGCGCGTTGAGCACCGGCAACGACCCCGTTGGACGACAAGACCCTTTAGCGCAGCCGGGGCTGCCGCGTCATGCGGCAAATGCGCGGGCGGGCGATTGAACTCACCGGTGGAACCTGACAGAGATAGCGCGACGGTGCGCGACCCGCTTTTCGGGGCCGCGTGAAACGGGAAGCCGGTAGGCCATTGGCCGATGCCGGCGCCGCCCCCGCGACTGTAACGGGCCTGACTTTTCACTCAGCGTGCCACTGGTTTGCGACTGGGAAGGTGGAGTGAGAGGTGCCCGGAGCCAGGAGACCGGCCGTCCGGTGGTGACCCAAACCGGGACCATCGAACATGAAAAACGCTACGGGACGGCGGGTCCCGAGATGGAGATATTTATGCGCGCGCTTCTGGCCCTTCTGCTCATCGCCGTTCCGACGGCGGCTTTCGCCCATACCGGGCACGGCGACACTTCGGGGTTCCTACACGGCTTCATGCATCCGGTCGGCGGGATCGACCATATCCTCGCCATGGTGGCGGTGGGCGTGTTCGCCTATGTGCTGGGCGGCAAGGCACTGTGGCTGGTGCCGCTGAGCTTCGTCGCCATGATGGCGGTCGGGTTCCTGCTGGGCGTCGGGCAGATCGACGTGCCGTTCGTTGAACTGGGCATTGCGCTCTCGAGCGTGGTGATCGGCGGCGCCGCGGCGCTGGGTCGGCCGATGCCGGTGGTGGCAGCCTCGGCATTGGTCGGGGTGTTCGCGATCTTCCACGGCCACGCGCACGGCGCCGAAATGCCGGTCGATGCCTCGGGCTTCGAATATGCGGCGGGCTTCATCGTTGCGACCGCGTTGCTGCATGCGGCCGGCATCGGCGCGGCAATGGGCGTGACCAAGCTGGTCGGCAAGTATGGCAAGACCGCTGCGCAGGTGGCCGGTGGCGTGTTCGCGCTGGGCGGCATCGGGGTGCTGGCCGGCTGGCTGTAAGGGTTAGGTAGAACTGCGCGTGGGGCTCCCCCACCCAGCTTCGCTACGGCTTCGCCTAGCTGCGCTACCCTCCCCACAAGGGGGAGGGAGGGCGCAAGAACCGAAAGTGCAGCAAGCGTCTCCCTCCGCCGGGGGGACTACTTGTCGTCCCCCTTGTGGGGAGGGATCAAGGGCGGGGTGGCCCCACGCTCCGGCCGGTCGGCATGGAGGCGGAACAGAATTGCCCGGAACCCTAGACTCCCGGGCATTCTTGATTTATAGCCCCGCTCGCTTGAGCTTCGGCTCGGCCAATAATGCATAAAAATCCGTGCAACCAAGACCGGGCGGTCGGCGTGAAGCCGGCGAAACGCTCCTTTGAAAAAGACGAACGGAACATCAGATGTCCAAGATCATCGAACAGCTCAATCAGGAGCAGCACGATAAGCTGCTCGCCAAGGGCGCCCATCCGGAATTTACCCACGGCGATACCGTCAAGGTGTGGGTGAAGATCCGCGAAGGCGACAAGGAACGCCTGCAGGCCTATGAGGGCGTGGTTATCGCCCGCTCCGGCACCGGCATCATGGAAAGCTTCACCGTGCGCAAGATTTCGTACGGCGAAGGCGTGGAACGCGTGTTCCCGGTGCTCTCCCCCAATATCGACCGCGTCGAAGTGATCAAGCGCGGTAAGGTCCGCCGCGCCAAGCTCTATTACCTGCGCGACCGTCGCGGTAAGGCCGCCCGTATTTTCGAGAACGTCGGCGCCCGCACCAAGAAGATCGAGGCCGGCGAGCGCGTTGCAGCGCTTGACGCCAAGAACGCCCGCGAGGCCGAGAAGATCGCCGCCGCCGAGGCGCTGGCCAAGGAGCTCGCCGAGAAGGACGCCGCTGAGGCCGCCGCCGCTGCTGCTGCCGAGGCAGCCGCCGCGACCGAGCCCAAGGCCGAGTAATCAGTTGAAGCGCTGTTAAGTGGTCGCGGGCGTCGAACGGAAAAGTCTCACAACTTTTCCTGCGCCCGCTCCGGCCGTGCCACAGTTTCGGCACGAGCGCGACTAGAGTTCAGCCCGGCTCACGAGCCGGGCTTTTGATTCCGGGGTTGGGATGCCCCGTATTCCGGTCTTTATGCACGCGAGATCGGAGATCTCGCTATGGGGAAATTGGAATGGACGCAGCTCTTCAGGACGCGGAAGAGAGGCGGCACGTCGCCGCGGAACTCCGAGAGGAAGCCCGCACCGTGCTGGTGGAAACGGGCCTGCTCGAACTGCTCAATGCCCGCTTCGGCGAGGCTGTGGTGACCGGCAGCGCCGGCTATGACCTGATGGTGTGGCGCGATATCGACATCCACATGCCGTGCGAGGCAGAGCGTTGGGCCGAATGGGCCGGGCTCGCCGCCGATATCGCCATCCAGTTCGACCGGGCCGGGCTGCAGCTGCACAAGGCGAGCTTCCTCAACGATTATGTCGAGCCGCACCCGCTCGGCGCCGGGCTCTACTGGGGCATCGAGTTCAAGGATTACGCCGGCAACCCGTGGAAATGCGACATCTGGGGCTGGGAGCCGTTCGATTTCGCGGTGCGCCAGGCGCGCGATGCGAACCTTCGGGCCGATCTCTCGGCCTGCGACCGCGACCTGATCCTCAGGCTCAAGCACGAGGCGCGCGAGCGGCCGGGTTATTACGGCGTGATGGTGGGCAGCTTCGACATCTACCAGTTCGCCCTGGCTGGGGCCGGCGAGACGTTGGACGAGCTCGAGGTGTGGAAGGGGCTGGTGGCGCAGTAGCCAAGCCCGACGGTCTGTGCGAGTGGCGCACCCCCTCCGAGCTGCGCTAGGTCGCTTTGCTCCCAAGCTGCGCTTGCCTCCCCCGTCAAGGGGGAGGTTGCGCTGTGGCGCGATTGTGCCTGAGACACCGGCCTCGACGGGGAGGGTTGGGGAGGGGTGTGCAGCAGGTGCCATGGTTGCATTTCCCAGCGCATTCGCCAGATTACCGTCCGGCAGCACCACAACGACCGGAGACTTTCGATGCAATCCTTTATCTGCGTCACCTGTGGCGTGGGCCATGCACCGTCCGAGGCGCCGCCCGAGCGCTGCGTCATCTGTGATGACGAGCGGCAGTATGTGACGGCCGCCGGGCAGCGCTGGACGACACTGGCGGAGCTCCAAGCCAAGCATAAGATCGAGTTCAAGGAGCAGGAGCCGGGGCTGGTGGGGATCGGGTCGGCGCCGTCGATCGCCATCGGACAGCGTATGCTGCTGATCCAGCAGGCAGGTGGCGGGGTGCTGTGGGATTGCACGCCGCTGGTTACCGACGAGGCGGTCAGGCGGATCAAGGAACTGGGCGGGGTGCGGGCGATGGCGATCTCGCATCCGCATTTCTATTCCTCGATGGTCGACTGGTCGGAGGCGCTGGGCGGCGTGCCGATCCATATCCACGAGGCCAACCGGCAGTACGTGATGCGGCCGTCGGACCGCGTGAACTACTGGAGCGGAGAGACGCTGGAGCTCGGGCAGGGGGTAACGCTGGTGCGTTGCGGCGGGCATTTTGTCGGCTCCACCGCGCTGCATTGGGCCGGCGAGGACAGTAAGGGCGTGCTGATGACCGGCGATACCATCATGGTGGTGCCGGATACGCGCTGGGTGAGCTTCATGTACTCCTATCCCAACCTGATCCCGCTGCCGGCGCGCGAGGTGAACCGCATCGTCGGGACGGTGGCGCCGTTCGCCTACGACCGGATCTATGCCGGCTGGTGGGACCGGGTGATGACGCATGACGCCAAGGCGCGGGTAGAGGCTTCGGCGGAGCGGTATGTGAAGGCGATCGCGGGGTAGTCTCCACCAAGCTCTCCCTACGCTCGGTGTCATCCCAGCGAAAGCTGGGACCCAACTCGCCGCTTGCTCAGCCTGATAGATGGGTCCCAGCTTTCGCTGGGATGACATCGCGTTTGGGGCAGCGACGAGGGTCCTCATCAGCTCCGCGCGTAAAAACAGGCAGTACCGCTGACTTAAGATATATCTTGAGAGCTATCTTGAAGCCTCGGCGCCCGAGGCATATCTTCCGGCTATCGTAAGATATATCTTGGAGTGAAAGATGCACGATCACGACCACAGGTGGGACCGGAACTGGCGGCGCATGGAAGCCATGGCGCGACGCGGGTTCCGCAAATTCGGCAACTTCGAAGCCAACATCAACCCTGGTGACTGGGGCGGTTTCGGGGGCAATTTCCGCATCGGGCGGATGCTCGCCTCGGGCGACCTCCGGCTCGTCGCGCTGTTCCTGATCGAACAGCAGCCGCGACATGGCTACGACCTGATCAAGGCGATCGAGGAGCATTCGAAGGGCTTTTATTCGCCGAGCCCGGGCATCGTCTATCCGGCGCTGACCTATCTCGAGGAGGCGGGCTACGTGACCTCGGCCGCCGAGGGCAACAAGAAGCTCTACACCATCACCGAGGAAGGCCGGACGCACCTCAACGATAATCGCGAGGCGATCCAGTCGACGCTCGACTTCCTCGCCAAGGCAGGCTCCGGGATGGAGCATTTGCGGGAGCGGATGGCGAGCCAGGATTTCCCCTTCACGCCGGGGGAGGCGGAGCAGTTCCGCGAGCGATTTCGCGGCATGGGGCGGGAATTTGGCCGGCATGGCTGGTTCGGTGATCGCGGCGGTGCTCCGCCGCACCCGGATCATCCCGAACACCCCGAGCGACCGGAGCGGCCCGAACGGCCCCAGGAACGCTACTCGGGCCGGCCCGACCGTGATCTCGACGACGTGGCGCCGGAAGTGAACGACGCGCGCAAGGCGCTGAAGAAGGCGATCAAGGAAGCGATCCGGCGCGACCCCGAAGAGGATCGCCGGGTGGCGGAAATCCTGCGCCGCGCGGCACAGGAGATCCGCGAGGGGTATGACGAAGACACGACCGAAGTCGATCTCGGCTAATTGTCCCGCCTGAGTGACAAGCGCTCCCGTCTGGCCGGCTGCTTTCCGGCAGGCGGGAGTTTTCATTATGGCAAACTGGTCTCGGTGGGACCGGCGGCCCGGCGATCAGTCGGGCGATTGCCCACGACCAATGCCTCACTACCGCCCAGCTGCGAATGTCTCTAACATGCCGGCCAAACATCTTGCCCGGCTGCGAGATTTCTCGTTCCGGGCCTAAAGGGCGGATAGTGACGTGAACGAGATGGCCCCGATCGGGGTGGACCGGGCTGCGGCGACGCAAGGGATTGTGGCGCGGCTCAAGGATCTGATCCGCAAGGACCGGATCATGACCGACCCGGTGATGACCTACGCGTATTCGGGCGATGCCAGCTCCTACCGGCTGATCCCGGCAGTGGTGGTGATCGTCAATGCCGAGGACGAAGTCCGGGCGGTGATCGAAGCCGCCCGCGCCGAAAAGCTGCCGCTGACCTTCCGCGCGGCGGGAACATCGCTCTCCGGCCAGGCGATCACCGACGGGGTGCTCGCCGTGCTCGGCGACGGCTGGAAGAAGCTCGAGATTCACGAGGCCGGGCGGCGGGTGACGCTGGGGCCGGCGGTGATCGTCGCCAACGCCAACAAGGCGCTGAAGCCGTTCGGCGCCAAGCTCGGGCCGGATCCGGCGAGCCAGGCCACCTGCAAGATCGGCGGGGTGGTGAACAACAACTCGTCGGGCATGTGCTGTGGCGTCGCCTACAACACCTATCACACCATGCACCGGCTGCGGGTGATGCTGGTCGACGGCACGGTGCTCGATTCCGGCGATCCGGCATCGGTCGCGGCGTTCCGCGTGTCGCATGCGCCTCTGCTCGACGAGCTCAAGGCGCTGCACCAGAAGGTCAAGGCCGACCCGGCGCTGGTCGAGTTGATCCGCAAGAAATACCGGATCAAGAACACCGTCGGCTACTCGATCAATGCGCTGCTCGATTTCCACGACCCGATCGACATCCTGATCCACCTGATCGTCGGTTCGGAGGGGACGCTCGGCTTCGTCTCCGAGGTGACCTACAACACCATTCCCGAGCACCCCTACAAGGTGACCGGGCTGATCCCGTTCCCCGATCCCTATTCCTGCGCCCGCGCCATCTCGAAGCTGGCCAATGGCGGGGTGCAGGTGACGACCGGCGTCACGGCGGCCGAGTATATCGAGCGGCGAGCCCTGGCGACGGTCGAGCACCTGCCGGCCATCCAGCCTTATGTGAAGTTCTTCACCGAGACCTCGCCGGTGATCCTGATCGACGTGACAGCGCCCGACCAGGCGACGCTCGAGGTGGAGACGGCGAAGGCCTCGGCGATCCTTGCCTCCGAGGGGGCGACGGATATCACTTTCTCGGCCGACGAGGCGATTTCGCATGGGCTATGGGACGTGCGGAAGGGCTTCTTCGCTACCGGCGGCGCGGCACGGCCGAAGGGCACCTCGATGCTGACCGAGGACGTGGCGGCGCCGATCGACCGGCTGGCCGATTTCGTCATCGATATGCGTAAGCTGCTCGACGATTGCGGCTATGAGGACGCGATCATTTTCGGGCACGCGCTGGCCGGCAACCTGCACTTCCAGATGAGCGACAACTTCATGGACCCGGATGCGGCGGTGAAGTTCGATCACTTTTCGAAGGAACTGTCCGAGCTGGTGTCGGTCCGCTATGGCGGCTCGCTGAAGGCCGAGCACGGCACCGGGCGCGCCATCGCGCCGTTCGTCGAGGCCGAGTGGGGCACCAAGGCCTACCTCATCATGCATGAGATCAAGCACCTGTTCGACCCGGAGGGGTTGCTCAATCCGGGCGTGCTGCTCAACCCCGACCCGGACATCCACATCAAGAACCTGAAGCTGATGCCGCTGGCCGACGAGATCGTCGACCTCTGCATCGAGTGCGGCTTCTGCGAGCCGGCCTGTCCGAGCCATCACATGACGCTCAGCCCGCGCCAGCGCATCGCGGTGACGCGCGAGCGGGCGCGGCTCAGGCAAACCGGCGAAGATCCGGAGCGGCTCAAGGCCATGGACAAGGGCTTCCAATATGTGGGGCTCGACACCTGTGCGGCGTGCAATCTCTGTTCGCTGCGCTGCCCGGTGGGGATCGAAACCGGCACCATGGTGATCGGCGAACGCGGCAGGCGGCGGACCGATGGCGATCGCAACGTGGCGCACTGGGTCGGCGGGCATACCGCGGCGCTCGAGACCGGCATGAAGCTGGGGGTCGGGGCGCAGGCGCTGGGCCGCCGGATCGTCGGCAATGGCGTGGTGGATGCGGTGGCGGGGGCCATGCATGCGCTGGCGCCCAAGGCAGTGCCGCGGGTATCGCCGGCGCTGCGGCCGGGGCCGGGGGCGCCGAAGCCGGTGCCGGCGCGCAACGCGCCGAACGGCCAGGTGGTGTATTTCCCGTCCTGCGCGACGCGGATGTTCGGGGCGGCGACGCGCGAGAACGGGTTGCTGCCGACCACCGATGCGATGATCGCACTGATGCGGCGGGCGGGGTTCGACCCGGTGGTGCCGGAAAAGCTCGACGGACAATGCTGCGGCCAGCCGTTCCTGTCGAAAGGCTTTCCCGAGGAGGCCGAGCGCGTCGGCGGGTCAACGCGGCGCGAGCTCGACGGTCTGAGCCGAGCCGGGGCGCTGCCGGTGGTGACCGATGCCTCGACCTGTGCCAAGCACATGCGCGAACATCCGGGCGAGGCGGCGGTGATGGATTCGGCGGAGTTTCTGCTCAAGGAAATCCTGCCGCGGTTGACCATTACCAAGCCGCTGCCGGCAGTGGCGGTGCATCACAACTGCTCGGCGCAGCGGCTGAAGGAGCAGGGCGCCATCGAGGCGCTGGCGGCGGTGATTGCCGAGAAGGTGGTGGTGCTCGATGCCATTACCTGCTGCGGCTATGCCGGTGACAAGGGGCTCTATGTGCCCGAGCTCAACGCGCATGCGACGCGCTTTGCCAAGGCGCAGATCCCCGAGGGATGCGAGATCGGGCTGTCGACGGTCTCGACCTGCGCCACCGGGCTCAGCGAGCGGATGGGAATCCCGTTCGTGTCCATCGCGAGCTTGTTGGAAATGGTGAGCCAGCCCTGAGGCTTAAGAAAAAGGCCCCCTCACCCGCCGCTGCGCGGCGACCTCTCCCCCAAAGGGAGAGGTGGTGGGTGGGCACGATCTTGCCACAACGCACCTCTCCCTAGGGGGAGAGGTCGGTCCGAAGGACCGGGTGAGGGGGCCTTACCGCTGCCGGCAAAGCCTGCTACGTCCGGTCCATGACAGAAGTTCTCATCGACAGTATCGGGCAGCACGGCGACGGCATCGGCGAGATCGGCGGCGAGCGGGTGTTCGTGCCGTTCACGCTGCCGGGCGAGCGGGTGGAGATCGCGCGGGACGGTGAGCGCGGCACGCTCATCAGCATCATCGCGCCGAGCGCCGAGCGGGCCGAGCCGATCAGCCCGTATTTCGGTACCTGCGGCGGCTGTTCGCTGCAGCACCTCAATCGTGAGACCTACGCGAGCTTCAAGCGGGGCCTGGTCGAGATTGCGCTGCAGCATGCCGAGGTCGAGACCGTGGTGCAGCCGCTGATCGATGCGACCGGCGCCGGGCGACGGCGGGCCACCCTGCATGTGCGCAAGACCGGCGCGGGCTACATGCGGGCGAAAAGCCACGAAGTGCTCGATATCGACGCCTGCCCGATCCTCGTGCCGACTTTGTCGAAGCATGCGCCGCGGATCGCCCGGGCGCTGCAGCCGCTGGCCGGCGATTGCGACGTCTCCTTTACCCTCACCGATACCGGCATCGACCTCAGCATCAAGTCGGAACGGAAGCTGAAGTCGGTGGCGTTGGCGGAGTTCGCGCGGGCGCAAAAACTGGCGCGGCTGACCTTCAACGGCGATGCGGTCTATATGGCGCGCCCGCCGGCGGTGAAGATGGGTAAGGCCTTGGTGGAGATTCCACCGGCGAGCTTCCTGCAGGCGACGGCGGCGGCGGAAGAGACGCTGGCCCGGCTGGTCAGCGAAGGTGTTGGCAAGGTGAAGTCGGTGGCCGACCTGTTCTCGGGCGTCGGGCCGTTCGCGCTGCGGCTGGCCGAGGGCGCGCGAGTGTTCGCGGCCGACAGCGACCGGGCGGGCATCGCGGCGCTGGTCAAGGCAGTCAACCACGTGCAGGGGCTGAAGCCGGTCGAGGCGAAAGTGCGCGACCTGTTCCGCGACCCGCTGGCCCCGATCGAGCTCAACCCGTTCGATGCGGTGGTGTTCGACCCGCCACGCGCCGGCGCCGAAGCGCAGGCGAAGGAGCTGGCGCGCAGCACTGTGAAGACTGTGGTGGCGGTATCCTGCGAGCCCAAGACCTTTGCACGCGACGCGGCGATCCTGATCGCCGGCGGATATCGGCTCGAGAGCGTGGTGCCGGTGGATCAGTTCGCATGGTCGACGCATGTCGAGGTGGTCGGGGTGTTTCGGCGGTGAGGGTTACTGGCCTTGGCGCATGGGGCGCCCCCCCTCCCAACCTCCCCCGTCTAGGGGGAGGTGCCGGCCGGTGGCTGTGGCTTGATAGCGCCTCGGACTGGATGCGGCACCCTCCCCCTTGCGGGGAGGGTTGGGGAGGGGGATGCGGCTGGCTATGACCCATCCCTTCAAACCCCGCACCACCCATGCCGAGCTTGGCGAGGGCTATTTCGACAAGGTTCGGGCGGCACAGTTTCCTGAGCATACCCTGCGCTATCGCAACCAGCGGGCGGCGGCGTCGGTGGGGCTCGATGGGCTCAGCGACGACGACTGGGTGAATTACTTCGGCAAGTTCGAGCCGCTGCCGGGGTCGTTCCCGGAGCCTTTGGCGCTGCGCTATCACGGGCATCAGTTCCAGACCTACAACCCCGATCTCGGCGACGGGCGCGGCTTTCTCTATGCGCAACTCGAGGATCTCAATGACGGCCGGCTGATGGACCTGGGCACCAAGGGATCGGGGCGGACGCCGTGGTCGCGGGCCGGGGATGGACGGCTGACGCTGAAGGGTGGAGTGCGCGAGGTGCTGGCGACGGCCATGCTCGAGGCGCTTCAGGTGAACACCTCCAAATCGCTGTCGCTGATCGAAACCGGCGAGGAGCTGCAGCGCGGCGACGAGCCGTCGCCGACGCGCTCGTCGGTGCTGGTGCGGCTGAGCCACGGGCACACACGGATCGGCACGTTCCAGCGGCTGAGCTACTTGAAGGAAGGCGAACGGCTGCGGGCGCTGCTCGATCATTCGGTGCGCGCCTATTACCCCGAGCTGTGGGTCGAGGGCGATAACGGCCGGGCAGCAAAGTTCCTTAGCGCGGTGAGCGAACATGTCGCCGAAACCGGGGCGCGGTGGATCGCGGCGGGGTTCGTGCACGGGGTGCTCAACACCGACAATATCAACATCACCGGCGAGAGCTTTGATTACGGGCCGTGGCGGTTCCTGCCGACCTATGATCCGAGTTTCACCGCGGCCTATTTCGACGAGTGGGGGCTTTATGCCTTCGGCAAGCAACCGGACACGCTGGCCTGGAACCTGACGCGGCTCGCCGAAGTGCTGCTGCCGCTGGGTGAGCATGCCGAGATGGAAGCGGCGCTGAACCAGTTCTGGCCGGCGTTCCAGCGTTCGGTGTGGTCGGCGGTGCTGGAGCGTCTGGGGCTCGCGTCGCTCGGGGTGGAAGCGGATGCGCTGCTGGTGCAGGAGGTGTTCAACTTCCTGCGCGAAACGCAGATGCCGTTCGAGCAGTTCTTCTTCGATTGGCGCGGTGGCGATGGAGCGCGGGCGATGCGGAGCCCGGCGGCCGACCACTATCGCGGTACGGCTTTCGAGACGCTGGCCGGCCTGTTGACTGCGCACCCGGCGTCGCCGGATGCCAATCTCGACCACCCGTATTTCAAGCGCGATGTGCCGCGGACCATGCTGATCGACGAGATGGAGGCGCTGTGGGCGCCGATTGCCGAGCGCGACGACTGGCGCCCGCTCTACGAGGCAATGGGCGAGATCGAGGAAATGCGCGAGGCCTATGCGGGGGAGTGATGGGCGTTCATTTGAGCCGAAGGCGCCCAAGGGGATAGTTGGGTCCCTGCTTTCGCAGGGATGACGGCCGGTGGGTATGGAGGGTGTGTGCCCTTCGCACCAATCACGCCGCCGGGGTGATCGGCACGACGGTCTCGGTCGACACAAAATCCATGCGGCGGCCGGGGAGCAGTTCGTAGAATTTCTTGAGGCCGGGCTCGAGCTTGGCCGATAGGGCGATACACTCGGCGATGGCGCCGCGGGTGTCGCGGCCGGTGCGGAGCGCTTCGAGCGCTTCGGCGTGGGTAACGCGCAGCAGGTGGAACGCGCCGGATTTGGCGAGCTCGGCATCGCCGACCAGGAGGTAGATGACGACGCGCTCGGCCTTGCCCTTCAGCGCCAGCGCGCCGGCTTCGAGGAAGGCGAAATCGGAGACGATGACGCGGACCGGATCGGCGACGAGGATATCGTAGCCGACCTCCTTGCAGGCGCTTTCGACCCGGCTCGCGACGTTCACGGTGTCGCCGAGGGCGGAATAATCGAAGCGGGTTTCGAGACCCATATTGCCCACCAGCGCTTCGCCGGTGGAGATGCCGATGCCGATACCGAGTTCCCCTACCGCGGCCTTGTCCGCCCTGAGGTGGAAGGCATCGGTATGGTTCAGTTCGGCGAGCTTCTGGCGCATGCCCAGTGCCGAGCGCAGGGCTTTGCGTTCATGGTCGGGGACGTCGACGGGCGCGTTCCAGAACGCCATGATGGCGTCGCCGATGAACTTGTCGATGGTGCCCATGCGGCCGATGATCTCGTGGCCCAGGGCGCCGAACAGGGTGTTGAGAATGGCGAGAATACGCCTGGGCTCGAGCTTCTCGCTCAGCGAGGTGAAGCCGCGCATGTCGGAGAACAGCACGGTGATGCGGCGCACTTCGCCACCGAGCTTCAGCCGGTCGCCGTTCTTTTCGATCTCGCTCAGCAATGAGGGGGCGACGTAGTAGCCGAAGGCACGGCGGATCTGCTTTTTGGCGCGCTCGGTGGTAACGAAGCGGAAGAACACCAGCGCCAGGTAGAGCAGGGTCAGACCGATCAGCGGGTAGCTCGGATCGAGCATGATGCCGCTGGTGGTGAACATCCACCACGAAAAGCCGATGGCGGCGGTGAGCGAGAGCGCACCGGCAGCAATACCGACAAGGGGGCCGAGCAGCAGCACCACCACCACCATGAAAGCGCCGAGCGCCAGGAAGCCGACGATCTCGAGCCCCGCCACCCAGTCGGGGCGGCTGAGATAGGTGCCCGAGAGGATCTGCTCGATGGCCTGGGCGTGGATGGTGACGCCGGCGACATTGTCGCCCAGCGTGGTGTTGTGGAGGTCGAGCAGGCCCGACGCAGACGTGCCGACCAGCACGATATTGCCGGCGATCCGATCGCTCAGCTGCTGGTAATTCGGCCCGAGCAGGTCCGCGGCCGAGACCAGCAGATCCGGGCTGGGGCGGCTGTAATAGAGCCAGAGGTCGCCCTCGGAGGTCAGCGGCACGGTGAAATCGCCGAGCCGGATGCTGTCGACATAGCCCTCGGCGGCGGTATCGCCGAACACCACCACGGTGCTGATGCCCATGGCGAGGCGCAGCGCCTCAACCGAGAGGGTGGGGAACAGCTGGCTGCCATTGGTCCACAGCATGGGGATGCGGCGGACGGCGCCGGCCGAGAGCTCGGAATTGAGGCTGAGGGCGGCGAGGCCGGGTGCTGCATCGCGCAGGATCGGGATCGGCGCGGCGGTGCCGGTGAGGAACGGGATGCGCTCGGTGGGGTCGGGCCCGGAGATAGCGAAGCCGCCCTTGGGGTTGCCGGTCAGCGGCTTGCCGGAGGGGGTGCGCGAGAAGCCGAGGATCGAGGGTGCACGCGACAGCGCGGCGGCAAAGATGGCGTCGTAGTCGGGCAGCGTCGCGGCATCGACGCCGGGCAGGCCTGCGGCGATGCGGCTTGGCGACATGCGGTCGGCCTCGGGGAACAGCACGTCGAAGCCGATGGCGGCGGCGCCAAGCTCGGTCAGCCGATCGGTGACAGCAGCGAGGCGATCGCGCGGCCACGGCCATTGGCCGAATTCGGCAAGCGCGGCTTCGTCGATATCGATGACGCGGACCGGGAACTCCCCCTGCGGGCGGGGATGCAGGCGCTGGTAGAAATCGAAGGCGATCTCACGCAGCACCTGCACCGGGAAGGGGTCGGCGATGCGCAGGAACGCCAACAGGATCACGATGACGAGGCCAGCGAGGATCGGCAGCAGGCGTCGGAGCATCGGCGGGATCGAGTCCTGGTGTGGTTAGCCGTGCGTCAGGTTATTGGAGCCGGGCCGTTCCGTACGCGGCGGCGGTTCGCTGTCCGGGCTGGCACCGCCGGCGTCGGGGCTGTTCGGTACCACGGAGCGATTGAGGCATTCGCGGGCCTGCGCCACCCAGAATGGCGTGAGCAGATCGCTCTCCGACACGGCCCAGGGGAACATGCCGCGCATCGAGGTGCGCTCGGCGCCGACGAAATCCTCGGTGTTGCCGAGCAGCTTAGCGTCGGTCAGGTCGGCCATGCCGACATCGCAGAAATCATCGACGGTGATGCACTTATTGGCCTTGTTACACATCACCACGGCGCCGTGGAACAGCAGCAGGGAATAGTGATCGGAATGGACGTTGAGGTCGAAGGCGGTGCCGCGCACCCCGACGGTGCCGGTGGGCGTGGTGATCAAGTAGCGGTCCTTGGGGGCGCCGCCGGTGACGAAGCGGAACGTTCCCGACAGTGCGTTGATGGCGAACTTGCCGCCCGAACCATCCTCACGCAGCAGGTAATCCTCGATCACCAGCGCCGATCGCGGGCCGACCACCAGCTTGGTCCTGTCGGAAAACAGGATCTGGACGAGGCCCTTGGCATCGGTGACGACGCGATCACCGATGAAGACGTCGGTGCCGACCACCAGTGTTTTGGTCCCGGATTTGTCCTCGAGCCGGGCAGCTGGATCGACGCCCATCGCCTTGCCGGAGGCGGCGAGGGCGGGTTGCGCTACCAACAGCAGCAGAATGAACGAGGTAAGCAGCCGCAGCATCGGAACCTCCAGGACAGACGTCCGGCGCGGACCACCTGCCACGCCGCCCATGAACGCCGGCTGAACGGCGCTGACGGGAACCTAACACAGGAGTAAACTCTGCGCTTGCCTCAGACAACGGGAGCTTGCAAGCATCAGCTCCCGGGGATGGGCCGTGGGGGCGTCACCCCCGCAAGGACAAGACCGAATGGTCGGACTATTCTTTCTGCTGTTCATCGGACTGGAGCTCAAGCACTACATCGCGGATTACTTTCTGCAGCCGGGATGGATGCTGGGCGGTAAGGGCGATTTCCGCCAGCCAGGCGGTTATGCGCATGCCGGCGTGCATGCCGGGCTGACGGCGCTGCTGCTGCTGCTGGCGGGCACGTCGCTCCCATGGCTCGCGGGTATCGTGGTGGCCGAGTTCGTGGTGCACTACCTGCTGGACTATTCGAAGATCCACTATTCGCGCGGCGTGCATGTCGACACACAGCCGCGGCGGTTCTGGAGCCTGCACGGGCTCGACCAGATCACCCACCAGCTGACCTATGCCGCGATCATCTACGCCGTGCTGCTGAGCAAGGGGCTGGTGTAGGGGCTGTCGTGAGCCAGCTGGCTTACTAGCCGCTGGAGCGTGGGCTCGCCCACGTTGATCCTCGCCTTGCCGGTGGCTCCCAAGACCCCCTCTCTGGCGAAAACTAAGGACTTAGCTGCGCTAAGCCCAAGTTTTCGCTTTCTCCCCCGCCAAGGGGGAGAGTCCCGACTGATACTCAGGCGCAAGTGGAAGGCACGGATCATCTCCCCCTCGGCGGGGGAGAAAGCAAAATCTTAGGTTTAGCCGTTTGGCTAAGCCTTAGATTTTGCAAGAGAGGGGGTTTTGGAGGGCACGACGGCTCGGCCGCCACTGCACCGCCACACGGTGGGGGTGGCCACACGCTCGAGGGTTTGAACTACTTCCGCGTGCGCTTGGCGTGTTTGGCTTCGTCGGGCTTTTCGATCAGCTGGGCGAGGATCTTGTCGACGAGGTCGAGGTCCTCGCGCTTGCCTTCGGATTGCTGCTGCAGATCGACCAGGTACGAGGTGGTGTAGTAGAGGCGACGGGCCAGCAGGGTCGCGACGTAGAGGGCGATCTCGGGGTTGCCGCCCAGAAAGCTGATGGCATCGGCGATGGCGTAGGCCTTGACCGTCGAGAGCGCCTTGACCGTGGCGCTCGAGGGCATGTCGAGCAGCACCGCCATCTCGCCGAATATCGAGCCGGGCTCGTCGATGTAGCTGACCTGTGTGTCCTTGCGGAGCACTTCGACCTGGCCGTCGATCAGGACGAACAACTGGCCTTCCTGGCCGCCCTCACGGATCAGCACCTGGCCGGGCTTGAAGGTCTGCGCCTCCCGCCCTTTGCAATAGTCCAGAATATCAGACATCGAGCCCTCACCCGCCTTAAGCGCCCTCGATAGTGCGCTGAGCCTAACTTGTTCGTCAAACATTGCGGCGGCTTGTTGGCCCATCGGCGCGACCGGCGCAAGAAGAAAGGGGCCAGTGAACACCGGCCCCTTTGGATTTGATCAATGGTTGTCGCGTGGCAGACCGGCTGTCTGTGCCAGGCGCTGGTAGTTGACGGCGTTCTTCAACACGCCACCGGCGCCGAGCTGGTCGACGATACCGCGCTGGATTTCCTGCCATGGCGTCTGATGCGCCGGATACTTGTAGCCGCCGGCGGCATGCAGTTCGGCGCGACGCTGCTCGATCTCCTCGGCGGAGATGAGGATGTCGGCCTCGCCCTTGTTGAGGTCGATGCGGACGCGGTCGCCGGTCTTCAGGATGGCGAGGTTGCCGCCCGCCGCTGCTTCCGGCGAGGCATTGAGGATGGACGGCGAGCCGGATGTGCCGGACTGGCGGCCATCGCCGATGCAGGCGAGCGAGGTGATGCCCTTCTTGATCAGGTAATCAGGCGGCCGCATGTTCACCACTTCCGCCGCGCCCGGATAGCCGATCGGGCCGGCGCCGCGCATGAACAGCAGCGTGTGCTCGTCGATATTGAGCGACGGGTCGTCGATGCGGTGGTGGTAATCCTCCGGGCCGTCGAACACCACGGCCTTGCCCTCGAAGGCGCCCAGGTCGTTGGGGTTGTTCAGGTAGCGCAGGCGGAACTCCTCGGAGATCACCGAGGTCTTCATGATGGCGTTGTCGAACAGGTTGCCGCGCAGCACCAGGAAGCCGGCCTCGGCCTTCATCGGGTTGGTGAACGGCCGGATGACCTTGTCGTCCTGGATGGTGGTGGTGCGGCAGTTCTCGCCGATGGTCTTGCCGTTGACGGTGGGGGCGTTCTCGCGGATGAGGCCCTGCTTCATCAGCTCGTTGACCACCGCCGGCACGCCGCCGGCATGGTAATAATCCTCACCCAGGTATTCGCCGGCCGGCTGCATGTTGACCAGCAGCGGCACCTTGTGGCCGTGCGTCTGCCAATCGTCGATGTTCAGCTCGACGCCGATGTGGCGGGCGATGGCGTTGATGTGGATGGGGGCGTTGGTCGAGCCGCCGATCGCCGAGTTCACGACGATGGTGTTGATGAAATTGTCCTTGGTCAGGATGTCGGAGGGCTTCAGATCCTCGTGCACCATCTCGACGATGCGCATGCCGGTGCGCCAGGCCATTTCCTGCCGATCGCGATAGGGCGCCGGGATGGCGGCCGAACCGGGCAGCTGCATGCCGAGCGACTCGGCCAGCGAGTTCATGGTCGAGGCGGTGCCCATGGTGTTGCAGTAACCGGTCGAGGGGGCAGAGGACGCCACCAGCTCGATGAACTGCTCGTAGCCGATTTCGCCGGCGGCCATCATCTGGCGCGCCTTCCACACGATGGTGCCCGAACCGGTGCGCTCGCCACGGAACCAGCCGTTGAGCATCGGGCCGACCGACAGGGCGATCGCCGGGATATTGACGGTGGCGGCGCCCATCAGCATGGCCGGGGTGGTCTTGTCGCAGCCGATGGTCAGCACCACGCCATCGAGCGGGTAGCCGTACAGCACTTCGACGAGGCTGAGATAGGCGAGGTTGCGGTCGAGGCCGGCAGTCGGACGCTTGCCGGTTTCCTGGATCGGGTGGACCGGGAACTCCATGGCGATGCCGCCGGCATCGCGGATGCCGTCGCGCACGCGCTTGGCGAGCTCGAGGTGGTGGCGGTTGCAGGGCGAGATATCGGAGCCGGTCTGGGCGATGCCGATGATCGGCTTACCGGACTGCAGCTCTTCACGCGAAATGCCGTAGTTCAAATAGCGCTCGAGGTAGAGCGCAGTCATGTCCGGGTTCTCCGGATTATCGAACCAGGCGCGCGACCGGAGCTTCTTGCCCTGCGCGGTCTCGCCTTTACCCGAACTCATAGTGATCTCCTCAAATCAACAGGCTGTCCCGACGATCCATAGCCCAATCCCGACGGACTGGGCAGGCATTCCTTCGATTGAGGGAGGATCGTACCGGAGGCGATGATAGAGATCGGGATGTCGGGTTGCAATGGGCGGGATGGGTAGGTCACCGACGGAGTCACTCCGCCGCCGGCGTGGGGAGAGTACCTCCCACCCTGTCCCTCCCCCGCAAGGGGGGAGGAGACCAAAACGCTGGCGCTGGTGAGAGCGTCTCCCTCCCCCTTGCGGGGAGGGGACAGGGGAGGGGTATCTTCCTGCACCGGCCTGTCAGCGGCGTTGCCACGATATCCAACCAGCGGCCCGGGGGCTTCAGCCCAGAGTGCTGGAGCGGGCTTCGAGGCTGATCGGCTGCAGTACGATGGGGTTGGCGATGGCTTCGCCACTGAGCCGCTTGATCAGCATGCGGCCGGCCTCGCGGCCCATCTCGTAGCTCGAAACCTGCAGCGAAGTGAGCGAGGGGCGGACATGCTGGGTGAACTCGAGGTCGCCGTAGCCGGCGATGGCGACCTGGCCGGGCACCGCGATGCCGCGGTCGAGCGCCCGGGTCATGGCGCCGGCGGCGAGCACGTCGGTGCCGAAGAAAATGGCGTCGCAGCCGGGCAGTTGTTCGAGGATATCGTCGAAGGCCCGCATGCCGTCGGCGAAGGTGCGGGTGCCATCCATCGGGTGGATCAGCTCCAGCGTCAGGCGGTGCTTGGCGAGGCCGTGGCGGAAGCCCTCGATGCGCTGCGCGGTGCGCTCGATGGTGTGGCCGCTATAGGCGACCTTGCGGAAGCCCCGCTCGCCGAAATGCTCGCCCATCAGGCGGCCGGCATCGTAGCTCGACGAGCCGACCAGCATGTCGATCGGATCGGGGCGGTTGCCCCACATTTCCATCACCGGGATGCCGAGCTTCTGCAGCGCCTGGCGGGTCTTGTCAGCGCGAACCACGCCGGTGAAGACGACGCCGGCGGGACGGAACGGCAGCACTGATTCGACGACGTCGATCTCCAGCATCTCGGAATAGCCGGTCTGGGCGAACATCAGATGGTATCCGCTGCCCTCGACCGAATCGACGATGCCCTGCACCGAGGTGGCAAAGTGCGGATTGAGCAGGCTCGAGACGAAGACGGTGATGACGTTGGAGCGGCCGGAACGCAGCGAGGAGGCGAAGCGGTTGACGACGTAGCCGGTCTGGGCGACGGCCTCGAGAATGCGGGCCCGGGTCTCATCCTTGACCTTGTCGGGGTAGGACAGGGCGCGCGAGACGGTAATCGGCGAGACACCGGCGACGCGTGCTACATCTTCAACGCGAACCGGCCGGCCCGCGCCACTGCGTCTGTCTGCGTCCCCCAAACTGAATCCCCCAAACTGCCCTTCATTCGACTACGGCCGCGGAATGGTAAAACGCCAGTAGCGCGGCGCTACGTAGTAACCCTCTATGCGGATCACTTCATTCCACTTCGCAGTCCGTTCTGAGCGCGTCATCGAACCGACTTTGATCTGGTCTGACATCAAACCGACCGCCAGATGACTGAGCGTCACATCTTCACTTTCGCCGGAGCGGCCGGACTGGATGGTATTCCAGCCGACGGCGCGGGCGCGCGTGCTTGCTGCAATCAGTTCGGTCAGGGTGCCGCACTGGTTCGATTTGAGCAACACCGAATTGCAGCATCCCTGTGCTGCGGCGAGGGCAACACGGGACTCTGAGCTGGTCAGATAATCGTCACCAACGATCTGAATGGACTTGCCGAGCCGCCGAGTGATCTCGGCAAAGCCTTCGTCATCGTCCTCCGCAAGGGGGTCCTCGAGCGAGACGATCGGGTAGGCGCTGACCCAGGATTGCAGCTGCTCGATCATCTCGAGCGTCGAGAGCGCCCTGCCTTCGAGCGCCAGGCGATAGGCACCATCGGCGTAGAACGAGGTGGCCGCGACGTCGAGCGCGATACCGATATCGGCGCCGGGGCGAAGCCCGGCCGCCTCGATGGCGCGGGTGAGCAGTTCGAGCCCGTCCTCATTGGCGGTGAAATCGGGCCAGACGCCGCCCTCGTCGGCGACGCCGTTGAGCTTACCCTTTTGGACCATGGCCTTGCTGGCGGCCATGTAGATTTCGGCGATCTGCTCGGTGGCCTCGGCGAAGCTCTGGGCGCCAACGGCGAGAATGAGGAAATCCTGGATGTCGATGCGGTTGCCGGCATGGCGGCCGCCGCCGAAAATCTGGATCATCGGGGCGGGGATGTGCTGGGCCTCGGGATCGAGGTTGCTGAGGCGCCGCAAATGTTGCCAGAGCGGGATCCGCTGCTCTGTCGCAGCCGCCCAGGCGATGGCGGAGGACGTGGCGACGATGGCGTTGCCGCCCAGCCGGGTCTTCTGCGGGGTGCCGTCGAGTTCGATCATGGCGCGATCGGCGGCGACCTGGTCGAGGGCATCGAGGCCAACGAGCCGGTTCTGGATTTCGCCGTTCACCGCGGCCAGCGCGGCGTTGACGCCGAAACCCCCCAGCCGCTTGCCGCCATCGCGCTTATCGAGCGCCTCGCGGCTGCCGGTGGAGGCGCCGGACGGGGCGATGGCGCGACCGCTGGCGCCGCTCTCCAGCGTGACCTCGACTTCGACGGTGGGGCGGCCGCGCGAGTCCCACACCTGGCGGCCGAGAATGGTCTTGATGGCTGACATAACGCGTTATCGATCCTGAGGTGAACTAAGGCTGTCGAGCAGCTCGGCGATGGCTGCCGGCGGGTGTTGGATATGTGGAATGGCCCGATCGCGCACCAGCTGGCGACTGGCCTCGCTGAGATACTCGACCGGCGATTTGCCATCGACCCGCGCCAGCATCAGGCAGGGCAGGAGGGCGGCGGCGCGTGCCTCGGTGCTGGCACGCAGTTGCGCGGGGAAATGTCCGAGCCAGGTGGCGGCGAAGGCAGACGCCTGAGCCAGCAGGGCATCGCGCAGTGCCGGCAGGTGGATGGACTTCAGCACCAGGTGGTTGAGGCAGAAGGCGGCGTCGAAGGCCGGATCGCCGTACCAGGCGCACTCGGCATCGAGCAGCACTGGGTGGCCGTCGCGCTTCGCAATGAGGATGTTCTTGGGGCTGACATCGCCGTGCACCAGCGCCAGTTTGGTGTTCGCGGTGGTCGTCAGCACGGCGAGGATCCGATCGGCAAGCTCCGGGTGGCGTCCGGCGGTGAAGCGCAGATAGGGGTCGAGCCGCAGGGCATCGATCAGGTGGTCGGTGGGGAACTCGGCGGCGGCCGAGGGATCGTTGAGCGTCGCGGCGTGGATGCGCCCGAGCGCCTCGGCGACGGCGGTGGCAACCGACGGATCGGCGCGGCCGGCCAGCAGCTCGGCCTTCCACAGCAAATAATCCTCGGCCGGCAGGTATTCGAGCAGCGCGATGCCGTGCGCGCGGTCCTCGCCGATCACTTCGGGCGCGGCGCCGGGGACGATGGCGTTGGCGCGGCGCAGCCAGGCCACCTCATACTGGTTGCGCTCGAGCGGCGCCTGCCAGTCGGTGGCGACCTTGAGCTTACCGAGGGCGCGCTTGGCGCAGTATTGGCGGCCATCGGGCAGGCGGATGCGCACAATATCGGACGAAACGCCGCCAGTGAGCGGGGCGATTTCCAGCGCTCCACTGGCGTCGATGCCGGCAGTCGCAAAGATCGGGGGAAGCAGCGCTTCCCAGGTCAATTCATCCATAGTGCTGGTCCCCCTTGCAAGGCTGGTATGGTACCACACAGGCGAAATGGGACAACGACCAGAGGGTTGGCCTTTGGTCAAACACCGAACTGGACGGAAAGGGAGAAAATGGGACGGCTCGAGGGGAAAACCATCTTCATGACCGCGGCAGCGGCGGGGATCGGCGGGGCGGCAGCCACGGCATTCGCACGCGAGGGAGCACGGGTGATCGCCACCGACCGCGATGCCCAGGGAATTGCGCGCAAGGGCGAGGAGCTCAGGGCGATCTCGCCCGGGCACGAGACCTATGCGCTCGATGTCACCGACCACCTGGCGCTGCGCGAGGCGGCGGCGCGGCATCATGGGGTGAACGTGCTCTACAATGGCGCCGGCTGGGTGCATCAGGGCATGCTGGGCACCACCACGCTCGAAGAATGGCAGCTCAGCTTCGATATCAACGTGACGCCGATGTTCGTGCTGACGCAGGCCTTCCTGCCGGCCTTCATTGCGCAGGGCGGCGCCAATATCATCAACGTGGCGTCGGTCGCTTCGTCGATGAAGGGCGTGCCAAACCGTGTCGGCTACATGTCGTCGAAGGCGGCGGTGATCGGCTTCACCAAGTCGGTGGCGTTCGACTACATGAAGAACGGCATCCGGGCCAACACCATCTGCCCCGGCAGCGTCGACTCGCCGTCATTGCACGAACGGGCGCACGCGCTGGGCGACCACGACGAGGTGTGGAAGACCTTCGTCGCCCGCCAGCCGATGGGCCGCATGGCGCAGCCCGAAGAAATGGCGCACCTCCTGGTGTATCTCGCGAGCGACGAGAGCGCCTATGCGACCGGGTCGAACTTCGTGGTGGATGGCGGCATCACCATGTAGCGGCGCGAACCCGACGAGACATCCTGCCTCCAGCCTCGCTACGCCGGCGGCCAACCCTCGGGGGCGTCGGGCTCCCAGGGGCCGGTAATGATCGTCGCCTCGTGGCTGCCGGGCCAGGGCGGCATGGATATGCAGATGAACTCGAGCGGCGCGGCGCCATTGCAGCGATACTGGAAGGCGGTGCCGACCGGGATGTCGATGGAGACGCCGCGCGTCAGCGCGGTGGTTTGCTCGCCGGTGTCGTCGCGGCGCCAGATCTGTCCCTCGCCCGAGAGCACGAACCAGAACTCGCTCACCGTGGCGTGGATGGTCGCCCGGTTCACCTGACCGGGCGGAACGGTGGAATGGGCCGCCCGTCATCCCGTCGACCAGCAGGCGGACCTCGGCGCCGGCGGGAGAGCGGCCATGTGGAGCGGGCGGAAACGGGCGGGTCTGCACGGGGATCCTCCTCGCAACGGCCCAGCGGCCGGACCCCGGCAGCTTACTCCCGCGGCGCGTAGGTAGCGAGCAGCCACGCCACCAGATCGGCCCGATCGGCCGGCGCCGCGGGCAGTTCGGCGGCAGCCGGGTCGAAGCCGTGGCGGCGGAGCGTCGCGGCCAGCGCCACGGCGCGGTTGGCGGGGTTGATGACTTCGAGGGTGCGGGTGGCGATCTCGGCGGCGAGGGTTTTCGACAGGCGTTTGGTCAAGAGGTGGCTCCGAGTCGGGGCGGATCAAGGGTGAGTTGACTGCAACTGCCCGGTAAGGAAATCGGCGGCGCTCCGACGGGCTTCGGCCGCCTGCTCCGATCCTGGCTTCAGGAAGAAGTCGTGCGCGCCGCCCGGGTAGATATCAAGCTCGGCCGATCCGCCCAGGCCTTGTACCGTCTTCTGCAGCGCCTGCGCGATGGCCGGAGGAAAGGTTCGATCCGCGCCGCCCCAGATCAGGCGTAGCGGTGGCAGCGAAGCGAGCGGTTCCTCGTAGCCGTTGGGGAGCCCGCCATCGACGAGCACCAGCGCGGCCACGTCCTGCCGGTTCGCAGTGGCGGCCGAGGCGATCTGGGCACCGAGAGAGATCCCCATGATACCGATCCGGCCGCTGTAGCCGGGCTTGGCGTTGAGGTGGGCAGCGACAGTCAGAACGCTCGCCGTCCACTGGGTCAGGCGGCGTTCGTAGTAGCGGATGCGAGCCTCGGCGCTTCCGGCGCCGGCGATGGCGTTCAGGTCAGCCGGGGAGAGGACGTGAACCAGGAAGGTGTCGAGGCCCGCCGCGGCAAAGCTCGCTCCGATCTCATCGTAGGCCGTCGCCGCAAATCCCCTGCTGCCGCTCAGGACGATGACTGCCGGAGGCGACTCGCCGGACCTGCTCAGGAAGGTCTCGACCAGGATGTCCTCGCCTGATGCGTGAATGACGAACTGCTGTCGCTCGGCTGCAGAGGCATAGCCAAGCCAGGCGAGGAAGCATCCGATG
Source organism: Devosia sp. LjRoot16 (assembly GCF_964252795.1). NCBI lineage: Bacteria > Pseudomonadati > Pseudomonadota > Alphaproteobacteria > Hyphomicrobiales > Devosiaceae > Devosia > Devosia sp. LjRoot16. The sequence goes on from NZ_CAXUPH020000001.1 coordinate 1,665,873, forward strand.
AGGACCGGTAGAAGCAGCTCCTTGCGCTTGCTCACGGCGCGGTGCTGGTCTGCGACACCCCGGCAATGAAGGCGGCGATGTGCTCGCGGATTTCGCCGGGCGGGTTGCCGTAGCGGGCCTGGGCGTCGGGGAGGCCGAGATTGCCGCTGATGACGAAGGCGCGGAGCCCCGTCTTGGCGAGCGCGACCGCCTGCTCGAGATAGAGGCCGCCGACCACCTGCACCGAGGCGAGTGCGCCGACGCGGTGGTGCACGGCGCCGACCACGTCGGCGAGGTAGCTCGAGTGGAAGAGGCTGGGGTCGGCGCGGCGAGCATCGAGCTGCAGGTGGGCGCCGATGCCGTCGACGCCGGCGTCGAGCATGCGCAGCGCCACCTCGATGGCGGTGTCGGCCGGGCCCTGATGCGGCAAGAGGATATCGGCGAACACCAGGCGCGGCAGTTCCGGGTTGGCGCGGCGGTATTCGTCGCGCACGCCGCAGATGCCCTTGGCGCTCGGCACGCCGGCAATGGCGAGGAAATCGATGATGTTGCCGCCGCCTTCGAACACCGAGCGGGCTTCGAAGCTGCCGCCATCCATGGTCTTCATGTCGGCGAGCAGCAGCGCATCGGGGAAGCGGGCGCGGAAGGCGGGAACGACGTGCTTCACCCCCTCGGTCTTCAGCAGCGGGGTGCCCATTTCGACGAGATCGACGCCGGCGGCGAGGGCGGCCTCGGCGACCGTGAGCCCGAGCGGCAGGCTGTCGGTATCGACCGAGATCTGGAAACTGAACTCAGTCTTCAGGCGGTCGATGACGCGAGTGGAGGCGGGCGTGGACATGACGCTGTCGGTTCCTGTGGTGGGGACGCCGGGCTACTGGGCCGGCGCGGGTTCGGGTTGGCCCTCGCTGGGGCGGGCATAGGCGGCGGAAAGCTGGCGATAGTACTTTGAGCGGAAGGCGATGATGGTGATCGCCACGCCGAACAGGCCGGCGAGGGTAAAGACCAGGGCGATACCGCGGGCCGGACCGGTGCCGAACCAGCTGCCGATCAGCTCGGCGCCCAGCCCGGCGGTCATGAACGGGATGAAGACGAACTCGGCGAGCGGGCCGATGAGGAAGGCGGTAAGCGGCGAGGCGGACTGCTCGACCGACTGGGCGAAGCCGAAGACGCGGCCCTGCCGCTCCGGCGGCACCACCTTCTGCAGCGTGGTGTGTTCGGCGGCCTCGGCATAGGGGCCGAGCAGCATCCAGACGAACATGCCAGCAGCCAGCAGCCAGATCGAGGACTGGATGGTGAAGATGCAGCACACCGCCCAGGTGATCAGGTTGACCAGCAAGAGGGTGCGGAGCGGCTTCTTGCCCAGCCCGGTCTTGGCGATAACGAGACCCGAGATGATGAAGGCGGTGGAGAGCACGCCGAACAACAGGCCCCAGACTTCCACCGAGACCAGCGACAGGCCGTAGGCATCGAGCAGCGCCATGAAGATGCCGCCGAGGAAGTTGTTGAGCGCCGCAAACAGGATCAACGCGAACAGGCCCGGGACGGCGCCGACCACCTTGATGGTGCCCTTAAGATCGACGCGCTTAGGCTCGGCCGGGGTTTCCGGGTCAGGCGCGGCCCGGCCCTCGTCGATCTGCACGAAACTGAGGTGGGCAAAGGCCAGGGCGGTTGTCACCAGCGCCAGTACCATCACCGCCAGCATGCCGCCCCAGGCGACGAGGAAGCCTGAGATCACCGAGGTGGTGAGAAAGCCGATGCCGCTGACCATGCCGACGAGGCCGTTGGCCTTGTCGCGGCGATCCTCGGGGATCAGCACGGTGACGAGGGTGGGCAGCGCGATCGAGCGGATATTGCCGGCGATGACGCCGAGCATGACGAGGAAGACGAAGATCCAGAGGAAGGCATTGTAGGGGTTGGTGAAACTCTCCGGTGGCGAGAGCAGCAGCACCGCCAGCGCCAGGGCATAGAAGACGGCGGAGACGACGCTCGAGCCGAGCATCGCCAGCTTCTTTGAGTTGTGATCGACGATCGAGCCGAACCAGATGCCGAAGGCGGCGGTGAACACCAGATAGACGCCGGCGATCATGCCCGTCGCGAACACCGAATGGGTCTCGAGATAGACCCAGAAGGTCAGCGCGAACCAGACGGTGAAGTTGGTGACGTTGGCAACGAGGGTGTTGCCGAGGATCTGGTGGAAGGGACTCATTGGGGAATCCGAGGTTGGGGGCGAATGGGTAACGCATATCGGCGCCGAACGGAAACCGCCGTCGGATGGAGGTGGTTGCTTGGACGGGCGTGCGCAAGTTTGCTAGCAGAAGAACTGGGTGCAGCGATGCGGGTGGGCGGCCGGTGGGGATCGTAACCGACATAGCGTTCGGGCTGCTTTTCGTGATCGCTACGGTCACGCTGTCGCTGGGCAGCTACATGCTGGCCCGCTGGTTCGCCGGGCGCGGGCCGTATGAGCGGCACAAGGAAATGGCCGGGGCGATGGTGACGCGCATCGCCGCGCTGCACGGGCTGATCATCGCGCTGGTGTTCGCCCAGGAAATGACCTCGTACCAGCGGCTCGAAACCCAGACCGCGGCGGAGGCGAGCGCCATCGCCGACGTGTTCAACGATGCGGCGCGCTACGACGCCACGCTGCTCGGGCCGTTGCAGCAGGACATGCGCGGGTACCTGCGGGCAGTGATCGACACCGAGTGGGATCAGCTCGGGGCCGGGAACGGGCTCAGCGATGCGGCCTGGGCGATCTGGTCGACGGCCTACGACCGGGTGCTCGACCTGATACCGCAGACGCCGCGGCAGGTCAGCCTGCGCGACCACATGCTGGCGAGTCTCCACGCGATCTCCGCCTCGCGCGACATGCGGCAGAGCGAGGCGATCACCTCGGTGGCGCATTTCTTCTGGATCGCGGCGCTGTCCGGCGTCGTGCTGATCGCCTTCGGGCACTACATCTACACCCCGGAGCGGCACAACCTGGTGCTGCTGGGGCTGTTCAGCGCCTATACCGGCGCCATCCTGTTCCTGATCTTCGGCTTCTCCAACCCCTACAGCCCGCCGGCCGAGCTGCAACCGGGGCCGTTGCAGACGCTGGCGACAAAGCTCCTGGCGGGGAGCTAGGCGTCGCCCCAACTGGTGGCGGCCTGGCGCAACAGGTCGATGGCCAGCGAGACGCGCGGGTGCCGGCCCGATTTGCCGGTCGCGAGCCAGACGGTATTGGTGACCGGGACGGCGGGACGCCACAGCTCGACGAGCTCGCCCATGGCGATGGCGCGGGCGCACAGATAATCGGGCAGCACGCTGATGCCGGCACCTGCCGCGACCATGGCGCGGACGGCGCGGAGGTCGGGGGCGATCGAGGTTTCCGGCGGCGCGAGGTCGCGCTCGAGGCCAGCCCGGAAGAAGCGGCGGATCATCGGCAGGTCGGCCGCGTAGGCGACCCAGGGCGCGACTTCCAGGGTGGCAGCAATGGTTTCGGCCGATGCAGTGGCCGGGATCAGGTCGCCGAAGGATGGCGCGCCGACCAGCAGGAAACGTTCGGTGAAGAGCTGCTGGTAGGCGATGGCGGGGCGGGGGATGCGCTGTGCCGCCACCACCAGCTCGAAATCACCGCGCTCGAGCTGGCCGATAAGGTCGCGGGCGAGGCCGAAGCGGGCGTGCACGGCGATGTGCCGGCTGGCGAGCGGGGCGAGGGCGGCGAGGCCGCGCTCGGTCATGAACTCGGCCGGGCCGCCGATGGTGACGGTGCCGGCGAGCTCGCTGCCGCGGGTGGCGACGCCATCAAGCACTGTCTCGAGCGCATCGATGTGGGTGCCGATGCGGGCAGCCAAGGCATCGGCGGTGGCGGTCGGCACGATGCCGCGGCCGGCGCGCTCGAACAGCGGACGGCCGAGCCGGGCCTCGAGTGCCTTGAGATGGCCGCTGACCGCCGGCTGGGTCAGCCCGAGGCTGCGGGCGGCTGCCGTGACCGAGGCCAGCCGGTGGACAGCCACGAAGCTGCGTAGGTGATCGAGGTAACTCATAAGAAATCTTATCACTCAGGCAAGAACATGCAATTTCTCAATGCACGGGTGGAACCCCAGATAGCTGGCAGTTGAAACAGCGGAGGCTCAGATGCCCAATCGTTCCATCCTGATCGTCACCACCTCGCACGACCGTATCGGCAGCACCGGCAAGCCGACCGGCGTGTGGCTCGAAGAACTGGCGACGCCCTATTATGCGTTCCGCGATGCGGGGGCCGAGGTGACCATTGCCTCGATCAAAGGCGGCAAGGTGCCGGTCGATCCGTCGAGCCTAGGCGGCGAGTTGCCTCAGAGTGTGCAGCGCTTCCTCGCCGATCCCGAGGCGCAGCGCGCGGTGGCAGTGACCCCGGCGATCGATGCGGTCGATGTCGCGAGCTACGACGCGGTGTTCCTGCCGGGCGGGCACGGCACGGTGTGGGACCTGCCGGGCAGCGCGGCGCTGGCAACGGGGCTGAGCGCCGCTTATGCCGCGGGCAAGGTGGTGTCGGCGGTGTGCCACGGGCCGGCGGGGCTGGTGGCGGTCACCGATCCCTCGGGCGCGCCGCTGGTTCAAGGCAAGCGCGTCGCGGGGTTCACCGACAGCGAGGAAGTGGCGGCCGGGCTCGACAAGACGGTGCCGTTCCTGCTCGAGAGCCGGCTCAAGCAACTTGGTGGGCGCTACGAGAAGGGCGCCGATTTCCAGCCCTTCGCAGTGGCCGACGGGCGGTTGGTGACCGGGCAGAACCCGGCCTCGTCGGCGCTGGTGGCCAAGCTGGTGCTGGAAGCGCTGGGATGAGCATGCCCTGTTGACTCGGCCCCTGGGGCCGCCCCGATAAGGGATGCGGTCAAGCAATGACGGGGTGATTCATGGGTTCCTCGACTGAGTTTCTGAACGCATCCGATGCCGCGAGCCGGCTCGGCGTTTCCGCCAAGGCGCTGCGGCTCTATGAGCAGCGCGGGCTGATCGTGCCGGTGCGCACGGCGGCGGGATGGCGAACATACGGGCCCGAGCAAATGGCTCGGGCCGGCGAGAGCGTGGCGATGCGGGCGCTGGGGCTGAGCCTCGCTGAGGCCAAGCGGGTGCTGGAGGGCGACCCACGCGGGCTCGATGCAGCGCTGGCAGCGCACCAGTCAGTGCTGGAGGGCCGGATGCTGCAGCTCTCCGGCATGATGGAGCGGCTGCGTCTGCTGCGCGACCGGCTGCGGCGCGGCGAGGCGCCGGGGAGCGGCGAGCTGGCAGGGCTGCTGGTGCACGAGCCGGCGCCGGGCGTGGCGTTCGACTTGCCATGGCCGTGGGGCGGCGAGCCGTTCGAGCTGAGCCGGGTGCGGGCGCTGACCTACATCATCGGACCGCTGGGCAGCGGCAAGACCAGGCTGGCAACACGGCTCGCCGAGGCGCTGCCGGGGGCGCTGTTCCTGGGGTTGGACCGGCTGGTCGACGGGTTGGCGGCCACGCCGCGACTGGACGCTGACGCAGCGCTGCGCGAGCGGGTCGAGCGGACGCTGGGCTGGCTGCTCGAGGATGGTGCCACGGCGTCCGATGCGCTGACGGCGCTGATCGCCGGGCTCGAGACGGATTGGCCGAAGGCGGTGGTGATCGACATGATCGAACAGGGGCTCGACCAGGCCGCGCAGGAAGCGGTGATCGCCCATCTGAGGCGGCGTAGGCCGGCCGGGCGTCCGGTGTTCGCGATGACCCGGTCGAACGCCATCCTGGACCTCGCGGCGGTGGGGCCGGATGAGGCGATCCTCTACTGCCCGGCCAATCACAGCCCACCGATGCTGGTGGCGCCCTATCCCGGGGCGGCCGGCTACGAAGCGGTGGCGATGTGCCTCGCTTCGCCCGAGGTGCGGACGCGGACCGAAGGGGTGGTCGCCTGGCGGCCACAGCTGGCGTGAGAGGAGCGCCGGGTGAGGCAATCACCCCGCGCTCCGTCTACAGCATGTCTCCCGAAAGTGGTTAGCGGGCGGGATCGAACACCTGCCCGGTGGCGACGTGCAGCCGGTTCCAGAGGTTGACCAAGCCGAGCGACAGCACCATGGCGGCCAGCACCGGCTCGTCATAGTGGCGGCGGGCTTCGTTCCAGACCTCGTCGGGTACCGGGTCGGCGCGGTCGTCGAGGCGGGTGACGGCGTCGGTGAGAGCCAGGGCGGCACGTTCGGGCTCGGTGAACCATGGGGTGTTGCGCCATGACGCCACCGAGATGATGCGGTCCTCCGAGGTTTCGCCGGCGGCGCGGGCGAGGCGCGGGTGGAGGTTGACGTTGTTGCCGTCGCCGTTGATCTGGCTGGCGCGCAGATGCATCAGCTCGAGCAGGGCCAGCGGCAGGCCGGGAACGGCTTTGCTGGCCTTGCTGAGGGCGACGAGGCTGTCCATGGCGCCGGGGATGGCGAAGGCGGGATGGGCGATGCGGGGCATTTTGAACTCCTGAGGTTTGACTGAAGCGGACGGCCCCCTCCCTCGCCATTCGAGCGTAGCTCTCATGGCCTTCTCCCCTCAAATCGCTCCACTGGAGCGATTTGCCCTACGGGACGGCTCGAAGTCCCCCACAATGGGGGAGGTGAAGAAAGAGGGCTGCCTAGCTAGGCAGCGGCTTTCCAGGCGCCGGCGATCTGGCGGGTGGCGGCGTTGAGGCGGTTCCAGATGTTGATCATGCCGATCGAGAGGACGAGCGAGGCCAAAGCCGCGTCGTCGAAATGGGCGCGGGCTTCGTCCCAGATGGCGTCGGGCACCGGATCGGCGCGGTCGCTGAGCCGGGTGACGGCTTCGGTCAGGGCCAGTGCGGCGCGCTCAGGGGCGGTGAACCACGAGGTCTCGCGCCAGGCCGAGACGGCGATGATGCGGCGGTCGGTATCGCCGAGCTTTTTCAAGTCAGCCGCGTGCATATCGACGCAGACGCTGCAGCCGTTGATCTGGCTGGCGCGCAGGTGAACGAGGGCGTGCAACTGGTGCGAGACGGCAGGGTTGGCCTGGGCGGCCTGGCTGATGGCCTGCAGCGCCGACATGGCGCCGGGGACGGCGAAGGCGGGGTTGGTCATACGCGATTGCATTTGTTGTGCTCCGGTTTTCGTGCTGACGGAGGATTTCCGGCCCGGGCTGTCACACCGGGCCGACGTCGTTCGTCAGTGCTATGACGGAGCGCGACCAGGGAATGTGACGATGGACGACGAGAAAGTTCTGGCCCGCCGATTCGAGACGGATCGCGGACACCTGAAGCGAGTGGCCTACCGAATGCTCGGCTCGATGACGGAAGCCGAGGATGCGGTGCAGGAAGCCTGGCTGCGGCTCAGCCGGTCCGACACCAGCGAGGTTGGCAATCTCTCGGGCTGGCTGACCACGGTGGTGGCGCGGGTGTGTCTCGACATGCTGCGGACGCGCAAAGCGCGGCGCGAGGAGCCGCTGGAGCAGCCGGCGGCTGAGACGCTGGCCGATGCGGACGACCCGGAGCGTACGCTAGAGATGGCCGACTCGCTGGGAGTGGCGCTGCTGGTGGTGCTGGAAACGCTGCCGCCGCCGGAGCGGGTGGCGTTCGTGCTGCATGACATGTTCGACCTGCCGTTCGAGGAGATTGCGCCGATCGTCGGGCGCTCTACCGATGCCGCGCGGCAGCTGGCGAGCCGGGCGCGGCGACGGGTGAAGGGCGGCAGCGACACTATCGAGCCGAGCCGGGAGCGGCATCGCACGGTGGTGGAGGCGTATCTGAGGGCCTCGCGGAGCGGCGATCTCGCGGCCTTGCTGGCGGTGCTCGACCCCGAGGTGGTGCTGCGCGCCGATGCCAGTGCGGTACCGGCAGGGGTGGCGCTGGTGGCGCGGGGCGCCGAGGTGGTGGCGCGTCGGGCGCTCACCGGCTTCATGCCGGAGGCGCAGCTGGCGCTGGTCAATGGCGCGATGGCCGTGGTGGTGCTGCGCGATGGCGCGCCGTTCCGCGTGCTGCGCTTCACCGTCAGCGGCGAGCGGGTGACCGAGATCGAGGTGCTGGCCGATACCGACCGGCTGGCCGGACTCGCGGTCGTGCCGGTTTAGGCAGCCCGCTTCAGGCCATCGAGGGCGATGCCGAGGATGCGGTCGCGCTGCTCTTCGGTGGTGGAGCCGATGCCGGCAATGCCGGCAACCAGCCGGACGACATCGTCGATGGCGACATCGGGGCGAACCAGCCCGGCGGCCTGGGCGCGGCTCAGCAGCGGCGCGCCGGCCTCGTAGAGCCCGAGGCGGCAGGCCTTAAAAGTGTTGCTGTCGCGGTTGAGCCCCTCGACCAGCACGCGCTTGGTGCCGACATAGGTGACGAAGCGGCGGAGCCAGGCGAGCAGCGCCTCCCAGGGCTCGAGGTGTCCGACTTCGCCGGCGGCGTTGCACACCGCCTGCACCTCTTCGAGATAGACGCTTTCGACCAGCGTCTCGCGGGTGGGGAAGTTGCGGTAGAGCGTGGCGATGCCGACATCGGCGCGACGCGCGATCTCCTCGAGCGGCGCCTCGGTGCCCAGTTCGGCAAAGCTCTGACGCGCCGCGGCGATCAGGCTGTCATAGTTGCGCCGGGCATCGGCGCGGCTCGGACGCCGCTGCACCAGTTCCGCGAGGGTTGTCGCCATAGCACTTTCTTTCGGCGGGCCGGTTTCTTTCCTGGCGGGGCCTTGCCAGCACAAACTGATTCCGCTAAACGGAGGAACCCTCCACTTATATGGAGGCTTCCTCCAGTACATAGCCAATCGCAACGGACAATCCAAGCCGGAACTGCCGTTTTGCGAGACAGGATCATTATGTCCAACGTCCAATCCACAAGCAGATCTGCCACAAGCAGATCTGCGTCACCCAAATCCGCGTCGCCGAGCCTCACCTTCCTGGTGCTGGCGGTCGGCGCCGCATCGTTCGCGATGCTGCAATCGCTGCTGGCGCCGGTGCTGCCGACGCTGCAGAGCGAACTCAACACCGGCCAGAGCGCTGTTTCCTGGGTGCTGATCGCCTGGCTGCTGTCGGCGGCGGTGGCGACGCCGATCCTCGGCAAGGTCGGCGACATGATCGGCAAGGCGAAGACGCTGGTGCTGGCGCTCGCCGCCATCGGGCTCGGCAGCCTGATCGCGGCGCTGGCGCCCAGCATCGAACTGGTGATCGCCGGGCGGATCGTGCAGGGGCTGGGTGGCGCCATCGTGCCGCTGTCGTTCGGCATTATCCGCGACGAGTTTCCACCGGCGCGGGTGCCTTCGGCAGTCGGGATCCTCTCGGCAGTGATCGCGGTCGGGAGCGGGGTGGGCACCATTCTCGCCGGGCCGATCGTCGACCTGTTCGGCTGGCACGGGCTGTTCTGGGTGCCGCTGGCGGTGGTGGCGATAACGGCGACGCTGGCGCAGTTCTTCGTGCCGGAATCGCCGGTCAAGGCCGGCGGCACGATCAACTGGCTGGCGGCCGCGCTGCTCGCCGCCTGGCTGATCGCACTGCTGCTGCCTTTGAGCATCGGGACACGCTGGGGATGGGGTTCGCCGGCGGTGATCGGGTTGTTCGTCGCGGCAGTGGTGCTGGCGGCGGCCTGGGTGACGGTCGAGGTACGCTCGTCCAACCCGGTGATCGACATGAAGATGATGCGGCTGCCGGCAGTGTGGACCAGCAACCTCGTGGCGCTCTTATTCGGCGCGGCGATGTTCGCGGTATGGGTGTTCCTGCCGCAGCTGATCCAGGTGCCGAGTTCGGCCGGCTACGGCTTTGGTGCGACGGTGAGCGAGGCCGGCTGGGTGATGCTGCCGATGCTGGTTTCGATGGCGGTCGCCGGCGTGTTCAGCGGCCGGCTGGCCCGGGTGGTGCCGTTCAAGCTGCAGCTCGCCGGCGCCTCGGCAGTGATCGCGCTCTCCTGCGTGGCGCTGGCAATGCTGCATGCCAGCATCTGGGAGGTGGCGGTGATCAGTGGCGTCTACGGCATCGGGCTGGGGCTCGCCTATGCGGCGCTGACCAGCGTGATCGTGCAGAATGTGCCGGCCAGCCAGACCGGTACGGCGATCGGCATGAACGCCAATATCCGCACTATTGGCGGGGCGATCGGCACGGCGGTGATGACGGCCGTGGTGACGGCGCACCATACGGCCGATGGCGTGCCGGAGGAGGCCGGGTTCGTTACCGGCTTCCTGCTGTTCGCCGGCGTCGCGGCGCTCGCCATGGTGGTGTCGCTGCTGATCCCCGGGGCGCAGCGGCAGCAGGCGACTGCCGTGCTGGCGCCGGCGGAATAAGGCGGCGAGGCCCCGGCGCTACTTGATGACGGTGAAGCCGAGCTTCAGCTTGTCGTTCATTTCGAGGGTGATCGGGGCCATCTCGTCGCTGGCGGTCGAGACCCAGAGTTTGGCGATCGGCAGTGGATAGCCCATGTGGCCGATGAACCAGGCGACGGTACCGTTGGCGAGGTGATCCTCGACGACCCAGTCGGCGAGCTGCTTATAGGCGCTGTGCACGGTGAGACGCGCATCGACGGTGAGGTAGCGCTCGCTGCCGGCGAGGAAAATGATGGCGCAGACCGAGTGGCAGGCGTCGGTGATCATGGTGTCGAGGCGGTGCTCATAGACGTGCTTGGCGATGGCGAGGCCATCGTCGGCCGAGCCGCCGGCGGAGCGCAGCCACACGCCCGTCGTCGACGGGTGCTGCTTGAGCAGTTTGACGAACTTCCACCAGTCGCCGACCGCGATGTCGCCGGAGAGCTCCAGGTAGGACTGCCGGCCCTCGGGCCTGTCGACATCGATGATCGAGAGTTGCGCGGGGAGCGCGGCTCCCATGGGGATCGACAGCGCCGTAAGAAGGGAGAGAACGAGGGCCGGCAGGGGTTGCATGGTTTCGTCGTGCCCGAAGTGGACCGCGCCATAGCAGCAGAAGGGGCGGCGGTCCGCATGACGCAGATGCGCTACTTCAGTGGCGCGGGGCGAGGCTTGCCACTAAGGCGACCAGCGCCGATTGCCGCTGTACGCCGGCCTTCTCGAGCACGCCGCGCATCTGGTTGCGGGCAGTGTGAAAGCTGACACCGCGCCGCTCGGAGAAGCCGCGCACCGAGCCGCCCTCGAGCAGGTGCCGGCAGAGCGCCGTCTCCGCCGGAGACCAGCCATAGCGCTCCGCGGCGCTTTCCAGTGCGTCCCCCAGCGGCGAGGTGGAGCGGCGCAGCATCAGGATCGCCGTCGGCAGGCCTTCGAGCAGAACAAGCAAAGGCGGCTTGACCGGCGCCTCGCCGGAAACGAACGGGAAGAGTTCGGCGACGAGCGGCGCGGTATCGGTTCGGATGGTGATCGGCGCGCCGGGGCTGGTTGTTCCGTGGGTGATGGCGGCCAGCGCGGCCTCGAGTGCTTGTTGCGCCGACTGGTCGGGCAGGGTGATGCGACCATCGGCGGTTGCGATGGCCCTGGTGCCCTCCAGCAGCCGCTCTGCCGCGGCGTTGGCAAAGGTGATGCGACCGGTGGGATCGAGGAGCAGGGCCGCCTCCGGCACCAGTTGCAGGGCATCCTGATAGTGCTGGCCGACGCGGGCGCCGGCGAGGCGGCGCGACAGCTGGAATGAGGCCTGGACGTGCGGGCCGATGGCTTCGAGCAGGCCGAGCAACCGGGCCTCCATGCTCTCGAGATCGCGGAAGCGGACATTGCATGAGAGGCGCAGGAAGCGTTCGCGATCGCGGAACAGCGTAACGCCGGCGCCGGTGCCGATGTCGTCCTGCGGCCGGATCCAGTCATTGTAGAACTCGGTGCGCTTCAGCACGCCCGGCTCCAGGAGGATCTGCGAATGGATCACCGCCCCGACCGGGACGCGTGCCGCCTGTGCGTTCCATGGGTTGCGAGCGGCGAAATGCTGCAAATACGACGAGTGATGATCGGGGCTGTAATTGTGGGTCAGGAAGCCAAGATTGACGTTGCGGACCGTGTCGTGCCCATGCAAGGCGATCCATGATCGACCGATCAGGGTCGAAAGATCGGCGAGAAACTCCGACCATCTGGCGCGATCGAGGCCGGCGGAATAGACACGGCGAACCAGAACGCCATAACTTTCTTCGGCAATGTCGAGCAACGGGATATCCTGTCCCTCGGGTGACTGTCGTTGCTGACAATCGACCATTTGATTTGGCGGTCAAGTGCAGTATTCAAATCCAGCTGCTGCGAGCGAACAGATTCTGCGGGGTTGATGCATGAATGTTGCACGGGTCAAGACACGGGCCGGCGTCGTGGAGACTATCGATGCGGGTTCGGGTGCGCCCGCGGTGCTGTTGCTGCACGGAAATTCGGGGCACAAGGAGGTGTTCGCGCGACAGGTCGAGGCGCTGTCACCACACTATCGCATAGTGGTGCCGGATCTGATCGGACACGGTCGATCGGAAGACGCCAGCGAGCCGGGACGCGACTACACGCTTGGCGGGCATGCCCAGTACCTGGCCGAGCTGGTGGCGGCCATGGGGATCGGGCCGGTCGTGGTGGTCGGCACCTCGCTGGGTGGTCACATTGCGCTGGAGCTGGCGGCGCAACTCCCTGATGCTCGCGGCCTGATGCTGGTTGGCGCTCCACCCTTTGCCAAGGACACGGCAAGCCTGACCGGGGCGTGGCTACCCGGCCCCGCCATCGAACTGTCGGGCAAGGCGGAGTTTGGTGAGGCTGACGTCGAGAGGTTCATTGCGGCCCATGCGATCGACAGCCCCGAACTCGCCGAAGGGTTGCGCGGGGCGATCCGGCGCGCCGATGGGCGCAGCCGCACCACCGTGGTGGGGGCGCTGCTGGGGGAGCAGGCGGCCGATCAGCGCGAGCTGGTGCGGAGCGCTGCCGTACCGATTGCGGTGGTGAACGGCGGCGATGACAGCGCCGTCAACCTGGAGTTCGTCGAGGCGGCGCCCTATCGCCGGCTGTGGCGCGGCCGGGCGTTCCGCATCGCCGGCGCAGGACACATGCCGCAGGCCAGCCACCCCGGCGCGTTCAACGATCTGTTGGCGGCATTCGTTCGCGACTGCGCCGGTTGAGGCGGCGCAATAGGGCGGAAGTTCTGCTTTCTCCCCGATGGCGGAGCCGCTACAGAGGCTCCGCATTTCATTTGAGGAGCATCCGATGAGCATCACCCGTTACCAGCCCGGCAAGCGCATGAGCCAGGCCGTGGTCCACGGCAACACCGTCTATCTCGCCGGGCAGGTGGCGACCGACTATAACGGTTCGATCGAGAAGCAGACCGGCGAAGTGCTGGCGGCGATCGATAAGCTCCTGGCCGAAGCCGGCAGCAGCAAATCCAAGGTGCTGTTCTGCCAGGTGATCCTCAACAATATCGGCGACTTCGCCGCGATGAACACCGTCTATGACGCCTGGATCGACCCGGCCAACCCGCCGGCCCGCGCCGCCATCGAAGCGCGCCTGGCGCACCCGTCGCTGAAGGTCGAGATCATCGCCGTGGCGGCGAAGGACTGAGTGCTGCGGCCTTGTCCCTCCCCCTTGTGGGGAGCCGGACGAGGGCGGGACGCCCTCGCCGCGGGGTAGCGAAGCAGGACTTGGCGCGGCCAAGTCCGTTGCGTAGCTGGTGGGGGAATTCCACGCGCGGAGCGTGCGGCCACCCCCACCCTTGATCCCTCCCCACAAGGGGGAGGGAGACGACTGAAACTACTTCGCCTTCTTGGCAGGCACCGCGGCGAGCGGCTTGGTGGCAGCCTTCTTGGCGGGTTTGGCCTCGGCGGCTTTCGCCGCTTTCACCTTGACCGGCTTGGCCTCTTTGGGCGGTTTCGATTTCACCGCGGCCGGGATGGCGCCGGGGCTTTTGCCCTTGCCGGCCTTGGCGACGCCGTTGGCGGTGGCCTCGGCAAAGGCCTTGGTGGCTTCCTGATGCGCCAGCACCCAGTAGTGGTCGTGCTTGCCGTCGGGGCGCCCGTCGGCTTCCCACAGGTAATAGGCGCGCTGGCGGACAGCGTCTTCGCTGACCATCGCGGCGGAGTCGGCTGGTTTCGATTTGGCGGGCATTGTCATTCCCCGAGCCAGGGGCGCGACCGGGATGGCGCGCCAACCCTAATGCAGACCGGATGAGCCTAGCAGCGACACATGACGAGGCGAAGGGGCCTCGATGCAAGTGAGCTATGAACGACATTGGTGCCGCACTTGCCAATACGCGGCCCAGCTGGGCCGCTTCCGAGATCGCGAGCGGGCGGCTAAGGTCCGCCCTGAAATTTGCGGAGTTCAGCCATGAGCCGATCGTTCGACGCCATCGTCATTGGGGGTGGGCAGGCGGGGCCGTTCCTTGCGGCGCGACTGGCCGGCGCCGGGCAACAGGTGGCGCTGATCGAGCGGCGGCATATGGGCGGCACCTGCGTCAATGACGGCTGCCAGCCGACCAAGACGCTGGTGGCGAGCGCGCGGGTGGCGTGGCTGGCCCGGCGGGCCAGGGATTTCGGCGTGATGACCGGGCCGGTGAGCGTCGATATGGCGGCGGTGAAAGCGCGCAAGGACAAGGTGGTGCTCGCCTCGCGCCAGGGGCTCGACGACTGGATGGGCGCGACCGAGGGGCTGGAAGTGTTTCGCGGTTCGGCGGCGTTCATCTCGCCTGACGCGGTCGAGGTGAACGGCGAAGTGCTCACGGGCAAGCAGTTCTTCCTCAATACCGGGGCGCGGCCGGTCGTGCCGGATTGGGCGGCTGATGTGCCGTATCTCACCAACAGCTCGATCCTCGAGCTCGATACGCTGCCAAAGCACCTGCTGGTTGCCGGCGGCTCCTATATCGCGCTGGAGTTCGCCCAGATGTATCGGCGGTTCGGGGCCGAGGTGACGGTGCTGGCCCGCAGTTCGCGGCTCACCGCGAAGGAGGACGAGGACGTCTCGGCGACCATCCGCGATATTCTCGAGGCCGAGGGGATCCGGGTGATCACCGATGCCAGCTGCATGGCGGCGGAGCGGCGCGGCGACGGGGTGGCGGTCAGCTATCGCGGCGGCAAGGCGGTGGAAGGCAGCCACCTGCTGCTGGCGCTGGGCCGGGTGCCCAATGTCGAGGATCTCCGGCTGGAGCAGGCGGGTGTGGCGCTCGACGATGACGGCTATATCGCGGTGGACGATAAGCTCCGCACCAACCAGCCGCATATCTACGCGCTGGGCGATGTGAACGGGCGCGGCGCCTTCACCCACACCTCGTACAACGACTTCGAGATCGTCTCGCAGAACCTGCTCGATGGCGCCGACCGCAAGGTGAGCGAGCGGGTGCCGGCTTACGCACTCTATATCGATCCGCCGCTCGGACGGGCCGGGATGAGCGAGGCCGAGGTCCGGGCCTCGGGCAAGAAGGCGCTGGTGGCGGTGCGGCCGATGACCCGGGTGAGCCGGGCCAATGAACGGGCGGAGAACCTGGGGTTCATGAAGGTGTTCGCCGATGCCGAGACGCGGCAGATCCTCGGCGTGGCGCTGCTCGGGATCGAGGGCGACGAGGTGATGCAGTCGCTGCTCGAGGCGATGGCGGCCGGCGTCGATGTCGACACCATCATCCGCACTATGCACGTCCATCCGACGGTGAGCGAGCTGGTGCCGACGCTGCTGGCGGACCTCAAGCCACTGCTTTAGTGACGGCTGCCATCTGGCGATCAAAATCGGCGCGCCAAATTGACTCTTCAACGACCCGAATCAATGGTGGGGGCATGGGAGAGGCAGCACTCAGCGATACGGTGATCTCGTTCCGCCTCAAGCGGGCGGAAGAGTTCGCGCGGCAGTGGAAGATCAACGCCAAGCGGCTGCAGAGCCTCGCCAACAACCCGCAGACGCCGGACTCGGTGCGGGCCGACGCGCTGGGCGAAGCGCGAACGGCGGCGGGGATCGTCGGGCAGCGGGCCACCGATCTCACCGAACTCGCCAAGCAGCGCGGGTTTTCGGCGTGGGAGTCGGACCCCAAAGTGGCGCCGCTGGTGGTGGAGATCCGGGCGGTCGAGCATGCGCTGAGCTATGCGGCGGATGCGCTGAGCAAGTAGGCCATGCTGCGGCTCCACTGCCCAGCCAGCAACTCCGGGTCGGCGCTTAGGCCCGACTGATAGAGACGGCCCCTCCCGGCCTCCCCCATGAAGGGGGAGGTGAAGAGTCGAGGCTCTGTCTTCGATCATGCAAAACACACCGGCGGGGCACCTCCCCCTTCATGGGGGAGGATGGGAGGGGGCCGTCTGCCGGCGGTCAGTCGCCTCCCGCCACGCGGGTGGGGGAGCAGTCTCATTGCCCCATCTGAATTACAGCGGCCTTGTCTGGGAGGTCGACCGGGGGCATTTCGGAGAAGCTGAGGGCGCCGGGGTCGCCGATGGTTTCGGCGCCTTCGCCGCCGCCGCTGGCCTGGCGGTTGGCGTTGCCGTCGGTGTTGATGGCGCCCTGGCCCTGCTGCTGGGCGGTCTGGGCCGCATTGGCCTCGGCATTACCCGTGGCGGCGAACTGGCCGAGCACCTTGCCACCGCCTTCGATCTGCTGCTGCGCGGAGGCGACCTCGGTGGCGATTTCCACCTTGTAGGGCACCTCAAAAGCGCGGGGCGGGCCGATGACGATCTGGCGGTCGTCGACTTCCTCGACCCAGAGGTAGATGGCGCCGGGCAGGTTGCCGAGCTTGTCGGGCTCGACGATGCGGGTGGCGAGGAGGCCGAAGCGCTTGGGCAGGTCGTCCGAGCTGGCCCAGCCGACGAGCCCGGTCATGGTGAAGTAGAGCACGATCACCCCCGCGAGCGTCACGACGATGGCGCCGGCCTTGATCCACCATTTCCACAGCGAGGTGAGGTTGAGGCTCAGGAGCAGCAGTGCCAGGACGAGGAACAGCGCGACTGCACCGGCAATGACCAGCGGGCTCATTTGCGGACCGCCTGGATCAGTGAGACCGGCACGGTGTTGATGCCGCTGACGGTGCCGTCCTTGTCGAGGCTGAAGCGCACCACGGTCTTCTCGTCGCCTTTGTGATCGAGGACCAGCGTGTCGTAGTAGACCACCGACAGCTTGGGATTGATCTTTTCGACCTTCACCGTCACCGGCACCGCGGCAGCGCTGGGGTTGGTGAAGTGGTAGACGTTGATGGTGTAATCGCCCGGCAGGATGCCGCGGATGGTCACCGTCTCCTGGTTCAGCGCGATGTGGTGGGTGACGCCATTGACGGTGACTTCGTCGAGATAATTGCCGCGATCGTCGCGATCGAGAGTGACGAAACCCTTCTGCATCGAGTGGTACCAGACGACGTTGCCGGTCGGGTCCTCGACATAGGTGTCGATGTCGTCGTCGTTATCATCGGGCCAGGTGGTGGTGATGATGAACTCGGCATTGGTGTCGATGATGCCCGATTTGGCATCCGGCCGGATCAGCGCGAAGGCGACGAACACCATCATGGTGAAGCCGAGCAGCACGTTGAACAGGATGTCGGTGAACGGGACGAAGGTGCCGTCGTCGCCCTCGGCGCCGGTGAAGAGGCTAGGCCCGTCCATCGTGGCTCCGCTCGATCGCCGGGACGACATAGATCTCGGAGACTTCGGCGATCCCGGAGAACAGCTCGCCGATGGCGGCATCGAGCTGGAAATACTGGAACTTCAGGATCAGCGCGGTGGCGATACCGGCGACGGTGACGTTGAGCGCCACGGCCATGCCGCCGGTCATCCCACTGAGTGCGCCGCGCAGCGTGTCGGCCTCGAACGAGGTGAGGCCGGCGATCGGGATCAGCATCAGGATGAAGCCGATGGCGGTGCCGAGCAGCGCCAGGCGCAGCAACCCTTCGGAGACGAACAGCCCGAGCTTTTCGCGGGCCCGCAGTTTATCGGCGACCGAGCGCAGCAGCAGCGTCTGGTCGAGCTGGCCCTTGCCGCGGATCTCGGCCTTTTTCACCAGGTTGCCGACATGGGTGGTGAGGACGCCCGGCTCGAGCAGGGTGCCGGCGCCGGTCAGGACGTTGTTGCCGGCGAGGCGGAAGCCCGAGGCGCCCTCGGCTTCGATCACGGCGCGGGCCCGGCGGGCGGCGATCAGCTCGCGGCTGATGTCGATCGCCTGCACCAGGCAATGGAGGCTGGTGATGAGGAAGATGGCGAAGATCAGCAGCGAAATGCGGGTGTGGTCGGAGGCGAGCACCGAGCCGAGGAAGCCGAGCTGCCACAGCGTCACGAGGCCAATCGCCACCAGCACGTTGACAATCAGCCAGCGCAGCACCGGGTTGTAGTCACGCCTCTCGATGGGCGGTCCGATGACCGCCGCCTTTACGTCGTCCAAGACCCGTTCCTCCACACCCGGTCGGCTCGCCTCGTTCGGGACGGGGAGCGCGATGCTTCAGGTTGCTGCCACCGCTAGCATGGCCGGCCAATCGCCTCTGCCTATGCATCGCATTGGAAATGCCAACGACGCTGAAGCCGCGACAAAGTGACGATTGCTGCGCGACGCGGCTGCGTTCAGGCTGTGGCCGAAAGCTATGAGGTGGCGGGCAGTGACGGAGTGGCGTGAGCATAGCTATCGGCGGCTGATCGATGCGGAGACGCATGCGCGGCCGGTGCTGGGGATGACCCCGCCGATCCGCATCCGGCGGCTGGCGTTTATGAGCGCCGATGGCGGCAGCGACCTGAGGGCGCTGCACGGCCAGATGGCGGTGGTAGCCGGGGTGGCGCCGGAAGGGCCGGCCTGGGCGCGGCAGCTGGCCTTCAGCCGCGATGGGCGGCAGGTGACGTGGGAACTGCACAACGAGTTCGCCACCATGACCTGGAGCGGCGCGGCGGACGACTGGGACGCCAAGCCGACGGGAATCGGGCTCGAGCTGCACGAGAAGCTGCTGCTGGTGTTCGCCACCCGCATCGACGTGATGCCGACCGACACGATCGAGCCCGCGGCGCTCGCCGGGTTCAATCCGCTCAGCCTCTGCTACTCATCGATCTTCGATGATGGGGCGCAGGCGGCGACGGATTTCCATCTCGACGCCGATGGCTTCACCCGCTTCGAGGTGGCCGCGGGGCGGAGCGGCGAGTTGCGGATCGGGGTGATCGTCAGGCGGCTCCTGGAGATCGAGACCTATCGGACGATGGCGCTGATCGGGCTGCCGCTGGCGCGCGAGATGGGCGGGCGGGTCGCGACTTACGAGAACCAGCTGGCGGCGATCATGCAGCAGGTCGGGCAGGGCGGGGATACCGCCGAGGACCATCAGCTGTCGCTCGAGGCGCTGCATAAGCTCAGCGTCGATATCAGCCGCACGGTCGAGGAGACGAGCTTTCGCTTCGCCGCGACGCAGGCCTATGGCGAGGTGCTGGCCGAGCGGCTGACGCGGCTGCGCGAACACGCCATCGGCGAGTTCACCACCATCGAGCGGTTCCTCAACAACCGGGTGCAGCCGGCGCTCGCCACCTGCAAGGCGATGGAGAAGCGGCTGAGCGGCCTGACCGAGAAGGTGCGGCGCTCGATCTCGCTGCTCGACGCGCGGATCACCCTGTCGATCCAGACACAGAACCGCTCGGTGCTCGATGCGATCAGCCAGACCGGCCGCAGCCAGTACCGGCTGCAGCTGACGGTCGAGGGGCTGTCGATCATCGCCATCTCGTATTACGCGCTGGGGATCCTGGGCTATATCTTCGAGGGGCTGCACGAGGTGCTGCCATTCACCAAGGGCGAGATGCTGTCGGTGTCGGCACCGGTAGTGGTGGTGCTGGTGTTTCTGGGCATCCGGAGGTTGCGGAGCCGGCATTCGTGAGGGCAGGTTGCAAACCACCGGTGGATGGGGATGGTTGCGGTCTCTCACGGTAAGCAAGCAGCATGCCACTGGGACTGACCGAGGTCGCGGCGGCTGGTACACTCCGCCCCTGCGACGTGCGGTCGCTTGACTTGCAACCTTACGGGCCGCCAGAGATTGCCCATGTGACTAAGCCCGCGTGTCGTACGGCGGCTGTTTGGAGGAACGTTATGAAAGTCCTGGCTCTTGGTTTGGTGGTATCGGCCCTGCTGACAGGTTCGGCCTTTGCCCAAGGCGATGCGGCGGCCGGCGCCAATGTGTTCAAGAAATGCGCGTCCTGCCACGCGGTGGGCGAAGGCGCCAAGAACAAGGTGGGGCCGGAGCTCAACGAGCTGTTCGGCCGCGTCGCCGGCACCGCCCCTGATTTCAAGTATTCTCAGGCGATGACCGATGCGGGCGCCGGTGGTTTGGTGTGGTCGTCCGAGACGCTGCACCAGTTCCTCACCAAGCCCAAGGACTTCGTGAAGGGCACCAAGATGAGCTTCCCGGGGCTCAAGGAGCAGGCCGACCTCGATAATATCGTGGCCTACCTGCAGACCTTCTCGACCGCTCCAGCCGACGCTGCGGCGCCCGCCGAGCCGGCTGCTCCCGCGGCGCAGTAAGTCGAATCTGACAGCGTTATCAACGCCCTCTCCGGAAACGGGGAGGGCGTTTCTGCGCACCCCGCAAATGGGGGGTATGCGACCTTA
Source organism: Devosia sp. LjRoot16 (assembly GCF_964252795.1). Classification (NCBI taxonomy): domain Bacteria; kingdom Pseudomonadati; phylum Pseudomonadota; class Alphaproteobacteria; order Hyphomicrobiales; family Devosiaceae; genus Devosia; species Devosia sp. LjRoot16. The sequence goes on from NZ_CAXUPH020000001.1 coordinate 1,686,200, forward strand.
TATTGCCTTATCGAATGTGTCGTATTGTGATGACATAAGCGCCCACCATTCAGGGCCACAATGGATATCACCCTCAAGCAGATGCAGATCTTCCGCGCCGTGGTGATCGCAGGATCGATCACCAAAGCGTCGCGGCGCGTCGGGCTGAGCCAGCCTTCGATCAGCCAGCAGCTGGCCAAGCTCGAGGAGCGGCTGGGCACGCAACTGATCAATCGCAACCGCACCGGAACGGTCAGCCTGACGCCGTCGGGCGAGTACTGGTTTAAGTTCTCCGACGAGGTGCTCAGGAAGTTCGACCAGGCGATCGACGAACACGAGAAGCGCTATGTCGATAACCGGGTGTTCCTCAGGATCGGGCTGTCGCCCACGCTGCGCGGGCGGTTCCTGTCGGCGGCGGCGCGCATCGCCAGCGACGAGCAGGGCTTTGCCAAGTTCGAGGTGAGCTATGCCACCACCAGCAGCGAGCTGGTGGAGCAGTTGCGGCTGCACCAGCTCAACTGTGTGATCGTCAACGACGAAGCGCTGGCCGAGGACCGCTCGAGCTTCGCCACGGCCTTGCTGTTCCGCGATCCGATGGTGCTGCTGGTGCCGGCGGACCTGCCGGGCGGCATGCTGGAAAAGGCGCTGACCAAGGGGGTGAAGGCGTCGCAGCTCGATGCCTCGCTCACCCGCTATGTCGAGATCAGCGCCAATGTGCCGATGCGTCCGGTGTCGGACGCCTGGTATCGCTCGAACCTGCCCTATGCGACGCCGGCCTTCTCGGCGATGACCTATGTGGCGGCGACCGATATCGTGGCGGAGGGCCTCGCGACAACGCATGTGCCGCTGTCGCTGTTGCCGAGCCTCCCCAACTCGGTGCGGACGCGGCTCAGGGTCTATACGCTCAGCGGCATGGACCGCTCGATCGTCCTCGCCATGCCCAAGCACCTGATGACGCTGCCGGGCTATGCCAACATCTTCAAGCGGCTGACCGACTTCTGCCGGCACGAGTACGCCCAGAACGTCCCTGCCGACAGCGTATTGGAGCTGCCGACGCCGGAGCGGGCGCGGCTGGAAAAGGAACTGGTGGGCGGGCGGGTAACCGCCGGGGTGCAGCAGAATTTCCAATAGATGACATAGGCAAACTCCCCCGCGCATCGGTCTTATGTGGCGCCAGTGTGCCAAACAAGAACGATCCTGAAGGGGGAGACCAATGCACCTGAAACACCTGATGTCCGCCATGTTGGCTGGCAGTATGCTGGTCCTGCCGGGGCTGGCCCTCGCTGCGGATGTGACCGCCGCGCGGCTTTCCGCCGCGGGCAGCGAAGCGGAAGCCGGCAACTGGCTGATGGTGCATCGCACCTATGATGCGCACCGCTATTCACCGCTCAGCGAAATCACTCCCGAGAACGTCTCGGGCCTGAAGCTCGCCTTCGCGGTGCCGCTCGGCGGCTCGGAGCCGGCCGGGTTCGGCGCCGGCTCGATGGAAGCAACGCCGCTCGCCAAGGACGGCTTCCTCTACATCTCCGACCCCTGGGGCACGCCCTACAAGATCGACGCTTCAGACGGCAAGCAGGGCAAGACCGTGTGGGTCGGCGATACCGGCGTCGACAAGGACCCGAGCCGCGGCATCCTGCTCGCCTCGCGCGGCCTGGCGCTGGTCGACAACCTGGTGATCACCGCGCTCAATGACGGTCGCGTCATGGCGTTCGACGACGAGACCGGCGACGTGGTGTGGGACCAGCAGGTCGGCAAGGAGCCGGGCGAAGGCTTCACCAATGCGCCGCTGGTGGTGAAAGACAAGATCCTTGTCGGCCAGTCCTATGGCGACTGGGCGACCCGCGGCTGGGTGGCGGCGCTCGACGCCAAGACCGGCGAAGAAGTCTGGCGCTTCTACACGGTTCCCGAGCCGGGCCAGCCCGGCTCCGAAACCTGGCTGTGCGACCAGTCGGGCAACCCGGACTGCTGGAAGACCGGCGGCGCGGCGGCCTGGGTGACGGGTTCGTATGATGAAGCCAGCAACGTGACCTATTGGGGCACGGGCAACCCGGTGCCGATGTACGATCCGGAATATCGTCCGGGCGACAACCTCTATTCCAACTCGACCGTGGCGCTCGACGCCGATACCGGCGAGCTGAAGTGGCACTTCCAGTACACCCCCGGCGACTACATGGACTATGACGAGGTCGGCGCCCAGCTGCTCGTCGATGCCAAGGTTGACGGCGAAGACCGCAAGGTCCTGGCGCATTTCGGCCGTAACGGCATCTTCTACACGCTGGATCGCACCAATGGCTCGTTCATCGCGGCCAACCCCTATGTGTCGAAGCTGAACTGGACCAAGGGCATCGATCCCAAGACCGGCAAGCCGGTTGAGTATGATGCGTCCAAGCCGCTCCAGGTCTATGCCAATGGCACGATGCGTCGTGGCGGCGAGACGGTGAACACCTGCCCGAACATCCAGGGCGGCATGAACTTCTGGCCCCCGGCGGTCGACTCGACCTCCAACATCGCCTATGGCGCCGGCATCGAAGGCTGTTCCGACCTGACCATCGAAGTGCGCGCTCCCGAAGACGTGGTGCCCGGCGCGACGACTTTCGCGGGTGGCGCGGCGGCGGCTTCCGGCGCCCAGACCGGTTCGATCTTCGCCTTCGACGTCACCACTGGCAAGCAGGTCGCCAGGATCGAGCGTCCGTATCCGAACTATGCCGGCGTGATGACCACGCCGGGCCTGGTGTGGACCGGCGAGATGGATGGCACCTTCGGCGCCTATGACGCCAAGACGCTCGAGCAGAAGTGGTCGATCAACATGGGCGGCACGTTCAGCGCTCCGCCGATCGCCTTCAAGGTCGGCGACAAGGAGTATATCGCGATCGCGGCCGGCGGCAGCGCCGTGACCACCTTCGGTTACCCCGAGCTCGCCAACCGTCCCGCGGCCAACGTGCTCTACGTGTTCGCGCTCTGACAGCGGCCCGCGACCATCCCCAAGCTAACGATGCCGGGCGGTTTCCTACCGCCCGGCACAGCTCATTGAAGAAAGAAGAGTCTTAGATGTCGCTCCTCAACCGCAAATCCCTGGCGCTGCTCGTCGCGGCCGGCCTCATCGCGGTCACCCCGTTGGCGCTCCATGCCGCGCAGCCGCCGGCCAACGCCCCGGCAGCAGAGACTGCCGCTCCCGCCGAGGCGCCGGCGGCCGATGCCGCGGCGGTCGAACTCGATCCGCTGCTGGCCGGCGCCGACATCAACCGCGGCGTCGTAGTTTATGGCAGCAAGGGCGGCAACTGCGTCTCCTGCCATGGCTGGGACGGTAATGGCCTGGGCAAGAACCCGCGCTCGGAAGGCGCCGCGGCGCTGCTGCGCGACTCCGGCCTCGATGCGCAGGGCTTCATCGAGATCATCAGCTGCGGTATCCCGGGCACGCCGATGCCCTATCACGATGCCTCGGCCTATAAGGACGATCGCTGCTACGGCATGACCAAGGCCGACTTCGAGGAAGGCCAGATGCCGCACAAGGGCAAGTCGCTGAAGAAGGAAGATATCATCAGCCTCGTCGCCTACATCCAGACCCACATCCAGGGAAAGCCCAAGGCGACCTACGAGGATTGCGCCTTCTATTTCGGCGCCTCGGCCGAGAAGGCCTGCGCCTTTTTGAAGAAGTAAGCGATGCGGCTCGGTCTGCTGCGACTTTGCCTTGGTGTGCTCGGTGCGCTGGCGGTGACCCCGCCGGCGCTGGCGCAGTTCGACGCCAACCTCGTGCCGAAATACACTATCTGGGACATCAAGTTCGGGTTGCCCGTCAGCCAGATTCCGCCGGCTGAAGTCGCCGAGATCGCCTGCGGCACCAATGGCGGGCCGCCCTCGACATCGCTCAAGGATTTCTCCGAGTTCGAGAAGTGCCCGGCGGAACAGAGCGGGCTGCACGAGGTGTATTTCACCAATGACGACGAGGCCGACTACATCGCCAAGGCGCTGGAGACCGAGTATCGCGTCATGCAGGGCGGCAACTCGATCTATGCCCATCCGGTGGTGTTCTCGGTGCTGATCGACGCCGAGGGGATGGCGCGCGGCATCCGCGTCGTCACCGACGAGCGGGCGGCGGACCGCGAGCGGCGGGTGGCGATGACGCTGTCGCGCAACCTCAAGTCGCGTTATGGGCGCTGGGCGCAGAGCTGCGAGGACCTGCCCCCGACCGACGGGCAACTGCCGGTGGGCAAGATCTTCGTGCATGAGATCTGCACCGCGGACAGCCCGGAGGGCGACGCACGGATGCGGCTCGAGGCCACCTATTTCCGCAAGAAGGGGCAGACCTCGATCAACCTCGAGACCCAGCAGATCAACAAGAACTACTTCCAGTCAGCAACGCGGCTCGAGGTGGTGCAGAAGCCGTATGAGCCGGACACGCGACCAGTACGATGAGGAGAGACCCGATGCGCATGGGGCTGTTGGCGTTGCTGGTGCTGGTGCCGGGCGCAGCCCTGGCCAGCCCGGCGGACGAGCTGCGGAGCGGCGCGCGCACCGAGTGCCGCGGCTGCGACCTCAGCAATGAGAGCTTCAAGAAGCTCGACCTCAGCGGCGTTGATCTAAGCGGGGCCAACCTCACCAATGCCAGCTTTCACCGCACCACCCTCAAGGGCGCCAAGCTCAGCGGCGTCATGGCGGAGGGAGCCAATTTCAACCTCGCCGATCTGAGCCGTGCCGACCTGAGCGGCGGGCATTTCAAGGATGCGATGTTCTATGAGGCGCAACTGTCCGGCGCCAAGCTTGGCAAGGCGGATCTCACCGCCACGCGCATGCAGCATGCGCGGCTGACCGGCGCTGACCTCCGCGGCGCCGATCTCGACTGGGCGGTGATGAAGGAGGTGCGGCTCAATAATGCCGACCTCACCGGCGCCTCGCTGGAGCGCACCAATTTCGAGAAAGCGAGTCTCGGGCGGACGAAATTCGACGGCGCCACCATTACCAGCGCCGGGTTCTTGCAGGCGACGGCGGCGGGAGCCAGTTTCGCGGACGCCAAGGTGTCGCTGACCGACTTTTACGGCGCGGCGCTCGACAATGCCGATTTTGCCGGCGCGGTGCTGAGCGACAACCGCTTCACCCGGGCCAGGCTGAAGCTCGAGCAGTTTGCCGACGCGACGTACACACGCAACATCCTGCCGGACGGGCGGGTGCAGGGGGCGGAATGATGCATGGGAAACTGAGCCTTGCCGCGCTGGCACTGATCTCGGCGGTGTCGGGCGCTACGGCGCAGGAAGTAGTGAGCGGGGCGGCCAAGGTGGTCGATGCCGATATCGTCATGGTGGAAAAGCAGCGGGTGATCCTCTGGGCGGTGGATGCCCCGGAGCGGCCGCAGAAATGCTTTGTCGGCGACCTCCTGTGGGATTGCTATGGCGCGGCGCGCCAGGCGCTGGGCGAGCTGATCGCTTCGGGTGAAGCCAGCTGCACGCTGACGCCGGGCGAACCGGACAAGTTCAACCGGCGCTATGGGGTATGCACATCAGGGGGCAAGGATATCGGCGCCGAGCTGGTGCGGCTCGGCATGGCGCGGGCCTTCGTCGAGCAGGGCGACGACTACGTGGCTGAGGAGGAGGAAGCCAAGGCGGCGGCGATCGGGGTGTTCCAGCCGGGCGCCAAGATCGATGCGCCGTGGGAGTTCCGGAAGACCGATCCACGGAATTATCGCTGAGTGCTGGCCGACGACAGATAGGCCGGCGCGGGCTGACCCCCACCCCTGTCCCCTCCCCCTTGCGGGGAGGGATTAAGGGTGGGGGTCCACAGCCACCAGCGGTAGCAGCTACTCCACCACAGCCACCGGCTTCACCCCGGTCAGCGCGATATAGGCATCCGCCAGCGTCTCAGCCCCTGCTGCGGCGATGATCTCCGCCGGTGTGCCCACCCGGATGATCTTGCCGGCAACGATCAGGGCGATGCGGTCGGCGTGTTCGACTTCCTCGACCAGGTGGGTGGCCCACAGGATCGAGGTCTGGTGTGTATCGCGGAGGCCGCGGATGTGCTGGCCGAGAAGTTTGCGGGTGCTGGGGTCGAGGCCCACCGACGGCTCATCCATCAGCAGCAGCGAGGGCTTGTTGAGGGTAGCGCGGACGATCTCGATGCGGCGCTGGTTGCCGCCCGAGAGGGTGCGGACCGGCTTGTCGATCAGTTCGGTGACGGCGAAGAAGGCCGCGGAGGTGTCGATGCGTTCGTTGAGCAGCTTGCCGGAGAGGCCGAACAGGTTGCCGTGGAATTTGAGGTTGGCACGCACGCTCATGTCGAGATCGAGCGAGCGCGACTGGAACACCACACCGAGGCGCTTGAGGATTTCGGACGCCTGGTCGCGGTAGCTCATGGCGAACAGTCTGACCGCGCCGCCATCGGGCGAGAACAGGCCCGAGCAGATCTGGAACAGGGTGGATTTGCCGGCGCCGTTGGGGCCGAGCAGGCCGACGATCTCGCCCGGGGCGATGTCGAGTGAGACGCCCTTCAGGGCTTCGTGGCTGCCATAGGACTTTCTCACACCGGTCAGGGTGAGGATGGGATCGGTCATGGCAGCTGATGCTCCCCGGTGCCGACCGAGGCGGCGATCTGGTTGGCGATGGCGTCGCGCTGCTCGCGGCTGCGTTGGCCACGCGGGATATCGAAGCGGTAGTCGGCGGTGATGCGGGCGGGGCGACCGCTCAGTACGATGGCGCGGTCGGCGAGCATCGCTGCATCTTCGGGCAGGTGGGTGACCAGCAGCACGGTGGGGTGGCTCGCCGCGATCAGCGCGAACAGCACCTCTTCCATCTCGCGCACCAGGGTGCGGTCGAGCGAGACGAAGGGCTCGTCGAGCAGCAGGAGACGCGGATTGACCGAGAAGGCGCGAGCCAGCGCGACACGCCGCTGCATGCCGCCCGACAGCTCGTGCGGGAAGTAGTGCTCGAAACCGCTGAGGCCGACCCGGCCGAGCATCTCGATGGCCTCGGCCTCGGTGGTTTGGGGGCGGACGGCGCGGATGTTGTCGATGGCCGTGAGCCAGGGGAGGAGACGGGCATCCTGGAATACGAACCCTGCGGGAGGGGCAGCGGCAGCTGGCATCCCGTCGACACTGATGGTACCCGAGAACAGCCTGTCGATGCCGCCGACCATGCGCAACAGAGTGGATTTGCCGACGCCGGAGGGGCCGACCAGCGCCACCACCGAGGAGGGCTCGATCATGAGCTCGAAGCGCTCGAGCAGCGGCTCGGGCAGGAAATCGAAGCGCTTGCCGGCGATGGCGATATCGAGACGGGGACCACTCATCGCGGCTGCCGCCATTTCAGCACCCGGCGCTCGAGCGGCCGGAGGATCAGGTACTCGAAGACGAAGACCACCAGGATGAAGGCCGTGGTGTAGGCGAAGATGCCCTTGATGTCGAAGAACTGGAAGAACACCGAGATGCGGAAGCCGACGCCGCCATCGGAGCCCAGCACCTCGAAGACGAGGACGATCTTCCAGATCAGGCTCAGCCCGGTACGGGCGGCAGCGAGGACGAACGGCATCAGCTGCGGCACGGCGATCAACCGCAACTGGCGCAGGAACGGCATGCGGAAGGCGCGGCCGAGATCGTCATAGGCCGGATCGAAGCTGCGCACCCCCTCGCGAATGGTGGCGATGACCAAAGGCAGCTTGTTGAGCACCACGGCGAGGATCAGCGCGAATTCGGTGAGGCCGAGCCAGATATAGAGCACGATGGCGATGACGATGGCCGGGACGTTGAGGCCGACCACCACCCAGGCGGAGAACAGCCGGTCGGCGACGCGCGAGCGGCCGAGCCCGATGCCGATGGCGGTGCCGAGCGCCATGGCGATGACGAAGGCGATGACGGCGCGGGTCAGGGTCTTGCCGAGATCGGGCAGGAGTTTTCCCGTCGTCGCCAGCGTCCAGACGTGGGCGCCGACATCGATCGGGGTGGGGAACAGGCGCGACGGGAACAGCATGGCGAGGATCTGCCAGGCAGCCAGCAACAGCAGCAGGCTGACGAGCTCGAGGGGGATGCCTCGTCTCGCCGCGCGCTGCTGCTGCTTGTCAGGGATTCCGGCTGCGGTCCTGCCGTGGCGCAGTTCAACGGCTATTTGCGATAGCCTTTCCAGAAGGTGCCGTCGGCCAGTTCGGTCGAGTCACCGACGACGTCGGGGCCGCCGAACTTGGCCATGACCGCGAAGGACTCTTCAGCCGGCTGCATGCTGGAGGCGGCGTATTTGGTGACGATGCCGGCGCGGTAGTCATCGCGCAGCTGGGCGAACAGCTTGTCGTCATCGCCGACATTCATCACGTCGCGGATCTTGTCCCACAGCGCGTCGTCGGTGAGCAGCGCGTTCTTGGTCTCGAAGCTGGCATCGAGGAAGCCCTTGATGGCGGCCTTCTTGTCGCGACCGGTCTCGTCGAAGAAGGCCCAGCCGAGCAGCGGCGGGGTTTCGGAGACGCCGAGATCGGCGAGCATCGTGGCGACCGAGATCAGCTCGGTCTTCCCCGCCAGCTTGGCGCGCGAGTTCCAGTTCCAGAGGTTGAGCGCCGCCTGGGCCTGGCCACCGGTGATCAGCTCGTTGACCAGGGGGGGCGCGCCGAACTTGGCATCGGCATCCTCGGTGAGGTTGCCGCCGGTCAGCTTGTTGTAATAGGCGGCGAGGATGACATAGCTCTTGTCGACCGGGCTGCCGGAGACGGCGAGGGTCTTGCCCTTGAGATCGGCGACGCTGGCGATGCCGGCGGCCGGATCGACCATCAGTCCGCCGACGGTCAGCGAGTGCGGCACCATGGTGACCATGTTACCCTGGTGGCGCTGGATCGAGACCCAGACGAAATCGGAGAGGATGACGTCAACCTGTTTGGCCTGCAGGGCGATCTGGCCGGCCTTGCTGTCTGCGACGTCGCGGATGTCGAGCTTCAGGTGATGCTTCTTGTCGAGCTCGAGCGCCTGCATGGCGGCCAGCTCCCATTTCACCGTGCCGGTGGCCTGCACGCCGAGCGACAGTTTTTCCGGCTCGCCATGCTGGGCGAAGGCACCGGAGGTGAAGCCGATCGCGAGGGTCATCCCCAGCAGAGCGGCCTGTAGAATTTTGCGCATGGTTCCTCCTGGGAACGCGAGAATAGCAGTGGTAGGTGCAGCGCTAGCACCCGGGATCATTGGGCTTGGCTATATCATGTATTGCGGCTGGCGGGTTGCTGGTGCGTGTCGGGACAGCAGATTGTAAATTGCGATAACGCTGATCGAAACTGCCTATGGGGGGCCACCAAATGCACAAACTTCTCGTCGCCGCGACTGCTGCTCTGCTGTTCACCGGTGGGGCGCAGGCGGAGGGTAATCTTGCCGCCAATGGCACCGACCTGACGCTCGAAATCAACACGGCGGATCTGAAGTTTTCGCAGGAGGTGTGGGAGCTCGAGACCGGCAAATACTACCAGCTCGATATCACCTCGGACGGCAATGAGGAGATCGCCGTGGTGGCGCCCGAGCTGTTCCGCAACTCGTGGATCAACCAGATCGTCGTCAACGACCTCGAGACCAAGGTGTGGGGCCTCTACTCGATCGAGTTCGACGATGCCGGTACCTTCAACATCTCGTTCGTGCCGATCCGGCCGGGCGAGTATGAAATCTACGTGCCGGGCTACGAGAACCGCGGCCTCAAGGGGAAGTTCATCGTCAAATGAGGTTCACCCGACGCACATTCGTCGCGACGGCGACGGCACTGCTTGCTGCAAGCGCGGTGCCGCGTGCCGTCGCCAAGGGTACGGGGATGATTTTCGTCTCCACTGAGAAGGGCAACGAAGTGGTGGTGCTCGACCAGTCGCTGGCGGTGGTGAAACGCATCGCCACCTCGCGGCGGCCGCGCGACATGCACTTCAATGCGGCCAAGGAGCTGCTCTACGTCGCCTGTGGTGACGATGACGCAATCGACGTGATCGACGTGGCGAGCCTCGAGGTGGTGGACTCGATCCCCACCGGGCCGTCGCCGGAAGTGTTCGCCTTCTCGCCGGACGAGAAGGTGATCTACGTCTCGAATGAAGAGGACTCGCGGCTCGAGGCGATCGACATGGAGACACGGGTCTCCATCCAGGACATCCCGACCGGGGCCGAGCCGGAGGGCGTGCTGGTGATGCCGGATGGCAAGACCGCCTACGTGACCTCGGAAGTTGCCGACATGGTGCATGTGGTCGACACCACCACCGGTGCGGTGACCAAGAACATCCTGGTCGGCACCCGGCCGCGCCGCTTCATCCTGACACCGGATGGAACGGAACTGTGGGTCAGCTGCGAGCTGTCATCGGAGATCTACATCATCGATACGGCCAGCAACGAGATCAAGGGCGACAGCCTGATCTTCGTGCCGCCCGGCTTCCGCGAGGAAGACGTGACACCGGTGGGGATGGCGGTGACCAAGGATGGCAGCAAGATCCTGCTCAGCCTGGGGCGCGCCAACCATATCGTCATCATCGACGGCAAGACGCACGACGTGCTGCAATATGTGCTGGTGGGCAAGCGCGCCTGGTCGGTGGATCTCTCGAGCGACGAGTCCCGGGCCTATGTGGCGAACGGGCTGTCGGACGACATCACAGTGATCGACATGGCTTCGATGAAGCCGATCAAGTCGGTGCCGGTGGGACGCGTCCCGCATTCGGTGGTGATCGATGATTAGTGCGAACACCCCTCACCCGTCCCGGCTTCGCCGGTCCACCCTCTCCCCGACGGGGAGAGGAATGGTGCCTCGATCTGGCCGCCGCGCTTCTTCTCCCCGTCGGGGAGACCGGACGAGGGCGGAGCCCTCGCCGGGAGGTGGCGCGCAGCGCCGGATGAGGGGTCTTTTTCTCCGCCTCCTCCCCCTGGCGGCGTCGCTGCTCCTGAGCGGCGCCGCATTTTCTGCAGAGGTGAAGATCGGCTATCTGGGGCTGAAGGACGATCCGCGCTATCACCCCGACCTCGTCTATACGCGCATCGAGATCGCGCCCGGCGGCAACCCGATCGACGGGGCGACGATGGGTGTCGAGGAGATGAAGGTGGTGTCGGACGCGGTGGACCAGCAGGTGATGCTGGACCATCAGGAGGCGACCGACGTGGCATCGCTGGTGGCCAAGCTCGATGCGATGGTGAAGGCGGGGGAGCAGTTCGTCATTCTCGACCTGCCGGCCGAGCTGGTGGACCAAGTGGCCGGGCAAACCCGCGAGTGGCCGGTGACGCTGCTCAATGCCACGGCGCCGGAGGATTACCTGCGCCAGCGCTGCTATCCGAACCTGCTCCACACTGCCGCCTCGGACCGCATGCTGTCCGACGCCATGGTGCAACTGCTCCGTACCCGCAACTGGACCAAGGTGCTGATGCTGGTGGGGGCCGAGCCGCGCGACAAGGCGATGGCGGCGGCGTTCCGCGCTTCGGCCGAGCGGCAGCGCTTCAACATCGTCGACGAGCGCGAGTTCACCCTCGCCACCGACCCGGCCAATCGCGAGCGGAACAACTCGCTGCTGATCACCGGCAATGCCGACTACGACGTGGTGTTCGTCGCCGACCACCAGGGCGAGTTCTCGCGCTACCTGCCCTACGACACACAGCTGCCGCGGCTGGTGGTCGGCTCCACCGGGCTGGTGGCGTCGGAGTGGCAGTGGAGCTGGGACCGCGATGGCTCGACCCAGGTGACTTCGCGCTTCGAGACCCTGACCAAGGGGCGACGGATGACCGGGCAGGACTGGTCGAGCTGGATCGCCGCCAAGGCCATCGTCACCGCCTATGCCAAGGCGCGGACCGGCGAATACCAGAAGACCGCCGACTATATCCGCGGCAACCGGTTGAAGATCGATGGGGCCAAGGGCGTGCAGCTCAACTTCCGGCCGTGGGACGGGCAGATGCGGTTCCCGATCGTGCTCGCAACGCATAACGCCGTCATCGCCGAGGCGCCGCTCGAAGGTTTTCTGCACCAGACCAACGTGCTCGATACACTGGGCACCGATGAGCCGGAGCACAAGTGTCAGTAAGCGTGCAGCACCTGTGGCTTGGGGTCTACGCCATCACCTGGCGGGAGATCGCTAAGTTCCTGCGCCAGACCGAGCGGCTGCTGTCGGCCCTGGTGCGCCCGGCCTTGTGGCTCATCGTCTTCGCCACCGGCCTGCACGACCTGCTCGGCGTTTCGATCGTGCCGCCGTACCAGACCTATACGCCCTACCAGGAATATATCCTGCCGGGGCTGGTGGGCATCGTCATCCTGTTCCAGTGCATGCAGTCGGCGCTGTCGATGGTCTATGACCGCGAGGCCGGGGTGATGCGGGTGATGCTGGTAACGCCGCTGCCGCGCGGCTTCCTCCTCTTCGCCAAGATCACCGGCGCCACGATCCTGGCGCTGCTGCAGGCCTATGCGTTCCTCATCGTCGCGAAACTGGTCGGCTATGGGGTGCCGGATTTGGGCTACCTGACCGCCATTCCGGCGATCATCCTTGCCGGGCTGATGCTGGGCTCGATCGGGTTGCTGGTGTCGGTCTACACGCCGCAGATCGAGAACTTTGCCGGGATGATGAACTTCGTAGTGTTCCCGATGTTCTTCCTGAGCTCGGCGCTTTACCCGCTGTGGAAACTCAGGGAGTCCGGCGCTGAGATCGTCTACTGGCTGAGCGTGGTGAACCCGTTCACCCATGCGGTGGAGCTGATCCGCTTCGCCATGTACGGCCAGCTCAATCTCACCTCGTTCGGCGTGGTGGCGGGGTGTGCGGCGGTGGCGTTTTTGCTCGCGGCCCGCGGCTACGATCCGCAGGCCGGGGCGATCCGCAAGGTGAAGCGGGATTAGGCTAGCTGCCTGCGACACGCGGCGGACAGGCCGGTGCGCACAGAGCACCCCCTCCCCTGTCCCCTCCCCGCAAGGGGGAGGGAAACGCTCCCACCAGCGTCAGTGTTTTGGTCTCCTCCCCCCTTGCGGGGGAGGGACAGGGTGGGGAGTGCTCTTTCGGCACCGAACTAGCGATCGCGGGACGAAGGCGCCATGCGCCCAACGCACAGCCCGCCTGTCATCCACACGTCTTTGTGACAATTGACGACAACGTTAGCAGCATTACCATCCGGGTCCCGCACTGCGACCCCGAATGCGGGACGAAGGGCTGGCGGGCCCCATCGTTCCCGCGCAGTGCGCGATACAGGAGAAGAACAGATGACATCCTTCATGACACTCTCACGCCGGCGCTTTGCGCAGGCGGCGCTGCTGCTCGTCGCGACCACCGCGCTGAGCACCCCGGTGCTGGCCGCCGACCTCAAGATCGCGATGATCCTGCCCGGTCCGATCACCGACAATGACTGGAACTCGGTGGGCTATAACGGCCTCGAAGCCGCCGGCAAGGCGCTGGGGGCGGAAGTCGCCTATGTCGAGAACGTCACCGACGCCGATGCCGAACGGCTGCTGCGTGATTTCGCCGAGCGCGGCTACAAGCTGATCTTCGCGCACAGCTTCTCGTTCGGCGATGCGGCGCTCAATGCCGCCGAGGATTTCCCCGACACCACCTTCATGGCCGGCACGGCAGCGGAACTGGCGCCGAACCTCGGCACCTATTCCAACCCCGACTACCAGGGCGCCTACCTCGCCGGGATGCTGGCGGCCGGGACTTCGAAGACCGGCTCGGTCGGCTGGGTCGGCGGCATGCCGGCGCCCAATATGCTGGCCAACCTCCACGCCTATGAGGCGGGCGCCAAGGAGGTGAAACCCGAGATCAAGGTACTCCATACCTTCATCGGCTCGTGGTTCGATCCGCCCAAGGCCAAGGAAGCCGCCATCGCCCAGGTCGAGCAGGGCGCCGACGTGCTGTCCGCACAAGGCGTCGGGGTGATCGATGCGGCGATCACCAAGAAGGTGTTCGCGCTCGGCGCCATGACCGACCAGAACCATCTCGGCCCCGAGGCGGTGCTGACCAGCGTCACCTGGGACCTCGGGCCGCTGGTGACGGCAGTCGGCCAGGCGGTGCTCGACGGCACCTGGAAGAGCGAGAACTGGTCGTATGGCGTTGCCGCCAACTCGGTCGGGCTCGCCGATTTCCACGGGCTCGACAAGAACGTCGATCCGGCGGTGCTGAAGGCGGTCGAGGACAAGATCGCGGCGATCAAGGCCGGCACGTTCGAGGTGCCGCTCGATACCAGCGAAGTGCAGTAAGCGGGCAGTGTCACAACTGATCGCAGCCGCGGCGGTGGCGATGCGGAACATCCGCGTCGCCTTCGGCCCGGTGGTGGCCAATGACGATGTGAGCTTCGCCGTAGAGCCGGGAGAGATCCACGCGCTGCTCGGCGAGAACGGCGCCGGCAAGACCACGCTGATGCGGGCGCTGGCCGGGCTGATCCAGCCGCAGGCCGGGTCGATCGAGATCGGCGGGCAGCCGGTCACGATCGACGGCCCGCTGGAGGCGCGGCGGCTCGGTATCGGCATGGTGCACCAGCACTTCATGCTGGTGCCGACGCTGACGGTCGCCGAGAACATCGCCCTGGGGCTCAAGGAGGTGCGGACCTGGTTTCCGCGCCTCGACCAACTGGCCGACGAGATCGACGCGCTGGGCGCTCGCTACGGCCTAGCGGTCGATGCGCGGGCGTTGGCCGGCGAGCTGTCGGTGGCGAGCCAGCAGCGTGTGGAGATCGTCAAGGCGCTCTATCGCGGCGCAAAAATCCTGGTGCTGGACGAGCCGACCGCGGTGCTGACGCCGCAGGAGGCGGCGGCGTTGTTTCCCGTGCTGCGCGCACTGGCAGCCGCCGGGACGGCGATCGTTTTCATCTCGCACAAGCTCAATGAAGTGATGGCGGTCACCGGCCGGATCACCGTGCTCAGGCGCGGCAAGGTGGCGGGATCGCTGCGGACGGCCGAAACCGAACCGCGCGAGATCGCCCGCATGATGGTGGGCGGCGAGGTGACGCTGCCGCAGCTCGAGGGCATACCCGTTGCCGGACGGCCGCTGCTGGAGGTCGATCGGCTGGGGCTGACCGACGCGCGCGGGGTGCGGCGGCTCGAGGGGGTGAGCCTCTCGGTCGGCGCCGGCGAGATCGTCGCGGTGGCGGGGGTCGACGGCAATGGCCAGCAGCAGCTGGCGGAAGCGATCGTCGGGCTGCAGCGGCCCGATACCGGGCGGGTGCTGATCGACGGGGTCGAGATGACCCACCGGCCGGTAGCCGAGCGGATCGCGGCGGGGCTGGCGCATATCCCGGAGGATCGGCACCGCACGGCGATCTTCGAAAAGCTGTCAGTCACCGACAATGCCGTGGCTGAAGAAGCCGGGCGGCCGCGCTTTGCCTGCTGGGGCCTGCGGCGGCAGGGCGAGACGCGGGCTTTTGCGGCGCAACTGGTGGCCGATTACGATGTGCGGCTGGGCAGCGTTGAACAGGCCATCGGTTCGCTCTCGGGCGGCAACCAGCAGAAGGTGGTGCTGGGGCGGGCGCTGAGCCGTGACCCGCGGCTGGTGGTTGCGGTGCAGCCGACGCGCGGACTGGATATCGGGGCGACGGCGTTCCTGCAGAGCCAGTTGCTCAAGCGGCGCGCCGCCGGGGCGGCGGTGCTGCTGATTTCGACCGAGCTCGACGAGGTGCTGGCGCTGGCCGACCGGATCGTCGTGCTGTTCAAGGGACAGGTGACGGGCGTGGTGGCGCGAGCCGATTTCAGCGTCGAGAAACTGGGGCTGCTGATGGCCGGGAGGACGGCATGAGCGAGAGTGCATCGGCGGCCGCTATCGGCTTCGCCCGACGCTGGCTGCTGCCACGCTCGGTGCTGTCGGGCATGCTCTGCGTGCTTGCCGCCTTCGCTATCGGGGCACTGCTGATCGCGGCGATCGGGCGCGACCCGGTGCTCGCCTATCTCAGCCTGTTCGAGGCCTCGCTGGGCAGTACCAACGGGCTCGCCGAAACGGCGATCCGCACCGTGCCGCTGGCGTTCTGCGGCATCGGCATCGCACTGGCCTTCCGCGCCGGGGTGTTCAATGTCGGGGCCGAGGGGCAGCTGTTCATCGGCGGCGTCGCGGCGGCCTGGATGGGGCTGCAGCTTGGCGGCCAGCCGCAATGGCTGGTGCTGCCGGCCATGGCTCTCGCGGCGGCGGTCGCCGGGGCGGGCTGGTCGGCGATCGCCGGGGTACTGAAGCTGAAGTTCCGGGCGGACGAGCTGATCACCACCATCATGCTCAACTACATCGCCATCTACTTCGTCGGCTACCTGCTGCATGGGCCGCTGCAGGATCCGGGCTCGCCCTTGGCGCGCACGGCGCGGCTCGCGGCCGAGGCGCGGCTGCCAATGCTGCTCGAGGGCACGCGGCTCCATGCCGGATTGCTGCTGGTCGTCGTCGTGGCGATCGTCGCGCAGGTGTTCCTGTGGCGTTCGGTGGCGGGGTTCCGCCTGCGGGCCGTCGGGCACAATGCACGCGCCGCCGAGAATACCGGAATGAACGTCAAGGCGGCGCTGTGGACCGGCTTCCTGATCTGCGGGGCGCTGTCGGGGCTCGCCGGCTTCTCCGAGGTCGCCGGGGTGCAGCGGCGGATGATCGAGAACCTGTCGCCGGGCTTTGGCTATACGGCAATCATCGTGGCGCTGCTCGGCCAGACCAATCCGCTCGGGGTGCTGGCGGCAGCGGTGCTGTTCGCGGCGCTGCAGATCGGCTCGACCACCATGGAATCGGCGGCCGGAGTGCCGAGCGCGCTGACCACGGTGATCCAGGCCCTGGTGGTGCTGCTGCTGATCGGCCAGAACGCCCTGCCGCGGCTGTTCCGCCGCCGCGCCGTGGTGGGGAGCTGAACCATGGAGTGGCTTGCCGATCCGGTCCTCGCCGGGTTCATCGCCGCGAGCGTCCGGCTGTCGATCCCGATCCTCCTCGCGGCTTTGGGCGGGATGTTCGCGGAAAAGTCCGGAGTGCTGAATATCGGGCTCGAGGGCATGATGCTGATCGGCTGCTTTACCGGCTTCATCACCGTGCACTTCAGCGGCAACCTGTGGCTCGGCGCCGGCGTCGCCGTACTGATCGGCGCCATCGCGGGGCTCGGACTGGCGTTCTATGCAGTGACGCTTCGATCCAACCAGGTGGTGGTGGGGATCGCCTTCAACCTGCTGATGCTCGGCGTTTCGGCGTATTTCTTCCGTCTGGCCTTCGGCTCGGGCACCGCGTCGCCGCGGATCACGCCATTCGCGCCGATCGATTTCGGGCCGCTGGGGGAGATCCCGATCCTCGGGCCGCTGCTGTTCCAGCATGACCCGCCGACCTACCTGTCACTGGTGCTGGTGCTGGGCGGCTGGCTGGTGATGCAGCGCTCGACCATCGGGCTGTCGATCAAGGCGGTAGGCGAGCATCCGGAAGCGGCGGAGACGCTGGGGCTCGATCCGATCGCCATCCGTTATGCGGCGGTGGCGGTGAGCGGGGCGCTGGCGGGGCTCGGCGGTGCGTTCCTGTCGATCAGCGCGACCGGGGTGTTCCTCGACAACATGACGGCGGGTCGCGGCTATATCGCGCTAGCCATCCTGATCCTCGGGCGCCGGCATCCGTTCGGGGTGCTGGTCGCGGCGCTGCTGTTCGGCGCGGCCGAAGCGCTGCAACTGAGGGCGCAACTGCTGCCGAGCGGCGTGCCGCTGCAGTTCCTGATCATGCTGCCTTATGTGCTGACCATCGTGGTGCTGGCGGTGTCGGCGACCCGCAGCGGCGCTCCGGCGGCTTTGGGCCAGCCCTATGAGAAGGGCGGTGTCTGACCTGGGGGCCCCTCCGGCAGCGGCGGAATGGGCTCGCCCTTGGCGATGCGGAGTGGGTTGGCGAGGTCGGTGGTGCCGACATAGCCGGGGTTGGGGGTTCGCCAGTCCGCTCCGTAGATGGTTTCGAGCAGGCGCTCCGGCGGATCCGGGATCAGCACCTTGAGGCCGTCGAGGATTTCGATTTCGCGCAGGCGATCGAAGCTCTGGAGTGGAAAACGGGCGCCCTGGTAAACGCCATCGAGGGGGTTCAGGCAGATCATCTCGCCGCCGGCCGGATAGAAGACGTCGAAATCGGCGTGCAGCACGTAATCGCGGCGCAGCAGGCGGAACTTGTAGCGCTCGTCGAGGACGAAGAAGTAGCCGCGCTCGACCATGCCGGAAACGAAGGCGACCTTATGGGCATAGTCGGCGGCGCTGAGGCCGAGGTCGATATCGGTATCGTGCGGGATCGGACGGCCATCGCGCACCGCCCCCAGCAGGGTGCCCCACATCAGATAGGGCCGAATGCCGACCTCGCGCGCCACCGCGTAGATGTCGGCGAGGAAGTCGCGGCCATGGATGGCGAGGCTGAAGCGGCGCAGGTTCTGGGTGTTGCGAAGGTTCATGCCGCTGCGCACCAGCTGCCAGGCCAGCTTGGGATTGCGGGCGAAACCCCGGGTCAGCGTCGCGATGGGCCGCGACCAGGTGCGCCGATAGCGCGGCTTGAGCGGCTTCATCGCCCTCACCCTCGGCGGCCTGGCATTGCCGTCGGCCGATGTGTCGCGAGCCACTGGCGGGAGAGGGCGAGGTCAGCCGGGGTGCCCATTTCGATCCACTGGCGGCGATCGATGCGTTGGCCGAGAACGGTGCCGCCATCGGCGATCAGGCGGTCGCAGACGTTTGAAACGAACGCCTCCCGGTCAGCCGGGGTGGAGGCAATGGCGGCCTCGGCCGCGCCGACGAACGCCTCGCCACGGCGAAAATAGAACAGCCCGGCCACGGCGTCGCCGCTGATCACCTCTTTCTCGACGATCTGCGAGATGCGCCCCTGCGGATCGACAAGGGCATAGGCATCGCTCGGCTGGGTCGAGGGGAAGATCAGCACGCCGCCATCGGCCGATGCACCGCGCAGGCGGCCGAGAAAGGCCGAGATATCGATGGTGAAAAAGCAATCGCAATAGGCGACGAGCAACTCGTCATCCGGCCCGAGCAGCGGCGCCGCAAGAAGCGCTGTCGCTGCGGGGCCGCGGGTCACCGCGTCGGAGAGCACCAGTTCATGGCCGGGGGCTAGGGTGGCGAACAGGTCGGCCAGCCGGTGCCGGCGGGCGTGCTCGGCCTGGCAGACGAAGATGAAGCGGTGCGGTTCGGCGAGGCGCAGGTAATCGACCACGTACTCGATCATCCGGCGGCCGGGCTGCACCTCGATCAGCGGCTTGGGCACGCGTTCGGCGGTGCCCTCGAAACGCGAGCCGCGGCCGGCCATCGGGATGACGATGTTGATCAAGCTACCGTCCCGAGGTGATCAGGTGACTTGCCGTGCCCAGATCCGGCGCGTCGACGAGAAGTGGTAGGCGGTTGTTGGCGTGCGCACAATCGCTGAATGGCGTGGCGCCTCGGGCTGCGTCGAAGGTTGCAGTCGCGGCGGACCGGTGATGAGGTACGCTCCTCATACTCGAGGAGGATTTCATGAGTCTCAGCGTACTTTTCATCGGTGGTACCGGGCAGATTTCGCTGCCATGCGTCGAATATGCGGTCAGCCAAGGGCACAAGGTCAGCGTGTTCAACCGCGGGCAGCGCGATGTGGCGCTGCCGGCCGGAGTGACCTCGATCGTCGGCGACATGAAGGACCAGGCGGCCTACCGCGCGCTGGGCGCCCACAAGTTCGACGTGGTGGCGCAGTTCATGGTGTTCACCCCCGAGCAGATGGCCGAGGACATCGCCGCTTTCGCCGGCAACACCAAGCAATACATCTTCATCTCGTCGGCCTCGGTCTACGAGAAGCCGGCGCGGCACTACATCATCACCGAACAGACCCCGGCGGTGAACCCCTACTGGGGCTACAGCCAGGCCAAGATCGCCTGCGAAAAGCTGCTGGCCGAGGCGAAGAACCTGCCATGGACCATCGTCCGGCCGAGCCACACGGTGCGCACCGGGCTGCCGACGATGATGGGCGAGGGCGATATCGTCATCCGCCGCATGCAGCAGGGCAAACCCGTGATCGTTGCCGGCGACGGCACTTCGCCCTGGACACTGACGCGCTCGAAGGATTTCGCCGTGCCGTTCGTCAACCTGTTCGGCAAGGACGGGGCGCTGAGCGAGATTTTCCACATCACCTCGGACCGCGGCTATAGCTGGGACGACATCTATCATGCCATCGGCCGCGGCGTCGGGCTGACGCCTGATATCGTGCATGTGCCGTCCGACACGCTGGTCGCCTACAACAAGGCCTGGGAAGGGCCGCTGATCGGCGACAAGACCTGGTCGGCGCTGTTCGACAACTCCAAGGTGAAGCGTGTCGCGGGCGACTTTAACTGCTCGGAGAACCTCGACGAAGTGCTGGAGGAGTCGATCGGTTTCCTGAAGCAGCGCCTCACCGCAAACGCACCGGTCAACATGGAACTCGACCCGCTGATGGACCGGATCACCTCGGAGCAGGCAGCGCTGGGGCGGTAAAGCACCTGCAGCGATCCTCCAGTCCTCGCTTCCCTCTCCCCGCGGGGGAGGGGGTGGTGCGGTGATCGCCGATGGACCCCCACCCCCACCCCTCCCCTCAAGGGGGAGGGGTGCAGAGAGGGCACCAAAGCTCGGCTGGCGCGTTCTCCTTCACAGCAACAGGAGGACGCCATGAGCGACAAGCACAAGGCTCACAAGAAAGACGCTGCCGGCCACGGCAGGCATGAAGAGGCGCAGAAGGCCAAGGACAAGCCGGTGAAGCCGGCGGCCAAGGACGAAGCGCCCGACATGCCAGGCGCCGCGGGGTTCATCAGCGCCAGGGCGGATGAGGATACCTACGACTAGACGCCCGCGATCGAGCGGCCGCCCACCGGGGCATTCCCGCGAAAGCCGGAATGTGGGTCGCTCGTTGCTGAAGTGATTTAGGCGGCGTCTTTCATGCGGGCGAGGCAGCGCGCCGCGTCGCGGGGGCGGCCGAGTTCGGCGTAGCGCGAGGCGGCTTCGTCGAAGGCAGCGAGCGCCCGAACCTCGTGCCCCTGGGCGCGGCGCTGCACGCCCCGGGCTTCCCATAAAGCCGCGGCCCACGGGCCGCCATGCCACATACCGGCGATGCGTTCGGCATCGGCGAGGCGGCGATCGACCTCGTGCAGCTGTCCGGCCTCGACCAGTGCGATGACTGAGGCAGTGCGGAGCGCCATCGAGCAGGGCTGGCAGGCGCCATTGGTCAGCAGCCGGTCGCCGGCAAGGATGGCTTCCGCAGCCTTCTCGCGGGTCGGCGCGGCGCGCACCGCCAGCGCCTGCATGCGCATGTTGAGGTGCGGCGACAGCCAGGTGGCTTCGGCCTCGCCGAGCCCGCGCTGGATCAGCCGATTGGCACGCCATTTCTGGCCGCGTTCAAGGGCGATCTCGGCCAGCCGTTCCAGCGCCAGCACGCGGCCGGCGACGGCGCCGGCTTCCAGCAACTGGTCTTCGGCATCCTCGAGCAGTGCTTCGGCCGCATCGAGCTCACCCGAGAACAGCGCCACCTCGCCCAGCAGCAGGTTGGCGAGGCCGCGACCGGCGACGGAATCGGCCTCGGTGGCGACGGCCAGCAGCTCGCGCGACTGCGCGGCGATCCCGGCATGGCCGTGCGCGCTGCAGAGGCAGAATTCCGAGAGGCAAAGGTGGCCGTCGAACACATGCCGGACGAAGGTGGGGCGGGCCCGCACCCATTCGATGAACTCGGAGCGGAACAGCTCGGGCCAGCGCTGCTGCATATTGGCCGAGAGGCCGAGCAGCGCGCTGGCCTGGCCCACTTCTCGGGCGAGGTTGGCGGCGAGCGCCTGGTTGCGGGTGTCGCGGGCGATCTCGCTGGCGCGGTCGAATTCGCCGCTCTGCAGGTGCACCAGGCCCCAGGCGAGCGAGGCGCGGATGCGGTCCGACGGGTCCGGCTGCTCGGCGCTGGACAGCGCCAGGGCCTGCTCGTAGAGCGCGATCGCCGCGGCGCTGGGGCCGACGCCGAGCTCGGCGTGGAGGTTGTCGCGCAGCTGGTTGAACTGGCGGATCGCCTCGACCCGGTTACCGGCATCGAGGGCCCGCTGCATCAGGGCGCATTGCGCCTGTTCGTCGGTGGGGTCGTGGGCAATAAGTCGTTGCCACAGCCCGCCGGCGCGCAGCAGCTCGGTGTAGCGCTGCTGCAGCTGGGTGCGCGGGGCGTCGAGCCAATCGACATAGATGTCGTCGGGCAGCAGCTGGCCAGGATAGAGGTCGGCGGCCCGCTCGAACTCGGCGGCATCGCGGGATCTCAGCGCCGCCCTGGTCGCCGCCTCGAAATGTTCGGTGTCGACGCTGAGCTCGGCTTCCGGCGCCAGCGCGACGACGTCGTTGCCAAGGGTGATGAGTTCGTGCGCGCCAAGGGTGCGGCGGGCGAAGTGGATGGCCTTGCGCAGGTTGGCGCCGGCGGCCTCGGTATCGAGCTCGGGCCAGAACGCTTCCATCAGCTGTTCGCGATGCAGGCGATGGGCGGGGGTGATGGCGAGAAACTTCACCAGTGCGGCGGCCCGGTCGCGCCGCCAGTCAGCGGTCGGGATCGGACGGCCATCGACGCTGACGCCGAAGCGGCCGAGCAAAGTGATCGAAACACGCAAGACAGCACCGCCCCGAGCTGTTGCCGCGCCCAGTTGACGGGCCGTCACCAAGCGTTCCCCGTCGGGGAACGCTGGCGGAACATAGATTTCCTAAGGTGTCCCGGCAATCGAATTCCAGAGGCAAAGGACACCGAAATGACTCTCAATATCAATGTGATGGCTCCCGACTTCAGCGCCGATACGACGATGGGGCCGATCTCGTTCCACCAGTGGCTGGGCAATGACTGGGGGATCATGTTCTCTCACCCCAAGGATTTCACGCCGGTCTGCACCACCGAGCTCGGCTACATGGCGCGGCTGAAGCCGGAATTCGACAAGCGCGGCGTCAAGGTGATCGGGCTGTCGGTCGATCCGGTGGACAAGCACGCCGGCTGGGCCATGGATATCGCGGAGACGCAGGGCACGGCGCCGAACTTCCCGATGATCGGCGACCCGACGCTGGCCATCAGCCAGCTCTACGACATGCTGCCGGCTTCGGCGGGCTCGAGTTCGGATGGCCGTACCGCGGCGGATAACCAGACGGTGCGCAACGTCTACATCATCGGGCCGGACAAGAAGATCAAACTGGTGATCTCCTATCCGATGACCACTGGCCGGAACTTCGACGAGGTGCTGCGGGTGATCGACTCGCTGCAGCTCACCGCCAAGCATCGCCTGGCGACGCCGGTGAACTGGAAGCCGGGCGACGACGTGATCATCGCCGGCTCGGTGTCGAACGACGAGGCCAAGACGCTCTATCCGCAGGGTTGGAAGGAGCCCAAGCCTTACATCCGGATCGTGCCGCAGCCGGTACTCACCTGAGCCAACAATGCGGAGGCGCTTCCGGCGCCTCCGTCACCCCGATCAATACCAACCGGCGAGACTGATATGAGCAGCAAACCCCGCATCCTGGTGCTTGGCGCCGGCTTTGGCGGCCTCGAACTGACGACATTATTGTCCGAGCAACTGGGCGACAGCATCGACGTGACGCTGATCGACAAATCGGATTCCTTCATGTTCGGCTTTTCCAAGCTCGACGTGATGTTCGGCCATGCCGAAGCCGAGGCGGTGCGGATGCCATACAGCGCCTATGCCAAGCCGGGGGTGAAGCTGCTCAAGCGCACCATCACGGCGATCGACCCGGTGGCGCGGCGGGTCAGCACCGATAACGGCGTGTTCGAAGCGGACCATCTCGTGGTGGCGCTGGGAGCGGAGTACGATTTCGAGGCGACGCCGGGGCTCGCCGGGACCACGGAATTCTATTCGATCCCGGGGGCGGAGCGGCTGCGCGAGCTGCTGCCGAACTTCAGCAGCGGCAACGCCATCATCGGGGTATGCGGCGCGCCCTACAAATGCCCACCGGCGCCGAGCGAATGCGCGCTGATGCTGCATGACTACCTGGTCGAGCGCGGCGTGCGGCAGAACTGCAGGATCTCGCTGGTGCTGCCGCTCGGTAGCCCGGTGCCGCCGTCGCCAGAAACGTCGCGGGCGCTGCTCGCCGCCTTCGCCGAACGCGACATCGAGTTCATCCCGAGCCGGCGCGTCGCTTCGGTCGACAATGCGCGCAATGTCGCCGTGCTGGACGACGGGCGGGAAATGCCGTTCGAGCTGTTCCTCGGCGTCCCCAAGCACCGGGTGCCGCCGGTGGTGCTCGAGAGCGGCATGTCCGAGAATGGCTGGATCCCGGTCAATCCGCGGACCCTGGAGACGAAATACGACAATGTCTACGCCGTGGGCGATGGGGCGGCGACCGGCACGCCGAAGGCTGGGGTGTTCGCTGAAGGCGCGGCGAAAGCCGTAGCGAGCGCGCTGGTGGCGAAGCTCAGGCAGACCGGAGAGGCGGTGCCGTACAACGGGTTCGGCACCTGCTATATCGAGTTCGGCGGCGGCCGTATCGGCAAGGTCGAGGTGGATTTCTTCTCCGGCCCGCAGCCCACCGGCAACTACTACGAGCCCTCGGTGAGCCTCCGCACCGACAAGCAGCATTTCGGCGCATCGCGGCGGGCTCGCTGGTTCGGGTTGTGAGGGGTGAAATGGCGGGCTAGCTTCGGGCTCTGCGCCGCCACTTTCCATGGGACACCCCACCTTGCTCGATCCACGCCTGACCCTCGCCCGTGATGGAATTGCTGCGCGGTCGCTCGAGGGGATCGTCCCCGCAGGCCGTTATGTCGAGACCAGCGTACGGCAGGCACGAATTCCCTCGGCGGCGCTGCGCCGTACGCCCTCGGCAGAGGCCGAGCAGCTCGATCAGCTGCTGTTCGGCGAGCTGTTCGAGGTGCTGGACGAGACCGATGGCTGGGCCTTCGGGCAGGCGCGGCGGGACGGCTATGTCGGCTATGTCGCAGCGGCGGCGTTGGGGGCGCCCGGCGCCGCGCCGACCCATACAATACGGGCACTACGGACCTATGGGTTCAGTGCGCCCAGCATCAAGGCCCCGCCGGTCGGACTCTATTCGCTGAACGCGCTGGTGGCCGAGGAGGGACGCGAGGGACGGTTTGTGAAAACCTCCGGCGGCTGGTTCGTCGCGGAGCATCTGGCGCCGGTTGGCGACCGTGCGCCGGACTATGTGGCGGTTGCCGAGCGGTTTGTCGGGACGCCCTATCAGTGGGGCGGGCGCGAAAGCCTGGGGCTCGACTGCTCGGGGCTGGTGCAGCAGGCGCTGTATGCCGCCGGGCGTGACTGTGCGCGCGACAGCGACCAGCAGGCCGCGATGGGCGAGCCGGTCGCGACCACGGCACTGCGGCGCGGCGACCTGATGTTCTGGCGTGGGCACGTGGCGATGCTGACCAGCCCGAGCGAGATCATCCACGCCAACTCCTTCCACATGGCGGTAGCGATCGAGCCGCTGGCCGAGGTGGTGGAACGGACCAGCCGCCTGGGAGGCGGCGAGCCGACGGGGTATCGGCGGATCTGAGCGGCTTCCGTCCCGCCTTGTCGTAGCCACCCACTCGATGTCATCCCCGCAAAAGCCGGGATCCAACTATCCGCCAGCGCGGGCTGTGAGATGGGTCCCAGCTTTCGCTGGGATGACACCCGGTGGGCGGGGCGAGGTAGGGGGTAAACCCGCGACCGGCAAAATGACGACAGCTACACCGGCATCGGCCGGATGAAGTGGTTGGGACCGATCTCCCGCACTTCCGGCTGCTCCAGTGCCGATTGGCGGCGGATCAGGTCGATGCGGTCGAGCTCGTCACTGAAGCGGGTGTCGCCGAAGCGGCGGTCGGGGTCGGGGACGGCAGAGAGGAGCAGGCGGGTATAGGGGTGCTGCGGGTTGCCGAGCACGCTTTCGGTCTCGCCCCATTCGACGATCTGGCCGGCATACATCACCATGATGTCCTCGGCGACATAGCGGGCGGTGGCGATGTCGTGGGTGATGTAGAGCACGGCGAGCTTCAGCTGTCGCTTCATGTCGTTGAGCAGGTTCAGGATGCCGAGCCGCACCGAGACGTCGAGCATCGAGGTCGGTTCGTCCGCGATGATCACCTCGGGGTTCACCGCCAGCGCCCGGGCGATGCTGATGCGCTGGCGCTGGCCACCACTCAGTTCGTGCGGGTATTTCGGCAGGATCAGCGCCGGGTCAAGCCTTACCCGGGTCAGCACCTCGGCGATGGCGGCGTCGCGCGCCGCACCCTTCAGGCTCGGCTGGTGCAGCCGCATCGGCCGCTCCAGGTGGTAGCGGATGGTGTGGACCGGGTTGAGCGAGGAGAACGGATCCTGGAACACCATCTGCACGGCGCTGCGATAGGCCTTCATATCGCGCACCGCACTGCCTTCGATCGGCTCGCCGCGGAACAGGAGGCGACCCTGGTCGGGGCGATACTCGCGCATGATCAGGCGGGCGGCGGTGGTTTTGCCCGAGCCGGATTCGCCGACCAGCGCCAGGGTGCGGCCGGGATGGAGCGCGAATGACACGGCGCGCGCCGCATGCACGGTGCTGCCGCCGCGGTGGAACACCTTCGAGACATTGTCGAGGGCGAGGATGGGGGCCGTGTCGGTCATGGCGTGGCCTCGGCGATCGGCTTGCCGGTGAGGCGCGGGATCGAGGCCCAGAGCTTCTTGGTATAGTCGTGCTGCGGCGTGCGGTAGATCGCCTGGGCGTCGTTGACCTCGACCAGCTCGCCTTCCAGCATGATGCCGATGCGATCGGAGACCTGCACCATCAGCGCCAGGTCGTGGGTGATGAACAGCACCGAGAAGCCGAGCTCCTGGCGCAGCTTGTGGATGCGCTCGAGGATCTCGCGCTGCACCACCACATCGAGCGCGGTGGTCGGCTCGTCCATGATCAGGAGTTTTGGGTTGAGCGCGAGGCAGATGGCGATGACGACGCGCTGCCGCATGCCGCCCGACAGCTGGTGCGGATAGGCCGAGAGCCGGTCGGCCGGGATATCGACGAGCTTGAGGAGTTCGGCGGCGCGGGCCCGGGCGGCAGCGCGCGACATGCCGGTATGGGTTTTGAGCACATCGTAGAACTGGCGCTCGATTGATAGCACCGGGTTCAGCGAGTTCATGGCGCTCTGGAACACCATGGCGACCTCGCGCCAGCGCAGCTGCTTCAAAGCCTGGTCGTCGAGGGTGAGCACGTCGCGCCCATCGAGCAGGATCTGGCTGCCGGTGCGGATCAGCGCCGGCGGGCGATGCAGGCGGCTGATGGCGAAGGCGATGGTGCTCTTGCCGCATCCGGACTCGCCGGCAAGGCCGAAGAACTCGCCCTTGCCGATGTCGAAGCTGACATTTTTCACCGCATGGAAATCGGTGGTGGCGCCGATGTAGTCGATCGAGAGGTTGCGGATCGAGAGGACGGGGTCGTTCACAGCGTGCCCTCCCCACGGCGGATCAGCCCGGTCCAGCGCGCCAGCATGCCGCCGGTCCTGAGCCGCGGGTTGGCGATCTCGTCGATGGCGAAGTTGATCAGCGCGAGGCCGAGGCCGAGCACCGCCAGGGCGAAGCAGGGGGTGAGAATGTCCCACCAGGCGCCGACCGAGAGGGCCGAGGCGTTCTGGGCGTTGTAGAGCATGATGCCCCAGGAGACGGTGTTGGGGTCGCCCAGCCCGAGGAACTCGAGCGTTGCCTCAGTGATCACGGCGAACAGCACACTGCCGATGAAGTTAATGCCGACGATCGAGATCAGGTTGGGGAAGATTTCGAACGCCATGATGCGCCAGCTGGGTTCGCCCAGCATCTCGGCGGATTTGACGAAATCGCGCTGGCGGATCGACAGGGTTTCGGAGCGGGTGACGCGGACGCCCCAGGCCCAGGAGGTGAAGCCGAGGATGACGGCGATGACCAGCGGGCTCGCCTGGCCGATGAAGGCGGCGAGCACCAAGAGCAGCGGCAGGTTGGGGATGACCAGCACCATGTTGGTCAGGAAGGTGATGACCTCATCGACCACGCCGCCCTTGTAGCCGGCAATGATGCCGAGCACGGTGCCGATCACCGTGATCAGCAGCCCGGCGCCGAAGCCGACGGCGAGCGAGATGCGGGCGCCGTAAAGCAGCCGGGTGAAGACGTCGTGGCCGAGCCGCGTGGTGCCGAGCAGATGCTCGGCCGACGGCGCCTGATGCGGCCGGCCGACGCGCTGGGTCGGGCTGTATTCGGTGAGCAGCGGCGCGAAGATGGCGACGAGGATGACGATCGCAAGGATGGTCACCCCAACCAGGGCCTTCTTGTTGCGCAGCAGCTGGGTGAGGAGGGTCATGGGTCAGGCCCGCTTCAGGCGTGGGTCGAGCAGCACGTAGCTCAGATCGACAACGAAATTGGCGGTCAGCATTGCCGCGGTCATGATCAGCAGGGCGCCCTGGATCACCGGGTAATCGCGGGCGAGGATGGCCTGGTAGAGCGTGTTGCCCATGCCGGGATAGTTGAACACCACCTCGGTCACCAGCGAGCCGCCAAGCACGGCGCCGAGCGAGATGGCGAGGGCGGAGACAGTGGGGAGCAGCGCGTTGCGCGCCGCGTACCAGAGCATGACGCCGCGGTCGGACAGTCCCTTGGCGCGGCCCATGACGATGTAATCCTCGCCGAGCAGGTTGATCATGTTGTTGCGCATGGTCACGGCGAAGCCGCCGGTCAACACGATCACCATGGTCAGCATCGGCAGGGTGCCGTGGTAGAGGACGCTCCCGACATAGTCCCAGCCCCAGGATGGATCGAGCATCGGGTCGGCGGCATAGCCGTTGGGGAACCAGCCGAGCGTATAGCCGAAGGCGAACAGGGTGATCAGCGAGACGACCACTGCCGGCACCGAACTCGAAAAGATCGAGAGCAGCGAGATGATGGTGTCGAAGCGGGTGCCGCGGCGCCAGGCGGCCATGACGCCGAGCAGCGTGCCGATGGTGAAGCCGATAATGGTGGCGGTGCCGACAAGGCCGACGGTCCAAATCAGGGCGCGGCCGAGCAGCTCGGTGACCGGCAGCGGAAAGAAGCGGATGGAGCGGCCGAGATCGCCGGTGAAAACGCTCTTCAAATAAGCGAGATACTGCTCGCCGATCGGCGCGTCGATGAAGCCGAAGGTGAGCTTCAGCGCGTTGAGGTTTTCCAGCGACAGGTCGGATCCGGCGCCGGCGAACATCTTCTGGATCGGATCGCCCGGCATCAGGCGCGGCAGGAAGAAGTTGATGGTTGCCGCAGCGATGAAGGCCGCTAGGTAGAACACCAGCCGGCGGAGCAGAAAGGCCATTGGATCTCTTCGCTAGGTGGGGGAGCGAGGGCGCCTGAAGCGCCCTCGCTGGTAGCGGATTATTGCGCGACCGGACGCAGCGCCAAGAGCTGGATCAGGCGGCCCGGGTTGGCGTTGGAGACCACCGGCGAGGTGATCTGGTTCTCCGCGTTGGCCCAGCCGGTAAAGCGCTTGGTGCTGTACTGGTAGAAGGACGGGCTGTTGTAGACCGGGATCACCGGCATGGCCGCGGCCACCTTGAGCTGGATGGCATCCATGATCGACTTCTGTTCGGCCGGGTCCTTCACCTGGGTGTACTTGTTCAGCATCTCGACCACTTCCGGGTCGGTCCAGCGCTGCGCCGAGGTACGGCTCTTGCCGAAATCGGCCGGGTTGAACGAGCGGATATAGGGGAAGTAGGGGTTGGCCGCCGAAGCGATGGCGTTGAGCGACATCGAGTACTTGGCGTCGATCAGATCCGAAGCCCAGACCGATTCCTCGGGGGTCGACATCTTCACGTTGAGCCCGCCCTGCTTCAGCGTCTCGATGGCGATCTGCACGGCATCGATCCAGTCGGTCCAGCCGTTGGGGATCTCGATGTCGATGGCGATCGGCGTGCCGTCCGGGTTGTCGCGGAAGCCGTCGCCGTCCTTGTCGACATAGCCCGATTGCTCGAGCAAAGCCTTCCCGGCCTCGAGGTCGAACTTGCCGTACTGGCCGAACTGGGTGACCACCTCGGGGTTGCCAAAGGCCTTGTAGAACGAGCCGAGCATGGCCGGGTCTTCGTTGATCACCGGATAGCCGTAGCCGGCGATGTCGATGATCGACTGGCGATCGATCAGCATCGAAACGGCGCGGCGGAAGTTGACGTCGTTGAACGCCTTCTTGTTGTTGGCGTCGGGGCTTTCGAGGTTCAGCGTGAAGGCGACGAGGCTCGAGGGCAGGAACCAGTAGTGGTTATGCTCGGGGTCCTTGGCGACGAAGGTGTTGTCGATATCGGGGATGAAGCTCGTCGCCCAGTCGAGCGTGCCATCGGCCAAAGCCGCCAGTACCTGCGGGTTGTCGGCGAGCTGCGGCATGCGGATGCAATCGACGTGCAGGCTCGCGGCATCCCAGTAATTGGGGTTGCGGCACTGCTCATAGACCTGCGGGGTGAAGCGGGTGATCTCGGTGAGCGGGCCGGAGCCGACCGGGTTCTCGTTGGTGAAGGTCACCGGATCGGCGACGTCCTTCCAGATGTGCTGGGGAACGATCGGCATGGCGACGATAGTGGTGGCGACCAGCGAGTTGGGCTGGGCGAGGTTGAAGCGCACGGTGCGCGCGTCGAGCTTTTCGACCGACGCCATCAGCTTGGAGACGGAGTTGAAGTCGAGCGCCGGGAACTTCGTCAGGTTGGCGTAGGTGAACACCACGTCATCGGCGGTGAGCGGTTGGCCATCCGACCATTTCAGCCCGTCGCGCAGCACGAAGGTGATCGACTTGAGGTCGTCGGCCAGCTCGAAACTCTCGGCCAGCCGGTATTCCCACTTGGCGCCGGCGAGGCGATTGAAGATCGCCAGCGGCTCGTAGATGAAATCCTTGGTGGTGGCGCGCGCCGACGTCTGGTTGAACGGGTTGAAGTTGCGCACATAGGTCGTGGTCTGCTCGGAGCTGACGGTCAGGACGACCTGCGCACTCACAGGTGCAGTCATCGCGAGCGCCAGGGCGGTGGCCGCAATCAGCTTGCTCTTTAACACTTCCAGTCTCCTCTTTATCGTGGCGCCGCCTCAGGCGAGGCCGTTCTCCCGAAAAATCCCTTCGACTTCAGCGTGAAGCGCTGTGGCATCGACGCGAAGGTTACCGCGTTTGCGCGTTGCGCGCGTGATTCGTTCGATCGTTTGCCCAGCTAGCGGGCGTGCGCCTTCGGCGGCCGAAATGCTGGCCTCGAGACCCCCCTGGGTCAGCAGCGCAATGTCGCATCCGGCAGCGAGGGCGGCGGCGACGCGCTCTCGCGGCGTGCCCTTCAGCGCCTCCATGCTGAGGCAATCGGTGATCAGCACGCCGTCATAGCCGATGTCGTTGCGGATCAGGTCGTAGAGTGCGGGCGAAACCGAGGCCGCGCGCTCCGGGTCGATCCGGGTGAAGATCAAGTGGGCGACCATGGCCCAGGGGGTGTCGCGGAGCTTGATGAAGGGCTGGAAGTCGGTGGCGCGCAGGTCGTCGAGCGCGGCATCGACCACCGGGCAATCGAAGTGCGGATCGACCGTCACCCGGCCATAGCCCGGAATGTGCTTCATGATCGGCAGCGCGCCGACCTCGAGCATGCCGTCGATCACTTCGCGGGCGAGGGTCACCACCAGCTCCGGATCGTCACCGAGGGCGCGCTGCCCGATCACGTCGTGGGTGCCGGGGCGGGCGAGATCGATCACCGGCGTGGTGCCGCTGTCGATGGTGAGGTCGGTCATGATGGCGCCCATGGCCTGGGTCGAGAGGCGCAAAGCGCGTTTGGCCAGCGCGAGATCTTTTTTGGCGAGCGCGCCGAAGGCGCCGAGGCTGCGGAAGCTCGGCCAGTTGCCGTTGTCGAGCCGCTGCACGCGGCCGCCTTCCTGGTCGATGAAGATGGGCGCGTCGGGGCGGCCGACGACCTCGCGGAACTGAGCGCACAAGCGCCTGGCCTGCTCCCGATGGTCGAGGTTGCGGCGGAACAGGAACAGCCCGTAGGGGTTCGCTTCTCGGAGAAACGCGGTCTCGTCGGCGGTGAGCTCGTAGCCGGAGACACCGACGAACAGGGCCAAAGGTTCGGAGTTGGTGGTCATACGGCCTGCTCGGGATGGGTGATGTCGCGGGTGCGCTTCAGCGCGTCGATGGTCTGCTCGTAGCGCAGCCGGGCCACCCCCATGAACAGGCAATCGACCAGCGCCAGCTGGGCGATGCGGCTGACCATGGCGCCGGCGCGCAGCGTGCTTTCACGAGCGTGGGTGAAGAGGCGTTCCTCGGCGGCGCGCGCCAGCGGCGATTCCGGCGAGCCGGTGATGGCGACGGTGAGGGCGCCGTTGTCCTTGGCGAGCTTCAGGAACTGCACCGTGTCGGCAGTGGTGCCGGAATGCGAAAAGCCGATGGCGACGGTGCGGGCCGGCGACAGCAACGCCGCGGTCCAGGCCTCGTGCGCATCGGCCATCAGGAAGACGTTGCGGCCGACGCGGAACAGCTTGTGGTGCAGGTCCTGGGCGACGAAGTGGCTGGCGCCGATGCCGAACAGCAGGATGCGCTCGGCCTGGTCGAGCGCCGTGACCACCCGCTCGAGCGTCCTGAAATCGAGGCTCGATACGGTCTCCTCGATGGCCAGCATTTCGAGCGAGGCGACCTTGGCGGCCATCTCCTCGAGCGTATCGGTGCGGGCAATTTCGGCGCCCAGCGTCAGGCCGGAGCCAAACTGCGCCGCCTCCTTGCCGAGCTCGGTGGCGAGCGACATGCGCAGCTCGGCATAGCCGCTGACCCCGACGGCGCGGCAGAAGCGCACCACCGAGGCGACCGAGGTGCCGCAGGCCTCGGCGATCTGCGAGATGGTCTTTTCGAGGACGATCGCCGGGTTGTCGCGAATGGCCTTGGCGAGCCGCCGCATGGTCGGCGTGAAGCTCGCGGCGGACGCCTCGATGTTCGACTGAATCCCCATCGCGCCATTCATTACCCACGCGAAACAAAAGTGCAATCCGTGCGTCCGCAATGAAAACAATTGACAGCGAAAGCGCGGAGTTTCTACCTTCCACCGACGCTCAGGAGTCCCGATGTCACGCACCGAATCCCCAAGCGATATTCGCCCGGATAGCCGCCCATGACCGCCGTCGTCAGCGATCGCCGGGCCTTGCTGAGCGAGCTCGAACAGCTCGTCTCGGAGGAGCGCAATCCGCGCACCATGGGCATCGACCTGATGGCAACGCCGGAGATCGTCAAGACCATCAATGCCGAGGACCGGCTGGTGCCCGAGGCGGTTGGCAAGACCCTGCCGCAGGTGGCGCTAGCGGTCGACAAGATTGTCGAGGCGTTCGGCAAGGGTGGGCGGCTGATCTATATCGGCGCCGGCACCAGCGGACGGCTGGGGGTGCTCGATGCCTCGGAATGTCCACCGACCTTCGGCGTGCCACCGACGATGGTCGTGGGGGTGATTGCCGGCGGCCTCGGGGCGCTGGTCAGCGCCGTCGAGGGCGCCGAGGACAGCACCACAGGCGGCGCGGCGGACCTCAGGGCCATCGACCTCACCAATCGCGACGTGGTGGTGGGGATCGCGGTCAGCGGCCGCACTCCGTATGTGATCGGCGCACTGAACTACGCCAAGTCGCTCGGCGCAGTGACGGTGGGGCTCACCTGCAACCCCGATTCCGCCATTGCCGGCCTCGCCGACATCTCGATCGCGCCGCTGGTCGGCGCCGAGGTGGTCACCGGCTCGACCCGGCTCAAATCGGGCACGGCGCAGAAGCTGGTGCTCAACATGCTCTCCACCGCGAGCATGATCCGCATCGGCAAGACCTACCAGAACCTGATGGTCGATGTGCGGACCAGCAACGAGAAGCTCTTGGCGCGCGCGGTGCGCATCGCCATGCAGGCGACCGACTGCCCCGAGCAGGTCGCCGAAGAGGCGCTGGAGCGCACCGGCAACGACGTGAAGCTGGCGATCCTGACCATCCTCACCGGCCTCGATGTGGCCGAGGCGCGCACCGCCATGGCGGGCGCCGGCGGGTTCCTGAGACGCGCGCTCGAAGCCGGTGCGTGAGCAGTAGACGACGATCTAGCGACTGGCCGAAGCGGCGCTGCCGTTATCGGCCGAGACTGAAAACAGAGAGGGAAACACCATGCATTTGACCACGACCAAACGATTGCTCGCCGGCCTTGCCGTCGCGGCAACGCTGACCACCGCCTTCGCCCTGCCGGTTCAGGCCGCAAGCCTCCGCATGGCGTGGTCGCAGGATGCGACCGGGCTCGACCCGCACAAGCAGACGGCGTTCTCGTCGCTGCGCCTGCTCGAATTGATCTACGAGCCGCTGGTGCGGCTCGACGCGAACTACAATGTGTCGCCCGCCATCGCCACGAGCTGGGAATTCTCGGCCGACGGGCTGACCCTCACCTTCAAGCTCGACCCGAACGCCAAGTTCTCGACCGGCGACGCGGTCACCTCGGCCGACGTCAAGGCCTCGTTCGAGCGCCTGCTCGACGAAGCGACCGCCGCCGCGGCGCGGGCCAACTTCACCTCGATCGCCTCGATCGATACGCCCGACCCGCAGACCGTGGTGTTCCACCTGAGCCAGCCCGACGCGCCGATCCTAGTCGCCATGTCGGGCACCAATGCCTCGATCGTTCCGGCGAGCGCGGTGACCGATGGCAGCATCGGCATCACCGCCATCGGCTCGGGCCCGTTCAAGCTCGACCAGTGGGATCCGAACGTCAAGGAAGTGCTCAGCCCCAACCCGAACTGGGCCGGCGGCAAGGTCGGCGTCGACGGCATCACCATCTCGGTGCTGCCGAGCGAGAGCGCCATCATCGACTCGATGCGCGCCAACCAGATCGATTTCGCGCTGTTCAACGACCCGACCATCGCGACGCTCATTCCGGGCGAGCAGGGCATGACCCTCAACCGCATCCCGGGCCTCGCCTATAACGTGCTGCAGATGAACCCGTCGCGGCCGCCGATGGACAACCTCAAGGTGCGGCAGGCGATCTCGTGCGCCGTCAACCGGCAGGAGATCATCGATACCGCGCTGATCGGCGAGGGCAAGGTCACCGGTCCCCTGACCATGGCTGCCTACGCCTCGGATCCCTCGACGCTGTTCTGCTATACGCAGGACGTCGACAAGGCCAAGGCGCTGATGAAGGAAGCGGGCCAGGAAGCCGGCTTCTCGGTCGATGTGATCGCCGCGACCGGCGAGCCGCCCTATGCCGCCAACGAGGCGCAGGTGCTGCAGAGCCAGCTCGCCGCGATCGGCGTCAAGCTCAACATCAAGACCATGGATCTGAAGGTCTATGTCGACACCTGGCTGAAGGGCGATTTCGACATGGCGGTGGCGCAGAACGGTGGCCGTCCGGATCCGTACCCGATGTACAACCGCTACTTCACCAAGGACGGCAACCTGGTGAAGGTGTCGAACTTCTCCGATCCCGAGCTCGACAAGCTGCTGCAGGAAGGCCGGGTCGAAACCGACGTGGCCAAGCGCAAGCCGATCTTCCAGCAGTTCGAGGCGCGGTTGGCTGAGCAGGCCCCGTGGGTGTGGATCTCCAGCACGGTGACCTACACGGCCAACCTCGACAGCGTGAAGGGCTACGAGATCAACCCGAGCAACCTGCTGTTTGCGCTGAGCAAGGTGACCGTGGGTCAGTAAGCGCATAGATTTCTGTCGCGCTTTCGAACCGGAAAACTCTGCAACTTTTCCTGAAAGCGCTCCTAGGAGGCGGGCCCCACGGCCCGCCTCACCAACAGGCGGGTGCGGCCGACATGAACTATCTCACGCAACGGCTGCTGACGTTCCCGCTGGTGTTGCTGGGCGTATCGCTGCTGGTGTTCTTTGCCATCCGGCTGGTGCCCGGCGACGCGATCATCGCCATGCTGGGGACCGAAGCGGGGTTGCTGACCGAGGCGCAGCGCGCCTCGCTGGCGGCCTATTTCGGCCTCGATCAGCCGATCGTCGTGCAATATGGCCGCTGGCTCGCCGGGCTGTTCGAAGGCAATCTCGGCATCTCGGTGACCTATGGCAAGCCGGTGCTCGAGG
Source organism: Devosia sp. LjRoot16 (assembly GCF_964252795.1). Taxonomy (NCBI): domain Bacteria; kingdom Pseudomonadati; phylum Pseudomonadota; class Alphaproteobacteria; order Hyphomicrobiales; family Devosiaceae; genus Devosia; species Devosia sp. LjRoot16. Next base: position 1,721,997 of record NZ_CAXUPH020000001.1, read on the forward strand.
TGATCCTCGCCCGCTTCCCGCTCACCCTCGAATTGTCGCTTCTCTCCATGCTGATCTCGCTGGCTGTCGGCATTCCGGCGGGGGTGTTCGCCGCGACCCGCGTCGATCGGCCCTCCGACCTGGTGGTGCGGCTCTTCGCCATGCTCGGGCAATCGACGCCGAGCTTCGTCGTCGGGCTGGTGCTGATCTACTTCCTCTCGGTGACCTTCCGCATGCTGCCGGCAATGGGCTCGTTCACCCCGTTATTCGTCGACCCGATCGGCAATCTCAGCCAGATGATCCTGCCGTCGATCACGCTGGGCCTCAGCTTCGCAGCCGCGGTGACCCGCATTTCGCGCTCGGCCATGCTCGATGTGCTGAGCGACGATTATGTGCGCACAGCGCGCAGCAAGGGTGCCTCGCAGCGTGACGTGGTCTGGAAGCATGCGCTGCCCAATGCGCTGATCCCGGTGGTGACGCTGTCGGGCGTCGAGTTCGGCTACCTCCTCGGTGGCGCAGTGATCGTCGAGCAGATCTTCGCCCTGCCGGGGCTCGGCCGGCTGACGCTCGACGCAATCAGCCAGCGTGACTATCCGCTGGTGCAGGGCGCCGTGCTGTTCATCGCGCTCAACTTCCTCGTCGTGAACCTCCTGGTCGATCTCGCCTATGCGGCGCTCGATCCGCGCATCCGGCTCGGGGGCAAGTGATGGGCTTGCTCAAGGCGGTGTGGCGACACCCAAGCGGCCGCATCGGTGCGGCGATCATTTTCATCTTCCTCGTGCTCGCCGGGCTCGGCGTGGTGGGCCTGACGCCGCACGATCCGCTGAAGCAGTTCGTCGTCGATCGGCTGAAGCCGCCGAGCGCTACCTACTGGTTCGGCACGGACCTGCTTGGTCGCGACAATTTCAGCCGGCTGATGCTGGGGATCAGCGAGTCGTTCATCGTCGCCTTCGCCTCGGTCGCCGTCGCGGCGAGTGCCGGGGCGGTGATCGGGCTATTCGCCGCCTGGTGGGGACACCTGTGGGATGGGGTGCTGATGCGGACCATGGATGTGCTGCTGGCCTTTCCGGCGATCCTCCTCGCGCTGCTGATCGTGGCGATCGAGGGGGCGGGCATGGTGACCAGCATTGTCGCCATCGGTATCGTCTATACGCCGATCTTTGCCCGCGTGGTGCGGGCGCCGGCGCTGGCGCTGAAGGCACGCGAGTTCGTCGAAGCGGCGCGCACCTTCGGCAGTTCGCAGGGCTATATCCTGACCCGGCACCTGCTGCTCAACCTCGTCGCGCCGCTGACGGTGCAGATCACCCTGGCGCTGGCCTGGGCGCTGCTGACCGAATCCGGCCTCAGCTTCCTCGGCCTCGGCACGCAGCCGCCGGCCCCATCGCTGGGGGTGATGCTGGCCGAGAGCAAGTCGATGATGACGCGTGCCCCCTGGCTGATGATTTTCCCCGGCCTCACCATCATGCTCGCCATCCTCGGCTTTAACCTGCTCGGTGATGCGCTGCGCGACATCCTCGATCCGCGCACGCAGGGGAGGGCCGCATGAGCACATTGCTCGAGGTCCGGGACCTCCATGTCGGGTTCGGCCGTGAACCCCGGGACAACGAGGTGGTGAAGGGCGTGAGCTTCGGGCTCGAGGCCGGCAAGACGCTCGCCATTGTCGGCGAGAGCGGCTCGGGCAAATCGGTGACGGCGCTGTCGGTCAACCGGCTGGTGGATTTCGGCGGCGGGCGCATCACCAAGGGCAAGATCACGCTGCAGCGCGCCGACGGCGCGGCGATCGACATCACCGCGGCGGACGAGCCGGCGCTGCAGCGCATCCGCGGCCGCGAGATCGGCATGATCTTTCAGGAGCCGATGACCTCGCTCAACCCGGTGCACACCGTCGGGGCGCAGATCGAGGAAGCCTTCCGGCTCAATCGTGGCCTGGTCGGGGCCGCAGCAACCCGGGCGGCCCGCGAGGCGCTGGAGCGGGTGCGCATCCCTGATGCGGCGCAGCGGCTCAGATACTACCCGCACCAGCTGTCGGGCGGCATGCGGCAGCGGGTGATGATCGCCATGGTGCTGGCCAGCAACCCGCGACTGCTGATCGCCGACGAGCCGACCACGGCGCTCGACGTGACGGTGCAGGCGCAGATCATGGCGCTGCTGGCCGAGCTCCGGGAAGAGCTTGGCATGGCGATGATCTTTATTACCCACGATATCGGGCTCGTCGCCGGCATCGCTGACGACATCATGGTGATGCAGCACGGCGTGGCGGTGGAGCAGGGGAAGCTCGACAGCGTGCTCGATAACCCGCAGCACGACTACACCCGGCACTTGCTGAAAGCGGTGCCGCACTTCACCTCCGGCAGTGCGGTGCGCAGCGATGGCGGCTCGCACGCGGCGCCGATCGTCACGGTCGATAACCTCGCCGTGCGCTTTCCGGTGCTGAAGGGGCTGTTCCGGCGCAAGACCGGCGCGGTGCATGCGGTCGACGGCGTCGATTTCGAGCTCAGGCCGGGTGAGACGCTGGCCATTGTCGGCGAAAGCGGCTCGGGCAAATCCACCACGGCGCGGGCCATTCTTGGCCTCGTCAAAGCGACGCGCGGCCGGATCGAAGCCAAGGCCGGCCGCAGCGGCCGGCCGGTGCAGATGGTGTTCCAGGACCCCTACGCCTCGCTCAATCCGCGCCTCAATGTCGAGGGCCTGCTGGCCGAACCGGCGATCGCCGCGGGCCAGCGCGTCGACGCCAAGCTGCGCCAGCGCATGGTGTTCCTGCTCGAGCGGGTCGGGCTGACCAAGGACGCGCTCAGCCGCTACCCGCACCAGTTCTCGGGCGGACAGCGGCAGCGGCTCTGCATCGCCCGGGCGCTGATGCTCAACCCCGATGTGGTGGTGCTGGACGAAGCGGTGTCGGCGCTCGATGTCAGCGTGCAGGCGCGGGTGCTCGAACTGCTGATCGACCTGCAGCGCGAGTTCGGCCTCGCTTACCTCTTCATCTCGCACGATATGGCGGTGGTGGAGCGCATCGCGCACCGGGTGGCGGTGATGTATGCCGGCCAGATCGTCGAGATCGGCAAGGCGGCGGCAGTGCTCGGCGCACCGCAGCACAGCTATACCAAGCGATTGATCGCGGCAGTGCCGGCGATCGAACGGCGGCGCCAGCATTTTGCCGTCGACGTGACCCAGGTGCCCTCGCTGGTGCGTCCAGCAGGGTTCGAACCGCCGGCAGCAAAGTGGCGCGAGGCGGGCGACGATCATCGCGTGCGCGTGGAGGAAACTGCATGAGTCTTACCGCTGTTCTCGATCGCGCTTTCGCGCCGCTGCAGGCGGCGGTAGCAGCGAAGCGGATCCCCGGCGGGGTGCTGGGTGTCGTCGACCGCGACGGCAACCGTGCCGTCCGCTCGATCGGCTCGGCGCAGCTGGTGCCGGCGGAGCGGGGGATGACTGATAACACCTGGTTCGATCTCGCCTCGCTCACCAAGGTGATCTTCACCACGCCGCGCATCCTGGCGCTGGCCGAGGCGGGCACGATCGATCTCGATGCGCCGCTGACTTCGGTGATCCCCGACTTCCGGCAGTACAACCCGGACAACAGCTGGGAGCGGAAGCTCAGCTTCCGGCAGTGCCTCGGCCACCAGACGCCGTTCCCCGGGGTGGTGCCGATCTACACCTATGGGAACGACCCGAACCTGCTGCGCGCCTGGGTGCTGCAGAACGAATGGCAGGCGGGGCCGCCGGTCTATTCCGACATCAACTTTATCCTCCTCGGCATTGCGCTCGAGCGGCTGAGCGGCAAGCTGATCCGGCAGCAGGACCCGGGTCCTGGCTTCGGCTGGTCAGCCGACCCGCAACTGAGCGCCGCCACCGAGCGGGACGCCTGGCGCGGCCGGGTCATCGTCGGCGAAGTACATGACGAGAACTGCTACGCGCTGCAGGGCTCCGGGCATGCCGGGCTGTTCGGCACGGCCAGCTCGGTGCTCGACTACGCGCAGGGCCTCCTCTCCGGCACCGGCGCCGCGCCCGGCAGCATTGCGCTGATGCGCACTGCGCTGTCGCCGCGCCGCACCCATGGCTGGGAGCGGCCCTATGAAGGCTGGTCGGGTGGCGATCACTGTTCGGCTGAGACCATCGGCCATACCGGTTTCACCGGCACGGGCCTGTGGATCGATTTCGCCACGGGACGGGCCTGGACGCTGCTCACCAACCGCGTGCACCCGACCCGACATTTTGACAGCGGCATCATCGCGCTGCGCCGCGCCGTGGGCGACCTGGTCAACGAGAACTGAGGGGAAGAACCATGCCAGCACCGATCTGGGCCGTGGGACTGATGACCGGCACCGTGCTCGACGGCAATATCGACGTGGCGCTCCTCAAAACCGACGGCGAGAGCATCGAGCGCTTCGGCGCCTATACCCTGGCACCTTATCCGCAGGCTATCCGCGATACGCTCGAAGCGACGCTGGCCGAGGCGCGCAAATGGAATTTCGACGGTCCGGATCCCGCCATCTTCGCCAAGGCGGAAGAGATGCTGACCCGGGCGCAGTCGGCGGCGGTCAAGAACCTGGTGGAGAGCGCCGGGCTCGGCATGGCCGATATCGGCGTCGTCGGCTTTCACGGCCAATCAGTGCTGCACCGGGCGCCGCAGCCGGGGCGGATCGGGGCCACCCGGCAGCTCGGCGATGGCGAACTGATGCACCAGCTGCTCGGGGTGAAGGTCGCCTATGATTTCCGCTCGGCCGACGTGCGGGCCGGCGGGCAGGGCGCGCCGCTCGCTGCGATCTACCACCAGGCGCTACTGCGCGGGCTCGGGACGCATGGCGAGACGGCCGTGCTCAACCTCGGCGGCGTCGCCAACGTCACCTATTGGGATGGCGCCGACCGGCTGGTCGCCTTCGATACCGGCCCGGCCAACGCGCCGCTCAACGATTTCATGAAGGCGCATGGGCTGGGCGAGATGGATCGCGACGGGGCGCTGGCGCGGAGCGGTACGGTCGATGAGGTGCGGCTCGCAAAGCTCTTGCAGCATCCCTATCTCAGCGCGCCGCCGCCCAAATCGCTCGACCGCTTCGATTTCACTTCGGCGATGGCTGACGGGCTCGACCCGGCCACCGGCGCGGCGACACTCACCGCCTTCACGGCCGCCGCCGTCGGCAAGGGGCTCGACCTCCTGCCGACCCGGCCGAGCAAGCTCATCGTTTCGGGTGGCGGGCGGCATAACCCGCTGATGATGGAGATGCTGAAGGCGCGGGCCGGCGTTGAGGCCGCCCCGGCGGAAACCGTCGGCTGGCGCGGCGATGCGATCGAAGCGGAGTGCTTTGCGTTTCTTGCCGTGCGGGTGCTGCGCGGCCTGCCGATCAGCTTTCCGACGACGACGGGGGCGCCGCATCCGCTGCTGGGGGGACGGCTGGCGGCTTGAGCGGCTCGCCGCTGCCGCCGGTGGCTGTGGACCCCCACCCCTGTCCCCTCCCCGCAAGCAAGGGGGAGGGAGACCCAGACACTGACATCGAAGCTCCATCGTCTCCCTCCCCCTTGCGGGGAGGGATCAAGGGTGGGGGTCAGCCCGCACCGGCGCTAGTCTAGAGCCGCTTCTGCAGAAACGTCCGTGTCCGCCCCTCGGGAAAATCCTCGAGCGCGCCGAACGGCAGATACCCCGCCCGTTGATAGGTCTTCAGCGCCACCGGGCTGAAGGTGTCGATATAGGCGCTGTGGCAGCCGCGGGCTTTGGCGTCGGCCTCCGCCGCCGCCAGCATGCGGCCGGCGAGGCCGGCGCCGCGCTGATCCTCGGCGACCCACAGCCACTGCACGTAGAGCCAGCCCCAGGCGGTGTAGCCGGAAATGCCGGCGACGATGCTGCCGGCGTCATCGCGAACGACCACGGCCAGCGGACGGCGGTCGGCCGGGCCGACATCGGCTTCGTTGAAGGCGGTGAGCTGGCCGCTGATGAGTGCGAGGTCCTCGGCTGCCGGCGTTTCGGTGACGCTGATCGCAAGGTAGCTCATTGGATCAGGGCCCGAACCGTGGACGCGAGGTCGACGCGCAGTTCCGAGGTGACCTCCAGCGTGCGATCGTCGCGGATCGGTGCGCCACCCGGCGCCTGGCGCGCCGCGAGGGTCGCGTCGCGCTGCCGGATCAGCGTGGCGATCTCGTCGGCGTAGAGCCGGAGGATGGCGCTCAGCCAGCGGTTGGTGAGGTAGGAGGGCTGCGGCATCTCAATGTCGAAGCGATCGAGCAGGGCGATGCTCGGTTCGGCATCGAGCCAGCTGTCGCCGACCACCCACTGGTTGACGGTGAATAGCCGCTGCAGCCGGCCATGCGCATCGACGCCGACGGCAATCAGGTGATGCACCGGACCATCCTTGCCGTCGGGGCGGACGAAGCAATGGAAGTGGCCGTGCTCGGCTTCGGCTGCCGGGATGTGGCAGTGATAGTACCACTGGCCGCCCGAGGCCGGGTCGTAGACGTCGCCGGGCGGGTAGTGGCTCCAGGCGATCACCGGCGCATCACGCAAGGTGGCGTGCAGCACGTTATCACCGCCTTTGCGCAGTACCTCCTCGCAGAACAGCGCTTCCTGCGCCGCGCGAAGCCGGTCCGCGGCGTCGGTCATCAGAGGCTGCCTGCCGCACAGGGCGCGGCCGCGGCGCAAGGAGCTGCCGCAGCGCAGGGAGCAGCTGCGGCACAAGGAGCGGCTGCAGCGCAGGGAGCCGCTGCGGCACATGGGGCGGCTGCAGCGCAGGGGGCCGCATCGGCGCCCGCGGTGACTGCCGTGGGGGCCGCGGCGCCGCTGCCGCGGCTGATGTGGTCGGCGGCGACGGCCGCAGTGGCGGCGAGCAGCGCGGCGCCGAACAGCAGGGTGTTACGCGAACCGCTCATTTCTTGAACCCGTCGAGACCGAACACCGGACGCAGCGCGATGCCGACAAAGCTGCCGGCGAAGGCGGCGGCGAACCAGACCCAGCCATGCAGGCTCCCCGAGGCGATGCCGCTGAACAGCGCGCCGATATTGCAGCCGAACGACAGCCGGGCGCCATAGCCCATCAGCAGGCCGCCAATCACCGCAGCGAGCGCCGATTTGAGCGGCAGGTCGGCCTTGGGGGCGAACTTGCCGGCGAGCCCAGCGGCGAGGGCCGCGCCGAGCAGGATGCCGAAATCCATCACCGAGGTGATGTCGAACAGCACGCTGCGGCTGAGCGCCTGGGCCTGAGCCGGGGCGGTCCAGAACGCCCAGGTTTCGACCGGCACGCCGACCGACTGGGCGAGTTTGGCGCCCCAGAGGCCAAAGCCATAGGTGATCGACCAGGGATGCCCGGCGATCAGCAGCGTGGCGATATTGAGCAGCGCCAGGAGCACCGCGGCGCCGACCAATGGCCACGGCCCCTGCAGCAGGCGCGACAGCCCGCGGGTCTTCGGCTTCGATGCCTGTTCGAGCCCGCCATGCGCGCGGCGTTCGATCAGCACGGTGATGCCGGCGACGGCAGCGAGGCCGGCAAGCGTCACGATGATGGCCAGCGGCGCGCCAAGGCTGGTGCCGAGACTGATGCTGGGCAGCGATGGCTGCGCCAGCCACCACGGGAGGTGGGCGGTGCCGAGCAGTGCGCCGAAGATGAAAGCGGCAAGCGTCACCAGCATGCGGGCGCTGCCGCCGCCGACGGTGAACAGCGTGCCCGAGCCGCAGCCGCCGCCCAACTGCATGCCGAGCCCGAAAATGGCAGCACCAATCACGACCGAGACGCCGACCGGAGCCACAGCGCCGACCAGCGGGCGGCCGAAGGCAGAACCACCGGCGAGCAGCGGAATGAAGACGATGGTGGCGATGGCGACCATCAGCATCTGGGCGCGCACGGCGGCGCCGCGCCTTTCGACCACCAGCCGCCGCCAGCCGCCGGTGAAGCCGAACGAGGCGTGATAGAGCGTCGCGCCGAGCAGGCCGCCGATCAGGAACAGCACGGTCTGGCGCAGGTCGACCACCTGGCCGATCACCACGCTGCCGATGACGAACATGGCGAGGGCCACGATCACCGGGCCGCGGTCGAGCTTGGGCCAGCTGAAGGAAGGGGCCGGAGACGCGCTGATGTCTGTCACGAGAGTCAAAATCCTATACGGGCCGTCTTCGACTTGTCGTAAACGGCAGCGCCCGAGACCGCAATCTCGGGCGCCATAAGCGATTGGTCGAAGGTACTCACGCTTGCTGGGGCGTCCGCCGGCTTGCTCCCCTCCCCCTTGAGGGGAGGGGCGGGGGGTGGGGGTGGTGAGGCGGGCACAGTGCTGACTGCACCACCCCCTCCCTCAATCCCTCCCCTCAAGGGGGAGGGAGGCGATCGCCTCAGGCATCGCGTGACAGGATGGGTTAGTTCTGGACGACGACCGGGCGGGCCGGGTCGAGGGTCCACTGCGACATCGAGCCGTCATAGAGGCGCACGCCCTTGAGGCCGGCGACCTCGGAGAGGCCGAACCAGGCGATCGAGGCGAGGTGCCCGGTGTTGCAGAAGGTGATCAGCCCGTCGGTGTCGGTGACGCCGGCCTGCTGCACCAGCGCATCGATCGAGGCCTTGGACGCGAACTTGCCGGCATCCTTGTCCCAGAACTTGTCGAAGTTGAGGTTTACCGCGGTCGGGATGGAGCCGAGCGACTGCACGGTGTTGGTCTTTTCCTTGCCGATGAACTGCGCCACCGAGCGGGCGTCGATCAGGTTGGTGTCGCTGGCGATCGCCTCTTCCACTTCAGCCACTTCGGCGCGCAGCTCCGGCCGCGGCTTGGCGGTGAAGCTGCCGGCCACCGGGGTGACCACGTCGGTCGAGACCGCCTGGCCTGCGTCGGCCCAGGCCTTGTAGCCGCCGTCGAGCACGGTGACATTGTCGTGGCCGAGCACCTTGAAGGTCCAGTAGACGCGGGTGGCGCTGCCGAACTCGCTGACGTCGCTGCCGGCCGGCACGATCACCACCTGGGTGTCGTCGCTGACGCCGAGCGCCGCGATCCTGGCCGAAATATCCTCGAGCTTGGGGAGTAGACCCGGGGCACCGTCGATCTTGGCGCGCCAGCCATAGGCGGCGTACTGCGCTTCCACGGCGCCCGGCACGTGGCCGGCGGCATAGGGGGCAGTGCCATCCTTGGGGGTGTCGCGGATGTCGATGATCACCAGGTCGGGCTTGCCGAGCTGGCTGTTGAGCCAGGCGGCATCGACCAGCGGCTGATCGGTCAGCCGTTCGGCCTGCGCGCTGCCGGCGGCAGCAAGGCCGAGGACGAGCGCCGTAGCGAGGACGTTGAAACGCATTGAAGTATTCTCACTCTCGAGCATGAACTTGTTGGCATCATAATCGCATCGCCCCGTGCGATGCTGCCGACAGGTTTCCAAATTGCAGGGCAAGGCAGGAATTTCCGTCGCCATGCGATGGTCTCGCGGCAATCAATTTCCTTGTGAACCCATAGGCATACGCGCAGGTGCAGGCGATAATGCCGATCAAATCGACGGCTCGTCGTGCCGGAAAACCATTTCATGCGCCCATTGCTCCGCCTGCTTCTCACCTCCCTGTTTCTCCTGCTGCCTGCCGTAATCGCTCCGGTGTTCGCTGAAGACGCGGTCGCCGCCGCGCCTGCCTCGCAGGTGCTCTCCTACGAGGGGGATGCGCAGCTCGCCGAGCTCGCCAGTAAAGGGACGACAGTGGTGTTCTTCTACGCCGCGTGGTGTCCGAACTGCCGAGCCACGGTGACGGAGCTCAACGCCCGCTGGGACGAGGTGAACCCGGGCCTGACCCTGGTGATCGCCGACTATGACAAGGAGCAGGCGCTGAAGGCCCGCTTCGGCGTCACCTACCAGGATACGTTCGTGCTGCTCGACCAGGACGGCAAGGGCGTGGAGCTGTGGAACAGCGGCGGGGTCAACGGCCTCAACGCCCATACCAGCGCGCTCTGACCGCTGATGCTGGCAACCATCGCGCTCGCCTTCGTCGCGGGCGTCATCACCATTCTCTCGCCCTGCGTGCTGCCGCTGTTGCCGATGATCCTCGCGACGGCGACGCAGGAGGGCAAGGCGCGTCCAATCGGGGTGATCGTCGGTTTCGTCCTGGCGTTTACCGCGGCGACGCTGGCGCTGAGCGCGCTGGTGCGGCTCTTGGGTGTGCCGCCCGACATCAACCGCACGCTGAGTGCCGTGGTCCTCGCCATTCTCGGCCTGGTGCTGGTCATCCCCGGGCTGCAGCTGGAGTTCGAGCGGCTGGCGAGCGGGCTTGCCGGACGGGCGCCCGCCAGCCAGAGCACCGGCTTCGGCGGCGGCGTGGTGGTGGGCCTCGGGCTCGGCCTCGCCTGGAGCCCCTGTGTCGGGCCGATCATGGCGTCGGTGATCACGCTGGCGCTCAACCAGTCGGTGGGTTTTGGAGCTGTTGCGGTGACGCTCGCCTTCTCGCTCGGCACGGCGCTGCCGATGGCGGCGGTGCTGTTGGGCGGCCGGCAACTGGTGCGCCGGCTCGGCTGGTTCCAGAGCCATGCCGCGACCATCCAGCGCGTGTTTGGGATCGTGCTGTTGCTGACGGCGCTCGCCATCTGGCTCGGTTGGGACCGCAACGTGCAGATTCTGCTGCTCGAATGGTTCCCGGGGTGGGAAGGGTTGCTCACCAGTTGGGAACCGCAGGTTCCGCTGAGCTGAAGCCGCTTCGCTGTTGGATGGTACAGGTCGTCCCAACACCTCGGTGTCATCCCAGCGAAAGCTGGGACCCATCTATCCGCTGGTGCTGAGGCGCGTTGGGTCCCAGCTTTCGCTGGGATCACACCCGGTGGGGGAGGCGAGGCGTGGCCTAACTCGAGCACGGAATGCCCTAAGGCAGCGACGACCTCGGTGGCGCCACCGAATTCCGGACGATGAGTTCGCTCCGCAGCAGCACACTGTTGCGGTCGGGGCGATTGCCTTCGAGCAGGCTGAGCAGCATGTCCATGGCGGCTTCGCCGATCCGCAAACGCGGCTGCTTCATGGTGGTGAGCGAGGGGGTGACGAAGCTGGCGAACGAGATGTCGTCGAACCCCATCACCGAGAACTGGCGCGGCAGGTCGTAGCGGCGGGCATTGAGGGCGATGATTACCCCGAGCGCCGTAGCGTCGTTGATGCACAGAAACGCCGTCGGCAGCACGTCGCGGACGAACATGTGTTCGGTGGCCTGGCGGCCGCTCTCGGTGGTGCCGTCGCCATCGAGGATCAGCAGCGGGTCGATGGCGATGCCGGCGGCTTCGAGCGCGGCACGATAGCCGCGCTCGCGCAGCTGGTTCACCGCCCGGCTGCTGGAGCGGCCGATGAAGGCGATGCGGCGATGGCCCTGCGAAATCAGGTGTTCGGCAGCGAGCCGCGAACCCTCGAAATTGTCGACGCCGACGAACGGGATGTCGCTGTCGGGCACCGGCTCGTTGACCGCGACCATCGGCGGCAGCCGGGTTTCCTGGCCAGGCTGGGCATGGCCGTAGGGCAGGTGGCCGGTGAGCAGGATCATCCCGTCGGCCTGGTTGGAACTGATGAAGCGCAGGTAGTCGGCCTCGCGCTCGGCATCGTTCTGGGTATTTCCGATCAACACGCCATAGCCGCGCTTGCTGGCTTCGGTCTCGAGCCCGACAAGGATGTTGGAGAAGTTCGGGTCGCCGACATCGGGCGCCAGAATCAGGATCATGTTGGAGCGCCGCATGCGCAGCGAACGGGCCATGGCGTTGGTGGTGTAGCCGGTGCGCGCGATGGCCTCGTTGACGCGGCGGCGCGTCTCGTCGGCGACCTTGGTGGGCTCGTTGATGGCGCGGCTGACGGTAGCGATGGAAACGCCGGCAATTGCCGCAACGTCTTCAATCGTGGCCAGTTTCTGTTGCTGCACGCGCTGCTCCGTCCACCGCCGGCAGGCGAGGTGGTCCCAAGAATCCCTTATCAGAAGGCGCGGGTTCCGCCAGTCGTCACGTCGCGAGGCTACACCAATGATGCGTCATGTAAACCTTTACATAGGTTATGAAAACCTTTACATCACCGATCACGGAAGCAGAGCCAGGAGGAACCGGCCGCTTCCCGGGGGAGAGCTCATCGATGTCGCACGCCGCTGACGCGTCAGCGCCGCCAATCCTTGCGGCGAGCCGGATTTCGAAGTCGTTCAACGACGTCCCGGTGCTGTTCAGCGTCGATTTCGAGGTCAGGCGCGGCGAAGTGCATGCGCTGATCGGCGAGAATGGCGCGGGCAAATCGACCCTCATCAAGATCCTTTCCGGCATCGAGCAGCCGAGCTCCGGCACGGTGATGTTCGACGGCAGGCCCATGGTGCTGCCGCCCAACGGCCAAGCCGAGGCGATGGGCATCGTCCTGATCCACCAGGAGCTCAACCTCGCCGAGCACCTGACCGTCGCCGAGTCGATCTTTCTCGGCCGCGAGATCCGCCGCTTCGGCTTCCTCGATGTGGCAGAGATGCGCGCGAAGGCGCGCTCGATCCTCGAAACGCTGCATGTCCACGTCGATCCCGATACCCGCATCAGCACGCTGTCGGTGGCCGACAAGCAGATGGTCGAGATCGCCAAGGCGATCAGCCGCGATGCCCGGGTGCTGATCATGGACGAGCCGACCGCGGTGCTGTCGGTGGGCGAGACGCAGACGCTGTTCGAGCAGATCCGCCGGCTCACCGCACGCGGCGTCGCCATCATCTTCATCTCGCACAAGCTCGACGAGGTGATGGCGCTGGCCAGGCGCGTCACCGTGCTGCGCGATGGGCAGTTGATCGCCACGGTCGGCACCGAAGTGATGACGCCGGATTCGGCGGCGCAGATGATGGTCGGCCGCGAACTCACCAACCTCTATCCGCCCAAGCACGAGCCGGATGTCGATGCCCCCGTCGTGCTGTCGGTGCGCAAGCTCGAGGCGCCGGGGGTGCGCAACATCTCGTTCGACATGCGGCGGGGCGAAATCCTCGGTTTTGCCGGGCTGATCGGCTCGGGCCGCACCGCGGTGGCCGAGGCGATCGTCGGGCTGGTGCACCGCACCGCCGGCGAAGTGCAGGTCAACGGCAAACCGGTCAATTTCACCCGGGTGGCGCAATCGGTCAGCGCCGGCCTCGCCTACATGACCAAGGACCGGAAGGGCAAAGGCCTGCTGCTCAATATGGGCCTCAGGCCCAACCTGACGCTGCTGACGCTCGGCAAGCACCTCAAGGCCGGCTTTCTCGATTTTTCCAGCGAGCAGAAGGCGCTCGATCGCGCCGTGCGCCGCTTCGATATCCGGGCGCGCGACCCCTCGGTGGCGGTCGGGCGGCTGTCGGGCGGCAACCAGCAGAAGCTGATGCTGGGCAAGACGATGGAGTCGGAGCCCGACATCATCATCATGGATGAGCCGACGCGCGGCATCGATGTGGGCACCAAGCAGCAGATCTACCACATCATCGCGGCGCTGGCCGCCGAGGGTAAGTCGATCATCGTGATCTCGTCGGAAATGCAGGAAGTGATCGGGCTGAGCCACCGCGTGGTGGTGATGCGCGAGGGCCGCATGGCTGGCCTCCTGGAAGGCGCCGAGATCACCGAGGCGGAAATCATGCGGTACGCCGCAGGCATCAAGCAGAGTGGGAATGATGAGCGCATCAGCGCCTGACGCAACGGTGAAGCCGGCAAGCGGTTTTCGCCTCGATTTGAAGACGGTGGGGCCGCTGCTGGCGCTGGCGCTGCTGGTGCTGCTCGGCATCTCGCTCAACGAGAATTTCCTCAGCTACTCCAACCTCACCAACGTCCTGGCGCGTTCGTCGTTCATCGGCATCATCGCCATCGGCGCGACCTTCGTCATCACCTCGGGCGGGCTCGACCTGTCGGTCGGCTCGATGGCGGCGGTGATCGCCGGCATCATGATCATCGTGATGAACTCTTTGATCCCCTCGATGGGCGTCACCTGGGGCGTCGTCCTTTTCGGCATGGCGGCGGGCCTGGTGGTCGGCGGCGGGGCCGGTATCGGCAACGGGTTGATGATCACCCGCGGTCGCATCGAGGCGTTCATCGTGACGCTCGGCACCATGGGCATCTTCCGCTCACTGGTCACCTTCCTTGCCGATGGCGGGACGCTGTCGCTCAACTTCCAGGTCGCCGACCTCTATCGGCCGGTCTATTACGACGGGCTGTTCGGCGTGCCGTGGCCGATCATCGTCTTCGCGCTGGTGGCGATCGGCGGCGAGATCGTCATGCGCCGCACCGCTTTCGGGCGCTACTGCGCGGCGATCGGCTCGAACGAGCAGGTGGCGCGCTATTCCTCGATCAATGTCGATAACGTGCGGCTCTTGACCTACATCCTGCAGGGCGTGCTGGTCGGCGTCGCGGTGCTGCTTTACGTGCCGCGGCTCGGCTCGGCCTCGAGCACCACCGGTGTGCTCTGGGAGCTCGAGGCGATCGCCGCGGTGATCATCGGCGGCACGACGCTCAAGGGCGGCTATGGCCGGATCTGGGGCACCGTGGTCGGCGTGGTGATCCTGGGGCTCATCGGCAACATCCTGAACCTCCAGAGCTTCATCAGCCCCTACCTCAACGGGGCGTTCCAGGGCGTCATCATCATTCTTGCCGTGCTGCTGCAGCGGGGTCGCCGCGCCAGCTAGGCCCAACAGGTTTCACAATGCCCGCAAGGAGCGGGCAGCAACGGGAGGACTACATGAAATTGCTGAAATCCCTCATGGGAGCGGCGGTGATCGCCGGCGCTCTCGGCGGCAGCGCTTTGGCCCAGGACAAGGTCACCATCGGCGTCTCGGTGCCGGCGGCCGACCATGGCTGGACCGGCGGCGTCAACTACTTCGCGCAGCAGGCGATCGAGCGGCTGAAGACCACCTATCCGAATGTCGATTTCGTCTTCGCTTCGGCGCCCGACGCGCCCAAGCAGATCGCCGACATCGAGGATATGGTCTCGACCCGCAACATCGACGCGCTGGTCATCCTGCCGGGTGATCCGGACGCGATGACCTCGGCGATCAAGCAGGTCAAGGACGCCGGCAAGTTCGTCACTGTCGTCGACCGGCAGCTGTCGATCAACGGCGTCGAAAACCTCTATGTCGCCGGCGACAATCCGGGGCTCGGCGCCAACTCGGCGGCATACTTCAAAGAGGCGCTGCCGGAAGGCGGCAACATCGTGATCCTCCGCGGCCTGCCGATCCCGATCGACCAGCAGCGCTTCGATGCGTTCGTTGCCGGCATCGAAGGCACCAACATCAAGGTGCTGGACGACGAGTTCGCCAACTGGAACCGCGATGACGGCTTCAAGGTGATGCAGGACTTCCTGACCCGCTTCCCCGACATCAAGGCGGTGTGGGCGCAGGATGACGACATCGCATTGGGCGCCATCGAGGCGATCAAACAGGCTGGCCGCGAGAACGACATGTTCATCGTCGGCGGCGCCGGCATGCAGCAGATGCTGCAGCGCGTGGCGGCGGGCGACAAGCTGGTCCCCGTCGATGTCAGCTACAGCCCGGCGATGATCGCCACGGCGATCGAGCTGACCACCTCGCACTTCACCGGCGGCATCCAGGTCGCCGGCCGCTACATCCTCGATTCGACCCTGATCACCAAGGACAACGCCGCCGAGTACCTCGACGCCGAAAGCCCGTTCTGATCGAACGATCGAGCTGAATTGGAAAGGGGCGCTTCGGCGCCCCTTTTTTGTTTGTGCCGGCAGCACCGCTCCGACGACCACCAGGCCAACTTCGGGCCGAATTCAAATATTGGCCCAACAATGTTGTGCAACGCTCCGAAAGCTCCGCCACCGCTCGGTGGACGACTATCGCACATCACCCCCGCCGAGGTTCCCGTCTGGTCAGTAGATGAGGTTCGCAGTATCGCCGATCGCCGCCATTCGACTGATCTTCTTCCTCGATGGACTGATCATCGCCAAGTGGCTGCCGCATCTGCCGGATATTCAGGCGCGCCTGGGACTGGATGTCGGCGAGCTGGGGCTGGCGCTGGCAGCGCTGCCGCTGGGCATCATGGCATCGCTGCCGCTGGTGGGCACCTTCGTCACCTCACGGCTGTCCGAACGCGCCGCAATCCGCCTCGTTCCCCGGCCATGAATATCGCCGCGTTGTCGTTGATCTGCTTTTCCGGTTACGTCATCGGCCCACCGGTCGTCGGCTTCATCGCCGGGATGGTGGGCCTGCGCGCGGCCCTCGCCTGCCTTATTCCGTTCGCGATCGGCGTGCTGCTGCTGGCTCCGCGGGTCCAGCCGAAGGTGTCAGTCCAGGTGACCTGAACAGCGGGGGCGGGGCGTGGTCAGGCCGTAGGACGGTTAAACCACAGGCTCATCAAGCCGGCGCGGCTATGTACGCCGAACTTCCTAAAAATGGCGACGACGTGCTGGTGCGTGGTGGATTCGGCGAGGCCGAGTTGATGGGCGACGCGCTTCTCGGTGGCTTCGGTGAGCAGCAGCTGCAGCACCTTGTGCTCGGTGGGGGTCAGCGGCGCGGAGGCGAGCAGCAGGCCATGGCTCATCAGCAACTGGCGATGGAACCACTTGATGCCCCGCATGGCGTAAGCGAGCAGTTCGATGCTTTCGTCGGCGATGGGCTGGGTGGCGTAAAAGCCGAAATGCGACTCGCAGTCCTCGTTGAGCGGGAAGCCGACGAATACGGCGTCATAGATGCCGGCGCCGCCATATTGCCGGCGGTAGAAGGATGACTCGAACCATGCGGCCGGCAGTTCGCGGCGCAGCGAATAGGTCCGGAACGCCCCGACATTGCGCATCGGCAGCAGGAAGCACGGATCGATGTCGCGCTCATCCCAGGCCGGCAGCACGTTGAAATGGGCCTGATCCGGGTCGAGGTCGGGATCGGTGGTCTTCACTGGCGCCACCCGCCAGCCGAACAGCGGGTCGTCCGGTCCGCCAACGCGAACAGCGCCGGCCCAGGCGGCGTTCTCTACCCCCGCCAGCCCGACGAGGCTCTGCATCAGGTGAGCGGCGGCAGCCTCTGATTGGCTGACGTCGAAATCCGACAGCTCATCCCAGAGCGCGTGGATCCGTTCGGCATTGGTGCTGTTCACGAAGCGCGCTTCCTCCCTCGCTGGGCTGCAGACAAAAGCACAGATGAGGCGGTCAGTAACCCGCGCCGCGGGCATCAGCGCAGAAAAAACCAAGGCCGAACTGTTGGGCCCGGCCTTGTCGTTGTCTCCCTTGGCGGCCTACACCGGACACGGATGGGTCCCTGCCGCGACGGCGGGGCTGCAGCGCGCTACCTTCCGTCCCACCACGCCAGGTAGTCGGAGGTGAACCTTGATGCCAGTTGGTCGGTGACATTGGGCATGATGATTGCATGTGCGTCGTCGCCGGTGCAGGCCAGTTGGTAGCGCCTGATGACATCCTCGCTCGGTTGCGGAAAGAGCACCGTCAGCGCGTGTGGGTTGAGCAATATCGGGACGCCGGCGTCGCGAAGATCCTCGGCCAGCCTGGTCGCACGGGCCGCGCAGCGCTCGGCGTCGCGTTGGAAGCCAAGGCGGCCGTGGCCGAAGAGCCGGGCCCAGAGCGCCAGTACCGCGTGCCCGTTGCGCGACCCCATGAGGGTGGTGTCATTCGACCTCAGATAAGCCACAGCGGACGCAACGCGCTCGATGTGGCGTCGCTGCGTGACCAGAACGCCGCACGGCATAGTGGTGCCGATCATCTTGTGGCCCGACGTCGATAGCGAGTTGATCCCGTGCCGGAAGCTCGGCTGCAGGCGGTCCGGCACGCCTTCGAGGAATGGCAGCACCATGGCGTTGAGCGCCCCATCGACATGAACGAAACGCCGTTGCGCCGGAAAGCCGCAATCCTCAAGGACCTCTATCGCACCTCCGATGTCGTCATGTGCGCCCTTCACCGTCGTGCCACAGGTCAGCGCCACGATGACGAAGGCGCTGCGCAGGCGGGAGAGTACGCGCCGCAGATCTGGCAATGAAACTTCGCCGGATGGTTCGCACTCGACCGTCTGCGTGGTCATCCTGAGGATGCGGGCCGACTTGGGTATCGAGTAATGGGCTTCCCGCGGATAGACCAGGATGGCATCCGGGAAGGCTTCGCGCGCCAGATAGAGGGCCCAGAAGTTGCCTTCCGTGCCGCTGGCGCCGACAGAGCCCCAGTAGTTGTCGCGATTGTCGCACTGCCACAGCTCCATCAGCCAGTCGACCACCTCGCGTTCGAGGTCGCAGACCTCTGAGCCGTAGTGCGACCCCGCATAGGGATCGCCGAGATTGTTGACCAGGTAGCCGGCGAAGCGGGATGCCGCGGGCACATCGCCGGCGAGGTTGTAAGGGTAGCCGAGATGGTTGGCATGGGCTGTCTTCAGCCGGCTCTCGATGCGCGCCAGCGTCAGGTGATCCGCGATCGGGCGAGGCAGCACGACGGCGTCCGGGGTAATGGCGTCAACGATCATTGTTTCCTCCTTTGTCTGGGCAAAATCCCGGGGCGTGCTGCGGACAGGACGCTGCCGCACCGTGTTCCCGCATTGGCTTTGGCGAGGCTTTGCCTGCCTCGAAAGAGTGCGGCACAACCTCGGAGATGAAGCTGCCGCGCTCCCGGGAATAGACGAGCCGCGTCAGGCGGCCGGCGAACTCGGTGAAGCCGCGCATCGCCGCCGCCTCAGCTCGCTGCGACGGCACGCTTGCCGCCGCCGAGCAGCAGCAGGTCGGCCTTGACCCACAGCACGTGGCAGACGATCAGTATCGCCGGCTGGATCAGGGCGATGACCGGGGCACCGCTGCCGATCTGGTAGGTCAGATCGAGCCCGGCGGCGCCGATGGCAGGGGCACGGCCGACCAGCACGGCGAGGCGGAACGGGTCGGGCCAGCTTTCCGGCCAGAGCGGCGGGCCGACGGCGTCATCCCCGAACACGGCGCTGCCGAGTTTGCCCAGGACCACGAAGGCGCCCGTGGCGAGCGCCAGCAGCGGCTGGCCCAGCACTAGCAGGCTGACCGAGAGCGCTGCCCCGCCGGCCGCCGACAGCAGATCGCCGAGCCGGTTCAGTCGCTTGTTCGGCCCGGTCCCATCGCCCGGTAGTAGACCTCCCCGCCGACGAGGAAGATCAGCGTGGCGATGGTGAAGGCGAGGGCCTGCGGGCTGCCGACGAAGTAGCTGAACAACAGGTCAGCACCGGTCTTCGTCGATCCGGCGGCGTTGGCGAACTGGAGCCCGAGCGCCGTAGCGAGGCCGAGTACGTTGCCGACATTGTAGTAGCCGCCCGGGCCCCGCAAACGCGCCGCAAGAGCGTTGACGAGGTCCGCTTGCCGCATCAGGCGGCCGGGGGTGGAAATATCCTGGGTAACAGTCACGATCTTCTCCCTGCTCGTTGATCGAGCAAGGGAGAGGCTAAGTCGGCGCGCCGGCATGCAAATCGGTGACGCCGCCTAGGAAGATGATCGTCG
Organism: Devosia sp. LjRoot16; assembly: GCF_964252795.1. Classification (NCBI taxonomy): domain Bacteria; kingdom Pseudomonadati; phylum Pseudomonadota; class Alphaproteobacteria; order Hyphomicrobiales; family Devosiaceae; genus Devosia; species Devosia sp. LjRoot16. Next base: position 1,741,304 of record NZ_CAXUPH020000001.1, read on the forward strand.
AGTGCCCAGTATTGCCCTTCGCACCGCCCTAATTTTGCAAGTGTGACATAGGTGGTTCCCCCTAACTGCCGCCGCGCTACCTAAAGAGCGGTTGCCTCGACCGGGGTCTGCAACAGCCAGGGCTCGGTGCGAAGCCGCAGCATCACTTCGATCCGGTTGGCGGCGCTGAACTTGCCCAGCACCGCAGAAACCTGGTGCTCGATGGTCCGTGGCGAGCGCGACAGGTGTCGGGCGATATCCTTGTTGGACTTGCCGTCGGCAATCAGCTGCAGCACCTGATGCTCACTCTGCGTGAGGCCCAGCGGATGCTGCCGCGAACTGGCATAGGGCCCGCGACGCGATTTTGGCATCTCCTCGGCCAGACCAAGCCGCTGCGCCAGCCGTCGCGCCAGCGCCGTCGCCTGACGCGCCTCGATGGTCTCGAACATGGCGATCGCCTGGCCAAGCGCCGCCCCCGCCTCCGCCCCCGCGACCTGCATTGAGGCGATACCGGCTTCGTAGGGCAGTCCCAGTGTGGTCCACTTGGTGGCAGCCCGAGCGGGTTGTCCGGCAAGCTCCAGCGCCCATGGCGCCGGCAGCTCGCCTAACCGTGCCGGAACGTCGCCTGGCATTGATGAGCGGCGCCACCAGGCCGCCAGTTCCCCCAGGTCCCATGCCCGCAGCCCACTGAGGTCGATGGCAGTGAGCTCAGTGAGCTGCTGGCGCGCCGCATCCAGGTCTTCCCTGAGCCAGGCGGCTTCGGCCAGCGCGATCCGTACTGGAAAGATGCGCTGCGGCTCACCCGTCGGCAGCCCCTCGTCGAGGGCCCGCAGCAAGGCCCGCTCGCCATCCGGCAGGTTCATCCGCATGCGCACCCGTCCCAGCACGGTGAGCGCCGGCAGGTGCATGACGACCGGCAGCCGCTCCATGCCGATAACGCCCTGTGCGATGGTTTCGGCCTCGCGCAATCGGCCCTGTTCCATGCGCAACTGCGCCTGCCGACCAAGCAGGTACTGCGTCGATGAATCGAGGTCGTGCCGTGCGGCGAAGGCAATACCCTCGGCCAGCAGGCGCTCGGCCAGTTCGAAATCCTTGGACACCACCGCGTGCTCGGCGAAGTTGGTGTAGGCGCGCGCCGCATGGTCATGGAAGCCATGCTGCAGCGCCAGCGCCAGACCTTCCTCCATCACCTCGCGTCCGCCGGGACGGGCATCAAAGAGCATTGCGGTGCCGACATTGTTGAGCGCGTGCACCCGCGTCTCGACGACGCCAAGTTCGTCGGCGAGGCCAATGGCCCGCCGCCCCCAGTCGATCGCCTCGGCAAACCGATAGTGCAGCATATTGAGCTGCGAGCGCGTGCTGTAGGCCATCGCCAACTCTGGCCCGGGTCCGGTGCCCTCGACTTCTTCCACCGCGAGGTCGGCGAAGTTGCGCGCCTCAGCCCCCTCACCCCGGCGCCAGTGCAGGCGCGACAACAGGCGATAGTTGAGGCTGATCTTGGCGCCGTTGCCGAGTTCGCGCCAGATGGCGATGGCGCGGTGGTGGCTCGCAATGATCGCATCATAGTCGAACAGCCCGAGGCTCGCCTCGTAAGCCCAGCTTTCGTGCAACTGGGCGGCAACCGCCGGCTCGGCGATGTCGGCATACTCGAGCGCCGTCGCAAGGAAGGAAGCCGCTTGCTGGTGCGCACCAAGCCGCGACGCCTGCGCCGCCGCGCGCGGCGCCAGGTCCAGCACCCCGGCCCCGTCCTCGGCACCAGCTGCATGGTGCACTCGGCGCGCCAGATGCAGCATGCTATCCTGCCCGGGGAGCGCAGCCAGCGCGACTTCCACCTTGGTATGCAGCGAACGCTGCAGGCTCGACGACAGGCGATCCAGGGTCGCCCGCCGCGCCAGCTCGTGTCGAAACGAGATGTCGCCTTGGGGGTCGCGCCGCAGGAGGCCGCGACCCACAGCCATGTCGACCAGGTCTTCGGCATCGGGGCCGAGCAGAGCCTTGATCAGGCCCAGTTCCATGTTCCCGGGGACGATGCTCATCATCTCGAGCACGTCGCGTTCGCCGGGAGTGAGGCGCGCCAGCCGCGACCACACCGCATCGCGGATGGAATCGGGGACGCTGCCTGGCTCGCCCCCTCCGGTCGCCAGTAGTTCGGTGACGAAGAACGGATTGCCGGCCGTTACCCGGTAGAGGTCATCGCCCGATCGCCCGGCATCGACAGCGAGTTCCTGCACTGCTGCAGGTGACAGGGGACCGAGCTTGATCCGCGTCACCGCCGCGGCCGGCAGGTCGCCAAGCACGTAGGACAGCGGATGGGTCGGCCCGATCTCGTCGCTGCGCGCCGTGAGCACCACCATGGCGCGCAGCAGGCCGATGCGCCGGCCCAGGTATTTTACGAGGTCGAGGGTGGCGTTGTCGGCCCAGTGCACGTCCTCGAAGATCAGGATCAGCGGGTCGCCGTCGTCCTGAAGTTTGTTGAGAAGGGCGGGAAACAAACGATCGGGCGGAGCCGATTGCTCCAGCAGGGCGGCGATAACGGCGCCCATCGACCGGCCCATGTCGTGAAGCGGCCCCAGCGGCCGCGGCGTGAACAGCGCTTCGCACCATCCCCACGCTACTTTGAACTCTCCCGCATGCTGTTCCGCGAACTCTTGCAGCAGCGTCGTCTTGCCGATTCCAGCCTCGCCCTCGATCAACACAGTGCCGCCATGCCCGGCCGCAGTACGTTCTCTTACCGTTCGCAAGACATCAAGTGGGGCCGACCGTTCCAGTAACTTGCTCATTGCTTGCCGCACCACCGCCCCATGTAGGCAAAGTGCGACCTATAACTTTGTTGGCAATGCGGCACCGTTACCGAGGTGCGTCGAATTTCTGTTAAGTCAGTGGGCGCCGCGAGCTCAGTCGCAGAAAAAACGAAGGCCGGGCTGTTGGCCCGGCCTTATCGTCACATCCCTGAGGTACAGGGAGGATATTGGAGCGGGCGAAGGGATTCGAACCCTCGACCCTAACCTTGGCAAGGTTATGCTCTACCCCTGAGCTACACCCGCACTCCATCGGCTCTTTACGATGCTTCGTTCCCGTGGGAAACTTGGCAGCGCCGAACCGCGCGCCTATATGCCCAATCGAAAGCGGGTTTGCAACCCATAATTCTGGTCTCATCACGCCCGGGAAAAAGCTTGCGTCCGATACCCATCGGGGCGCAAGAAAACCAAGGAAAGACAGGCCTCTCAGTGGCCCGTCGCGGCAGGAAAAGCACAGCATGTCCTTCAACGACCTCAACCCGGCCCCACAAAATTCGGCGGCTCCCGCGGGCGCCCTGATCAAGGATTCGACCGATCGCGCCTTCAAGGCCGATGTGATCGATGCCTCGCTGGAGGCCCCGGTGCTGGTGGATTTCTGGGCGCCGTGGTGCGGCCCGTGCCGTCAGCTGACGCCGAACCTCGAGAAGGTGATCAACGAAAAGGCCGGCAAGATCCGGCTGGTGAAGATCAACATCGACGAGAACCCCGGTGTCGCCGGCCAGCTCGGCATCCAGTCGATTCCGGCCGTGTTTGCCTTTGCCGGCGGCCGGCCGGTCGACGCGTTCCTTGGGGCGATCCCCGAAAGCGAAGTGCGGCGCTTTGCCGACAAGGTGATCGCGGGGGCGCCCGCAGGCCAGCCGCAGGCCGGCTCGATCGAGGAAGAGATCGCCAATGCGCTGACCGCCGCCGGCGAGGCGCTGCAGGTCGGCGACCTCAACCAGGCGGCGCAGGTTTATGGCATGGTGCTGCAGCACCAGCCGGAAAATGCTCCGGCAATCGTCGGCATGGCCAAGGTGTTCCTCGCCGCCGGCGAGCCGGACCAGGCGCAGGCGGTGCTCGACACCATGCCGGAAGAGGGCCGCAAGGGCGACGACTACACCTCGACGCTGGCCGCGCTGAAGCTGCTCGGCGAGGCGGCGGAGCTCAGCGAAACCGATGAGCTCGCGGCACAGCTCGAAACCAACCCCGACGATCACCAGGCGCGGTTCGACCTCGCGGTGAAATACAATGCCGAGGGCAAGCGGCTGGAAGCCGCCGAAGCGCTGGTGGCGCTGATGCGCCGCGACCGCACCTGGAACGAGGACGGGGCGCGCAAGAAGCTGCTCGAACTGTTCGAAGCCTGGGGCCCCAAGGACCCCGCCACGCTGAAGGGCCGCCGGCTGCTGTCGGCGCTGCTGTTCAGCTGAGCTAGTTGACCCAAGCCGGAGCCGTGACGGCTCCGGCTTTTCTGGACTGCGCGAGGAGCCGGACCGGCTCCAGTTTTTGATTGTCGCGCGGTCGAACCGGAAAAGTCTTACAACTTTTCCTGACTGCGCTCCCGGAGGCGCCCGTGTTGAAGCGACCGAATTCTCCCGCCGATTTGCCCGCCAGCGTTCCGTTGTTCCCGCTGACCGGCGCCCTGCTGCTGCCCTATGCCCGGCGGCCGCTCAATATCTTCGAGCCGCGCTATGTCGAAATGATCGACCATGCGCTGAGGGGCGACCGGCTGATCGGCCTGATCCAGCCGCGCGACACGTCCGAGGAAAGCCCGAAGGGCCGGGCGCCGCTGCAGCGCATCGGCACGGTGGGGCGGATCAGCCATTTCGAGGAGGTCGAGGAAGCCCGCTACTTCGTCATCCTCGAAGGGCTGTGCCGGTTCGAGCTTTTGAAGGAAATGCCGACCATGACGCCGTTCCGGCGCGGCATGATCGCGACCGACGCCTTCGCCTCGGATTTCGACCGCGAGTTCGGCGAGGAGGCAGTGGATCGGCCGCGCTTCCTCAAGATGATGCGCGACTATGCCGAGTTCGGCAATTTCGACCTCAACTGGGACGAGATCGAAAAGACCGGCACCGCCGACCTGGTGAATTTCTGCGCCATGGTCTCGCCCTATGGGGCGGCCGAAAAGCAGGCGCTGCTCGAAGCCGATACGCTCGAGACCCGCGCCGAGACGCTGATCGCCATGGCCGAGTTCGAGATGGCCAAGGGCGACGACCGGGCCTCGCCGCTCAATTGAGCGAGGGAACTCCAGCAGAGGCCGCGACCAATCTCCGCCATGTGGTGGATGTGAAGACGCTCGAAATGCTGGTCTGTCCGCTGACCAAGACCCGGCTGACGCTCTCGGCCGACGGCACCGAGCTGATCTCGGTGGCGGCGCACCTGGCCTTCCCGATCCGCGATGGCGTGCCGATGCTCAGCCTCGATGAGGCGCGGGAGATCGAGCAGGGCGACATGGGCCGCAACCTGCCGCGGCTGGGCTAGCGCAGTTCACTGGCGAACGGGATCAGCCGCGGTGTCATGCCCTGCAAAAACTCGGTCTTGCCCACCCACCGGCTGTCATCCCAGCGAAAGCTGGGACCCATCTATCCACCTGCGCTGCGTCGAGTTGGGTCCCAGCTTTCGCTGGGATGACACCGAGTTTGGGGCGCTGGCTGGTGGCAAATTCGCCGATGGGGCCCGCATCTGAGCAGTACGAGTCCATAACTTTGCGCATATGTGCTTTCGCAGGGATGACATCCAGCTTGGGGCTCGGCCAGGTGTGTCAACCAAGCCGTGAAATGCTCCAGTCGCGAACGACTTGATTCCCGGCCCTCCTTGCTTCATTACAGCCGGCACCGAAAGGGGTATTGCCATGGAAAAGTTCACGAGCCTGACGGGCGTCGCCGCGCCGCTGCCGATCATCAACATCGACACGGACATGATCATTCCCAAGCAGTACCTCAAGACCATCAAGCGCACCGGGCTCGGCACGGCCCTGTTCTCCGAGATGCGCTATAATGAAGATGGCACCGAGAATGAGAGCTTCGTGCTCAACAAGCCGGCCTATCGGCACGCGAAGATCATCGTCGCCGGCGACAATTTCGGCTGCGGCTCGTCGCGTGAGCACGCGCCGTGGGCACTCCTGGATTTCGGCGTGCGCTGTGTGATCTCCACCAGCTTTGCCGACATCTTCTACAATAACTGCTTCAAGAACGGCATCCTGCCGATCGTGGTGACGCCCGAGCAGCTGGCGCTGCTGATGGACGATGCCGAGCGCGGCTCCAACGCCACGATCAGCGTCGACCTCGAGAGCCAGACGATCAAGGGGCCGGATGGCGGTTCGCTCCACTTCGATATCGATCCGTCGCGCAAGCAGACGCTGCTCGAAGGGCTCGACGACATCGCGACGACGCTGAGGGCCGATCCGGCGATCTCCGGGTTCGAGAAAAAGATGGGTCAGGACCGGCCCTGGCTCTGAGGCGCGGGCGATGGTCCTCCATATCTCTTCCGGCTCGCCGTTCGAAGCCAGGATCGGCTATTCGCGCGCCGTAGTCGACGGCAACATGGCCTATGTCTCGGGCACCACCGGCTATGACTACAAGACCATGGTGATGCCCGAGGATGCCGGCCAGCAGGCGCGCAACGCCTTTGCCACCATCCAGCAGGCGCTCGAGGAAGCCGGGGGCACCATCAAGGATACGGTGCGCGTCCGCTACTACATCACCGACATGGCGCATTACGACGCGCTGGTCGCGGTGGCCGGTGAAGTCTTCGCCGAGATCCGGCCGGCCGCCACTATGGTGGTGTGCGGGCTGACCCGGCCCGAGATGAAACTCGAGATCGAAGTCACCGCCCGCTTCGGTGCCCACGGGCGCTGAGGCGATGGAGATCAGGCTCAAGCTCAACCCCCTGGGTCGCGACGTGGCGGTGGTGCGCAACGGCTTGCGCGCCTACAACAAGCAGCAGACCGGTGGCATCCGGCATCAGAATGTCGCGCTGCTGCTCTACGATGCGGACGACAAGGCGGTAGGCGGGTTGACCGCGACCGCCGTGCTGGACTGGCTGTTCGTCGAGTGGCTGCACGTGCCGGCCGAGCTGCGTGGCAAGGGCCACGGGCGGGCGCTGATGGCTGAGGCCGAGGTCTTTGCGCGTCAGCGAGGCCTGCTTGGCATGTGGCTCGACACCTTCAGTTTCCAGGCTCGGCCGTTCTACGAAAAGCTCGGCTTCGCCGTGTTCGGCACGCTGGACGATCATCCGGTCGGCGGCGCCCGCTACTTCATGCAAAAGCGCTTCGACAGCGCATCCATCCGATAACGCGAGACGTAAAGCAAAATGGCCCAGAAACTCTTCCTTCTCCCCGGCGACGGCATCGGCACCGAGATCATGAAGGAGGTCGAGAAGGTGATCGCCTGGCTGAACAGCCAGGGCGAGACGGATTTCACCTTCGACTCGGGCCTTGTCGGTGGGTGCGCCTATGACGCGCATGGCGAGGCGATCTCAGAAGAGGATATGCAGAAGGCGCTCGCCGCCGATGCAGTGATCTTCGGCGCGGTCGGCGGGCCGAAATGGGACAAGGTGCCCTATGAGAAGCGTCCGGAAGCGGGCCTGCTGCGCCTGCGCAAGGACCTGAAACTGTTCGCCAACCTCCGTCCGGCGATCTGCTATCCGGCGCTGGCCGATGCCTCGTCGCTGAAGCGCGAGCTGATCGAGGGCCTCGACATCCTGATCGTGCGCGAGCTGACCGGCGGCGTCTATTTCGGCGAGCCCAAGACCATCACCGACCTCGGCAATGGGCAGAAGCGCGCCATCGATACCCAGGTCTACGAGACCTACGAGATCGACCGGATCGTCCGCGTCGCCATGGACCTCGCCCGCACCCGCAAGAACAAGGTGCACTCGGCCGACAAGAAGAACGTCATGAAGTCGGGCGTGTTGTGGGATGAAGTCGCGCAGGCGGTGGCCAAGGACTATCCGGATGTGGAATTCCACCACATCCTCGCCGACAACGCCGCGATGCAGCTGGTGCGCAACCCCAAGCAGTTCGACGTGATGGTCACCGACAACCTGTTCGGCGATATCCTGTCGGACGCCGCGGCGATGCTCACCGGCTCGCTCGGCATGCTGCCGTCGGCTTCGCTCGGGGCGCCCGATGCAGTGACCGGCAAGCGCAAGGCGCTCTACGAGCCGGTGCACGGCTCGGCCCCCGACATTGCCGGCAAGGGCGTCGCCAACCCGATTGCCATGCTGGCCTCGTTCGCCATGGCGCTGCGCTATTCGTTCAACCTGGTGGCACTGGCCGACCGGCTGGAAGCCGCCATCTCGAGCGTGCTGGCGGATGGCCTGCGCACCGGCGATATCGCGCAGGACAATCGCAAGACCGTCGGCACCGAAGAAATGGGCGCCGCGATCCTCAAGAAGCTCGCCGCCTGACAACCGACGCATAGTTGATGAGGCCCGGTGCCCTGGCGGTGCCGGGCCTTCGTTCATCTTCGCTTCAGGTGCGCTATGATTTCTCCGGCATATCGGGGAGGTCATATTATGACTTACGATCTACGCACGCTGCTGAACCGCGCCGTCGACCATGCTGTCGATTATCGCGCCTCGCTCAACGAACATGCCGGCCGCCCGGATCATAGCTACGCCGAGATGCGCGACCGGCTGGTCGAGCCGGTGCCCGAACAGGGCGCCGCGCCGCTCGATGTGCTCGAGGAGCTGGTCCGGCGCAGTGAAGGCGGGCTGATGCCGATCACCGGGCCGCGGTTCTTCGGCTGGGTGATGGGCGCTTCGCATCCGGCGGGCGTGGCGGCCGACTGGCTGGTCAGCGCCTGGGGGCAGAATGCCGGCTATCACACCCCGACCCCGGCGGCGGCCGCGATGGAAGAGGTGGCCGAGCGCTGGCTGCTCGAGATCCTCGACCTGCCGCGTCAAAGTTCGATCGGCTTTACCACCGGCGCCACTGTCGCGGGCGCCGTGGGGCTTGCCGCGGCGCGCACCCGGGTGCTGCTCGATGCCGGTTGGGACCCCGATGCCGACGGGTTGTTCGGCGCGCCGCCGGTGCACGTGCTGATCGGCGACGATGCGCATTCCTCGATGTTTTCGGCGCTGCAGCTGATCGGCTTCGGCTATCGCCGGCTGATCCGCGTCGCCACCGACGGGCAGGGCCGGATGAGCGTGGCGGCGCTCGACGCGGCGCTGAGGGGCCTGAGCGGCCCGAAGATCGTCATCGCGCAGGCCGGGCAGATCAATACCGGGGCCTATGATCGGTTCGACGACATCATCCCGATCGCCCATGCCGCTGGCGCCTGGGTGCATGTCGATGGGGCGTTCGGGCTCTGGGCCCGCGCCACGCCATCCCTCAGGCACCTGACCGATGGCATCGAGGCGGCGGATTCCTGGGTCACCGACGGCCATAAGTGGCTGCAGGTGCCGTACGATTCCGGCTTCGCCATCGTGCGCGACCGCGAGGCGCATCAGCGCGCCATGACGCAGTGGGCAAGCTACCTGCCGACCATCAGCCCGACCGACCGGGTGCCCTCGGCCTTCGTGCCCGAATTGTCGCGCCGGGCCCGTGGCACGCCAGTCTGGGCGATGCTGAAGACACTGGGGCGGCAGGGCGTGGCAGAGCTGGTGGAGCGCCATTGCGCGCTGACCAAGCGGATGGCGGAACGGCTCGGCGCCGAGCCGGGCATCAACCTCAGGAACGAGGTCACCATCAACCAGCTGATCGTCGATTTCGGCGCGGGCGACGCGGCGACGCGCAAGGCGCTGACCGAGGCGGTGATCGCTGGGGTGCAGGCCGGCGGCGTGTGCTTTGCCGGCGGCGCCGCGTGGCATGGCGATTGGGTGATGCGGATCTCGGTCACCTCGGGCGCCACCACCGAAGCGGACATCGAGCTCTCGGCCGATGCCATCATCGCCGCCTGGCGGGCCGTGAGGGGTTAGCGATGGTTGGGCTTCCGCATCGGGTTGAACAGCACGGAACTGCGCTTGCCATCGAGCGCGTCGAAGATGTCGCCGGGTTCGATCCCCACGTCGCGCAGCAGATGCGGCTGCATGCGGCTGAGGCCAAGCAGCGTGGCGCGTTCCCGGTGCCTCTGCACCAAGCGGCGCAGCAGGCGCCGGATGAAGCCGGCATCGGTATTGTGGCGGATGGCCAGCGGGCTCTCGTCCAGGTCGATGGTCGTCATCGTCATATTCCTCAGCGCGCCCCGCTTTGCGCAAAACATATGATGACTTCGGTCGGGAAGATAGCGAGTGCGTGGTGCGGTTCGCGCTGGGATCGAATTGGCAAGTCACAACAACTCCGTAGCCCGGCGCATGGCCGTCGGGGCGAGATGCCGGGATGGGGCGATGGGCCCGAAAACTGCACCGGCGGTACGGTTTTCTGGAGGGACCAGCATGCGTAAAGGCAATGAGACGCGCGAACGCATCCTCGACATCGCCGAAGCAGGGGTGCTCGCCAAGGGGTTTGGCGCGACCTCGATCGATGAGATCATTGCCGAGGCGGGGATCACCAAATCCGGCTTCTTCTATCATTTCCACGACAAGAACGAGTTGGCGCGCGGCCTGCTCGCCCGCCACCGTGGCCGCCTCGGGCAACTGGTCGACGAGATCTTCGGCCGGGCGGCCGAGCTCAGCGACGATCCGCTGCAGCAGCTGCTGATCGGGCTGACGCTGTTCGCCGAGCATATGGCGGCGATGCCCGGCGGGCATCCCGGTTGCCTCGTCGCGACGATGAGCTACCAGGAGCAGCTGTTCAATCGCGAGGTGCGGGCCATGGTCAGCTCGATCGTCGAGGACTGGAACGCCTTCTTCCGATCGATGATCGAGAGGATCGTCGCGGCCTATCCGCTGCGCGAACCGGTGGACCCTGGCCGCATCGCGCGCAACATCACCTGCGCCATCGATGGCGGGATCATCATGAGCAAGTCGCTCGGCGACCCCTCCGTGCTGCCCGAGCAGATGCTGATGGCGCGCAACTATGTGAAGATGCTGTTCCAGCCGGCGGCGCTGCACGCCGTGCCGCGCGAGGCGCTGGCGGCGTGAAGCCCCATTGGGGACACCGTGCCTCCGCACACCCCCTCCGAGCTGCGCTAGGTCGCTGACGCTCCCAAGCTTCGCTTGCCTCCCCCGTCAAGGGGGAGGTGGGCATCGAGTTTGTGGCGTGGGCAGACGATCAACCCAGCCCGAATGCCTCCGCCAGCAGGCGGAACGAGCGGAGCCTGAGCTCGTAGTCGTACATGGTGGTGGTGACCATCACCTCGTCGGCGCCCGACTCCTCGACCTTGCGCTCGATCGCGGCCTTGACCGTCGAGGGCGAGCCGACGATCCAGAGCGGGCGCTGGCCCTCGATGATGCGGGTCTCGTGCGGGGTGTATTGATGCGCCGCCGCCTCCTCGGGCGAGACGAGCTTCCGTATCTGGCCGGAGTGGAACAGCGCCCACATCAGCTCCTGGGAACGGGCGAGGAACTGCGCCTCCTCGTCGGTGGGCGCCACCAGCGCCGAGACGGCGATGATGGCGTGCGGCTTGGGGAAGGCATCGGTCGGAGTAAAGGCGGCCCGATAGGCGGCGAAGGCCGGGCCGGCCGGAGTGGCGCTGAAATGGGCGGCGAAGGAATAGCCGACACCGAGTTGTCCGGCCGCCTGGGCGCTGGCACCGCTCGAGCCGAGTAGGTAGACCGGCGGCAGCTCGACGCGCTCGGGCACCACCATTACCTGGTGGAACGGGTGGTCGGGGGCGAAATTGGCTTCCTCGAAGGCCAGCATCTCGGCCAGTTCCTGGGCGAAATACTCGCCGCCGACCGAACGCAGCGCCTGCAAGGTGCGGCCATCGCTGCCGCCGGCGCGGCCGATACCCAGGTCGATGCGGCCCGGGTTGAGCCCATTGAGGGTGCGGTAGGTCTCGACGACGCGCAGCGGCACGTGGTTGGGCAGCATGACGCCGCCCGAGCCGACACGTATGCGCGAGGTGTTGGCCGCGGCAGTGGCGATCAGCACCTCCGGCGAGGACGAGGCGATCGAGGGCATGCCGTGATGCTCGGCGTACCAGAGCCGGGTGAAGCCGAGTTCGTCGCCGAGCTTGGCGAGGGCGATGATGTGCCTGAGCGCATCCGGGGTCGAGGTGCCTTCAGAGACTGGGGCGAGGTCGAGGATCGAGAGGGGGAGGGAAGCCATGGGGGCTTATATCGTCATTTGGCGATGGATTGGAAGGGCCGTGCGTGCTGCTCCACCCCACCCAGCTTCGCTAGGCCGCGAGCGGCCAAGCTGCGCTACCCCTCCCCATCAAGGGGAGGGAGACGATGGAACCGAGACTATCAGTCAGTTCTCCCTCCCCCTTGTGGGGAGGGATCAAGGGTGGGGGTGGCCACACGCTCCGAGTGCCGATCATTTGACAGCCAACACCGACGCGCTAGCCTCCCTCGCCGAATGGAGAGCAGCTCATGCCGGGAAACAGCCGCATCGCGCCGATCACCGGTTCGGTGATCTTCCTGTTCGTGGCGCCGGGCGTCGTGGCCGGGCTGATTCCGTACTGGATTTCCGGCTGGCAGGTGGGACCGGCGCTTGCTGGCATCGAGCCGCTGCGCTGGCTCGGCGGGTCGCTGTTGCTGCTGGGAGCGGTGTTGCTGGTCGAAACCTTCGCCCGTTTCGCACTGCAAGGCCGGGGGACGCCGGCGCCGGTCTATCCGACCGAGACGCTGGTGGTCACCGGCTCCTACCGGTTCGTGCGCAACCCGATGTATGTGGCAGTGGTGTCGCTGATCCTCGGGCAGGGCCTGCTGTTCGGCAATCTTGCCGTCCTCGCCTATGGCGCGGCGATCTGGCTGATCGTCCACCTGTTCGTCATCAGCTACGAAGAGCCGACGCTGGCCCGCAGTTTTGGCGCGCGGTACGAGCGCTACAAAGCCAATGTCCGGCGCTGGATCCCGCGGCTGACGCCGTGGACTCCGAAGGAGTGACCCGGCCCGGAGAACCGGACCGGGTCGGGATTGCTATTCGGCCGCTTCGAGGCCCTTGATCAGTTCGAGCGCCTGGCGTTCGAACAACCGGCGGTAGATGCCGCCGTCGCGTTTCACCAGCTGTTCGTGCGTGCCTTCCTCAACCACCTTGCCGCCGTCGAACACCAGGAGGCGATCGAGCGCCCGCACGGTCGAGAGCCGGTGCGCGATGACGATGGTGGTGCGGCCGACCATCAGCCGCTCCATCGCCTGCTGGATCAGCAGCTCGCTTTCGCTGTCGAGGCTGGAGGTCGCTTCGTCGAGAATCAGGACGTGCGCATCGGACAGGAAGGCGCGGGCAATGGCGACGCGCTGGCGCTCACCGCCCGAGAGCTTGATGCCGCGTTCGCCCACCAGCGTCTCGTAGCCCTTGGGCAGTTTGGCGATGAAGTCGTGGGCGTTAGCGAGTTTTGCCGCCTCCTCGATCTGGGCCCGGGTGGCGCCGGGCCGGCCATAGGCGATGTTCTCGGCCAGCGAGCGGTGGAACAGCACCGGCTCCTGCTGCACGATGGCGATCTGCTGGCGCAGCGAGGCCTGCTGCACGTCGCGGATGTCGATGCCGTCGATGACGATACGGCCGCCCGAGACGTCGTGCAGGCGCTGGATCAGCTTGACGAAGGTGGTCTTGCCTGAGCCGGAATGGCCGACGAGGCCGACCTTCTCTCCCGGCGCGATATGCACGTCGAGCTGGCGATAGAGCGGCTTCAGATGCACGCCGTAATGGAAGTCGACATGCTCGAAGTCGATGGCGCCGGCCTTGACCAGCATCGGCCTGGCGCCGGGCTTATCCTCGATGCCGAGCTTCTGGTCGTCGAGCGCCACCAGCTCTTCCATGTCGTTGACGGCACGCTGCAGGTTTCGGACGTGCTGGCCGATATCGCGCAGGTACCCCTGCAGCACCAGGAAGGTGGTGATGACGAAGGTCACGTCACCGGCTGTCGCCGCGCCGCTCTGCCAGAGCAGCAGGCCCGAGCCGATGATGGCGCAGCGCAGCACCCAGAGCATGGTGTTCTGGATGGTGCCATTGAGTGTGCCGCGGTTCCAGGTGCGCGAGGTACGTCGGCGCCACTTGTCGACGACGTGGCCGAGGCGAGCCTCCTCGCGGTCCTCGGCGCCAAAGCCCTTGACCACGATATTGCAGCTCACCGCATCGGCGAGCGCGCCGCCCATGCGGGTATCCCAGGCATTGGCAAGGCTGGCGGCCGGCGCGACCCAGAGGGTCGAGAGGCTGACGGTGACGGTGATGTAGATCAGCGAGCCGACACCGATGACGAGACCCATCACCGGCCAGAACAGGCTCAGCATCACTGTGGTGCCGACCAGCATCACCAGCGAAGGCAAGAGCGCCATCATGATCACGTCGTTGAGGCTGTCGAGCGCCCACATGCCGCGAGTGATCTTGCGCACGGTGGAGCCGGCAAAGGAGTTGGCGTGCCAATCCGACGAGAAGCGCTGCACCCGGTGAAAGGCGTTCTGGGCGATATCGCTCATCATGCGCAGGGTGAGCGCGATGATGGTCTGGAACGCCAGCTGGCGGACCAGCACCGAGGCGGCGCCGAGCGCCACGATAACCAGGAAGGCGGTCATCGCGCCGTTCCAGGCGATCTCGTTGGTCGCGGCGCCGCTCGCCACTGCCTCGACCAGCCGACCGGCAAAGAACGGAGTCAGGATGTCGGCGACGGTCTCGATGAAGAACAGGCCCATGATGAGGGCAACGCGCCTGGGCTGCCGGCGCCAGTGGGCGGCGGCGAAGCCGAGCACTTTGCCATAGGCCTGGCCGCGCTGAGTTTTCTTGGAAGAAGCCATGTCGTTCGTCCGGACGCCGCACGAGGCAGCCATCCGGTCCCGGAAAAGAGCAAAACTGGAAAAGAGCCGGAGAGTCCGGCGGCTAGCAAGCGAAGCGTTCTACAGGAGGACCGCGGGCGACCTAACGGTGAAAACCGGAGGTAAGCCCTGCGAGGCGAGGTCGGAATGCTGTCATGTCGCGCCTCCCTGTGGCTGGCCGAAGGAGACGACTCATAGAGAGGTTTTTCAGTTGCGGCAAGCAGGACGGGAAACTGGTGCCGCTAGGGACTGTGTCGCGTCCGGCACCGGTCATCCCCGCGGAAGCGGGGATCTCGGTTTGGCCGCACGCTCCGCAAACGGAGGTTCCCGCTTTCGCGGGAATGACTCCGTGGTGCTGCCCCTTCAAGCTGGCCCACTCTAGACGACGAGCGCGATGGCGACTGGCACGAGGATGATCGCGATGATCAAGGCGATCGCCGGAAAATCGATGAACTTTGCCTTGCTCATGAAAGACATGGGACTCTCCTTCCGCTCTCTCAACGAGCGCGGAAGGAGAACCGTTCCCGGGTCGGCTCAGAACTCGGGTTCGGCGCCGATCGAGTGGATCGACAGGTCGGCGCCGCGGCGCTGCTGCTCGTCGCTGAGGCGGACCGGCGCGACGCGGTTGGACAGCCAGTACAGCACATAGCCGGCGGCGAAAGCATAGACGGAGACGGCGAGTGAGCCGACCAGCTGGGTGAGAAACGATACCCCGCCCATGCCGCCCAGCGCTTCGAGCCCGAAAATACCGGCGGCGATGCCGCCCCACAGGCCGCAAAGGCCGTGCAGCGGCCAGACGCCGAGCACGTCGTCGACCTTCAGCTTTTCCTGGGTCCAGGTGAAGCCCTTGACGAAGATGACGCCGGCCACCGCACCGACGGCGAGTGCCGCCAGCGGGTGGTAGAGGTCGGAGCCGGCGCAGACGGCGACGAGGCCGGCCAGCGCGCCGTTATGGGTGAAGCCCGGATCGTTGCGGCCGATCACCACGGCGGCAATGATGCCGCCGACCATGGCCATCAGCGAGTTGATGGCGACGAGCCCGGAGACGCCGGCGACCGACTGCGCCGACATGACGTTGAAGCCGAACCAGCCGATGCAGAGCAGCCAGGTGCCGAGCGCCAGCCACGGGATCGAGGATGGCGCAAACGGCCGGCCGTTCGGGCCGTAGCGGCCGATGCGGGCGCCCATGCGCAACACCGCGGCGAGCGCCAGCCAGCCACCCAGCGCATGTACCTGGATCGAGCCGGCGAAATCGTGGAAGCGAGCGCCAAAGCTCGATTCAAGCCAGGCCTGGATGCCGTAATTGGCATTCCAGACGATGCCTTCGGAGAACGGATAGATCAGCCCGACGATGACAGCGGCGGCGATCACCTGCGGCCAGAACTTGGCGCGCTCGGCGATGCCGCCGGAGATGATGGCGGGCACCGCCGCCGCGAAGGTAGCAAGGAAGAAGAACTTGACCAGGCTGAAGCCCTGCGGCGCGAAACCGGCCCCGCCGCCCGAAAGCGTTGCGGCATTGTGGAAGAAGGTGACGCCATAGGCGATGCTGTACCCGATGACGAAATAGGCCAGGGTCGAGAAGGCGAAATCGACCAGGATTTTGACCAGCGCGTTGACCTGGTTCTTGCCGCGCACCGTCCCCAGCTCGAGGAAGGCGAAGCCGCCATGCATGGCGAACACCAGGATCGCGCCGACCAGCACAAAGAATACGTCGAGCCCTGCGGACTCAGCCATTGAAGCCTCCCAAGCAACACCCGGCTCGCATCCGGGTTAATTCGGGGGCATGGCAATCAAGCCGCGTGCCAGTTGAACGGGCGGAAAGAGTGCAGCGGTTTCAGCTGGTTAGGTTGCCTGGCAATAAGCAGCGGCTTCGCAGGCAGCGAAGTGCTCAAGATTTGGGCGGTCAACGACCCGGTATTGCCCAGAAACTAGGCGACGCGGCATCGCCTGGCGGGGCGGATGCCGGTCCCTGTTCCGGGCCCGGACGCCGTTGACCGGGGTGTGCAGCCCACGCGGTTTGCGAGTGGGAAGCCTCTGTGGCGGGCCAAGAGGTACGTGAGCTGCACGCCGCGATCAGCGGGGTTCGGAAAACCGGGCAACAGCCCGGTTTCCGAGGGAGAGCCGAGCCGCAACCCGGCTCTCCGGAGTTGGACGCGGGCGAAGGGGAGGAGGTCCCCGCCCGCGTCGAGTGCTCTAGGTGGTCGCGCCGTCGAACCGGAAAAGTCTGCAACTTTTCCTGACGACGCTCCTGCCTAGTTATAGGCGCGCTCGCCGTGGCTCGAGAGGTCGAGGCCATCGCTCTCGGCCGACTCGGTGACGCGGGCGCCGCCGAACACTGCCTTGACGATGAACATGGCGATCAGCGCCACCACGGCCGACCAGACGATGGCGATGCCGACGCCTGTCAGCTGCTTGACGAACTGGCTCCACATCTCGTAGCCGGCCAGCGGGTAACCCCCGAAGGTCGGGCTGGCGACGAACGCGGTGCCCAGGGCGCCGACGATGCCGCCGACGCCATGGATGCCGAACACGTCGAGCGAGTCGTCGTACTTGAACATCGGCTTCAGCGTCACGACGGCCCACAGGCAGACCACACCGGCGATGGCGCCGAGGACGATCGCACCGATGGTGCCGGCAAAGCCGGCGGCCGGGGTGATGGCGACGAGGCCGGCGACGGCGCCCGAGGCGAAGCCGAGCAGCGAGGCATGACCGCGGGTGAACTTCTCAGCCAGGCCCCACGCCAGGGCCGCAGCGGCCGGGGCAGTGATGGTGTTGAGGAAGGCCTGGGCGGTGAGGCCGTTGGCTTCGAGGTTCGAGCCGGCGTTGAAGCCGAACCAGCCGAACCAGAGGAGGCCCGCGCCGATGAAGACGAAGGTCAGGTTGTGCGGCGGGATCGGTTCCTTGAGGAAGCCGGTGCGCGGCCCGAGGACGATGGCGGCGACGAGCGCGGCCACACCGGAGTTGATGTGCACCACGGTGCCACCGGCGAAGTCATAGGCGCCGAGACCGAACAGGTAGCCGGTGCCGGCCCAGACCATGTGGGCGATCGGCAGGTAGGAGAAGGTGAACCAGAGCGCCAGGAACAGCATCACGGCACCGAACTTCATGCGTTCGGCGATGCCGCCGACGATGAGGGTCGAGGTGATGCAGGCGAAGGTGAGCTGGAACACCACGAACACCAGTTCGGGCAGCTGGAAGCCGGCCGAGAAGGTAGCGGCGGTCGATTCGATCGTCACGCCCGAGAGGAACAGCTTGGAGAAATCGCCGATGATGGGCGACAGGCCGCCTTCGCTGCCGCCAAAGGCCAGCGTGTAGCCGTAGGCCACCCAGAGCAGGGCGATCAGAGCGACGCCGCCGAGTACCTGGCTGAGGATCGACAGCACGTTCTTGGCGCGGACCAGGCCGCCATAGAACAGGGCGAGGCCCGGCACGATCATCACGAAGACGACCATGGTCGAGACCAGCATCCAGGCGGTGTCGCCCTTGTCGATGATCGGAACGACTTCAGCGGCCGGCGCCGCGGCGTCCTGCGCGAAGGCAGGCAGGGCGAGAGCCAGCGAGGCCAGTGCCGCAGCTCCCAGGACTTTTGACAACTTCAAGTCTGTCATTGGGGTTTCTCCAGAGGGTAGCGGCATCAGAGCGCGGCCGCGCCGGTTTCGCCGGTGCGGATGCGGGTGACGGCCAACAGGTCGAGCACGAAGATCTTGCCGTCACCGATGCGGCCCGTCTGGGCGCTCTCGCGGATGGCCGAGACGATGGCGTCGGACTGGGCGTCGTCGACAGCGATCTCGATCTTGAGCTTGGGCAGGAAGTGCACGGCATACTCGGTGCCGCGGTAGATTTCGGAATGGCCCTTCTGCCGGCCATAGCCTTTGACTTCGGTCACGGTCATGCCGTGGACGTCGAGCGAGTTGAGGGCCTGGCGGACCTCCTCCAGGCGCGACGGTTTGATGATTGCGATCACCAGCTTCATGGATGCCCCTTTCGATACGTGTTGGACGGTCTCCAATCGGCTCAAACAGACTCAAGTCGCGTGCCAAACTGCGGCCGCAATCGCCAAGCTTATGATTCTATTAAGGAAAGACGGATGCTCGGTGCCTAGCGACGGTGCAGCGGCCTGATCTGCACAAGGCTCATGCACAGAAGTTGGGCAGATTCGATCAAGGTGCTGACACTTTGTGCAGCAGTACGACGCGGCAAAGCATCGCCTTGCGTCGCGCGATGGGAAGTCCGACATAGCGGCGAAGCGGAGTTCTCCTATGGCCGACAGCTTTGACATCGTGATCGTGGGCGGCGGGCCGGTGGGCCTCACCATGGCGCTGGCGCTGAGCCGCTCGATGAAGGGTCTTCGCGTCGCGCTGCTTGATCGACGGCCGTTCTCGGTGCCCAAGGACCAGCGCGCCTCGGCCATCGCCGCGGGAGTGCGCCGCATCTTCGTCGAGCTGGGGGTGTGGACGGCGATGGCGATCGGCGCCGAGCCGGTCAGACAGATGAAGATCACCGATTCCGGCACCGGCGATATTTCGCGGCCGCTGTTCCTGAGCTTTCTGGGCGATGTGGCGCCGGGCGAGCCGTTCGCCCATCTGGTGCCCAACCAACTGGTGGCCGAGACCCTGCTTGGCGCGCTGGGCGAGGGCGTCGAGACCATCGCGCCGGTGGAAATCACCGGCTTTGCCGCCGACCCCGGCATGGCGCGGCTGAGCCTTGCCGACGGCCGCACCATCATGGCGCCGCTGGTGATCGCCTCGGACGGGGCGCAATCGGCGCTGCGGCGCATGGCCGGGATCGAGGTGATCTCGCACGATTACCGGCAATCCGGGCTGGTCACCACCATCACGCACGAACTCGACCACGAGGGCACGGCCTACGAGCATTTCCGGCCGGCCGGGCCGTTCGCCAGCCTGCCGCTGCCGGGCCGGCGCTCATCGCTGGTGTGGACCGAAAGCAGCGAGCGGGCGGCGGAGCTGAAGGGCTGGCCGGCGGAGGCGATCGCCGCCGAGATCGAGGCGGTGATGGGCTCGAGCCTCGGGCGCGTGACGCTCGAGGAAGGGCTGCAGGCCTTCCCGCTGCGCTTGCAGATCGCCAAGAGCTTCGTCGCGCCGCGGCTGGCGCTGATCGGTGATGCGGCGCATGTGGTGCATCCGGTGGCCGGGCAGGGGCTGAACCTGGGGCTGAAAGACGTGGCGGCGCTGGCCGAAGTGGTGATCGATGCGATCCGGCTTGGACAGGACCATGGCGCCGCCGACGTGCTCGAGCGCTACCAGCATTGGCGGCGCTTCGACACCGCGCTGATGGCGATGGTGACCGACGGGATGGTGCGGCTGTTCTCGAACGACGTCGCGCCGGTGCGGGCGCTGCGCGATTTCGGCATGGGCGTGGTCGACCGGCTGCCGCCGGTCAAGGACCTGTTGATCGCCCGCGCCGCCGGGCTTGATCGCAACGGGCCGAAACTGCTGCGCGGGTTACAGATTTAGGGGCTGCGTTACTGAACTGCCGGCGCGGGCTGACCCCCACCCCTGTCCCCTCCCCGCAAGGGGGAGGGAGACCCTCACACTAACATCGCAGTCTGCGTCTCCCTCCCCCTTGCGGGGAGGGATCAAGGGTGAGGGTCCGCAGCCACCGGCGGGAGCTGGAAGTGTCGGCTACGCCGCGAGGCTGGTGTCCGCGGCGACGCCGAGCATCAGGTTGAGGTTCTGCACCGCGGCGCCGGACGCACCCTTGCCGAGATTGTCGTAGACCGCGACCAGCAACGCCTGGGCCTTCGCATCATTGGCGAAGACGTGCAGCCGCATGCGGTTGGTGTCGTTGTAGAGCTCGGGGTTGAGCTCGGGGCTGCGCTCGAGATCGGACAGCGGCGCGACATCGACGAAGCTTTGCGGGATCGCCGCAAAGTGGTCGGCGATGGCGGCATGGAGTTCGGCGCCGGTCGGCACCTTGGCAAGGGTCCAGAGCTGCAGCGGCACCGCGGTGATCATCCCCTGCCGGAAATTGCCGACAGCGGGCTGGAACAGCGGGGTATGCGCCAGCTTGGCGTATTTCTGCAGCTCGGGCAGGTGCTTGTGCTTGAAGGTGAGGCCGTAGAGCGCGAACTCATTGGCGTTCTCGCCCTGTGCCTCATAGTCCTCGATCATGGTGCGGCCGCCGCCGGAATAGCCGGAGATGCCGTTGACGGTGACCGGGAAATCGGCCGGCACGAGGCCCGCTTCTACCAGCGGCCGCAGCGTCGCGATGGCGCCCTGCGGCCAGCAGCCGGGGTTGCCGACCCGCGTGGCATTGGCGATGGCCGCGGACTGCGCCTTGTCCATCTCGGCAAAGCCATAGGCCCAGCCCTCGGCGATGCGGTGCGCGGTCGAGGCATCGATCACCTTGGTGGTGTCGTTCTCGATCAGCGACACGCTTTCCTTGGCCGCATCGTCAGGCAGGCAGAGGATCGCGACATCGGCGAGGTTCAGGAGGCGCTTCCGCTCCTCGAGATCCTTGCGCTTGTCGTGGGCAATGGAGATCACCTCGAGGTCGCGACGACCGGCAAGGCGCTCGCGGATCTGTAGACCCGTGGTACCGGCTTCGCCGTCGATGAAGATTTTCGCGACCATGTGAGACTCCCAATAAAGGGGTTGAATGCGCGGGGACATATAGGGGTTGCCTCTGTCATCTGCAAAGGGTTTGGTGGCGCAAACACCATCATATGAGAGGCCGAAATGACCCCGCACAATCACGCCAAGCCCGGTGACTATGCCGAGGCGGTGCTGCTGCCCGGCGACCCCTTGCGTGCCAAGTGGATCGCCGAGAACTTCTTCGAAGACGCCAGGTTGGTGAACTCGGTGCGCAATTGCCTCGGCTATACCGGCAGCTGGAAGGGGAAGCCCGTTTCGGTGCAGGCGACCGGCATGGGGCAGGCATCGCTGTCGATCTATGTGCACGAGCTGATCAACGTTTATGGGCTGCAGAAGCTGATCCGGGTCGGCACCTGCGGCGGGCTCAATGCCAAGGTGAAGGTGCGCGACCTGATCATCGCCCAAGGCGCGACGACGGACTCAGCGATCGTCCGCGACGCCTTCACGCCGTTCAACTTCGCGCCGATCGCCGATTTCGGGCTGTTACGCGACAGTGTCGAGCGGGCCGAGAAGGCCGGGATGCGCTACCACGTCGGCAACATGCTCTCGTCCGACATCTTCTACCACATCGAGCCCGGCCTCACCGGCTATGGCCGGCTGCCGGCGCATGGCATTCTCGGGGTGGAGATGGAGGCGGCGGCGCTCTACACGCTGGCGGCGCGGTTCGACCGCAAGGCGCTGGCCATCTGCACGATGACCGATTGCCTGATCACCCATGCCGAACTCAGCGCCGAGGACCGGCAGTCGTCGCTCAGGGAGATGATCACCCTGGCGCTCGACACCGCGATCGGCGCATGAGCGTCCTCGGCAAACTCGCTTCGGCGCTGGGGCGCAATGACGAGCAGCCCAATGTCGAGCTGGCGGAGGCGCTGGCGGCAAAACCGGACGCCGCCGCCATCGCCGAGCTGGCCGGGGCGCTCGCGACGGGGACGACTGCCGTTTCCAACGACGCCATCAAGGTGCTGTACGAGCTCGGGGCGTTGAAGCCGGAGCTGGTGGCACCACACGCCCCGGCGTTCCTCAAGCTGCTGAGCGGCAAGAACAATCGCAACGTCTGGGGCGCGTTGCAGGCGATCGAGACGATCACATCGCTGCAACCTGCTGCGGTGCTGGCGCAACTGCCGGCGATCCTCGTTGCGGCGGATAAGGGTTCGGTGATCGCCAAGGACAAGGCGGTGGCGATCCTCGTCAAGCTCGCCGCGGCCGGGCATGGCAGCAAGGTGCTGCCGGTGCTGCTCGAGCGGCTCGACGGCGCGGCGCCGAACCAGTTCCCGATGTATGCCGAACAGGCACAGCCAGTGATCGACGCGGCGCACCGAGAGGCATTCGTGCGCCTGCTCGAGACGCGACTCACCTCGATCGAGGCCAGCGCCAAGCGGACGCGTGTGGAAAAAGTGCTGCGGCGGGCCCGCGCCTGAAGCCTCCGAAAATTGAGGAACGTGCGTCTTCAAAGCGCGATCAAGCGCTTGGCCAAGTCAAGACGCCGCGGCCCGCAGCGGGGTCTGAAGATCGGCTGCCGGAGCCGATCTCGACCTGTCATAAATGTCGCATGGGAGGGAGCCAAACTGGGCGGAACTGAACCGCCGAATTGGCGTTGGGAAGTTAGTTAGGGCATCTGAGGGGAGGCCAGAATGAATACCCACACACTCATCGAACACCGCGATATCCAGAACTGGGTGACGGCGCGTCATGGCAAGCCGGCTTTGCGCCGCGTTCCCGATCCGAACGGGCAGGTGCGGGCGCGGCTGGCGCTGAACTTCGCGCGGCCGGCGGCGCCGACCGAGACCCCGAGCCAGGACGACGGCATGAGCCCCTGCTCATGGACGGCATGGCTGGCCGAGCTCGACCGGCAGCACCTGGCGCTGCGGGTGAGCGACAAGACGGCGTTCGAGTTCGTCGAGCGGCGTGACCTGAACTAGAGCGTTTTCAGGCGGATTTGGCGAGCGAGGTGCCGGCCAGCGGATGGGCCGGCATCGCGTCGGCATGCGGATCGCCAGCCACAGCAACGCGGTCGCGGCCATCGCGCTTGGCGGTGTAGAGCGCCGCATCGGCGCGGCGGCGGAGACCGGAAAGGCTCTCACCGTCCATGCGCTCCGCGACGCCGAAGCTTGCGGTGCAGCGCACGAAGGGCGGTAGACCGGCCACCGGCTGTGCGGCAAAACCGGTCCGCAGCGTTTCCGCCAGGAGGCGGGCGACGGCGAGGTTGGCGCCGGGCAGGAACACTCCGAACTCTTCACCACCCAGCCGGCCGACCACCGCTTTTGGCGGCGCGGTGTCGCGCAGCAGCGCCGCGAAGGCAATGATCACCTGGTCGCCGGTGTCGTGGCCGTAATTGTCGTTGATGGCCTTGAAGGCATCGAGGTCGGCCAGCACCAGCGCCGCCGGCACGCTTGCCTGCTGGAGGCCGGGGGCGGCGCGCTCCTCGAAGCCGCGGCGGTTGTAGACCGAGGACAGCGGGTCGGTCTCCGAGCGCGCAGTGATCTCGACCAGCATGTCGCGCACCAGCAGCATCAACATCAGCAGCCCTGTTGCCACCTGCAGGATCGCGCCGAGCGATTGCGAATAGAGGGCATAGGTGGTGGCGAGGTAGGTGTAGGAGCTGTCGCCCGAACCGCCGAGCAGCACGGCGGCAAAGGGCTTTGACAGGAACTGCATGGCGCTCAGGGCGAACAGCGCCACGAGGCCGATATCGATCGGCTGGCGGCGGCGCGAGGCGAGGATGATCCAGGCGGCGCAGGCCTGCATGACGGCATAAGGCGTCTGGTAGATCAGGTTCCGTTCCACCGTATCGTGCGGCAGGGTGTAGCCGAACCAGTTGGCGGCCACCGACACGATGACGATGACGCTGACGCCGGCCCAGGGCAGCGGGCGAGCATAGCGCCGCGCCACGCCCAGGGTCACCGCGGTGACGGCGCCGAGGAAGGCGGCAAAGCCGGCGGTGTAGGCGAACTGCGGATAATCCTGCTGCGGCAGGATAAATTCCGAGGCGATGTAGACAATGCCGAAGACGTAAGCGAGGGAGAAGAACGGCGCGACCTTGTCCGCCCGGTTGGACACGCCGACCAGGAAGAAGGCCAGCGCAAACAGCGCGGCAATGAATAGGTTGATGGCGAGTATGAAGCCCGCTCCGGCCATGCCCTGCAATCGCGTCCCTAATGATGGAATGACAGTAAGGGTGGCCCCGAAAGAACTGGTTAACAGCATGCCCACAGCACCGTGGCGCGCTGTCGCAGTTTGAGCCACCGGCGCCGTAAAGCCAAGTCCGAACAGGGGGCTCGATGGAGATCGGCACTTGGAACCGGACGGCGCCGCGACCACTTAAGCTATAGCAGTTTTCCCGCTAAGCTCGGGTTCTGAACAAGACCAGAAAGGCATCGAAATGACTCAGGTCCTCACCAAGCACGAGGATATCCGGCTCTGGGCAGCGGCGCGCTCCGGCAATCCGGCCATGGAGGACCGGTCAACCGGCATCGGCGGCCCGCCGGTGTTGCGGATCCTGTTCGACCAGCAGGCGCTGAATGCCGGCGAGAACCAGTATGGCGACCGGCTCGGCGGGCTCGACCTGGTGGCCTGGGACGAATGGTTCGAACATTTCGATGGCCAGAAATACGGGCTGCTGGTCGAGGACGAGCGCCCGGGCGTGCTGGATGACTACTACGAGTTCGTGCCGCGGGACGGCAACCAGCGGGACTGAGCGGCTAATCGACTGAGAGAGACGGCCCCCTCCCATCCTCCCCCATGAAGGGGGAGGTGCTCCGCCGCTTCACCAGGCACAATCGAAGACAGAGCCTCGACTCTTCACCTCCCCCTTCATGGGGGAGGCCGGGAGGGGGCCGTCTGCGGCCTATTGGCCCCGTTCCGCCGCCGCCTCGATGGCTTCCATGTCTTCGTCGGAAAAGCCGAAATGGTGGCCGATCTCGTGCACCAGCACGTGGGTGATGATTTCACCCAGCGTTTCCTCTGTTTCGCTTTCGGCCCAGTAGTCGAGGATGGGGCGGCGGTAGAGCCAGACCTGGTTGGGCAGTTGCCCGGTCTGCGGCGAGGCGCCGCCCTGCGGCAGGCCGATGCCGCGAAACAGCCCGAGAATGTCGAACTCGGTTTCGAGCTCCATCTCGGTCATCGTCTCTTCATCAGGGAATTCGGCCACCATGCAGGGGACGTTCCCGGCCAGCGCCTTGAACTCTCTTGGCAGCGCCTCGAAAGCCGCTGCCGCGATCTCTTCGAAATCGTCGAGGGACGGAGCTGCGCGCGCCGTCCACGGATTGGGGCTTACTGCCACTCGCGAATGTCGACGAAGTGGCCGGTGACCGCCGCGGCTGCCGCCATGGCCGGCGAGACCAGGTGGGTGCGGCCCTTGAAGCCCTGGCGGCCCTCGAAGTTGCGGTTCGAGGTCGAGGCGCAGCGCTCGTGCGGCTTCAGCTTGTCGGGGTTCATGGCAAGGCACATCGAGCAGCCCGGCTCGCGCCACTCGAAACCGGCATCCTTGAAGATCACGTCGAGACCTTCGGCTTCCGCCTGTTCCTTCACGAGGCCCGAACCCGGCACCACCATGGCGTTGACGCCGGCGGCAACCTTGCGGCCGGCCACCACCTTGGCAGCGGCGCGGAGATCCTCGATGCGGCCATTGGTGCAGGAGCCGAGGAAGACGCGCTCGACGGTGATGTCGGTGATTTTGGTGCCCGGCTCGAGGCCCATATACTCGAGCGCCCGCCACTTACTGGCGCGCTTGTTGGCGTCCTGGATGTCGTCGGGATTGGGAACCACGCCATTGACCGAGATCACGTCCTCGGGGCTCGAGCCCCAGGAAACGATCGGCGGGAGCTTCGCCGCGTCGAGGATCACCACCTTGTCGTAATGCGCGTCGGCGTCGGAATAGAGGGTCTTCCAGTACTCGACGGCATGGTCGTAGGCGGCGCCCTTCGGCGCGCGCGGCCGGCCCTTCACGTATTCGAAGGTCTTCTCGTCGGGCGCAATCAGGCCGGCGCGGGCGCCGCCCTCGATGGTCATGTTGCAGACCGTCATGCGGCCTTCCATCGACAGCGCACGGATGGCTTCGCCGGCGAACTCGATGACGTGGCCGGTGCCGCCGGCCGTGCCGATCTCGCCGATGATGGCGAGGATGATGTCCTTGGCGGTGACGCCCTCGGGCAGCTGGCCATCGACACGCACCAGCATGTTCTTGGCCTTCTGCTGGATCAGCGTCTGGGTGGCGAGCACGTGCTCGACTTCCGAAGTGCCGATGCCGTGCGCCAGTGCGCCGAACGCGCCATGCGTCGAGGTGTGGCTGTCGCCGCAGACGATGGTCATGCCGGGCAGGGTGAAGCCCTGCTCGGGGCCGACGATGTGCACGATGCCCTGACGCTTATCGAAGGGATCGTAGTACTCGATGCCGAAATCCTTGGTGTTCTCGGCCAGCGCGGCGATCTGGATGGCGCTTTCCGGGTCAGGATTGGGCAGCGAACGGTCGGTGGTGGGGACGTTGTGGTCGACCACGGCGAGGGTGCGCTCAGGCGCCCGGACCTTGCGGCCGTTCATGCGCAGACCCTCGAAGGCCTGCGGGCTCGTCACCTCGTGGACCAGGTGGCGATCAATGTAAATAAGGCTGGTCCCATCCTCGTTGTTGGAAACAAGGTGATCGTCCCAGATCTTATCGTACAGAGTTCTGCCGGCCATTTTTGCTGGAGGTTCCACTCGGGGGTTAAGGGAGTAACGGGGGGTTCTAAGCCCCGCTCGCGTGTCAGGTCAAGATTGGCAGAGGGGCCAGAGGTTACAAGGGTGCCATGCGAGCGGGTGCATCGGGGAGGCCACGGACGCGGAAGGCGCCCAGCAGCGTGGTGTCGATGCCGATGTGGCGGCGGTTCCAGCGGGCGATGGCGAGCTGCGCCACGGCGCGCGACAGGGCGTTGACCGCGGCGGCGCCGATCAGCCCAAAAACCGGAATCACTGCCAGCTCCACAAGCAGGCCGACCAGCATGATGGCGCCCCAGATCCGCACGTAATCGCGCTCATGGCCGGTCATCATCATGACGATGCGCGACGGGCCGGTGGCGGCGTCGAACAGCAGGCCAATGCTGAGCAGGATCAGCACCCAGTAGCCGGCAATGGAGTGATCGCCGAACAGCGCAAGGATCTGGTTGCCGAAGACCAGGTAGCCGAGGAACACCGCCAGCGAAAAGGCGAAACCGGCCCAGGCACACAATGCAGTGATCGCCTGCGCCTGCTTCATTTCGCCGGCATGGTAGTGGCGCGACACCATCGGCGCGACCACGAGGGTTATGGCGAACATGAACAGGGTCAGCAGCCCGGCGGTGCGGAAGGCGTTGAAGTAAATGCCGGCTGCCTCGGCGGTGACCAGGAGGCCAATGAAGATGGTGTCCATGTTGAGCGCGGCGGAATCGATCACCGTGCCGATGAGGAACCAGCGGCTCGCCGTGCCATGTTCGCGCCAATAGGGCCGGAGCGTCGCAAAGCCCGGGGCGATCTCGTAGCGCCGGATACGCGCGAGGGCGTATTGCAGCGCCAGCGACACGGTCAGCAACACGGCGGTCAGCAGCAGCGCCTGCCAGCCGGTGAGCGGGGCGTTCAAGGCGAACAGCGCCACGATGGCGAGCGGGGTGAGGACGCGCCACAGGATGTCGCGCGGCGCCAGTGCCGTCCATACCGAGCCCTGCGCCCGGAGCGCCGAGGACCAGTATTCGGCGAAGGCCATGGGCAGGATCAGGGCGGCGGCGGCATAGAGGTGCCAGGTCGGCCCGGTGAACAGGCCGGCCGTCGCCGCACCGGCGATGATCAGCGCGGTAAGAACGAGACCGGCGATGAGCGTCAGCGCGCCGCCCGAGCGCAGCGCCGACAAGGCCCTGTCGTGCCTCCCGGCGACATCCTCTTCCGGCCAGTAGCGCAGGATCGCCGTCTGCTGGCCCATCGAGGCGCCGATGGCGAGGATGGTGGCAAGGCTCAGGCCGAAGGCGAAATAGCCGTACTCGGCGGCACCCATGGTGCGCGAGAGCACCACATACATCAGGTAGGTCAGCCCGGCCGTCGCGACCTTGATCAGCAGCGATGCCAGCGACCGGCTGAGGCCGGTGCGCAGCAGGGCGCGAAGGTCGGAGGGAGCTTTGGACATGGCGGGCCGTCGACGAGAGGGTTCGCGGACTATGGCAGGGGGATGCTCACAAGGTCTTACCGTCATCGTCTTGTGTTGTGGCCACTCGACAACAGCGGCGGCCGGACGCAGAGTCCCGCCACTGGGGGACGGGGAGTCAGGCGATGAATGAGGCGGCAGCTGTCGATACGCGTGCGGCGCTGATCGCGCGGGCAGAGGGCTACCAGTCGTCGGAGCCAAGCTTTGCACGGTTCCTCAGGGCAGTGGCCGAGGCGACCGATCCCGAAGACCTCGCCATGCATCCGGTCGATGTGCTGGAGGCGACGTTCCGCAAATCATACGGCCGGTTGGGCAAGCGCGAGCTGGCCAGCCACAATGTCTATGTGGTGCCGCCGGAACAGCCGGGCGAGCTCGAGATCGTCGAGGTGTTTTCGGCCGATATGCCGTTCATCGTCGACAGCGTGCTGGCGGCGATCCGGGCGCGCGGCGGGGTGATCCGCTTCATCACCCATCCGGTGCTGCAGTTCGACCCGGCGACCTACCGGGTGCTCGACGTGCCGACGCCGGGCAGCCGGCTGGAGAGCTTCCTTCATATCGAGATCGAGCCGCTCGCCGATATCGTGCTGCGCGAGGCGCTGAAGGGCGAAATCGACGATACGCTTACCGATGTCGGCCGGGCGGTCGCCGGCTGGCGGCCGATGCTGGCGCGGGTGAAGAAGGCGATGGCCGACTGGCACGCTCACGCCCCCAAGGCGCCCCCGGCCCAGGTGGCCGAGGCGATGCACTTCCTCGGCTGGCTGGCCGAGCACAATTTCACCTTCCTCGGCATGCGGGAATATAAGCTCGAGCCGGCCACGGAGGTCGATGGCGTCGCGACACCGGCCAGGCTCGTGCCGGTGCATGACAGCGAGCTCGGCATCCTCGAGGACCCGAGCGTGTTGTTCCTGCGCTCGGGACCCAACTATGTCGAGATGACGGAGCAGCACTTCGCCTTCCTCGCCGAGCCGGCGCCGATCATGGTCAGCAAGGCCAATATCCGCTCGCGGGTGCACCGGCGCGCCTACATGGATTATGTCGGGGTGAAGCTCTACGACCGCGAGGGCGCCATTTCGGGCGAGCTGCGGATCCTGGGGCTGTTCACCTCGATGTCGCTGGCGGCGCCCAATACCGACGTGCCACTGATCCGGAAGAAAATCACCGAGGTGCTGCGCGAGGCCGGGCAGGATCCGCAGAGTCATGCCGGCAAGGCTTTGATGAATGCGCTCGATACGTTTCCGCGTGACGAGCTGTTCCAGATCTCCGAGCCGCAGCTCTACGAATTCGCGACCATCATCGCCAGCCTCGTCGACCGGCCGCGGGTGCGGGTGCTGAGCCGCATCGACCGCTTCGACAACTTCGTCTCGGTGCTCGTGTTCGTGCCGCGCGACCGCTACGATTCCGACGTCCGGGCGGTCATCGGCAGCTATCTGGCGCAAATCTATGAGGGGCGGGTTTCGGCGTTCTATCCGAGCTTCCCCGAAGGCGAGCTGGTCCGGGTGCATTTCATCATCGGGCGCAACGGTGGGGTGACACCGACGCCGAGCCGCGACGAGCTGGAGGCGGGAGTGGCGGAGCGCATCCGCACCTTCGGCGACCGGCTGGTGGCGGCGGCGCAGGATACTGCCGCCATCGCCGACTATCTCGAGGCCTTCCCGCCCGACTATCAGGCGGTGCACTCCGCCGAGGCGGCGCTTGGCGATATCGCGGTGATCCGGCTGCTGCCCGACGAGCGGGCGATTGCGCTGCGGCTCGGGGCCCGCGAGGGCCGCAGCGCCATGGGGCTGAAGGTCTACCACCGCGGCAGCCCGATCGCGCTCAGCGACCGCGTGCCGATGCTGGAGAATTTCGGCTTCCGGGTGATCGACGAGGACACTTTCACCGTCAAGCCGCTGCATGACGCCGAGACCTATGTGCACGACATGCTGCTCGAGGCCGAGGACGGGCTCGACCTCGATGACCGGGCGCTGGGCGAAAAGATCGAAACTGCCATCCTCGCGGTGTGGCGGCGGGAAGCCGAAAGCGATGGGCTCAACCAGCTGACGCTGAAGGCCGGGCTCGGCTGGGACGATGTCGAGGTGCTGCGGGCGCTGACCCGCTACCTCAAGCAGGTCGGCATCCCCTATTCGCGCGACTACCTCAATTCGGTGATGGCGCGACATGTCGATGTCTCGACGGCGCTGGTGACGCTGTTCCACGCCGAGAACGACCCGCACTTCGCCGGCGACCGCAAGCGCGCCACGGCCGAGGCGCGCGAGATCATCGCCGCGGCAGTGGAAGCCACCACCTCGCTCGACGAGGACCGCATCCTTCGCCGCTACCTCAATCTCACCGAAGCCGTGGTGCGCACCAATGCCTACCAACGCGACCAGTCGGGCGCGCGGCGGCCGGCGCTGGCGCTGAAGTTCGATTGTTCGAAGGTCGAGGCGCTGCCGGAGCCAAAACCCTATCGCGAGATCTTCGTCTATTCGCCGCGCGTCGAGGGCCTGCACCTGCGCTTCGGGCCGATCGCCCGCGGTGGCTTGCGCTGGTCGGACCGGCCGGAGGATTTCCGCACCGAAGTGCTCGGCTTGGTGAAGGCGCAGCAGGTGAAGAACGCCATTATCGTGCCGGTCGGGGCGAAGGGCGCGTTCGTTCCCAAGCAGACGCCTGTCGGAGCCGATCGCGAGACGGTGCTGCGCGAGGGGACGGTCTGCTACAAGATTTTCGTCTCGACCCTGCTCGACGTCACCGACAATCTCGAGGTCGATACGGTGGTGCCGCCACCCGACGTGATCCGGCGCGACGGCGACGATCCGTACCTGGTGGTGGCCGCCGACAAGGGCACGGCGAGCTTTTCCGATACCGCCAACGCCATTGCGGTTGATCGCGATTTCTGGCTCGGCGACGCCTTCGCCTCGGGCGGTTCGGCCGGCTACGACCACAAGAAGATGGGGATCACGGCGCGTGGCGGCTGGGAGGCGGTGAAGCGGCATTTCCGCGAGCTCGACCGCGATATCCAGTCGACGCCGTTCAGCGTGGTCGGTGTCGGCGACATGAGTGGCGACGTGTTCGGCAACGCCATGCTGCTGTCGCCGCAAACGCGGCTGATCGCGGCGTTCGACCATCGCGACATCTTCATCGACCCGGACCCGGATCCGGCAGTGAGCTTCGCCGAACGGCAGCGGCTGTTCGAGCTGCCGCGCTCGAGCTGGCAGGACTACAACCCGGAGCTGCTGTCGAAGGGTGGCGGGGTCTATTCGCGCAGCGTCAAGACGGTGCCGCTGTTCGCCGAGGCGCGGAAAGCGCTGGGGCTCAATTCCGACGCGGTGACGCCCAATGACGTGATCCGCGCCATCCTCAAGGCGCAGGTCGACCTGTTATGGTTCGGCGGCATCGGCACCTATGTGCGGGCCAGCAGCGAGACCGAGGCGCAGGCCGGTGACAAGGCCAATGATGCCGTGCGCATCGCCGGCGCCGAGATCCGTGCGCTGGCGGTGGGCGAGGGCGCTAACCTCGGGGTGACGCAGCTCGGCCGGGTCGAATATGCGCTGAAGGGCGGACGGATCAACACCGATGCCATCGACAACTCGGCCGGGGTGAACTCGTCCGATCTCGAGGTGAACATCAAGATCGCGCTCGGCGCGCTCACCCGCACCGGACAGCTGACCACGCAGGTGCGCAACGAGTTCCTTGCTTCGATGACCGACGAGGTGGCGGCGCTGTGCCTGAAGAACAACTACCTGCAGACGCTGGCGCTGAGTGTCGAGGAAGCGCGCGGGCTCGCGGCTTTCCCCGAGCATGTGGCGCTGATCGAGGGGCTGGAAGCCTCGGGCGAGCTGCACCGGGCGGTGGAGTTTTTGCCCGACAACGCGGCGCTGCGGCATCGGGCGCAGGGCGGCAAGGGGCTGACCCGGCCGGAACTGGCGGTGCTGCTCGCCTATGCCAAGAACGTCGCCAATGCGGACCTGTTGAAGACCGGGGTGCCGGACGATCCGTATCTGGGGCGCGAGCTCTATCGCTATTTCCCTGATCGGCTGATCGAGACTTTTGAGGATACGGTCACCAACCATCGGCTGCGCCGCGAGGTGATCGCCACGGTGCTGTCGAATGCCATGATCAACCGCGGCGGGCCGGGCTTCGTCAACGAGATGATGGCGGCTTCGAGCGCCGATGCCGGGCAGGTGGCGGCGGCCTATGCCGCGGCGCGCGACGTCTATGGCACGCCGGATCTCAACCGCGATATCGACGGGCTCGACGGTACCGTGCCGGGCAAGACCCAGCTGACGCTCTATGCCGAAGTGCAGGCGCTGCTGAAGCGCGAGACGCTGTGGTTTTTGAGGAACGGGCGGTTCGAGCATGGGCTGAGGCCGCTGGTCGATCGCTACCAGGATGGCATCGCCCAGGTCCGGGCGATGATCGGCGGGCTGCTCGGCAGCTATCTGGAAAACACCATCGGCGAGCGCACGGCGCGGCTCGAAGCTGCCGGGGTGACGCGCGAGATGGCGCGGCGCTTCGCCGAATTGCCGGTGCTGTCGCTCGGCACCGATATCGTCCTGGTGGCCGAGCGGACGCGGACGCCGGTGGCCGATACCGCCATCGCCTTTTTCGGCGTGCTCGATACGTTCAAGCTTGGCCGGGTGATCGAAGAGGGCAATGCCATTGTGCTGGGCGACAAGTTCGACCGCATGGCGCTCGACCGGGCGCTCGCCAACCTGCTCAGGGCGCAGCGCGATCTCACGGCGGATGCGCTGGCGACCAGTAATGGCGCGGTCGATACCCGGCTCAAGGCCTGGCGCGACGGCCATCCCGAAGCGATCGCCCGGGTGGCCGACGCGGTGCAGGGACTGACCGAGGGCGAGATGACGGTGTCGCGCCTCTCGGTCGCTGCCGGCCTGCTCGGGGACCTGGCAAGGAGCGCCTGAGCTCAGCCGTTGGCGGCTTGCGACGGTGCAGCGAGGGCTGACCAGTCGAAATCGCGCGCCCAGGCGTCGAAGGCGTGCCAGCGGACCTCGGGAAAGGCTTGGTGCAGCGCCGGGATATCGACGTCGTAGCCGACGCGGTCGAACCATTCGAACATGATGGCGCTCTCGGGGTCCTGCTGCCGCGCCGCGGCGAGAGGGATCTCCTGGTAGTGCACCGGCCGGCCGGTGGCGCGCGCGAGGATCGCGGCCTGCTCCGTCCCGGAGAGCTGGTCGCCGGCGATGTCGAAGCGCTTGCCGAACAGCGAGGCGCCGCGTTCGATCACCGCGGCAACGAAGGCGCCGATATCGGCGACGGCGATCAGCTGGTTGCTGCGCTGGGCCGGCAGCCCGAAGGCATAGATGCCGTTGCGCAGCGCTTCGATACCCCATGGCGCCACCACGTTTTCCATGAAGGCGACGGGCGCAACGATGGTGTGGGGGATGCCGAGCGCAGTGATCGCCTGCTCGATACGATACTTGCTTTCGAAATGCGGGATGCCGGTGGCCTTGTTGGCATCGGCGACCGAGGAAAACACCAGATGGCCGACACCGGCCGCCTTGGCGGCCTGGACCGCGGCGATGCCCTGTTCTGTTTCCACCTCAGGGCCGTTGCCCCAGAAGCTGGTGACGACGAACATCGCGTCGGCGCCACGAGCGGCGCGCTCGACCGAAGCGGGGTCGCTGAAATCGCCGGCAACGATCTCGGCTCCGGCTGCCGCGAGGCGGCGCGCGGCCTCGGTCCCGGGGTTACGGGTCAGAGCGCGCACCGCGTGACCCTTGCCGAGCAGGGCGCGGGCGACAGAGCCGCCCTGCTGGCCGGTGGCGCCGGTGACGAGGATGGTCTTGTTGGTGGTCATTTCGATCTCCGAGTTTGGTCCCGGAGATTTCGGTACTGACGGATTGAGCGACAACGAGCTATAGTCAGGAAACATCGTACCGCTGGGAGCTACAATGGTCGACCTGAACGACGTCGCGATCTTTGCCCGGGTGGTCGAGGCCGGCAGCTTCACCAGCGCCGCCCGGCTGCTCGGGCTGCCCAAGACCAGTGTCAGCCGCCGGGTCGCCGAACTCGAGCGGCAGGTTGGGGTGCGGTTGCTGCATCGGACCACCCGCAGCCTGAGGCCGACCGATGTCGGGCGGGTCTATTACGAACAGAGCAGTGCGGCGCTGCGCAGCATCGAGGCGGCGAACGAGCAACTGGCCGAGGCGCGGGCAGAACCCTCGGGCATCATTCGCGTCTCGGCGCCGGTCGGCTTTGCCGGGTTCTTCCTCATGCAGACGGTGTTCGAGTTCCTCGCAGCTTACCCCAAGGCCAGTGTCGAGTTGCTGCTCACCGACGACCGGCTCAACCTCGTCGAAGCGGGCATCGATATCGCTTTCCGCACCGGGGCACTCAGCGATTCGACGCTGGTGGCGCGCAAGCTCGGAGCATCGCACAAGGTGCTGTGCGCCAGTCCGGAATACCTCGCGACGCGGGGAGAGCCGAAACTGCCCGCGGACCTCAGAGCGCACGATTGCATCATTGCCGGGTCGGCCATCGCCGGAGCGCAGTGGGTGCTGGAAGGACCCGACGGGACAGAGACGGTTGCGGTCAGCGGCCGCATCGCCGCAAACACCATGGAGATCGCCACGGCAGCGGTGCTCAGGGGTTTTGGGATCGCGCAGTTGCCGGCCTCGGCGGCGGCGCCGTCCATTGCCGACGGTCGGCTGCAACGCGTGCTGCCCGACTATGCGTCGGCGGTGGGCGGCGTTTACGCGCTCTACCCCTCGAGCCGGCACCTGTCGCCGGCGGTCAAGGCTTTCGTCGAACTCGCCGCCGAGCGGCTGGGCCGGGCCGCGGCGCGCGAGGGCTGCGCGCCGGAAGTTTTGGCTCTGCCAGCGGCCAGCTAGACGTGCGCTCCACGATGCCAGCCGCCGCAACGGCCGGCGGTCGACTGGGGTTGGCAAGGCGTGGACGTTGAAGCGCGAGCCCGCGATGTGTATATTATGGTTCAATCATACACATCGGGGGTGTAATGCGCACCAACATCGACATTGATGACGAGTTGATTGCCGAGGTGATGAAGCTCACTGGCAAGACGACCAAGAAAGCGGCTGTGGAGGAGGCTCTCCTGCGAGTCGCCAAGACCTACCGGCTGCGCAAAGTGATCAACGAGATGCACGGACGCGGCTGGGATGGCGACCTCGACGAGATGCGCGGCGGCCCCTCGATCATCCATACCAAATGATTGTCGCCGACTCGTCGGTCTGGATTGCCAACCTGCGCGGCGAGGACACGCCGCCGACACGCTTTCTGCGCGCCGTGCAAGTCGAGAACGATTTGCTGATCGGCGACCTGATTGTCCTCGAGATTCTCCAGGGCGTTCGTAACGAACGGCAGGCAGCGGGGTACGAGGCCAGCTTCCTCGATCACGGTATGGTGCCGATGCTCGACGAGGCGGTGGCGCTGGCCTCGGCCCGCAACTTCCGCGAGCTGAGGCGCAAGGGGATCAGCGTGCGCAAGACCACCGACCTGATCATCGCGACTTTCTGCATGGTGCACGGGCATCACCTGCTGCACCAGGACCGCGACTTCGATCACTTCGAGACGCTACTGGGTCTGAAGGTCTTCCGCCCCCACTAGTGCCGGAAGTGCCTCATCCCGGTCATGATCATGGCGATGCCGGCGGCGTCCGCCGCATCGATTACCGCCTGGTCGTTCATCGAGCCGCCGGGCTGGATCACTGCGGTGGCGCCGGCTTCGACCGCCGCCAGCATGCCGTCGGGGAACGGGAAGAAGGCGTCGGAGGCGACGACCGAGTTGGCGGTGAGCGCGCCTTCGATGCCGGCGGCTTCGGCGGCGTCGATGGCCTTGCGGTGAGCGACGCGGCTTGAATCGAGGCGGCTCATCTGGCCGGCGCCGATGCCGACGGTGGCGCCGTCCCTGACATAGATGATCGCATTCGACTTGACGTGCTTGGCGACCTTCATGGCGATCTTCAGGTCGCGCAGCTCGGCGTCGGTCGGCTGCTTTTTGGTCACCACCTTGAACTCGGTGTCATCGACATTGCGATCGTCGCGACCCTGCACCAGGAGGCCCCCAGCCAGCGATTTCACCGTCAGGCCGCCGGCCTTGGGGTCGGCAAGCGCGCCGGTAAGCAGCAGGCGGAGGTTTTTCTTCGCGGCAATGATGCGGATCGCCTCCTCGGTGGCGTCGGGCGCGACGATCACCTCGGTGAACACCTTGACGATCTCGGTGGCGGTCGGCCCGTCAATGGTCTGGTTCAGCGCCACGATGCCGCCGAAGGCCGAAACCGGGTCGGTGCGGTGGGCCAGCTGGTAGGCTTCGATCAGCGATTTGCCGATGGCGAAGCCGCAGGGGTTGGCGTGCTTGATGATGGCGACGGCCGGCACCGCGGGGTCGAACTCCGACACCAGCTCGAAAGCGGCGTCGGTGTCGTTGAGGTTGTTGTAGCTCAGCGCCTTGCCCTGCACCTGGCGGGCGGTAGCAACGCCGGGGCGCTGCTCGCCGGTGGTGTAGAAGGCGGCCCACTGGTGCGGGTTCTCGCCGTAGCGCATCACTTCCTTCAGCCGGCCGGCGAACGAGCGATACGGCATCTCGGCATAGTCGAGGGTTCTGGCGAACCAGCTCGAAATCACCGAGTCATAGGCGGCGGTGCGGGCATAGGCCTTGGCGGCAAGACGCTGGCGCAGCTCGTAGGGCACGCCGCCCGAGGCGCGGATGTGCTCGAGCACCGCGTCATAGTCGGCGGGGTCGACGATGACAGTGACATAGGCGTGGTTCTTGGCCGCCGAGCGGATCATCGCCGGGCCGCCGATATCGATGTTCTCGATGGTCTCGTCGTAGGAGGCGCCCTTGGCGATGGTTTCCTCGAACGGGTAGAGGTTGACCACCACGAGGTCGATGGCGCCGATCTGGTGCTCGTCCATCGAGGCCTGGTGGGTGGGGTTGTCGCGCACCGAGAGCAGCCCGCCATGCACTTTGGGGTGCAGCGTCTTCACCCGGCCATCCATCATCTCGGGAAAGCCGGTGAGATCGGAGATGTCCCGCACGGCTGCGCCCGTCGAGGCGATGAGCTTGGAGGTGCCGCCGGTCGAGACCAGATCGACGCCCAGCCCGGCCAGCGCCTTGGCGAAATCGGCCATCCCGGTCTTGTCGAAGACACTGAGGAGGGCGCGCTTGATGGGAACGATGGCGTTGGACATGGGGGCTCCGTCACGGTTGAAGGGGGGCCCAGGCGAGCGGCAGCTGTCGTTCGCGTTCCCCGATGGTGGCCCATCTCTTCTCGCCAGTCGCGCGAACGCGGGCCTTATTGCAGAAACGGCTGACCTTGGAAAGATACCCGGTCAGTTCTCCTCGAGGGTAAAAATCCAGCTCACTTCGCTGGCGTCGGAGACGAGCGTATCGAGCACCAGTTGCTTGGTGCGGTGGAAGCCGAAATAGGCGGATTGCCGGACGCTGTCCTCGATCCGCATCTCGGCGCCCTCCCAGAGGAAAGTCCAGACCGCGCCGGAGTTGAGGCGCAGGCGGATCAGGTCGTCGGTCAGTTGCACCTCGGTCTGGTGGGCGAGGTGGAAGCGGATGGCGGCAGCACCGGAGACCCGGCTGCGATGGCGCACGAAGCGATCCTGCCCGACGAGGGTCTTGCCCTCAGCGAGCAGCGTCAGGTGGCGCTCGAGGGTGACGCCGAAGCGCTCGGCATAGCCATGCGAGGTGATGATCAGCGTGTCATCGGCACTGCGCGCCTCGATCTCGCTGGGGCGGCCGAGCTGGATCAGGCGCCCGGCCAATGGACCGGACGGCGCGATTGCCGCGGCCGACTGGGCGTTGATGGTAGGCGCCGAATGGGCGATGCCCTGGCGGAACAGCAGCGCGTCGTCATAGTCGGATGGCGCCGGGCCACAATTGCAGACGACGAGGTCGCGGCCGTGGCTGAACTCGAAGGCCATGGCGCTGGCATGGGCGTGAGCGGTGAACTCGGGATCGGCGACGAGGCCTGAATCCGCAACGACGATGGAGCGGCCGGCGATCAGCCGGCCATAGCCGCCGGCGGTGCCGGTCTGGCGGGCGCGGGCGGCGCTCTGCGCCTGGATGGCGACGATCAGGTCATGCGGCATCTGGCCGGTGCCGTTGAAATAGGCGGGCTCCCCGGTGCCGAGCGAGATGGCGTCGAGCGCCCGATGCATGCTCTCGGTCAGCTCTTCGAGGTCGCGCGAGGCCTGCTCGTGGTCGCGGCGCAGCGCCAGCTTGATGGTGATGAGCTCGATCAGCAGCTGGATCTGGATCTTGGCGGAGCGGGTACGGTGCAGCCCGTCCTCGTCGATCTGGGTGTCGACGAGGTTCAGCACGTGCCGCACCCGCGCCTCGACTTCGGAATTGGGCCGGTCGGAGCAGAGCGCCACGCCGACCAGCGCGATGGCGACGAGCAGCGCATCCACCGGATCGGTGGCGAGCAGCGCCCGGATCTTCAGCGATGAGATCTGGGTAGAGAGCGAGCGGGCGATCTGCTGGGTCTGCTCGAGCGAGGCGCCCTCGACGAGCAGGTTGTAGTGCCGCAGCCAGTTCAGCACGCGGCGGGCGGTGAGCGCCGGACTCCAGCTGTCGCGGTCGAAATGGCCCTCGCGCCCGATCCAGTCGAGCGTCATGGTGCGGGCGAAGCGACGCTCCTCGTCGGTGCGGGCATCACGGAAATGGCGCAACCAGGCGAAGGCCTGCAGGTCGTCCTGCCAGTCGTCGTGGTCGACCTCGAGCGAAAACGGCGAGACACCGTGCGTGTCGACGAGCTTGGATGCCAGCAGGTAGCGGCCCTGCATCATCTCGAGGATGGTTTCGCGATCGGTGGGACGGAACTCGGCCAGCGCGCCGATCAGGTCGTCATTGCTCGGGCCGGTCCAGGTCCAGCGGATCAGCGGATTGGTGACGATGTGATCGGCCGCGGACAGCAAGGTGCGGCGTGCGAGGAAACGCAGCGAATGTGCCAAGTCTACGTCCTCACATACGTTTGGCCGGCGGGCTCTGATAGGCCCGCGCGGACGACTTGCCAAGGGCCAGCCAAGTTACCTGGAAGAGGATTGCGTTTCGCTGAATCGCACTCCGCTCCATTCCCTGTTTGCCGCGAGATCGATCCCCGGATCGGGTCCGAGGAGGAAAGTCTGCAACTTTTCCTGATCTCGCTCTAGCCACGCCGGAAGCGTGCAACGAAGAACCCATCGAGGGTGCCGCCCTTATCCCCAGGAACCAGCATGCCGGGGTGGGTACGGATGAACCCCTCTGGGGTGATGGCCTCGGGGAGGCCGGGCAGTTCGTCGGCGCCGATGGGAGCGGGCACGACGTCGTCGCGGGCAGCGAGCCAGCGGGCCTGCTCCTCGCCTTCGCCGGGTTCGAGCGAGCAGACGCAGTAGACCAGCACGCCACCGGGAGTAAGCCACCCTAGCGCGCGTTCGATGAACCGGCGCTGAAGGGCGACGCGCCCGGCGATATCGGCGGCATTGCGGTGCCAGATCACCTCCGGGTGGCGACGGAAGGTGCCCGTTGCGGAGCAGGGCGCGTCGAGCAGGATGCCGTCGAACTTCTGGGCGGGCTCCCAGCTCAGCGCATCGGCGGTGACCACTTCCGGCGTCATCGCAAGGCGTGCAAAATTCTGCGCCATACGGGCGACGCGGTCGGGCTCGTTGTCGATGGCGGTGACGGCGTAGCCGGCATTGACCAGCTGCGCGGTCTTGCCGCCGGGAGCGGCGCAGAGATCGAGCACGCGGGCGCCGGGCGCGAGGGTCAGCAGCCGCGCCGGAATGGCGGCGGCGGCATCCTGCACCCACCAGCGGCCCGCTTCGAAGCCGGGCAGGGCCTCGACCGGGCGGTCGCGCTCGTCGATACGAACGGTGTCGGCGAGCACCGGGGCGGCGCCGAGCGCCTCGATCAGCTCGGGCTCGGCAGATTTGAGTGTCAGGTCGAGCGGCGCGCCGTCGAGCAGGGCGTCGGCAAAGTCCTCGAGCGCCTCCTCGCCATAGCTG
Organism: Devosia sp. LjRoot16; assembly: GCF_964252795.1. NCBI lineage: Bacteria > Pseudomonadati > Pseudomonadota > Alphaproteobacteria > Hyphomicrobiales > Devosiaceae > Devosia > Devosia sp. LjRoot16. Next base: position 1,781,565 of record NZ_CAXUPH020000001.1, read on the forward strand.
TCGCGCCACAGCGGGCCGAGGGTTTCGGGGAACAGCGCCTGGTAGGGCAGGTGGCGCAGCGCATGCGCCTCGCCCTGGGCGCGGCGCAGCACGGCGTTCATCAGCTTCGACAGATGCTGGCTGCGGGTATCGCGCTTACTGGCCTCGACGGCGAGGAAGATGGCGCTGTGGTCACCCAGTTCGGGCAGGAACACCAGGTGCGCCAGGCTCAACCGCAGGATGGCCTCGAACGGCCCGGATTTCTTGGGGATGCCGCGGTCAAGGAAGCGCGCGATCATCAGGTTGAGCTGGCCGTGGCGGCGCAGCGCCACCGTCACCAGCTTGTTGGCCAGCGCGCGGTCGCGGCCATCCTCGATCTCGGCGTGCGAAAAGGGGGCGAAGTTCGCCCCCTTGAGTACCTGATCGAGCCGGTCGGCCGCGAGCAGCCTCAGCTTCAGTCCAGGCGGGTGTTTCTGTTTCTTCAACGGCTCAGCCCCAGGGTCCGCGCGAGCTATTGCCATTCTCGCTCGAGCCTGTCGAGGGGACGCGCCAACCGCCGCCGGTATTGCGGGGGACGGTATCGTCGGCCGCGGGTTGCGGCACGGGCCGCCGGCCGGTGCGATCGACCTGCATTTCGCCGGCGAGGCGCTGCAGCTGGGCGATACGGTTCTCGACGTTGGGGTGGGTCGAGAACAGGTTGTCCATGCGCTGCCCGTTGAGCGGGTTGAAGATGTACATGTGGGCCTGCGCCGGGTTGCGCTCGGCCGGGACGTTGACGGTCTGCCGCGCCAGCTGGCTGATCTTGTTGAGCGCCGAAGCGAGCCCCAGCGGGTCGCCGGAGATCTCGGCGCCGTCCTTGTCGGCCTCGTACTCGCGGGTGCGGCTCACCGCCATCTGCACCAGAGCCGCGGCGATCGGCGCGACGATCACCGCGATCAGCACGCCGATGGGCCCGAGCGGGTTATCGCGCGAATTGCCGCCGCCGAAGAACAGGCCGAACTGCGCCAGCATCGAGATGGCGCCGGCAATGGTGGCGGTCATCGTCATGGTCAGCGTGTCGCGGCTGCGGATATGCGCCAGCTCGTGCGCCACCACCGCCGCGACTTCACGCGGCTCGAGATAGCGCAGCAGCCCGGCCGAGACGGCAACCGCGGCGTTCTGCGGGTTGCGGCCAGTGGCGAAGGCGTTAGGCTGCTCGGTGTTGATGACGTAGAGTTTTGGCATCGGGATGCCGGCGCGCTGCGACAGCGCCTCGACCGTGTTGTAAAGGTCGGGCTGGGAGCGCGGATCGACTTCGACGGCGTTCTGCATGCGCAGTACCATCTTGTCGGAGTTCCAGTAGGCGAAGAGGTTGGTGAGCGCGGCAATGATGAAGGCGATCCACATGCCGCCGGTGCCGCCGACAAAGTAGCCGACCGCCATGAAGATGGCGGTGAGGACAGCGAGCAGGACCGAAGTGCGGAGGAAGTTGAGCATTGCCGTTAAGTCTTGTACCTCGTGAGCGTCTGAACTGAAATTACATGGGATGGCGTGGGGTTCCCCACAAGGACCATGTCGAAACGGTAACCTGATGGACGAAACCCCACAAGCGAAGCCTCCCCTCAGCCCCGCAGCGCAGCGGGCGCTCGACGAGGCCGCGGCCCGCCGCGCCGAAATCGACGCCAAGTCAGCCGTCGGCAAGCGCGAGAAAGGCGGCCGCGGCGGGCTCGATCCGGCCCGCTACGGCGACTGGGAAATCAAAGGCCTGACCGCGGACTTTTGATCTCGTCGTTCCAGCATGATATACGTGAGGTCGATGTATATCATGGAGTTCCGGATGAAGGTCTCGAAATGGGGAAACAGCTTGGCGGTTCGCATCCCCACGGACGTGGTAGACAGCCTGAATCTCAAGGAGGGCGATGAGATCGAGCTGAGGCCAGTGGAGGGACTGCAGTTCGATGTGATCCGACAGGCAAGTCCCGAGGAAAGGCTTCGGCGGTTGCGTGAACTGATGCGCGGCACACTGCCAGCCGATTTCAAGTTCAATCGCGACGAAGCCAATGAGCGCTGACTTCGTCGATACAAACATTCTCGTCTACTTTGCGGAGGATCAGGAGGCGCGATCGCCGATCGCCGCTCGCATCCTGGCAGCGGGTTGTGTCGCCAGCGTTCAGGTTCTCAACGAGTTCGCCAATGTCGCGACGCGTCGGCTTGGCTATGACTGGGCTCGAACGAGGGAGACGCTGCAGCTGATCCGCAGCTTCCTTGACGTCCGCTCGGTCGACCTTGCAACGCACGAGGCCGCCATCCAGTTGGCCGAACGTCATGCTTTCCACGTCTATGACGCAACGATCATCGCGTCGGCCCTCGAGGCCGGCTGCACCACGCTCTACTCCGAAGATATGCAGCACGGCCAGCTGATCGCCGGCCGCCTGCGTATCGTCAATCCGTTCCGCTAGGCCGCCGCAGGCACCGCGGCGCCGCCGAACAGGCCGATGACGATACCCTGGATCACCAGCACGGCGAGGCCATAGCCGCCATCGATGGCGGTCAGCCGCCAGGGCAGGCCCTGGTAGCGGTGGTTGAGGATCAGGAAGGTGAGCACGAAGCCGGCCCACATGTGCACGCCGGCGAGAATGCCGTTCCACACATCGGTCGAGCCAAACAGCGCCGGGGTGATCAGCGCGATGAAGTAGGCCATCACCAGCTGCACCGCGAAGCCCCAGGCGAAGGGCGTCCAGTCGGCGGGGTTGAGTTGTTCGCGAGTCTTGCCGATGGCGCTCAGCCATTGCTTGCCGAGCACGTTGTACCAGATGGCGCCAAACCCCATGCTGGCGACGGCGGCAACGACGACGGCCAGCCAATTGACGGCGAAATGCATGATCGATCCCCCTCCGCTTAGTGCGGAACCCGAACTTACGGCGATTTGGGGGATTTGGGGAGATGGCCAGCGCACTGGCCACCCCTACACCCGGTGCTTACAGCCCACCCATCTTGCAGATCAGCTTCCACTCGGCCTCGGTGACGGGGCCGACGGAAAGGCGGGAGAGCTTCACCAGCGCCATGTTGGCGAGCTCCGGGGTCTTCTTGATGGTCTCGAGTGTCACCGGCTTGGGCAGTTTCTTCACCGGCAGCACGTCGACGCACTCCCAGACGATGTTGCCCTTCTCGTTCGGCTCGGCGGTGGAATCGGGATGGGCCAGCGCCACCACCTTGATGATGCCGACGATCTCCTTGCCGATGTTGGAGTGGTAGAAGAACGCCTCGTCGCCGAGCTTCATCGCCTTCATGTTGTTGCGCGCGGTGTAGTTGCGCACGCTGTGCCACTCCTCGGGAACGCCGCGCGCCACCACGTCATCGTAGGAATTGACGTCGGGTTCCGATTTCATCAGCCAGTAGGCCATCGCCGCCTCACTTGTTGGTGTTGTTGATCCCGAGGTGCCAGCGCTTGATGGTGATCTGATCGAACACGCCCTTCACCACGAACGGGTCGTGGTTGAAGGTCGCCTGCGCAGCTTCGAGGTTCTCGGCTTCGATCACCACGATCGAGCCGGTCATATCGCCATTGTCGTCGAGGAATGGGCCGGCCAGCACCAGGCGGCTGCCGAGGCTATCGAGATGCTTCAAATGTTCGGGGCGCACTTCCTGGCGGCGGGCGAGGCCGTTGGGCCGGTCATGCGCGATCAAGGCATAAAGCAAAGTCATTCCTCCCGTTTGAGCGGCCGCGACATGAGGCCCGCTACGATATCTGCAATGGTGGTGGTGCCGCCGAGCAGCAGGTTTACCGCATCGATGAGCGGGGCGTCGATCAGCAGTTGGTCGGCCAGTTGCTTAGCCACCGGGGCGGTGAGCGCCCCCTCGGCAAGCTCGGCGCCAGGGCTCTCGCCGCGGCCGAGGCTCACGCCATAGCGGTAGTTGCGCGATTGGGTCGAGGTGCAGCTCAACGTCAGGTCGCCGAGGCCTGCGAGGCCGGTGAGGGTCGAGGCGCTGCCGCCCATGCGGACGACGAGGCGGGTCAGTTCGGCAAAGGCGCGGGCGAGCAGCGCCGAGCGGGCCGAGGCGCCGAGCCCAGCGCCGTCGACGGCGCCACAGCCGAGCGCGTAGACGTTCTTCAGCGCGCCGGCCAGCTCGACGCCAAGCCGGTCGTCGGCGGCGTAGAGCCGGAAGGTTGGGCCGGCGAGCGCAGCGGCGACCTCCGAGGTCCCCCTGGGGTCGTCGCCGGCGAGAGTGACGGCGGTGGGCCGTCCGGCCGCGACATCGGCGGCAAAGCTCGGGCCGCTCAGCACATAGGGAATGGCGGTGGGGGAGACGTCGGCGAGCACTTCGCTCTGCCGCTTCAGCGAGCCGTGCTCAAGCCCCTTGGCGGTCAGTACCACCGGCAGGTGCGCCAAGGCCGCGGCGATCGGCTTGAGCGCGGCGCGGCTCGCCTGCGCCGGTACGGCGAGGATGACGAGGTCGACGTCCGGCAGCGCCAGCGCGCCGGTGATGCGGTCCGACAGCAGCTGGTTGCCCAGGTGCGCGCTGTTGCGGCGGTTGCGGTTGATGTCGTCGATCGCCGTGGGGTCGCGGCCGACCAGCGTCACGCTGCGCCCGGCGATAGCGGCGGCTTGCGCCAGCGCGGTGCCCCAGGCGCCAGCGCCGACGATGGCGACGCGCTCAAGCGCCATGGTTGAGCCCCATATCGGCGCTGTCGAGCGGCCAGCGCGCCTTGGCGGCGACATCGAGCGGATCGGCGGCGCCGAGCGCCAGCCGTTCGGCCCCGGCCCAGGCGACCATGGCGCCATTATCGGTGCAGAGTGGGATCGGCGGGATGATCAGCACGGCGCCGGTCTTGTCGGCCGCCTCGCGCAGGGCCGCGCCGATCGCCTGGTTGGCGGCGACCCCGCCGGCAACGACCAGCCGAAGCGGCTGGCCGGGGAGCTCGGCGGCGTATTTTTCGAGCGCCGAGCGGGCGCGAACGGCGACGATTTCGGCGACAGTGCGCTGGAAGCTGGCGCAGATATCGGCCACGTCCTGGTCGGTCAGCGGCGCCTGCTGCTCGGCGGCGAGGCGCACGGCGGTCTTCAAACCGGAGAAGGAGAAGTCGAGCCGATCTTCCTTGAGCAGCGGTTTGGGAAAATTGAAGCGGCGCGGGTCGCCGTGCACCGCCAGCTTCTCTACTTCCGGCCCGCCCGGATTGCCGAGCCCGAGGAGCTTGGCCACCTTGTCGAAGGCTTCGCCCAGCGCGTCGTCGATGGTGGTGCCCCAGCGCTCATAGTCGCCGACCCCGCGCACCAGCACGAACTGGCTGTGCCCGCCCGAAACCAGCAGCATCAGGTAAGGGAAGGCGATGCCGTCGGTTAGCCGGGCGGTGAGCGCATGCGCCTCGAGGTGGTTCACCGCGATCAGTGGCTTGCCGAGCGCCGCGGCGATCGCCTTGGCGGTGGTGAGGCCAACCAGCACGCCGCCGATCAAGCCGGGGCCGGCGGTGGCGGCGACGGCGTCGACCTCGCTGAGCTTGATCCCGGCGCTTGCCGCGGCGCGCGCGATGATGTGATCGAGGTGGCTGACATGGGCGCGCGCCGCCAGTTCGGGCACCACGCCGCCATAGGGCGCGTGCTCCTCGAGCTGGCTGCGCACGATGTTCGATAGAATGGTCGCATGCCCGCTGGCATCGCGCTCGACGATCGAGGCGGCGGTTTCGTCGCAGCTGGTTTCGATGCCGAGCACTCTCATCAAACTTGTCCGTTACCTGTCTAAGGGGTAAGCCCAGCCCGGCTTTGGCCTACAATAGGTATGAACTGAAATGCAATCGGCGCCGTTCCTCCGCATCGGGACCCGGGGCTCCATGCTGGCGCTGGCCCAGGCGCAGCTAACGCAGCGGCTGCTGGCCGAAGCGCATGGCGTGGCGCTCGAGCGCATCGAGATCCGCGTCATCACCACCAGCGGTGACAGGCTCACCGACCGGCCGCTCAGTGAAGCGGGCGGCAAGGGGCTGTTCTCCCGTGAGATCGAGGCGGCGCTGGCCGCCGGCGAGGTCGATCTCGGGGTGCATTCGAGCAAGGATCTGGCGTCGTGGTTGCCCGATGGCATGGTGCTGGCGGCGTTTCTCGAACGGGAAGACGTGCGCGATGCGTTCGTCTCGCTGAAATACCCAGGCGTCTCCGAGCTGCCGCAGGGAGCAAAGCTCGGTTCGTCCTCGATCCGCCGCGCCGCGCAGATGCTGCGGGTGCGGCCTGACCTCGAGGTGGTGCAGTTCCGCGGCAATGTCGATACGCGGCTAGCGAAGCTCGAAGCCGGGGTGGCGGATGCGACGCTGCTGGCGGTGGCGGGTCTTAACCGGCTGGGTAAGCAGGACAAGATCACCGCCTATCTCGACCCCAGGGAGTTCCTGCCGGCGCCGGCGCAGGGGGCCATCGGCATCGAGATTCGCGAAGCCGATGCGCGGACCGCCGAACTGGTCGGCGTGCTGAACCACTTGCCGACCGCCACCACCATCGCGGCCGAGCGGGCGCTGCTCGCTACGCTCGATGGTTCGTGTCGAACGCCGATCGGGGCGTTTACCGAATTGAATGGGGTTTGGTGCAGGTTGACCGCCGAAATCCTCAGCCCGGACGGCCATGAATTCTATCGCGGCGCGGTTGAAGGTGCGGCAGCGGATGCCGCCAAACTCGGAACGCAACTGGGTGCGACGTTGCTGGAGCAGGCAGGGCCGGAGTTCCAGCGGCAGTTCAAAGGATAGGCTCGACTTGAAAATGCTCGTGACCCGGCCAGACCCCGACGCGAGCGATACCGCCGCAAGGCTCGGTGCGCTCGGGATCGAGGGCGTGCCGTGTCCATTGCTGGTGCACCAGACACTCGAGGTGAGCCTGCCCGAGCCGAAGGGCTTTGCGGGCCTGGTGCTGACCAGCGCCAATGCGCTGCGCGCGCTGGACGAGCGTGGCGTGCTCGCTCGGTACCATCAACTTCCGGTCTACGCAGTGGGCAACCGCACGGCCGCGCTGGCGCGCGACATGGGGTTCGCGACAGTGACCAGCGCCGACGGCGCCTTCGCCGACCTGGTGGAGCTGCTGGCGCATGCGCCGCTGACGGGGCCGCTGTTCTACCCGGCGGCGCGCGACATGTCGGCGGATCTGGGCAAATCGCTGGCCTCGTTCGGGCGCATGGTGATCACCGCCGAAATCTACGCCATGAACCCGGTAACGGCACTGCCCGATGGCGTCGCGGAGCGGCTCAGCACCGGCGAGATCGAGGCGGCTCTGTTCTATTCCAAGCGCACCGCGCAGACCTTCGTGCGGCTCACGGAGCGCGGGCTGGAAAAGTCGGCGCGGGCGCGCTTCGGCGTGCTTTGCCTGTCCGAGGCGGTTGCCGCGCCGCTGCTCGATGCCCATTTCGTGCGGGTCGGGCTCTGTGACCATCCCAGCGAGGAGGCAATGATGGGACTTGCCTTGTCGTTCGCCCGCGACCAAAACCCATGATGACCGGAACAAGCAAGGAATTGCCGCATGGCTGAACGCAAGTCGGGGCCCGTCAAGCCGCCGGTCATCGAGCTCACGGCGCGGGAGGCCGAGAAGCCGGCCGCCGCGACGACGGCGAGCGGCAAGGCGGCCGAGGTGGCGGAAGAAGCCGCGGCCGAGGCACCCCCTGTTGCGGAAGAGCCGGTCCGTCCGATGCCCCCGCCGCCACGTCCGCAGGCGCGCCTTGCCATGCCGTGGAGCGCCATCTCCATTGCTGCAGTCGCCGGTGCGCTGCTCGGCGCGGGGATCGTCTACGGGCTCGGCAACTGGCTGCCGCTGCCAAACCAGCGCCCGGTGATTGCCGATCCCGCGGCGCGGCTCGATGCGACCGACAGCAGCCTCAACGAGATCGAGACCCGGCTCGCCGCCATCGAAGAGCACGCGAAGAGCCGAGAGGTCAGCCTCGACGCCAGCATCGCGCAGCTCGATGGCGGACTGACCGAGATGCGGCAGGCGATCGCCGCCGTGCCGGCGGCCGAACCGGTCGACCTGGCGCCGCTCGAAACCCAGCTCAAGGGCCTCGAGGACCGGGTGACGGCGATCGGCGCCGGCGCCTCTTCGGCCGACGCGACGGCGCTGGCAGAAACGATCAGCAGCATCGAGGCGGGGATCGCCGAGCTTCGCACCCAGTTGACGGCGCTCGACCAGCGGGTGATTGCCACCGACAGCGCGATCAGTGGCCTCAAGGGCGATGTCTCGGCCACGCAGACGGCGATCTCGACGCAGAACCAGACGCTTGGCGGCGCCGATATAGGCCCGGCAGTGCGCCTGCCGCTGATGGTCTCGGGGCTTGAAACCGCCATCGCCAATGGCCGGCCGTTCGCCGCCGAGCTCACCGGCCTCAAGGCGCTGCTGCCCGACCTCGCCGTACCGGGGCCGGTCGAAGCCGCGGCGGCAGAAGGTCTGCCCCGGCCCGATGTGGTGGTGGCGCAGTTCACTGCCGCGGTGCCCAACGTGCTGGCCGGCCGCGCCGCCGTCAGCACCGGCGACATGGGCGAAGATGCGCTCGAATGGATGAAGGGGCTGCTGGCCCTGAGGCCGGTTGGCGAAGTGGCGGGTGATGCGCCCGAAGCGATCGTCTCGCGGCTCGAAGCGGCGGTTGGCCGGCATGATTTCAAGGTGGCGGCGGAGCTGTTGGCGCAATTGCCGCCGGCGATGCAGGCCGGCGCCGGCCCATCGGGGGGCGATATCACCAAGCTTGCCGCGGCCGAGGGTTTCGTTGCTGAATTGCGCAACCGGGCGCTGGCGCCGACGGCGGAGGCCAATCCGTGATCCGGCTCGCCTACTGGCTCATCGTCAGCCTCCTGGTCACCGCCGGCATCGCCTGGCTGATCAGCCTGCCGGGGACGCTCACCATCGAGTTCCTGGATTTCCGCATGCAGCCGCGGCTCGGCGTCGCCGCCTTCCTCGCGGTGGCGGGCGTGGTGCTGATCATCCTCGTCTGGGGCATCGTCAAGCGCGTCATCGCGGCGCCCTATTATCTCGCCCGGCAATCGCGCGAACGGCGCAAGGATGCCGGTTACATGGCGCTGTCGGACGGTTTCATCGCGCTGCAGGCCGGCGACGCCAATCGGGCCCGGCAACTGGCGCGCGAAGCGCGCGGCAACCTGCCGCGCAATGCCGCGGCGCAATTGCTCGAGGCGCGCGCCGACCTGGCGCTGGGCGACATGCATTCGGCCCGCGAGCACTACCGGGCGCTGATCACCAATCGCAAGACCGCTCTCGCCGCGCTCTCCGGCCTCTACGACCAGGCGCGCCAGCAGGGCCGGCCCGATGCGGCGCTGACCTTCGCGCAGAAAGCCATCGACATCTCGCCGCAGGCGCCATGGGCCCGCGAGGCGGTGTTCGACGATTTGACCCGCAACGGTCGTTGGGACGATGCCTACCGGATGATCGCCGATGAGCAGGCGGTGACGCGCGAGGAAAAGACCCGCAAGCGCCGCCGCCAGGCGGTGGTCGAGGCGGCGCGGGCGCAACTCGCCGAAGGCACCGACCCGCATGCGGCGCTCGAACATGCGCTCGCCGCGCTGAAGCTGGTGCCGGATTTCGTGCCGGCAGCGCTGATCGCAGCCCGCATCTACTCCAACCGCAACGAAGCCCGCCGGGCGATGAGCCTGCTGCGCCGAGTGTGGCGGGCCACCTCGCATCCCGATATCGCGACGCTGTTCGCCAATTCGGTGCCGGGCGTTTCCGCCGTCGAGCGGCTGAAACGCATCGGGGAACTGATCGATACCCCGCCCCCCAACAAGGCGAGCGCGCTGGTCCTGGCGCGCGCCTCGATCGATGCCTTCGACTGGGTCGGGGCGCGGCAGGCGCTGGCCGGCTACTCCAACGCCAACCCCTCACAGGCGGTGTGCCTCCTAATGGCGGAGATCGAGGAGGGGCAGTCGGGCGACAAGGGCAAGGCGCGCGACTGGCTGAACCGCGCCGTGCGGGCGCCGCGCGATCCGGTATGGACCGCCGACGGCATCACCGCCGAGGAGTGGGAGCCACTGTCGCCGGTGACCGGCAAGCTCGATGCGTTCGAGTGGCGGGTGCCGACCAGCGCAGTGGCGACGCGCACCGGCACCACCACCCCTATGCTGCCCGAGGGCGCTTCGGCGCCGGCGGCAGCCGAACCGGAAAAGCCGCAGGGCGGGCCGCTGGCGCTGCCCGAGGCCTGATGCTTCGAAACGCTGCGTCAGCGCACTTGCGCGTGACAGGCGTCGCTTGTATTAGACCCCGCACTGGCGCATCGCTCGCGCCGGTCAGGCCGCATTAGCTCAGTCGGTAGAGCATCTCATTCGTAATGAGGGGGTCGCTGGTTCGAATCCGGCATGCGGCACCACCCTTTCACCATCACAGTGCTCTCCAGCCAGCGGTTCGCGCCGGGAGGCCGGGTTATGCGGTTATGCCGGACTGGCCCTGAGCGAGGTCACCTGCCCGAGCTGCAGGAGACCAGTACGCCAAACCGCTTCGTTTGGGCTGCAATGTCGACCAGGGTGAGCGGGGCAGCGCTGCTCGACGTCTGATACGCGATGGAATGCGCATCGAGGAAGCTCATGACGACACTGCCCTTGATAGCGAAGATGCCAAGCGCGTGCCAAACGCCGGCTTACAGCCGGATCGAGCATTGCAGCTTGCTTAGTGGCCGCCCGGCAGGCGACAAGGCCCGGTCATGGAGAGCCCCGATGCTAGCGACGAGCGAGATTGCCAAACTGAAGCGCGAGATCGCCACGCTGCGCGACATTGTCGGGCAGAGCCGGCCAGGGACCAAGAACCCGATGAGTTCGGCGGAACGGCTGTCACTCAAGTCGGAGATCGACCGCTGCATCCTCGAGCTCGATGAGCTCAGGGGCAAGCTCTCGCAGTAGCGATCCAGCGGGGCTTGCCGCAAAGGTGAAGCCGTTCCAGTTCGGAAGCGCTAGTCGTCCTTGACCTCGGTGTCGGGACGGTCGGTGCCTTCCGCGACTTCCTGATGCCAGACGCCGCGGGCGTCTTCATACTCGATGCCATCGGTCGCGCCGGCAACGCGCTGGCGCCGTGCAGCGGCTTCCGCCGCCTCATGCGCCGCGGCATGGCTGCGGAAGGTTTCCGACAGCACGTCGCCCACCTTGTAGGCCCAGCCTCCGTCATGCTGGACGACTTCATACTTCACTGTGCTCATGGCGGCGCTCCTTCAGGTGAACTGTCAATGTAGGGTGCGCCGTCGCTTGTTGCGAGCGGCGGCCGGTCGTTCCGGCTTGTCGCCTCAAATCTCTCGTATTCGCGCGGGATTCATGACGAACGCGCCGAAGCAGCCTATCGTTGCAGACCATCGCGTGCGCCGTGCCTCACTCACCTGAGATGAAAGGGCCTGCCAGTGACCGCCTATCTCTTCCTGTTGCATGTCGCGGGGGCCGTGACGCTGATGCTGTGGGCGGTGCATATGGTGCATACCGGCGCCGAACGCGGCTGGCGCCCGGAGATTACCGGATTGCTCAGGGCGACGGATGGGCCGGTGCGCAGCGCTGCGGTCGGCGCCGGGCTGGGGCTGGCGCTGCAGAGCTCGACTGCCGCGGGGATGCTCGCTGCTGCCTTTGCCTCGCGCGGCATGTTCGCACTGGCAACCGGCCTCGCCATCGTGCTCGGCGCCAATTTCGGTTCGGCGCTGGTGGTGCTGATCCTCAGCCTCGATCTTAGCCTGCTGCCGCCGGTGCTGCTGGTCATGGGTGGGCTGCTGTTCTTCAAGGGCAAGTCACGGCGCGTGAAGCAGAGCGGCCGCGCGCTGGTCGGGCTCGGGCTGATCTTCGTGTCGCTGCAGCTGCTCAGCGAGGCCACGGCGCCACTCAGCGACAGCGCGATCCTGCCGGCGGTGGTCCAGTATCTCGGCAAGGAGCCGCTGACGGCGCTGCTGGCCGGGGCAGCGATCGCCTGGCTGTTCCATTCCTCGGTGGCGACGATCCTCTTGCTGGTGGTGCTGTCGCAGCACGGGGTGCTGCCGTTCGAGGCGGCAGCGCCATTGCTGCTCGGCGCCAATATCGGCACGGCAATCGGACCGTTCGTCCTGACGCGCAACAGCAGTATCGAAGCCAAACGCCTGATGGCGGGGAACCTGATGACCCGCGTCGCAGGCGCCGTGCTGGCGCTGGCGGTGCTGCTGTTGGGCGGCTCGGTGCTGGCGGCCGGCTTCAGCCCGGTGCAGCAGCTGGTCGGGCTGCACCTCATCTTCAACGTGGCGCTGCTGCTCGTCGGCCTGCCGCTCACCGGCGTGATGGCCCGGCTGATGGAGCGGCTGATCCGCGCGCCGGCAACGACCGATCCGGCGGCGGCCATCGGGGTGCCGCCCAGCTGTCTCGACGAAGCAGCGGTGGGCGATCCCGGCATGGCGCTGGCCTCGACCACCCGTGAGCTGCTGCGTATGGCCGAGATTGTCGGCCGGATGTTCGAGCCGGTGATGGAGATCTACAAGGCCGGCGATGAGGAAAAGATTCGCCAGGCCCGGCTGATGGAGGCGGCGATCGACCAGGCGCAGAGCGATATCAAGCTCTATCTGGCGCGGGTGCAGTTCAACGAGGACAGCAACAGCGCGCGGCGGGGGCAGGATCTCGCGGCCATCGCGGTCAATCTCGAGTATGTCGGTGACGCCATCACCAAGACGCTGCTGCGGCTCGCCGAAGTGCGGCGCGAACAGCGGCTCGCTTTCTCGCCCACCGGCTGGCGCGAGCTGGCGGAGCTGCACAGCCAGGTGGTGGAGAACATGCAGCTGGCACGCAACGTGCTCGTGACCCGCGACCTCAACCAGGCGCGCAAGCTGGTGGTCGAAAAGACCCGGATGCGCGAGGCGGTGGCGGCCAGCCAGCGCCAGCATATGCAGCGGTTGAAGGACGGTACCGAGGCGAGCCTTGCCACCTCCAACCTCCACCTCGAGACGCTGCGCGCCATGAAGACCATCAACTCGCTGATGGCCTCGATCGGCTATCTGGTGCTCGAGGAAGCCGGCGAAGTGCTGGATCACCGGTTGAAGCCAGCGGGCTAGAGCGCGCTTTCAGCTTCAGCAGTCAGCCGGTGGGCTGAGGCCCCGGCCCACGACGATAGACGCGCAGCTCGATCACTTCGGGCACATGCCACTCGAGTGACAGCATTACCGGGCGGCCACCCGTATCGTGGTCGACCTGGCGCAGGTGCTGCAGCGGCGCGCCAACCTCAACCTTCAGAAGTTCGGCCAGTTCGGCGTCAGCGTTGACCGGAGCCAGCACGGCCCGGGCGTGATCGACGGTGTGGCCGCGGTCGGCGAGGAGCTTGTAGAGCGAGCCGCCGAAGGCGGCGAGATCGGTGCGTTCATCGGCGATGTCGGTGGCGAGGCTGTCGATCGAGAACACCGCCGGCCGGCCGTCGGCGCTGCGGACGCGACGGATCACCACCACATCCGAACCGGGGGCAAGGTTCAGCGCCGCCACCACGGCGTCATCGGCCCGGACACGCGTAGCGCCGAGCACCTGTTTGGTGACGCTGAGGCCGGTGCTTTCGAGGTATTCGGTGTAGCTGAAATTGGTGTCGAGCGAGTTGCGCAGCCGCGGCCCCTCGGTGACGTAGGTGCCCGAGCCCTGGCGGCGGACGACATAACCATCCTCGATCAGGCCGCGCACTGCCTCGCGCAGGGTGATGCGGCTCACCGAGAACCGGGCGCACAGCGCATCTTCGTTGGGCAGTTTCGAACCAGGCGGAAACTCGCCTTCGATGATCGCGCGCCTCAGCTCGGAGCGGACGACATCGGGCAGCAGCGGGCGCGTTCTGGCTTGCAGCATGGGGATCTCGTAACAGGCGGGCTGGCGACGCAATTGATTAGTCGTCTCATGTTCGGATTGGCCGAGCAACCCGGTTACTGGGGGCGGGCTGAACTGTCGCGGTTGCGATGAAGCGGGCAAATCCGGCATGCTGGCGGCCGGAGCGAACAGCCGGGGTGTGAGCCACGATGAGTTACGATGCGCTGGTGTGGCTGCTGGTGGGGCTGGGGATCGGGGTCACGGCCAGCCTGTTGCTGCTGATCGGCTACTCGACGCTGGAATATGGGCGGCTGAGCCGCCGCTTCCGCAGGGCGCGCACCGCTGCAGCGGCGGCTGCGCCGGTGGAAAAGCCCGTCCCGGTCGCGCCGAAGATGTCGCTGCTGGCGCGGCCGGCAGCCCGGACCGAGGCCGCGGCCAAGCCGGTGGCCCAAGGCAAAGCCATGACCGAGGTGAAGCCGGCGGCAGATCCAAAATCGGTGGCGGACGACAAGCCGGCCCGACCGACGCTGGCGGTCGTTCCGGCGCCGGAAGCCAAGCTGGTTGCGGTCGCCGAACCGATGCCCGTTACGCCGATGCTGGAGGCCAAGCCGGTCGTTGCGCCTTCCTCAGAGCCCGTTGCCGCGGCGCCCAAGCGGCTGCAGAGCGTCGAGGCCATGTTCGCCGAGGCGTTCGCCAATGACCGGTTGACGATATCGCCGGAGCCTGACGAGGCAGCGGGCGCTGCTAAGCCCGGGGCCGAAAAACCGCCAGGGTGAGCGCGCCGGCGCCCAACAACAAGCCGCCGAGCAGGCGGCTGTCCCCGGTCGAAATGGGGATGTGCGGCACCCACTGCCGATAGAATGGAAACAGAAGTAACAGGATGGCGACCAGGAGTGCCGCCAGGCCTACGGACCGCATGTTGCCCCTCCGCGATGTGGCGGAAACACAGTGATACAGCCGGTGACGCTTAAATTCCGGTTCGGATAGTATCCGCCTAAACCGTTAACGGAACTCTCTTTATCAAGGGCCGGTAACCGATCACCGGAATCTGAAGTACCGGTGAGGCAACTCCTCCAGGGGGAGCGGCGTTTCTTCAGGCAAATGGCGTGGGGCCAACCCCGCGCGGCCAAGGAGACGTCATCATGCACAAGGCAGAACTCGACCGCCTGCTGGAAAAGACCGTCGCCGATGCGCTCGGCGTGCGTATGCCCACCCACCGGCGCGCGCCGCCGGATAAGGCGAAGCATCATGCCAAGGCGCCACGCCGGCACAGGCAAATAGTGCGGGAACTGCATCCGGCCTGATTGGACTTTCTTCCGGCCTCGTCTAGATTCGCGCCCGCTTGATGGGGAGTCGTGACGATGGAGGGGGTGCCGGCAGCGGAGATCGCGCGATTGCGCGCGCTGGTGATCGGCACCCTGCCGCAGTTCGCGGGCGGCAATTTCGTCCCCCTCACCGAAGGCTGGGACAGTGTCGCGCTCGAGTGTGACGGCTGGATTTTCAAGTTTGCCCGTCATCCCGATGCCGAAGCGCGGCTCAGGCGGGAAGTGGCGCTCCTGGCATTCCTCAAGCCGCGGGTCACCATGCCGTTGCCGCAGATGGTGCTGCATGAAGGGCCAGTGCCGTTCTCACAGCACCTGAAACTCCCCGGCTCATCGCTGGAAAAGCCGCAATACCTTGAGCTCGACGAGGGTCGGCGCAATGCGCTGGCGACCCGCATGGCGCAGCTCTATGCAGAGCTCCACGCGCTGCCGCTCAACCGCATGCAGGCGGTTGGCGCCACCGGCGTCGATCCGTGGATGAGCCCGGACGAGATCCTGGTGCGGACCGAGGCCAAGCTGCCGCGGGGCTACAAGGGTTTCGTGAAGCGCACCATGGCGGCGTACCGCAAGCTCACCATTGAGGGCGACGAACTGGTCTACGGCTATTTCGATGGCCATGGCTGGAACATGGCGTTCGACCATGAGACCGGCATGCTCAACGGCGTGTTCGACTTCGCCGATTCCGGCTTCGGCTCGCGCCACCGCGACCTCAGCTACACGAACTGGATCTCGGCCGACCTGACGCTGAGGATCATCGAGCGCTACGAGGAACTGGCGCGGATCAAGGTCAACCGCGACCTGGTGATGCTCTATTCATCGGCCCTGCGCCTCGCCGAGCTGGCCGAAGAGTTTCTGTCCGACGAGCACGCCGTGACGAACGTCGTCGACTGGGTGGCGGAACTGAAGCAGCTGGGGTTCAGTACCTGACGCTGTGACCGCAAAGTGGACGATGGCTTTGCCGGTCGCCGCGAGCCTGCCTTGCTTGGGGTGATGGATCTTCGAGCTGGTAGCTTCTCTCCCGCCCACCAGATGACACCGAGTTTGGGGTGATTGCAGTGAATCGACCCCCAGCACGTAAAGTCGGAGCACCTCTCCTGGGTGCACCGAGAAAAGCTTTTCCTTCACCCTTGTGCGTGACGGGAAAACATGCGACGAAGCAGTCAAGAAAAGCTTTTCCCACATTCGTGAGCCGGCCATCACGTGCCTGCCGCGAAACGACCCGGAAAAGCTTTTCCTCGCCATTCCCCGGGAGGAACCCTGCGTGTCGCGGGGCCGGAGGGCGGCACGGCAAATCGAGGGAGGAAGCCGATGAACCTGAAGAAACTAACGATGGGCGCGGTGGCCATGGCCACGCTGCTCGCGGCGATGCCGATGTCGGCATGGGCCGAAGACCTGCAGATGTGGGAACGTTCGGGCGGCAATGCCGGCATGGTGGACGCGCTGGTCGCTGCCTGGAACGAGAAGAACCCCGATCGCAAGATCGTCCTGACCTATATTCCGCACACCGAAATGGTGCCCAAGCTGGCGCAGTCGATCGCCTCGGGCGAGGTGCCGGACCTGATGGGTCTCGACCTGATCTACGGGCCGCAGTTCGAAGCGGCCGGCCAGCTCGAGGACATCACCAGCTATTTCGCCGACGATGCTTCGATCAAGACCGCGAGCCCTGGTCACATGAAGGTCTCGACCTATGACGGCAAGCTCTATGGCGTGCCGCTCTATGCGGACGTCTCGGCGCTGTTCTGGAACAAGGACCTGTTCAAGAAGGCCGGGCTCGACCCGGAAGTGCCACCCAAGAGCCTCGCCGAGATCCATGACTTCGCCAAGAAGATCACCGGCATCGAAGAGGGAGCTTATGGCTATTACCTGGCGGGCAACTGCGCCGGATGCAACATCTTTACCTTCGGCCCGCTGATCTGGGCCTCGGGCGGCACGATCGAGCCGGCCGACGCTGCGGCCGAGCCGCTGACTGGCGACGCGGTGCCCAAGGTGCTCGAATGGGCCCGCATGATGCACAAGGAAGGGTTGATCAACCCGGCCAATCAGGCCGAGAACGGCGAGACTTTCCACCTGCAGTTCGGCTCGGGCAAGGTCGGGATGATGGGTACGGGCAATTTCAACATCACGCTCGCCCGTGAGCAGAACCCCAACATGAACTTCGGCATCACCCTGCTGCCCGGCCTCGAGGCCGGCCAGACGGCATCTTTTGCCGGCGGCGATATCGTCACCGTGCCGAAGGGCTCCAAGCGCGTCGCCGACGCGGTCGACTTCATGAAGTTCATCCTGTCGGACGAGGTTCAGGTCGAGGTCTATGCCAAGATGCTGAACATGACGACCCGCGGCGACATGGTGGACAACAAATACTATGCCGAGGAGCCGCTGATCAAAGACGTGGCCAAGGCCATCGATATCGGCGTCACGCCCTATACGCTGAAATTCTTCGAGCTGATCAACTCGCCGCAGGGCCCGTGGCTGCAGATGCTGCAGCGCGTCTACTACACCGATGATCCGATCGATACGATCATCGCCGACGCCAAGCAGCAGATGAAGGATATCGCGGCCGAGTAAGCACGGCCCACATCCTGGCGGTGCTTCGTCCCGGTGAAGCACCGCTCACTTCCCTCTCGCCGAGGACACCAAGCGCCCATGAGCATCTACTCGACCAGATCCAATCGGCTCACGGGCCTTCTCTACCTCGCGCCGGCGCTGGCGTTCGTCGCTGCCTTCACCGCCTGGCCGCTGGGCCAGATGCTTTGGGTGTCGCTCAACTCGTGGTCGCTGATCACGCCGCCGAAGTTCATCGGGCTCAACAATTTCACCAAGGCATTCAACGACAAGCAGTTCTGGGTGTCGCTGGGTTTCACCCTCAAATATACGCTGCTGATCACCCCGATCCTGATGATCGGTGGCTATGCCATTGCACTGCTGACGGTGAAGAATACACCGCTCCGCCGCTTCACCCGCGCCGTGGTGTTCGTGCCGGTGGTGATCGGGCTCGGGGCCTCGAGCCTGCTCTGGTACTGGCTGTTCTCCACCGACTACGGCTTCGTCAACCGGCTGCTGCTCGATTTCGGCCTGATCGACAAGGCGGTGATCTGGCTCGGCGTCGATGCCGACCGCTCGAACTGGGCGATCATCGTCTCGGTGGTGTGGAAGGTGCTCGGTTTCGGCATGATCCTGTTCGTTGCCGCCATCCAGGCGATCCCGCCCGAGGTGTCGGAAGCAGCGATGGTCGATGGCGCGAGCCCGTGGCAGCGGCTGACCCAGGTGACGCTGCCGCTGACGCTGCGGACCGTGCTGTTGGTGACGCTGATCTCGGTGATCGGCTCGCTGCTGGCCTTCGACCAGTTCTACATCATGACCGCCGGGCAGCCGCAGAACCTCACCGCCACCTCGGTGTTCTACGTCTATCTCAACTCGTTCCCCTACCTGAAGCTCGGCTATGGCGCGGCATTGTCGCTGATCCTTGCCGTCATCATTCTCGTCTTCACCATCATCCAGATGCTGCTGACCCGCCGGAGCCATGCCTGATGAGTGCCGATCTCGCCCAGAGCATAGACGAGACGGCCGCCGGCTATGGCATGCTGGGGCGCTTGTGGCGCGGCCGCACCAAATACCTGGTCGGCGCGGCGTGCCTCGTCATCTGCGTCGTCATGCTGGCGCCGCTCCTCGCCTCGGTGCTGGCCTCGGTGAAATCGACCGCCGAAGCCGCTGCGGTGCCGCCAACTTATGTGCCGCAGAGCTGGAGCCTCGACAGCTACCTGAAGCTCTGGGTCTACCAGGCCGGGCTGCCGGTCTACCTGCTCAACTCATTCGGCACCGCCTTCATGGCGATCGCCTTCTCGCTGCTGCTCACCGTGCCGGCCGGCTACGCGCTGGCGCGCTTCCCGATCCCGGGCAAGGAGCTGCTGTTCGTCTTCCTGCTCCTGGCGCTGATCATCCCCTACCAGGCGCTGCTGACGCCGATCTTTCTGATGTTCGCGCAGCTGAAGCTCACCAACTCGCTGATCGGCCTCGCCATCATCCACACCGCGATCCAGCTGCCATTCTCGCTCTACATCATGCGCAACGCCTTCGAAGCGGTGCCGATCGAACTGGAGGAAGCGGCGGTGATCGATGGCTGCAACTCGTTCCAGGTGCTGGTCCGCATCTGCCTGCCCTCGGTGGTGCCGGCAATGATCACGGTGGCGCTGTTCGCCTTCATCACCTCGTGGAACGAGTTCCTCGGCGCGCTGGTGATGATGAACCGGCAGGACAGCTTCACCCTGCCGCTGATCCTCGCAGCGGCACGCACCGAAACCAGCCTTGGCGGCACCGACTGGGGCATGCTGCAGGCCGGGGTGACGATCTCGGT
This sequence comes from Devosia sp. LjRoot16, assembly GCF_964252795.1. Taxonomy (NCBI): domain Bacteria; kingdom Pseudomonadati; phylum Pseudomonadota; class Alphaproteobacteria; order Hyphomicrobiales; family Devosiaceae; genus Devosia; species Devosia sp. LjRoot16. Next base: position 1,800,916 of record NZ_CAXUPH020000001.1, read on the forward strand.
TATCCCCTGCGTCGGCATCTACCTGATGTTGCAGAAGTACTATGTTTCGGGCCTCCTCGCGGGAGCCGTGAAGTAGGACCCCGATGACCGACGAGCCAGATCCCTTGTCCAGCCCCCCAGCAAATGAACGCACCGGCCGCCATGGCCCGACCATTCGCGACGTGGCGCGGATTGCCGGCGTGTCGATCGGCACGGCGTCCAAGGCACTGAACTCGAACGGGCGGCTCAGGCAGGAGACGCGCGACAAGGTCACGACGGTGGCGCGCGAGATCGGCTATCGCCCCAACGACATGGCGCAGAGCCTGCACCGCACCCGCTCGATGACCGTAGGGGTGCTTTCCACCGACTCGTTCGGCCGCTTCACGTTGCCGATCTTCCAGGCGCTCGAAGAGGTGTTCGCCGACCGGGGCATCGCCATTTTCATGTGCAATGCCACCGACGACCCGGAACGCGAGCGGCAGCATCTCGATCAATTGCTCGGCAAACGTATCGACGGGCTGGTGGTCACTGCCCGCCGCGCCGACAAGCGGCCGCCGGTCGGCCCGCTGCCTGCCGGGCTGCCGGTGATCTATGTGTTTTCGCAAGCCGACGATCGCGATGCGCTGTGCCTGTTGCCCGACGACGAGGGCGGGGCGCGGCTGGCGGTCAGGCACCTGGGCGAAGTGGGCAAGCGGCGGATTGCACATATCACCGGGCCCGAGCATTTCGAGGCGGTGCAGCTCAGGCGTCGCGGCTACCTCTCGGCGCTGGCCGAGCTCGGGCTCACCGCGCATCCTGAGTTCTATCTCTCGGGCAAATGGACCGAGGCCTGGGGACGCGACGCTGTCGCGGCGCTGTTCGACGGCAAGACCGATCGGCCCGATGCGATCTTTTGTGGCAACGACCTGATTGCCCGCGGTGTCGTCGATGCCTTGCGGGAACGCGGCATCGCGGTGCCGGGCGAAGTGGCGGTGGCCGGCTTCGACAACTGGGATGTGATGACCGCGGCGGCGCGGCCGCCGCTCACCAGCGTCGACATGAACCTTTCGGCGCTCGGCCACGAGGCCGGGCGGCTGCTGATCGAGATGATCGGCGGCGAGACGGTGCGGGGGATCCGCCGGCTGCCGTGCACGCTGGTGGTGCGCGAGTCCACCGGCACGACCAGTTGAATTCAGACACCCGGCCGCTCGCTCGGCGGCTGGGCCAAGAGGAGTTGCAATGAGCCAGTATCATCCGGTGCGTTTCGTCGATGTCCGCCTCGAAGGCGAATTCTGGAAAGAACGGCTCGACACCGTGCTCGCCCGCACCATTCCCAGCCAGCACAAGAAGCTCGTCGAATATGGCTATCTCAACTCGCTGAAGCTGCCCAACCCGCCGCCGCCGCTGCGCTTTCCGCGCCATGCCAACGGCTTTACCGTGCAGGTGTTCTGGGATTCTGACATCGGCAAGTGGATCGAGGCCGCCGCCTATGCGCTGAGCCACAAGCGTGATGCCGATATCGAGGCAAAGATCGAGGCGATCGTCGACGATTTCGAGAAGGCGCAGGCGCCGGACGGCTACCTCAACTGCTGGTATCTGGGGCGCGAGCCGGAGAAGCGCTGGTCGAACATGCGCGACAACCACGAGCTCTACAATGCCGGCCACATGCTGGAAGGCGCCATCGCCTATTACGAGACCACCGGCCGGCGCCGCTGGCTCGAGGTGATGGAGCGCTATGTCGAGCATATCCGGACCAATTTCGGCACCGGGCCGGGGCAGAAGCGCGGCTACTGCGGACATCAGGAGATCGAGCTGGCGCTGATCAAGCTCTATCACCTGACCAAGGAAAAGAAGCACCTCGACCTGGCTGCCTACTTCATCAACGAGCGCGGCAATCCCAACCCGCATTACTTCGACGTCGAGCGCGAAGAGCGCGAGAAGAAGGGCTGGGAGTGGCAGCGCTACGTGCAGGGCACGTACGAGTACAGCCAGTCGCACAAGCCGGTCCGCAGCCAGGACAAGGTGGTCGGGCACGCGGTGCGTGCCATGTACATGTACACGGCGATGGCAGATCTGGCGGTCGAGTTGAACGACACGGGCCTCAAGGCGGCGTGCGAGACGCTGTGGAAGGACGTGATGGAGACCAAGATGTATGTGACGGCGGGCCTCGGGCCGTCGGCGCATAACGAGGGCTTCACCTTCGATTTCGATCTGCCCAACCAGACCGCCTATGCCGAGACCTGCGCCTCGGTGGCGCTGATCTTCTGGGCGCAGCGCATGCTGCACCTCGATCTCGACGGCAAATATGCCGATGTGCTGGAGACGGCGCTGTTCAACGGCGCGCTGTCGGGCCTCAGCCGCGACGGCGAGCACTACTTCTACATGAACCCGCTGGAGAGCAACGGCACACCCACCCGCTGGGACTGGCACACCTGCCCGTGCTGCACGATGAATGTCAGCCGGCTGGTCGCCTCGGTCGGCGGCTACTTCGTTTCGACTGCGCCCGACGGCATCGCCTTCCACCTCTATGGCGGCATTTCGACCAAGCTCGATGTCGGCGGTACGGAAGTGGCGGTGCGCGAGGTCTCGAACTATCCGTGGTCGGGCGACATCGCCATCGAGATCGATCCGGCGACGGAGAAGGCGTTCGAGGTGAAGCTTCGCATCCCGGGCTGGTGCAAGGGCGCCACGGCCAGGGTCAATGGCGAGGCGGTGCAGCTCAGCCCGGTCAACGGCTATGCCACCATCAGCCGCAGCTGGACAAAGGGCGACAAGATCAGCCTCGAGCTGCCGATGCCGGTCGAGCGCGTCTATGCCAACCCGCACGTGGTGATGGATGTCGGCCGTGTGGCGCTGACCCGCGGCCCCCTGGTCTACTGCCTCGAGGAAGCCGACAACCCGGGCGGCACGGTGCAGCGCTTCAAGCTGCCACGACAGAGCGAGATCGCGATCAAGCAGTCGAGCCTGTTCGACGGCATCATCCAGCTGACGGCCGGCGGCAAGGCGGTGGACGAAGCCGAGTTCAAGCCGCTCTACCGCACCAGCCCGCCCAGGGAAGCCCCGGCAACGCTTACCGCGCTACCCTATTACCTGTGGGCCAACCGTGGGCAGGGCTCGATGGTGGTGTGGATCCCGGAGGCTTGAGCGGCACCTAAGCCAGAGCGTGGGGCCCACCCCCACCCTTGATCCCTCCCCCACAAGGGGGAGGGAGACGCGTACTGCGCGTTCGGTTCTTGCGCCGTCCCTCCCCCTTGTGGGGAGGGTAGCGCAGCTAGGCGAAGCCTTAGCGAAGCTAGGGTGGGGGTGCCCCACGCTCAGATACTGCGGCCTACTCCGCCGCCTGCCCGCCGAATTGTGACTCCAGCAGGGCCCGCTCGTAGGCGAGGCGCGAGCTGGCGCGTTGCGGGGCTTCGAAGTGTTCGTCCATGGCGCGGGCGAAGAGTTTTTCGCGCTCTTCCTCGGTCGACATGAAGAACGGGTAGCGGCGCAGCGTCGCCGGCAGCTTGGTGTTCACATAGGCGCCGTAGAGCGCCACCGGGAAGGCGAGGCCGGGATAGACCCGCACGTCCGACATTTCCTCGGAGCCGAAGACCCGGCGGTAGAATGCCGTGTGTTCGGGCCGCACCAGCGCCAGGCAGGCATCGGCCTTGAAGAACAGCGACGCCATCACCGCGATCCTGAGCGTCAGGAACGGCAGCGCCGGGTAGGCGAGCGAGGCCTCGTAGTCGGCGGTGAAGCGCGAGGGGTCGATGAAGGTTTCGCCGCGCGCCAGCAGCGGCTCGAGCACGTCCGGGCAACTCTTCATCGACGGGCCGAAAGGATGTTTGGCGCTGACGTGATGCAGCCGGATAGAACTGACCAGCTCGCCGTCGATATGAACACCAAAACTCATGCCGTTAGGCGCAGTATCGAGGTCGTCTACCACAATACCGGCATCGTTGAACGGCACGGATTCTTCGCGACGATAGGCTTCGTAGCGCAAGCGATAGATTGGATTGTCGGTGACATCCATACGGACGCGCGAATACTCAACGCGGTCCAGTATCTCCATGAGCGTGCCGGCGAAGCGAGACACCGGAGCAGCCGACGTCGCTGCCGAACCTTCCACGTCCGAACGCATAGGGAACTCCGCAACTTTCAAACAGAGTTTAACCTTTCGTTAGGCATAATAAAATTGCCAAATGCGCACGGCCGCCGCGCCGCCTACGCATAAGCACGGACAGCGCCAGGGCCAGCGCCGAATCCCTCAGATTTCAGAAGAGTTTAGGCGTCTTAACCACGTTTGCGGTTTGTCGTACCAACGGTCAGCACGCGCTCGAGCGTAGCGCGGGCCGCCATGCGGTCGATGAGCTCGGCGACTTCGCGCCGTGGCAGTGGCACGCCGAACAGGTAGCCCTGGATCTGGTCGACCTTGGAATGGGTGGCGATCAGGTTGAGCTGCTCTTCGGTCTCGACGCCTTCGGCGGTGACGGTGAGGTTGATGTCCTTGCCGAGCTGGGCGACGTTGGACAGCAGCTTCAGCGAGCGCGGGTTCTCGGCAATGTCCATGACGAAGCTGCGATCGATCTTCAGCTTGGTGAAGGGCAGGGCCTGCAGGTAGCTCAGCGACGAGTAACCGGTGCCGAAATCGTCGAGCGCGATGCCGATGCCTTGCTTCGCCAGCTTGGCGAGGATCTTGGTGGCGGCGGCGCGTTCTTCGATCACTGCGGTCTCGGTGACCTCGATCTCGAGCCGGTGCGGCGCGAGGCCGGAGCTGGTGAGGGCGGTCTTCACCATCCCGGCGACGTCCGCATTGCGGAAGTCGCGGGCCGAGATGTTGACCGACACCGAGACTTCCTCGGGCCAGTTGCGGCATTCGGCCGTAGCGGTCGCCAGCACCCAGCGGCTGATCTCGGAGATGAGGCCGGTTTCCTCGGCGATCGGGATGAACAGCGAGGGCGGGATTGAGCCCAGCTCCGGGTGGTGCCAGCGCGCCAGCGCCTCGCAGCTCACCACGCGCCGGGTCTGCAGATCGACGATGGGCTGGAACACCAGCGACAGCGCGCCGTCGGCCACCGTCTGCTTCAGTTCGGCCTTCAGCCGCTGGCGGTAGCGGTAGTCGGTGTCCATCTCGTCGTGGAACACCTGGCTGCGGCCCTTGCCCAGCGCCTTGGCCTTGTAGAGCGCGAGGTCCGCCTTGGTCATCAGGGCGTCGAGATCGTCGCTGCCGTCGGTGAGGGTCACCACACCGACCGAGACGTTGACCGAGAACACCTCGCCCTCGACCTCGAACGGGCCGCGGAAGCCGCCGAGGATCGCTTCGGGGTCGGTAACGGTATCGGAAAGCTGCACGCCGCCCGAGCGATAGACCACGTACTCGTCGCCGCCCAGCCGCGCCACGAGGCTGTCGCGGCCCAAGACGCGGCTCAGCCGCTCGGAGGTCTCGATCAGCACGCGGTCGCCGATCAGGTGGCCCAGGGTATCGTTGACGTGCTTGAAGTCGTCGATGTCGACGATCATCAGCATGGCCATGTCGTTGGGGCGCTTGTCGCCGTGGTGGCGCCGGCGCTCGAGGTCGGCCTCGACCTGCTCGGTGAAATAGGCGCGGTTCGGCAGCCCGGTCAGGGTGTCGTAATGCGCCATGTAGTTGATGCGCTCTTCGGCCTTGACGCGCTCGGTGATGTCTTCGAACAGCAGCACGGTCTTGTCGAGGCGCGACGACACAGTGACTTCGCAGAACTGCCCGTCGGAGAGGCGCAGCACCACCTTGCCGCCATCGCCGGCGTCGACCGTATCCATCAGCTGGCTGGCGGAACGCTGCGGGATGGTGCCGCGCGCGGCGGCGGCCGAGATCATCGCAGCGAACGGCCGGCCGGCCCAGTTGCCCGGCATGAAGCTGCCGAACACCAACTCGGCGCGATCGTTGGCGACGGCGATCAGGCCGTTCTCGTCGAGCATGCAGAGGCCGTGCTGCATGGTTTCGAGCGCCGTGTCGAGTTCGGAGGCAAGGCGGGTCGCCTCGATGCGACCATGCACAGCGCGCAGCAGGATGGCGCGGATATTGGCCGAAACCTTGCGCAGCGAGACGACGAAGGCGATCAGCACCACGCTCAGCATGGCGGTATGCAGCGTGCCGTCGAACAGCATGCCGATGGCCATGCCGGCGCCGATCAGGATGACCTGGCTGGTGACCAGCCGGTCGATGGCGAAGTTGCGGCCGGCAACGCCCACCAGCACCGCCACGGTGACCGAGAGCGAGCTCATCTCGGCGAACGGGGTGTTCACCACGAGGAAGCTGTAGCTCATCCAGAAGGCGTAAAGCCCGGCGATGGCGGCGGCGCCGATGGTGGCGCGCAGCTCCCAGTGGGTGGCGGTCGTAACGTCGTCGTCGGCGAGGTCGGCGCGTTCGAAGGCGCGCATATCGATGTCGCGGGCGATGCCGACAATGGCAAAGCCGATGGCGACGGCGAGCAGCACCCAGGAGTTGCCTTCAATGCCGGCGACCGCGGCGACCAGCGCCGACGACAGGGCGCCAAGCATCATGACGCGCCGGTCCGCGTAGAGCGACCGGATCATCGACACGTAATCGACAGGCGGCAGTGACTTATGCGCTGGCTCGAACATAGACCTCACCAAGGTGTAATGATTGTGCCCGGCGAGGCGTTAATGCCTGCTTTCGCGGCAGCGAGCGGCCGCCCTTTTGCGTCGTCGCAAAACCCTGTTCCAGCGCAGCAATTGCTCGAATGGTTTATGCTTTGTTGGGTGGATCGATCGCAATCGTCGGATCGTCGCTGGGCTGCTGCGCCGGCGGGTCGCGCAGCGAGGCTCGACCGACGAAGAACATGAACTCGAGCGCTGCCAGTGCCAGCAGCATCAACAGCCCCGTCACGTAGATGGCCTGGCCGCGTGGCACGATGACATCGAACACCGACAGCCACAGCGCCACGCCGATCAGCACGGCGAGGGCGGAGAGGCCGTAGAGCATCGGGGTCACGAACGGAATGACGTCGAGCTGGCCGTGCTTTTTGTCGCGCAGCTCGCCGCGCAGCGCCACGACGTTGGCGACGATGAACCAGACCCCGAGCAGGGCGCTGCACACCGTCCAGATCGTGGGTTCGGACCAGCCAGCGAGCAGCATCGGCGCCGGCAGCAGCGCGAACAGCACGACAAGGAAGCTGTCGCCGATCAGGAACCATAGATAGCGCCGCTCGGCCGAAGACCAGTTTCGCAGCCCCTGCTGGCGGAAGAAGATGACGAGACCGGAAAGGCCCGCCAGCGTCATGGCGATGCCGGCGATGGTGTGGAGGATGTCTTCGTTCATGCGCCGTCCATCCCTGGTTCGAACCCCGTGTTGGTCAGTCGGCGAGCTTGGCCAGCGCCGCCTCGAGCGCCGTGAACGCCTCCGGCCCCAGCTTCTCGCGATATTGCTTTTCGATCAGCCGCTTCACCTTGTTGCGCTCGGCAAAGTCGGCGAGGCCCAGCTCGGTCAGCACGATCCGCTTGGCCCGGCCATCACTGGGGTCGGGTGCACGGCCGACCACCCCTTGCGCCTCGAGCTGATCGACCAGCTGCTGCACCGCCTGTTTGCTCAACCCCATGCGCTCGGTCAGCAGCGCCTGCGAAATGCCGGAGGGGCCCAGATGCGCCAGCACTTCGCCGGCGGCGCTCTGGTGCCAGGGATAGCCGCGGGCCGCCAGTTCGGCGCGCATGTGGTTGCGCCAGCCCTGTGCTGCCCGCCACAGGGCGAGGCCGATATGATCGATGCTGGTGAGATCATTATCGTCAAGGTGCTTGACCAAATTCCGTCCCGCAGGTAAATCGTCAAGTCGCTTGACTAGCACGGCGCCATGCCGGTCGCCAGCGGGCCCGCGAAAAGGATGCACAGATGATCGTCAAGGATAGAAACACCCTCACCGCGCTGCTGGTGGGCAGCACGCACTATGTCGAGATGGCGCCGGGCAAGGAGGCGGCGATCTATTACCGCACCGCCGACGAGGCGTTCATGGCGCTGCCTGACGGCACCCGGCGCACCGGCCAATGGCGGCTGACCGACACCGGCTACCATGTCGACTGGATCGATGGCCCGAGCGCCGGCTGGCAGATCGATGTCGAGCCGGGCCGCATCGGCTATGTCGATGCCGGCGGGGTCGAGCGCGGCCGCGTCTCGCGCATCGTGCCGGGCGATGCGGCGTCGCTGAGTGTTTGAGCGTTCAAAAGCCTGAACCGATCCGGCGTCCCTGATGGGGGCGTCGGAACCCTTTGCCACGGATCGGGCGTTATGCGGCCCCAATCTCCCGACTCGTTGCAAAGAGGAAATGATAATGGTCGAAAAGCTCGAGCCTGCCGCGCGTGAAGCCGCCCTCTTGAAGCTCAACGGCTGGATCTATGATCCACAGGCCGACGCGATCAGCCATGATTTCAAGTTCAAGAGCTTTTCCGAAGCCTTCTCGTTCATGACCCGGGTGGCGCTCGCCGCTGAGAAGATGGACCACCATCCCGAATGGTCGAACGTTTACAACAAGGTGCGGATCACGCTCACCACTCACTCGGCCGGCGGGCTCACCGAAAAGGACACCAAACTCGCCGAAAAGATCGACCGGCTGATGATCTAGCGTCGGATCAATGGTTGTCGACACCCGCACCGGGTCATTCCCGCGAAAGCGGGAACCTCCGTTTGCGATGCTGGCAAAGAAAACAGAGGTCCCCGCTTTCGCGGGGATGGCGCCGGAGCAGGGGGCTTGGCCGGCGCCACCGGCTTGTTCCATGATGGCATGATCGGGAGGCATCGAGATGCGGGCAGTGCGGCTACATGCGCCGGAACGGTTGATCGTCGAGGAGGTGCCGCGGCCGACGCCCGGGCCGCATGACCTCTTGGTCCGCGTCGAAGCCTGCGGCATCTGCGGCTCGGACCGCCACATGTTCCGAGGCGAGTTTCCGACGACCAAGCCGGTGACGCTCGGGCATGAATTCTCCGGCCTTGTCGAGGAAGCCGGGGCGGCGGTCGAGGGGTTCCGCATCGGCACAAGGGTCACCGGCGACCCCAACATTTCCTGCGGAGCCTGCGCCGATTGCCTCGCCGGCCGGCCCAACCTCTGCGCCGGGCTCAGTGCCATTGGCGTCCATCGTGACGGCGGTTTCGCCGAGTATGTGCTGGTCCCTGCCGGGCAGGCCGTGGCGCTGCCGCCGGGGCTCGATCCGCTGCATGGGGCATTCTGCGAGCCGGTCTCGTGTTGCCTGCATGCCATCGATGTGGCGCGCATTGCGCCCGGCGCCTCGGTGGTGATCCTCGGCGGCGGGGTGATCGGTCTGCTGATGGTCGAACTGGCGCTGCTGGCGGGTGCCGGCGCGGTGGTGCTGTCGACCCGGCAGGCGCCGCGCCGTGCCCTGGCGCTGCAGCTCGGCGCACATCATGCGGTCGACGCGGGGGCCGATCCGGTGGTGACGATCGCGGCGCTCCTGCCTGGTGGCGCCGATGTGGTGTTTGAGTGCGCCGGGGTGGGGGAGACGGTTCGCCAGTCGATTGCGGTGGCGCGGCGTGGCGGCACCGTGGTGCTGTTCGGCGTGGTGCCCGAAGGCGAACAGGTGGCGCTGGCGCCGTTCGAGCTCCTCACCAAGGAGTTGAGGCTCGAAAGCGCCTGGCTCAACCCACTGACCCATCCGCGCGCCGCCGAGCTGATCGCCGTCGGCGCCCTGTCGCTCGACCGGCTGATCACCCGCACCATCCGCCTCGACGAGGTGCCGGCGGCGATTGCCGGCACGCCCGGTTTCGGTGAGATCAAGCTGGTGATGGCGGGCCAGGCGTAGCAGCGACCGGCGGAGAAACCGCGCTTTCGACGAAAGTCGGAGCGATTGTCCCGCACCCACATGATTTTGCCGCAGTTTTCCCGGTCTCATTGGGTTGCAGCGGGGCGGCCGATGCCTCATCTTCAAGGCTCTCAGCCGCTTTCAACCAGTTTTGGGGTAACCCCCGCCGGAGATCTTGCCGATGCCGCATAGCACACCCCTGATCTCGACGATCGTTGCGGGTCTGGTGCTGGCATTCATCCTCGGCGCGATCGCCAACCGCCTCCGCATGCCGCCGCTGGTCGGGTACCTCGTGGCAGGCGTGCTGGTCGGGCCGTTCACCCCGGGCTTCGTCGCCGATGCGGAGCTCGCCACCGAGCTCAGCGAGATCGGCGTGATCCTCCTGATGTTCGGCGTGGGCCTGCATTTCTCGCTCAAGGACCTGTTGAGCGTGCGCGCCGTCGCCATACCGGGCGCCATCGTCCAGATCGGCGGCGCTACCATCATGGGGCTGGGTCTTGCGACCCTGCTCGGCTGGGGGCTCGGCGCCGGCCTGCTCTTCGGCCTGGCGCTGTCGGTCGCCTCGACGGTCGTGCTGCTCAAGGCGCTGCAGGACCGGCACATGGTCGACAGCGAAAAGGGCCGCATCGCCGTCGGCTGGCTCATCGTCGAGGATCTCGCGATGGTGCTGGCGCTGGTGCTGATCCCGGCGATTGCCTCGATCAACGGGGTCGAAGGGGCGGCGCTGCACGACCCGTTCGTCGATTTCGTCGAGAACATCTTCTCCATCCATCTCGACATCTTCGGCATCCTGGCGGTGACGGTGGTGAAGCTCGCCGCCTTTGTCGGCTTCATGCTGGTGGTGGGGCGCCGGGTGATCCCGTTCATTCTCCACTACACGGCCCATACCGGCAGCCGCGAGCTGTTCCGCCTTGCGGTGCTGGCCATCGCACTGGGCGTAGCGGCGGGCGCGGCATACCTGTTCGGCGTGTCGCTGGCGCTCGGCGCGTTCTTTGCTGGCATGATCCTTTCCGAAAGCGAACTCAGCCATCGCGCCGCACAGGAAAGCCTGCCGCTGCGCGACGCCTTCGCGGTGCTGTTCTTCGTCGCGGTCGGTATGCTGTTCGATCCGATGATCCTCGTCACCGATCCGTTGCCGGTGCTGGGGACGGTGTTCATCATCATCTTCGGCAAGTCGGTGCTGGCGTTCCTGATCGTGGTGGCGTTCAAGCGCCCCGTCGGCACGGCGCTGACCATTTCGGCGAGCCTGGCGCAGATCGGCGAGTTCTCGTTCATCCTCGCAGCGCTCGGCGTCGGGCTGGGCATCCTGCCGGTGGAGGGGCGCGACCTGATCCTTGCCGGTTCGATCATCTCGATCATCCTCAACCCGCTGATCTTCTTCGTGCTCGATATGCTTCGTCCGGCGCTCGAGAGCCGGTTTGGCCGGCCGGAGGTGGTTGCCGCCGCGGCGGAACGCACCGAGCCCGACCTGGTGGCGAGCGCGCCGCGCGCCGCCGCCCCGGAAGTGCCGCAGGAGGCCGAGGCGACGCAGGTGCCCACCGGGCAGTCCGGGCACGTCATCATCGTCGGTTTCGGCCGGGTCGGTTCGGTGGTGGGTGAAGCGCTGCTCGAGGCGAAGACGCCGTTCCTCGTGGTCGAAGACGCCGAGGGACGCGTCAACGCGGCGCGGGCGCTGGGCATCGAGGTGGTGGTGGGCAACGCTGCCGCCTCCAAGGTGCTGACCCTCGCCAATGTTGCCGAGGCGATCACGGTGGTGATCGCCATCCCCAATGCCTTCGAGGCCGGGCAGGCGGTCGAGCAGGCGCGCAAGCAAAACCCCAAGGTGCTGATCGTGGCGCGTGCCCATTCCGACGAGGAAGAGACGCACCTGAAGACGCTCGGCGCCGATGTGGTGATCCTGGGCGAGCGCGAGATCGGTCTCGGCATGGTCGATGTGATCAACCGCGACAGCAAGGCGGTGGCCGAGATCACCGCGTCAGACGCTGTCGAGTCGGTGCTGGCGCCGCTGGTCGCCGCAGCCGTTGCGACGACGCCAAAGCTGCCGTCCGACCCGAACCTGCTGGCCGAAGCGATCGAGGCGGCGCAGGCTGAAGTGCAGCACGTCGACAGCGGCCCGGCCGAGCCGCCGGCGCTGGTCTCCGCCTACGGCGAAGAGCCGGACGAGACTGACCCCGAGGCCGTCGACGCCGAGGAAATCGCCGAGCTCGAGGCGCTGGACGCGCCGGTCGAAGACGTCGCGCCCGAAGCGCCGCCCGTATCCGAGCCGGCAGCGCCGCGTCCCGACAGGCCGGCCACCACCCCAGGCTCGCCGTTCAACCCGGAAGTCCCCCCGCCGGTGGCTGAAGAAGAGAAGGCATAGCCCCACGTAGCAGGACGCAATGGTTTGTTCACGCCGGGAGCGCTATAGCCAAGAGTAACGGCCGAGTTGGCGGCCGTTCCGGATTCCGCCCGCGATGATTTCGCAGAAGGCAAAATACGCGCTGAGGGCGCTGGTGGCCCTGACCAAGATCCCGGCCGGCGAGTCGCTGATGATCTCGGAGATTTCGCGTGGCCAGGCGATCCCCAAGAAGTTCCTCGAACAGATCCTCCTGGAGTTGAAGCGCGCCGGCATCGTGATGAGCCGCCGCGGCCGGCTCGGCGGCTATGTGCTGCTGCGGGCGCCCGAGCAGGTAACGTTCGGCGAAGTGCTGCGGCTGATCGACGGGCCGATCGCCCCGCTGCCGTGCCTTTCGAAGATCGCCTATCGCCGCTGCGTCGATTGCGCCGAGGAATCGAGCTGCGAGATCCGCCACGTCTTCGCCCGCGTCACCATCGCCACCCGCGAAGTGCTCGACCGCACCACGCTGGCCGATGCCGTGGTGGCCAACGACGTGCTGGCTTAGGCGCTCCCGTAGCTGACACGCCGGTGGCTGTGGACCCCCACCCCTGTCCCAGCCATTCGAGCATAGCTCTCAAGGCCTTCTCCCCTAAAATCGCTCCACTGGAGCGATTTTGCCTTCGGCCGGCTCGAAGCCCCGCAGGGGGGAGGGAGACCCTCACACCGACATCGCGGTCTGCGTCTCCCTCCCCCTTGCGGGGAGGGATCAAGGGTGGGGGTCCGCAGCCACCAGCCCATCAGTCCCTGCAACCCGCCTGCGCCCCAGCGCGTTTATTGCTGATCCCGCGACTGAACGCGGTTTCACTTCGCGCAAAGCCATGCTCATCCACAGGGGTGGAATCGAGGTTTGCGCAATGGCGGTGCTGCTGGTAGCCTTCGCAGAGAAAGGTTTTCCGCTTCGTCGCGCCGCCGCAACCTGCGGCTTCCTTGAGAATGCCGACTGACCAGGTAGAGTTACGGTAGTTAATCTTCACCAGGAGGACATGATGAAGAGAACGGCCAGAATTCTCGCGCTTGGCGGCCTCGCCGTGGCGCTCGCCTTCACCGGCGCAATCACTGCCCGCGCCCAGGATCAGACCCTGCTCAACGTCTCGTACGACCCGACGCGCGAACTCTACGCGCAGTTCAACGAGGCGTTTGCCAAGCACTGGAAAGACACCACCGGCGGCAGCGTCACCATCGAGCAGAGCCATGGCGGCTCGGGCAAGCAGGCCCAGGCCGTGATCGACGGGCTTTCTGCCGATGTCGTCACCCTGGCGCTGGAAGGCGACATCAACGCCATAGCCGAGAAGTCGGGGCTGATCGACGCCAACTGGCGCTCCGAGTTCGCCAACAACTCGACGCCCTACACCTCGACCATCGTGTTCCTCGTCCGCAAGGGCAACCCGAAGGCGATCAACGACTGGGGCGACCTGGTCAAGGACGGCGTCGAAGTCATCACCCCGAACCCGAAAACCTCGGGTGGGGCGCGCTGGAACTACCTCGCGGCCTGGGCTTACGCCAACAAGGCCTTCGGCGGCGACGAAGCCAAGAACGCCGATTTCATCAAGCAGCTCTATAGCCACGTGCCGGTGCTCGATACCGGCGCCCGCGGCTCGACCGTGACCTTCGCACAGAAGGAACTGGGCGACGTGCTGCTGGCCTGGGAAAACGAAGCGTTCCTGGTGCTCGACGAATTCGGCGCTGACAATTTCGACGTGGTCTATCCGCCGTCGTCGATCCTCGCCGAGCCGCCGGTCGCCATCGTCGACAAGAACGTCGAGGCGCACGGCACCGCCGATCTCGCCAAGGCCTATATCGAATATCTCTACTCACCCGAGGGCCAGACGCTGGCGGCCAAGAACCATTATCGCCCGTCCGACCCGTCCGTCGTCACCGACCAGGCGCTGGTCGAAGCCTTCCCAAAGATCGATCTGATCTCTATTGATGATCCGCTTTTCGGCGGCTGGAAGACGGCGCAGCCCAAGCATTTCGGGGACGGGGGCATCTTTGACCAGGTCTACACCCCTGCGCAGTAATGCAGTGGCAGGGGCGCCTCGCGGCGCCTCCGGAAAGTCATCCCACCCCGCGCGAGCGGGGTGGAGCTTTGTAAAGCCCAGCGTCATCCCGGGGTTCGGGCTGACCTTCGGCTACACCATCCTCTATCTCAGCCTGATCGTCTTGATCCCGATCGCCGGGCTGTTCCTCAAGGCGGCAACGACGCCGCTCGAGCAGATCATCAGGATCGCCACCTCGCCGCGCACCCTCAAGGCGCTGGAGGTGAGCTTCGGCTCGTCGCTGATCGCGGCGCTGGTCAACGTGGTGTTCGGCATCATCGTCGCCTGGGTGCTGGTGCGCTACAAGTTCCCGGGCCGGCGGCTGCTCGACGCCATTGTCGATCTGCCGTTCGCGCTGCCGACGGCGGTGGCGGGCATCGCGCTTTCGACGCTTTATGCCCCCAAGGGCTGGGTCGGCTCGCTGTTCTCCGACAAGGGAGCGCTGTGGCAGTGGTGGCATGGCCAGACCTGGCTGCCGTTCGGGCTCAGTGAGTTGTCGCTCAACTGGAAAATCGCCTACACCCCGACCGGTATCGTCATCGCGCTGATCTTCATCGGCCTGCCGTTCGTGGTGCGTACGGTGCAGCCGGTGCTCGAGGAGTTCGAGCAGGAACTCGAGGAAGCCGCCGCGACGCTCGGCGCCAATCGCTGGCAGACCATCACCAGCGTGATCCTGCCGCGGCTCACCCCGGCGCTGCTCACCGGCTTTGCGCTGGCCTTCGCCCGTGCGGTCGGCGAATACGGCTCGGTAATCTTCATCGCCGGCAATCTGCCCAACATCTCGGAGATCGCCCCGGTGCTGATCGTCATCAAGCTCGAGGAGTTCGACCAGGCGGGTGCGGCGGTCATTGCCGGCATCATGCTGATCATCGCCTTCGTCATGCTGCTGGTGATCAACCTGATCCAGGCCTGGGCCCGCCGGAGGTTCGGCAATGTTTGAGCCTGATGTCATCTACGACAGCCGCCGGCTCATTCCCCCCGAGGAGCACACAAGGCCGACCACCGAGCGGGTGTGGATCCGGCGGCTGCTGATCGGTATCGCCGTGGTGTTCATGGCGGCGGTGCTGGTGCTGCCGCTGGTGCTGGTGTTTACCGAAGCCTTCCGCAAAGGCGCCGATACCTATTTCGCGGCGTTCGCCGATCGCCAGTCGCAGCAGGCGATCGTGCTGACGCTGCTGGTGGCGGCGATCGCGGTGCCGCTCAACCTGGTGTTCGGCATTGCCGCCGCCTGGTGCGTCGCCAAATACGAGTTCTGGGGCAAGAGCTTCCTCACCACGCTGATCGACCTGCCGTTCTCGGTGTCGCCGGTGGTCTCGGGCATGGTCTATGTGCTGCTGTTCGGGGCGCAGAGTGCGCTGCATCCGCTGCTCAAGGCCTATAATATCGAGATCATCTTCGCGGTGCCGGGCATCGTGCTCGCGACGATCTTCGTCACCTTCCCGTTCATTGCGCGCGAACTGATCCCCCTGATGCAGGACCAGGGCAATACCGACGAGGAAGCGGCGTTGTCGCTGGGCGCCACCGGCTGGCAGACCTTTATCCGGGTGACGCTCCCCAACATCAAATGGGGGCTGCTCTACGGCGTGCTGCTCTGCAATGCCCGCGCCATGGGCGAGTTCGGGGCGGTGTCGGTGGTTTCGGGCCATATCCGCGGCAAGACCACGACCATGCCGCTCGACATCGAAATCCTCTACAACGAGTACAACTTCACCGCCGCCTTCGCCATCGCCTCGCTGCTCGCCATGCTGGCGCTGGTGACGCTGGTGTTCAAAACCATCCTCGAGTACCGCTTCGGCGACGAACTCGCAGGCACTCGCCGACATTAGCGCGACTGAGCAGAAGAAAAGGGCCTCCCAGTTTGGATATCCGCGTCGACACCGTCCGCAAGGAATTCTCGCACTACCCGGCGCTCAACGACGTGTCGCTCGAGGTCAAATCGAGCGAACTGATTGCGCTGCTGGGGCCGTCAGGCTCGGGCAAGACCACGCTGCTGCGGTTGATCGCCGGGCTCGAAATGCCGACCGCCGGCCGCATCTTCTTCGGCGACGAGGATGCGTCATCAAAGACGGTGCAGGAGCGCAATGTCGGCTTCGTGTTCCAGGCCTACGCGCTGTTCCGCAACATGACGGTGCTCGACAATATCTCGTTCGGGCTGAAGGTGCGGCCGCGCGCCACCCGTCCGCCCAAAGCCGAGATCCGCCGTCGCGCCATGGAGCTGCTCGACCTGGTGCAGCTGAGCGGGCTCGAGAAGCGCTTCCCGCAGCAGCTTTCGGGCGGCCAGCGGCAGCGCGTGGCGCTGGCGCGGGCGCTGGCCATCGAGCCGCGCGTGCTGCTGCTCGACGAGCCGTTCGGTGCGCTCGACGCCCAGGTGCGCAAGGAACTGCGCAAATGGCTGCGCGAGATCCATGATCGTACCGGCCACACCACGGTGTTCGTGACGCACGACCAGGAAGAGGCGCTGGAGCTGGCCGACCGGCTGGTGGTGATGAGCCAGGGCAAGATCGAGCAGGTCGGCACCCCCGACGACGTCTACGACCGCCCGAACTCGCCATTCGTCTTCTCGTTCATCGGCGAGTCGAGTTCGCTGCCGGTGACGGTGGAGAACCATGAGCTGTGGGTCGGCGGCCGCGCCATCGGGTTGCCGGCGCCCAATGATGCCGTCGGCGAAGCCAGCCTGTTCTTCCGGCCGCATGATGTCGAGCTGGTCGAGGACGGAGTGGGCGCCGCGCTCGCCGGGGTGGTCGTCGCCTCGCGCCGGGTCGGCGGCACCCGGCGCGTCGAACTCGAGATCGGCGGATTGCCGGAGCGTGTGGAAATCGATCTGCCATTCGACCACCCGGCCGGCGAAAAGACCCGGATCGCGTTCAGGCCGAAGCGCTGGCGGGTGTTTCCGGCGGCGGCGTGACAGTTACTGTGTCCGGCGCGGGCTGACCCCCACCCCTGTCCCCTCCCCCTCAAACAGGGGGAGGGAGACGCCAGCCGAGATGCTAGTGCTTTGGTATCCCTCCCCCTTGCGGGAGGGATCAAGGGTGGGGGTCAACCCGTACCGGCGGTTCGGTCTACCCGCGCCGCCGTCACCATCCAGATCCCGACGCTGACCAGCAGCAGCGCGGCAAGGTTCTTCCATTCGAAAATGCTCTCGCCGAGGAACAGGCCGGCAAGCAGCACGCCGAAGATCGGGATGGCGCAGTTGAAGATGGCGATCGAGCCGACGGGATTGTGCTTCAAGAGCACGCTCCACAACGCGAAGGCCGCCGCCGACAACGCCGCGAGATAGGCGAGCAGCAGCGCCGCCTCCAGCCCGAAAGCGCCGAGCTTGCCGCCGAGCGCGAAGCCGGCGATCCCGAGCATGGCGCCGCCGAGCAGCAGTTGCCAGCCGGTCATCACGCCAGCGTCCATGTCGGCGCTCAGCCCCTTGCCGTAGACGCCAGCCACCGAGAAGAGCAGCGCCGCGATGACGATGAAGCCTTCCCCGAGGAGGCTCACATGCAGGTCGATGCCGGTTGCCGCGAGGTTCACCGCCACCACACCGGCAAAGCCGAGCAGGCAGCCGAGGATGCGGCGCGGCGTCAGCTTGTCGTTGGCATAGAGGAAATGCGCGATCAGCACCGAAAAGAACGTGCTGGTCGAGGTGGTGATCGACACCTTGACGCCAGTCGAGTGGGCCAGGCCGATGTAGTAGAACAGGTATTGCCCGGCGGTGCTGATGAGCCCGAGCAGCCCCAGCTGCCCGAGCCGGCGCGCCGGCTGCAGGATCGGCTTGCGGGTCAAGGCCGAGTAGGCCAGCAGCATCAGCCCGGCGAGGAAGAACCTCACCCCGGCAAACAGCATCAGCGACGGCGTATCGGAGGCGGAGATGGCAAACAGCCCGTAGCCGATCTTCACCGCCGGCACGGCGCTCCCCCACAACAAGCAGCAGAACAGCGCGATGGCGACGACGATGCGGCGGTCGGAGAAGGGGGAGGGCTGGGTCACCGCCGGGTTGTGAGGGATTTGCCGGGGCAGGGCAAGGGTGACTAACTGATAGAGACGGCCCCCTCCTTAGCCATTCGAGCATAGCTCTCATGGCCTTCTCCCCTCAAATCGCTCCACTGGAGCGATTTGCCCTGTGGGATGGCTCGAAGTCCCCCATGAAGGGGGAGGTGCCGCATCGAGTGGTGGGCACGATCGAAGACAGAGCCTCGAGTCTTCACCTCCCCCTTCATGGGGGAGGCCGGGAGGGGGGCCGTCTGTTTCAGTCAGCGTCCTCACGCCGCCTTGGCAAATTCCTGGCGTGCTTCGCGGATCGCCGGAAAGTGCTCGAAGGCCCAGTCGACCATGGCCGAGAGCGGCACGAGGAAGCTGTGGCCCATGGGGCTGAGCTTGTACTCGACGCTCGGTGGGGTGGTCGGGAACACGGTGCGCTCGATCAGCCCGTCGGCCTGCAGGTCGCGCAGCGTCTGGGTCAGCATGCGCTGGCTGATATCGCTGATCTCGCGCTTCAGCTCGCCGAAGCGGTAGGGGCGGTGGGCCAGCGCGCTGATGATCAACACGCTCCACTTGTCGCCGAGCTGGTCCAGCACGTTGCGCACCGGGCACTGCGAGGGGTCGGAGTACTCGGCCATCATCTGGCTCAGCGGGGCAATCGGGCTAACTGGCATTGGGGTGGTTCCTTCGAGGTAACCAGGGGCGTTGAAACTGCCGTCTTGCGGCAGCTGAGGTAGTTCCTATTGTATACGTAGTCTCAAAAAGAGACAACCTAGGAGACTCCCCATGACTACCTTACCCACCCTGTTCGTCGCCGGCGCTGGCGGCAAGCTGGGCCGTCGCGTCGTCGAGCTGCTGCTGGAGCGCGGCTATGCGGGCAAGATCATCGCCGGTTCGCGCCACCCGGAGAAACTGAACTTCTCAGGCGTCGAGACCCGCAAGGCCGACTATGGCGACGTGCCCGGCTTCATCAAGGCGCTGGATGGCGTCGATCGGCTGCTGCTGATCTCGATCGATGTCCTCGGCCCGAGCCGCACGGCGCTGCAGACCAGCGCGGTCGCCGCGGCCAAGGCCGCCGGGGTCAAGCACATCGTCTACACCTCGATGCCGGCACCCGAACCGGCGTCGCCAATCCCGTTCGCGTCCGAGCATTTTGGCACCGAAGA
Source organism: Devosia sp. LjRoot16 (assembly GCF_964252795.1). Classification (NCBI taxonomy): domain Bacteria; kingdom Pseudomonadati; phylum Pseudomonadota; class Alphaproteobacteria; order Hyphomicrobiales; family Devosiaceae; genus Devosia; species Devosia sp. LjRoot16. The sequence goes on from NZ_CAXUPH020000001.1 coordinate 1,820,202, forward strand.
GGCGATCAAGGCCTCCGGCGTCGGCTACACCATCCTGCGGATGAACTGGTACGCCGAGAACCTGTTGAGCTCGCTGCCCTCGGCGCTGCAGTCCGGCAAGTGGTACACCTCGGCCGGTGGCGGCACGCTGGCGCATGTATCACGCGAGGACACCGCACGGGCCGCCGCCGGGGCGTTGCTTACCGGCGATGCCAGCCGCACGCTGACCGTCACTGGGCCGGCCGCGCTGACCTCGCGCGAGATCGCCGCGGTCGCCTCGGAAGTTACCGGCAAGCCAATCGAAGTGGTCGACGTCACCGACGAGCAACTCGCCGCCGGCGCCGTCGCGGCGGGCGTGCCCGAGCCGGTGGTGCATGGCTTTATCGTGCCGTTCGACGCCAACACGCGGCTCGGCCGGGTGGCGCTCACCACCAATGCGGTCGAGACGCTGTGGGGTGAGAAGCCGCAGGGGCTGAAGGCGTTCCTCGAGGCGAACAAGGCGGCGCTGACGCAGACGGCCTGAGCGGAGTGCTCAGCGCGTCCTGCTCCACCCCCACCCAGTTCCGCCAGGCAGCGCGCTGCCTAGCTTCACTACCCTCCCCATCAAGGGGAGGGAGAGCCGACTGCGGCGCTTCGGTTCCGCCCATCCCTCCCCCTTGTGGGGAGGGTAGCGGAGCCAGGCGAAGCCATAACGAAGCTGGGGTGGGGGAAGGCCCGCGCACCAGCCTCAGCCGAACACCACCGTCTTCTTGCCGTTCAGCATCACCCGGTTCTCGAGGTGGAGCTTCACCGCGCGCGCCAGCACCCGGCTTTCGACATCGCGCCCGGCGGCCACCAGGTCGTCGGGGCTCAGCGCGTGGGTCACCCGCGCAGTTTCCTGCTCGATGATCGGGCCCTCGTCGAGCTCCGGCGTCACGTAGTGGGCGGTGGCGCCGATGATCTTGACGCCGCGCTCATGTGCCTGGTGATAGGGCTTGGCACCCTTGAAGCTGGGCAGGAACGAGTGGTGGATGTTGATGATCTGCCCGTAGAGGCGGGTGGCGAACCGGTCGCTCAGGATCTGCATGTAGCGCGCCAGCACCACAAGATCGGCACCGGTTTCCTTGAACAGCGCGATCACCTGGTCTTCCTGCGCTGCCTTGTTGTCCTTGCCGACCGGCAGCAGGTGGAACGGAATGCCCTCATAGTCGGCAGTCTTCCGGCTATCCTCGTGGTTGGAGACGATCGCCACCACCTCGGCATCGAGCCAGCCGACGCGGATCTGGTAGAGCAGGTGCAGGAGGGTGTGGTCGAACTTGGAGACCATCACCAGGATCTTCTTCTTTTTCGCCTCGTCGACCAGCGTGGTGCGCATGCCGAAGCGCTCGATCGCCGGCTTCAGGCCGCGCTCCAGCGCATCGCGATCGACGCCATCGGGGGTGGTAAAGGCCAGCCGCATGAAGAACTGGCCGGTCTCCTTGTCCCAGAACTGGTTCGATTCCGCGATGTTGCAACCGAGGCCCGCCAGTTCCGTGGTCACCGCGGCAACGATCCCCGGCCGATCGGCACAGGAGAGGGTGAGAACGAAATTGGACGACATCTAAAAGCGCTCCGGGAAACAAAGTCGCGGAGCGATGCACGCGGCGGCGCGCGGGGTCAAGGGGTTAGGGCCGGGGAGGGTTACGAGAGGTTGGCGCGCTTGGCGCCCCCTCACCCCAGCCCTCTCCCCAGAGGGGCGAGGGGGCGATGTGGCACTGCCGGTGCAAAGTGCGTCCCCTCTCCCCTCTGGGGAGAGGGTCAGGGTGAGGGGTAGCCAAGCGCGCCGGCGCTTCAGCCCAGCATCCACTCATGCTCCGGCGCATTGTAGAACTTCCAGGTGCGCTTCGGGCCGGCCATGACGTTGAGGTAGTAGATGTCGTAGCCCGCCACCGCCGCCACCGGGTGATAGCCCTTCGGCACCATCACCACGTCGCCGTCTTCGATCAGCATGGTTTCGTCGAGCGAGCGATCGTCGGTGTAGACGCGCTGGAAGCCAAAGCCCTGGGGCTTTGAGAAGCGGTGATAGTAGGTTTCCTCGAGGAAGCTCTGGCGCGGCAGGTCGTCTTCGTCATGCCGGTGCGGCGGGTAGCTCGAGGTATGGCCACCGGGGGTGATCACCTCGACCACCAGCAGCGAATCCGCCGCTGCGGTCTCGGGCAGGATATTGGTGGGGTAGCGGGTATTGGTGCCCTTGCCGCGGGTCAGCTTTTCGACATCGTCAGGGCCGATCACCCGCGGCGGCCGCGCGCCGCGCACCCCGGGGGCGGAGCAGACCGCGACCTCGAGCTGCGTCAGCGCCTCGATGCGCCAGTTGGCGCCCGCCGGAGCGTAGACCGAGTAACCGGGTCCCTCGAACGGGCTCATGCGGCCGCCGACGAGGAAATCCTGGCCATCGACGGTCACATTGGCTCGGCCCGAGATCAGCACGATGCAGACCTCGCGGTCATCACCGCCGCCGCGCGCCACATCGCCGACATTGGGCAGCTTGTGCAGGTCGAACCCGACATAGGTCCAGCCGGCAGTCTCAGGGGTAATGTGGTGGACGTGGCCCTGTTCGGCCGCCGGCCTAGCTTTTAGGTTTGCCATTGGTCTTGTTGAGCTCGTTCTCGAAGTTGATGAAGAAGGTCCAGATGCCATAGGCGAGCGCCGCCAGCGTCAGGATGCCCCAGAACTGGTGGTCCGGGTTCTGGTTGATGAACCACTCAAAGCTGGACCAGGCGGCGATAACCACCACCACGATGACCCGCCGGTACAACGGCTTGAACCACCCCATGGTGAACAGGCCTGGCTTCTTGTTCTCTTGGTTGTCGTCGCTCACGCCGATCCCTCCGGAAAGCCCCGAACCTAGTCTATCGGGCGGCTGTCGCAACTGCTGCGTTCAGCGGTTGGGAAAACCCTGCGTCTCCACCGTGTAGCCGGCCAGCGTCATCACCCGCATCAGCTCCTGATGGCCCACCTGGGCCATACGGAGCGGCGGGTTGGCCTTGGGATCCTGCTCGGCCTCGACCACGAACCAGCCTTCATAGCCATAGTCGGCGAGCTTCTGCACGATGGCAGCGAAATCCAGCGACCCATCGCCCGGCACGGTGAAGGCGCCGAGCGCCACCGCATCGAGGAAACTCTGTTTCGTCCGATCGAGGCCATCGACCACGGCGCGGCGGATATCCTTGACGTGCACATGGCTGATGCGGGCGTGGTGGTTATCGATGGCGCGCAGCACATCGCCACCGGCAAAGGCCAGATGCCCGGCATCGAGCAGCAGCGGGATGCCGGGGCCGGAATAGCGCATGAAGGCGTCGAGCTCCGGCTCGGTCTCGACCACGGCGGCCATATGGTGATGGTAGCTGAGCGGCATACCCTCCGCCGCGCACCACTCGCCGAACTGGGTGAGCTTGTTCGCATAGGCCTTCATCTCGTCGTCGCTCAGCTTCGGCTTGGTCGCCAGCGGCTTCGTCCGGTCGCCCTGGATCGAGCGGCCGACTTCGCCATAGACGATGCAGGGGGCGTCCACTGCCTTGAACAGCTCGATCATCGGCGCGATGCGCCGCTGGTTGGCCATGAGATCCTCATTGACCAGCGTGCCGGAGAACCAGCCGCCGCACAGCGTCACATCCGCCGCCTTGAGGATCGGCAGCATGATGTCGGGATCGTCAGGGAAGCGGCGGCCCTTTTCCATGCCGGTGAAGCCGGCCGAGCGCGATTGCCTGAGGCACTCCTCCAGCGACACATCATCGCTCAGCTCCGGCAGATCGTCGTTCCACCACGCAATGGGGGACATGCCCAGTTTGGCTTTCAGCATTCCAATCCTCTGTCTCAGTCGTCACCCTCCCCCTTGCGGGGAGGGTAGCGTAGCTTGGCGAAGCCTTAGCGAAGCTTGGGTGGGGGGTGCCAAGCGCTCCGAGCGTGGTTCGCCCCCCACCCCACTTGCGCTATGGCTCGGCTTGGCCTCGCCAAGCTTCAGTACCCTCCCCGCAAAGGGGGAGGGAGACTAAAGCCGCTGACCCTTCAGCGCTTCCTCATAATCCTTGCGTGCCGCGTTCACCTGCGGACGTACCGAAACTTCCGGCACCGCCACGTCCCACCAGTGGCCGCCGGCCTCGGTGGAGATCAGCGGGTCGGTGTCGATCACCAGCACGGTGGTGCGCTCCACCTTGTCGGCCTCGGCGAGGGCACTTTCGAGCTCGGCAATCGAGGCGGCTTTGCGCACCCAGGCGCCCATCGACGCGGCGTGCGCGGCGAAGTCGATATCGGGCAGCGTCTCGTGGAAAGTGTCCTTCAACAGGTTGTTGAAGTTGGCGCCGCCGGTCGCCATCTGCAGCCGGTTGATGCAGCCGAAGCCGCGGTTGTCGAGCACCACGATGGTCAGCTTTTTGCCCAGCATCACCGAGGTGGCGATCTCGGAGTTCATCATCATGTAGCTGCCATCGCCGAGCATAACGATGACATCGTCATGCGGCTTGGCGAGCTTCACGCCCAGCCCGCCGGCGATCTCGTAACCCATGGTCGAGTAGCCATATTCCATGTGGTAGCTGCCCGGGGCGCCGGCCGGCCAGAGCTTATGCAGCTCGCCCGGCAGTCCGCCCGAAGCGCAGACCAGCGTCGCGCCCGAACCGCGGGCCCGGTGCACCGCGCCGATCACCTGGGCGTCCGAGGGCAGCGCATTGGTCGGGTCGGTCACCGCCTTGGCCGAAACCAGCCATTTGGCCTTGGCCGCTTTGGCGGTTGCCTGCCACGCGTCGCTCGCGTGCCAGGGCCCGAGTTTACCATCGAGCAGGTCGAGCCCGACTTTGGCGTCGGCGATGAGCGGCATGGCGCGATGCTTATAGGCGTCGAACACCTGGGTGTTCAGCCCGATGATCCTGACATTGTCGGCCTTGAACAGCGCCCACGATCCGGTGGTGAAATCCTGCAGGCGCGAGCCCACCGCCAGCACCAGGTCGGCCTGCTCGGCCAGAAGGTTCGAGGCCGACGACCCCGTTACTCCGACCGATCCCATGTTCAGCGGATGGTCGTGCGGCAGGCTGGATTTGCCGGCATTGGTCTCCATGACCGGCACGCCGTGACGCTCGGCAAAGGCGCGCAGCACTTCCGCTGCCTCGGAGTACAGCACGCCGCCGCCGGCGATGATCACCGGCTTTTCCGCTGTCCTGATCGCAGCCACCGCCGCTTCCAGCTCGTTGACGTCCGGCATCGGCCGGCGCGGCGTCCACACCCGTTCGGCGAAGAACGCTTCGGGATAGTCATAGGCCTCGGCCTGCACGTCCTGGCAGAGGCTGAGGGTCACCGGGCCGCATTCGGCCGGGTCGGTCAGCACCTGCATGGCGCGGTTCAGTGCCGGGATAATCTGCTCAGGCCGGGTGATGCGGTCGAAATAGCGGCTGACCGGGCGGAACACATCATTGGCGCTCACCGTGCCGTCGCCAAAACTTTCCACCTGCTGCAGCACCGGATCGGGGGCGCGGTTGGCGAACACTTCACCGGGCAGCAGCAGCACCGGCAGCCGGTTGACATGCGCCAGCGCGGCGGCGGTCACCATATTGGTGGCGCCCGGCCCGATCGAGGAAGTGGCGGCCATGAAGCGGCGGCGGAAGCTCGCCTTGGCGAAGGCAATTGCCGCATGCGCCATGCCCTGCTCGTTATGGGCGCGATAGGTTGGTAGTTCCTCGCGTACCTGGTACAGCGCTTCGCCGAAGCCCGCGACATTGCCATGCCCGAAGATCGCGAACACGCCGCCGAAGATCGGCACCTTGTTGCCGTCGATAATGGTCATCTGCCGCGTCATGAACCGCGCCAGCGCCTGCGCCATGGTGAGGCGGATGGTCTTGTTGGTCATTTGCTTTCCTCCTCACGCGCGGTAGCGCGAACCCCTCATCCGGCGCTGACGCGCCACCTTCTCCCCGACGGGGAGAAGAACAGAGCGCCGACTGTGCAGTCTGCGTTCCTCTCCCCGTCGGGGAGAGGGTGGACCGGCGAAGCCGGGACGGGTGAGGGGTTTGGCCCCATCACTCCCCCCAGATCCCCACCAGCGCCGAAAACCGCGCCGCCATGTCGGCGATCGCCTGTTCATCGGTCATGGCACCAGCAAACCACGCCTTGGCGGCTTCGCCAAATATCGTGCGGCCGACGGCGAAGCCGCGCACCGTGCGGGCGGATCGCGCAATGGCAAAGCCGCGCGCCAACTCGTCCTGCGGGGCATCGAGGCCGAGCAGCACGACGCCGCGGCAGAGCGGGTCGTTGGCCTCGATCGCCGTATCGACCGCTTCCCAGGCTGCGGCGCTCGGCTGCGATTCGAGCTTCCACCAGTCGGGCTTCAGCCCGGCGGCATAGAGCTGGCCGAGGGCTCGGGCGGTGGTGGTGTCGTCCACCGGACCGACCTTGGAAGGAATGATCTCGATCAGGATGTCGCGGCCGACCTTACGGCAGGCATCATGCGCGGCGCGCAGCTTTTCGAGCTGGCCGGCATTGATCCCCGAGGGGTCATCGGGGTGCCAGAAGCACAGCACCTTGAGCGCATGATCCACCGGCCAATCGACCAGCCGGCTGCCGATATCCTGCGAAAACTCGAACTCGAGCGGGATCGAGCCGGGCAGCTCCACCGGCCGGGCGATCCAGAAGCTTTTGGGCACTTCGAACAGCGCGTCGCGGCCCCATTTGTCATCGAGCAGCATGCCGAAACCGGGCCGGCCATTGGCCACCTGGGCCGCGGCTTTCACTGCCAGCACCTTGAAGGCGGGGATGCGGTCGGACCTGGCGCCGGCAATATCCTCGATCTGCTTCCGATGATCGATGGCGAAGGCGGTGAGGCGCGGCCAGTGCTGCCGACGCGTCGTCGCCCAGTGCAGGTGGTTGAGGGTCTCGTCCCTGCGCAGCGCTTTGAACTTGCTGCCGTGCTTCAAAAAGTAATCGAGCTCGGTCCAGCTCGGATATTCAGGCGCACAGAGCAGTCGGGAGACGGCGAAGGCGCCGCAGGCATTGGCCCAGGTGGCGGAGGTCTGGTGGCTTTCGCCTTTCAGCCAGCCGCGCAGGAACCCGCTCATGAAGGCGTCGCCGGCGCCCAGCACATTGTAGATCTCGATCGGGAAACCCTGGCCGACGATGCCCTGTTCGAGGTCGTCGCCGATCGGGCCGTCATAGACGATGCAGCCCTTGGCGCCGCGCTTTAGCACCACGGTGGCATCGCTCACGGCGCGGATCGCCTTCAGCGCCTCGAGCAGGTCGCTCTCGCCGGCCGCCACCAGCACCTCTTCCTCGGTGCCGACGATCAGGTCGCAATCGGCCAGCACCGGGCGCATCTTGGCCGAGACATAGTCGGATTTCACATAGCGCTCGAAGCCGGCGGCATGGCCGGCGAGGCCCCAGAGGTTGGGCCGATAGTCGATATCGAACACCACCTTGCGGCCGGCGGCCTTGGCGATGCGGATGGCCTTGAGCTGCGCAGCCTCGGCATTGGGGGTGGAGAAATGTGTGCCGGTGACGACGATGGCGCTGGCGGAGCGGATGAAATCTGCGTCGATATCGGCTTCGTCGAGCGCCATGTCGGCGCAGTCGGTCCGAACGAAGATCATCGGCGAGACGCCTTCCGCCTCGACGGCGAGCAGTACCAGGGCGGTCAATCGCTTGTCGTCGGTGGCGATACCTGAGGTGTCGACGCCTTCGCGACCGAGCTGTTCCTTGATGAAGCCGCCCATCTGCTCGGCGCCGACGCGGGTGATCAGTGCCGATTTCAGGCCGAGCCGGGCGGTGCCGACAGCGATATTGGCGGGGCAGCCGCCGACCGATTTGGCGAACGAGCCGATATCCTCGAGCCGGCTGCCGATCTGCTGGCCGTAGAGGTCCACCGACGAGCGCCCGATGGTGATGACATCGAGCTTGGCCTCCGGCATGATCTCCCCCGCATGGTCTGACTGGACAGCTTTCAGCGGCCGTTGTATCCCTCGCGCGAATGAAACGTCAATTCCGAAGTTGCTCTTTTCGGAATGAACGTTCCATGTTTGATCCATTTGAACCGGCGCTCCAGGAGCGTGCAGCAAGGAGGCAATCCCGTGGTCAGGTTTGGCATTCTGGGGGCGGGGCGCATCGGCAAGGTGCACGCGGGGACCATCGCCAACTCCAGCCGGGCTGCTGTCGCCTATGTGGCGGACGCGATTCCCGATGCTGCTGCAGCGCTGGCCGCGAGCGTCGGGGCGCAGGTTGCCTCGATCGACCAGATCCTCGCATCCGACGTCGAAGCCATCCTCATTGCCACGCCCACCGACACGCATGCCGACCTGATCGAGCAGGCGGCGCGGGCCGGCAAGGCGATCCTCTGCGAGAAACCGGTGTCGCTGTCGGTGGAGCGCATCGAAGCCTGCCTGCCGGTGGTGAAAGCGGCCGGCGTGCCGCTGATGATCGGCTTCAACCGCCGGTTCGATCCGAACTTTGCCGCCGTGCAGCAGCGGATCAAGGGCGGCGAGATCGGCGACGTCGAGATCGTCACCATCATCTCGCGCGATCCGGCGCCGCCGCCGGTCAGTTACATCGAGCGCTCCGGCGGGCTCTACCGCGACATGATGATCCACGATTTCGACATGGCGCGGTTCCTCGTCGGCGAGGATTTCGTCTCGGTGCATGCGCTGGGCAGCGCCCTGGTCGACAAGGCGATCGGCGTTGCCGGCGACGTCGATACCGCGGCGGTGCAGATGCAGACTGCGTCGGGCAAGATCGCGGTGATCACCAATTCGCGCCGCGCCGCTTACGGCTACGACCAGCGCGTCGAGGTGCATGGGTCGAAGGGCATGCTGCGGGCCGGCAACGTCCACATGACGACGCTCGAGCGGGCCGATGGCGCCGGCTTCACCCAGGACGTGATCCAGAACTTCTTCATCGACCGCTATGTCGCCGCCTACGCCGCCGAGGTGAACAGCTTCATCGACGCGATGGCCAGGGGCACGACGCCGACGCCGTCGGGGCATGATGGGCTCATGGCACAAAAACTTGCGGAAGCCGCGACGAAGAGTTCTCAGACGGGCCAAGCGGTTAGGGTCGGCTAGCGTTCGGGCCTGGCTGTTTGTGGCCAGAAGATGAGCCGAAAGGCCGAAGAATCGGCACATTCGCGAACGATAGGGGGTCTGTGGGCGCTTCCAGACAGCCAGACGAGCATACCCGATGGGGGAACATCGGGTATACCGTTCGCGGGCTGCGCAAGGGGAGCATAGAATTATGCTGAGTATTCGCGCACGTCTCAGTGCGCCAAGTGCCATGGCCGCGTGCCTGGTGACGCTCATGCTCGCTTCGGGCTGCAGTGCCGGGGGCGTCGTTACGGTGCGCGAAATGATCGGCGACGCCAGCTATTGGCCGCCCGCCTGCAACGCCGATCCATGTGTTCTCACCGGCAATGGCGGTATCACCGATGTGTGGGACCGGCATGTCGACACGAACCTGGCGCGTGGCCGTCGGTTCGTGGTCAAAGGGCTCTGCGCCAGTGCCTGCGAGATCGCGGCGCGACGCGCACACGCCAAGCTGCTTCCCGGCGCCAAGCTCATCGTCCACCAGCCGCGGCCGGCGGTGATCCTGTAGCGCTCGGCGCCGGCATGATGGGGCTTGGCTTACGCCCCCCAAATCCCTAGTGTCCGGGCGCTTTCCTTACAGAATTTGAGTCCCGACATGACCGAGAATGCCTCCGCCCCATTTTCCGGCAAGATTGCCGTTGTCACCGGGGCCGCGCAAGGGATCGGCGAGGCGACGGCGCGGCTGCTGGCCCAGCGTGGCGCGGCCGGCGTGGTACTCGTCGACCGGCAGGCCGACAAGGGCGAGGCGGTTGCGAGGTCGCTGAACGATGCCGGCACCAAGGCGATCTTCGTTGCGGCGGATCTGGCCGATCCGGCAGCGGTGGCTGAGGTCATTCCCGCCGCCGACAAGGCGTTCGGGCGGGTGGATATTCTCGCCAATATCGCCGGCCTCACCGATCGCGGCACCATCCTCGATACCGATATCGCGCTCTACGACCGGATGTTCGCCATCAATGTACGGGCGCCGTTCTTCCTGATGCAGGACGCCATCAAGGTGATGCAGCGCGAAAAGATCGAGGGAACGATCGTCAACATCCTCTCGGTCAACGCCTATATCGGCTCGCCCAACCTCGCCGCTTACAGTGCCTCTAAAGGCGCGCTGATGACGTTGACCAAGAACACCGCCAATGCGGTGAACCTGATGCGCATCCGGGTCAACGGCATCATCCTCGGCTGGGCCGATACGCCGGGCGAGCACGTGACGCTCAAGACCTTCCACGATGCGGCCGACGACTGGCTGGTGAAGGCAGAGGCGTCGCGGCCGTTTGGCAAGCTGATCAAGCCGGAAGACGTGGCCCGCCTCATCGCCTTCCTCGGCGGCGCGGAATCGGCGCCGATGACCGGCTCGTGCGTCGAGTTCGAACAGACCGTGGTCGGCGCCGGCGGCGGCGGGCTCGCGACGGGGTATCCGGTGAAGAAGAACTGAGGCCGGCCGCAGGCTCGGTCGCCAGACGGCCATGTGAGGCACGGAGCTCCCGCAGCCACCAGATGTCATCCCAGCGAAAGCTGGGACCCATCTATCCTCTGGCACGGGCTGCGAGTTGGGTCCCAGCTTTCGCTGGGATGACAGCCGGTGAGGAGGAGAGGTGGTGCCCTCCCAGACCTCCTGCTTCCAGCAAGGGGGGAGATGGCCGAGAGGCCGGCGTTACTTCTCACCCCGCCGGCTGGCCACCGCGACGGTCAAGGTCATCGCCAGCGCCATGGTCGCCGCCATCGAGCGGAAGCCCTCGAAATCCGCTTCGACGATCTCCAGCCAGGCGTCGGCGATCGGGGCGATCGGCGAGAAGATCGAGTCGGTGATCGACACCACCTTGGCGTGACGCGCCTTCGCCGCATGGGCGAGGTTCACCGTCTCGCTGGCATAGGGGGTGAAGCTGATGGCGAGCACCGCATCGCGCGGCGAAATGAAGCCGATCTGTTCGGCGCCCAGTCCAGCAATGCCATCGACCAGCAGGTTGCGGATCCCGAGCTTGCCCATGGCATAGGCCATGTAGCTGGTGATCGGGAACGAGCGGCGGAGACCGACGAGGTAGATCGTCTCGGCCTTGGCGAGGATCTCGACCGCCGCATCGAGGGTTTCGGGGTCGAGCTTGAGGCGGAGGTCGGCAACCGAGCGCTCGGCCGCGTCGGCGAAGCCCTGCAGCAACAGGCCGCTCTTCGATGAGCCGCCATGCTCGCGCAGCTGCTTCAGCCGCTCCTCGTAACTCGGCACGCGATCGCGCAGGCGGGCCCGGAACACTTCCTGCAGGTCGGAAAAGCCTTGATAGCCAAGGGCCTGGCTGAAGCGCACCAGGGTCGAGGGCTGCACGCCGGAGCGCTGCGCCACGCTGGCCGCGGTGCCGAAGGCGATGTCGTCGGGGTTGTCGAGAGCGAAGCTCGCCACCTGGGTCAGCCGGCGGGGCAGGGTAGGCGCGCGGGCAGCGATCAGCGCGCGCAGCGCGGGAAAATCCCGCGGCACGGCATCGTCCAGCTTGATATCCCCGTCGTCCATTCCGGCCTCATAGCGGGTGCCGTCGCAAAGTCCAACAAAAGCACGGCCAAAGTCCATGAACTTCTGCCGGCGCCAGCGGGGTTTTCCAACGTTCCTGGTTTGAACACTGCCGAATTTGGAACACGCCGTGCTTGACGATCCACCGTAGAATGGAATAAACATTCTATCAACAGGGAATGCAGCACTAGACGTTCCATTCAACGAGAACGGGCTGCAGCTAAGGTCGGGGAGGACCGAAGCACATGGCGGCCATGCTGCTCGAAGCCAAGGGCATATCGAAGTATTTCGGCGCCATCACGGCGCTGCGCGACGTGAACTTTCACGTGGCGCCGGGCGAGGTGCTGGGCGTAGTCGGCGACAATGGCGCCGGCAAATCCACGCTGATGAAGATCCTCTCGGGCCTGTTCACCCCATCGGAGGGCGAGCTGATCTTCAACGGCGCGCCGGTCAAGTTTTCGAGCCCCAAGGACGCGCAAAAGCTTGGCATCGAGATGGTCTACCAAGACTTCGCGCTCGCCGGGAACATGCCGATCTACGAGAACATTTATCTCGGCCGCGAGCCCGGCACCAAGTTCGGGCCGCTGACCATCGTCGACCATAAGCGGTCGCGGCAGATGGCGACCGATCACCTCGATCGTCTGCACATTCACGTCAAATCGGTGGAGCAGAACACCGAGGATCTCTCGGGCGGGCAGCGGCAGGCCGTCGCCATTGCCCGCGCTACGGCGTTCGACGCCAAGCTGGTGATCATGGACGAGCCGACCGCCGCCCTCGCTATCAAGGAAGTGGGCAAGGTGCTCGACCTGGTGCGCTCGCTCAAGGAGCACGGGGTGGCGGTGATCATCATCTCGCACCGCATGGACGATATCTTTTACTGCTGCGACCGGGTGATGGCGCTCTACCAGGGCACCAATTTCGCCGAGGCGGAGCTGACGCAGACCTCGCGCAACGAGGTCATCGGCTGGATCATGGGCACCAAGGGTCACACCGCGACCCTCGCCCATGACAACATGCACTGAGGGGGATCATGCTTCACACGTCCCCCACCCACGGTGTCATTCCCGCGAAAGCGGGAACCTCCGTTTGCGATCTTGCCACGGGCACCAAAACAGAGGTCCCCGCTTTCGCGGGGATGACCCAGCGGACAGCTGGTCGTTCAGTGGGAGCGGCGTCATGAGCGACACTCCCGCCACCAAATCCGGGTTCTCGCTGCGCGGCCCCGGCATGTCGAGATTCCTCGAGGTCTACGGCATCATCCTTGTCGTCGTGGTGATGATGCTGGTGCTCGCCGTCATCAAGCCAGAGGTGTTCCTCTCGGCGCAGAACCTCACCAATATCCTGAAACAGAATGCCTCTTTGGCGCTGCTGGCGCTCGGCATGTATGTGGTGATCGTCACCGCCGGCATCGATCTGAGCGTCGGCTCGATCATGGGTCTGTCGATGGTCTGCCTGGCGGTTGCCTCGAAGGCCGGGGTGCCGTGGCCGATCGTCCTGTTGATCGGGCCCGCCATCGGGCTGCTCGTCGGCTGGGTGAACGGCGTCGGCCTCACCGTGCTGAAGCTGCCGCACCCGTTCATCATGACGCTGGGCACGCTCAACGTGGCGCGCGGCCTCACTTACCTGATCTCCAATGGCGCGCCGATTTCGGGCCTGCAGCCGGAGGTGCGCTATATCGGGCAGGCCTATTTCGGGCTCGGCCTGCCGCCGCCGGCCGGCATCCCGGCGAGCCTGATCCTCGTGGCGGTCTGCGCCATTGGGCTGTGGTTCTTCCTCGAGAAGACCAATATGGGCCGGCACATCTTCGCCATCGGCGGCAATCCGCATGCGGCGCGGGTCTCGGGCATCAATGTCGATCAGACCCTCGTGGTGGTCTACATGATCTCGGGCTTCATGGCCGGGCTCTCGGGCCTGCTGCTCGCCGGGCGTACCGATAGCGGCTTCCCCAATGCCGGCATCGGTATCGAGCTCGATGCGATCGCCGCAGTGATCATCGGCGGCGCCTCGTTCTTCGGCGGGCGCGGCACGGTGCTCGGGGTGCTGGCGGGCGTCTTGATCATGGGCATCCTGCGCAATGGGCTCAACATCAACAATGTCTCGGCGTTCTGGCAGCAGATCCTGATCGGTCTGGTGATCATCATCGCCGTCTATATCGACGTGCTACGGCGGCGTGCAGCCGTCCGTCGCTAGGAGGAACTTGGCGCCGGCCGTGTCTCCCGGCCGGCGCCCAAAGGGAACGGAGACATCAATGGTTCAGGGAGGACCAAACCCATGAAAAAACTGCTGCTTACGGGCGTTGCGCTGAGTGCGCTGCTCGCCATGGCCGGTTCGGCCAATGCCGCCTACGTCTTGGGCATGAAGGGCCCGGGCGCCGGCAATCCGTTCTGGGCGGCGGTGGAAGCCGGCGCCAAGGCCAAAGCCGCCGAGCTGGGTGTCGAAGTGATCGTCGTGGCGCCGCCGGCCGAGTCGGATGTGCAGGCGCAGATCACCCAGATCGAAGACCTGATCGCCCAGAAGGTGGACGGCATCGCATTGGCGCCGACCGATCCGAACGCGCTCGCTCCGGTGGTGGATGCGGCCAAGGCCGCCGGCATCCCGGTGGTGTTCGTCGATACCCGCGGCACCAATGAGGGCGTCACCTTCATCGGCACCAACAACGAAGTGGGCGCCGCGCTGGCGGCCGATTTCATGTGCAAGAACCTGCCTGCCGGCTCGGACGTGGCGATCCTCCAGGGCCTCGTCAGCCAGTCGACCGGCCAGGCGCGCGCCGAGGGCTCGAAGAAGGGCCTCGAGGCTTGCGGCCTCAAAGTGGTGGCTGAGCAGACCGCGGAGTGGGACCGCGCCAAGGGCCTGTCGGTGACCGAGAACATCCTCGCCGGCAACCCCAACATCAAGGGCATCTTCGGCTCGAACGACAACATGGCGCTGGGCGCCGTGGAAGCACTGAAGGCGGCGGCCAAGCTCGCCGATGTGATGGTGGTCGGCTTCGACGCCAACCCGGACGCTGCGGCCTCGATCCTTGCCGGCGAGATGACCGCCTCGGTGGCCCAGGCCCCCGGCAATATGGGCGGCTTCGGCATCCAGGCGCTGGTCGACCTCAAGGCCGGCAAGACACTCGAGCCGTGGATCGACACCGGCACGGTGCTGGTCACCAAGGACAATGCCGCGGACTACAAGTAAGCTCTCCTCCAGAGCGCCTGGCGCCCGGGGTCCGCAAGGGCTTCGGGCGTTTTTCTTGGGGGTGGGCAGGGTGTCTGTGGCCCACCCCCACCCTAGCTTCGCCTAGCTGCGCTACCCTCCCCACAAGGGGGAGGGAGGGCGCGAGAACCGAGAGTGCAGTAGACGTCTCCCTCCCCCTTGTGGGGAGGGATCAAGGGTGGGGGTGGCCCCACGCACGGAGTGAAGAATGACCAGCATCGGCGTCGGCCTAATCGGTACGGGCTATATGGGCAAGTGCCATGCGCTGGCCTGGAACGGGGTGAAACCGGTGTTCGGCGATGGGCCGAAGCCGCGGCTGGTGCATCTGGCGGAGGTGTCGCCGGAGCTGGCGGCGCGGCGGGCCGAGGAGTTCGGGTTCGAGAAATCCACCTCGGACTGGCGGGCGCTGATCGCCGACCCCGAGGTCGAAGTGGTGTCGGTGACGACGCCCAACGCCTTCCACGCCGAGATGGCGATCGCGGCGCTCGAGACGGGCAAGCACGTCTGGTGCGAGAAGCCGATGGCAGTAGGGTTTGCCGAGGCGGAGCGGATGGTCGCGGCGGCGCGGGCGTCGGGTAAGGTCACGGCGCTCGGCTACAACTACATCCAGAACCCGGTGATACGGCACATCAGAAAGCTGCTCGAGACGGGCGCCATCGGCACGGTGAACCATGTCCGCTTCGAGATGGACGAGGATTTCATGGCCGACCCCGAGGCGCTGTTCTACTGGAAGAGCGAGGCCTCCTCCGGCTATGGCGCGCTCGACGATTTCGGCGTCCACCCCTTGAGCCTGATGCAGTTCCTGTTCGGCGGCGTTGCGCGGGTGATGGCGCAGCTATCCATGCCCTATGCCGACCGACCGAGCCGGGATGGCGGGCGGCGGAAGGTCGAGACCTGGGATATTGCTTCGGTGCTGCTGGAGCTCAGGAACGGCGCGTCCGGGGTGATGGCGCTCGATCGTTCGGCCTGGGGGCGGAAGGGCCGGATCGCGGTGCAGATCTTTGGTTCGAACGGCACCATCGCCTACGACCAGGAGCGGATGAACGAGTTCCAGCTGTTTCAAGCCAGTGATCCTGCAGCGGAGCAGGGTTTTCGCACCATCCTCACCGCGCCGGTGCATGCGCCCTATGACCGGTTCATTCCGGCACCGGGGCATGGACTGGGATTCAACGAGCTGAAGATCATCGAGTGCCACGAGCTGCTGAAGGCCATCGGCGGCGACACCGGGGCGCAGATCGTCGGGTTCGACAAAGGGCTCGAAATCGAGCGGGCGGTGCATGCGATGGCGCAGTCGCACCGCGAGGGGCGGTGGGTGGCGGTCGACTGACAGAGACGTAAGTCCCGAGGCCGCAGTCACGGCGGCCCCGGGGAGCCTGAGGGCGTGCAGCGGCCTCAGGCGGTGGCGAGGGTCGGGGTGCGGTTGCGGCTTTCGACCCAGTAGATGAACACCGAGGCGGCGACGATCAGCGCCGCGCCGGGCCAGAACCAGACCGACGGCACCTGGCCGAGGGCGATCCAGCCGACCAGGGCGCTGAGCGGCACCTTGAGGTCGGCGAAGGGCTGCAGATACGTCGCGTCGGCCGCCCGGTAGGCGAAGGCCATCAGGTATTGCGCCACGCCGGTGAGCACGCCGAGCAGCAACAGCAGCCAGAGGCCATCGCCGCTGGGGAGAGCGAATGGAAAGCCGGTGGCGAGGCCGGCCGGCAGCACCGTCGGCGCCAGCCAGCCGAGTGCGTTGACGGCGAGCAGGATCAGCAGGTGGTTCGGGGTGATCAGCACCAGCAGCGAGATGGTCAGCGTTTCCGGGCTCTCGCCCTTCAGCGTCAGGTACTTGGTCAAGACGTCCGTGGTGGCCCAGAGCGCCGCGGCGACGATCGGGATCAGGGTGTGCCAGCCGAGGCTTTCGCTGCCGATACCGGAGACGATGATGGCGCCGGTGAAGCCGACCAGCGCCGCGACGAGACGGGCGGCTGAGGCACGCTCGCCAAGAAAGACGGTCGAACCGAGGATGATGAACAGCGGGCCGGCGGCGAGGAGGGTCACCATCTGCCAGATCGGCACGCCCGAGGCGAAGCCATAGACGAAAACATGCGCACCGAGCGCCGAGACGAAGGCGCGGATCTCGTGCGTCAGCGGGTGGCTGGTGCGGAGCTTGTCGATGCCGATGCGGAAGATCAGCGGCAGGCTGAGCACGCCGGCGATCAGGTATTGCCAGAACACCATGCCGGTCGAGGCCATGCCGAAGCCGCCATATTCGACCGGGGTGGGCAAGACGGATTGCAGCACGTTGGAGCCGGCGAACGCGAAGGCGGCAACCAGCATGAAGGTGGCGCCGCTTGCAGCGGCGGACTTGGTAGTCGAGGAAACCTGGCTCATCGATCGATCCTTTCCGTAGCCTGTTTCCTCAGGGTTACGGGGAATCGCGATGGGGAATGGCGACGCGGAAACCCTCCGAAATGAGGGGCCGCGCCGGCAGAGCCAGCGTAAATCCCGTTCTCTTTCATCCGGACTATACCGTCGGCTCCGGAGTTACACCGGATCTGCTGACCCCTGTGGGGTGAACCACAAGGCGCTCGCGGGCTTTGGGCTTTCGACCCATCTACCGCCGGTGGGGAATTGCACCCCGCCCTGAGAACTTGCCGGCCGATTGCTCGGCTGACAGAGGCTCACATAGACCTCACGGGGCGTCGGCGCAAGCAGGCACAAAGACGAAACTGGGGGCGCACGCGCTCGGCGCCGAGTGGAGGTGCCCCCTCTCCCTCGGGGGCGCTCTCGCGCCCCCTTGGAGGGGAGAGGGTAGTGGAGCTCGGACCGAAGGTCCGTAGCGAAACTTGGGTGAGGGGTTCAGTTTCTCAGCGAGCGCGCGTTGCGACGCTTCACCCCTCAACCGGCCTTCGGCCACCTTCTCCCTCGGGAGGCGCTATTGCGCCCCCTTGGAGGGGAGAAGGGAGGGTCGCCTTTACGTCGTCAGGCTCGCTTCACCTTGCTGCTGCTGCGCAGGCCGATGATCGTCGCGGCGACGACGCCGAGCGCCACGACGCCGATGATGATGGTAGCCAGCGCGTTGACGTCGGGGGAGACGCCGAGCTTGATCTTGGAAAAGATCACCATGGGCAGGGTCGACGAGCCGGGGCCGGAGACGAAGCTCGCGATCACCAGGTCGTCGAGCGACAGGGTGAAGCCGAGCAGCCAGCCGGAGACCAGAGCCGGGGCGATGATCGGCAGGGTGATGTCGAAGAACACCCGGAACGGCGTCGCGCCGAGATCCATCGCCGCTTCCTCCAAACTCAAGTCGAGGTCGGAGAGGCGGGACTGCACCACCACGGTGATGTAGGCCATGCAGAAGGTGGTGTGGGCGATGATGATGGTGACGATGCCGCGGCCGGCCGGCCAGCCGAGCGTCGATTCCATGCCGACGAACAAGAGCAGCAGCGCGAGGCCGGTGATCACGTCGGGCATCACCAGCGGGGCCGAGACGGTGCCGGCGAGCACGGTGCGGCCACGGAAGCGCTTGAAGCGCACCAGCGCCACGGCGCAGAGGGTGCCAAGCACCAGGGCGAAGCTGGCGGAGAAGAACGCGATGCGAAGGCTCAGCCAGGCGGCGCCCAGCATCTGCTCGTCGGCGAACAGTTCGCCATACCATTTGGTCGAAAAGCCCGACCAGACGGTGACCAGCTTGCTCTCGTTGAACGAGAACACCACCAGCGAGATGATCGGCAGATAGAGGAAGGCAAAACCGAGGGTTGCCGCGATGGGAAGGAACCAGCCGCGCCGCATCTACTTGCCCTTCTCGACCACGGCATCCTGCGCCTTCTGCAGCAGCAGGATGGGAATGACGACGACCACCAGCATGGCGACGGCGACTGCCGCGGCGCGCGGCCAGTTGGTGGCGCCGAAGAACTCGTCCCACAGGACGCGGCCGATCATCAGCGTTTCCGGACCGCCGAGCAGCGAGGGAATGACGAACTCGCCGATCGCCGGGATGAACACCAGCATCGAGCCGGCGATGATGCCGGGCAGCGACAGCGGCAGGGTGACCGACAGGAAGGTCTGCCACGGGCGCGAGCCGAGATCGGCCGAGGCCTCGAGCAGCGACGTGTCGAGCTTCACCAGCGTCGTATAGAGCGGCAGGATCATGAACGGCAGGTAGGTGTAGACGATGCCGACATAGACGGCGAAATCGGTCTGCATCATCACCAGCGGCTCGATGCCGAATACCGCGAGGATCTGGTTGATCACCCCGTTGCCGCGCATGAAGCCACTGAGCGCATAGACGCGCAGCAGGAACGAGGTCCAGAACGGCAGGATCACCAGCATCAACAGGATGTTGCGCCATTTGTCCGGGGCGCGGGCGATGGCATAGGCCATCGGATAGCCGATGAAGAGGGTGATCACCGTGGCGATCAGCGCGATGCGGATCGAGCTCAGGTAAGCCGCGACATAGAGCGGATCGGTGAAGAGCTTCAGGTAATTGGAAAGGTGCAGCGTCAGCTGCACGGTGCCGCCTTCGGTGGTGAGCAGCGGCGAATAGGGCGGGCGGCCGAACTGCTTGGTGGCGAGCGAGATGCCGAACACCACGAACAGCGGCACGAGGAAGAACACGGTCAGCCAGATCGCCGGCGCGGCGATTACCAGCGTGCGGCCGGAAATGCCGACATCGCGCAGCCGGCGCTCCAGCCCGCTCCAGGGCCGGAGGCGACGCGGCGGCGGCAACTGGTTGCCGGTGAGGGTCATACCGTCAGTACCGAGCCGGAGCTGTCGCCCCAGGTGACGTAAACCTGTTCTTCCCAGGTGATGGCGTCAGGGTTGCCGCGCGCGGTGTTGGTCTGGCTGACGCGGATGCGTTTGCCGCTGTCGAGCAGCAACTGGTAGACGCTCATATCGCCCAGGTAGCCGATGTCCTCGACCACGCCCTTGGTGACGTTGGCGCCGTTCAGCGCCTTGGGCTTCTCGCGGCTCAGCTCCATCTTCTCGGGGCGGATGGCCCACCACAGGATCTGGTCGGGAGCGCAATCGACGCCGTGGCCGACATAGATGTCGCAGCCGAGCTCGGGCGAGCGGATGCGGACATGGTCCGGCTCGTCCTCGGTGACGATGCCCTCGACCATGTTGGCCGAGCCGATGAAGCTGGCGACAAAGCGCGAGTTGGGGAACTCGTAGATGTCGTGCGGTTCGCCGATCATGGCGATCTCGCCCTGGTTCATCACCCCGATGCGGGTGGCCAGCGTCATCGCCTCTTCCTGGTCGTGGGTGACGACGATGAAGGTGACGCCGAGCGATTCCTGGATCTTGACCAGTTCGAACTGGGTTTCCTCGCGCAGCTTCTTGTCGAGCGCGCCGAGCGGCTCGTCGAGCAGCAGCAGCTTGGGGCGTTTGGCCAGCGAGCGGGCGAGGGCGACGCGCTGGCGCTGGCCGCCCGACAGCTGGTTCGGCTTGCGCTTGCCGTAATCCTGGAGTTTCACGAGGCTCAGGAGCTCGGCGACGCGATCGGCGATCTCGCCACGCGGCATGTTATCGCGCTTCAGGCCATAGGCGATGTTCTGCTCGACATTCATATGCGGGAACAGCGCGTAGGACTGGAACATCATGTTGACCGGCCGCTGGTAGGGCGGCACGGCGGTCATGTCCTGGCCGTCGATTTCGATGGTGCCGGAGGTCGGCTGCTCGAAGCCGGCCAGCATGCGCAGCAGCGTCGATTTGCCCGAGCCCGAGCCGCCGAGCAGGCAGAACAGCTCGGATTTGTAGATATCGAGCGACACTTCATGCACCGCCGAGACGTCGCCGAACTTCTTCGAGACGTTGCGAATGCGCACAAACGGCTTGGCCGACGGATCGCGCCAGGGGCGCGTGTCGATGGCGAGCTGCGGCTTCTTGGCCATGCGGCACCTGATGAGGAAGGGGGCGGTTGTGGGACCGCCCCCTGAAGGAGATTACAGACCGGTTTTGATGCGGGTCCAGGTCCGGGTCAAGACCTCTTCGAACTCAGGCGAGTGCGCCTTCATCACGAAGGCCTTGGCGATAGTCTCGGCCGGCGGATAGATGCCCGGATTCGACTTCACTTCCTCGTTTACGAACTCCAGCGCGGGCAGGTTCGGGTTGGCGTAGAACACGTAGTTGGTGATCGCCGCCACGACCTTGGGCTCAAGGATGTAGTTGATGAACTTCAGGGCGTTATCCGGGTGCGGTGCGTCGACCGGGATGGCGAGGAAGTCGAACAGCGTCGCGGCGCCTTCCTTGGGGATCAGGTACTTGACCTCGTTGCCCTGAGCGGCCTGTGCGGCAGCGTCGGACGCAATGAAGATGTCGCCCGAATAGCCGAGTGCCAGGCAGATTTCGCCGTTGCCGAGATCGTCGATGTACTGGCTCGAGTGGAAGTAGCGGATCGACGGCTTGATGCTGGTCAGCAGCGCCTCGGCCTTGGCCAGGTCTTCCTCGCTCTCGGAGTTCGGGTCGAGGCCGAGATAGTGCAGCGCAATGCCGGTGACTTCCGACGGGCTGTCGAGCACGGCGACGCCGCAATCCTTGAGCTTGGCGACCACCTCGGGCTTGAACAGCAGGTCCCAGCTGTCGATCGGCGCTCCGTCACCGAGCGCCGCCTGCACCTTGGCGACGTTGTAGCCGAGCCCGATGGTGTTGATCATGTAGGGCACGCCATGGGCGTTGTCCGGATCCTGCGAGGCGGCGGTTGCCATCACGGCGGGGTCGAGGTTGCCGAGGTTGGTCAGCTTCGACTTGTCGAGCGGCAGGATCAGGCCGGCCTTGATCTGGCGCTCGAGGAAATTGCCCGAGGGAACGACGATGTCGTAGCCGGAATTGCCGGCGAGCAGCTTGGCGTCGACGATCTCGTTATTGTCGTAGACGTCGTAGTTCACCTTGATGCCGGTTTCGGCTTCGAAATTGGCGATGGTGTCTTCGGCGATGTAGTCCGACCAGTTGTAGATGTTGACGACATTGTCCTGTGCCAGGGCCGGCGCTGCGATCAGCAGCGCTCCCAAGGCCACGGTAATTTTGGCGATGAGCATCGGTTTGTGCATGGTGGTCTCTCCTTGATCAGTACCGCGGATGGCCAGCGGTCATTGCCTCATAGTCCGGACGCGTGCGGCGCCGGTTGACGGATCGTGGGCGCAAGGCCCGGCGAATAGCGATGTATTGGGTGCGGATGTCGTGTTCTGTCGCGCGATCGAACTGAAAAGTCTCAGAACTTTTCCTGATCTCACTCTGAGGTGACGACTATGTCGGGGAGCGGGTGCGCGGGAGGGTAGGCCAAGCAGCGCGGGTGTCGCGCCGGGAGAATTCGGGTTCGCAATGTGCCCGGAGCCGGGCGCCCATCGATCCGGCGGAGGCTCCGGATCAACAATGACGGTAAGCAGTGACGTGACCCCTCGCGACAGGCCTTCCAGCCGGGCTGAAACCTAGTGGCAAATCCGACGTGGAGCAAGGGTCTTAGGGGGATTTGGCGGGGGTGTTAGCGGGTGGAACAGCGGGCCGCCGGTGGCTGTGGACCCCCACCCCTGTCCCCTCCCCCTCAACAGGGGGAGGGAGACCAAAACACCGGCACCAGTGTGAGGGTCTCCCTCCCCATTCTTAGGGGGAGGGGACAGGGGTGGGGGTCCACAGCCACCGGCCTCTCGGGAGTTGAACTCGCGACGATTTCAGTTCAAGTCAGGCAAAACCTCGTACCTGAAAGAGCAAGCCTCGTGAGCCTCAAGAAGCACCTGTCCATCTCGCCCGCGGTCAAGAAGGCGCTCGACGCCGGCCAGCCGGTGGTGGCGCTCGAATCCACCATCATCACGCATGGCATGCCCTACCCGCAGAATCTCGAGATGGCGCAGAATGTCGAGGCGGTGATCGAAAAGCACGGCGCGGTGCCGGCAACGATCGCCATCATGGACGGCAAGTTCAAGGTCGGCGTCACGGCCAAGGATCTCGAGCGACTGGCGCAGACCGGCGGCAAGGCGGCCAAGGCGTCGCGCCGCGACGTCGCGGCATTGCTGGCATCGGGCGAAGTGGCAGGCACGACGGTGGCAACGACGATGATGGCGGCGGAAGCCGCCGGCATCCAGGTGTTCGCCACCGGCGGCATTGGCGGCGTGCATCGCGGCGCCGAGACCACCTTCGATATCTCGGCCGATCTCGAGGAGCTCGGCCGCACCCAGGTGGCGGTGGTGTGCGCCGGGGCCAAGTCGATCCTCGATATTCCCAAGACTTTGGAAGTGCTGGAGAGCAAGGGCGTGCCGGTGCTGGGTTTCCAGACCGCGGATTTCCCGGCGTTCTGGGCCCGCCAGTCGGGCGGCAAGGTCGACCATCGGGTGGAAAGCGGCAAGGACGCGGCCAAGGTGATCGCGCTGCAGTTCGCGCTCGGGCTGGGCGGCGTGCTGGTGGCCAACCCGATCCCCGAGAGCGCGGCGCTCGACAAGGATGAGATCGAGGGCCGGATCAACGAGGCGATCAAGGGCGCCGAAAAGGAAGGGGTGAGCCGCAAGGAGCTGACGCCGTTCCTGCTGAAGCGCATCTTCGAATTGACCGACGGCAAGAGTCTGGTCGCCAACATCGCGCTGGTCGAGAACAATGCGCGCGTCGCCTCCGAGATCGCGGTGGCGCTGGCCAAGCTCAACAAATGAACGACAGCACCGGTCGGGTCATCGTCATCGGCGACGTGATGACCGATGTCATCGTGATCCCGGAGGGGCCGCTGGTGCGCGGCTCGGACCGGCGCGCACAGATCACGCAGCGCCCGGGCGGCTCGGGCGCCAACCAGGCGGTGTGGCTGGGGTCGATGGGTACGCCGGTCAGCTTCGTCGCCCGCGTCGGGGCGCGCGACAAGCCGCATCTCGAGGCGTATCTGCGCGGTTTCCATGTCGATCCGGTGCTGATCGCCGATCCGGTCAAGCCGTCGGGCATCCTGGTGGTCATCGTCGATGCGGGCGGGGAGCGGAGTTTCCTCACCGATCGCGGGGCGAACCTCGATCTGTCGCATTCCGATATGCCGGTGTGGCTGCTCGAAGAGACGCGCCACGTGCTGGTTTCCGGCTATTCGCTGTTCGCGGAAAAACCGCGACATGCAGCGCGCTGGATGGCCGGCGAGGCGCAATCGCGCGGCATCCCGGTGGCGGTGGACGCGGCCTCGGTGGGGTTTGTCGAGGAGGTTGGGGCCCAGAAATTCCTCGAGTGGACCAAGGGGTTCTCGACACTGTTCGCCAATGCCGATGAGGCGGTGGCGCTGGCCGGCAGCGACGATCTCGAGACGCAGATGCGGGTACTCGGGCCGAACTACGGGCGGGTGGTGGTCAAGCTCGGCGCCGGCGGAGCGGCTGTGGGTGATGCGTCGGGTGTCAAGCTGAAGCTGCCGGCGCCGGCAGTGAAGGTGGTCGATACGACCGGTGCGGGCGATGCGTTCGCCGCGGCGTTCGTTTCGGCGGAATTGCGCGGGGTTGATCTCGAGACCTGTCTGAGGCGGGGGATCGAGGCGGGGTCGGCGGCGGTGACCAAGGTGGGTGGGCAGCCGGATTAGGGGGTTGAGAGCTGAGCCCTGGGTTAGCCGGATAAACTGGCCGTCATCCTGGCGCAGGCCTATGTGCCCTACGTTATGGTCGTGCCCACCCACCGGCTGTCATCCCAGCGAAAGCTGGGACCCATCTATCCGCTTGCGCTGCGGCGAGTTGGGTCCCTGCTTTCGCAGGGATGACACCGAGTGTGGGGCGCCGTCTGGTGGATCCGCTTCGCAGGGATGACAGCCCGTGGGTGGGCGATCGAGAGCCCCGCTACTCCACTTCCATCCCGCACCAGTCCAGCGGCTCCTGCACATATTTGCCGCGCGTGCCTTCGATGTCGCCGAGTTCGGCGATCAGATGCGAGCGGACGTCATCCACCGTGGCGTGCGGGGCGGTGAGGCCGCAGCCGCGGGCGAGCTGGTATTGCGCGTTGTCGATCGCGGCGACTTCCTTGCCGGCTTCGGTGATGCGTTTCAATAGCCGCAGCAGGTGGCCGTCGGGGGCGAAATAGAGCCGGCCTTCCCGAGTGAGGGCGGGGCCGGTGGCGCCCTCGGCCACGTTGGGGGAGAGCATCGCTGAATAGATGAAGGCGAGGCTGCCGTCGGGGCGGTAGCACGAGGTGTCGGTCTGGGTGGCGATGGCATCGATCAGCCAGGTCTGCACCAGCACCGAGGGGGCAGCGTCACCGCCATCGTGGAACTCAAAATGGTCGGCATAGCCGCCGTCGAAATTGCGGCGCCAGCCGGTCCAGTCGTTGGGAGCGCTTTCGAGCAGCTTCGAGCAGGCGTCCCAGGCGGCGCGCACTTCGTCGATCGCAGGTTCGGCGGCATGCGCCATTGGCGTGAGCAGCAGGCTGAGGGCGAAGAGCAGTCGGCGCATGGAAATCTCCGAATTTTCTTCGCAACCTAGACTTTGGCCGCCCCCTCCACCAGCTTCGCTGGTCCCCCTCCCCCGCCACGCGGGGGAGGATCAAGAGATCACTCCTCGCGCAGGAAGCTCGCGGGGCGGGTGGAAAGCGCCGACCAGGTGGTGAGCATGCCGACGGCGATGGCGAGCGCGATGGTGCCCGCTGTGACCCAGATGAGCAGCGACGGATCGGCCCAGAAGTCGATCTCCAGCACGAACTCGACAAAGGCCCAGGTCCCCGCAAGGCCGAGCAACGCCGCGAGCACCGCGGCGAGGAGGCCGAGCAGGCCATATTCGACGAGGTAGGCGCGGACCACGTCGCCGCGGGTGGCGCCGAGCACCTTCATCACCACGGCATCGGATTCGCGCTGCTTGCGACCAGCCGCCATGGCGCCGGCCAGCACCAGCACGCCGCTGACCACGGCGAGGCCGCCGATCACCTCGACCGCGGTGGTGACGTTGGCGAGGATGGCGGCGAAGGTTTCGAGCGCCTCGCCGACCGGCAGGAACAACAGTTCGGGGAAGCCGGCGACGAGGCGCTGCTGCACCGCCGTTTCCTCGCCCGGGACGGCCTTGAGCAGCCCGAGATAGCTCAGCGGGAAATCGGCGAAGGCGTTGGGCGACAGCACGAAGCCGAAGTTCACACTGCCCGAGCGCCAGGCGTAATCGCGGAAGCTGCCGATCTTGGCCTTCACCTCTTCGCCGAAGACGCGGAAGGTGAGGACGTCGCCGAGCTTCAGGCCGAGCGGTTCCTTGAGGCGCTGGAACACCGAGACTTCCGGCGTGCCGATGAAGCTGGGCGGCCACCAGCTGCCCTCGGTGATGGTCGATTGGTCGGGCAGGGTGTCGGAAGCGGAGAGCGGGATTTCACCCTCGAGCACGAAGGCGAATTCGGCCGGCGGCTTGCGGTTGAGCTCGGCGATCGGCGTGTCGTTGATCGCTTCGATGGCGCCGGTGACCATGGGCAGCGAGGCGAAGCTCTCGACCGATTTGTCGCCCACCGAAAACTCTTTCAGTGCGTCCACCTCGTCCTCGAACAGGTCCATGAAGACAAAGCTCGGGGCGTTGGGGATCGACTCGCGGGCGAGCTGGTGGCGGAGGTTCCCGTCGATCAGCGCGATGAGCAGCAGCAAGGCGAGGCCGAGCCCGAGCGACAGGATGACCACCGGGGCCGGGGCGCCGGGGCGCCAGATCGATTTGATGGCGTTGCGGAGCGCGGCGTTCCCGAGCGGCGGGATCAGCCTCAGGCCGCGTTGCAGCAGCCAGGCGGCGCCGCGCAGCACGAGGAAGGCGCCGAGGACGCCAATGGCGTACCACAGCACCAGCAGCGGACGGCCGGTGGTGAGGGCGGCCAGCGCATAGATGCCGGCGGCGGCGAGGCCGAGCGGTAGCCACAGGCCGGGCTTCAGCACATCGCGCCAATCGAGCCCGCCTTCGACGGCCGAACCAGCGGAACGGAACAACAGTGCCGGTTTCAGCTTCTCGGCGCGGCGCAGCGGCAGGTAGCCGAAAGCGAAGCCGGTGAGGGCGCCGAAGCCGGCGGCGGTCCACAGCGTAACAATGTCGACCACCGGCGGCAGCCCGAGGCCGAGCAGGCCACCGAGAATGGGCAGCAGCACCATGGTGAGGAGCGTGCCGAGCAAGAGGCCCAGAACGATGCCGGCGAGGGTGAGCAGCATCACCTGGGTCAGGAAGTGGACGAGGATGCGCGGACCGGTGGCGCCGAGCGCCTTCATGGTGGCGATGGAACGCTGGCGTTCGGTGACATAGGCCGAAATCGCGTTGGAGACGCCGAGCCCGCCGACCAGCAGCGAGGACAGCCCGACGATGGTGAGGAAGCGGGCGAACATGTCGAAGAAGCGCGCGAGATCGGCCGTGGCGTCCTTGGGTCCGGCGAGCTTCCAGCCGGCTTTGGGGAAGCTGGTCTCGATCGATTGCATCGCGGCATCGGGATCGGTGCCATTGAGCAGGATCTTGTAGCGGTAGCTGGCGAGGACGCCGGGCGCCAGGATGCCGGTGGCGTTGAGCGCATCGACCGACATCAGCACGGGGAGGCCGAACTGCAGGCCGGCGGTGATGCGGTCGGGCTCGGTGCCGATAATGCCGGTGAGGGTAAACGTGGCATCGCTGATGGTGAGCTGGTCGCCAAGCTTCAGGCCCAGGCGATCGAGCAGCAACTGATCGGCGACGAGACCGAAGCTGCCGTCGGCGCGAGGGGCGAGGAGCGAGGGCAGCGGGGCGTCGGTATCCTTGACGGTGACGCTGCCGATCAGCGGATAGTTGGCATCGACGGCGCGGATGGCGAGGAAGCTGTTCTGCTCGCCCGCATCGGCGCGGCCCATCACCTCGACGACTTCGCCGAGCTTGCCGAGCCCTGCGAAAGCCTGCCGCTCCTCCGGGTTGGCGGCGCGATAGGAGAGCTGGGCCTCGATATCGCCCCCCAGCAGGGTGCGGGCATCGCGCAGCAGCGCCGATTGCAGCGCCGCGCCGACCGAGCCGACAAGGGTGATGGTGCCGACGCCGAGCGCCAGGCAGGCAAGCAGGATGGTGAAACGGCGGAGGTCGCCGCGCAGGTCTTTCAGCGCCACCCGCAGCCAGCCGCGCAGGGTCGCGGCCGCAGTGTTCACGCCGGCACCCGCTCGCTGAGATGGCCCTCGTTCATGCGCAACTGGCGGTCGGCCTTCCTGGCCAGCGAGGGATCGTGGGTGATCAACAGGATGGCGGTGCCGCGCTCGCGGGCGATGCCGAACATCAGCTCGATGACATGGGCGCCGGTTTCCTGATCGAGGTTGCCGGTGGGCTCGTCCGCCAGCAGCAGTTTGGGGTTGCCGACGATGGCGCGGGCGAGGCCGACCCGCTGCTGCTCGCCGCCTGAAAGGGCGCTCGGCAGATGGGTCAGGCGGCCGGCGAGGCCGACATCGCCGAGCGCGGCAGCGGCGCGGCTCTGGATTTCGGCCCAGGGCAGCGACGGCTCGGCGATCTCGAGGGTAAGGGCAACATTCTCGAGCGCGGTCAGCGACGGGATGAGGTGGAAGTTCTGGAACAGGATGCCCAGCGCATTGCGCCGGAAGATGGCGAGCTGGTCTTCATTGAGCCTGGCGATATCGGTGCCGGCGACGGTGATGGCGCCCGAACTCGCCTGTTCGAGGCCGGACAGCACCATCAGCAGCGAGGTCTTGCCGCTACCCGACGGGCCGACGATCGCTGTCACTTCGCCGGCGGCGAGGCTGAGGTCGACATCCCTAAGGATGTGCAGCGAAGTGGCGCCGCTCTTCAGATGCAGGTTGATGCCTTTGGCATCGACGACGGGAGCGGGCATGGGACGGCCGGTTTGCTGGTATTCACAAGCACATAGTGTGTCGCCGCTGCCGTTCAATGGAAAGGCCTGGCGAGGGACTAATCCATGGCGCGGCCTTCGGGTTCCGGCGGTGCCGCAGCTGTGACGAGGTTTGCGCCGCCATCTTAACCGTAGCGCGCGACGAGGGCTTGGGCGGGGCGGCGGGAATGCTATGGCAGAGGGTAAACGAAAGGTTACCCGGATGGCTGGCAAGCTCTACTCGGTCCAGTACCTGCGCGGCCTCGCGGCATTGCTGGTGGTGATCGCGCATGCCTCGGCCCATCCGCTGGCAGACCCGACCTACCTGCAACTGCGGCTGGGCCAGTTCGGGGTCTATCTGTTCTTCGTGATCAGCGGCTTCATCATGGTGGCGATCTCGGGTTCGGGGCCGTTCTCGGCGCTGGAATTCCTGAAGCGCCGGGCGATCCGCATCGTGCCGCTGTACTGGATCTTCACCACGCTCGCGGCGCTGCTGGCGCTGCTGGTGCCGACGCTGTTCAAGAGCACGGTGTTCACGTTGCCGCACTATGTGCAGTCGATGCTGTTCATCCCGCACGAGGCGCCGGGGCGTGGCGGCACCAGCCCATTGCTGAGCCTGGGTTGGACGCTGAACTACGAGGTGTTCTTCTACCTGGCATTCGCGCTGCTGGCCGCGCTGGCGGCAACCGGACGGGTGCTGACGCTGACGATCGCATTCGTGGTGCTCTACGTGACCGGCGCGACGCTCAAGCCGACCGATCCGCTGCTCAGCTTCTACATGACCCATGCGGTGCTGGCCTTCGTTGCCGGCGCCTGGGTGGGCCTCGGACAGATCAAGGGCGTGTTCGCGCGGTTGCCGAGCCCGGCGATGCTGGGGCTGGTGGGGTTGGCCGTCGTTGCGACGGTCATGGCGTTCGGGCTCGACCAGACACCCCATGAGACGGCGCCGGTCTTCGTGGCGCTGGTCATCCTGGCGGTGGCGCTGCTGGTGCTGGGGCTGGTGCGCGAGGCGGTACTACCGCGCAGCGCCTGGCTGGAGAGGCTCGGAGATGCCTCTTACGCCACCTACCTGGTGCACATGTTCGTGGTCGGGGCGGTCGTCGGGGTCGGAACGCGCCTGCTGCCGGATGGTCCGCTCAGCTATTTCGGCATGGTCGCCGCAGCGATCGGCCTGGCGCTGCTCGCCGGAGTGATCGTCCACGAACGCATCGAAAAGCCGCTGCTGCGGATGCTGCACAAGCGGCCGGCGGCAGTGCGCGCGGCGGTGCCGGCGCAGTAGCGCCGGCCGCCAGCTCGGGTGGCTCAGTACTCGGTCATCGCGAGAAGGAACCAGGCGGCGTGCGGGAGCCATTGCTCGCTCCAGCGCCAGGATTGGAACGGGTCCTCGGTCTCGCAGAAGCCGATATCGGTTTCGTCTGAAAGCGAGGAGGTGATGCCGTTGCAGATGCCGCCATCGGCATTGGGGAACTTGGCGGGTCCGTAAATCGCCCAGTTGCGGCCAAAACCCTGCAGCATCGAGGCGTGGTAGGGGTTGAGGCCGAGGATCCAGTCCAGCGTCCGCTGCGACTGCACGCGCGCAAGCTCGGCGGCTTCGGCATCGACATGCGGCATGGCGCGGCGCAGCGCGTAGGCGAGGCTGCCGAGGCGGGCGTTCTCGCCCTGCCACCAATAGCCGCTGTCATTTCCGTGCGGGTAGAAGAACTGGGTGCCGATCTCGCCATCGCTGCGCTTCACCAGCTGGCGCGGGTAGGCGAAGGGGTTTGCCACCTCGGCAGTGATCTTGGCGAGCTGGCGGACCACCTTGCCGAGCGCGGCGGAGACGCGCGGCCGATCGGCCTCGGGGGCGATGGCGAGGTAATCCACCAAGGCGGCAATCGGCAGGCCTTCGTCGGAGGCGTGGAAGAACGGCCGGGTGTCGTTGTCGGCGCGCCACCAGCCATCATAGCCATGGCCGCCGGTCAGGCGGTCGAGCAGGCTCGTGGCGCGTTCGCCGGCCTTCACCAGGTATTCGGGCTTGTGGGTGGAGCGGCTGAGTTCGGTGGCGGCGAGCAGCGCGCAGTAATCGTCGATGATGTTTTCCTCGCCATTGTCGAGGTATGCGAGGTTGTGCACCTCGAGGTGGGCGAAGGCGCGCTCGGCGGTCGCCAGATACTCAGCGGCGGTGAATTCGCCGTCCTGTCTGAGCCGCGCGGCACGGGCGAGGGCGGCGATGGCCATGCCGCCGCCCTGCCGGTAGCCGGCTTCCCAGCTGTCGTGCTTATGGCCCTTCTGGGTGGAGTAGGAGCAGATCTCGCGCTGCGCCGTATCGCCCGACCAGCGGTCGAACACCGTCATGTAGAACATGCCCGCGGGGTCGCACATGCGCACCAGGAAATCGGCGCCCCAAAGCGCTTCGGTACGGAAGGCGGCGTGGAGGTTGGTATCGAAATGCGGGCAGATCGCCGCCTTCGACAGCGCCCAGACCACCAGCGGGGTCTGCTGCGGGTTCATGAAGTTGGCGTAGCTCAGATGGCTCAGATATTTCGACACGTCGCCCGAGGCGTCGTACCAGCCGCCATGCACGTCGACACGGGCGTTGCGCTTGTTGCCGATGAAGGCGATGGCGCGGTCGGCGCCGAGGTAAGGCTCCGCCGTGCGCTGGCTCCGGAAATAGCCGAGCAGCGCACTAGAGAAGCGCTCGGCGTAGAGCTGTTCGGCGATTTCGAACGGCTCCGAGACGAGGCGGGCGCCGGCGGCATCGAGGGCTTCGAGCAGGAAACGGCCGGTGCCGGTGAAGGCGGTGAACTCGGCGCTTTGCCAGCGCTGGGTCTTCCAGCGGTCGACGCCGGCGGCCGCGTCGGGCGTCGTCTCGAAGACGAGCTCGCCGGTCGCTGCGTCACGCAGGCGGAGCGCAGTGAAGCCGGGGCCGTCGCCGAGCGCCAGGACGGCGAATTTCGGGCCGGCGGCTTCGTAGCCGACCTGGTTGGTGGCGATGGCGCGGCTCGAAAACAGCTGAGGGTATTGGGCGTTGATCGCCAGGAGCTGGTTCATCCTTGGGGGTCCGGTCAGGTCAGAGGTGGTGGCAGCGGGCCATGTGGCTGTCGCCGACGGGTGTGGGGTCGGGCATGATTTCGCGGCAGATGTCGGTGGCGCGCGGGCAGCGCGGCGCAAACGGGCAGCCACGGCTTTCGGCGGTCCAGAGCGGGATATCGGCCGCACGACGGACCGCGGCGCCGGTGATCTTGTGCTTGGGGTTGGGCACCGCCGCGATCAGCAGCTGGGTATAGGGGTGGCGGGGGTGATCGGTGATCGCCTCGCTCGGCCCCTGTTCGACCAGGTGCCCGGCATACATCACGGCGGTTTCCTCGGCGAAGTAGCGGGCGGTGGCGATGTCGTGGGTGATGTAGAGCGCGGCGAGGTTTTTCTCGCGCTTCAAGTCTTCGAGCAGGTTGAGGATCCCCAGGCGAACCGAGACGTCGAGCATCGAGGTGGGCTCGTCGGCCAGCAGCACGGTGGGGTTGACCGACAGGGCACGGGCGATGGCGACGCGCTGGCGCTGGCCGCCGGAGAGTTCGTGCGGGCGGCGCTTCAGATACTCCGGAGCGGGGACGAGACCGACCTGAGTGAGGAGGGCTTCGCTCTCGGCCCGCACCTCTTTGCTGCTGAGCTCGGGGCGGTGGAGGCGGAGCGGCCGCTCGAGGATATAGCCGATGGTCTGGGTGGGGTTCAGCGAGCCGAATGGATCCTGGAAGATCATCTGCACTTCGGCGCGATAGTCGGTCAGCGCCTTGCCGCTGAGTTTTCCCACATCGGTGCCGCGGAAGCTGATCTCGCCGGCGGCTGGCTCGTAGACCCGGGCCAGCATGCGGGCGCAGGTGGATTTGCCGGAGCCGGATTCGCCGACCAGCGCCAAGGCGCGGCCGGGGGTGAGCTGGAGCGAAATGCCGCTCAGCGCCCGCAGCGTCGTGCGTTTGCCGACGAGACCGCCAAGCACGAAGCGCATGTCGACATCGCGCATCTCGAGGATGGGCGCTTGGCTCATGACAGCAGATGGCATGCTGCTTCTCCTCCGGTGGCGGGCGTGGGGCGGAGTTCGGGGGCAAGGCGCACGCAGACCGGGATGGCTTCGCCACAACGGGGCGAGAAGCGGCACCCCTCGGGCAGGGCGCTGAGGCTGGGCGGCGAGCCGGCAATGCCCTCGAGGCGGACGCGCGGCCCGCTGAGCGGCGGGAAGGAGCGGCCGAGCGCCCTGGTATAGGGGTGCTGCGGGGCGGTGAGGATAGCGCTAGCCGGCGCCACTTCCACCAGCTCGCCGGCATACATCACGCCGATGCGGTCGCAGAACTCGATCATCAACCCGAGGTCGTGGGTGATGAACAGCACCGAAAAGCCGAAGCGGGCCTTGAGCTCGCAGATCTGCTCGATGATGTCGCGCTGCACCACCACGTCGAGCGCGGTGGTGGGCTCATCCATGATGATCAGCTTGGGCTCGAGCGCCAGCGCCATGGCGATGCAGATGCGCTGGCGCATGCCGCCCGAGAACTGGTGCGGATAATCGTCGAGACGGCGCGGGCTGATGCCGACCAGCTCGAACAGTTCGGCGGCGCGGGCCAGGGTTTCGGCGCGGCTGGCTTTCGGCCGGTGCGCGAGGATGGCGTCCTCGATCTGCTCGGAGACCTTGATCACCGGGTTGAGCGCATTCATCGCCGACTGGAAGACGAAGCTGACTTCGCTCCAGCGATAACGGCGCAACCGCTCGGCCGAAAAGCTCAGCACGTCTTCGCCCATGAAACGCACGGCGCCGCCCGAGACGAGGCCGGGCAGCCGGGTAAGCCGGGCCAATGCGAAGGCGACGGTGGATTTGCCGCAGCCGCTTTCCCCGGCGAGCCCGAAAGCTTCACCGGGGCGGATGTCGAAGTCGATGCCGTTGACGGCGCGCGACACGGTGTTGGCGCCGACATAGTCGACGGTGAGGTTGCGGACCTCGATGAGGGGTGCGTCAGACAAAGTCGGCACTCCGGTTGCGGCGCCGGAGGAAGCGGCGGATGGGGCCGATACGGCGGGTGGCGGCGAGCTGCGGGTTGGTGATCTCGTCGACGGCGAAGTTGACCATGACGAGCGCCGCGCCGGTCAGCATGATGGCGATGGCAGGCGGCCAGATCTCGTACCAGGCGCCGGTCTGCAGCGCCTGCGCCCGCATGGCCCAGTAGAGCATGGTGCCCCAGGTCACCGAGTTGGGACTGCCCAGCCCGATGAACTCCAGCGCCGCCTCAGCGAGGATGCCGTAAATGGTGGCGAGCACGAACCCACCGACCACGAACGAGCTCATGTTGGGCAGAATCTCGCGCACGATGATCCGCCATTTCTTTTCGCCCATCAGCTCGGCGGCGAGCACGAATTCCCGGTTCTTCAGCGCCAGGGTCTGGGTGCGGATGGTGCGCGCACTCCAGCCCCACCCGGTCAAGGCAAGGACGAGGCCGATTACGGTCGGCGACGCCTCCTCGATGAAACTGGCGAGGACGATGATCAGCGGCAGCGCCGGCAGCACCAGCGAGACGTTGACGAAGAAGGTCAGCACCTCGTCGGTCTTGCCGCCGAAATAGCCGGCGGAAATGCCGACCGCGAGGCCGATCAGGGTGGCCGAGAAGCCGGCGATGAAGCCGACGGTGAGGCTGGCGCGGCTGCCTTCGAGCAACTGGCTGAAATTGTCCTTGCCCTGGCGCGAGGTGCCGAGGAAGTGCTCGACCCCCGGCTGCACGTGCGGCTTACCGGCGCGGCGATAGGGGTCATAGGGGGTGATCAGCGGCGCCAGCAGCGCCAGGATCATGAAGATGGCGAGAATGGCGAGCCCGAACAGGCCCTTCTTGTTGGTGACGAACAGCTGGGCCCAGCCGGGGAGTCTGGCGAGGAGGCGCGAGCGCGGCTTGAGGCCGAGCTCGGCCATCAGCTCGCGCTGGGTGGGGGCGGTGAGCTCGGCGCGCGGTGGCGTGGTGGTAATGGCGGGGAGGATGTCGGTCATGGGGAGACCTCCAACAGCCAGGCCGGTGCGAGGGGGGGCAGCTTGCACAGAGCCATCATCATGCCCTCCCTGCCGAACGGAGACGGGGGTCGAGGATGACGTTAAGGACGTCGGAGGCGAGGTTGGCGACGAGCACGCTCATGGTCAGCAGGATCAGTTGCGCCTGGATGAAGGAGTAATCACGGGTCTGGATGGCGTTGAGGGTGAACTTGCCGAGCCCGGGATAGTTGAACACCACCTCGGTGATGAAGGCGCCGCCCAGCACAAAGCCGATCGACAGCGCCAGCGAGGTGATCTGCGGCAGGATGGCGTTGCGCGCTACATAGCGGTTGCGGATGCGCCGGTCGGATAGGCCCTTGGCCTTGGCGAGCAGCACAAAATCCTCGTTGAGCAGGTTGATCATGGTGTTGCGCATGCCCAGGTGCCAGGCGCCGAAGCTGACGATGACGATCGAGGCGACTGGCAGCACGGCATGCCAGGCGACGCTCAGCAGCGTTTCGAGGTTGAAGCCGGGGGTGAGGTTCATTTCGTGGGCCCGGCCGAGCGGGAAGATCGGCCACTGCATGGTGAAAGCGTACCAGAGCAGCAGCGCCACGACCGCCGGGGTGAAGGCGTTGAGCATCACGTTGATCGGAGTGAAGAAGGTGTCGAAGAAGCCGCCACGGCGCCAGGCCGACCAGATGCCCATGGTGATACCGATGCCGAAGGAGAGGGTGGTAGCGGCGCCGACGAGGACCAGGGTCCAGCCAGCGGCGTAGAATAGGAGGCTCGCCGTCGGCTCGGGGAAATTGACCGTCGAGATGCCGAAATCTAAATGCGCGAGGCGCCAGAGATATTGCAGGTACTGGTCCCACAGCGAGCCCGAGAAGCCATAGGTCTTGCGGATGGCGTCGATCTGGTCGGGCCGGAGCTTGCCGCGCAGCGACAACAGGATGCGGGTGGCCGGGTCGCCCGGCATCAGCCGCGGGATCAGGAAATTGAGGGTGATCGCGACGAAGAACGCCCCGAAATAGAAGCCTAGCCGTCTCAGCAAGAACGCCATTGCCTATCCTTTGGCCTCGGTCACCTCTCCCCTCAGGGGAGAGGTCGGCGCGCAGCGCCGGGTGAGGGGTTCAGATCGTCAGCCTGCTCTCTGCTGCAGCATCGCACGGTGGCGTGCTGCCGCGGAACGCGAGTGTAGAGGCTGCACCCCTCACCCTGACCCTCTCCCCTGAGGGGAGAGGGGACGCGAGGGCAGCGACTCCGAGACTACTTCACCACTGGCGACAGGCTCAGCAGCACCTTGACGCGTTCGTGGATGCCGGCGGGGTTGTTGGGGCGGGCCCAGGCGTTGGACTCGTCCGGCCAGCCGGTGAAGTTGCGGGTCGAATACTCGTACCAGGCGGGGTTCGAGAACAGCGTGATCACCGGCAGGTTCTCAGCCACCTGCTTCATCACCGAGGTGATCTTTTCCTTCTGCACCGCGACGTCGGCGGTGGCGCTGATGGCGGCAAGATCAGCCTCGATGCCCGGGATCTTCATCTGGTGCATGGCCTGCTCGTTGAGCGTGCCGGGCACCATCGAGCGCGGGTTGAACATCGAGTAATAGGTGAACCAGGGGGTGGAGCTCAGGTTGGTCCACATGATGTAGACGTCGAAATTGCCGGTCGGGATGTTGTCGAACCAGGCGCCTTCCTCGGGCGTCTCCATCTCGCCGTTGATGCCGATATCCTGGAGGTTTTCCGAGACGGTCTGCAGCGTGTTCACCCAGTCGTCCCAGCCGGCCGGCACGGCCATCTTGAAGGCGATCGGGGTGCCGTCGGGGTTATCGCGCCAGCCATCGCCGTCCTTGTCGACGAAGCCCGCGTCATCGAGCACTTTCTTGGCCGCCTCAGGATCATAGGTCATCAGGTACTGGTAGGGCGCCAGCGCCGCCGTATCGATCCAGTCCTTGTAGAACATGCCTTCGCCGATCGGGTACTCGGCCGGCGTGGTGAGCCCGAAAGTGGCGATGTCGACCAGCGTGCCGCGGTCGATGGCCATCGACATGGCCTTGCGGAACTCGAGGTTGTTGAACGGCGCCTTGGTGGTGTTGAGCTGGAGGTTCGTGCCGGCGTCGGGCGGCAGCCAATAGTGGTTGTCCGGGCTCTTACTGGCATAAGTGATCTCGGGATCGGTGATGCCATCGGTGGCCCAGTCGAGATCGCCATTGGTGATGGCGGCGATCACCTGCAGGTTGTCGGAAAGCTGCGGGTATTCGATGCAGTCGACCTTCACCTCGGCGGCTTCGCGATAGAGCGGGTTCTTGCAGAGCTTGAAGGCGTTGCGCGAGAAATCGCGCACCTCGGTGAAGGGGCCGGTCGCCACCACTTTGGGGTTGGCGTAGTTCACCGGGTCGGCGATGTCCTTCCAGATATGCTCGGGCAGCGGGAAGACCGGGCCGATATTGAGGCGCGCCAGCGAGTCGGCGGTCTTCAGCTCGAAGCGGACGGTGTGGTCATCGACCGCCACCACGTCGACGATCGAGCCGGTGTCCTTTTCAGCATTGTAGATGTCGTAGCCGATGGGGAAATCGAGATGCGCCTTGGCGTAGTTGAAGGTGAAGACCACGTCGGCGGCGCTGAACGGCTCGCCGTCGGACCACTTGACGCCCTCACGCAGGTGGTAGGTGACGCTCTTCAGGTCGGCGCCGACTTCGTAGGAGGTGGCGAGGGCCGGGAAATCGTTGTCAGGGTGCCAGACATTGTCGATCCATAGCGGCTCATAGGCGAAATCCTGCACATAAGCGTGCGGACCGGTGAGATTGTAGGGGTTGTAGTTCTCGACATGCGCGTCGGTGTGGACCGGGGCGATGCGGATGATCACCTCGGCGTCGGCCGTGGTGGCAAGGGTAGCGCTCGTAAGCGCGGTGGTGGCGAGAAGGGTCAGTAAACGCAGTCGGTGCATGGCTTTGTCTCTCCCTGTGAGATCGATCCCATATCGATCAGCCGTTTGCAGTCGAAGAAGCTCCTGAGGCGTAGTCCTTGGTTGTCGCGAGATCCTGATCTCGCTCTGGTCAACTCGCAGTCAGCGCCGGCGCAACCGTGCGGGGCGTCGGCGAAAGGCTCCGGGCCGGGCCGACGCTCTGGCGCATGATCAGCTCGGTGGGGATGGTGATGACAGGTGCAGCCGGCGGCTCGCCATCGAGGATGGAGAGCAAGAGGCGAGTGGCGACGCGGCCGGCCTCGTCGACCGGCTGGCGCACCGTGGTGAGGCCGGGGGTCAGATGCCGGGCGTGGAAATTGTCGTCGAAACCGAGCAGCGAGATCTCCTCGGGGACCCGCTTGCCGGCGGCCTTCAGCGCCAGCAGCGCGCCGGCCGCGACGTCGTCGTCGCCGGCGAAAATGGCTGTGGTCTCGGGGCGCTCGACCAGCAGCCGGGCGGACGCCTGTTGGCCGAAGGTTTCGGAGAAGCTGCCGTGCTCGACATAGATGTCGTCGCGGGCAAGCCCGAAGCCGGCCAGTGCCGCGTCGATGCCGCTGAGACGCTCGTGCGTGTCGCGATAGATGGTGCCGCCGGAGAGATAGGCGATGTGACGGTGGCCCTGGTCGAGCAACAGCCGCATGCCGGCTTCAGCACCTGTGGCGTTGTCGATGGTGACGCGAGCGCGGGCTGGTGGGCACTCGTTGCCGCCGACGGTGACCACCGGGGTCTTCGAGCGGGCGATGATCTCCAGCACGTCGTCGCGCAGGGCGTTTTCGAGATAGAGGATCAGCCCGTCGCAGGCGCGATCGAGCAACTCGATGATGGCGTGCGCCTCCTCATCGCGATCGGCGTAACCGGAGGCGACGATGATGCTCTTGCCGGCGCTGCGCGCGGTTTCCTGCATGCCGCCGATCATCTGCGCATAGAACGGGCTCGAGACGTTGACGACGACGCCGCCGATAATGTCGGATCGGTTGGAGCGCAGGCCCCTCGCCATGGTATTGGGGCGATAGCCGAGTTCCTGGATGGCCGCTTCGACGGCCTTGCGGGCTTCGTCCGAGACATAACCGTTGCCGGCGATCAGCCGTGAAACGGTGGATCGCGAAACGCCGGCTTTCTTCGAGACGTCGGTAATCGTCGCCATGGGAACTCGACATGAGATCGATCCCACATATCAGCGTGATGCGGCAGGTGTTGTCAACGGGGTGCGGTGAGCTGACCGGAATCCGGTAGACATGTTCAGTTGCCATTCAGTCGGCGCAACTCAGGATAACCTTGTTCAATCAATAGTTTAGTCCGGGAGAATTGCTGTGCGCCGTGCCATTATCCTCGCGCTTTCCGTTATTGCGATCTCGAGCCTCACCGGCCATGCCATGGCCTTCCAGACCGGCACCATCTACGTGACCAAGGACGGCGAATGGATGTGCATCGACCGCTGGGGCAAATGAGATTCCTCCCAGTTCCAGCGGTGGCTGGACGGTGGTCACGCCGCCGCGCAAAGTCGGGGGCGATTGCAACAACCACTACGTGGTGCAGACCGGCACGACGCTCGGCGCCTCCGTCGACCTGGCCTCGCCGCTGCTGCAGGACCCGACCGTGCGGGCCGACAAGGGCATCAGCGAAAAAGGCATCAAGTAACCTCGCCGGGGCAACCGAGAGGAGATCCGTCCTCCTGGTTGCTTCACGACGCGGTCTGCGGCCTGATGGCGGCCTCGAGCAGTTACCGTTCGTTGAATCGGTGAATGCTCTGAGTCTTTGATTAGTCGCGCTTTCGAACCGGAAGAGTCTGCAACTTTTCCTGAAAGCACTCCAGGGTCCCAGCGAGGGAGCGATGGCCGACTTAACGACGAGATCGCTCGATTCCGCCACCTGGCCAGCTTTCGCCGCGCT
Source organism: Devosia sp. LjRoot16 (assembly GCF_964252795.1). Classification (NCBI taxonomy): domain Bacteria; kingdom Pseudomonadati; phylum Pseudomonadota; class Alphaproteobacteria; order Hyphomicrobiales; family Devosiaceae; genus Devosia; species Devosia sp. LjRoot16. Next base: position 1,859,476 of record NZ_CAXUPH020000001.1, read on the forward strand.
GGTGGAGCGGCACAATGGCGTCTGGGGCGGTTGCTGGTGCATGGCGTTTCACCCGGAGGGCACCGGCAATCACAAGCCGCCGGGGCAGAACCGGACCGAGAAGGAAGCGCGGGTGCATCGCGGCGAGGCGCATGCAGCGCTGGTGTTCGACAGCGAGATCTGCGTGGGCTGGTGCCAGTTCGGCTCGCCCGCCGAATTGCCGCGCATCAAGGCGCGGCGCGCCTACGAAGCGGAACCGGCGCCGGCGGCGGACTGGCGGATCACCTGCCTGTTCGTCGACAAATCCTACCGGCGCCAGGGTGTGGCGGCTGCCGCGCTGGCCGGCGCCCTCGGCGAGATCAGCCGGCTGGGCGGCGGCCTGGTCGAGAGCTTTCCCGAAGACGCCGAGGGACGCTCGGTCTCTTCGTCCTTTCTCCACAACGGCACGCTGGCCATGTTCGAGCAGGCAGGCTTCGTGCGGCAGCGTCGGCTGGGGAAGGACCGCTGGCTGGTGACGGCGGTACAGCCAGCCGGTTGGGCGCTAACACAAGCACGAATGGGTTGAAATCGAAGTGGTGGAGCTGAGCGGTCTGCAGAAACCAAACTGCATCAAGGGCCTCGGCTGGCTAACCGTCCTGAGACCACTCATTGAATGATAACGGACTTTTCTGCCTGTTGGCTAACGCAAAAGTCCCGGTGCGATACAGATTGGCGGCGGGATTGCTTGCCTCGCGTAGCCGGCGGCCGCTTCGCGCGATGTGTGGACCTACTGCTCGTCGTGCGTGAGACCAGAGTCCTGACGGTTCAGCAGGCTTTCTCGATATCGGGCAACGCCCAGCTCTTGTCGTAGAGCGGCTGGGCCACAGAACCGAAGGTCGGAAACCGGCTCGGCCCCTCGACCCGTCGCGATCGAGTTCTTCTCTCGGCCGATCGGCATCGTCGGGCCAAAGCCTTCGCGCATCGGCCCTCACAAGTGCAGCGGTATCGTGATGGCATCCCAGCGCAAAACGCTCTGTCCCCGGCGAAAATATGCAACTATCTGGCTAATTTCCAAGCAATATCAAGCGCCACAGACGGAATTACTTATATATAGATACATTTGTAGATAGTTCGAAATATTGGCGTCCCGAACTGTTCATATGCAGCTTTGCCATTACTTTCTCGTTTACATGTATCGGCCGGTTCTGCCGGTTAGGAGGAGAGTAATATGCGAAGCAACATGTCAGCATTTTTGACGGCAGCGGTTCTCGTTGTCGGGATTGGTATTGCTCCTGCTAGTGCCGCCGGCGTTCTGGGAGGCGTTCTGGGTGGCGGCGGCAGCGACGGGGGGTTGGTGACGATCGAGGAGGGCGAGGCGGGCAACGACTCGTTGGTCAACGTCGGCATCGGCGGTGAAAACAACAACGTGCTCGACGTCAACCTGGGTGCCAACGACCCGCTGGCCAATGCGAACGTTTCTGCTGGGCTGACGGATAGCGGGCTCGTCGCCAGCACATCAGTCACCCTCGACCTGGGTGGCCTTGGACTCGATCTTGATATCGACATCGGCATTCCGGGCCCTGGTGGGCTGGGCGGGCCAGGAGGCGCTGGTGGACCTGGCGGCGGTGGCTACGTCCTGGTCGGCAGTCTCGGCGGCGGTTCATTCGTCATCAAGTGCTCAGTGAACGACGCGCGTAACCTTCTGCAGGTTGCCGCGAACGGCAAGATCAGCAACGCCGAGATCAAGGCTTGGGCCCGGGCGACCGGTGTGCAGATCGTGCCTATCAAGCTTTGCCCGACTGCCAAGCGCCAGGTTGCCCAGATCTTCGCCCGTAGCAGCAAGGTCAATACCCTGCAGGGCGCGGTCGTGAACGACGCACTGATTATGGCCACGCTTAGCCGTAGCGGATACGACGCCAGCGATGTGGTCGCTGTCCAGCGTCGCAATACGCAACTGATTGTGTACGTGTTCTGACAACGACGGAGCTGGAACGAAAGCCTGAGTTCCCGCGTTCTCAACGTGACCTTTCTGGTCCACAGACCCCACGCCCTCGGGGACCTGTAGCCGCTCCGCCACCCGCGGGGCGGCTTTCTTCCTTGTGGGGGTCTGGGAACATGCAAATGAGCACCGAAAGTTTGTTGATCATACTCCTCGTCGGCCTGGTCGCTGGGTGGCTGGCCGGCCTGATCGTGAAGGGTTCTGGACTTGGCTTAATCGGCGACATGGCCGTCGGTATTGTCGGAGCATTGATCGGTAGCTGGCTGCTCCCGCAACTTGGCATCGCCTTGGGATCCGGCGTGGTCGCAGCCATAGTGAGTGCGACTATCGGCGCAGTCATCCTTCTCGTCATCATCGGCCTCGTGCGGCGCGGCAGTGGCGGTGGACTGTTTCGACGACGCTAGCCTTTGTGGGTTCGCAACGTCCGCTTCAGAGAACGCCTGCTGAACAGTACATTGGCTAACCGAGAGAGAGGTTAGCCAAAAGCGGCCGCTAACTGTTTGATATCAATAACCGTGAAGATCGAAGTGGTGGAGCTGAGCGGAATCGAACCGCTGGCCTCATCATTGCGAACGATGCGCTCTCCCAACTGAGCTACAGCCCCGCTTCGATGGCGCGCTTATTAGCCAATCCGCGCGCCGAGGACCAGTCCTTTTTTCAGGCGACGAGACGCTGGGCGACGAGGCTCCGGGCGGTGGCGACGGCGGCGTCGGGCCCGGGGATGGTGGGGCGGGCGAGCAGAAGGCGGCCGCTATTGCCGTCGACGCGCCTGACGTGGCCGAGTTCGGCGGTGTTGGAGCCGATCTGCGGATCGAACAGGCCGATCAGCCGAACCACCCAGTTGGGCAGCTCGAAGCGCGGGGCGCGGCCGGCGACCTGGGGCAGCGCGGCGCGGAGCGCGGTGGCCAGCTCGAACAGGCTCATCTCGCGGTCGGCGAGGATGTGACGTTTGCCACCCGCGGTTGGCGCGGTCATGGCCGCCACCTGGGCGGCGGCGACGTCGCGGACGTCGATGATGGAAAAGCTCATCTTCGGCGCGGCCGGGATGGAGCCGTTGAGCAGCCGCTGCACCAACAGGCCCGAGGTGCCGACATCCTCGTCGAGCAGCGGGCCGAGGATGGCGCCGGGATTGATGGTGGCGAGCCGGTCGCGCGCGCCGAAGCGATCGGCGACAGCCCAGGCCTCGCGTTCGGCGCGCAGCTTCGATTCGGCGTAGGCGCTGACCTTGGGACTATCGGGATTGGTCCAGTCGGCAGTGGTGAAGGTGCGGCTGTAGTCGTCATGGCCATAGGCGATGGCGGCGATCGAAGAGGTGACGACGACGCGCTCGACGCCGGCGGTGAAGGCGGCAGTGACGGCGCGCCGGGTGCCTTCGACGGCAGGACGGATCAGGTCGTTCTTGTCCCTGGGCATTTCGAGCACGAAGGGCGAGGCGACGTGCTGCAGGTAGCGCACGCCGGACATCGCTTCTGCCCAACCCTTGTCGGCGAGGAGGTCGAGGGCGACAAACTCCAGCCGCGCAGTGTCGGCGCCATGGGCAGCGAGGGTTTTCCTCACCTTTTCGGCCCGCTCGAGGCTGCGCAGCGAGCCGCGGACGGTGTAGCCTTGGGCGAGGAGCTGCAGGGCGACATGGCCGCCGAGAAAACCGGAAATGCCGGTGACGAGGACGCGGTCAGGCTGGTCGGACATTTGGGGTATCCCTCCGTTGAACTGAACGATATGTACGAATATCGTTCAGTTCGTTCAAGATATCGACGAAGGAAAATCGGCGTGGCGGAGATCGACAAGCGGGAGCAGATCCTTTCGGCGGCGCGGCGGCTGATCCTCAGGCAAGGATTGCGCGCCACCTCGATGGAGGCGATTGCGGCCGAGGCACGAGTGGCCAAGCCCACGCTCTACAAATATTTCGGCGACAAGAACGCGGTGTTCGAGGCGATCGTCGCCGAGCTGATGGTGGAGTTGCACGAGCGGTTCGTGGCGGCGCTCACCGGCGAGGGCACAGTGGTGGCCCGGCTGGCAGCGGCGCTGTCGGCCAAATACGAGGCGATCGATCGGCTGCTGGGGCAATCGCCGTACGCCGACGAACTCTACGACGAGCACGAAAAGGTACGGCCCGAGGTGCGGGCGACCGAGGACGTGATCGACGCGATGGTGGCTGAGGAACTGCGGAAAGCGGGGGCTGGACAGCCCGAACTACTGACCCGGCTGCTGCTCGATGCAGCCTGGGGGATCAAGCGGAAGGCGCGGGGCCCAGGGGAAGCGGGGCCGGGGATTCGGCTGCTGGTGGAGCGGCTGGTGGGGCCGGAGGTGCGAGGGTAGGGGCGTTTGGCGTGCGACGGGGGCATTGGCACCGTTCCCCCGGCGAGCGTACCAAGTTATTGAAGTTCTCAATGAATCTCGGTGTCATCCCAGCGCAAGCTGGGATCCAACTCGCCACAGCGCAAGCGGTGGAATGGGTCCCAGCTTTCGCTGGGATGACAACCGGTGGGGAGGGGAGTCGGTACGTCGACCCCCCTGCAATTTCTCGGCCCGGCTATGGATCAGACGGTGGCCCAGGCGCCGGTTTTTTCGCTTTTGAACACCGCGTCGATGACCTTCATCGATTTGATGGAGTCCTCGACGCCCCATTCGAGCGATTTGTTGTCGAGGATGGCGCGGCAGAAGGCGTTGGCCTGCTCGGTGTACTGGTCGCAGGGCGGGATGATTTCGCGGCGGCTGAGGTGGCCATCGGGCGAATAGCCGTTGTCGATGATGATGGCGGTGGCGGTGTCGGCCGGGGCGTTGAACGGGATCACCAGTTCGACGCGGCCCTTGGTGCCGATCAGCTCGAGCGACTGGTGATTGACCGACTGGGTGGAGCAGACGAAGCTTGCCTGCTTGCCGCCGCCGAAATCGAGGATCACCGAGGCGAGGCGGTCGGTCTTCATCACCGGGTCGCGGTCGACCAGCGACACGGCGCGCTGTGGCTCGGCCTCGAACAGGAAGCGCGAACCGGTGATCGGATAGCAGCCGACATCGTAGATGCCGCCGCCGCCGATATCGGCCTGGTTGCGCACATTGCTGGGGTCGGTGAGGAAATACTCGAAGATGCCGCGCACGGTGCGGAGTTCGCCGAGCTCGCCAGAACGGGCGATGTCGCGGGCGCGGAGCCACTGCGGGTGATGGCGGACCATGAAGGCTTCATGAAAGACAATGTTCTTGGGCAGTTGCCGGAGTTGCTCGGCCTCTTTGGCGTTGAGCGCGATCGGCTTTTCGCACAGCACGTGCTTGCCGGCTTTCGCCGCGGCCAGGGTCATCGGCACGTGCAGGTGGTTGGGCAGCGGATTGTAGATGGCGTCGACGTTGGGGTCGGCGAACAAAGCTTCGTAGCTGCCATGCGCCTTGGCCTTGCCGGTCAAACCGAGTTCGGCGATGTACGCTTCGGCCTTCGCCACGTCGCGCGAGGCGACGGCGACCACTTCGCTCAGCGGCGACTTCATGATCGCCGGGGTGACCTTCTTCAGCCCGATATTGGCGGTGCTGAGGATGCCCCAGCGAATCTTCTTTTCAGCCATGATGTGTCTCCCTCAAGTTGCCCTATTGGTAGCGGATGGACAGCGTCGCTGCCATAAGACTTCCGCGAGTTTTGGCGCTGCAAACAAGGAGGAACCCGATGACGCTGACCTATCTGCAGACCGTACCGATCCTCCGCTCGTTCGATGAGATCAAGGCGCGGGAGTTCTATGTCGACTGGCTGGGCTTCACGGTGGATTGGGAGCATCGGTTCGAGCCGGGAATGCCGCTCTATATGCAGGTGAGCCGGGATGGCATCGTGCTGCACCTCTCCGAGCACCATGGTGACGGCTCGCCCGGCGTGCATGTACGGGTGAACTGCACCGGGGTCGCCGAGCTGCAGGCGGAGCTGATCGCCAAGCGCTACAAGAACAACCGGCCTGGGCTGGAGCGGCCTGAATGGGGCGGGCTCGAATGCACGGTGATCGATCCGGTCGGTAACCGAATCACGTTCGCCGAGGCGGATGGCGCCTGATCGAGCCGTTGTCGCGAGGCGGCGACAGGCATAGGCTGTTTGCCAGTTTGGCAGGGGGCCCAAGGGAGGTTCCGATGAGGAGACGTGGCATTCTGCTGCTGGTTGCGGCGTTCGGCATAGCGATGCCGGTGCTGCCGGCGCTGGCGCACCATGGCTGGGCGTGGACCGAGGAGGGGTTCTTCGAACTCACCGGGACGGTCAAATCGGTGTTCGTCGGCAACCCGCACGCGACGCTCGACCTCGAGGTCGAGGGCGTGGTGTGGCGGGTGGAACTGGCGCCGCCGGGACCGACCATGGCCTCAGGGTTCACCGAGGATACGGTGAAGCCGGGCGATGAGGTGGTGGCGCTGGGCAATCGGTCGCTCGATCCGAACGAGAAGCGGATGAAGGCGGTGCGCATCACCGTGGGCGGCAAGGCCTACGATATCTATCCCACCCGTGTGCCGGCCAACTAGGTGGAGACGCTGCTCGGCAGTATCGAGCAGCTGGCGCTGATCAAGGCGCTGAAGACCTCGTTTTTTGCCTATCCGGTGGTCAACGCGCTGCACATCCTGGCGGTGGGCGGGCTGGTGACCAGCGTGATCCTGATGGATCTCAGGGTGATCGGGGTGATCCGGAGCATCGACGAGCAGCCGTTCGTGCGGCTGCTGCGGCGGGTGGCGCTGGGTGGCTTCGGGCTGGCGGTGCTGACCGGGGCGCTGATGTTCGCGGTGCGAGCGACGGACTATGCCGGGATGCCGCTGTTCTGGATCAAGCTCGGGCTGATCTTTGTCGCGGGCCTGAACTTCGTGGCGTTCAGCCTGCTGAGGGTCGAGGGGGCCAGGCGGGTCCTGGCGGGGGTGTCGATCGTCTTATGGCCGACGGTGCTGCTGGTGGGGCGGTTCCTGGGGTTTGTGCTCTGAGGCTCAGCCGAGCAGCAGTTTTAGGGCGATGGCCCACATCACCAGCGCGATGACGGCTTCGAGCAGGCGCCAGGCCTCGGGCCTGGCGAAAAGCGGGCGCAGCCAGATGGCGCCATAGCCCAAGGCGAAGAAGAACAGGAACGAGCCGAGGATGGCGCCCAAGGCGAACCAGACCTCGGCGCCGGCGAACTGGGTCGACACCGTGCCGAGCAGCACCACGGTATCGAGGTAGACGTGCGGGTTGAGCCAGGTGATGGCGAGGCAGGCCAGCAGCGTCGCCGCGAGACCGCGTGGACCGGCCGAGGCGCCGACGCTCAGCGCATTGCCGGCCCGGAGCGCCGAGAGCAGGCTCCTTGCCCCGTACCAGACGAGGAAGGCGGCGCCACCGTAGCGCATCACCGGATCGAGCCAGGGCAGCCAGCTCGCGACCTTGCCGAAGCTGGTGACACCAAGGGTGATGAGCACCGCATCGGACAAGGCGCAGGCAAGGCTGACGGCGAAGACGTGCTCATTGCGCAGGCCCTGTCGCAGCACGAAGGCGTTCTGCGCGCCGATGGCGACAATCAGGCTGAGGCCCATGCTCAAGCCGGCGAAGAAGATTGGGAGATTCATGGAGGTGCCGTAGGTGGCGCGGCTGGCTCAATCCAGTTAACTTTCATCACCTGGAATTAGCGGAACTAAGCCGATGATCGATTATCCCGCGGCGCAGGCGGTGGCTCTGGTGGTGGAGACAGGCAGCTTCGAGCGGGCGGCGCGGGCGTTGAGCGTAACGCCGTCGGCGGTGTCGCAACGGGTGAAGCAGCTCGAGGAGCGGCTGGGGGTGGTGCTGATCGAGCGCGGCAACCCGTGCACGGCGACCGAGAAGGGCGCCTGGCTCTGCCGGCATATCGAGCATGTCGGGATACTCGAGAGCGAATTGATGCAGCAGATGCCAGGGCTCCGGGGTGAGGCCGAGCGGCGGGTGACGATCAGCATCGCGGCGAACGCGGACAGCGTCGGGACTTGGTTCCTCGGGGCGATCGCGCCGTTTACGCGCGGCAGTGAGCACCTCGTCAACATCGCCATCGACGATGAGGGGCACACGGCAGAGTGGTTGGAGCGCGGCCGGGTGCTGGCGGCGGTGACCTCGTTCGGCGACCCGGTGCGAGGCTGTCGGGTTACCCCACTGGGCGCGCTGCGGTACCAGGCCACGGCGAGCCCGGAGTTTTGCGCGCGCTACTTCGCCGATGGGGTGACGGCGGCGTCGCTGGCGAAGGCGCCGGCGCTGACCTTCAACCACAAGGACCGGTTGCAGCAGGATTGGGTGCGGCTGGCGACGGGCGAGGTGGTGGCGTTTCCGACGCATTGGCTGCCCTCGACGCAGGGCTTTGTCGACGCCTGTGTCCTGGGGATCGGCTGGGCCCTCAACCCGGTGTCGCTAGTGGCGGACCATTTGAGCGCCGGCCGGCTGGTGGAAATCGCACCGCGGGCGACGCTGGATGTGCCGCTCTACTGGCAGGTGAGCCGGTTCGCGGCGGATCGGCTGCCGGAGCTGACACGAAGCGTCGTGGCGGCTGGGCGGCAGGAGTTGGTGCAGTGAGCGTGGTCCGCCGGCTTCGGCTTATGCGACCTGTCCCGCGGCCCAGCCGGAGGCCCAGGCCCACTGGAAATTGTAGCCGCCGAGCCAGCCGGTGACATCGACGGCTTCGCCGATGAAATAGAGCCCGGGGACGTTGCGCGCCTGCATGGTGGTCGAGTCGAGGCCGTCGGTGTCGATGCCGCCCAGCGTCACTTCGGCGGTGCGGTAGCCTTCCGAGCCGGTGGGCTTGATGGTCCAGCGCCGAAGCGAGTCCTCGATCTTCTGAAAACTCTTGTCGCTCATGTCGCCCATCATGGTGGTGACGCCGATCTCTTCGGCCAGCATCTGGGCGAGGCGCTTGGCGAGGTGCTGCGACAAGACGGTCTGTAGCTGCAGTTTTGGCGAGGTGCTGCGCGCCTCGCGGAGGATCTCGCCGAGGTTGCCATTGGGGAACAGGTCGATGACGATGGCGTCGCCCTCACGCCAGTAGCTCGAGATCTGGAGGATCGCCGGACCCGAGAGGCCGCGATGGGTGAAGAGCATGGCTTCGTCAAAGCTCTTCTTCCCCACCGAAATGCGGGTGGGGTCGACGGCGATGCCGCTCAGCGGCGCGAGGCGCTCGAGGATGCGCGGCTCGAAGGTCAGCGGCACCAGGGCAGGGCGGGTCTCGGTGACCTGCAGGCCGAACTGGGTGGCGAGCTGATAGGCAAGACCAGTGGCGCCCATCTTGGGGATGGATTTGCCGCCGGTGGCGACGACCATCGCTTTGGCGATCAGCGTTTCGTTCGCGGTCATCACGGTGAAGCTGCCGTCGGCGTGGCTGACGCCGTCGATCTCGGTGTCGAGCAGCAGGTTACCCCTGGCCTTTTTCAGCTCGCTGAGCAGCAGGTTGACGATCTGCTGGCTCGAGCCATCGCAGAACAGCTGGCCCAGGGTCTTTTCGTGGAACGGGATGGCGTACTGGTCGACCAGCGCGATGAAGTGTTCCGGCGTGTAGCGCGACAGGGCGGAGAAGGCGTAGCGCGGGTTGCTGGAAAGGAAGCGGTCGCGGCCGGCTTTCACCGTAGCGTTGATATTGGTGAAGTTGCAGCGCCCGCCGCCGGAGATGCGGATCTTCTCGCCGGCATTCTTGGCGTGGTCGATCACCAGCACCGAGCGGCCGCGCTTGCCGGCTTCGATGCCGGCCATGAGGCCAGCCGCGCCGGCGCCGAGGATGATCACGTCGTAAGTTTGCATGGGGTGGGGATGGCGGTTTTCCGCGGGCGATGCAAGGGGGACCCAGTCGTGGCAATCAAACTCGATGTCATCCCAGCGAAAGCTGGGACCCAACTCGCAGCCGGAACCAGCGGATAGGTGGACGATGTCCGTGGGTCTGGCCGCCCCCTCCACCATGCTGCGCATGGTCCCCCTCCCCCGCCACGCGGGGGAGGATGAGCGTAGGCGATGTCCTATAGGTGATTGACTATTTGCGATTTCGGCGTAGAAACGCGGCGCCGGACAAGAGGATCGGGTTGCGGGATGCGCAAGACCCACATCACAATGACCAAAGCGGAGACCAAGGGTCTTCGTGGTGTCGTTGTTTCGGCGACCAAAACCACCAAAACCCCCTGAGCCGATCCCCGGGCAACTCCCGCCGGGGAGCGGCCGGATGCCATGTGCCGCGGACCGAGCCGGTCCAGCGCGGGGGAAATGAAGGCAAAGAGGACTTTCCAAAATGGGTTATCGCGTCGCCGTCGTCGGGGCCACAGGCAATGTGGGCCGGGAAATGCTCAACATCCTCGCCGAGCGGAAGTTTCCCGCCTCGGAAGTGATCGCCTTGGCCTCCGCCCGCTCGCAGGGCCAGGAGATCAGTTTTGGCGACAAGCGGCTCAAGGTACAGAACCTCGAGCATTTCGATTTCAAGGGCGTCGATTTCGCGCTGATGAGCGCCGGCTCGGCCATCGCCAAGGAGTATGGCGAAAGGATCGGGGCGACCGGCTGCATCGTCGTCGATAATTCGAGCTTCTGGCGCTACCACGGCGACGTGCCGCTGGTGGTGCCGGAGGTCAATGCGCATGTGCTCGACGCCTATATGGCGCGCAACGACCGCAAGAACATCATCGCCAACCCGAACTGCTCGACGGCGCAACTGGTGGTGGCGCTGAAGCCGCTGCATGACCTTGCGACGATCAAGCGGGTGGTAGTCGCGACTTACCAGTCCGTTTCGGGCGCCGGCAAGGAGGGCGTCGACGAGCTGTGGGACCAGACCAAGGGCGTGTTCGTCAACGACAAGCCCGAGCCCAGAAAGTTCACCAAGCAGATCGCCTTCAACGTCATTCCACACATCGATGTGTTCATGGAGGATGGCTATACGAAGGAAGAGTGGAAAATGGTGGCCGAGACCAAGAAGATCCTCGACCCCAAGATCAAGCTCACCGCGACCTGCGTGCGCGTGCCGGTGTTCGTCGGCCACTCCGAGGCAGTGAACCTCGAATTCGCCAACCCGATTTCGGCTGACGAGGCGCGCGAAGCACTGCGCGAGGCGCCGGGGATTTCGGTGATCGACAAGCGCGAGGCCGGCGGCTACGCCACGCCAGTGGAGGCGGCAGGCGAGTACGACACCTATGTCAGCCGCATCCGCGAAGATGTGACGGTCGAGAACGGCCTGAGCCTCTGGGTGGTGAGCGACAACCTCAGGAAGGGCGCGGCGCTCAACACCGTGCAGATCCTCGAGACGCTGGTCGAGCGCAAGCTCGTGGAGAAGAAGGCGGCTTAGGCTGCTAGCCGGGGCTGTCGCTCCTTGCTTCGCGTCGGATCGGCGATGCTGCCGCATCGCATACCCCTCATCCGGCGCTGCGCGCCACCTTCTCCCTCAAGGGGAGAAGGCACCCGACTGAGAGTCCTCGTTTCCATCGCCTTCTCCCCTTGAGGGAGAAGGTGCCCGAAGGGCGGATGAGGGGTATCACATCGCATGGCGATGTGCGGTCCGAGCAGTAGCGAGGAACGCCATAACCGCCGCAGGAACCGTCCGATGCCCATCCGTCATATCGTTCTCGCCCTTTCGGTCGCCGTCGTCTGGGGGCTGAGTTTTGTCGCCATCCGGTGGGGCGTTGACGAGGTGGCGCCGCTGCTGCTGACGGCGGTGCGCTACATCTTTGCGGCGCTGCCGGCGGTGTTTTTCGTCAAGCGTCCGGCGGTGGGGTGGCCGCTGCTGATCGGCTATGGCCTCGCCATCGGCGTCGGGCAGTTCGGGCTGCTGTTCCTTGCCATCAAGCTCGGCATGCCGGCGGGTCTGAGCTCGCTGGTGATACAGCTGCAGGTGTTCTTCACGATCTTTCTCGCCTTCGCCTTCTTCGGCGAGCGGCCTGGCCTCGCGCAACTGGGCGGGGCGGCGGTGGCGCTGGTGGGCATCGGGGTGATCGCGGTCGACCGGCTCGAGGGGGCGGCTTTGCTGCCGCTGCTCCTGACTATCGCCGCGGCCGGCTGCTGGGGCCTCGGCAACATGGTGGGGAAGGCGGCGGGACGGATCGACATGCTGGGGTTCGTGGTGTGGTCGGCGCTGATCCCGCCGATCCCGCTGCTGCTGGCCTCGCTGCTGCTCGACGGGCCAGGGGCAGTCCCGCTGGCGCTGTCGCACCTGACCATCAAGGGGATCGGCTCGATCGCCTTCATGGCCTATATCGCGACGCTGTTCGGCTTCGGCGCCTGGGCCTGGCTCCTGAGCCGCTACAATACCGGGCAGGTGGCGCCGTTTGCGCTGTTCGTGCCGGTGGCGGGGATCGCCAGCGCGGCGCTGTTCCTCGGCGAGGCGATCACCGGGGTGGAGATCATCGGCAGCGTGCTGGTGTTTGCCGGGCTGCTGATCAACGTGTTCGGGCCGCGGTTGTTCAAGCGGGCGCCGGCATGATCACGCTGCGGCAGGCGAGGGAGGCGGATGCGGCTGATATTGCGGCGCTGTTCGCGACGTCGCGGCGGCTGCTGACCTTCCTGCCGGACCTCCACACCGTCGAGGAGGACCGGGTCTATGTCCGCGACAAGGTGCTGCGCGACTTCCGAGTGACGGTGGCGGAGCGAGATGGGGCGATCGTCGGCTTCATGGCCGAGCTCGAAGGCTGGATCGAGCATCTCTATGTGGATGCGGCACAGCTGCGCTCCGGCGTCGGGTCGGTGCTGATCGCCGATGCGCAATCGCGCAACGAGGACCTGCAGCTATGGTGCTTCGCCAATAACCTGCGCGGCCGGGCGTTCTATGAGCGGATGGGGTTCGAGGCGGTGAAATTTACCGATGGCGCGCGCAATGAGGCGCGGGCGCCGGATATTCTGTATCGGTGGGAGCGGGAGTTTGGCAGCGGGTGAGGGGTGCTGCGCGTGGCCCCCCTCCACCACCCTTCAAGCGATCACACGTCCGGCCGGTAGAAGTCGCCGTCGTCGTTCATGACCCAGAGTTCGCCGGTCGAAATGTCGAACCAGGCGCCGTGGATAGCGAGTTTGCCTTCGTCCTCGAGGCGCTTCACATAGGGAAAGGTGCGAAGGTTGTTGATCGAGTTGCGGATCGAGAAGCGCTCCAGCATGGTCTGGCGCTCCTTGTTGGTCAGCAGGGTGTATTTCGCGACCTCGTCGGAGACCGGGGCCAGCATGGCCATCCACTTGCCGATGAAATCGCCCTGCGCCAGCGGGCCGGTATCGGGGGCGAGGGCCGCCTTGATGCCACCGCAGCGGCCATGACCCATCACCACGATGTTGGAGATTTCGAGCGCGGCGACGGCGAACTCGATCGCTGCCGAGGTGCCGTGCTGCCCGCCATCAGGCTGGAATGTCGGCACCAGATTGGCGACGTTACGCAAGACGAACATCTCGCCCGGTCCGGCCGAAAAGATCGTCTCAGGTGCTGCGCGACTGTCGCAGCAGGCGATGATCATGGTGGTCGGGGATTGCCCCTGATCAGCCAATTCCCGGTAACGGCCCTGTTCGGGGTCGTAACGGTCGGACATGAACGACTTGTAGCCGTCGAGCAAAAATGCTGGAAACCGATCCATACCGCAGCGGATTAGCGGTAAGTGGACGCAATTTCAATCGCCCGGGGCAAAGAGGGCGAGCAAAAGGAGTAGTGCATGTTGATCTATCGGTTCCTCTCGGGGGAGGACGATTCCGCCTTCTGCCATAAGGTTACCAAGGCTTTGAGCGATGGCTGGGTGCTGCACGGTTCTGCCAGCTATGCGTATGACGCAATGAACAAGAAGATGGTCTGCGGCCAGGCGGTGACCAAAGTGGTCAGCGACCAACCCTATGACCCGGACAAGAAACTGGTCGACTACGTCTAGTCGTTTTTGATTATCGCGTTTCCGACGTGGGAATGTCGGAAGTGCTCTAGATCTCGCCGTTCAGGTGGATGCGCCGCAGGGCCTCCATCTGGGCGGCAACGGCTCCCGGTCCGCCGCGATCGCGGGCCTCGCCGGTCGCCGCCATTTGCGGATCAACCGGCTGGTACTTGCGGCTCCAGCGGCTGATCTCGGCCACGATCGGCAACAGCTCGATTCCCATCTCGGTCAGCGAATAGATCGCCTTCAGCTTGTGGGCGGGATCGCCGGCGCGCGTCAGCACGCCCGCATCGACGAGCTTCACCAGCCGGTCGGCAAGGATGTTGGTGGAGATACCCTCATCGGAGGCGAGGAACTCGCGGAAGTGCCGCTTTCCCGCAAACATCATGTCGCGGACGATCAAGAGACTCCATTTGTCGCCGAACACCTCGAGACCGAGGTTGATCGGGCAGCCGGAACGGTGGGGAGACGCCTCGGGGTTTTCCATGCTTGCAAAATACAATCATTGGTTGTAAAACGCAATCGCTTGCAAAATGCAATCGTTGGAGGAAGAGATGGCGACGTTCGTGATCGTGCATGGGGCCTGGACGGGAAGCTGGTCATGGGTGCGTGTGATCGACCGGCTGCGGGCGCGGGGTCACAAGGTGCATGCGCCGACGCTGAGCGGGCTCGCCGAACGTTCGCATCTTAACCAGCTGCCGATCACCCTGAGCACCCATATCGACGACATCGTCAACGAGGCGCTGTGGAATGATCTCGATGGCATCGTGCTGGTGGCGCACTCCTATGGCGGGATCGTTGCGACCGGAGCAGTGGAGCGGCTCGGCAAGAAAGTGCGCTCGATTGTCTATCTCGATGCCTTCGTGCCCGAGGACGGACAGGGGTTCACCGATTTCGCACCGGGCTGGGAACTGAGCGGTCAACTCACCGAGTCGCCGCCCTCTTCGCCGGGCGACTACCTCGACGAGGCGGATCGCGCCTGGGTGGAGAGCAAGGCTTCGCCGCAGCCGACCGCGACGCTGACCGAGCGGCTGAAGGTCACAGGCGCCTACAAGGCGGTGCCCAGGAAGACCTATATCGTCGCCACCGGCTGGAACGGTTTCCAGGGCATCGCGGATGGGTTCCGCAATCAGCCCGAATGGACGGTTCGCGAGGTCAAATGCGGCCACGATGTGCCCGTCGACAAGCCGGAGGAACTCAGCGGACTGCTCGAGGAGGCGGCAAGATGAATGTACATATCGACAGCTTTACCGAGGCGTTCCTCGGCGACGGGGCGTTCGTGCCGACTGTCGCCGACGCGGTGGTGGGGCCAAGCCGGATCGCCGGACGCGGGCTGTTCAGCAGCCGGGCGCGCAAGGCCGGGGAGCTGCTGGCCGAACTCGATGGACAACTGGTCGAGTGGGAGCGGTTCCCTGAGGTGCTCGAGACGCTGGAATGGAACGCGGTGACGCCGGAGCTGCTGCTGGTCCGGCCGTTGAGGACCAGCTACGGGCTGATCAACCATTCGTCCGACCCCAATGTGGTGATCGACCCGGACGGGCGGCACATGCGCTGCGGCCGGGCGGTGGAACTGGGCGAGGAATTCACCATGGATTATTTCGCGCAGCCGGTGCCGGAGGCCTATCTGGCGCTGCCGGAGGCGAGGGTGCTGCGGGGAGAGCTGTAGCGGGTGTGTGGCCTAAACCGAACATGAACGATGGGTTCAAGGCGGGTTCGGGCAGGCGGGGCTAGAAGGGGACAACAAACGCGCTGGGATGCGCCAGGTTTTTGAGGTCCCGAAATGCAGATCAAGCTGATTGTCGCCGCCGCCGCACTTGCCGCCCTGGCGCTGCCGCTCGCGGTGTTCGCCAGCCAGCCGCAGGACGGGACTGTCAAGCCGGCGCCGTCGCTGGCCAAGGCGCAGATTCTGTCGATGCTGATGCTCGATCCGCGCGAAACCGGCGCCGAGTTCACGGTGAAGCTGCCCGAGGGCTATGCAACGCTGGACGTGGATGCGGACCCGTTCGTAACGAACTGAGCTTTTCGCTGCTCCAACCCCATACTCGGTGTCACCCCCGCGAAAGTGGGGGCTTCTGTTTTCTGAGCGTGCCGAGAACTCCGCAAACGGAGGTTCCCGCTTTCGCGGGAATGACCCGGTGGGTGGGACGGATCCCGGGGACATCCCCCCTCAGAGAATCCCCTTCAACCTCACATGCTGCAGCAGCATGATGGTTTTGGCGTCGGCGATTTCGCCTGATGCGATCATCTCGAGCGCGGCGTCGATGCCGAGTTCCAGCACTTCGATATCTTCGCCTTCATGCTCGAGGCCGCCGCCGGCCGAGACTTTTGAGTCCGCGTCGTATTCGGCGAGGAACAGCGAGAGCTTCTCGGTGACCGAGCCGGGGCTCATGTAAGCGCTCATCACCAGCTCGACGTCGTGGACGCGGTAGCCGGATTCTTCCTCGGCCTCCTTCTTCGCGGTGGTCACCGGGTGGTCGCCGTCGAGCTTGCCGGCCACGACCTCGATGAGCCAGCCCAGGTCGCCACGCGTACCCAGGTCGCCACGCGTACCCGGGTCGCCACGCGTAGCGTGTTCGCCATGGGCGAAGACCGGGAAGCGGAATTGCCGGGTGAGGATGACGGTGCGCTGGGCGCGGTTGTAGAGCAGCACCCCGGCGCCATCGCCGCGATCGTAGGTTTCGCGCTCCTGGCGCTGCCATTCGCCATTGCGGCGCTTGAGCTCGATGGTGGTTTTCTTCACCAGGCCCCAGTTTTTCGACAGCACCTGTTCGCCGAGCACCCGTACTTTTTCGTTCACGTCATCTCTCCTCCGGGAACCGGCACAAAGATCATGCGTTGCTGAACCGATTGTGAATAGCGGCTTCAGCGCCGGGCCAAGTGAAGGCAGCTAGAAGTCTCGTCAAGCAGCGGAAACCGGATACCGGTCGCCCGCAACAGGGACGAAAGAGATGGGCAGACTCGCAGCAGGAACCGTCATTGCACTCGCGATCCTCGCGATGCAGGGCAACCTGGTGCCGGATGTCCTGGCCGAAGACAGCCAAAGGCTGATCGCTTCGACCACGCTTTCGTCCGCCACCCCGGTGGCGTCCGGACCCAGCAGCGAGCGAGTGCTGAGCCTGTTGCTCACGCTCGAGGCGCTGCGGGCCGCGCCCGAGGTGCTCGGCTCCCCACGCCGCTAGAGATGCGCTCAGCGCATAACAGAACCAAAGTGCAATGCTCGGCATAAGCAGAGCCTTTGACCTCCGGGCAAAGCGCCGCTAGAAGTCTCGAACCATTCCAAACTGGAGCGCCCGGCCTTCTCGGCGGGCGAGGCGCGAGACTAGCATGGCTCCCTCTTCACGGCCGCTTTCGCCGCATCTTTCGATCTACCGCTTCACGCTCACCATGACGATGTCGATCGTGCACCGCGCGACCGGCATTGCGCTCTATGGCGGCACCCTGCTGTTGGTGCTGTGGCTGGTGGGGGCGGCGGTCGGCGGCGGCTTCTTCGATTTCGTCACCTGGCTGTTCGGCATGTGGCTCGGGCAGCTGGTACTGTTCGGCTACACCTGGGTGCTGTTCCACCACATGTTTGGCGGCATCCGGCACTTCGTCTGGGATACCGCCAAGGCGATGGACGCAAACGGCCGTGAGCTGGCGGTGCGGATCCAGCTCGGGGCCTCGATCCTCGTGACACTGATCGTCTGGGCAATCTTCGTGTGGTTCAAATGAGCGTTCTCGGCAAACCCACGCGGGCGCAGATCCAGAACCCGGCGACGCGCTACGGCAAGGCCAAGGCCTCGACCCGGCATTTCATCACCCAGCGCATCACCGGCGCGATCAACATCGTGTTCTCGATCTTCATCATCTGGTTCGTGGTCAGCCTCGCCAGCCGGGCGCCGGCCGAGATGATCGAACTGGCGCGCAACCCGTTCGTCGCCATCGGGCTGGCGCTGCTGGTGGTCAACGTCTCGATCCATATGCGCAACGGCATGCGCGATACGATCGAGGATTATTTCGACAAGGGCGAACATGGCTGGGCGATGCTCGCCAATAACCTGTTCGTCGGTTTCTTCTTCGTGGTGGCGCTGGGCGCCATCGCCAAGCTCGTCTTCTGGGGTTAGTCCGCATGGCCGCTTACGAGATCATCGACCACGAATTCGACGTGGTCATTGTCGGTGCTGGCGGCGCCGGGCTGCGCGCGACGCTCGGCATGGCCGAGCAGGGGCTCAACACCGCCTGCATCACCAAGGTGTTCCCGACCCGCTCGCACACCGTGGCGGCGCAGGGCGGCATCGCCGCGTCGCTGGGCAATATGGGTCCCGACAGCTGGCAGTGGCACATGTACGACACCGTCAAAGGGTCGGACTGGCTGGGCGACAACGACGCCATGGAATATCTGGCGCGCGAGGCGCCGGCAGCGATCTACGAGCTTGAGCACTATGGCGTGCCGTTCTCGCGCACCGACAAAGGCACGATCTACCAGCGGCCGTTCGGCGGCCACATGACCGAATTCGGCGATGGCCCGCCGGTGCAGCGCACCTGTGCCGCGGCCGACCGCACCGGGCATGCTATCCTCCACACGCTCTATGGCCAGTCGCTTCGCAACAACGCGCAGTTCTTCATCGAGTATTTTGCGCTCGACCTGATTATGGGCGCCGATGGTTCGTGCCAGGGCGTGATGGCCTGGAAGCTCGATGACGGCACTCTGCATCGGTTCCGCGCCAAGCTGGTCGTGTTGGCGACCGGTGGTTATGGCCGGGCGTATTTCTCGGCGACCTCGGCCCATACCTGCACCGGCGACGGCAACGGCATGGTGGCGCGGGCCGGGCTGCCGCTGCAGGACATGGAGTTCGTGCAGTTCCACCCCACCGGGGTCTATGGCGCGGGTGTGCTGATCACTGAAGGGGCGCGCGGCGAGGGCGGCTATCTCACCAATTCCGAGGGTGAGCGGTTCATGGAGCGCTATGCGCCCAACGCCAAGGACCTGGCGAGCCGCGACGTCGTGAGCCGCTGCATGACCATCGAAATCCGCGAAGGGCGCGGCGTCGGGCCGAAGAAGGACCACATCTTCCTCCATCTTGACCATCTCGACCCGAAAGTCCTGCACGAGCGGCTCCCGGGGATCACGGAATCGGCCAAGATCTTCGCCGGCGTCGACCTGACGCGCGAGCCGATCCCGGTGCTGCCGACGGTGCACTACAATATGGGCGGCATCCCCGCGAACTATCACGGCGAGGTGCTGAACCCGACCGACGGCGATCCGGACCGCGTGGTGCCGGGGCTGATGGCGGCGGGCGAAGCAGCCTGCGCCTCGGTGCACGGCGCTAACCGGCTGGGTTCGAACTCCCTGACCGACCTCGTGGTGTTCGGCCGGGCCGCGGCGCTCCGGGCGGCCAAGGTGGTCGACAAGGGTTCTATGGTACCGGCGATCGTCGCATCGGAAGACGAGCGCATCCTCGCGCGCTTCGACCGGCTGCGGCATGCAAACGGGGCATCGCCGACGGCCGAAGTGCGCGACAGGATGCAGCGCATCATGCAGGAAGATGCCGCGGTCTTCCGCACCTCGGAGTCGCTGAAGTCTGGCGTCGAACGCATCACCGCGCTGTACGGCGAACTCAGCGACCTCAAGGTTTCAGACCGCTCGATGATCTGGAACTCGGACCTGGTGGAAACGCTGGAACTCGAGAACCTGATGGCCTGCGCCGCGACCACGGTGGTTTCCGCCGAAGCCCGGCACGAAAGCCGCGGCGCCCACGCGCATGAGGATTACCCCAACCGCGACGACGTGAACTGGCGCAAGCACACGCTGAGCTGGATCAATGATGCGGGCAAGGTGGATCTCGGCTACCGGCCGGTGCATGTCGACCCGCTGACGCCGGAAAGCGAGGGCGGGATCAGTTTGAAGAAGATCGCGCCGAAGGCGAGAGTTTACTGAGGTGAGGGGCGCTCGGATGCGGTCGGCGATTGGGATTGTCGCGGCGACCGTGTTCGCTTCGCTGATCGGCGCTTCCGAGGTCACGGCGGCCACGAAGCTCTCGGAAGCGGTGCTGGACAAGATCGTCAGGGGTTGCATCAGCAACACGGCGTTGGTCTGGGCGAACCCGGCGGCGAAGGATCAGCTCTGCCCCTGCTATGTCCGCAATGTCGTCAAGGCGCCGGACCTGATGGATGCGCAGCGCCTCTACGTCCTGGCATTCGTTGGGGGCCGGGCCGCTTCGTCGGTTGCGACGGGGCCGCTGTCGGCAGAGCGGCAGGAAGAGGCGTTCCAGTATTATCTCAGCGGTCGCATGAACAAGGGGTGCGTCGCCAAGTGAGCGCTCCAGTCGGCTACTCAAGCACACCGCTGCCGCAGAAGCTCGGGCTCAAGAACGCGCAGCGCGTGCTGCTTGTTGGGTTAAGCCTGCTGGCGGGGTCGGCTGTGGCAGCAGCAGAGGTGCGACCGGCCTCCGAGGAGGAGATTGCGGTGGCGCTGGTCGGCTGCTGGGATCGCGAGGCGACGAGAGAGACAATCAGGCTTGAGAAAAGCGGCTTCATCAATGAGTACGACATCTGCTTCGGACAGGACGGCAGGGTGTCGGCGACCTCTACTACCGGGGACAAGGTGTGGGGGCTCGAAGGCTTAGGCAGCGACGGAACTTTTGAAGTTGCTGACGGACGGCTGCTGCTCAATGGGGGCGGCGAAGGCTGGTTTCTCGGCGCCTGGGAGTTGTCGTGCGATGTCGTGATGCTGCCAGGGGTCGCAATGCAGTTTCGAAACTGCGTCGGCAGCAGCGGCGAACTGCTTGCAAACACTAGCTACTCGAGAGACGGCGAGTGACCGCTCCCCCCGGCTATTCAGGCACGCCGCTGCCGCAGAAGCTCGGCCTGAAGGACGGGCAGCGGGTGCTGTTTCTGTCGCTTCCGGATGAGCTCGATGAACTGAAGACCTCGCGAGACTTTGCCGAGGTGCGCGAGGCCGAGTGGGATGCGTGGCGCGGCAGTACCGGCTGGGACTTCGTGCATGGCTTCACCGCCTCGCGCGGCGTGCTCGAGGATAATGCGCGGCCGCTGCTGGAGGCAATCACCCGGGACGGGGTGATCTGGATTTCGTGGCCGAAGAAGGCCTCAAAAGTGCCGACCGATATCACCGAAGATGTCATCCGTGAGGTGGTGTTGCCGATCGGGTTGGTCGACATCAAGGTGGCGGCGGTCAGCGAAATCTGGTCGGGTTTGAAACTGATGATCCGCAAAGAATTGCGGTGAGAGAGACGGGGCGAATGATGAAGCGGGTTTTGGTGGCGTTCTTGGCGCTGGGGATGCTGTCGGGCGTGGCGCAGGCTGCGCCGACCGAGGCGCAGAAGGCAGATTTCTACAAGACCTGCATGGGCATCGCTTCGGACGATGCGCTCTGCGCGTGCAAGGCGGATGCGGCAATGACGCTGATCGACGAGGAGTTCATGGCCCTGGTCATCGCCTCGATGAAGGGCAAGTCGCCGCCGGAAGGCCAATATGCGGCGTATAACACCTACGTCGCCAAATCGAACCAGATCTGCAAGCCGAACTACTGACCAAAAACGAGGTATCGCCCGTGTCGCTCATCTCCACCAAAGCCCTAGGACTTGTCGCCGGCGCGTTCGCGACGCTCTGGCTCGCCGGCTGCGGCGGGCTTTCGGCGGATGCGCAGGCGGTGGCCGATGCCTGCTCGAAGGTGCCGGGCGCCACGGCGGAAAGCTGCCAGTGCTATGCCAAGGAATTGTCTAGCAAGCTGAAGCCCGAGCTGATGAAGCTCGCGACCTATGCCCAGACCGATCCGGGCAAACTGTTCGATCCCGCAGTGATCGGCAATGTGAGCGCCAATGACGTGATGGCGGTGACCAACACGTCAGCCGCCGCGCTCAAGACGTGCAAAGTTGTAGGATAGACCGATGGCCGAATTCGTCCTTCCCAAGAACTCCAGGATCAAGCCGGGCAAGGCCTGGCCGAAACCCCAGGGGGCGGCGCGGCTCAAGGAATACCGGGTCTACCGGTATGATCCGGACAGCGGCGAGAACCCGCGGCTCGACACCTATTTCGTCGATCTCGACGATTGCGGGCCGATGGTGCTCGATGGACTGTTGTGGATCAAGAACAAGGTCGACCCGACGCTGACGCTGCGCCGTTCCTGCCGCGAGGGCATCTGCGGCTCGTGCTCGATGAATATCGGCGGCGCCAATACGCTCGCCTGCACCAAGGGCATGGACGATTTCGCCGGCCATATCAGCGTCTATCCGCTGCCGCATATGCCCGTCATCAAGGACCTAGTGCCGGACCTCACCACCTTCTACGACCAGCACCGTTCGATCGAACCGTGGCTGAAGACCACGACGCCGACGCCGGAAAAGGAGTGGCTGCAGAGCCGCGACGACCGCGCCAAGCTCGACGGGCTGTACGAATGTATCCTCTGCGCCTGCTGCTCGACCTCGTGCCCGTCCTACTGGTGGAACGGCGAGAAGTATCTCGGTCCTGCCGTGCTGCTGCAGGCCTATCGCTGGCTGATCGACAGCCGCGACGAGGCAACCGAGGAGCGGCTCGACAATCTCGAGGATCCGTTCAAGCTCTATCGCTGCCACACCATCATGAACTGCGCCAAGGTCTGCCCGAAGGGCCTGAACCCGGCCAAGGCGATCGCCGAGATCAAGCAGATGATGGTGACGCGGGAGTTCGCGTAAGGCGGAACAGGCCTGGGAGTCGCATAAGCTGTACGAAACCGTCGCCGAGATCGAAGATCCGTCCGTTGCCCGCGTGCTGATCGCGGCGCTGAAGGCGCATGGCTTTCATCCCAAGGAAGGTGGCGAGCACGGCTTGCCGGGGCTGGCGGGAGTGTATGGGCCCAAGGGGATTCCGATCGAATTGCCGGAGGACGAGGCGGCGGATGGCAAGATCCTCGCCGAGGCGCTCGTTGCGGAGATGGTGAAGCGGTAGGGGATCGCCGCTGCGCGCATATAGGAACCGATGGATGAGGGATGGCCCGGGTGGCTCCCCGCGACCCCCTCTCTTCCCGAAAACTAAGGACTTAGCTGCGCTAAGCCCAAGTTTTCGCTTTCTCCCCCGCCAAGGGGGAGAGTCCCGACTGATGCTCCGATGCATATGGAGGCCACCGATCATCTCCCCCTTGGCGGGGGAGAAAGCAAAATCTTAGGTTTAGCCGTTTGGCTAAGCCTTAGATTTTGCAAGAGAGGGGGTCTTGGAGGGCACAATGGCTCGGCCGGGGCGGTCACAGCCACCGGCGTCCGTTCCCTAACTCCGCCACATTAATCGCTGCATAGGGGAAGCGGGGCTTTGGCGGTTGACGGCTTTGCCGTTCAGGCTGTATCGCCGGTCACCAATTCTTAACCATCTGGCGGAGCTGAGCCGATGATGAGTTCGAGACGCGCAGGCGTTTCCATTGCCGTACTGGGTGCATTGTCGCTCGTGTTGAGCGGCTGCGCCTCGAGCGGCGTGACCACGACCAGCATCGCGTCGACCGAAACCATCACGCCGATCCAGAACTCGTCGGTGGCAAGTTCGGACCTCAACGCCTTGCCGGGCAGCACGGTGCAGCAGGCCTCGCTCGGCCAGCCCGCGCCGCTGACCCCGGGCCAGCCGACGCCGGGTCAACTTGGGCAGCCGGCCAATGCCGATGGTTCGCTCGCGACGCTTGGCTCGGTGCCGCAGGCATCGGGGCGCGATCTTTCCACCGGGCTGACGGTCGAAAAGCTGCTGGGTGGCTGGACCGTGGTGTCAGGCGCCGAGCAGTGCAAGCTCAACCTGACCCAGACGGCGAAATCCGGCACCTCGCGCTATCGCGCTTCGACCCCGGGCTGCGGGCTCAACGGCCTGAAGGTCGTGGCGAGCTGGCAGCTGGTGGGCAACCAGGTGCAGCTGTTCGACGAAAATGGCGACATCATCGCCTCGCTGATCCTCAGCGGCAGCCAGTTCATCGGCACCCTGGCAGGCGGCCAGGGCATCACGATGGTTGGCTGACTTTGGCCAGAAGTCTGTGTGGTCGCGCGCTCGAACCGCCAAAGCGTAGTCGCTTTGGCTGAGCGCGCTCGTCGGCGGGGGCCCGCGAGCGCACCAGTCACCGACAAACTGAACGCGCTGACTAAGGCCGGCGCGCTCACTCCCGATCCATTGCAGTTCAAGGCAGCGGCAGCGCTCGATCGCGTGGCGACCGAGCTCGCGGCGCAGCACGCTTCGCGCGGCTTTCTGAGCGGGCTGTTCGGCGGACCGGTGCCGGTGCGCGGCGCCTATCTCGTCGGGCAGGTCGGACGCGGCAAGACCATGCTGATGGACCTGTTCTTCGCGCTGGCGCCGACCGAAAAGAAGCGGCGGGTGCATTTCCATGAGTTCATGGACGAGATGCACGAAGCGATCGCGGCATTCCGCAAATCCAGCAGGGGCAAGTCCGAGAGCGCCGACCCGGTGGCGGCGGTGGTAAGGCCGCTGCTCGAGGAGGTGCGGCTGCTCTGTCTCGACGAGTTCCAGGTGCAGGACATCACCAATGCGATGCTGCTGGGACGGCTGTTCGACAAGCTGTTCGCCGGCGGGGTGACGATCGTCGCGACCTCCAACACCCGGCCGGACGATCTCTACGAGAACGGTCTCAACCGGCAGCTGGTGCTGCCGTTCATCGCCGAATTGAAGCAGCATGCCGAGATCGTCGAGCTCGACGGGCCGACCGACTACCGGCGGCTGAAGTTCGAGGGCGAGGCGGTGTACCAGTTTGGCGTCGGGGCCGAGGTGGACGCCGCGATGGACCGGCTATGGCTGAAGCTCACCGGTGGGGCGCCGGGCGAGCCGGCGGAGCTCCATTCGCTGGGCCGGACCATTCCGGTGCCGCGGGCGGCGATGGGGGCGGCGCGGTTTGAATTCACGGAGTTGTGCGACAAGCCGTTGGGCGCACGGGACTATCTCAAGCTCAGCCATGCGTACGAAGCGGTGATGATCGATCACGTGCCGCAGTTCGACCGGCTGCGCTCGAACGCGGCCAAGCGGTTCATCCTCCTGGTCGATACCCTCTACGATCGTGGCGCCAAGCTCGCGGCGAGCTTTGCCGCACCGCTCGACGAGCTGGGCCAGGACGACAAGACCCGTGCCGAGTTCGCGCGCTGCGTGTCGCGGCTGATCGAGATGCAATCGGCGGACTACCTCGGCGCGCCGCATCGGGGTGAAGCGGTTCAATCTGCCTAGCAAATAGGCAAGCCATGCAATCGCTGCAGATCGGCCCGCTAGGACCTACGGCTGACTTGCCCCCGTCACCCTCTAGGGTTAATAGGAGCGCGCAATTTCCAGCATAAGCAAAACGGGGTTCGGTGGATGGCGCGCAAGAAGATCGCTCTGATCGGTGCGGGACAGATTGGCGGCACTTTGGCGCTGCTCGCAGCAACCAAAGAACTGGGCGATGTAATCCTGTTCGACGTGGTCGACGGCGTACCGCAGGGCAAGGCCCTGGACCTCAGCCAGTCCGGCCCGGTGGAAGGCTTCAATTCGACGCTCAAGGGCACTTCCGAATACAAGGACATCGTCGGCGCCGACGTGGTGATCGTCACCGCCGGCGTGCCGCGCAAGCCCGGCATGAGCCGCGACGACCTGCTCGAGATCAACCTCAAGGTGATGGAGCAGGTGGGCGCCGGCATCGCCAAATACGCGCCGGAAGCGTTCGTCATCTGCATCACCAACCCGCTCGATGCCATGGTGTGGGCGCTGCAGAAGTTCTCTGGCCTGCCGGCGAACCGCGTGGTCGGCATGGCCGGCGTGCTCGACTCGGCGCGCTTCCGTCACTTCATCGCCGACGAGCTCAAGGTTTCGGTGCAGGACGTCACGGCGTTCGTGCTGGGCGGCCATGGCGACACCATGGTGCCGCTGCCGCGCTACTCGACCGTCGCCGGCATCCCGCTCCCCGACATCGTCAAGATGGGCTGGATGAGCAAGGAAAAGCTCGAGCAGATCATCCAGCGCACCCGTGACGGCGGCGCTGAGATCGTTGGCCTCTTGAAGACCGGTTCGGCGTTCTACGCTCCGGCAGCGTCGGCGATCGAGATGGCCGAGAGTTACCTCAAGGACAAGAAGCGCATCCTGCCCTGCGCCGCCTTCCTCAAGGGCGAATATGGCGTCAAGGGCACCTATGTCGGCGTGCCGGTGCTGATCGGCGCCGGCGGGGCGGAGAAGATCGTCGAGATCTCCCTTACCGGCTCCGAGCAGAAGGCGTTCGACAAGTCGGTCGCCGCAGTGAACGGCCTCGTCGAGGCGTGCAAGAAGATCGCGCCGAAGCTGGCGTAGTATGTGCGGGGCCGGCTCAGTCGGCCCCCCACCCGGTGCTCCCTGCAACGGCGCGGGGACTTCAAACCCACTCCACCATTCCTGAGCATCCCGCGAGGCGGGGCACGACCCGGCGGGTGGGAAAGCTTCCGACACAAGGCGGTAGGTAGACATGAACATCCACGAACACCAGGCCAAGGCGCTGCTGAAGACCTACGGGTTGCCGGTGGCCGACGGGGTGGCGATCTTTACGCCGCACGAGGCGGAAGCCGCGGCGCTGGAACTGCCCGGGCCGCTCTATGTGGTGAAGTCGCAGATCCACGCCGGCGGGCGTGGCAAGGGCAAGTTCAAGGAACTGCCGGCCGATGCCAAGGGTGGCGTGCGGCTGGCGAAGTCGGCGGCGGAAGTCGCGGCGAACGCCAAGGAAATGCTCGGCAATACGCTGGTGACCAAGCAGACCGGCCCGGCCGGCAAGCAGGTCAACCGGCTCTATATCGAGGACGGCGCCGATATCGCGCGCGAGCTCTACTGCTCGCTGCTGGTCGATCGGTCCACCGGCCGGGTGTCGTTCGTCGTCTCCACTGAAGGCGGCATGGACATCGAAGCGGTGGCGCATGATACGCCCGAAAAGATCATCGCGGTCGACATCGATCCGACCGCCGGCGTCACCGCCAAGGATGTGGCCGAGATCGTCGCGGCGCTGCAGCTCGACGGATCGGCAGCGGACGACGCCAAGTCGGTGTTCCCGGCGCTCTACAAGGCGTTCGTCGAGACCGACATGTCGCTGCTCGAAGTGAACCCGCTGATCGTCATGGCCAACGGGCACCTGCGCGTGCTCGACGCCAAGGTGAGCTTCGACAACAACGCCTCGTTCAGGCATGCCGAGTTGGCGCCGCTGCGCGACCTCACCGAAGAGGACGCCAAGGAGATCGAGGCGTCGAAGTTCGACCTCGCCTATGTGGCGCTCGACGGCAATATCGGCTGCATGGTCAACGGCGCCGGCCTCGCCATGGCGACGATGGACATCATCAAGCTCTATGGCGCCGAGCCCGCCAACTTCCTCGACGTGGGCGGCGGTGCGTCCAAGGAGAAGGTGACGGCGGCGTTCAAGATCATCACCGCCGACCCGGCTGTCAAAGGCATCCTGGTCAACATCTTCGGCGGCATCATGCGCTGCGATATCATCGCCGAAGGCGTGATCGCCGCGGTGAAGGAAGTCGGCCTCAAGGTGCCGCTGGTGGTGCGCCTCGAAGGCACCAACGTCAAGGAAGGCAAAGCCATCCTCAACTCATCCGGCCTCGACGTGATCTCGGCCGACGACCTCGACGACGCAGCACAGAAGATCGTCGCTGCCGTGAAGACCCGCTGAGCAGGCAGTCGAGCCGAGGAACTGAGAGTCTGATGTACGAGAACATCGACACATCGAGCACCGTGGAGATCGAGCATGACCCCGTCATCATGACGGGAACCGTGCTGGGTCTTGTGGCGCTCACAGGTGTTGGGGTTTGGCCGTTCCTCCGTGAATCATCGATCTTCCTGCTGATCGGCGGGGCGTTGTGGACTCTTTGCTGTGCGTTCCTGACCCTGCGCTGGGTGGCTCGTCTGCTGGTTGTCCGGGGGCCGGTGCTGACGGTCTCGCCCAACGGCGTCCACGACACGCGCTTCAGCAGTGACGTGTTGCCCTGGGGCGATGTGTGCGACGTAACGGTCAGGACCAGCACAACGAGTGGTGTGCCGGCAAAGACGGTGGAACTCGTTGTCGATCGCGCTGCCCTGTCTGCTCTCAAGCCGGTACCGTTCTATTTGCGCACCGGCTTCCCGTCCGGCAGCTTCACCAACACCGGCTGGGCGGCAACCTTGCCGATCTCGGCGTTTGGCTTGAAGGCGTCGTTCTATGATATCCGCAACCTGCTGTTTGCCTTCGCCGAAGCGCACGCCAAGCTTGACCCTACCAATATCTCCAGCCGCCGCCTCGCGCGGCAGTTCTAGAACAACCGGAGCAGTCGTCCCCCGATGTCCATTCTCGTCAACAAAGACACTCGCGTTCTGGTGCAGGGGCTGACCGGCAAGACCGGCACGTTCCATACCGAGCAGGCGCTGGCCTATTACGGCACCAAGATGGTGGGCGGCGTGAACCCCAAGAAGGCCGGTGAAGTGTGGACCTCGGGGCTCGATGCCTCGGCGACGCTGCCGGTGTTCGCTTCGGTCGCCGAAGGAAAGGAGCGCACCGGCGCTACTGCCTCGGTGGTCTACGTGCCGCCGCCGGGCGCCGCCGACGCCATCATCGAGGCGATCGATGCCGAGATCCCGCTGATCGTCTGCATCACCGAGGGCATCCCGGTGCTCGACATGGTGCGGGTGAAGGCGCGGCTCGACAAATCCAAGTCCCGGCTGCTCGGCCCCAACTGCCCGGGCGTCTTGACGCCGGAAGAGTGCAAGATCGGCATCATGCCGGGCTCGATCTTTTCCAAGGGCTCGGTGGGCATTGTTTCCCGCTCCGGTACGCTTACCTATGAAGCGGTGTTCCAGACCACCAATGCCGGGCTCGGCCAGACCACTGCGGTCGGCATCGGCGGCGATCCGGTCAAGGGCACCGAGTTCATCGATATGCTCGAGATGTTCCTCGCCGACGAAGCCACCAAATCCATCATCATGATCGGCGAAATCGGCGGTTCCGCCGAGGAAGATGCCGCGCAGTTCCTGATCGACGAGGCCAAGAAGGGCCGCAAGAAGCCGATGGCCGGCTTTATCGCCGGGCGCACCGCTCCGGCCGGCCGGACCATGGGCCATGCCGGCGCCGTGATTTCGGGCGGCAAGGGGGGCGCCGAAGACAAGATTTCGGCAATGGAACGCGCGGGCATAAAGGTGTCGCAGTCGCCTGCGAGGATTGGCCAAACCCTAGCCGACGTACTAAAAGGCTGAGGCGAGGGTGGACTGAAGACGGGGCGCGGGTGGTTTCCCGCGCCTTAACGTCAAACAAAGAAGTTGCGGGCAGGTTGGCCCGCGACGCAAAAAGGGCCCGGTCGAGCATTTCCCGGGCGTTTGAGAAGGATGGCGGGGTTCACGCCTCGCGACGCTGGACATGACCCGACAAGAAAAGAACGAACAGTTCTTGCTCTCTTCTTTCCTCTATGGCGGCAACGCCGATTACATCGAAGGGCTGTACGCCCGCTACAAGGCCGATCCGGCCTCGATCGATCCGACCTGGGCGTCGTATTTCGATCGGCTTGAGGATGCTCCCGCCGACATCGACAAGAATGCCGAGGGACCAAGCTGGCAGCGCCAGGATTGGCCGCAGTCGGCCAATGGCGAGCTGGTTTCGGCGCTCGACGGCAACTGGGGCGAGATCCAGGTCAAGGTGCAGAAGGCGGTGGTCGAGAAGGCCAAGGTCGCCGGCGCACCGGCGCCGACCGCCATCGACGTGCTGCAGGCGACACGCGACTCGATCCACGCGATCATGATGATCCGCGCCTACCGGATGCGCGGGCACCTGCATGCCGACCTCGACCCGTTGAAGATGAAGGCCGACGAGCCGGCGCCCGAGCTGGAGCCCGCCGCCTACGGCTTCACCGAGGCCGATTACGGCCGCAAGATCTTCATCGACAACTATCTGGGCCTCGAATACGCGACGGTTCCCCAGATGCTGGAGATCCTGAAGCGGACCTATTGCTCGACCGTCGGCGTCGAGTTCATGCACATCTCCGATCCGGAAGCCAAGCAGTGGATCCAGGAGCGCATGGAAGGGCCGGACAAGGAGATCAAGTTCACGCCCGAGGGCAAGAAGGCGATCCTCAACAAGCTCGTCGAAGCCGAGGGGTTCGAGAAGTTCCTCGACGTCAAGTTCACCGGCACCAAGCGCTTCGGCCTCGATGGGTCGGAAGCGCTGATCCCGGCGCTCGAGCAGATCATCAAGCGCGGCGGTTCGCTGGGCGTGAAGGATATCGTGCTCGGCATGGCGCATCGCGGCCGGCTGAACGTCCTGACCCAGGTGCTGGCGAAGCCGCATCGGGCGCTGTTCCACGAGTTCAAGGGCGGGGCCTTCTACCCCGAGGAAGTCGAAGGCTCGGGCGACGTGAAGTACCATCTGGGTGCTTCGGCGGACCGCGAGTTCGACGGCAATAACGTGCATCTCAGCCTCACCGCCAACCCGTCGCATCTCGAGATCGTCGATCCGGTGGTGCTGGGCAAGGCGCGCGCCAAGCAGGACCAGCGTTCGGCGGTCGATGGGCGGTTCATCGCCGATACGCGCCAGACCGATCGCTCGGTGGTGCTGCCGCTGCTGCTGCATGGTGATGCGGCGTTTGCCGGCCAGGGCGTGATTGCCGAATGCCTCGGCCTCAGCGGGCTGAAGGGTCACCGCACCGGCGGCTCGATCCACGTGGTGATCAATAACCAGATCGGCTTCACCACGTCGCCGATGTATTCGCGCTCCTCGCCGTACCCGACCGACGTCGCCAAGATGATCGAGGCGCCGGTGTTCCACGTGAACGGCGATGACCCGGAAGCGGTGGTCTATGTGGCCAAGGTCGCCACCGAGTTCCGGCAGCGCTTCGCGCGGCCGGTGGTGATCGACATCTTCTGCTATCGCCGCTTCGGCCATAACGAAGGCGACGAGCCGAGCTTCACCCAGCCGCTGATGTATTCCAAGATCCGCAGCCACGAGACGACGCTCGATATCTATTCGAAGCGCCTCGCCGCGGAGGGCGTGCTGTCGGCCGATGACGTCGACAAGATGAAGGCCGACTGGCGGGCGCATCTCGAGCGCGAGTTCGAGGCCGGGCAGGATTTCCGCCCGAACAAGACCGACTGGCTCGATGGCGTGTGGAAGGACCTGAAGCGCGCCGACGTCGAGGGCCCGCGCCGCGGCGACACCGGGGTGGATATCCCCGATCTGGTCAATCTGGGCCAGAAGCTGTCGACGGTTCCGGCCGGCTTCAACGCCCACAAGACAGTGAAGCGGTTCATGGACAACCGGCTCGCCTCGATCGAGTCGGGCGAAGGCATCGACTGGGCGACCGGCGAAGCGCTGGCCTATGCGACGCTGCTCGAGGAGGGCCACCCGGTCCGGCTCTCGGGGCAGGACGTGGAGCGCGGTACGTTCAGCCAGCGCCACTCGGTGCTGTACGATCAGGACAAGGACGAGACCTACACACCGCTCAACAACATCGCCGAGCTGCAGGCCCGTTACGAGGTCGTCAACTCGATGCTGTCGGAAGAGGCGGTGCTCGGCTTCGAGTATGGCTATTCGCTGGCCGAACCGAAGACGCTGACGCTGTGGGAAGCCCAGTTCGGCGACTTTGCCAACGGTGCGCAGGTGGTGGTCGACCAGTTCATCTCGTC
Organism: Devosia sp. LjRoot16; assembly: GCF_964252795.1. Taxonomy (NCBI): domain Bacteria; kingdom Pseudomonadati; phylum Pseudomonadota; class Alphaproteobacteria; order Hyphomicrobiales; family Devosiaceae; genus Devosia; species Devosia sp. LjRoot16. Next base: position 1,890,797 of record NZ_CAXUPH020000001.1, read on the forward strand.
GGGCGAGCGCAAGTGGTTCCGCATGAGCGGCCTCGTGATGCTGTTGCCGCATGGCTATGAAGGCCAGGGGCCGGAGCACTCGTCGGCCCGCCTCGAGCGCTACCTGCAGAGCTGCGCCGAAGACAATATGCAGGTCGCCAACTGCACGACGCCAGCCAACTACTTCCACATCCTGCGCCGGCAGATGAAGCGCGATTTCCGCAAGCCCTTGGTGTTGATGACGCCCAAGAGCCTGTTGCGCCACAAGAAGGCGGTGTCGGGGCTGGTCGAGTTCGGGCCGGAATCGACGTTCCATCGCCTGTTGTGGGACGATGCGGAAGCCCCGGGCGTGCCCAAGACGACGATCAAGCTGGCGCCGGACGAGGAGATCCGCAAGGTGATCCTGTGCACCGGCAAGGTCTACTATGACCTGCTCGAGGATCGCGAGAAGCGCGGCATCAACGACGTGTACCTGCTCCGTCTCGAGCAGCTCTACCCGTTCCCGGCCAAGGCACTGCTCGACGAGCTCAACCGGTTCAAGAACGCCGAGATCGTCTGGTGCCAGGAAGAGCCCAAGAATATGGGCGCCTGGGCGTTCGTGCAGCCCTATATCGACTGGGTGATGGACCAGATGGGTCGCCCGGGCGACCGGCCGCACTATGTCGGTCGCGCTGCCTCAGCGGCGACGGCCACCGGCCTGATGCGCACGCACCTGCAGCAGCTGCAGGCCTTCCTCGAAGAAGCGTTCGCCAAGTAGAATCGCCCGCCTAGACGCGGCAAGAAAACTGAAGGACCAAACTGATGGCGACTGACATCCGGGTGCCCACGCTGGGCGAGAGCGTCACCGAGGCGACGATCGGCCAGTGGTTCAAGAAGGTGGGCGACACCGTCGCCGCCGATGAACCGGTGGTGGAGCTCGAGACCGACAAGGTGACCATCGAGGTCCCGGCCCCGGCGGCCGGCGTGCTCGAAACCATCACCGCCAATCCGGGCGATACGGTCAATGTCGGGGCGCTGATCGGGGCGATCGCTGCCGCCGGAACTGCCGTGGCCGCCGCGGCTCCAGTCGCCGCAGCCAAGCCGGCTGAAGCGCCGCAGCCGGCAACCGTTGCCGCCGAGCCGGCGCCCAAGCCCGCCAATGGCAACGGCTCCGCCGTGCCGCCGGCGCCGAGCGCCCAGAAGCTGATGGCGGAAGCCGGGGTCACCGACGCCGATGTCAGTGGTTCGGGCCGCCGTGGCCAGATCCTCAAGGAAGACGTACTGGCGGCGGCGGCCAAGCCCGCTTCTGCACCTGCCGCATCAGTGGCTGCGGCGCCCGTCGCCGCCACGCCGAAGCCGGCTCCTGCGCCGGTTGCAGCACCCGCACCTGCGCCGGCGCCGGCTCCCAAGGCCGCTGAGCCGGCGCCTGCTCCGGTTCCGGCGCAGCCGCGTGGTCCGGTGAACGCCAATGACGATGTGCGCGAAGAGCGGGTGAAGATGACCCGGCTGCGCCAGACCATCGCGCGGCGCCTGAAGGAAGCGCAGAACAATGCCGCCATGCTCACCACCTTCAACGAGGTGGACATGAAGCCGGTGATGGACTTGCGCAACTCCTACAAGGAGCTGTTCGAGAAAAAGCACGGCGTGAAGCTCGGCTTCATGGGCTTTTTCACCAAAGCGGTGACCCACGCGCTGAAGGAAATCCCGGCGGTCAATGCCGAGATCGACGGCGACGATCTGGTCTACAAGAACTACGCCCATATCGGCGTCGCCGTGGGGACCGACAAAGGCCTCGTGGTGCCGGTGGTGCGCGATGCCGACCAGCTGTCGATCGCCGGTATCGAAAAGGACATCGCCCGATTGGGCAAGCTGGCGCGTGATGGTCAGCTCTCGATGGCCGACATGCAGGGCGGCACCTTCACCATCTCGAATGGCGGCGTCTACGGCTCGTTGATGTCGACGCCGATCCTCAACGCACCGCAGTCGGGCATCCTCGGCATGCACAAGATCCAGGAGCGGCCGGTGGTGATCGGCGGCGAGATCGTCATCCGCCCGATGATGTACCTGGCGCTGAGCTACGACCACCGCATCGTCGACGGCAAGGAAGCGGTGACCTTCCTCGTCCGCGTCAAGGAAAGCCTCGAGGCGCCGGAACGGCTGGTGCTGGATCTCTGATCCCGGCAGTCAGCGCAAATGTTCAAGGGCTCGCTTCGGCGGGCCCTTTTGTTTTTGGAACGAAGCCGCGCAGGAGCGCGGTGCGGCGGAGGGCGAGAACGGCGACGATGTGGGCGGGGATGAGGCAGGTGACGATCAGCCCGCTCATCAGCACGGCGTAGAACATCGGCATGCTGTCCGGATACGGCGATGGCCCCTGCCACAGGATCGTGACGATTTGTACGAAGGTGAAGCCGACCACGAGGACATTCAGCGACAACACCCCGTCCGACAGCGGATGCGTTCGGCCCCGCCAGGCGAGAACGACCAGCACGATCGAATTGGCCAAGGCAAACGCTCCAAGCGGCCCGATGATGTTGAGAAGTGAGTCGAGGTCATAAGAAGGGGCGCCGTAGCCCATGGCGTAGCTGAAGCCGACAAGCATGGCGCAGGTGAGGGCAATGACCACGACAAACAGCACCAGCCCCGAAAGAATGCGCGCCATGACTGCCCCCCAGCACTGAACGGAGGCTGCACCGGTAGGTGGCGTGCCGCAAGTGGCGTTGTGCGGATGCGGGTGGGGAGTGGTGGCGAGCACGCCGCCCGAACTTCTAGAAGCTGACGGCCAGGGTTGCCTTGGCGCCGTGGTTCTCGGTTTCGCTCGAGATTTGGCCGAGATAGGACAGGGCCACGGCGGCCGTGTCGTTGAGGGCGAGATCGAGGCCGGCTTCGATCACGACGCTGTCGCTGGCGATCGGTGCGCCGGCGATGGTGAAGGCGTCACCCGCGGCGAAAGCCTGGGTTACTGTGGGGGTGAGATCGCCGAAGGCGTGGCGCCAGCCGAGCATGCCGAGCAGGGTTGCGTCGATGCTTCCCAGTTGGATGTCCAGCTCCGCCCGCGCCCCGAGCGTAGCGAAGGTGATGCCGGTGGAGCTGCTCGCAACCGTCAACGCGGCGGGGCCGCCCTCTTCGGTGTAGCCGTCGGTGGTGAGGTTCACATGCGCCAGGTTGACGAAGGGCTCGAGCCGGGCGCCGTCAGTCTCGATCGCGTAGGCGAGCTCGCCGAAGGCCTGGAGGGTCTGGGCGCCGTAGGCGGCGCTGAGGCTGTCATCGAGCCAGGGGATGGCGACAAGACGCTGGGTGGAGAGGTCCGCCAGGGTATAGGCGAGCCCGGTGCGCAGCGAGAGAGCGCCCCAGGCGGTGCCGCCGTAGAGGCCGAGGTGATAGCTGTCGCTCGAGCCGGAGGACGAGCGATCGTCTGCTTCGAAGCCGGAGCGGCTGTAGCCGGCGAGGAGGCCGACCCGCCAGTCGCCGAGCAGGCCGTCGGTGCCGACCAGCAGGCCGCCGATATCATGATCGAGTGCGGCGGCGTTGCCATCTCCGCCGGCCGTACCGGAGGAGGAGAAGCCATAGGCCCAGACCGTCGGGCCGGCCGGCTCCGGAGAGGGCAGCATGGGCTCGGTGCTGGGCGCGTAGCCCATCAACGGCACGTAGTCGTCAGATGGGCCAGTCGGGCTGGTGCGAAGGCGCTGGCCCATGGCGTCACGGATGAAGCGGCTGTCTTCGATCAGCGCGCCCTTGGCGGAGGCGGCGATTTCGCCGGAGAGCGCGTCGAAGCTCGCCTGGATCAGGGCGTCATCGTCGGGCAGCAGAGCGATGGCGTCATAGAGCGGGTTGGCGGCAAAGATGCCGATGCTGTCGATGGCCTGGGCGGTGGCGGTCTGGTTGCGCGTCGCTGCCGACGAGACGAAGTCGATATCGTTGCGGGCCAGTTCGAGTGCGACCACGCCGAGGTCGTAGTCATAGATGAGGCGGGGCGTCAGGAAGGCATAGGTCGAAGTGGCGTCGGCAAACGCTCCGGTGAGCGTGCCTTCAGTGGTCAGGATGATGCGGGTGGTGCGGAGGAAGTCGCCGGCCCCGGCGATGTGGGCGACGGTTCCGCCATTGATGTCGACGTTGCCGGTAACGGCTATGAGGCTGTTGGCGCTGCTCAGCGGATCGACCACTACGTTGAAGGTCGAGCCGGCCGTGAATTTCAGGTTTCCGTTCACATGGACCTGGTCGGCGGTGATGACGCCGGTGGCGCCCACGGTCACGCCGTTGGCGACGGTGAGCGACACGTCGTCCGCGGTGAGCGAGTTGATGGTCAAGGCCAGGCTGTTGGTCAGGGAGAAATCACCAATGATGGTCGCATTGTCCAGCAACTGGATGGCGTTGCTGGCGCTGTTCAGGATGACGTTGCCGGTGCCGTTGAGGTTGAGTGTCCCCGCCTCAATGAGGCCGATCTGGCTGATCATCCCGCCGGCGCTGAGCGATACGACGCCTGAGTCGGCGTTCAGCACGCCCACGAGCAGGGCGTTCGCGTCGGTGAGCGCGATACCCGAACCCGCGGCGACGACCTGGCCGCCGAAGTCGTTGCCGCTCTGCGTCAAGTTGATGGTGCCGGTGCCCGCGACGATGGTCGTTTGTCCGATTACCGAGACTGCTCCGCTCTGCGTGACGGACTGATCACCGCTGGTAACGGTCAGCGTCGGGTATGCGCCCGGATCCACAACGTACTGCGCAAGCACGGGCGAGGCGGAGCAGAGGCTGGCAATGGTGCCGAAAAGCACGAGCAGGGCGGCACGTGCTGCCGCACTGTCGTCGGTGGTCCTAGTCCATAAACCCACGCCCGCCCCCGGAACCCTCGTCAGTCGCCCGGCAATTCTCGCAGGCGACTGTTGTAGAACTATTTGAGCCAGGAGCAGGCTTGTCGAGAATCCTCAACGGAATCAAGCGGTACTTTCCTCCAGCACCTTCAGCTTCGGCTTTTCCTTGCGGGTGAAGAGGAACACCCCGCCCAGCACCAGGGCCGTACCGATCGCGTGGTAGGGCGTGAAGGCTTCGCCGAGGACGGAGATGGCGAGGCCGACAGTGACCACCGGCGAGACGTTGCCGATGATGGCGGTGCGCTCGGGGCCGATCAGTGCGATGGCGCCCGAGATGCAGTAGGCCGGCAGCACGGTCGACACCGTGCCGATGGCGAGCATCAGCAGGAAGCCGTTGCCGCTCACCGCCAGATCGCCCACCGGATGGGTAAAGAGGAAATGCGCGATCACCGCCGGGCCGGCGCCGCTCATGGCGATGGAGGTGAAGAGCTGCGGGCCAAGCTTGTCGATCAAAGGCTTCGCCATGATCTGGTAGGCGGCGTAGGCGATGGCCGAGCCGAACACCAGAGCCGCGCCGAGCAGCACGTTATCGCCCTCGATCCTGAGGTCATGCCAGAAGATGACGCCGATGCCGAGGTAGGAGACGAGCAGCGCCACCACCATCGGGAGGGTGATCCTGCGCTTGAAGAAGATCGCGCCGAACAGCACGACGAAGAACGGATAGGTCAGGAGGATCAGCCGGTCGAACTGCGCCGTGATGTATTCGAGCGCCGAGAAATCGAGGTAGCTCGCCACGTAATAGCCGATGACGCCGACGCCGAGGGTCTGCGCCAGCACGGGCCCGGTGAGCACCGGCGGGGCGCCTGGGGGTTGCTGCGCCAGCTTCTTGCGGTAGCCGAGGATGCCGACAGTCAAAAAGATCGGCACGGCGACGATCATCCGCCAGGTGAGTGTCGTCACCGAGTCGATGCCCTCGAGCAAAGCCAGCTTGATGACGATGCCCTTGGTGGCGAAGAACGCCGCGCCGGCGAGCGCCAGCACGATGCCGGCCCAGGCGAACTGCCGGAAGCCACGACGGGCGGTGGACGAAGTAGACGCAGTCTCGGAAGACATTTGGCGGGTCCAGTTCTGGCCCCTGCCATCAGATCACCGGGTTACCGCGCCTGATGGCGGGGCCGGTGAGCAAACGAGGGTCAAACGGCCGTCGCGTCCCGGTCCCCGGAGGGGATGAGGCAGGTTTTGCCAATAATTAGGATGCAAGCGGTCATGGGCGGATAGGTACGCTCGGGCATGGCGGCTGTAAAGTGGCCGGTTGGGTGAACGGTGCGTTCGGTGGGGTGACCCCAGGCTGCTGCATGTTGCCCCAAGCACCGGTTGTAGAGTGAAGGCCTTCTCCTACAAGGGGAGAAGGCACTCGCTCCGCGGCCGGCGCCCGACAGGGAGAGTGCCGGCCACCGCTATCGGGGCAAGGGCTCAGAACTTCAGGCCGAAGCCGAGCTTGATGCTGTGGTTCTGCGCTCCTTCGGCGAGCTGTCCGGCATAGCTGGCGGTGAAGCTGGCCTGTTCGCTCAGGGCGAAGTCGAGACCAGCCTCGAGGCTCAGGGCGTCCCGGGCGATCGGCACGCCGACGCTGTCGAACGACGCAGCCGTAGGGATGGCCAGTTGCATCGCGCTCTCCGTGTCGCCGAGCGCATGCTGCCAGCCGATCTGGCCGGAGAGCTTGCCGCTCGCCTCGCCGAAACCGAGCGGCGCGGTGACGCGCAGGCCGATGGTGGTGAAGGCGTTCTGATCTGAGCTCCGCTCAGCCGACAGCGCTGCGGTGCTGCCGCCGGTTTCAGCGAACGCGTCGGTCGAGCGGGAGACCAGCGCGAGGCCGGCAAAAGGCGACAGCACCGCGGCGCCCAGGTCGATGCGGTAGTCGAGTTCGCCATAGGCCTGGATGGTCCGGGCGCCATACCGAGCCGAGAGCTGCTCGCTGAAGGCGGGGAAGACGACGCTGCGCTCGGTCGAGATGTCGTGCGCGCCAAAAGCGGCGCCGAGGTGCAGGCCGAGATCGCCGAACTGGGTGCCGCCATAGATGCCGAGCTGGTAGCTGTCGGTCGAGGCGGTGGAGGCGCGATCAGCGACGCTGAAGTTCGAGCGACCGTAGCTGGCCGTCAGGCCGACCAGCCAGTCGCCGACCGAACCTTCGACGCCGCCGATGAAGCCGGCCGAACTGCGCTCGAAACCGGCGGCATCTCCGACAGCATCGGTGCTGCTGGTCGCGGCCAGGGCCTCGCCCCAGAACGCCGCCCCGTCGGTCGGGGCTTCGTCGTTGCGCATCCGGCGCAAGCTCGCGTCGCGCAGGAAGCGACTATCCGCCAAGAGGGCGCCGGCGATATCGGCATGGATCTCGCCCGACAGCGCGTTGCCGGTGGGGCGGAGGTATTTGTAGAAGCCGACACCTTCCTTGCCGCTGCCCGGGGTGCTTTCTTCGCGGTTGAGGACGTTCATCGACCAGCCATCCTTGGTCCAGCGGATCGACAGGCCTTCGACCTCCTGTTCGCCGTCGATCTTCAGGTTGCCGATCGTCTCGACCTCGCCGGTTGCAAGGTTGGCGCGCATCAGCAGTTTTTCGTCATTGTCGGTGGCGAAGTACATGTAGCCGTTGAGCAGCTTGCCGCCCTGCGCCTGGTCCACGACCTGCGACAGCGGGATGTACTCCTTGAAGCTGAAATCGGCGAGGTTGTAGACCGTCAGTTCGGTGGCGTTGTCATAGGCAATGCCATAGGCGAGGCCGGCCTTGGCATCGACCGCTACCCAGCTGGCGATATCCTTGATGCCGTGTGGCGGGTTCAGCCGATAGGCCTGGCCGGTATAGGCCAGCGTCTTGGCGTCATAGACGGCGAAGACCGGATTGACGTATTTCTGGTTGCCATTGCCGGGGTCGCGATTGGACGAGTCGAGCGAGATGTAGAGGTAGCCGTCGGCGTAGTCGATGTCGCCGATATGGTTGAGCCCGATAGCGGAGAATTCCGAGGGGATCAGCAGTTGGTTGGCGATCGCATTGGGGTCGATCTTGATGGTGTTGAAGCCATCGTCGGCGATCTCCAGCGAATGGGTGCCCGAGAAATACCAGTTGGTCCCGTCCGTGGTGACACCCTGGCCACGTGCCGGGTCGGCGCCGAGGAAGAAATCCCGCTGCACCATGATCCACGGCTCTTCGGCCATGGCGGGAGTGCCGAGGCCAGTCAGCATGCTAGAGCCGAGCAGGACTGCAGTCACGGCATGGGAGAGAAGACGGGTGGTGTGGCGGGCTGCGCCGGAAAATCGAGAACGCATTGCTGAGCTCATAACTATCGGGTTGGGATGGCGTGACGGGGCTCTCATCGCCGGCAGCGACTGTCGGCGTCAGCGCATCTAATGGGATGGCGTGACACTCCCATGACGAATAATAATATTAATCATACTATGCCGTTCGGGCAGCCGGGTACGCCACCGCGCCCGTCGTCGTGGCAAGGTGAGGCAGCGAGGCACTGGGGGTGGCGGGCTGCGGCGCCTCCAAAAATCCGTACGGTCCGTTCGCCGTCGTGACGCCGCTGGCCCAGTCAGCCGGGCCCCGGCATCCGTTTCCGGAGACCGCCGGCCCGACGCTATCGCGAGGGCACGCGATAGCTCCCGGCCATGTCAGGCGCGTGTCAGATCATCGGCCCAGGCGGCCTTCAGCCGGCAGCCGGGTCCGGCTGCGCGCCGATGGCGCGCGCCACATCGAGCTCGGCATCGTCGAGCAGCCTGAGCAGGGCGTCCTGCGCGCCATCGGCGTCGCCGGTCTTGATGCAGTCGATCACCCGACGGTGCAGCGGCAGCGACGGACGTTGCCCCAGCGGGTTGGCATCCGACAGGCGAAAGCTCATGGCCAGCGCCGCTGCCATCAGGGCGGCCAGCGAACCGATCAGCTCGTTGCCGGTCATGCGCAGGATGAGCTGGTGGAAGGCGAGGTCCGGTTCGGCGAAGCGCGGCCCATCATCGGCATGCTGTTCCATCAGGGCGAAATAGCCCTCCAGCTCAGCGATCTGCTCGGGGCTGGCGCGCTGCGCGGCGAGCGCCCCGGCCGCCGGCTCGATGGCGCGCCGGAGTTCGAACAGGGCGCGCGTATCGCTGCGGTCGGTGGTCGCGCCATAGCGCCAGGCGAGAATATCGGGGTCGAGAAAGTTCCAGTCGCCGCGCGGGCGAACCCGGGTACCGGTGCGGGGGCGGGATTCGAGCATGCCCTTGTCGCCGAGGACACGGATCACTTCCCGCATCACGGTCCGGCTCACCCCGTGCGCGGCGCTCAGCTCTTCGACATTGTCCAGTTGCGTCCCCGGTGGCAGATCACCCCTGAGGATGCGGATGCCCAGTTGCTGCAGCAAGGAGGCATAGAGGCTCACGCCGGGCTGGTGGGTGACTTTGGTTGGCACGGCCGGGCGATCCAGTCTGAATCATACGATGATTGGCGCCCTAGGTAGTATTGCCTCTGCCGCAGCGCTGGAAGCCCCGAAATCGGTGGCTGATGCGTTGCGCCGGGCTCAGGTCCGCGGATGGGCGGCGCGATAACTCTCGAGCAGGCGCTCGGTGTCGACCGCGGTGTAGATCTGGGTGGTCGAGAGCGAGGCATGGCCCAGGAGCTCCTGGATGGCACGTAGGTCGCCGCCTTTGCCGAGAAGGTGAGTGGCAAAGCTGTGGCGGAGCGCGTGCGGCGTCGCCGATGGGGGCAGGCCGAGGGCGCCGCGCAGCTGCTGCATGCGCAGCTGGATCAGCCGCGGCGACAGCGGCCCGCCCTTCTTGCCGCGGAAGATCGGCTCGTCCGGACCGGGGTGGAACGGCGTGAGCCCGAGATAGGTGTCGATGGCCTGGCGCACCGCGGCGATCAACGGCACCAGCCGGGTCTTGCCACCCTTGCCGGTGACGCGCAGCGCGCTCGCCTCAAGATCGGCGCGGGAGACGGCGAGGGCTTCCGAGATACGGAGGCCCGCGCCATAGCAGAGCGAGATCACCGCCATGTCGCGGGCCGCGACCCAGGGGGTGTCCTCGAGCTCATCGGTGGTGCGGATGGTAGCCTTGGCCTCCAGCACGGTCAGCGCCTTGGGCAGCGAGCGCGGCTGCTTTGGGGTGCGGATGGTGTTCAGCGCTTCGCTCGCCAGAATGCCTTCACGCTCGAGGAAACCGAAGAAGCTCTTGATGGCGCTGAGCGCCCGGGCCAGCGAGCGCGAGCCGAGGCTCTCGCTGCGGCGGGCGGCGAGGAAGGCGCGGATATCGGCGGCGCGGAGCTCTTTCAGCGTCTGCAGCGTGACCTCGCCGCCGGTATGGGCGCTCAGGAAGCTGACGAACTGGCCGAGGTCGCGCAGATAAGCCTCAAGCGTCAACGGCGCGAGACGCCTGATGGCGCCGAGATCGCGCTGCCAATTGGCGATATGGGCGGCAAGGCCGGCGTCGGCGAACATGGCGTAGGACATGCTGCAAGGGTAAGCGCGGGCGGTTAGGATTCGGCAAACGCAGTTGGGTGTTGCAGATCTGCATCATCCACCCTCCGAACCCCCGGGTACCCAACACGCGGGCGTGAGGTGCCCTTTGCCTGCCTTATTTCGCGGGCTATCGGGGCGGCATGCATCGGTTGACTGCCATATTGGCGCTCTGCGTCGCGCTGCTCGCGCTGTTGAGCCCCAGCTTCGCGGCTGGGGTCTGCATTGCCAATAGCGGGCTGCCGACCGTGAGCGCCAGCCACGATGGCGGGCCGGCGCATCTGCCGAACCCCTGCGAGATGCAGGGCGGCAAACGGGTGATGCCGCCGCAGCCGGAACTGAGCCGGCGGGTTGTCGAAGTGCCTCGGGCGACCGTGGCGCAATGGGCCTTCGGGCTGGCCGACCAGCCGATGCGGCAAGGTCGCTCGCCCGTGGCAGAACTGCCGCCGCCTCGGCTGGGTTGAATCCCCCCACATCGCCATCCTCCTGACAACGCGGCCGCCTCCCGGCCGCTAAACGAGACATTTCAAATGACTGACCTGATCATCGGCCGCCGGGCGCTGCTCGCCGGGGCGGCGAGCTTTGCAGCCCTCGCCCTCGCCGGCTGCGCCACCTCCGGCGCGCCCCGGCTGGAAACCGAAACCGTCCGCATTCCGGACGACGTGCTCGCCATGTATGCGGCGCAGCCGAACGAGCGCTTCCCGATCCCGGCCGCCCGCATGGACCTGATCGAACCGCAGTTCTGGCGGCAGGTGGTGGACGATCCGACGGGCGAGCGGCCCGGCACCGTGGTGGTCGATACGGCGCACCGCTTCCTCTACCTGGTGCAGGAAAACGGCAAGGCGATGCGCTACGGGGTCGGCATCGGCCGTGACGGCTTCACCTGGTCGGGACGCGGCGTGATCCAGTATAAGCGCGAATGGCCGACCTGGACGCCGCCGAGCGAGATGATCGACCGGCAGCCCGAGCTCGAGCCCTATCGGCGCGGCATGGCGCCAAGCCTCGAAAACCCGCTCGGGGCGCGTGCGCTCTACATCTTCAAGGATGGGCGCGACACCATTTACCGGCTGCACGGCGCGACCGACGAGCGGACCATCGGCAAGGCGATCTCGTCGGGCTGCGTGCGGCTGCTCAACCAGGACGTGATCGATCTGTATCAGCGGGTGCCGAGTGGGTCGCCGATTCTGGTGATGTGACCTCCCCAGCGGTGTCATTCCCGCGCAGGCGGGACTTGCCACCAGACAGCGCCGCAAACTCGGTGTCATCCCGGCGAAAGCCGGGACCCACTGCTCTGAGGGTAGGCAGGCACAAGCCTTGCCGGTCCATCACCGAAAGGTCGGATGGTTCTATGCGGGTGGATAGGGCTGTGCACTGGGTCCCGGCGTTCGCCGGGATGACGGCCGGTGGGTGGGCACGATCATAGCTTAGCGCATGTGCGCCTGCGGGGATGACGGCAGTGATTGGGCGACCAGGCGCGGGGCTGGAGGCCCGGCGCCCCTAGTGCTTCAGCGCTTCGGCCAGTGAGTTCTGTACATAGGCCATGGGTTCCGACCATCTCGGGTCGCCCCAGCGCTGCTGCATCTCGGATTCAGAGACCTCCTCGACGCGCTGCTGCAGCCACCAGATATTGCCGAGCGGGTCGCGGACACGGGCGACGCGGTCGCCGAAGGCGAGCAGCGTCGGCTTGGTGACTTCGGTGGCGCCGGCTTCGAGCGCCTTGGCGAAGCCCTTGCGCGCATCGGGAACGTAGAGCCGGATGAAGGCCGGCATGGCCGCGAGGCCGGCCGGGGCGTCGAAGGCCATCACGACGGCGTCACCGATGCGGATCTCAGCGTGGCCGATGCTGCCATCCTCGTTGGCCATACGGCTGAGTTCGACCCCGTCGAAGGCGGCGACGAGGAAATCGATCAGCTGCGGGGTGTCGCTGGAAATGATCCACGGCGTGACGGTGGTGTAGCCTTCGGGAATCGTGCTGGGCATGGGACGCTCCTCGTGTGGTTGGGCACGGGTAATTGAACCGAGACTGCTGACAGAACGCGGCAGCAGCGTAAGAGTTTGGCGAAGGCACTTGCAATTCCCATCTCAGCCGTGAACAAAGCGAGCACAGATGGAAAAGTCCCCCGACATCGTGGCGGTGATGGTGAGCGTGTCGGTCGATGGACCGTACAGCTACCGCGTGCCCTATGGGATGGAGGTGCAGCGCGGCTCGATCGTCGCGGTGCCGCTGGTCGGGCGGCTGACGCTGGGCGTGGTCTGGGGGCTGCCCAAGGACAATTACGCGCATAACCGGCTGAAGGACATCGCCCAGGTCTTCGACACGCCGCCGCTCAGTGAAGAGCTGCTGAAGACGGTCGACTGGGTGTCGAAATACACCCTGGCGGCGCCGGGGCTGGTGCTCAGGAGCGTCTTGCGTTCGACCGAGGCGCTGGAGCCGGAGCGGCCGATCACCGCCTTCCGGCTGACTGGCGTCGAACCCGACAAGCGCACCAAATCGCGCGACAAGGTGCTCGACCTGCTGCTCGATGGGCAGGCCTGGGCCAAATCGGCGATCATCGGCGAGGCCGGGGTTTCGGCCTCGGTGGTCGAGGGGCTGGAGAAGGCCGGGGCGCTCGAGCGGGTCGAGATGGCGCCGCCACCGATCGCACTGCCGCCCGACCCGGACGCGGCGCCGCCGACGTTGAACGAGGAGCAGGCGGCAGCAATGGCGCAGATCCGCGAGATCGATGTCGGCGGTTTCGGGGTGGCGCTGCTCGACGGGGTGACCGGCGGCGGCAAGACCGAAGTGTTCTTCGAGGCGGTGGCCGATACGCTCAGGGCCGGCCGGCAGGCGCTGGTGCTGCTGCCGGAAATCGCGCTGACCTCGACTTTTGTCGAGCGGTTCTCCAAACGCTTCGGCACCAAGCCGGCCGAGTGGCATTCGGATATGACGCCGGCACAGCGGGCGCGGACCTGGCGCTCGGTACTGAACGGCGACGTGCGGGTGGTGCTGGGAGCACGTTCGGCGCTGTTCCTGCCGTTCCGCGAGCTCGGCCTGGTGGTGCTCGACGAGGAACATGACGGGGCGTTCAAGCAGTATGATGGGGTGAATTACCACGCCCGCGACATGGCGGTGGTGCGGGCGCGGTTTGCCGAGGCGCGGGTGATCCTGAGCTCAGCGACGCCGTCGGTGGAGAGCCGGAACAATGCCAACCAGGGGCGCTACAAGCATGTGCTGCTGACCTCGCGCTTCGCCGAGGCGGGGATGCCGGACATCGCGCCGATCGACATGCGCGAGGAGCCGCCGGAGAAAGGGCAGTGGATCGCCCCGAAGCTGGCGCGCGAGGTGTTCGCGACGCTCGACCGGGGCGAGCAGGCGCTGTTGTTCCTCAATCGACGCGGCTATGCGCCGCTGACGCTGTGCAAGGCGTGCGGGCATCAGTACCAGTGCCCGGATTGCTCGGCCTGGCTGGTCGAGCATCGCTTCCGCGGCGTCCTGATGTGCCACCATTGCGGGCATGAGCAGCGGGTGCCCAAGGCGTGCACCGAGTGCGGGGCGGTCGACTCGCTGACACCGATCGGGCCGGGGATCGAGCGGGTGGCCGAAGAGGCGGCGGAGCGCTTCCCGGGCGCGCGCATGGTGATCCTCAGCTCCGACATGGGCTCGAACCAGCAGCTCAAGGAGCGCTTTGCCGAGATCGAGCGCGGCGAATACGACCTGGTGGTGGGCACGCAGCTGGTGGCCAAGGGGCACCATTTCGAAAAGCTGACTTTGGTCGGGGTGCTCGATGCCGATCTCGGGCTCGACCGCGGCGACCCGCGCGCGGCGGAGCGGACCTTCCAGATCCTGACGCAGGTAACGGGGCGCGCCGGCCGCGCCAACCGGGCCGGCAAGGCGTTCCTCCAGACCTATCATCCGGATCACCCGGTGATGAAGGCGATGGTCAAAGGCGATCGCGAGGCGTTCTACAAGCATGAACTCTTGGCGCGCGAGGCGGGTGGGCTGCCGCCGTTCGGCCGGCTGGCGGCGCTGATCGTTTCGGCCAACGAGCACGACCCGGCCTTCGCCTATGCCAAGCAGCTGCTGAGCGTCGCGCCACTGGCGGAAGGGCTGAAGCTGTTCGGCCCAGCCGACGCGCCGATCTCGATGATCCGCGGCAGGCACCGGGTGCGGCTCTTGGCGCAATCCGGCAAGGATTTTGATCTTAGCGGTTACGTGCGGTTCTGGCTGGAGCAGGCGCCCAAGACCACGGGGAACCTCAGGGTGCAGGTGGATATCGATCCGCAGTCGTTCCTCTAGCGCCGGCAGAAAGGCCCCCTCACCCGCCGCTCCGCGGCGACCTCTCCCTCAGGGGAGAGGTCCGTCAGGATCTTTTGCGATCGTGCGAACGGCCTGCAGGTCGTCTCACGGGCAGCCGCGATCCTGGGCGCCGGCTAGTCGATATCTGGCGGCTCGGGGCCGCTGTCCATCGATGATGACGAAGAGGACGGCTCCTCCGGGGGCGGCTTTGGCGGCGGCGCGCCCAGCCGGAACTCGACTACCGTTGTTTTGGGTTGCTCGCCGGACTGGGCGGGGGCGGTGCCCATGATCCTGACGAACTTCGCGCCGTTCTCGGCCTCCTTGCTCTTTTTTCGGAGTTCGTCCTCGCGGCGCCTCACCTCATCGATCATTTCGCCGACGCGAACGCTGACGCGCCATCGCCCCTTGGCCGAGCGCTTGAGCAGCGCGCCGGCCAACCGTCGCGAGCCATCGGAGATGGTGCCGATTTCCTCATCCTGCTCGGCCGTCAGCGTGAAATGCGCACGCAGGAATCCACGGATGTCGTGCGCCGCTTCCCCGAGCACTTCGGCGTAGTCCGGTTCCTCGGGCGACGGAATCATGGCGTTCAGCGAGGCCTCGCTCAGCAGCGGCAGCCCGCTCGCTGCGGCGCGGCGCAAGGTCTCGGCCAGTGCGCCCCGGCTTATTCCCGCAAAACACGCCGCCGATCCGGCGGCGATCACCCAACGACGATTGAGTGGCATGATCCACACCTCACAACGGACGTCAGCAGCTGAAAAAATACGCCTCGCCCAACGGTGACACAAGGGACACCTTCCCTGCCGGCACCGGCCATTGTCGACGATCGACCGGCGCCAGTGAACGGGGGACGATCAGCAAGGCCCTCCCCTGCGACAAAACTCCCCGAAAGACTCGTGTTCCGGTGCCTTGCGGGTGCCGATCTCGCATGTTAGAGGGGGCGCGAAATCCGGGGGGCTATCGGCTTTTCCCGGCGAACAATCATAAGCGAAAGCAGCCTCCGGCGCCTCTATCGGCCGGATTCGGGTTGCGCAGCACGAGGGTGACGGGGCATTGGCAGCGCAGAATTCAGTGCTTACCCAGATCGCGCGGCCATATGCGTCGGCGCTCTACGATCTCGCCGCAGCCGACGGTTCCGTCGCAGCGGTCGAGCAGGGGCTGGTGAACCTCCTCGCCCTGGCTGAACAAAGCCCGGATTTTGCCCGGTTCCTTCGCTCCCCGGTGATCAACACCGAAGAGAAGGCGCAGGCCATCCACGCCGTGCTGGAGCGCGCCAAGGCGCACACCACGGTCGGCAATTTCGTCAGGGTGGTGGCCCGCAACGGCCGGCTGTTCGCGCTGCCCGAGATTATCAAGGCGTTCCGCGAGCGTGCCGCTGGCGCCCGTGGCGAAGTCAATGCCGACGTGACCTCGGCGACGCCGCTCACCGCGGCCCAGGTCAAGACGCTGGCCGATACGCTCAAGGCGAAGATCGGCAAGTCCGTCACGCTCAACCAACATGTCGATCCCAGCCTGATCGGTGGCCTCGTGGTCAAGGTCGGTAGCCAGATGATCGACAGCTCACTCAAAACCAAGCTCACGGCGATGAAGATCGCGATGAAAGAGGTCGGATAATGGATATCAAAGCCGCGGAAATCTCTGCGATCCTCAAGGAGCAGATTCAGAACTTCGGCCAGGAAGCGGAAGTTTCCGAAGTCGGTCAGGTTCTGTCGGTTGGCGACGGTATCGCCCGCGTCTACGGCCTCGACAACGTGCAGGCCGGTGAGCTCGTCGAGTTCCCGGGCGGCATCAAGGGCATGGCGCTGAACCTCGAAACCGACAATGTCGGCGTCGTGCTGTTCGGCAATGACCGCGGCATCAAGGAAGGCGACGTCGCCAAGCGTACCGGCGCCATCGTTGATACCCCGGTGGGCAAGGAGCTGCTCGGCCGCGTGGTCGACGCGCTCGGCAACCCGATCGACGGCAAGGGCCCGCTCAAGGCCAAGGAACGCCGCCGCGTCGACGTGAAGGCCCCGGGCATCCTGCCACGCAAGTCCGTGCACGAGCCGATGTCGACCGGCCTCAAGGCCATCGACGCGCTGATCCCGATCGGCCGCGGCCAGCGCGAGCTGATCATTGGCGATCGCCAGACCGGCAAGACCGCCGTCATTCTCGACACCTTCCTGAACCAGAAGCCGGCGCATGCCGCCAACGCTTCGGAGACGGACAAGCTCTATTGCATCTACGTCGCCGTCGGGCAGAAGCGCTCGACCGTGGCGCAGTTCGTCAAGGTGCTCGAAGACGCCGGCGCCATGGAATACTCGATCGTCATCGCGGCGACCGCGTCCGATCCGGCGCCGATGCAGTTCCTCGCGCCGATGACCGGCGCCGCCATCGGCGAGTATTTCCGCGACAACGGCATGCATGCCGTGATCGCGTTCGACGATCTGACCAAGCAGGCCGTGGCCTACCGCCAGATGTCGCTGCTGCTGCGCCGTCCGCCGGGCCGCGAAGCTTACCCGGGCGACGTGTTCTACCTGCACTCGCGTCTGCTCGAGCGCGCCGCCAAGCTCAACGAAGAGCATGGTTCGGGCTCGCTCACCGCGCTGCCGGTGATTGAGACCCAGGCGAACGACGTGTCGGCCTACATCCCGACCAACGTGATTTCGATCACCGACGGCCAGATCTTCCTCGAGACGAACCTGTTCTTCCAGGGCATCCGTCCGGCGGTGAACGTCGGTATCTCGGTGAGCCGCGTGGGTGGTAACGCCCAGATCAAGGCGATGAAGCAGGTTGCCGGTTCGCTGAAGGGCGAGCTCTCGCAGTATCGCGAGATGGCCGCGTTCGCGCAGTTCGGTTCCGACCTCGATGCCGCCACGCAGCGCCTGCTCAACCGCGGCGCCCGCCTGACGGAGCTGCTGAAGCAGCCGCAGTTCGCGCCGCTGAAGCCGGAAGAAGAAGTCGCGGTGATCTTTGCCGGCGGCCAGGGCTACCTGGACGACCTGCCGGTGTCGAAGGTCGGCGAGTTCGAGGCGGGCCTCTTGAGCTACCTCCGCTCCAAGGGTGCGGATGTGCTGGCGGCGATCGCCAAGGAGAAGGCGCTGTCGGATGATCTGCGCGCCAAGCTCAAGGCCGCCATCGACGCGTTCAAGAAGACGTTCTCGTAAGCCCTTTCAGAATAACGCGGGGTCCGGTTCGGGCCTCGCTATGGGAGTAGAGCGGCCCGATGCCCTCGCTAAAGGACCTTAAGAACCGGATCGCCTCGGTCAAATCGACCCAGAAGATCACCAAGGCCATGCAGATGGTGGCAGCGGCGAAGCTTCGCCGCGCACAGGAAGCAGCCGAGGCGGCGCGTCCCTATGCCGAGCGCATGGGCAACGTGCTCGCGGCGCTGGGCGCAGCCTATGCCGGCCGTGCGGACGCTCCGGCACTGCTCGCCGGCAACGGCCGTGACCAGGTGCACCTGCTGGTCGTTGCGACCGGTGAGCGTGGCCTTGCCGGCGGCTTCAACTCGTCGATCGCCCGTCTCGCCCGTGAAACAGCGCAGAAGCTGATCGGCGAAGGCAAGACGGTGAAGATCCTCACCGTCGGCCGCAAGGGCAACGACATCCTGAAGCGGACGCTGGGCGACAAGATCGTCGAGACGATCTCGTTCCGCGAAGTGCGGACGCTGGGCTATGTCAACGCCGCGACCGTCGGCGAGAAGCTCTTGGCGATGTACGCGGCGGGTGAGTTCGACGTAGCGACGCTGTTCTACGCACGCTTCCGTTCGGTGATCGCGCAGATCCCGACGGCGCACCAGCTGATCCCGGCAAAGTTCGACGCGCCGGCCGCCGATGCGGCGGACACGCTGAACTACGAGTACGAGCCGGACGAGGAAGCGATCCTCGAGGACCTGCTGCCGCGCAACATCTCGGTACAGATCTTCCGGGCATTGCTCGAGAACAACGCATCGTTCTTCGGGGCGCAGATGAGCGCCATGGACAATGCGACGCGCAACGCCGGCGAAATGATCAAGAAGCTGACGCTGGTCTACAACCGGCAGCGCCAGGCCCAGATCACCAAAGAACTCATCGAAATCATTTCGGGCGCGGAAGCGCTCTAGCAGGAACGAGGTAAATCATGGCCCGCGCAGCAACTGCAGCAAAAGCCCCGGCGACCGACAAGGCTCCCGCCGCCAAGAAAGCCCCGGCCGTCCGCAAGGCCGCTTCGACCCCGGTGGTCGCGACTTCCGGCAAGCCGGTCGGCCGCGTTTCGCAGGTGATCGGCGCCGTGGTGGACGTGACCTTCGATGGTCACCTGCCGGCGATCCTGAACGCGCTCGAGACCGACAATAATGGCAGCCGCCTGGTGCTCGAAGTGGCGCAGCACCTCGGCGAGAACGCCGTGCGCACCATCGCCATGGACACTACTGAAGGCTTGGTCCGCGGCGCGCCCGTCGTCGATACCGGCGAGCCGATCTCGGTGCCGGTTGGCGACGAGACGCTGGGCCGCATCATGAACGTGATCGGCGAGCCGGTGGACGAAGCCGGCCCGGTGCAGACCAAGGCCCGCCGCGCCATCCACCAGGAAGCGCCGTCGTTCACCGAGCAGGCCTCGGAAGCGCAGATCCTCGTCACCGGCATCAAGGTCGTGGACCTGATCGCTCCATACGCACGCGGCGGCAAGATCGGCCTGTTCGGCGGCGCCGGCGTGGGCAAGACCGTGCTGATCCAGGAACTCATCAACAACGTCGCCAAGGCGCACGGTGGTTACTCGGTGTTCGCTGGCGTGGGTGAGCGCACCCGCGAGGGCAACGACCTCTACCACGAAATGATCGAATCGGGCGTGAACAAGGACCCGCATGAGAACAACGGCTCGACCGCCGGTTCGAAGTGCGCCCTGGTGTTCGGCCAGATGAACGAGCCGCCGGGCGCCCGTGCCCGCGTGGCGCTCTCGGGCCTCACCGTCGCCGAGCACTTCCGCGACCAGGGCCAGGACGTGCTGTTCTTCATCGACAACATCTTCCGCTTCACCCAGGCGGGCGCCGAAATGTCGGCACTGCTCGGCCGTATTCCTTCGGCGGTGGGTTACCAGCCGACGCTCGCCACTGACATGGGCGCACTGCAGGAACGCATCACCACCACCAACAAGGGCTCGATCACTTCGGTGCAGGCGATTTACGTGCCGGCCGACGACTTGACCGACCCGGCGCCGGCGACCTCGTTCGCCCACCTCGACTCGACGACGACGCTGAACCGCGCCATCTCCGAGAAGGGCATCTACCCGGCCGTGGATCCGCTGGACTCCACCTCGCGCATGCTGTCGGCCAACATCGTTGGCGAAGATCACTACAACACCGCCCGCGAAGTGCAGCAGATTCTGCAGCGTTACAAGGCGCTCCAGGACATCATCGCGATCCTGGGCATGGACGAGCTTTCCGAAGAGGACAAGCTGACCGTGGCGCGCGCCCGCAAGATCGAGCGCTTCATGAGCCAGCCGTTCTTCGTGGCCGAGGCCTTCACCGGTACTCCGGGCATTTTCGTGGCGCTCGAAGACACCATCAAGGGCTTCAAGGGCCTCGTCGAAGGCAAGTACGACCACCTCCCGGAGGCTGCCTTCTACATGGTCGGCACCATCGAGGATGCGGTCAAGAAGGCCCAGAAGCTGGCCGCTGCGGCTTAAGCTTATCTGACGAACTCGGGTTCGCCTCAGGGCGGACCCAGCTCAACCCAAAGGCAGGACCATGGCCGAAGGCACCAAACTCGAAATCGTCTCGCCCGAGCGGCTGCTGCTGTCGGAGACCGTGAAGTCGGTGACCGTGCCGGGCGCCGATGGCTATTTCACCGTGCTGGGCGACCACGCGCCGCTGATGACCACGCTGAAGCCGGGCTTCGTGACCGTGGTGCGCAATGACGGGATCAGCCACGTCTACTACGTGCGCGGCGGCTTTGCCGACGTCTCGCCCGAAGGGCTGACCATCCTCGCCGAAGAGGCGCAGGATATCGCCGAATTCGACCGCGCCAAGATCGAAGGGTTGATCGCCGCCGGGCTCACCGCCCAGCAGGCGGCGAACACCGCCGACGAAGAAATGCGCCTGCAGGCGGAAATCGACGGCTGGCGCAACCTGCTGCTCGACGCTGCGGTCGGGACCAGCACCGCACACTGAGCGGACGGCAGATACGGAATTCGAAACGGGCGCCCCGCGGGGCGCCCGTTTTGCTTTTGGGGGCACGATCTTCCGACTGCATGTTCTCAGTTCGCCGATGGCGCAGTCGGCGCACCCTCTCCCGTTTACGGGGGAGGGTTCCTGACTGCACGATGCGGTGGAGGTCCAACGGCAGAGATCGCCTAAATACGCAACCGGAAGCAATTCACCATCCCTTAAGGCAAACTGCGTAATTGTCGATATCGGGAATGCAGCAAGACTAACCGCGCCGGGGCCAGGACAGCCGCGGCCAGTTGTGGAGCCGCGCCCAATTGATCCCCAGCAAAACGAGGCCGTTCACCGGAAGCAATTCCGGACGCGCTCAGTCATTGCCGCAAGTCGTCCACGACGTCGTCCACTCCAGAAGCAGAGCGAGCGCAGACCAATGAAGATCCGGACCCGCCTTTTCCTTATCGTTGCCGTGATGGGCCTGGTGGTCTCGGCGATCGGCGGCCTCGCCATGTATGTGACGGCGTCGTTCACCGAGCGCACCGAGCAGCTCGAAGCGGCATCGCAGCGGGCCTTCAACGGCGAGCACCTCAACCGCCTGGTGACGGCGGTGGTGATGGATGCGCGCGGCATCTATGCCTCGCCCAATGTCGAGAAGGCGGCGCCGTTTGCCGAGGGGCTGCTGAAGTCGCTCGACAAGATCGATGCGCACCTTGCCGAGTGGCAGCCGCTGGTGCCGGCAGCCGATCGGGCGGCGTTCGACCAGGTGGTGGTGCGGACGGCGGAGTTCCGGCAGTTCCGCGCCGAGACGGCACGACTGGCGACGATCGATCCGGCCCAGGCCAATGCGCAGGGCAATAACGACGCCAACCGCGCCAACCGCAAGGCCTACCAGGCCGAGATCGATGCCGTGGTGGAGAACGACCAGGCGCAGTTCGAGGCGATCAAGGCCGAGATCGGCGGTTTCGAGGCGCTGATCCTGCCGGTGGTGGCAGGTGCGACGCTGCTCGGGCTGCTCGCCGGCGTCGGCGCGGCGCTCTATGTCGGCACGCGCTATGTGTCGAACCCATTGACCCGGGTGACCGAGACGATGGCGCGGATCGCCGAGGGCGACTTTGCGACCGAGGTGCCCTATGCGGGCGAAAAGAACGAGATCGGCCAGATGGCGGCCGCGGTGCAGGTGTTCAAGGAGAACGGCATCCGCGTCGCCGAGATGAACGAAGACGAACGCACCCGGCACGAGAAGGCGGCGGAGCGCGCCCAGATGATGCTGGCCTTCCAGAACGCCTTCGACGGGGTGGTGGCGGCGACGCTGAAGGGCGACCTGTCGCGACGCATCGACGCGCATTTCGCCGATGCCGATATCGAGCGCATCGCCAACAACTTCAACGGGCTGATGGATACGGTGGCGAGCGGGTTGAACGAAGCCGGCGACGTGCTCGAGGCGCTGGCCGAGGCCGACCTGACGCGGCGGATGAACGGCGCCTATGAGGGCGAGTTCGCGCGACTGAAGCACAACACCAACACGGTGGCCGAAAAGCTCACCGATATCGTGACGCAGCTGAAGAAGACCTCGTTCGACCTGAAGACGGCGACCGGCGAGATCCTCTCGGGCGCCAACGATCTGAGCGAGCGCACCACCAAGCAGGCGGCGACGATCGAGGAGACGTCCGCTGCGATGGAGCAGCTGGCAACCACGGTGCTGGCCAATGCGCAGCGCGCCGCCGGTGCCTCGGAAAATGCCGCAGAGGTGACGACGACGGCGGAAGCCGGCGGGGCGGTGATGCTCAACGCCAATGCGGCGATGGGGCGGATCACCGAGAGCTCGGCGAAGATCTCCAACATTATCGGGCTGATCGACGACATCGCCTTCCAGACCAACCTGCTGGCGCTCAACGCCTCAGTGGAAGCGGCGCGCGCCGGCGACGCCGGCAAGGGCTTTGCGGTGGTGGCTGTGGAAGTGCGGCGACTGGCACAGTCTGCGGCCAGCGCTTCGGCGGAAGTGAAGGCGCTGATCGAGCAGTCGGCGAACCAGGTGCAGGGTGGCTCCAAGCTGGTGGCGGAAGCAGCGGCCAAGCTCGAGCAGATGCTGGTGGCGGTGCGCGGCAACCGCGAGCTCTTGGAAGGTATCGCGCGGGACAGCCGCGAGCAGGCCGCGGCGATCGAGGAGGTCAATACCGCGGTCCGGCAGATGGACGAGATGACCCAGCACAACGCGGCACTGGTCGAACAAACCAATGCCGCGATCGAGCAGACCGAAGCGCAGGCCAGCGAGCTCGACCGGATCGTTGCGGTGTTCACCGTCGACGGCCAGGCCGAGGCGGCCTCGCCCGTGGTGGAGCTGCAGCCCCAGCGCGGGATCAAGGCACTGGAACAGCGGGTGAAGGCAGCGGCGAAGACTTACCTCAGCCGTGGCAACACTGCGATCAAGGCCGACGACTGGGCAGAATTTTAGCTTCAGGTCGGGTTTTCAACTACGCATTAACCATCAGAGAGCACCCTTTGTTCACATCGGGACGCACGCCGGCCGCGTGTGTCCTCTGGGCCGCCAGAAGGCGGTGGCGTCGGCCGACGGAACTTCAGAATGAAGCACAAGGGTACTGCCGGCGCGTCGACGACGCCGGAAACCCGCGCCCAGGCGGCGTCGGGAAGTGGCGTGCGGCTCAGGACCCTGGTGTTCGGGTTGGTCGCGGCGCTGGTGCTGATCGGCGGTGTGGTCGCGGGGGCGAGCCTTTACGTCTCCACCGGCTTCAAGGCATCGGGCCATAGCAGTGAGACGCTGATGAGCTCGATGCGGGCTCACATGACCGCCGACATGCTGCACGACAGCATGCGCGGGCTGGTATACCGCAGCCTCTACGCGGTGATTTCCGGCGATATCACCATGGTCCAGGACACTTATGTCGACGTAAAGACCTATGGCGACTCGTTCCGGGCGGCGATCGCGTCACAGGCCGGCCTTGACGTGCCGACCGACGTTCGCAAGGCGCTCGACAACCTCGCAGGCCCCCTCGACGCCTACATCAACGCGGCGACGGCGCTGGTGGAAAAGGCCACTGAGTTCGACGTTGCCGGCGCAACGACCGATCTTGCCGCGTTCGACCAGAGCTTCGAGGTGCTCGAAGGCGAGATGTCCCAGGTGTCCGATGCGATCGAGGCAGCCAATGTGGCGCAGCTCGGGGCGGCCCAGCAGAATGGCCAGCTTTCCGACATCGCGACCTGGGGCGGGCTGGCCCTGATCGTCGGGCTGGCGGTCGCCACGATGCTGCTGGCGCAGCGGTTCGTGGCCAAGCCCCTGGCGCGGATGACCGAAGGGTTCCGCCGGCTGTCGGAGGGCGACCTCGAGGTTGCTGTCGATGACAATAACAGGATTGCCGAGGTCAACGGCCTCGGCCGGGTGCTCGGCATCTTCCGCGAGGCGCTGCGCAGCCGCGATGTGCTGGCCGGCGAGGCGGCGGCGACTGCCCGGGTGACGGTGGCGCGCGCCGATGCGGCGGCGGCGCTCAACCAGGAGATCGGCGACGTGGTGGGGGCTGCACTGGAGGGCGATTTCAGCCGTAGGGTCGGCACCGACTTCACCGACCAGGATCTGAGGACATTGGCTGAGGGCGTCAACCAGCTGGTCGAGACGGTCGATGCCTCGATCGGCGAGACCGCACAGGTGCTCGGGGCGCTGGCGCAGGCCGACCTGACGCGGCGCATGGAGGGCAATTATGCGGGATCGCTGAAGAAGCTGATGGACGACACCAACGCGGTCGGCGACCGGCTGACCGAGGTGGTGACCAACCTCCGCTCGACCTCGCGTTCGCTCAAGGTGGCGACGGGCGAGATCCTGTCGGGCGCCAATGATCTGAGCGAGCGCACCACCAAGCAGGCAGCGACGATCGAAGAGACCTCGGCGGCGATGGAGCAACTGGCGGTAACGGTGCTCGAAAATGCCAAGCGGGCGGAATCGGCGAGCAGCAATGCGGCGGACGTGTCGCGGACGGCCGAGCAGGGCGGCGCAGTGATGCGCGAGGCCGAGGCGGCGATGGAGCGGATCACCCAGTCGTCGGCCAAGATCTCCAACATCATCGGGCTGATCGACGACATCGCCTTCCAGACCAACCTGCTGGCGCTCAACGCTTCGGTGGAAGCGGCGCGGGCCGGCGACGCGGGCAAGGGCTTTGCGGTGGTGGCGGTGGAAGTGCGGCGGCTGGCGCAGTCGGCGGCGAGCGCCTCATCGGAGGTGAAGGCGCTGATCGAGCAATCGGGCACGGAAGTCGCCGGCGGCTCGAAGCTGGTGGCGGAAGCGGCAGCAAAGCTCGGGGTGATGCTCGAGGGGGCACGCACCAACTATGAACTGCTGCAGGGGATCGCCGGCGAGAGCCGGGCGCAGGCCTCATCGATCGAGGAGGTGAACGTTGCGGTGCGGACACTCGACGAGATGACGCAGCACAATGCGGCGCTGGTTGAGCAGACCAATGCCGCGATCGAGCAGACCGAGTCGCAGGCGGGCGAGCTGGACCGGATCGTCGATATCTTCACCGTCGCCGAGGCTGGCGAGGCGCCGGCCGTGCCGCGGAAAGCGGCGCGGCAGGTCTATCTGAGCCAGGGCAACGCTGCGATCAGCAGCGACTGGAACGAGTTCTAAGCCAACGGCCAATGGCCGCAATCGTCAGCGAAAGGGCGCCGCATGGCGCCCTTTTTCGTTCCTGCGGCGGGTAGAAACCGCGAATATCCGCCAGATACCAGAATGCGTATTTGAGCAATAACTGCTCACGGAAGCGCGAAGGCGCGCCCTCATGGTGTACCGCGCGTTAATACGCATGCCCGGCTTGGAGGTTCCTCAAGCGGATATACGCTGAAATCACGCCGGATCCGCAGAAGCGGTTTTTGGGGGCAGAAGTCATGGGTCAGTCTATTTTCGCCGGGTTCACCGGCAACTCTCATTCGGATGATCGCAGCAAGGTCGCGGCGATCCTGCGCAGCCAGGCGGTGATCGAGTTCAAGCTCGACGGCACCATCATCACGGCGAACGCCAATTTTCTCGGTGCCACCGGGTATGCGCTGGAGGAGATCCAGGGCGAGCACCACCGGATGTTCGTCGATCCGGTGCAGGCGCAGGGGCCGGACTATGCCGAATTCTGGCGCTCGCTGGGGGCGGGGCAGTTCCAGTCTGGCGAGTATCGCCGCTTCGGCAAGGGTGGCCGGGAGATCTGGCTGCAGGCGAGCTACAACCCGATCCTCGACAAGGCGGGCAAGCCGATCAAGGTGATCAAGTTCGCCTCCGACATTACCGAGCAGAAGAACCGCGCAGCCGACATGGCGGGGCAGGTGGCGGCGATCAGCCGGTCGCAGGCGGTGATCGAGTTCAAGCTCGATGGCACCATCATCAGCGCCAACGAGAACTTCCTTGCGACGCTGGGTTACCGGCTCGAGGAAATCCAGGGGCGGCACCACCGGATGTTCGTCGAGCCCAGCTACGGCGCCAGCGCCGAGTATGAGCAGTTCTGGGCCCGGCTGCGTAGCGGCGAGTTCATCGCGTCGGAGTTCAAGCGCTTCGGCAAGGGCGGCAAGGAGGTGTGGATCATGGCCTCCTACAACCCGGTATTCGATGCCGCCGGCAAGCCGATGAAGGTAGTGAAGTTTGCGTCCGACATCACCGAGCGCAAGAAATCCGAGGCGATCATCGAGCTGCTCAAAACCTCGCTGGCGCGGATGGCCGATGGCGACCTGGGTGGGCGGGTGGATACCCAGTTTACCGGCCAGTACGAGGGGCTGCGGCAGGCATTCAACGCTTCGCTGGAGCGGATCACCGAGATCGTCACCTCGCTGCAGACCACATCGCGGGCGCTGAAAACGGCGACCGGCGAAATCCTGTCGGGCGCCAACGATCTCTCGGAACGCACCACCAAGCAGGCGGCAACGATCGAGGAGACCTCGGCTTCGATGGAGCAACTGGCCTCGACCGTCACCGAGAATGCTAAGCGGGCGGCCGACGCCTCGATCAAGGCGCAGGACGTCAGCAAGACGGCGACCGAAGGCGGCGCGGTGATGGAGAAGGCGACCGCGGCGATGGAGCGGATCACCACCTCGTCGGGCAAGATCTCCAATATTATCGGGATGATCGACGACATCGCCTTCCAGACCAACCTCCTGGCGCTCAACGCTTCGGTCGAGGCGGCCCGCGCCGGCGATGCCGGCAAGGGTTTTGCGGTGGTGGCGGTGGAAGTGCGGCGGCTGGCGCAATCGGCGGCGAGCGCCTCATCGGAGGTGAAGGCGCTGATCGAGCAGTCGGGCACGGAGGTCGCGGGCGGCTCGAAGCTGGTGGCCGAGGCGGCGCAGAAGCTGGTCGCCATGCTGGAGACGGCGCGCGAAAGCTCGAACCTGATTGAGGGTATCGCCACGGCGAGCCGCGAACAGGCGGGCGCCATCGAGGAGGTGAGCTCGGCGGTGCGGGTGCTCGACGAGATGACACAGCAGAATGCCGCGCTGGTGGAACAGACCAATGCGGCGATCGAGCAGACCGAGGGGCAGGCGACCGAACTCGACAAGATCGTCGACGTGTTCTCGATCGAGGACGGCGGGGCGATGTCGATGCCAGCCGAGCCGCGCCCCGGCAGCGTCAAGGCTCTGCAGCAGAAGGTGAAGGCGGCGGCCCGCAGCTATCTCAGCGAGGGCAATGCGGCAGTGGCGAAGGACTGGGCGGAGTTCTGACGCGCCCCAGCGGCGCTGATCGTGGACCCCGGCCACTGGCCGGGGTCTCGTTTTTTGAGCCGAGGGTGTTGCCTAATATATTGGCATCGGGGCCATTGTGGTTGACCGTTCTTTAACGGCGGACTGCGCTGAATACACGAGAAAGCACTATTCGGCAGGAGCCGTCCCCGCATGCGTATTCGTTCCCTCTCTCTCAAGGTTGCGCTGCTCGGTGGCGCGGCCCTTACGGCCGTGTTCGCCATCGGCATGACGCTCCTGGTGCAGCAGGTCGGCGGCACCATGGAGGCGCAGACACGCCAGCTGCAGTCGGAAACCACCCAGGGGATCGCGGCGCAGGTCTCTACCGACCTGCTGCGCGGCGAGCGGGCGGCCGAAGGGATCGTCACGGCACTGCAGGGGCTGCACAGCGCAGGGATCAAGGATCGCGCAGTATACGACGCGACCATCCGGCAGTTCCTCGAGCGCAATCCAGGGCTGCTCGGCGCCTGGTCGGGCTGGGAGCCCAATGCACTCGACGGCAACGATGCCGCCGCGGTGAACAAGCCCGGGCACGACGCGACCGGCCGCTACATCCCGTACTGGAACCGCGGTTCGGGTTCGGTGGTGCTGGAGGCGCTGACCGGCTACGACCAGCCCGGCGCCGGCGACTATTACCTGCAGCCCAAGGCGCTGGGGCGCGCCGTCGCCATCGAGCCCTACAACTACACGGTGGCCGGCAAGGACATGCTGATCATGTCGTTCGGCGCGCCGATCATGGATGGTGCAACCTATCTCGGTACTGGCGGCGTCGACCTGTCGCTGAGCGACATCAACACCCGGATGGCCGAGCTGAAGCCGTTCGGTACCGGCAATGTCGCGGTGATTTCGGCCAAGGGCATCGTTGTCGCGCACCCCGACCCCCAGATGATCGGCAAGACGCTCGACGCGGCAGATCCGATGGGCAGTATCGTCACCGCGGCGCTGGCCGACAATATGGCCAAGGAAGCCGACAATGCCGATGTCAGGCAGACAGCGGCGCCGTTCAGCGTCGGCGGCACCGAGGACCGCTGGGTGGTGGTGACGAGCGTGCCGCTGGCGACGCTGCAGGCGGCGGTGAACGAAGGCCGCACCACGATTATCCTGCTTTCAGCAATCTGCGTGCTGGCCGCCTGTGCGATCCTCTTCGGGCTGATCCGCCAGCTGGTGGGCGTGCCGCTCGGGGCGATGGGCCGCACCGTCAAGGTGATGGCGGAAGGCGATTACTCGGTCACTGTCCAGGGGACCGATCGTGTCGACGAGGTGGGCACGCTGGCGCGGGCGGTGGAAGTGTTCCGCGAGAACGGCAAGAAGGTCGCCGAAATGACCGAAGCCGAAGCGGTGCGCATCATCCGCGACCAGGAAGCGCGGGTGAAGATGATGGCCGAGCTGCAGCAGGCGTTCGGCGGCGTGGTGGACGCGGCGATCGATGGTGACTTTTCGAAGCGCGTCGCGGCGGAGTTCCCCGATGCAGAACTGAACACGCTCGCCGGCAGCGTCAACTCGCTGGTCGAGACGGTGGACCGCGGGCTGAGCGAGACCGGCGAAGTGCTGTCGGCGCTGGCACAGACCGACCTGACGCAGCGCGTGCACGGCCAGTATGGCGGCGCCTTCGCGCGGCTGAAGGACGATACCAACGCGGTGGCCGAGCGGCTGACCGAGATCGTCGGGCAGTTGAAGGGCACCTCGCGTTCGCTGAAGACGGCGACCGGCGAAATTCTTTCGGGCGCCAATGATCTCAGTGAGCGCACCACCAAGCAGGCGGCGACAATCGAGGAGACCTCGGCGGCAATGGAGCAGCTGGCCTCGACCGTTACGGCCAACGCGCAGAATGCGCAGCAGGCGAGCCAGGCTTCCGGGCGGGTGACGCTGGCGGCCGAGCAGGGCGGCGGCGTGATGCAAGAAGCCAATGCGGCAATGGAGCGGATCACCAGCTCATCGGGCAAGATCTCGAACATCATCGGGATGATCGACGATATCGCCTTCCAGACCAACCTCCTGGCGCTGAATGCTTCGGTGGAAGCAGCGCGGGCCGGCGACGCCGGCAAGGGCTTTGCCGTGGTGGCCGTCGAAGTGCGGCGGCTGGCGCAATCGGCGGCTGGGGCTTCGAGCGAAGTGAAGGCGCTGATCGAGCAGTCGGGCGGCGAAGTGAAGGCCGGCTCGCGGCTGGTGGCGGAAGCGGCCGAAAAGCTCGAGGCGATCCTCGTCGCGGCGCGCTCGTCGAACCAGTTGATGGAAAAGATTGCCCGCGACAGCCACGAACAGGCTTCGGCGATCGAAGAGGTCAACACCGCCGTGCGGCAGATGGACGAGATGACCCAGCACAACGCGGCGCTGGTCGAAGAAACCAACGCGGCGATCGAGCAGACCGAGGCGCAGGCGACGGAGCTCGACCGCATCGTCGAGGTGTTCCAGGTGGCGGAGCAGACGCATGGCGGGATGCGGCGGGCGGCTTAGGGGCGCACAGCCCCACCCCACCCAGCTCCGCTAGGCCGCTGCCGCGGCCAGCTGCGCTACCCTCCCCGTCAAGGGGAGGGAGATGCTAGAGCCGAGAACTCACAGTCAGATCTCCCTCCCCCTTGTGGGGAGGGATCAAGGGTGGGGGTGGCCCCACGCACCGAGTCTTAAGCCAACGCCGCCGCCACCAGGGCCCGCGCGTGCAGATCCGTCGTGTCATAGGTCGGCAGCGGGCTGACGCTGTCGTCGATCAGCATGCAGATTTCGGTGCAGCCGAGGATCACTGCTTCGGCGCCGCGGGCCTGCAAGCGGGTGATGGCGTCGACATAGGTGCGGCGGGACTCCTCGCGGACGATGCCGAGGCAGAGTTCCTCGTAGATGATGCCGTTGAGGTTGGTGATGCCGATATCGGGTACCAGCACCTCGAGGCCGCGCTGTTCGAGGCCTTCGATGTAGAAGCGCTTCTCCATGGTGAAGCGGGTGCCGAGCAGGCCGACCTTGCCGATGCCGTCGGCAAGGAGGGCGTCGGCAGTGGGCGCCGCGATATGGACGAAGGGTACGCTGAGCGCCGCGACGATCTGCGGGGCGCAGATATGCATGGTGTTGGTGGCAAGCCCGATGACCCCGGCCCCCTGGGCTTCGAGCGAGCGGGCAATGCCAGCGAGGATTTCACCGGCGCCATCCCAGTTGCCGGCACGCTGCATCGCCTCGATCGGGGCGAAGTCGACCGAGTGGACGATGACCGGCGCCGAGTGCAGGCCGCCCAGCCGGGCCGCCGTCTCGCGGTTGAGGATGGCGTAGTAGTGAGCGGTGGATTCCCAGCTCATGCCGCCGATGAGGCCGATGGTTTTCATGGGCAACAGATGGCGTGGTTTGTGGAGCCTTGCAAGCCGGTCCCGAATAGCGCCTCTACTGGCTCCGCACACCCCTCCCCAACCCTCCCCGTCAAGGGGAGGGTGCCGGCCGGTGGTTGCGGCACTTACGTGGTCCCGAACTCGATGGGCACCTCCCCCTTGACGGGGGAGGTTGGGAGGGGGTGTGCAGCGCGCGGAGGCGGCGACGTATTCCCGGAGCTTTCAGGCCACCTTGCCTAACCCCGCACGCCCGCGGGCACATGCTTGAATGCCTCGACGATCTTCAAATACGCCTCGCGCTTGAATGGCACGATGAGGTCCGGCAGGGCTTCGAGCTTTTCCCAGCGCCACTTGTCGAACTCGGCGGGGTGGCCGTTGTCGGGGCTGGTAACGTCGATGTCGCTGTCTTTGCCGGTGAAGCGGAAGGCGAACCAGCGCTGCCGCTGCCCGCGATACTTACCCTTGAGCGCGATGCCGAGCGCTTCGTCGGGCAGGTCGTAGTAGATCCATTCCGGCGCCTCGGCGATCAGCTCGGCGGTCTTGATCGAGGTTTCCTCGAACAGCTCGCGCCAGGCCGCTTCGATCGGGGTCTCGCCCTTGTCGATGCCACCCTGCGGCATCTGCCAGGGCGCGTTGACCTCGGTGCGATCGGCGGAGCCATCGGCCATGCGGCGACCGATGAACACCAGTCCCTCGGCGTTGAACACGGCGGTACCGACGCAATCGCGGTAGGGCATCTCTTCACGCTTTGGCCTGTCAGAGGGCTTGGGCATCAGCTCTGTTCTCCCGCCATCAGGGCACTGGCCGGCACGATCTCGATCCCGCGCTCGCCGAGGCCTCTGGCCCACTCGGTAACCGCTTCGACCGAGACCGGCAAGGCGGAGATGATGCCGATGGCGTAACCCTTGTCGCGGGCCTGCTGTTCGAGGTCGGAGAGGGCAGCGAGGATCGGGGCTCGCGCCGGATTGGCATCGATCATGGTGTTGACCCGGCCGAAGGGGACGCGGTTGGCGCGGGCCAGCTGCGGGGCGAGCGAGCGGTTGGATGAGCCATCATCGAGATAACCCAGGCCACGCGCTCCGAGCTCCTCCATCATCGGGCCGAAATCGGCACCCGAGGCAGTGAAGCGAGCACCCATATTGTTGATCAGCCCGACATAGCCGGGGAAGCTGCTCATCACCTTGAACAGCTTCGAAAGATTGTCGCGCGGCGCCTGGCCGGTGAGCAGGGTATCCGGCCCCGGGTCGTTTTCGGGGTAGTCGAACGGCTCGAGCGGCACCTCGAGGAACAGCTCATGGCCCTCGGCGCGGGCGGCGCCGACGGTGCGCTCGAGGGTCTTGCCATAGGGGGCGAAGGCGAGGGTCACTTCTTCGGGCAGCTTGCTGATGGCGTCGAGCGTGCCTTCGGTGTTGAGGCCGAGGCCGGAGACGACGATGGCGATCAAAGGCTTGCCGCCCGAGGTGGCGGGCGTGTCGGACGGGCGCGAATAGACATCGAACGGGCGGATGCCGGTGCCCGAAATGCGCGGGATGGCGCCGAACTCGGTTTCCTCGAGCATTTCGGGGTCAAGCGCCGCGGGATCGATCAGCGCGGTATCGGCCGGTTCCGGCACCGCGTCGGGCGCCACCGGGTACATCTCGGGGTCGGCGGTGATGGTGACTTCGCCCAGCGGCATGGAGACGGCGCCGGCGACGCTGTTGGCGGGGTTGCTGCCGGCGATATCGACGGTGGCGCTGGGGCGTCCGCCCTCAGGGTCATCGACCAGCATGATGCGGGCAGTGACGCCGACGGCGATCAGCGCGACGAGGCCAAAGGCGATGCGGGTAACCGGGATGTGGCGGCGCGGCAGAGCGCTGCCGGCGGACGCGTCGGCCTTGGCTTGCCTCGCCTTGCGGCGAACGAGGGGCGCGCTGAGGTCGGTCATCGGGTCTGGCCTTCGTCCCATGGTGCGGACGGTTGCGTAGCCGAACCTGGCCACGCCCCGGCGGGAATCGAACGGGGCGGCGAATCGCCACCCCGCATCAGGCTCATTGTGTGACCGGCAAAGGGTAAGGAAGCGTTAACCCTGCCGCTTGAGGTCTCGTTAACCAGCCGCCTTGGGCGGGAAGGCCTCGTTGGTCTCGAGACCGTCGATCAGCTTGATGGCGTATTGCAGCTGATTGTCCTTTTCCTTCTCGGCGGGGACGTAGACCGAAGAGCCGACCGTGGCCTTCTCCTCGGTGCCGCCACCGATTTCGCCCGGCAGCGCGGCCTCGCCGATGATCTCGTCGCGACCCTTGAACTCCTCGGGGACATCCTGGGTGATGAGGATGTCGGGCTGGATGCCGGAGGCCTGGATCGAGCGGTTGTTCGGGGTGTAGTAGCGCGCCGTGGTCAGCCGCATGGCGCCATCGGCGCCGAGCGGAATGATCGACTGCACCGAGCCCTTGCCGAACGAGCGGGTGCCGACGACGGTGGCGCGCTTGTGGTCCTGCAGTGCGCCGGCGACGATCTCGGCAGCGGAGGCGGAGCCGCCATTGATCAGCACCACCATCGGCACGTCGGCGAGCTTCTGGTCGAGCGCGTCGGGCTTGGCGTCGTAGCGGGCGCTTTCCTGCTCGATGCGGCCGCGGGTCAGCACCACGGCGCCCTGCTTGAGGAAGGCGTCGGAGACGAACACCGCCTGGTCGACGAGGCCACCCGGGTTGTTGCGCAGATCAAGGATGATGCCCTTGGGCGCCTTGCCGTCGGCGGCCTTGTAGATGTCGTCGATGGCCTTCTGCACACCGACAAAGGCCTGCTCGGAGAAGCGGGCGAGACGGATGACGCCGACATCGCCTTCCATGGTCATGCGGGCGGCGCGAGTGGCGATGACGTCGCGGGTCAGTTCGAACTTCAGCGGCTCGGTGACGCCTTCGCGCACCACGGTGACGGTGATCTTGGTGCCGACCTGGCCGCGCATCTTCTCGACCGCCTGGTCGAGGGTCAGGCCCTGCACCTGGGTGCCGTCGAGCTCGACGATGAAATCGTTGGCGAGGATGCCGGCCTTGGCGGCCGGGGTATCGTCGATGGGCGAGACGACCTTGATCACCCCGTCTTCCATCTGCACTTCGATGCCGAGGCCGCCGAACTGGCCGGAGGTATCCTCCTGCACGTCGGAATACTCGACCGGCTCCATATAGCCCGAATGCGGATCGAGCGAGGTCAGCATGCCCTGCAGCGCCGCGTGAATGAGTTTGCGCTCATCGGGAGCTTCGACATACTCGGCGCGGATGCGGTCGAACACTTCGCCGAACAGGTCGAGATCGGAATAGACCTCGTCGGTGGTGCGCGGCGTACTGGCGGGAGCCGCGGCGTCGACGGCCGGCGTCTGGTCCTGCGCAATCAGCGGTGCACAGGCGAGGCCGAGCGTGAACACGGCAGCCATCGAAGCGACTATGCGGAGGGGCGTCAAGCGCATCAAATTCTATCCACTCTGGGTTGGAACAGAAGCCACCGACCACCATCCCGTGGGGTCAACGGGCTCGTTGTTCTTTCGCATTTCAATATAGAGGGTCGGACGGGAGACACCAGCACTGGTCGCGACGGTACGGCCAATTGTCTGTGATCCCATGGTGCCGACGGGTTCTCCCATCATCACGAACTGGCCGATCTGCACATCGACCTTGGCGAGGCCCGCCAGCAGGATGGTGTAATCCTGACCGGCATTGAGGATGACGATTTGGCCATAATTGAGGTAGTCGCCCTGGAACATCACCCAGCCATCGGCCGGTGAGACCACCTGGGCGTCGGCGCGGGTGACGACCGAGAGGCCGCGCGAGATGCCGCCGAAGCCGTCACCGGCGCCATAATCGATCACCGTGACGCCGCTTGAGGGCATGGTGAGGAAGCCCTTGGCCTGGGCGAACGGCACTGCCGGCTCGCTGCGATCGGTGTTGGCGAGGGCGAGGCGGACGGTGTCCTTGTCGAGCGTCGGGGTGCTGCCGCCGGCGTTCGCAGTGGCGGTCGCCTGGGCAGCAGTGGCGACGGCAGCGGCGCGCTTCTGCAGGTCGTCGATCAGTTGCTTCAGCGAGGTGGCCTTGTCGGCCAGCGCCTGCGCCTCTGCCTCTTCGGCGGCGAGCGCCGTGGTGGCGCGGTTCTCGTTCTCCTTGCGCGCGGCGATCAGCGTGCCGATGCGCAGCTGCTCTTCCTCGAGGATCTGCAGGTTCGCCTCGAGCTTGCCCTGCTGCTCGAGTGCATCGGCCTTGATCTTGCCGAGCTCGCTGAGGTCGGCCATCACGGTGTCGGCCTTCTTCTGCAGCTCTGGCATGATGGCGGAGAGCAGGATGGCGGAGCGGGCGGAGCCGAGTGCATCGGACGGATTGACGATCAGCGCCGGGGGCGGGTTGCGCGAAATCCGCTCGAGCGCGGCGAGGACGTTGGAGATATTCTCGTCGGCGCCGTCGAGGCGACCGCGGACTTCGAGTTCCTCAACGATCAGTTCGCCGAGCTTGTCCTCGAGCGCGACGATATCGGTTTCGGCGCGCTTCACCCGCTCGGCCGCGGCGATCAGCGCGGCGTTCTGCTTGGTGCGATCGCCCTGCATGTCGGCGATCTCTTTTTTCAGAGCGTCGGCGCGCTCCTTGGTGACGGAGATCGAGGCCTCGATGTCGTCGAGGGCCTGCTGCTGAGCGGCCATCTCGGGATCGGCGGGCGCGCCTGATGTCGCCATGGTGGGCGCCGCGGCATCGACGGCGGGGCGGAGGTTGAGGTCGGGGGCAGCGGTCCCGCCGGGGGGCGGCGCGTCGGCAGGCGTTGTATCGGCAGGAGCGGTGGCCGGCGCAGTCGCTTCGGCAGGGGCGGCAGCGGGGGCCGTGGCATCCGGCGCGGCGACGGGAGCTTCCGGCGTCGCCTGTTGGGCGAGCGCGGCGGTGGCAAGCGCCAGCGCCAAAGCGGCGCCCGCAGCAATTGCACGTCTCGACCAGCCCGTTGCCGGCATCAAACTTCCTGGTTCACCCGAATCATGATCACGCGACCATAGCGCAGAGCCCGATAGTCCGGGGGTTTGTCTTTTGGATGGCGGGGGCGGAAAGTTCAGCCCGCGGCGAGCAGGCCCAGCTCCGCATCGGTCGCGCCGGGGCCGTACTTGTCTTTGGGAGGCCAGGGGCGTCCGCCCCAATGCGGCTCGAAAACGAAGCTGGAACGCGTCCGCCCTGCCGGCAGCGCACCGTTGCCGGCGCCGCGGGCATAGTCGTAGTAGGCCTTGACCACTTCCTCACTGCTTACTTGCTGAGCTGCCGGATGCGCCAGGCAGGCGGCGCGCCAGCGGCTGACGCGCTCGAAGCCTTCGGCAGGCAGCTCGAAACCCTCGAAATAGGCGAGGAAGGAGAACCGCACGAACATCGGGGTGAAGACTGCCTCGGCGAGCCCGAAGCGCTCGAACAGGAAGGTTCCGCCGGGATTGTGGCTCGCAAGGAGCGCTTCGAGGCGACGATACTGGGTGAGGACGGCGTCGTGCAGCGCCCCGCGCCGATCTTTGTCCTGGTTCATCACCAGGCGGTAGCCGCTCGAGGTAAAATCGCCTTCCAGGGCGATCAGCATGTTTTCTACCGCCCGCTCATAGGGCGTGGCGCGGGCGATCGGCGTCTCGGCGAACGTCTCGTCGAGATAGCGGAGGATGACGAGACTTTCCTTCAGCACGCCGTCAGCGGTTTCGAGGATCGGCAACGCCGTGCTGCCGCCGCTCAATTGCAGCAGTTCGGGTGGACGCGGACGGGTGATGTCGACGACCGAGAAGGTAACGGCGTCACGCTGGCCTTTGAGGGCCAGCAGGATTTCCAGCCGCTGCGAGAACGGGCAGACCGGGATGTGATGGACGATCGGTTTCTGCATGCTTGCCCCGAGCTTCGACGTCTCCAGATGGCACGCCCCTCGAGCGACGGCAACCGGGGTCACTCGCGGTGGTATGGATGTCCCGAGAGGATGGTGGTGGTGCGATAGAGCTGCTCGGCCAGCATGATGCGAACCAGCTGGTGCGGCCAGGTCAGGGGAGAGAAGCTGAGCGTCAGATCGGCCCCGCGCACGAAGGCCGGATCGAGCCCGTCGGCGCCGCCGATGATGAAGCTGACGGCCGGGCGGCCGTCGTCGCGCCAGCGGGCAAGCTGATTGGCGAAGGCAGCCGACTGCATGGTCTTGCCGTGCTCGTCGAGTGCGATGCGAATGCCTTCGGGGAGGGCGGAGCGGAGGGTCGTCGCTTCGTCGGCCTTTCGGCCCTCAGTGGTGGCGGCGCGGGACTCGGCGAATTCGAGCACGTCGAACCCGGTCAGCGCGAGCGGCTTGCCCGCGGCTTTGGCGCGATCGAGATAGCGCGCGACCAGCTCACGCTCGGGGCCCTGCTTCATCCGGCCGATGGCGGCGATGGCGATGCGCAAGGCTGAGGTGCCGACGGACTAGCGGCCGTCGGCAGCGAAATCGGCCGCCCACATCTTCTCGATGTTGTAGAACTCGCGCACTTCGGGCCGGAAGATGTGAACGATGACGTCACCGGCATCGACCAGCACCCAGTCGGCGTGCGGCAGTCCTTCGATCCGCGGTTTGCCGAAGCCATGCTCGCGCAGCACCTTGACCAGTTGGTCGGCGACGGCGCTGACGTGACGGTTCGACCGGCCGGAGGTCACCACCATATGGTCGGTGAGCGACGACTTGCCGGTGATGTCGATGGCAACGGTCTGCTCTGCCTTGGCGTCGTCAAGGCTCTGCAGCACCAGATCGATCATGTGGGGTTCCGGGGCCTCGGCCACCGGTGCGGTTTCGGTCTTCTTTTTGGGCGATGCCATCAAATGGCCTCAGCCCATGCAACACGAGCACGGTTCATGCGTGTTTCAGCTGTCCTTGGTTGTTGGGTCGAAAGGCTAGCGCAAGCGTAGCTATCAATCCTGTCCCATCCTGAGTGGCGAATAACCACTACTCCTTCAATATGACGCTTCGTTTGGCGTTCTGCAAGGCGGCCGGGTTCAATCATTTGACTGAAGCTTTGCTGCGCGCCCGGATGGCGCTCGAAGACTGCGGCGAAGTGATGCCGTGCAGATACACCCAGGCGGGCGGTTCGCTGGTGGCAAGCGCCTCGGCAGCCGCTTCGGGCAGGCGGTGCTTTTTGAGCGCGATCGCCGCCTTGCTCACCGTAGCGCGGAAGGTCGAGCCGGGTCGGGCGTAGACAGCGATCGGCAAGAGCGCGGCGATATCCTGCCAGCGCTCCCAGCGATCGAACTGGCTGAGGTTGTCGGCGCCCATGATCCAGACGAAGCGGGTATCGGGGCAGGCGGCGACCAGCCACTCGAGCGTATCGACGGTAAAATGGAAGCGGTGCGCAGCCTCGACGCCGGTGGCGTAGATGCGCGGGTTGGCGGTGAGCGCGCGTGCCGCACGAACCCGGGCCTCGAGCGGCGCGAGCTCGGAATGGTCCTTCAGCGGGTTGCCGGGGGAGACCAGCAGCCAAACCGCATCGAGACCGAGCCGCTTCAGGCACTGCTCGGCGACGAGCCGGTGGCCCTCGTGGATCGGGTTGAAGCTGCCGCCGAACAGCCCGATGCGCAGGCCCGAGCCGAAGGGCGGGAGGGCGGTGATGTCGCTCATGGCCCGGGGAGGGGGGCTCCCCCCCTCCCAACCTCCCCCGCAAGGGGGGAGGTGCCGTTCCGTGCCTGGGGCACGATCCAGCCAAGACCACACATGGGCACCCT
This sequence comes from Devosia sp. LjRoot16, assembly GCF_964252795.1. Classification (NCBI taxonomy): domain Bacteria; kingdom Pseudomonadati; phylum Pseudomonadota; class Alphaproteobacteria; order Hyphomicrobiales; family Devosiaceae; genus Devosia; species Devosia sp. LjRoot16. The sequence continues at coordinate 1,929,144 of NZ_CAXUPH020000001.1, forward strand.
CCCCCTTGCGGGGAGGGTTGGGGAGGGGGGTGCAAAGTGCGCGAGGTTCAAGGCCGGGTCTGCCCCGTGCCTTCGACCAGATACTTGAAGCTCGTCAGCTGTTCGACGCCGACCGGCCCGCGGGCGTGGAACTTGCCGGTGGCGATGCCGATCTCGCCGCCGAAGCCGAACTCGCCGCCATCGGCAAACTGGGTCGAGGCATTGTGGAGCAGGATCGCGCTGTCGATCTCGTTGAACCAGCGGGCGACCGAGGCAGGGTCTTCGGTGATGATCGCCTCGGTGTGGTGCGAGGAGTATTTGCCGATATGGGCGATGGCCTCGCCGACATCGGCGACCACCTTCACCGAAATGATGGCGTCCTCGTATTCGGTGTGCCAGTCCTGTTCGGTGGCGACGATGGCCTCGGGGACCAGCGCCATGACGGTCGCGTCGCCGCGGATCTCGCAGCCCTTGGCGATGAGCGCCGCGATCACCGGCTTCAGGTGCGTCGCCACCACATCGCGATGCAGCAGCAGCGTTTCGGTGGCGCCGCAAACGCCGGTGCGGCGCATCTTGGCATTGAGGGTGACATCGACCGCCATCGGCAGTTCGGCGGATTTGTCGATATAGGTGTGGCAGATGCCCTCGAGGTGGGCAAACACCGGGACGCGCGCTTCCGACTGGACGCGAGCGACCAGCGTCTTGCCGCCGCGCGGCACGATCACGTCGATGGCGCCGCCGAGCCCGGCCAGCATTTCGCCAACCGCGGCGCGATCGGTGGTGGGGACGATCTGGATCGCGTCGGCCGGCAGGCCCGCGGCCTTGAGCCCGGCGACGAGGCAGGCATGGATGGCGCGCGACGAGTTCACGCTGTCCGAGCCACCGCGGAGGATCACCGCATTGCCGGCCTTCAGCGTCAGCGCGCCGGCATCGGCGGTGACGTTGGGGCGGCTCTCGAAGATAACGCCGATGACGCCGAGCGGGGTGGCGACGCGGCGGATGGTCATGCCGTTGGGGCGGGTCCATTCGGCCAGCACGCGGCCGACCGGATCGGGCAGCTCGGCAATGGTGCGAAGGCCCTCGATCATCGCGTCGATGCGCTTGTCGTTGAGCTGCAGCCGGTCGAGGAAGGCCTTGGAGATGCCCTTGCCCTCGGCAGCGCGCATATCGAGCGCATTGGCCGAGAGGATGTCGTCGCGGCGATCGTCGATGGCGTCGGCGGCGGCGTGCAGCGCCTTCACCTTGCTCTCGGGACTGGCGAAGGCCAGCACGGCGGCGGCAGCGCGGGCGCGCCGGCCGAGCTCAAGCATGACGGTGGAGAGGTCGTTGGCGACAGCTTCTACGGCGCTCATCAGACTTTGGCCTCCAGGCCCATCAGCACCACCATGTTGTCACGGTGGATGAGTTCCGACCGCGTGCCGATGCCGAGCAGCTCGGCGACGACACGGGAGTTCTTGCCCTTCACCAGGTCGGCTTCCTCGCGACCCATGCCGGCAAGGCCGCGGGCGATCTCGCGTCCATCGGGGCCGAGGATGGCGACGGCGTCGCCGCGGCCGAACTCACCGGTGACCCGGGTGACGCCGATCGGCAACAGGCTCTTGCCATCGAGTAGCGCGCGGGCGGCGCCGGCATCGACATGGATGGCGCCGAGCAGCTCGAGATGGCCCATGATCCAGCGCTTGCGCGCCTGGGCCCGACTTTCGGCGGGGGCGAACAGGGTGTGGCGCGCGCCTTCGGTCAGGGCGCGGAGCGGGTGATCCGCGGTGCCTTTGGCGATGATCATGGCGGTGCCGGCCTGGGTGGCGATCTTGCCGGCCTCGACCTTGGTGGTCATGCCGCCGCGGCTCAAATGGCTGGCGGCGCCACCGGCCATGGCGTCGATCTCCGGCGTGATCGCGGCGACGAAGCCGAGATGCTCGGCGTTCGGGTCCTTGCTCGGCGGCGCGGTATAGAGCCCATCGACATCGGAGAGCAGGATCAGGCAGTCGGCCTCGATCATGGTAGCGACGCGGGCCGAGAGGCGATCATTGTCGCCATAGCGGATCTCGGCGGTGGCGACGGAATCGTTCTCGTTGATGATCGGAATGGCGCCCAGCCCGAGCAATGTCGAGATGGTGGTGCGGGCGTTGAGGAAGTAACGCCGTTCCTCGGTGATGTTGGGGGTGAGGAGGATCTGGCCGGTGACGATCTGGTGCTCGGCGAGCGCCGCGGCCCAGGCCTGGCTGAGGGCGATCTGCCCGGCGCTGGCGGCGGCCTGGCTCTGCTCGAGCGGCAGGTTGCGGGCATCGAGGTTGAGCAGCCGCCGGCCGAGCGCGATGGCGCCCGAGGAGACGATCACCAGCGACACGCCCTGCGCTTTCAGCGCGGCGAGGTCGGCGGCAAGCGACGCCAGCCAGGCGGCACGGAGCTTGCCGGTCGCACCGTCGACCAGGAGCGCCGAGCCGATCTTGATGGTGATGCGCCGATAGGGCGCCAGCGCGTTCTGCATCACGGCACCCAGGTGGGCTCGGCTTTGCGGCGTTCGAGTTCGTCGCGCTCGGCCTTGTCGGCATCCATCTGCGCGATGATGCGGTAGAGCACCTTGTCGACGCCCTCGCCGGTGACGCCGGAGCAGGTGAAGACCTCGGCCTTGCTGGCGCGCTTCAGCACCTTGACCTTTTCCTTCACTTCGTCGGGGTCGATCGCGTCGATCTTGTTGAGGACCACGATCTCCGGCTTTTCAGCCAGTTCCTCTGCATAAGCGGCGAGCTCGCCGCGGATGGTCTTGTAGGCGGTCTTTACATCCTCCTGCGTGCCGTCGATCAGGTGGACGAGGATGGCGCAGCGTTCGACATGGCCGAGGAAGCGGTCGCCTAGCCCCTGGCCTTCATGCGCGCCCTCGATCAGGCCCGGAATATCGGCCAGCACCAGGTCGCGCTCGCCGATGCTGACGACGCCCAGGTTGGGATGGAGCGTGGTGAAGGGATAGTCGGCGATCTTCGGCTTGGCCGCCGAAACCGCGGCGAGGAAGGTCGACTTGCCGGCATTGGGCAGGCCGACGAGCCCGGCATCGGCGATCAGCTTCAGCCGCAGCCAGATCCACTTCTCGGTACCGACGAGGCCGGGATTGGCGCGGCGCGGCGCCTGGTTGGCGCTGGTCTTGAAGTGGGCGTTGCCGAAGCCGCCATTGCCGCCTTCGAGCAGGACCAGCTCCTGGCCGACCTCGGTGAAATCGGCGATCAGCGTCTCGCCGTCTTCTTCGAACACCTGGGTGCCGACCGGCACCTTGAGGATCGCATCGCCGCCCTTGGCGCCATGCCGGTCCTTACCCATGCCATGGGTGCCGGTCTCGGCCTTGAAATGCTGCTGGAAGCGATAGTCGATCAGCGTGTTGAGGCCATCGACGCAGCGGATGATGACGTCACCGCCACGTCCGCCATTGCCGCCGTTCGGGCCGCCGAACTCGACGAATTTCTCGCGCAGGAACGATACCGCGCCGGCACCGCCATTGCCGGAGCGCACGAAGACCTTTGCTTGGTCGAGGAATTTCATCTGGTACTTTCTCGGGCGGCCTGCCGGTGGGCCATCCAGGCGGTGCGTGTCAGTTCGGTGTCGATATGGCGCACCTCCTCTCCGCGCGCAAGGCAAAGGCGCGATGAGGTGCCGATCTCGACGAATCCGACCTTCTTCTGGATGGCCAGCGAGGCCTTGTTGAAGTGGAACACCCCTGAGGCCAGCGTGGGCGCCGTGGTGGTTTCGAAATACCAGTCGAGACTGGCCCGCACCGCTTCGCTCATCAGCCCGCGGTTCCAGAATGGCTGCGCCAGCCAGTAACCGATCACCGTGCCTTCGATGTCGCGGTGAAAGCCGACATTGCCGATCACCCCCTCGCCGTCGAGGTCGATCATGAAGCCGGTCTCACCAGCCGGGGTGTCGGGCCGCCAGGTCCTGAGCCACGCCTTGGCGTCAGCGAGCCGATAGGGGTAGGGCACGCGGCTCAAATTGCCGGCGACCGCGAAGTTGTCGAGAAAGCGGGCGATGCGCGAGGCATCGTCCAGCACCGGCTGTCGGAGGGTGAGGCGCGGCGTCCGGAGCGTTACGTCCATATCAGGTCAGCTCCACTTGGGCTGTTCGAGTTCGAAGAACACGATCGGCTGGTCCTTCAGCGTGCCGGCGGGGTCGGTGCCTTCGCCGGTGCGGATGAAGCCGGCTTTCGTCAGAACATTGAGCGAGCCGTCGTTGCTGGCAAGCGCCCGCGCCCTGAGGCGTGGGAACAGGCGCGTGCCGAAGGCGGCCTCGACCAGACCCTTCACCGCCTCGCTCATGATGCCGCGGCCCCAGTAGGGCTCGCCCAGCCAATAGCCGAGCTCGGGCAGCTGGCCCTCGTGGAAGGTGAAGCCGACCACGCCGATGAACTGGTCATTGAGCGTAATGGCATAAGGCCGTTCGTCGGGCCGCTGGGCGATGATCTCGATGAAGCCGATGCCGTCGGCCCTTGTATAGGGGTGCGGCAGGCGCGACAGCCTGTCGGCGATCGCCTTGTTGTCGGCGAGCTTGACGAGATCGGGCACATCGCCGCGGATCGGGGCGCGCAGCACCAGGCGCGGGGTTTCGATGCGATGCGGGAGCGCATCGCGCTGGCGGCGGGCTGCCAGTTTCGCGGTGGCCTCGGCCAATGCCCTGGCCTGGGCGGCGGGGCCCATCAGCTGGGTCCGCCGCCGGGGCACATAGTCGTCGTCATCCTCGAGCGTTGTCATCACGCGATCCTCCGCGTCAGATCCACCGACGCCATCCGGTTCTCGGTCCAAACAATCACCTCCCCGTCGCGCAGCGCCCGATAGCGCAGGCCTCGACTGCAAAGGTGCCGGACGGCCCGTTCGGCCGCAGCGGTTTCGGGATGCGGCGAGCGGTAATGCGGCACGATGGCGTGGTCGATCAGCCCGAGGCCGTCCCAGATGGTTTCACGGTCGTAGCCCTTGGGCGCCTCGTCGGGGTCATCGATCAGGTGAATGCCTTCGAGGCTCGGCGCCGCCACCACGGCGCCGGCCGAGAAACCGCCATAGACGATCTCGTCATTGTCGAGCATGTCGACAATCACGTCATCGAATCCCGACTGCTTCATGGCGCGGCGCAGCACAAATGCATTGCCGCCGGTGACCCAGACCAGATCGAACTGGCTGAGCCGGGCGCGCAGTCCTTCGGGATCGCCGAAATACTGGCGCAGGTCGAGCGGCGTGGCGACGATGCCGAGCGAGCCCAGCTCCGAGACCGGGTCATAGGCCTCGTTGCGATAGAGCTCGCGCGCCGCAGGGGAGATGTTGTCGAGCGCGTTCTCGATGATGGCGGCGTGCCGGCCATTGCCGAGGAGCGCGAGGAGCGAACCGGCGCGGTCGCCGATCCGATAGGAGCTCAGATACAGTCTCATTTTCAGCCGCCCTCACGACGAAAAAGACAAAAAGGGAACCGGATTCCGGCTCCCCTTGGATCTTGTCGCGCGGTCGACTGCCTAGTCGCCTTGCCGGGGAGCTGGTCTCCGGCAGGGGTTGCTAGGCCTCACCGGGTTATTCTGCTGCTTCTGCTGCCGGGAGTACCGACACGTAGACTTTGGCGTTGGCGCGGGTTTTGAACGCCACGGTGCCGGGAATAAGGGCGTAAATGGTATGGTCGATGCCCATACCGACGCCGGTGCCCGGGTGCCACTTGGTGCCGCGTTGACGGATGATGATGTTGCCGCCGATCACAGCTTCGCCGCCGAACTTCTTGACGCCAAGACGTCGGCCAGCCGTATCGCGACCATTGCGGGAGGAACCGCCTGCCTTCTTATGTGCCATCGGTTAGACTCCTTATTCCTTGTCAGCCTTGGGAGCGGCCTTCTTGGCCGCCGGCTTCTTGTCTGCAGCGGGCTTTTCGGCCTTGGGCGCAGCTTCCTTTTTGGGAGCAGCAGCCTTCTTGGCCGGAGCCTTGGTCTCGGTCGCCTCAGCAGCCGGAGCTGCCTTGGTCGTCGCTTTCTTGGCCGGGGCCTTCTTTGCGGCGGCCGGCTTGGCGGCGGCCTTGGGGGCCTCGGTCACGCTGGCCGAAGCCGCCGCGGCGGCAGCGCGCTTTTCGGCGCGGGCCTTGGCAATCTCGTCGACCTTGGTGGTCGGCTTTGCGCCGCCGGTCAGGATCTCGGTGATGCGCACGGTCGACAGACGCTGACGATGGCCGTTGCGGCGATCGTAGTGCTGGCGGCGCTCCTTCTTCAGGATGATGATGGTGCGCTCTTTTTCGGTGGCGATGAACTGGCCTGCAACCAGGGCGCCTTCCACGAGCGGCGCGCCAACGGTGACCGCGTCGCCGTCGCCAACCATCAGGACCTGGTCAAAGGTGACCACGTCGCCAGGCTGAGCGTCGATCTTCTCGATCTTCACCACGTCATTGGCGGCAACCTTGTACTGCTTGCCGCCGGTCTTGATCACTGCAAACGTCATTGTCGTCCCGGGGAACTCCCGGACCTCTTCGTTATCGCGCCCTGTGGCGCCGCAGGCGATGCCTGATCCTGCGGGCTTCGAGATAGGCTGCCGATAGCGATATCGGCGGCGGCCTCGGACAGCGGTTGAACAAATCAAAAATGCGCGCAGCAAACGCCGCACGCAATTCGAGCGGCCTTATCGTCAAGAATCCAACCGGAGTCAAGGCCGCGCAGGCTGGGTCCTTTAGGGCTCAGTACCAGGCGGCAAGCCGAACTTCTGCGGCATCGCCGACCAGTTCGGCGAGCTTGGCCGGATCACCACCCTGGTAGTGATAGGGATAGACGATGCCGGGCCGGAAGGCGGCGACCGCCGCGGCGACCTGCTCGAGGCTCATGGTATAGGGCAGGTTCATCGGCAGGAAGGCGACGTCGATACCGGTCAAGGCCCGCATTGCCGGGGTGTCCTCGGTATCGCCGGCGACATAGACGCGCTTGTCGCCGAAGCCGATGACATAGCCGTTGCCGACCCCCTCGGGGTGGTAGCGCTTGCGGTTCTCGGTGGTGTTGTAAGCGGCGACGACCTCGACCGGCAGGCCGGCGATTTCGCCGGTGGCGCCGTTCGGCAGGGCAGCGGCGCGCGGCTTCAGCGGGCCGGGCAGGCGGGCCAGCACCTCTTCGGAGGTAAGGATCGGGGCGCTGTCGCCGGCAATGGCGTTGAGCGTCGCGATATCGAAATGGTCGCCATGGCCATGGGTGATGAGGATGCCGGTCGGCGGCGGCAGCCCCTCATAGAGCGCCGGACCGTTGGCCGGATCGATGTAGAGCGTCTCGGCGCCGAAGCTCAGCACGAGGCTCGCATGGCGGATCGGGTAGATGGCCACGTCGCCCGCCGAGGTCACGAGGCTATCGGGGGTTGCGGCGAGTACCGGGCGAATGGCGGCGGCGAGCGGCAGGGCGGCAAGCCCCAGTATGGCGGCACGGCGGTTCGGCATGGTCACTCCGGGGGCGTTGATCTCTAGTGCGGGCGGATGGCGATCAGGCGTTGGCGCAGTTCATCGGCGGTGGCGGCTTCGGTCGCGAGGACGCGCGGCTTGTGCTCGGCTTGCCAGCGCTGCAGCGTCCAGTCGGGTGCGTCGGCGGCGATGGCGATCGCCGGCAGGTAGGCATCGGCCTCGTGCAGCTCCTCCTCGAGCATGGCGGCGATCGGGGCGCGACGGTACTCATCGCCCTCGAAGGCGTCGAGCAGGTCGCGCTCGAATGGCGTCAGCCCCAACAGCAGCAGCCCCTCCGCCGCCCCACCCGGCGTGCGCAGCAGCGCCGGATAGACACGGCCGGGATAGTGCACGGCGCGAAAGCCCGGGGCGCGGGCCGCATGCACCGCTTCGGGCGGCAGCATGCGGCCGAGCACCGCCGAGCGCAGTTCGGGGTCACACAGCGTGCCATAGACGAAGAGCGGAAGAGTCATGCAGCGAGCGAGCCAAAGAGTGTTGCAGCCTCGATCATGCTATGCCATAAGCCCGCCCGTCTCGACCAGCCGCGGTAACGCGTGTTCGACCTCGCGGAGAGGTGGCAGAGTGGTCGATTGCACCGCACTCGAAATGCGGCATGGGGGCAACTCCATCGGGGGTTCAAATCCCTCCCTCTCCGCCATTCCTCTCGTTCCGTGCGGCGATCGCACAGCGCGGGACGAGCGATCGGGCGAGCTGCTCTCCACCGCGATGCCCCCGAAACTGGCCCAGCTTGGTACGTGCCTAACCGGGCCACCACGAGAGCTTCTGCAGGCAGGCCTAGAGATCGTCGCGAATACAGGCCTTCAGATGGCCCGGTCCGACCGTCTCGAGTGGCGGCACCGCCGCTGCGCATGCGTCGATGGCATATGGACAGCGCGTTCGGAACACGCAGCCGGAAGGCGGGTTGGCGGGGCTGGGGATGTCGCCGGTGAGCAGTTGGCGCTGCCGCCTGTCGCCCGGCACCGGCGACGGGATCGCCGAGAGCAGAGCCCGCGTATAGGGGTGGCGCGGATGGGCATAAAGCTCGGCGCTCGGGGCGATCTCCATGATCCGGCCGAGATAGAGCACGATGACCGTGTCGCAGATGTACTCGACCACCGCCAGATCATGCGAGATGAACAGCATGGTGAGGCCAAGCCGCTGCTGCAGATCGCGCAGCAGGTTGACGATTTGCGCCTGGATCGAGACGTCGAGCGCCGAGACCGGCTCGTCGGCCACGATCAGTTGCGGCTCGAGCGCCAGGGCCCGGGCGATGCCGATGCGCTGGCGCTGGCCGCCGGAGAATTCATGGGCATAGCGATTGAAGGCGTCGGCAGGGAGCTCGACCGCAGCCAGCGCCTTATGGGCGCGCGCGCTTCGTTCCTCGCGGCTAAGCCCGCCCTGGATTTCCAGCCCCTCGGTGAGGATCTGCCCGATGGTCATGCGGGGCGACAGGCTCGCGAACGGGTCCTGGAAGATATACTGCATGAAGCGGCGCTGCTTTCGCAGCTCGGCGGCCGAGAGTTTTGTCAGATCGGTACCGTTGAAGCGGACCTCGCCGGAGGTCGGCTCGACCAGCTGCAGGATCGAGCGGCCGATCGTCGTCTTGCCACTGCCCGACTCGCCGACCAGACCCACCACGCTGCCGCGCGGCACGTCGAACGACACGTCCTCGAGCGCCCGCACGACCGGGCCGCGGGAGAAGGCAGAGGGCTTGAAGTGTTTGGTCAGGCCGCGAACCGAGAGCAGGGGGCATCCATGGTGCTCAGAGCTCCTGCCAGCGAATGCAGCGGCTTGCCTGGTCGTTGCCGGTATCGAGAAGGGACGGCACTGCGGCGCGGCACGCCTCGATCGCGTAGCTGCAACGCGGGGCAAACGAGCAGCCCTGCGGCAGTCGGGCGAGGCTCGGCACGGTGCCGGGAATGGTGGGAAGCGGGGTGCCGGCCTGCTTGAGCCGGGTGGCCTCGCCGAGCCTGGGGACCGAGCGCATCAGCCCGATGGTGTAGGGATGCCGGGGGTGGGCGAACACATCGGCGACGCGGCCGGTTTCCACGACGCGCCCCGCGTACATCACCGCGACGCGGTCGGCGATCTCGGCGACAACGCCCAGATTATGGGTGACGAAGAGGATGCCCATGCCGCGCTGCGCCTGCAGTTGCTGCAGCAGGTCGAGCATCTGCGCCTGGATGGTGACATCGAGTGCCGTCGTCGGCTCGTCGGCGATCAGCAGCGCCGGATCGCAGGCGAGCGCCATGGCAATGGTGGCGCGCTGCCGCATACCGCCCGAAAGTTCGTGCGGATATTGCTTGGCCCGGCGCGCCGGATCGGGGATGCCGACATCGGCGAGGAGTTGCACCGCCGCCGCTGCCGCGTCCCTATGCGATTTGCCCAGGTGAATGCGGATGGGTTCGGCGATCTGCTCGCCTACCGTGTAGACCGGATTGAGGCTGGTCATCGGCTCCTGAAAGATCATGCCGACATCGTTGCCGCGCACCTGGCGCAGCGCGTCAGCGTCGAGCTGCGCGAGGTCGCGGACCACTCCGGATTTGCCGCGGAAGCCGATGCTGCCCTTCGCCACCCGCCCGATGCGGGGCAGGAGGCGGAGAACGGAGAGGCTGGTGACCGACTTGCCCGAGCCGGATTCCCCGACCAGCGCCACCGTCTCGCCCGCGGCGATGGCCAGGTCGAGATCCTGCACCACCGCGACGTCCTTACCGGAAATGCGGTAGACCGTGGTGAGGCCCGAAATGTCGAGGATCGGCTCGAGCATCGCGGTCAGAGCAGGCCGGTCGACTTGAGGATCGCATCGATCCTCATCGTCTCTTCGGAATTGAGCATGCGCTGCGGCCGCGCCATGACGTTGGTCGAGATGATGCCGAGCTGCCGCATGGCGGTCTTGAAGGCGCCGACCCCGGCCGACCCAGCGCTGGTCCGCGGCTGCGCGATCCAGACGATCTCGAACAGCCGGCAAAGCCGCTCCTGCTCCCGGCGCACGGCCTCGTGGTCGCCCGCCTGGAACAGGTTCCAGAGCTTGACGTAGCCGTGCGGATCGACATTGGCGAGGCCGGGGACGACGCCATGCGCGCCCATGCCCAGGACATTGTCGACGACGATCTCGGAGCCGGTCATGGCGAAGAAATCCGGCCGGTCCGCCATGTCGAGCATGACATAGCGAAGGTTGCCGTCATCGGCGCTCGAGTCCTTGACCCCGGCAATGGTGCCCTCGCGACCCAGCGTCACCGTGGTGTTGCGCTCGAGCTTCAGATGCACGCAGACCGGGATGTCGTAGGCGACCAGCGGCACGTCGACGGCGTCGCGGATGTAGCGGAAATGGTCGATGGTCTCGCCCTGGTTGGTGCGGGCGTAGAACGGCGCCGTCACCACCAGCGCGTCGGCGCCGGCCGACCTGGCGATCCGCGCATGCTCGATCACCCGGTCGGTGGTCGGGTCGATGACGCCGACGAAGATCGGCAGGCGGCCGTTGTTCACCTTGACCGCATGTTCGATGATTTTCGTGCGCTCGGCAGCAGCGTGGAACACCACTTCGCTGGTCGATCCCAGAACGAAGAGACCGTGCACACCCCCATCGATGAGGTTCTCGATCACCCGGGTGAAGGAGGGATAGTCGACCTCGAAAGTCTCGGTCAGCGGAGTGACGACGGGAGGGACGACGCCAGTGAACTTGGGCATTTGTGGGCTTTCTCGAAGAGTATCAGTTGAGGTCGGAGCGGGGGTCGAACGCGTCGCGTAATCCATCGCCGATGAAGTTGATGGCCAGTACCGCAAGCACCAGGGCGGCGCCGGGGAACATCCACTGCCAGACGTACTGCTCAAGCACGACCGTCGAGCGGGCGGCGTTGAGCATGTTGCCCCAGCTGGCTTCGGGCGGCGGGATGCCGAGGCCGAGGAAGGAGAGGCCAGCCTCGAGCAGGATGGCATTGGCAATCTGCAGCGTGGCGTAGACGACGAGGATGTCGATGCAATTGGGCAGGCCATGCCTGAACAGCAGGTGCCAGAGGTTGGCGCCCATGCCGCGCGCGGCGACAACGAAATCACGTTCGCGCAGCTCCAGCAGCCGCGCCCGCACCATGCGCGAGAGCACCGGCCAGGACAGCAGCGAGATGACGAAGATGGTGGGCACGATGCCGGTACCGGCGATCGAAGCGAGCACCAGGAGCAGGATCACCGGCGGCAGCGTCATGGCCAGATCGACCAGCCGCATGGTCGAGCCATCGGTGATGCGGCCGCCAAACGCGGCGAGCGCGCCCACGAGGAAGCCGATGACCAGCGAAATAGCCACCGAGACGCCGGCGACCAGCAAGGAAATCCGCCCGCCCTGCAGCAGCCTTGCCAGCACATCGCGGCCGACGCCGTCGGTGCCGAACCAATGCACCGCGCTCGGCCCCTTGTTGAGGGCCCGCAGGTCGATGTCGTTGGGGGCGTGAGGCCACCAGAGATCATAAGTCAGCACAGCGATGAGCACGGGCAACAGGATCATCAGCCCGGCGACTGCCGCGCCGTTGCCGACGAAACGCGACAGCGATCGGGCCAGCGGGCCATTGCTGCGGGGGAGAGCGATGGCAACCATCTCACGCCACCTGGATGCGCGGATCGACCGCGGCGTAGGTGATGTCGGTCAGCAGGTTGACCAGGATGACACAGGCGCCGATCACCAGTGTTGCGCCCATGATCACCGGATAGTCGCGAGTCTCGACGGCATTAACCATAAGCAGGCCCATGCCGGGCCAGTTGAAGACGCTTTCGATGAAGATGGCGCCGCCAATGGCCATGCCGATGGTCGAGCCGATCAGCGTGATCACCGGCAGCAGGGCATTGCGCAGCGCGTGTTTCACGATGACGAAGAACTCGCGGACGCCCTTGGCGCGCGCCGTGCGCACGTAATCCTGGTTCAGCACTTCGAGCATCGAAGCGCGCATGTAGCGCATGATCAGCGCCGCCTGGCCGATCGACAGCAGCACGGCCGGCAAGATCAGGTGGGCGAGGAGATCGCCGAGGGAGAACGCTACGCCGGGGGTGAGCATGCCGCCCGACGGCGCGACGCGGAACTGCACCGAGAAGACATAGAGCCCGAGCAACGCAGTGAGAAATGCCGGGCTGGAGATGCCGACGAAGGCGGCAACCGAGAGCCCGATATCGGTCGTCGAATTGCGGCGCACCGCACCGATGATGCCGGTAGCGATGCCGAAAACAATCGAGAGGACCAGACCGGTGGCCATCAGCAGCAGGGTCGGGCCGATGCGCTCGAACACCAGTTCGAGCACGCGGACGCCGCTGCGCTGGATCGAGTAGCCGAGATCGCCGGTGGCTGCTGCTCCCAGCCAAGCCAGGTACTGGACCGGCAGCGGCTGGTCGAGGCCGAGGCGGGCCCGGATCGCCGCCATTTCGGCCTGCGACACCGAGACGTTGGGATCGATATAGGCATCGATCGGATCGCCGGGCGCCAGGCGCAGCAGCACGAACACCAGGACGCTCAGCGCGATGAGCATCATGAGGCCGAGCGCAAGGCGGCGCAGGATGAAGGTGAGCATGGGCAATTTCAAGCGGATTGCGGGGGGAGGGCAGGCGGAGCCGCCCTCCTGTCACGTCGGGAGCGCGCGGCTATTGAGCGTTGGCCAGATCCCACTTCTCGGGATCGGCATCGAACGGACCGCCGCCCGGGGCCGGGGTCCAGACGAAGTGCTCGAGGCTGGTCGAGGCGACGCCATAGCGGTTGGCGACCCACATGGTGGCCCAGGGCAGGTTGGCGTTCATCGCCTGGCAGACTGCCTGGTAGCGGGCGTCGCGCTTGGTGGCATCGGTCTCGCCGAGCGCCGCGTCGAAGGCCGCACTGACCTCGGGCATGCGGATGCGCAGCGCATTGGTGCCGGCCGGCGGGATCATGGTCTCGTTCAGGCCGACATTGATGTTGGACGGCTCCGGCCCATCCTGCAGGCCGGCGTAGATCAGCGGGAAGTCTGCAAAGTTTGGTTCGGCGGCGAGCACCGTGGCGTTGTAGGTCGGCGAGTCCACGGCGCGCGGCACGATGTTGATCCCGACCTGCGCCAGCATGGCCTGGATCGCCGCGAGGACGTTCGTCGACAGCGGATTGTTGTAATAGGTCAGGATGGTGATCGGCTTGTCGCCATTGATCTCGGCCCAGCCCGCTTCGGCCAGCAGTGCCTTGGCTTTCTCCGGGTCGTAGGCATAGGGCTCGATGCCATCAGGCACGAACTGGTCGGCGACATAGCCGCAATTCGCTTCGGTTGCCGCGCCGTTGTAGAGGCTCTCGATGATCGCCTTGCGGTCGATCGCGTGCATCACCGCCTGGCGAACCTTGAGATCCTTCCAGAACGGCACTTCCTGGTTGAAGCCGACATAGTTGACGACGAAGCTCGGGCCCTCGATCACTTTGAACTGGTCATTGCCGCTGAAGGTCGCGACGTCATCTGCCTCGACGTAAGTGAACTGGATTTCCCCGGCGCGCAGCGCCGCGACGGCGGCCGCCGAGTTCTCGAAATAGCGGTTGATCAGCTTGTCCACGGCCGGCCTGCCGCCACGGTAATCCTCGTCGGCGACGACCTCGACATACTGGTCGGTCACGTACTTTTCGAACTTGAAGGCGCCGGTGCCGACCGGTGTCGTCGACCACCAGGTGCTCTTGGCGAGATCCGCCGGCGGGACTTTGCCCAGCGCGTGCTCGGGCAGCATCATGATCTTGGTCAGCGTATCGAGCAGCCCGGCATTGGGGGCGCTCAGCGTCAGCACCACCGTGCGGTCATCAGGTGTCGCGATGCTTTCGATGGCGCCGAGGCGCGCCGCGAACACACTGCCGGTGTCACCGCTCTTGGCCGCTTCCAGCGTGAACTTCACATCCGCCGCCGTGAAGGCCTCGCCGTCGTGCCAGCTCTCGCTGGTCAGCTTGAAGCTGTAGGTCTTCTGATCGGCGCTGATCTCGAAGCTCTCCGCCAGGTCGCCGACGATCGCCGTCAGGTCGGCGTTGTAGATGACCAGCGGCTCATAATAGACGCTGAGCCAGGTGAGGCCGGCGGTCGCGGCGAGTGGATTGAAATTGCCCGGAAAACCACCCGGGCCGACGTCGAAGCCGCCGCTGATGGTCTTGCCGGTCTGTGCCAGGGCCGGCAGCGCCAGCATAGGGGCGAACAGTGTCGTCGTCAGCACGAGTGCTGACCTCAAAGTCCTCAGTCTCATGGTCGTCCTCCCAGTTGTCCCTATTCTAACGGGCGGTCTCGCCGTTCTTGGCGATGACCCCCAGAATGCCGTGATAGTGGTGATCGAGCCGCGCCCGCGCCGCCTCGACGTCCCGGGCTGCCACCGCCTCGACGATGTCGTGGTGGTCCTTCCAGGTGGCGAGCGGGTTGGGATTGTCGAGGTTGACGAAGTCCGAGGCCTTGTAGAAGGCCAGCCAGAACACATCGATCAGCTTGCTCAGCATCTGGTTGCCCTGGCAGCGGAACAACAGCAGATGGAAGGCCTTGTCTTCGTCGGCGAAGCTTTCGTAGTGCTCGGCCCGAACCCGCATCCGATCGGTCACCGCCCGCAGCTCGGCGAGGTCGTCCTCGCCGATCATCTCGACCGTCTTCTCGATCAGCGCCACTTCGAGCACGCGTCGGATCTCGACGAGTTCGCCGACTTCGCGCAGCGAGCCTCGTAAGCCATAGGCGAGGTGCTCGAGCAGCGGGTCGAACGAGAAGGCCCTGACAAACACCCCGATACCGCGCCGCGTCTCGAGGATGCCGACCGACTCCAGCGCCTTGATCGCCTCGCGCACCGAGTTGCGGCTGACCGCCAGCTGCTGGGCGAGGAAGCTCTCGGGGGGGAGCGGGTCGCCACCGCGCAGCCGGTTCTCGTCGACATAGGCCTTGAGGCTCTCCTGCACCGAGGCGTGCAGCGTTTGTGGCTTGGTCAGCGGCTGCAGCGACTTCGTTTCGATCATGGTGGCTGGTCAATCCCGGCTTCGTTGATTGCTTGATATCAACTTGTAGGATATCCATCAAGACATATTGGATGTCCTACGAGTGGCGACGATGAACAAGCTGGAACGGCGTGACGCGCCTTGGGGCAAAATTCGCGGCAACTGGGCGACCTTGCTGCTGCCGATCGACAGCGACGACAGCATCGATTTCGTGCGGCTGGGCACAGAGATCGACGTCTTGATCGCCGCCGAGGTCGACGGGATCTACTCCAACGGCACGGCGGGCGAGTTCCACAACCAGACGGAAGCGGAGTTCGATGCCATCCAGCAGCTGCTGGCGCAAAGCTGCAGGGCCGCCGGCATGCCCTTCGTCATCGGCGCATGCCAGCCCGATCCGCGCCTGGCGCTTGATCGCGTGCGGCGGGCTGCGGCGCTGGCGCCGGATGGCATCCAGGTGATCCTGCCCGACTGGTGGCCGCTGTCGAACGCCGAGGCGATAGACTTCCTCGCCATGGCTGCCGAGGCGGCCGGCGCCATCCCGCTCATCCTCTACAACCCGCCACATGCCAAGCGCGTGCTGGGGCCAGCGGAACTGGCCGCCATCCTCGAGCAGGTCCCGCAAGTGGTCGGCGTCAAGCTTGGTGACGGCGACGCAGACTGGTACGCCGAGGCTCGGCAGCACCTCGCCGACTGGGCCCTTTACGTGCCCGGCCACCACCTCGCGACCGGCGTGCGCGAGGGTGTCGCCGCCGGCGCCTTCTCCAACGTCGCCTGCCTAAGCCCCTCGGGCGCGCAGTGCTGGACGGAGCTGATGCTCACCGACCCGGAGGCGGCCCGCGATATCGAACGCCGCCTCTGCAGCTTCATGGACGACCACATCGTCCCGTTCCGCCGCGACCATGGCTACTCCAACGCCGCGCTCGACAAGCTGCTGGCTGCCGTCGGCAACTGGGCCCCGGTCGGCACCCGGCTCCGCCGCCCCTATCGCTGGATCGACGAGGGCTGGACCGAGCAACTGCGCCAGGCGGCCCGTTCGCTGGTGCCCGAAATCATGGGGGCCCGGCAATGCTAGCCATCCGCGACGCTGGCTCCATGACGCATACGGCAGAGCGGCTGGGGCCTGTCGTCCGGGCGGATCTCGTCGTCAACTGACACGGCGCAGCTCATCGCGCGACGCTGCCCCAGTGCAACAAACCGGATCAGCGGGGCAATAGCTGCCCCAGCGCGCGCAGGTCAGCCACTACGGCGTCGGGCTGATCATCGGGGGAGAATTCGATCATGGCATAGCGCGGCCAAGCCAGAGCCGGCGCAGTTCGTGCCAGCTCGAGCAGGCTGGACCAGTAGTCGAGATTGTCGCGCAGCGGCATGCGCACGTGCTCTTTGGTCCAGCAGAAGACGTGCAGGTAGCTGAGGGCTGGGAGCATCTGCTGCAGCGAGGCTTCGGCCTCATGCAATGGCTGGCCGTAGTCCGGCTGCCAGTGGGTGCGAAGGTTGTGGCGGCCGACGCGCCGCAGCAAGTCGTGTGTCTGCTCTGGCGTTTCGGTGAAAGTGCCGGGGTGGAACTCAAGCGAGACGTGGCGACCGGCGATTGCGGCAAGGTCGCAGAAGGCCGTGAGGTCGGCGACGACGCGATCGAACAGAAGCGCGCGTGCCGTAGGTTCGATATCCGTCGAGCGTTCGGTCCATACACGCAGCAGCGGCGTAGCAAGAGCGGCGGCACTGGCAAGACAGGCGGCGAACTCGTCGCGGGCGCCGTCAGCGCCAGCGCGCGCATAGGTGCCGTAGCTCGGAATGTCGAGGCCGGCCGCGAGGCAGAGGCGCGCGGCTTTCGTGGCGGCATCGAGGTCGCCCGGAGCGACGTGCCGGCGGGCCTCCCATTCGATGCCGGCCGCGCCGCCGGCCAGCGCGCACTCGACCACCTGATCAGGGTCGAGGTGGCGCAGCGCAACCGAACACAGCCCCGGCGAAAGGCTCATCGACCGGCTCGGGGCGCAGCGACGGAGCCGCGCTGGATCAGCTTGGGGCGGAAGATCACCGTCTTTTCATGGAGGTCCGGGTCGTCCATCCGGTCAAGCACCTGGCGGGCGGCGGCGCGGCCCATCTCGTCGCAGGGCACATGCAGGGTGGTGAGGCCGGGGCCGATGATGGAGGCATGCGGGAAGTCATCGAAGCCGATGATCGAGGCGTCGCGCGGCACCTGGTAGCCGGCCTGGATCAGCGCCGAGTAGACGCCAAGGGCGATAAGATCGTTGAGGCAGAAGAGCCCGGTCGGCAGCTCGGAATGCTGGGCCACATAGTCCCGCAGCTTGGCCTCGGCCACGCTCGGGTCGTTGGCGCCGAGCTCGATGCTATCGCACTGGGCTTCCGAGATGCCCAGCTCCTTCAGCCGATCAAAAAAGCCGGCACGGCGCGCCAGCAGAGTACGCGACCGGCTGGGGAAGTAGAAATAGCAGAAACTGCGATGGCCGAGCTCGTACAGGCAATCTGCCGCAGCGCGGCCGCCGGCAAAGTTGTCGGGGACGAAGCGATCGGCGCCCCGATCCGGTCCGCCCTCGACATTGAGCAGCACGGTGTGGCGATCGGACTTGCTCAGCCGGTCGAGCAGCGCTGCCGCCGGTTCACCCAGCAGGATGCAGCTCGAGTCCTGGTTCTGTTCGAGGACTGGCGCCACAATGCGGTCGCGCACCGCATCATCGTCTTCGGGGAAGATGCACAGTTCGATAGCCTGGCCGGTGCTGTCGAGCTCGGTGCGTATCCCGCGCAGGAAGCCCTGATAGTAGTAGCTGGAGACACCCTGGAGATAGTGGCTGGGGCAGAACACCAGCACCGGCGCGCGTGACGGGGCCTGGGCATCGGGCAGATAGCCGGCTGCCCTAGCGATGCTGAGCACGCGCGAACGCGTCGAGGCGCCGACGCCGGGCGAGGCAGAGAGCACGCGCGACACGGTGGAGACCGAGACGCCTGCCTTGCGAGCGATGTCGATCTGATTGACCTTGGCGCCGTCGGCGTCCTTGTCCAGCGATAGGGTCGTGGTCATGTCGGCTGGCCTCACGCTATGCGGTCGAGCTGGTCGAGGAAGACCCGGCCGGGGATGGGTGTCCCGGCAAGGAAGGCGTCGATGGCGGCGGTGATCGCAGCGCCATGCCGGTGCAGTTCGGTCGAGCCCGAGCCGGCGATATGCGGCGTCAGCAACACGTTGGGCAAAGTCCACAGCGGGCTGTCTGCCGCCGGGATTTCGGGCCACGTGGTGTCGATGACCGCCTGGATGTGCCCACGCTTCAGCGCTGCCACCAGAGCGGCTTCGTCCACCAGGGCGCCGCGCGCCGTATTGATCAAGGTCGCTCCGGGCTTCATCGCGTTGATCCGTCGTGAATCGACCATGTGACGGGTGTCGGGCAGAAGTGGAGCATGCAACGAAACACAGTCGGCGCGCTCGAACAATTGGTCGAGTGAGATCTTGGCTACGCCCATTTCGGCCGCATCCGCCTCGGAGAGATAAGGGTCGGCGACGATCAGCTCGAGATCGAAGGGTTTGAGCAGCTTTGCGACCAGCCGGCCAATGGTGGACGCACCGACAAGGCCCACCGTACGACGGTAGTTGCCGAGGGTATCGAAGCGCCCCAGCACCACGTCGCGCCCCCCGCGGCTTTCGCCATAGCTGCGCGCCAGCTCGAGAACGCGCTTATTGGCAAACAGGATGGCGGCAACGGTGAATTCGGCGACCGGAATGGCGTTCTGCGCGGCGCAGGAGCTGATGGCGATGTTGCCGGCCAACCCGCTGGTCGGGAGCAGCGACTTGATGCTGCCGCCGGCATGGGCGACGAGCCCGAGGTGCGGCATGGCCGCGATTGCCGCCTCCGTCAGCCGTTGCGTCGGCCAGCCGGTGACGACGATGCGCGCGTCGGCAGGCAGGCCGGCGCCGGTCTTGAGGTCGATGGCGACCGGTGTCACCAGGCGGGCGAGCGCCGCTTCCTCTTCCTCCCCGAAAATCTGCCGGCGATAGGCGTCGTCAAAAGCGAGGAGGGCGACAGGACGCTCAGAGGTCATAGGCGAGGGCCTCCCGCGCACGCACCATCACCGGCTCGATATCAGGCCGCTCGGCAGCGTGGGCCCTGGCGTCGTTACCACGCGCGGCAAACACCAGCGCGAAGACGTCGGTCTGCCCCGGTTCGATCTTGCCGAGCAGTTGCGGCAGGGCGCCGCGCCGGTGGATCACGTTGGTGTTGGGCATGGCGTAGAAAATCTGCGGCTGCCGTGTGCCGGTCGGGTCCTCGATGCGGCTGAGGCCATCGGCGGTTTCGATCTCGCCGATGCCCTGTTGCGGGGCGATGGCGTTGCCGCCCAGATCATCGGCAATGGCGACGGCGAAGCCACCCTCGCGGCTCCACAGCGGACGGTCGGACACGATGCGGTGCGCACGCAGGTGCCAGCGGCCAAGTGGCGCGAGCCAGGTGGTGATCTTGACGCCGGTATAGGGTTGCCAGGTACAGAGCAGGCCATCGTCGAACGTCCGTTGCGCCAGCACACGTTCGCGGACGCGGAAGTGCTGGCCGTCATCGGAGAGCGCCAGCATGGAATCCACCGACGCCTGATCCAGCACCTCGGTGTTTTCCACCGAGAAGCCGAAGGCCGAGGAATAGGCGAACTTGGCGTATTTCTCGACGCATTTGGGAAAGCCCAGATTGGTCTGGCCGCTCGACAGCGCCCAGGCGTGGCTCTCGTCGCGCGTCACGATCATCATCGGATGGATTTGCACCGATCGCCGCGGCCGCGGATCGGCGGGGATCTCCTCGGCCTGCCAGAACGGATGGCTTTCAGGCAATGCCAGCGGCAGGAAGCTCTTGGCCGCCCAGTACGGCGAGGCAGCGGAATTGTAGCTCTCGCCCATGATCAGGTTGGGATAGCCGTAGCCGACCGAGAGCACGCCATCGCGATCGAAGATCGGGCGCTTCTGCCACCAGCGCAGATGCGACAGCCACAGGTGCTTGATCCGACCCCAGGGCAACGCTTCGACGTTGGCATAGGCGAGCGCCGCCCAGAACGCGCCCTGCGCGAAGCGATAGGTCATCGACCGGCCGAACGGGATAGCGCCGCCGTCGGGGGCAAACCACAGTTCGAAATCGGCGGCGAAGCGCCGGGCGCGCTCTTTCCAGACCGCGGCCACCGGTGCCAGCGCACCCGTGGCATGACGCGACAGCAGCAGCCCGTAATAGTGCAGCGCAAAAGACACATAGTAGTCGAGTTGCGGGCGCCGCCCGTCGGAGTACCAGCCATCGCCGCGCCAGAAACTGTCGACGGCGGCGAGAGCGGCCTCGTCGGCGTCGCGCCGCACTGGATAGCCGTGCTGCTCGAGCGCCCGGTTGACGATGATACGGAAGAAATTCCAGTTGTTGGCCGGTATCGCCTTGTCGTTGATATTGGCGAGCCAGGTGAGCAGCCGTTCCATCTCGGTGCTGTCGAGCGCCGCAAAGCCCGGCGGTCGCGCGATCAGCCCGAAGGCAATCGCCGCCATTTCGACGAAGCGCTGGTCATGGTCATCGAAGCGCCCGCCCCAGTATTCGGGATGATTGGGCGTGGTACCCGATATCAGCCCCTGGTTGATGCGGCTCCAATCCATGGCCGCGCCGCCCATGCCGAGCGGTACCAGTCCCCAGAGCCGGCGGGAGAAGCCCTCGAGCTCGGCGCCGGCCGTGCTGTAGAGCACGCCGTGCCCGCCCAGTCGCACACGAGCGCCGCCGGGGCTGACATAGCGATCGAGCGGCGCCACCAGGTCGCGCAGCAGCGCGATGGCGTCGTCGCGGCCCAGCAGCGGATTGTCGGCAAATGCGGCGAGGCTCACGCTCAAACTCCCTTCAGCGTCAATGTGTCGGCGTGGTGGCAGGCGACCCGGCGGTCGCCGACCACCACGAGCGGGGGCGCCTTCTGGCTGCAGATCTCGGTGGCGTAGGGGCAGCGTGGATGGAAGTGGCAGCCCGTCGGCGCATTCATCGCGTCGGGCACTTCGCCGCGGTTGCGCGGGCCGTCGCCTGCAAGGCGCAGGCCCGGGTCGGGCTGCGGTACGGCCGACAGCAGGGCTTCGGTGTAGGGGTGCAGCGGCCGTGCATAGAGCTGGTCGGCCGGTGCTTCCTCGACCAGCCGCCCGAGATACATCACGCCCACCCGATCGGAGACGTGGCGGATGACGCTCAGGTCATGGCTGATGAACAGCAGGGTGAGCTTGCGGCTCGCCTTGAGGTCGGAGAGCAGGTTCAGCACCTGCGCCCGCACCGAGACGTCGAGCGCCGACACCGCCTCGTCGGCGACGATGAGGTCGGGGTTGAGGATCATGGCGCGGGCAATGACGATGCGCTGGCGCTGGCCGCCCGAGAAGGCATGCGGGTAGCGTTCGCCGGCCGATGGCTGCAGGCCGACATCGCGCAGCGCCTGGTCGACGCGCCGGCGGATCTCGTCCTGATCGCGGATGCCGGACTGGATCAGCGGATCGGCCAGGATGCGGAACACCGAAAAGCGCGGATTGAGCGCACCGAACGGATCCTGGAAGATGAAGCGAACGCGCTGCCAGAAGCGCCGGTTGGTGACGCGGTCGCCCTTCCAGGGTGCGATCTCGGCGCCATCGAAGCGTAGCCGCCCGTTGGTCGGCTGGGTCAGGCCGAGCACGGTGCGCCCGAGGGTCGACTTGCCGCAGCCGCTTTCGCCGACGATGCCATAGGTCTCGCCACGGCGGACGGTGAGGTTGACGTTGTCGAGGGCGCGCAATGGGATCGGCTTGCCGGCCAGCCGCCCCGAGCGAACCATGTAGGTCTTGGAGATGTTTTCCAGCGCCAGCAGCGTGTCGCCGGTCTCACGCTCATCGGTCGCGGACGCCACTACGTCGCGCGGCGCGAAGAAGGCGGGTTGTCCGGCATTGTGGCAGCGCACGGCGCCATCCTCATCGGGCAGCAAGGCCGGCCCTTTGGTGTCGCACAGCCCCTCGATCGCGATCGGGCATCGGGGATGCAGCGCACAGCCGGCGGGCCGGTGGTCCGCCGCCGGCACGACGCCGGGGATCGAGGGCAGATGCTTCTTGCCAGGCATCGGGCGCACACTGGGAACCGCCATCAGCAGACCCTGCGTGTAGGGATGGCGCGGCGTGGCGAAGATGCGCTCCACCGGCCCGGTTTCTACCGTCTCGCCAGCATAGACCACGCTGACTTCGTCGGCGATCTGCGCCACCACGCCGAGATCGTGGGTGACAAAAACCAGCGCCATGTCACGCTCCTGCCGCAGCCGTGACAGCAGATCGAGCACCTGCGCCTGCATGGTGACGTCGAGGGCGGTGGTCGGCTCGTCGGCGATCAGCAGGCTCGGTTCGCTCGCCAGCGCCACTGCGATCATGGCGCGTTGCAACTGTCCGCCTGACAGCTCGAACGGATAGCTTTTCATGCGCCGCGACGGGTTCGGGATGCCGACCTCGTCCAGCCCGGCGATGGCGCGCTGCTCGGCCTCCTGGCGCGAGCATCGCCGGGTATTGCGGATCATCTCGACGAGGTGTTCGCCGATGGTGTGGACCGGGCTGAAGGCCGCCATCGGCTCCTGGAAGATCATCGAGATCTCGGCACCGCGCAGTTGCCGGAACGTCGGGCTCGCCTGGTCGAGCCCGACCAGTTGCTGCGGCCCTTCCTGCCGTCCTGAATCGTAGAGGATCGAGCCGCTCAGGCGCGCCGTGCCCGGCAGCAGACCGAGCAAGGCGCGGGCCATGATCGATTTGCCGCTGCCGCTTTCCCCTACCACGCAATGGGTGGTGCCGCGGCGGACGCGCAGCGACATGTCGTGCAGTGCCTGCACCGGCCCGCGATCGGTCTCGAAGGTCAGCTGCAGATTGTCGACCTGCAGCGCCAGGCCGTCGGCCAGCCTGGCCTTATTTGTAAGGATCTGCAGC
Organism: Devosia sp. LjRoot16; assembly: GCF_964252795.1. Lineage (NCBI taxonomy): Bacteria > Pseudomonadati > Pseudomonadota > Alphaproteobacteria > Hyphomicrobiales > Devosiaceae > Devosia > Devosia sp. LjRoot16. The sequence continues at coordinate 1,952,390 of NZ_CAXUPH020000001.1, forward strand.
ATCGCGTAGGCCGTCCCCGAGGAAGTTCATTGCCAGGATGGCGATCACCGTCACTACGCCCGAGGCGAAGAGCCAGGGTGCGGTGGCGATGGATCGAATGTTCTGCGCCTCCTGCATCAGCACGCCCCATGAAACGAAGGGCGGGCGCAGGCCGAGGCCGAGAAAGCTGAGTGCCGTTTCGGCAAGGATCATGCCGGGCACTGCCAGTGTGGCCGCCGCGATGATGTGGCTGGCAAAGGATGGCGCCATGTGACGCAGGATGATGCCGATATCGGTGCCGCCATCGAGCTTGGCCGACAGTACGAAATCCTCGCTGCGCATCGCCATGAAGCGGCCGCGGACAACGCGCGCCAGCTCAGTCCAGCCGACTATGGCGAGGATGAGGGTGAGGATGAAGTAGACCAGCAACGGCGACCAGGTTGCCGGCACGGCCGCGGCCAGCCCGAGGAACAGCGGAATGGTCGGGATCGAGCGGATGAACTCGATGCTGCGTTGGATCGCCGTGTCCCACCAGCCGCCCAGATAGCCCGACAGGCCCCCCAGCAGGATGCCGAGAAACAGGCTGATGCTGACGCCGATGAGGCCGATGCTGAGGGAGATGCGGGTGCCGTAGATCAGTCGCGAGAGCACGTCGCGACCGAGCCGGTCCGAGCCCAGGAGGAACATCGGCTGCCTGTCGTCCACCGGTCCGATGAGGTGGTGGCGCATCGGGATCAGGCCGGCCAGCAGGTAAGGCTTGGCTTCGGCGAAGAACGTCACCGGCACGATGGAGTCGTCGCCGCTACCCGGCACGAAGCTGCGCTTCATGGTGTCGAGGTCGAGTTCGGTGTCGTAGCTGCGGACGTGCAGCCCCCATTGCCGGTTGCCGGCATCGTCGACCCAGCTGATGCCCAGTGCCTGCGGCGGAGCGTAGCCGAAATTGCGGAAAAGCCGCGCGTCGTCGTAGGGGGCGACGAATTCGGCCAACAGGGCGACGAGGTAGAGCAGGACCACGACGATGCCACCGACGACGGCGAGCCGGTTGCGGCGGAAGCGGCGCCAGATCAGCACCCATGGGCCGTCGTCGCGCCGGCGGGAGGGGGCAACGGCAGTAACCGGGGTCGACGTGTCGAGTCTCGATTGGGTCATGGCGTGCCTCAGGCCAGGCGGATGCGCGGATCGACCGCGGCAAGGATGATGTCGGAAATGAAGGTGCCGATGATGGTGAGCGTCGCCATCAGCAACACCAGCGCGCCGGCCAGGTACATGTCCTGCGCCATCAGGGCGCGCAGCAGCATCGGCCCGGGTGTCGGCAGGTTGAACACTACCGAGACGATGATCGAGGACGAGATCAGGCTGGGCAGCACATAGCCGATCGAGGAGATCAGCGGGTTGAGCGCGATGCGCACCGGGTATTTGAGGATCAGCCGCCATTCGGACAGGCCGCGCAGGCGGGCGAAATCAACATAGGGCTTCTTCAGTTCGTCGATGAGATTGGCCCGCATGACGCGGATCAGGTAGGCCATGCCGCCGGTGGCGATCACCAGGATCGGCGCCCAGGCATGGGCGATGAAATCCATCAGCTTGGCCAACGACCACGGTGCGTCGGCCAGCTGGGGCGAGAACAGGCCGCCGAGCAGTTGGCCGGTGGTCACGAAGGTGAAGTACATGATCAGCAGGCCGAGCAGGAAGTTCGGGATGGCGAGCCCGAGAAAGCCGAGGATGGTGAAGGTGTAGTCGCCGATCGAGTAGAGGCGTACCGCCGAGTAGATGCCGATCGGCACGGCAAAACCCCACATGACGATGACGGCGATGCCTTCGACGAGCAGCGAGGTGCCCAGGCGCGAGCCGATCAGTTCGGCGACCGGGCGCTTGAGTTCGAAACTGTAGCCGAGATCGCCCTGCACGATGCCGCCGATCCAGCCCAGGTACTGCACGATGAACGGCTGATCGAGGCGATAGAGCTGGCGCAGCCGGTCCGCGAATTCGGCGCTGCCGCCCGAGCCCTGGTTCTCGGCCAGCATGGTCGAGAGGTAGTCGCCAGCCGGAAGCTGGATGATGGCGAACAGAACGATCGAGGTCACGAAGAGGACGACGATCATGCCTGTCACGCGTCCGACAATGAAACGCAGCATCTTGTTGGTTCCGGCTGGCGAGTGGTCAGTTCTGCTCGATGTAGAACTGTTCGACGGCGGCCGGCCCCGGGGTCGGGTAGGGCCAGGCGTTGGGCATATTGGCGGGCACGTTGCGGAAGTTGGTCTGCTTGACGAAGTAGGTGTCTGGCGCCGTGGTCACGCCGATGACCGGGAACAGGTCGCGGTTGATGGCGAGGATCTGCTTATAGAGGTCGGCCTGGGTGGCCGGATCGCTGGTCTGGAGCAGCGTGCGATAGAGCTCGAACTGCTGCTTGATCTCGGCCGGCGGCTCGATGGCGCCTTCGCCATTGGGGTCGGCAAACCAGCGGGCATAGGGCATGCCGAAGGATGAGGCCTGGGTCGATACCGGCACGTAGAATTCGGGGCGGAACAGTGAGCCGATGCCGCCATCGCCGCTCCAGACGAAGGCGTCGTACTCGGATGCCACCCAGCGGCTGACGAACAGGGTGCGTTCGATGACGTTGATGCGCGCATCGACACCGATCGCCTTCCAGTCCTCGATGACGAGGCCCAGCGTGTCGATCCAGTCGGGGAACATGCCATCGACCACGTTGACCTGGAAGGTCAGCGGCGTGCCGTCCGAGAGCAGGCGGATATTGTTGGCGTCGCGTTGGCCGAGGCCGATCTCGTCGAGCAGCGCATTGGCGGCATCGACGTCGAACTCGGTGAACTGCGTCGCCATGGTCTCGTCGTAGAAGGGATCGGCGGCGCGGGGGGCGATCTGGTGCGGCTGCGCCTGGCCGAAGAACACCACATCGTTGATGCGGTCGCGATCGATGCCGATCGACAGTGCCTCGCGGAACTTCTTGTTGGCGAACACAGCCTTGAGCGCTGGGTTGCTGCTCTCGGTGTTGAGCGACAGCATGGTCGAGGCGCTCAGCGTTTCGAGGGCCGGCAGCAGTTCGTACCGACCGCTCTCGCGGCTTTCGGCAAAGGTGCTGCGATTGGCGAGCGAGGCGATGTGGCGGTTCTGCAGGTCGATTTCGCCGGCCACGGCCTTGAGCACGATTTCGTCCGGGGTCTCGTTCACCGACATGGACAGCCGGTCGATATAGGGCAACTGGTTACCCGCGGTGTCGACCTTGAAGTAGTAGGGGTTGCGGACCATCGTCACTTCGGCTTCGCCGCCGACATAGGCTTTCTCGAAGACCCAGGCGAAAGTGGACGGCTTTTCGGCATTGGCCCAGCGCTCGGTGCCGTACATCTGGCCGCACTTGGCGAGCATCGCCTCGCCCCAGGACGCCATGTTCAGCTCTTTGAGCGTCGCATCGATGTCGGCGTTGTGGGCCGGGTGGAACTTGCCGCAATAGGCGAGCGGAAAGGTGACGAGGAAATTGCCTTCGACGCCGGCCAGCTGCTGCAGGAACATGCCGTGCGGCTTTTCGAACGTCACCGTGAAGGTGAGGTCGTCGACCACGGCCGCCTGCGCCTTGTTGGCGGGGGGAAAGATGGTGTCGGGCTTGGAGCCGACAAAGCCGGCGTCATAGACTAGGTCGTTGATCACCCAGGTGACGTCCGCGGCGGTGAACGGCGTGCCGTCGGACCATTTCATGCCGGCGCGCAGTTTGAACGTGTAGGTCTTGCCCTCGGCATCCGCGGTGGCGGACGCCGCGACATTGGGGATCGCCTGGTCCCAGGCCAGGTTCCAGCGCAGCAGGCCATCATAAGCCACGGTGCGCATGAAGTAGGCGGCGTCGCCGGATTTCAGGAGGCCTGAGCGCCAGGTGCCGCCATAGCTGCCGACGGTTTCGACCGGCGTAATCACCAGTGGGTCAGCGGGCAGGCGATCGGCGACGGCGGGCAGCGTGCCCGAACTGACAGCATCGTCCAGCATCGGGGCCTGCTGGTAGTCGGCAGCCAACGCCGACGAAGCGACGGCCAGCACCGCCAGCGCCATGTTGGCGCGCAGCATGAACTTGAACACGGGTTTCCCTCCTCCTCAAAATCGAGGAGAGGTTTGCGTAATCTCCGCAATTTGCGCAAACCGCAAATTGCGAAAACCTGCCCAACTTTAGTCTGGACTCCTCACCGCTTCTGGCTCACGCGCCATGCGGGCAGGCGATCTCTGGACTCCGTCAGTCGAGCACGCGCTCGATGGTCTCGCGAGTCACGCGCTCCAGATAGTCCATCAGTTTACCGGCGTTGTCGGCCGCCGCGTCGGCATCGCTGTCGGCGATCGAGCGCAGCACGTTGCAGTGGAATTCCGCCGCCTCGGCAAAACTATCCGAGGCGGTGATGAACGAGTACCAGAACCGGCGCGACAGCGTGTGGACCTGGCCGATGGTCTTGATCAGCATCGTGTTCCTGGTCGCCTCGGCCTCGATCTCGTGCGTGGCGCGGTTGATGCCCAGATAGCTGTCGCGGTCATCGCGCCGAACGGCGGCTTCGAGCTCGGTCGCCAGCTGTCGCATCCGCTGGCGCTGCTCGGCGGTAGCGCGCCGCGCCGCCAGCCGCACCATCGTCTCTTCCAGCGGCCGGCGAACCTCGAGCAACTCGAGTTGCTGCCGGATGTCGATGGTCGTCACCAGGGCGCCGCGCCGCGGGTGGATCTCGACGAACCCCTCGAGCTTGAGGCGCTGCAATGCCTCGCGGATGGGGGTGCGACCACAGTTCAATTGCTCGCGAAGCTCGTTCTCCGAAATCATCGAACCGCCCTTGAGCCGCCCGGTGACGATCAAGTTCTGGATCGCCGCATAGGCGACATCGGAGATGAGTTCGGGCTCTTGCCGGTCGCTGTCGGTCATGCGGATCCCTGGACTGATTTGCGGCGAACATACCGTTTGACACCCTTCGCATCAATTGGTAGGCAACAGATCAACATCTGATATGTCAGATGCATACCAGTGCTTGGGAGGAAGAGCGCTTGTCTGTTGCAGCGATCGATCGTCGCGCCGTTAGCCGTATCGACACCGACATTCTCGTCGTCGGTGGCGGCGCGGCAGGCGTGGCAGCTGCGATCACCGCAGTGCGGGCAGGGCTCGATGTGACGCTGATCGAGCGCTACGGCTTCTGTGGCGGCGGCGCCGTTGCAGGGCTGTCGGGGACGGTCTGCGGCCTCTATGCCGCGAGCGAATTCGACCGTGGCCCGCAGCAGATGGTGTTCGGCTTTGCCGAGGAATTCGTCGAGGCGCTGTCGGCGCGCGGCGGCCTCGCCGGACCGGTGCGCTACGGCAAGACCTTCACCCGCGTGCATGATCCCCTGATGTGGCGGGAAACGGCAGATGACATGCTGGCCACAGCCGGCGTGCGGGTGATCTATCATTGCGTCGCCGTCGAGGTCCTGCTCGATGGCAACGAGGCGGTCGCCGGCGTCATGGCCTGGTCCAAGCAGGGGCCGCTCGAGATCCGCGCCCGACAGACTATCGACGCATCGGGCGATGCCGATATCGTCGCCATGGCCGGGCTGCCGAACTTCGTCGGCGACAATGGCCGGGTGCAGAACCCGACAATGATCTTCCGCCTCGGCAATGTCGACGTGGAGGCCTTTGTCGCCGCCTATGGCACTGACACGATCATGCCGCCGTCGGTCAGCGCCATGATCAGCGAGGCAAGCGCGAGCGGCGGCTACCGGCTCCCGCGGACCAAGATCTGGCTGTTCACCACTACCCGGCCAAACGAGCTGCTGTGCAACTGCACGCGCATCACCGGTGCCGATGGGCGCGAGCTGAACACGCTGCTCCACGCGGATTTCAGCGAGGCGGAGTTTGAAGGGCGGCGACAGGTCCGCGACTATGCGCGTTTCTTCCGCGACCGACTCGTCGGCTGCGAGAACGCCTTCGTCAACGATACCGGCGTCCAGGTCGGGGTGCGCCAGACCCGTCAGGTCGAGGGCACGAGCAAGCTCGGCAACGGCGACATTCTTGCCGGTCGCAAATTCGCTGACGGCGTCGCGCGATCGCCCTGGCCGATCGAGTTGCATTCGGGCAGCAAACCGCGCGTCGAGTGGCTGCTGGATGATGTCTATGAGGTGCCCTATGGGTGTTTCGTCCCGCAGCGGGGCGAGAACCTGCTGGTCGCCGGCCGCTGCCTGTCGGCCGAGCACGAGGCGGTGGCGTCTGCCCGGGTGACGGCGCAGTGCTTCAGCTATGGCCACGCCATCGGGCATGCCGCGGTGATCGCGGTGCGCGATCGGCTGGCGCCGCGCCAGATCGAAGGTCGCGACCTGCGCATGCTGCTCAACCGCGATGGCGCGAGGCTGGACGCATGAGCGAGGCCGCCTCCATCCTGATCGCCGACGACGAAGCCTGCCGCGTCGTCACGCTCAACCGGCCGCAGCGCCGCAATGCGCTCGGCAGCGAGGCGATGGCGCGGCTTGGCGAAGCTCTCGCCGACGCGGCGGCCGACCCCGCCGTCGGCGCCGTGGTGCTCACCGGTGCGCCGCCCGCCTTCTGTGCCGGCAGCGATCTCAAGGAACTGGGTGCTCTCGATATTGCCGGCATGGCCGAGCATGAGGCCGAGACCGCGGCAATTTCCCGCTCGATCGGCGCGCTGGATATTCCTGTCATCGCGGCTGTCGAGGGCTACGCGCTTGGCGGCGGCTGCATCCTGGCGCTGAGTTGCGACCTGGTGGTGACGGCGCGCGACGTGCGCTGGTCGATGCCCGAGGTCGCCAATGGCTGGCTGCCGCCCTGGGGCCTCGAAGCGCTGATCGCCCGCGTCGGGCTGGTGCGGGCTCGTTCCATCGTCTGGGGCGCGCTCGATTGCACCGGCGCTGAGGCGCACCGGCTGGGCCTGGCCGACGCGCTGTGCGAGCCCGGCGAGGCCCTCGCTACCGCCATTGCGATGGGCAAGCGGCTGGCCGGGCGCCCCGCCTCGGCGGTGATTTCCACCAAGCGCTATTTTGCGCAGCTCCGGCTCGACGCAGCCCATCTCGACGCCGTCGCGTCGGAGCATTTCCAGCAGGACGCCAGGTCGCCCGCCGCGCAGGCTGTCCTGGCAAAGTTTTCGGGTAGATGATGAGCAAGATCGTTTCCGCCAGCGCCGCAGTAGCCGGCATTCCGGATGGCGCCACCGTCGCCAGCGCCGGCGTCATCGGCTGGGTCACTCCCGACGCCGTGCTGCGTGCCCTGGGCCAGCGTTTCGCCGACACCGCGGGTCCGCGTGATCTCACTTTCTATTTCCCCTGCGGCACCGGCGACGCCATGGGCATCAAGGGCATGGACCATGTGGCCCGCGAAGGGCTGATGAAGCGGATCGTCTCTGGCTCCTTCATCAACCCGGTCGATCCCACCACCGGCAAGCGCCCCGAACTGATGCGGCTCATCCGCGAGAACCGCATCGAGGCCTATTCCTGGCCCATCGGCGCCAGCATGCACTGGCTGCGCGAAGTGGCGCGCAAGAGCCCCGGCTATATCACCCGCGTCGGGCTCGGGACCTATGCCGATCCGCGTAATGGCGGCGGCAAGTTCACCGACAAGGCGCAGGACGACCTCATCCGCCGTATCGAAATCGATGGCGAAGAATTCCTCTACTACCCGACCTGGCCGATCGACGTGGCGATCATCCGCGCCGCCAGCGCTGACCGCCATGGCAACCTGTCATGGGAAGACGAACCGCTGACCACCGCCAACCTGGCGCTGGCGATTGCGGCGAAGGCGAGCGGTGGCCGCGTCATCGCGCAGGTGCGGCGCATCGTCGACCAGCGTCCGGCCAGCCAGGTGCGCCTGCCCGGTATCCTCGTTGACGCCATCGTGGTCGACGAAGCCATGATGATGACCACCGGCACGCCCTATGAGGAGGCCTATTTCTCGGGTCGGCGGATGGCGGCGGCACAGTTGCCGGTCACGCAGATGTCGCTCGACAAGATCATTGCGCGCCGGGTGGCGAAGGAAGTCCGTCGCGGCGAGCTGGCCATCTACGGGTTTGGCGCGGCGACCGACGTGCCGCTGGTGATGGCGGAGCAGGGCCTGTTCGACGGTGATGCCATCTATGACTACCCGGCCACCACCGAGCATGGCGCCTATGGCGGCATCGTCATGCCGGGCTGGCAGTTCTCGGCCAATATCAACCCGGACGCGATCATGGATGGCGTGACGCAGTTCGACGTCATTGATGGCGGGCTGTGCAGCTTCGCCGCCCTGTCCTTCGCCCAGTTCGATGCCCGCGGCGTCGTCAATGTGTCGAAGTTCGGCGCCGCCAATCCCGGCGCCGGCGGCTTCATCGACATTGCACAGAACGCCAGGCGGCTGGTCTTCGCCGGCACCTTCACCACGGCCGGCCTCGACGCCAGCTTCGGATCGCATGGCCTGACGGTGAACAAAGAAGGCAAGGTACGCAAGTTTGTGCCGACCGCCGACTCCATCACCTATGACGTCTTTGCCGGTGTACGGGATCGCGGGCAGACGGCGCGGATCGTCACCGAGCGCGCCGTGTTCGATGCGACCTCGGATGGCCTCCATCTCACCGAGGTCGCGCCGGGCATCGATGTTCGGCGCGACGTGCTCGAACAGATGGATTTTGCGCCGGCCCGCATCGCCGAGCCGCTCAAGCTCATGGACGCCGCGCTGTTTGCCGAAGACGTCCAGCACACTCGAATGGCCGTGTAAGGAGGGTCCCAGTTGCACCGCACCGTCTCAGACATTCCCGCTAACGCGCTCGCGGCCCTGCGCCGGGGCACCGTGCTGCCGGCGCATCCGCTGGTGCTCGATGCAGCGCGCCAGCTGGACCGGACGCGCCAGCGCGCCATCACCCGCTACTATGCCGATGCCGGCGCCGGTGGTGTCGCGGTGGGTGTACACACCACCCAGTTCGCCATCCGTGAGAAGGGCCTCTACGCGCCCGTCCTTCAGCTTGCCGCCGAGACGATGCGCGACTGGGGTGGCCCCGATCGACTGTTGATCGCCGGCGTCACCGGACGGACCGAGCAGGCGCTGGCCGAGATCGATACGGCGCGCGGCCTCGGCTACCACGCCGCGCTGCTCAACCTGGCGCGCTTCAAGGGGGCGAGCGAGGACGAAATCCTCGAGCACTGCCGCCGCGTCGCCCGCGAGATGCCGATCGTCGGCTTCGCGCTGCTGCCGGCTGTCGGTGGCTTCCACCTGTCCTATGAGTTCTGGCGCCGCTTTGCCGGCATCGACAATGTCGTCGCTATCAAGCTGGCGCCGTTCGACCGCTATCGCACGCTCGACATCATCCGGGCCGTCTACGATGCCGGCGCAGCCGAGCGGGTGACGCTCTATACCGGCAACGACGACCACATTGGCCTCGATTTGATGGTGCCCTTCGTGGTCCGTTCCGATGATGGCCGCTCCGAGCAGCGGGCGCGCATTCGTGGTGGCCTGCTGGGGCACTGGAGTATCTGGGTCCGCTCGGCGGTGGAGATGCTGGAACGCATCCACGCCGTGCCCGACGATGCGCCGGTGCCGCAGGATGTGCTGGCGCTCGATTCCATCGTCACCGATTGCAACGCCGCCATCTATGACGCCAACAACAACCTTCGTGGCTGCATTCCGGGCTGCCTCGAAGTGCTGCGTCGGCAAGGCCTCGTCAAAGGCACCTGGTGCCTCGATCCGGCCGAGACGCTGAGCCCCGGGCAGCTCGGGGAGATCGACCGCGTCTACCGGCAGTACCCCGAAATGAACGACGATCGTTTCGTCGCCAACAATCTCGAGCGCTGGCTGTCCGACCGCGGACAGGACCTGCCGCTCGTCGCCTGATGCATGACCAAGGAAGCGTCCATGTCCCGCCCTGCCGTTCCGAACATTCTCACTGCCGACGCCCTGCCGGAGTACTTCCATGATGTCGAGCATCTGGAGGATTTCATGTCGGTGCCGACCCAGGGGGTGATCGAAGATCTCAACGCCCTCGACGGCGACATCATGATCCTGGGCGTTGGCGGCAAGATCGGCGTCACCATGGCGCGCATGGCCAAGAAGGCCGCGCCAGGCAAGCGGGTCATCGGCGTGTCGCGGTTCTCCGAAGCGGGCCTCGAGGAGCGGTTGAACTCCTGGGGCATCGAGACCATCCGCTGCGACCTGCTTGATCGCGATGCGGTCAACGCGCTGCCCAAGGTCGCCAACGTTATCTACATGGCCGGCCTCAAGTTCGACTATCGCGGCCGCGAGGATTTCCTGTGGGCCATGAATACCGTGGCGCCGCAAATCACCGCGGAAGCCTTCCGCGACTCCCGGATCGTCTCGTTCTCCACCATCCATGTCTACCCATGGTCCAACCCGCTGCATGGCGGTGTCACCGAGCGCGACCTGCCGATGGCGCGGCCGGGCGAGTATGCCAACTCGGTCGTCGGGCGCGAGCGCACCTTCCAGTACTACTCCAGGAAGTACGATACGCCCGGCCGGATCATGCGCTTCGTCTATGCCATCGATCCGCGCTACGGCGTGATGCAGGAGGTGGCGAGCTGGGTGCTGTCGGGCAAGCCGATCTCGGTCGCCACCAGCCATGCCAACGTGATGTGGCAGGGCGATGCCAACGCGCAGTTCCTGCGCATGCTTGCGCAGTGCGAAACGCCGGCCAGTCCGATCAATGTCGGCGGCCCGGAAGCGCTCAGTATCCGCTACCTCGCGCACCGTTTCGGTGAGTTGTTCGGCGTCGAGCCCAAGTTCGCCAACGAGGAGGGCGACACCTGCCTCCTGGTCAACTGCGACAAGGCCAACGGCATCTTCGGCAACCCGGTCGTCTCCATCGACCCGATGGTCCGCTGGGTCGGCGAGTGGGTGAAGTCGGGCAAGCCGACGCTCGGCAAGCCATCCAAGTTCGAAGTCCGCTCGGGCGAATTCTAAGCCATTGATTTTGTCGCGCTTTCTGACCGGGGTAGTTTGCAACTTTTCCTGAAAGCGCTCTAGGAGTTCCGCCGCGATGCCCAAATTCCTGCTGGGGTATCTCTACGCCATCCTTGCCCATGTCGGATTCGTCGTGCTGTGGCACGTGGTGGTGACGGTCGGCCAGGTGCCGGCCTACATCATGCCCGGCCCGATCGAGACCGCCATGGCGCTGGCCGAACCGTCCTACAACTGGTTCCGGCACATCTGGGTGACGGCGGCGGAGATTTTCGGCGGATATGCCATTGCCACCGTGGTTGGGGTGGCGCTGGCCGTCATCTTCGTGTGGGTGCCGCCGCTCAATGCGGCGCTGATGCCGCTGCTGGTCACGCTCAACATGGTGCCCAAGGTGGCCATGGCGCCGTTGTTCATCATCTGGTTCAGTTACGGCATCGTGCCTAACATGCTGATCGCCTTCACGATCTGCTTTTTCCCCATCGTCCTCACCACCTATCGCGGGCTGATGGAAGTCGAGCCCGACCTGATCAACCTGGTGCGTTCGCTCAAGGGCAACCGCTGGCAGATCTTCAGCAAGATCCAGCTGCCCGGCGCGCTGCCCTTCGTGTTCTCGGGCATGAAGGTTGCCGCCGTGCTGGCGGTGGCCGGCGCCGTGGTGGGCGAGTTCATCGCCTCCGACAGTGGCCTTGGCTACTTCCTCTTGATCCAGCAGAACGCGCTCAATACCTCGGCGATGATGATGGCGCTGATCCTGATCACCGGGCTCGGGGTGCTGCTCTACGGCATGGTCGCGCTGCTCGAATACGTCTTTGTCACGCGCAAGGGGATTTCGGCATGAGCAATATGCCCGATCGCCCGGCCTTCATGCGCCTCGACGGCGTCCGCAAGGTCTACAAGTTCGGCGGCAAGGAGTTCCTCGCCGTTTCCGACGTCACTCTCGATATCGACGAGGGGGAGCTGGTGTCGATCGTTGGTCCGTCGGGCTGCGGCAAGTCCACGCTGCTCAAGATCCTCGCAGGCCTCCATGGCCACGATGGCGGCACCATCGAGATCGGCAACTCGCAGTCGCCGTTCACCCCAGGTCGCGACATCGGCATGGTGTTTCAACAGGCGCTGCTGCTCAAATGGCGCACCATCGTCGATAACGTCATGCTGCCCGCCGAAATTCTCGGGCTGCCGCGTGCGGCCAGCCGTGAGCGGGCGCTCGACCTGCTCGCCATGGTGGGGCTGGAAAAGTTCGCCGATGCGTTCCCGCAGCAGCTTTCGGGCGGCATGCAGCAGCGGGCCTCGATCGCCCGCTCGCTGGTGCATGACCCCAAGCTGATCCTGATGGACGAGCCGTTCGGCGCGCTCGACGCACTGACCCGCGAGCGCATGAACCTCGAGCTGATGCGGATCTGGAAAGAGAGCGGCAAGACCATTCTCTTCGTCACGCACGGCATCCAGGAAGCGGTGTTCCTCGGCTCGCAGGTCGCGGTGCTGACCGCCGGCCCGGCCCGCATGGCCGCCCATTTCGACATCGATCTCCCCGAACCCCGTACCCTGGCGGTCAAGACCAGCGAGAAGTTCGGTGACTACACCAAGAAGATATACGCCCTGCTCGGCATGGAGTGAGGCCGACGGGCCATCAGACCCTTTTGGGAGGAAAACCGATGATCAGACAGATTGCGACGACCAGCGCTGCCCTTATGGCCGTGCTGATGAGCGGCAGCGCCTTCGCGGCCGAGCCGCTCAAGCTCATGCTCAACTGGAAGGCCGGCGGCGACCATGCGCCGCTCTACTACGCGCAGCAGGAAGGCTGGTTCAGCGACGCCGGCGTTAACCTCGAAATCATCCAGGGCAACGGCTCGGGCGCTGCCGCGACGGCGCTCGGGGTCGGCCAGGTCGACATGGCTATTATCGACATGCCGACGGCCCTGCAGTTCAAGGGGCAGGGCAGCGACATCGTCGGGGTCTTCGTCGCCTATAATGACAGCGCCAACGGCATCTACTGGAAGAAGAGTTCGGGCATCAACACGGTGGCCGATCTCGCCGGCCACAAGCTCGGCGCGCCTGCTTCCGACGCGGCTCGCCAGTTCTGGGGGCCGATCTCCAAGGCCATGGGTATCGCGGCGGATTCGGTGGAATGGGTCAACATCCAGCCCACCGCCAAGGTGGCAGCGCTGCAATCCGGCTCGATCGACGCCACCACGCACATGTACAGCGTGCACTTCGTCTACGAGGACGTGTTCGGCGATGACCTGGGCTTTGCCCTGCTGCGTGACCACGGCCTCAACCCCTACGGCCTGACTTACTTCGCCAATGGCAAGGCGGCGGCCGACAAGGCCGAGCTGGTCAAGGCCGTAGTGCAGACCTTGCAGCGCGCCTTTGCCTACTGCCTCGCCACCCCCGAGCCCTGCAGCCAGGCCCTGTCGAGCGCCGTCAGCATGAAGGCCGAGGACGCAGCACGTGAACTCGAATTTGCCTCCAAGGTGATGCCGGGTACGGGCAACACGCTGCCGATCGGCGCCTTCGATCCGGCTCGTGTCACCGCCGACTATGGCCTCGTCTCGGAAGCCTTCGAGATCACCGCCTACGATCCGGCGACCGCCTTCACCAACGACTTTATCGACCAGACCATCCAGTACCCGAAGTAACCGGCATCGAATGAGTGAGGCGGGAGGCCAGTGGCCTCCTGCCGGCTCACACAACGCCTGTAAGCTCGTGCGTTACATCCGCTGAATCCCGGCGAAAGCCGGCCGCCTCAGCGCACATCCGGGATCACGCCTCGCGCCAGTTCGGCACGCATTTTGGCCGCGTAGGTTCGCCCGACACGGATTTCGCTGCCGCCGACCAGTTCTACGATCAAGGTCGAAAACTGCGCGGTCCGCAAGCGAACGATGGCATCCCTGCGGATGATCGCACCGCGATGCACGCGTACGAAGATTCTCGGCGGCAGCCGCCGTTCCAGCGATGTCAGGCTCTCCTGATGCAGGTGGCTTTCCCCGTCGCTGAAGATGCGGACATAGTCGCGCTCGGCAACGATGTGCGTGACGTTGTGCAAGGCAAGGCGCCGATAGTCGCCGCGCGAGCGCACCCAGAAATCCGGCCCGGCACCTTCGGTCTGCTGCAGTGCGTGCCGCAGTGCCCTGATCACTTCCTGAAGCTCGCCAACCCGTTCCTCGTTTGAGCTGGCCCGCAGCCGGGCGCAGGCCCGCGCGACTGCCAGCTGCAAACGCGCCGGTTCGAGCGGCTTGGTTACATAATCGATGGCATGGGCGTCGAAGGCACGCTGGGCCTGATGGTCGAAGGCGGTCACGAATATCGTTGCCGGCGCCGCCGGACCAAGCCGCTCCAGCAGGTCGAAGCCGGTACCGCCCGGCAGCTGAATATCGAGCGTGATGACATCGGGGCGCAATCGCTCGATCAGCATCCCGGCCTCGGCGAGATTGGCCGCTTCGCCCGCGACATAGACGTCCGCCATTGCCGCCAGGGCGCGCCGGATCCGGCCGCGTGCGAGCGGCTCGTCGTCGATAATCAGCACCGAAAATCCACTCATTCGTAACGTAGCGGCAGCTCGACGACCGCCTCCCATTTCCCCTGACCGTCATAGCCTGCAGTGCATCGCCCTCGGGCGCCGAACCGGGCAGCAAGCCGTTCGTTGACATTGGCCAGCCCGATCCCGGTCGAGGGAGGTTCCGTCGTTGCGCGATCGGGAGCGACATCGTTGGTGACCACCAACCTGAGGTCTTCATTCACCGCCGCGGCTTCGATGCGAATCAACATCGGCGCGCTCGCCTGCCCCACGCCGTGCTTGATGGCGTTCTCGACCAGAGGCTGGAGGATCAGGCTGGGTACGAGCGCGCCGTTCAATTCGATGGGCACATCCACTGCGAAATTCAGCCGATCGGAAAAGCGTTCGCGTTCGATCGCCAGATAGTCCTGCTGCAGCGCCAGTTCCCGATCCAGGCGAACATCGCTCAACGGATCGAGGGTCAGCGTCGTCCGCAGAAATTCCGACAGGACGACGACCATCCGCTTGGCCTCGTTTGGCATGCCTTCTTCGATCAACGCCGCAATGGAGTTGAAGGTGTTGAACAGGAAATGCGGATTGATCTGATAGCGCAGCGCCCGCATCTGGGCTTTGAGCGCCTCTTCCCGGATT
The DNA here is from genome assembly GCF_964252795.1 of Devosia sp. LjRoot16. Taxonomy (NCBI): domain Bacteria; kingdom Pseudomonadati; phylum Pseudomonadota; class Alphaproteobacteria; order Hyphomicrobiales; family Devosiaceae; genus Devosia; species Devosia sp. LjRoot16. The sequence goes on from NZ_CAXUPH020000001.1 coordinate 1,967,404, forward strand.
GCCGCAAGCCGCTGCTCCTGCTGGCGCACTTCGTGACTGTAGAGCATCGCCACATAGAGGCACGCCCAGCCAAACAGGAACGAGCTGTTTTCGATCAGGCTGTAGACAAAATCGCGTGGCGCGAAAGCCGGCTTCTGCGGCCACAAGTACCAGGATGCAATGAGGAAATCGATGCTGGCGGAAAACGGTGAGCAGAGCAGCGTGAGGACGAAGCACAGGATCGCCTTGTGCAGGAAGGACAAATTGCGCCAGCGCAGCAGCAGCGCCGAAATGGCGAAGGTGATGACGATGCTGGCGGTGATCCAGACCAGCTTTCCCGGCGCCGATACCCATGCGTCGACACCGACGAAGTGCCAGAGCAGGCTGGCGATCAGGAAGACCGAGGCCCAGTAGACCACCCCGAGCTGTCGGGTCATCCGGCGCAGCTCGATCCGCGCATCTGCGTCTTCGGTCAACGCGCTTTGGCCATCGGCACTCATCGCATGAGTTATTTGCATATTGCCTCGTCAAGTCGAGTGCCGCTCGTGGCGATTAGAAGCCGTTCGCAGATTTCTCGCGCCACTGAGGGCCGGATCGCAGCCGGTCGCCGAAATCTTCTTTCGGGACGGGAGATCCGATGATCGCCTGTTATCTCAACACCACAGGATGAACATGATGAAGCGTTTCGGCGATATGCGCTGGGTTGGGCAAATGCTGTTGATCGCCCTTGTCTGGTGCCTGTCGCCGGCGTTGGCGCAGGCGCAGCATTATCCCTGCAACGGCCCCGGGCCGGGGGAGCGGCTGGTGGGGATGGCCCCCAATGGCCCCGGCGTCGCCCCGACACCTCTATGTGCTCGCGATGACAGCGGCGCAGCGCCGGAGCAACCCTCGGCGCCCAGCGATGGCAGCTTTGCGGCGATCGCCTGGCATGTCGACGCCGCCGATGTCTGGGTCGACGGCAATTACAGCGGCGCGAACAATATCGGCGAGCAAGGTGCGCTCGACGCGTGCAACAGGGTGATGGGTGGCGGCTGTACGTCGGGCGGCACCTGGTCGAACTCATCGATCGCGATCATCCGCGACAAAGAGGGATACTTCTACAGGGGCTGGCTCGGTGAGGGCGGCGCCGATCGCAATCAGGTGATGGCTGAATGTTCGGCCAAGCAGCTGCTGCCATGCGAGGTTTTCGCAACGATCCGCGCCAGTACCAACCAGCGTTTCCCTGGCGCCAAGGCGCGCAAGTATTTCGCCGCGTCCGCATGGGTCGTCGGTGGTGCCGACGACGGCTACAACGCCAAACTCTACGTCGCGAGCGGCTACCGTAGTGCCGATGCCGCGAGCGCCGCGGCGATCGAGGCGTGCAGCGCCGACACGTCGCTGCCGTGCGAAACCAACGCGCTGACCGGCAACGGCTTCATCCAGGCGTATCGCCTGGGCGGCAACAACGACAGCGCGACCACCGAGACGTCGGCCCGGCGCGCCAAGCAAGCGGCGCAGACGAACTGCAAGAAGCAGCAGAGCGCGAGCTGCGATCTGCAGGCGCTGTTCGACAGCCGCAAGGCGGGGCTGTTCGTGCACGATTTCGATACAGGCAAGACGACGCGCTAGGCGCGGGTCAATGAGCCGGTCTCTCGCATTCTTGCTCGCGGTGACGTTGGCCGGCACGGCCGGTTCACAAGAGGCGTCCCGAGACTCCTCGTCTGCAGTTACGCCTGAGCGGATCTCCTATGTCGGCACCGGCAATGGTTGGAGCGGCGGTCGGACCGAATGGTCGATCGATCGTTCGGGGCGGGGGTCTTACCGCACGACTGTCCGGATCGAGGCGGAAGGCCAGTTCAACGCCGGACCAGAAGGCTTTGCGCGCATCCGCGCGATACTGCAGCCGCTCGAGGGGCTGCGTGAATTGCCCTGCGACGGAGCGGTCACCGACCAGGGGACGGGAGCGCTGAGCTGGCAACGCGGCGATCGGACAAGCTCGCTGCGTTTCGATTTCGGCTGCAACTTTCGTCAGCCCGACGCTGCCCGGACGTGGCTGGGCCGGGCGAGCGACCTGGTGCGGGAATGGGCATTGGCCAAGGGGCCACGCGGCTGACGCCGCCAAGGAGAAGCATGCAATGAAGCGTTTTCGTCCGTTCCAATACGTCGTCCTGTTCGGGCTTGCCGTAACAAGCGCGGTCGCCGCCCATGCGGTCGAAACGGGACAGCTCGACGGCATCGTCGACGAGCAGATGAACTACCTGCAGTTCCGCACCGCCATACTCGGCGCGACGTGGACACCACTCGTCGACCCGCAATGCGATGCCAATGTCTACGGCCGTCCTGGCGGCCCGAAAGACGACACCAATATCTGTCGGCAGCTGCCCGAGCTCGAATCCTGTTCGGGCGACGGCTATTGCAGCATGTACTTCGTCCACGAGCCGTCCGGCAGGAAGGTGCAGGTCGTCACCTATGGCGATTACGCGCACTGGGAGCTGCCCGGCGGCCAATCGGATCTGGCCGTTATCGAGTGGAGCTATCAATGAGCCGCTGCGGTGCGTCGCATGCGTCGGACACAGACGCCGGGCTGCGGCGACGACGCCTATGGCGGTCAGCCCGGGATGGGGCCGATCGGCCAGTCACCGAGGGTTTCCTCGATCTCTCCGGCTTCGGACGGGCACATGAGAAAGAGGGTGAAGGCCTTCTCGCCTTCGGCATACCAGTCGGCGCCACGCACATCCGGCTCGACACCCTCCGAATAGCAGAGCGCAGCCTTGCTGCCATCGAGGGCGATCAGGATGCCCCAGTTGACGTCGCCACCACTAGCCGGGTCGTAACTGCGGACATAAAGCCGCTGCCCCACCTTGATGACAGGCGTGGTGACCGCATCAGTGACATACATCTGGTCGCGCACCGGGCCCTGAGGCGCAGCAGCTTCGATCGCGGCGCGCACCAGGGGATGCTCGAGAAAGCTCACGCCCTCGACGTTGTCGAAGACGTACTTGCCCACATAGGCGCCGAGATCGGGCGCCGCCTCGTTCGGGGCGGCGGAGGCGGGGACGGTCGTCAGCAACGTCAGCGAGAGGAGAACGGAAAGAATGCTGATGGTACGCATGGTACTCCGGGAGAAGCTGGAGAGTTGGGCTGAACTGCAAGATGCTGCAGGCAAACGCAGGGGTTGCCCGTGAACGTGTCGTCCGTCAACAAGATTGCCGAAAAGGTCATTATGCGCAAATACTTCGTGCTGGTCTGCGGTTTGTTTTTGCTTGCATCGCAGGTCGGTGCAGCGGCGCAAAGCCCGGTGCCGAAGCCGACGGACGGCTATGACTGGGCGATCCGGATCGACGAGGAGGATCGGACGCGTCCGGCCATTCTGGCCTATGAGGTAGCGGATACCGACGATCAGCCGCTGAACTTCTCCTGCGAGGAGGGCGGCGGGCGCATCTTCGCGGGGATCGCCGGCGTCCCCGGCGATCTGACCGAGATCACGCTGGTTTCGGGCAATCAGACGCTGCAACTCGCCGGCAAGACCGATCAAGATGAAATGCCGTCCTTCACATCGAACGACATCGCCGGCAATTCCTTGTTCATCAAGGCCTTTGCCGCCAATGGTTGGCTTCGCATGACCGCCGGCGGTCACGAAACCGACATGGCGGGCAGCCTTCGAGGCGCGAAAGCGATCTCGGCTTTTGTGGCCCATTGTAACCGGCCGCATTCGTAGCGAGGCGTCGGCACCCCCTGCGCGGCAGACCTGTCGAGTTGCGGGATGGAAGCTCTGTGCTTCCTGCCGGCAGTCGAGCGCTGGAGCTCGAGCTGGAGGGAGATCTGGATGGGCTGGTTGTCGTGGCTCGCACGATGAGCGGACAGAGCTTCACGCTTGAGCATGCCGACGGCCGCCTGCGGATCAGCGTGCCGGAAGACGCAAGCACGGGGATTGCGTATCGCTCGCAGCCGATCCGCCTCACGCGGCTGCAGCTGTTCTTCGACGCCGGCGTCATCGAGGTCTTTGTCAATGACGGAGCGGTGTGCGGCACGCGGCGAACCTACGCCCTCACCGAGCTGCACAGCGTCGAGGTGCGAGCTGCAACTGGGTGCAAAATGGCCGCCCACGAGCTGCTGTCATCATGGCGATCCGACACTGGAACGGCAAAACGATCGGGGAGCATCGAGACGGCGGATCTCGTCGCTCACTGACAAGGCAGCCGCCTTACCTGCGCGGCCGCCTCACCGCTTCACGCCCAGCCGGGCCATCTTTTCGCTCAGGGTACGGCGTGGCACCTGCAGCGCATCGGCGACGGCCGAGACCGAGTCCTGGTGGCGTTCGAGTTCGGCCTCGATCAGGTGGCGTTCGTAGGCGGCGACGCGATCGGCGAGGCTGGCGCCCGAGATGACGGGTACGCGCGTGCCAAGGATGTCGGCCAGCGACCGGCCCGTCGCGTCGAGGCCCAGCGCGAAGCGGTCGGCGGCGGCCTTCAGTTCGCGGACATTGCCGGGCCAGGCATGGGTCATGAGGGCGCTCACGTCGGCTGGATGGAGGCTGGGGGTGGGCCGGTTGAAGCGGCGGACGGCGGCGCCGAGGAAGTAGTGGAACAGCAGCACGCAGTCGTCGCCGCGCTCGCGCAGCGGCGGCAGCGTGAGCGTGGCGGTATTGAGCCGGTAGTAGAGGTCGGCGCGGAAGCGGCCGGCGGCGCTCTCGGCGGCGAGGTCGGCCTTGGTTGCGGCAATGAGCCTCAAATCGAGCGGGACCTGGCGGTTGGAGCCGAGGCGCTCAACGACCCGCTCCTGGATTACCCGCAGCACCTTGGCCTGGGCCAATAGCGGCATCGACTCGATCTCGTCGAGCAGCAGCGTACCGCCATTGGCGTATTCGAACTTGCCGATCCGCTGGCCGCCGGCCCCGGTGAAGGCGCCGGCTTCGTGGCCGAACAGCTCGCTTTCGATCAGCTCGGCCGGGATGGCGGCGCAGTTGACGGCAACGAACGGGCCCTTGGCGCGCGGCGAGAAATCGTGGAGGCAGCGCGCCACCACCTCCTTGCCGGTGCCGGTCTCGCCCAGGATGATGACATCGGCCGGGATGCCGGCCAGTTCGAGCACGGAGCGGCGCAATGCCTCGATGCCGCCCGAGGCGCCGATGAGGCGGGTTGCGAGCTCGGTCTCGCCACCATCGAGCTTGCGGCGGAGTTCGGCGATTTCGCGCTTCAGCCGCGCCTGCTCGGCGGCGCGGGTGATGGTGCGGATCAGCTGGTCGGGTACATAGGGCTTTTGCAGGAAGTCGAAGGCGCCGGCGCGCATGGCTTCCACCGCCATCGGCACATCGCCGTGGCCAGTGATGAGGATGACCTCGATGGGCAGGCTTCGCTGCCCGAGCGCCGCCAAGAGGTCGAGGCCGGACAGGCCGGGCATGCGCACGTCGGTCAGGACGACATGCGGGTGCCGGTCGTCAATCAGCGCCAAGGCCTCGGTGGCGTTTGCGGCGGTGGTGGTCGCGAACCCCGAGAGGCGGAGCCACTGTTCGAGCGCCGTGCGCACCATGTCTTCGTCGTCGACGATGAGGACGGCGGGCTCGGTCATGCGGGTACTCTTCTGGTGAAGGCGGGGAGGAGCGGCAGGGTAACGGTGAAGCTGCTGCCCCGACCGGCGTGGCTGGTCACGGCAATGTCGCCGCCACTGTTGCGCACCAGGCCATAGGAGATGGACAGCCCGAGACCAAGGCCCTTGCCGGCCGCCTTGGTGGTGTAGAACGGATCGAACAGGTTGGCGAGCTCGCCGGGCGCGATGCCGGCGCCGGTGTCGGCGACGGTGATCCACGCCATGCCGTCGTCGGTCGCGACGCCGATGGAAAGGACGCGGATGGTCGTCGCTTCCATGGCATCGGCGGCGTTGGCGATCAGGTTGATCAGCACCTGCTCGAGGTGCACCGGGTTGATGGCGACGGTGACCGGAGCATCGGGCCGGCGATACTCGACGTCGATGCCCAACTGACGCAGCTTGTGGTCGGTCAGGTCCAGCGCGTTGGCGATGGCGAGACGGGCATCGGCGCTCGCCGCCACCAGCGTTTCCTTGCGGGCGAAGGTCTTGAGATGACCGGTCAGGGTGGCGAGACGCTCGACCACCTTGTCCATGGCCGAGAGCACCGGCGCAATGTCCTGGTCACCGCGGCGATCGGCCAGCAGGTGGGCGCTGGCGAGGTGGGTGGTGAGCGCAGCGATCGGCTGGCTGACCTCGTGCGCCACGCCGGCCAAAGCCTGGCCAAGGCTCGCCATTTTGGCGGCCTGCACCAGCCCGTGCTGGGCCTCGCGTTCGGCCTTCTCGGCCCGCACCCGATCGGCGATTTCGGCGCGCAGCTGCTCGTTGATGGTGTGGAGGTCTTCGGTCCGCTCGGCGACGCGCTGCTCGAGACGATCATGCTCGGCGAGGCGCTGCGCCACGTGCCGTTGGCGCTGGATTAGCAGGATGGCGATCAGCACGAGTGCCGCGCAACCGAGCGCCGCTGCCGCCGCGGCAACCAGCCCCCAGCGGGTCAGTGGCGCCACGGGGGTGAAGGAGACGATCCGCCACTGGTGTCGCGGCAGGCGCAGCTCATCGACGACGAAATAGCCCGAGGCCTCGGCATCGCTGCCGCCGATATGGGCGAAGCGGGCGCCGCGGCTTGGCCAGATGTCGGTGGTGATCGGCTCAGTGCCGACGCCATTGTCGCCATAGCGCAGTGCTGCATCGGCGGGGGCCGCGACGCCGGGCGCCAGCAGGCGATAGCGCCAATCGGGGCGGGTCGACAGGATGACCACGCCGTTATTGTCGACGATGCCGATCAGCTCGCCGGAGCGCCACCAGTTGGCTTCGATCTCACCCAGGTTGATCTTGGCCACGGCCACGCCCAGTGGTCCGTCCGGACCATCGATCCGCTCGGAGAGGAAATAGCCCGCCACGCCCGTGGCGACGCCGACCGCATAAAAGCGCCCGTCGCCATCGTTCAGTGCGTCTTCGAAATAGGGGCGGTGGCCGAAGTTCTGGCCGACGAGGCTGTCGTAGGCCCACCAATTGGAGGCAGCGACGACGCTGCCGGCGGTGGACATGACGAAGGTCTCGCTGGCGCCGGCCGTGTTGTTGAGGTTCGACAGGAAGCCGTTGGCGGCGTTGCGGGCGGCCTCGTCGCCCGGTTGCCGCAGGATGGCATGCGCTTCGGCGGCCTGACCGATAGTGGCGGGGAGGTAATGGAAGCGCTCGATGATGGCTTCGAGGGTACGGTCGAACAGCGCCAGGCGGCGCTCGGTCTCGTCCTGCGCATTGCTGATGGCCGAGGCGAAGGCGAGTTCGAACCCGGCCCAGCCGGCGAGCCCCATGAGCAGCAGCGCCGCGCCACCCCAGGCGAGGTGACGGACGTGCAGGGCTTCACGCAACCGGCCCTGAGCCAGGGGACCCTCCTTGGCAATTTCTTGCCGATGGCGCCCACAAGGGTGAGCAATTTTCCGCCCAAGCCGCTAGCATAACCTGCGGCGATTGCATATCAGCCCTGCATTTTCTGCGATTGGCACGGCGGTTGCAAAGGTCGGGACAGGGCGCCGAGACCCGGCGGCCGTCCAATGGGAGGACCAGACAACATGCACACGCTTCTGCGCACGCTCGCCGCCGGCGCCTTGACCGCCGGCCTCGCACTGACCGGCGCCGCCTTGGCGCAGGATTACCCGACCAAGCCCGTTACCGTGGTCGTGCCATTCTCGGCCGGCGGCCCGACCGATACGGTGGCCCGGCTTATCGCCGAAGTGATGAGCCAGGATCTCGGCCAGCAGGTCGTGGTGCAGAATGTCGGCGGCGCCGGCGGCACGCTGGGGGCCGGGCAGGTGGCGACGGCGCCCAATGATGGCTACACGCTGCTGGTGCACCATATCGGCATGGCCACCGCGCCGACGCTCTACCGCAGCCTGCCCTACAAACCCGAGACCGATTTCGCGCCGATCGGGCTGATCACCGCAGTGCCGATGACGCTGGTTGCGCGCAAGGATTTCGAGCCCAACACGCTTGCCGAGCTCGCCGCCTATATCAAGGCGAATGGCGAGAACGTCACCTATGCCCATGCCGGCATCGGCTCCGCCAGCCAGCTCTGCGGCATGCTGCTGATGGACGCGCTCGATGCCCCGATGACCACCGTGCCCTACCAGGGCGCCGGCCCGGCCATGACCGACATCATCGGCGGCCAGGTGGATATGATCTGCGACCAGTCGACCAACACCACCAGCCAGATCAGGGCCGGCGAGGTGAAGGCCTATGCGGTGACCTCGCCTGAGCGGCTGGCCACGCTGCCGGACCTGCCGACCACTGCCGAGAGCGGGCTCGAGCAGGTGCAGGTGACGGTCTGGCACGGGCTCTATGCCCCGGCGGGCACCGATGCGGCGATCGTCACACGCCTCGAGACGGCGCTGCAGAAGGCGATGGCCGACGCGACGGTGATCAGCCGTTTCGCCGAACTGGGGACGACCCCGGTCACCGCCGCGGAAGCGACGCCCGATGCGCTCGCCAAGCAACTGGCCAGCCAGATCGCGCTGTGGCGCGGGGTGATCGAAGCCGCCGGCGTCTACGCCGACTAAGCGTCAACTCCCGCTTTTCCAGCAACAGTCCCCCGCGGACCCATGAGGTCCGCGGGCCATCTCCCCCGCACGCGGCGTGAGATGGCTCGGGCTGCGCAATGGGCAGGCGGCACCGAGGAGAGCCGAGATGGCTACGACATTTTCGACCAGGGAGCTGGTGGCAGGCGGCATCTTCGTCGCTGCGGGCGCCTATTTCGCGCTCGAGTCGCTGAACTATAAGCTCGGCACCGCCTTCCGCATGGGACCGGGCTACATTCCGCTGCTGCTCGGCAGCGTGCTGGCGCTGCTGGGCGTCGGCATTGCGGCCAGTGGCTGGCAGAAGCCGGCGGGCGACAAGCTCCTGCCGGTGCCGTGGCGCGGCCTCGTGCTGGTGCTGGCGACCATCGGCTTTTTCGGCGCCACCGTCCGCGGCCTCGGGTTCGTGCCGGTGGCGTTCATTTCGGCCTTCGCCACGGCGCTCGCCAGCCGGCTCAATTCGCCGCTGTTCGCCGCGCTCCTCGCGGTGGCGCTGACGGTGCTCTGCACGCTGATCTTCAAGATCGGCCTGGGGCTGGGGGTGCCGATGTTCGGCCCCTGGCTCGGGCAATAGGAGGTAACGATGGATATCATCGCTTCGCTCGGGCTCGGCTTTTCGGTCGCCCTCGACCCCATCAACATCCTCTACTGCTTCATCGGCGTGCTGCTGGGGACGCTGGTCGGCGTCCTGCCCGGCATCGGGCCCACGGCGACGATCGCGATGTTGCTGCCGATCACCTTTTCGCTGTCGCCGGCGGCGTCACTGATCATGCTCGCCGGCATCTATTACGGCGCCCAGTATGGCGGTTCGACCACGGCGATCCTGATCAACCTGCCGGGTGAAAGCTCGTCGGCGGTGACGGCGATCGATGGCTACCAGATGGCGCGCAAGGGGCGGGCCGGGCAGGCCCTCGCCACTGCGGCGCTCGGTTCGTTCTTTGCCGGCACGGTGGCCACGCTGCTCCTGGCTTTCGCCGCACCGCCGCTGGCGCGGGCCGCGCTCAGCTTCGGAGCGCCGGAATATTTCTCGCTGCTGGTGCTTGGCCTCCTCGTCTCGATCGCCTTGGCGCATGGTTCGATCCTCAAGGCGCTGGCGATGATCGTGCTCGGCCTGCTGCTGGGCATGGTGGGCCAGGATATCTACGAGGGCACGCCGCGTTTCACCTTCGGCATCCGCGAGCTCTATTCCGGGCTCAACTTCGTTTCGGTCGCGGTGGGGGTGTTCGGGGTCGCCGAGATTCTCCGCAACCTCGAGAACGAGAAGGGGCGCGACGTGATGGTCAAGTCGGTCACCAACCTCTGGCTCGGTAAGGCCGACTTCAAGCGCATCATTGCGCCGGTGCTGCGCGGCACCGGCCTCGGCTCGCTGCTCGGCGTCTTGCCGGGCGGTGGGCACATCCTCTCCTCGTTTGCTTCCTACTCGGTCGAAAAGCGGCTCTCGAAGCATCCCGAGGAGTTCGGGCACGGCGCCATCGAGGGCGTTGCCGGGCCGGAATCGGCCAACAATGCCGCGGCCCAGACCTCGTTCATCCCGCTGCTGACGCTGGGCATCCCGGCTCATCCGGTGATGGCGCTGATGGTTGGGGCGTTCATCCTGCAGGGCATCACGCCGGGCCCGAATGTCATCAACGACCAGCCGGCGCTGTTCTGGGGCATCATCGCCTCGATGTGGATCGGCAACGTGCTGCTGGTGCTGCTCAACCTGCCGCTGATCGGGCTGTGGGTGAAGATGCTCTCGATCCCCTATCGCGCGCTGTTCCCGGCGATCGTGCTGTTTGCCTGCATCGGCTGCTACTCGATCAACCAGAATGTCTACGACATCTACGCCATCGGCTTTTTCGGCGTGCTCGGCTACGTGCTGATCCGGGTCGGGTGCGAACCGGCGCCGCTGCTGCTCGGCTTCGTGCTTGGCCCGCCGCTGGAAGAGAACCTGCGCCGCGCCATGATCATCTCGAAGGGCGACCCGCTGGTGTTCGTCGAGCGACCGATCTCGGCGGTGCTGCTGGCCATGGCGCTGGCCGCGGTGATCGTCGCGCTGCTGCCGGCGATCCGGCGGAAGCGCAAGGAAGTGTTCGTCGAGGAGGATTAGGCGCAGCGCTAAGCCTCCCGCCGGGGCCTTACATTTTCCGCACCGGCAGCTGACACTTGCCGGATCAGCAGAGGAGAGTCGCCATGCGCACAGCATTCGTCAGCGTCCTGATAGCCGTCGTCGCCCTCGCTGCTGGACCGGCGTCGGCACAGAGCAGCTACACGCCGCTCGACCTCGACGCATGCGAGGTGCTGAAGGTCTACGAGGAAGCGGGTGGCGCGGACCTCCGCTGCCCGGGACATGGCGGGTTCGACGTCTTCGTCTCGGAAGGCGATGCGCGGATGGACGTCGATTTCGGCGTGCGCAACGAGGCGTTCGAGACCTTCTCGGCCTTCAACAGCGTCGGCAAGACGGTGGAATGGCTGGAGGACGAAGACGGTGTCCAGGCAGCGGTGCTTCGCTTCCTGATCGACGTCGATGGCCGCAGCGCCGAAGCGCTGGTGGTCAGTAAGGTGGGGCTGCGGGATGCGCCGGGCTGCGTTGTCGCCATAGTGGATGCCGCCGCCGAACAGGCCAACGGGACGGCGCGGGGGCTCGGGGCGATGGCGAAGTTCTTCGATTGCGACAGCGACGGGGTGATGATCGTGCCGGGCGCCCGCGGTCTCGTTGCCGATTTCAGCGGCGCCAACCAATGAAAATCGGCGCGAAGGTGGTCTGGCGAGGGATGTGTGCCGATTTCGGTCGGCAGAGCCCGCCGAGAGAGGCGGCAACACGCGTCCACAGCTCCGAACCTGGATGATGGGAAGAGTAAGCCGGTGCAGCGCTCAACCCGGAGATTGAGCGCCGCAGTTATGAGCTATTCGGCCGGCAGGTACTGGTTGCTGAAGTAAGGAGAGAAGTCAGGCTTGTCTGCCAGCACCACGCCATTGCCGTCGCGCAGGATGCCGGCGGTGAAGAGGTACTGGCCGATGGCTTCCATCTTGGCGGGCGCGATGGCGCCAATCACGCCATCGGCGCTCTGCAGATAGTGCCCGTCGATCAAGGCCTGCAGCGAGGCGCGGATCAGCGTCCGATCGGTCAGGACGTCGCTATTGGCGGCAATGAGGATATCGGCGGCTTCGTCCGGATGCTCGACCGCGTAAGCGTAGCCGCGCTCGGTCGCGCTGATGAACGCAGTGGCGGTTTCCGGGTTGGCGCCGAGATACGCCTCGCTGGAGCCGATCAGGGTGGTGTGCTGGTCGGGGACGCCGAAATCGGCATAGCGGAAGGCGCGCTGGGCCTTGCCATCGAGTTCGGCCTTGACCCCCTCCCAGGTGTAGACTTCGAGGGTGAAATCCACTGCGCCATTGGCCAGCGCCTCGTAAGCAGAGGTCCCCAGCGTCACGGTTTCGAACGTGCCCTCGCCGCCATCCGCACGGATCATCGAGGTGATCAGGGCATTCTCCCAGGCGCTGCCGAAGCCGCCATAGGTCAGGCCATCGAGATCCTGCGGGCGCTGGATATCGGCGCGGTCGGCATTGAACACCAGCCGACCTGTTTCGGTCTGGGTAACGGCGTAGACGCCCTTGAGGTCGGCGCCGGCGGCGCGCTGGGTCATGAAGCCGATGGAACCGACAATGCCGAAATCGGCGACATGGTTGGCCACCAGCGCGCCGGCGGAGGTGTCGGTGTAAGGCAGGATTTCGACGTCGAGCCCGGCTTCGGCATAGTAACCAAGCTCACGCGCCACATAGAGCCCGATGTGGTTGGTATTGGGGGTCCAATCGAGGGCCATGGTGACGTGCTGCTGCGCGGCGACCGGGCTGGCGGCGAGGCCAATGAGGCAGGCGGCGGCGAGCGCCAGGTGGCGGAGATTCATCGTTCAAGTCCTTTGGGTTGGGGCGGAGAGGAGCAGATCGAGGATGCCGGCCTCGATGGCGGCGACCGCCGCGCCGGTACGACGGGGGCGCGGCAGGGGCACGGCAACTTCAGCGATGACGCGGCCAGGGCGGGCCGACAGCACATAGATGCGGTCAGACAGCAGCACCGCTTCGCGCACGTCATGGGTGACGAGCAGGGTGGTCCAGCCGTGGCGGCTCCACATGGTTTCGAGCCAGCGTTGCATATCGGCGCGGGTGAGAGCATCGAGCGCGCCGAACGGCTCGTCGAGCAGCAGCATGTCCTTGTCCTGCACCACGGTACGGAGCAGCGCCGCGCGCTGGCGCATGCCGCCGGAGAGCTGGGCAGGATAGTGCTGCTCGAAGCCGGAAAGGCCGAACTCGGCGAACAGTGGCGCCACGCGCCGGCGCGCCGCCCTGCGCACGATGCCCTGCACCTCGAGGCCCAATGTCGTGTTGTCGATGATCCGCCGCCAATCCATCAGGGCGTCGCGCTGCGGCATGAAGGCGAAAGGGCGGTGGTCGGGCTGAAGCGGGGCGCCATCGAACAGCATGGCGCCGGTGTCGGGGCGCAGGGCCCCGGTCAGCAGCTTGAAGATGGTGGATTTACCCGAACCGGATGGGCCGAGAATGGAAACGAATTCGCCTTTGCCAACGGCGATGGACAGCTCGCCCAACACCTGGAGATCGCCGAAAGTCTTGGCGATGCCGCGCAGTTCGAGGCGCGCGGCGCTCATGGGCTTTCGCTCCTGGAGAGGCGCAGCCAGGGCATCGACAGGCGCTGGATCAATACGGTCGCTCCGAACAGGAGCAGCGTCAGGGTGGCGCTGACCGTGACGGCGGCCAGCACGAGGTCGGGGCGGAAGTTGTTCTTGGCGTTGAGGATATAGATGCCAAGCCCTTTGGCCGCGCCGGCATACTCGGAGAAGATCGCGCCGACCACGGCATAGGTGATGGAGATCCTGAGGCCGGCGAAGAAGAAGGGCAGGGCCGAGGGCAGGCGGGCGATGAGGAAGATGCGCCAGCGTGGCGCACCCATCGAGGCCACCAGTTGCTCGATCTCGTCGGCGGTGGCGGCATAGCCCTGCACCAGCGCGATCAGCATTGGAAAGAAGGTGACCAGCGCCACCAGCATGATCTTGGGCGCGAGGCCGAAGCCGAACCACAGCACCACCAGCGGCGCGATGGCGATCATCGGCAGGGTCTGGCTGATGACAAAGACCGGCAGCAGGGCGCGGCGCAGCGGACGGAAGAAGTCGATCAGTACCGAAAGGGCGAAGGCGGCCGAGACCGAGCAGGCGAAGCCGAGGAGGGTGGCGGTAACGGTGGGGAGCGTGTTGTCCCACAGCGCCCGATACTGCAGCGCGCCCTGCATCAGCACCCGGGAGGGCGAGGGCAGTGTGGTCGGTGGGATCCCCGAAAACTGGGCATAGGCCTCCCAGAGGAGGATCAGGCCGCCGACCGAGAGCAGGGCAGGCCACAGGCGGCTGAAGGCTGTTGCGGCGCGTGCCGCGACCGGGCGGATGAAGGGCATCGACATGGACCTTGAAGGAAAAGCAGACGTGCCTTAGCGGGCGGTCGGGCTGTTCGCGGAAACGGTCAGGTCGATGGTGACGTGTCCTTCGGGCGGCCCGAACCGGCAGAAGGCTTCGGCCAGCGTCGCAAACACCGGACCGGCATCGCCGCGCAGCACCGAGCAGAAGTGCTTGGAGCGATCGAACACACCTGAGCTCTTCAGGAAGTCGATGCAGCCATAGATCTCGTCCATGTGCTGGCCGGTGCCCATCACGTAAAGCGAGAACTGGGCGGCGATGGATTGGCCGGTCTCTGCTGCCGAGGCGACCGCCGAACGGGCGGCCGCTTGGCGGGCGGCCAGCGGTTCGAGCGGATCGGCGAGGGCGTTGGTGTTGCAGATCGCCTCATCGGGCTCGCCAGGACAGCCGCGTGAAATGGCGGCCGAGAAGGTGACATGCTTGCCGGCCTGCGTCGCCGCGACGAAGAGGTCGCGCATGGCCGGAAACAACACCTCCGGCGGCCCGACCAGGAGGGTCGAGATATCGTCGGTCTCGATGCGCAGCCGGTCCCGATAGGGATCGAGCGCACCGAGTGCCGAGAGGATGACGCCGACGAAATCGTCGGTCATGGGATAAAGGGAAATCTGTGCGCCAGAAAACATCGCCCGCCTCGCTCCGCTGGTATTACCCAGATCAGCTTTAGGGTCCGCGCACTTGGCGTGCCGCATCTCAGCCCCGGCAATACGGAGCACCCCTGTGGATGGCGTTGCTTAGACCACGGTTGGGTCGGCTTTGGAAGAGGCGGCTTCGAATTTGGGTTGATTGGCCCGGGCGTGCCCATCATTGGCCGGACGCAGTATGCGCCGGGTTGACGCGGGCCGGCTTCGTACTCGCTCGGTCCGGCTAGCGCATGCTGCGACCGCGGAAGATCGCCTTGTCGATAACGGCATGGACGCCGAAGTTGCCGTCCGCGACCTGGGTCACGCCGAAATCGACGGCGAGCGACATGATGGTCAGCGCCTCGTCTTCGTTCAGTCCGTAGACGTCCATCAGGAACCGGCGCGTCTGCCGGAAGGCGTTGCGCAGCGCCAGGTCCACGGTCGACTTCTGATAGACCTCAGCCTGGGCATTGCGACCGAGATCGCGCAGGTAGTTGAGGTGGCTGAAACTCTGGATCACCCAACTGTCGGGGGTCTCGATCAACGGCGCCTTGAGCCCGGTGACGCAGGCCGCTGCGTCGGCGGCTCCCGCCTTGTGGAGGCGGATGCGGATGTCACCGGTCAGCGAGCATTCAAGCCCAGTGCCGTTGATCTCGCCGTCGGACAGGGCGAAGTGCCCGTCGCCCATCGAGAGCAGGCCGCCCTCCACCGATACCGGCAGGTAGATCCGGGACCCCTTGCCGGCGCGCCAATTGTCGATATTGCCGCCGAAATAGCTCGGCGGGATAGAATCGACGAGTTCGGACTCCCGCGGCGCCAGCGCCACGAAGCCGAAATGCAGGCGCGCCGGAATGGCGATACCTTCGAGCACGGTGCGATGCTCGACCAGAGTGTGATCGACCGGCACGC
This sequence comes from Devosia sp. LjRoot16, assembly GCF_964252795.1. NCBI lineage: Bacteria > Pseudomonadati > Pseudomonadota > Alphaproteobacteria > Hyphomicrobiales > Devosiaceae > Devosia > Devosia sp. LjRoot16. The sequence goes on from NZ_CAXUPH020000001.1 coordinate 1,982,944, forward strand.
CGGGGTAATCCATGGTCTTGTGCATGACGCCGAACGGATCGACCTGCGGCTGCCACACGTAGCTGTAGAGCGGACGAGCCTCCTGGGGTCGCTCGAGATCGATCTCGAAGATGGTGACGGTCTCGCGCTTCGCCCGGTCGAGCAGATCACCATACTGGTAGCCCCACCAGGCCGAGGCGTTCGAGGCGAAGGCCTTGCCGGTGTGCAGCGGATTGCCGCTGGGCCGGGGCCGGATGTCGATGATTTCAACCTCGATCACGTCGCCGGGCTCCGCCCCGCGCACGTAGATGGGGCCGGTGCAGATATGCACCCCGAACCCTTCGCCCGCGCCGCGCCCGAACACCGAGGCGTTCATCGGTCCGGCTCCGCGCCGGTCGATGTTCTTGCCTTCACTCGTCCAGCCGAAGACGCTTTCGGCGCCAGCATCCCCCGCCACCATCCGATCCCAGTCGTCGCCGGAATGCTGGGTGAGCGTCTCGATCGTGACAGTGGCTCCCGGCTCGACCCGCAGCACCGGCGGCAGCGTGCGACTGACATAGCCCCAGTGTACCGTGTCGGCGGTCGCCGGCAGGTGATGCCGATCGCCGGGCCACGGCTCAGGCTCGGGCCTCGTTGCCTCCTGCGGCCCGGCCGGCGGAGTTTTCGCGGGCGGTACAGGCTGGTGCGTCGTTGGCCTGCCACGCTGGGAGTAGCCGTCATCGACCGGCACGGCGGCGCGGCGCATCTCCGTGGGGGTCATGCGGAAAGCCGTGCTGAAGGCGCGGCTGAAATGCGCCTGATCCCGAAAACCCCAGCGCTGGCCGATGGCGGCAACGCTTTCGCGTGCGTGGTTCGGATCGAGCAGGTCCACCTTGCAGCGCTGCAGCCGCAACTGCCGTACATGGTCGGAGAAATTCTCGCCCCGCCCTTCGAACAGCCGCTGCAGGTAGCGTGCCGACATCCCCTCCTGGCGGGCGATATCGGTGAGCCCCAGATCGGCGTTGGTGAGCTGGCTGTCGATCGCGGCCGAGACTCTTCGGAAATGCGCCGCCTGCACCTGGGTCAGCCCGCCGTCCGGGGCGTTTGCCTCACCGAGCAAAGCGCTTGCCACCAGTTCGGTGAGCGCGATCTCGCCGGCGGCCAGATCGGCCTGGCCGAGATTCTCAATATCAGCGGCCAGCGTCCGCAACAGCGGCCGAGCCGCGGCGGCCGCCACTGTGCGGCCCAGCACGACCGGCAGCCGCACCGGCACGCGGCCCAGCCGCGCCGCCAGGGGCCCGCGTTGCAGTCGCAGCAAGACGGCACGGAAATCGGTACGCCAGTGCATCTGCCAGGCTGTGCTCATCTCGAGCGCGACGAGGTCTCCGTCGGCCAGCTCGAGCGCGGTTCGCCCGGCGGTGAGCCGCGCCCTGCCTCTGCCGACGAGCAGCAGGAGCATCGGCGCCCCAGGCCCGTGCGCAACACTCTCGAGCGCCTGCGCTTCACCGGCGAGATCGGCGAGCAGAGCACCGGAGCTGGAGGGCGAAACCGCGATAGTGCCGCTGGCTCCGCTGGCCTGCAGCCCCAGTTGCGCGAGCCGCTCCAGCCATGCGGCGCGGCGGCGGTCGAGGGGCACGGTTTCGACGCTGAACCGGACGGCGCTCATGGTGTCCCTTCACGCGCCGCAGACTGCGGCGCTGCTTCGGCACCCACCTCGATCAGAGCTTCCCAACCCTGAGCTTAGCATAGCCCGGCCGCCCCGCCAGTCTTTGCCGTGAGACGAACAATCTCTTGCCTTTTGGCCGTCAGGCAGGCGCCCGGCAAGGTTCGGCTCGGAGTACTGCTTCAGACGTACCTTGTTGATAATGCTGAAAAAAAGAGAGCGACGAAGTGCCAGAAGCCGATCGAGCCGGGGTCCGGACAGCCTCTTCGCCCGATTGCCTGAGCCGGGCCTGACCGGGATAGTTGCGCGTAGATGCAACCCCGGCGAAGGACACCCCATGTGCAAAGGCGATGACGTTAACTGCCCTCAGTTCGAGGCCCACTATCGAAGCTTCAAGGAGGATCTCAACGTCGAGCGCCGCAGCTTCCTCAAGAGTGGCTTCCTGGCGGCGGGTGGCCTTGCCGCCCTCGGCGCCGGCGGGGGCATATCGCTGGTCACCCCGGCGCTGGCCCAGGCCTCTGCCGCCCGCCAGCCGCAGCAGCGCGCTTACCACTATCTCCCGGCTACCGCCGACACAGTGCATTGGGGCTTTTTCAGCAAGACGCTGAAGCCGCAGGTCGAGATCGACTCGGGCGACATCGTGACCATCGAGACCCTGACGCACCACGCGGGCGACGATCTCGAGCGCATGGTCGAGGGCGATGAAGGCGCCGAAAGCGTCTACCTCTGGACCAAGGACAAGAAGGGCGTCGACCGTCGCGGCGCCGGCCCGACCGACCCGGCCGTCTACAAGAAGGGCTCGGGCGAAGGCATGGGCGTCCACATCCTCACCGGCCCGGTGTTCGTGCGCGACGCCGAACCGGGCGACATCCTCGAGGTCCGCATCCTCGACTGCACCCCGCGGCCTTCTGCCAACCCGAAATTCGCGGGCAAGTCCTATGGCTCGAACGCCGCAGCGAACTGGGGCTTCCACTACAACGACATGCTCGAGGGCAAGAAGCGTGAGGTGATCACCATCTATGAAGTGGACGTCACCGGCAGCAAGAGCTGGGCAGAAGCGGTCTATAATTTCCCCTGGGTGCCGCAGACCGATCCGTTCGGTGTTACCCACACCACCATCGACTATCCCGGCGTGCCGGTCGACCACGCGCTGACGACGCGCAACTACGACGTGCTGAAGGGCATTCGGCTGCCTGTTCGCCCGCATTTCGGCACGCTTGGCCTGGCTCCCGCCGAAGCCGATTTCGTCGACACCGTGCCGCCCAGCTATACCGGCGGCAACATCGACAACTGGCGCATCGGCAAGGGCGCGACGATGTACTACCCGGTCGCCGTCGAAGGCGCGATGATGTCGGTCGGCGACCCCCATGCCAGCCAGGGCGACAGCGAACTCTGCGGCACGGCGATCGAATGCTCCCTCACCGGCACCTTTCAGTTTATCCTGCACAAGAAGGCCGACCTGGCCGGCACCCCGCTGGAAGAGCTCAACTATCCCATGCTGGAGACCCAGACCGACTGGCTCGTACACGGCTTCTCGTTTGCCAACTACCTCGAGGAGTTGGGCCCCTCGGCGCAGAGCGACATCTACTCGAAGTCGTCGGTAGACCTCGCGCTGCGCGACGCGTTCCGCAAGATGCGGCACTTCCTGATGACGACCAAGGGGCTGACCGAGGACGAAGCGGTGTCGCTTATGTCGATCGGCGTCGATTTCGGCGTCACCCAGGTCGTTGACGGCAACTGGGGCGTCCATGCGATCGTCAAGAAGGACATCTTCGCCGGTCGCGGCTGACCCCGGGATATGTGCACCGGGGGCTGGTACCGCTACAGCGGCAGGTAGCCGGTAAAGCCGGCGATCTTCCAGGCCTCATGCTCGCGGCGTAGGTGAAATACCGAGCGCCAGGCGAGGACCATGGCGTCCCCGGATTGGCGCCGGATCTGGCCATCGATGCGCTTATGCGCGAGCGCCGCGTCGCCGTTGATGTCGATGCGGTCGATCGATTGGCTGCGGAACCAGGCGGCGCGCAGGGGCTCGGCGAACTCGGCCGGGTTCCAGCGGGCGGCGATGGCGGCATCGCGATAGGCGGTAACCGACGCATAGGCCGGGCGCCAGTCGGCCGGATCGAGCGACAGCGCGGCATCGATGCCGAGAAAGCCGGACTCGACATAATCGGTGGCAACCAGCGACCAGTCGCTGCTGAGGAAGAAATCGCTGTCGCGCTTGACCAGCATTTCCCAGATGGCGAAGCGATCGGCATCAGCGGCGGCGAAGGGATTGGTTTCGCTCATTGCACGTCCGGGGGTAGCGGGAAATGCGGTTCGGGCAGGTCGCCGCCCATCGACTGCGAGATCCTGCGCGCGGCGCGGTAGAGCATGATCGCCGCATCGTCGAAGGGGACGATGATCTGCTGGCTGGTGAGGAACGGCATGGTCAGCGCCGCGATCGAGATGCCGGCTGTGTTGATGATCGGAAAGCTCAGGTCGGTCACCCCCTGCACCATCTCGCCTTCGATCCGCTCATAGCCGCGCGTGGCAATGGTCGCGACCCGGCTGCGGTAGCGTTTGGCCTGGTCGGGCGGCAACAAGGCCTCCGATTGGCCGATGATCCAGGCCTGCACCGGTGCGGGCTGGAAGGCGATGATGGTGCGCCCCGAGGTGCCGCGGATGGCCGGACTGGCCGCGCCGACGCGCAGCCGGATGGCAATGGGGGCGGGGCTATCGACCTGGGCGATGATGCGCTGGTTGAGCCCGTCGAGCACCGCCATGTGGATGGCCTGCGAGGTCTCGAGCGCCAGGGCGTTCATGATCGGCTGGGCGGCATCGACGACCCGGCGGAACGGCGGGAACAGCGTCGCAAGGCCATAGAGCTGGGTGGAGAGCACCAAAGCTTCTTCACCGGGCGGCCGGATCAGGTAGCCGCGGCGCTCGAGCGCCATCACCATGCGATAGACTTCCGACAGCGAACGGCCGAGGCGCTGGGCGATCTGGCTGGGGGTGACCGGCACGGTGAGCGTCGCCAGCAGCTCGAGCACATCGAGGCCCTTTTCCAGCGCCGGGGCGGTGTATTCTGCCTTAGGAACGGGCTTCCGGCGCTTGCGCGATCCCTTGGCGGCGGGCGCACCGTCTTCAGCTGCTGCCATGCTCCCCCCGCTCGCTCGTTTCGGCGCCGATGTCCACTAACACCGCGCCATTCGGCCCGCCACCATGAGGGAGGGCCGGGGCACAGGAATCGCCAGCTCAATCCCAGAGCAGCAGCCAGCCGGCGCCGGGACAATCGAACAGATGCTCAACGCCGGTCGGAACCCCGTTGGCGAGCGGCAGCGCCTTGACCGCGCCGGAGTCCCAACCGGCGACCAGCACGTGGCTTTCGGTGACCAGCAAATGCTGCGGCCATTGGGTCTGGCTGTCGCGTTCGGCGACCAGCACCGGGGTGGCGCCGGAGACGTCGAAGGTCGAGATGGTGTCGAGGCTGCGGTTGGCGAAGTAGACGTGGCGGCCATCCAGCGCGCGCTGGATATCGCCGGGATAGTTGCGGCTCCAGCGCGTCTTGCCCGGGCCGGGTTGCTGCGTGGCCCTGACATTGGCCCAGCTGGTGGCGGGATCGCCGAGGCGGCCGACCACGAGGTTGGAGCCGAGCTCGCCGCTGACCGCCAGCCGCCCGTCGGGCAGCACGACAGCGTGCCGCGGTCCGGTGTTGGCGGGGACTGCCGTCGCCCGCATTTGGCTCAGGGCGTCGGCGCCGGGCTTCGACAGGTCGAGGCTGAACTCACGGATGAGGTCGGCGCCGAGGTCGATCACCACCAGCGTCGCGCCGATGAAGAAGGCCTGGTGCGGGTGGGCGTCGTCCTGCCGCTCGAGCTCGGGACCGCCGCCGCTGAGTTTCAGCTGCGCGATCGGTCCCTCGAAACTGCCATCGGTAGCGAGGCGCTGCAGGCCCAGCGTGCTGGTGGTGTAGTTGGTGACGATCAGCAGCCGGCCGCTCGGGTCAACGACGAGGTGGCAGGGCTCGGCGCCCTCGCTCGATTTCTCGCCGAGGGTAATCGCCGTGTCGCCCTCGATGCGCCAGGCATGAATATCGCCCTCCATGCCGACCCGCGAGGTGCCGTAGACCACCGGCAGGGTGGGATGACGCGTCAGGCTCGAGAGCTGGTTGACGCGGGCCAGGGTCTTGCCCTGCCACTTGCCATCCTGCTGCACCCAGCGGGTCAGCCCATGCAGTTCGAATATGCCGCGCGAGGCGACCAGCAGCGACTGCCCCTCGGCCAGTTTGAACTCCGACATCGTTCCCCCCAAAACAAGACCTACTCGGATGCGCCGGGACCGAAGCCGTCCCAATGCGCCACGACCTGGCCGTTCTCGACCACACTGGCGCGGCGCAGCATGGCGAAGGCCATGCAGACATGGTTCGGCACGATCTCCAACCGTGTCCCTACTGGTAGCGGCATCGGCGCGCCCTGGCCATGCCAGCGCAGCCAGCCATGTTCTTCCGACATCCGCTCGATCACCCAGCCGGGGGCGTTGACGATCAGCCCCATGCCGGGAAAGGCGTCGCGATGCGCCGAGGCCGGCACGAGGTCGGTGCTCAGCGATTTCGAACCGGCGTCGATACAGGCGCGCTCGGGGTCGGGATGGCTGACCACGGTGGCGATGACACGGATGGCGGTGGTCTCGAGGCTGGCATTGCCGAGCGCGATCTGGCCGACATCGTTGAAGGCATAAATGCCGGGGCGGATCTGGGTGACGCCGGGTACATGCGCCACTTCGCGCGCCGAAGCGGAGGCGCCGAGCGAGACGATCGGCAGCGGCACGCCGCGACCCCGGATCGTCTCGGCGACGCCGACCATGAACGCCCCGGCGGCCTTGGCGCGGCTCGCGAGATCCGGGTGGTCCTTGGCGCCATAGGTGGTGCCTTCGTGGGTATAGATGCCGACGAGCTCGACGCCCGGCAGGGCGTGGACGGCGGCCGCCACAGCGGCGGCCTGGTCGGCAGCGACGCCTTCGCGGCCGAGCCCGGAGTCGATCGCCAGCATCATCCGCGCCGTGGCGCCGGCGGCGGCGAACACCGCGCCGATGCTGGCGGCGGCGGCTTCGCTGTCGGTGGCGAGTGTCAGGTCGACGTGGCGCGACAAAGCGAGGGCGCGTTCGGCCTTGTCGGCCCCGACGATCGGGTTGGCGACGAACAGCCGCTTCACCCCGGCGGCGGCGAAGGCTTCCGCTTCGCCGAGCTTGGCGACGCAGAGGCCATCGGCGCCGTGCGCCACCTGGCGGAGGCCGATCTCGGCCATGCGATGGGTCTTGGCATGCGGGAAGAGTTCGACCTTGGCCGAGCGGGCGATGGCCGCCATCTCGTCGAGATTGCCATCGAGCACGGCGAGATCGAGCACCAGGCCGGGGGTCGAGACTGGCAGGTCGGCCCAGCTCGGGCCTTCGGCGTCGTGGGCGATGGAGATTGCGGTTGCGGCCATGCTCAGGCTCCCAGCGTCAGCGTGCGGCCGGCGCGATGGCCGGTGACGCGATTGTTCTCGACGGCGAACTGGCCGTTGACCACGACATGCACGATGCCGGTCGCCGCCTGGCGCGGATGCTCGTAGGTGGCGTTGGCTTTGACCGTATCCTTGTCGAAGACGACGAGATCGGCCTTGGCGCCGGCGGCGATGCGGCCGCGATCCATCAGCCGCAGCCGGTTGGCCGCCGAGCTGGTCATGTGGCGCACGCACTCCTCCAGCGTCAGCACCTTCTCGTCACGCACATAGGTTTCGAGCATGCGCGGGAAGGTGCCCCAGGAGCGGGGGTGAGGGCGGTCGCCAACCAGGATACCGTCGCTGCCGACGGTGTGTTCCTCGCGCTGCATCAGGGTGCGGACATGCTCCTCGATGCCGATGAAGAACACACAAGGGGCGGCGCGCTCGGTGGCGATCAGCACGTCGAGGGCCAGCTCGGCCGGCGAGGTGTTGAGCTTGCGCGCCGCGTCGGCGAGGTTGCCCTCCATCATCCATTCCATCTCGGGCGCACCGGGCAGGCCGGCGAGGTAAACGCTCGACCAGTTGACAGTGAGGCCCTGGTGGCCATCCGAGCCGATGACGTCGAGCGCCTCGATGATGCGCTTGCGGGTCTCCGGATCCCTGAGCCGCGCCATCTGCTCGTCGCCGCTGCCCGACAGCGCCCAGCTGGGCAGCTGCGACAGCAGCGTGGTCATGCCGGCGAGGTAGGGATAGGCGTCGAAACTCAGATCGACGCCGTCGGCGATGGCGTCGTCGAACATCTTGAGCAGCTGCGGCAGCTTGCCCTTGTTGGCCTCGAAGCTCAGGTGGGTATGGGCGAGGTGCAGCGCCACGCCGGAGCGCCGGGCGATCTCGAAGCACTCGCCATAGCCGCCCAGCGCGTCGGTGCCGTAATTGCGGTGGTGCGGGCAGTAGAAGCCGCCATATTCGGCCACCACCTCACACAGCGCCACCAGTTCGTCGGTATCGGAATACATTGCCGGCACATAGGTGAGGCCAGTCGAGAGGCCGACGCCGCCTTCCTCGAGCGCGGTGCGCAGCAGCGCCTTCATCTGCTCCAGCTCGTCAGGGGTGGCGAGCCGCGCTGCGTTGCCCATCACCAGCATTCGGAGGTTCCCATGCGGCACGAGGTAGGCGCAGTTGACCGCGACATTGCCGTCGAGGCGCTTCAGGTATTCGGCAACGCTGCGCCAGTTCCAGTCGAAGCCCGGCGGGTCGTCGTTCCAGCCCTTGATCTGGCTGCGCATCTCGATGAGCGTCGCATCGTCGATCGGGGCATAGCTGAGGCCATCCTGGCCGAGCACTTCGGTGGTGACGCCCTGGCTGAGCTTCGACGTGTGATCGGGGTTCACCAGCACCTGCAGGTCGGAATGGGTATGCATGTCGATGAAGCCGGGTGCGATGCAGAGGCCGTCGATTTCGACGATCCGATCGGCCTCCGGACGACGGGCGCCCTTGAAGATGCCGGCGATGCGATCGCCGATCACCAGCACATCTGCGCGCACCGGCGCATTGCCGAGGCCGTCGACGACGAGGCCGCCGGTAAACAGGGTGGAGGTGCTCATAGGGTCTCGATCTGCAGTTTCTGGTTGGTCTTGGCGCTGAGATAGATGGCGTCGGTTACCGCGACCACGTGGGCCGCGAGCCGCGCCGTGAGGCCCGCCGGGGCCGGGGCGCCGAAGGCGCAGGCGATCAGGGCCTTGGTCGGGGCGCCGGGATCGTAGAGGCCGGAAGCTTCGGGGGCCTGATACTCGACCACCTCGCCGCTGGCCCGCACGAGGCGAAGCGTGTCGGCCACCGAGTCGGCCCAGAGCTGGCCGTTCCGGCCATAGAGCGCGAAATGCCATTGCGGCCGCGCCAGGTAGGGGTGAGTGGAAGCCGAGCTCAGTGCGGCCGAACCGCCGCCGGCGAACTCGGCATTGACGCTCGTATGCAGGTCGATATCGCTCTTTGGCGGAAAGGTGCTGGCGTTGAGCGCGACGATCGGTTCGCCCACCAGCCATTCGACCATGCCGAGCTGGTGCGACATGGTCACTGCGGCCGAGCCGCCGGCGGAGATCGCCTTGTCGGTATAGGTCGCGGTGTTCGAACTCGCCTTGCCACCCCAGCCGCCATCGGTGCTGCCCGAGAGCAGGGCCCGGGTGTTGACCGCGAGATGCATGGTCAGGTGTTCGACCTGGCCGATCTCGCCGGCCTCGATCAGCTTGCGGCTCAGCGCAAAGATCGGCGCTGCGGGCCAGCCGAAGCCGACGAGCAGCGCCTTGTTCAGCCGCTCGGCCGTATCGCGCATCCGGCGGGCCGGCGCGGCGCTCAGCGCGAAAGGCTTTTCGACCAGCACGTGGGCGCCCGCTTCGAGCGCCGCGATCACCTGTTCCTCGTGGGCGACGGGTGGGCTCGAGACGACGACGATGTCGGGGCCGAGCGCCAGAGCTTCGCGCCAGTCGGCAAAGTGCGGGGCACCGAATTGCGCCCCGAGGCTTGCCGCCATTTCGGCATTGGGGCTCGAGAGCGCCACCAGCTCGACGCGCGGGTCGGCGGTGAGCGCCGGCAGGTGGCTCGACTGCGACCAGGCGCCGGCGCTGAGCACGGCGGCCTTGATGGTTGAACTCATTTGCCCACCCCGGCGGTGAGAGCGCCGACGACGTGACGCTGGAAGATCAGCACCAGTACGGTCGGCGGCAGCATCGACATGACGGTGGCCGCGGCCAGCGCGTTCCAGTTGAACTGCTGCACCGACTGGAAGCCGGCGAGCAGCGGCGGCACGGTCAGCTGGTTGGTGAGCACGAGAGCGTAGAAGAACTCGCTCCAGGCTTCGAGGAAGATCAGCACGCCCGCCGCGACGAGGCCCGGCCGGGCGATCGGCACGATGATGATCCACAGCGTCTGGAGCCGGGTGGCGCCATCGATCTTGGCCGCCTCCTCGATCTCGCGCGGCAACTGATCGAAGTAGTTTTTGAGGATCATGATGGCGAGAGGCAGGGTGAAGACGTTGTAGCTGATGACCAGCGCCCACGGGGTGTTGAGCACGCCGATGACGCGGAAGGCCACGAAGAATGGGCCGATGATGGCGATGGCCGGCACGATGCGCGTGGCGATCACCGACAGTTCGAACACCCGGGCGCCGCGGAACGGATAGCGCGACAGCCCATAGGCGGCGGCGCCGGCGATGCAGAGGTTCAACACCACGAGGATCGAGCTGACGAGGAGGCTCTGGCCGATCGTCGGCACCAGCCGGGTGCCCATATCGGTGCTGCCGATACCCTTGCCGCCGGTATTGCCGAACAGCACCGCCATATAGTTGTCGAGCGTGACGCTGGAGGGCACCAGCGGGAAGGGTTTGACACCCAGCTGCGACGGGGTGATCAGGCTCGAGACCACCAGGTACCAGACCGGCAGCAGGATCCAGATGGCGAAGACCAGCACGCCCAGGTAGATGGCGACGCTGGTGGCGAGGCTGCGGCGCCGGCCGCGCTCGAAGGCGGAGGACGCCATCAGTGCATCTCCCTGCGATAGAACAGCCGGACGATGGTCAGGCCGCCGATCAGCGCGACGACGCCGAGGATGACGGCGAGCGCCGAACCGAGCCCGATATTGGTGTTCACGAACAGCTGCCGGTAAATCAGGATGCTGAGCACCTGCGTGGTGTCGCCGGGCCCGCCCTGCGTCATGGCAAAGACCACATCGAACTGCAGGAAGGCATAGATCACATTGAACACGGTGACGGTGATCAGCACCGGCCGCAGCCAGGGCAGGGTGATGTTGCTGAAGCGCTGCCACCAGTTGGCGCCGTCGAGCTGGGCCGCTTCGTTCAGCTCCTCGGGCAGGGTCTGGAGGCCGGCGAGCAGCAGGATGCCGGCAAAGCTCGCCTGCCGCCACACCGCGGCGAGCACGGTGATCGGCAGCGCGGTGTTCGGGTCGGACAGGAACGGGTGATAGTCGCTGGTCAACCCCAGCATCATCAGCACGGCGTTGAGCCCGCCGACGCTGCCATCGGCAAACCATTTCCACAGGATGCCGATGACCAGCCAGGGCGTCGCCCACGGAATGATCAGCAGCGCGCGCGCCAGCCCGCGGCCGATGAAGCGCTGGTTGAGCAGCATCGCCATGGCGAGGCCGATCACTGTCGAGAGGATGACGAAGCCGACCGAGAAGGTCAGCGTCACCTGCGCCGAACGCCAGAACACCGGGCTCAAGAAGATGATGGTGAAGTTCTCGAGTCCGACGAACGGCCCGAAGCTCGAGCCGCTCGCGGGCACATCGTGGAGGCTGTAGACCAGGGTAAGCAGAGTCGGCAGGGCCAGCAGCACGATCAGGATGATCATCGCCGGCGCCACGAGCTTCAGCCCGAATGCGCGATCGGCCTTCGGTCCGAGTAGGTCAGCTGCTCCTGCCATGGGCTCCTGCGTCCTGTTGCTTGGTCATGACTATTCAACCCGCCACGGTCTCGCGGTGGATCGGTGCGCCACCGCCCCGGAGGGGGCGATGGCAGGGTTCGAACTGGATCAGAGGGTCCGGCCGCCCTGGGCGCCCTTGGCGGCGGCGGTCAGGTCCTCGACGGTTTTCGCCGGGGTGGCCTGGCCGAGCAGCAGGGCATGGACGATGTCGCCGACCTTGGCCTGGAAATCCGGGTACCAGGGCAGCGTGCGGGCCGGCACGACGTTCGACTTGGTGGCGAAGGTGTCGGACAGCAAAGCGAGATCGTAATAGTCGGGGAACGAAGCGACCACTTCGGGGTCGGTGAAGAACCCGGCATAGGGGGCGGCAAGGCCGGCGGCCTTGGCCCACTGGTTGAACACCTTGAACTTACCGTCGGTGTCCTTCCAGCCGTAGTACTTCATCAGGTCCCAGGTCGCGAGACGCTCGTCATCGCTGTCAGACTGGCCCATCTGCAGCACTTCGCCGATCTGCAGCGTCGACGGGCCTGATGGAGCCGTCTTGACGTTGGCCGATTGCGGGCCTTCGAGCGAGCGGATCGAGGTCAGGAAATAGTGGTGCAGCACGTAGAAGGCGGCGTTGCCCTGCGCCATCTCGTTGCTCAGCTTGCCCGGATCGTCGGTCAGCAGCGACTTGGGGGCGAGCCCTTCCTGGTACATGGTCTGCCACCACTCGAACACCCCGACGGTCTTGGGGTCATCGGCGAACACCGGCTGGCCGGCATCGTCGAAGGCGGTGATCTCTTCGTTGAGCAGGTAGGTGTGGAGGTATTCCTCGCAGAATTCCTTCACCCAGTAGGCGACGTAGGGCGAGGCGACGGTCGACTGCAGCGATTTCGAGGCGTCGTAGATTTCCTTCAGCGTCGTCGGCACGGCAAGGCCGGCATCGGCGAGGAACTTCTCGTTGTAGTGCAGCATGTGCACGGCCGAGAAATACGGGGCGCTGATGATGTCGCCAGCGGCATTGACGTGGCGGCCGCGGGCGCTCTCGAACATGTCGGCGATCATATCGTCGACGCCGGGCAGGCCGTTCAGCGTCTTGGCCCAGCCCTCGTTGACGAACTTCTGCGAGTTGTAGGCGAAGTTGTAATAGAGGTCGATCTTGTCGCCGCCGCGCAGACGGGTCTGCAGCGCCGGGGTGTAACCGAGGTTCGGGATCACCGCGACATTGACCGCGGGGTTGCCCGCCGCGGTCCATTCGCCGACCAGCGATTTGATGGTGTCGGGCTGGAAATCCCAGGCCAGCATATCGAGCGTGCCCGAGTAAGCGGCTTTGGCGGTGCCGGTCAGCAGACCCGGCAGGAGGCTGGCGGCCAGCGCCGATGCGCCGCCGGCCTTGAGGAAGGAGCGGCGGTTCAGCGAACCGAAGCCCCGGGTGGCGTTATTGGTCGTCATAGCTTTCCCTCCTTGACGAACTGAACCGACAACACGTCGCGGACGACGCTTGTTCTCCCGCAGCCAAGGCTGCAGGCCTCCGGGTCCGGCCCAACGGACCCGCTCTCGACATTCTCGGCCGAGCCATGTGGCCCAACCGATCGGCAGGCGAGGCGCTTCCCTGTTGCCTCGCTGCCTGTCGTCAGATCGCAACGTTATGACGGCTGCAATCATATATCAATACGACTTTTCGCATATGAAAAGTTTGAGCTCAGCGCAGAGTTTTCATAACGATTTCAGCGGTTTCGAGCGTCCGGTCGATATCGGCATCGGTATGCGCGGCGCTGATGTGGTTGCGCTTGATCGGCATGGGCAGCATGAAGATGCCGCGCTCACACATGCCCTGGCGGAAGCCGACATCGCGGGCCGTGTCGTTGGCGAGGAGATCCTCGTAGCGCTCGACCTTGCCGCTCATGAAATAAGGGGTGAACACCGAGCCGAAGCCCGCCGACACCATCTCGATGCCGAGCCGTGCGGCGATTTCGGCGAGGCCGGCGCGCATCCGATCACCGAGCCGGAAGGTGCGCTCGTAGATGGTGCCGTCCTCGAGCGCCGCGATGGTGGCCAGCGCCGCGGCCGAGCCGACCGGATGGCCGTTGTAGGTGCCGCCGACGAATACCTTGCCGCCCGGCGCGGTCGAGAACTGCAGCATCAGTTCACGCTTGCCGGCGATGATGGCGCAGGGATAGCCATTGGCGATGGCCTTGGCGAAGGTGCTGATATCGGGTTTCACCCCGAGCACCGACTGGTAGCCGCCGAGCCCATGGCGGAAGCCGGTGATCACCTCGTCGAACACCAAGACGATGCCATGCTGATCGCAGAGCCGGCGCAACCCCTCGACGAAATCCTGCCGTGGCAGCACGCAGCCGATATTGTGCGGGATCGCTTCCATGAAGATGGCGGCGATCTGGCCTGGGTGGTCGAGGATCGCCTGTTCGGTGGCGGCGAGGTCGTTGAACGGCACGATGATGGTGTTGTCGATGGCGTCGGCGAGCTGGCCGGCGCTGCCCGGATCTTTCTTCCCGATCTTGTCGGCAGGGCTCGCGATATTCATCAGCAGGTAGTCGTGCCAGCCGTGGAAGGTGCCCTGGAACTTGATCAGCTTCTCACGGCCGGTGACGCCGCGCGCCAGCCGCACCGCCATGTAGGTGGCTTCCGAGCCCGAGGAGAAGGCGAGCGCCATCTCGGCGGAGGGCACGTGCTGCACCACCTTTTCGGCGAGCATGATTTCCTGCTCGGTGATGCCGACCCCGACCATGTCTGGACCGGTCAGCGCCTTGGCGACGGCGGCGTTCACCGTGGGGTCGTTGTGGCCGAGGACGATCGGGCCGAAGGCCGCGTGATAGTCGAGATAGGTGTTGCCGTCGACGTCGCGGATATAGGCGCCCTCGGCCCATTCCCAGGCATAGGGCTGGCTCAGCCGACGGGTCGCGGAGTTGACGCCGCCGGGAATGACCTTGGTGGCGCGTTCGGTGATGCTCTTGGATTTCTCGATATGCATAGGAGTACCGGTCTTAGGAAAGGCCGAGCAGCGTGAGGCTGTCGCGGTGGATGATCTGTTCGATCTTGTCGGCGGGAACGCGCGGCAGCGCCGTGCCTTCGACGATGGCGTTGACCGTGCGCAACGCATGCAGCGTCTCGGCCGGGGTGGTGATCGGGTAGTCCGAAGCGAACAGGAGCTTATCGAGCACATTCCACTCGGTGGCTTTGATCATTCCCTCGTAGAAGGTGTAGGGCCGGTACAAGAGGCCCGAGACGTCGGCATAGACATTGGGGTGCTTGCGGATCACCACCGCGGTATCGACCGTCCAGGGGTGGCCCATATGGGCCATGATGATCTTGAGGTTCGGGTAGCGCATGGCGATTTCGTCGACCACCAGCGGGTGGGCGTACTTGATCGGGGCGGTCCTGACCGGCGAGGTGCCGATGTGGAAGAGAATCGGCAGCCCGTGCCGTTCGGCCTCGCGATAGATGGCCAGCGCCCGGCTCTCCAGCGGCTCGAACACCTGGTAGTTGGCGCCCATCTTGATGCCCTTGAGGCCGAGGTCGGTGCGCGAGCGCTCGATCTCCTCGAGTGCCTTGGGGTCGTGCGGATGCACCGACATGAAGCCGATGAGGCGATCGGGATGCGCCAGCGCAAAGGCCGAGGTGGCGTCATTGACGCCCACGGCCACGTCGCCTGGCTCGTTGAAGCCGTTGACCCCGCCGGTGATCTCGCCCGGCGCCCAGGCGACGCCGAAGACGATCGACTTGTCGGCCGGCTGCTGCGCTTCGAGGAAATCGTTCCAGCTATAGACGGAATCGACCGAGCGATCGGGCCGCCAGGTGTGGTGCAGGCGGCGGTTTTCCGGCGGCACGGCGTGGCGGAACTGCGGGGTGTGCGAGTGGACGTCGATGATCATGGAGACGTGACCTTTTGGGGAGCGCTTTCAGGAAAAGTTGCAGACTTTTCCGGTTCGAAAGCGTGACAAATCAAGGGTCTGGGCATTTCACCGTTCCCTTGGAACGGCGAAATGCTCGGGGGCGCCGAGTTCTTCGGAGATGGCGAGCGCACAAGCCTCGACAGCCCTGGCGAGGTCGCCGAGGCCATCCTGGGTGACGCGGGTGGTGGGGCCGGAAATGCTGACGGCGGCGACGACGGCGCCGGAATGGTCGCGGATCGGCGCCGCGACGCAGCGCAGCCCCTGCTCGATTTCCTCGTCGTCGATGGCATAGCCACGCGCCCGGATCTCGACGATCTGTTCGGCGAGCCGTTTGGGGTCGGTGATGGTGTGCGGGGTGTGCGGCTCGAAGCGCATGCGCGCCATCAGCTGCTGGCGCACCGGTTCGTCCTGGAAGGCGAGCAGCGCCTTGCCGACGCCGCTGCAATGCAGCGGATCGAGGAAGCCGATGAAGCTCGCCATGCGCATCGAGCGCGAGGCATCGAGCTTGTCGACGCAGAGCGCATTGTCCTCGCTGAGGATCGAGAGATGCACGGTCTCCCCCGTGCTGGCCACAAGGCTCTCGAGATGCGGCCGGGCCGAGCGGCGAAGATCGAGCTCGCCCATGGCGCGCGCGCCGATCACCAGCGACAGCATGCCGAGCCGATAGGTCTGGCTCTGCTCATCGCGATCCAAGAGCCGCCGCGCCGTCAGCGTCGCGAGGATGCGGAACACCGTGCTCTTGGGCAGACCGGTCTCGGTAACGATGCCGTCGACGGTCAGCAGGCCGTTCTTCCCGGCCACCGCGGCGAGAATGTCGATGGCCCGGTCCACGGATCGAATGGCGTAGCGATCGTCTAAGGAATTCACCAGATGAACTCACAGTTTGGATAGTGAACTGAGTACAGCTGGAATCCGCGGCGACGTCAACTACGCCCTTCGGAGAGCGCAGAATGAGAGGCTGCCGTGTCTGAGCGCTGGAGTGGACGCTTCGGCGAAGCCAATCGTGGAGTGCGGTCGATGGCGCCTTGCCGGCGGCAGGCACGGCACGCACAGATAAAGCTATGGACGAGGTGAAAATGGATGCAGTTGCTGGGCACTACACAGTGCTGCTTTTCTCCGTAACAGACCGGCAAGTGTTCCCGGTCAGCACGTGGGCGTTTGAACAGGCACAAGGCCCACGTGCATCGGTGCTGAAGCGAAATGTTGGATCGCTCGTCATGGAGCGTGACGGCGTAGTCCGACGAATCGACGGCATCGATAGAATCGGCCCGGTGAACAAGAAATTTCCGCGGATTATTCTGGACCTTATGTTCGGGCTAGTGCGGATCTCGGTCCGATTTTCACACCCGATTCCGTACAGCACCGATGATTTGCGAAAGCTAATCATCGGCTACCTGGAGTCGGACCATAGCCAGCAGAATATGGACCTTGAGGACCCGAAAGTCATGGCGACTACCGTCGCCAGGCTCCATTCAGCCGCTACGAACAAAGAGCTTTTCGAGGCGTTCGTCCTTCCGCCCCCGGATGACGCGCTCGATCTCTTGTGAGATGGCGGCTAACCCCGCAGTGTCGCCTTCGAAGCTCAGGGTGGCGTCGTCTATGTGCACTTGGGTGACGTGAGGGGGCGAGGCGGCGGGCGGCGGCGATGGGGCTCCGAGACGACCAAGCATGTTGGCCGTGTCGCAGGAGACGCCGAGGGCGTCGGCGCGTTCGACCTGCTCCCCAGGCACTCGTAGGAGGTAATTTCCTCGTGTGTCTTGCCCGCACTACCAACACAGGGTGACATTGACGTCGATGAATGGCAGCCGCTCAAACGTCCAAAATAGTGAGGAAATCGGCTTGGACAGAACCGAAGTTAGGAATTTGTTGCGACATGTCGCCAAGTTTCGAGAGAAAGTCGTTTCGGTTTTTGGCGTGGATGCTCCAGAGAGCGCCTTCCTTTTGATCGACATGCTGGCTCAAACCGAGGATCCCATATTGCGGTCCACGCTCTACGGTGGGGCCGTTACAGAGTGTCTGCTGCAGGGCTGCCTGAGTGCGGCGGAGCGCATAGCTGTCGCCCGCCATGAGGAGTTTCAGGATATTCTCTCTCTCATGTCGCTTTCTGGGACGCTGTCCGATGTCGGAAAACCCTTGGAGGGGCTCGCCTGTGCCACCGCAGCACTTGCCCAGGCAGTGAGTGAGAGAGTCTATGTGAACTTTGCTGCTGGCAACTTGATGCGCCAAGCTATCAAGACAAGGTCAGTAGACGCGGTGAATGAAGCCCTCGATGCTCTCATCGATTCAACCCAGGTTCCGCGCACATCGGATTGTGCCTTGGAAACGGATTGGATCGATGCGGCGAATGCGCTTGGGGCGGACAGAGAGCTCACAGATTGGGTCCGGGCAGTGGCGAGCCGAAGAAGGGAATGACCGACTAGCTCGATGTCCCCAAGCGCTCTTGCCCGCGGAGGGCGGAGCGGACGACTTCGTCGCATCCAATTCAATGGTTATTGCGCGGAGCCCCCGTCTCGCTCGAGGTCTCAATCAGCATCTCACAACCTCACCATCTCTAGCGCCGCCGGCAGCCGCAGGGTGATGTCGTTCTGGTCGATCGGCAGCTGCTCGCGCGTGAAGCGGGCCGACTGCACCAGCGCGGCGTATTCGGGGAGTAGGATGTAGGGTTGGTCGGCTAGCCATTCCTGGTCGAAGGCTGGGATGGCGAATTGGCCGCGATGCAGTTCGATCAGCGGCTTGGCGGCCGGGAGCAGGGCGAGGAGGCTTGGCCAGTCGATGATGCCCTCGCCGACCGGGGCGAGGTGGCGGCGGAGATCAGTGTCGCCCTCGAAGCTCAGGGTGGCGTCGTCGATGTGCACCTGGGTGATGTGCGGGGCGAGGCGGCGGGCGGCGGCGAGGGGGTGTTCGAGGCGGACCAGCATGTTGGCGGGGTCACAGGAGATGCCGAGGGTGTCGGGGCCGACGCGTTCGACTAGGTCCAGGCACTCGTAGGAGGTGATTTCCTCGTGAGTTTTCACCAATGCGCGCATGCCGAGATCGGCCAGTACCGGCTTGAGATCGGCGAGCAGCGTCGCGACGGCGTCGAGCTGGGCGCGCCAGTTGTTGGCACGGTCTTCAAGCGTGCCAATGGTGAAGAACATCTCGCGCATGCCGAGCGAGGCGCCAACCTCTAGCAGCCGCTGGACGCCGGGGGCGAGATCGCCGTCGCCCAGCTGCAGCTCGCGGCCGTGGCGGTCGAGCCGCAGTGGGTTGAGCCAGTCGAGGCTCGCGGCGATAGCGATGCCGAGGCTGCCGGCTTCGGCCTTGAGTTCACGCAGCACCGCGGGGTCGAGCGTCGGGCTCAGTTCGAACAGGCTGTAGAAGGTGATTTCGCCGGCACCGAGCGCCGCGGCTTTGCTGATGGCGTCGAGTGGGTCGTTGCCGGCGTCGGGGATACTGCCGCGCATGAGTGAGAACATCGCAAAACTCCTAATCGATCGGGAAGATGCCGCGGGGGAAGCGGGTCAGCCATTCGGCGCCGGTGTCGGTGACCAGCGCGACATCGCCGGCGCAGACATGGCCTAGGCCGGGCAGGGTGAAGTTGGGGTGGATCTCGAACACCATGCCCGCTCGCAGCAGCGGGCCGTCAGCATCGCGGCTCTTGTCGCGGCGCGGCGACAGCGCTTCGGCGAGGCCGGGTTCGCTGTAATCGAGGCCGAGGCCGTGGCAGGACTGGAAGCGGAACGGGTCGCTGTCGCGCGTATAGGGGCAGATCGCGTCGATGCGGGCTTCGATCAGGTCGACCAGTTCGTGCACCGGACGGCCGGGAACGAGGGCGGCGAGCGCAGCATCCTGGATGTCGAGCAGGCGCGCGGCGGCGTCGCTGAGCTCGGGTGCCGGCTTGCCGCGGCTGCCGATGCGCAGCCCCTGCGCGAAATAGCCCTCGAAAGACACCATGGTGCCGAGCTGCACGCGATCGCCCGGCGCGATGCTGAGCGGCAGCTCGAACATCTCGAAATAAGTCACCGGCGGTTCGGGGCCGGTCGAAAGCCAGAGGCGCGAAACGTCGGCGCCAAGGGCGCGACCGGCATGCTCGACCTCGGCCATCAGGCGGGCCGGAGTGGCCTGCGGCTCGGCAGCATAGGCGAAGGCGCGGGCCAGCATGGCATCGGAAATCTCCGCGGCGCGACGGTGCAACGCGGTTTCGGCCGGGTCGCGGTCGAGGCGCATCGCCTGAAGGATCGGGTCGATCCGCACCATCCGCGGGAAGGACGAAGCGAAGGTGGCGGCGAGCTTCGCGGTCATCTCGTCGGCGCCGGCGACGCCGACGCGCCAGCGATTGGCATGGGCGATGGCCGAGGCGCGGGCGACGAGGCCGGCCGGGCCAGCGATCTCGACTTGGTAGAGGTCGCCGACACGGGTGGTGAACAGCCGGGTCTCGTTCTTGCCGGGGGCGATGATCACTGCGTCGGTCGCGGTGATCACCAGCATCGAGGGCGCCCACATCGGGGTGAAGTTGGTGAACCAGCCGATATTGCCGCTCGATTGGGTGGCGGCGGCGAGGCCGCGCGGTGCCGAGAAAGCGACGATGGCGTCGAGGCCATGCCGCTCTAGCAGCTCGCGGCCGGCGCTTAGCCGTTGTTGCAGCAGCGCAATCGGGAGAGCAGTGGTCATCGGACATCCACAGGAGCAGTGAGGCGGCAGCGAGCCGCTTGACAATACGTTCGGGATGGTTCGATATCAGACTGTAAGGAAAGTTACCAGACAGTCTCAGATGGACATGCAGATCCTCTCCGGCAGCCCCCGGCTGCTCCGCAACCTCAACGAGAAAGCCGTGTTGCAGCGGCTGCTCTCGGAGGGCTCGCTGACGCGCATGGAGCTCGAGGCTTTCACCGGGCTGTCGAAGCCGGCGATGTCGGATCTGCTGCGCCGGCTGGAATCCGCAAACCTTATCCGTCGCGACGGAGAGAAGGCCGGCACCTATGGCCCCAAGGCAGGCCTCTGGAGTCTCGAACCACGCTCCGGGTTCGTTGCAGGTATCGATGTCGGCTCCCACGGCATCGATGCCGCCATTTCCGATATCACCGGCAACACCATTGCCAGCTTCCGGCACGCCGCCGAGCCGGGCGATCGCTATGACGCGCATGAGCGGTTGACCTCGGTGCTCAACAGCGTCACCCGGGAAGCCGGGATCACGGTGCGCGATATCGACCAGCTGGCGGTGGGTCTCCCCGGCATCGTCGATATCCGGGCCGGGAACCTCCGCAAGGGCCAGCAGCTCCCCAACTGGGAGGGCTACCACATCCCCGAGGCGCTCGAGAGCGTGCTCGGGCATCGCCATGTGCTGATCGAGAACGACGTGAACCTCGTTGCCATCGAGGAGATGGCGTGCGGCGCCGCCAACGGCGTGCAGTCGTTCATCCTGTTCTGGGTCGGCGATGGCGTCGGCGCCGGCGTGGTGATCGGCGGGCGGCTGATGCATGGCTCGACCGGCACGGCGGGCGAACTGGGCGGCGCCATGGTGCCGGACCGGATGGCCAAGCCCGGCGAGCCGGTGAAGATGGCGCTGGTCGAAGCGCTGCTCGACGTGCCGGCGATCGACGCCCTGGTCGCGGCGCACCAGTTGCGCGGGCCGGACAGTGCCGAGGCGATCCGCCAGGCGGGGCTCAGCGACAAGCATCCGAAATTCTTCGCCGAGCTCGGCTACCGTGTCGCCGCGGCGCTGACCGGCGCGATCGGCATTCTCGACCCGGAAATGGTGGTGTTGGGCGGGGCCATCGGCCGCGCCGGAGGACGGGCGCTGGCCGACAGCGTCGCCGATATCCTCAAGACCCTGCCGATCGCCATTCCACAGATTGTCCCGACCGCGGTGAGCAGCAATGCCGTGCGGGCGGGGGCCGTAGAACTCGCGCTCGAGCATGCTCGAGAACGTGTGTTCACGGGAGGCAGCGCGGCACGCGGCCTCCCGTGAGGAGATTGGACCACTTGATGAGAAGCACCCATTCCCCGGAGACGATTATGCATACCAATTCAGCGCCTAAACAGCCCTCCCCGGGCTTGATCGGACGTTTGCGCACAAGCCTTCGCGCCCTGGCGCTGGGCGCACTGGCCAGCGTATCCGCCTTTGCCGTCACCGCTCCGGCGCTCGCCGAAGTCCCGCTCGACCAATTGGTCCGGATCGTGGCCGAGGGCGGCAACAGCTTTACCCGCACCTTCAACCCGTTCTCGCCGACGGCGCGCTGGGTCAGCACGCGCACCATGTACGAGCCGCTGATGATCCAGAACTATGCCACCGGCAAGCTCGATCCGTGGCTGGCGACGGCCTATGAATGGTCGGCCGACGCGCTGAGCCTGACGCTCACCTTGCGCGACGACGTGAAGTGGTCGGACGGCCAGCCGTTCAGCGCCGACGACGTCAAGTTCACCTTCGAGCTGATGAAGGCGAACCCCGGCCTGATCGGGCCGGCATCCGGCGCCTTCGGGCAGTATCTCGCCTCGGTCGAGGCGGTTGACGCGAAGACGGTGAAGTTCACCTTCTCGTCGACCTACACGCCCGGCCTCTACTCGCTGGTCGACCAGTTCATCGTGCCGCAGCATGTCTGGAAGGACGTTGCCGACCCGGTGACCTTCGAGAACCCCGATCCGGTCGGCACGGGCCCGTTCACCACCATCGATGCCTTCGGCACCGATCGCTACCAGGTGACCAAGAACCCGAACTACTGGCAGCCGCTCAACATCGAGGGCGTATTCGTCCAGGGCTTTAACGGCAACGACCAGGTCAGCGCCGCGACGCTCTCAGGCAATCTCGACTGGGGTGGGCTGGTGCCCGACCCGGACGTGACGTTCGTGCCGCTCGATCCCGAGCATTTCGGCTACTGGTGGCCGCGTACCTCGGTGGTGCTGCTGCTCGCCAATACCACCGACGGGGCGCTCGGCGATCCAGTGGTGCGCAAGGCCATGAGCATGGCGCTCGACCGCCAGCGCATGATCAATACCGGCGTCTGGGGCAAGTCGGTTGCTGCCAATGCCACCGGCCTGCCGGAAGCGCCGTTCAAGGATTGGCTCGACCCCAAGGTGATCGCCGACGGCGCCGCCTGGGTCAGCATCGACCCCGATGCGGCCAACAAGATGCTCGACGACGCCGGCTACACCAAGGGCGCCGACGGGATCCGCGTCGGCAAGGACGGCAAGCCCCTGAAGTACGACATCATCGTGCCCTCGGGCTGGAATGATTGGGTGTCGGCCTGCCAGATCGTCGCCGAGAATTTGAAGGATATCGGCATCGACGTGACGCTCCGCACCACGACGGCGGACAGCTGGACCAACTCGACCTTTACCGGCCAGTTCCAGCTCTCGCTCGGCACGGCGCAGCGGACGGCGACGCCGTTCGAGTTCTATCGCAACAACATGGCGACTACTTCGGTGAAGCCGGTTGGCGAAGCCTCGCCGAACAACCAGCAGCGCTATGGCGACCCCAAGGTCGATGAGCTCTTGGCCAAGTTCGCCGCTTCGACCGATGCGGCCGAGCAGAAGGCGATCATCGCCGAGCTCGAAGGCATGTTCTCGGCCGCCGCGCCCGCCATCCCGCTCTACGAGCAGCCGGACTGGGGTCTCTACAACACCCGTCGCTTCACCGGCTTCCCCAACGAGCAGGACCCGTACGCGCCGCTCAGCCTGCAGATGACCAATGGTCCGCTGCTGGTCTGGCCGCACCTGGCCCGCCGCGCCGAATAAGTCGCTGCTCACTCAGGAGCGTTCTACTGTCTGATTGAGGCCACTGGCTCTCGCCACTCTCACCGGCTGTCATCCCAGCGAAAGCTGGGACCCAACTCGCAGCTGGCGCAGGTGGATGAATGGGTCCCTGCTTTCGCAGGGATGACAGCCGGTGGTTAGTCCGTCCGACCATGAGCACTCCAAGCAATAACCGGAGCTCCCGCCTTTGGCGGGTGGGAGCTTCCTTTTCCCCGGAGCCTGCCGATGTATTACATTGCGAAGCGATTGGCGTTCTATGTGCTGGCAGCGTTCGTCGCCATCACCGTCAACTTCTTCCTGCCGCGGCTGACCCCGGGCGATCCGGCGTCGACCATCGTCGCCACCTATTCGACCTCGCTGAATGCCGAGTCGCTGGCGGCGCTGAAGGCGGCCTACGGGCTCACCGACGAGCCGCTGCTGCAGCAATACCTGACCTATCTGGGCAATGTGCTGCGCGGTGATTTCGGCCGCTCGCTCTCCAATTTCCCAGCGCCGGTGATGGCGGTGATCGGCGCCGGGTTCGGCTGGTCGATCCTGCTCGGTCTCACCTCGGTGCTGCTCAGTTTCGTGCTCGGCTCGGTGCTCGGCGCCATCGCGGCGTGGCGGCGCGGCGGCTGGTTCGACAAGCTGACCCCGCCGGTGCTGCTGTTCCTCGGCTCGTTCCCCTATTTCTTCCTGGCGCTGCTGCTGTTCTACGTCTTCTGCTTCAAGCTCGGCTGGTTCCCGATGGGCAACGCCTATTCGAGCGTCAACCCACCGGCGCTGAACCTCCAGGGCATCGGCGATATCCTGATGCACCTGATCGCGCCGGCCTTCACCATCGTCCTGGTGTCGCTGGGGCCATGGACGCTCAACATGCGCAACGCCATGATCGGCGTGTTGAGCGAGGACTATTTGACCCTCGCTGAGGCCAAGGGGCTGCAGCCGCGCCAGGTGCTGCTGTCGCATGCGGTGCGCACGGCGCTGCTCCCCAACATCACGGCGCTGGGCGCGGCGGTGGGGGCGGTGTTCTCGGGGCAGCTCCTGACCGAGATCGTCTTCACCTATCCCGGCCTTGGCTACTCGCTGATGCGCGCCGTCAGCGCCGTCGATTACCCGCTGATGCAGGCGCTGTTCCTCATCATCACCCTGTCGGTACTGGCGGCGAATTTCTTCGTCGACACGCTCTACGTGCTGCTCGATCCGCGGGTGCGGACGGGCGGGGAGGCCTAGATGTCGCTCAGCGAAACCTTTGGCGCCAAGGCGCGCCGGCAACTCCTCGGCTCGATCCCGGTGACGGTCGGTCTGGTCATTCTCGGCGCCCTGGTCGCGGCCAGCGCCCTGGCGCAGCTCGTCGCGCCCTATAACCCGAAGCGCGCCACCGGCGGCATCAACGAGCCGCCCTCGCTTACTCACCTGTTCGGCACCACCGGGCAGGGGCAGGATGTGCTCAGCCAGTTCCTTTATGGCGGGCAGAACACCCTGTGGGTTGCTTTCTCCATCGCGGTGCTGACCACGCTGCTGGCACTGATCGTCGCGCTCACCGCGGCCTATTTCCGCGGCTGGGTCGATGACCTGCTGACGCTCGTCACCAATGTCTTCCTCGTCATTCCCGGCCTGCCGCTGGTGGTGGTGCTGGCGGCCTTCCTGCCGCCCGGGCCGCTGACCATGATCATGGTGCTGACCATCACCGGCTGGGCCTTCGGAGCCCGCTTGTTCCGCTCGCAGGCGCTCAGCCTCAGGGAACGCGAGTTCATCGCTGCTGCCGAAGACTTGGGCGAAAGCCGCTGGCGCATCGTCGCTATCGAGCTCTTGCCGAACATGGGCTCGGTGGTTGCCGCCTATTTCGTCAACCAGGTGATCTTCGCCATCACCGCTCAGGCGTCGCTGGAGTTCCTCGGGCTGGGCGATGGCGGGCAGATCACCTGGGGCTCGATGCTGTTCTGGGCCCAGAACAGTTCCGCCCTGATCCGCGGCGCCTGGTGGACCTTCGTCGTCCCCGGTATGGCCATCGCGCTCACAGCCTTCTCGCTGGCGCTGATCAACAATGCGGTCGACGAGATCGGCAACCCGCGGCTGCGCGCCGATCGCTTGATGCGCCGGGCCGGCGTCAGGAAACCGAGCGCCACGCTCATGACCCCGGTGAAGCGCGATGCTTGACGTTCCCGCCCTCGATATCGTCGATCTCAGCGTCGGCTATGCCGGAGAGGACAGCATCATCCCGGCAGTCGACCGGGTGTCGTTCAGCATCGCGCCGGGCGAGTTCATGGGGCTCGCCGGGGAATCCGGCTGCGGCAAGTCGACGATCGCCCAGTCGATCCTGCGGCTGCTGCGGGCGCCCGGCATCATCACCGGCGGCGAGATCCGCATTGCCGGCAACGACATGCTGTCGGAGGACGATAATGCGGTGCGGGCGCTGCGCTGGCGCACCGCCTCGATCGTCCTCCAGAACTCGCTGACCTCGCTCAATCCGGTGAAGCGGATCGAGTGGCAGTTGCAGGAGGCGCTCAATCGCGGCACCTCCTCGGTGCGGCGGACGCCGGCCGAGCTGCTGCAGATGGTCGATATCGACCCCAAACGCCTGCGGGCGTACCCGCATGAACTGTCGGGCGGGCAGCGGCAGCGCGTGGTGATTGCCATGGCGCTGGCGCTCGAACCCAAACTGATCATCCTCGACGAGCCGACCACGGCGCTCGACGTGATCGTGCAGCAGGAAATCTTCGTCACGGTGAAGGCGCTGCAGCGGCAGATGGGCTTTGCCGTGCTGCTGATCACCCACGACCTGCCGCTCTTGTTCAAGGTGGCCGACCGCATCGCGGTGATGAAGGACGGCAAAATCGTCGAGACGGCGCCGGTGGCGGAGTTTCGGCAGCACCAGGAGCATCCCTATTCGCGGGCGCTGCTGACCGCGTCGCCGAAGGTGGATTTCACCACCCCGCCGGTGGCGCGGCCGAAATCGGTGGCGCATCCGGTGCTGGAAACCGCGCATCTTACCAAGGCCTATGGCACCAACCCGCTCACCGGGCGCTCTGCCCTGGTGGCGGTCAACGATGTGTCGTTCCGGCTGGCGCCGGGCGAGATCGTGGCGCTGGTCGGGGCGTCGGGCAGCGGCAAGTCGACTTTCGGACGGATCGTCACCGGCCTCACCCGCCCGAGCTCCGGTGATGTGCTGGTCGATGGCCGGACGCCGGTGCCGGTATCGCGCCGCCGGCCGCACCAGCCGCGCGCCGCGCAAATGGTGTTCCAGGATGTCTATGGTTCGCTCAACCCGCTGCACACTATCGGCCATCACCTGCGCCGGGCGGTGATCTCGGCGCCGGGTGGCGACAAGACCGATGTCGAGGGCCGGGTGGCGGCACTGCTCACCGAAGTCGGGCTGACCCCGACCGCCAGCTATCTCGACCGCCGTCCGCATGAGCTTTCGGGCGGGCAGCGCCAGCGCGTCGGCCTCGCCCGGGCGCTTGCGGCTTCGCCGAAACTGCTGGTGGCGGACGAGCCGGTATCGATGCTCGACGTGTCGATCCGGCGCGACATCCTTAACCTGATCGCGCGCCTGCGCGACGAGCAGGGCGTCGCCGTCCTCTACATCACCCATGACGTGGTCAGCGCCGGCTACATCGCCGACCGCATCGCCGTGATGCATCGGGGAGAGATCGTCGAGGAAGGGCTGGCCAAGGCCGTCCTCGCCAACCCGCAGCACGCCTATACGCGCCAGCTCATCGCCGCCGTTCCCGGCGGCCTCGGGCTCGAAACCTCCAGCGCTAACCCGGTTCCCGCATCATGACAGTGACAGACATCCCCGAAATCCGCGTCGGCATCGACGGACGGAAGTTTCCCCGCGCCGCCGAACTCGGCCCGCTCAAACTCCTCGAGCGCTGCGCCGAACTCGGCCATGCCGGGGTGTTCTTCCGCACCGTGCTCGACGTCTCGCCGACGCTCGATGCGGGGTTCCTCGCCGCAGTGAAGCAGCGGGCCGACGAGCTCGGGCTCTACCTCGAAATGGGGCTGGGGAAGATCAACCCCTACAACACGCCCGAGGCGCCGGAAGTGCGTGATGTCGGCAAGGGGGATTACCTCCTCGGCATGACGCGGATGATCGAGGCGACCACGGCGATCGGCTGCACGGCTTTGTGGGGCGATACCGCCAACTACCAGCGGCACGAGTGGGGGCTGCACGCCATCGACCGCTACCGCACCGATGTCGACTGGGGCGACCAGCTCGAGGCGACGCGGAAATTCCTTTTGAAGCTGAAGCCGGTGCTGCGGGATCGCGGCGCGGTCATCGCGGTCGAGACACATGAGGAGATCACCACGGCGGAGATCGTGCGGCTGGTCGAACAGGTCGGCGCCGACACGCTGGGGGTGACGCTCGATCTCGCCAATGTGGTGGTGCGCGGCGAGGATCCGGTGGCGGCCACCCGCCGAGTCGCGCCCTATGTGAAAAAGACCCATATGCGCGACATCGTGCTGTTCGCCCGCCCGCTCGGGCTGGAGCGGCAGACGCGGGCCTGCGGCGACGGGGTGATCGACTGGCAGGCGGTGCTCGGCGCGCTGTTCGCTGCCGGCAGTTTCCCCAACTTCACCATCGAGAATGTCTGGGGCTCGGACAAGAACCAGATCCCGCTGTTCGATCCGGACTGGCAGGCCCGCCAGCCCGATGCCGAGATGGGCGAAATCCTCGAGCTGGTCCGCCTGTCGCGACTGTTCGAGGACGGCGTTGCCGCGGGCACGATGATCGCCCCCGACGACTATTTCTCAAAACACCCCGACCTCGACGAACTCGAAGGGTTCGTCACGCGCAGTGGCGCGACCCTCAAGGCGGCAGCCGATGCGCTGCGCGCGAATGTTTCAAAGGAGTAATGCCGCAAATGAATTATCCGCTCAAAGTGCTCGTCGTCGAAGCCCATCCCGACGAAGCGGAAATGTACTCCGGCGGCACCATGCGGCTCCTCGCCGACAAGGGCGCGGCCATCAAGTTCATGTCGCTGACCAATGGCGATGCCGGCCATTACCAGATGGACCGCGAGCCGCTGCAGCGCCGCCGGGCTCGCGAGGCCTATACGGCCGCCCGCCATCTCGGCGTACTCGATTACGAGATCCTCGATATCCACGATGGTGAGCTGGTGCCGGACCTGGCGGTGCGCACCGCGGTGATCTCGGCGATCCGCCGCTGGCAGGCCGATATCGTCATTACCTTCCATGACGATTGCCCCGGCCATCTCGACAACCGTGCGGCGGGCCGTGCCGTGCGCGAGGCCTCGGGCTTCTGCACCAATGGCAACATCGTGCCGGAGGTGCCGCCCCTGGCCGATGCGCCGATCTGCCTGAAGATGACCGATTACGGCGCCATCGACGTGCACAAGCACGACGTGGTGGTGGATGTCGGCGCGTCGATCGATGCCAAGCTCAGAGCCTGCGCCGCGCACGCCACGCAGTTCTACGAGTTCGCGCCGTTCGAACGTGGCTTCCTCAACGAAGCACCTGTCATCGGCGATTGGGCGGCGGAACGCGCCTTCATCCTCAAGTACTGGCCGGAGTTCATGTACACGCAGCCGGGCATGTCCGGCGCCGGCGAGTTTGCCGAGAGCTTCCAGCTTGCCGATTACGGCCGCAAGGTCACGGCGAAGCAGGTCTCGGCGCTGCTGGGGGTCTAGTGCGCGGGCGCAGAGACCAATGGCTGCTGCCCCTCACCCCGACCCTCTCCCCAGCGGGGAGAGGGGGCGTTGTGGCACTGCCGGCGCAAAGTGCGTCCCCTCTCCCCGCTGGGGAGAGGGTCAGGGTGAGGGGCAGTCCATTCGCTCCCGCATCGATCCCGAGCCGCTAACGATACGTTGGTATCCGCGTTTGCGCCGAAGGTGAACTTGTCCGGGACGGTACCGGAAAACATGCTGATCCTCGTCGCCAATCGGGCCTGGAAGCGACCTCCTCCCCGCTTCCAGGCACGAACTGGCCTCCAATTTTGGAAGAGAGGATCAGTATGTCCAAACGCAGAGTCCTGCCGCTTGCCGCGGCGCTGCTGACTGCCGTTGCCTCGAGCGTCGCATTGCCCGCTATCGCTCAGACGGAGTTCGCTCCCACGCCGCTCAGCCCCGATCAGGTCGGCTCGGGCCCGCGGCTGATTTACCTGCATCACGAATATCCGGCGACGCTCGACCCGCAGAACACCTCGGCGTTCGTCGGCCAGCTGGCGATGGAGTTCTTCGATACGCTGGTGACCTACGAGATCGATCCGGCGACCGGCATTGCCGACCAGACCAGGATCGTGCCGCGGCTCGCCAGTTCCTGGGACATCTCCGCCGACAACAAGGTGCTGACCTTCCACCTCAACCCGGCAGCCAAGTTCTGGGACGGCTCGCCCGTCACCGCCGACGACGTCTATTGGTCGATCGAGCGGGCGCTGGTCGGCCGCATGGGCTGGGGTACCACGCAGATCGAAACCGGCGGCATCTTCAAGGTCGACCAGATGAAGGTGGTCGACCCAGAGACGCTTGAGATCACCTATCCCGATGGGCTCGGCCGCTATGCGCTGCGCAACTTCGCTTCGATGTCGCTGACGGTGATGTCGAAGGCTGCCTGCGAGGCCGGCCGCACCGCCGAGGACACCTGGTGCGTCGAATGGATCAAGAAGAATGCCATGGGCTCCGGCCCCTACATGCTGGGCGAGCAGCGGAACGGCGAGTACCTGACCGCCGTCGCCAACAAGGCCTACTGGGGCGACGCCAAGCCGTTCTATTCGGAAGTGATGTTCCGCGTGGTGCCGGACGCGCAGACCCGCATGCTGCTGATGGAAAGCGGCGAGGCGGACATCGCCTTCATGACCCCCAACGAATATGCGGTGCTGTCGAAATCGCCGAACACCAAGGTGTTCTCGGTGCCCTCGCAGCAGGACGTGGCGGTGCTGCGCTGGAAGCCGGATGTGCCGCCGTTCGATGATCCGAAGATCCGCGAAGCGGTGATCAAGGCGATCCCCTATGAGCGGCTGGTGACCGAAGTGTGCAAGGGCTTCTGTACCCCGGTGCAGAACCTCGTCGGCGTCAACACGCCCGGCTATGTCGCCGATCCCGAATTCACCACCGATGTCGAGGCGGCCAAGAAACTGGTGGCCGAGAGCAAGTATGCCGGGAACGTGCCGGCCTTCGAAGTGCCGGTGGTGCAGGGCTCGGGCAACATGACGGCCGGCGTCATCATCCAGGATGCGCTGCGCGGCATCGGGCTCGACATGCAGATCAAGCCGCTGACCCAGAACGCCTTCGACGATATCGCCTGGGGCAAGCGCGACCTAAAGGTCTCCATCCACTCGATGGGGCCGTGGTGGAACGACTTCATGTACTGGGCCTACTGGATGTACCGCACCGACAGCGCCACCAACCACATCCAGTTCTCCAACGCGACGCTCGACAAGGATGTGCTGGCGGCCCTGCTGGTGCCGCAGGACGACACCGAAACCTACGGCAAGCTGCAGACCGAAGTGCTCGACATCCTCAATGGCGAACACCTGGCGGCGCCGCTCTACCAGGTGAACTGGAACGCAGCGGTCTCCAGCCGGATCTGCAACGTCAACAAGTTCCCCTGGGGCACCATCACCTTCTCCTGGCTGCGCCCGTGCGCCTGACCCACCCGTGACCTGCCGTCCCGGCCCCAGCCGGGACGGCCTCTTCCGACCATCCGGTGACCACCATGCGCCTCCCACCGATCCTCCTCTATGTGTTCAGACGCCTCCTGATCGGCTTCGTCGTGCTGTTCGGTATCAGCGCCGTGGCCTTCTCGATGGCGTACCTGTTGCCGTCCGATCCGGTGACCAGTCGCTACCCCGACATCACCAACGAGCAGCGGGCCGAGATGCGGCGCCAGATGGGGCTCGATCAGCCGCTGGTGGTGCAATATGCGCGCTATATGGAGTCGGTGTTCCGCGGCGAGTTCGGCCGTTCCTTCGGCACCGGCAACAGCGTCGGGCAGGATCTGGCGCAGCGCATCCCGGCAACGCTCGAGCTGGCGAGTTTCGGCATCGCCTTCGGCGTGCTGGTCGGCATCCCGCTCGGGTTGCTCGCTGCCGTCCGACGCGGCAACCCCACCGACCACCTGGTGCGGGTGGTCAATATCGCCATCCAGTCGGTGCCGGCGTTCTGGCTCGGCGTGGTGCTGATCTTCCTCTTATATTTCCAGTGGAGGCTGGTGCCGTCGCCGATCGGCCGGCTGTCGCCGATGTTCGTCTCGCCGCCGCCGGTTACCGGGTTCCTCACCATCGATGCGCTGCTGGCCGGCAAGCCCGATATCGCGTGGGCCGCGCTGCGCCAGCTGATGCTGCCGGCGCTGGTGCTGGGTCTGGGCGTGATCTCGCCGCTGGCGCGCATTACCCGCTCGGCCATGGGCGAGTCGCTGGGCGAAGATTACGTCACCTTCGGCCGGGCGCTGGGGCTGAGGTCACGCCAGGTGGTGCTGGGCGATGCGTTCCGCGGTGCGCTGGTGCCGATCGTCACCACGCTCGGTTTCGTCGTCGCCAACGTGCTGGCCGGCGCTGCTATCGTCGAGACGGTGTTCGCCTGGCCGGGGATCGGCCGTTACGCCGTCACCGCCATCACCACCTCCGACATGGCGCCGGTTTCGACCTGCATCCTGCTGATCGCTTCCAGCGTCGCCATCACCAACCTGCTGGTCGACCTCTCCTATGCCCTCATCGACCCCCGGATCCGGCATGAATATGCAAGGTGATCGCATCGTGCCGCTGACGGCATCCCGCCCCCGACCGAGCCTCAGCTGGCGGAAGCTCTATTTCGGCGCCTTTGGTGGCGACCCGCTCGGCGTCGTCGGGGTGGTGCTGCTCGCCATCCTGCTGCTGACGGCGCTGTTCGGGCCGTTCCTCGTCACCCACGACCCGATCCTCACCACACCCGACGTGCTGCTGCCGCCCTCGCCGACGCATTGGCTGGGCACCGATCATTTCGGCCGCGACGTATTCTCGCGCACCATCACTTCGCTCCGGATCGATTTCATCGTCGCCGGGGTCGGGGTGAGCGGCGCCATCGTCATCGGCTCGCTGATCGGGCTGATCTGCGGCTATGTCGGCGGCTGGTTCGATGACCTGGTGATGCGCGCCGTCGATATCATCCAGTCGTTCCCGCTGATCCTCGTCGCCATGATCCTGGTGCTGGTGCTCGGGCCCGGCGTCGAGAGCATCGTCATCGTCACGGTGCTGATCAATATCCCGCTCTATGCCCGGGTGATCCGCGGGCAGACGCTGAGCAAGAAAAGCCTCGAGTATATCGATGCGGCGCGCTGCTCGGGGGCGAGCGAAACCTCGATCCTGTTCCGGCATCTCCTGCCCAACACGGTCAACCCGATCGTCATCCATGGCAGCCTCAACCTCGCGGCAGCGGTGGGCAATGTCGCGGTGCTGTCATTCCTCGGTATCGGTATCCGCCCGCCGACGCCCGATCTCGGCGTCATGGTGGCCGAAGGCACCAACTACCTGGTGCAGGGCGCCTGGTGGATGAGCATCTGCCCCGGCCTCGTCCTCGCCACCACGATCTTCAGCCTCAACCTGATGGGCGATGCGCTCGAGGCGCGCCTCGATCCGCGCCGGGGGAGCGAGTGATGGGCGAGAAACTGTTCGAAGTCCAGAACCTCTCGATCGATACCAGGCGCGGTGGGGTCACCCGGCGCATCGTCGAGGACATGAACCTCGCGGTCGAGCGCGGGCAGATTTACGGCCTCGTCGGCGAGAGCGGCTCGGGCAAGTCGATCTCGATGATGGCGAGCGTCGGCCTTGCCGCGCCGGGATTGCTGGTCAGGAGCGGCGAGGTCAGCTTCGGCGGCAAGCGGCTTGCCGCGACCGACCAGAAAGGGTTGCGCGGTAACCTCTCGCATGGCGTGTCACTGCTGTTCCAGAATGCCAAGGGCGCGCTGAGCCCGTTCCTCACCGCCGGCCGGCAGGTCGAGCGGGTGCTGGCGCAGCGGCAAGTGCCGAAACAGGCGCGGCCGAAGGAGATCGCCGAGCTGTTCCGGCTGGTCGGGCTGAATTTCGGCGACCTCGGCGAAAAATACCCGCACCAGATCAGCGGTGGGCAGGCGCAGCGCGTCGCCATGGCCTGCGCCATGGCCACCAACCCGGCGCTACTGATCGCGGACGAGCCGACCACTGCGCTCGACGTCACCACCGAACGCGAGCTGCTGCGCTTTCTCGCCCGCATCTGCCGGGAGCGCGACATGGCGATCGTCTTGATCGCGCACAACCTGTCGCTGGTGTCGGAATATTGCTCGGGCCTCACCATCATGCATGCCGGGCAGGTGGTGGAGGAGGGCGCGCTGCGCTCGATCTTCGCCACGCCGCTCCATCCCTATACGCAAGGGCTGATCGCGGCGGTGCCGGATGTCGACGAGCCGCACGAACTGGTGCCGCTCAAGGGCAGCGTCTGGGGCGGACGCAGCGATATCGTGCGCTGCCGGTTTTCGCATCGCTGCCCGCATGTGCGGCCGCAATGCGAGGCTGGGCTGCCGCCGGCCATCGCGCGCGGCGAACACCAGGTGCATTGCGTGCTCTATGAGGGAGAAGCAGCATGAGCGCTCCGGTACTCAGCGTAAGGGAGCTGACCAAGCTGTTTCACAATCCGGCGGCCCCCGAGGCCATGCCGGTCGGGGTGCGCGGCGTGTCGTTCGACATCGAGGCCGGCGAGGTGGTCGGGCTGATCGGCGAGAGCGGCTGCGGCAAGACCACGCTGGGCCGCTGCGTCGTCGGGCTGCAATCGGCCGACGCTGGAGAGATCGTCGTCAACGCCACCAATTTCTCGGCGCTGCGCGGTGACGCCAAGCGTCGCTTCCGGAAGAACGTGCAGATCGTCTTCCAGCGCCCCGAGACCTGCCTCAACCCGCGAATGACGGTCGCGACTTTCGTCACCCAGGCGCTGCGCAACTTCCACACCGTGTCGCGCCAGGGCGAGCGGGCCCGGCTGATCGAGCTCGCAACGCTCGTCGGCCTCCGCGAAGAAGCGCTCGAGCGCTACCCACACCAACTGTCGGGTGGCGAGCGGCAGCGCGTCGCCATCATGCGGGCGCTGGCCTGCGAGCCGCAAGTGATCGTGCTGGACGAGCCGACCTCGGCGCTCGACGTCTCGGTGCAGGCGCAGGTGCTGCGTACGCTGAAGGACCTGCAGGTGGCGGTCGGTACGTCGATGCTGTTCATCAGCCACGACGTGGCGGTGGTGCGCTACATCTGCAGCCGGGTCATGGTGATGTATCTGGGCGTCATCGTCGAGGAAGGGCCGGCCGATGCGGTGTTCTCGGCGCCCTCGCACCCCTATACGCGCGCGCTGCTCGGCGCGGCGCCGCGGATCAAACCCAAACCGGACGACGGGATCGCCATGCGCGGCGAACTGGTGCTCGGCGAGGTGAAGCCGGGCGAATGCCCGGTGCGCGCCCGCTGTCCCCTGGCGCATGAGCGTTGCCACACCGCCCCTCCCGTAACCGAACTGGGCGGCGGCCATCGTGCCGCCTGCTGGCTCAGCGGCGAAACTCCTATCCACCTGTCAAACCAGACTGCCAACCAAGTCGATCAGAAAGCGGCATCATGACTATCAGTGAGTCCTTCTACGAACGGTCGATGGAACTGCCCTCCGAGCTCCTCGTCGGCGCCATCGATAGCCACGTCCATGCCGGACCAGTGCTGCGCTCCAATCCGGGGCACCAGGATCCATTCGAAGTGGCCATCGAAGCGCGCGAGGCCGGCATGCGCGCCATCGTCTACTATGACGTGTTCGGCTGGGCCTCGGGAACGGCCTGGATGGTCAACCGGCATGTGCCGGGGATCAAGACCTTCGGCGGCTACCTGATGAACTCGGCGCATGGCGGGCTCAACCCGCGCTCGGTGCGCACGGCGCTCTATATGGAGGAAGGGTGCCGGTTCATCAGCTTCGGCTCGCACTGCACCTATTTCTCGGCCAGCCGGGAGTCGACGATCATCGACGGGCAACTGGTGCCGTTCAAGGATGCCTATCCGGAGTTCGTCAAGGAGGAGCTCAGCCGCGCCATCCGCATCCCGGAGGAGGGGCCGATCTCCGATGATCTGGCCGAGATCCTGCAGATGGTCGCCGACCATCCGGATGTCTATCTCAACACCGGCCATGTGTCGGGGCCGGAGGTGCTGCGCATCCTCGACCTTGCCGAGGAGTTCGGTATCCACAAGGTGCTGATCGCCCATCCGGCGCGCCAGCAGCTCAGTATCGAGCAGCAGAAGGATGCGGCGCGCCGCGGCTTCTTCCTCGAAGGGTGCCTCGTCGACTGGCTCTACCCGCACGCGCCGCGTACCCATTACTACGTCGAAAAGAAGTACATGGACCGCTCGGGCGACCTGCCGCGGCTCAGGCGCACCGCGACGCAGTGGATGAGCGATATCCGCGAGGTGGGTCCGGAGCATTTCGTCTTGGGCACCGATTACGGCATCCGCGCCGCCTCGAGCCCGGTGCAGGGCATGCGCACGATGATCACGACGCTGCTCGACTACGAGTTCACCCCCGAAGAAATCCGCACCATGACGGCGCACAATCCGGCGCGCCTCATCGGCCTCGACCCGATCTGAGGACAGCTCATGGCGACCTACGAACCCTTCTACAACCGAACCATGGAACTGCCCGAGGAGCTCTTGGTCGGCGCCATCGACAGCCATGTGCATGCCGGTCCGGTGCTGCGCTCCAACCCCGGGCATTTCGACCCGATCCAGGTGGCGGAGATGGCGCGCGCCGCCGGCATGCGCACCATCCTCTACTACGACGTGTTCGGCTGGGCCTCC
The DNA here is from genome assembly GCF_964252795.1 of Devosia sp. LjRoot16. Lineage (NCBI taxonomy): Bacteria > Pseudomonadati > Pseudomonadota > Alphaproteobacteria > Hyphomicrobiales > Devosiaceae > Devosia > Devosia sp. LjRoot16. The sequence continues at coordinate 2,018,838 of NZ_CAXUPH020000001.1, forward strand.
GGCACGGCCTGGATGGTCAACCGCTACATGAAGGATTTCCGCACCTTCGGCGGCTACCTGATGAACTCGTCGCATGGCGGGCTCAACCCGCGCGCCGTGCGCACCGCACTGAACCTCGGCGATGGCTGCCGGATGATCAGCTTCGGCTCGCACTGCACCTATCATTCGGCCTCAACCGAATCGACGCTGGTCGATGGCAAGCTGGTGCCGTTCAAGGACGCGATCCCTGGTTTTGCCGAAAAGGAACTGAGCCGCGCCGTCCGCATCCCGACGGAAGGGCCGATCCAGGACGAGCTCAAAGAGATCCTCGACATGGTGGCCGAGCGGCCCGAGGTCTACCTCAACACCGGCCACGTTTCGGGACCGGAGGTGCTGCGGATCATCGAACTGGCTGAGCAACACGGGATCAAAAAAGTGCTGGTGGCGCATCCGGCGCGTCAGCTGCTCAGCGTCGAGCAGCAGAAGGAGATTGCCCGCAAGGGCTTCTTCCTCGAAGCTTGCGCCGTGGATTTCGGCGGGCCGTGGATGCCGCAGACGCACTATTATGTAGAGCGTGAACTGATGGACATGGGCTCCCTGGTGCACGGCCGGGCGATGAGCTGGCTGCAGGGCATCCGCGATGTCGGGCCGGAGCAGTTCGTGCTCGCCACCGATTACGGCGTGCGCGTGCTACCCTCACCGATCGAAGGCATGCGGATGATGATTTCGATGCTGCTGTATTTCGGTTTTTCGGTGGAGGAAGTGCAGACCATGACGGCGATCAACCCGGCCCGGATGATCGGTCTCGACTGATGCCGGTTCCCGATCTCTATATCCGCAATGCGACGCTCGCCACCGACGAACAGACGTTCGTCGGTGGCATCGTCATTGCGGGCGAACGCATCGCCGAAGTCGTCACCGGCAACCCGGAACGACCGGCCAGCCAAAGCATCGATGCGACCGGGCTGCTGCTTCTGCCCGGCCTCGTCGATGCGCATGTGCATTTCTCCGAGCCCGGACGCGGACATTGGGAAGGGTTCGAGACCGGTAGCCAGGCGGCAGCGGCCGGCGGCATCACCAGCTTCGTCGAAATGCCGCTCAACGCCCATCCGCCGACCACCGACACGGCCTCGCTGGCGCTGAAACAGGCGGCGGCGGCGGTCAGCCATGTCGACTATGCGTTATGGGGCGGGCTGGTCGACGACAACCTCATGCACCTCGCCGAGCTGCAGCGCGGCGGGGTGGTGGGCTACAAGGCCTTCATGGTGACGGCGACCGATTTCGCCCGCTCCGACCGCCGCATCCTCAAAGCCGGCATGGAACAAATCGCCCGGTTCGGCTCGTTCCTCGCGGTGCATGCCGAGGACGAGGCGATGACGCTCGAGCTCACGGCGGCCCTCCGCGCCAGCGGACGGCGCGATCGCCTCGCCTGGGGCGAGGGGCGACCGATCGAAGCGGAACTCGCGGCGATCGACGAGGCGATCGCGTTGGCCGAGGCAACGGGGGCGCGGCTGCATATCGTCCATGTTTCGTGCGCTGCCGGCATCGACCGGATCAGCGCCGCCAAGGCGCGCGGCGTAAAGGTGACGGCGGAGACCTGTCCGCATTACCTGTTCTTCGATGTCGACGACCTGGTGCGGCTCGGGCCGGTGGCCAAATGCGCGCCACCGCTGCGCTCGCCCGATGAGCGCGACATGCTGTGGGACCGGGTGCTGGCAGGAGAGATCGACGTCATCGCGTCCGACCATTCGCCGTGCCTCTGGGAAGAAAAAGCTGCCGGCGACGACGATATCTATGCCGCCTGGGGCGGCATCTCCGGGCTGCAGTCGACGCTGCCGGTGCTGCTCACCGAGGGGGTGCGGCGGCGTGGCCTGAAGCTCAGCGAACTGGTGCGGATGACGGCAACCGGTCCGGCCCGGCTGTTCGGCTTTGACGATCGGAAGGGGCGGCTCCTGGCAGGCGCCGATGCCGACCTGGTGCTGGTCGATCCGGAAGCCGAGTTCACCCTCGAGGCCAGGGATCTGTTCTATCGCAACCCGCACAGCGCCTATGTCGGTGCTCACTTCGTAGGCAGTGTCCAAAGAACGATCAGCCGCGGGTTGACTGTCTATCAGGAGGGGCGAATGATCGGTCCCTCCGGACATGGCAGGCGGCTCGACGGAGCAGGTCTCCGCGATGCTGCCAGCTCGGAAAAACGCTTGTTCAGGGTTTGAGGGCGATGGGTTTTTCGGCGGGCGACTCGACCATTGACAGCGGCGCGCCGCTCGCCCGCCCGCTCTATCGCGACGACGATGACGGCATGCAGTCGCTGCGTCTGAAGCACCTGCTCACCACCGATATCGACCCGGCCGAGAAGGGCCGGCTGATCGAGCGGCTCGATCGTTCGCTGGTTGTGACCGGGGCCCGCTGGGCGGCGTTGCTGGTCACCGGCGAGCGTGGACTGCAGGTACTGGTGGCAGGCGAGATCCCGCCGTCGATCCACCGGCAGCTGGGCGAGCTCAGGGTGCGCCGTGGCGAGGCGCTGAGTTTTCCGGTGCATGTCACCAATCGCGCCGCCAGCCAGGGTTATGCGGTCGAGGGGGCAGTGGTCGCCGGGCGGGATGCGCCGCAAGGGCACGTGGTTCTGGGTTTCCCACTGGCCGAGCGCGGTTCGGCGCGCCGCATCGACCTGGTCAAGCTGGTGGCCGACGATCTCAGCGGCCTGCTCGAAGGCAATGCGCTGGCCGCGCAGATGGAACATATCCGCAGTCACCTGTCGCTGGTGCACCGGCTGGGGCAGCAGGTGACCTCGATCCACGACCGGGGCGAGCTGTTCGAAGAGATCACCCGGCTGATCCACCGCTCGCTTGGCTACGAGCATATCCAGCTGCTGCTGACCAACGAGGCATCCGGGCGGATCGAGCTGATCCATGCCAGCGGCCCGTTCGCGCCGCAGTTGATGACGGCGGGGTTCAGCGAGGCGATCGGCCGCGGCATTATCGGCCGGGTGGCTGAGACCGGGCGGACGCGGATGTCGGCCGACGTGACGCTCGACAACCATTTCGTCTCGCATGCCATGCTGCCCAACACCGCATCGGAACTGGCGCTGCCGCTGCGGCTGGGAGCACGGGTGGTCGGCGTACTTGATATCCAGAGCGACCGCCGCGATGCGTTCCGGCGCGACGACGTGATCCTGTTGCAGACCATCGCCGACCAGATCGCCCCGGCGATCGAGCAGAACCGGCTGTTTGCCGCAGAGCGGCAGGAACGTGAACTGGCCGATACGCTGGCCGATGTGTCGCGGATCATTTCCTCGAGCCTCGATTCCTCCCATGTGCTGGAAGCGGTGCTGCAGGAGTTGCGCCGGGTGGTGCCGCATCGCGGCTGCCGGGTGACGCTGCGCGGCGACGACGGGATGATGCGGGTGGTCGCCGCCAGAGGCTATCCGGATGACGAACTGGTGCGCCGCGTAGCGTTCCGGCAGGAGGACGCGCCGCTCAGCGAACCGGTAATGCGCGACCATCGCACGCTGATCATCGGCGACGTGACGCGCGAGGCCGATTGGGTGTGGCAGCCCGGCACCGAACAGGTGCGTTCGTGGTGCAGCGCCCCGCTGGTCTTGGGCGACGAATGCCTTGGGTGGCTCTGCATTGATTGGCCGGAGCCCGATTTCTACAACACCGAGCATGGCCGGATCGTCCGTACCTTTGCCGACCAGGCGGTGGTAGCGATCGGCAATGCCAGGCTGTTCGCCCGGGTGAAAGAGCTGAGCGAAGTGCTCGAGCAGAAGGTCGCCGACCGCACCGCGCAGCTGCGCGACGCGCGTGACGAGATCGAGCGCAAGGCGCGCGAACTGCAGGCGCTGCTGCGCCGGCTGGTCGGGGTGCAGGAAGAGGAGCGCCGGCGCATCGCCTATGACCTGCATGACAGCGTGGCGCAGTCGATCCTCGCCTCGACCTACGAACTGCAGGCGTTGCGCCGCCGGGTCGGCGACAGCCCCGATCTCGACCAGCGCCTGACGCAGTGCCAGCGGCTGCTCGATTCCACTTTGCGCGAGATGAAGCAGATCATTTACGCGCTGCGCCCCACCGTGCTCGACGAGCTCGGGCTGATCCCGGCGCTCGAGAACTATCTCGCCTCGCTGCCGGCCAGCGTGCCGATCGCCACCGATATCCGCATCGACGGCACCCCGTTCACGCTCGGGCCAGAAGCTGACCTGGCGGTCTACCGGATCGTCCAGGAAGCCTGCCAGAACGCCGTCCGGCATGCCGGGGCGCGCTCGTTCGGGCTGGTGCTCAGCTTCAGCGCGACCTGGCTCGAAGTGTCGATCCGCGACGATGGTTGCGGCTTCACCATCGACGCGGCGGAGAATGGGCTGGGGCTGGTGGGGATCCGCGAGCGGGCCAGCGCGGTCGGCGGCGAAGTCACGATCGACAGCAGTCCCGGCCTCGGAACCAACATCGTCATTGGAGTGCCAAGTGGTGCAACCGCGCATTAAGGTGATGATCGTCGACGATCACGAGATCTTCCGCCGCGGCGTCAAGAGCCTCCTCGAAGGCGAGGACGACATGCATGTCGTCGCCGAGGCGGGCAATGCCAGCGATGCGCTCACCGAACTCGGCAAGCGCAAGCCCGATGTGGTCACCATCGATATCCGGCTCGGCACCATGGATGGCATCCAGCTGGTGCGGCTGATCAAGGCGCGGCCCGATGCGCCGCGCTGTATCATCCTCTCGACCTATGACGACCGGCAGTATTTGGTAGGGGCGCTGGAAGCGGGGGCGGACGCGTACCTGTTAAAGACCAACTCCTACGAGACGCTGGCGCAGGCGATCCGCTCGATCCATGCCGGCGAGCGCATGCTGTCGCCCGAGCTGATCCCCACCATGATGGAAGAGTACCGCCGGGTGGCGGCGCAGCAGATCCAGCGCGACAGCGGGCTGACGCCGCAGGAAGTGCGCATGTTGCGGCTGCTCGCTGATGGCGGCCGCTCGCAGGACATCGCCAGCGAACTGGCGCTCACCGAGATCACGGTGAAGCGCAAAGTGCAGGAGATCACCACCAAGCTCAACGCCTCCAACCGCGTGCAGGCGGTGGCCGAGGCGATCCGGCGCGGGGTGATCTAGGTCTCGATCACCAGCAACTGCCACACCGTGAGCCGGGGCAGCTCGGCCGCAGCAAAGTCTCCTTCGACCTGCACCGGCACCTCGACAAGGCGCCCCAGGCCATCCGGGTCGGCGACGCGCACGCGTGGCGGCCGCGTGCCCGACAGCCTGAAGCGCAGCGTGGCCCGGCCGGGATCGGCAGGCTTGGCGCGGGCGGCGTCCCACAGCGTGTCGGTCTGGCTGACGAGATTAATCAGGTGGACGATCAGCCGGTTGTTATCGGCGACGATGCGGCGCCAGACCTTGCCGGCGACCGCCGTCTCGCTGAGTTCGGCGCTCGGATAGCTCACGTCGATGTCGTTGTTGTAGGCGCCGGCATGCGAGTTGGTGACGTCGGTCAACTCCGATGGCATCAGCAGCTCGTCATGGGCGACGAGGAAATCGTACCAGCGCTTCAACAGCGCGGCGGTGGTCGGGCCCATCTTGTGGTTGCGCACATAATAGGGGTCGCAGAGCAGCCGGTCGGCTTCGCCGGCCAGCAGTTGCGTGGCGCAGTGCGAATGGAGGGTGGCCATGGTCAGCGCCGTGGCGCGGTCGGCGGCGTCAACCGGGGCGCTGTCGTAGATGTGCTGATAGGCGGCCATCACCACCGGCTTGCCGTCCCCGAAGGCGCGGGCCCGGGTGACGGTGTCGGCGAGGTGCTGCAACGTCAGCTGCGGCGCCCAGGGTTCGATATAGACGGCGTCCTGCCGGATCGCCGCCGTGCGGCGGGTGGGGAAGTCGTTGACGTTGTTGAACACCAGGTGCGCCTCGGGGAGGGCGGCGCGCACCGCTTCGATGAGCGTGACAAACGAAGCCCCGACGTCCACCGCCACACCGTCGGCACGGCGCGCTCGCTTGGGATAGCCGTACTGGTCGAGGTGGTAGCCATCGAAGCCGAGCGCGGCGGTGGAGGCCGAGAGGCCGGCGGTGAAATGCGCCAGCCAATCCGGCGCCGCGGGGTCGAGGATGAAGAGGAAATCGCCGAGGCCATAGGGCGTACCCGTCGCGGTCACCAGGGCCTGGTGCTGCCAGCGGTCCCACTCCTTGGGGCCGACAGCGTAGACGGCGGCGTAGCCGAGGGCACGGGAGCCGGCCTGCTGCACTGCGCCGACCAGCGCGCGGACCGTGGTCAGCGCAATCGGCTGGTCGAGCGCATCGCGATAGCTCTCGCCGCCGCCCAGCAGGTCGGCATGACGGTAGGCCCAATCGTAGAACTGCACGCCGCTCAGATGCAGCCGCCGCACCGTGTCGGTGACGTCGGCGATGTCCTTGTCCGGCGCGTAGCTGGCGACGAAGCCGTAGCGCAGGCGTTGGCGCGGGTCGGCCGCGATCTCGATTGCGGTGGTGAGATCGCCGAGTTCGACGCCATAGCCGCCTTCGGCCAGCATCGGCAGCAGCAGGTCGCCGCCGTGCCAGTCGATCTCGGCGACGATGTCGCCCAGATGGAACACCCGCGCTATTCCTGGTGCGACCTCGCTGCGCACCTCGATGGCGATCGGCTCTTGAGGGCGGAACGAAGCGCGGCGCGGCAGCAGCTCGCGCGCTGGAGTGATCGACATAACGGGTTATCCCTTGACGGAGCCGGCGGTGAGGCCCTGGACGAAGTGGCGCTGGAAAGTGAGGAACACCGCGATGACCGGCAGGATGGCGAGGATCGAAGCGGCGAACACCAGCCCCCATTGCGTGCCCTTGGGCCCCAGCAGCAGGGCGATGGCGATGGGCAAAGTCTGGTGTTCCGGCGTGGTGATGATGGTCAGCGCCCAGGCGAATTCGTCCCAGTTGGCGAGGAAGGTGAAGATGGTGGCGGTGGCCAAAGCCGGGCGGGCCAGCGGCAGCGCCAGGTTCCAGAACCGCCGCCAGTGGCCGGCGCCGTCGATCTGCATCGCCTGGTCGAGTTCGCCCGGCAGCGCCTCGAAGAAACCGCGGAGCAGGAAGGTGTTGAGCGCCAGGTTGCCCGCCACATAGAAGATGATCAGCCCGGGCAGGCTGTCGAGCACGCCGAAGAATTTCGCCAGGACGAACTGCGGCACGATCAGCATCATCGCCGGGATCATCAGCCCGATGAGCAGCAGGCGGAACATCAGTTCGCGACCGGGAAAGCGGTAGCGGGCGAAGCCATAGGCCATCATGGCGCTGAGCAGCACGGCGAGGCTGGTCGAGATCACCGCGACGAGCAGCGAATTGGCGAAGTAGTGGCCGAAATCGCCGCGCAGCAGGATGCGCTCGTAGTTGGAAAGCGTCGCCGGATCGGGGATGAACTGAGGCGGCAGCTTCAGCACATATTGCTGGCCCTTGAAGCTGGTCGACAGCATGTAAAGGAACGGCGTCACCATCAGCAGCGCGCCGAAGGCAAGCGTCACCAGCCGCAGGCTTCTCAAGGGCGTCATCGCGCTGCCCGGCGCGCTCATGGCGTCGCCTCCGGGTTGCGGAACAGCCGCAACTGGAGCGCCGAGAGGGCGAAGACGATCAGGGTCAGCAGCACCGCCAGGGCTGAGCCATAGCCGAAATCGAGGAACTCGAAGGCCTGCCGGTACATGTAGGTGAGCAGCACTTCGGTGGCGCCGCCGGGGCCACCATTGGTCATCACCAGCACCGAGGCGAAGACGTTGAAGCCGCCGATCACCAGCATGATGGTGACGAAGATGGTTGCCGGCCAGATTGCCGGCAGGGTGACGGCACGAAAGCGCTGCCAGCGGTTGGCGCCGTCGATGACGGCCGCCTCCTCGAGTTCCTTCGGCACGCCCTGCAGCGCGGCGAGAAAGATCATCATCGACCAGCCGATGCCTTTCCAGACGCCGAGCGCGCAGATGGCGATCAGCGCGGTCCAGCGGTCGGCGAGCCAGGAGATCTTGTCGGTAGCGCCGAGCAGGTCATCGAGGGCGAAGTTGATCAGGCCGCGGTCGGCGAACAGGTATTTGAACAGCAGCGACACCACCACCCAACTGGTCACCACCGGCAGGTAATAGAGCACCCGGAACAGTGGCTGGGCCGGACTCTTGTCCTTCAGCAGCAGCGCCACGCCGAGCCCGAGCGCGATCTGCGGCGGCACGGTGAAGGCCATGTAGATGCCGCTATTGCTGAGCGCCAGCCAGAAGCGCGGGTCGTTGAAGGCGCGGACATAGTTGTCGAGCCCGAGGAAGCTGCTGGTGGCGCCGGCGACGAGCTTCCAGTCAAAGAAGCTCATCTGAACCGCCTGCAGCATCGGGTAGACGATGCAGACGAGGAACAAGAGGAACCCCGGCGCGATGAACAGCGCCGGAGGCAGATAGGTCCGCCAGAGTTTCATCGCCCCTCCCGTTCTGCGCGACGCGCCTTGGGAGCGCCGCGCGAGTTTGGGCCCGGAGGCGTCGCGGACCACGTCCGTCATCAGAGCGCGCCAGTGAGCAGTGGATCGATCTGTGCGGCGGCCTTGGTGAGGGCCTCCTCGACGCTGATCTTGCCCTCGAAGGCCGGCACCAGTTCGGCGTTGAGGATGCCGTCCACCTTGGACGAGCCGGGGATGGCGAGGCGGGACTTGGCGGTCTTCAGCTGCTCGGCGAAGGGCGCGAGGAACGGCAGAATCTCGGCCTGCTGGTCGGCAAAGGCGGGGATCACCGTCATCTGGCCGGTCCTGGCCATCTCGATCTGGAACTGTTCGGACTGGGTGAAGCGGATGAACTCCAGCGCCGCCTCCTGGTTTTTGCTCGCTGTGGTGAGGACGATATCCTCGCCACCGACGACGCTGATCGAACCGCCCGGGCCTGCCGGCACCGGCGCATAGACCGGGGCGAAATCCGGATACTGCTCAGTCCAGATGCCGGCCATCCACGGACCATCGAGGATGGTGGCGTAGTTTTCAGACGGCAGCCCGTCCGAGGTGCCGACGGCGCCCTGGTTGCCGATGATCAGGTTGGGGATCTGTCCGGCAGTGTAGAGGTCGACCAGCATCTGCACGGCGGCGACGCTCTCGGGGCTGTCGAGATAGCCCGAGGCCTTGGTCAGCTCGGGATCGGTGATGTTGCCGCCACCCGACCAGATCCAGGGAAAGAGGTTCCAGCCACCCAGCCCGCCATCGGCGAACACCTGGATATCGGTCCCCTTGAGCTTGTCGGCCAGCGCCTTCAGCTCGTCGAAGGTAGCGGGCGGCGCGCTGACGCCGGCCTTGTCGAGCGCCGCCTGGTTGACCACCAGCACGCGGGTATTGGTGTCGAGCGGCAGGCCGTAATACTTGCCCTTGTAGAGGTTGGTGGCGAGCGTCCCCGGGTAGGTCGCGTCGGCGAGGGTCTTGAAATCCGGCATCGCATCGGAGAGCGCCACCAGCACGCCGAGATCGGCGAATTGCGGCACCCAGCCGAGGTCGGCGCGCACCAGATCGGGCAGCTCGCCGCCTGCTGCGCTGGTGGTCAGTTTCTGCAGCAGCGAGTCATAGGGCACGTCGACATACTTGATCTTGATGCCGGGATGCGCCGCCTCGAAAGCCGGGATCAGCGTGGCATTCAGCGCGTCCTGCTGGGTCGAGTTGCCGCCATTGCCATAGGCGCCCCAGAAGGTGACGGTGACGTCCTCGGCAAGGGCCGGCAGCGCCGCGAACAGGGCCGCGCCGGCGACCAGCGACAGCAACGCCAACGCGCCCGGGCGAGTCGGGGTAAAGCTCATGATGATGTCCTCCTCAGCGACGGACCTTGGCCGGCCCGTTCAAATTGTTTTATGGCGGAAATAATTATGCTGTCAACGGCGATGATAGACGCCTCGTGATGCCGTATATGTTCCTTGGCAAAATAAATTGGATGAGTTAATCGGGCTGTCCAGGAGAGCTTTATGCGGATCACGACACCCAGATGGATGCCCGGCAATGGCGCGATGCGTGCCGTGGCGCTCGAGGTGCTGATCCACGGCCCGCTGTCACGCAGTGAGGTGGCGCGACGGCTCGACCTGTCGCCTGGCTCGCTCACCCGGCTGTCGACGCCGCTGCTCGAATCCGGGCTGCTGGTCGAGGCGGGCGAGCAGGTCGATGGCAGGGTCGGCCGGCCATCGCAGCTGCTCGACGTGGTGCCGTCGTCACGCCGCTTCATCGGCATGAAGTTGATGGCCGACGAGGTGGTGGGGGTGACCACCGACCTTCGCGCCAACGTGCTCTCCACTGAGGCGCGAAGCTTGCCGGATCGGGCACCCGATGCGGTGGCCGACGTGATCGCCGACCTCACCCGCTCGCTCGCCAGGGGGGCGCCCGAAGTGATGGCGCTCGGCATCGGCATCGGCGGCTTTCTGGGCGAGCACGGGCTTGTGCTGAGCGCCCCGTTTCTCGGCTGGGATGACGTGCAGCTCGGGGCGATGATCGAGGCGCGCACCGGCATCCCGACCCTGGTCGAGAACGACCTCGTCGCCTTCACCGAATACGAGCATTGGTTCGGCGCCGGCCGCGGGCTCGACCGCTTCGCCGTGGTGACGCTGGGCGCCGGCGTCGGCTATGGCCTCGTCATCCACGACGAGATTGTCCGCAACGACGAGTTCGGCATTGGGCTGGTCGGCCACTGGCCGCTCGATCCTTTCGGGCCGGTCTGCTCTGAAGGGCATCGTGGCTGCGCCAAGGCGGTGCTCACCGATACGGCGATTGTCCATGCGGTGTCGCAGGCGCTGGGTCGGAGCGTCAGCTATCCCGAAGCGCTCGACCTCGCCGCTGCCGGCGAGCCGGCGGCGCGCCGGGTGATCGACGATGCCGGGCGAGGGCTTGGGCGGCTGCTCGCCGCCGTCGCCAACCTGACGATGCCGCAAACGGTGATCCTCGGCGGCGAAGGGGTACGCCTCGCCGAGGTGGCGCGCGAGGCGATCAGCCTGGGGATCGCCGGCGATCGCGACCCGCGCACCAGGCCGATCCCGCTGACCATCCGCTCGGGCGAAAACATCGAGTGGTGCCGCGGCGCTGCGTGTGTGGCCGTCCAGGCGTTTGTACTGGGGCGGCGGAGTTCGGAGGGGTAGGGGCTAGTTCCGGCCACAAACGCCGAACGGCACCTCCCCCCTTGCGGGGGAGGTTGGGAGGGGGGTGGCCACCAACACCGAGCTTGAGAAGCGTTCCAAGGTGAGCGCACACCAGCCATCGTGCCTTTGGCCCCACCCCCTCCCAGCCTCCCCCATCAAGGGGAGGTGTCCCGCCGGTGGATTTGGCTGGATCTGGCTTAAACCCGCTTGGTCGACAGCACGTCAAAAGTCCGTTCGATCGTCGCCACGGCGCGGTCGTAATCGGCCAGCGCCAGGGCGGCGATCAGGGCGTCGATGATGGCGAGCTGGGCGATGCGGCTGGTCATCGCTTCGGTGCGGAACTGGGTTTCGCGGGCCAGCGTGTTGAGCACTATATCGGCGTGGCTGAGGATCGGCGACTTGCCGAAATTGGTGACGGCGATGGTGGTGGCGCCGGCCTCCTTGGCGAGGCGGGTGGCGGTCAGCGTCTCGATGGTCGAGCCCGAATGCGAGATGGTGAGCACCGTGACATCAGGGGTGCAGAGCGCCGCGGTGATCGCCTGCACGTGGCTGTCGACGGTGGCGCGCGAGTTGATGCCGATGCGCAAGAGCCGGTAGTTGGCGTCCTCGGCGATGGTGGCGGCGCTGCCGATGCCGAACACTTCGACGCGGCTCGCCTTGCGGATGGCGGCGACGGCGCGGGCCAACTGACCGAGGTCGAGCGCCTTCTGGGTGTCGTGCAGCGCCTGGAGGTCGGAGCGGAAGATCTTTTCGACCACGGTGGCGAGATCGTCATCCGGCTCGAGATCCTCGTGGATGAACTGCACCGGCTGCACCAGATCGCGGGCGATGGCGATCTTGACCTGCTGGAAGCCACGGGCGCCGAGCTGCTGGCAGAGGCTGATGACGCTGCCTTCGCTGGAGCCGGAGCGCTCCGCCACCTCGGTCACCGACATGTGGACGACATCGGAGGCATTGGCGGTGATGAAATCGGCGATGCGACCGGCGGTGGGCGGCAGGTTCGGCCGCAGCGCCGCGATGCGGTCGAGGATGCCGGAGAGCTGGCCCGGCTCCGTGCGCTCGGTGCTCATGCGGGCATGAGCTCACGCAGGGCTTCGTTCAACCCACCCGGCACGGCCTGCCAGAACGTCATGCCCAGCGCCCGGGCGCCGGCGCCGTCGGTCAGGGGATTGTCGCCGATCATCACACCCTCTTCCGGCTCGATACCGAGCCGCTCGCAGCCGAGCCGGAACAGTGCCGGTTCGGGCTTGCCGATCACCGTATGCGGCACCGGCCCGGCGCAGGCAAGGACGGCCGCGGCGAGCGCGCCGGCCTCGGGCACCGGCTGGCCGCCGGGGCCGGGATGGGTGGTATCGGGGCAGGCGACGACCAGTTCGGCGCCGCGCGCCATCGCCTCGGCGGCGGCGGCGAGCTTGGCGTAGTTGAAGCGCCGGTCGCGCGCCACCAGCACGACGTCGGTTTCGGGCTGGTCGACGTCGAGGCCCAGCCGCCGCGCATAGGCGCGGAGCGGGGTCGAGCCGAGCACCATCACCCGGGCGCGCGGCTGGCGCCGGGCGATGGTTTCGAGGGCGCAGGTGCCGGCGAGGATGATCCGATCGGCCGGGATGGCGATGCCGAGGTCGGCGAAGCGGCTCATCAGCTGCAGCGGGGTGTGCTCGGAATCGTTGGAGACAATGGCGAAGCGGCCCTCGAGCCGGCTCAGCAGCTCGCGGGCTCCCGGCAACAGGTGCCGGCCGCTCATCAATGTGCCGTCGAGATCGATGAGGTAGCCGCGTGCGGAACGCACATTGGGCAGCAAGGCGAAACTCCGTGATTTACCAGACGAATCTGGACTGAGCTTGTCTCAGTGTCAAGCTCTTGAAACACTGAGGAAGTTTCATAAGACTGTCACACAGCGGCGCTATCGATTGGGCAGCAACGAGAGGGCCGAGCCATGAAGATCGCTGTTATTACCGACATCCATCACGGCCCGCAGTCGCACACCAAGGAGCCGGGCTGGGATGCATTGCAGGTGATGCGCGACTGCATCTGGCATGCCGGCGAGCAGGGCGCCGACCTGTTGCTCGACCTCGGCGACCGCATCTCCGACACCACCCGCGAGGGCGACCGGCAGGTCGCGTCGGAAGTCGCTGCCACCTTCGCGACCTTCAACGGGCCGCGCTATCACGTGCTCGGCAACCACGACGTCGCCAATATGAGCGTCGCGGACAACGAGGAGATCCTCGGCCAGTCGATGCAAAGCTCGGTGGTCGACCTAGGCGAAGCGCGGCTAATCCTCTGGCAGCCGGGCGTCAAGATCGAGTGGCCGACGGGGTTCCCGCACGCCGCGGCGAACCTCGACTGGCTGGTCGAGACGCTGAACGCGGACACGAAACCCGCGATCATTGCCACGCACGTGCCGCTCTCGGGCCACCTGCAGGTCGGCAACTACTATTTCGAGCGCAACCCGCAGTTCGCCACCTACCCGGACAACGTGGTGGTACGCGAGGCGGTGGAGGCCACCGGCAATGCGGCGCTCTGGCTCTCGGGCCATGTGCATTGGAACACCGTCACCACTATGCGTGGCCTGCCGCATATCACGGTGCAGTCGGTGAGCGAGCGCTTCACCACCTTCCCGCACGGCGCCGCTGCGTTCGCCATGCTCGAGATCGCCGACGGCAGGTTCTCGCTCGAGGTGCATGGCCGCGATCCGTTCGCCGTTTCGATGCCGTTCCGCCGCTCCGGCGAGCGGCCGTGGATGCCGGCGCTGGCGCCGTTCACGGCGCGCGACGTGCCGGCCGAGCGGGAGGCGGAACGTGCTTGATTTCCTCACCCGGCGCACGCTCGGCTCGCTGGCGACGCTGATCGTCGTGGTGGTGGCGGTGTTCTTTGCCACCCGCCTCTCCGGCAACGCCATGGATTACATGCTGCCGCCGGGGATCGACACCGAGACCAAGGCGGCGATGGTGAGGCATTTCGGCCTCGACCAGCCGCTGTGGCTGCAGTTCTGGCGCTATGTCACGGGGCTCTTCAGTGGCGATGTCGGGATCAGCCTGTTCGAGCGCCGCTCGGTGGTCGCGATCTATGCGGAGCGGCTGCCCAACACGGTGATGCTGTTCAGTTATGCGCTGGTGTTGTCGGTCGTCCTCGGCGTGCCGCTGGGGATCGCCGCGGCGCTCAATCGCCGCAATCCGCTGGGCTCGGCGATCATGGCGGTAGCGTTTGTCGGCTACGCGACGCCGAACTTCGTCCTCGCCATCGTGATGATCCTGATCTTCTCGTTCAACCTGCACTGGTTGCCGAGCTCGGGCGACGCGACGCCGCTGCATTTCCTGATGCCGTCGATCGTCCTCGCGGCGCCGATGCTGGCCGAGATCGTCCGCTTCACCCGTAACGCGCTGCTCGACGTGCTGAGCCAGGATTACCTCCGCACCGCCCGCGCCAAGGGGCTGCCGGAATGGCTGGTGATCGTCAAGCATGCGCTGCGCAATGCCGCGATCCCGGTGGTCACCATCATCGGGCTGCAGGTGGCCGGCATGGTGGCGCGCTGCGTGCTGGTCGAAGCGGTGTTCGCCACCAAGGGCATTGGCGACCTCGTGGTGTTCGCCACCATGCAGCGCGATTACCCGGTGCTGCAGTTCGGGGTGATCCTCATCGCCGCCCTGGTGGTGGTCGTCTCCCTGGTCGTCGACCTGCTCTACGCCGCCATCGATCCTCGCGTGAAGGTGACCGCATGACCGACCTTGCCGCTCCCCTGCCGGGCCTCGCCCCGGCCCCAAACATCCGCAACGGCCGGCGCGGCCAGGGCATGCTCGCCATGCTGTGGCGCAAGGCCAACTGGCTGATCCGCCTCTATATCGGGCTGTTCGTCCTGATCCTCCTCGTGGCGTTGTTCGCGCCGCTGCTGGCGCCGTACGATCCGAACGCCCAGACGCTCTTGGCGCGGCTGCGTCCGCCGGTCGGCTTCGATCGCGCCATGGCGGCGCATCCGCTCGGCACCGACCAGCTCGGCCGCGACATGCTCTCGCGCACCCTCTACGGGCTGCAGCTGACCATGCTCATCGCCCTGGTCGGCAGCCTGATCTCGATGTTGCTCGGCACGGCGCTCGGCGTCATCGCCGGCTATGTCCGCGGGCCGTTCGGGACGCTGATCATGGCGCTGGTCGATATCCAGATCGCGGTGCCGTTCACGCTGATCGCGCTCCTCGTCATCGCCATTTTCGGCAACTCGCTGCCGGTGCTGATCACGGTGATCGGCATTGCCGGCTGGGAAGCCTATGCCCGGGTGGTGCGCGCCCAGGTGCTGACGGTGTCGCGCATGCCATTCGTCGAGGCGACCATCGCCGCCGGCGCCACGCACTCGCGCATCCTTCTGAAGCACATCCTGCCCAATATCGTCTCGCCCATCATCGTGATGTGGACGATGACTTTCTCGGCGCTGATCCTCCTCGAAAGCTCGATGTCATTCCTCGGGCTCGGGGTGCAGCCGCCCACCGCTACGCTCGGCTCCATGGTCGGTCTCGGCCGCGATTACCTCGCGTCCAACCCATGGATCGCCGTAGTGCCATCGCTTGCCATCATGTTCGTCTCGCTGCTGGTCCTCCTGATCGGCGACTGGCTGCGCGACGCGCTCGACGTCAAGCTCAAGTAACCGGGCCAACCCGGCAACCCGGCTGTCGCGGTCTCCCAATCCCCGCGCCCGCCTGTCACCACCCGCGCGTCAGTCCTCTGTCCGATCCCCGATCGGCCGGCCGGGAGGGCGCATGTCAAAAACAGGATGCTGTCATGCACAAGACCCTGCTCATCGCCCTCGCCACGACCACCATGCTGGTGGCCCCTAGCCACGCGCTCGACCTCAAGGTCGCGGTGCAGAACCTGCCGGCGACGCTCGACCCCGGCAAGGACCACTCCAACACCGGCTCGCAGATCTACTACAACGCCTTCGATCCGCTGATCGAGAAGGACTATGCCGCCGCTGAAGTCAGCTTCAAGCCGGGCATTGCCACCGAGTGGAAGCAGATCGAGCCGACCATCTTCGAGGTGAAGCTGCGCGACGGCGTGAAGTTCCACAACGGCGCCACCGTGACCGCCGAGGACGTGGTGTTCTCGTTCGAGCGCATCATCAACGAAGCGACGCCCGAGTTCGGCTCGGTGAAGAAGCAGTTCTTCAACAATTTCGAGAAGGTCGAGGCGGTCGACGCGACCACGGTGCGCTTCACCACCTTCAAGCCCGAGCCGCTGTTCGAAACGCTGCTCAACACCTCGGAAGGCTCGATCGTCCCCAAGGCCTATATCGCCGGCCTCTCGGGTGACCCTGCGGTGGTCGAGCCCTCGGATTTCGACGCCTTCGGCCTCGCGCCCGTCGGCACCGGTCCCTATTCGATCCAGAATTTCCAGCCCGGTGAGGGCCTGACCTACGTGAAGTTCGCCGATTACTGGGGCGACAAGGCGCCGCTCGACAGCGCCGAGCTCCGCCGCATCCCTGAGATGGCGACCCGCATCACGGCGCTCGCCAATGGCGAAGTCGACCTCATCACCAATGTGCCGCCCGATCAGCTGGCGACCATCGAAGCCAATCCGAACCTCAAGGTCGAGGGGGCGGTGACGCCGCTGTTCCACGTGGTGTTCTTCAACACCGAGAACCCGAAGATGGCCGACAAGCGGGTCCGCCAGGCGCTCAGCATGGCGATCGACCGGAACCTGCTCAATGAAGCGCTGTGGCTGGGTAAGGCCGTGGTGCCATCGACCCACACCTACCCGCAATATGGCGAGCTCTACATGCCGGAGCTCACGACCTTCGAGTACAACCCGGAAAAGGCCAAGGAACTGCTGAAGGAAGCCGGCTTCGAGGGCCAGACGGTCCGCTACGATACCGACCCGGTCTACTACACCAACGGGCTGCTCGCCGCGCAGGCGATCAAGGAGATGTGGGCGGCGGTCGGCGTCACCATGGACCTGAAGGTCGATCCGAAATGGACCGGCGACGACAAGGACATGGAATCGCGCAACTGGTCGAACCCGATGTACTTCGCCGACCCGGCGGGTTCGTTCGGCACGATGTGGAGCCCGACGGGCGCCCGCATCACCGGCGGTTCGTGGAAGCCGAATGAAGCCTATAGCGAGATGTGGGAGCGCTTCCGCTACTCGACCGATATCGCGACCCGCAAGGCCGCCTATGCCGAGATCATGGCCTATGTGAAGGACGAGGCGCCGGTCCTGGTGCTGTACCAGCCGTATGAATCCTACGGCATGACCAAGAGCCTCGAGTGGAAGCCGCTGCCGGGTCACATCCCGTACGTGCTCGACTTCCGCGCCGGCGCCGTCGCCCTCAACGACTGATAATCCCGCCGGCGGGGAGCGATCCCCGCCGGCCCTATCTCTTTGTACGGAGCCCACGATGAGCAACACCGCCATCCTCGATGTCGACAGCCTGAAGGTTGTGTTCGAAACCGATAACTATCCGGTCGTCGCCGTCGACGGGCTGAGCTTCGAGATCCGTTCGGGCGAGTGCGTCGCGGTGGTGGGCGAGTCCGGGTCGGGCAAGTCGGTGACGGCGATGTCGATCCTCGGGCTCGGCAAGTTCTCCGGTGGCCGGATCGCCGAAGGCGCCATCCGCTTCCGTCGCAAGGACGCGAGAGTGGTCGACCTGGCTGTCGCGGAGGAGGGCGTGCTGCGCGCCATTCGCGGCAACGAGATCGCCATGGTGTTTCAGGAGCCGATGACCTCGCTGAACCCGGTGTTCACCGTGGGCGAGCAGATCGCCGAAGTGATCCGGCTGCACCAGAAGGCCGATGCCGCCGAGGCGGCGCGCCAGGCGGTGGAACTCCTGAAGCGCGTGCGCATCCCTGAGCCGGAACGGCGCTTCACCCAATATCCGCATGAGCTGTCGGGCGGCATGCGGCAGCGCGTGGTGATCGCCATTGCGCTCGCCTGTTCGCCGCGCCTGCTGATCGCCGACGAACCGACCACGGCGCTCGACGTGACCATCCAGGCGCAGATCCTCGAACTAGTGCGCAGCCTTGCCGCCGAGGGCGATATGGCGGTGCTGTTCATCACCCACGACATGGGCGTCGTCGCTGAAATGGCCGACCGCGTGGTGGTGATGCGACACGGCAGGAAGGTCGAGGAGGCGGCAACGCGCGAACTCTTCGCGCACCCGCGCGAAGCCTATACCAAGCAGTTGCTCGCCGCGGTGCCGCGGCTCGGCTCGATGCAGGGGGCCAGCCGGCCGGCAAAGTTCGGCGAGGCGCTGACGCACGACGTGCCCCCGACGCATCTGCCCTTGCTCGAGGTGAAGCACCTCATCACCCGCTTCCCGGTCAAGAAGGGCGTGTTGCAGCGCCATGTCGCCAATGTGCACGCGGTGGACGACGTGTCGTTCAGTATCGGCAGCGGCGAGACGCTGGCGCTGGTCGGCGAATCCGGTTGCGGCAAGTCGACCACCGGCCGCTCGGTGCTGCGGCTGGTCGAGCCGAAATCGGGCAGCGTCACGCTCGAGGGCGACGAACTCACCCGCCTTTCCGGCGACGCGTTGCGCAAGAAACGCCGCGACATGCAGATCATCTTCCAGGACCCCTATGCGGCGCTCGATCCGCGGCTCACTGCCTTTGAGCAGGTGGCCGAGCCGCTGGTGATCCATGGCGTCGAAGCGGGCTCGGCGCTGCGCGACCGGGTGGTCGGGCTGATCCGGCGCGTCGGGCTTTCAGACGAACAGCTCGAACGCTATCCGCACGAGTTCTCCGGTGGCCAACGCCAGCGGCTCTGCATTGCCCGGGCGCTCACCCTGTCGCCCAAGCTGATCGTCGCCGATGAGCCGGTCTCGGCGCTCGATGTCTCGATCCAGGCGCAGGTGGTCAACCTGATGATCGAGCTGCAGCAGGAACTGGGGCTGAGCTACCTGTTCATCTCGCATGACATGGCGGTGGTGGAGCGGGTCAGCCATCGCGTCGCCGTGATGCATATGGGCCGGATCGTCGAGATGGGGCCGCGCAATGCGGTGTTCGGCGATCCGCGCCATCCCTATACGCGCACCTTGCTCGCCGCCGTGCCCAACCCCGATCCGACCGCGCCACGCCGTGCGGTGCCGGCGGCCGGCCTGCTGCCTTCGCCGATCTATTCGGTCGGCCATGACCCCGTGCCACCGCGCTATGACGAGGTCGGGGCCAACCATTTCGTTCTCGCCGCTTGATGCTCTCGGAGACCACTATGCTTTCGGCCTTTTCCGCCCCCGGCCGCTTCTGGAAGGGGAACCTCCATACCCACTCGAACCGCTCGGACGGTGCGCTCGAGCCGGCCGAGGTCTGCCGCCGCTATCGCGAGGCGGGCTATGATTTCCTCTGCCTCTCCGATCATTTCCTCAAGCAGTACAGCTTCCCGCTGACCGACACCCGCGACTATCGCACCGAGGGTTTCACCACGCTGATCGGCGCGGAACTGCACGCGCCGGCGACGCATCTGGGCGATCTCTGGCATATCCTCGCCGTCGGTCTGCCGCAGGACTTCGCCGCGACACCGGAAGGCGAGGACGGGCCGGCCCTGGCGCGCCGCGCCGCGGCGGCCGGCGCCTTTGTCGGCATTGCCCACCCGCAATGGTATGGGCTCGATTTCACCGATGGGTTATCGCTCGATGCGGCGCATGCAGTCGAGATCTACAACCACACCTGCGAGATGCTGTCGGCCCGGCCGGATGGCGTGGCGCTGTTCGACGACCTGATGACCCGCGGCCGTAAGCTCACCGGCTTTGCTTCCGACGACGCGCACTTCCATTCCAACGACAGCTTTGGTGGCTGGGTGCAGGTGAAATCCGAAACGCTCGAGCCCGACGCGCTGCTCGCAGCGCTGAAGGCCGGGAATTACTACGCCAGTACCGGCCCGGAGATTGTCGCGATCGACCGCGATGGCGACCGGCTGAGCGTTGCTGCCTCGCCAGTCCGCAGCATCGTCCTGGCCGGCCCCGGCGCCAAATCGGCGGTGGTGCATGGCGAGGCCATCACCACGGCCGAGCTCGATCTCAGCCGCTTCGCCGGCGGCTGGTGCCGGGTGGTCGTCACCGACATCAATGGCAAGCGGGCGTGGGCGCAGCCGTTCGAGGTTTAGATCGCTTCAGGGATGGGTGGGGTGGCCGGTTGCGGGAGGTGAGCTGGCCTTATCCGGCGGACGAGATGGTCCACGGGCCCGCCTCCCCACCGGCTGTAATCCCAGCGAAAGCTGGGATCCAACCATCAGCTGGCGCGGGGGGTGAAATGGGTCCCAGCTTTCGCTGGGATGACATCGAGTTGGTGGGGCAAACTGTGCCCCATTGACGAGATGTCCCTACGGGAAAATCACCGCCGCTTGCCGACTTCGGCGCTGTCCACCGTCCACGCTACGGCCTGCTCACTCAGCGTAAACCCGAGGCCGGGGCGGTCGGAGACGAGCATGCGCCCGTCCTTGATTTCGAGATGCTCGTTGAACAGCGGGTCGAGCCAGTCGAAATGCTCGACCCAGGTGTCATGGGCATAGGCGGCGGCGAGATGCAGGTGGATCTCCATGGCGAAGTGCGGCGCCATTTTGAGATATTTCTGCTCGGCGATGGTGGCGATCTTCAGGAACTGGGTGATGCCGCCGACCCGTGGCGCGTCGGGCTGGATAAAATCCACGGCGTCGTGCTGGATCAGATTGAGATGCTCGGCAACGCTGGTCAGCATTTCGCCTGAGGCGATCGGGGTCACCAGTTGCGCCGCCAGCCGGGCATGGCCCTCGACGTCGTAAGCATCGAGCGGCTCTTCGATCCAGACCAGGTTGAACTCTTCCAGCGCGCGGCCGACGCGCTCGGCGGTCGGGCGGTCCCATTGCTGGTTGGCATCGACCATCAGCGGCACGCGGTCGCCGACGACCTTGCGCACCGCATCGAGCCGGGCGAGGTCGGCCATCGGGTCGGGCTGGCCGACTTTGACCTTCAGCCCACCGATGCCGGCGGCGATCGAGGCTTCGCAGTTTTCCACCAGTTGCTCGACCGGGGTGGAGAGGAACCCGCCCGAGGTATTGTAGCAGCGCAACGAGTCGCGGCGCGCTCCGAGGAGCTTGGCCAGTGGCAGGCCGGCGCGTTTGGCCTTCATGTCCCACAGCGCCACGTCGAAGGCGGCGATGGCCTGCGTTGCGAGCCCGCTGCGGCCGACCGAGGCGCCGGCCCAGACCAGCTTGTCCCACAGCCGGGCGATATCATTGGGATCTTCGCCGATCAGGTTGGGCGCAATCTCTCGGGCATGGGCGTAGAGGCCATAGCCGCCGGCGCGCTTCGAATAGGAAAAGCCGATGCCGTGGTGGCCGCGCTCGCTCTCGATCTCGGCGAACAGCATCGCCACTTCGGTCAGCGGCTTCTGCCGACCGGTCAGCACCTTGGCGTCGCTGATCGGCGCCTTCAGCGGCAACAGGATCAGTGACAGTTTTATCCAGGCGATGCGATCGGTGGTCGCCACTCCGGGGGCCAGTCCGGCGAGGGGGCCGGCGGCAGGGATGTTTGTCGTCATCGGGAGACTCCGGGGTCAGGCATGGTCATCAGGGCTGGAGGGGCGACGTCCTGTCCCGTGTCGCGCTGTGCGGTGAAAGGGCTGCAGAGTCATATGACAAGCTATGGCGTATTGGCCTGGATCAGCGCGCGATAGCGCTGCTGGCTGCCCTTGAGGTGCTTGCGCATCGCCTCGCGCGCCGCGGCTTCATCGGCATTGGCGACAGCCTGGGCGATCTGGCGATGCTCGTCGAGGATGCGGTCGAGATAGGAGGCGCGCACCGCCTCGGCGCCATTGGTCTGGATGGCAAAGCGGGGGATGGCGGCCTGGCCCAGGAGGTCGAGGAACTCGGCGAAGCGCGGGTTATTGGTGGCAGCAGCGATGGCGTGGTGGAAGGCGAAATCCGCCTCGTTGGAGCGCTCGCCGCGAGCGATCTGCGCCGCCACCACATTGTGGGTGCGGAAGATCTCTTCTTCCTGCTGCGGCGAGCGGCGGAGCGCGGCGAGCCCGGCGGCCTCGATCTCGACTGCGGCGCGCAGCTCAAGGGTTTCGAGGATCGAGGAGATCCGCGCCGGATCGATGCTCTGGAAGGCGAAGGCGGCGGGCGCGGTGCGGGCGGTGACGAAAACGCCGGCCCCCTGGTGCGACTCGACGATGCCATCGGCCTGCAAGCTGGCCACCGCTTCGCGCACCACGGTACGGCTGACGGCGAAGCGCTCGGTGAGGTGCGATTGCGACGGCAGCTTGTCGCCGACACTGAAACGGCCGGAGGCGATTTCGGCGCGCAACTCCTCGCTGACCTGTTTGACCAGGCTGCCGCGGGCGCGGCCAACCGGCAGCAGATCTGTCATGAGTTGGCCCCCCTCTGCCCCGCCGACAAACGGGTACGGAGCAGCATATATCGCCGCTTGGCGGATGCAAACCGGCTGGTACGACAAGTGTGGCTGGCCGCGCTTTTCGAACCGAGGTTCAGCCGCTGAGGGTGTCGACCTTGCGCAAGGCCGGGAACAGGCGGGACCAGAGCAGCACCACTGCGAGGGTGCCGATGCCGCCGAAGGCGACGGCGGCGACCGGGCCCATGAAGCCGGCGAAGACGCCGGCGCGGAACTCGCCGAGTTGGTTCGAGGTGCCGATGAACAATGAGTTCACGGCGTTGACCCGGCCACGCATGTGGTCGGGGGTGAGGAGCTGGACCAGCGAACTGCGCACCACGACGCTCACCGTATCGGAGGCGCCGAGGATGACCAGCATCACCACCGAGAGCACGATATTGGTCGAATAGGCGAAGACAATGGTGGCGATCCCGAAGATAGCGACGGCCCACAGCATCTTGATGCCGACCCGGTGCTGCAGCGGGAAGCGGGCGAGCAGCAGCGACATCACCACGGCGCCGATCGCCGGAGCCATGCGGAGAAAGCCGAGGGCCCAGGGGCCGGCATGGAGGATGTCGCGGGCATAGACCGGCAGCATGGCGGTGGCGCCGCCGAGCAGCACGGCGAACAGATCGAGCGAGATCGAGCCCAGCATCACCGGTTTGCTCTTGATGAACACCACCCCGGCGAACACCGACTCGAAGGTCATCGGGGCACGGGCGGGGAGGGTGGCGGGCTTGTCGATCTTCAAGACGTTGTAGCTGGCGACGAGGAACAAGACGCCTGATGCGAGGAACGGCACCACATCGCCGAAACCATAGAGAATACCGCCGAGCGCCGGGCCGATGATCAGCGCGGTCTGCATCACCGAGGTCGAGGTGGCGACGGCGCTCTGCAATTGCGCGGTGGGGACGATCCCCGGCAGCAGCGCCGCCATACTGGGCCGCTCGAAGGCCTGCGCGGCGCCGAGCACGGTCACCGCGGCAAAGACGCCCCAGGTCGGCAGCCAGCCCTGCCAGATACCGAGCGCGATGAAGCCCATGGTGACGGCCTCGATCACCTGGCAGACGAGACCGATCTGGCGGCGGTCGAACTGGTCGGCGACGTGCCCGGCCAGGAAGGTCAGCACCAGCATGGGCAGGAACTGGAACAGCCCGACCAGCCCGAGGTCGAACGGGTTGCGGGTGCGATCGTAGATCAGCCAGCCGATCGCCACCGCCGAACCCTGGAACGCCACCGAAGACAGCGCCCGTGACGAGAGGAAATGGCGGAACGAGGGGATGTGGATGACGTGGGAGGGCATTGGGTGGCCAGTGAGCATATCGAGCGGGTTGGCTCAAGCGGGACGATAGTTGGGTTGGGGTGAGGCGTGGGCAGGGAGCTGCGCTAAGTCGCTAGCGCTCCTAAGCTGCGCTTGCCCTCTCCCCTGAGGGGGGGGACGCCGACTGCCAGGCCTCAACCGGAGTGCAGCAGCCCCCGTACCCCCAACCAGCTCTGCAGCATCTCGGCCCAGGGGTCCGACAACAGCCCCGATTTGCCAAACCCAAAACCGTGGGCGCCGTTGCCGAAGACGTGCAGTTCGGCGGGGATGCCAGCGCTGTGCCAGGCCTCGTAGAGGCGGACGGCGGAGAGCGGGGCGACGGATTTGTCGTCGTCGGAAATGGCGAGGAACAGCGGCGGCGCATCCGCCGGTAGCGGCAGGCCGGCGCGCCAGGCGGGGTAGATGCCGACGGCGAAATCCGGGCGGCTATCGGCATCATGCTCGAACACCGGGCCCATGGTGACGGCGCCGCCGGCCGAGAAGCCGCCGATGCCGATGCGGGTGGGGTCGAGGCCCCAGTCGGCGGCGTGCTGACGGACGAAGCGGATGGCCTGCCTGCCGTCCTCCTCGCCCCAGAGGCGCGCCTCGGCGATGGCGGGGTTCGACGGGGGCGCGGCGCCCATCGGGCCGGGCTGGTGCAGGCGGCGCTGCAGCTCGTTGCGGAAATCGAGCAGCTCGGCGTCGGCTTCGGGCGTCTCTGCCAGGCGGTATTTCAGCACGAAGGCAGTGATGCCGAGCCCGGCGAGCCAGCGGGCCATGTCGTAGCCCTCGTGGTCGATCATCAGGAAATGGAAGGCGCCGCCGGGAGCGACGATCATCGCTGTGCCGTTGGCCTTGCCGGGCTCGGGCAGGAAGGCGGTGAGCGTGGGGACGACGACGTTGCGGGTCAGCCGTCGGCTCGCCGTGGTCCACGGGATCTGCATGGTCGATTCCCGATGTGTCCAGTGCTCCGACCCGGGGGCGCGACCCTCGCCGGGCCAGATGCGGTAGATGCCGGCGGCGTCGGGTGCCTCGGGCGGCCGCTGCTGGTCGATGGCGTTCATGTCGTCTTCCTCTTGTATGGTAGTCTTGCATTGTGGTCAGCGCGGCGCCGAGGGCAAGTGATTTGCAGCATTGGCGGATCAGTGGCGGGGCATAGGTGCGACGGCTATTTCTTCGGTTCGGCCGCCCAATCGAATTCCTACGCGCGCCTCGCCTAGCCTTGGGATCGCGGTGCTGCCGGTCGATCCGGCCGCCGCTGATCGGGCCGGCAGACCGGCCGCAACCAGGACTTTGAGAGATGTACACCCCTCGCTACGGCATGCATTACGTCGCGCAGCGGACCAGCCAAACACGGCTCGCCGCCCTCCGCCAGCAGCAGGAAACCACCATGGGGCGATCGCGCGGCGTGGCGCCGCCATCGCTCCATGACGAAGAGGCGGGGGCGCTATGGCGCATGCTGACCACGGTCGGCGTGGTGTTCGTGGTGCTGCTCGGTGGCGTCGTCGCCATGTGGGCCGCGGGGCTCGCATGATGCGCGGCGCAGCAGTGACTGCCCCCGCGCACCAGGGCCGCTTCATGGTCGGGCGCGACATCAGCGGCAACTGGATCGTCAGCGACAGCCTGGGGCTCACCGGTGGGGTGTTCACCGACCGGCAGGCGGCGGTGCATTTCGCCATGGCGGAGAGCGACTACGCGCCGGGCGAGGTTTGCGCAGCGCCGCCCGGGCTGGTGCTGAGTTTGGACGCGGTGTTTGCGTCGGCGCGCAAGACCGGGTGACAACGCTGCACCCGGCGCGAGCTGACCCCCACCCTTAATCCCTCCCCGCAAGGGGGAGGGAGACGATGGCCTCGACGCTGGTGTTTTGGTCTCCCTCCCCTTGCGGGGAGGGGGACAGGGGTGGGGGGCGGCTCGCACCGGCTTCCAAGTCGCCAAAACCCCTATGGGATTCCTATTTCTTTCCGATCGGTCCGTTCTCGAAACCCTATGCGGGGCGGGCGCATATCTCACCCAGCATTTTCGACCACCCGGCCGCTGCCGCCCTCCGGCGGCGGCGGTCGTGCACGCTTCTCGATAGGAGAAACCACACCATGGACATCGCTGTCCTCGCGATCGGCGCAGTCTTTTTCGCCCTCGCCTTTGCCTACGTTGCCGTCTGCGACAAGCTCTGAGAGGCCATCGCCATGCTGCTCGATTTCATCCTCGGAGGCGCGGTGACGCTGTTCCTCCTCGTCTACCTGGTTTTCGCCCTCGTTCGTCCCGAGCGCTTCTAGCGCCAGGACTGAGAAAGCTCCTCCCATGACCTTACTCGGCTGGTTTCAGATCCTGGTTTTCTGCGGGATCATCGTTCTGCTCGTCAAACCGCTCGGCGGCTACATGACGCGCGTTTTCAACGGCGAGGGCACCTGGCTACAGCCGGTGCTCCGTCCCATCGAGCGCGGACTCTACCGCGTCGCCGGCACCCGGGAGGACGAGGAACAGAACTGGGTCACCTACGCGGTGGCCCTGCTGCTGTTCAACCTCGCCGGCTTTGTCGTGCTCTACCTGCTGCAGCGGTTCCAGGCGGCATTGCCGCTGAACCCGGCCGGCATGGTGGCCGTGGGGCCCGAACTCGCTTTCAACACCGCCGCCAGCTTCGTCGCCAACACCAACTGGCAGAGCTATGGCGGCGAGACCACCATGAGCTACCTGACGCAGATGCTCGGGCTTGCGGTGCAGAACTTCGTTTCAGCCGCCACCGGTATCGCCGTCGCCATGGCGGTGATCCGCGCCTTCTCGCGCAAGTCGATGTCGACACTCGGCAATTTCTGGGTCGATATCGTGCGCGCCACCTTCTACGTGCTGCTGCCGATCTGCGTCGTCGGTACCCTCGTCCTCGTCTGGCAGGGTGTGCCGCAGAACCTCGACGCCTATACGACCGCCGTGACGCTGGAAGGCGCGCAGCAGTCCATCGCGCAGGGCCCGGTGGCCTCGCAGATGATGATCAAGTACCTGGGCACCAATGGCGGCGGCTTCTTCAACGTCAATGCCGCGCACCCGTTTGAGAACCCGACGGCGCTGACCAACCTGATCTCGATGGTCTCGATCTTCGCCATCGGCGCCGCGCTCACCAATGTGTTCGGCCGCATGGTCGGCAATCAGAAGCAGGGTTGGGCGATCTTCATCACCATGGGCATCCTGTTCGTCGTGGGCGTCGTCGTCTGTTACTGGGCGGAAGCCGCGGGCAACCCGCTGGTGCATGCGCTCGGCATCGATGGCGGCAACATGGAGGGCAAGGAAGTGCGCTTCGGCGTGCCGCTGAGCGCCCTGTTCGCGGTGATCACCACGGCCGCCTCCTGCGGCGCGGTCAACGCCATGCATGACAGCTTCATGGCGCTCGGCGGCATGATCCCGCTGATCAACATGATGCTGGGCGAAATCATCATCGGCGGTGTCGGCGCCGGCTTTTACGGCATCGTGCTGTTCGTCGTGGTGGCGATCTTCGTTGCCGGGCTGATGGTCGGCCGCACGCCCGAATATCTGGGCAAGAAGATCGAGGCCAAGGAAGTGAAGATGGCGATGCTCGCCATCCTCTGCCTGCCGCTCGCCATGCTGGGCTTCACCGCCATCAGCGTGGTGCTGCCATTCGGGGTGTCGTCGATCTGGAACCCCGGTCCGCACGGTTTCTCGGAGGTGCTCTACGCCTATACCTCGGCGGCGGCGAACAACGGTTCGGCCTTCGCCGGCCTCTCGGCCAACACCCCCTGGTACAACATCACGCTCGGCATCGGCATGCTGATGGGGCGGTTCCTGGTGATCATTCCGGCGCTGGCGCTGGCCGGCTCGCTGGTTGCGAAGAAAACCGTGCCGGCCTCGGCCGGGACGCTCCCCACCCATGGTGCGCTGTTCATCGGGCTGCTGCTCGGCGTCATCCTGGTCGTCGGCGGGCTGACCTTCATCCCGGCGCTGGCGCTCGGGCCGATCGCCGAGCACCTGGCGATGCTCGCGGGCCAGACCTTCTGATGCGCACCCACACAGATCCAGCGCGGCGCTCGCCTGAGCCCGCCGCGCCTCTCTCAACCTCTTGGAGGCTCTGATGAGCCAGTTGAAATCGGCGAGCCTGTTCGACACTCGCATTCTCGTTCCCGCCATTGGCGGGGCGTTCAGGAAACTGAACCCGAAAAGCCTGATCAAGAACCCGGTGATGTTCGTCGTCGCCGTCGTCTCCGCCTTCACCACGGTGCTGTTCGTCAAGGACCTGCTGACCGGTTCGGGTAATCTGGGTTTCGCCTTCCAGATCAACCTCTGGCTGTGGTTCACCGTGCTGTTCGCCAACTTCGCCGAAGCGGTGGCAGAAGGGCGCGGCAAGGCGCAGGCGGACTCGCTGCGCCGCGCCCGCACTGAGACGCAGGCCAAGCTGCTGCCGCCCGAGGGGCGCGGCAGCTTCCGGATGGTGCCGGGCACCAGCCTCAAGGTCGGCGACATCGTCATGGTCGAAGCGGGTGACATCATCCCGTCCGACGGCGAAGTGATCGAAGGCATCGCCTCGGTCAACGAAGCGGCGATAACCGGTGAATCGGCTCCGGTGATCCGCGAGTCCGGTGGCGACCGCTCGGCGGTAACCGGCGGCACCCAGGTGCTGAGCGACTGGATCCGGGTGCGCATCACCGCCGCCCCGGGCTCGACCTTTCTCGATCGCATGATCTCGCTGGTCGAAGGCGCCGAGCGGCAGAAGACGCCGAACGAGATCGCGCTGAATATCCTCCTCGCCGGCATGACGCTGATCTTCGTGCTCGCCGTCGCCACCATCCCGGGCTTTGTCGCCTATGCCGGCGGCAACGTGCCGATGGTGGTGCTGGTGGCGCTGTTCGTGACGCTGATCCCCACCACCATCGGGGCGCTGCTCTCGGCCATCGGCATTGCCGGCATGGACCGGCTGGTGCGCTTCAATGTCCTCGCCATGTCGGGCCGCGCCGTCGAAGCAGCTGGTGACGTCGATACCCTGCTGCTCGACAAGACCGGCACGATCACGCTCGGCAACCGGCAGGCGACGGCATTCCGTCCGGTCGCCGGCGTCACCGAGGCCGATCTCGCCGACGCGGCGCAGCTGGCTTCGCTCGCCGACGAGACGCCTGAGGGCCGCTCGATCGTCGTCCTCGCCAAGGACAAATACGGCATCCGTGGCCGCGACATGCAAAGCCTCAATGCCAGCTTCGTGCCGTTCACGGCGCAGAGCCGGATGAGCGGCGTCGATGTCGGCGGCTCGTCGATCCGCAAGGGCGCGGTCGATGCGGTGCTGAAATATGTCGGGGAAGGCGCGGCCAACAGCGCCGACACCATCCGAGAGATCCGCACGATTTCCGACGAGATCGCCAAATCCGGCGCCACGCCTCTGGCGGTGGCCCGCGATGGCAAGCTGCTCGGCATCGTGCAGCTCAAGGATATCGTCAAGGGCGGCATCCGCGAGCGCTTTGCGGAACTGCGCCGCATGGGCATCCGCACGGTGATGATCACCGGCGACAACCCGATGACCGCGGCGGCGATCGCGGCGGAAGCGGGTGTCGACGATTTCCTCGCCCAGGCGACACCGGAGAACAAACTGAACCTGATCCGCGAAGAACAGGCCAAGGGCAAGCTGGTCGCCATGTGCGGCGACGGCACCAACGACGCGCCGGCGCTGGCGCAGGCGGATGTCGGCGTCGCCATGAACACCGGTACGGTGGCGGCGCGCGAGGCCGGCAACATGGTCGACCTCGACAGCGATCCAACCAAGCTGATCGAGATCGTCGAGATCGGCAAACAGTTGCTGATGACCCGCGGGGCGCTGACGACCTTCTCGATCGCCAACGACATCGCCAAGTATTTCGCCATCATCCCGGCGATGTTCCTGGCGTTCTACCCGCAGCTCAGCGCGCTCAACGTCATGGGGCTGGCGACGCCGGAAAGCGCCATCCTCTCGGCCATCATTTTCAACGCCCTGATCATCGTGGCGCTGATCCCGCTTAGCCTGCGCGGCGTGAAGTATCGCGCCGTCGGGGCAGGGGCGCTGCTGAGCCGTAACCTCCTCGTCTACGGGCTGGGCGGCATCATCGTGCCGTTCGCCGGCATCAAGGCCATCGACATGGCGATCACCGCCATCGGCCTCGCGTAAGGACATTCGAAATGCTGAAGCAACTGAGACCAGCATTGATCATGATCGTCGCCCTGACGATCATTACCGGGCTGCTCTATCCGGTCGCCATGACCGGGCTGGCGCAGGCGCTGTTCCCGCATGAGGCGCATGGCAGCCTGATCGAGAAGGATAGCCAGGTGATCGGCTCGGAACTGATCGGGCAGCTCTTCACCGCGCCGCGCTACTTCCATGGCCGGCCCTCGGCCGCCGGCGATGGCTACAATGCCGCCGCCTCGTCGGGTTCCAACCTGGGGCCGACCAACCCGGCGCTGCTCGAGCGGATCAAGACCGAGGCCGCGGTGCTAAAGGCCGAGAATCCCAACGCGCCGGTGCCGATGGATCTCGTCACCACTTCGGGCAGCGGGCTCGACCCGCACATCACGCCGGAAGCGGCGTATTTCCAGGTGCCGCGCGTCGCCAAGGAGCGCGGCATGGATGAGGCCGCGCTTACCGAGCTGGTGCGCCGGCATGTCGAGGCGCCGCAGCTCGGCTTCATGGGCGAGCCGGTGGTGAATGTCTTGAAACTCAACCTGGCGCTCGATGGCGCCAGCGCATCCTGACACGATATAGGTGGGACGCGGCATCGGCCGCGCCCTGCTGTTCCCCGCGGCAGGCGGAGAGACGCAATGAATAACGGCCGACCGTCCCCCGATGCGCTGCTTGCCGAAGCCGAACGCGAAAACCGCGGTCGGCTGAAGATCTTTCTCGGCGCGGCGCCGGGGGTGGGCAAGACCTATGAGATGCTGATGTCGGGGCGCGCCAAGCTCGCCGAGGGCATCGACGTGGTGATCGGCGTGGTCGAGACGCATGGCCGCAAGGAGACCGAGGCGCTGGTCACCGGCTTCGAGGTCATCCCGCGGGTCGAGATCGATTACAAGGGGCGGGCGCTCGAGGAGATGGACCTCGACGCCATCCTCAATCGCCGCCCGCAGCTGGTGCTGGTCGATGAGCTGGCGCACACCAACGCGGCCGGCAGCCGCCATCCCAAGCGCTACCTCGACGTCGAGGAGCTGTTGTCGCGCGGCATCGATGTCTACACCACGGTCAATGTGCAGCATGTCGAGAGCCTTAACGACGTGGTGGCGCAGATTACCCGGATCCGGGTGCGCGAGACGGTGCCGGATTCGATCATCGATCGGGCCGACGACATCGAGATCATCGACATCACGCCCGACGACCTGTTGAAGCGGCTGCACGACGGCAAGGTCTATGTGCCGACCACGGCGCGGCGCGCCGTCGAGAACTATTTCTCACCCGGCAACCTCACGGCGCTGCGCGAGCTGGCGTTGCGACGCACGGCGCAGCGGGTCGACGACCAGCTGCTCAGCCACATGCAGAGCCACGCCATCAATGGCCCATGGGCGGCGGGCGAGCGGGTGCTGGTCTGTGTCGACGAACAGGCGCGCGGGCCGTCGCTGGTGCGCTACGCGCGGCGACTGGCCGACCGGCTGCGCGGGCCATTCGTCGCCCTCAATATCGAGACGGTGCGGACGGCGGCGGTATCGGATGCCGGCAAGGACCAGCTGGCCGCGAGCCTTCGCCTCGCCGAACAGCTGGGCGGCGAGGCCGTGGTGCTGCCCGGCCAGCATATCGCCACCGAGATCGTGCGTTACGCCGCCGCCAACAACGTCACCCACATTGTCATCGGCAAGCCGCAGAAGCCGCAATGGCGCGAGTGGCTGCAGGGCTCGGTATCGCACGACCTGATCCGCCATGCCGGCGATATCAGCGTGCATGTCATCGCCGGCACCGTGGAAAAGGCAGTGAAGCCGGCGGCAGGGCTGGCGCCGGTGACGCCGTCGCGCTTCGAGCTGCTGCCCTACCTGTTGAGCACCTTCTATGTCGCAGTGGCGCTCGGCGCCGGCCTGTTGCTCGACCGGGTGCTCGACGTCACCAATATCGCGCTGGTGTTCCTGATGGCGGTGCTGGCGGCGGCGCTGAGTTTCGGGTTCGGTGCAGCCTTGTTTGCCTCGCTGCTCAGTGCCCTGCTGCTCAACTTCTTTTTCCTCAAGCCGCTCTACACGCTCAACATCAGCGACCCCGAAAGCGTCATCGCGCTGGGGTTCTTCCTCGGCGTGGCGTTCATTGCCTCCAACCTGACCGCGCGGGTGCAGCGCCAGGCGGCGGCGGCGCGGCAGCGGGCCCGCACCACCGAGGACCTCTATCTGTTTTCGAAGAAGCTCGCCGGCACGAGTACGCTCGACGACGTGCTGTGGGCCACCGCCTACCAGATCGCTTCGATGCTGAAGCTGCGCGTCGTGCTGCTGCTGCCGGAGAATGGCGGCATTGCGGTGAAGGCCGGCTACCCGCCCGAGGATACACTCGATGAGGCCGATGTCGCGGCCGCCCGCTGGGCCTGGGAGAACGACCGCGCCGCCGGCCGCGGCGCCGATACGCTGCCCGGCGCCAAGCGGCTCTATCTGCCGCTGAAGACCGGGCGGACGCCGGTGGGGGTGGTGGGGCTCGACAATGACAAGCCGGGGCCGCTGCTCACCCCGGACCAGCGCCGGCTGCTCGATGCGCTGACCGACCAGGCGGCGGTGGCGATCGAACGCATCCAGCTGGTCGATGATGTCGAACGGGCGAAGCTCGCCGCGGAAGCCGACCGGCTGCGCTCGGCGCTGCTGACTTCGATCTCGCATGACCTGAAGACCCCGTTGGCGGCGATCCTCGGCGCCGCCGGGATGCTGCGCGAGCCACCTGAGGGGCTCGGCAAGGATGACGAAGCCGAACTGCTCGGCACGGTGGTTGACGAATCCGAGCGGCTCAACCGCTTCATCGCCAACCTCCTCGACATGACGCGGATCGAATCCGGCGCGACGGCGCCCAATGCCGGGCTGCACTTTGTCGGCGATGTCGTCGGTACGGCGCTGCAGCGGACGCAGAAGATCACCGCCGGGCACGCCGTCGCCGTCGATATCCCGGCCGAGCTGCCGATGGTCAATGTCGATCCGGTGCTGTTCGAGCAGGTGCTGTTCAACCTGATCGACAATGCCGCGAAATATGCACCCGCGGGCACGACAATCGGGCTCAAGGGTTGGGCCGACGGGACCTCCGTGGTGCTGCAGGTGATCGATGAGGGCCCGGGCATTCCGCCCGAGGATCTCGAGCGGGTGTTCGACAGCTTCTATCGGGTGCGGAAAGGCGACCAGGTGCGGGCCGGAACCGGGCTTGGCCTTGCCATCTGCCGAGGCTTCGTCGAGGCGATGGGTGGGACGATTTCCGCCGCGAACCGGCAGGAGCGGACCGGCGCCGTCTTCACCATCAGGATGCCGATCCCCAAGCAAACTCCAGACCTGGGTGAGCTGAAATGACCAATTCAGGCGTGAAGATCCTCGTCGTCGACGACGAACCGCCGATCCGCAAGCTGTTGCGCATGGGGCTCGGGGCGCAGGGCTATGCGATCACCGAAGCCGGCAACGGCAAGTTCGCGCTCGAAGCGCTCGCGGCGGAGCGGCCAGACCTGATCCTCCTTGATCTCGGCCTGCCCGATATTTCGGGGCACGATCTCCTCGCCCGCTGGCGCGACGAAGGCCTCGACCTGCCGGTGGTGGTGTTGTCGAGCCGTACCGACGAGGCGGGGATCGTGAGGGCACTGGAGCTCGGCGCCGATGACTATGTGACCAAGCCCTTCGGCATGAACGAGCTCGCCGCCCGCATCCGGGTGGCGCTCCGGCATCGGCTGCAGCAGCAGGGCGAGCGCCCGGTGTTCGTCACCGGCGGGCTGTCGGTCGATCTGGTCAAGCGGATCGTCAAGGTCGACGGCAAGGAGGTGAAGCTCTCGCCCAAGGAATACGACATCCTGCGCCTCCTGGTGCAGCATGCCGGCAAGGTGCTGACCCACCATTTTCTGCTCGAGCAGGTGTGGGACAGCACCACCGATGTGCAGTACCTGCGCGTTTATGTCCGGCAGTTGCGCCAGAAAATCGAACAGACGCCCGACCAGCCGCGTTACATCACCACCGAAACCGGCGTGGGCTACCGCCTGCACGAGGCCGATCCGATCGAGCCGACGCCGGCCGACCCTAACTAGAGTTATGCCATGAACATCGCCGAACTGCTCCGACCGGAAAACGTGCTGGTCGACCTCGACGCGTCCTCCAAGCCGCAATTGCTGCAGCAACTGTCGGAACGTGCCGCGCGAGCTACCGGCCTCGACCAGGCGGCGGTGTTCAACGGACTCAGCCATCGCGAG
This sequence comes from Devosia sp. LjRoot16, assembly GCF_964252795.1. Taxonomy (NCBI): domain Bacteria; kingdom Pseudomonadati; phylum Pseudomonadota; class Alphaproteobacteria; order Hyphomicrobiales; family Devosiaceae; genus Devosia; species Devosia sp. LjRoot16. Next base: position 2,052,882 of record NZ_CAXUPH020000001.1, read on the forward strand.
ACGCTCGGCTCGACCGGGATCGGGCAGGGCATCGCCATTCCGCACAGCGCGCCCGCCGGGCTCGCCACGCCATTTGCGCTGCTGGCGCGAACGGCGAAGCCAGTGGAGTTCGACGCGGTCGATGATCGGCCGGTCGACCTGGTGTTCCTGCTGCTGTCGCCGGCCGACCGGACCTCGCACCTCAAGGCGCTGTCGGTGGTGTCGCGGCAACTGCGGTCGGCCGGGGTGACGGAACGGCTGCGGCGGGCGCGGACGGCGGCGGAGATGTATGCGGCGATGACGGGGGAGTAAGAGGGCCGGTTGCGCCAGACTTGCAGTCGGCGCGCCCTCCCCCGTAAACGGGAGAGGGCCGCCGACTGCTGGCCTCAGCGGGCAAGCAGAACTCAACCCACCAGTACGGATACAACCGCCGCCACGACCACCGGCAGGCCGACGATGCCGGCGATCAGCAGCAGGCCGTTGCGCCAGTCGCGGTCGCGCGCGGAGAGTTGGGGCTTGTTGCCGGTCGGCAGGGTGGGCATATCGGCCTCATCGAATTGGACCCGAGATGCTACTGCCGTCCCGCATAGGGATTCGATTGGCGCCGGAACGGTTTGATATAGGAATCCCATAACCCGGACCGAGAGGACCATCGTCATGCCTACACCCCGCCGCGTCTATCTGGGGGCGCTTGCCGCCGCGGCGCTGCTTGGCGGCTTCGGGCTGATCGCCGATGCGGTGACCGATGGCGATACGCTCGGCCTCGACACCGCGGTGCTGATGGCGCTCCGTACCCCCGGCGACCCGGCCGACCCGATCGGGCCGAGCTGGTTCGAGGAGGCGGTGCGCGACATCACGGCGCTTGGCAGCTTCTCGGTGCTCGGCATCATCGTGATCTTGGTGTTCGTTTACCTGCTGTTGGTTGGGAAACACCGGACGGGCTGGTTCATGGCCTTCGCCGTGCTGGGCGGCACCATTCTCAGCACCGTGCTGAAGATGCTGTTCGACCGGCCGCGACCCGACCTCACCGGCGTCGCCGAAGTGTTCACTGCCAGCTTTCCGAGCGGGCACGCGACGGTCTCGGCCGTGGTGTTCCTCACCATCGGCGCCATGCTGGCCGAGTCTTCACCGGAGCGGCAGCTGAAGCGCTTCTTCGTCGGGGTGGCGATTGCGCTCACTCTGCTGGTCGGGGTGAGCCGGATCTACTTGGGCGTCCACTACCCCACCGACGTGCTGGCCGGCTGGTCGCTCGGCGCGGCCTGGGCACTGCTGTGCACGACGGCAGCGCATTTTGTGCGGGAACGGGCGGCGGCGCCGCCTCGCCTCTGATGGAAAAGGGCCTCAATCCAGCCCCAGCGGATCAGCGTCCAGCGGCCAGATGGGACGGGTCAGGCGCTTGAACGGTAGCTCCGACCAGTTGGGGTTGCTGGTGCCCGGCGTGGCGACGAACAACTGGGCCCGGGTGTTGGTGATGAACAGGTCCTTGTGCTTGTAGAGGTTCTTGATCGAGACGACCTGCTTGTCGTCGAAGCTGATGCCGTGCAGCGAGAACAGGCTCAGGGTGTAGAGGTTGGTGCGCAGCGTGGTCAGCAGTACCTCGATGCCTTCGACCCGCACCACCGCGACATCGCCGATCTCGATGCGCTCGCCGGGCAGGTGATCCTGGTGGGCGTTGCGCTTCAAAAACAGCACCTCGGCCTCGGCATCGAGCGGCGGGCCGGAATGCGGCTCGAACTTGCCGCCGATGCGAAGTTTCAGTTTGGCGCCGACCCCGACCTGGAAACAGATCTTCACCGCCGAGGGGTCCCAGAGCGGCGCCACCACGGCGTTGCGGATGCCGGCGTCGATGAAGGCCTTCAGCACATAGGTGGTGTCGCCCGGCGCGCCGCTGCCGATCTGGTCGGAGGTGTCGGCAATCAATAGCGGCTTGTCGCCCTTGAGCTTCGCCTCTGCGATCGCCTCTTTGAACGGGGTGAAAGGCAGCGTGGCCGCGGCGCGGATGCGGTAGAAGGCCTCGCCATAGTGCTTGGCGGCACGGTCGGCGATGGCCTGGTCGCGGTCGGCGACGGCCAGCATCTTGGCGCCGGCCAGCGGCACGTCGGCCCAGGGGAAACCGTGGTTCAGCGACAGCGACAGCACGCCGTCCTTGCCTTCCCCGTCATAGAGCGACTGAGTGAAGGCGATCATCGGGCCTTCCATGGTGGTCGGGAACAGACCCATGGTCTTGCAGTCGAACAGCGCCATTTTCGGCTCGATCTCGCCCTTCAGCGTGCGCTCCATCAGGACGAACAGATCCTCGGCGCGTTCGGCGTGGTCGATATGCGGGTAGGTCTTGTAGATGACGATCAGGTCGGCATTGTCGACGATGGTGTTGTCGACATGGCCATGCAGGTCGAGCTCGATGCCGACCCGGGTCTTGTTCCCCACCAACGCGCGGGTGCGCTTGACCAGGTCGCCTTCGCAATCGTCATAGCCGTCGGCGATCATCGCGCCATGCAGGTAATAGAGCACCGCGTCGACCGGGCCGGCGGCGCGGAGGTCGTCCAGGATGCGGTCGCGCATCGCCTCGTAGTCGGCCTTGATGGTCGGGCCGGCCGGATTGGCGAAGGCGAAGAGGCTCTGGATCACCTCCCAGCCGCGCTCGAGGCCGCGCTCGCGCCAGATCTGTGGCGGCGCCGACCAGGGCGAGGGAGCGAAGGTCTCGACATTGCGATCGGCCCAGAAGCACTCCTTGAAATCGTCGATGCCGGTCGGGAACGAGGCAAAAGTGTTGGTCTCGGTGCCCAAGGTGGCGATGAACAGGCGCATGGAACTGACGGCTCCGGATGAAAGGGCTGGCCGCAACCTTGGAAGGGCGGTCGGAGAGGGTCAATCGCCGCCGGTTCCGCAGCACGGAACATCGGCGGCGCCGCCGATCACGTGAGATGGGTCGGATTGCTCCGCACGCTGCATATGGTAGAACCAATTGGCCATAGATTGCATAGTTCGAGCATATCATGCTATCAGAGTGATGAATAATAGCATGAGGCCGCCATGTCAAACTGCAGTCCGGATCGGGTCTGGCGCAGCCGGGCCATCGCCCTGCTCGAGGCCGAGGGGCGGCGCTCGGCCGATACGCATCTGATCGCGCTGAACCTGCCGTCCCTCGCTGGCATCGACATCTACCTCAAGGACGAATCCTCGCATCCGACCGGCAGCCTGAAGCACCGGCTGGCGCGCTCGCTGTTCCTCTACGGCATCTGCAGTGGCCGAATCCGCGAGGGCATGACGCTGGTCGAAGCCTCCTCCGGTTCGACGGCGGTGAGCGAAGCCTATTACGCCCGGCTGCTCGGGCTCGATTTCTGCGCCGTGCTGCCGCGCACCACCAGTGCCAGCAAGGTCGAGGCGATCGAGCAGCAGGGCGGGCGCTGCCATTTCGTCGAGCAGCCGGCGGCGATCTATGCGCGGGCAGCCGAGCTCGCGGCGGAGTGCGGCGGGCACTATCTCGACCAGTTCACCTTTGCCGAACGCGCCACCGACTGGCGTGGCAACAACAATATCGCCGAGTCGATCTTTCGGCAGATGGAGCAGGAGAGGCACCCGGTGCCGGAGTGGATCGTCATGGGCGCCGGTACCGGCGGCACCTCGGCCACCATCGGCCGCTATATCCGCTATCGCTGCCTCGATACCCGGCTGTGCGTGCCCGATGTCGAGTTCTCCGCTTTCTATGATGGCTGGCTGCGCACCGATCGCACCGCCACCGCGGCACGCGGCTCGCGCATCGAGGGGATCGGGCGGCCGCGGGTGGAGGCTTCGTTCATCGGCGAGGTGATAGACGAGATGATCCGGGTGCCGGACGCCGTCTCGCTGGCCGGCATGCAGGTGCTGTCGCGGTTGCTCGGCCGCCGCGTCGGCGCCTCGACCGGCAGCAACTTTGTCGGGGTCTGCTGGGCCGGAAGCCGGATGCGCAGCGAGGGGCGGAGCGGCTCGATCGTGTCGCTGATCTGCGACAGCGGCGAGCGCTATGCCGAGAGTTATTACAACCAGGCCTGGCTCAAGGCGCAGGGGTTGGACCCGGCGCCGCATGTGGCAAGGCTCGAGAGTTTTGTCGCGGGGGGTGGGTTTGCGGGGGAGTTATTGCTAGGCCCGGAGCCGATGGCGGGTAGTTGCGCTGCCTGAGCTGAAGGCACCGTTCGCTCCACCCACTCGATGTCATCCCAGCGAAAGCTGGGACCCATCCATCGGCTGGCGCGGGCTGCGAGTTGGGTCCCAGCTTTCGCTGGGATGACAGCCGGTGGGGAAGGCGAGGCCGCGGCAAACGCGCAGGGCGGTCAACAGAGCATCCCGTTGGTCCGCTTCCTTGCACGGGGTAGACCGTCAGCCGTGACGCCCTCCTACTTCCGCACAAACAGCCCGCCCGCCCCCACCGACATATTGGTCAGCTCGCGCTCGCCCGAGCTCAGTCGCCAGTCCAGCATCTTGCGGGCATATTCGAGCGCCACCTCGGTGTAGGCGGGGTCGCCGGCGAGGTTCAGCTGTTCGTGCGGGTCGTTGGCGATGTCGAACAGCAGCGGCGGCAGGGCGGCGAAGTGGACGTACTTGAACCGGTCGTCGCGGATCGCCGCATAGGCACACTGGTCGGAGGCGATGCCGAGCGCGATTTCCGGCTTCTGGGTGCGGACGTCGCGGAAGTCGTGCTCGAAATACACCGCGTTGCGCCAATCAGGTGGGGTCTCGCCGCGCAGGAACGGCAGTAGCGACGCGCCGTCGCAGCTGCGCGGGATGTCGAGCCCGAGCCATTCGAGCACGGTGGGCATCACGTCGATCGCCTGGGTGAATTCGGTGACGCGCCGGCCGCGCGCCGCGTCGGCCTCGGGCCGCGGGTCGCGGATCACCAGCGGCAGGTGGAAGGCCGCATCGAAGTAGATCTCCTTGCCCCAGACATAGTGCTCGCCCAGCACCTCACCGTGGTCGGAGGTGACGATGATCAGCGTGCGGTCGTACTGGCCGGTGTCCTTCAGATGCTGGACGATGCGGCCCAGCTGCAGGTCGACTTCAGCGATCAGCCCGTAATAGGTCGCCCGCATCTGGCGGATTTCGAGTTCGTCGGCGGCGACCAGATCCTGCGGGTTGTGCTCGTCATAGGTGCTGGGCTGGCGGAGCGTCTCGATGGCGCAATCGAGCAGCGGGTGCTGCTTGCCTTCCTCGGCCGGCGAGGCGGCGCGGACCGGGAACTCCACATCGGCGGGATGCACCATGCCGTTGTACGGCTCAGGCGCGATCAGCGGCGGATGCGGGCGGTAGAAGACGAAGTGTGCGAACCACGGCTTGTCGCGTCGCACCAGCAGCCACTTGAGAAACTCGTCGGTGAGGAAGGCGGTCTCGCTTTCCTCGGCCTTGAAGACGGTCGGGATGTAGCGGAAACCGCGGTCGGCCGGCTTTTCGAACCCCGGACGAGGGCGGAACACATCGGCGCGGCCTCCGGGGAGATCATAGCCCTTGGAGATGAGGTCCGAGACCCATTGGTCCATATCTTCGGGCAGGTGCAGCGGGGTCGAAAATCCCGGCATCACCCCCTCGTCATAGGCGGTGAGCGCCGGGTCGTTGGGGTGCAGGCCACGTGGGTCGGGCGTGGTGTCAGTGTAGCCGAACAAAGCCGGGTCGTAGCCGGCCTTGCGCGCCTCGAGCGCGATATTGGTGTGGCGCCGGTCGAGTGGCGTGCCGTTCCGCCCCGAGCGATGGTTCATCAGATACTGCCCGGTGAGGAGGCTGGTGCGCGACGGGCCGCAGGGCGTGCACTGGCCGAAATGCCGGGTGAAGGTCACCGCATCGGCCATCAGCGCATCGAGGTGGGGCGTCCTGGCGTTCTTGTGCCCGAGCGCCGAGACACAATCGCCGCGCCACTGGTCGGCGCAGATCAACAGGATGTTGGGGCGGTCGGTCATCGTGCTCTCCGAAAGGCGGGAGCATTGATGCCCTAAAGTCGATGCTTCGGGGAGTAGGGGCTGTCGGGATTGACGTCGAAATCGACGCTCTCGACGCAGGACTGCGAGGCCGAATGGCTGCCGCCGGCGCGCCAGGGGCCGTCGCGCAGCTCGACGTCGCTGACCTTGCTGAGGGTGAGGCAGCGCCACTCGCCGCCTGCCGGCAGCACGCTGCTGGTGTCGCCACCGAACTGGTAGGTCAGCGCCTTCTCCTCGCCGCGCGTGTGTCCGAGCATCACCGCGCAGACTTCGCGACGAAGGCCGTTATAGGTGCAGACGATCTGCTGCCTCGCCGCCATGGCCTCGCGGAACAGCTCGTAAGTCGGGCTGGGCATCAGCAGGCCGGGACGTTGACGGCGAGGCCGCCCTGGCTGGTTTCCTTGTAGCGCTCGGACATGTCTTCACCGGTCTGCCGCATGGTCTCGACGCAGACATCGAGCGACACCTTGTGGGTGCCGTCGCCCTTCATCGCCAGCGAGGCGGCAGTCACGGCTTTGACCGCGCCGAAGGCGTTGCGTTCGATGCAGGGGATCTGCACCAGCCCGGCGACCGGGTCGCAGGTCATTCCCAGGTGATGTTCGAGCGCGATCTCGGCGGCATTCTCCACCTGCGCCGGGGTGCCGCCCATGGCGGCGCAAAGTGCTGCCGCGGCCATGGCCGAGGCCGAGCCGACCTCGCCCTGGCAGCCGACCTCGGCGCCGGAGATCGAGGCATTATGCTTGATGATGCCGCCGATGGCGGCGGCGGTCAGCAGCATGTCATGGATGCTGGCGCGTGAGGCGCCGGCCTCGAACTGCTGGTGGTATTTCAGCACCGAGGGGATGACGCCGGCGGCGCCATTGGTCGGTGCGGTCACCACCCGGCTGCCGGCGGCATTCTCTTCGTTCACCGCCATGGCGAAGACGCTGAGCCAGTCATTGCCGGCAAGTGGGCCGAGTTCGTTGCGCTGCCAGGCCGTCTGCAGTTGTTGGTGGATCGCCTTGGCGCGGCGGCTGACGTTGAGCCCGCCGGGCATGATGCCGTCGGTCCTGAGGCCCCGCTCGATGCAGCCATCCATCGCAGCCCAGAGCCGGTCGAGTCCCTGTTCGAGCCCCCGGCGCCCGATCCGCGCTTCCTCGTTGGCGCGCTTCATCTGGGCAATGGAGAGGCCGGAATCGCGGGCCATGGCCAGCATCTGAGCGGCATCGCCAAAGGGGTAGGGGACGTCCGCGGTATCGGTCTTCAGCTCGCCGCGCGCCAGCTCCGCTTCGCTGACGACGAAGCCGCCGCCAATCGAGTAGTAGACCCGCCGCAGCAGCAGCGCGCCGTCGGCATCATAGGCATAGAACTGCAGCCCGTTGGTATGGCCGGGCAGCCGCTCCTTTTTGTCGTAGATCAGGTCGAGCGCCGGCCGGAACCGGTAGGCCGGGTGTCCCTCGGGATGCACCATGCCCTCGGCCTCGACCCCGGCGACGATCGCATCGATCCGGTCGGGGTCGACGCTGTCGGGGGCGTAGCCGCAAAGCCCCAGCACCACGGCGCGGCCGGTGCCGTGGCCGACCCCGGTGAAGGCCAAGGAGCCGTGGAGGCTCGCCTTCAGCGACGTCACCACGGCGTGGCGCGGCCGCGGCCAATCGCCGGTACGGAGCTCGTCGAGGAACCGGCTGGCGGCCGTCATCGGCCCCATGGTATGCGAACTCGATGGCCCGATACCGATCTTGAAGACGTCGAAAACCGAGAGGAACATCAGGCCTCACATATGGTGCGGGCGCACCATAGCGACAACGCCGCCGAGCCGCTACTCGTGCGGCTTCAGCGTCTGCTAGCGGCAACGCCGCCGAGCCGCTACTCGTGCGGCTTCAGCGTCTGCATCAGCTTGGTTGGATCGGTCGACGGGGTCGGGATGGCGACGCCAATGGCGGTGAGGGTGTAGCGCACCCGGCGCAAAGCTTCGCGGCCACGCGCGCCGAGCTTTTGCGCCACGCCCGAGGCGATGGTGTCGATCACCGCCATATGGGCATAGCGCGACGGCGTCGGCACCAGCACATTGTCATCCTCGAGGATGACGATGGGAATGACGATGCCGGCGGCCTTGGCCAGCGGGGAGCCCGGGCGGGTCAAGGCGATGGTGGTGGCGCCGAACGAGGCGGCGATCTGGATCGCCTCGACCACGGCTTTCGATTGTCCACTGTTGGAGATGGCGAAGGCCACATCCCCCGGCTGCAGGGTCGAGGCCGACATACGCTGCTGGTGTCCGTCGGTATAGGCGGCGACCGGAATGCCGAGCCGGAACAGCCGCAGCTTGGCGTCCTCGGCCATCACCGCCGAGCCGCCGCCCTGGCCGTAAATGTCGAGCCGGCGCCCCTCGGCGATGGCGTCGATGGCGCGGCCGACAGCGGCGGTATCGAGCTGCTCGAGGCAGGCCTGCACGGCATTGGCGGCGCGCAGCATCACCGATTGGGCGAGCTGGCCGATATCGTCGGAGAATACCCGGTCGGAGCGGAGATAGACCGCCGCCACGGTCATGGTGCTGGCGAGGCTGATCTTGAAATCGTTGAACGAGGCGCAGCCGACCGAGCGGCAGAAGCGGGTCACCGTCGGCTGGCTGACCCCGGCTTTGGTCGCGAGATCGGCGATGGTCAGCCGCGTCGCCGCCTCGAAATCGAGCTGCACCGCCGCTGCCACCTGTCGCTCGGCCGGCGACAGTTCGGGTTCGGCCCGCTGGATGCGCGAGACGATGTCGATGGCCGGTTCTTCGGTTACGTCCGTTGCGGCGCGCCTCTGCATGTCGATCGCTCCAATGCTGAAATTCAATTACATTATTGCGCTGGAGGTGACCAGATCGATCGTCGGTCGATCCACAGTGTGGAATGCCTGAACGTGGTGTGCGAGACCCCTTCGATCGCGGGGAGCCTGTTTTGCTTCAGACTTTTGGCGAGAGCCACAGAATCCGGTTGCGAGCGTTTGGGTTCTGTAACATGATTTCAGAGTTGGGGAGTTAGGCAGGGGAGCAGCGTCATGGCAACGTTCGAGTTCGACCATGTGGGGATCACGACGACGGTGCCCCAGCCCAGCGAGGACTGGGTCGAGGCGAGCCGCATCTGGGTCACCAACCCGCGCCATCACCCCGAGCATATCGAGTTCCTGCGCTACGAGCCGGACAGTACAGTGCCGGCCGAAGTGCGCGACAACCCGCATGTCGCCTATCGGGTCGATGACCTCGCGCCACATCTCGCCGCGCCTGGCGTCGAGATCCTGATCCCGCCATTCATCGTCGGCGATTTCCTCGAAGTGGTGTTCGTCAAGAAGCACGGCATGGTGTTCGAGTACATGCGCTATCTCAAGGACGGGTGGTTCGGAAGTTGAGGGTGTCGGTTGGCATCAAACTGCACCACAAACTCGGCGTCATCCCAGCGAAAGCTGGGACCCAACTATCCGCAGCGCAAGTGGTGGCTTGGGTCCCAGCTTTCGCTGGGATGACATCCGGTGGGTGGGGGATCGCCTGTTACACCGATGGATCGTTGAAGGAGCAAACATGACCGGCGCATTCACCGGCAAGACCATCGCCATCACCGGCGCGGCAGGCGGCATCGGCCAGTGGCTTTGCCGCTTCTTCGGCGAAGAGGGCGCGACCATCGCGGCGCTCGATCGCAACGACAAGGTGCACGCACTCGCCGAAACGCTCGGCAAGGACGGCATCACGGTGAAGCCGGCGGTGGCCGACATCGCCGACGCGGCCTCGGTGGCTGCGGCGTTCAAGCGGTTCGGCGAGGTGCACATCCTCGTCAACAATGCCGGCATCACGCGTCACGCCACCTTCGAAAAGACCGACCCGGCCGGCTGGGACGAGGACATGGCCGCCAATGTCGGCGGCGCCTACGCCTGCGCCCATGCGGTGCTGCCGCAGATGGTCGAGCGGCGCTCCGGAAACATCGTCAATGTCGGCTCAGTCAATGGCCTCGCGGCCCTGGGCGACCCGGCCTACAGCGCCGCGAAGGCGGCGATGATCTCGCTCACCCGCTCGCTGGCGCAGGAATATGGCCGCTACGGCATCCGCGCCAATATCGTGTTGCCCGGCACGGTGCGCACTCCGGTCTGGGACGAGCGCAAGGCCAAGGATCCGAACGTCTTGAAGACACTGGAGCGCTGGTACCCGCTCGGTCGTATCGTCGAGCCCTACGAGGTGGCACGGGTGATCGCCTTTCTCGCCTCGGATGCGGCAAGCGCTGTCACCGGCGCGGCGATCCCGGTCGATTGCGGGCTGACCTCGGGCAACATCGTGATGGCGCGCGAGCTGACGCTCGAGGATTTCTGAGCAAGGCATTTAGCCTTCGTCATTTGAGGGGGTCGTTTTGGACAAGCTGCGTATCGGCATTATCGGGCTCGGCTGGTTTGGGGAAATCCACGCCGAAACCATCATGGGCGTGCCTAACCTTGACCTTGCGGCGCTCTGCACCCGCACCGAGGATCGGCTCACGGCTCTGGGCGAGAAGTTCGGGGTCAAGAAGCTCTATCGCGACTATCACGACATGCTCGCCGACCCGGAGATCGACGCGGTGTCGATCTGCACCATGTGGGACCAGCACACCGAGCCGGCGGTCGCGGCGCTCAAGGCCGGTAAGCACGTGTTCCTCGAAAAGCCGATCGCTTCGACCGTCGAGGATGCCAACAAGATCATCGCCGCCTCGAAGGGCGCCAAGGGTATCCTGTTCATCGGCCACATCGTGCGCTTCAACCCACGCTACCGGATGGCCAAGCAGGCGATCGCCGAGGGCCGCATCGGCAAGGTGGTGGCGCTGTCGTCGCGCCGGAACATTCCGGCCGCCTGGACCCCGACCATCCTCAACAAGATCGGCCCGATCGTCGGCGACGCCATCCACGACACCGACATCATGCTGTGGCTGACCGGCGACAAGATCGTCTCGGCCTATGCGCAGACCGTCGACGTGCGCGGGCTGAAGCACCCCGATATCGGCCAGACCATGTTCCGCTTCGCCGGCGGCGCCACCGCGACGCTCGAAACGGTGTGGTGCATGCCGACGCAGACGCCGTTCGATATCGACGAGCGCATGTCGATCATCGGCACCGAAGGCATCATCCACGTCCAGGACACCTTCCCGCCGCTCGGTATCGTCGACGCCAACAAGCTGCACTCACCCGACATCACCTATTGGCCGATGTTCGACGGGGTCCGCGGCGGCGCGCTGCGCGAGGAGTTCAACTATTTCACCGGCTGCGCGCTGAGCGGCACGACGCCGAAGATCGGCGTGCCGGAGGATGCGGCGGCGGCCTTGCAGGCGACGCTGGCGGCCGAGGAGTCGGCGCGGACGGGGAATGTCGTCAGGATCGGGTGAGGCGGCAGGTCCGGTGGGCTTGGCGCCCCTCACCCCCCGCTCTCCCCAGAAGGGGCGAGGGGGCGTTGTGGCACCGACGGTTCAAAGTGCGTCCCCTCGCCCCTCTGGGGCGAGGGTTAGGGTGAGGGGCGCCAAGCCCACCGCGGCCGACTAATGCTCATGCCCATGATGGCCGCCGATGAGGAAGCTCTCCTCGAATGGCCGGCGGCTGACTTCCATCGGCTTGCCGCCCAGGTATACCGACACCGGCTGCAGCAGGCTCGACCCCTGGCGGCGTTTGCCGACCACGTCCTGGAACACGTAGTTGCTGTCGTATTGCTTCAGCACAGTGATATCGGCGACGGCGCCGACGCCGAGGTGGCCGAGTTCGGGCTTCTGGATGGCGAGGGACGGGCGGTTGGCCGACATGCCGATCACTTCGGGCAAAGACAGGCCGCAATTGAGCAGCTTGCTCATGGTGTGGAGCAGGTCGTAGCCCGGCCCCTCGACGGCGATGACGTGCACGTCCGACGAGATCAGGTCCGGCTTGAAGCCGTCGTTGAGCGCCGCTTCGGCGCTGTCATAGCCGAAGGCGCCCATGCCGTGGGCGATGTCGAACAGCACGCCGCGCTCACGGGCCTTGAGCACCGCATCGATCACCTTGCCGTCGGGGCCGATGGCCGAGTTGGGGTCGGGGCGGTAGCAATGGGTGAGAATGTCGCCGGGCCGCAGCATATCGACCACGTCTGCATAGCTCGGCGGCGCGGTGCCGATATGGGTCATCAACGGCAGGTTCAGCGCGTTGGCGGCCTCGAGCGCCATTTCCAGCGCGCCGAGCCCCAACTCGCCGGTGACCGGGCCGCCGATGCGGACCTTCACGCCGATGATGCGGTCGCGGTTGGCCTCGACCTTCTGGACGCATTTATCCACCGGCAGCATCGAGCGCAGCGTCGCCTCGCCGATCGACACGCCCTTGTCGAAACCGAAAATGCCGGGGAACGAGATGTTGAGGAAGGCGAAGATCCGATAGGGCGAGTGGATCATCACGTAGTCGCGGAAACCGTCATAATTGCCGGCGCCGGCGCTGCCGGCATCGACCAGCGTGGTGCAGGCGGAACGACGGGCGATGAAGCCGGGGTCGACGCTGAGCGAGGTCGCCTTGTGGTAGACGTGGGTGTGGATGTCGATCAGCCCCGGCGCGACGATGGCGCCGCTGACATCCTCGACCCTGGCTCCAGCTGTTGCGAGGTCCTTGCCGACCGCGGCGACCCTGCCGGCCTTGATCGCAACATCGAGCACCCCGTCGACGCCGTTGCGCTCATCGAGGACGCGGCCGCCCTTCAGCACGATATCGAAGCCCTGTCCGGCTGCCGGTGAAGTCATCGATGGTCTCCGCTTGGGGGTGTGGGGCGACAGCGGCGGGCAGCAGCCCGCCGGCTTAGTTGTGCCCGGTTCTTCCTTGGTCGCGCTTTCGAACCGGAAAAGTCTGCAACTTTTCCTGAAAACGCTCCGCTGGGATGGTTCAGGCCAGCTCGACGACGCGCTTTTCGTTGATCGACTGCTCGGCGGCAAGCACGATCCTCAGGCTGTTCACCGCCGCATCCATCGACTCGGTGAGGTCGAGATCCTCCTGGATGGCCTTCAAAAAGAACGCCTGCTCGCGGTCGCAGAGCTCCTGGTGGTTGGGCTCGTCGGTCATGGTGAAGATCTCGTCTTTGCGGACGAAGCTCTTGTCGCCGGGGTTCACCTCGGCGTGGTGATACTGGATGGCGTCGGTCTTGGTGTGCTGGTCGATATCGGAGGAATCCGACACGCCGTCCTTATGCGCCTTGGGGTTGGGGACGATCGAGACGGCACCTTTGGGGCCGACCACGTCCTTCACGAAATAGGCGACCTCGCTCATCATCGGGCCCCAGCCGGCCTCGTACCAGCCGACCGAACCGTCATCGAACTCGACATGCAGGTGCCCATAATTCTGCTTGTCGGCTTCGGCCCAGAGTTTGGCGCCGATGCCGTGCACGCGCACCGGCTTGGCCTTGGTCATCTGGCACATCACGTCGACATAGTGGACGCCGCAGTCGACGATCGGGATCAGCGAGTCGATCAGGTTCTTGTGCCAGTCATAGGTCGGGCCGCCCGACTGCTGGTTGAGGTTGAGCCGCATGACCAGCGGCTTGCCCAGCGTCTGCGCCAGCTCGGTGAATTTCATCCAGCTGGGGTGGACGCGCAGGATATAGCCCAGCACCAGCTTCTTGTTCTTCTCACGCGCCAGCTTCACCACCGCTTCGGCGTCGGCGATGTTGGTGGCGAGCGGCTTCTCCATGAACACATGGGCGCCGGCATTGATCGCCTTGATGGCGTACTCGGCATGGCTGTTGGGCCATGAGTTGATCGACACCGCATCGGGCTTGGCCACCCGCAGCGCCTCGTCATAATCCTCGAACAGCGGATAACCCTTGAGCTCGTCCGGGATGGGCTTCGATCTGATCGAGCGGCTCATCAGCCCGACGATCTCGAAGCCGGGATTGCGGTGATAGGCGCTCGCATGCGAGGCGCCCATATTGCCGAGCCCGACGACCAGAACTTTTACCACATTGGCCATCCGGCCCTCCCCATCCGCTTATGCTTGTTCGGCCGTATGGCCATGAAATCGTGTTGCCGTTCGCAGGCTTGCCCAACCCACCGATGTCATCCCGGCGAAAGCCGGGACCCATTTCACCCCCCGTGCGAGCGGCGAGATGGATCCCCGCCTTCGCGGGGATGACGCCGGTGGTGGGGCGCTTTGAAGGGTGTGGGCGGCACCGCCTGGATGCCGCCCGCACGTTGGCTCAGCGATCGGCCGGAATGGCCTGGTCGTAGAGGTGAGCCTTGACGTCCTCGATGTTGATCGCCTTGAAGGCGTCCGACAGCACGTAGGCGGCGGCATCGGCCTTGACCTTGTCGTGGTCGAAGTCGTTGGCAGGCCCGATGACGTCGTTGGTCACCACGTCCTCGGCCTTCACCGGCTTGGTGATCTGCTTCAGCTCGTAGATCTTGTCGAAGAAGGTCTGCCAGGCCGCGATGTCGTGGTCGCCCCAACCCTTGCGCTTCGACATGTCGCCGCGGAAGACGGCGATCTGCTGCAGGATCGAGGTGGCACCCAGTTCGGGGCCGATATTGGTGGCGAGCGTCGGGAACTGCTCGAACACCGCTTCGACTGCCGCAAGCGGATTGTGATAGGCGAACTCGAGCCCCATGGCCCAGCCGCGCAGGTATTTGTCGAGGAAGGCCTTCTTGTCGGGATCATCGAGGTCGGCGGCGCGGACCACGAAGGTGTTGGCGAAGAGCGGCGAGTGCTGCACGCCCAGCCAGTATTCGAAGTCGAGCTTGGAACCGATCCACTCGGCGCGCAGGCCTTCCCAGCTGAGGGCCGCATCGCCCTGGCCGCTGGCGAGGGCGGTGCCCCAGGTCGGCCAGCCGGCTTCGACATACTTCACCTTGGAGATATCGACGCCGTGCACGGCGAGCATTGGATCGACGATCGGCTGCCAGGCGGCCGAGCCGAGCAGGATGGTCTTGCCTTCGAGCTTTTTCAGGTCATTGGAGCCCTCGCCCTTGCGGAAGGCGAGGCTGAAGGTATCGAGCGCGCCCATATGGAAGGCGGACTTCAGCTTCATGCCGTTTTCGAGCGCGAACGAGAACACGCCCGGCGAGGGGAAGCCCATGTCGGCCTGGCCGACATCGACGAACTTCACCGTGGCGGTGCCGTCGGACGGGCCCGGCTGCATATCGGTCGCCACCTCGAGGCCATCGAAATAGCCCATCTTCTTGCCGATCCAGTACGGATAATCGTCGAGCACTTCGAGGGTGCCGCGCGGCGAGATCCAGGTGAACTTCGGATAGGGCGCGGCGCTGGCGCGGCCGATGCCGCCGAGCGCCGATGCGGTCACCACGCCGGCTGCGGAAACCTGCAGGAAGGTGCGGCGGCTCATGCCGCCTGAAAGCGAGAACTTGGTCATTCAATCGTACCCCTGTTGATGGATCGTCCCTTAGTCCCTTGGAGCGGGGCGGCTGTTCTGTTCACCGTCCTCACTCCCAAACTCGATGTGGCGGTCCGGGCCTCCCTCGGCCCTGATCGTCCCATCCGCTCGATGTCATCCCAGCGAAAGCGGGGATCCATTCCTCCTTCTGCGCCAGCGGCCCGTTGGGTCCCAGCTTTCGCTGGGATGACACCGAGTATGTGGAGGCCGCTGCGCCTTCCCCCAGGCTAGGCCTCCCAGCTCGCGTACTTCTTCCCGAGGAGGAAAAAGAGCACGTAGATCAGGATGCCCAGGATCGAGAGGATCAAGACCACCGCGAAGAACTGCGGCATCTGGATCATGGATGAGTAGGAGGTGAGCCGGTTGCCCAGCCCGAAGCCGCCGCCGACCATTTCGGCGCCGACCGCGGTCAGGAGCCCGAAGATCGAGCCGACCATCAGGCCGACGAAGATCATCGGCAGCGCCATCGGGGCGCGCACCTTCCAGAAGATCTGCAGGGTCGAGGCGCCATAGGAGCGGGCCAGCGCGATCTTGCCGCGATCGACGCGGCGGAAGCCGGTGGCGGCGTTGATCATCACCATCGGCCCGGCGGCGAGCGCCACGGCAATGATGCGCGGCTCGTAGCCGAAACCGAAGCGCAGGATCAGCAACGGCACCAACGCCAGCATCGGTGTCGTCACCAGCAGCAGGATGTAGGGCGTGATGATCTTTTCGGCGAAGGGGAACTGGGTGATCACCGCCGCGAGGATCAACCCGACCACCGCGCCGATGCCGAAGCCGACAAACAGCTCGACCAGGGTATGGCCGAGATGCGGCGCGATGAACGGGAAATCGGCGAACAAAGCCACCGCGATCTCGCTCGGCTTGGGCAGCACATATTGCGGCACGGCGAACAGGTTCAGCAGCAGCTCGGTGCCGCCGATGATCACCACGGCGACGAGGACGATCGCCAGCACCTCGCCCATCGACTTGATGCCGGGGCCGGAGGTGAGGGCGGACATATTGGTGATGCCGACCTCGCTGGCGCCCCCGGCGGATTTCTTGAATTCGGGAATGGCGTCGGTTTCGCTCATCTGATCCTCACTGTGCCGCGACAGGCGCCGAAGCGGCGGTTGCCTGAGGGAAGCGACTCTGCTGCGTGCCGACGATTTCCAGCTTGATGGCGTTGGTGAGGTCGAAAACCTCCTTGGTCGACATGATCTCGAGCGAGCGGGGCCGCGCGAACGGCACCTCGTGGATATTGGCGACCCGGCCGGGGCGCGGGCTCATCACCACCACGCGGTCGGACAGGAAGATGGCTTCATCGATCGAGTGGGTGATGAGGACAATGGTGGTTCTGGTATCGAGCCAGATTTCCTCGACCAGCCGGTTCATCTCCTCGCGGGTGAAGGCGTCGAGCGCGCCGAACGGCTCGTCCATCAGCAGTACCGAGGGCTTGTAGCTTAGGGCGCGAACCAAGGCGGCGCGCTGCTGCATGCCGCCCGACAGTTCACGCGGGAAGCGCCCGCCAAAGCCTTCAAGGCCGACGCGGTTCAACAGCTCGTCGATCCAGACGCGATCGGGCTTGGTGCCCTTGATCTCGAAGGGGAAGTTGATGTTGGCGTCGAGATTGCGCCAGGGCAGGAGGTTGGCCTCCTGGAACACCATGCCGATCTCGGGATTGGGGCCGGTGACCGGCTTGCCGTCGAGCAGCACTTCGCCGGAGGTGAGGCCGTGCAGCCCCGACATCGACCATAACAGCGTGGTCTTGCCGCAACCGGAGGGGCCGACGATCGCGACGATCTCGCCCTCCATCACGTCGAGCGAACAGCGATCGATCGCCAAAAGGTCGCCCGAGCGGGTGTTGTAGACCTTGGTGGCCGCTTTCACCCGTAGTTTCGGTTGCTTCAACTCCTGAGCTGTCATCGCCCCTCGCGCTGCCCCGTACCAGACTATGGAACGGCTTCCGGGCGCTCCCTGTCGCGCCCTCATCCCCGTCCGAAGCCAGTCTGTAACTATCCTACTTTCCGAGTCAAGCGGCTGTCAGATTAGTTTCATATCTCGCAGGTAACTGCCGCATTTCCGGGCTTCTTGAGGCTTGCATCGTGTGTAAGTTTCCTACATTGTGCCGAAGAAATGGGCGGCGGGACACCGCAGGCGAGGCGTTTCCGGGATAGGGCATTGGCTGGTCAGAAATGATAGAAGTCGCGTCAGACCCAACAGCCGGAAGGCCGGATATGCGCAAGCCCAGGCGCGACGACAGCGAAGCCTACGCCAAGCCGATCCCCGACATCCTGTCGCAGATCAAGGATTCCTACAGCGAGCTCAGGCCGGCCGAGCGCCGGGTGGCCGACGTGGTGCTGGCCGACGTCACCTTCTCGGTCGACGCATCGAACGCCGAGATCGCCAGGCGCGCCGAAGTCAGCGAGCCGACAGTCACCCGGTTCTGTCGCGCCATCGGCTGCGATGGGGTGCGCGATTTCAAGCTGAAGCTGGCGCAGAGCGTGGTGGTGGGGCGGCTCTATCTGGCTCCGGCGCCGCCGGCGGGCGAGGTCAGTTCCAATGCCTCGCCGCTCTGGACCGAAGTGTTCGGTGAGGCGCGCAACGCGCTCAACCTCGTCGAACGGCAGATCGATCCGCTCGATGTCATCGCCGCCGCCGAACTGGTGGCGAGCGCCCACCAGGTGCTGGTGTTCGGGCTGGGGGGCAGTTCGACCTCGCTGGCGCTCGAAACGCAGAACCGGCTGTTCCGCTATGGCGTGGTGGTCAGCGCGCATTCCGACCCCTACGTGATGAAGATGACGGCCTCGACGCTGAAGCCGAATGATCTGGTAATCGCCATTTCCGGCACCGGCCGCACGCGCGAAGTGGTGGAAGCGGTGCAACTGGCCAAGCACTATCGGGCCAAGGCGCTCTGCATCACCGCGCCCGACACCGACCTTGCCGCCACCGCCGACGTGGCGCTCACCGTCGACATCCCGGAATTCCCCGACCCGCTGAAGCCCACCGCTTCGCGCTACGCTTTCCTCGCCATTATCGACCTCCTCTCGAGCGCGGTCGGCACCCGGCTCGATCCCGATGCGCGCGAGACGCTGCGCCGGATCAAGTACACCGTGCTGAACCACCGCAAGGGCCGCGTGCTGGAGCCACTGGGCGACTGAGTCTTCTGTTGCGTTTCTTGCGGCGGTTCTCCCGCCGCCCATAGTTGGGGTCATACTGAATGCACGATACTGCACCCGCGGCAGCGGCGGCCGCCTGGCTTGCCATGTTCGGCGACACGCTGACCAAGGGCGACAGCGCCGCGACGCTCGAGCTGTTCGCCGAGGATTGCTACTGGCGCGACATCGTGGCGTTCACCTGGAACATCAAAACCATGGAGGGCAAACCCGCCATCGCCGCGATGCTGCAAGCGACGCTGGGATCGACCAAGCCGTCGAACTGGCAGGTCACCAGCGCCACGGGTGGTCCATCCGAAGCGCTGCAGGCCTGGTTCAGTTTCAAGACGAAGGTGGGGCAAGGGCAGGGCATCTTTACCCTCGAAGACGGCAAGTGCCGCACCATCCTCACCACACTGCAAGCGCTCGACGGGCATGAGGAGGCGATCGGCTTCAGCCGCGCCATGGGCGTCCGGCACGGCGCCGACCGCAATCGTGAAACCTGGTCGGAAGCGCGAGCGCGCGAGGACGCCGCGTTCGGCGCCGGCGCCGACCCCTATTGCCTGATCATCGGCGGCGGGCAGGGCGGCATCATGCTCGGGGCCCGGCTGAAGCAGCTGGGCGTTCCTACCGTTATCGTCGAGAAGAACCTCAAGGCCGGCGACTCCTGGCGCAACCGCTATCGCTCGCTCGTCCTGCACGACCCGGTCTGGTACGACCACCTGCCCTATATTCCGTTCCCGGCGCACTGGCCCGTCTTTACCCCCAAGGACAAGATGGGCGACTGGCTCGAGATGTACGTCAAGGTGATGGAGCTCAACTACTGGGGCGGCACCGAGTGCATCTCGGCAAAGTTCGACGATCAAGAAAAACGCTGGACGGTCGAACTCAAGCGCAACGGCAAGCCGATCACCCTCAGGCCGACGCAACTGGTGTTCGCTACCGGCGCCTATGGGCCGCCGAAGTTCATCCCGCTGCCGGGGGCGACCGGCTTCAAGGGCGAGATCATTCACTCCAGCCAGTACTCTGACGGGGCGAAGTACCGGGGTAAGAAAGCCGTGGTGATCGGCGCCGCCAGTTCCGGGCACGACGTTTCGGTCGACCTCTGGGAAGCTGGCGCCGCGGTCACCATGGTGCAGCGCTCGCCGACCACGGTGGTGCGCTCAGAAACGCTGATGGAGCTCGCCTTCGACACCTATTCCGAGGCGGCGGTGGCGGCCGGGATCGATGTCGATACAGCCGACCTCCTCGGCGCCGCGACGCCGTTTGCGCTGCAGCCGGCAAAGCAGCGGGCGCTCTACGACAAGATCCGGGTCCGTGACGCCGCGTTCTACGACCAGCTTCGCGCCACCGGGTTCCTGCTGGATTTCGGCCCCGATGAAACCGGGCTGATGATGAAGGCCTATCGCACGGGCTCGGGTTACTACGTCGATGTCGGCGCCTCACAGCTGATCATCGACGGCGAGATCGGCATCAAGGCCGGGGTGGAGATCGAAACCCTCACCCCCACCGGCATTCGCTTTGCCGATGGCAGCGAGATCGCCGCCGACCTCATCATCCAGTCGACCGGCTTTCAGTCGATGCACGAGGTGGTGGCGAAAATCGTGTCGCGCGAGGTGGCGGACGAGATCGGCACTTGCTGGGGGCTGGGCTCCGGCACACGCAACGATCCGGGCCCGTGGCACGGCGAATTGCGGAACATGTACAAGCCGGTGGCCCAGCAGAACCTGTGGTTCCAGGGTGGCAACCTGGCGCTCAGCCGCTTCTTTTCGAAATTCGTCGCCCTGCAGATCAAAGCCCGGATGGAAGGGCTTGATACCAAAGAGTACAGAACGCCATTGTATTGAGCTATTGCAGACTCGTGCCAGTCGCGAGATTGTTAACTGGCGCCCGGTACTTAAACGGCCGCATCGACGTTGTTGTCGGACGACATGGAGGTTGGAATGAAACGCCTGCTCCCCGTAGTTGCCGCGACTGTGACTATGCTCCTCGCCGGTCCGGCGCTGGCCCAGCCGCTCGAGATCATCGTGCGCGGTGGCACGCCGACCTATCTGCCGACGCTGTTGCCTGATGGCGACGACTATATCTACGGCAACCCCGGCAATCCGAACTTCCCGAACTTCGATCCGGCGGCGGCGGCGATCAACGCCGAGCTGGCGATCCATCCGCGCTCGCGGCTCCGCCCCAACAACCTGTGGCTGGTGAGTTCGCTGGGGTATCGCTCGGGCTCCTGGACCGAGCATATGGAAGCCTGCCAGGCGGCGTTCTCGAGCTACGATCCGGTCAGCGACACCATCATCGCAGGTGGCCTGCCACGCCGCTGCCCGCTCTGAGCTGAACCACGGGCTTTGATGCTCGGACAAACTTGGGCACAACATCGCCACACCACCGGGTGTCATCCCAGCGAAAGCTGGGACCCAATCACCGCTGGTTCGGGCTGCGACGGACGAGGGCAAAGCCCTCGCCGTGGGGTCCCAGCTTTCGCTTGGATGACACCGAGTGGGTGGAGTTCGTGGTGCCCGCAATTTCGTTGGGGCCCCACATCCAGTGGTTATGCACAGCTCTCCGCCGTACGGCCGCCAGCTTTATCCGCCGCTTCGGCCGTAGCAGCTCCTGCGCCCTCAATGACTTAGCTCCAGTGACATCCAGGTGTCATCGAGGTGTCACGGCTCGTTCATCGGGCTGAAATCCAACCGTCAAGGTCTCCGACTAGGAGTGCGCCGCTCGAGAAATCGACCGACATTCCTGTTCCTTGGAGACTCAACATGAAATCCAATTGGCTGCTCAGCGCAGCTCTGGCGGCGACCGCCCTGACTTTTGTGGCCTCGCCTGCCGCTGCCGCGACCAAGTTCGAGTTCTGGTACGGCCTCAGCGGCGACCTTTCCGAGCGCATCCAGGACATGTGCAAGACCTTCAACGAGTCGCAGAGCGACTATGAGATCGTCTGTGTCAGCCAGGACAATTACGACAACAACCTGCAGAACACGATCGCGGCGTTCCGCGCCAACAAGCAGCCGACCGTCACCCAGATCTTCGACGCCGGCACCCTCGACCTGATGCTGTCGGACGCCTACGTGCCGGTGCGCCAGCTGATGGAAGAGAACGGCTACCAGATCGACTGGGCCAACTATTTCAAAGGCGTCGGCTCATACTACTCGACCTCGACGGGCGAGCTGCTGTCGATGCCGTTCAACTCCTCGACCGCGCAGATCTATTTCAACACCGATGCGCTGGCCAAGGTCGGCTTCGAAGGCATCCCGGAGACCTGGAGCCAGGTCGAAGACGTGGCCCGCAAGATGAAGGCCGCCGGCTATGACTGCCCGGTGGCGTTCGACCCGGCCGGCGCCTGGCAGTGGTTCGAGCAGTTCGAAGCCATCCACAACCAGCCGATCGCCACCAAGGGCAACGGCTTTGACGGCCTCGACGCCGAGATGGTGGTGTCGAAGGGCAAGTTCGTCGACCAGCTGACCTGGATCAAGAAGATGTATGACGAAGGTCTCTTCGTTCATAAGTCCAAGGATGCCGGCGAGACCGCCAACGACGCCTTCGTCAACGGCAAGTGCCAGATCACCTCGTCGTCGGTCGCCGATCACGGCACCTTCGGCAAGCAGGCCAAGGAAGGCGTGCACTGGACCAATGCCATGCTGCCGATGCTCGACGGCTTCGAGCGCCACAACTCGTTCGTGGGCGGCGCTTCGCTGTGGACGCTGAAGGGCAAGTCGGCTGAGGAATACAAGGGCGCCGCGGCGTTCTACAACTTCCTCGCTACGCCCGAGCAGACCCAGTGGTGGTCGACGGTCACCGGCTACATCCCGGTCACCAATTCCGGCTTCGAGGCCATGAAGGCCGCCGGTTTCTATGACGCCGCCCCGTACAAGGGCCGCGAGCTGGCCATCAAGTCGCTGACCATGCCGGCCGGCGAGAATACCCGTGGCATCCGCCTGGGCAACTACGCCTCGATCCGCGCCGAGATGGTCAAGACCATCCAGTCGGTGCTGTTCAACAACGTGCCGGTGCAGCAGGCGCTCGAAGAGTTCGATGCCAAGGGCAACGAAATCCTGCGTCGTTTCGAGGCGACCTACGCCGGCAAGAACCTGCTCTGATCTCTGCCTGACTTCCGCACGGACGGCTCACCAGCCGTCCGTGCACGCTATTTTGGTGGAAGGTCCCCATGGAACGCCGCGCCTATTATCGCAACGGGTGGATGCCCTGGCTGCTGCTTGCGCCACAGCTGATCCTCGTCCTCGTTTTCTTCTACTGGCCGACCACACAGGCGCTTTACTGGGCGTTCTCGCTCGAGCAGCCCTGGGGCGGCGGCAACACCTGGGTCGGGTTCGACAACTTCCTCGCCATCTTCCGTGACCGGGAGTACTGGGGCACCGTGCTGCGCAGCGCGTTCTACGCCATTGTCTCCACCGGGCTGTCGATGGCGGTGGCGCTGACGCTCGCGGCGTTCGTCGATCGCTCGCTGAAGGGCACCCGCATTTTCCAGTCGATCTATGTCTGGCCCTACGCCATCGCGGCGCCGGCGGCAGGCGTCGCCTTCCGCTTCATCTTTGCGCCGGAATCGGGGCTGATCGGCTCGGTCAACCAGATCTGGCCGGGCATCTGGGACCCGGCGACCAATGGCATTCACGCGCTGGCGATGGTCATCGTCTGCCATGCCTGGCTCGGCATCGGCTACAACTTCATCTTCTTTCTCGCCGCGCTGCAGATGATCCCGCGCTCGATCTCGGAAGCCGGCGCCATGGATGGCGCCCGTCCGTTCCAGCGGCTCATCGACCTGCAGCTGCCGCTGATCGCCCCGACGGCGTTCTTCCTCCTGATCATGAACCTGATCTCCAGCTTCACCGACAGCTTCGGGCTGATCGATGTGATGACCGAGGGCGGCCCGATCGGGCAGACCGAAGTCATGGTCTACAAGATCTATTTCGACGGGTTCAAAGGCCTCGACTACTCGGGCGCCGCGGCCCAGTCGATCGTCCTCATGCTGCTCGTCATCGGCCTCACGTTCGTCCAGTTCAAATGGGTCGAACGGCGCGTCCACTACAACTGAGGTGAAGCCGTGATCGAGCGTTCCCCCTTCTTCGACTTCATCACCTACCTCGCCATGGCGTTCGGCGCCCTCGTCGTGGTGATCCCGTTCTGGATTACCCTGGTCGCCGGCTCGCAGTCGCTGCAGGAGGTCAGCCAGGTGCCGATCAGCCTCTTGCCGTCCTCGCACCTGTTCGAGAACCTTGCGGCGGCGTGGACGCGCGGCGACCTCGGGCCCAAGCTGATCAACAGCTTCATCGTCGCCATCGGGGTGACGGTCGGCAAGATCACGCTGGCTTCGCTGTCGGCCTTCGCCATCGTGTTCTTCAGCTTCAAGGCGCGGATGATCTGCTTCTGGCTGATCTTCATCACCCTGATGCTGCCGCTCGAAGTGCGCATCGTGCCGACCTACTCGATTGCCGCCAACGCGCTGCTGCCGTTCCAGGTCATCCTCGATACGCTGGGGATTACCGGGCTGGTGCAGGCGGTGAGCGGGGTGCAGATCGCGCTCAACTGGAACCTGCTCAACTCCTATACCGGCCTGATTCTGCCGCTGGTCGCCACGGCGACCGGCACGTTCCTCTACCGGCAGTTCTTCATGACCATCCCGGACGAGCTGGTGGAAGCCAGCAAGATGGATGGGGCCCACCCGCTCGAGTTCTTCTTCGATGTGCTGCTGCCTTTGAGCCGCACCAACATGCTGGCGCTCGCCACCATCATGTTCGTCTCCAGCTGGAACCAGTACCTGTGGCCGCTGCTGATCACCACCGACCGGGCCAATTTCGGCACCGTGGTGATGCAGCTCAAAGCCCTGATCCCGGCGCAGAACGGCACCCCCGACTGGAACGTCACCATGGCGGGCGCCCTCATCATCATGCTGCCGCCGCTGCTGGTCGTTGCCTTCATGCAGCGCTGGTTCGTGCGTGGCCTGATTTCCCGCGACAAATGATTGGATAGACCCATGGCTCAGATCACCATCAAGGGCGTGAAGAAGAACTACGCCAAGACCCCCGTGATCCATGGGGTGGACGTCAATATCGAAGCGGGCGAGTTCGTCGTCATTCTCGGGCCTTCGGGCTGTGGCAAGTCCACGCTGCTCAGGATGATCGCCGGGCTGGAAGAGATCTCCGAGGGAGAGATCGCCATCGGCGGCACCGTGGTCAACAAGCTCGAACCGCGCGAGCGCGGCTGCGCCATGGTGTTCCAGAACTATGCGCTCTACCCGCATATGACGGTGCGCCGGAACATCGGCTATGCGCTGAAGGTGGCCAAGGTCCCCAAGGCCGAGCGTGACGAGCGGGTGATGAAGGTGGCGCAGTCGGTGTCGCTGGAGCCGTTCCTCGATCGCCGGCCGGGCGAACTGTCCGGCGGCCAGCGGCAGCGCGTCGCCATGGCCCGCGCCATGGTGCGCGAACCCAAGGTGTTTCTGTTCGACGAGCCGTTCTCCAACCTCGATGCCAAGCTCCGCGTCGCCATGCGCTCGGAAGTGCGGCGCCTGCACCGCGATCTCGGCGTCACCTCGGTGTTCGTCACGCACGACCAGATCGAGGCGATGACGCTGGCCGACAAGCTGATCATCATGAATGCCGGCCGGGTCGAGCAGATCGGCAGGCCGACCGAAGTCTACAACAATCCGGCCAGCCGGTTCGTCGCCGACTTCATCGGTTCGCCGGCGATGAACCTGTTCGAAGGCGAGTTCGACGCCGAGGGGCACTTCGTCCATGGCGCCGGCGGCCGGATGAAT
Organism: Devosia sp. LjRoot16; assembly: GCF_964252795.1. Lineage (NCBI taxonomy): Bacteria > Pseudomonadati > Pseudomonadota > Alphaproteobacteria > Hyphomicrobiales > Devosiaceae > Devosia > Devosia sp. LjRoot16. Next base: position 2,078,067 of record NZ_CAXUPH020000001.1, read on the forward strand.
GTCAGCCAGCTCAACGGCGTGCGTCAGCCCGGCCGCAAGGTGGTGCTGGGCGTCCGTCCCGAAGGCGTACGCCGCACCGGCGCCGATGCGCATGGCGCGATCCCGGCGGTGGTCGACTATGTCGAGGAACTGGGCGCTTCGCGGCTGATCCATGCCGACGCCAATGGCAGCCGCATCGTGGCGCTCGACAATGACAGTGCCGAGCTCAAATCCGGCACGCCGGTGCATCTCAGCCTCGCCGACAGTGCGCTGCACCTGTTCTCGCTCGAAGACGGGCGCCGCATCTCGCATTGAGGCCGACCGCTTTGCCTTTCCACCCAGGAGACATTTTCATGAGCAACATCATTGCGACCGGCTTCAATGTCGGCTCGGACAATGGCGAGTTCGCCACCCTCGAAGCCGATATGCGCGCGCTCAGCGAGATGGGCGTCGATACCGTCGAGATCGGTATCACCAGCCTCGACCTCGTTGCCGGCGGCCGGATCATCAAGGAGCGTCACGAGGCGCTGCTGGCGCTGACCCGCCAGTTCGATTTCCGCTACACCGTGCACGGCCTGGTCTCGTCCAACTTCATGGACCCGGTAACGCAGCGCTACCAGATCGACGCCGCCAAGGCGCTGGTCGAGGTGTCGAACTCGATCGGTGCCGGTATCCTGGTCCACCACAGCGGGAACCTGCGCGCCGAGGCGATTGCCGACTGGGCGGGCGCTGACCTGCGGGAGCGCGAAGCCCTCACCGAGCTTGCCGATTTCGCCCGTCCGCATGGCGTGCGCATCGCGCTCGAGAACATCTTCACCACCGAGCTCGGCCAGTATCGCCAGACCCCGACCGAAGTCGCCGAGACGGTCAAGGCGGTGAACCATTCCAACGTCGTGGCGCTGATCGACTTCAGCCACGCCTATATCGAATCGACCTTCAAGGGCCTCGACTTCCGCGCCGAAATCCGCGCCATGGCGCCGGTGGCGGGGCACCTGCACCTGCATGACTCGTTCGGCCGGCCGCAGGGCTTCTACAAGCCGTTCCATCCGGCGGAAAACACCGCGATGGGCATCGGCGACCTGCATATGCCGCTCGGCTGGGGCGATATCGCCTGGGACGAGATCTTCGCCGAACTCAGCTTCCTGCCCGACACCGTCGCAATGATGGAAATCGGCCGCCGCTACCGTCGCGAACAGCCCGAAAGCCTGGCACGGGCCAAGGCGCTGAGCGGGCTCGGCGAGGCTGAGGCGATCGCGGCCGAGTAATCTCAAGCTGCCGGCGTCCACCTGGGGCGCCGGCAACTTGCTTCGCTCCCGCTCGTTCGTGCACCATGGCCGGAACGAGAGGGAGCTGCGCGATGGGTTTCGGGATTTCGGGCGTCTACTGCGCCACGGTGACGCCGCTCAATGCCGATCTCAGCCCCGACCTGCAGCGGCTCGGCGCGCACTGCCACAACCTCATTGCCGATGGCTGCCACGGCATCGCGCTGCTCGGCACCACAGGCGAAGCCAACTCGTTCTCGGTCGCTGAGCGGAAGACCATCCTCGAGGGCGCATTGGCCGCCGGGATCACGCCGGAGCAGTTGGCGCCGGGCGTCGGCGTCGCTGCCATCCCCGATACGGTGGAGCTCACCCGCCACGCCCTGAGCCTCGGCATCAGCCGCGTGGTGATGCTGCCGCCGTTCTACTACAAGGGGGTGAGCGACGATGGGATCTTTGCTGCCTATGCTGGGATTATCGAGGCGGTGGCCGATCCGCGGCTCAAGCTCATCCTCTACCACATCCCGCAGACCTCGGCGGTGCCGCTCAGCCGGCCGCTGGTGACGCGGCTCATCGCGGCGTTCCCCGGGATCGTCGTCGGGCTCAAGGACTCCTCGGGCGATTACGGCAACATGCAGGGCCTGGTGGAGGACAATCCCGGCTTTGCGGTGATGGTCGGGGCCGATCCGCTGCTGTTGCCGTTCCTCAAGATCGGCGGCGCCGGCTGTATCACGGCGACGTCGAACCTCGCGGCCCGAGCGTTGCGCACCATCTATGACCATCATGCCGACCCGGCTCGCGCGAGTGAGGTCGATGCGGCGCAGGGGCGGATCGAGGCGGCGCGGGCCATGCTCAACAGCTATGGGCAGATCCCGACCATCAAAGCCGTGCTGGCGGAGCGTGATGGCGACGACGGCTGGAGCCGGGTGCGACCGCCGCTCATGCCATTCGCGGCAGACAAGCTCGGCGAACTGAGTGAGCGGGTCGCGGCGCTGCCGGCGCTTTAAGTCATCTCGCGCGGTTGCTCGGCGTCGCGCGGGGCCTGCTGGCGCAGCACCAGCACGAGGCCGACCAGCGCAATGATGCCGCCCACGGCCATGCGGAGGTCAAAGCCTTCGCCGAGCAGCAGGATGCCCATCAGCACCGTCATCAGCGGCATCATCAGGCCAAGCGGCGCGACGACCGAGGCTGGGTAGCGCTGCAGGATGCCGAGATAGAGGGTGGTCGCCAGCAGGGTAACCGCGACGACCGAGAAGGCGAGAGCGGCGAAGAACGGCCAGCCGGCGCCAAGGCTTGATGTCACCGGGGTGGTTTCGGCGAGCAGTGAATAGGCCAGCATCGGTGGGGCAGAGACGAAGGCGATCCAGGCCTGCATGGTCAGGGGCTTTATGGCGCCATAGCGCTTCAGCAGCACCTGGCCCAGCGAGATGGCGATGGCCGAGACGAAGGCGAATGCCAGCCCAAGGCTGATACTGGCGCCCTCGCCATCCCACATCACGAGGATCACCCCGCCCAGCGCCAACGCAATGCCGGCGCCGCGGGCGAGGCCGACCTGCTCGCCGAGCAGCAGCACCGAGAGCAGGGCAGTGATCGGGATCGCCGTCTGCAAGACGATCGAGACGCTCGACGAGGTGGCGTGCGAGAGGCCGAGGAACATCAGGCCGAAATGGCAGGCGCCCATCAGGAAGCCGATGCCGAGGATCGGCAGCAGCGGCCGCGGCAGTGGCCTGAGCAGCGGCGAGAGGATCGCCGCGACGATCAGAAAGCGCGCCGCCGCGTAAAAGATCGGAGCGACGCCGAATTCGGAGAACAGCACCCGGCTGACGATCAGGTTCAAGGCCCAGATCAGGCAGACGGCAGCATAAAGCAGGAGGTCGAGGGGGCGCATGAAAGCTCGGAGGGGCTGACGCGGACGCGCCGGTAGCGGGCATCGCATACGAGCGCCCATCTGCCAATGGTCCTTTCGTTGCCGGTCGGTCAGTGTGCTTGGCGCCCCTCACCCTAACCCTCTCCCCCAAAGGGGCGAGGGGACGCACTTTGCACCGGCCGTGCCACCACGCCCCCTCGCCCCCTCGCCCCTCTGGGGAGAGGGCTGGGGTGAGGGGTAGCCAAGCGCACAAATCGTTCCTGTGAGAGCGTTCGCCTGCCGTTGCGTACCCGCTACGCTCGCCCTACCTCTGGGGCGACAACAGGATATTCCCGATGGATGCCGAAACCCTCGCCCCGCAAAGCGCGCCGCCGCTGGGCGTCGCGATCAAGACCGAGATCGTGGTCATCGGCGCCGGGCAGGCGGGGCTGTCCTCGGCCTATCACCTCAGGCAGCGCGGGCTCGCGGCGGGGCGCGGCTTCGTCGTGCTCGACCAATCGCCGAGGGCAGGCGGCGCCTGGCAGTTCCGCTGGCCGTCGCTGACGCTCAGCACGGTCAACCGGGTGCACGACCTGCCGGGCATGGCGTTCTCCGAGGCGGTCGATACCAGCAACGACGCGGTCGAGGCGGCGGTCGCCGTGCCACGCTACTTCGCAGCCTATGAGGAGCGCTTCGGGCTCAATGTCTATCGGCCGGTCAAGGTGAAGGTGGTGTGCCAGCGCGGCGAGCGCTTCCGGGTCGAGACCGACCGCGAGACGTTTTCGGCCCGCGGCATCATCAACGCCACCGGCACCTGGGAAACGCCCTATATTCCCGAGTATCCGGGGCGGGACCTGTTCCGGGGGCGGCAGCTCCACACGCGCGATTACCGCACGGCCGCGGAGTTCGCCGGCCAGCATGTGGTGATCGTCGGCGGCGGCATTTCGGCCATCCAGCTGCTCAATGAGATTTCGCAGGTGACCAGCACCACCTGGGTGACGCGGCGGCCGCTGCAGTTCCGCGACGGGCCGTTCGACCAGGAAGCGGGGCGGGCCGCGGTAAAGCTGGTGGAAGATCGCGTCCGCCAGGGCCTGCCGCCCAACTCGGTGGTTTCCGTCACCGGCCTGCCGCGCTCGCCGCTGATCGAGGCGATGGAGGCGCGCGGCGTGCTGAAGCGGCTGGAGATGTTCTCGGAGATCACCGAGACCGGGGTGCGCTGGGAGGACGGTAGCGAGCAGCGGGCCGACGTGATCCTCTGGTGCACCGGCTTCCGCTCGTCGCTCGACCATCTGGCGCCGCTGCTGCTACGCGAAGCCTCGGGCGGCATCCTGATGGGCGGCCGGCTGGCGACAGAGGTGGTCAAGGATCCGCGCATCCACCTCGTCGGCTACGGCCCCTCGGCCTCGACCATCGGCGCCAATCGGGCGGGTGCGGTGGCGGCTAGCGAGTTGATGGGGACGCTGGGGGTGAGTTGAAGCTGCGGTGCCAGCTGACCCCCACCCCTGTCCCCTCCCCCTGAAGGAGGGGGAGGGAGACGCCTCCTCTGGCATTGGTGTTTTGGTCTCCCTCCCCATTTTTAGGGGAGGGGACAGGGGTGGGGTCAGCCCTCACCGGATGTCCGGGAATCCCACTTCAGAAAACGAAAAGGGGCGCGCCGAAGCGCGCCCCGATTGGTCCGCCGACTGATCGGCTCCGGCCTTACTTGGCGCAGATACCCGGGTCCTCGAGGGTGCAGAGGTCGAGGCCGGTGAACTTCGGATCCTCGACGGTTTCGCCCTTGATCAGGCTGATCAGGATATCGGGCGCCTCGTTGCCCATCTGGTACGGCCGCTGGCCGATCTGGAAGTGGCTGCGGCCCTCACGGAACGCCTGGGTCTGCGGCGGCAGCGTGTCGCCGGCGATGATCACCAGATCCTTGGACTTCAGCCGCTCCATGACCTGGTCGGTGTTCTGGGCATAGGCCTGCGGGCCGAACTGGGCCCAGCCGCCGACGAGAACGAAGGCATCGAGATCGGGCTGCGCGGTGAAGACGTCGGCCATCTGCTGGTTGGCAGTGGGGATGTCGTCATTGGTATAGGTCGGGCAGCCATCGGCCTCAGTCCAGCCGTTGGTGTTGTTGAGCTTTTCGGTGCCCTTGGCGCCGGCAATAGTGTCGCGGAAGCCCGCGGCGCGCTCGTTGATGTTGGCCGCTGCGACGTTGCCGAGCTGCAGGCAGACGGTGCCGCCTTCCGGCTTGAGCTTCTTCAGCTCGGTCGCCATGCCGACACCCATGTCGTAGTTGTTGGTGCCGAAATAGGTCTTGCGCAGCGCCTTGTCCTCAGGGAGGAGGTCGGCGTCCACCGTGATGATCGGCATGGTCGGCGCGGCGGCCTTCAGCATGTTGGCCATGGCCGGGGCATTGGACGGCGAGATGGCGATGCCGGCGACGCCCTTGCTGATCAGATCCTGCACGATCTGCACTTCGCCGGCTTCATCCGAGCTCAGCGCCGGGCCGGTGTAAAGGCAGGTATATTCGCTGTCGGCGTGCGCCGTGTTCCAGTCGGCACAGCCCTGGCCCATCACCGTGAAGAACGGATTGTCGAGGCCTTTGACGACGACGGCCAGGATTTTCTTGTCCTGCGCCATGGCGCTGCCTGCGAGCGCGACGGCAATGGCCGCGCCGGCAAGCACAAATGTAGTCTTACGCATGAGTCTTCCTCCCTCGGGTTCAGTCTTGGCCTGCTTGGCGCAGGCCCTCGGTCGAGCCCGACTAACGTACCTCAACGGCGAGAGGTCCCTGGCCGCCCGCTGATACGTCTGCCGTCTCGATGAGCTCCTCAATGCTTGCGCGAGCCTTCTCACGGGCCGTTGCTGGCCGCGGTGCTTCGCATGTCGAAGCGGATACTGAGGCGGCTTGTGACAATAGTCAATCGGGCTGATGCACGTGCACATTCAAGCGCATCAAGTTGTCAGATACGTGGATAAAGACGTTGGAAAGACTGGTTAAACAGCAACCTCACTGACGTTTTTTGCGGGTGCGGAGTGGATGCTCAAAGTCGATTGACGCTTGGCGCGGCATCCCGCATAGATTTGCCCGCGACATCTAGCGGAGGGCGGAGCCTTCCAGCCTTGGGAGGGGCAACGATGGCGGTTCTCGAGCTGGCGAACATCGCCAAGCACTATGGTGCTATCACCGCGCTGACCGATATTTCACTGACGCTGAACGCCGGCGAAGTGGTCGGGCTGGTGGGCGACAACGGCGCCGGCAAGACGACGCTGGTCAAGATCATCGCCGGCAATTTCCACCCATCCGAAGGCAGCATCAGTCTCGACGGGCAGGTGGTGCAACTGCACGGTCCGAAGGACGCGCGCTCCAAGGGGATCGAGATCGTCTACCAGGACCTGGCGCTGGCCGATAACCTCACGGCGGCGGCCAATATCTTTCTCGGGCGCGAGCTCACCACCATCGCCCGCACGCCGCAGGAAGCCGAGCTGCCGTTCAGCAAGCGGCGGCGCGGTTGGCGGCTGTTCGTGCCGGAAATCCTCGACTACGGCGCGATGTACAAGAAGGCGGGCGAGCTGTTCGCCGAGCTCAAGTCCGAGACGCGGCCGCGCGACCTGGTGCGGCGCATGTCGGGCGGGCAGCGCCAGGCCGTCGCCATCGCGCGGACCCGGCTGTCCAACCCCAAGATCGTCCTAATGGACGAGCCGACCGCGGCGATCAGCGTGCGGCAGGTGGCTGAGGTGCTGAACCTGATCCGCCGGCTCAAGGAGCAGGGCATCGCGGTGGTGCTGATCAGCCACCGTATCCCCGACGTCTTCGCCGTATGCGACCGGCTGGTGGTGCTGCGGCGCGGCCGCAAGGTTGCCGACAAGCGGGTCGCCGATTCCTCACCCGAGGAAGTGACCGGATTGATCACCGGCGCGCTGCAGAGCGCTTGAGGAGCTTGCCGAAATGACCACCGACACCTCACTCAAGGATGCCATCGACCAGCAGACGCATCGCGGCTTCCTGGCGTGGCTGATCAGCCGGCAGATCTTCTGGATTCTGCTGGCCGTGATCATCGCCATCATCGCGATGATGCTCTTGACCAAGACCTTCGCGACGCCGCAGAACCTGTTCAACGTCACCCGCAACTTTGCCTTTGTCGGCATTGTCGGGCTGGGGATGACGGCAGTGATCATCACCGGTGGCATCGACCTGTCGGTCGGCGCCACGGTGCTGATCTCGGCGATGACCACCACTATCATCATGCATGCGGGCCTGCCGATCACGCTGGCCATACCGGCCTCGATCGCCGCGTCGCTGCTGGTCGGCCTGATCAATGGGGTGCTGATCGCCATCGTCGGCATGCCGGCCTTCGTCGTGACGCTCGGCATGATGTCGATCGCCCGCTCGATCGGCATGGTGATGTCGAACAATGCGCTGATCTACGAGTTCGGGCCGGACCAGGCGATCCTGTTCAGCATCGGCGGCGGCTCGGTGGTGGTCGGGGGGCTGCCGATCCCCAACCCGCTGATCGTCATGGTGGTGCTGGCGCTGATCACCGGCTTCGCGCTGCGCTGGACCCGCTGGGGCCGGCATCTCTACGCCATTGGCGGCAATGAGAAGGCGGCAGTCCTCACCGGTGTTCCGGTCAAGGCAGTGAAGATCTCGGTCTATATGTTCGTGGCGTTCTGCGCCGGCCTGACCGGGTTCCTGCAGACCGGCTGGCTCGGCTCGGTCACCACCGGGTTTGGTACCGGGCTCGAACTCACGGTGATCGCCGCGACCGTCATCGGCGGGGCCAGCCTCGCCGGCGGCACCGGTACGGCGCTGGGCGCCGTGGTCGGCGCGGCGCTCATCGAGATCATCCGCAACAGCCTGACGCTGCTCGGCATCAGCACGTTCTGGCAGGGCACGTTCGTCGGCTCGTTCATTATTCTGGCCGTGGCGTCGAACCTGCTGCGCAACAAGGACACCGGGGAGTAACCCGACGACGAATTCCCGCCGGCGGACGCGCCGGCGGGATGGCACCGTTCTCTCTTGGTGCCGGGTTGAGATACGTACCTCAGCTTCGACGGAAGCAGACGCGACCCTGGAGCGCTTTCAGGAAAAGCTGTGAGACTTTTCCGGTTCGAAAGCGCGACGAAGTCAAAAGACTCTGGGGACGGGAGGACGAGGTGCGGGACGAAACCAACAGCGCCGCCGGATGGCGGCCAGGGAGGAATGATGAAGAGCCTAGTCAGTATCGCGGTTCTCGTGACCGCTGGTGTCCTGCTCGTCGGCGGCGCCGTCGCGCAGGAGAAAAAGCAGCTTGCCTTCGTGGTGAACGCCTCGTCCGACTTCTGGAAGCTGGCGGAAGCCGGGGTGAAGAAGGCGCAGGCCGAGCTGCCCAACTATGAATTGCAGTTCCGCTATCCGGCGCAGGGTACCGCCGCGCTGCAGAATGCGCTGATGGACGACCTCGTCGCCGCCGGCACCGATGCGATCATGATCTCGTCGGCCGACCCGAAGAACTCGATCGACGCGTTCAACCGCATCGCGGCGCAAGTGCCGCTGTTCACCACCGACTCCGACGCTCCGGCGTCGAACCGTCTCGCCTATCTCGGCTCGTCCAACACGCTGGCTGGCGTGCAGGCGGGCGAGGAGATGGTCAAGGCGCTGCCCAATGGCGGCAAGTGCATGGGCTTTGTCGGCTTCCTCGGCGCCGATAACGCGGTCGAACGCATCGCCGGCTTCCGCCAGGCCATCGAAGGCAAGGGCATCGAGCTGGTCGACGTGCGCGGCGACGATGTGGACTTCACCAAGGCGCGCACCAATGTCGACGATGTACTGGTGGCCAACCCCGAGATCACCTGCATGGTCGGGTTCTATTCGTACAACCCGCCCAAGATCTATGAGGCGCTGCAGGCGGCCGGCAAGCTCGGCCAGATCACCGTCGTCGCCTTCGACGAAGATCCGGTGACGCTGGGTGCAGTGAAGGAAGGCTCGTTCGCCGCCACCATCGTGCAGCAGCCGTTCGAGTGGGGTTATCAGGGCATGAAGCTGATGGCCGCCTATCTCGAAGGCGACAAGTCGGGCATCCCCGAGGACAAGCTGATCATCGTGCCGACGGCCGTGATCAACAAGGACAATGTCGACGCCTTCTCGGCTGACCTCAAGGCCAAGATCAGCGGCGGCTGACATCAAGGGGCGGAGACGGCCAATGGCCGTCTCCGCTGGCGCGGGCGACAGGGGGCTGTCGTCCGCGTCTTCTGATAACTTTGTCTTGCGCGCTTCCGAACCAGAAAAGTCTGCAACTTTTCCTGGAAGCGCTTTAGCGTTCAGGCGGGAACGCGCGGGGGAGGTGGAATGCTCGACAGCCGCGATCAAGAAGCGCCCGCGCGGCCCTTCCTGAAGCTCTCAGCCGTTCGCAAAACCTATCCGGGCGTGGTGGCGCTCGCCGGCTTCGACATGCTGGTCGCGCCAGGCGAGGTGATCGGCCTCGTCGGTGAGAACGGCGCCGGCAAATCGACGCTGATGAAGATCCTGGGTGGGGTCACGGTGCCCGACAGCGGCACCATCGAGATCGACGGCGCGCCCTATGCGGGGCTCAGCGTCGGTGGTTCGATGAAGGCGGGCATCGCCTTCGTCCACCAGGAGCTCAACCTGTTCGACAATCTGGACGTCGCGGCCAATGTCTATATCGGGCGCGAGCCACGGCGCGGCGGGGTACTGAACCTCGTCGACGAAAAGCAGATGCGCGCCGATGTGCTGCCCTACCTGAAGCGGCTCGGCGCCAATTTCGCGCCCAACACGCCGGTGGCGAAACTGTCGCTGGCGCAGCAGCAGATGGTGGAAATCGCCAAGGCGCTGTCGGTGAATGCGCGCCTTGTCATCCTCGATGAGCCGACCTCGTCGCTGCCTTTGGCCGAGACCGACAAGCTGCTCGAGGTGATCGCAGGCCTCAAGGCCGAGGGCATTGCGGTGATCTTCATTTCGCACCGGCTGCACGAAATCGAGCGGGCCTCAGACCGCGTGCTGGTACTGCGCGACGGGGTGCTGGTGGGCGAACTGAAGAAGGCCGAGATCGACCACGATCGCATGGTCAAGCTGATGATCGGCCGCGATCTCAAGGTGGCCTATGCGGCGCCCAAGCTCGACAAAGGCGAGGTGGTGCTGGCGGCGCGCGGCATCCGCACCGCGGCTTACCCGACCCGTGACGTCGGGCTCGAACTGCATGCGGGCGAAATCCTGGGGCTGGCGGGGCTGGTCGGCTCCGGCCGCACCGAGCTGGCGCGGGTGCTGTTCGGGGTCGACCCGCTCTATGCGGGCACAGTGACGCTCAATGGCGAGCCGGTGACGCTGCGTAACGCCTCGGACGCCGTGGCGCGCGGCATTTTCCTCGTGCCGGAGGATAGGAAGGGCGAGGGCATCCTGCTCGACCTGCCGATCTCGGAGAATATCAGCCTGCCCGATCTCGACGCCTATGCCCGCAGCGGGCTGGTGTCGCCGGCTTTGGAGCGGGTGCAGGCGGAGCGCAGCCGCTCCGAGCTCGGCATCAAGGCGCCGACGGTCATGACCCGGACCGGGAGCCTGTCGGGCGGCAACCAGCAGAAGGTGGTGCTGGCCAAGTGGCTGGCCATGCGGCCCAAGGTGCTGATCTTCGACGAGCCGACGCGCGGCATCGATGTCGGGGCCAAGGCGGAAATCTATCGGCTGATGCGCGGGCTCGCCGATGCGGGTGTCGCCGTGCTGATGATCTCGTCGGACATGGAAGAAGTGATCGGCGTGTCGGACCGCATCGCGGTGATGCACGAGGGCCGGATTTCAGGGCTGCTCGGGCGCGCCGAGTTCAGCGAAGAAAACGTGCTGCGGCTGGCGGTGGGCAAGCCGTTGGCGAAGGCCGGGTGAGGGGAAACGGATGAACAAGAAGGATCTGGGCCTGCTCGCCCTCATCGTCGTCGTCGGCTTCGTGGTGTATCTGCGCAACCCCGCCTTTCTCGGCCCGCAGAACCTTGCCAATACCGCCAACCTGATCGGCCTGTTCGGGCTGTTCGCCATCGGCCAGGGGTTTGTCATCATCACCGGCGGCATCGAGCTGTCGGCCGGCTCGATGATCGCGCTGCTCGGCGTGCTGTTCGTCGACCTGGTCGGCGCCAAGGGCGTGCCGTGGCCGATTGCCTTCGCCATCGTCATGGTGCTCGGGCTCGCCCTGGGGCTGGCGCATGGCCTCTTGATCACCAAGCTGAAGATGCAGCCCTTCGTGGTGACACTCTGCGGCCTGTTGATCTATCGCGGCGTGGCGCGCGGCTACACCGCCGACGCCACGGCCGGCTTCCCGTTTGGCAGCGAATATCCGGGCCTCGATTTCTTCGTCGCCCGCATCGGCGGTATCCCGGTCTCGGTCTATGTGCTGGCGGTGGTGGCGGTGATCGCCTGGTTCACGCTGCACCGTTCGGTGTTCGGCCGCTATCTCTTCGCCATCGGCAAGAACGAGGAGGCGGCGCGCTTCTCGGGTATCCGCACCGATGTGGTGGTCACCTCGGCCTATGTGATCTGCGCCGGGCTGACGGCTTTGGCGGCGATCTTTTTCGCCATGTACACCCGCTCCGTGCAGCCCTCGTCGCAGGGTAATTTCTATGAGCTCTACGCCATCGCCGCCGCGGTACTCGGCGGCTTCTCGCTGCGCGGCGGCGAGGGGTCGATCGTCGGGGTGATCCTCGGCACCATCCTCTTGCAGGAGTTGCAGAACCTCGTGAACCTCCTCGGCATTCCCTCCTCGCTCAACTTCGCGGTGATGGGCGGGGTGATCCTCATCGGCGTCCTGGTCGACCAGCAATGGGGCGTGTTCCGGGCGCGGCGGCGCATCGCCGAGGCGGCGCGCAGCAGCGAGGAATTTTCGCCAAAGCCGGGGGAGTGACTGCACCTATCGAACCCGCTCCATCAACCCTTCTTGCCGAATATCGACATACTGCCCGGCGAGGTCGTCGGCGGCGCCGCTGGCCAGCCAGGCGATGACCCGGGCGGGGCGCTCGGGCGGTTGCAGGTTTTCGCGCGGCACATCGGAGATCTGGTTGATCTTGGCGGCACGGATGGCCGCCTGCATGTCGGTATCGACGAGGCCGGGCGCGAAGGCGAAGCCGCGGAGGCCGATCTCGGCGCCTTCGAGTTCGATCGAACGGGTCAGCATCATGAGTGCGGCCTTGCCGGCGCAATAGGCTGACCAGCCCGACATGGCGTGGTTGGCGGCGCCGCTCACCACATTGACGACACGGCCGCCCTCGAGCGCCGGCCAGAGTGCCGCGACCAGCGCGGCGGGGCCGCTGACATTGACGGTCAGCGACCGGTCGAAGGCCAGCGGGTCGAGCGCGCTGAGCCTGGCCATCGGCTCGATGGTCGCGGCATTGTTGACGAGGATGTCGACGCGGCCATGGAGCGCCAGCGCCGCGGCGGCGCGCTCCGGAATCCCGGCGAGGTCGCCGACATCGAGGACGAACTCGCTGGCCTTGCCGCCCTTGGCGGTAACCGCGGCAACGACCTCGGCGCAGTCGCCGGGTTTGCGGCCGGAGGCGATGACTGTGGCGCCGAGCTCGGCCAGTGCCAGCACAATGGCGGCGCCGAGGCCGGCCCGTGCGCCGGTGACCAGCGCGACTTTGCCTTGCAGTGATCCGCTCATTTCGTCGGGCCTCGCTGAGCTGCGGCGCGAACGGAGTCCGCACTGGGCGTCGAGGCATAGGCCTGGAAGCCGCCGGTGATGTTGATCAGTTCGCCGGTGACGAAGCTGGTGTCGGGGCCCATCAGCCAACTGACACCGCCGGCCACATCCTCTGGGGTGCACCAGCGGTGCAGTGGGATGGTCGCCACCACATCGGCTTCGAAATCGTCCCAGCTCTTGCCGAGCTTTTCGGCCTTGGCGCGGAAGGCCTTCTCCATGCCGGTGCCGGGGCCGACATGGCCCGGGGCGATGGCGTTCACCCGCACGCCGCTCGATGCCATCTCGATCGCAAGGCACTGGGTCAGGCCCCAGATGGCGTTCTTGGAGGCGAGGTAGGCCGACGAGAACGGGTTGCCGAAGCCGAGCTTGGTGATGATGTTGACGATCTGGCCGCTCTGCTGCGCCGCCATGATGCGCGCCGCTTCGCGCGACATCAGGAAGGTGCCACGGGTGTTCACCGAAAAGATCCGGTCCCAATCCTCGACGGCGGTTTCGACCACCAGCGCCTGCATGTGGATGCCGGCATTGTTGACGACGCCGAACAGCCCGCCATGGCGCGCCGCGACGGCTTTGACGCCTGAGATCACCGAGGCTTCGTCGCCGATGTCGATCAGCTCGAACTCGCAGCCGATGGCGGCGGCGGCGCTCTCGGCGACGGCGCGGTCACGATCGGCGATCACCACCTGGTGGCCGTCGGCATGGAGGCGCCCGGCAATGGCGCGGCCGATGCCGCCGCCTCCGCCGGTGACGATGATAGCTGCAGAACTCACGGGGCACTCCAGGCGCGGAACAGGTCGCGCAGTTTCACGGTCTCGGTCAGCACGTCGTCGTGCAGCGTATCGAAATAGCCCTGGTGGACGACTTCGGCAGCTAGCCATCCGTCGTAGCCGGCATCGCGCAGCGTGGCGAAGAGCGCTGGGAAGTTGAGCGTCCCCTGGTCGAGCTTGGTTTGCAGGGCGCCGGGTCGCGCCTGCCGCAGATGCACATGGCCGGCCCAGCGGGCCAGAACGTCGATCTCATCCTGGCGGTAGCCGGAAACGGCGAAATGCGCGTAGTCCAGCGCCAGCTTCACCCCGGGGGCGCGCTCGCAGAGCTCGGCGGTGATGGCGGGGCTCTCGAGGTAGGAATGGACGTGCGGTTCGACGCAGACGGTGACGCCGGTATTCGCCGCGAGATCGAGCAGCGGCTTCAGCGACTCGACGGTTTCGGTGAGCGCCTGGGCGCGGCTCTGCGCGCCGTTGATCACGCCGGGGAGGATGAACACTGTTGGCGAACCGATGCCGACGCAGAACTTCAGCACGGCGGTGAAATCGGCGGTGTTCTTGGCGCGGTTGGCGGGGTCGGCGAGGTTGCGGTCGACGACGGAGTTGCCGAACAGGTGGTAGAGGTTGGCGACGGGTAGCGGCAGGCGTTTCCGCACCTCGTCGGCATAGGCCTCCGGCGCTGCCAGCAGCCGCGCGCGATCGAGGGCGGAGCGGTAGAAATAGCCGACATCCAGCCCTTCGATGCCGAGCAGGTTGGCCAGTCCGCCGACCTCGTCGAGCGTCAGTTCGGGGAAGGACCAGCTGGTGACGCTGAGCTTCACAGCACGTCCTCCAAGCGCCCCGATCTCGCCGAGCGGTACATGGCATCGAGCAGCACGCTCGAGCGCATGCCGACCACGCCATCGGCAGGGTTCGGCAGCTTTTCGCCGCGCGCCAGGTCGACCAGGAGGGTAATCGGCGCCACCTGCTCATAGGCGCCGGCATCGGGGCCGAGATCGGCGATGTGGGTCTTGCCGTCGTGACGGATCACCTCGACCCGGGCGCGTTCGATATCGAACAGCATCATGCCCTCGGTGCCGAAGATGCGGATGTCGATCTGGTAGCCACGCGACTTGGGCACGGTGGCCGAGCCCGACAGCGCCATGGTGGCGCCATTGGCGAATTCGACCACGGCGGCGTCGTAGAAATCGACGCCGGCAGGGGAGAGGCCGGTCTTCGCGAACACCTTGGCCGGGTCGAGATCGATGATGCGGAACAGCGCGCCGAGCCCGTGAGTCAGCTGGCCCCAGCCATAACCACCGGATTTCTTCGGGTCGGCCCAGGTGGAGACCGGCGGGCGGAACAGGTGGTCCTTGGTCTCGACCATCGGCTCGCCGCCGAACAGGTCGGCCAGCGCCGAGGCCATCTGCGCCACCACGTGGCGGACTTCGCCGACCCAGCCATCCTTCACCAGTTGATGGGCGGTCTCGACGATGGGCCGGAAGTTCCAGCCATAGGGCAGGATGATCTGGGTGTGGTTGGCGTTGGCGGTGGCCAGCAGGGCGCGGGCATCGGTAGCGCTGGTCGCCATCGGCTTTTCGATCAGCGTCGGCAGGCCGCGCGACAGCGCCAGCTGCGCATGCTCGGCGTGGAGGATGTGCGGCGAGGCGACGACCACGCCGTGCAAGGTTTCCGTGGCCAGCATTTCCGCCGCATCGAAATACGGCTTCACCCCGGGAAAGCTCGCGACGACCTTTTCCATGCCATCGGCATCGGGGCGGTTCACCGCGACGATTTCGACATTGGGGTTGGCGCGCAAAGCGGGGATGTGGCTGAGGGTCGCCCACCAGCCGGCGCCGATGACGCCGATATTGACCTTGTCGCTCAAACTGTCCTCCCAGGGATCGGCGCTTATGCGCTCTTGCCCAGATAGTCGTGGATGATCTCGCCGGTGACGAGAGTGAAATCGGCGCGCCAGTAGAAGGCCTCGAGCGGTTCGACCACCGGCAGGCGGAACACCGGCGCCTGGGCGTTGGGCCGCAGCTCCACCGTCGCGGGCCCACGCCAGCATTCGTGTACCTTCACGTCGGTGAGTTTGCGCGAGGTGATCTGGCGGATCGCCGGAGTGCCGTCGATGTGGTTGATGGCCTTCAGATTGAGGTTGGTGCCGTAATCGAAATGCGCCTTCATCAGCGCCGGGTCGACCGGCTGCTGCTTGTAGGGGGTGGTGACGGTGATGACGTCGATGCCGTTGCGCTCGACCCCGCCGACCATCAGGTCGCCACGGAACTCGAGGAACGGGTTGGCGAGTTTCTTGGGTTGGCCATGCACCTCGCGGCCATGCGCCACGCCGCCATCCGAGGCAAGGAACAGGTAGGGCGAGTAAGCGCCGGAGCGGCCGTTGGGAAGCTTGGCGCCGAACATCACGTTGGCCTCGTGATAGGGCCCGATCCAGCTGGTGTCGTTCATCTTGTAGATGTGGACGCAGACCACGTCGCCGGTAGCTTCGACCGGCGGCGGGGCGAGGAACTGCATCGCCTTGGGGTCGGTGCGCCAGAACACCGTCAGCACTTCGGCATTACGGAAGGTGAAGGGGAAGGGCGGGATGAACGGCGCGTCCCACGGGGTGGAAAAGCCACCGGCGAGGATGTCGGCTTCGGTGACCTTGTCGAGGCCCCAGCGTCTTTCGGTCATTCGTCTTTCGCCTTCATCGTAGCCTCGGTGGATTGCAGCACATGGTCCATGTGGGTGACCATCGCCTGTCGTGCCGCCGCAGCATCGCGCCGCCGGATCGCTTCGACAATGATGCGATGGTCGGCAATCGAGGTCGAAATGACGTTGGGCGTTTCCGACGCCGTCTTCCTGAATTCCTGGCCGAGCACGTTGAGGCTCTGGGCGGCGCGCGACAGGAACTCGTTGCCGGCGAGTTCGCCGAGCCGGCGATGGAAGGCGGTATCGACGTCGCGATAGCGCGCCGGCTCGAGCTTGGCTTCTTCCTGCGCGGCGATCAGCGCGTCGAGTTCGTCGAAGGCTGCCGCGTCGCCGCGGCTGGCGGCGAGCGCCGCGATCTCGCCCTCGATCAGTTTTCGCGCTTCGTACAGCTTTTCGACCTCGGCAGCGCGCAGCGTCAGGAAGAAGGTCAGCGGCGCGAGGAGGTCCGAGGCTTCGAGCTGCGAGACGAAGACGCCGCCGCCATGCCGCACCTCGATGACCCCGAGCACGGCAAGGGCGCGCAAAGCTTCGCGCAGGGTGGGGCGGGAAACGTCGAAGGTTTCGGCGAGCTTGCGCTCGGGTGGCAACTGGTCGCCGGGCTTCAGGTTGCCTGCCGTGACGAGGCCGAGCAGGCGCGCCACCAGCATCTCGGTCAGGCCGGAACGGCGCAACGGCACTTCGCCGCTGAGATCACTGATCGGCACTGTCTAGGCTCCCCGATGCGGCTTGGCTCGCCGTCTCTCGTGTAAGTGGCCAAGTGGTCTGACCACTTCTTGACCTAGCAGCGCCCTCGGTGCTAGTCAACGCCAAGCAGGGCCGGGCAACAGGCCGTCGAGGGAGATGCCGCAATGCGCGTGGGCCAGATTACCAGCCACGTGATCCGCTATGCCGACACCAACGACCACGGCAACCTGCGCCACACGGTGCTGGTCAAGGTCGAGACGGTGGATGGCGTGGTCGGCTGGGGCGAGGGCATCGCCATGTGGCCGGAGGCCTGCTGGGCGACCAAGACCTTGATCGATACCGGCTTCGGGCCGCTGCTCGCTGCTGCCGGCGAGATCAGCATCACGACAGCCTGGGAGAAGATGCGGGCGCATGCCTGGTGGTACGGCGAAGGCGGCATTGCCTGCTTCGCCTATTCGGCGCTCGACATGGCGCTGTGGGATATCGAGGGCAAGCGTGAGGGCAAGCCGCTCTATGAGCTGCTGGGCGGCAAAGCGCATGAGAGCCTGCCGGCCTATTCCTCCAGCCACGTCAACAAGGCGACACGGGCGCTGTGCGTCGAGGAGATCGTCGGCTACCAGGCCGAGGGTTATCGCGGCGCCAAGCTCGGCTTCGGCAAGCGCGGCCTCTCCAATATCGGGCAGGACCCGGACAACGACGTCGCCTTCGTGCGCGAATTGCGGGAGGCGCTCGGGCCCGACTTCGAGATCATCGTCGATGTCGGCAACGGGGTGAAATGGGACCGCGATACCGGCATCGCGACGACGCGGCGGATGGCCGAGTACGATATCGGCTGGATCGAGGAGCCGTTCTATCCGACCCGCATCGACGACTACCGGGCGTTGAAGGCGGCGCTGCCCAACATGCCGATTGGTACCGGCGAGCGCGAGTTCACCGTCACCGGCTACCAGCGGCTGATCGAGACCGGCACAGTCGATGTGCTCGGGGTCGACCCGTCGCGCGCCGAGGGGGTCACCGGGTTCTCGAAGATCGACGCGCTGTGTGGTGCGGCGGGGATCACCATCAATGCTCATGCCTGGAGCACGGCGATCCTCAGTGCGGCGAGCCTCCACCTGTCGCTCTGCTCGCCCAATGCGCGGCTGTTCGAGTTCAAGCCGATCCCGGTCGTGGTGCAGACGGACCTGGTCGACGAACCGATCCGCCAGCAGGGTGGATTTGCCTACGCACCGACGCGTCCGGGGCTTGGGATCGAGGTGGATGAGGCGGTGGTGAAGGCGTTGAGCCTTGGGTAGGGCGGGCGGCTACTCGGCAGTTCCAGATAGTTCGGCGCGGGAAGAGTACCCCCACCCCTGTCCCCTCCCCGCAAGGGGGACGACAAGAGGTCGCCCCGAGGGGAGGGAGACGCTCTCACCAGTGCCAGTGTTTTGGTCTCCTCCCCCCTTGCGGGGGAGGGACAGGGTGGGGGGAATCTTCCCGCGCCGGCCCGTCAGCCGCACTGATCTGACTTCTCCTGAGCTAGAGCTAAAGCTCCAAAATCCGCCGCACCTCTCCCGCCAGCGCCAGGCCGAGCGTCTCGTGTGCGCCGGCGTCGAGATGGATGCCGTCGTCGTCGCTCGAGCTGATGACGCTGCCGGCGTCGAAAAAGTGCACGCCATAGGCCTTGGCGACGCGGGCGTATTCGGCGGCGAATTTCTGCGATTTGGCGCTGCCGGCTTCGAACATTTCGGTGAGCCAGGTGAGCCTCGCCAGCGGGGCGGGCGACACCAGCAGCACTTCGGGGGCGAGGCCCTCGGGACCGGCAGTGGAGCGGCGCACCAGGTCGGCGAGCTTGCCGGCGCCATCGGCGATATCGCCCGCAGTCATCGACAGCCGCGCCTTCAGGTCGTTGGTGCCCAGCATGATGATCACCAGGTCGAGCGGCATGTGGGTGATCAGCGACACCGGCAGGTAGCGCTCACCGTTGCGGATCTCGCCCTCGATCGGATCGTCGACGCAGGTGGTGCGGCCGTTGAGCCCCTCCTCGAAGACGTTGACGCCGGCGCCGAGCGCCGCCTGCATGATGCGCGGCCAGCGCTGAGTGACGCCGAAGCGGCCGCCGGCGCCGCGATAAGGCTGGGGCACGGCGCCCCAGGTATTGGAATCGCCATAAGCCAGCACCGACAACGGTGCGGACGCCTGATCTGCCATTCGGACCTCCCGTTTTCGCTAGCCGTACGGTCAAGCGCGAGGAGAGGTCAACGCATAACTGGTCTGACCAAATAGCCAGAACTGGCTTGCGCCCGGAAAATGGACGCGATATGAGCTTGGATAATTGGACTGACCAATTGTCCAATACAAGGGAGAGAGAACATGCGACTGAAGAGTCTGCGCCTGGCTGCGATCGCCGGGCTGACGGCGGCCCTTATGTCGGGCGCCGCCTTCGCCGAGGATTTCCACGGCTTCGATCCGACCAGTTTTGACGGCAACATGGTGAGCGCCGAGCAGCTCGCTGCGATGGTGGTCGACGCGATCGCCGCCAATGCGCCGCGCAACGGTCAGAAGCTGACCATCGGCTTTGCCAACCTGCAGCGCGATATCTCGTTCTGCCTCAAGGTGGAGCAGGGCATCGTCGCCAATGCCGAGGCCGCGGGCATCGACCTGCAGATCGTCGATAACCGGCTCGACGGCGCCACGGCGCTGGCCAATGCCGAGAGCTTCCTGCAGCGCAATGTCGACTTCGTCATCGAATTCCAGACCGATGCGAATTTCGGCGCCACCATCATGCAGAAGATGAACGAGGCCAACACCAAGGTCATCGCCATCGACATCCCGATGCCGGGCGCCACCTTCTTCGGCGCCAACAACCCGAAGTCGGGCTTCATGGGCGGCGCCTATCTCGGCCAGGCGGCGATCCAGAAGTTCGGCGCCGACAAGGTGAAGACCGGCTACCTGGTGGTCGGCGAGCTGCCGCAGTCGGGCGCCGTGCCGGCGATGCGCACCAACGGCCAGGTGGCCGGCTTCAAGGGTGCCGTCGGCGAGTTCGCCGATGCGCAGGTCATCAAGATCGACACCAAGAATACGCTGGAAGAGAGCTTCACCCAGATGAACAACGTCATCGGGCGGATTCCCGAGGGCGTGCCGATCATGGTGACGGCGATCAACGACCAAGCGGCGACCGGCATGCTGCGCGCCGTCAAGCAGGCGGGCCGCGAGGCTGACCTGATCGTCGTCGGCATGGGCGCCGACGAAATCCAGACGCTGATCGACGAGCCGGCCTTCGTCGCTTCGGTGGGCTATTTCCCCGAGCGCTACGGCAACTTCCTCGTGCCGCTGGCCCTGATGGAGCTGGCCGGCAAGGAGGTTCCGGACACCGTGCTGATGACCCACTACATGGTCACCGACGGCAATGTCTGCGAGTTCTACAAGGACTTCGCCTGCTCGGCGACGCCGGATGCGATCACCTTCGAGCTGCCCGAGGACGCCTACAAGGCCCACCTCGAGGAGATCCGCAAGCTCCCCGAGCTGCAGGACTCGCTCAACCTGATCCCGACCAACTGACCCTGACTTGGGACGGTGGCATCAGCCACCGTCCCAATCTTTTTCCGACAGGTTATCGTATGTCCAGCACAGCACGGCTTTCGATGCGCGGCATCGACAAGTCCTTTGGCGGCGTCCCGGTGCTCAGCAATGTCGAGCTGACGCTCGAAGCCGGAGAGGTCGTGGCGCTGCTCGGCTCGAACGGCGCCGGCAAGTCGACACTGGTGAAGATTCTCACCGGGCTCTACAGCCGCGATGCCGGGACCGTCGAAGTCGACGGGCAGGCGGTGGTGTTCGGCAAGCCCGCTGACGCGATCGCGGCCGGGGTAAAGCTGCTGCCGCAGGAAATCTCGGTCATGCCCGACCTCAGCGTCGGCGAGAATATCCTCCTCGGCGATCTGCCGATGAAGCCGGGCTTCGGCTTCAAACAGGTCGACTACAAGACCATCCATATCCGCGCCACCGAGCTCCTCGCCCAACTGGGCTTCGAGGCGCTCGATACGCACCAGGACGTCAAGCGCCTGTCGGTGGCCGAGCAGCGCATCGTCGAGATTGCCCGCGCCATTGCCGGGCAGGCGCGGATCCTGATCATGGACGAGCCGACCGCCGCGCTTACCGAGCAGGAAGCCGAACTGCTGTTCGCCATCATCCGTCGGCTGAAACAGCAGCGGGTCTCGGTGGTCTATATCTCGCACTACATGAGCGAGGTGTTCGAGATTTCCGATCGCATCGTGGTGCTGCGCGACGGCCGCAATGCCGGCGACTTCGTCACCGCCACTACCAACAAAGCCGAAGTGCTGGCCGCCATGCTCGGCGCCACCGCCGGCGATCTCTATCCGACCGAACCTCCCCCGCCACCCGGCACCGACGTGCTGAAGGTCGAGGGTTTTGGGGTGCGCGGCAAGATTGCCGATGTGAGTTTCGCGGTGCGTTCGGGCGAGATTCTCGGGATCTTCGGGCTGGTCGGCTCCGGCGTCGAAGTGCTGGGCCGGGCGCTTTATGGCGCCGTGCACAGCGAGCGCAGCGGCCAGGTGACGCTCGATGGGCGACCCTACCGGCCGTCGACGCCGCAGCACGGCAAAGAGGCGGGTATCGGCTTCGTCGCCGCCGAGCGGAAGAAGGAAGGCATCATCGCCGACCTGACGGTGCGCGAGAACATCGCGCTGCCGTTCCAGAACCGCTTCACCCGCGGGCTGTTCGTTTCCACCGAAGCCGAGACCGGCCACGCGCAGAACTGGATCCGCGACCTCGGCATCCGCACCCGCGGGCCGGAGCAAAAGCTCAGGACCTTGTCGGGCGGCAACCAGCAGAAGGTGTGCCTCGCCCGCTGGCTGGTCGAGGGGGTGAAGCTGCTGATCCTCGAGGAGCCGACGCGCGGCGTCGATATCGGGGCGCGGCGCGAGATCTACGGCAAGCTGCGCGAGCTGACCGCCAAGGGCTATGCGGTGATCATCCTCTCGTCCGATGTCGAGGAAGTCGCCGGCATTTCCGACCGCTCGCTGGTGCTCGACCGTGGGCGCGTCGTCGAAGAATTCCCGCGCGGGGTGACCCCCGCCGCGCTGATGGCCGCCACGGCCGAAACCCAAACTGCCTGAAGGATCGCCATGGCCACCACCACTGAGACCGCTGCCGCCGCCCCGTCGCTGAAGCGCCGGTTCATGGAATTGCTCGCCAAGCCCTGGTCGGGCGTGGCCATGCTCCTGGTGTTCTACCTGATCCTGATCGCGGTGTTCTCGATCCTGTCGCCGTTCTTCTTCAACACCCGCAACATGCTGCAGATCGGGCTCAACGTCGCCTATATCGGGCTGATGGCGGCGGCGGGGACGCCGCTGATCATTGCCGGCGGGCTCGACCTGTCGGTGGCGGCGATCGCCGGGCTGACCGGGGTGATGATCTCGCTGCTGGTCGGGCTCGGGGTGCCGGTCTGGGTGGCGGTCGGGCTGGCGCTGGCGCTCGCCGCGGCGATCGGCGTCGCCAACGGGCTGTTCACCACGCGGCTGAAGCTCAACCCGCTGATCACGACGCTCGGGATGATGAGCATCGTTTCGGGCATTGCGCTGGTACTGACCGGCGGCCTCACCAGGCCGCTGATGATCCCCGGCTTCAACTGGATCGGCAATGAGCGGCTGTTCTCGATCCCGATTCCGCTGATCATCATGGTGGTCACTTTCTTCGCGCTCTGGCTGGTGATGACCAAGACCAAGTTCGGCCGCTTCATCTATGCGGCGGGCGGCAATGCCGAGGCATCGCGGCTGATCGGCATTCCGGTCGAGCGCACGGTGATCGTGCTCTACGTCATCTCGGCGCTGGCCGGCGCCGTAGCCGGCACCATCCTCGGCGCCATGCTGGGGGCGGCCGGGCCGAACGCTGCCGGCTCGCAGCTGCTCACCGTCATCGCCGCCATCATCCTGGGTGGCACCAGCCTCAATGGCGGGCGCGGCTCGGTGTGGGGGACGCTCCTGGCGGTGCTGATCCTGGGCACGCTCAACAATGGCTTGACCCTGCTCAACGTATCGAGCTTCTGGCAGGATGTGACGCGCGGCGTCGTCCTGATGCTCGCGGTGAGTCTGGATCAGTTGCGCAATCGCGCCCTGGGTGAGTGATGATCGCGGTTGAGTCCTATGCGCCTATCGAACGCAGCAGCTCCGTCGCCGAGCAGGTGGCCAAGCGCCTGCTGGAGATGGTGCGGACCAAGGCGCTGAAACCGGGCGACCAGCTGCCGCCGGAACGGGAACTCGCCACCTACATGCAGGTCAGCCGGCCGAGCCTGCGCGAAGCGCTACGCGGGCTGCAGATCCTCGGCGTCCTGAAAATGCGGCAGGGCGGCGGCATTTATGTCACCGGGCTCGAGGCCTCGGACCTCTTGGGCCCGCTGCAGTTCCTCATCACGCTCGACAGCAAGAATCTCGGCTCGCTCTATGAGAGCCGGCGGATGATCGACGGCTCGATCGCCCGGATGGCCACCGGGCTGATCACCGACGCGCAACTGGCCAAGCTCCACAAGCTGGTCGAGGCGCAGGTGCACCTCACCAACGATTCCCTCGGCTTCCGGCTCGCCGACACCGAGTTCCACGAGACCATCGCCGCGGCGACCGGCAACACCTTCCTCGTCACCATCTCGCACTCGCTCTATGTGCTCGGCATGGAGTACCGGCGGATCGCGGCGGAAACCCCCAATGTGCTGGAGCGCTCGCTGGCCGAGCATCGGGTGATCGTCGCGGCGCTCGAGGCACGCGATGCGGCAGCGGCGGAAGCGGCGATGCAGGCGCACCTGCTGAGCGTCCACCGCTCGACGCTCGAAGTGATGCAGGCCAAGGGTGAGGTTTAGCCATGTTGCTTGAAGGCAAGCGCGCCATCGTCACCGGCGGATCGCGCGGCATCGGCCGCGGCATTTCGGTGGAGCTCGCCCGGCAGGGCGCCGATGTGCTGATCAACTATTTCGCTGGCGCCGACCAGGGCTTTGCCCGCGACACCGCGCATGACGAGACGGTCGCCGAGATCGAGGCGCTGGGGCGCCGGGCCATCGCGGTGGAAGGCGATATCGCCGATCCGCAGGTCAGCACCGACCTGGTGCAGGCAGCGGTCGAAGCGTTCGGCGGCGTCGACATTCTTGCGTCCAACGCCGGGATCTGCCCGTTCCACGCCTTCCTCGACATGCCGCCGGCGCTGCTGCAGCAGGTGGTGGGGGTGAACCTCAACGGCGCCTTCTACGCGGTGCAGGCGGCGGCGAACCGGATGAAGGACCAGGGCACGGGCGGCGCGATCGTCGCCACCTCGTCGATCTCGGCGCTGGTCGGCGGCGCCATGCAGACGCATTACACCCCGACCAAGGCGGGGGTGCATTCGCTGATGCAGTCGGTGGCCATCGCGCTCGGACCTTATGGCATTCGCTGCAACTCGGTGATGCCGGGCGCCATCGCCACCGACATCAACAAGGACGACTGGTCCGACCCCATGAAGCGCGAATACCTCAACAACCGCATCCCGCTGGGCCGCTTCGGCGAGCCCGAGGATGTGGCCAAGGTGGTCGCATTCCTCGCTTCCGACATGGCCTCCTATGTCACCGGCGCGGCGCTGCTGGTAGATGGCGGGCTCTACGTCAACCTGCAATAGGAGAACCCGATGTCCGAGCGCATCGCCTTCCGCATGAAGGTGCACCCCGGCAAGATCGCCGAGTACAAGAAACGCCACGATGAAATCTGGCCCGAGCTCAGCCAGGCGCTGCGCGATGCCGGCGTTTCCGACTATTCGATCTGGCACGATCCGGAGACCGACGAGCTGTTCGCGACACTGGTGCGCACTGCCGACCACACCATGGCCGATCTCCCCAAGACCGAGATCAACAAGCGCTGGTGGAAGTTCATGGACGACATCATGGACTATAATGACGACGGCACGCCTGAAGTCGTTGAGCTCCGACAGGTCTTCCACCTCGCCTGATTTCGCTTCCTGATCTCTTGCCGAAACGGCCGCTTTCCATGTCCGACTTCACCATCAAGGCCGTACGCGTTTCGCTCGTTGAGAGCGAAGGAGATGGCGGCGACTATTTCCAGCAGGGGCGTGGCCACTGGCTGATCGATACGCTGATCGCCAACCCGATGTCGGGTTACGCTGAGTACAAGGCGTCGCGCCAATCCTGGGGCATCGGGGTGATGGGCTCGATCGTCGTCGAGATCGAGAGCGAGGCCGGCGTCACCGGTGTCGCCACCGGCTTCGGCGGCCCGCCGGCGGCGTGGCTGGTGGCCAACCACTTCAGCCGCTTCCTTGTCGGCGAGGACGCACGCAACACCTCGAAAATCTGGGACCAGATGTTCCGCGCCTCGATGCCCTATGGTCGGAAGGGCATGCCGATCGCCACGATCTCGGTGGTCGACCTGGCGCTGTGGGACCTGGTCGGTAAGCTCCGCGGCGAGCCGGTCTACAACCTGATCGGCGGCAAGTGCCATGACGAGATCAACTTTTACTGCACCGGCCCGGCGCCGGACGCCGTGAAGGGACTGGGCTTCTGGGGCGCCAAGGTGCCGCTGCCCCACAGCCATTTCGATGGCGAAGACGGGCTATTGAAGAACATCGAATTCCTCACCGCGCAGCGCGAGCTGGTGGGGCCGGATTTCCCGCTGATGGTCGATTGCTATATGGCGCTGACCGTGCCCTATGCGATCCGCCTCGCCGAAAAGACCAAACACCTCGACATCTACTGGTGGGAAGAGGTGCTGCACCCCGACGATATCGAGGGGTTCCGGCTGCTGAAGCAGGCGCACCCGACCCTCAAGTGGACCACCGGCGAGCACGAATATACCCGCTACGGCTTCCGCCGGCTGATCGAGGAGCGCACCATCGACGTGCTGCAGCCCGACGTGATGTGGGTGGGCGGGCTGACGGCGCTGCTGCAGATCGCGGCGCAGGCGGCGGCTTACGATATCCCGGTCATTCCGCACGGCTCGGGGCCGTACTCGTACCAGTTCATCGCCAGCCAGCCGGCGCAGTCGCTGTGCGAGTATGTGGCAGCCAGTCCTGACGGGCGCTCGATCCGCCCGATCTTCGGCAAACTGTTCAGCGGCGAAGACCTGCCGCAGAACGGTCGACTAAAGGTCAGTAGCGCGCCGGGCTTCGGTATGGAAATAGCTGATCGCGGCCTGCTGAAGCCATTTGTCTGACCGAATAAGAGAGTTTCATGAACCAGATTGATCTCAACGGCCAGGTGGCCGTCATCACCGGCGGTGCGCAGGGCATCGGCTTCGCCATTGCCAAGCGGCTGGTTGCCTCCGGCGCCAAGGTCAGCCTGTGGGACATGAATGCCGACCTGCTGGCGAGCGCCAAGGCCGAGCTCGGCGCCGCCGCCTCGACCGTTGCGGTCAACATCACCAATTACGACGCCGTCGCCGCTGCGGTAGCGGAAGTCGAAGGCAAGCTCGGCAAGCTCGATATCCTCGTCCACTCGGCCGGCATTGCCGGCAAGAACGCCCCGCTCGACGAATACGAACTCGATGAATGGCGCCGGGTGATCGACATCGACTTGAACGGTGCGTTCTACGTCAACCGCGCCGTGCTGCCGGGCATGAAAGCCCGCAATTTCGGCCGCATCGTCAACATCGCTTCGATCGCCGGCAAGGAAGGCAACCCGAACGCCTCGGCCTATGCCGCGGCCAAGGCCGGCGTCATCGGCATGACCAAGGCGGTGGGCAAGGAAGTGGCGAAGTACGACATCGCCATCAACGTCATCACCCCAGCGACGGCCAAGACCCGCATTCTCGACGAGCTGAAGCCCGAATTCATCGACTACATGCTGAGCCGCATCCCGCGCGGCCGCTTCCTCGAAGTCGAGGAAGCCGCGAACATGGTGGCCTGGCTGGTGTCGAAGGAAAACAGTTTTACCACCGCTTCGGTGTTCGACCTGAGCGGTGGCCGCGCCACCTACTGATCGCCGCTTCAACCTGTTCCATCGGGGGGCCGGATCGCCACAGCGATCCGGCTCTTTCGCTTATGCGGCCAAGGTCGGGTTGACTAAGTAACCAGACGGTGAATTATTTCAGGGCGACCCGCTGGAGGACCCCGGGTTGCATAACACCCGACGAGGACACCCCCAGTGAAGTACGCGATAGTCGGCGTCGGCGGGCGCCATGCCATGTTCCGCAGGGCGATCACAGAGACGCATGCGGAAGGCAACGACCTGGTCGCCCTGTGCGACGTGAACGAGACCCGGCTGGCGCTTTCGGCCGGCAAGATCCCCAAAAAGGGCAACGGCATCGCCACTTACGAGGCGGCTGATTTCGAGCGGATGATCGCTGAGCAGCAGCCCGATACGGTGATCGTCACCACGCCGGATTACCTGCATCACGAATATATCGTCGCGGCGCTGAAGGCCGGGCGTAACGTGATGACCGAAAAGCCGATGACGGTGGATTTGCAGAAGCTGCGCGCGGTGCTCGAGGCGCAGCAGCAGAGCGGCAAGCGGCTTACCGTCACCTTCAACTATCGTTACACGCCGGCCCGCACGCAGCTCAAAGACCTGTTGCTGAGTGGCGTCATCGGCGAGATCACCGCGGTGGATTTCCGCTGGTATCTCGACCGGGTGCACGGCGCCGATTATTTCCGCCGCTGGCACCGCTACAAGGAGAAATCCGGAGGCCTGCTGGTGCACAAATCCACCCACCATTTCGACCTGATGAACTGGTGGGTCGCCTCGACTCCCAAGACCGTCAGCGCCAATGGCAAGCGGGTGTTCTATACGCCGGAGATGGCCGAGGAACTGGGGCTGGGCGCGCATGGCGAGCGTTGCCACGATTGCCCGGTGTTCGACCGGTGCGAGTACCGGCTCGACCTTGCCGGCGATCCGGCGCTGCGCGAGCTCTACCTCGATGCCGAGGATGATGACGGGTACCTGCGCGACAAATGCGTGTTCGCCGACGACATCACCATCGAAGACACCATGCAGGTGCAGGTGAAATACGCCAACGACGTGTTCCTCAACTACACGCTGTGCGCCTACAGCCCGTGGGAAGGGCTGGAGATCAAGTTCCACGGCACCAAGGGTGAACTGACGCACCGGCATGTCGAGGTGCACGGGGTGTTCGGCGGGGTCCGCGACAAGGCGCAGGAAGATGCGATGACGACGACGCTGCATCTTGCCGGCGGGTTGCCCGAGGCCGTGGACGTGTGGGCCGGCCACGGCGACCATGGCGGCGCCGACCCGGTGATGCTGGGCTATCTGTTCGAGCCCGAGAGCATGGAACCGGATCGCTATGCCCGGGCCTCGACGCACAAGGAGGGGGCGTGGTCGATCCTCACCGGCATCGCGGCCAACGCTTCGATCGCGTCGGGGCAGACGGTGGACGTGGATCGGATGCTGGCCGAGGCGGGGATCAGTTTGGCGCGATAGTCCCGACTGATGGAGACGGCCCCCTCCCGGCCTCCCCCATGAAGGGGGAGGTGAAGAGTCGAGGCTCTGTCTTCGATCGTGCCCCGTGAACCGGCGGGGCACCTCCCCCTTCATGGGGGAGGATGGGAGGGGGCCGTCTCTATCAGTCAGCCCGTCCCTAAACCACCAGCTCCATCCGGTCCGCCGGAAAGCGCGTCAGCATGGCGTGGATCGGGACGCCCTCGGCGTCGAGGTCTACGGCGTCCGACACCAGCACCACCGCACCCGGGGCGAGCTTCAGCGCTTGTGCTTCCTCCGTGGTGGCGTGCCGCGCCGAGATGCGGGTCGAACCGCGCGAATAGTCCTCGATGCCATAGCGCCTCAGCGCGGCGGTGACCGAGCCGGTTTCGACATAGGCGGTATCGAACCCGGCGAAGCGGGTCTCGGGGAACCAGCCGCTGGCGCGGGCCAGCGGGCGGCCGTCGGCGAAGGAGACCGTTTCCTGCCGGATCAATCGCGTTCCGACTTGCACCGCCAATGCCTCGGCGAGGCGTGCCGTGGCCCGCTCGATCTTCGATGACAGCAACTGGCTGCTGCGTTGGCGCACCTGCCCGGCAAGGCCTTCGGAGAAGCGGGTGCGGCGGCCGATCGGGTAGCTGAGGCGGCGGGCCTCGGCGACGAAGGTGCCGCGGCCGTGCTCGGCGCGCAGCACGCCTTCCTCTTCCAGCACGGCGAGGGCACGGCGGACGGTGTGGCGGTTGACGCCGAAACGCTCGGCCAGACTCAGCTCGCCGGCCAGCTTGTCGCCGCTTTCGAGTTTGCCGCCGATAATGTCGAGGCGGATGGCGTCGGCGATCTGGCGCCACAGGGCGACGCCTCCGGCCGGGGCGATTTCGGTACGGCTCAAGATTGTCATTGCATCTTCACACGGTCGGCCTATAGCGGGGCGAAACGACATCACTTGTCTATTTTACTATACAAGTTGGAGCAAGAGCCAATGCAACAGGCGCCTGCAAATAACCCCCGGCAGGAGGCGATGGCGGTGTTGAGCCACGCCACGCCGAAGCGGCTCGGCGAACTCTGGGCCGCCTGGTCCGACAAGCCTGATTACCACAAGGTGCGCGGCCCGGAGACCGGGCTGGTGATGGTGCGCGGCCGCGCCGGCGGTGGCGGCAACGCCTTTAACCTCGGCGAAGCGACGGTCACCCGCGCCACGGTGCGGCTCGAAACCGGCGAGGTCGGGCACGCCTATTGCCTCGGTCGCGACGGCGACAAGGCGGTGCAGTCGGCGCTGTTCGATGCGCTGCTGCAGCGCGACGCCGAAGCGGTGGAGACGCTGGTGCTGCGGCCGCTGCGCGAAGAGCAGGCGGCCGCGGATGCAAAACTCCGCGACGAGACGGCGGCCACCAAGGTCGACTTCTTCACCATGGTCCGGGGAGACGATTGATGGATACGACAATCGAAGGCGGCTTCGCCGACCTGGTGCTGGGGGCGCAGAGCGTGTTCCGCGCCGTGATGGAGGCGCTGGCCCGTCCGGGCTCGGTGCAGTCGATCGCGTCCGATGCGCTGCCGCCGGCGCCGTTGACGCCGGAGCTTGGCGCCGTGGCGCTGACGCTGTGCGACCACGATACGCTGGTGTGGCTCGACCCGGTACTCGCCGCCAATGAGGCAGTGGTGGCCTGGCTGGCCTTCCACTGCGGCGCGCCGCTGACCTCAGATATCGGCGCGGCGGCGTTCGCGCTGGTGAGCGACGTGGCACTGCTGCCGGCGCTCGATCGCTTTGGGCAGGGGACTGACGAGTACCCGGATCGCTCGACCACGGTCGTCCTCGCTGTCGGCGCCGGGACCCGAGCCGTGACCCTCAAAGGGCCGGGGATCAAGGACCAGTTCAGCACCGAGCTGCCGCTGCCCGGCGGCGATTTCATCGAGCAGTGGGCGGAGAACCGCACCCGCTTCCCCCGCGGCGTCGATTTGCTGCTGGTTCGTTCTGGCACGGTGGTCGGCCTGCCGCGCACCACCCGTATTTCGGAGGCTTGAGCCATGTATGTTGCCGTCAAAGGCGGTGAGGCCGCCATTGCCAATGCTCACCGGCTGCTCGCCGATCGCCGTCGCGGCGATCGCTCGGTGCCGGCGCTGCGCCTCGACCAGATCATCGAACAGCTCGGCCTCGCGGTCGATCGCGCCATGGGCGAGGGTTCGCTCTATGACCGCGAGCTGGCGGCGCTGGCCATCATTCAGTCGCGCGGCGACCTGATCGAGGCGATCTTCCTGGTGCGCGCCTATCGCACCACGCTGCCGCGTTTCGGCTATTCGAAGCCGATCGACACTGCGGCGATGAAGATCGAGCGCCGCGTTTCGGCGACGTTCAAGGATCTGCCGGGTGGCCAACTACTCGGACCGACCTTCGACTATACGCACCGCCTGCTCGACCCCAGCATTGCCGAGGGCGCTGCGGT
Organism: Devosia sp. LjRoot16; assembly: GCF_964252795.1. Lineage (NCBI taxonomy): Bacteria > Pseudomonadati > Pseudomonadota > Alphaproteobacteria > Hyphomicrobiales > Devosiaceae > Devosia > Devosia sp. LjRoot16. The sequence goes on from NZ_CAXUPH020000001.1 coordinate 2,108,779, forward strand.
CGATGAAGCCATGGCGCGCGCCAGCGCAGACGAGCCGGCGCCGCGGGTCACTGACCTGCTCGATCACCAGGGGCTGATCGAGCCCGACGTGTCCGAAGTGCAGGAGGAGATCGGCGATCTCACCCGCGAACCGCTGGAGTTCCCGCTGAACCGTGATCGGCGCCTGCAGGCGCTGGCCCGCGGTGACGAAGGGTTCCTCTTGGCGCTCGGCTACTCGACGCAGCGCGGCTATGGCCGCTCGCATCCGTTCGTCGGCGAGATCCGCATCGGCGAGGTCGAGGTGGAGCTCGATATTCCGGAGCTCGGCTTCGCGGTGAACCTCGGGCGTATCCGGGTCACCGAGTGCCAGATGGTCAACAAGTTCAAGGGCAATGCCAAGGTGCCGCCGCAGTTCACCCGCGGTTACGGGCTGGTGTTCGGTCAGGCCGAACGCAAAGCCATGGCGATGTCGCTGGTCGATCGCTCGCTGCGCGCCGCCGAGCTCGGCGAGGACGTGAACCATCCGGCACAGGACGAGGAATTCGTCATCTCGCACTCCGACAACGTGCAATCGACCGGTTTCGTCGAGCACCTGAAGCTGCCGCACTATGTCGATTTTCAGGGCGAGCTCGGGCTGCTGCGCGAGATGCGCGCCGAGCACGATGTTCACGCACCGGCCGGCACCCTCCCCCTCGCGGCGAGGGTTGGGGAGGGGGGAGCCCCAGGCTCCGAGCGTGTGGCTCCCCCCCTCCCAGCCTCCCCCGCAAGGGGGGAGGTGCCCGGAAGCATCGAAGACACGTCACCCGCGGAGGCGGCAGAATGAATATCGCCAAATACAACTTCGCCTATCTCGACGAGCAGACCAAGCGGATGATCCGCCGGGCTATTCTCAAAGCCATCGCGGTGCCGGGTTACCAGGTGCCGTTCGCCAGCCGCGAGATGCCGATGCCGTATGGCTGGGGCACTGGCGGGGTGCAGGTTACCGCCTCGATCATTGGGCCCAATGACGTGCTGAAGGTCATCGACCAGGGTGCCGACGACACCACCAATGCGGTGTCGATCCGTGCCTTCTTCGCCAAGGTCGCTCAGGTGGAGGTGACCACCCATACCGAAGAGGCGACGATCATCCAGACCCGCCACCGTATCCCGGAAGCCAAGCTCACCGAGGGGCAGGTGCTGGTCTACCAGGTGCCGATCCCCGAGCCATTGCGCTTCCTCGAGCCGCGCGAGACCGAAACGCGGAAGATGCATGCGCTCGAGGAATACGGGCTGATGCATGTGAAGCTCTATGAGGATATCGCCAAGCATGGCCGCATCGCCACGACCTACGCCTATCCGGTGAAGGTCGAGGGCCGCTACGTGATGGACCCTTCGCCGACGCCGAAGTTCGACAACCCCAAAATGCACATGTCGGAAGCGCTGCAGCTGTTCGGCGCCGGGCGCGAGAAGCGCATCTACGCAGTACCGCCCTATACCGAAGTGGTGAGCCTCGATTTCGAGGATCATCCGTTCGAGATCCAGCATTTCGAGGAGCCGTGCGCGCTGTGCGGCGCCACCGGGGTCTATCTCGACGAGGTCATCCTCGATGACAAGGGCGGGCACATGTTCGTCTGCTCCGACACCGACAATTGCGAGGATCGCCGCGAGCACGGCCACCGCGGCAAGCTCGCCGGCCACGCCCTGGAGGCAGCAGAATGAACACCAGAGTCTCAGCCAGCGAGCCGCTGCTTCGGGTCGACCGGCTCAGCAAGTTCTACGGCAGCCGGATGGGCTGCGCCGATGTGTCGTTCGAGCTGTGGCCGGGCGAAGTGCTGGCCATTGTCGGGGAATCCGGCTCGGGCAAGACGACGCTGCTCAACTGTCTCTCGACCCGGCTGGAGCCGACCTCCGGCCTTGCCGAGTACCGGATGCGTGACGAGGTGTGGCGCAATCTCTACGACCTCAGCGAGGCCGAGCGGCGCTTCCTGATGCGCACCGACTGGGGTTTCGTGCACCAGAACCCGGCGGATGGGCTGCGGATGACCGTGTCGGCTGGCGCCAATGTCGGCGAGCGGATGATGGCGGTTGGGGACCGGCACTATGGCCGGATCCGCTCGACGGCCATCGAATGGCTCGGTCGCGTCGAGATCGCCGAGGACCGGGTCGATGACGAACCGCGCGCCTTTTCCGGCGGCATGCGGCAGCGGCTGCAGATCGCCCGCAACCTCGTTACCCATCCGCGTCTGGTCTTCATGGACGAGCCGACCGGCGGGCTCGACGTCTCGGTGCAGGCGCGCCTGCTCGACCTGATCCGCGGCCTCGTCGCCGATCTGGGGCTCTCGGCCATCATCGTCACGCATGACCTGGCGGTGGCGCGGCTGTTGTCGCACCGCATGATGGTGATGAAGGACGGCCACGTGATCGAGCAGGGCCTCACCGACCGGGTGCTGGACGACCCGCGCGAGCCGTATACGCAGCTGCTCGTGTCGTCGATTTTGCAGGTGTGACCGTGACGCCGGAGCGCGCGGCCACCCCCACCCTCATTCCCTCCCCACAAGGGGGAGGGAGGCGCAGGGGCCGCTTCATCGGGGGCGTTGATAGTGCAGTCGTCTCCCTCCCCCTTGTGGGGAGGGATCAAGGGTGGGGGTGGCCCCACGCACCGGAGTCTAACAAATGACCGCCCTGCTTTCAGTCTCAGACGTCGCAAAGTCCTTCACCATGCACCTGCGCGACGGCATCGTGCTGCCGGTGGTCTCCGGTGTCGGGTTCACCGTCAATGCCGGCGAGTGCGTGGTGCTTGGCGGGCCCTCGGGGGCGGGTAAATCGAGCCTGCTCAAGATGGTCTATGGCAATTACGGCGTCGATGCCGGGTCGATCGCGCTGCTCCATCACGGCCAGCCTGTCGATCTCGCCACGGCGAGCCCGCGTACCGTGCTCGACCTGCGCCGCGACACCATCGGCTATGTCAGCCAGTTCCTCCGCACCGTGCCGCGGGTGACCACGGTCGATGTGGTGGCGGAACCACTGGTGAGCCGTGGCGTCTCCCGGGATGAGGCCACGGCGAGGGCGCGCGAACTGCTGGCGCGGCTCAACCTGCCCGAGCGGCTGTGGTCGTTGCCGCCGGCGACCTTCTCGGGTGGCGAACAGCAGCGGGTGAACATCGCCCGTGGCTTCATCACCCCGCATCCCGTGCTGCTGCTGGACGAGCCGACGGCCTCGCTCGATGCCACCAACCGCGCCGTGGTGGTGGAGATGATTGCCGAAAAGAAGCGAGCCGGTGTGGCGCTGCTCGGCATTTTCCATGACGAAGAGGTCCGTGCTCAGGTTGCCGACCGCATCGTCGACGTCACCCTGTTCGCCGCAAGGAAAGCCGCATGAAGCTCTCGGAGGCGCCTGTCATCGATCCGACCGCCCGGGTCAAGGAGTCCGTCCTCGGCAAGTACACCGAGGTCGGCGCACACTGCCACGTCAACCGCTCGAGCCTGGGGGACTACTCCTACTGCGTCGAGGGCACGCAGATCGCCTATGCCGAGATCGGCAAGTTCGCCAACATCGCGGCCAATGTGCGCATCTATGCCAGCAAGCACCCGATGCAGCGCGCCTCGCTGCATCACTTCACCTACCGCTCGAGCTGGTACTTTGAGGGCGAAGCCGATGACGCGGCGTTCTTCGAGTGGCGGGCCGAGAACGGCATCGAGATCGGCCATGACACCTGGATCGGCCACGGCGCGGTGATCATGCCGGGCGTCAAGGTCGGGCATGGGGCAATCATTGGCTCGAACGCGGTGGTGACCAAGGACGTCGCCAACTTCGCCATTGCCGTCGGCGTGCCGGCCAAGCCGATCCGCCAGCGCTTCCCCGGCCCGATCGCCGATCGCCTTCTGGCACTGGGCTGGTGGGACTGGAGCCACGACAAGCTGCATCAGGCGCTGCCGGATTTCCGTGCGCTGGAGATCGAAGCCTTCCTCGAAAAGTACGAGTAAACTGCTCGTACCCCACACACCGGTCATTGCCGCGAAAGCGGGAATCTCTGTTCTGGTGCGCGACAGGACGCTCCACAAACCGAGGTTCCCGCTTTCGCGGCAATGACCCGGTGATGGAAAGGCGTGATCAGAGAGGGGGTTAGCCCCCTGCGACAGGCGCTTTTCCACTGTCATCAAGACGTCACCCAACCTTCACGCACGCTTCGTGTAGCCGCCTTACGAGTTGGCCCCGTCGATTGGACGGGGTTTGTGCGCATGCTGAAGATTTCCAAGGTTACACGTCGCTTCGGCGCCAAGGTGGCGGTCGACAACGTCAACCTCGAAATCCCCGCCGGTCAGATGGTCGGCGTCATCGGTCGTTCCGGCGCCGGCAAATCCACCCTGCTCAGGATGATCAACCGGCTGATCGATGTCAGCGAAGGCAGCGTCGAGTTCGGCGGCCTCGAAGTTTCGTCGCTGCGCGGGCAGTCGTTGCGTGACTGGCAGCGCGACTGCGCCATGATTTTCCAGCAGTTCAACCTGGTGCCGCGCCTCGACGTCATCACCAACGTGATGCTCGGCCGGCTCAACCGCCGCAACACCATCATGAGCCTCCTCCAGATCTTCTCCGAGGAAGAGCAACTGCTGGCGCTCAGGGCGCTGGAGCGGCTCGATATCGCCCAGACCGCCAGCCAGTGGGCGCAGACGTTGTCGGGTGGCCAGCAGCAGCGCGTCGCCATTGCCCGCGCCCTGATGCAGGAGCCCAAGGTGATCCTCGCCGACGAGCCGATCGCCTCGCTCGATCCGCGCAACGCCAAGATCGTCATGGACTCGCTGCAGGCGATCAATGAAGAGCAGGGGATCACGGTGATCACCAACCTCCACACCCTCGATACCGCCCGCGCCTATTGCGAGCGGATCATCGGCATGTCGGCCGGCCGCGTGGTGTTCGATGGCACGCCCGAGCAACTGACCACCGAGGTGGCGCGTGAGCTCTATGGCGCCGATGGCCTCGAAGAAGCCTTCTCGGAGGAAATGACCTCGACCAGCCTCGAGGCCATCGTCCCCAAGAGGAAAAAGAAGAAGCACGCCGAGTTGCCGGCGGGCGCCCTCGAGGCCCCGCTCGCTTCGGCCGGCCTGCCTAACTGAGATTTCAGAGTTTCCGCTCCTGCCGGTCAGCCGCCTGCTTGCGCGGCGCGACAGGTGGCGGAAAGCCAATCGCGTCACCAAAGGAGACTTCCATGTCCGCGATCCGTAACGTCCTGATGGCGAGCATCGCCCTCACCATGACCAGCACTGCGTTCGCGCAGGATGTCTCGGTCCTCCGCATCGGTCTCGATGGTTCCGAGAACGAAGCCGACCAGATCCGCAAGACCGAATGCGTCGCCGAGGGCCTGAAGGTCGCGACCGGCGTGCCGGAAGTGCAGATCTTCCCGTCGCCCGACTATAACGGGGTGATCCAGGGCCTGCTCGGCGGCACCATCGACATCGCCTCGATGGGCGCTTCGTCCTATGCCGCCATCGTGCTGCAGGACCCGGCCGCAGTCGATCCGATCCTGACCACTGCCGGCGCCGACGGCTCGACCGGCTACTACTCACTGCTGGTTGCCCGCAAGGACAAGGGCTACACCAAGCTCGCCGACCTCAAGGGCAAGAAGCTCGGCTTCGCCGACCCGGATTCGACCTCGGGCTACCTCGTGCCGAACGTCTCGCTGCCGGCCGATATCGGCGGTCCGGTGGCCGAGTTCTTCGGCGAGACCGGCTTCGGCGGCGGCCATGAGAACCTGGTTCTCGGCGTGCTCGACGGCACCTGGGATGCCGGCACCACCTTCGGTTCGGGCGTCGGCGAATGGGCCGAGGGCTACACCACCGGTAACCTCCACACCATGGTCGAGAAGGGCATCCTCGACACCGACGATATCGTCGAGCTGTGGCGTTCGCCGCAGATCCCGAACGGCCCGCTGATGGTCTCCAACAAGCTGCCGGAAGATCTCAAGGCCAAGATCCAGGCGTTCTTCCTCGAGCTGCCGGCCAAGGACCTCGCCTGCTTCCAGGGCTTCACCGGCGGCGAAAACACCGCCTATGTCGAAGTCGAGCCGGCCTTCTACGACACCATCGTAGCCGCCCGTAAGTCCGTGATCGGCGACTGATCCAACACCCAATGAATGGAAACGGCGGTACCCCAGAGGTGCCGCCGTTTCGACATCAGGAGCAGGGCATGGCGCATATCGCGCACGATCCAGCCGGCGGCATCAGCGACGCGACCCGGACAGTCTACGGTCACTATCGCCAGCAGATCCGCACCCGGCGCGTCTATTCCATCATCGCACTGGTGGTGTTTGCCATCGTGCTGGCCCTGTCGCTCAACTTCGCCAACGCGGCGAACTCGGGCAAGTTCTTCGAGCGGCTGCCCTACCTGTTAGATTTTCTCCGCAGCTTCGTACCGAACGATCCGCTGGAAATTTTCCGGGCGATGTTCGACCAGCCTTCGCCCTATGCCGACGGCTCGATGAAGTATGATTTCACCTCGCAGCGGATGTATTTCACCGACACGCTGTATGTGCCGCATTTCATCTACGAGCTGATGGTCACGGTGAACATCGCGATCGTCTCGACCATCATCGGCGGTGGCCTGGCGTTTTGCCTCTGCTTTTTTGCCGCCACCAACCTCGTCGGCGCCGGCGCTGTGCGCTTCGTGGTGCGGCGGATCATGGAAATTCTCCGCGCCTTCCCCGAGATCGTCATTGCGGGCCTGCTCACCGCCATCCTCTCGATCGGGCCGATCGCGGCGATCTTCGCGGTGTCGCTCCATACCATAGGGGCGCTCGGAAAGCTGTTCTTCGAAGTGGTCGAGAATGCCGACATGAAGCCCGATGAGGGGCTGCGGGCGGTCGGCGCCACCTGGCTCGAGCGGGTGCGTTTCGGCATGCTGCCGCAGGTGCTGCCGAATTTCGTCTCCTATACATTGCTGCGCACCGAGATCAACGTGCGCGCCTCGACCATTATCGGCGCGGTGGGCGGCGGCGGCATCGGCGAGGCGTTCCGCCTGTCGATCGGCAACAACCATGCCGCCAAGACCTACGCCATCATCATCCTGCTGCTGGTCACCATCATCGCCGTTGATCAGTTCTCGGGCTGGCTGCGGCGCCGGCTGGTCGGCAACCAGGCCTTCGAATTCGGACGGGGAGCAGCGTGATGTCGAACGGGCTCACAATGGACGCGGGCGACCGCGCCCGGCTGAAAGCTACCCATGCCGCCGTGCTGCACAAGCCGTGGTGGCAGCGCTGGGCGCTGCTGATCGGGCTCGTCGTCACGGTGCTCTATCTCGGCTTCTGCTACGCCTTCTTCAATGTCGGTCCGGCCTTCGAGAACGGCAAATGGGACCGCGCAGCGCTCTACCTGCAGGACTGGTATTCGTGGCGGGCGCAGCCGCGGCTGAAGGTTGCCGACGGCAAGGTCACCGCCACCTGGTCGAGCCGCGGGCAGTATCCTAGGGATGCCCGAATAGACTGGCTGACGCCGCACGAGGATGGCTCGATGACGGTGATCTTCGGCGGCGCGGGCGACCGGCTGGAGGTGACGCCGAACCTGGTGGTCGCCTATGTCGGCAGCGTACCGCATGAGATTGCCATCGGCACCGACAGCGTCACGGCCCCGGCCGATGCGCCGCGCGCGGTGCAGCAGGACGGCAGCAAGGTGATCGTCGACTACGGCTTTGCCGGGCAGGCGGAGGTGCGCACCAACCAGGTCTATGTGCAGCGCCGCTTCCTCGGCTGGGCCAATTTCTGGTTCGATACGCACTCGGCCTATTGGGGGCGTAACCCGCTCGAGGTGATTCAGCTGATGTTCAGCACCGAGCGGATCGATCCGGCGCGCTCGAACTTCGATACGGCGGTGAAGGATTTCCTCGGCAATGGCGTCTGGCAGCACGGCGACATTCTGTCGAAGCTCCTGCAGACACTGGTGATGGCGTTTGTCGGTACGCTCCTCGCAACGCTGTTCGCTTTTCCGCTGGCCTTCATCGCGGCGCGCAACATCACGCGGTCGCGGCCGGTGAACTGGGTGATGAAGCGGGGTTTCGACTTCCTGCGCTCGATCGACATGCTGATCTGGGCGCTGTTCTTCACCCGCGGCTTCGGCCCCGGGCCGATCCCGGGGATCGCAGCGATCTTCTTCACCGACGCCGGGGCGCTGGGCAAGGTCTATGCCGAGGCGCTGGAGAATGTCGACGATCGGCAGCGCGAGGGCGTCAAGTCGGTGGGGGCATCGCCGACCGTGGTCAACCGCTTCGGCGTGGTGCCGCAGGTGCTGCCGGTGTTCATCTCGCAGTCGCTGTATTTCTGGGAGAGCAACACCCGCTCGGCCACGGTGATCGGCGCCGTGGGTGCGGGCGGTATCGGGCTGAAACTGCTCGAGGCGATGGGCACCAATTCCGACTGGGACAAAGTGGCTTATATGGTGCTGCTGATCCTGATGGTGGTGTTTGTGTTCGACAACCTGTCGAACGCATTGCGCTCGCGGCTGATCGGGCAGCGGGGGCACTAGGTCGGCTTGCTGCGTGGGGCCCACCCCCACCCAGCTTCGCTACGGCTTCGCCTAGCTGCGCTACCCTCCCCACAAGGGGGAGGGAGACGATAGAGCCGAAGCTTTCAGTCGGGTCTCCCTCCCCTTGATGGGGAGGGTAGCGCAGCTGGCCGCGTCAGCGGCCTAGCGTAGCTGGGTGGGGTGGGGCCTCACCCTCTGGACAAACAAAAAGGCCGCCGTGGTTTCCCACGGCGGCCTTCGTCATTTTATTCAGCGGCAGCGCTTAGTTGACGCGCTTGCCGTCCTTGTCGAACAGGTGGACGACGCTCAGGTCCGGCGCCACCTTGATCTTGGAACCCGGCTGCGCGGTGATGCGCTCGCGGAAGATGCCGTTGATCGACTGGGTGCCGAGGCGGCCGATGACCTGGGTCTCGGAACCGGTCGGCTCCAGCACCACGACTTCGATCTCGATACCGTTCGGATCGATGTGCAGGTGCTCAGGACGGATGCCGTAGACGGCGGCGCTGGCCGGAACATTGACGGCCGGCAGCAGGATGCCGTCGGTGGTCTTGAAGCCGCCATCGGCAGCCGCGCCGTTGATGAAGTTCATCGAGGGCGAGCCGATAAAGCCGGCAACGAAGGTGTTGAGCGGACGATCGTAGAGATCGAGCGGGGTGCCCATCTGCTCGATGATGCCATCGCGCATCACCACGATCTTGTCGGCCATGGTCATGGCTTCGACCTGGTCGTGGGTCACGTAGATGGTGGTGGTCTTCAGGCGCTGGTGCAGCTCCTTGATTTCGGAACGCATCTGCACGCGGAGCTTGGCGTCGAGGTTGGACAGCGGCTCGTCGAACAGGAAGACCTGCGGATCGCGCACGATGGCGCGGCCCATGGCGACGCGCTGGCGCTGACCGCCGGAGAGCTGGCGCGGCTGGCGGTCGAGCAGTTTCTCGAGGCCGAGAATCTGCGCGGCGCGATCGACCTTGGCCTTGATCTCGGTCTTCGGCACGCCCTTGAGCTTCAGCGAGAAGCCCATGTTCTGCGCCACCGTCATGTGCGGGTAGAGCGCATAGTTCTGGAACACCATGGCGATGTCGCGTTCCTTGGGCGGCAGGTCGTTGACCACGCGGTTGCCGATGCCGATCTCACCCGAGGTGATTTCCTCGAGGCCGGCGATCATGCGCAGCAGCGTGGACTTGCCGCAGCCCGACGGGCCGACGAGCACGACGAACTCGCCATCGGAAATGTCGACCGACACGCCCTTCAGCGCTTCGAAGCCGCCATAGTGCTTGCCGGCCTTGTTGATGGTTACTGGTGCCATGAAGGTTCCTCGTCCCTGTCGCGGGGAAACCCCGCTTGTCGGCGGCACCTTCGGCGGGGGTGCCGCCAGCGTCAAGGCAGGATTGGCGTTTATTAGACCAAAGTCTAAGAAAAGTATAATACTAAAGTCGTATGCGGCGGCGAGCATTGCGATTGGCCCCTAATCCACCGGCCGTCATCCCGGCGAACGCCGGGACCCAGTGCTCCGGCCTGTCCGCGCGCGCAATCTGGCCAACCTTGCCGTGATGGACCGGTCGGTTTCGTGCCGATCCAACTGTTCGAGCAGTAGGTCCCGACTTTCGTCGGGATGACGGCCGGTGGGTGGGGCGAGGGCAGAGAGCACTGGATAGGTCACCCCCACACCTGCCTCGCCCAAGCCCCCATCACACCGATCAGCTCCCGCGCGGCTGGGGTGATGCCGGCCATGATCATGAAGCCGTGGGTGGTGCCGGGCCATTCCTGGAACGTCACGGCGTTGCCGGCTGCGGTGAGGCGGGCGGCGTAGGCGCGGCCTTCGTCGCGCAGCGGGTCGTGGTCGGCGGCGACGAGCAGGGTGGGGCAGAGGCCGCTGAGGTCGGGGGCGAGCAGCGGGGACGCTTCCGGATGGGTGGGGTCGGCGCCCGAGAGGTAGTTGGCGATGTACCAGCGCAGCGTGGCGCGGGAGAGAAAGAAGCCATGCGCAAATTCGGCGACGCTGGCGCTCTCATGGGCCAGATCGGTCGCCGGATAGATCAGCATCTGGCCGCCCAGCGTGATGCCTCGGTCGCGGGCGCGTAGTGCCAAAGCGGCAGCGATATTGGCGCCAGCGCTGTCGCCGGCGAGGATGATGCGTTCGCTGCTGAGGCCGAGCCCGGCACCCTCGGCGATCACCCAGCGGAGCGCCGTCTCGGCATCGTCGAGTCCGGCCGGAAACGGCTGCTCCGGCGCCTTGCGGTATTCGACCGAGAGGAGGCTGCAGCCAGCGGCCCTGGCGAGGGCGCGGGCGGCGCCGTCATGGGTGTCGAGGCTGCCGACGACCCAGCCCCCGCCATGCAGAAAGAGCATGGTTCCGGGGGCATCGCCACCGCGATAGAGCCGGCAGCGGATGGCGGGATCGCCGAGGGTGAAGCTGAGCGGCGGGGCGAGATCGTCCTTCAAATCCCAGTGGCCGGCGAGGCTGAGCTCGGAGGCGGCGCGGGCCCTCACAACGCCGAGTTGGTCGTTGCTGAGCGTGCCGGCGTGCTCGGCTGCTTCGAGCATCTCGCGCAGCTCGGGTCGCAGGCGCGACCGGTTGGGGCGCCCGCCGTCAGAATGGTCCACGCACCCCCTCCCTCACGTCGAAGACGGGCGCCATAACAGCAGAGGTGCGACGAAAGTCAATAAAAAGAATATTGCATGCGATATGCGTTAGTGTTACGCCTTGGCCAGCGTGTATGCTGCCCGGGGAGGATCGGGAGGCATCCACCGACAAAGGGAGAAGATCATGCAGGTTACCCGTATGCGCGGCGCGCTCGCCGTGGGTCTGGCCTTGGGCGTGGCGCTGTCGCCGCTCGCCGCCATGGCGTCGGACAACAAGATTGCCCTGGTGCCGGGTGGTCCGCACCCGTATTTCGCGCCCTGGGAGCAGGCGGCGGCAGATGCGCAGAAGGATTTCGGCATCGCCTCGGTCGAATACAAAGTGCCGGCCGAATGGAAGCTGGAGCTGCAGACCGAGCTGTTCGAGAGCCTCGCGGCGCAGGGCTATGCCGGCTTCGGCTATTTCCCCGGCGATGCGGTGGGCGTCAACTCGACCGTCGCGGAACTCAAGGCCAATGACATTCCGGCGGTGGCGCTGGGCGGCTGCGCGCAGGACCCGACCGATACGGCGTTCTGCATGGCAACCGACGTCTATCAATCGGCCTATCTCGGCACCAAGGCGCTGATCGAGGCGATGGGTGGCACGGGCGCGGTGGTGCATCTCGCCGGGCTGCTGGTCGACCCCAACACCACGCTGCGCGTCCAGGCGGTTGAGAAGGCCGTGGCCGAGACCAATGGTGCGGTGACGCTGCTGCAGACGCTGGGCGATACCGACAACCAGGAGCAGGGCGACCAGAAGATCAACGCGCTGCTCGCCGCGCAAAAGGACCAGATCGGCGGCATGATTGCCACCGGCTACATTTCCTCGGTCGTGGCCGCCACGGCGCTCAAAAACCTCGGCGACAAGAAGATCAAGCTGATCGGCATCGACGACGACAAGATCGTGCTCGATGGCATCAAGGACGGCTTCGTTGCCGGCACCATGGCGCAGAACCCCTATGGCCAGGGCTATATCGGCGCCTATGCAGTGGACCTGTTGGCCGAAAGCTGCACGGTGAAGGCGGACGCGCCGTTCATCACCACGCCGCAGACGGCGAAGTTCATCGACTCCGGCACGCTGCTGATCAGCTCGGCCAATATCGAGAGCTACAAGGACGACCTGAAGAAGCTGACCGGCGAGCTGCAGGCAAGCTTCAAGGACAAGTTCCTCAGCTGCCCGTGATCTGACGGCGGAGGCGGTGCCTGCCGCATCGCCTCCCCATCCATCGGATGTCATCCCAGCGAAAGCTGGGACCCAACTCGCAGCTGGCGCGGGTGGTGAAATGGGTCCCTGCTTTCGCAGGGATGACACCGAGCAGGAGGAGCGGCTGGTGCTCCTAACTGACCCTCTCGCTTCCCCGAGTACCCGCAATGACCTCTGCGCTTGACGCCGAGCCTCGTCCGAGTTCAGCCTCGGCCATGGACCCGGCACCCCGCCGAACGATCAGTTCGTTCCTGCTCCGCGGCTCGACGCAGGTCGGGTTGTTCCTGATCCTCGTGGTGCTGTGGGCGGTGTTCGCTAACCTGGCGCCGGGGTTCCTGTCGAAGTTCAACCTCAACTCGCTGCTGCGTTCGGTCGCCGTCGATATCGTCGTCGGTTTCGCCCAGATGGTGGTGCTGGCGACCGGCGGGATGAACCTCTCGGTCGGGGCGATCGGGGTCTGCGCGGTGATGTTCTCGGGCTACCTGATGCAGGTGCTGGGGCTGCCGATCCCGGTGGCGATTGCCGGTACGCTGGCGCTCGGCGCCTTCCTCGGCTGGCTCAACGGCTTTGCCATCGTCAAGACCGGGGTGAACAGTTTCGTCGTGACGCTGGCGAGCGCCAGCCTGTTTTCCGGCGGCATGCTGATCCTTACCAAGGCAGTGCCGCTCAACGGCCTGCCGCCGGAGTTCGGCGCCTTCGGCAAGAGCGCCGTCGGGCCGGCGATCGGTAGCATTCCGGCGATCCCCAGCCTCGCCGTGGTGGCGCTGGCGATCGGGCTCGGGCTCTACCTGCTGTTCAAGCATTCGACCTTGGGCCGGCAGATCCTCGCGGTGGGCGCCAATGCGCGGGCCGCCGAGATGAGCGGCATTCCGGTCGATCGGACCATCGTCTTCGTTCATGCGCTGTCCGGAGCACTGGCCGCAGCGGCGGCGCTGATGCTGACCGCGCGGCTGGCGGCGGCGATGCCGGCCGTGGCGGGGGATGACTGGCTGCTGCCGAGCTTCCTCGCACCGGTGATCGGCGGCACGGCGCTGTCGGGCGGCATCGTCTCGGTGGTGGGCACCATTCTCGGAGCGCTGCTGGTCTCGACCATCCGCTCGGGGCTCCTGGTGCTGGAGATCGGCAATTTCTGGCTGCCGCTGTTCCTCGGGGCGTTCCTCCTCGCGGCGATCCTGATCGAGCGCGGCCGCGCCGCCTATGTAGCGCGCGAACAGGCGAGGCGAGCGCTATGAGATCGTTCTTCCGCCTGCAATGGTCGGGTATCCTCGTTGGCATCATTGCCGGCGGGATCGCGCTGGCGCTGAGCGCGCCGGCCTTCCTCAGTGAGTTCAACCTGTTCGTGCTGCTGCGCTCGATCTGCGTGTCGCTGCTCGTTGCCTATTCGCAGATGGTGATGCTGGGCGTCGGGCAGATGAACCTGTCGGTCGGCGCGCTGGGCGGGCTGGTGGCGGTGGTCACCGGCGGGCTGATGGATGCACTGGGCGTGCCGACACTGCCGGCGATCATGATCGGGGTGGCGGCGGGCGGTACAGCCGGGTTCGTCAATGGCTGGCTGACGGTGAAGACCGGCATCAACGGCTTCATCGTGACGCTGGCGACAGCTTCGGCCTTCGCCGGTATCAACCTCGGGATCACCAAGGCGGTGCCGTTCTACAACCTGCCCGCCGATTTCGTGGCGTTCGGTAATGGGCGGCTCGGGCTGTTCCCGCTGCTGCTGATCGTGCCGCTGCTGGTTACGGTTGTCCTGGCGCTGTTCTTTTCGCGGGCGGTGCCCGGGCGGCACATGCTGGCGGTGGGTGGCAACGCGCCCGCGGCGCAGTTGAGCGGCGTGTCGGTGCCCAGGGCGATCATTTCGGCGCATGTGCTGTCGGGGCTGCTGGCGGCAGTGGCGGGCATCCTCGCAGTAGCGCAGCTCGGCTCGGCGCAGCCCACCATTGGGTCGGACTGGCTGGTGATCTCGTTCGCCGCGCCGATCATTGGCGGAGCGAGCCTGGCCGGTGGGGCGATTTCGATCGTCGGGACGCTCTTGGCAGTGGTGCTGATCGGGCTGATCCAGAATGCCATGGTGCTGGTGAAGGTCGACCCGTACTGGGTGCAGTTCCTGCTCGGGGCGCTGATCCTCGCCGCGGTGTGGTTCAACCGCTATCGCGCCGTCAGGGTGGGAGAGAGCTGATGGCGCTGACGGTCGACAAGGCCAGCAAGTCGTTCCCCGGCGTGCGGGCGCTGAAGGATGCGTCGCTGGAGCTCAGAGCCGGCGAAGTGCATGCGCTGATGGGCGAGAACGGCGCCGGAAAATCGACGCTGATCAAGATCATCACCGGGGTGCACCGGCCGGATGGCGGACGGCTGTTGCTCGACGGAACCGAGATTTCGCTCAATAGCCCGCGCGACGCGATCCGGCTCGGGATTTCGGCCGTGCACCAGGAGCGCAACCTGATCCCGCGCTTCTCGGTGGCCGAGAATATCCTGCTCGAGAACCTGCCGCGGCGCGCCGGGCTGGTGGACTACGCCAGGGCCAATGCCGAGGCGAAGAAGTATCTCGAAATGATCGGGCTCGTGGTCGATACGCGGACCGAGGTGCGGCACCTGAGCGTCGCGCAGATGCAGATGGTGGAGATCGCCAAGGCGCTGAGCCATGAGGCGAAGGTCTTGTTGCTCGACGAGCCGACCGCCTCGCTGACCGGCGAAGAGGCCGAGGCGCTGTTCGCGCTGATCAAGCGGCTGAAGGCGGAGGGCGCGGCGATCCTGTTCGTCTCGCACAAGCTCGAGGAAGTGCTGGCGATTTCGGATCGGGTGACGGTGCTGCGCGATGGCGAGACGACGCTGATCGGCGAGCCGATCGCCAACATGAGCCGTGGCCGGCTGATCGAGGCGATGATCGGGCGGGCCGAACGCATCGCCGTGGTGCGGCCGCCCAAGCCGGCAACCGGGGCGATCAAGCTCGAGGCCAAGGGCGTCGCGACGGCGGCCGGGCACCGCGATATCTCGTTCACGGTGCGGCGCGGCGAAATCCTCGGGCTCTATGGGCTGGTCGGGGCGGGGCGAACCGAGCTGGCGCGGGCGCTGGTCGGGAAAGACAAGGTGACCGGGGGCAGCCTGTCGATCGACGGCAAGCCGGCGGTGATCCGCTCGGTCGAGGAGGCGCTGAAACGGCACCGCATCGGCTATCTCAGCGAAGACCGGAAATACGAGGGCGTGGTGCTGCTGCACCCGATCCGCTTCAACGTGGCGATGACCATCTGGGACCGGCTGGCGAAGTTCGTGGGCTTCCAGACGGCGGCCGGCGAGCGCAAGGCAGCCGAGCCGTTCGCGCGGCAGCTGGAGATCCGCACGCCCAGCCTCGAGCAGGCAGTGGGGAACCTCTCGGGTGGCAACCAGCAGAAGGTGTCGCTGGCCAAGTGGCTGGCGGCGAAGGTGGACCTCCTGGTCATCGACGAGCCGACGGTCGGCATCGACATCAAGACCAAGGCCTATATCCACGAGCTGATCGGCAAGCTGGCGGATGATGGGCTGGCGATCCTGCTGATCTCGTCGGAACTGCCGGAAATGGTGGCTTTGGCCGACCGCATCCTTGTCATGCACGAGTTTCGCCTGGTCGATGGCTTCGACAACGATCGCAGTTACGAGGCGATGAGCCGCAAGGTGATGGGCGCCATCCACCGGCATGCGGACGAGACGGTGGCGGCGGAGTAGGTCCTTCACCTCTCCCTTGGGGGAGAGGTCGACAGCACCTGCCGTGGGGCTAGCGCGGTGCGGGAAGAATACCCCCACCCTGTCCCTCCCCCGCAAGGGGGGAGGAGACCAAAACACTGGCGCTGGAGTTGGCGTCTCCCTCCCCCTTGCGGGGAGGGGACAGGGGTGGGGGTATTCTTCCCGCACCGAACTATCGGGCCGGCGCGCCGCTCTCGCGGGCGCTGGTTCTCATCCGCCGGCTTCGCTATTGATCACGCCATGACCGACATCACCGCCCTCGACGCCGCTGACCCGTTTGCCCGTACGCGCGCCCTGTTCGACCTGCCTGATGGCATTATTTACCTCGACGGCAACTCGCTCGGGGCGCTGCCGCGCGCCGTGAAGGGGCGGATGGCCGAGGTGGTGGCGACGCAGTGGGGCGAGGGGCTGATCCGCAGCTGGAACACGCATGACTGGATCGACCTGCCGGGGCGGGTGGGCGAGCGGATCGCGCGGCTGATCGGCGCGGCGCCGCAGACGGTGATGGTGGCCGACTCCACCTCGGTGAACCTGTTCAAGGTGCTGGTGACGGCGCTGCGGCTGCGGCCGGGGCGCCAGGTGATCGTTTCGGAGCGCGGCAACTTCCCGACCGATGCCTATATCGCGGCGGGTGTCGCCGAGCTCTTGGGCCAGGGGCATGAATTGCGGCTGGTGGAGGCCGGCGAGATCGAGGCGGCGCTCGGCGCGGATGTCGCGGTGCTGCTGCTGACCGAGGTGAACTACCGGACCGGAGCGCGGCTCGACATGGCCGGGCTGACGGTGGCGGCGCAGCGGGCCGGCGCGCTGACCGTCTGGGACCTCTGCCATTCGGCCGGGGCGTTTCCGGTCGATCTCAGCGGAGCGGACGCCGATTTCGCGGTGGGGTGTGGCTACAAGTACCTCAATGGCGGGCCGGGCGCGCCGGCTTTCGTCTACGCGGCGCCGCGGCATCTCAAGGGCCTGCGGCAGCCGCTGACCGGCTGGCTGGGGCATGCGGCGCCGTTCAGCTTTGCCGAGGCCTATCGGCCGGCGACAGGCATCGGGGCGATGCGGGTGGGGACGCCGCCGGTGCTGTCGATGTCGGCGCTCGATGCGGCGCTCGAGGTGTTCGATGGGGTCGATCTGAGCGCGCTACGGGCCAAGGCGGATCGGCTGTTCGAGCTGTTCACCGGCGAGGTGAGGTGGTTGGCGCCGGAGCTGGAACTGGCGACGCCTACCGATGCGGCACGTCGCGGCACCCAGGTATCGCTCAGGCACCCCGAGGCCTATGCCGTGATGCAGGCGCTGATCGAGCGCGGGGTGATCGGGGATTTCCGTGAGCCCGACATTCTGCGCTTCGGGCTGACGCCGCTCTATCTGAGCTTCGCCGAGGTGCAGCGCGCCGCCGAAATCCTGGGCGAGGTGATGCGAACCGGAGCGTGGGACCAGCCGCGCTACAAGGTGCGCGCCAAGGTGGTTTGAGACTTTTCTATTGCTCAGGTGAAAGCAACTACCCCGGTGTCATCCCAGCGAAAGCTGGGATCCAACTATCCGCTGGCACGGGCTGTGAGCCGGACGAGGGCAGAGCCCTCGCCGTGGGGTCCCAGCTTTCGCTGGGATGACAGCCGGTGGATGGGGTCAGGTCGAGCCCAACTCAAGCGCGGAAGCGCTTCAGAACAGCTCGGCTTCGCCGTGCACGCCAAAGCTGGCGCTGCCGGAGAGGGCGGGGATGCGCAGCTCGTCGAGCACCAGGCTTGACCAGATCTCGTCATAGACCGATTGCGGGGCATCGGGGGGCAGGAGGGCGAACTGGCGGACGGCGAGCGCCATGTTCTGGCAGCGCTGCTCGATGCGGTCCTGGCCCTGCAGGGCGTTGATGATGATCCGGGCGGCCTCGCGGCGCGCTTCGTCGGCCGAGACCGACTTGTCGGCGAGCAGTTCGAGGGCCTGAGTGACGCCTTCCACCATGCCGGCGGTCTGACGCGCGGTTTCATCGAGCTCGCGGGCGAGCCTTTGCAGAGACATGTAGAGAAAACCCCCGTAGTGCCAGCGGACCCTAGCGTGGATTTCTGAATGGCTCCTTGCGAATGGAGCGGCATCAGGGTGGACGCGAGGCTTTTGGTTAGCGCTTCACTAACGAATTGACGGTAACGATGACATGCCGCTCTATCCTGGATCTCACGTCACTATGGTCATGTCGAGTTCACTGCCTCCCGAGTTCGATCGTGGTGTGGTGACGACCGTTCATCAGGGCGATTGCCTGGTGTCGAACGAGGTGGATCTGACCTTCTCGACAGTGCTCGGCAGTTGCGTGTCGGCCTGCGTCCGCGACCGGATCGCCAATGTCGGCGGCATGAACCATTTCCTCCTCGCCGAGCAATCGGCCTCGGCGGCGGATCGCTACGGCGCCTCGGCGCGCTATGGCGCGTTCGCCATGGAACAGCTGATCAACAAGGTGCTGACGCGCGGCACCGGCCGCAAGGCCAACCTTGAGATCAAGGTGTTCGGCGGCGGCAAGATCAATGGCGCGCTCGACGATATCGGGCTCAAGAACATCGAGTTCGTACGCGAGTTCCTCGCCAACGAAGGCTACGAGATGGCCAAGGAAGATCTCGGCGGCAGCTATGCGCGCCGGGTGATGTTCAAGCCCTATTCCGGCCGCGCCTTCATCAAGCGGCTCGACAACACCGCCAACGCTTCGATCGCCAGGGAAGAACTGGCCGTGGCGGCCAGCCGTCGCAGCGTCATCACCAAGCCGGTGGTCGACGACATCGAACTGTTCTGAGGCGGCTCGGCTGCTTTCCCGGCGTCGCCACACGCATCATTACCAAGTTCTTACGCCTCCCCCGGCAAGTATAGGTTTGATTAACCATTCCGGTTTTAGGGTCGCAGCGAGGGCCTGGGGAGGCCCGCCGGGGCTCGGTGATTCGTGCGGCGCTTGCGCATGGCGCTCATCGCTAATCTATGCTGGCTTGCCGCTCTGCTGATCGCGGTCGGCGGCGTGCTGCTGTTCGGCGTCGGGCTGGTGAGCGCGGTGCTGGCGGGTGTTGCGGCCGCGGCGGCGGCGACGGGCGCGGTGATCGTCGGGCTGCGCGCCGATCGGGCGTTCTCCGAGCGGCTCACCGCCATCGGCCAGGCGGTCGGGGTGCGAGCGGGCGAGGCCACCAGCCTCGAAGCGGTCGTGCAGAGCCTCTGCACGCGGCTGGATCGAGCCTACAACTTCAAGGCGGCGTTCGGCAGCATGCGGCAGCCGGCGGCACTGGTCGATGCCGATGGCGAGATCCTCGGGGTCAGCAACGGCCTGGTGCTGGTTGAACCGAAAGCCGAGGAAGGCGGGCTGATCTCCGACGTGCTGGGCGGCCGCGTGCTGCTCGAGGACATGGCGGAGGAGAGCATCGTCACCGTCGGCGACCGCCGCTTCGTGGCCGAGCGGCGCGAACTGGGCGGCGGGCGCTCGATCCTCGAGTTTACCCCGGCCGGCTACCATATCGCCGACGACGATTTCGATGCCTTCGTCACCGCGCTCTCCAACGGCCGCACCGGGTTCCGTTTCGACGACTGGGGCATGCAGCATTCGCCGGCGCTGAAGGCGCTGGGCGGGGCGCTCGAGCAGTTCGACAAATCGGTCAAGGCCATCGGCCAGCTGCTGCGCGGCGAGGAGATCGATGCGCTCTTACTGATGGGCGCCGGAGCAATGGCGCCGGAGCTCAGGCAGTTCGAGCAGGACCTCAACGCCATCCTTGTCGAGCGCGAGGAAGCGCTGATGGCGCGGGCCCATCTCGAGGCCAAGATGGAAGCGATCCTCAGGGCCATCGACCGCTACCGGGCCAGCGTCACCAGCCTCGCCGAGCTCGCCGACCAGAGCCGGGCGGGGCTCACCGTGGCGTCGCGCGCCATCGAGAAGGGGCGTGCCAAGGCGCAGGCGGTGCGGGTGCTGGAGCGGCAGGCGGTGGCGCTGGCGGCCGATGCGGCGCTCGCCGTGCAGCGCACCAGCGCCTCGGTCGGCGGGGTGGAGCACACCACGGCCGAGATCGACCGGATGGTGTCGAGCATCGAGGACGTGAGCTTCCGCACTAACCTGTTGGCGCTCAACGCCGCGGTGGAAGCGGCGCGGGCCGGCGAGAAGGGCGCCGGTTTTGCGGTGGTGGCGGCCGAGGTGCGCACCCTGGCGCAGGCGACGCAGAAGGCGGCGCGCGAGATCAAATCGCTGGTCGGCACCTCGCGGCGCGAGGCCAGCGCCTCGGTCGAGGAAGCGGCGTCGCTCAAAAAGATTCTCTCCGGCCTCGGCGGACATTTAGAGAATCTAAGCAATGAGACGGACATGATCGCCGGTGCACTGGATGAGGGCAGCGGCGCCATCGCCCGGCTGGACGGCAGCGTCGCTGCGGTCGGCTCGGAAGCGGCGAAAGCCCTGCAACTCCCGGCGCGCAGACGCTCGGCCTAGAATAGGCCTACAGGGGGCAGTATGGATCAGGGCGAATTTGCCCTCAGTGACCGCGAGTTCAATCGGGTCAAGGCACGCGTCTATCAGGAAGCCGGAATCTCGCTGTCGGAGGCCAAGCGCACCCTCGTGGTGTCGCGGCTGGGCAAGCTCGTTCGTGCGCTCAGGCTCAACTCGTTCGATGCCTATCTCGATTATCTCGAGCGGCAGGGCACGCCCGCCGACGCGCAGGAATTCATCAACGCGCTGACCACCAACCTGACGCGGTTCTGGCGCGAGGACCATCACTTCGAGCATCTCGAGACCTATGTGCGGCAGGTGATGGCGCAGCGGCCGCGGATGGGCGCCAACGGGCGGCCGAAGCTGCGGATCTGGTCTGCCGGCTGCTCGACCGGGCAGGAGCCCTACACCATCGCGCTGAGCCTGCTTGCCGCCTTCCCCGAGCTGAAGCGCTGGGATTTCCGCATCCTTGCCACCGATATCGACACCAATGTCGTCGCCAAGGCCGCGGGCGGGGTTTACCCGGAAGCCGAGCTCAACGGGTTGTCGCGCGAGCGCGCCTCGCTGTTCGAGCGCGCCGGCGCCGGCCAGGTGCAGATCCCGATGGCGGTGCGCGAGCTGATCGCCTTCAAGCCGCTCAACCTGATGCACAACCCCTGGCCGATGAAGGGGCCGTTCGACGCGGTGTTCTGCCGGAACGTCGCCATCTATTTCGACAAGAAGACGCAGGGCGAACTGTTCGCGCGGCTGGGAGCGATCCTGGTGCCGGACGGCTTTCTCTATATCGGACACTCCGAGAACCTGGGCGCTGGCGGCGCCAATTTCCGGCTGGTCGGCAAGACCATCTATCAGGCACGCGCACAGCAGAAGGCGAGGGACGCAGCATGAGCATAAAGGTGCTGGTCGTCGATGATTCCGCACTCATTCGCGAGGTGCTGAGCCGCACGCTGGGCAAGGATGGCGATATCGTCGTCGTCGGCACGGCCGAGGATCCGATCGATGCGCGTTCCAAGGTCAAGGACCTCAACCCGGACGTGGTGACGCTCGATATCGAGATGCCCAACATGAACGGGCTGCAGTTTCTCGATAAACTGATGCGGCTCCATCCGCTGCCGGTGGTGATGGTCTCGACGCTGACCACCAAGGGGGCGAGCGAGACGCTGCTGGCGCTGGAACTGGGGGCGGTGGATTTCGTCGCCAAGCCCAACGCGTCGCTGTCGGGCGGGCTCGATGCGTTCGGTGAGAACCTGCGCCAGAAGGTGCGGGCGGCCGCCCATTCCGACGTTAAGGGCCGCGCCTTGAAGGCGCCGACGGCCAAGGTGCCGGTGCGCACCGCGGCGGCGCCGACCGGTGCGCTGATCGCCATCGGGGCATCGACCGGCGGGGTCGAGGCGATCCGCGTGGTGCTGAGCCAGATGCCGCCCGATTGCCCGCCGATCGTCATCGCGCAGCATATGCCGGCCGGGTTCACCAGCCGCTTTGCCGGGCGGCTCGACGAGCTGACCGAGCTGAAGGTGGTGGAAGCCGAGGACCGCATGCCGCTGCTGGCCGGCCACGCCTATGTGGCGCGCGGCGATTTTCATTTGCGGGTCGAGCGCAGCTCGGGCCAGCTCAAGTGCCGAGTAACGCAGGACGAACTGATGTCCGGGCACCGGCCGAGCGTCGACGTGCTGTTCGAGTCGGTGGCCAAGACCGTCGGGCCGATGGCGGTGGGCGCCATCCTCACCGGCATGGGCCGCGACGGGGCGCGGGGGCTCAAGCTGATGCGCGAGGCAGGAGCCTACACCGTGGGGCAGAGCCAGGCTTCGGCGCTGGTCTATGGCATGCCGCGGGTGGCCTTCGAAGAAGGGGCGGTGATCGAGCAGGCGCCGGTCGAAGGCATCGCGGCGCGGCTCGCGGCAGCGCTCACTCGGCTCAAATCCGCAGCATAACGCGGGTTCTGATTGAAGGTTTGGTAACGGAATGTGCCTAGGGTTTTATGATACGCGACCCGGGCGTATTTCGGGCAGCTAGAAGGCGCAGCGTAACGATGCCGAAGGCAAGTGCAGTCAGTGTGATGATCGTCGATGACCAGCAGTCCATGCGGGGCATCTGTAAATACATCCTCACCCAGCTGGGGTTCACCAACATCGTCGAAGCCAAGTCGGGACGCGATGCGCTCGGCAAGCTCGAAAAGAGCAGCGTCGACCTGATCATCTCCGACTGGAACATGGACGATATCGACGGGCTGACGCTGCTGCGCGTCATCCGCAAGCACCCCAAGACGCAGGGCATGCCGTTCATCATGGCCACCGGCCGCTCCGACAAGGAGCAGGTGAAGGAAGCGATTTCGTCGGGCGTCAACAACTACATCATCAAGCCGTTCGACGCTTCGACCATGAAGAAGCGCATCGAGGCGGTGATCGGCGTGCTGTCGTAAGCACAGCCTCCTGCTGAAGCTAGCAAGGCCGCCTCCGGGCGGCCTTTGCTTTTGGTGCAACTGGCTGTGCCGACAGGCATTTTCGGGCGGCCAATGTAATCGACTACATGCCCGGAAATGCTGGGCTCGCTACGCATCGTTCCGTAACACGAAATTAATCCGCCGCTGCCAGTCTTTGCCCAGTCGTGCACGGGCCTTGGGGGAGGGTCGACGTGATGCGGGCGCCGTAGCTGCGCTCCGCCCTCGGCATTTCCTCCCCAGACGGCCGCATCCAGGAGGAGCAGGCGCATGGGTTGGTTGCCAAAATTCAAGATCGCGCAGAAGCTGCCGCTCGCACTGGTCGGTTCGGCGCTGCTGGTCAGCGCCGGCGTCGGTATCGCCAGCTACCTGATCGGCTCGAGCACCGTCGACCAGATGAGCATCCGGCAGATGCAGATGGCGGCCGGCGACCGGGTGAAGTCGTTCGAGACCTATCTCGAAACCATCGAGGCGGACCTGGTGAACCAGGCGGCGGCGGAAAGCGTGCAGACGACGCTGCGCGATTTCGCCATCGGCTGGGGCCAGTTCGCCACCTCCAAGCCCGCCGCTGACCCCATCGCCACGTTGCGTGGCAATTACATCGACAACAACCCCAACGCGGCCGGCGCACGGCAGGCGCTCGATACGCCGCAGCAGGCGCCGGGCGCGAAGAAGTGGAACTACGATTTCCTCCATTCCAAGGTGCATCCGAACTTCCGCCGCCAGCTCGAGGCGCGTGGCTATTCGGACCTGTTCCTGTTCGATCCCAAGGGCAACCTCGTCTACTCGGTGATGAAGAACGACGATTTCGCGCGGAACTTCGCCGAGGGCGGCGAGCTCGCCGATAGCGGGCTGGGCCGGGCCTTCCGCAGTGCCGCGGCGTTCACCGAGCCGGGCAAGGTGGCATTCGAGGACCTAAGCCTTTATGCGGTGGCCGGCATGCCGGCGAGCTTTCTCGCGACGCCGGTATTCGACGCGCGCAACAAGCTGATCGGGGTGATGGCGATCGAAATGCCGATCGGGCCGATCAACCTGATGCTGCAGGACAATGCCAATCTGGGGCAGACCGGCGAGAGCATCCTGGTCGGCGCTGACAAGCTGATGCGGTCGGACTCGGTGTTCTCCACGGACAATGACACGCTGAGCGCCAGCTACGACTATCCGGTGGTCGACGCGGCCCTGGCGGGCAATCGGGCGGATGGCGTCACCACGGATTATCGCGGCATGCGGATGATCGCCACGGCGCTGCCGGTGGAGTTCAACGGCGCCAAGTGGGCGATGGTCACCACGATGAGCGAAGACGAAGCCTTCGCGCCGGTGGCCGAGATGCGCAACATGATGCTGCTGGTCGGCGCGGGCCTGCTGGCAGTGGCAGCGGTGGTGGGCCTGCTTTTCTCGCGCAGCATCTCGAAGCCGATCAGCCGGCTGACCGAGACCATGGGGGCGCTGGCCGAGGGTAAGCTCGATACCGAAGTGAAGGGCGCCGGCCGCAGCGACGAAATCGGCGACATGGCCAAGGCCGTGCAGGTGTTCAAGGAGAATGCGCTGAAGGTCACCGAGATGACCGAAGGCGAGCGCGCCGCTTCGATCCAGCGCCGGGCCGACCGGACTGAGATGATGCAGACGCTGCAGCAGGCGTTCGGCGAGGTGGTGGATGCGGCGATATCAGGCGATTTCACCAAGCGGGTCGAGGCGGAGTTCCCCGACCAGGAGCTCAATGCGCTGGCGCATGGGGTCAATGAGCTAGTGGCGACGGTCGATCGTGGCATGAGCGAGACGGCCGAGGTGCTGGCGGCGCTGGCCCATACCGACCTCACCCACCGAGTGCGCGGCGACTACCAGGGCGCGTTCCTCAGGCTCAAGACCGACACCAATGCGGTGGCCGAAAAGCTCGGCGAAATCGTCATGGGGCTGAAGCAGACCTCGCGCTCGTTGAAGACGGCGACGGGCGAGATCCTGTCGGGCGCCAATGATCTCTCGGAACGCACCACCAAGCAGGCGGCGACGATCGAGGAGACCTCGGCAGCGATGGAGCAGCTGTCGGGCACGGTGCTCGCCAATG
Source organism: Devosia sp. LjRoot16 (assembly GCF_964252795.1). Lineage (NCBI taxonomy): Bacteria > Pseudomonadati > Pseudomonadota > Alphaproteobacteria > Hyphomicrobiales > Devosiaceae > Devosia > Devosia sp. LjRoot16. Next base: position 2,133,694 of record NZ_CAXUPH020000001.1, read on the forward strand.
CCGAGCGGGCCAAGGACGCGTCGAATGTCGCGGCAACGGTGACGCGGACCGCCGAAGACGGCGGGCAGGTGATGCATCGGGCGACCGAGGCGATGGAGCGGATTACCCACTCGTCGGGCAAGATTTCGAACATTATCGGGATGATCGACGACATTGCCTTCCAGACGAACCTGTTGGCGCTCAACGCCTCGGTGGAAGCGGCGCGGGCCGGCGATGCCGGCAAGGGCTTTGCCGTGGTGGCCGTGGAAGTACGGCGGCTGGCGCAGTCGGCGGCCAGCGCCTCGAGCGAGGTGAAGGTGCTGATCGAGCAGTCGGGCAGCGAGGTGAAGGGTGGCTCGAAGCTGGTGGCGGAAGCCGCGGCCAAGCTCGAAGCGATGCTGGTGGCGGCGCGGTCGTCGAACGAATTGATGGATTCGATCGCCCGGGCCAGCCAGGAACAGGCCTCGGCAATCGAGGAAGTGAATGCGGCTGTCCGCACCATGGACGAGATGACCCAGCACAATGCGGCGCTGGTTGAAGAAACCAACGCGGCGATTGAGCAGACCGAGGCGCAGGCGACGGAGCTTGACCGGATCGTCGAGGTGTTCCGTATCGGCGACGCCGCGCCGGTGCGGGCGATGGAGCCGCCAGCCAAGGGCATCCGCGCCTTGCAGGACAAGGTGCGCGTAGCGGCCAAGTCGTATCTCAGCCGCGGCAACGCGGCGGTCGACAAGGATTGGGCCGAGTTCTAGGCGGCGCCCTCCAGGGGGTAACCGAGCGTCCCGCTACACCGGTGTCATCCCAGCGAAAGCTGGGACCCAACCCACCGCCTGCACCAGCGGATAGATGGGTCCCAGCTTTCGCTGGGATGACATCGAGTTTGGTGAAGCTGTGGTGGTTGATTGTCGGCAAAGAAGAAGGGCGTTTACTAGCCGCCTCTTCTTTGCGCAGACCGCCGGCTATTCGCCCGCAAGTGCAGAGCGCACTACGTGTCGTTCCGTAATCAGAAATTAAGGCGCGATGCCTAGTCTCCGCCAGGTTGTGCACGGGCCTTGGGGGATGAGGCGGCGTGAACAGCGGAAGCAGGATGCTTCCGTTTCGCTGCGGCAGGATTGCCGCTCCCCCGGACGGCCAATACTGGGGGGATATTTTAGCATGGGTTGGCTTCCGAAATTCAAGATTGCCCAGAAGCTGCCATTGGCAATGGTGGGCTCGGCGCTGCTGGTCAGTGTCGGCGTGGGGCTCGGAAGCTACGTGATCGGCTCGGGCATTGTCGCCGACATGAGCGCGCGGCAGATGCAGACGGTGGCCTCGAGCCACGCCGACAAGTTCTCCACCTATCTGAAGACCATCGAAGCGGACCTGGTGAACAGCGCCGCGACCGACAGCGCGGTGAACGCGGTGCGCGACTTCGCCATCGCGTGGAAGAGCTTCGCCAAGGCAACGCCGCCGGGTGACCCGATCGTGGTGCTGCGCGAGGCGTTCATCACCAACAACCCGCACCCGGCCGGGCAGCGGCAGCTGCTCGATATCAACGACAAGGGCCGGACTAATTACGACACCACGCACGACAAGGTGCAGGCGACATTCCGTCGGCAGCTGGAGCTGCGCGGCTACCGCGATTTCTACATGTTCGATACGGCGGGCAACCTCGTTTACTCGGTGATGAAGAACGACGACTTCACGTCGAACTTCGCCGAGGGCGGCGACATGGCCGATAGCGGCCTGGGGCGGGTCTACCGCAAGGCGCTGGCGCTGACCGAGCGCGGGCAGGTGGCCTACGAAGACGCCTCGATCTATGCGATCGCCGGCTCGCCGGCGAGCTTCATCGCGACGCCGGTGATCGACGTGCGCGGCAAGCTGATGGGGGTGATGGCGATCCAGATGCCGGTCGCCCCGATCAACCAGATGCTGCAGGAAAACACCCAGCTCGGCCAGACCGGCGAGAGCTTCTATGTCGGCGCCGACAAGCTGATGCGCTCGGACTCGGTATTCTCCGAAGGCGATGACACGCTGAGCGCCGTCTATGACAACCCAGTGGTCGAGGCGGCTTTGGCGGGGAACGCCGCCAGCGGCGTCACCACCGACTATCGCGGCATGCGGATGTTGGCCAACGCCACGCCGGTTACGTTCAACGGCACCACCTGGGCGATGGTCACCACCATTGCCGAAGACGAGGCGTTTGCGCCGGTGGCGCAGTTGAGGAACACCATGCTGGCGATCGGCGCGGGGCTGCTGGCGCTGGCCGCCGTGGTGGGCGTGCTGTTCTCGCGCAGCATTTCGAAGCCGATCAGCCGGCTGACCGAGACGATGGAGGCGCTGGCCGACGGCAAGCTCGACACCGAGGTGAAGGGCGCCGGCCGCAGCGACGAGATCGGCGACATGGCCAAGGCCGTGCAGGTGTTCAAGGAGAACGCGCTGAAGGTCACCGAAATGACCGAGGGCGAGCGGACGGCCTCGGTGCAGCGACGCGTCGAGCGCACGGCGATGATGCAGGAGTTGCAGAAGGCGTTCGGCGAAGTGGTCGAGGCGGCGATCTCGGGCGATTTCAGTAAGCGCGTCGAGGCGGAGTTTCCGGATCAGGAACTGAACGCACTGGCGCATGGCGTCAACGAACTGGTCGCGACCGTCGATCGCGGGCTGATCGAAACCGGTGACGTGCTGTCGGCGCTGGCGCAGACCGATCTGACGCAGCGGGTGAACGGCCAGTATGGCGGCGCCTTTGCGCGGCTGAAAGACGACACCAATGCGGTGGCCGAACGGCTGACCGAGATCGTCGGCCAGCTCAAGGGCACCTCGCGGTCGCTGAAGACGGCGACGGGCGAGATCCTCTCAGGCGCCAACGATCTGAGCGAGCGGACCACCAAGCAGGCGGCGACGATCGAGGAGACCTCGGCGGCGATGGAGCAGCTCTCCGGCACGGTGCTCGCCAATGCCGAACGGGCCAAGGATGCCTCCAATGTTGCGGCGACGGTGACGCGGACTGCCGAAGACGGTGGCCAGGTGATGCATCAGGCGACCGAAGCGATGGAGCGGATCACCGCGTCCTCGGGCAAGATCTCGAACATCATCGGGATGATTGACGACATCGCCTTCCAGACCAACCTGTTGGCGCTCAACGCGTCGGTGGAAGCGGCGCGGGCTGGCGATGCCGGCAAGGGCTTTGCCGTGGTGGCGGTAGAAGTGCGGCGGCTGGCGCAGTCGGCTGCCGGGGCGTCCAGCGAAGTGAAGGCGCTGATCGAGCAGTCGGGGACGGAAGTCCGGGGCGGCTCGAAGCTGGTGGCGGAAGCCGCGGCCAAGCTCGAAGCGATGCTGGTGGCGGCGCGTTCCTCGAACGAACTGATGGATTCGATCGCGCGGGCCAGCCAGGAACAAGCGTCGGCGATCGAAGAGGTCAACGCCGCCGTCCGCACCATGGACGAGATGACCCAGCACAACGCGGCGCTGGTCGAAGAAACCAACGCCGCGATCGAGCAGACCGAGGCACAAGCCACGGAACTCGACCGGATCGTCGAAGTGTTCCGCATCGAAGCGCAGCAGGCGCCGGCGCGCGCCGCGGAAGCGCCGGCCAAGGGTATCCGGGCTTTGCAGGATAAGGTGCGCACCGCCGCCAAGTCATACCTGAGCCATGGCAATGCCGCGGTCGACAAGGACTGGGCGGAGTTCTAACCGCAAAACCTGACGGTCCTCGCGAAACGTCCAGAAGGGACAACAATGCGCAAACTCACCCGGACCATAGCCGCTCTCGTCATCGGGGCCCTGCCGCTTGCCGGCGGGCTCTATCTGGGGTGGCAGACGACGGCCCAGATCGAGGCAGCGCAACGCGAGGCCGATGGGGTGCGGTATGCTGGGCTGGTGCTGCCGGAACTGGTCGGGCTCGCCCGGGACGGCGCGCTGCCGGCGGCCGATCCGGCGCTCGCCGAGGCGGCGCGGAGCGGCGATGCGCAATTTGGCACGGCCTCGCTGTCGCGGGCCTACGACGCCTTGAAGGCGGAACTGGCCGCCGGGGCGCATCCGGCCGCGGCGCGCAATGCCGCGGCGATGCTGGTGCAGCGTATCCATGACAGCTCCGGGCTCCGTGCCGATCCAGGTGCAGAGCAACTGATCGAGGTGCCGCAGGCGGCCAATGCGGCGCCACTGTCGCCGGCGCTGATAGAGGCCACCCGCTACGCGGTCGCGGTGCAGCCGGCCGAGCTGGCGCGGCTTGAAGAGGTCTTGGCCGAGTTCCGCGCAGCGACCGCCGGCGGCCGGACTACGGCAGAGGGCAAGGCTTACACCGCGGCGGCGACGGCGCTGGCAGAGCGGGTGGCGGCAGGCATCACGGCGATCCCCGATGCCAGGGCGCGATCGGCTTTTGACTGGGCCGGGCTCGATGCGGCGCATGATGCGTTCCAGGATGCGGCGCTGGCGTTGGGCCGCGCCTCCGGCGCCGATATGCGGCAGTTGCTGGAGCAGCGGATCGCCGAGGCGGGCGGACGGCTCACCCGGATCGGCGGGATCAGCGCGATCCTGGCGCTGCTCATGGGATTTGCTGCCTGGTTCGGGTTGGGGCGGTTGGGTCAACCGGCGATTAAGGAAGCTTCCCTATCGTCGGCGATGGGGATGAGCGGGGATGCCGGGCACGAAAGCCACGGCGACATGGGGGCTAGAATGGCCACGACCTCTTCGCAGAGCACAATCAATTCGAAGACTCTGGGTGGGCTGACGCTCACCACGACGATCTCGGCAATGGTGTTCCTCACGGTCACCGTCGCCATCGCGACCGTGCTGTTCGCGGTGTGGACGATGCTTGCCGCCAATACGCGCGACACCGCCAACCAGCGGCTTGCGGCAGACCTCAGGATTGCCGCGGCGATCCTCGAGGTGAACCTGCCGAACTCCGACATCTTCTGGAACGAGGCGGGCGAGCTCGAAAAGATCGAAGCCAAGGCGATGCCGAAATTCCGCAACCACGACCTGATCGACACGATCGGGCGGGTGACCGGCGATACAGCGACGCTGTTTGTGTTCGACGCGGAAACCCAGGATTTCACCCGCAAGTCGACCACCATCCTCGATGACAAGGGCGAGCGGATCCTCGACACGCCGCTGGCGCGCGACGGCGCGGCCTATCCGGTGGTGGTTGCCGGCGGCACCTACCAGGGCGAGGCCAACGTATTGGGTGTTCCCTATTATGCCATCTACCGGCCGATCCAGAACCTCAACAACGAGGTGATCGGGCTCATCTATGTCGGCATTCCGAAAGCGGAGATCGATGCGACGGCGAGTGAGGGGCTGCAGCTGCTGGCGCTGGTCGGCGCTGTGGCGGTGCTGGTAATCGGCGCGCTCTCGGTGTTCGCGGCGTCGCGGCTGATGCGGCCGGTACCGATGCTGTCGAAAAGCATGCGGCTGGTGGCCGGCGGCGCGCTCGAAACGGCGATCCCCTATACCGGTCTCCGCAACGAGATCGGCGAGATGGCGCGCAATGTCGAGGTGTTCCGCGCCAATGCACTGAAGGTGCAGGAGCTGACCGAGGACGAGCGCCTGGCGCTGGAGCAGCGCCGGGCCGAGCGGGCCGAGATGATGCAGTCGCTGCAGCAGAGCTTTGGCGACGTGGTGGATGCCGCGACCTCAGGCGATTTCTCGCGGCGGGTGGCCACCCGCTTTGCCGACGAGGAACTGAACCGGCTGGCCGGAAGCGTCAACACGCTGGTCGGGACGGTGGAGCGGATCATCGGCGATTCCGGCGCGGCGCTGGCGGCGCTGGCCGATACCGACCTGACGCACCGCATCGAGGGCAGCTATGAGGGCGCCCTTGGGCAGTTGCGCGACGATACCAATGAGGTGGCGGAAAAGCTCAGCCACATCGTCTTGACGCTGAAGCAGACTTCGCGCTCGCTGAAGACGGCGACGGGCGAGATCCTCTCGGGCGCCAACGATCTGTCGGAGCGGACGACGCGGCAGGCAGCGACCATCGAAGAGACCAGCGCGGCGATGACGCTGCTGGCTGACACGGTGCGGGCCAATGCCGAGAAGGCCGAGGACGCACGGCATGTCGCCGAGGACGTCAGCCGCACTGCGGAAGCGGGCGGCGCTGTGATGCAGCAGGCCAATGTGGCGATGGAGCGGATCACCCAGTCATCGGCGAAGATCTCCAACATCATCGGCATGATCGACGACATCGCCTTCCAGACTAACCTGCTGGCGCTCAACGCTTCGGTCGAAGCAGCGCGGGCGGGCGAGGCCGGCAAGGGCTTTGCGGTGGTGGCAGTCGAGGTGCGGCGGCTGGCGCAATCGGCGGCACAGGCCTCGAGCGAAGTGAAGGTGCTGATTGAGCAATCGGGCACCGAAGTGCGCGGCGGCACCAAGCTGGTTGCCGAGGCGGCCGACAAGCTCGAAGCCATGTTGGCGGCGGCGCGCCGCTCCAATGCACTGATGGCGGCGATCGCCGACGACAGCCGGCAGCAGGCAGGCTCGATCGACGAGGTCAACGCCGCGGTGCGGCAGCTCGACGAGATGACGCAGCACAATGCGGCGCTGGTCGAAGAGATCAATGCCGCGATCGAGCAGACCGAGGCACAGGCCGGCGAAGTCGACGGCATCGCCGACATCTTCACCGTCGACGCCCGTGGCATCGGGCGTAGCTCCCGCGCAGCGTGAAGGGGGCGGGCCGCCGATCCGACCGCCGGCCGCCACATTTCAACCAAAAGTCCTACCCGGAAGCATCGCCGTTTGACGCGATGTTAACGCTGCCATGCTGTGATCCCTGGTGAGACGCAGGACGCATTTCAGCTCGTCGACACTCCAGAAGGACTACGACCCCTCCATGCCCGCCAAGACCAAATTCAAGCTGCCGTCGCTGAAGCTTCGGGGCTCAATCATTCTTGCCGCCGCCGCCATTTTCACGGTCGCGATCGGCGCATCGCTCTATTACGTGGTCTCCAGCAACCGCGCCCAGGACCTGGCGCAGGCCGACGAAGTGGTCGGCGGGCTGGCCGAGACGCAAGCCGAGTCGATCAAGACGTTCCTGACCGGCTTTGCGGTGGCGGCCGATTCGACGGCGCGCACCGCCGAGGCGCTGCTCGCCAACCACGATACGTCGCCGACCACCTATGGCACGATCGTCACCAAGCAGCTGGCAAGCCTGCCGGGGGCGCTGGGCGTCTACATGATGTTCTCGCCCGACTCGGCGCTCTATGCGCGCCCGACCTTTGCCGGGTCGCACTTCCTGATCAGCGGCAACCATGTCGGCATTCTCGCCGAGAACAAGGCGGACGGCACGGTGGGCTATGGTTCGCTCGACAGTCCGGCGGGCTTTGACAGCTGGTTCACCGGACCGCTGAAGGCGGGTGTCGCGGCGATCTCGGGCCCCGACAATATCGAGGGCAAGCTCTACACCAGCTTCACCAACATCATCAAAGATCCCTCGGGCAAGGCCGTCGGCATGAGCGGCGTCGCCTTCGACTCGGCGGTGCTGGCCGCCAAGCTCGGCAGCGAGCCGCCGATGGGCAATGGCTTCATGGGGATCATCAACCAGCGCAATGTCTGGGTGCTGAACCCCGATCCCAAGCTGATCGGCACGGAAGTGAGCGAGCCGTGGGCGCTCGAGGCGCTGAAAGCCATGGCCTCGTCCGAGACATTCTCGTCGACCGGCGAAGCCGCCGGCCAGACCTGGAAGATGAATGCCCGCAAGGTCGACCTGCCCGGCGCCGATGCGGCCTGGACGGTGGTCGTCGCCGTGCCGCAGTCGACGCTGCTCGCCGACTCCGAAGCGCAGCTCCTGAACCTCCTGATCGGCGGCGTGGTGATCTTTGCGCTCGGCCTTCTGGCGTTCGCCTGGCTCGGTACGGCAATCGCCAAGCCGATCAGCCGGATGACCGGGGTGATGCGCAAGATCGCCGATGGCGACTACAGCGTCGAAGTGCCGTTCGGCGCGATGCGCAACGAGATTGGCGACATGTCGAAAGCCGTCGAGGTGTTCCGCGCCAACGGCCTCAAGGTGGCCGAGATGACCGAAGCGGATGCGGCGCGGATCATCCGCGACCAACAGGCGCGCAGCGCCATGATGGCCGAGCTGCAGAAGGCGTTCGGCCAGGTGGTGGATGCGGCGGTGGCCGGCGATTTCTCGCGCCGGGTGGAAACCGAATTCCCCGATGCCGAGCTCAACGCCATTGCCGGCTCGATCAACAACCTCGTCGCCACCGTCGATCGCGGCCTCGGCGAGACCGGTGAAGTGCTGGCGGCTTTGGCCGACACCAACCTCACCAAGCGGATGGAAGGCCAGTATGAGGGCGCCTTCGCCCGGTTGCGCGATGACACCAATGCGGTGGGCGACAAGCTGAGCCACATCGTCGGCCAGCTCAAGGAAACCTCGCGCTCGCTGAAGACGGCGACCGGCGAGATCCTCTCGGGCGCCAACGACCTCAGCGAACGCACCACCAAGCAGGCGGCGACGATCGAGGAAACCTCGGCGGCGATGGAGCAGCTTTCCACCACCGTGCTGCAGAATGCCGAGCGGGCCCGCGAAGCAAGCGAAGTGGCGAGCACCGTCACCCGTACCGCCGAAGAAGGTGGGCAGGTGATGGGCGACGCCAACGCGGCGATGGAGCGGATCACCCAGTCGTCGGCAAAGATCTCCAACATCATCGGGCTGATCGACGACATCGCCTTCCAGACCAACCTTCTCGCCCTCAACGCCTCGGTGGAAGCGGCGCGCGCCGGTGATGCCGGCAAGGGCTTTGCGGTGGTCGCGGTGGAAGTGCGGCGGCTGGCGCAATCGGCCGCCAGCGCCTCGAGCGAGGTGAAGGCGCTGATCGAGCAATCGGGCACGGAAGTGAAGACTGGCTCGAAGCTGGTGGCGGACGCCGCAGCGCGGCTCGTCGCCATGCTGGAGGCAGCGCGTTCGAGCAACCTGCTGATGGACGGCATTGCACGCGACAGCCGCGAACAGGCCTCGGCGATCGAAGAGGTGAACACCGCGGTGCGCCAGCTCGACGAGATGACGCAGCACAATGCGGCGCTGGTCGAGGAGACCAACGCGGCGATCGAGCAGACCGACGGGCAGGTGAACGAGCTCGACCGGATCGTCGATATCTTCACCATCTCGGGCGCCGCGCCGCAGCGGGTGGTGCAGGTGGCGCCGCCGGCCCGCGGCATCAAGGGCCTGCAGGAGCGGGTGAAAAAGGCCGCGAGCTCGTATCTGAGCCAGGGCAATGCCGCGATCGACAAGGACTGGGCGGAGTTCTGATCCGCCCGGATTCTGCTTCGACAAATGCTGGGCGGCTCACAATTGTGAGCCGCCGGCGATAACCCTGACACTCGGTGTCAGGTGATCCATGCGAAACCCTCTTCCGCGTTACAACGGAGAGGGTTTTGTTCATGACCCAGACACTCGAGCTCGTCACCTTTCGGCTGGCCCGCGGCAGCGGCCAGCAGTTCATCGATGCCAATGCGGCGATCAGCGACTGGCTGAAGCGGCAGCCGGGGTTCGTGTCGCGCCACCTGGCCGAGCGGGATGACGGCAGCTATGTCGACATCGTGTTCTGGCAGACGCACGAAGCCGCACTGGCGGCCAGCGGCAAAATGATGGAAGAGATGGCCCAGAGCGAGGCCATGACCATGATCGATCCAATGGGCCTCGAGATGAGCCATGGCACAATCCGACTCTCGGTCGACTGAAATGGTCGCCGACCTCCTGCAAATCGTACGGTCCTTCCCGCAACCCGTCGCGGATCTCGCGCAGAACCTGGCGCTGACGCTGCTCTCGGTGCGGCCAGACCTCGACGCCAAGGCGCGGCTCGGCTGGGGCTCGGTCAACTACCGGCACCCCACCGCCGGGTTCGTCTGCGCCATCTTCCCGATGGAGGATCACGTCTCGCTGGTGTTCGAGCATGGGCGGCTGCTGAGTTCGCCTTTGCTCGAGGGCGACGGCAAGCAGGTGCGCTTCATCCGGTTCGAGCCGGGCACGCCGATCCCCGAGGACGAGATCGCGATCCTGCTTGCCGAGGCCATTGCGCTCAAGGCGTGAGCCGTGCAGAAAACCTCCGACGACTACCTCCGGAGATTTCCCATGGCGCGTATCGGGCTCGTGGCGCACGACGACAAGAAGGACGAACTGGTCGCCTGGGCGAAGCTCAACCGGGACAAGCTCGCCTTGCATGAGCTGTGGGGCACCGGCACCAGCGGTGGACGGGTGACCGACGGCACCGGGTTGCCGGTGACGCGGCTGCTCAGCGGGCCGCTGGGCGGCGATGCGCAGCTGGGCGCAATGATCGCCGAGGGCCGGCTCGATGCGCTGGTGTTCTTCCAGGATCCGCTGACCGCCATGCCGCATGACGTCGATATCAAATCGCTGACGCGGCTGGCGACGCTCTACAACATCCTGTTGGCGCCAAACCACAGAACGGCCGACGCAGTGCTCGCGGCGCTTTGACCGTCTGGTCAAAGTCTCCACAACCCTATAATAGCCGCCCCCAATCGAAACGCGGTGCTTGGTTGACCGGTGTTTGTGCATATGCGCAGATGACCGCAAAACCGGCATAAGCCGCGAAGAAGAACGATTTCATCAGGACGGGGGCGGGGTGTCCTTCGACGCAGTCATCGACGTGAAGAACGTCAGCAAGCGCTTTGGCGGCTTGCGCGCAGTCAACGATTGTTCGCTCCGGGTCGAGCGCGGTTCGATCACCGGGCTGATCGGGCCGAACGGCGCCGGTAAATCGACGCTGTTCAACCTGGTCGCGGGCAATATCGTGCCCGATAGCGGGCAGATTATCTTTGATGGCCAGGATGTTACCGGGCTGAAACCGCATCAGCTGTTTCACCGCGGCATGCTGCGCACCTTCCAGATCGCGCATGAATTCTCCAACATGACGGCGCTGGAGAACCTGATGATGGTGCCCTCGGGCCAGCCGGGCGAGAGCCTGGTCAAGACCTGGCTGATGCCCGGCGCCATCAAGCAGGCCGAGCGCTCGGTGCGGCAGAAGGCGCTCGACGTCATCGATTTCCTGAAGCTCGGGCATGTGAAGCACGAGCTCGCTGGGAACCTCTCGGGTGGGCAGAAAAAGCTCCTGGAGCTCGGCCGCACCATGATGGTCGACGCCAAGGTGGTGCTGCTCGACGAGGTGGCGGCCGGCGTCAACCGCACGCTGCTGCAGGATCTGGCCGCCAATATCGAGCGGATGAACCAGGAGCTCGGCTACACCTTCTTCGTCATCGAGCACGACATGGATCTGATCGGGCGGCTGTGCGACCCGGTGATCGTCATGGCGCAGGGCGAGAAGATCGCCGAGGGTCCGATGAGCGAGATCCGTGCCAACCCCGAGATTATCGAGGCCTATTTCGGCTCTCCGGTGGAGGCCGCGTAATGGCACTGCTCGACATCAAGGACGTCGTCGGCGGATACGGCGGCGCGCCGATCCTCAATGGCGTTAACCTCGCGATCGAACAGTCCGATATCGGCGTGATCGTCGGCCCGAACGGGGCCGGCAAGTCGACGACGCTGAAGGCGATCTTCGGGCTCTTAAAAGTCACCGAAGGCTCGATCAGCTTTCATGGCGAAGCGATCCAGAACTCGCTGCCGGACCGGCTGGTGCCCAAGGGGCTGAGCTTCGTGCCGCAGGAAAAGAACGTCTTCACCTCGATGAGCGTTGAAGAGAACCTCGAGATGGGGGCGTTCACCCGGACCGACGACTTCAAGCCGACGATGGAATGGGTCTACGACATGTTCCCGGTGCTGCGCGAAAAGCGCCGGCAGCCGGCGGGTGAGCTTTCTGGCGGACAGCGCCAGATGGTGGCGATGGGCCGGGCGCTGATGAGCCAGCCCAAGCTCCTCTTGCTCGACGAACCGTCGGCAGGCCTCAGCCCCCGTTACGTGCTCGAAATCTTCGAGCAGATCGTCAAGGTCAACAAGGCGGGGGTCGCCATCCTGATGGTCGAACAGAACGCGCGGCAGGCGCTGGCCTTTGCCTCGCGCGGGTTCGTGCTCGCCACCGGCAAGAACCGCTTCACCGGCACGGGCGCCGAGCTCATCGCCGATCCCGAAGTCGCCAAGAGCTTCTTGGGGGGCTGACGGCAATGAATGAACTGATCTTCTTTTTCAACAACGTCGTCGTCGCCGGCGTGGTGCTGGGCTCGATCTATGCGGTCGGCGCCATCGGCGTGACGCTGATCTTCGGGATCCTGCGCTTCGCGCATTTCGCCCATGGCGACATGATGACCATGGGGGCGTTCATCGCGTTCCTGCTCGCCATGGCGGCAACGGCGCTGGGCATCACCACCCCGGTGGTGCCGACCGGCTTTCTGGTGCTGCCGCTGGCGATGATCCTCGCCGCGATCATCGCGCTGGGGCTCGACAAGGGGTTCTACGCGCCGCTGCGCAAACGCGGGGCACGACCGGTGACCATGCTGATCGCCTCGATCGGCGTGACGCTGATCATCCAGGGGATGATCCGGCTGTTCTTCGGTTCGGGCACCTACTCGTTCTTCGAGACCGAGCAGAAGCAGCTGGTGCGCATCCCGGTGCCGCTCGAGGGCGTCACCCGCACCATCAACTTCACCCAGCCGCAATTGCTGATGGTGCTCTGCACCGCGGTGGCGGTGCTGGCGCTGCACTTCTTCCTCACCCGTTCGCGGCTCGGCAAGGCGATGCGCGCCATGGCTGACAATGCCGACCTGGCGCAGGTTTCGGGCATCAACACCAAGCTGGTGGTGCGGGTAACCTGGATCATTGCCGGCTCGCTCGCGGCGATGGCCGGCACCATGCTGGCGCTCGACGTCAACCTGAAGCCGGACCTGGCGTTCAACATCGTCCTGCCGATCTTCGCGGCGGCAATCGTCGGTGGGCTGGGGCAATCCTACGGCGCCATCGCCGGCGGTTTCCTGATCGGCTTTGCCGAGACGCTGGCGATCTTCAACTGGTCGGTGCTGCTCAGGCCTGTGGCCGGCTCACTGCCGTTCGAGCTGCCGGCGACGCTGGCAATCGTGCCGACCGAGTACAAGCTGACGGTGGCCTTCGTGATCCTCGTGGTGGTGCTGCTGTGGCGCCCGACTGGTATCTTCAAGGGAGCCTCGACATGATCGCGCGTCGCTCCCTCGTGATGTTCGCCGGCCTGTTCGTGCTGTTCACGGTGATCGGCTGGTTCCTCGGCGCCGCCAATATCTCGCTGCTCCTGGTGCAGAGCTTTGCCTATGCACTGATCGCGCTCGGCCTCAATATCCAGTGGGGCTATGGCGGGCTGTTCAACTTCGGCATCATGGGCATGCTGATGCTGGGCGGCGCGGCCGTCACCTTCATCTCCTATCCGGTCAACGCGCAGTTCTGGGGCTCGGAAGGGCCGCTGATGCTGGGCAAGGCGCTGCTGGCGTTCCTCGCCGGGTTCCTGCTGGTCTGGGGGGCGCGGCACGCCGATCGCATCGGCATCAAGGGGCGGTGGAAGAGCGTCGTCACCGTTCTTGCCTGGATCGTCGCCTACACCGTCTATCGCAGCCAGATCGATCCGGCGGCGGCCTATATCGAGACTTCCGGCGGCGGCTGGGTCGGTGGGCTCGGTCTCCATCCGGTGCTCGGCTGGCTGTTCGGCGGGGTGCTGGCAGCCGGTGTCGCCTATGTGGTGGGCAAGATCTGCCTGGGGCTCCGCACCGACTACCTCGCCATCGCCACCATTGGCATCTCGGAGATCATCCGCGCGCTGCTGAAGAACATGGACTGGCTGACCCGCGGCACGCTGACCGTGTCGCCGATCCCGTGGCCAACACCGATCCCGCAGGACCTGCAGGCGCAGGGCGTGTCGATCTCGGAGTCGTTCATCTATGCGCGGCTGGGCTTCCTGGGCCTCGTGATCATCGTGCTCGCCGTTGCCTTCTTCCTGGTGCAGCGCGCCTATGGCGGGCCATGGGGCCGGATGATGCGGGCGATCCGCGACAACCACATCGCCGCGGCCTCGATGGGCAAGAACGTCACCCGGCGGCAGCTCGAGATCTTCGTGCTCGGTTCGGTGCTGATGGGCATCGGCGGCGCCATGCTGGTGAGCTTCCAGCAGATCTACGATCCGGGCGCCTATCAGCCGATCAACCACACCTTCCTGATCTGGGTGATGGTGATCGTCGGCGGGGCGGGCAATAACTGGGGTGCGGTGTTCGGGGCGCTGCTGATCTACATCACCTGGATGATCTCCGATCCGGTGTCGCAGTGGCTGTTCAACAACATCTCGAACTGGTCGACCGATATGGGCTGGGGCGCGATCCCAGAAATCCAGTCGCGCGCCAGCCAGATGCGAGTGTTCGTGCTCGGCGTGGTGATCACCATCGCGCTCCGCTACGCGCCGCGTGGCTTGATCCCGGAAGTGGTGCGGCGCGAGGCGTAGCGACAGGCTCGGGCCAGATCTGGAGGGTGTGCTTGTAAATTGTCTGGATTTGGACTATGTCTTGATCCGGACAAGGAGCGTATCATGCAGTTCGGGTTCCGTGAAAAGCCGCAGGCGGCGTTCGTACCGGCGAATGGCAGCGACGACATCGTCGATTTCGGCCGGTTCACGGCGCCCAACCGGCGCCGGCTGAGCGGGCCGGCGCTCCGGACGTTCCTCAACATCGCCGAGCTCTGGGGCCTCAATGAGGAGCAGCGGCGGCTGGTGCTCGGTTATCCCTCGCGCTCGACCTACCATCATTGGGCCAAGCTGGCGCGGGAGCTGCAGCCGTTCACGCTCGATCTCGATGCGCTGCTGCGCATCTCGGCGGTGTTCGGCATCCATCAGGCGCTGGGTGTGCTGTTTGCCGACGAGGCCGCAGGGGTGCGCTGGCTCAAGGGGCCGCATCTGGCGCCGCTGTTTGGTGGGCAGCCGCCACTGGCGCTGGTCACTTCGGGCACGCAGGACGGGCTGATGGCGGTGCGGCGCTTCCTCGATGCGGCGCGCGGTGGGCTTTACATGCCACCCAATGCGCTGGATGCGGCGTTCACCCCGTACGAAGACAGCGACATCGTCATCCGCTGATGCAGGCGCCCGCCCCGCAGCCGAGCCATCGGCTGATCCCGTCGCGATTTCCACCGATCGGGCTGTTCGACACTGTCGCCACCACCGCCGATGCCGAGGCGGTGATGGAGCTCGCCGGCTGGACCAATGACCGGCTGGTCAGGCAGCGGCTGGCGCGCCTGCCGCAGCACGAGTGGGTGTTCGGCCGGGCCAATTCCAGCATCGTCATGGCGGCGTTCCTGCATGCAGCGCCGGGCGGTTCGCGCTTCAACGGGCCGGAGCTCGGCGCCTGGTACGCCGCGGCGGCGCTGGTCACTGCGATCGCCGAGGTCGGGCATCATCTGAGGCGCGAAGCGCTGGCCCGCGGCACGGAGACGCTGCAGCGCACCTTCCGCAGCTATACGGCGCGGCTCGCGGGCAGCTATCGCGATATCCGCGGGAGCGAACCGGAGCTGCATGCCTCCGACAGCTATGCGGCGGGGCAGGCGTTCGGCGAAGGCCTGCGGGCTGCTGGAGAAGACGGCGTGCTCTATGACAGCGTGCGCCACCGCGGCGGCAGCAATGTCTGCGCCTATCGGCCGAGCCAGGTGCTCGACGTGGCGCAGGCGGAGCATCTGGAGGTGACGGTCAGCGCCCAAGAGAAGCGGATCGAGGCGAGGCGGCTGGGGGCGTGATCTCTGGTGCCGGTGCGGGCTGACCCCCACCCCTGTCCCCTCCCCGCAAAGGGGAGGGAGACCCTCACACTGACATCGCAGTTTGCGTCTCCCTCCCCTTGCGGGGAGGGATCAACGGGGGGGCCACAGCCACCGGCGGCAGCAACCTACCCGCTAAGCAATACTGGCAAGGATCGCTCGTACGGCGCGGGGCAGGTCGCGTTCGATGTTGGGGCGGTGCCGGGCGAATTCCGGGCGGGACAGCACGCGCTCGGCGGCGGGCGCTGGATGGGCGCCCGGCCACATGCCGACGACCAGCGAGCCGATCATGGCCATGGCCCACAGTGCATCCTCGGTCGACGCTTTTGGCAATCGGGTGCGGAGTGCCGCGGCCATCTCAGCGGTCATGCCGCCCATGGTGCGCTTCACCATGACGATGGTGTCCTCCGAGACGTTGGCCTCGAGCGTGCTGGAGAGGATCGAAGCGAGGTGCGCAAACCGGGGCCGGGAGATGAACTGCTCGGTGAGGCAGCGTGCCAGCGCGTCGAGGTCGCCTGTGGGCGTTGCGGCGAGAGCGGCCGAGAGCGCCGGAACCAGGTGTTCCATCTCGGCGAGGAACAGGCTCAGCAATACCTCTTCGCGGCTCTCGAAGTAACGGTAGACATTGGACTTGGTAAAGCCGGCCCGGGCGGCAATAGCGTTGAGGCCGGCGCCGAGTGGGCCCTCGGCATCGAACAACTCAGCCGCCGCCGCGAGCAGGGTCTCGCGGCGTGCGCTGATCTCCTCGGGCTTTCGGGCCCGCTGGAATGTCGTCGTGGTCATCGGATGCTGTGGTGCGGCGCGCCGCGACCACTGTCAAGCCGCAACGCTGGCGCGATCGGGGAAGCGGATACCGGTCAGCTGCTCGGAGGCCTGCCACAGCCTGCGGGCAACCTCGAGGTCGGTCGACTGGGCTGGGATCGAGGCTTCGCCCGGGTATCCCCGGATCTCGAATAGCCCCCGCGGGCCATAGTAGCCGCCAGGTCTGGCATGGATGTCGGTAGCTGCCATCAGGGTTGGCAGCGCGCCTTGCGGCACCGGCTGGAACAGCATGGAGAGATAGCGACGGGCCAAGCCGGCTGGGCTCGAGTCACCCATGCCGTTGACGATCAGCTCGGTTCGCGCCACTCCGGGATGCGCAACCATACTCGCAATCCCCCAGCCATCAGCGTCGCTGCGCCGCTGCAGCTCGAAGCCGAACATCAGGCAAGCCAACTTGGTCTGGCTGTAGGCAACCATCGGCTTGTAGTCATGCTCGGACTGCAGGTTGGCGAAATCGATCCTGCCCCCTCGGGCTGCTACGCTGGCGAGCGAGACGACCCTGGGTGCTGCTGCCGCCACCAGAAGCGGCAACAGCAGGCCGGTCAGCGCGAAGTGGGACAGGTAGTTGGTGGCAAACTGCAGCTCGAGCCCGTCGGCGGTCAGCTCGCGCTGCGGTGGCGCCATGACGCCGGCATTGTTGACGAGGATGTCGAGATGGTCGTGCGCGCTGGTGAAGCGCTCGGCGAAGGCGGCGACATTGGCGAGAGCGGCGAGATCGAGACTCTCATACGACACCTTTGCACGCGGCACTTCGGCGCGGATGCGGGCGAGGGCGGCGGCGCCCTTATCGGCATTGCGGCCGGTCAGCACCACGTCGGCGCCGGCACGCGCCAACGCCAGTGCGGTTTCATAACCTAACCCACCGGTAGCGCCGGTGATGAGGGCAAGCTTGCCCGATTGATCCGGAATGTCCTTGGTCGACCAGCTCATGGCTGCACCTCAATAAGAGAACGATGGTCTGTAATTAAGAGACCAACGGTCTGCTTGCAAGAGGCGGCAAAAGAAAAAGGCCCGGGATCGCTCCCGGGCCTCGGAATTGGTGCAGGCCT
Organism: Devosia sp. LjRoot16; assembly: GCF_964252795.1. Lineage (NCBI taxonomy): Bacteria > Pseudomonadati > Pseudomonadota > Alphaproteobacteria > Hyphomicrobiales > Devosiaceae > Devosia > Devosia sp. LjRoot16. The sequence continues at coordinate 2,151,178 of NZ_CAXUPH020000001.1, forward strand.
GAGGCCTCGGGAAGGTGCTTACTTCACCGGGCCGACTTCGACGAACTTGCCGTCGGTGACGCCAACCTCGACGATGATGCCGTCGACGTCGCCGGCCTTGTCGAAGTCCGCCGGACCACCAGCGCCATCATAGTCGATGTCGGTGCCGGCCTTGATCAACTCGAGCGCCTTGGCCCACTCGCCGGGCAGGATCTTCTCGCCCGGAGCCGAAGCGACTTCACGCAGAGCGGCCGAAAGGCCTTCGCGCTTGGCCGAACCGTTCTTCTCGATCGCGAGGGCGAGGAGGAACGCAGCGTCGTAAGCCTGCGGCGCATAGGTCGCCGCCGGGTCCTGGCCGGCATCGGTCGCCAGCTTGATGTAGGTGTCGGCCGAGGCACCGGTATAGGCACCGGCGCGGGTGGCGATGATCTTGCCGTTGACGGCAGCCGGATCGAGGCCGGTCACCAGGTCGTCGCCGATCATGCCGTCGCCGCCGACGAATGCGGTGAATTCGCCGCCTTCGATGGCCTGCTGCAGCACAGTCTTGCCCGAGCCCGAAGCGTAGGCGAGGATGACGAGGTTCTGCGAGCCGCCCGAGGACAGCTGGCCGAGCTCGGCGCGATAGTCGGCCTTGCCGTCTTCATGCGCGATGTTGGCCGACACAGTGCCGCCATTGGCGGTGAACTGGGCGACGAACACGTCGGCGAGACCCTTGCCGTAGTCGTTGTTCACGTAGGTGACGGCAACGTCCTTGATGCCCTTCTGGGTCAAGAGGTCAGCAAGCTTGACGCCCTGGAAGGCGTCCGACGGAGTGGTGCGGAAGACCAGGTCATTGTCTTCGAGCGTGGTGAGCGCCGGCGCCGAAGCCGACGGCGAGATCTGCACGACGCCGCCCGGGATGCCGGCAGCAGTGGCAGCGCCGATGGTGGCGCCGGTGCAGAAGGCGCCGACAATGGCGGTCACCTGGTCGGTGTTGACGAGCTTGTCGGCGGCCGGGCCGGCCACGGACGGATCGCAGGCGCTATCACCGGTGACGGAGACGATCTTGCCGCCGCCGAGGATGCCGCCCTGGGCGTTGACCTGGTCGAAGGCCAGCTGGGCGCCGGCGACGATCGGCGGCGCCAGGCTTTCGATCGGCCCGGTCAGATCGCCAAGAATGCCGATCTTGACGTCTTCGGCGAGCGCCGGAACTGCGAGACCGAGCACGGTCGCGGCAACGGCGAGGCCAAGGATACTGGATTTGTTCATGATGTCCCTCTGCAACGTCGCTCCGCCGTGCGGCGTTGTTTACCGCCGTCTCCACCGAAGCAACAATCAACGGGGGCACAACCCGTGCCCCGCTGCGGGCGATATTGCATAAATTGCGAAGGCGAGTCATCCGCTTTTGATCAAGTGGTAAAAGCCCCGCCGGACATTTGTCTTAAGGGGTTCCGGCCCTATAAGTTCCCCTCTGATCCGTTCCTTGTGCCCGGTCCGATGACAAAGCTGCTGCGCTGCCTCTTCATTCTCGTACTGGCTCTGTCGCTTGAGAGCGCCGTGGCGCAGGAGTCCGTGCAAACCCTCGACCCGCCCGCCGGGGGCGCGGCGGCCGATCCGGCGATCGGCGAGGCGCCGCCTCCGCCGCCTTGCGGCACGCAGCAACTGGCCATCGCGCGCATGGCCTGGCCATCCTCGGCGCTGCTGGCCGAGGTGCATTCGCGGCTCCTCACCGCCAACTATTTCTGCAACGTCGCGGTACAGGAAGGCGACCTGGCCGCCACGGGCTCGTCGATGGGCGCGACCGGCCAGCCGGCGGTGGCGCCGGAGCTGTGGATCGGCCGGATCGCCGATATCTGGAATGCCGCGATGAAGGGCCAGAAGGTGCGGCAGGCCGGAGCGCCCTATGCCGATATCACTTTCGAAGGCTGGTTCGTGCCCGAATACGCCGCGACCCAGTGGCCGGAGGTCACGACGATCGAGGGGCTCAAGGCGCATGCCGCCGATTTCGGCGACGGCAATGGACGCGGCAAGTTCATCTCCTGTCCGGTCGACTGGGGCTGTGCGGTGGTGAACCGCAATATGCTGCGCGCCTACGGGCTCGACCAGCTGTTCGATATCGTCGAGCCGGCCAACCGGTTCGAACTCGATACGCTGATCGCCGAGGCGGTAGGACGGAACGAGCCGATCCTGTTCTATTACTGGCAGCCCAATGCGGTGCTGGCGCAGTTCGCCTTCAAGCCGGTGACGCTCGCCGCCTATGACCGGGATGCGTTCCTGTGCATGGGGCGCACCACCTGCGCTTCCCCGACGCCGACCGGCTTTGCCCCGGACCCGGTCGTGGTGGCGCTGGCCGAATGGGTCTATCTCGACGCGCCGCAGGTCGCGGCCTATTTCGGTCGGGCGCGCATGCCGTTCGCCGAAATGAACCTGATGTTGCAGCAACTGGGCGAGGCAGGAGCGACGGTGGAAACCGTGGCTGACCGGTTTATCGCCGAACGCAGCGAAATCTGGCGACCGTGGGTCGGGTTGCCGCCACTGGAGCCGCCGGCCGAGCCGCCGCCGCAGTAACGCTTCATTAGCCACGCTTGCGGCACCAGGGCGACAGTTGCTGCACTGTCATGAAGCCTGGCTAGCCTGCTTGGCCGATCATTCGGCGCCATCGCCCTAGGCGCTTGTATTCGTTGTCATAATTCTTCGTCGTTAGGCCTTCCGAAAGCTTCTGGGAGGAGGCTGCCGCACGATTGTGCGCGGCAGGCCGCGTGTCATCGATTGTTTTGTCGCGCTTTCGAGAGGGAAAAGTCTCTCAACTTTCCCTGAAAGCGCTCCGGCGGAGCCAGGAGGCCCTTTCGTTGCAACGCCAAGCCTCACTGCAGCATGTCATCAGGACCTACCGGCTGGTGTTCGCCGGGGTTGCGGCGCTGATCGTGGTGACGGGCGTGATCGCGCTCATCGGCTATTTCACCGATCCCCGCGCCATCGAGATGGTGGTGGTGCGGGTGCTGGCCGGCGCCAGCCTGTTGCTGCTGCTGCGCTGGGGCTATGTGCGGCTGCGGCAGGAGCTGGCGAGTGCTGCCGAGGAACAGCGGCAACTGCTCGATCTCGCCTATCGCGACGCGCTGACCGGGGCGCACACGCGTTCGTACTTCTTCAGCGCGCTGAAGCAGAGCCTCTATGGCAACGACCGGCCGGTCGCCTACCTGCAGATCGACATGGACAAGCTCAAGGTGCTCAACGACTCGCACGGCCATGGCGCCGGCGACGCGGCGCTGGTGCACCTGGTGAAGACGCTGAAGACCCTGCTGCCTGATGCGCTGATCGGCCGGCTCGGTGGCGACGAGTTCGGCATTGCGCTCATCGGCCAGGACAGCAGGCCGGCGCTGGTGCGGCTGGGCGACCAAATTCTTGCCACGCTGGGCCAGGCGATCAGCATTGACGGGCGGCCGATCCGGCTCTCGGCCACCATCGGGGTGGCGCTGTGGCCGCAGGACGCGGCCGAGCTGGATGAGCTGATCTCCAAGGCGGACCTGGCGCTCTACAAGGGCAAGAAGGAAGGCCGGGCCGCGACCGTGGCATTCGAGAGCGAACTGATGGCCGACGAGCGGCACAAGCGCTTCGTCGAGCGCGATTTGCGCGCGGCGATCCTGCTCAACGAGCTCGAGCTGCACTACCAGCCGATCTTTGCCGTCGACGGCACGACGCTTTGCAGCCACGAGGCGCTGGTGCGCTGGCAGCACCCGGTGCGCGGGCAGGTGCCGCCCGGCGATTTCATCGGCATTGCCGAGCAGTCCGACCTGATCGACAAGCTGGGCGACTGGGTATTGCGGCGCGCCGCGGCCGATCTCGCGGCGCTCGGAACGCCGCATGTCGGCATCAATGTTTCCGTGGTGCAGCTCAGGCGCGGCGATTTCGCCGAGCGCTTTGCCGATATCCTGATGGAGGCCGGAATCAGCGGCAGCCAGATCGTCATCGAGATCACCGAGTCGCTGCCGCTCAAATCCGGGACGGTGGAACTGAGCAATATCGAGGCGCTGCGGGCTCTTGGGGTGCGGGTGGCGATCGACGATTTCGGCAGCGGTTTCGCCAGCCTCGAATATCTCAGGGGCTTTCCGTTCGACATCATCAAGATCGACCGCTCATACGTCGCCAACCTGCCGGGCAGCCGGATCGACGGGCTGATCGTCACCTCGATCGCCAAGATCGCGCAGTCGATGCAGGTCGAGGTGATCGCCGAGGGGGTGGAGACCGCCGAGCAGTTGCAGTTCCTGCAACAAGCCGGGGTAACGGCGCTGCAGGGCTATTTGCTGGCCCGGCCGGAACCGCTGCGGTCGCGCTTTGCTTCCGCCGCCTGAGGGCGTAGCTCTAGGCCATGATCACCCAAGACCCCATCAAGATCCGCATCGCCGAGCCGCATGAGGCGGGGGCCATTGCTGCCATCGTGGTGGCAGCCTATGCCAAATGGGTGCCGCTGATCGGGCGCGAGCCGATGCCGATGCGGGTCGACTACGAGAAGGCGGTGCGCGAGCACCGGTTCGACCTGGCGGTCGAGGGAGAGACCATTCTCGGGCTGATCGCGACGGTGCCGCACCCCGACCACCTGTGGATCGACAATGTCGCGGTGGCGCCGGCGGCGCAGGGCCGTGGCATTGGGCGAATGCTGCTGGCCTCTACCGAGCAGCGAGCGATCGCGGCCGGTCATCCCGAACTGCGGCTCGTCACCAACGGAGCGTTCGAGAGCAATGTCGCGCTGTACACGCGGATCGGGTTCGTCGTGGACCGGATCGAGGATTTCCTCAACGGCAAGGCGGTTTATATGCGGAAGCCGTTGCACGAGACCTAATCCAAAGTCGTGAGACTTAGGGCTGGCGCTGGCGCGCCTTGCCTCCCGACGAGGCCGATGTCTATAAAGGCTTCCGGGAAGACCCAGGCATATCTATCGGAGTATGTGATTTGGACGTGAAGCGGATCAACGACCACGTGAGCGTGTCCCCGCAGATCAGCCCCGAGGATGTGGCCGCCATCAAGGCCCAGGGTTTCGTCGCTATCATCAATAACCGGCCGGACGGGGAATCCCCGGACCAGCCTTCCGGCGCGACGATCGAGCAAGCGGCGCACGACGCCGGCCTCGCCTATCACTACATTCCGCTCGGCCGCGAGGGCATCAGCGCCCAGATGGTCGAGGAGACCAAACAGGTGCTCGAGGGGAGCACCGGCCCCGTGTTCTGCTACTGCCGTTCCGGCACCCGCTCGACGACCCTGTGGGCGTTGAGCCAGGCCGGCAAGGCGCCGGCCTCCGAGATCATCTCGGCGGCAGCGAATGCGGGTTACGACATGTCCCACCTCGCGGGACATCTGAGCCAGAAATAGGGGCAGCGGCCCCTCGGGCCGCGGCCCTCGTCTCCCTTGCCGGCACTCGCGTGCCTCGCCCCCTCCTGCTCGGGTTAAATCGATGCCGATCAAGAAAATCCTTGTCGCCAACCGCAGCGAAATCGCCATCCGGGTGTTTCGCGCCGCCAACGAACTGAACATCAAGACGGTCGCCTGCTATGCCGAAGAGGACAAGCTGGCGCTGCACCGGTTCAAGGCCGACGAAGCGTACCTGATCGGCAAGGGCAAAGGCCCGGTCGAAGCCTATCTGCAGATCGACGAATATATCCGCATCGCCCGCATCTCGGGCGCCGACGCGATCCACCCGGGCTATGGCCTGCTCTCGGAGAGCCCCGAGTTCGCCGACGCCTGCGAGGATGCAGGGATCATCTTCATCGGGCCGCGGGCCCAGACGATGCGCGACCTCGGCAACAAGGTGGCGGCGCGCAACATGGCGATCGCCTCCGAGGTGCCGGTGGTGCCGGCGACCGAGGCGCTCCCCGACGACATGAATGAAGTGAAGCGCATGGCCGCCGCGATCGGCTATCCGCTGATGCTGAAAGCGAGCTGGGGCGGCGGCGGTCGCGGCATGCGCCGGATCATGGACGAGTCGACGCTGGTCCACGAAGTCTCCGAGGGCAAGCGCGAAGCCAAGGCGGCGTTCGGCAAGGACGAGATGTACCTCGAAAAGCTGATCGAGCGGGCCCGCCACGTCGAGGTGCAGCTGATCGGCGACGACCACGGGAACCTCGTGCACCTGTTCGAGCGCGATTGCTCGGTGCAGCGGCGTAACCAGAAGGTGGTGGAGCGCGCGCCGGCGCCGTATCTCAGCCAACAGGTGCGCGACGACCTCACCGGCGCGGCGATCCGGCTGGGCCAGGCGGCGAACTACCGGGGCGCTGGCACGGTCGAGTTCCTGCTCGATGCCGATACCGACAAATTCTACTTCATCGAAGTGAACCCGCGCATCCAGGTCGAGCACACGGTGACCGAAGTGGTCACCGGCATCGATATCGTGAAGGCGCAGATCCGGCTGCTCGAGGGCGCGGTGATCGGCACGCCCGAATCCGGCGTGCCGAAGCAGGAAGACATCCGGCTCAATGGCAATGCCATCCAGTGCCGCGTCACCACCGAGGATCCGGAGCACAACTTCATTCCGGACTATGGCCGCATCACCGCCTATCGCGAGGCGACCGGGTTCGGCGTACGCCTCGATGGCGGCACCGCCTATGCCGGTGCGGTGGTCACCCGGTTCTACGATCCGCTGCTCGAAAAGATCACCTGCTGGGCGCCGACCGCTGACGAGGCGATCGCCCGCATGCACCGGGCGCTGCGCGAGTTCCGCATCCGCGGCGTCGCGACCAACCTGGCGTTCCTCGAGAACATCATCACCCACCCGGATTTCATCGAGAACCGCTACACCACGCGGTTCATCGACACGACGCCGGCGCTGTTCGATTTCAAGCAGCGGCAGGACCGGGCGACCAAGCTCCTCACCTATATCGCCGACGTCACCGTCAACGGCCACCCGGAAGTGCGCGACCGGCCGCGGCCGCCGGCCGACGCCGCGGCGCCGGTGGTGCCCGAATACGAGCCGCTGATCGTCGTCGAGGGATCAAAGCAGATTCTCGACCGTGACGGGCCCAAGGGCCTGGCGCGCTGGATGAAGGCGCAGGAACAGGTGCTGTTCACCGACACGACGATGCGCGATGCGCACCAGTCGCTGCTCGCCACCCGCATGCGCTCGTTCGACATCACACGCATCGCCCGGGCCTATAGCCGCGGGCTGCCGAACCTGTTCTCGCTCGAATGCTGGGGCGGCGCGACGTTCGACGTGTCGATGCGCTTCCTCAACGAAGACCCGTGGGAGCGGCTGGCCGCAGTGCGCGAGGGCGCACCCAACATCCTGACGCAGATGCTGCTGCGCGGTTCGAACGGCGTCGGCTACACCAACTACCCCGATAACGTGGTGAAGTTCTTCGTCTCGCAGGCGGCGAAGGGCGGGGTCGACGTGTTCCGCGTGTTCGACTGCCTCAACTGGGTAGAGAACATGCGCGTCTCGATCGACGCGGTGATCGAGGCCGACAAGGTCGCCGAAGGCGCCATCTGCTATACCGGCGACCTGCTCGACCCCGATCGGGCCAAGTACGACCTCAAATATTATGTGGGGCTGGCCAAGGAGCTCGAAGCCGCCGGCGCGCACGTGCTGGGGCTCAAGGATATGGCGGGGCTGCTGAAGCCCGCCGCGGCCAAGAAACTGATCGAGACACTGAAGCAGGAAATCGGCCTGCCGATCCATCTGCATACGCACGACACCTCGGGCGCGGCTTCCGCGACGATCATGGCGGCGGTGGATGCGGGCGTCGATGCGGTCGATGCGGCAATGGACGCGCTGTCGGGCACGACGTCGCAGCCGACGCTCGGCTCGCTCGTCGCGGCGCTGAAGGATGGCCCCCGCGCCCCCGGGCTCGACCAGAAGGTGATCCGCGAGATCTCGTTCTACTGGGAAGCGGTGCGTAACCAGTATCGCGCCTTCGAGAGCGACCTGAAGGGCGGCGCGTCGGAAGTGTACCTGCATGAAATGCCGGGCGGGCAGTTCACCAACCTTAAGGAGCAGGCCCGTTCCCTTGGTCTGGAAAGCCGTTGGCACCAGGTGGCGCAGACCTATGCCGACGTGAACCAGATGTTCGGCGACATCGTGAAGGTGACGCCGTCGAGCAAGGTGGTGGGCGACATGGCGCTGGCCATGGTGTCGGCCGGGCTGACCCGCGCCGATGTCGAGGACCCGCAGCGCGATATCGCCTTCCCGGATTCGGTGGTCGGGTTCTTTGCCGGCGACCTGGGCCAGCCGCCGGGTGGCTTTCCCGCCGCCCTGCAGAAGAAGGTGCTGAAGGGCAAGAAGCCGCTGACCGAACGGCCGGGCTCATACCTCAAAGACGTCGATCTCGAGGCCGAGCGCAAGAAGGTAGTCAAGGATATCGGCGGTGAGGTCGATGACAAGCGGCTCGCCTCGTACCTGATGTATCCCAAGGTGTACGCGGACTTCGTCAAGACGCAGGACAAGTACGGCCCCACCGAGGTGCTGCCGACGCCGATCTATTTCTATGGTCTCAAGGAGGGCGAGGAAGTGTTCCTCGACCTCGAGAAGGGCAAGACCCTGGTGCTGACCTACCAGGGCCGCACCGAGACCAACGAGAAGGGCGAAGTTCGCGTCTTCTTCGATCTCAACGGCCAGCCGCGCACCATCACCGTACCGGACCGGCTGAAGGTCGGCGAGGTGAAGGTCCGGGCCAAGGCGGCCCTGGGCGATGCCAAGCAGATCGGCGCGCCGATGCCGGGCGTGATCTCGTCGCTGGGCATCAAGGTCGGCGACAAGGTGGTGGCCGGCGACGTGCTGCTGTCGATCGAAGCGATGAAGATGGAAACCGCCATCCACGCCGAAGCCGACGGCATTGTCGCCGAGGTCACGGTGAAGCCAGGCGACCAGATCGACGCCAAGGACCTCTTGGTCCGGTTCGAATAAGCCTCAGACTTCCGCGCCCATTGCCGTGGCGATGGTGCGGAAGTCGCTCTCACTGATCTCGAACAGGCCGAAGCGCATCTGGTAACCCCAGTTGGCCCTGCCACGGGTGAACTCGAGCCGCTCGAGCAGTGGCGCGATCGGGGCTTCCGCCGCCTCGACGTAATCGACATTGCGCCGCCAGGGCGTGAAGTCGCCGCCCATCACGCCCTGGTAGAGCGCTTCGTCGCGCACCCGGCCAATGGTGGTGAAGCTTTGCAGCCGGTCCTTGCCGCCGATGGTCTCGGCCGGCGAGTAGTAGGTGACCCCATCGCCGGCGCGGATGCGCTGCAACGGGGCTTTCTTGCCGTGGTTGACCTGCATGAAGCCGGCGCGCCCGCGACGGGCGTGTTCGGCTGAGGCCACTGCAATCCAGTACTTGGTCATGGTCGGTCTCCGTCATCGCGGAGACCCTGGACCCGGGAGCTGTCAGTTTTCGGCAGTGGTGAGCACAGAATGGCGCTTGCCGTCCATCGCCCCACGCGCAGCCTAGAGGACTGGCGACCGGTCCAGCAGCCCGTCGAGGAAGCTCGCCAGCCAGTGTTTCAGCGACTGGGGTTTCACGCGGCCATACTGTTCTGAGCTGAGCGCCATGGTCAGCGCCGGCGATAGGTGCCGTCGATCTCCTTGGCGCCGTCGGCCGTACGCCGGTAGATCGGCGCCTTCTGCGGCAGCAGCTTCACGATCAGGCTGACCAGCAGCGGCACGACGATGAAATCGTCGACCCAGCCGAGCAGCGGGATCACGTCGGGAATCAGGTCGATCGGGCTCAACAGGTAGGCCGGCACCAGCAGCATCAGCGCCTTCAGGTGCACCGGCGTCTCGGAAGAGACGAAGGCCTGCCAGAGGGTAACGAGTTCCTTACGGAAGGTGAGAAAGCGGGCGAGGAGCGAGAACCTGTTCATGGGCTAGAAATGGTCTCGGCCGACGGCTGCTTCAAGGGGCGGTGCAGCTGGTCGCAGGCCCCGCCTGAAATCTTGGAACTTGCATTGCCGCTGGTCGAGAGCGAGGCGATCGCCGTTGCCCGAGACGGTGTTATTTCAGTCCGGCGCGATCCTTCAGCAGCTTGACGATCGCCATGGCGTGGCCGTGCCCGAGGCTGTAATCGGCCTTCAGCCAGTCGGTAATCTGGGTGGCTTTTGTTCCGGCTTTGGTGAAGCCTTTCGCGGTAGCGAGGCTGATCCACTGGTCCGGAGTGACGCCGGTCTGCTTTTCAATGTTGTCGAGATAGGCTTGGAAGGTCATGGGCGGCTCGCTTCAATCGGTCACGCAATCGTAACATTGCGCCCTCAACCTCAAAGGCCTATTTGCTGAGGCGACAAGTCCACGATTGTCGCGCTTTCGAGCTGGAAGAGTCTCCTGTTCCTGCTGAAGCGCTCCAGGGGTTTTCGATGAGCATTTCTCCCCGCCGGCACTCGGTCGGCGTCAATGTCGGTGGCGTGATGGTGGGCGGCGGCGCGCCGATCGTCGTGCAGTCGATGACCAATACCGATACCGCCGATATCGAGGCGACAGTGCGCCAGGTGGCGCAGCTGTGGCGCGCCGGCTCGGAGATCGTCCGCATCACCGTCGATCGCGACGAGGCGGCGGCAGCCGTGCCGCATATCCGCGACCGGCTGGCGGCGCGCGGCGTCAATGTGCCGATCGTCGGCGATTTCCACTATATCGGCCATAAGCTGTTGACCGACCATCCGGCGGCGGCCGAGGCCCTGGCCAAGTACCGGATCAACCCGGGCAATGTCGGCTTCAAAGCCAAGCGCGACACCCAGTTCGCGACGCTGATCGAGCTGGCGATGAAATACGACAAGCCGGTGCGCATCGGGGTCAACTGGGGCTCGCTCGATGAAGAGCTGCTGACCCGGCTGATGGACGAGAACTCGGCCTCGACGACGCCGGTTTCGGCGGCTGCGGTGCAGCGCGAGGCGATCATCCAGTCGGCGCTGCTCTCGGCGCAACGGGCCGAAGAGCTCGGGCTTGCCCGGGATCACATCATCCTCTCGACCAAGGTGTCGGACGTCCAGCACCTGATCGCGGTCTACCAGGACCTCGCGGCGCGCTGCGACTATGCGCTGCACCTGGGGCTGACCGAGGCGGGCATGGGCTCGAAGGGCATTGTCGCCTCTTCGGCGGCCATGGGCATCCTGCTGCAGCAGGGGATCGGCGACACCATCCGCGTGTCGCTGACGCCCGAGCCGGGCGGCGACCGTACGCAGGAAGTGCGGGTGGCGCAGGAGCTGCTGCAGACCATGGGCTTCAGGCAGTTCCTGCCGGTGGTCGCGGCCTGCCCGGGCTGCGGGCGCACCACGTCGCAGACTTTCCAGGTGCTGGCCAAGGAAATCCAGGACCACCTGAGTGCGTCGATGCCGGAATGGAAGGAACGCTATCCGGGCGTCGAAAGCCTGTCGGTGGCGGTGATGGGCTGCATTGTCAACGGCCCGGGGGAGAGCAAGCACGCCAATATCGGCATCTCGCTCCCCGGCACCGGCGAAACCCCGGCCGCACCGGTGTTCGTGGATGGCCAGAAGGTCGCCACGCTGCGCGGCGCCGACGTCGCCGAGCAGTTCAAGGTGATGGTCGCCGACTATATCGAGAAGCGCTTCGGCACGGCCGAAAAGACCGCAGCCGAATGAGCCGCCTGCGCGAGTGGCTGTTCACCGGCGAAGCGGCGCGGCGGCGCTGGCTGTGGCTCGGCGTGCTGGCGCTGCTGCTCATCGTGCTGTGGCTGACGGGCAATCTCAGGCAGCAGTAGGGCAGCGGGCGGCGGCTCGCCTTTGGAGTCCTGTGTCCAGGACCTCTCTGGCGCCGGTGCGGGCTGACCCCCACCCCTGTCCCCTCCCCGCAAGGGGGAGGGAGACCATAACACTAATATCGCAGTCAGCGTCTCCCTCCCCCTTGCGGGGAGGGATCAAGGGTGGGGGTCCACAGCCACCAGCGCTAACAGTGATCAGCCGCTAGCTCTCGCGTTCGGCAACGAACCGGGCAGTGGCGCGGAGGCCATCGGCTCGGTGGTCGAAGGGGAGCAGTGCGGTGAGCGCGTCGTGGATGACCTCGCCGAGCTGCCGCTGGGCGGCTTCGACGCCGATGCGGGCGACGATGGTCTGCTTGCCCTTTTCGGCGTCCTTGCCGGTGGCCTTGCCCAGCGCTTCGGCGGAGGCGGTGACGTCGAGGATGTCGTCGGCGAGCTGGAAGGCGCGGCCGGCAGCTTCGGCGTAGCTGGTGAGATGTGTGAGGTCGGCGTTCGAGGCGCCACCGAGGATGGCCCCGATCCGCACTGCGGCACGGATCAGCGCACCGGTTTTCATCGCCTGCATCTGGGCGATGGCGCGCTCGGTGAGGAAACTCGTCTCGCCCTCGATGTCGCGCATCTGGCCGCCGACCATGCCGCCGGCTCCGGCGCAGGTTGCGAGCTCGGTGACGAGACGAACACGAATGGCGGGATCGGGATGGGTGGCCTCATCGGCGAGCAGGCCGAAGGCGTGGGTCAACAGCGCATCGCCGGCGAGGATGGCGGTGGCATCGTCATAGGCTTTGTGGACAGTGGGCTGGCCGCGGCGCAGATCGTCGTCGTCCATGGCGGGCAGGTCGTCATGCACCAGCGAGTAGCAATGGATCATCTCGACGGCGAGGCCGGCAGGGATGGTCGTGGCAGGCGCGGTGCCGAAGACGCCGGCGGCCTGGCGAACCAGCAGGGGACGGAGGCGTTTGCCGCCGTTGAGACTGCCGTGGCGCATCGCCGCGATCAGGCGGTCGGCCGGGATACCGGGGCCAGAAAGGGCAGGTGCAGTGAGCAGATCGTCGAGCGCCTGCTCGATATCGCTGGCAGTGCTGGCGAGTTCGTCGGGAAAGCTGTAGGTCACGTTGGAGCGTCCGGGAGGGTCGAGCGCTTGTAGCGGATTTGCACTGGTGCAGGAACTGCGCCCCAAACCCTGAGATGAGCCAATTTCGCCCCTTCCCATCCGTGCGATTGTGCTCTATAGACGCCCCCAATTCCCGACAGACCCTGTCTGTTAGACGCCGGAACGCCTTCGGCGAAACGCTATTGATCCAGGAGTAACAACCATGGCAGTGCCAAAGCGCAAGACCTCGCCGATGAAGCGCGGGTTCCGCCGCTCCGCCGATGCGCTGGCCACCCCGGCCTATGTCGAAGACAAGGACTCGGGTGAGCTGCGTCGTCCGCACCACGTCGATCTGAAGACCGGCATGTATCGCGGCCGGCAGATTCTGCAGCCCAAGAGCTCGTAAGCCTTCGGGCCGGCGCTCCCTTGCGCACCAAACGCTAGATATTTCACGGCCGGCTCCCAACTCAGGGAGCCGGCCGTTTCCATTTGTTCCAGAGGTTTTTCCGGCTATGGGCACGCGCGTCGAATCGGATTCCATGGGCACGATCAACGTGCCGTCGGAAAAGTACTACGGGGCGCAGACCGCCCGCTCGCTGGCCAATTTCGACATCGGCGGCGAGAAGATGCCGACCGAGATCATCCGGGCCTTCGGCATCCTGAAGAAGGCAGCGGCGCTCGCCAACCACAAGCTGGGGCTGATGGACCAGGCGACGCGCGACCTGGTGGTCGCGGCGGCCGACGAGGTGATCGCCGGCAAGCTCGCCGAGCACTTCCCGCTGGTGGTGTGGCAGACCGGCTCGGGCACCCAGTCGAACATGAACGTCAACGAGGTGATCTCGAACCGCGCCATCGAGATGGCCGGTAGTGTGATGGGCTCGAAGAAGCCGGTGCACCCGAACGACCACGTCAACATGAGCCAGTCGTCGAACGATACCTATCCGACGGCGATGCATATCGCGGCGGTCGAGGCGATCGAGAACTACCTGGTCGACCGGGTCATGCTGCTCAGGAATACGCTCGACGCCAAAGCGACCGAGTTCATGGGCGTGGTGAAGATCGGCCGCACGCACCTGCAGGATGCGACGCCGCTGACGCTCGGGCAGGAGATTTCCGGCTGGGTAGCGCAGCTCGACCTGGCGCTGAAGGCGATCCGTGCCACGCTGCCGCAGCTCTATGAGCTGGCGCTGGGCGGCACCGCGGTCGGCACCGGGCTCAATGCGCATCCGAAGTATGGCGAGACGGTCGCGGCGGAGATTGCGACGCTGACCGGGCAGCCATTCGTCACCGCGCCGAACAAGTTCGCGGTGATGGCCGGGCACGATGCGTTTGTCGGATCGTCCGGCGCGCTGAAGCAGCTGGCGGCGGCGCTGATGAAGATCGCCAACGACGTGCGCTGGCTGGCCTCCGGCCCGCGCTCGGGCCTGGGCGAGATCACCATTCCGGAAAATGAGCCGGGCTCGTCGATCATGCCGGGCAAGGTCAACCCGACGCAGGCAGAGGCGACCACCATGGTCGCGGTGCAGGTGATGGGCAATGACGCGGCAATCGGCATTGCGGCGAGCCAGGGCAATTTCGAGCTCAACGTGTTCAAGCCGGTAATCGCCTACAACTTCCTGCAGTCGGTACGGCTGCTCGCCGATGCGGCCAAGAGCTTCAACGATCACTGCGCCGTGGGGATCGAGCCGGACCGTGACCGGATCAAGCAACTGGTCGATCAGTCGCTGATGCTGGTGACGGCGCTGAACCGCAAGATCGGCTATGACAATGCGGCCAAGATCGCCAAGCATGCGCACAAGAAGCGTTCGACGCTGCGCGAGAGCGCCATCGAACTGGGCCTCCTCACCGGCGAGGAATTCGACGCTGAAGTGAAACCCGAGCAGATGGTCGGCCCGCTCAAGCTCTGATCCTCGGAGTCCTTGAGCAGACCCACTGCGATCTCCCCAACTACGATGTCATCCCAACGCAAGCTTGGACCCATTTATCCATTTGCGCGGGCTGTGAGTTGGGTCCCAGCTTTCGCTGGGATGACAGCCGGTGGGTGGGTCAGGGACCAGGCCCAGCCGCTCGGCTGGCGCAGCCCATCACGTGCTCAAGAGCACATCAGTGCGAAAGCGCACGGCGGGGCTGGCGGGGGCGGCCCGGCTTTGGCATTGTGCCCCGCACTAACCGATCAGGGAACGCGCCATGTCCGACAATACGGTATTCATCCCCCAGGGTGGCCGCGCCGCGCGCAACGGCGCCTTCATTCCGCCGCTGCTGCTGATCCCGCTGATCGCCTATAACTTCTTTGCCTTCCTGTTCATGGGCGGCAATCCGGCGGGCTGGAGCCAGCAGCTGTTGACCATTCCGATGGTCTCGGGCGTCTCGTGGTCGCTGACGGCCGGCGACCTGATCCTCGTGGTGGGCCTCGTCTGCCTGTTCTTCGAGGTGCTGAAATCCACCAATACCGGACGCAACTCGGTGATCGAGCATATGCTCTCGGTGGTGGTGTTCGTGATCTTCCTCGTCGAGTTCCTGCTCGTCGGGGCAGCGGCGAGCTCGGTGTTCTTCATCCTGATGATGATGGCGATCGTCGATGTGGTGGCGGGCTTTACCGTCTCGATCACCGGCGCCGGCCGCGACGTGACCATGGGCGGCTGAGGCCGCCCGAAGAGCCCCAATCACAGTGTCATCCCGGCGAAGCCCATAAGTCGCAAAGTTATTGCCGTGCCCACCCACCGGCGTCATTCCCGCGAAGGCGGGAACCTAGTGGGATGCTGCGGTGCCGGTGGAGGCTGAGAGATCGCACTGGGTCCCCGCCTTCGCGGGGATGACGCCGGTGGTATGGCGGGCCCACGGTGTTGCAGGCGGTGCCTTGGGATGGGCCAAGGATCATTTCGGCATCTCAGGATGGGCCCCGGCCTTCGTCGGGCTGACACCGTGGATGCGGAAAGTTCGAGCCCTCGTCGGGCAACAGCTCAGGTGACGATGGTCTTGCGGTAGCCGGCGGGCATGCGCCGGACCGTGATCTTGCTGCCATTGGCATAGGCGTCGACCGCCTGCCCAACCGGGGCGCGGCGGCGCTCGCGCTGTGGCGCGAGGTGCTGGCGGGCGGCGATCAGCTGGCTGAGGAAATCGGCGTGGGCGGGGGTGTGGACGAGCATCAGCCGCTCACGTGGCGCTTCCTGCACCACCGGCAGCGTGAATACCTGCTTTGTCGTCCCGTTGTCGTCCATCGCCTCGGCCTGGTGTCGGTCCGGCGCGACGGCCTCGTTAGGCTGCCTCGCTCGGACCATGGGAGTAACGTCGCCATGACCGGGAGAGGTTGCAATGTTTCGTTGGCAGTTTCCCGTGTTTCATCAAGAAAGGGTTAACCGCATCACGTGCCGGCGGGTACCGGCTTTCCCCACCTCGACGAAGCCCAAACCCTCGAAGGCAGGGACAAACCCCATGAAACGATAGCTGGGGGACGAAGGGGCAACAGGGTAGGCTTCGAGGATACTGGCCTTGCGCTTCCGCGCATGGGCAATGGCGGCGGCGATGAGCTGGCGACCGAGCCCTTCACCGCGGAACTGCCGGCGGACATACATGCAGGTGAGCGACCAGATCGCTTCGCCCGCCTGTTGGTCAGGGCCGCCGAGGTTGCGGAAGCTGTCCCGCGGCGCGATCGACACCCAGGCCACCGGCTCGCCATCGGCATAGCCGAGCAACCCCACCGGCACGCCAGCCTCGATGCGGCCGAGGATCTGCTGGCGCCGCGCCGGCCCCTTGTTGTCCTTGATCTCCTCGGGCGTCGCCCGCCAGGTCATGCACCAGCAGGGTTTGGGCCCGCCCGGGCCGGCAAACAGCGTTTCGAAATCCCTGGCCGTTGACCGGGTCACCGGCTTGAAGGCCAGCTTGTCGGGCATCCGCTACCCTTTGAATTCGTCCTTGGCCTTGCGTAAAGCGGCGAACACCTTGGCGGGTTCCGCATCGGCGGCCAGGCCCATGGCCTTGGCCAGTACCGGCTGATCGGCGCGGAGGAACGGGTTGCTGGCCTTTTCGAGCCCCAGCGTCACCGGAATGGTGTACTTGCCGGCCTCGACCATGCGCTTGACCTCGGCGGCGCGGATATTGAGCGCCGGGTTCTTCGGGTCGACGCTCAGGGCAAAGGCGGCGTTCGAGGCGGTGTATTCGTGGCCCGGATAGACCAGCGTATCGTCGGGCAGGGCGCGCAACTCCTCCAGCCCGTTCCACATCGGGCCGGGCTTGCCCTCGAACATGCGGCCGACGCCGAGCGAGAACAGTGCATCGGCGGAGAACAGGTGCCGGCCGGACGGGTCGTAATAGACGATGTGTCCCAGCGTATGGCCCGGGGTCTCGATGACGATGAAGTCGGTATCGCCAAGCGACACGGTATCGCTGGCCGAGACCAGCACCTCGAGCCCGAGGATCTTCGAAGCCTCGGCCTTGGGACCGACGACGCGCACCCCATATTCACGCTTGAGGGCCGGAATGCCTTCGACGTGGTCGGTGTGGTGATGGGTGATGAACAGGTCGGTCAGCTTCCAGCCGCGGCGCTGCAGCGCTTCCTTGATGGCCTTGGCGTCCGGCGCGTCAATCGCGGCGGTGCGGCCGCTGGCGACATCGTGGACGAGGTAGCCGAAATTGTCGGAACGGCAGAGGAAGGTGTCGATCAAGAGGGGCACGTGGGGGAGTCTCCGGGTCAGGCGCGCGCCGCGCGGGTGGCATGCGGCAGCGAAGCATGACAGAAACTAGAGAAGGTTCTCGGACAACGCCATGACCTCGCATGTCGAGCGGCTGATCGGCTTCTACAAGTCGCCCCTGGGAAAGATTTCCCGCGCCCTGCTGCGCGAGGAGGTGCTGCGCTTTGCCGGCAATGTGCGGGGCTTGCGGGTGCTGGGGCTGGGTTTTGCCACGCCCTATATGCGCTTCACCCTGGAAAAGGCCGAACGGGTGATCGCCGTGATGCCGGCCCGGCAGGGCGCTTCGGCCTGGCCGCGCGAAGGCCCGTCGCATACCGTACTCTGCGACCCGCTGGAACTGCCGCTCACCGATGCCGCCGTCGACCTGATCATTGCGGTGCACGCCTTCGAGCATGTCAGCGACACCGAAGAACTGATGCGCGAGCTGTGGCGGGTTTCGGCGCCCAATGCGCGGCTGATCGTCGTGGTGCCGAAACGCCGCGGCACCTGGTCGTCGATCGACACGACGCCCTTCGGCGACGGACACCCGTTCTCGCGCGGGCAGCTGGAGCGGTTGCTGCGCGACCACAGCTTCGTGCCCGAGCAATGGCGCGATGCGCTCTATGTGCCGCCGTCGCAGCACGCGCTGGTGCTCAAATCGACGCGCTTTTTCGAGCGGGCCGGCCGGATGTTCGGGCCAACCTTTGCAGGTGTCCACTGCGTGCTCGCCCGCAAGGAGCTGTTCCCGGCGGTGCCGCGGCGAAAGAAAGCCGAGCGGCTGATCAAGGTGCCGGCCCTCGCGCCGCAGGCGGCGATGAAGCTGCCGCGAGAGCGCTGACGAGCCGAATTCTTGCGCCGGCCTAGAGCGCGCTCTCGACGTTCATTTCCGGCCTCAGATGGACCGCGACCTCGCCCGACCAGGGCTCGGTGACGCCGCGACCGCCGCCAAGATCTTCGAGCAGCCCGCGGAAGCGGTCGAGCATGGCGATCATCTGGGGCCGGGACTGCACCAGATTGCTCATCTCCGCCCAGTCGCCGACGACACAGAAGTCGCGCTCACCGGTCTTGACCACCCAGAAATTGCGGAGGCCCGCCATGTCCGAGCTGACGATATCGCGGTGGAGGGCGATGAACTCCTCCTCGCGGCCCGGCTTTACCCGCATATGCACGATGTTCATTGCCGTCATCGGATCCTCCTCCGTCTCGACAAGTACGCCGCGCCCTATCCTAGCAGATGTCGGGGCAACTGGGGCCGGGATTCCTTTGCAAGCGTGGGCGCCATCCCCTATGGTCCGGCCGATTTTTGACCCGGCTTCCCCCTCAGACATGACCGACACGCCCAAACGCCCCGTCCCGCAGCCCGGCATCCTGAAGATCGCGCCCTATGTCCCGGGCCGTTCCGACACGCCCGCCGGCGTCAAGCTGGTCAAGCTCTCGGCCAACGAGTCGCCGCTGGGGGCCAGCCCCAAGGCGATCGAAGCGGTGCGCGAGGCGGCTGGTCGGATCGAGATTTACCCGGAAGGCTCGTCGCGCGAGCTGCGCATGGCGCTGGGCGAGGTGCACGGGCTGGCGCCGGACCGCATCGTGTGCGGTTTTGGCTCGGACGACATCCTCCACCTCCTCGCCCAGGTCTATCTCGGCGACGGCGACGAAGCGGTGATGAGCCAGTATGGCTTCAACGTCTACCCGATCATCACCCGCGGCGCCTCGGCCGAGATCATCATGGTACCCGAGACCGACTACCGGGCTGATGTCGACGCGCTGCTTGCCGCGGTGACGCCGCGCACACGGATGCTGTTTCTCGCCAACCCGAACAATCCGACCGGCACCTACCTGCCGGTCGCCGAGGTCGAGCGGCTGCAGCGCGGGCTTCGGCCGGACATCCTGTTCGTTCTCGACAGTGCCTATGCGGAATACGTCACCGCCGAGGATTACTCTGAAGGCATCGACCTGGTGAACGCGTCGGACAATGTGGTGATGGTGCGCACCTTCTCGAAGATGGGCATCGCCGGCGAGCGGGTGGGCTGGATGTACGGGCCGGACCATGTGGTCGATGCGGTCAACCGCATCCGCGGGCCGTTCAACGTGTCGCTGTCGGGGCAGGCGGCGGCCGCCGCCGCGGCGCGCGATATCGCGTTCACCGCCAGGCTGCGCGAACATAATGCACGCTGGCGCAGCTGGCTCACCGGGGCGCTCCAGTCGAACGCCATCCGGGTGCCGCCGAGCCAGGGCAATTTCATCCTCGCGCTGTTCGAAGACGTGGCGACGGCGAAGGCGGCGTTCGCCGCGCTGCGCGATAAGGGCCTGTTGGTGCGCGAAATGCATGGCTATGGCATACCCGAGGGCTTACGCATCTCCATCGGGCTCGAGGAGCATATGCGCGCCGTGGTGGAAATTCTGAAGGCGTTCGGGGCGCCGGGGGCAAGCAGCTGATGTTCGAAAAACTCACCCTTATCGGCATCGGCCTGATCGGCTCGTCCATCGCCCGGGCGGTGAAGCTCAAGGGCCTCGCCAAAACCATTGCCATCACCACGCGCAAGTCGGCGACGCTCGAGGAGGCGCGGGCGCTGGGGCTGGGCGACATCTACACGCTCGACGCCGCCGAGGCGGTCGAGGGCGCCGATCTCGTCATCCTCTGCACTCCGGTCGGCGTCTATGCCGACGTGATGCAGCAGATCAGCGGGCGCCTAGCGCCTGGCGCCATCCTCTCCGATGTCGGTTCGGTGAAGGGCCAGGTGATGAAGGCGCTGGAGCCGATGGTTCCGGCGGGCGTGCACTTCATCCCCGGCCACCCGATTGCCGGCACCGAGCATTCCGGCCCGTCCGCCGGCTTCCCCGATCTGTTCGTCGGGCGCTGGTGCGTGCTGACGCCGAAGCCGGAAGTGGATGCGGTGGCGGTCGACCGGCTGGTGTCGTTCTGGGGCGCCCTCGGCTCGAACGTCGAGGTGATGGATGCCGCGCACCACGACCTGGTGCTGGCGATCACCAGCCATGTGCCGCACCTCATCGCCTACAATATTGTCGGCACGGTCGCGGATCTGGAAGCGGCAACGCAATCAGAGGTGATCAAGTTCTCGGCCTCGGGATTCAGAGATTTCACCCGTATTGCCGCCAGTGACCCGGTGATGTGGCGCGACGTGTTCCTCACCAACCGCGAGGCGGTGCTGGAGATGCTCGGGCGCTTCCTCGAGGATCTGTCGAGCCTGCAGCGCATGGTACGGGTCGGCGATGGCGAAGGCATGCAGGCGCTGTTCACCCGCACCCGCGCCATCCGCCGCTCGATCATCACCGCCGGCCAGGAAACCGCGGCGCCGGATTTCGGCCGCCCGCACGGCACGCCGGAAGCCGCCGTGGTCCCGCCGACCGACGTGTCGCCAGTGATGGTGCGCGAGCATGGCGGCGGCGAAGACGCCTGATGCTTCCGCCACTGCAGGCTAGTTTCTGAGGTTTGTGCTCTTGGCCCCACCCCCTCCCATCCTCCCCCATCAAGGGGGAGGTGCCGTTCGGTGCTTGGGGCGAGATCCAGGGAAAATCCACCGGCCCAACACCTCCCCCTTGATGGGGGAGGCTGGGAGGGGGTGGGGCCGCAGGCGCGATGACGCAAGGCGTCAGAACAGCGGCAGCAACTGTGCAAAAGGCACGGCGAGCAGTTTCACCTGGCCATCGGTGATGGTGAGGCTGTTGTGGAAGCTGCCATCGGCATTGGGGGCGCCGCGCAGCATGGCGAGCTGCATCACCGGCAGGAACTGGGCGAAGCGATCGAGCACACCCTTGGTGGTGTAGCTGATCTCGCCCTCCGGGTAGCCGCCGCCATTGAGCTTCAGTGTGCCTGAGATCTCGAAGCGCTCGTCGGGCTGCGGCTGGCTGCCGGCCAGTTTGGTCAGGGTCAGCGCCCCACCCGCGGCCTGCCAGCGGCGCAGCGCATCGGGCTCACCGAAGGCGCGAAGATCGTCAGGTATGGCGGTGAGCTCGACTTCGGCGCTGGTGTCGGCGGCTGCGACCTGCAGCCCTGGCAGGTCCAGCGCCGTGGTCGAGAGGTAGCCGCGGAGCGCTGCAGTGCCGGCGGCCTTGTCGTGCAGTTCGGGGACATCGAGCAGGTGCGCTTCGAGGTGCTTGCTGCGCGCCTCGACGATCTCGCCGGCGACGGTATCGGTGAGCGTGAGGTCGTCGGCCACCAGCGAGAAGCGGGCGATGCGCCAGCCTTCGCCGCTGAGGCCGCGCATCAGGTCGGTCGAGGTGAGCCGCAGGCTGCCTTCCATGGCGCCGAAATCGAGCCGGCGCTGGCTGCCCGAAAAGGCGTCGGCAAGGCCGAACGGCGCCTTGGCCGAGAAGATCAGGTGCGATGGCGCGTAGACCAGCACCGAACCCTTGAGACCGGCGAAACTGGCCGTGAGGTCCTGATCGACCAGCGTGGCGTCGAGGCATTCGAGGTCGAAGCGGAACGGGAAACCGGAGACGTCGAAGGTGCCGCAGGTGAGCTTCGGGGCGGTTTCGCCATCGGCCCCAGCCAGGAGCCTGACCTGCCGCGTTGCCTCACCGGCGGCCCAGAGCCAGCCGGCGGTCCACAGCCCGACCAGGATGACCACCGCGATGGCGAGCCACATGAACTTCCGCAACGTCAGGTCTCCCATTCCGGCGCACCGATTGCGCGGCGCGGACCGTATCGGTAGGAACGTGACCGCGGCAAGGCGAGTGGACGTTTCGTGCAGCAGAATTCAACGCATTGGGTGTTCGGCTACGGCTCGTTGATCTGGCGGCCGGGCTTTGCCTTCCTCCGGCAGATGCCGGCGCTGCTGCGCGGCGTGCATCGCCGGCTCTGCGTCTACTCCTACCGGCATCGCGGCACCGAGGCGCAGCCGGGGCTGGTGTTCGGACTGATGCCGGGCGGCTCGTGCCGTGGCATGGCGTTCGAGGTTGATGATGCGGCGTGGGACGGGGTGCACGCCTATCTCAGCGAGCGCGAGATGGATCGCGGCGTCTACCGCGAGGCGACGCGGCAGATCGAACTCGCCGATGGCGACCTGGTGCCGTCGCTGGCCTTCCTCGCTGACACACGGCACCTGCAATATGCGGGCAAGCTCGCCATTGCCGAGCAGGTGCGGATCGTGCGCGCCGGGGTGGGTGAGTCCGGCGCCAACCCGGAATATGTGCTGGAAACAGCACGCAAGCTGCATGAGCTCGGGATCAGCGACCGCTATCTCGACGAGGTGGTGGCGGCGCTGAACGGCACAGATGTGCCGGTGGTGGCGGGGGCTTAGGGGCTGACTGCAGCAGACGGCCCCCTCCCGGCCTCCCCCATAAAGGGGGAGGTGAAGGAAGGTTGGTGCTTTCGACGAAATCGTGCCCCACGCACAGGTGCGGCACCTCCCCTTTATGGGGGAGGATGGGAGGGGGCCGTCTCTCTCGGTTGTCCTCAGGCGGCGCTCAGTCCGATGATCGGTTCGGCGCCTTCGAGATCCCACACCACGGTGAGCCGTTCGATAGCGTCGGCGCTGGTTTCGACGTGGAAGACGCGGTCGGCGCAATCCATGGCGAGGCGGAAGCGGGCACGGCTTACCGGGTCTTCGACGAGATCGGCAGCGCCGCCCGCCCACATGACGTGCGGGCCGAGCGCGATCAGGTAAAGCTCATCGGCCTTGAAGCTGAAATCGTCGAAGCGCAGCGGCTCGAGCGCGTAGAAACGGCCAGAGCGGCCGCGCCAGTTCACCGGATGCGCGGTGGCATGCTGCAGCAGCGTACGATCGAGTGTCGGCACCATGCCCCCGGCTCCTTCGATACAAGGCGAAAGAGAACGAATATAGAACAAATTTGAGCTAAATGTCAAGCACCGCCCGGCGTGACATCTACACCTATGGGCTGCGTCGCTGATTCCGTCAAGATGTAGTGGTCTCGAGCGGTCCGGGCGCTATCCCTTGCTTCAGCTTCTCGAGCCGGTCGCGCAGCTCGGGGCTGATCGGGCGGCTCAGGCCCTCATCATAGGCCTGAAGGATCAATCGGTTGGTTTCGCCTTCGATCGCCGCGATCAGGCGGCCGCGAAACTCCTCGACCGCGAGGCCGGGCGGGATGGCGGGGAGGAACCGGGCGCGGGCGGTGCCGGGCCAGAGCAGCAGGCTGTTGCGGCCCCAGAACAGGCCGGAGTTGAGCGCCACCGGCACCACCGGAATGTTCAGGCCCTCATAGAGCCGGACCACGCCGTAGCGATAGTCGTAGGACTCGAGCGGTGCTTTGCGCGTGCCTTCGGGGAAGATGATGATGCGGGCGCCGTTGGCGAGCGAGCGGCGGGCGTCGGAGAGCATCAGCGGGATGGCGTCGCCGCCTTTCGAGCGATCGACGCGGATGGTGTCGAAGGCCATTGCCGCCTGGCCGAAGAACGGGATGTCGATCAGCTCCTTCTTGGCAATGAAGGCGGGACGCCGCGCCCCGGGCAGCAGCGCGAAGATGTCCCAGTCGCTCATGTGCTTACTGGCAATAATGCAGGGCCCATCGGGGATGTTCTCGATCCCCTCGACGTCGGTCTTGATGCCGGCGATGAGCCGCAAGGCCAGGATGTGCGAGTGGATCCAGTAGAGCGCCAGCGTCCAGCCAAACCTGGTGCGGCCCCAGAGCGCGCTGATGCCGACGACGATCGCCAGCACCACGGTCTGCAGGTAGAACACCGCGTAGAACAGCAGCGAGCGCAACGCCTGGCCGAGCAAAGTCGATCCTTCCCGTTTTGCGCCGGAGGGTGCCTGCTACGACGCTGGCGAACAAGCGAGAAATCGGCGCGTGGGGCCACCCCCACCCTTGATCCCTCCCCACAAGGGGGGAGGGAGACGCTCTCACCTATACCGTGCACCTATCGCCTCCCTCCCTCTTGGGGGGAGGGATCAAAGGGTGGGGGTGGCAGCAGCCATCAGGCTCAGGATGTCTTCTGCAGGAAGCGGCGCACCGTCATGCGCGAGGTGATGGCGGTCAGCGCGGCGATCACCGGCACCACGGCGAGGATGCCGAACATGCCGTCGATGCCCAGCGCAAAGCGGCCGAACAGGATGCCCAGTTGCTGGCCGGCCTCCTGCGGCACCATCGAGCCGGCGGCGACGCCGACCAGCAGGAAGAACAGTAACGCTGCGAGGCCGCCGAAGATGCCGCCGCGGAAGCCGATGGTGAGGAAGCGGCCCTGGAACTCGCCGGCGATAAAGCTGTTCGAGGCGCCGATGAAGTGCAGCACGTCGACGATCTCGCGGTTCGACGCCATGGTGCCGCGCGTGGCGAAGATGATGGCGAGCACCGTGGCGACGACGATCAGCGTCAGCACCAGGAGGCCCGATGCGACGATGGTGCCGGCCATGACATTGAGCTGCTGGCGCCAGGCGGCGTGGGTATCGAGGCTGGCGCCTTTCACCGCGGAGAGGTCGCGCTGCAGCTTGTCCACGTCGGCCTCGGCGGGGTCGGCAAGCTGCACGACGACCAGCCGGGGGATATCGATGGCGGTGAGATCGAGGCCGGCGCCGAGCCAGGGCTCGAGCAGTTTCTGGCTCTCTTCGAGCGTCAAGGCGCGCGCCGAGGCGACACCGGGCGTGGCTTCGGCCAGCGCCACCGCAGTGCGGAGGTTCGAATCCATCACCTCGCCCTCGACCGGGCGGATCTGGATGGTCATCTCGCGGCCGACATCGGAGGACCAGGCGATGGCGGATTTCTGCACCAGCACCACGCCGCCGAGCGTCACCCCCGACAGGAACGTCATGATGGCGATCAGCAGCACCAGGGTGCGGCCGGAGACCGAGCGCTCCGGCACAATGGCGGCAGCGCGTTCGCGGTTCTCGATCCCGACGAAACGGGGGAGCTTCAGCTCAATCGGCAAAGACGATCTCCCCCTCGTTGAGGATCATACGCGGAAAGGGGAAGGCATCGAGCAGCGGCAGCTCGTGCGTGGCGAGGATGATGGTCGTTCCCATCTTGTTGAGTTCGGCGAACAGCCGCACCAGCCGCAAGGACAGTTCAGGGTCGACGTTACCGGTGGGCTCGTCGGCGAGAAGGATGTCCGGGCGGCCGATCACCGCACGGGCGATGGCGGCGCGCTGCTTCTCGCCGCCCGACAGCACCGCCGGCAGCGCATCGAGGCGCTGGCCGAGGCCGACCCACTCGAGCAGCTCGGTGACGTTGGCGCGGTAGCTCGCCTCGGGTTCGCCGAGCACGCGCAGCGGCAGCGCCACGTTCTCGAAGGTGGTGAGGTGGTCGAGCAGGCGGAATTCCTGAAACACGATGCCGATATGGCGGCGCATCTGTAAGAGCGCATCCTGGTCGAGCGAGGAGGTGTCCTTGCCGAACAGGGTGACCCGCCCGCGGGTCGGCCGCAGTGACAACAGCAGCAGTTTCAGCAGCGAGGTCTTGCCCGACCCTGAGGGGCCGGTGAGGAAATGGAACGTGCCGGGTTCGATGCGGAAATTGAGATCGCGGAGGATCTCGGGCCCCTGCCCATAGCGCAGGCCGACATTGGAGAACTCGATCACCGGGCCATCCGCTCCGAATCAGTTGAGAGGCATCATAACAGCGGCATCCCGCCGGGGCGGGGTTCTCACCCATAATTCAGCCCAAATCTTGGTCGGCCGAAGCCTCGGCCGCGGCAGTTTCGACGTTCGGGTTTGAGGAAACTTAACCCGGCGCCGCTAGCTTTCGTCCATGCGTTCACCCCAGCCAGCGACGGTCGTCATCGCCTGCCCGCATTGCGGCACGCGTTACCAGGTGCCGCCCGAGACGCTCGGGCCGCGCGGCCGGCAGGTCAGCTGCGCGCATTGCGGCAAGGCCTGGATGGCGGAAGCCCAGATGGCGCCGCCGGACGACGACAAGCTGTTCACCCCGACCGAGGAAGAGGCGCTCGACCGCGAGTTCAAGGCGATCGAGCATCGCACCGGCATCGCCGAAATCCCCGCTTCGCTGCGCGGCGTGATGCCGGATGGAGCGCCGCCGCCGGAGGTGGTGCGCTCGATCGCCGAGATCAAAGCCGCCATCGCCCCGAAAACCGGCGAACCGACGCCGGCCCCCGAACCTGCAGCAAAGCCCACGGCGGCCGAACGGGCGGCCAACGGCAAACTGGAGAAACGGCAGCGCGCAGTGGCGCGCCGGCTGCCGGCGGCGAAGTTGTTCCGGATGATCCGCATCGGCGCGGTCTGCCTGCTGGTGGCGGTTCTCGCCGGTGGGCTGCTGTTCCGGACCGAGATCGTCAAGCTGGCGCCGTCGATGGCCGGGGTTTACTCGGCGCTCGGCATGGGCGTGAACGTGGTCGGCCTGGAGTTTTCAGACGTCTCGACGGTGATGAGCCGGCGCGGCGACAGTGACGTGATCAGCGTCACCGCCACTATCCGCGGCGTCGAAGCGCGCGGCGTGGTGGTGCCGCCGGTGGTGGTAAGCCTCCTCGATGCGCATGGCGCGCCGCTCTACCAGTGGAGCGTCATGCCACCGGCTCCCGATGTCGAGCCGGGCGAGGCCGTGGCCTTTTCCGCCGAACTGGCGTCGCCGCCCAAAGGCGCGACGCAGCTGCGCCTGGGCTTTGCCTCGAGCCGGCAGAACGTCGCGGCGATCCCGCCCGTGGCGACCAAGGAAATTATTGAAGAGACGGTACACTGATGGCCAGAATCCTGCTTGCCGAAGACGATGACGGAGTGCGGGCGTTCGTCTCGCGCGCCCTCGCTCACATGGGCCACGATGTGGTGGAAGCCGAGGATGGCGGACTCGCCGCCGAGGTCATGCAGGAAGAGCAGGGGCGCTTCGACCTGTTGCTCTCCGACATCAAGATGCCGGTGATGGATGGGATCGCGCTGGCGCTCAACGTCGCCTCGGCCTGGCCCGAGGTCACCATCATGCTGATGACCGGCTTTGCCGACCAGCGCGAGCGCGCGCACGGTCTCGACCAGCTGATCTACGACGTGATCCCGAAGCCCTTCACGCTGGCGCAGGTGCTGGAAAAGGTCGACGACGCCCTTGCCGGCCGGCCGCCGGAGATTATCTCTTTGGCACGTCAGGCGATGATGGGGTGAACGTGGGCATCGTGGGGCTCCCTTCGGTCCCTTCTCCCCTC